>CAVSSP010000005.1:0-256623 GCA_963730685.1 uncultured Acidimicrobiales bacterium | reverse complement strand
TCGGCTGTCGCCAGACCGATCCTCAGCTGATCGAAGTCATTGACATCCAACATCAGAATCCCCTTTCCGCGGCGCGTCGTGCATCTTCCTCGTCCGACCCGCGCTCAGGCCGGCTGATGTCGATACCGAGTTCCTCGGCCGTGCGGAACACGTCCTCGTCCAGCTCTCGCATCTCGATCTCTTCTCCACCCGGTGCCAGGACCTCGACGTCCAGACAGAGGGACTGCATCTCCTTGATGAGCACCTTGAAGCTCTCCGGGATCCCCGGCTCGGGGATGTTCTCCCCCTTCACGATGGCCTCGTAGACCTTGACCCGACCGAGCACGTCGTCCGACTTGATGGTCAACAGCTCCTGGAGGGCGTAGGCGGCCCCGAACGCCTCGAGGGCCCACACCTCCATCTCACCGAAGCGCTGGCCACCGAACTGGGCCTTGCCCCCCAGCGGCTGCTGGGTGATCATCGAGTAGGGGCCGGTCGAGCGGGCGTGGATCTTGTCGTCCACCAGGTGGTGGAGCTTCAAGATGTAGACGTAGCCGACCGAGATCGGGTTGTCGTACTTCTCTCCCGTGCGGCCGTTCCACAGCTCGCTCTTGCCGTCGTCGGAGACCTGGACGGCACCGTCGACGCCGTCGGGGTTGAGCTTGCGGAAGATCTGCTGGATGGTCGGGTGGCGGCCGGCGTCGGCCTCCTCGTCCCAGTGGGCACCGTCGAACACCGGTGTGGACACCCACACTGCGGGGTCGGTACGGGGCCGGGTCTTGGTCTCGGTGCCCCGCAGGGGCGTCCGGGCCACGTCACCGGCGCCCTCCCAGCCCCAGCGGGCGGCATAGCCCAGGTGGGACTCGAGGACCTGGCCCACGTTCATCCGGCTGGGCACGCCCAGCGGGTTGAGGATGATGTCGACCGGGGTCCCGTCGGCCTGGTAGGGCATGTCCTCGATGGGGAGGATCTTGGAGATGACGCCCTTGTTGCCGTGGCGTCCGGCCAGCTTGTCGCCCTCGGAGATCTTGCGCTTCTGGGCCACGTACACGCGGACCAGCTGCTCGACCCCGGGCGGGAGCTCGTGGGCGTCGTCGCGGGAGAAGACCCGCACGTCGATGACCGTCCCCTGCTCGCCGTGGGGCACCTTCAAGGAGGTGTCGCGCACTTCGCGGGCCTTCTCACCGAAGATCGCCCGCAGCAGGCGCTCCTCGGGGGTCTGCTCGGTTTCGCCCTTGGGGGTGACCTTGCCGACCAGCACGTCGCCGGGCCCCACTTCGGCGCCGATGCGGATGATGCCTCGCTCGTCGAGGTCGGCGAGGATCTCCTCGGACAGATTGGGGATGTCCCGGGTGATCTCCTCGGCGCCCAGCTTGGTGTCACGGGCGTCCACCTCGTGCTCCTCGATGTGGATCGACGTGAGCACGTCGTCCTTCACCAGGCGCTCGGACAAGATGATGGCGTCCTCGTAGTTGTAGCCCTCCCAGGGCATGAAGGCCACCAGGAGGTTCTTGCCCAGGGCGAGCTCACCGTTGTGGGTGGCGGGGCCGTCGGCGAGCACATCGCCGGCCGACACCTTCTGGCCCTCGTCCACGATGACCTTCTGGTTGATGGCGGTGTTCTGGTTGGAGCGCCGGAACTTGGCCAGGCGGTAGGTCTTCTTGCCCAGCACCGCGCCCAGGCGGTCCTTGGCACCGGCCTTGTACTCGACCACGATCTGGTCGCCGGACACGTCGGCCACCACGCCATCGGCCTCGGCCATCACCACGTCACCGGCGTCGCGGGCGGCGCGCGCCTCGACCCCGGTGCCGATGTAGGGGGCCTCGGGCACCACCAGGGGCACCGCCTGCTTCTGCATGTTGGCGCCCATGAGCGCCCGGTTGGCATCGTCGTGCTCCACGAAGGGGATCAGTGCGGTCGACACCGACACGATCTGCTTGGGGGACACGTCCATCAGGTCGACCTCGGCCGGGGGCACGAAGTCGATCTCCGACGTCGTGCCGTAGGAGGTCGTGGTGGCACCGACCCGCACGCCGGTGCCCTGGGGCCCGCGGCGGACCAGGACCCGGTCCTCGGCGAAGTGGCCGTTGTCGTCCAGCGCCGCAGACGCCTGGGCGATGACGTGCTCCTCCTCCTCGTCGGCGGCCAGGTAGGTGATCTCCTTGGTCACCACGCCGTCGACCACCTTGCGGTAGGGGGTCTCGATGAACCCGTACTCGTTGACCCGGGCATAGGTGGCCAGCGAGCCGATGAGTCCGATGTTGGGACCCTCGGGGGTCTCGATCGGGCACATCCGTCCGTAGTGGGAGGTGTGCACGTCACGTACCTCGAAGCCGGCCCGCTCACGGGAGAGGCCTCCGGGCCCGAGGGCCGACAGGCGACGCTTGTGGGCCAACCCCGACAAGGGGTTGTTCTGGTCCATGAACTGACTGAGCTGGCTGGTCCCGAAGAACTCCTTCACCGCCGCCACCACCGGGCGGATGTTGATGAGGGTCTGGGGGGTGATGGCCTCGACGTCCTGGGTGGTCATGCGCTCGCGCACGACCCGCTCCATGCGGGACAGACCTACCCGGACCTGGTTCTGGATGAGCTCGCCGACCGAACGGATCCGCCGGTTGGCGAAGTGGTCCTGGTCGTCGATCCGGTAGGTGGACTCCCCGTCGGCCATGTGCTTGGCCAGATGGAGCATGTAGGTCGACGACGCCAGGATCTCCGACGGGCTGAGCACGCCCTGGGTCGGAGTGGGGCGCTCGAGGTCGATCTTGAGGATGTCCGAGATGCGCTCGATCTCCGGGCCGAGCTTCCGGTTGAGCTTGTAGCGCCCCACCCGGGTCAGGTCGTAGCGCTTGGGGTTGAAGAAGGCGTTCTCGAAGTACTGGCGGGCGGCCTCGACGGAGAGCGGCTCGCCCGGACGGGCCCGCTTGTAGATCTCGAGCAGGGCCTCCTCGCGGGTGGGAGCCAGGTTCTGCTCCTTCTCCCACTGTCCTTCGAGGAAGTCGAAGTGCCGCACGAACCGCTCGAGAAAGGCCTGGTCCTCGTACCCGAGGGCGCGAAGCAGCACGAAGAGGGACAGCCGGCGCTTGCGGGCCACCCGGCACCCGGCGGTGACGTCCTTGCCCGGCTTGGCCTCGACGTCGAATTCGATCCACTCGCCGCGGTAGGGGTGGATGGTCCCGGTGAAGACGGTCTTGGCGTCACGGCCGGGCTGGAAGATCACCCCGGGGGAACGGACCAGCTGGCTGACGACGACCCGCTCGGTCCCGTTGACGATGAACGTCCCCTTGTCGGTCATCACCGGGAAGTCCCCCATGAAGACCGTCTGCTCCTTGATCTCGCCGGTGCCGGCGTTCATGAACCGGGCGCGCACGAACACGGGCGCGGCGTAGGTCATGTCCTTCTCCTTGCACTCCTCCACCGAGAACTTGGGTGGCGGGCGCAGGTCGGGATCGGTCGGATCGAACTCCAGCTCGAGGCTCAGTTGACCGGTGAAGTCCTCGATGGGGCTGATGTCGTTGAACGTCTCGGCCAGACCGCGATCGAGGAACCACTGGAAGGAGTCCCGCTGAATGGCAACGAGGTCCGGCAGAGGCAGGGCCTCATCGATGTTGGCGAAAGAAAAACGTTCCGGGCTGTTGGACCGTGTAGGCAACGGCCTACTCCTCCCAGTTGCGTGGCGAATGGGGTGACGAAAGGGTTACTGCGGTGATTCACTGCTCAAGGTCGAGGTGCTGCATGTCGAGTACTGCTTGTCGGAGACTTCTCCGGGGGTCGACGACTACCGCCGGAGCGGTCGAAGGGGGCGCCAGGGCGCGCGTCAATCAGCCAAAACACGGGGGCAGGCGGAAGGAGCAGGCACGGCAACCAGTAATCCTATCCGGACGCGGACAGGATCACAAGCCCGAGGGCGGAAATCCCCGATCCAGGCCTGCACAGGCTAGGAGACACTCCTCCCCCCGTCAAGGATCTTCCTGCATTCCGCCCTCCCGTGCATGGTACCTGGGACGGCTCTTCGGTCGTCCGGGAAGCTGGGACGGACCCGCGCACCCCTACGTCCCCACCCCCGGCCGCCGAATACTCGGCGACCGGGAGCCCGGGGGCGCTACTTGAGCTCGACGGTGGCGCCGGCTCCTTCGAGCTGGGCCTTTGCCTTCTCTGCGTCTTCCTTGTTGGCCTTCTCCAGTACCGGCTTGGGAGCGCCGTCCACCAGGTCCTTGGCCTCCTTCAGGCCGAGGCTGGTCAGCGAACGCACCTCCTTGATCACCTGGATCTTCTTGTCGCCCGCTGCGGTGAGGATGACGTCGAACTCGGTCTTCTCCTCCTCGCCACCCCCGGCGTCGCCGCCGGCGGCCGGTGCGGCAGCCGCAACTGCGACGGGGGCCGCCGCGGTCACGCCGAAGCGCTCCTCGAACTCCTTGAGCAGCTCGCTCAGCTCGAGGACGGACAGCTCGGAGATGCCGTCCAGAATCTGGTCCTTGGTCAGGGTGCCTGCCATTGTCTTTGCTCCTTGTTTGCTGTTTCTACGTGCGATTGCGTTGGGTCTGGGTCCCGAGTCTGGGCCTCGGGGTGCTGCAGTCGGGCCGGCCCTACTCCGGGGCCGGGGCCTCGTCGGTGGCCGGGGCCTCGTCGGTGGCGGCCTCGGGGGCCGGGGCCTCGTCGGGGGCGGCCTCGGGGGCCGGGGCCTCGTCGGTGGCGGCCTCGGGGGCCGGGGCCTCGTCGGGGGCGGCCTCGGGGGCCGGGGCCTCCTCACCGGACGCCTGACGCTGCTCGATCAGGGCCGAGATGCCGTAGACAAGGTTGCGGGGCAACGCCTGGACCAGGCCGGCCAGCTGCTGGAGCGGTGCGGCGAGGGCCCCGGCGAACTGGGCCAACAGGGTCTCCCTGGGCGGCAGATCGGCCAACAGGTTGATGTCCGACGCGGACAACATGCCCGAGCCGACGACGCCGCCTTTCACCACCAGGTTCGGGTTTGCCCTGGCGAAGTCACGGAGCGCCTTGGCCACCGCGCTGACGTCGCCCTTCACGAAGGCGATGGCGGTTGGTCCGGTCAGCAGGTCGTGGATCCCGGCCTGGGGACCGTCGGCGACGGCCAGGCGCACCAGGGTGTTCTTGTACACCTTGTAGTCGCCACCGGCCGCAGTCAGCTCACGACGGAGTTCGGCCAGTTCGGCGACGGTGAGGCCCCGGTACTCGGTCAGCACGGCACCGTCGGACGACTCGAGGCGCTCACGTACCTCGTCCACGACGGCGACCTTCTCGGCCCTCGGGTTGTCCATGGTCCCTCCAACGAGCTGTTCGCTCAGGTCAGGGCCGTAGACACCATCGAGCGGTGTCGCGCCGGCACGTGGTGCCCAGCGCGGAACGCCTCATCAGGCGGACCCGATCGGGTCCCTTCGGTGCCACGGGAGCGGCACACCGGAGGTCTACGGCAGTTCGATCAATCTGGAAAATCTGGAAAAGGTGACTTTAGCCCACATCGGCCGCCCGACCAAGCCGCGGGTCAGGCAGGGCACTCAGGCGCTGACGGGCACCTCTTCGTCAATCTTGCGGGCCAGGAGAGGGTCGATGTGGACGCCCGGGCCCATCGTGGACGACAGGGTCACGCCCTTGACGTAACGCCCCTTGGAAGAGGCCGGCTTCGCCCGGTGGATCTCCTCCATCACCGCATGCAGGTTCTCGAGCAGCTTGGCCCGGTCGAACGAGGCCTTGCCGATCCGGAGGTGGATGTTGCCCACCTTGTCCGTCCGGTACTCCACCCGACCGCCCTTGAACTCGATGACCGCCCGCTCGACATCGTCGGTCACCGTGCCGGTCTTGGGGTTGGGCATCAGCCCACGGGGACCGAGCACCCGGCCGAGCGTCCCGACCTGTCCCATGAGGTCGGGGGTGGCGATGGCCACATCGAAGTCGAGGAAGCCCTCGTTGGCCACCCGGGCCACCAGGTCGTCGGCGCCCACCACGTCGGCGCCGGCCGCCCGTGCTTCGCCGGCCTTCTCGCCGGCGGCGAACACGGCCACGCGGGCGGTCCTCCCCGTGCCGGCCGGCAGCGACAGCGTGCCCCGGACGATCTGATCGGCCTTGCGGGGGTCGACGCCGAGCCGGAGCGCGATCTCCACCGTCTCGTCGAATCCGGCCTTGGCCGACGCCTTGACCAGGTCGATCGCCTCTGACGGCGTATACAGATGCTGGCGGTCGAACCCGGCCACACTGGCCTTGTACTTCTTACCCCTGGACATGGTGTTTCTCCGTTTCCTCGAATTTGCGACGGCGTCAGCCGGCGACAGCGATCCCCATCGACCGGGCGGTACCTTCAACCTGCCGCTTGGCGGCCTCGATGTCTGCGGTGTTGAGGTCCGGGAGCTTGACCGCGGCGATCTCTGCCACCTGGGCACTGGTCACCGTGCCGACCTGCTCACGACCGGAGGTGGCCGCTCCCTTCTCGAGGCCGGCCGCCTGGCGGAGCAGGGCTGGGGTGGGCGGGGTCTTCAGGACGAACGAAAAGCTCCGGTCCTCGTAGATGGAGATCTCCACCGGGATGATCGAACCGCGCTGGTTCTCCGTGGCGGCGTTGTACTGCTTGCAGAACTCCATCGTCTGGACGCCGTGGGGCCCGAGCGCGGTACCCACCGGCGGCGCGGGTGTGGCGCCCCCGGCTGGGAGTTGGATCTTCACGACCGCGAGGACGCGCTTCTTCGGTGGCATTGGGTTACGTCTCCTTACCTGGGTCCGCCGGGCTACAGCTTTGCGACCTGGCTGAATTCGAGCTCGACCGGAGTCTCCCGGCCGAAGATGTTGACCAGCACCTTGAGCTTGAGCTGGTCCTCGTTGATTTCGGCGATCTGGCCCGAGAAGTCGGCGAACGGGCCTTCCTTGACCCGTACCGTCTCCCCGACCTCATGCTCGAGGCGGGGCCGGCTGCGCTTGGTCGGTGCCTCCACGCCCTCCACCTTCACCTGCAGGATGCCCTCGACCTCGCGGCGGGACAGGGGGGTCGGCTTGGTGCCGGGCCCGACGAACCCGGTGACACCGGGGGTGTTGCGGATGACCGACCAGCTGTCGTCGTCGAGCTCGCACCGGCACAGGAGGTAGCCGGGGAACACCTTCTTCTGGACCACCACCTTCTTGCCGTTCTTGAACTCGATGACGTCCTCCATCGGGATGACGACCTCGTAGATGCGATCTTCCATGTTCATCGACACGGCCCTGCTGTGGAGGTTGGACTTCACCTTGTTCTCATACCCGGCGTAGGTGTGGACGACATACCAGCGACCGGGCTGGTCGTACGGGCTGACGACGAAGGGCTCCTCTTCGTCCTCGTCGTCGTCGAGCTCGAGGTCGGCGTCGAGGGCCAGCTCGTCATCGGTCTCGCCGACGGCAACGATCTCTTCTACCTCGGCAGCCTCCTCGACCTCTTGGGCCTGGGCAGCCTCCTCGACCGCACCGGCCTCCTCAGAAGGCGCGGCCGGGGTCACCTCGGGCGCGGCCGAGGCCTCGACCGGGTCGAGTCCGTCGTCGTCGCCAGCGGGCGTATTGGTTTCGTCGTGGGTCACAGTCACACCGATCACGTCTTGAACAGCCAGAGGACGCCTTTGGCAAAGGCGTAGTTGAGAATGAAGATGAGGACCATCAACGACAAGAGGGTGACCAAGGTCACGGTGGTGTAGTTGATGACCTCGGACCTGTTGGGCCAGGCCACCTGACGCAGCTCTGATCGTACCTCGCGCAGGAACTGGCCCGGACGGAAGGGCTCACGCTTGGGCGGTCGGCGAGGTGGCGCCGCGGTCCGCTTGGCCGGAGCCTCCCCGTCGGGGTCCTGGCCCTGACGCTGCATGGCTCGTTTTTGTTCTCGGTTCACGTAATGCTTCCTTCGACCGTTTTCTACGGTGGTGAGCAGGGCAGGAGGGACTTGAACCCCCAACCTTCGGTTTTGGAGACCGGTGCTCTACCAGTTGAGCTACTGCCCTCTGCCGACCGCCTTGCCGCGCATGGACGAGCCGAACACAGGGGCGGAGGCCAAGGTTAACACCAGGCTGGGGGCAATTCCCAGGCGAACCCGCGAACGCGTCGGCGTCGCCATGCCCGACCCTCCCCCGGTGTCGTCGGAGCGGGCGGCGGCCGGTCAGGTCCCCTCGGCTCCGATCTGCCTAGCGGGTCTCCTTGTGGAGGGTGTGCTGGCGGTCCCAACGGCAGAACTTCTTCATCTCGATCCGCTCGCGGTCGTTGAGCTTGTTCTTCGTGGTGATGTAGTTGCGTCGTTTGCACATCTCGCAGGCCAGGGTGACCTGGATGCGCTTGTCGTTCTTTGCCACGGTGACTCCTCGTGTCCTCGATGCGGTGCCCTGGATGGTGCTGCCTGGAACTGCCGTACTGCGCCCTGCCGTACTGCCCTGCTTCCATGCGATGTCGTGCCGCCCATTCCCCTGCCACCGCCCGAGGGCGGCATCGGGGGAACCTGGTCGCCCTGATGCTGTCTGCCGTGACCGGCCCGGGGGGCCGGTCACGCCGTCTGGTCCTACTGTCCCGACGTGGTAGCGGCGGCCGGGCTCGAACCGGCGACCTCACGATTATGAGCCGTGCGCTCTGACCAACTGAGCTACGCCGCCACGGGCGAGCCCCCGGTGGGGATTGAACCCACGACCCCCGCCTTACCATGGCGGTGCTCTACCACTGAGCTACAGGGGCATTGCAGCTCGTGTGAGCAGCAGAGGGGTAAGCATAGTCAACCCGGGGCCTCACGAGAATGCCAGCCTACCTGGCTACCATCGACGGATGCGCGTCCTCCTGGCCCGACCGACCGATGCCGAGGCCATCCGCGTCATCTACAACGCCGAGGTGGCCGGGTCCACCGCCACCTTCGACCTGGTCCCACGGACGCCGGACGAGCAGGTCAACTGGATGGAGGACCACCGCGGGCCCTATCCGGCGGTCGTGGCGTTGGACGATGAGGGCACGGTCCTCGGATTCGGTTCGCTCTCGGTATACCGGGATCGCCCCGCCTACTCCACGACGGTCGAGAATTCCGTCTATGTGGACCGGTCGTACCGTGGACAGGGCGTGGGCCGGGTCCTGCTCGGCGAGCTCATCTCCCTCGCCACCCAGCACGGCTTCCACTGCGTCATGGCCCGCGTCGGTGGCGGCAACCAGGCGTCGATCGGCCTCCACCTGGCCTGTGGCTTCGAAATGGTCGGGGTGGAACGCGAGGTCGGCCGGAAGTTCAACCGGTGGCTCGACGTGTCCGTGCTCCAGCGGATGCTCTGACTCCGGGGCCCGGTCCGGAGCCCCGAGGGGATCAGGCGGCCGGGGTGACCGCAGCCGGAAGCGGATCGACGGCCACCTGGCGGCCGGCGGCCACCGGTGCGGTGCGCTCCCAGCTGGAGAGCGGGACCGTCAGCACCACCAGGATCCACAGCAGGGTCAAGGCGATCAGCAGGGGGTCTCCGTGGATGAGGCTCTTCGCCAGCTGAGATCCGCCCGGCAGCTCGATGAAGGCGGTCACCATGGAGAGGCCGACGATGAGGGAGCGCAGCCTGCCCAGCGCCACCGGTGCCAACAGGATCAGCCCCCACGACAGATACCAGGGCTGCACCACCGGCCCGAGGATGACGAACAGCAGCAGCGTGATGCCCAGCGCCTTGAGGGTTCCGATGCGATCGCTGTTGAACAGCAACCAGACGCCGATCACCGCCGCGGTGAGCAGGCCGAAGAACCGGGCCACCGTAAGCACCCCACCCAGACCGAGGCCGAGGTGGGCGAAGTGGGCGATACCGGTGACGAGCATGGCGATGCCGGTTGTCGGCGCCGTCCACGATCGGACGGTCCCCGGCGTCCCCAAGGTGGTGACCCAGCCCCAGCCGAGCCCGCTCACATAGGAGAAGAACTCGAGCACGCCCGCGCCGATGAGCCCCGCCGTGACCACGGGCCGTATTCGGTCGCGCGTCGAAGCCTCGGGGCCGAGCCAGCTCCAGCCGACGTACAGGATCCCGACGGCGGCGGGGGCCTTGATGGCAGTGGCCAGCGCGCACAGCACGATGGCCGCCACCGGTCGCTTCTCTTTGGCGGCGGTGAGCCCCGTGACCAGGAGTCCCAACATCAAGGCGTCGTTGTGGGCGCCGCCGATCAGATGGAGCAGGGTGACCGGGTTGAGCACCATCAGGGTGAACAGCTCGGCTCCGTCGCGATGGTAGAGGCGGGCCAGGCGGGGCACGCACCGGGCGATCATCAGCACCCCGACCAGGGACAGCAGCCGCAGGAGGATGATGGTGGCCAGCTCGTTGTGCATGGTCACCCGGGCGAAGAACCCGTCGATCTGCAGGAACAGCGGGCCGTAGGGTGCCGGAGCGTTCCCCCACAGCGTGTCCACCGGCGCGGTGTAGGCATTGTTCCCGAGTTGGAAGGGACCGTAGACGTAGGGGCTCATATGGTGGCTGACCATCTCGCCCTGGGCCGCATAGGAGTAGACGTCGCGGCTGAAGAGGGGGGCGATGACGAGCATCGGTGTCGCCCAGAGGGCGAAGACCCACATCATCCGATTGACGGCGACGCCGGGACACCGCGAGTACAGCCGGGTCATGCCCCACCACACCCTCATCAACAAGAGCAGACCGCCATAGACGGCGGCCAACGTGAAGTACACACCCCACTGGCTGCCCGCCGATGTGCTGGGCACCCCGAAGAACCAGACGCCGGGCATCTCGAGCTTGAAGGGTGAGCTCGGCAAGGAGGCCCCGATGGCGATGCAGAGCATGGCGACGAACCCGAGCAGCGCCGGCCTGAGCACCAGTCCACGCGGCGGAGCATCGTCGTCCGCATGGGCCACCGGGAGGTCGGTCACCGAGCGGCCGCCTCCGAACCGTTCACGTGTCGCAGCGACGAACGAGTCGACGAAGCCGATTCCGGCGGCCGCCAACTCGACGGCGAGATTCCGCAGACCGGTGCCGGAGGCGTCGGTAGCGGCGGTGTCGGGCACCGAAGGGAGCGCGTCGTCCACGGGGCGGACCTCTTCAGCCGGAGTCTCGGTTGACATGAGGTTGTGGGGGCTTCTCCTCGGTCGAACAGACGAATCTGTGCCAGTTTGGTCCGGCGACCCAACACCACGCCGGCCACGCCTGCGGTATGCCACGTACCCCCGCCGGACCCGTTCCCGGATTTCGGGACAGTTCCGGCCGCAACCATTCCGTAACGGCATTGTAACCAACCACCCGGCGGCGGCAAGTGCGGGAGGGAAGGGTATTCCGATCCACGTCCGGGAACCCGTCGGATCCGGAGCCGCCCCTCCCGGCGAGACCCGTCGCCCCGGGCCCGGTGGCGTCGCGGCCCGTTGGGCATCACCCTCCGCCCCCACTCCCCCGGTCGAGGCGCCGGTTGACACCCCCCTGGTCAGGGAACCTTTCGGCTCCCTGACCAGGGACTCGCTGCGTGGGCCGGGAAGGATTTGAACCTTCGAAGGCAATGCCGGCAGATTTACAGTCTGCTCCCTTTGGCCGCTCGGGCACCGACCCGCAGGGCGGAAGGATATCCCGTCACGCGGCGCTACTGTTTCGGGATGCCCACCTTCGACGTCGTCTCCGAAGTCGACATGCAAGAGGTACGAAACGCGGTCGACCAGGCCAATCGCGAGTCCGCCACCCGCTTCGACTTCAAAGGGACCGATTCCACGATCGAGCTCACCGACAAGGAGCTCCTCCTCCACTCGTCGACGGAGGATCGGCTTCGGGCGCTGTACCAGGTGCTCCAAGAGAAGCTGGTCAAGCGGGAGGTGTCCCTCAAGTCCTTCGACGTGGGCAAGATCGAGGAGGCCTCACGCGGGGCCGCCCGGCAGCGGTTGGCCATCCAGGCCGGCATCTCCTCCGACCACGCCAAGAAGATCAACAAATTCATCAAGGACCTCGGCCTGAAGGGCGTCAGCGCCCAGACCCAGGGGGACCAGCTCCGGGTCAACGGGAAGAAGCGGGACGACCTGCAGGCCGTCATCTCGGCGCTCAAGGCCGAGGACTTCGGGATTCCGCTGCAGTTCAACAACTTTCGGGACTGAGGGCCGGACCGCGACACCGGACGGGCCGGCGGGGGCCCGGGAGCCCGAGGGGAGATCGGCTAGGAAGGCCGGCTGCGGCTCGCCCGCCAGACCGAGGCAGCGAGCAGGCCGGCCACCAGGACCGGCAACAGGACGGCGGCGGCGGTGCGCACCGAGTGATCGACGCAGACCAGGGCGACGGTGCCGACGACCATGACGGCGCCGATGAACAGCTCGGGCGTGTCGCCGATCAGGAACTCCCACCAGAAGCGACCGAACCCGGACGCCATCCGCATCACCAGTGGTCGGCGGTGGGTCGGAGCCGACGACCCCTCGGTGCCGGGCTCAGCCATTGGGAACCCCGGCCCCGGGGGTGACCGCCGCCCCGTCGGGTGCCGCACGGTGCCCGAGCCCGGCCACCAAGGCCCACGCGGTCAACCCGTAGAAGCCGACCAGCACCGGTATGGCCAGGTCCGATCCCGGCCAGTGGACCCCGATGCTCTCGCCGGACCAGAAGGTACCGAAGCTCACCAGCATCAGCCCCACCCCCATCTTCATGGCGTTCTCCGGTACCGACGACAGCTGACGGGCCAGGATCAGGCCGGCCACGGTGACCACCACCACGGCGGCGGCGGCCGAGGCGGCGGCCGGCCCGAGGTCGTGTGAGGTGGTCCCCAGGGTGAGCACGATCACCACCACCTCGAGCCCTTCGAGGAACACCCCCTTGAACGCCACCACGAACCCGGTGGCATCCCGCCGACCGGCCGGGCCGGCCGCCGAGAGCTCGGCCACCTCCCGGGCGAAGATGGCGTCCTCGTCGTGCTTCGCCTTGAGCCCGGCGGCCCGGAGGACCGCCTTGCGCAACCACTGCAGGCCGAAGATCAACAACAGCCCGCCGATGACCAGGCGGAGCGTGGTGAGGGGGACCAGGTGGACCAGCGCGGGGCCGAGTACCACGACCAGGGCCGCCAGCGTGAGGATGGCGACGACGACCCCCTCGATGGCCGAGCGCCACCCACGGGTGACACCGACCGCCAACACGATGGTCAGGGCCTCCACCATCTCCACGGCGCTGGCCAGGAAGACGGCGATGACCAGGACGAGGGTGCCGCTGTGGGTGACCGTGCCGGTCATCGGGACCACCTAGGCCGTCGGGCCGCCGCCCTTCTGGTCCACCGGGACCGCCCGGTGCACATGGTCCATCCCTGCGAGCCCGGTATCAGGCGGCCTCGACGAGCTCGTCGAGCTCCTCGACCGGATGGACGTGGAACAGCCGGTTGTAGAGCATGTACTTGAGCACCCAGAAGAGCCCGAACGACACCACGTTGGCAGCCAGCACCACCACGGTCTGCTGGAAGTGGTCGAGGCCGTAGACACGCCCGATGTGCCGGGCTACGGCGGCGCCGCCGATGGACACCACGATGCCGATGCCGGCCATCACCCAGAACGGCACGATCTCTTTCATGACGTGCGAGCGGCCACCCTTCCCCCACACCCATCTCCGGTTGAGGAAGTAGGAGGGCAACGTCGCCACCGCGTTGGCGAACACCGTGCTGACGATCTCGCCCCAGAGGTGGAGTACACCGAACACCAGGGCGAGGGTCCCGAACGAGAAGATCGTCGAGATCACCGACACCATCGTGTAGCGGATCAGCTGTTTGGCTTCGGGGGTGTGGCGCCTCTGCCACAGATGCTCGACGCGCACCGTCAGTCCACTCATTGCGAGAACCTTACTCGTCATCAATCCGTAATACTCAGCTGGCCGGGCCCGGCCCGCCGCCACTATGCCGGTGACCTGGGCACTCCTCCGATGCTGTTGGCGCCGGCGACGCCGGCGAACCATGCCGCACTGGCCTTGGGACGGCGTTCGAAGGTGTCCCGATCCACGGCCACCATCCCGAAGGTCGGCCCGTAACCCAGCACCCACTCGAAGTTGTCGAGCAGGCTCCAGTAGAAATAGCCGCGGACGTCGATACCGTCGTCGAGGCACCGGCCCACCCCCTGGAGGGCCCGGCGCACGTACTCGATCCGGGCCTCGTCGTCGTGGGTCCCGATGCCATTTTCGGTGACGTACACCGGCAATCCCCCGGTCACGGCGGTGGCACGGCGGATGGTCGCCTCGAGCGCCTCGGGCCAGAATTCGTAGCCCATCTGGGTGGTGGGAACACCGTCCTCACCGGCCAACGGCCCGTCCGGCCCCACCCTCATGCGGGTATAGGCCTGCACCCCGATGAAATCGTCCCCGCCGGTCGACTCCAAGAACACGTCTTCGGACGGACGCCGCAGACGCTCGAGCCAGTGTTCGCCCCCGGGCTGCAGCTGGTAGTCGGTCATCGACAGCGTGAGTCCGACCGGCGCGCCGCCGGGGCCGGCTCGGATGACCTCGACCGCCCGCTTGTGGGCGTCCACCAAGGCGTGATTGACGACGTCGCGTCGCAGCCGGTCCTGGACCCGGGGTGGGAAGAGCCCGAGACGCCACCCCATCGTGGCCACCACATTGGGCTCGTTGATGGTGCAGGCCACACCGATCAGATCGCCGAGGTGGGCGGTCACCCGCTCGCAGTAGCGCCCGAACCGGTCGGCGGCGTGCGGCGACTCCCAGCAGCCGGCCGAAGCGAACCACCGGGGGTGGGTGAAGTGATGAAAGGTGACCACGGGTGTGATGCCGTGCTCGAGGCAGGTGGCGGCCATCCGGCGGTAGTGATCGAGCGCCACCCGGGAGAACTCGCCCTCCGCCGGCTCGATCCGGCTCCACTCGAGGGAGAACCGGTAGGCCGAGAGACCCAGCCCGGCCACGAACGCCATGTCGTCGGGGTAGCGGTTGAAGGAGTCGCATGCGTCGCCGCTCACGTCGGCACAGTTGGACGCCGGGTCGTGTTCGAACTCCCACCAGTCGTTGTTGACGTTGCCACCCTCGATCTGGTGGGCGGCCGTGGCCGTCCCCCAGACGAAGTGGTCGGGGAACCTGACGCCGGGCACGGTCGAGAACCTAGCGGTACGGCGAGGGGCGGCGGTGCGAGGGCGGTCGGGCGAGGAGCGATGCGGCGGGGCGGCGGTCGGGCGAGGAGCGATGCGGCGGGGCGGGATGAGAGAGCGCCGCGGAACGAGAGGCGGGGCGGCGGGATGAGAGGATGGAGAGGTGAGCGATGCCCTCGAGTTCCTCGTCGACCTACTCGATCTCGAGCCCATCGAGGTGAACATCTTCCGCGGGGTCAACCCCAACGAGGATCGCCAGCGGGTGTTCGGCGGCCAGGTGGCCGCCCAGTCGCTGATGGCCGCCGGGCGGACGGTGGAGACCGGTCGTCCCCACTCCCTGCACGCCTACTTCCTCCGACCGGGCGATCCGACCGTCCCCATCCTCTACGAGGTGGACCGGATCCGCGACGGTCGGTCGTTCACCACCCGACGGGTGGTGGCCATCCAGCACGGGCGGGCCATCTTCAACCTGTCGGCGTCGTTCCACGTGGACGAGCCCGGCCTGACCCACCAGTTCCCGATGCCCGCGGTCCCCGACCCCGAGGCGCTTGGAGTCGCTGGTCACCAGGCTCGAGCCCTACCGGGAGGCGCTGGGTGACTGGTTCGCCCGGCCCCACCCCATCGATCAGCGACCGATCGGCGAGCTTCCCTACAGCCGCAATGCCAGCAAGGAGCCGATCCAGCGCCTGTGGATCCGTGCCGACGGCACGTTGCCCGACGACCCCCTCCTCCACGCGTGCATCGCCGCCTATGCATCGGACATGTCCCTGTTCGACACCATGTTGGCGCCGCACGACGTGACCTGGGACGACGCCGACTTCATGGGTGCGAGCCTGGACCACTGCATGTGGTTCCACCGGCCGTTCCGGGCCGACGAGTGGCTGCTCTACGACATGGACAGCCCGATCGCCTCGGGTGCGAGGGGTCTGGCCCGGGGATTCCTGTTCACCAGGGAAGGCCAGTTGGTGGTGTCGCTGGTGCAAGAGGGCCTGATGCGCAAGGTGCCCCGTCCCGCCGCTGACAGCCCGGCGGCGACCTGAGCGGCCGGCGGCCGGCCTACCGGGAAGCTGATCGGGACGTAGTCGCGAGGCTCGTCTCCGATGTACAGCTGGCGGGGTCGGGCGATCTTCGAGTCCTGGTCGAGCATCTCCTGCCAGTGCGCCAGCCAGCCCGCCGTGCGGGGGATGGCGAACAGGACCGGGAACATCTCCAGCGGGAATCCCATCGCCTGGTAGATCAGGCCGGAGTAGAAGTCGACGTTCGGGTAGAGCTTGCGGGAGATGAAGTAGTCGTCCGAGAGGGCGATCTCCTCGAGCTTGAGTGCGATGTCGAGCAGGGGGTTCTTGCCGGTGACGGCGAAGACCTCGTCCGCCGTCTTCTTGATGATGGTGGCGCGGGGGTCGTAGCTCTTGTAGACCCGGTGGCCGAAGCCCTGGAGCCGGCCGCCCGACCCCTCCTTCACCGAACGGATGAACGGTTCCACATTGTCGATGGAGCCGATTTCGGTGAGCATGCGGATCACCGCCTCGTTGGCCCCGCCGTGGCGCGGTCCGTAGAGGGCGGCGGCGGCGGCGGCCGTGGCCGAGTACGGATCGGCGTGGGAGGACCCCACCACGCGCATGGCGGTGGTCGAGCAGTTCTGCTCGTGGTCGGCGTGGAGGATGAAGAGGATGTCGAGCGCCCTGGCCAGGACGGGATCGGCTTCGAACCGTGGTTCGGCGATCTTCCACATCATGGACAGGAAGTTCGAGGTGAACGGCAGGGAGTTGTCCGGGTAGACGAAGGGCATGCCCACCGAGAACCGATGGGCGGCAGCGGCCAGGGTGGGCATCTTGGCGATGAGTCGGATGATCTGCTTGTTCCGCGAATCGACGTCGAAGATGTCCTTGGCGTCGAGATAGAAGGTGGACAGCGCCGCCACCGCCGACACCAGCATCCCCATGGGGTGGGCGTCGTAGTGGAAGCCCTCGAGGAAGCGCTTGCGTACGTTCTCATGGATGAACGTGTGCAGGGTGATCTCCCGCTCCCACGTCTCGAACTGGCTGGTCGTCGGCAGCTCGCCGTTGAGGAGGAGGTAGGCCACCTCGAGGTAGGTCGAGTTCTCCGCCAGCTGCTCGATGGGATACCCCCGGTAACGGAGGATCCCCTCGTCGCCGTCGAGGAAGGTGATGGCGCTCTCGCAGGCGGCGGTGGAAACGAAGCCCGGGTCGTAGAACCACACCCCGGGCAGCAGCTTTCCCCACTGTGCGGCTGAGATTCCCCCGTTTTCGAACGGGATCTCGAGAGACTCGCCAGTGCGGTTGTCGGTGATCGTGATGCTCTCGGCCACTGGTCCCCAGACCCTTCTGTCGTCACTCATCGTTGGTATGGGCCAATCCTAGTTCCACACCCCTGCGGCCTGACCAACCGAGACCGGCACCGAGGCCGGCGGCGGGCCGGTCGGCGGGCCCGGCGGCGGCTCGTCGGCGAGGCCGGCGGAGGCCGGTCACGGGCGGCCGACCGGCCGCCCCCTCAGCCGGCGACGTCGACGAGAAACTGCTGGTCGTGCCCAGCCGTGCCGCCCGGGCGCGACTGCTGGCTGGGGGGTACCGACACCGACACCGTCAGCGTGTACCGGTGCCCACCGGCCACCACCGCCGGCGGCATGGCGAGCGCCATCGAGGTACCGGCCCGGATCGGTCCCCACCCGGATGTGGGAGCTGGCCCCCCGGGCGGCGGGTGGCGGCGGCGGCGTCCCCGCCGGGTCGGCGAGGACCACGGTCTGGGTCACCGTGACGTCCGGTTCGTCGACGGTCCCGCAGTTGGTCACGGTCGGATCGGCGGTGACAGTTCCCGTCGGCGCCAGCTGGGAGGGCGTCGTGCCGGCCACCGCCGATTCGGCGTTGACCCCGCAGCCGGTCCCGACGGTGCCGGGCGCACCCGAGGCCACGGCCGGGGGGGTCAGGCCGACCGCGGTGATCACCAGCTGATGGAAGGGGAGGAGCGCCACCGATGCGTGCCAGCGCCGGGCCCAGTGCCCCCAGTTGGGTGGGGCCGAGTGGGGCCTCGTCCGCCGGCGGGGTGACCCATACCGACCGGGGCAGCCGGATCGGCACGTGCTGGCGCCGTGCCAGGGCCGCCACGGCCCGGTAGGCGTTGTCGGCACCCTGAAGGAGCCGCCCGGCCCCGCTCATGGCATCGGCGGCCTCACCGGCGGACGACAGGGGCGCCACGGTGGTCGTGGCGACGGTGGGCGGCGCCCCGGCGATAGGCAGCGGGGACATCCCCAGCTCCTGGTCGATGGCCGTCCTCAGACCGGGCTCACGGCGGCCGAGCGGGTGGCCATGACACCGGCCAGGCCCGTGTCGACCCCCCCGGTGGGATCGGGGGGCGCCAGACTGCGACGCCTCGGTCGCCTCCTGGTCCGCTTCGGTCACCGCCTCGTCCAGGCCCTGTTGGATCTCCGCCCGTGCCGTCCGGCCCGGAGTGTTGCGGAAGGGGACGTTGGCCAGCGTGGGCGCCTTTTCGATCAGCGTCGCCAGCCGGCGCCCGGTGGCGGTTGGATGCCTCGACCACCTGGCGTCGCCAACGCGGCGTACCCGGTGTTCGTCGAGGCCCGGTAGCCGCTCGACTGGGCGTGGATCTCCGCCAGCGAGCCGACGACGATGACCACCCCGAACGCCGATGAGCAGCGCCCACAGGACGGTCCGGCCCCACGACCGACGGTCGGCGGAGCGACCCCGGCTCCGTCTCCGTCTGGCCCTCGGCATCCCGACGACGATAGTGCCGGGCCCGCACCGCGCAGGCGGTGCGGCCGCGCCAGACCGTGATCAGTCGGTAGCGCCGCTCCTGGCCGGGCGGGTCGGCTACCGGTCGAGCGAAGCCTCGGTTGCCACCTCGTCGGCCGCGCCCTTGGCCGTGGCCCTGGTGGGCGATCCGGCGGTGACGAGGTCGCTGGCCGTGCTGCGCCATTCGACCGTGGGCCGGATGGCGGCGACGTCGACGCTCGACTTGTACTTGTCCGCCACCGCCAGGATCGACTGGAGGACCGAGGAGGTGAGGAGGTGCGGAACCAGCCCGAGGTCGAGCAGCTTGGTGTGGGCGGCCCGGTAGTAGTGCTCCTCTTTTTCCACCCGCGGGTCGGGGGTGTGGTCGATCACCGCGTCGCCGGCGTACTCGGCCACCACCAGGTCGGCCATCTCCGACACCGAGAACGACTCGGTGAACTGGTTGAACACCCGGAACTCACCCCGGTCGGCCGGATTCTCCAGTGCCAACTCGACGCAGGCCAGCGTGTCGAGGATGTTCAGCATGCCGCGGGTCTGGCCACCCGAGTCCCGTACACCGTCAGAGGGTGGCCGGTCACCGCCTGGACGCAGAAGCGGTTCAAGACGGTGCCGAACACGCCGTCGTAGTCGAAGCGGGTGGCCAGATCGGGGTGGAGCACCGTCTCTTCCGTGTCATGTCCGTAGACGATGCCCTGGTTGAGATCGGTGGCCCGGATCCCCCAGATCCGGCAGGCGAACATCATGTTGGCGCTGTCGTGCACCTTGGACAGGTGGTAGAAGGAGCCGGGCTGCTTGGGTAGGGCATCACGTCCGTGCGGCCCTTGTGGGTGATTTCGATGAACCCCTCTTCGATGTCGATGTTGGGGGTCCCGTACTCGCCCATCGTCCCGAGCTTCACCAGGTGGATGTCCCGGTCCTTCTCCGCGATGGCGTAGAGGAGGTTGAGGGTGCCCGCCACATTGTTGACCTGGGTGTAGACGGCATGCTGCCGGTCGATCATCGAGTAGGGGGCGGACCGCTGCTCGGCGAAGTGCACCACGGCCTCGGGCTCGAACGTGTCCAGCACGTGGTCCACGAATGTGGCGTCGGTGAGGTCCCCGACGTACACGTCCATGGAGAGGCCCGAGATCTCCCGCCAGCGGCGGACCCGCTGTTGGAGGCTGGCGATGGGGACCAGGGTGTCGACCCCCATCTCGAAGTCGTAGCCACGCCGGGCGAAGTTGTCGACGACGCCCACCCGGTGCCCCCGGCGAGACAGATACAGCGCAGTCGGCCAACCCAGGTAGCCGTCGCCTCCGAGTACCAGAATATTCACGTTGCACGTTCCTCTCGCTCGAGCCGCATGTGATAGCACGCATCCACACCCGAGGGCCCGGAACGCGTTGCGAAACTATTACCCACTCGAGCTTGGAATGCACTGAGAACCGGGCCCGAACCGGTGGTTTCTAACCAAACCATAAGGTACCGGAGTGAGGTGCCGGGGCCCGTTATCACGCTCTGGGCTTGGTCGGCCGCGGAGGGTGACCGTCGATTTCAGTCCTCGGTGAACGCAGGCTCCGGGATCAACAGCTCGCTGACATCGACCCGGCCGTTGAGGAGGGGCAGGGCCAGTGGGGTCCTGGCGAGCTCGGGCGACTGGAGCCTCCGCGACGTGGCGTCGACCGGCGCCGGCGTGGCCAGCTCCTTCTCGCCCGCGCCCACGACGCCCATCTCGACGAACCGACGGGCGGTGACGAGTACCCGACCCTCCAACGACCCGACCGCCTTGTTATAGGCGGTGACGGCGCTGTTCAGTCCCTTCCCAACGCCGGCGAAGTGGTCCCCAAGCACGGCCAGGCGCTGGTAGAGCTCGGCGCCGAGCGACTGGACCTCCCGGGCGTTCGCCGCCAACGAGTCCTGCTGCCACCCGTAGGCCACCGCCCGCAGCAGTGCGATCAGCGAGGTGGGCGTGGCCAGCAGCACGTGGTTGGCCACGGCGTACTCCATCAGCCCCGGCTCGTGCTCCAGGGCGGCCGTCAGGAGGGGATCGCCGGGGATGAAGGCCACCACGAATTCGGGCGACGGATCCACCCGCTTCCAATATTCCTTCTTCGACAGGGCATCCACATGGGCCTTCATCTGGCGACCATGGTTGGCGAGGTGGGCCCGTCGGACCGTCTCGTCGTCCGCTTCGTTGGCGTCGAGGAAGGCCTGCATGGGCACCTTGGCATCCACCGCCACGTTCTTGCCCCCGGGCAGGTGCACCACCATGTCGGGGCGCATCCGACCGCTGTCGGCGTCCGAGGTGACCTGCTCGTCGAAGTCGCAGTGTTCGAGCATGCCGGCCATCTCCACGACACGGCGCAGCTGCAGCTCGCCCCAGCGACCCCTGGTCTGGGGGGAGCGGAGGGCGGTGACCAGGTTGCGGGTCTCCTTTTGGAGCTGGTCGTGGGAGGTCGAGAGGTACTTCATCTGCTCCGTCAACCCGGTGTAGGCCTTCTGACGCTCCACCTCGAGGCGCTGCATCCCCATCTCGTACTTGCCGAGTTGCTCACCGATCGGCTTCAGGAGCTGCTCGATCGCCTCCTGCCGCTTGGCCAGCTCCCCGTCGGCGGCCTGTCGCGTCTCCTTCAGCTTGGTGTCGGCGAGTTGGAGGAACTGTTCGTTGTTCTGCTGGAGGGCCATGGTGGACAGCCGGGCGAACTCACCGGTCAGCTGGGTCCGGGTCTCCTCGAAGGAGTCCTTCCTCTGCTCGGCGGCCCGGCGCTCGTGGTCCAGCTCGGTGCTCAGTCGGGCGGCGTCGGCCTCCAGTGCCGTCGCCCGCCGGTGCTGATCGGTCAGGAGCCCCTGCAGGTCGTGAACCTCGGTGGCCAGGACCTGGTTCCGTGCGAGGGCGTCACCCAGTCGCGCCTCGGCCGTGCGGGCCGCCGTCACCTGGTTGGATCGGATCAACAGGCCCAGTACGACGCCCAGCGCCGCGCCGACCAGCAGTCCCACTACGAGCCCGGTAACCATATGAGACCTCCTCGGGGGCCCCACAGGCCCTCGGTGGCAAGCGTACCGAGAGGGTGTGTCACGACAGGGGACGGTGGCTGAGCTGGCGACCCGTGCGGGCCGGCCGGCCCACCCCCCTTGACCCCGGGGTCGCATGTGCCAGCATGGAGTGGTGCACCGAGTCGTGATCGTGGGAGCCGGCTTCGGCGGTCTGGCGGCGGCGCGGGCCCTGATCGGCACGCCGGTCGAGGTGACCATCGTCGACCAGAGGAACTTCCACACGTTCCAACCCCTGCTGTACGAGGTCGCCACCGCCGGGCTCGATTCGGGGGACGTGGCCTACCCGATCCGGGCGATCTTCGGACGGGCCGCCAACGTGACGTTCCGGTTCGCCACCGTCTCGGGGGTCGACTGGGACCAGCACCATGTCCTGTTGGAGGGGGCGCCCCCCCTGCCCTTCGACTCGGTGATCGTGGCCAGCGGGGCGACCGCCCGCTACTTCGGCATCCCGGGCGCCTCCGAGTTCACGCACCCCCTCTACACCCTCACCGATGCCAGGACCCTCCGGGACCACGTGCTCCGCCGCCTCGAGGACGCCGACTCGGACCCGGCGGCCGTGGACGCGGGCGCCCTCAACTTCGTGGTCGTGGGGGGCGGTCCCACCGGGGTGGAGGTGGCCGGGGCCCTGGCCGAGCTGTTGGACGTCGCCGTCCGGCACGACGGGTTCGGCTTCGCCCGGCGCACCGGCCGGATCATCCTCGTCGACGGCCTGGACCGGCTGCTCACCCCCTTCAAGGAGTCGGCGGGGGCCTACGCCGCCAAGACCCTGGCCGGCCGGGGCGTGGAGCTCGTCCTCGGCCACATGGTCCGTTCGGTCGACGCCTCCTGCGTCGAGTTGGACAACGGAACCCGCATCCCCACCCGGACGGTGGTGTGGGCCGGCGGGGTCACCGTCGAGGACACCATCGCGGGCGCCTTCGGCACCAAGGCCGGGCCAGGAGGCCGGCTCGAGGTCGACGACGACCTGTCGATCAGCGGTCGAACCGACGCCTTCGCCATCGGCGATGCCGCCGCGGTGCCCTGGGGCCCCCGGTCATCCGAGCACGCCGAGATCTGCCCGCAACTGGCCCAGGTGGCGATCCAGTCCGGGAAGCACGCCGCCGCCCAGGTGCTCAACCGGGTGCAGGGCAGGCCGACCAAGCCCTTCCGCTACCGCGACAAGGGCATCATGGCCACCATCGGTCGCCGGGCCGCCGTCACCCAGTTCCCCAAGGGCCTGGTCGTCCGGGGGACGTTCGGATGGCTGGCGTGGCTGGGCCTGCACATCTTGTACCTCATCGGATTCCGCAACAAGATCATCGTGCTGGTCAACTGGTCGTGGCGGTACCTGTCGTGGGGATCGGGCCCTCGCCTCATCGTCGGCGACGAGCTCGAGTGGGAACCCCGCGACGAACCCGACCGGGCCGCGTAGGGGCCCACGCGAGCAGGCCCCGTGGCGGGTCGGAACCTCCGGACCGCGGGTACGGTGATCCTCGTGTACGAAGCGCTCGACCAGATCGACCGGATGGTCCTCCAGCTGTTCGCGCTGGTCGGCGAGGGCATGTCCGGCGCCACCGACTCGCTGCTCTCCGGCGACCGCGAAGCGGCCAAGGCGCTGGCCGACCGGGACCAGGTTGTCGACAACCTCTACCACGACATCGAGGAGCTGACCCTCGAACAGCTCACCGTGGCCGGCATCACCTCGCCCGAGGATCTCCGGTTCCTGGTCACCGTGATCAGGATGCTTCCCGACCTCGAACGGAACGGCGACCTGGCCGAACACGTGGCCCGGCGGGCCGCCCGGGGGCTGGGCATGGAACTCTCCGCCCGCAGCCGGGGGCTGGTGGAGCGGATGGGAGAGGTCGCCATCCACATGTGGCGGGCCACCACCGACGGCTACGCCGAGCGGCTGGCCTCGGTGGCGGACCTGGTCGACTCGCTGGACGACGAGATGGACGACCTCCACGTCAGCTTGACCGTCGAGGTGGTGGCCGGCACCATGCCGCTCCCCGTCGCCGTCGAACTGGCGATGGTGGCCCGCTTCTACGAGCGCTTCGGCGACCACGCCGTCAACCTGGCCCGCCGGGTGGCGGTCCTGGCACCCAGTACCGGCTGACCTGGCCCGGCCCGTCGGCCGCCACCGATCACGCGAGGATGCCGAGGGAGACCAGGGACTCGGCGATCTGCACCGCGTTGAGGGCGGCCCCCTTGCGCAGGTTGTCGCCGCTGATGAACATGGCGAGCCGATGGCCGTCGCCGCCGGCATCGCGGATCCTGCCCACCAACGACGGATCCGTCCCTGCCGCGTGCAACGGGGTCGGCACCCGGGTCAGCGCCACGCCCGGGGCACCGGTGAGCAGCTCGGTGGCCCGGGCCGGGTCGAGGGCGCGGTCGAACTCGGCCACGATGGCGTGCGAGTGGCCGGTGAAGACCGGAACCCGGACGCAGGTGCAGGTGACGTCGAGCCCGGGGATGCCGAGGATCTTCCGGGCCTCGTCGCGGAACTTGCGCTCCTCGCTCGTGTCACCGGTGCCGTCGTCGAGCAGCGAGCCGGCCAGCGGAAGGACGTTGTGGGCGATGACGTCGGGGAACGTGGACGGCGTCGGAAACTCCACCGCCCCGCCGTCGAAGGTCAGGCCGGCCGCGCCGTCGACGGTCTTGCGGAGCTGGTCCTCCAGCTCCGCCACGCCGGCCAGGCCGGCGCCGGACACGGCCTGATAGGTCGACACGACCAGACGGCGCAGTCCGGCGGCGTCATGGAGCGGCTTGAGGACGGGTACGGCGACCATCGTGGTGCAGTTGGGATTGGCGACGATGCCCTTCCCGATCGAGGCCAGCGCCTCGGGGTTCACCTCGGGGACCACCAAGGGGACGTCGGGGTCCATGCGCCAGGCCGACGAGTTGTCGATGACCAACGCCCCCGCCTCCACGAACCTCGGGGCCAGCTCCCTGGCCGCCGCCGCTCCCACCGAGAACAGGGCGATGTCCACCCCGGCCAGGTCGGCGGTGGCCACATCCTCGACCACCAGTTCGTCGGTCCCGAAAGGGAGCAGGCGGCCCGCCGAGCGGGACGAGGCGAACAGCCGCATCCGATCGACCGGGAACTCCCGCTCGACCAGGATCGACCGCATGACCGAGCCCACCTGCCCGGTTGCACCCACGACGGCGACGCGCATGGCCGAAGTCTACGACCGCCGCATGGCCCCCGATGGCCGCCAGCGGGTCGGCGTGCTCACGATCCGAGGTCGAATGCGGCGTGGAGGGCCCGGACGGCCTCTTCTGCCTCCGTGGCGCGCACCATGCACGAGATGCGGATCGACGAGGTGGAGATCATCTCGATGTTGATGCCGGCGGCGGCCAGCGTCTCGAAGGTCAGGGCGGTCACCCCGGGATGGGTCTTCATCCCGGCCCCCACCAGGGACACCCGGGCCACGTCGGCGTCGCCGGTGACCCCTTGTGCCCCCAACTCGGGGACCAGCGCCTCACACACCTCGGTGCTGACGGCCAGGTCGTAGCCGGGGACGGTGAAGGAGATGTCGGTGGTGCCATGGAGCGAGGTGTTCTGGACGATCATGTCCACGTTGACGTGGCGGTCGGCCAGTCCCCTGAACAGTCGGGCGGCCAGCCCGGGGCGATCGGGCACGCCGATGACCGTGACCTTGGCCTCGGTGACGTCGTGCGTGACCGCGGTGACGATTGCATCCTCCATGGTGGCATCCTCCTCTTCGACCCACGTCCCGGGCTCCCAGGTGAAGCTCGATCGCACGTGCAGCCGCACGCCGTGGTTGCGGGCGAACTCGACCGACCGCAGCATGAGCACCCGTCCCCCGGTCGCCGCCATCTCGAGCATCTCCTCGTAACTCACCCGGGAGAGCTTCCGGGCCTCCGGGGCGATCCGGGGGTCGGCGCTGAACACCCCGGACACGTCGGTGTAGATCTCGCAGACGTCGGCGTCCAGAACGGCGGCCAGGGCCACGGCCGTGGTGTCGGACCCGCCCCGGCCCAGGGTGGTGACGTCGCGGTCGAGTGACATCCCCTGGAAACCGGCCACCACCGGGACCCCGCCTCCGTCCAGCGTGGCCCGGAGCCGATCGGCCCGGATCTCGACGATCTTGGCCCGGGTGTGCACGGCGTCGGTGATGATCCCGGCCTGGCTACCGGTGTACGAGGTGGCCTCCACGCCGAGCTCGGCCAGGGCCATGCACAACAGGGCCATGGAGATCCGCTCCCCCGAGCTGAGCAGCATGTCGACCTCACGGGTGGGCTGCACCGAGCTGACGTCACCGGCGAGCCGGACCAGTTCGTCGGTGGTCTTGCCCATGGCGCTGACCACGACGACCACCTCGTGGCCGGAACGCCGGGTCCGGGCCACGTGGTCGGCGACGGCGCGGATGCGCTCGGCGTCGGCCACTGAGGTGCCGCCGAACTTCTGGACCACCAGGGACATGGGGGTGAAGGCTACAGGGGCGCCCAGCCGCGCCCGTCGGACCGAGGCGGGCGACGACAGCGGCGGAGGTGGGACCGACTACCCTGTGGCCCCGTGCCCACCGAGAAGCGTCAACGTCAAAAGGCCGGCCGGCAGGCCCGGCTGGCCGCCGAGCAGAAGGCCAACAAGCGGCGGCAGAACATCCGGCGGATCGTGATCGTGGTGATCGTGGCGGCGGCGGTGTTCGGCATCTCGTATCTCATCTTCAAGCCCTCGAAGTCCACCTCGTCCACGACGACGACCAAAGCGCCGGCATCCACCACGACGACGACCAAGCCGACGCCGTCGGGCGGCTCGGGCAACAAGTCGCCCAGTGCCATCACCACGTCGGCGGACTGCCCGGCCAACTTCAGCGCCACGCTCAACAAGCCATCGTGGTCGTCGGCCCCGGCCATGACCATCGACCCGTCGAAGACCTACACCGCCACCATCACCACCGACGTGGGCCCGATCACCGTCCAGCTGGACCCGAAGCTGGCCCCGAAGACCGTCAACAACTTCGTGTTCCTCGCCAACCAGCACTTCTACGACTGCATCGTCTTCCACCGGGTGATCCCGTCGTTCGTGGACCAGACCGGCGACCCCACGGGGACCGGTACGGGGGGCCCCGGCTACCAGTTCGCCGACGAGCTCCCGAAGACCGCCAGCCCGCAGTACCCGCTGGGCTCGCTGGCCATGGCCAACTCCGGTCCGAACACCAACGGGAGCCAGTTCTTCATCGTGGCCGGCTCCCAGGGCGAGACCCTCCAGCCCAGCTACTCGCTGTTCGGCACGGTGACCGCCGGCATGTCGGTCGTGGAGAAGATCAACCAAGGTGGCGCGGCCAGCGGCACGCCCACCACGCTCCACCGGATGGTCTCGGTGACCGTCACCCCGTCCTAGGCCTCGGCCGACCCCTCACCCCCCCAGCAACCAAGGAGAAGGCGACATGGCCCCAGAGATCCCCGCAGCCGACGGCTCGAGCCCGAAGACCCAGCGCTTCGACGGCCCTCCGCCCACGGTCATCGACCCGGCCAAGCGCTACACGGCCGAGATGGTGACGTCCAAGGGCACCCTGGTCATCGCCCTCGATGCCGTGGCGGCGCCCGCCACCGTCAACAACTTCGTGTTCCTGGCCCGGTGGCACTACTACGACGGCATCGTGTTCCACCGGATCATTCCGGGGTTCATGCTCCAAGGTGGGGACCCGGAAGGATCCGGACGGGGTGGACCGGGCTACCGGTTCGACGACGAGCTTCCGGCCCCGGGCCGGTACCAGATCGGCTCGTTGGCCATGGCCAACGCCGGGCCCAACACCAACGGCAGCCAGTTCTTCATCGTCAGCGGGCCCGACGGGACGTCGCTGCCGCCCAGCTACTCGCTGTTCGGAGCCGTGGTGTCCGGGCTCGACGTCGTCAAGGCCATCGAGTCGGTGGGCAGCCGCTCCGGCGCCCCCTCGGAGCAGGTGGTCATCGAGTCGGTCACCGTCACGGAGGCCGACTGACCAACCGGTCAGGCCGGCAGGGCACCCAGGCCGGCATCGGCACGGGCGCCGTTCAGGTATACGGCCACCTCGGCGGCACCCTCGGCCCGCCACCGGCCGTCGGGGTCCCGGATCAGCGCCGTCCGCTCCGGGATGCCGGCCACCGGGGTCCCGAGCGGGGCCAGCTGCACCGAGCGGTGCAGCTTTTCCCCGTGTCCGTCCTCGGCCACGTCCCCGAAGTGCGGGACCACGGCCAGCCCACTGCGCAGTCCCAACCCGATGGTGAGACCCCCGCCCCGGGCGTCCACCATGGGGTCGGTCAGGGCCATGGCCGCGCCCGACGAGCCCACCACGACGGCGCCGTCCGACCACGCCCCCACCAGTGCCGCCCACACCGCGGAGTTCTTGAGGACGCTCCGGATGTGCATGGGCGAGCTGCCGTTCAGATAGATGAACCGGGCTCCCCGCATGACGGCCGCCGCGCCGTGGTCCTCGGCGTCGGCGCGCGAGAGGACCATCAGCCCCTCGACCTGGCCCCCCAGCGGAGCAAACCACTCACCGGCCCGCACCACCTGGCGCTCGGGGTGCTCGTAGGCGGCCGCCGTGGGCAGGACCAGGACCTGGTCCGATCCCGACGCAGCCAGGAAGCCGGCGTCGAACGAGCAGCCCTCGGTCCACTCGCCTCCGCCCACCAACGCCAACATGCCCGGGGTTCGGTCCATGGCCCAACTGTAGAGGGCCGAGGCTGGGGGCCCGGGACCCGGCCGACCGTCAGGCCGAGGCGCCGTCGGCTCCGGTCGGGCGCCGCATCAGCCTCCCCATCGCCTCACCGACCTCGGTGGCCAGGGCCAGCGAGTCGGCCAGGATCCCCATGCCCATGAAGCCGTGGATCTGGTCGTGGTAGCAGCGGTACTCGACCTCCACGCCGGCCTTGCGGAGGGCCTCGGCGTAGTTGGCGCCGTCGTCGCGGAGAGGGTCGAACCCGGCCGTGACGACCAGGGCCGGAGCCACGCCGTCGAGATCGTCCGCCAGCAGTGGTGACGCCCTCGGGTCCTCCCAGTCCCCCCGGTCGGGAAGGTAGCTGGCCCGGAAGAACTCCATCTCCCCACGCGTGAGGAAGAAACCCTCTGCCATCGAGGTCAGCGACTCGGTATCGAGCCGGCTGTCCACGGCCGGATAGACGAGGCCCTGGGCCACCGGAGGCGGCGGGCCGTCGCCGCGGTCACGTGTCTGCTGGGCGACGACCGCGGCCAGGTTGCCCCCGGCGCTGTCGCCCATCACCCCGACCCGGCCGGCAGCGATCCCGAGCTCCTCGGCGTTCCGTTGCACCCAGGCATACGCCGCCATGCAGTCGTCCACCGCGGCCGGGAACGGATGCTCGGGGGCCAGGCGGTAGTCCACCGCCACCACCAGGCAGCGGCTGGTGGCGGCCAGCAGTCGGCAGGTCCCGTCGTGCGTCTCGAGGCCGCCCACCACCCAACCGCCCCCGTGGAAGTAGACGATGGCGGGAGGGAGCGAAGCCGGGCCGGGCCCGACGCCCGTCCCGAACTGCCGGTAGACCCGGACGGGGATACCGCCGGTTCCCTCGTCACCCCGGATCACCCGGCCCTCGACGTGGACATCGGTGCGGACGGGCATGGCGATCCGGGACGACACCCGCAATTGGCTGCGCATCCGGACCGGGTCGGGGGTGTCGGCGTCGGCGGACGGTCCGGGCACCGACCTGCCGAACCTGTCGGCCAACGCCAACATGGCCTGGATCCCGCGGTTGAGCACACGGCCGTCGCGCTCCACCGGTTTCCGATCACCCGTCAGGGCCAACACCGTCTCGGGATGGCGGAGGACGGCGGCCAGGATGCGGGTCACCAGGGGCCAGTGCTCGTAGTTCCGCTGGATGGGCCGGCTGTAGAGGGCACGGTTCCCGCCCCGGCCCCGGAACCGGCGAGCGCCGTCGCTGGGGTCGGTCGCCCCGTCGGGGTCCGTCTCCGACCGGGCCGCCGACCGGGCCGCCGACCGGACCGGTGCCGCCCCCGTGCGGGCTCCCGTGGCCTTGGCGGCCTTGGCTGCCGGGGGCTTGGTGGCCTTGGCTGCCGGGGCCTTGGCTGCCGGGGCCTTGGCTGCCGGGGGCTCGGTGGCCTTGGCTGCCGGGGCCTTGGCCCGCCTCGGTGTGGTGTCGGACGGATCGGGAGGCGGTTCCATCGCACCCATCGTGTCGGCAGGGTCGGGCATTGGCAAGCGCCTGCGCCCGGGCACCCTCGCACGGGGCCGTGGACAGGGGCCATCCACCGGTCCGGGAGAGGCCGGTTCGCTTGGGATCAGGCAGGATGAGGAGCGGTGGCCGGCGACCCCGGACCGCCGAGGGGGTTCGTCGACGGCTCGGCGGGCCACGACCACACGGAGCGCACGATGGGAAGGTTCGAACAGACAAAGGCCCTGCAGAGAGCCCACTTCGTCGGTGCGACCGCCATCGTCACCGGTGGGGCCTCCGGTATCGGGGGCGCGCTGGCTGGCGAGCTGGTGGCCCGCGGGGCACTCGTACTGGTCGCCGACATCGACGGTGATGGTGCCGCCCGGGTGGCCGAGGGGCTGGGCCGGTCCGGTCCGGGCACCGCCCGGTCGATCCCGCTCGACGTGCGCGACGCCCGAGCCGTCGCCGACGCCGTCGGCCGCTTCGCCGGCGAGCACGACGGGGTGGACTTCTTGTTCAACAACGCCGGGATCGCCGTGGGTGGCGAGGTCCGGCATCTGACAGTGGACCACTGGCGACGGGTGATCGACGTGAACCTCCTCGGGGTGATCCACGGCGTGGACGCTGCCTACCCGGGGATGATCGAACGCGGGCGGGGCCACATCATCAACACGGCGTCCTTGTCGGGCCTGGTCCCGAGCCCCCTGCTGGTGCCGTACTCCACCACCAAGCACGCCGTCGTCGGCCTCAGCGTCGGCCTGCGGGCCGAGGCGGCCGGCCACGGCGTCCGGGTCAGCGTGCTGTGCCCCGGGTTGATCGAGACGCCCCTGTTGGACAAAGACAGTCCCGAGGACCTGCCCGCCGTCGACTCCATGCCGGACATCCGGGCCATGCTCACCGACCTGATGGGCCGGCCCTACCCGGCCGCCTCCCTGGCCGCCGACACGCTGGACGCCGTCGCCCTCAACCGGGCGATCATCGTGGCGCCCCGACGGGCCCGGGCCGTGTGGGCCGCCTACCGGGCGTGGCCGAGCCTCCTCATCGACCAGAGCCCGAAACGGCTCCGGTCCGGTCCGGGCAGCCCCGCCCCGGGGCATCCCGAGCACGGCCGGCCGGGCCACCACTAGCATCGGCCCCTATGTCCATCGCACGCGTGGGAATTGTCGGTTCGGGGATCATGGGCTCGGGTATCGCCGAGACGGCCGCGGTCAACGGCTTCGAGGTGGTGCTGCGGTCGCGCAGCCAGTCGACGGCCGACGCCACCCTGGCCGCGCTGGAGAAGTCGCTGAACCGGCAGATCGAGAAGGGCAAGCGAACCGAGGCCGAGCGCGACGCGGCGCTGGCCCTGGTCACCGGCACCTCCGACCTCGGCGCCCTGAAAGACGTCGACCTGGTCATCGAGTCGGTCGTCGAGGACCTGGCGGTGAAGAAGGAGCTCTTCAACGAGCTGGACCGGATCACCGGGGACGGGACCATCCTCGCCACCAACACGTCGACCCTCCCCGTGATCGAGCTCGCCATGCAGACCGGACGCCCCGACAAGGTCTGCGGCGTCCACTTCTTCAACCCGGCCCCGGTCATGGCCCTGGTGGAACTGGTCCGCCCGCTGACGGCCACGGACGAGACCATCGCATCGGTCCGCCAGTTCGCCGAGTCCTGCGGTAAGACCCCCGTGGAGGTCAAGGACCAGGCCGGGTTCATCGTCAACGCCCTGTTGTTCCCCTACCTGAACAACGCCGTGCGGCTCTACGAGCAGGGGGTGGCGTCGATCGACGACATCGATACCGCCATGAAGGGCGGGTGCGGGTTCCCGATGGGGCCGTTCGCCCTGTTGGACCTGGTCGGACTGGACACATCCCTGGCCATCCTCGACGCGCTCTACGAGGAGTTCCGCGATCCCAACTACGCCGCCGTCCCCCTGCTGCGCCGGATGGTGGCGGCCGAGCAGCTCGGGCGGAAGTCCGGGCGCGGATTCCTCGACTACCACAAGTAACCAGCGGGTAACCTGGGGTGCGGCCTCCGGCTGCCGGTGCGCCCACGACCGGGGCGGCCCCGAGGGCGGGGCGCCGAGGACAGAGTGACGAGGTGGGATTGGTGGCACGACCCGAGGATTCGACCGAAGCTCCACCGGCCGCCCCACCCCCGGCACGCGACAAACCGTGGGTGATGCGCACCTACTCCGGCCACTCCACGGCCAGGGCCTCGAACGCCCTCTACCGGACCAACCTGGCCCGGGGTCAGACCGGCCTGTCCATCGCCTTCGACCTGCCCACCCAGATCGGCTACGACCCGGACTCGCCCGAAGCCGCCGGCGAGGTCGGGAAGGTCGGGGTCCCCGTCGCCCACCTCGGCCACATGGCCCAGCTGCTCGACCAGATCCCCGTCGAGTCGATGAACACCTCGATGACCATCAACGCCACGGCGGCGTGGCTGCTCGGCCTGTACATCGCCAACGCCCAGGACCAGGGCGTCGACCCGCGGGTCCTGTCGGGCACCACCCAGAACGACATCGTGAAGGAGTACCTGTCGCGGGGGACGTTCATCTTCCCGCCGTTGCCCAGCCGGCGCCTCACCGTCGACACCATCGCCTACACCGTTCGCCACGTGCCCAGGTGGAACCCCATCAACGTGTGCAGCTACCACCTGCAGGAGGCAGGAGCCACTCCCCACCAGGAGGTGGCCTACGCCCTCGCCACCGCCATCGGGGTCCTCGACGCCGTGCGCGAGTCGGGCCAGATCCCCGAAGCGGAGTTCCCTTCGGTGGTGGGTCGCATCTCGTTCTTCGTCAACGCCGGGGTGAGGTTCGTCGAGGAGACGTGCAAGATGCGGGCCTTCACCGCTCTGTGGGACCGGGTCTGCACCGAGCGGTACGGGGTCACCGACCCCAAGCTGAAGCGGATGCGGTACGGGGTGCAGGTCAACTCGCTCGGCCTGACCGAGGCCCAGCCGGAGAACAACGTCCCCCGGATCGTGCTCGAGGCGCTCGGGGTCACCCTGTCCAAGAACGCCCGGGCCCGGGCCCTCCAGCTGCCGGCGTGGAACGAGGCGCTCGGCCTCCCCCGGCCCTGGGACCAGCAGTGGTCCCTGCGGATCCAGCAGATCCTGGCCTTCGAGTCCGACCTCCTCGAGTACGGCGACATCTTCGACGGCTCGGTGGTGATCGAACGGAAGACCGCCGAGGTGGCCGAGGCGTCGTGGGCCGAGCTGCAGAGCGTCCTCGAACTGGGCGGCGCCTTCGAGGCCATCGACGAGCTCAAGAGCCGCCTGGTGGGCAGCCAGGCCGAGCGGGTCCGGCGCATCGAGACCGGCGAGCTCCAGGTGGTGGGCGTCAACTGCTTCACCGAGACGGCCGAGTCCCCCCTGGCCGGTGGGAACGGTGAGCGGTCCCTCGATCGGCTCCATCCTGAGGGTCGACCCGGCCGTGGAGTCCGAGCTCCGGGCCGACGTGGAGGCGTGGCGCGCCGCCCGCGACGGAGCGCAGGTCCAGCGGGCCCTGGACGGTCTGCGCACGGGCCGCGGAGGGCTCGGCGAACGTCATGCCGGCCACCATCGCGCTGGCCCATGCCGGGGGGACCACCGGCGAGTGGGCCGGTGCCCTCCGCCAGGTGTTCGGCGAGTACCGTGCCCCGACCGGGGTGAGCGGGGGCGTCGGTCACCGCGGATCCGAGTTCCGGACCGTGCTGGCCCGGTCGAGGGCCATGGCCGAGCGACGACGGCGGGCCGCCCAAGCTGCTGGTGGCCAAGCCCGGGCTCGACGGGCACTCCAACGGGGCCGAGCAGATCGCCGTGGCCGCCCGTGACGCCGGCTTCGAAGTCGTCTACCAGGGCATCCGGCTGTCCCCGGCGGAGATCGCCGCCGCCGCCCGTGACGAGGACGTCGACGTGGTCGGCATCTCGATCCTGTCCGGATCCCACCTCGAGCTGGTACCCGAGGTGGTCGACCGCCTCCGGGCCGCCGGAGTGGGCGCCCCGGTCGTGGTGGGGGGCATCATCCCTCCCGAGGATGCAGCCATCCTGGTGGGCAAGGGAGTGGCCCGGGTCTACACCCCCAAGGACTTCATGATCGGCCAGATGATGGACGACATGCTGAGTCTGGCCGCCGAGTACCGGGCGAGCCTGGTGGCCTGAGCGCCGCGACCGGCTCGTCCTGTCGAGTGGGAGGTTGGCTCGCCTCGGGTGGGGGGCTGGTCGTCCCCGTCGAGTGAGCGGGGCGGCTCCTCCGGGCATCCACTTTTCCAAATAACGTACCATCGGTCGGTTATTTGGAAAAACACTTCCGGAGAGTTCCCCGTCGACCCCCACCGCTCGAGCGGCCGGGCACCGGCGAGCACCGGCCTCCACCCCCCAACGGTGCCGACCGGCTACGTTCCGCCCCGTGCCTGCTCGCCGCAATCCGATGGCCGGCATCCTGTCCGGCCCCATCGACGCCCCTCCCGAGGACAAGCTGGCGGCGGTGTACCCGCAGGTGCCGGCCACGCCCGGCCTGTCGGTCGTGCACCGGGCCAGCGGGTTCAGCGGCGTACTGGTGCGGATCGAAGGGGGAGGCGTCGAGATCAGGGGCCGGACCGGCCAGGTGCGGGTGTTCCGCCACACGGCCGGGGCGTTCTCGGTGGAAGGACGGGCCGTCTCGCTGGTGCGCCCGCCGGCCGGTCCGGGAGCCGGACCCGGCGGCCGGTCGCCGGCAGACCACCGCCGTCGGGCTCGGTGGCCGTCCCCGACACGCCGGCACGGGTGGCACGGGCCGGGCGGATCCTGGTGGAGGGCGTGCACGACGCCGAGCTGGTCGAGCGGGTGTGGGGGGATGACCTTCGGGTCGAAGGGGTCGTGGTCGAACGGCTCGACGGCATCGACCACCTGGCTGCCGGCCATCCGGGCGTTCTCGCCCGGCCCGGCCCGGAAGCTGGGGGTGCTGGTCGACCACCTGGTGGAGGGGTCCAAGGAGTCGAGGCTGGCCGACGGGCTCCGCCACCCCCAGGTGCTCGTCACCGGCACGCCGTTCGTCGACGTGTGGGAGGCCGTGAAGCCGTCCGTGGTGGGGATCGATGGCTTGGCCCCGCATTCCCAGGGGGACCGACTGGAAGAGCGGGCGTATGCCAGGCACTGGGGCTCGGCGAGCCTCCGGCGGCCTGGCGTCGGATCCTTTCCTCGGTCCGGAGCTACGCCGATCTGGAACCGGCCCTGGTGGGGGCGGTCGAGCGGCTGATCGACTTCGTGACCGACCCGTCCTGAGCCGGGTCAGCCCCGGGCCCAGGGGCGTTCGCGCCGGGTGGTGGCCGGCCGCGACCACCACCGGCCGCTGAACCGCCACGGCGACGGTCGGGCCACGACGTCGGACACGACCACCACCGGGCGGGGCCAGGCCTGGTCGACCGCCGCCGCCAGCACGGCCACGACCTCGGGGTCGACCTCGGGGCGCAGGGCGATGCCCGGGGCGACGGGGGGGCCCGTCGTCGGTGACGCTGGGATCGGTGTCGTCGGCGTCACAGCGGCATGTTCCCGTGCTTGCGCTTGGGAGGTCCTCCCGCTTGGACACCAGGAGCGCCAGGCCCCGGACCAGGATCCGGCGGGTCTCGGCAGGATCGATGACGTCGTCGACGTAGCCACGCTCGGCCGCCGCATAGGGGTTGGCGTACCGCTCGGTGTACTCCTCCACCAGCTCCTTGCGCCGCCCCACCGGATCGTCGGCTTCGGCCAGGTCCCGCCGGTAGACGATCTCGACGGCACCCTCGGGGCCCATGACCGCCAGCTCGGCCGAGGGCCACGCGTAGGCGAGGTCGGCGCCGATCGACTTGGAGTTCATCACCACGTAGGCGCCGCCGTAGGCCTTGCGGGTGATGATCTGGATCCGGGGCACGGTCGACTCGCAGTAGGCGTAGAGCAGTTTCGCCCCGTGCCGGATGATGCCCGCCGTACTCCTGGTCGGTACCCGGCATGAACCCGGGCACGTCCACGAAGGTGATCAGGGGCACGTTGAAGGCGTCACAGGTACGGACGAAGCGTGCGCCCTTCTCCGAGGCGTCGATGTTGAGGACGCCGGCCAGCATCTGGGGCTGGTTCCCGACGATGCCCACCGACCCGGCCGTCGATCCGGGCGAAGCCGCACACCAGGTTCATCGCCCAGTGGTGGTTCACCTCGAAGAACTCGCCGTCGTCGACCACGGCCTCGATGACCTTCTTCATGTCGTAGGGCTGGTTCGGCGACGCCGGCATGAGGGCGCTCAACTCGGGGGTCGAGCCGCTCGGGATCGTCGCCCGACACCACCAGGGGCGCCTCTTCCAGGTTGTTGGAGGGGAGGAAGCTCAACAGGTAGCGGACGTCGTCGAGGCAGGCCTTCTCGTCGGGTGCCACGAAGGCGGCCACCCCGGACTTGGTGGCGTGGCTCATGGCCCCGCCCAGCTCCTCCAGGGTCACGTCCTCGCCGGTGACGGTCTTGACCACGTCGGGACCGGTGATGAACATGTGGCTGGTCCCTTGGACCATGAAGATGAAGTCGGTCATGGCCGGGCTGTAGACGGCGCCGCCGGCGCACGGGCCGAGGATGACGCTGATCTGGGGGATCACGCCCGACGCCTGGGCGTTGCGGTGGAAGATGCCGCCGTAGGAGTGCAGCGAGACGACGCCCTCTTGGATGCGGGCGCCGGCGCCGTCGTTGAGGCCGATCATCGGCACCCCGATCGACGAGGCGAGGTCCATCACCTTGTGGATCTTCTCGGCGAACACCTCGCCCAGGGCGCCACCGAAGACGGTGAAGTCCTGGCTGAAGACGCAGACACGGCGGCCCTCGATGGTGCCGAAGCCGGTGATCACCCCGTCGGTGTAGGGCCGGTTCTCCTCCAGCCCCATGCCGTGGGCCCGGTGCCGGGCCAGCATGTCGAGCTCCTGGAACGACCCGTCGTCGAGCAGGTAGTCGATGCGCTCCCGGGCGGTCATCTTGCCCTTGGCGTGGTGCTTCTCCACCGCCCTCGGGGAGCCGGCGTTGCGAGCCTGTTCGCGGCGCTCGGCCAGTTCCTCCAGGCGTTGGGTCATTGGGTGATCCATAGCCGACAACGCTACCGGACCCGCCGGTGGCACTCCGATCTCCCCTGGCCGGCTGGGGCGCGTGGGCCGGTCGGCGCACGTCATGCGCGGCGAGTTCACCCAGTGGGGCCCGCACCACACGTAGGTCACCGGGGCCGGCGCGCCGTGGCCGAAGTAGCCGGCCACGCTCCGGCCCCGGTACCGGCTCCTCGAGCTCGGGGTCCTCGGCCCCGATGAAGGAGTACCGGTCGACGGGGCGTGCGCCGCCGGCCTCCCCGTCGCGGGTCTGCTCCCACCGTTCGATGCGGTGGACGGCGGCCACCAGGTCACCGACCACGACCACCGCCCATCGGGGCGAGCGCGGGGACCCGAGGTCGGTCCACCGGCGCCCGATACGCCACCCGTGCCGGGCCGCCTCGTACGAGGGGTCGGCTCCCGTCCCGCCCACCCGCAACAGGACCACCTGATGGGGCGCTTGAACTTGGCCCGCTTGGCCAGCCGGGCCCCCAGCTCGACCGCCCGGCTGGCGCTGGCCGGGCCCCGCTCCGGTCACCTGGAGGCCCAGGACGTCCCGGGCGGCCCGCTCGACCAGCGATGCCTCGGAGCCCTTCATGCCGTAGGACGAGGATGTCGATTCGGACCTCCCGGCCGGCCGGACTCGGCCTCGCGGATCCGGTCCAGGGCGGGGAACGCCTCGGGTTCCGCCCCGCCCGGCCCGAGTCGGGGTTCCGCCCCGTCCGGTCCGGGTCCGTCCCCGGCGGCCGGCCTTGGTGACGCCTCGGTGCGGCCCGCTTGGACGTGGCGGTAGCACCGGTCACCCCGTCCCCGGCCCACGTAGAACGGGCGACCGGTCCGGGGGTCGATGAGGAGGTACACGTAGGCCTGCAGCTTTTCGTCCACCCCCGGAGGGAACCCGGCGACCCCGTCGACGGCGGCCCGCCGCGGCGGGCGCCGCTGCGACGGTGGTCGTCGCTCCGGCCCCCGAGGGCAGGTCGACGGGAGCCGAGGCCGGACCGGCGTGGACGGGGACGGGTGGCGGGATGTCGGCTCGCCGGGGACCGCCACCGACGGCACGGCGGCCGGGGGCTGGCCGCGGTCGGCCGCCGGCGGGATGCTCGGGACACCGAGCCACGGGGACTCGCCCGTCGTCGGCGCCGGGGCGGTCGCGGCGTCGTCGGCGGGGTCGACAGGCTCAGCGCCGGCAGTGTCCACGGAGCGGCCGGGTCTACTCTTCGACGAGTTCGATCAGTGTGCCGAATGCCCCTTTGGGATGGACGAAGGCCACGGTGGTCCCCCGTGAGCCCGGGCGGGGAGCCTGGTCGATGACCTGGCCACCGTGGTCCTTGACCGACTGCAGGGCGGCGGCGCAGTCGCTCACCCGGTAGCCGACGTGGTGCAGGCCGGGACCTTTCTTCTCCAGGTACTTGGCCACCGGTGAGTCCTCACTGGTCGGCGTGAGGAGCTGGATGTAGCTGTCGGCCACCTTCAACAGCGCCTCTTCCACGCCGTCGGAGGCTCGACGAGCTCGCGATGGTCGACCGTGGCCCCGAAGGTGTCGGCGTAGTACGCGATGGCGGCATCGAGATCGGGCACGGCGATGGCCACGTGGTCGATCTCCGTCAGGAGTGGGGCGGTCACGCGCCGTGCCTCCTGAACAGCGTGATGCGGTCCTCGCCCACCTGGGCCCGGAGCTCCGGATCGTCGATGCCCAGCCCCTCCTCGGGGGCCAGGCACAGCACCCCGATCTTGCCCTCGTGTAGGTTGCGATGCACCTGGTAGGCGGCATCCCCCACGTCCTCGAGGGCGTGGACCGCCGACAGCGGAGGCAGGATCTTGCCTTCGCACACCAGCTGGTTGGCATCCCAGGCCTCGCGGTAGTTGGCGAAGTGGGAGCCCTTGATGGTCTTGAGCTTCATCCACAGGTGCCGGTTGTCGTACTCGATCATGTAGCCCGAGGTGGCGGCGCACGTCACGATGACACCGCCACGCTTCGCCGCGAACACCGAGGCGCCCATGGTCTGACGGCCGGGGTGCTCGAAGACGATGTCGACGTCCTCGCCGACCAGGGCGCGGATGTCCTTCCCGAGCCGTCGCCACTCCGACTCGTCCTGGGTGTGCTCGTCCTCCCAGAACCGGTAGTTGGCCACCTTGCGGTCGATGACCGCCTCCACGCCCAGCTCGTGGAGGAGGTCGACCTTCGACGGCGAGGACACCACGCCGACCGGGGTGCCGCCCCCGTTCAGCACGTACTGGACGGCGAACGCCCCGAGCCCGCCCGACGCCCCCCACACCAGCACCCGGTCACCTTGCTGCATGTGGGCCCCGTTCTTCGACACCAGCATGCGGTAGGAGGTCGAGTTGCACAGCGCGTTGACGGCCGCCTCCTCCCAGCTCAGGTGCCGTGGCTTCGGCATCAGCTGGTTGGCCTTCACCACGGCCAGATCGGCCAGGCCGCCGAAGTTGGTCTCGAACCCCCAGATGCGCTGGTTGTCGGCCAGCATCGAGTCGTCGTGGGCGCTCGGGCTCTGGTCGTCCACGTAGTTGCAGTGGACGGTGACCTTGTCGCCCGGCTTCCAGTTCCGCACCGCCGATCCGGTCCGCAGCACGACCCCGGAAGCGTCCGAGCCGACCACGTGGTAGTCGAGCGCGTGCCGCTTGCCCCACACGCTCTCCCGGCCCAATCGGTCGAGGAACCCGAAGGTGGGGAGTGGCTCGAAGATCGACGTCCACACGGTGTTGAAGTTGATGGAGCTGGCCATGACGGCGATGTAGGCCTCGTCGGGGGCCAGTTCCGGCACGGCCACGTCGCTCACGTGGAGCGACTTGCGGGGATCCTTGTCCTCAGTGGCCAGGCCCTCGAACATGCCCACCTCGTCACGGAGGACGAATGCGCCCCGGTAGGACTCCGGGAGCGGGATGGCGGCGAGTTCGTCACCGGAGGCACCGGCTTGGATGGCGGAGAGGAATTCCTGCATGGGAAGCGAGGATAGCTTGCCCGTCGGGGTCCGACCGGGCCCGACCGGGTTTCCCACGGCCCGGGTCGGGCCCCTGACCGGCGGCGGCACCCCGGGTGGTCATCACGACCGGGGAGGCCGTATCATGGGACGGTCGTTGTGGCGGGCCCATGGGGGGATCGCCGCCTGAGCGGGCCGTCAGGCCTCGGAGGTCATTATGCCCGGAACCGTCATCGTCGCAGGCGCTCGCACCCCGATCGGAAAGCTGTCCGGCGCGCTGGGTGGGTTCGCCGCGACGGAGCTGGGCGGGTTCGCCATCGCCGCCGCCCTCCAGCGGGCAGGGATCGCCGCCGACCAGGTCGACTACACGTTCATGGGCCAGGTCATCCAGGCCGGGGCCGGGCAGATCACCGCCCGCCAGGCCGCAGCCAACGCCGGCATCCCGATGAGCGTCCCTGCCACCACCGTCAACAAGGTCTGCCTCTCCGGCCTCAACGCCATCTACCTGGCCGACCTGATGATCAACGCCGGTGAGGCGGAGATCGTCGTGGCGGGCGGGATGGAGTCGATGACCCAGGCGCCCTACCTGCTGCCCGGTGCCCGGGCCGGCTACCGGATCGGGGACGGCACCATCGTCGACTCGATGATGTACGACGGCCTGTTCTGCGCCTTCGACCAGTGCGCCATGGGCCTCAGCACCGAGCGCTACAACGGGGCCGACGGCGTGTCCCGCGATCGACAGGACGCCTTCAGCGCCCTCTCGCACGAGCGGGCGGCGGCCGCCATCAAGGACGGCAAGTTCGCCGACGAGATCGTGCCGGTGAGCGTACCCCAGCGCAAAGGGGACCCGCTGGTGGTGGACACCGACGAAGGTGTCCGCCCCGAGACCACCGCCGAGTCGCTGGGCAAGCTGCGCCCGGCCTTCGACAAGAGCGGCACCATCACCGCCGGCAACGCCTCTCAGATCTCCGACGGCGCCGCTGCGGTGATCGTCATGTCCAAGGCCAAGGCCGAGGCACTCGGACTCTCCCCTCTCGGAGAGCTGGTCAGCTACGGCCAGGTGGCAGGGCCGGATCCGTCGCTGCTCCACCAGCCCTCCCACGCCACGTCGGTGGCGCTGGAGAAGGCGGGGCTCACCGTCAAGGACATCGACATCTTCGAGATCAACGAGGCCTTCGCCGCCGTCGGCTGTGCCTCCGCCGGTGACCTCGGCATCAGCGACGAGATCGTCAACGTCAACGGCGGGGCCATCGCCCTCGGGCCACCCGGTGGGGATGTCGGGCACCCGCCTGGCCCTCACCTCCCTGATGGAGCTGAAGCGTCGGGGCGGCGGGACCGCCGCTGTCAGCCTGTGCGGTGGGGGCGGGCAGGGCGACGCCGCCGTGCTGCGCACGCTCTGAGCCTGGGGCACTCGGGGCCTGGGGCGCTCGGTGGCGCACCGGCCGGGCAGCCTAGTACGGGGGGGCGAAGACGCCCTCCAGCGTGCCGCACTCGCCGGCGGTGTCCTCCCACGCCAATCCGCCGAGGGCGAGAACCGCCAGTGCACACGTCGGGAACCCTTGGGCTTCGAGCGCGGCCCGATCGGTCTGTGAGCGGTCGACGTGGCGGTCGGTGAGGAGTTCCCAGGCCAGCTGGACCATGGTCGGGTTATGGCCCACCACGAGTGCGCTGGTGACCTCCTCGTCGATCTCGCGCACGTACTGGAGCACCAGATCGGTCTCGGCCCCGTACAGCGCGTCATAGGAGTCGAGCGGTAGTTCGTCCCCCATCGCCTTCACCACCAGTTCGGCGGTCTGGCGGGTGCGGACGGCCGACGAGCAGATGACCACCTCCGGTCGCGGGACGCCGTCGAGTCCGAGCACCGGACCGGGGGCCGCCAGCCTGCTGCCGAGCGCGGTGGCGTCCCGCCTGCCCGCGTCCCGTCAGGGGCCGGTCACGGTCCCCACCCCCCCAGGGAGCGTCCGAGGCCGCCTTGCCGTGCCGCAGGAGCCACAGGTACCGGACGGGGGGGCTCTCCGGGGTCGGCATCCCCTCATCGTGCCCCATGCCGGTGGTGTGGTGGCGCGGCGTTCGGCCCGGCGGCCGGACGAGCTGTCGGCCCAGCTAGCGGCCTAGGCGTCCACCTCGCGCCGTCCCTCCAGCGCGCGCCCGAGCGTCAGCTCGTCGGCGTACTCCAGGTCGCCACCCACCGGGAGGCCGCTGGCGATCCGGGTCACGGTGAGGCCCATGGGCTTCAGCAGTCGGGCCAGGTACATGGCCGTCGCCTCGCCCTCGAGATTGGGATTGGTGCAGAGGATGACCTCGGTGATCCCCTCCGCCTCCACCCGCACGAGGAGCTCGCGCACCCTGAGCTGGTCGGGCCCGATGCCCTCGATCGGATTGAGCGCGCCCTGCAGCACGTGGTAGCGACCCGAGAACTCTCCCGTCTTTTCGACCGAGACGATGTCGCGGGGGTCCTCCACCACGCACACCGACGCCGCCGTCGCGCCGATCGTCGAGACAGATGGCACACAGCCCACCCTCGGCCACGTTGAAGCACTGGGTGCACAAGGTGATCCGCTCCTTCACGGCGATGATGGCCTCGGCCAGTCGGAGGGCGTCCTCGGGGGCCACCTTGAGGAGATGGAAGGTGATCCGCTGCGCCGACTTGGGCCCGACGCCGGGGAGCCGTCCCAGCTCGTCGATGAGCGACTGCAGCGGCCCGGAGAAGATCGCCATCTACCCGACCTCCTCGGCACCCGGGAACGCCTGGAGCACCCGGGCCTCGGCCGAGTTGTCGATGTCGGCGATCTCTCCCATCTCCGACTCGTCGAAGGCCGAGAGGTCGTCCGACTCGTCGTGACGCATCCCCCGTCGGCATCCGTCCGCATCCTCCCGCCGGGCATCGACGCCGGTGGGCGGTCGTTGCGGTTCGGGACCGGGCCGGCTCACCGGACCGGCCGGCGCCGGCTCGCGTCGCCGGACGCCGTCGTCGACCACCAGCACGAGGGCGACGGGGCGGCCGAAGTGCTCGGACAGCGCCGTCTCGATCTCGCCCTGCACGTCGCGGCAGCGGGCCCGATGGGTCTCGTTGGGCAGCCCGAACACGGCGCGGTCGTCCTCCACGCCGACGAACCGGCCCGCCTGGAACAGGGCCTTGGCCTTGGGCCGGAGACGGCCGATGATGTGGTCGCCCCACGCCTGGACCAGTTGGTCACGGGTGGGGAAGGGGCCCGACGGCCCCGGGTCCCCGGCGGGATCGCTCCCGCTGGGGAGGTTGGCGCCGGCGCCGCCGCTGGGGAGGCCGGCGCGGTGGCGGCCACTGGCCGGACGACGGGTTCGGTCCTCACGACAGGTCGGGATCGGGGCGCCCGGCGGGTCCCGGCGCCGCCGGCGGTCGGGTGGCCGTCGATCCCGACGAGGCGGGCGGCGCCGCCTGGCGCTTCACGGCACCGACGGTCCGGCGACGTTGACCGGACCCGCCCGGCCCGGCTTCGACCGGGGCCGTGGCGGGGGTCGGCGGCGGGGCCTGGCCGGAAACCGGCGCTGCCGGCGGCTCCCCACCCTGGGGCGCCCCGGTCGGTACGGCCTGTCGACCGGCCTCGAGCCGCTCGATCCGGACCAGGAGAGCCTCGGGGGATTCGTCCGCCTCGGGGTGGGCCAGTCTCACCAGGGCCACCTCGAGGTTGACCCGCGGATCAGGCGCATCGCGCATGGCGACCTGGGCGTTGCCCAGGACCTCCATGGCCCGGACGAGGGCGGCCAAACCGAGCCGGTCGGCCTGCTCGACCACCGCCCGGCGCTCGGCCCCCGACACGGCCACGAGGTCCGGGGCCACCAGGCCCAGGAACCCCTGACGCAGGTGGTCGACCAGGTCGCCGGCCAGCTGTTGGGGACCGAACCCGGCCGATGTGAGGTGGGCCACGGCCACCAGGGCCCGCCCGACATCCCGGTCGGCCAGCGCCTCGACCACCTCGCCGAGCTCGGGAAGATCGTCGTCCACCGTCTCCGACGCCGCCACCTGGTCGAGCACGGAGAGGGCGTCACGGGCCGACCCCCGGCCACGGCGGACGGCCAGGTCGATCGCCTCGTCGGGCACCTCGAGGTGGGCGTCCCGCCGGACCTGGTCCAACAGCTCACCCAGCGTCTCGGGGCCGAGCAGCCGGAACTCGAAGTGCTGGGTGCGGCTGCGGATGGTGGGGAGCACCTTTTGGGGATCGGTGGTGGCCAGGACGAAGACCACGTGGGCCGGTGGCTCCTCCAGGGTCTTCAGCAGCGCGTTGGAGGCCGCCGTCGAGAGCATGTGGACCTCGTCGACGATGTAGACCTTCTGGCGGCCGGGCGTCCCCAGCGCCGCCCGGGACACCAGGTCCCGCATGGCCTCGACCCCGTTGTTGGATGCCGCGTCCAGCTCGTGGACGTCGAGGGAGGTGCCCTTGGTGATCTCGACGCAGGACACGCACACCCCGCACGGCTCACCGTCCGTCAGGTCGGTGCAGTTGAGCGCCTTGGCCAGGATCCGTGCGGTGGAGGTCTTGCCGGTTCCCCGGGGCCCGCTGAACAGATAGGCGTGGGCCACCCGGGCGTCCCGCACGGCGTTGCGGAGGGCCAGGACCACGTGGTCCTGGCCCCGCACCTCGGCGAAGGTGGAGGGCCGGAACCGCCGGTAGAGCGACTGGTAGGGGGTGTCGTCGGGGGTGTCGGCCACGTCGAGGGAGCCTACCGGCCGCCGGGGTCGCCATTGCCGGGGGCCGGTCGAGGTCCCGGACCGGCGGACCTGTGGTCGGCCCCGCCGTTCGGTGCGGCGGCCAGATTGACTGCGGCACACGGCCTGACCTGCTGAGAGCTGCTGCCTTCCGACCCTGACTCGATTCACAGGAGGACGTTGCGCAGGACCCAGCCGCCGCACCGAACGTCGGGACCGCCAGAGATGCTAACGGAATCGGGCCGCTCCCGGGCCGGGCGACGCCCGGCGTCGGATCCCGGCGGGGAGGCGGACTAGCCTGTCGGGGCTGTCGACACCCACAGATGTCTGCCGTGGGAGTAGAGCATCCGGAGGCGTGCGAGAGCGGCCGAATCGGCACGATTGGAAATCGTGTGTGGGGAAACTCACCGTGGGTTCAAATCCCACCGCCTCCGCCAAATGAGCACCGACGCGCGCCCCGGCCCGGGCCCGGACGCCCGGCGTTGTCACGGGAGGTGCCACCGCCGTGCTTGACGACGAGGCCATGGCCCTCGCCCTGGCCGAGGCCGAGCGGGCCGCCGGTCCACGGTGACGTGCCCGTGGGCGCCGTCGCCCTCCACGGCGGGAGGGTGATCGCGTCCCGCCACAACGAGCGTGAGAAGCGGGGCGACCCGACCGCCCACGCCGAGCTGCTGGCGCTGTCCGATGCCGCCGCCGCCGTCGGAAGCTGGCGGCTCACCGAGGTCACCCTGGTGGTGACCCTGGAACCGTGCCCGATGTGCGCCGGCGGCCTGGTGGCGGCCCGGGTGGGCCGGCTGGTCTTCGGGGCCGCCGACCTGAAGGCGGGGGCGTGCGGCTCTCTGTACAACCTGTGCGCCGACCCCCGGCTGAACCACGAGGTGGCCGTGGTGCCCGGCGTCCGGGCGATCGAGGCGTCCGCCCAGCTCACGTCGTTCTTCGAGCGGCGACGGCGAGAGCGGTGACCGGTCGTCCACCGCGGACGGTGTCTCCCTCGGCGCAATCAATTGCCAAATTAACGTACGTGTAGTTTGTTAGCCGGAACGACGAATACCCGGCGGAACGGGCCGCCCGACCGTCCAGGAGGACACGGCGACACCCCTACGCGACAGCGCCCCCGATCGCCAACGGTTCAGTCGGCGATCGGGGGCGGCTGGCGGTGAGGACGGGTGGACCCGCCGGTGTCAGCTGCTGGTGTTGGCCATGCCGACGATGGGCTTGTTGAGGTGGGCCGATCCTTCGGATCCGAAGAACTTGGCCGTGCCGTAGGCGAACACCCCGCCGTCCGAGGCGACGAAGCGGTAGCCGGCACCGTCCGGGGAGGGTGCCATGCCCACGATCGGCTTGTTCAGGTGGATCGCACCGGTGGAGCCGAGGAAGGGGGCGCCCCCGAAGGAGAAGATGCCGCCGTCCGAGGCCACCAGCCAGTAGGCGCCCGGCAGCACGGGGTCGGAGGCCATCCCCACGACCGGCTGGTTGAGCCGGGTACCCCCCATGGACCCGTTGAACCTGGCATTACCGAAGGCGAAGATGCCGCCGTCGGAGGCCACCAGCCAGTACCCACCACCGTCGGGCGTCGTCGCCATGCCGACGATGGGCTTGTTCAGGTGCGTCGCACCGGTGGAGCCGTAGAAGTGGGCGTCACCGAAGGCGAAGATCCCGCCGTCGGAGGCGACCAGCCAGTAGCCCCCGTTGTCCGGCGTGGCGGCCATGCCGACGATCGGCTTGTTGAGGGCGATCCCTCCGGTCGACCCGTGGAAGGCGGCCGTGCCATGGGTGAAGATCCCCCCGTCCGAGGCCACCAGCCAGTACCCGCTGTTGGTCGAGGTGGACGGCGATGCCGACGATGGGCTTGTTGAGCACCGTGGCGCCCTGGGACCCGTGGAAGGCGGCGTCACCGAAGGCGAAGATGCCGCCGTCGGAGGCACCCAGCCAGTAACCGTTGCTGGGGCTGGACGTCACCGCGGTGACGCCCGGGATGCCTCCGGGAGGCGTGCCGCCCGGAGGGGGTGGCGGGGCCGGGGCCGTGCTCTGGTAGAAGATGGTGACGTTCCCGTTGTTCAGCCAGTGTCCCTGGTAGTAGGGGGTGGACAGGGCAAGGCTGGAGTTGCCGTACCCGGAGCCACCACCGCCCCCGGCGTCGACGCCGCCGCCGCCACCACCGAAGTAGCCGCCGCCGCCCGTGCCCCCGGTGCCACTGGAATCACCGGTGCCACCGGCGGCCTGGGCCGTGATCGAGGTCGTCGGACCGGTGCCGGCGGTGGTTCCCGTCCCGACACCCGCAGTCCCCGGGGCGGTAGCCGTGGCCCCACCACCGGCGCTCAGCAGGATGGGCCCGCTCGTTCCGGCCACGCCGTTGGGGTTCTGGCTCCCGGCAGCCTGGCCGCCGGCACCGCCGGCACCGGTCACGCCGCCGCCGCCGCCGCCGGCGGCGGCCAGGAGCAACGTGGCGCCGGAGTTGGCGAAGACCTGGGTGGAGCCGCCACCGCTCCCGGCCAGCCCGGCGGCACCGACACCGCCGAACTTGCCCACTGAGAGGGTGAGACTCTGACCCGGGGTGACCGCCAGCGCCTGGTTGACGGTACCGCCGAACCCACCGGCGCCACCCGTTCCGGCCGATCCGGCACCGCCCTGGGCACCGCTGACGTCAAAGCACACCGAGTTGGGGACGATGTTGGCCGGGACGATCCACGTCTGGGCCTGGGGACGGTAGCTGAACTTCACCGAGATGGTGTTGGGCCCGAACGACTTCGAGTAGGTGGGGCAGTCGGGGATGACCGGGGACAGCTTGGGCGTGGCAGCCGAGGCTGGAGCCGAGGCCGACAGCGGCCCGGCCACCATGGCCACCGGGGCGAGCACGAGCCCGCCCACCGCCAGTGCGATCGGCGTGCGTGCCCGTCGAATACGCCGGGGAGTGCCCTCGTCGGGGACGGCTGTCCCCTGTCCGGTGCGGCGAAAATGCTTCATCCAGTCTTCCTTCCTGTTGACTGCCCCTGGGCACGCGCCCGAAGAGTTGAGGCGTAGTGAGTTGATCGAAATCCACCGCTGACGGCCCGAGGCCCCCAACGATTTGGTGTTATGCCCCGATTTCCGCCGGATAGGCGCCAGTTACGACGTCAGGCGATCCCCGGTCCGTGGAAACCGTCTGCAGGATGGCGACCGTACTGCCCGGCGCGCGCTCCTGCAAGCATCTGCTCACACAGGCTTGAAGAACGCCACTCCCGCCGCCCAGTACATGGCGGTTCCGAACGAGCCCGTGAAGTTCTGGGCCGTCGGGGATCCGAGCACCTCGTACCCGGTCACGACCGAGGCGATCGTGCTGGCGGAGCTCGTCTGCTGGGACTGGGCGGTGAAGCCGGCCGCCGACACCGTCATGGCCTGGGCATTGTTGTGCCCGGTCACGAATCCGACCGCCAGCTCGTTGGCGGCCGTCGGGGTCGCCGATCCCGAGGCGGCCGCCGTGCCCGTGTTCGAGGTCGATGCCGACGTATCCAGGGCGGCGGTGGTGGCGACGCCGGCGAACTCCTGCACGCTGAAGGCCAGCGTCGCCGCCGTGGCCAGGTGCACGGTCACCGACGTCACCGACGCGGCACCGGAGACGTACCACATCTCGCCGTCGGAGTTGTGGCCCGAGACGTCGGCGGCCGCCACCCGGCTCCAGGTGTTGCCGGCCGAGTCCGTCACCGAGGTGATGTGGTTGGTGGCCCCGGTGTACTCGCCCGCCGACAGGACCAACAGGTCGCCGGTGGTGGTGGCCTTGGTGAAGGTCCCGGTCAGCGAGGTGGAGGTGGCCGTCTCCGTGGCCCCCGTCGACTGGACGAACGACGGTCCCGCCGCCGCCGCGGTGACATTGAGCCCGAACGAGGTGGAGTGCGTGGTGGTGCCGGTGCCGATCACGGTGATGTTGGTGGTCGCCACCGGCGTCGTCGTCGACGTGGTCACCGTCATCGTCGAGCTCTGGCCGGCCGTGATCGTCTGGGGGCTGAACGACACCAGGACGCCGGTCGGCGCGCCCGACGAGGACAGCGCCACCGACTCGGCCGAGCCGCTGGTCACGGCGGTGGTGATGGTCGAGGTGGTCGCAGCGCCGGCCGACACCGAGGCGGAGGTGGGCGAGGCGCCGATGGAGAAGTCGCTCGGGGCCGGGGTGATCGTGAGCCCGTACGGGGTCGAGTGGATGGTGGCGCCGGAGGTCCCCGTCACCGTGATGGTGGCCGTGGCCGGCGCCGTCCCCGTGGTGGTGCTGACGGTCATCGTGGAGGTCTGGCCGGAGGTGATCGTCTGAGGGTTGAACGACACCAGGACGCCGGTCGGCGCGCCCGACGAGGACAGCGCCACCGACTCGGCCGAGCCGCTGGTCACGGCGGTGGTGATGGTCGAGGTCGGTGACGTCCCGGCCGGCACCGAGGCCGAGCTGGGACTGTCGCTGATGGAGAAGTCGCTCGGCGGTGGGTTGACGTTCAGCGTGAAGCTCTGCGTGGCATTGGGAAGCGATCCCGTTGGACGGCGGTGATGGTGATCCCATAGGAGGCGGCGGAGCCGAGCGCCGGCGTGCCCGACAGGGTGGCCGTGCCGTTGCCGTTGTCGACCAGGGTCACGTTGTTCGGCAGGGCGCCGCTCTCGCTGAGCGCCGCAGTGGGGCTACCGGTGGCAGTGACGGTGAAGGTGCCGGCGACCCCCTGGGTGAAGGTCGTCGAGGTGGCCGAGGTGATGCTGGGGGCAGAGGGGGCCGAGGTGACGGTGAGGCCGAACGGGGTGGAGTGGGCGGTGGTGCCGGTGCCGGTCACCGAAATGGACGTGGTCGCCACCGGGGTCGACCCAGTGGTCTTCACGGTCATCTGGGATGACTGGCCGGCGGTGATGACCGGGGGGACGAACGATGCAGACGCACCGGTCGGCAACCCACTGGCCGACAGCGTCACCGACTCGGCGGTGCCACTGGTGATGGCGGTGGAGATGGTGGAGGTGATCGACGAGCCGGCCGCCACCGAGCCGGCGGTGGGATTGTCGCTGATGGAGAAGTCACTGGGGGGGGCCGGGGTGTTGAGCGTGAAGCTCTGGGTGGCGTTGGGCGTGGTCCCGTTGGCGGCGGTGATGGTGATCGGGTAGGAGGCGGCGGACCCGAGGGGCGGGGTGCCCGACAGCGTGGCCGTCCCGTTGCCGTTGTCGACGAAGGTGACGGGAGTGGGAAGGCTGCCCGCCTCGGTGAGGGTGGGGGTCGGGAACCCGCTGGCACTCACGGTGAAGGTGCCTGCCGTCCCCTGGGTGATGCTGGTCGCACTGACCGAGGTGATGGTCGGTGCCGTGTCGACGGTGAGCGTGAAGGTGGTCGAGTGGTTGGCCGACGTCCCGGCACCCGTCACGGTGATGGGATAGACCCCGCCCGGCGTCGTCGACGACGTGGTGATGTTCATGGTCGAACTCGCCCCACCGGCCGTGACCGTCTGCGGGCTGAACGAGGCCAAGGCCCCGGTGGGGAGCCCGGTGGCGCTCAATGCCACCAGCTGGGGTGTGCCGGTGACGGTGGTGCTCACCGTCGACGAGGCCGAGCCTCCGGCGGTCACCGTCTGGGCGTTGGGCGAGTCGGAAATGGTGAAGTCACCGGGCGGAGGCGGGGCTGCGCCGGCCTTGAACAGTGCGATCCCCGCTGCCCAATACATGGTGGACGGGAAGGAGCCGGCGAAGCTCTGGGCCCCGGCCGACGAGAGGTCCCGGTACCCGGTCTCCACCGACGTCGTAGAGGGGCTGGTCGTGTTCTGCTGCGTCTGGGCCGTGTAGCCGGCGGACGTGATGGAGATGGCCTGGGTGGTGCTGTGGCCGGCGATGAACCCGACCGCCAGGTCGTTGGCGCCCACCGCCGTAGCCGTGCCCGAACTGGCCGAGGTGGTGTCACCGGCCGCCCCGCTGGAGCGCGTCGACGAACGGACTGGTGGTCGCCACCCCGTTGAACTCGTCGAGGAGGAGGGAGACGGTGGTGGCGCCGGTGGTCACCGTGACGGAGCTCACCGAGGCGGCATTGGCCGCGTACCACATCTCTCCGTCGGAGTTGCTGCCGGCCACGTCGTAGGCGCCCACCTTGGTCCAGGTGTTCTTGCCGTCGCTGACGGCGGTGATCGGATGGCTGGCGCCGGTCAGGACGCTGGCCGACAGCACCAGGAGGTCCCCGGGCGTGCTCGCCACCGGCAGGGTCACCGTGGTGGTGGACGATCCGGCGGTCTGGACGAACCCGGGTCCGGAGGGGCCGGTGGGGACGTTGACGGTGGTCGGCCCACCGGGACTCGACACGTTGCCGGCCCCGTCCAGCGCCGTCACGGTGTACTGGTAGCTGGCACCGGGTGAGGCGGTCGAGTCGGTGTAGGCGGTGGTCGTCACCGGGGTCGACGGTGAGCAGCACCCCGTTCCGGTAGACGTCATAGCCGGTCACCCCGGTGGTGTCGCTCGACGGTGACCAGATCAGGGAGACCTGCGTGGACGACGTGGCCGAACCGGACACGTTGGCGGGAGTGGTGGGCGGGGTGGTGTTGACCGTCCAGTTGGCGGTGGCCGGTGTGGCGCCCGCCCCGGTGACGGTGACGGTGTGGGGCGCCTGGGACAGGCCGGTGTAGGTGATCGGGCTGGTGCACGAGGTGGCGGTGGCCCCGTCGAGGCTGCAGGTGAAGGTGGATGCGCCCGCGGTCGAGTGGAAGGCGATGGCGGCGGTGGTCGAGTTGGTCAGTGCCGGCGGCGACGAGTCGATGACCGTGGCCGGCGTCGTGGAGTAGCGTGTAGCTCTGGACGTCGAAGGACTGGCCGGCGGCGTTGATCGGGGTGACGGTCACCGTGCCCCCGTTCACCGTCACCTTCAAGAAGTTGTACACCTGGGCCGCCGACTGGGGCGTGGGCGCGCCACAGGCTGTGCCGGAGTTGCTGGTGGGGCTCCAGCCGAGGGCGTAGATGGACCCCGAGCTCTGGAAGGTGGTGCACGCCCCCGAGGTACTCACCGGCTCGAGGATGGCCCCGCCGCCCCCGGTCACGTAGTTGGTGACGGTGCCGGCCGGCGCTGGGTGAGATGCGCTGGTACCCGTGGGCATGACCGTTGAAGACCAGCTTGACCCCGTTGGCGGCGAGCAGCGCCTCGAGGCTGGTCGACTTGGACGGGTTGGAGGCGCTGTTCTGGAGATAGACGTCACTGTCCTGTGACGACTGGTCCGAGCGCAGCGGATAGTGCCACACCGCCATCTTGATGGCGCCGGGGTGGGCAGCCAGGTCGGCGGCCAGCCACTTGTACTCGGGTGAGCTGGTGGTCCAGTGCTCGTCGTGGTCGACCTGGTACCCGGGGCAGGCGGCCTCGCCGGCATTGGTGCAGGCGGCCCCGGTGGCGGACCCCACGTTCGAGCCGTCGGCCCAGGCCGAATCGAGTACGTAGATGCGGACGTTGCCGTCGGAGACGGCGTACCAGGCGTCAGGATAGGTACCGGCGTTGGTCCCGTCCTGGGTCGGCGCCGGGTACGAGTCGAAGGCGTTCACCCCGTTCGAGGACGCCGCGATGTTGGACTCGGGCCAGGTGCGGAGTCCGAACACGTTCTGTCCGTGGTTCCCCTCCCGCGCTGTACACCGGGAGGCCCTTCATCTGTGGCCAGTAGGACGGGCCGAAGATGTCGCTGACCTCGGAGCCCCCGTTGACCAGGTCGCCGTAGTCAGCCTGGGTCCCGCCCGAGTAGGCCACGTCGCCGGCACCCACGAGGAACTTCGCCCCCGACGACCCGATCAGGGAGTCGATGGCGGCCTGGTCGGTATTGAGGTTGTTGGCGAAGGCGGTGCTCGACGAGTAGAGGGTCTCGCCGTAGTCGCCCATCACGTCGAAGGTGAGCGGACTCGAGGAGGTGGTCGGATCGAGGGTGGTGAAGCTCTGGGGCGGATTGGTGCCCAGCAGGTTGACCGAGCCCGAGGACAGGGGCTCGTAGCAGTAGGTCGAGGAGGGAGAGAGCCCGGTGAGTACCACGGTGGACTGGTACTCGTTGGACCCGGACACGACGCTGAATGCCGGGGCGGTGATGCTGGTCGGGGTGCCGGCCGGCGGCTGCGACAGGGGAAGGCTGGCCGGAACGGCTGCCTGGTGGGCGGTGCAACTGCCGGTCGGCCCCCAGTCGAGGACCCCCGGCGTGGAGGACGTGCTGGCCCAGTTGACGTCGGCGGAGGTCTGGGTCAGGTCGGTGACGTAGGGAGCCCGCGTCAGCAGTGCGTTGTAACCGCTGAACGGCGTGACCGCGATCGGACCGGGGCCGGCCGCGGTGGCAGGCAGGATGGGCAGGACGGCCACGGTCGCCACCACGGCGATCAGTGCGGCCGCCAACGACCACAGGCGCCATGGGCGCCTCGAATCGACCCCGCTAGTCATGGCCCCTCCTCCTTTGCTCGAGTGACCGCTTCACCGCCGGCGGACACCCGAAGTGTTGAACGTACCGCCCGTCTGCCCCACCGGCAAGTGGGTTCCGGCCAGCGCCACGCCCGGTGGCACCAGGGTGACGGTGCGGTGTCGGAAGGCACGTCATGCCGGTGTGAACGACGTCGAGCACGTCTTCTTCACGTCCTGCAACGACGCCTTCGCCGTCACCGGCACCGGCACGCCGATCGGGGCATGGGCGATGGGCAGCACGAACTGGAAGGTCCCTGAGGGCCCGACCACCTGGCTGTGGCTGCTCCTGGTCCGCAGATACTGCGCCGTGACGACCACCTCGGCCCCGTTCGTGGCGGTGACCGTGACCGTCTCGACGGTGTTCCCCCGGGGAGGGGCGGGGTTGGAGATGGTGACGGTGCAGCTGGTCAGGGGGGCCAGCGTGGTGGTGGTGAGGCCCGTCCCGGACGTTCCCGGAGTGGACGTGGTGGACGTGGTGGAGGCGGCTTTGGGCTTCCCGTTGACGATCACACGCTCCGCCGCCGCCGCCTGCTGGGCGGTGAGGGTATGGGGGAGCGGCAGGCTGCTGCTGTGGCTGCTGGTCATGGCGGTGGAGATCGCCAGGGCGGCAACGCCCGCCACCACGGCGACGGCGATGGCGACCCGGTTCATGCCGCACCACCCGAGAGGGCGCCCTGGATGACGGAGCTGAGCGTGTTCACACTCTGGTCCCCGTACCGCTCGAGCGGCACGATGTAGGTCCCTTCATCGATCTCGTTCCAGCTGATCACCGTCCAGCCGTCGGGGTGGGCGGTGGAGTTGCCGGCATAGTCGTCGTGCATGGTCTGTCCGCCCAGTCGGGGCACGCACGTCTTCCCTCCGCCGATCACCTTGTTGTACCCGGGCGTGAGTGGTGCGAAGAACTTCTTGGCGCTGCCGTCAGGATTGCGGGTCGACCGGACCTCGGCGGCCAGCCTGTCGATGAGGGCGAACGACCCGGCATTGGCGGTCGGGTTCTGGCTGGACCAGTAGTACTGGTCGGCATCGAAGTCGGCCGCTTTGGCGCTGTTCCAGGTGTCCCAGTTCTCGTCGCCGACCAGGTAGAAGGAGGAGCGCCAGTGGGCGCTGAATGCGTTCAACAACGACTGGGGGTACTTGCGGCTGCCCATCATGATGAGGGTGGGAAGCCCGCCGTTGCTGTGGTCGAAGGCCGGGTCGGTGGCATACGTCTTGTGCAGGTAGTCCAGGTCGTTGTCGATCTCCGACAGGGTCCGGATGTGGGCCGAGGAGATGTAGGCGATCCACAAGGAGAACGGGATCCCCTCGCTGTTGATCTGGTGGACCGCCTGCACCACCATGGCCAGCCGCTGGTTGAACGCCGTCGAGTTGGCGTTCTGGTTGGGGAGCCCGGTTCCGGCCCAGCTCACGGAGAACCCGGTCAGTCCGCTGTGGGCGGCCAGGGTCACGTCGGAGAGGATCTGGCTGTAGTCGGACTGCGACCACAGGGGCGAGGCCACGTCGGTCAGCTGGTTGCCCGCGTAGTTGCTCGTCACCGTGCAGTCGTCGGGGCCGCTCAGTGTGGCGGGGAGGGGTAGTGGGCTGTCGGTGTAGGGATAGTTGGGCCCCAGCCGGGCGTGCCAGTGGGCGGTGTCCCACCACAGGTAGTAGAAGGCGAACATGTGCCGCGCCGCACTCTGGGCGGTGGGCAGTCCTTCCGGCGGCGCGGTGGTCGACGGCGTGGCCGCGGAGCCGGTGGTCGACGTGGAGGTGGATGTGGACGTCGACGTGGTGGACGGCGTGTTCCCACACGCCGACACGATCACCGAACTGACCACGAGCACGACCGTGGTCCATGCGATCCGTCGTTGATCAGACGAGCGTGGCATCGCTGGTCTCGTCTGCGTCGTCGGCGTCGTCGGTGACCGGTTCGGCGCCGGCATCGGTGGTGTCGTCCTGTTCGTCGTCGTCCTGGGCGACATCGGTGTGGTCCCCGGCCGCGTCGGAGCCCTCGGTGCCGTCCTCCGGACCGACTCCGTCGCTGTTGTCGTCGTCGTCAGGGGTCTCCCCGGTACCGCCTGCACGACGACGGAGCCGGCGACCGATGACGCCGGCGGCCACCAGGACGCCCACGACGACGATGAGCACCGCCATCATCTCGCCGACATCGCTGCCGGTCACCACGATTTCCGTGGCGGTCTGGTCCTTCGAGAGCCGCACGGTGGATCCGAGCGGGATCACGCCCCCGTTCACCTTGATCTTGTAGGTCCCCCGAGGAAGGTTGGGGATGACCACCTGGTGCCCGCTCTTGAAGGGCACCGTCTCCTTGGACTGGTCGGGGTACGTGAGCTGGACCGATGATCCCGCCGGCGCTCCGGCCAGGAGGTCGTTGCCCTGGACGGTGAGCGTGTGCATCAGCAGCGGGATCTGCCAGACCAGCGTCTTGGTCGAGTACCGGTTCTGTCCGCTGTTCACGACATTGGCGCCGCGGATCACCACGGACTTGACCGCGTAGGTGACCGTGTGCACGCCCACTCCGGTGCTCGTCGCCGCCGGTGTGCTGGCGGGCAGCCACAAGGGCCCTGTCAGACCGGAGCTCTTGTACGTCGTGGTGCTTCCGAGGCTGTTCTGGAGGGTCACCGACGTCGCCTTCGCCATCGGGAAGGTCTCCTTCCCCGGAGTCGAGCAACTGGATGCTCACCCGCTGTTGCACGTCGAGCTCGGCGACGAGTTCACGCTGGAAGGCGCCGTGGCTGGGATTGTTGACCGTGTGGTCCAGCTTCACCTTCTCGACGAAGGACACCGCCTGGTCGTCGAGCACGAGATCCTGGGCTGCGGCGGCCAGGTTGGGGACGGCAATCGTATCGAGCCCGGTGGCGTCGGTCACGCCGGCAACGCCTTCGATCTCGAAATGCACGCCTTGGATCTTCGGGACCACCTGGACGGTCACCGTCCTGGTCGCCGCGGCGGCTCCGGCTGCGTGGGCCGAAGTGAGGAGGAGCCCGACCCCCAGGACCGAGGAGAGCACCACGGAGCTGATCAACCGGGCGGGCGAGACGACTGCTCTCATGCTGCCACCTCCGGATCGGGAGGTTCGTGGGGACCGTGGTCACCGGCGCGGCGGTACTGGCGGAAGGCCAGGTAGATCAGCAACCCCACCACGAGGACCGCCCCGAGATACAGGATGTAGACGGTGGCGACGGCCGGCCTGACGAGCGCCGGGGCCGCGCCCCGCGCCGGACCGATCACCGGCGAGATGAGTGGCTGATTGAGGTTCAGTGCGCTGAGGATGCTCCGCCGACGGCAAATCTCTGCGGAGTGGGGCCGCTGAGACCGAAGACGCTCTCGATCATCGCCGGGATCGATGCCGTGTCCACCTGGCTGCTGTCCACGTAGCCCGGAACGCGGCGTACGGCGACACCACGATGGCCGGCACCCGAAGCCCCAACTGGGTCCCGCTGACGGTCGGAGGAAGGGCATTGTCGTACCACCCACCCGCACTGTCGTAGGTGAGCAGTAACAGGGTGTGGTTCCACTCGCGGCTCTGGATGAGGGCGTTCACGAGCGACTCGACGAATGCCTCGCCCTGGGCCGGGCTCTGGGGGGCCCGCTCGGAGTCGGTGGTCGAAGACACATACGAGACGGGGGGTAGTTGGTTCTTGGCCAGGTCCACGAAGTACTGGCTCGAGTTGACGACCTTGTCGGCGTCGGCCTTCATGATGGCCGGCATGTCCAGCACCGGCGCGTGGATCTGTTGTGATGCCTGCTGTGCCGCCTGCTGCGGCGTGGCTGCGGTCGATGCCGTGGGGCTGTAGCCCTGGACGTAGTACTTCCAGGGCACTTTCTTCTGGTCGAGCTGGTTGAAGACGGTGTCGACGGTGAACCCGCCGGCGGGTGCGGCGTTCGATGTGATGCCCTGGTCCTGACCGGCGACGGCCTCCACCCGGTTGGCGAGCGGCCCGGCCTTGCTGGCGGCGAAGAAGTTGTCGAACAGGGTGAACCGGTTGGCCAGGCTCCAGTAGTACGGCAGGTCACTGCCGTTCAGGTAGCCCATCGCCAGCGTGCCGAGGGTGAAGTTGGGCTGGGCGTTCACGAAACCGTTCATCTTCCCGCCGTTGATCGACTTCTGGGTCACCCGCAACGAGTCGCTCAACCCCGATCGGGCCGTGTCGGCGGTGAGATGGTTCGGACACACCAGGTACTTGGTTCCCGGCGATGCCGGCTGGCAGTCGACCTTGGTCGAGAGGTCGAGCCCGTTCACCCCCGGCCTGGTGCCGAAGTAGTTGTCGAACGAATGGCCGCTCTGCATGACCACGATGACGTGCTGAATCGGGGCGTACGACGCCGTCGCCGTCTGGTGGAGGAGCCCGGACGCCGGGTTGATCCCCAAGGCCACGGCGGCCAGGGCGGTGCCGGCCCGGCCGGCGCGGGCCACGATCATGGGTGAACCTCGTAGACGACGACGACCGGCCTGCCCGCCTCACGGACCGTGTGGATGGCGATCCCGTGATAGCGGGCCACCAGCACCTGCAGCCGTCGGGCCGTCGACGGTGATCGGCTGGCCGAGTAGGCGTCCCACACGAGATAGGAGAACTGCCCGTCGTGCACGCTCAGATCGGGGTTGTAGATCGGCGTGTAGGCCGGGTTGCGGTGGAGGGGGTCGGTGCTCACCGACAGGCCCTGGGCCGGGCGGTGGCCGTAGTACTCGAGGATGTTGGCCATGCTGGGGCCGATGGTCATCAGGTCGGTGCCCGGCACCAGGTTGGCGCCCACCCACTGGCCCGCCTCCCGCCCGCCGGGCACCCCACCCTGGCCGGCCAGGGCCGACCCGGTCGGGGACGGGAACATCACCGCCCAGGTCAGAGGGATGAGCGAGGCCACCACCACCACGATGAGGGCAGGTCGGACGACGGCGTCGGTGAACTTGTCCCATCGTGCCGGCAGGTGCCAGGTGGTCAGGCCGCGTGCGGCCAGCACGGCCACCGCCGGCGCGATGGGCAGCAGGTACTGGTAGCCCTTGAGCGGGTAGAACTCCAGGGTCACGAAGGGCACCAGGATCCAGCACACCAACAGGAGCTCCCGCCAGGTCCGGTTGACCCGGAAGATCAGCGCCGCGGCCGCCGCCGCCACCACCAGCCATCCGATGGCCTCGGGGATGGTGGTCAGGTAGAAGGTGCCGGCATGGTTCGACGAGCGGGTGAGCTGCCAGGCCAGATAGCTCTGCCCGGTGGAGCTCCGCCCGGCCAGCTTGATGGCCAGCGGAAACACCAGGCTCACCACCACGACCACCCCGACGGTGAGGACGACGGCGCGCGCCGGTCGGTGGACGTCGGCGCTCACCAGCAGGAAGATGACCATGCTGCCCACCAGGATCACGCACGTCTCCTTGGTCAGGACGGCGAGACCCAGCGTGGCGGCAGAGGCGGCCAACCACTCGAACCGGTCGGTCCGCACGAACCGGGCCAGCATCCAGAACGCGAACGTGACCGCGAGGACAGACGGACCGTCCAGCAGGAGCTGCCGGGTCACCACCACGTGGTAGGGCATCAGGGCCAGGATGAGCGCCCCGAGCACCCCCGTCCTCGACCCGTACAGCTCGCGTCCCACCAGGAACACGCCGAAGATGGTGGCGACGCCGAGCAGCGCCACCACCACCCGGCCCCGCAGGTCCGGCGTCCCCGAGCTGAACAGCGGGGACAGGAGCGTCGGCAGCAGCAACGGATGGGCCCGGAAGACCGGGAACTGGTTGACGAAGAGCGGGTTGCCGGCCAGGGAGGCCGACTGTCCCGCATAGACCGCTTCGTCGCTGTTGAATCCGAAGGCGTTGAGATTGACCAGCCGGACGGCCAGCCCGACCAGAAGGGTCAGTACCAACCACACCGAGACGGGAACCGGCCGGGGAACCCGCCAGCGATGCGGCGCGACAGGAACCGCGTCGCGTCGCTCGCCGGCGTCATCGTCGGCCGGTCCGCCTCCTTGGCCATCTGTGGGCGCTCTCACGCGCTCGTCACTGACGAGTGACACTGCTGCCCCTTCTGAAGATTGTGAAGCCGAGTCAGGCGTCAGAACCAGACAGCGGATCCACCTCAGGGACATTCTGGCTGCCCACCGCGAAGTAGTCCTGGCTGTTCAAAGCAGTATTCGTCAGGTTGACGAACGGCACCTTCTGCTCCCCTGCCTGACGGTTGGGCGCGACGGCCTCGGAGATCTGCTCCGCCCAGGTGAAGTTGTCCGATCCCAACCGGTGGATCTGCACGCTTTCCATAGCGCTGACCAGGATAAGCCGCTCCCGCTCGCGAAGCTCGTCATAGCTGAGCCCGCTCACCGTCAGGGCCTCGGCCAGGTAGCGGTAGGGCGGAAAGCCGTACGCGTCCTCGGTGTTCTCCAGCAGCTCGACGATGGCCTGCGACTGAGGCACCATGCTGTGGTGGGGCGCACCGCGCTCGATGATGTAGAGCTGGTCGATGGTCGTGGCCGAGGTGAGCTCGCAGGCCACCAGGCGCTGGACCATGTACTTCGGCGGCGGGATGATCCGCTGGGTCCACCCGTTGATGGTCATGATGGGCACGTTGTGCTCGGCCAGCTTCATGGCGAAGCCGCGACCCTCCTTGGAGTGGAGCCGGCTCTGGAACCGCAGCTTGGCCCACTCCAGGCGGGTGAGGTCCCCCGCATCGACGGCGCGCAGCGTGTGCTCGCTGATGGTCAACGGCTTGGGGAAGCACTTGGCGTTTCCGGCGCTGTCGATGATGGTCATGTCATCGGACAAGAAGCGGCCCTCGCTCGTGCGGAGGAGCTTGAGCACGGTGCCTGTCTTGCCGGTGTCGGTCCGGGCCGACAGCATGATGCCCCGGCCGTCGACGTCCATGCACGCCGCGTGCAGCAGCATGTAGCCACGCTCGACGAAGACGAACCGCAGCAGGGCCTCGACCACGTTGGTGTAGAGGACATGCGGGCTGCGGGCCAGCGCCTTGCTGGCGGTCACCTGGATCTGCTTGCCGAAGTGGATGGAGAAGTTGGCGGACCCGCGTCCGAAGTGCTCCTCCCAACGGATGGTCCTCCCGTCCGAGGACCGAACCATCCGGGTCCGCTTCCGGGCCTTCCCGACGGAGCCCACCGTGATGGCGACGTCAGGTGCGGTCCCTTCGCCCACGCCCTTCGGCTGAAGGAAGTAGGTGAGCTCGGGGAGCGCGGTGTCGCTTCCTATGGTCACGATCCCGTGGAGGTCGTAGAAGTAGCGGAACGACGTCACCACCTTCGATTCCGCCGTCAGCGGGTCGACGTCTTCGACCGCAATCTCGATTGGTCCGACCTTGGTGCTCGGAGTGGCGACATGGACCATTTTTTTCTCTCCTTCTCCTTCGTAGATGAAGCGATCGCTGATTCCGAAGCGGACCACGAACACAGCCAGGAGCGTGATCACGTTGGCCAAGGTCTTCGGGGTGTGCAGGACGGCAACCAGGAATGCCAGCAACGGCAGCCGGGCGAGCATGACGGTGTTGTTGAGTAGGCAGAAGCGCCAGTAACGCCCCCACAGGCCGCGGTTCTTCCGGCCGGAGAAGACGAACAGTTCCATGCCGATGAAGTTCCACGTGGTCGAAACCTGGGTGGACACGACGGCCGCGGCCAGGTACGGGAGATGGAGCCTCAACAAGAACCAGAAGGCGATGGTGTTGACGACGAGGCCGGTGGCACCGACGGCGGCGAACCCGGCCGCCCGGATCTGGCGGGGGGTGAACAGGGTGCTCACCCTGAGCCTGGCCAGATGGGATGCGAAGCGCAGCCCTTCGTGCAGGGATGCCTTTGACTCCCCCGCATTCCGGGGCGCGAACGTGAACCCGACCTCGGCCACCCTCAGGCGGCACCGGGCCACCGCCTCGAGCAGGATCTTGAATCCCACCGGCCTGAGGCTGTCGACGTCGATCGCCGACATGCGCAGGGCGAAGAACCCACTCATGGGATCGGACACGTCCTGGAGGCGCCGCGGGAAGGCCGTCTTCGTCAGCTTGGTGGCGGCGTGGGAGACGCCGACGCGTGAGCGGTTGGCCAGTCCGGCGGCCTGGCCGTTGTCGCGGTAGCGGCTGGCGACCACCAGGTCGGCGTCGCCCCGCTCGATGGGCTCGAGCAGCTCGGGGATGGTTTCGGGTGGGTGCTGCAGGTCCCCGTCCATGACGACCACGACACGGCCCTGGGCCAGCCGGAGGCCGGCGACGACTGCCCCTCCGAGGCCCCCCAGACGCTCGCTGGGCTCGCGGTGGAGCATCAGGACCGGGAGGGAGGCATCCTCGGCCACGGCGGTGATAACCAACGGCGTGTCATCGGTGCTGTCATCCACAAAAATCACTTCAGCGGTACCGACCGGCAATGTCTGCGTGAGCCGGTCCACGAGGGGACCGATGTTCTCTCGCTCATTGCGGGTGGGAACCACCACGCTCAGATCTATCAACTCCACTGTGACCCCCTCAATCACCGAGCCAGAACCGGCACCAGCCGGAACAATGGCTTCACCGCACTTGCTTGTTGGCTGTCAAATGACACCCTCAGCAGTGGTTCGCTTTGCCCATAAAGCGACCGCACGGAACACAAGACACCGACCCGCCTGAATTCGGTTGCATCGCCTACCTCTTCCTCAAGGTGCGACGTAGCATACCAGCAGGTGGAAGGGCCGGGCTGCGGTCTCACAACCGCACCCCCGACCGCACCCTCTGGCGACCTCCGCCGCGCCCCGAGCACATTGATGGCCGAGGATCTTGTCCATTTCGTGGTTTCGCCTGCCGCGACCCTCGTTTCCATCAAAGGTCACCGTAACTGTCACCCCAGCGGTAAACAAGTCGAAAACGTCAAGTTATCGCCTGGTTAACAAATCCACCGACGGACGGCAGTGGCGCAACCACAACAAGTGATAAAAGTGCGAACAGCGGGATTTCTACGCTCGGATTGGGCGGTCCGGACACCCCGGGGCAGGCCCGGACTCCTGGCCGATCGCCCCCTCCACCGGTCCCTCGGGACGGCGGTCAGACCCGGTCGGTCCCGTTCGCCTTCTTCACCGGGTCCCGCGGCACCCTGCGACGATCCGGCAACGACGTGGGTACGTCCTCGACGATCGAGCCGCAGCGGTGGCATTCCCACCGGCGGGCCGGGGGATAGCTGAGCGCCCACCAATCGTGAGAGGCAAATCGGCAAATGGCACGATTGAACGCACTGGGCACGACCTGCAGTTTATCGGTGCCACTCCAAGAATCCAGAGCGGATTGGATGAATTCTTCCTTAAGCAATTCCGAGTCGCCGTCGGCATTCGTCCACGTGTTGGAATCCGAATTCAAACTGGAATTCCGCTGTCCACGAGTGCGCTTACTCATGGATTGCCACCGCACACCGCGAGGTTGGGACGGCAGGAAACTCTGCCGGGAAACGCCAATTGGGATGAGTCGTTTGCGATGCATCTGGAACCAGTCGGGAACACCGTGTTATATGGTCTGATCTTTCCCTGAAGACATCGTGACAAACGTCCATCGGCGCATCCGATCCCTTTGTGTCCCTGCGGGGGCCTGGTGGACCCCTTACCCAATTGTTCGGCAGCCCGGCCCCTGGTCTTTAGCCATCGTCGGCTGGTAGCTTCTCGGCCGGTCGTGCTCGTCGGTCGTGCCGGTCCATCCGCAAACCGGAGATTGGCCTCACCAGGGCCTCTCTGCCGAATTCGCCGTTGAGAAAGAGCGATATGTCCCAGGACCAGGGGGAGCCTCGCACCGTCGGAGCACCAGGTCGCCCGGTGGTGGCGTTCGACTTCGACGGCACGATCACGTCGCGTGACACCTTCCGCTACTTCTTGACCCGCATCCGCGGGAAGCGGGCCCTTGCCGCCATCTTCGTCCGCCGGGGGCCCCAACTGGCCCGCGGCCTCCAGGGGGGAGACGCTCGGGACCAGGCCAAGCGGGTGCTGTGCCTGGACGTGCTCAAGGGAATCCACCGGCGCGATGCCGAGGACGCGGCGGCAGCCACCGCCGACGAGGTCCGCCGGTCGCTGATCAGGACCGACACCGCGGCCCGGCTCCGCTGGCACCAGGGCGAGGGGCACCGTGTCATCGTGGTGAGCGCCTCGTTCGAGGCGTATGTCTCACTGGTGGCGGCATCCCTCGGCGTCGACGAGGTGATCGCCACGAGGTGGGACGTCGATACCGACACGGACATCCTGACGGGAGGGCTCGACGGCCCGAATGTCCGGGGGCCGGCCAAGGTGCGCCAGATCGAGGCCTACCTCGGTCATCCCGGCCGGCTGGCCTACGCCTACGGGAACAGCGAAGGGGACGCGGCCATGCTGGCCCACGCCGAGCGCGGCGTCTGGGTCGGGCGGAGGCCGATGGCGGAGCTGGCCGAGCCCCCGAGGGACTGAGGTGCCGAGGAGCCGAGGAGCCGTCGCACCGAGGGGCCGTCGCACGGGAACCATGTAGCATCGTCACTCGCCGCCTCACGGGCCGAGGAACACCGTCGGCAGTTCGGACGGACGGACCGTGGCTCGAAGGAGCGAAAGCCCAGCTGGAGGGATGCGAGAGCGGACGAATCGGACGGTCTCGAAAACCGTTGTGTCGCAAGGCACCGTGGGTTCGAATCCCACTCCCTCCGCCAAATGAGCTTGACCCCATTCGGTGGACCACGTCTTAGGACAACGTGGCCTGCTGGGTGGTGGTTGAGTGTAAATCCAGCCGGTTCGGTTCAAGTACCGGGTGGCCCGGGCCGGCGACGACGAGCTCCGGTGGTTCGACTCCAGGGTCAGCGGGGTGTTCGAGGGCACCACGCTGGTGCGCATCGTCGGCGCCGTGGCCGACGTCACCGAGCAGGTGTTGGCCGAGGCCGAGGTCATCCAGGCCAATGCCTTCCAAAAGGCGGTGATCGCCGCCTCGCCCGACTACACCTTCATCACCGACGTCAGAACCGGGGCCATGATCTACGGGTCCAAGGACCGGGACCTCCTCGGCCGCAGCAGCGAGCAGACGGAGTCCCTCGGCTCCCACGCCATCGGACTCCTGGTCCACCCGGACGACCAGGCCGGGCTGAGGGCGCTCAACGCCGAGGCGGCGAAACTGGACGACGGACAGGTCCTCCACCTCCGCTACCGACTCCGCCATGCGGACGGACAGTGGCATTGGCTCAGCCGCCACGTCGTGCCGTTCCGACGCGACGAGTCGGGGGCGGTCATCGAGACCCTCGGAGTCCTCCGCGACATCACCGACGTCGTGCGCGGCGAAGAGCAGCTCTCCCACGACGCCCTGCACGACGGCCTCACCGGACTGCCGAACCGGGCGCTGCTACTCGACCGGCTGGACGCCGCCCTGGCCAGGTCCGCCCGGGACGAGCGGGAGATCGCCGTCCTCTTCTGCGACCTCGACGGCTTCAAGCACGTCAACGACACGGCCGGCCATGCCGCCGGCGACGCGGTACTGATCGAGACGGCTCGCCGGCTACGCGGGGTCGTGCGGGACGGGGACACCGTTGCCAGGGTGGGCGGCGACGAGTTCGTGCTCATCATCGAACCGTGGGATCGCCCCAACGGTGATGACAGGGCCGAGGACGCCCGGGGAGACCGGAGCACCGCGCTCACCATCGCCGAACGGGTCGTCGACGCGCTCCGGTCCCCGTTCCCCGTCCATGGGGTCGATCATGCGATCACCGTCAGCGTCGGGGTCACCTACCCGTCGCTCTCAACTCGGGATGGGACGGGGCGTCCGAGCGCGAGCGACATCATCGAGTCGGCCGACACGGCGATGTACCGCGCCAAGCACCACGGGAAGGACCGATTCGAGCTCTTCGTCGAGGGGCTGCACGACGAGGCGGTGCTCCCCGGCTGACGGGTGGCGCCCGCACGGGCGCCCCGGGGTGGATCCGGCTCAGGACGTGGCTCCCCACTTCCACTCGAGGATCTCGGGCATGTCCTGCCCGTGACGGTCGATGTACCGGTTGTGCTCCACCAGTTTGTCCTGGACCATCTGCTTGAGGTAGCTCCCCGCCGAACCCAGGTGCGGAAGCAGGTCCACCGCGTCCTCGACCAGGTGGAACCGGTCGAGGCGGTTCTGCACCCGCATGTCGAAGGGGGTGGTGATGGTGCCCTCCTCGTTGTAGCCGCGCACGTGCAGATTGCGGTTGGCCCGCCGATAGGTCAGGCGATGGATCAACCACGGATAGCCGTGGAACCCGAACAGGATGTGCTTGTCCGTGGTGAACAGCGAGTCGTAGCCGGAGTCGCTCAAGCCGTGCGGGTGCTCCGAGCTGGACTGGAGCTTCATCAGGTCGACCACGTTGACCACCCGGACCTTCAGGTCGGGCAGGTGCTGGCGGAGGATGGACGTCGCGGCCAGCACTTCGAGGGTGGGCGTGTCACCGCAGCAGGCCATGACGAGGTCCGGCTCCGATCCCTGGTCGTTGCTGGCCCAATCCCAGATCCCGATCCCCTCGGTGCAGTGCACGACCGCCTCGTCCATGGTCAGCCACTGGGGAAGGGCGTGTTTTCCCGCCACCACCACGTTGACGTAATGCCGGCTGCGCAGGCAGTGGTCGGCCACCGACAAGAGGCAGTTGGCATCGGGTGGGAGGTAGACGCGGACGATGTCGGCCTTCTTGTTGACGACGTGGTCGAGGAAGCCCGGGTCCTGATGGGTGAATCCGTTGTGGTCCTGCTGCCAGACGTGCGACGACAAGATGTAGTTCAACGAGGCGATCTTGGGCCGCCACGGCAGCTGGGCGGTGACCTTCAACCACTTGGCATGCTGGTTGAACATCGAGTCGACGATGTGGATGAAGGCCTCGTAGCAGTTGAACACCCCGTGCCGCCCGGTCAAGAGGTAGCCCTCGAGCCAGCCCTCGCACTGGTGTTCGCTCAGCATCGAGTCGAGCACCCGGCCGTCGGGCGCCAGGAACTCGTCGTTCACCTCGGTGCGGGCATCCCACTGGCGGTCGGTGACCTCGAAGACCGAGCCCAACAGGTTCGACAACGTCTCGTCAGGACCGACGATCCGGAAGTTGCGCTGCTCCTGGTTCAACGAGACCACGTCCCGGAGGAACTCCCCCAGCACCGCCGTGTCCTGCCCGTCCACGGCTCCGGGCGAGGGTACGTCCACGGCGTGGTCACAGAAGTCGGGCATGCGCAGGTCGCGGAGCAGCCGGCCCCCGTTGGCGTGCGGGTTCGCACCCATGCGCCGATCGCCCGTGGGTGCGAGCTCTGCCAGCTCGGGCAGGAGCCGGCCGCCTTCGTCGAACAGCTCCCCGGGGCGGTAGCTCCTCATCCACTGCTCGAGCAGCGCGACGTGGTCGGGATGTTGGGCATCCACCAGGACCGGTACCTGATGGGCCCGGAAGGTGCCCTCGATGGCCAGGCCGTCGACCACCTTCGGACCGGTCCAGCCCTTGGGCGACCGCAGCACGATCATCGGCCACCGTGGCCGGTCACCGCTCGATCCGGCTCGGGCCCCCCCCTGGATCCGGTGGATCTCCGCGATGGCCTCGTCGAGCGCGGCGGCCATGCCCTGGTGCATCTCCTCGGGCCGGTCGCCTTCCACGAAGTGCGGGGTCCATCCACAGCCCCGGAAGAACTGGTCCAGCTCCTCGTGCTCGATGCGCGAGAGCACCGTCGGGTTGGAGATCTTGTACCCGTTGAGGTGGAGGATCGGCAGCACGGCGCCATCGGTCCGGGGATTGAGGAACTTGTTGGAATGCCAGGCGGTGGCCAGCGGGCCCGTCTCGGCCTCGCCGTCGCCGACGACGCAGGCCACGATCAGCTCGGGATTGTCGAAGGCGGCCCCGAAGGCATGGCTCAGCGAGTAGCCCAGCTCCCCGCCTTCGTGAATGGACCCCGGTGTCGTCGGCGCCACATGGCTGGAGATCCCACCCGGGAACGAGAACTGCTTGAACAGCCGCTGGAGGCCGGGCTCGTCCTGGCTGACATCCGGATAGATCTCGCTGTAGGACCCCTCGAGATAGGTGTTCCCCACCAGGGCCGGCCCGCCGTGGCCCGGTCCCGCCACATAGATCATGTCGAGGTCGTGCTCGGTGATCACCCGGTTCAGGTGCACGTAGATGAAGTTCTGGCCGGGCGTGGTGCCCCAGTGGCCCACCACCAGGGGCTTCACATGAGCCAGCTGCAGCGGAACCTTGAGGAGCGGATTGCCGTAGAGGTAGATCTGGCCCACCGACACGTAGTTGGCGGCACGCCAGTAGGCGTCCATGCGATCGAGCAGATCGGGTGCCAGGACCTGGGGGTTCGTCAACGAGCGCTCCATGGGATGAGGGGGATTCGTGGAGGTCACGGGCGACCTTCCGACAGCGGATCCACTCGACGGCGCCACACCGGCCTACTGGCGGCCGTCCAGCACCCTCCGTGCCCATGCTCGCGCCGGGGAGAGGCCGCCCGGTAGGGCCGAAAGCCTCACCCGTGCCCGTCCTGGTGTCGCCTCGGCCGACGGCCTTCGGGAGCGACGGGAGGCTCGAGGTCCCGGATGTGGCGGTTCGGGCGGGTGACCGGGCTCCCGGGCGACACGGTGACGGCGTGGCCGTCGTGGTCGAGGAGCAGCGGTGGGCCCGAGCGCAGCTCATAGGTGGTGGACGCCGGAGTGATCTCGACTCGGAGACGGCTTCCCCGCATCGAGATGGCCACCGCCAGGCGGGTGATGGCCGGGGGCAGACGGGGGGCGAAGCTGAGCGACCCCCGACGCTGACGCATGCCACCGAACCCGGCCACCAGGGCGATCCAGGTCCCCGCCATCGATGCCATGTGGAGGCCACCGCCCGGGTCCCGTCCGAGATCGTCGAGGTCCATGAGGGCCGACTCCGTCAGATAGTCATGGGCGAGGGACAGGTGCCCGACCTCGGCGGCCACCACGGATTGGATGCAGGCTGACAGGGACGAGTCCCGCACGGTGAGCCCCTCGTAGTAGGCGAAGTCGCGGCGGATCTCGTCGTCGGTGAAGGCATCGCCGCGCAGGTACAGGGCGAGGACCAGGTCGGCCTGTTTGACGACCTGCTTGCGGTAGAGGTCGAAGTAGGGGAAGTGGAGCAGCAGCGGGTAGCGGTCGGCGGGCGTCCCGGCGAAGTCCCACACCTCGTGGTCGGTGAACCCCTCGGCCTGGGGGTGGACCTGCAGCGCCTCGTCGTAGAGGACGACCATGGCCGCCGCCGCCCTCCGCCAGCCGTCGAGGTCCGACCCCGACACCATGAGCTGGCGGGCCCGGTCGGGGTGCCGCTCGGCGGCATCCGCGGCCGAACGGAGGTTGTGCTGGGCCATGAGGTTCGTGTACACGTTGTTGTCGGCGACCGCCGAGTACTCGTCGGGCCCGGTCACCCCGTCGATGCGGAACCGGCCCAGGGCGTCGTAGTGGCCGAGGGAGCGCCAGAGTCGGGCTGTCTCGACCAGGATCTCGAGCCCGATCTCGCGCTCGAATCCGACATCCCCGGTGACGTCCACGTACCGCACGGCGGCGTCGGCGATGTCCGCCCCGACATGGAACGCCGCCCACCCCGCCGGCCAGTAGCCCGAGCACTCGGCCCCCGAAATGGTCCTCCACGGGAAAGCCGCTCCCTCGAGGCCGAGTTGGCGGGCCCGTTCGAGGGCGCTGGGCAGGGTGGAGTGCCGCCACCGCAACGCATCGGACGCCGCCTCGGGAACCGCGTGGGTGAGGACCGGCAGCACGAAGGTCTCGGTGTCCCAGAACGCGTGGCCGTCATACCCGGGCCCGGTGAGCCCCTTGGCCGGGATGGCGCGCCCCTCCGCCCGTGCCCCCGCCTGGAGGAGGTGGAAGAGGGCGAAGCGGACGGCCTGTTGAACGGCCGGGTCTCCGTCCACCTCGACGTCGGCGCGTGCCCAGAAGTCGTCGAGGTCGGCGCGTTGCCGATCGGCGAGGCCGTCCCATCCCGTCTGCACGGCGGCCGCGAGCGCCGCCGCCACCTGGTCGCGGATACCCGGCTGCGACCGCTCGGACGACCACCCGTAGGCCACGAACTTCACCAGTCTCAGCCGCTGACCCGGAGCCAGGGCCGAGGTGATGGTCACCCGACCGAGGTCGGGCGAGCTCTCGGCTGAGGACCGGGCCGAAGGAGGCGCCTCCACCTGGTGGTCCATGGCCACCGCCATCCGCAGGCCGCTCGTGGCGGTGCGGTGCATCAGTGCGGCCCGTGCGTCGCCGCAGTCGTGTGACTCGGGGTCCAAGGGCTTCGTCGGCACCGTCCACGCCCGCGGGTCACCGTCGGCCTCGGGAAGCGGCTCGTTGGCGACCAGCTCGGACTGGACGACGACCCGCACCGGCCCCTCCAGCGGTTCGACCTCGTAGACGACGGCGGCCACCGAGCGCTGGACGAGCGACACCAGCCGGGTCGATCGCACCCTGACCCCGCACCCGCTGCCGGCCACCCACTCCACCTCCCGCCGGAGCGTGCCGGCACGGAAGTCGAGGACCCGCTCGTGGCGCCGCACCTCGCCGTAGCGGACGTCGAAGGGTTGGTCGTCGACGAGGAGGCGGATCATCTTGGCGTTGGTCACGTTGACCATCGTCTGGCCCGCCTCCGGGTAGCCGTAGCCGGCTTCGGCGTACGGCAGGGGCTGCGACTCGTAGACACCGTTCAGGTACGAGCCGGGCACCCCGAACGGCTCGCCCTCGTCGAGATTGCCGCGCCAGCCGACATTGCCGTTCGACAGGGCGAACAGTGATTCGCTCTCGGTCAGCACGTCGAGCGACAGCTCGGTCTCCCGCAGGCACCAGGGCTCGACAGGATAGGACGGGTGCTCGATCACGGCGGCTCCAGCAATTCGTCCAGATCGGTGACGACGACGTCGGCACCGTGGCGGGTGAGGGCCTCCGCCTGCCCGATCCGGTCGACGCCGACCACCAGTGCGAACTTCCCCGCCCGTCCCGCCTCCACCCCGGAGAGGGCGTCCTCGAACACCGCCGCCCCACCGGGCCCGAGCCCGAGGCCCCGGGCGGCGGCAACGAAGGTATCGGGTGCCGGCTTTCCGGCCAGATGGTCCCGCTCCACGGTCATCCCGTCGATGCGCAGCTCGAACAGATCGGCGATCCCGGCTGCCTCGAGCACGGCTGCGCAGTTGGCGCTGGAGGAGACCACGGCCCGATGGAGGCCCGCCTGGCGTACGGCCCGGACGTAGCGGACCGACCCGGGGTACGCCTCGACGCCGCGTTCCCGGATGAGCCGCAGGAAGATCTCGTTCTTCCATCGACCGAGGGCGCGGACCGACCCGACCCCGGCCGGGTCGTCGGGGCGTCCCTCGGGGAGGTCGATGTGGCGGGCGTGCAGAAACGACCGTGTCCCGTCGTCCCTCGGCCTGCCGTCGACGTAGTCGTCGTACTCGGCGACTTCGTCGAAGGGCTCCGTCGCCTCACCGGGCGCGCCTTTCCGTCCGGTGAGGAAGGCGTCGAACATCTCCTTCCAGGCAGCCGCATGGACCGAGGCGGTGTCGGTCAGCACCCCGTCGAGGTCGAAGAGGCACGCTTCGACCTCGATCGGCAGTCCGAGCGTCATCCGACGGTCATTCCGTCACCGAGGAGCTGTCGGATCTGCCGCGCCATCTCGAGGTCCTCCCTCGCCTCGACCACCACGACGGCGGTGGGGGCGCCGGGCGGCGACACCACTGCGTCGCCGCCGGCGGCCCGGTTGGCCGGCCCGTCGAGCCCGACACCCAAGAAGCCCAGTCCGGCGCACACGTCCGCACGCAACCGCGCCGATCCCTCGCCCGCTCCCCCGGTGAACACCAGGCCGTCCAGGGATCCCATTGCCGCCACCATGGCGGCCACCCCGGTCCTGACCCGGTACGAGTAGACCTCGTAGGCGAGCAGGGCATCGTCGTCACCGGCATCGGCGGCGGCGAGGACGGTGCGGAGGTCGCCGGAGTCCGACGACAGGCCGAGCAGGCCGGACTCCCGTTCGAGGATCCTCCCCACGTCGCCGGCGGACAGGCCCTGGTGCTCTTGGACCCAGACGACGATGCCGGGGTCGATGCTGCCGGAGCGGGTTGCCATCACGATCCCCTCCAGGGGGGTGAACCCCATGGTCGTGTCGACCGAATGTCCATGATCGACGGCACACAACGATGCCCCGGCGCCGATGTGGGCCGTGACCAGTGCCAGCTCCTGGCGGGGGCGGCCGAGGAGCTCGCCGGCACGCCGGCTGGCCCAGTCGTGGCTGAGACCGTGGAAACCGAAGCGCCTGATCCCCCACTCCTCCCGCCACCGACGGGGCACGGCGTAGGTGGAGGCCCGGGCGGGGAGGCCGGCGTGGAACCCGGTATCGAAGCAGGCGACCTGGGGAACTCCCGGGCGGACCGAGCGCACCGCATCGATGGCGGCCACGCTCGGCGGATTGTGCAGGGGGTCGAGATCGGCCAGTGACACCAGGGTCGCCTCGGCATCCAGATCGAGCCGGACCGGCGACGTGAACACCGAGCCGCCGTGGACGACCCGGTGACCCACGACGTCGACGGCCGGACTGCGGTCGAAGAAGGCCGCGATGCCCGGAGCGAGCTCGTCGGGACCGAGGTCATGCAGATCCTCGGTGGCGAGCACGTCGTCGTCGTCCCCCAGCAGGCGCAGTTTGAGGCTGCTGGATCCCACGTTGACGGCCAGGATGTTCACACCGCTCACCTTGCCAGGGTTCCGGGCCGGACGGGGCCGGCGGCAACGACCCATTGCGGATATCGCGCTCCATGCCATACCATTCATATCGAACGCTCTCCGTGTTGAAAGCATCACTGAGCGGGCGCGTTCAGCAACGCCAGAATCATGTAATTAAAGAGAACGAGCACACGATCCAGCGGGCAGGGCTGCTTCCAATGCGAGATGTATCCGGGGTGAAGAGCGTTTGGGCCGACCGCGTCGGCGACGGCGTCCGGGCGGCGGGTCCCGGCGGGTGCCGGGGGTTCATCGTGGCCATCTCCGACCTGAACCCACCACTGACCGATCGGCGCGCTCGCGCCGGTGCCGGCCCCCGGCTCTTCGAGCGCGGGCCGTGCCTGGCCGAGCTGGAGGCCATCTTCAGCCGGGCACTCCAGGTCCCGAGCCGGTGCATCGCCGTCGAAGGCACATGGGGGTCGGGCAGGACCGCGCTGGTCAACGCCGCCTGCGACGCCGCCGGGCGCAGCGAGTGCCTGGTCCTACGGGCAAGAGGGGGGACGGTCGAACGGCAGGTCCCCTTCTCCGTCCTCGGCAAGTTGGTGGAGTCGGCAGCCGGGCTGGCGGCCTCCACATCCGTGTCCGCGGAGGCCCTCGCCCTCCAGGGCCTGCTGCGCGCCGAACCCGGGGTCCGACTCGACCCCGCCGACGTCGGTCCGCTCTTCCACTCACTGGTGATGTCCCTCCGCAGCCTCGGTCCCGTGCTGCTGGCAGTGGACGACGCCGACCTGGCCGACCGTGAGACGCTGGCCGTCCTGGAGTATCTGGTCCGGCGCCTGGACAACCAGCAGGTCTGGCTTCTCGTGACCGCCCGACCGCTGCACCCCGGTGAGGGTCTGCGCCCGGTGGACGGACTGCTCACCGACTCGGAGACCCGGCAGTTCATCCTCGAGCCACTGCACGAGGACAGCGTGAGGATGATGCTGGCCGGGTTCTTCGGCGAGCACCCCGACGAGGAGTTCGTCGTCGCCTGCGCGCGGGCGACGGGGGGAATCCCGTTGTTCCTCAAGACGCTGTTGCCGTGCCTGTCCCGATGGCAGGTCCGGCCCGTCGCCGCCATGGCGGCCCGCGTCGAGCGGGTACCGGCACCCAAGTTCACCCAACTCGTCCTCGGGCGGCTGGCCCAACTGCCGGTCGCCGCCACCGACCTGTTGCAGGCCTGCGCCGTCCTCGGGGACGGTGCCGAGCCGAACGTGGCACGCCAGCTGGCCAAGATCGACGGGCTGGCGGCGGAGCGGGCCGCCGACGCGGCCGGCCACATGGAGCTGCTCGAATCGGGGCGACCCTACGCATTCAGGTCCCCGCTCATCCGCTGGGCGGTCTACTACGACATCCCCACGGCGCGGCGCTCCCAACTGCACGCCAGGGCAGCGGAACTGCTGGCCGAGCACGGAGCACCGGCGTCGGCCGTGGCCGAGCACCTGTTGGCCACCGAACCGATCGGCGATACGGACCTGGCCGACCGGCTCCAGCAGATGGGACGGTCCGCCCGTGCCGGCGGCGACCCCGAGTTGGCCCTGCGCTGCTTCGACCGTGCGCTGGCCGAGTCACCCTCGTCCTCCCAGGGCACCCTGGCGCTCGACCTGGCCTCGGTCGAGACGTTGCTCGGACGTCCGTCGGCCCTGTCCAACTTCACGCGGGCCGTGCGGCTCGGCGTCGCCGGCGACACCGAGGTCGTCAGGGTGGCGGTGGATCTGCTCCACGCGGCGGCCCCCGGGCACCGCGACGAAATCGTGCAGGCCGTACAGGGGCTGACGCATCGCCTGTCGGGCGTGGACCGGTCCCTGGGGATCGAATTCGAGTTGGCCCTGACCCTGGCAACGACCCGCCCCGACGAACGGCGGGCCGGGCTGGAACGGCTCACGCTCTTGTTGTCCCAACCGGAGGGGGCCGAGACCGGCCCCTCAGAACGCCGACTGTCACAGATGGCGTCGACGGTGGTCTCGTTCGAGGAGGCGGCCGCCGGTGGCTCGGTGTCGTCCGATGAGCTGGTGACCGCCCTCGAGCCGGTCATCGACGGTGAACGGCTGGCCAGTGCCGACCCCATGGAAGCCGACATCCAGGCCATGGCGATCCTCGGGCTCGTCTACGCCGATCGCTACTCGGCGGTCGACGAGCCCCTCCGCGCCGCCCAACGGAGCGCACGGGAGCTGGGTGACGTGACGGCCGAGTACCGCGCCTCCATCCTCCTCGGGACCTCCCTGCTGCGACAGGGCTCGCTGACCGGTGCCGAGGAGGCCTACCGGCGGAGTCCGCAAGCTCGGGAAGGGTCTGGGTGGATCCGAGCAGTGGCACGCCACGCTGGGGCTGGTCGACGCAATGGCCCGGCAGGGGAGGATGGACGAGGCGGAGCAGTCCCTGGACTCGCTGCCCGCCGAGGCCACGGCCAATGCAGGCATCGAGTACGCCGCCCGCATCGCGCGGGGTCGCCTTCTCGTCGCCCGAGGTCTCCTCACCGAGGGGCTCGACCACTTCATCGGAGCCGGGACCAGCGCCACCAAGGCCGGAGTCATGAATCCAGCGTTCAACGCATGGCGTGCCGACGCCGCCATGGTTCTCTCGATGCTGGGTGAGTGGTCCGAGGCGGGACGGCTCGCCGCGGAGCACCTGACCCTGGCCCGCCGCTTCGGGGGGATCCACTCCCTCGGCCTGGGCCTGCGGGCGGCGGCGGCGGCCGACCCTGATCTCGCCGCACGCACCGCCCTGCTCACCGAGGCGGTGGACCTCTTGGAACCGTCCCCCGTCCGTCTGGAGGCGTCGTACGCACTCATCGAGTTGGGGACGGTGCTGGTGGAGCGATCCGAAAAGGAAGACGCCCGTGGTGTGCTCCGGCGCGGGGCCAACCTCGCCTCGCTCTGCGGGGCACACGAGCTGGTCGAGTCGGCCGGTGTCCAGCTGCGCCTGGCGGGCGCCCGGCCCCGGAGGCTCGGGACCATCGGCCCGGACTCGTTGACGCCGTCGGAGCGCCGGGTGGCTCGTCTGGCCGCCGCCGGCCACACCAACCAGGGGATCGCCTCCGACCTCTTCGTGACGGTCAAGACCGTCGAGGGCCACCTGGCCAAGACCTACCGGAAGCTGGGCGTCGACTCACGACGGAGCCTCGCCCTCGTCCTCGGAGACGATGCCGGGGACGAAGGAGGAAGCGGGGAGCTCCGCGACGCCTCCTCGCTGTGAGCCACTCCGCCGGTCGGCGCCCACCGGGGAGCCGATGGCCCGACGGGGAACGCGTCTCGTCCCTAGTCCGAGCGCAGACCCCTCTCCTCCGACCAGTACCCGGCTGGTGGGACGACGTCGAAGGGATCGGGCGGGACCGCCGGGGTGACGTAGACGTAGCCGGCACCTCGCGCCCTGCTCAGGGCCAGCGCAGTGCGCAGCTGACCCGTCGAGCTCGCCCCGTAGATGATGTGCCAGATCCGGGCCGGGGCCGACGGCACCCACGACAGCGGTCGATAGGCCTCACCGGCGGAGGCGCCCGAATCGGTGTAGTCGGCGTAGCTTCCCTCGAAGGTCACCAGGACGTCCGCCGAGTCACGGAAGCACTGCCCCACCGCCGCGCCCGGGTTCAGCGCCGTCAGGGCACCGGGATGCGCCCCTTTGATCTGGTCGCTCAAGGCACGGTACTCGTCGGCGTACCCGGTCGAGGTGGCATCCGGCCCGCAGGCGATGCTGCCCTGGTCCATGAAGATCCCGCCCAGGTCACTCCCGTAGAACTGGTACCAGTCGGCGATGTCCCCCTCCACCTGGGCCAGCCACGCCTGCGTCCCGGTGGCACCCGACCGGGTGGCGAGCCCGCCGGACCGCGCCGCCAGTCGGTCCTCCCAGGTAGCCGGTGTCGACGTAGCCGAGCACCTCGCTCCCGGCGTCGTGTGCCTTCTTGATCACCGAAGCCCAGGCCGGGTCCGGTCCGGACCCCGGCCCGCTGTCGACATTGGCCACCACGATGCCGACCGTTCCGGATCCGGGGCGGGTCAAGGCCGTCCACGCCCCCGGGTCGCTGGCCGGATCGATGTAGGCCGGGACGGCCAGGCGTTGGCCCGCGCCGGAACGGACGGCCCCGCCCGAGCGTGGGCTGGCGACAGGATCGGCGGACACCGACAAGAGCACGGCGACCCCGCCGATGATCACGGCCACGGCACCCGCGGCAACCCCGATGGCCCTCCTCGCCGTCACGCCGCCGACGCCTGTCCTGCGACCATCCGGCTCTCACGCATCAGGAACGAGCCTAGGAACAGCCATCGACATCCACCACCCCCGAAATTGGCCGTCCGCACCCTGGAGGTGTGTCCGTCGACCCCGGGGATCGGGTCTCGGATCCCCGGGTCGGTGCACCGCCGGACGCGGGGGCGGCAAACGTGGGTTAGCCTCTTGCCGCAGTGCAATGCCGGGTCGGGGCCCCCGTGCAGCTCAGCGTCTGTCCCGATTGTCCGGTCGAACATCGGAGGGGCAGCGTGAGAAGTCGTCGGAGACTGACAGCCATGGCCGTGGTGGTGGTGGTCGTGGCCGGAACCGCGGTGTGGACGTCGACCAACCTGGATGCCACCGCCGGGGGCACGCCACACGTGGCGTCGGGCCTGGCGCGGACGGGCGCACGAGCGGCGGGGTGCGAGTCGGTACGGAGATGCCGCACGCATGCACCGACGGGCCCGACGGGCCCGACGACGTTTCATGGCACCGCCCCAGGTTCGACCACCCGGCCGGGCCGGGGATCCCCCGGTTCCGCTCCCCCCACCCCGCCGGGTCCATCCACGACCACCTCGACGGGAACGGCTCCATCCCCCCCGACCACGGCAGGCACCACCACCACCACTACCACGAGCAGCACAACCACCACCACGGCGGCATCCACCGTCCAGACCACCTCGTGGTGGCGCCCGCCGGTCTCGGTCGAATGGCAGTGGGAGATCGACCACCCCCTGAACCTGTCGAGTGCCAGCGACATGGGGACGGGGGTCACGTCCGCCCTGGGCACGCCGGCCCCGAATCCCACCGTCTACGACATCGACGGCTTCGACAACCCGGAAACCACCATCGCCTCGCTCCACGCCGCCGGGGACCACGTCATCTGCTACATCGAGGTCGGCGCGGCCGAGAACTACCGTTCGGACTACTCGGCGTTCCCGAGTGACGACCTCGGTGCGGTGATGGGCGGATACCCCAGCGAGCGGTACCTCGACATCAACGACCCCGCCGTCGTGAAGGTCATCGAGGCGAGGATCTCGATGTGCGCATCGAAGGGGTTCGACGCCGTCGAGCCCGACATCGACGACAGCTACACCGATGCCACCGGCTTCACCATCACCCAGAGTCAGAACGTGGCCTACGACACCACCCTCGCCGCCTACGCCCACTCGCTCGGACTGGGATGGGCCCTGAAGAACGGCGACGATCCCAGCTTTGCGGCCGCCATGGAGCCGGTCGCCGACTTCGCCCTCGACGAGCAGTGCCACCAGTACGACACCTGTGGGTCCTTCTCACCGTTCGTGGCGGCAGGCAAGGCGGTGTTGGAGGTGGAGTACTCCCTCAGCCCGGCCCAGTTCTGCCCGGCCGCCGATGCAGCCGGGCAGGACGCCATGGCGATGAACGTCAATCTCGACGGCGGCCGCCTCCCTTGCCGGTGACGTCGGCGTCCGGCCGGCTGGCGACCCGCCGTCACTCGACGGTGACCGTCTTGGCCAGGTTGCGGGGCCGGTCGACATCGTGGCCGTGGGCCTGCGCCAACCAGTAGGCGAGGAACTGGAGCGGGAGCGCGTCGACGACCGGGGAGAGCATCGGCTCGACCCTGGGCACCCACAACATGTGGTCGGCCAGCTCCGCGGTCTGGTCGTCCCCGTCGTTGCCCACCAGGACGATCGTCGCCCCCCGGCTCTTCACCTCTTGGATGTTGGAGCACATCTTCTCCCACAGGCAGTTGCGGGTCGCCACCGCGACCACCACCGTGCCCGGCTCGATCAGGGCGATGGGCCCGTGCTTCAGCTCGCCGGCCGGATACGCCTCGGCCCGGAGGTAGGAGATCTCCTTCAGCTTCAGGGCACCCTCCAACGCCACCGGATGACCGACGTGGCGGCCGAGGAAGAAGAAGTCCCTGGCCTCTCCCAGCTCGAGCGCGACGGCGGCCACGTCCTTGGTCCGCTCGAGCACGACGTCCAGCTGTTCGGGGAGCGCCAGCATCTGGTCCATGAGGACGGCGATCTCGCCGGCCGGCATGGACTGGCGGGCCTGGGCCAGGACCAGGGCCAGGAGCTCCAGGGCGACGATCTGGGTGAGATGGGTCTTGGTCGCCGCCACCCCGATCTCCGGACCGGCGCGGGTGTAGAGGACGCCGTCGGCCTCGCGGGCCATCGACGAGTCCACCACGTTCGAGACCACGAGGACCTTCGACCCCCTGGCGCGCGCCTCGCGCATGCCCTGCAGGGTGTCGACCGTCTCACCCGACTGGCTGACGCCGATGGTCAGGGTCCGCCCGTCGAGGATCGGGTCCCGGTACCGGAACTCACTGGCGATGTCCACCTGTGTCGGGAGCCGGGCCCACTTCTCGATGGCGTACTTGGCCACCAGCGCGGCGTGGTAGCTGCTCCCACAGGCCACGATGCACACCCGCTCGACGGCACGGAGGTCCTCCCCGCTCAATCCGGAAGCCACATCGAGGACGAGCCTCCCGTCGGTCTGCCGACGTCCGAGGAGGGTGTCCGCCACCGCCTCGGGCTGCTCGTGGATCTCCTTGGTCATGAAGTCGTCGTAGCCGTCCTGCCCGGACGCGGCCACGTCCCAGTCGATGCTCAGCGCAGTTGCCTCGGCCGGCGTGCCGTCGAGTGTCATCACCTCGACGGACCCGGGCCGGAGCTCGGCCACCTGGTCGTCCTCGAGTGCGAACAGCTGTCGGGTGGATCCGAGCAGTGCCGGTATGTCCGACGCCAGGAACGACGAACTCTCCCCGACGCCGACGATCAGTGGGGACACCCGGCGGGCCGCCACGATCAGGTCGGGGTGGTCGGCGTGCACCACGGCGACACCGAAGGAGCCGCGGACCTGTGCCACCGCCCGCCGGAGCGCTCCGGTCAGTGTCGACCCCGACGCCATCTCCGACTCCACCAGGTGGGAAAGGACCTCGGAGTCCGTCTCGGAGACCAGGACGTGGCCGGCGGCGGTGAGCGCCTGGGCCAGCTCGGCGTGGTTCTCGACGATTCCGTTGTGCACCAACGCCAGGCGCCCGCTGCAGTCGAAATGAGGATGGGCATTGTCCGTGGTCGGCTGCCCGTGGGTGGCCCAGCGGGTGTGTCCCACGCCGGTTCCGGCCATCACCGGGGCGCTCTTGGCCAGCCAATGGAGATCACTCACCGAGTGAGTGCCCTCGGCCGCACGCGACCGCCACAAGGCGTCGTCGGCGATCACCACCACGCCGGCCGAGTCGTAGCCCCGGTACTCGAGCCGCCCCAACCCCTCGAGGAGGATCGGCAATGCGTCGTCCGCCCCGGTTACACCGATGATTCCACACATGTGCTCAGTTTCCTGACTGCCAGAGGTCGGATGCGGCCTCGGCGATAGAAGTGGTTGGGACCCAATGAAGCCTCTTGCGGAGGAGTGAGATATCGGCCTGTTGCCACGGCACCGCGGCCGACCGGCGGGAGCCGCCGGCGGACTCGAAGACGTCCCCGTCGAACCCGGCGGCCGACGCCAGCAGCTCGACCATCGACCGGCTCGACATGGCGACCCCCCGGCCGACGTTGAGGACGGGGTTGCCGTCCACCCGGTGAACCGCCCTCAGGACGGCAGTGGCCACATCCCGCGTGGCGAGGAAGTCGCGGCAGGAGCCGAGACTGCCGAGGGTCACGAAGGTCTGACCGGTGAGCAGGGCCCGCCTGATCTCCCGCTCCGCCGTGCCTGCCAACGAGCTGGCCGGCGCGTAGGGACCGACCGGGTTGAAGACCCGGAGCACGGTGGCACGGATGGCACCCCGGTCCACCATGTCCGTCACCAGGTCGGTCCCGGCCAACTTGGTCCGGCCGTAATCACCCACCGGTCGGGCCGCCGCCGTCTCCTTGATGGCGATCCCTTCGGGCTGGTGACCGTACTCGGCGGCGGAGCCGAGGTGCACGAGTGGAACCGAGTCGGTCCGTGCCAGGGCGCGGGTCAGCTTGTCGACCACGGTGGCGTTGACCGCCTCCAGCGTGTGCGGCGAGCCCGACGTCGATCCGGCGCAATTGATGACGGCGTCAGGCTTGCTGTAGTCGAGCAGGTGGGCGAAGTCCCGGACCGAGGCCCGCACGAGGTCCATCCGCTGCCAGTGGCACGACGAGGGGACCGGGTGGCGGGGGGCGTGCCCACTGACGGCCACCAGGTACGACGAGTCACCGGAGGCCTCGATGGCCGCCCGCACCTGGTTCCCGAGGAATCCGTTGGCACCGAGGAGCAGGTACCTGGTCACCGGAGGCCTGGCAGCAACATGGGGCCCAGCACGTCGAACTCCCGATTGGCCTGGTCGTAGTCGTCGGGGCGTCCGATGTCGAGCCAGAAGCCGTCGAACTGGTAGCTGGACGGCAGCGTCCCCCGCTCGATGAGATCGAGCATCAACTCGTCGAAACCGTAGGGGAGGCCCGGGGTGTACCGCTCGAGATGGCGCTTGCTCACGCCGTAGATGCCCATGCTCACGGCGTAGGTCATCGGCGGCTTCTCGGTGAAGTTGGTCACCTTGCGGTCGACCACGTCGAGCACCCCGAAGTCGACCTGGTGGACCCGGTTGTAGGTGGCCACGGTCAACGGCGCGCCGGTGGCGGCGTGGTTGTCCATCAGGTCGCCGTAGTCCAGGTCGGTGAGGATGTCACCGTTCATGAGGAGGAAATTCTCCGGCAGTCGGTCCAGGACCATCAGGGCGGGCCCGATGGTCCCGAGCGGGGACTCCTCGTGGACGTAGTCGACCTCGATGCCCCACTGGGAGCCGTCGCCGACATAGGCCCGGATCAGCTGGCCCAGATGGCCGATGGCCAGCGTGGCATGGCGGAATCCCTTGGCCGCCAGTTGGCGGAGGACGATCTCGAGGATCGAGTACTGCTCCCCGATGGGGACCAGTGGCTTCGGGATCACCGTGGTGTACGGCCGCAGCCGCACGCCCTTGCCGCCGGCCAGGATGACCACGTGCCGTGTGTCCGTAGCCGTGTGCCGTTCGATGGTGCTGAGATCGGTCATTGGATTGCCCCTGTCTTTCGAAGAGAGATCAGACGTTGTACTGGTCGGTCTTGTACCGACTCAGGTTGTCGGGCTCGGAGAACCATTCGATGGTCGAGGTCAGGCCCTCGGCCAGGGTGTGGGCCGGCTTCCACGATGCCGCCGCCTTGATGGCGGCGCTGTCGGACACCAGGCGAGTCACCTCCGAACGCTCCGGACGGAGTCGTTCGTCCTCCACCCTGATCTCCACGTCCTTGCCCATGAGCTCGGCGATGAGGGTGACGGTGTCGGCCACCGAGATCTCCACGCCGGAGCCGGCGTTGAACGTCCCGCCCACCACGTCCTCCAGGGGTGCCTCCAACATCGAGCGGAATGCGTGGGCGGTGTCGAGCACGAAGTTGAAGTCCCGCGTCGGCGTCAACGAGCCCAGCGCGATCTCCGAGCGGCCGGCGGCCAGCTGGGAGATCACCGTCGGGATGACGGCGCGGGCCGACTGACGGGGACCGTAGGTGTTGAACGGACGCAGCGTGACGACGGGGAGGTCGAAGCTGAGGTGGTAGCTCTCGGCCAGTTTGTCGGCTGCGATCTTGGACGCCGAGTAGGGGGACTGGGCCTGGAGCGGGTGGTCCTCCGAGATGGGGACGGTCGAGCGCGCTGCCGTAGACCTCGCTGGTGGAGGTGCACACGATCCTCGACGTCCCGAGCTTCCGCCCCGCCTCCAGCACGTTGAGGGTCCCACCGGCGTTGGTCTCGAGGTACGACCACGGCGCCTGATAGGAGTACGGGATGGCGATGAGGGCGGCCAGGTGGCAGATCATGTCGGCCCCGGTCATCAACCCGGTGACCGAGTCGCGGTCACGGACGTCGCCGGGGACCACCTCGATGGATGCCATCACCTCGGGGTCGAGGGTCTCGAGCCATCCCCACGAGCCGAACGAGTTGTACTGGACCATGGCGCGGACGTGATAGCCCGATGCCACCAGGGTCTCGGCCAGATGGGACCCGATGAATCCGTCGGCTCCGGTGATGGCTACGGTCGTTGACATGATGGTTTCTCTTTCTGTTCGGTACGGCACTAGTAGCTGAACGGTGAGGTGAGCACTCGGCTCGACAGGACGGACATGAAGAAGATCGAGGTGCCCGTCGCCGCCAGCAGCGAGGCCAGCCCGGCAGTCGGGCTGACGTGACCGTGGGTGGCGAACGAGACGGCCAGTCCGGCGGCCAGGACGCCGAAGGTGGCGGCCCAGCAGCACAGGACCAGATCGACCCGGCCCGAGGAGGCCAGCAGCAGGGCGAGGAAGAAACAGACCCCGAGGGAGTCGACGCACCCGACCAGGAGGGGGACGGCGGCGGCGTGCCGGTCCATGCCCATCACGACGCCGGCGGCCGACAGGGCGCCGAGGACACCCACATACAGGCCGACCGACCGGAGGAAGGCCCCCTGGGCCCGCCGGGTGAACCCGATGAATGTGGTGCTGGAGCCGAGGGCGGCGGTGGTCCGGCTCCGGAACGACCGCAACTGCCACTCCATGAGGCCGAGGGTCACGAGCAACGGCCACACGGCCAGGTCCAGGCTGTTTCCGTTGCCGTGGAGTGCGCCGGCGAATGCGATGAATGCGGAGATGAGGAGCCCGCAGCCGAAGCCGTAGCCCATGAACCGGACCGCTCGCAGCCGGTCGGAGCGGACGAGTCCCGGCCGGCGCCACCGCCGCTGCAACAGGTGGCGGTTGGCCACCACGACCACCAGCGCCACGGTGGCCACCACCGACCATGCGGCGGCCCGGTCGGAGATGGTGACCGGCAGGACCCGGAGGGTCAGGACCGAACCGACCGCGGCCGGCACCATGCACAGTGCCAACTGCCATTCCGCCTTCCGGAACAGGAGGATCCCGCTGGCTGCGAGGTAGACCGTGACCCCCACCGCCATGACGGCGCTGGGCTCGTTGCCCCCCAGCACCCACCAGGCGACGACCGCGCCGACCAGGCACAGGGCGGCGCTGACCACGATCGAGACCGACGCCATCAGCGCGTCGCTCCGGTCATCCTTGCGTCCCAACAGCGCCCAGGCGTAGGTCGCCGACGCCTGCCCGATCCCCCATGCCACCGTGAGGGCGATCGGGAGCACCCACCAGCTCGCCGGTACGGCGAACCCCTTGGCCACCACCGGGAGGAACAGGGCGGGGAGCGCATACGAGCGCGCCACGGAGCAGGTCCAATGGACCACCCTTCGGCACTGCGGCCGGGGCCGGCGGCTCGGGCTCGGTGAAGGGCAGCGCATCGTAGACGGCCTGGGCCGCCGTGAAGACATCGGGGTACCCGAACGTGTCGATCGCCACCCGGCTGCTCACCCCGTGGGTCTCCAGACGAGCGGTGACCTCGAGGTAGTCGACGGAGGCGGCGCACTGGGCGGCCAGTTGGGGGTCGTCCAGCACCCATTCCACGATGGTGCCGGGCGATCCCGCCACCCTCTGGTCGGACACCGGCGCGCTCATGATGCCACCGGCCCGCTCAGCGCCAGCTCGGAGATCCGCTCGGATGTCAGCCCGGACCGTGATGCGTCCTCGGTCACCAGGTGGAGCCGGTCGACATCCCGGCGGGCCCGATCCTGGTCCCCCTTCAGCACCTGGGCGCTCGAGATCCGGCCGGTCGCCTGACGGTACAGGTCGCCGAAGACGGCCAGACTCTGCTCGAGCGTGAACATCGACAGGATCCGGGCCCGGGCGGCGTGGCCCATGGAGGCACGGAGCCCCGGCGTCCGACAGGAGCTGCAGGCACGCCTCGGCCATGGCCTCGGGCTGCTGGGGAGGAACGATCAGGCCGGCGTCGCCGGTGGCCTCCCGCACCCCACCCACATCGGTGGCCACGGTCGGCATGCCCGAGGCCATGGCTTCGATGAGGGTGTAGGGGAACCCTTCCGAGATGCTGGTCAGCAGCACCACGTGCCCGGCATGGTACGCGTCCATCACCGAGTCGGCCCGGCCCTCGAACGTGGCCGCACCGGCCAGATCGAGGGAGTCCCGGAGTGCGACGCACCGGTATCGAGATAGCCCTGGTTCTCGGTCGAGGCACCCCCGAAGATCCGGAGCCGTGCCGTCGGAATCGCCTGGCGGACCTTGGCAAAGGACCGGATCAGGGTCTCGACGTCCTTCAACGGGTCGATCCGGCCCAACCAGACGAGCGTCGGGACGGACGGCTCCGACGGACAGGCCACGAAGCTCTCGGGGTCGACCCCGTTGTAGACGGGATGGATCGACTCGCGGATCGGCACCGTTGGCCACCAGCCACTGACGGTTGTACTCGCTCCCGGGGGCGATGCAGCCGGCGATCTGGTAGCCGGCCCACGTCAGCCGCCGGTAGAAGCGCAGCATGGTGGACCGCACCGGATGGGAGAATTGGCGGGCCCCGTAGGCCAGGTAGCGCTCACGGAGGTAGATGCCGTGCTCGCTGATGACCAGAGGGGTGTCGTGGGCCCAGTGGGCGCCGAGCGCCAACAGGACCGACAGTCCGTTGGCCGTGGCGTGGCACAGGTCGGCCTCCGGTGGGGGCGACGAACAAAGGTCGGAGTTGGTGCTCGATCAGGCCCAGCGCCACCACCGCATCGTGGACCGACACCTCGATCTCGCCGGAGCCCGATGCCCGGTCGGAGCGGGCGATCTTGCGCATGCCGCAGAGGAGCGCACCCAGCGAGTCCTTGGACTGCAGGGCCCCCGCCAGTGAGGTCTGCTGCGCCAGCTCGAAGAGCTGGTGCAGCGCGTCGAGGAACATCGGCTCACCGTCGGCCTCGACCATCGATGCGACCAACTGGTGGAAGGCGGTCCGGAGCTCGGCTCGAGTTGCGCACCGACCGTTTCGGCGTCGGCGTCGACCCCCACAGCGCGATGGAACGGACGCTGTCGACGTTGTCGGGGAGGTCCCACGTGGGCACATTGTCGTCCCCGGCGGTGATGGCATGGATGCTGAAGCGGTGGGGCGCGAGCCCGCGGACCAGTTGATCGCACCACACGCTCACACCACCGGGGTGGTAGGGATACGTTCCTTCCGCGAGGAGGGCGACGTCCATCATGCACCTGCGCTCGTGGGCAGCCGGGTACGTGCAGTGACGTCGATCGTGGCTCGAAGGGTGGGTCGGTTCGGTCTCATCGTCGAGTACGACAGTACGGATCGGGACCCGCCGTGAACACCCCCGACTTTCATGTGCGGGTACGGCCGTTGCACCCGCATCAGCACCGCTCCACCCGAGTCCCATCGCGCCCGACCCTGGCACCACCGGCGACGGCACCCTGGCGTTAGCCGGATCCGTGCACCGGTGCCGGCGTCCGGCACCCGGCGGCCCTCGCCGTATCGACCGACCCCGGCGTAAACCCGGGGTCGGCCCGGGCACCCGGGTCGGCTAAATGCAGGGTGTCGCGGCGACAGTGCAGGGTAGGCACGTCTCCTTCTCCGGCTTACTGTGCCCACAGCGCCGGCAGTTCGCACTGGGCAGGAGCCGCGCAAGGGAGAACAATTCCAATGAACCGTCTTCGTCGATCCGTCTACAAATCGTGACCGCATGCGTGCTGGCCGCCATGGTCGTGGCCGCGTCCCTCTCCCTCGCCTACGGTGCCCGCCGGCGCCGCCAACACGCCACCGGTGCTGAACCTGAACGTGCTCCTGGTCGGCAGCGGGTCCACCGACCCGACCACCGCGGCGTGGCAGTCGGCCCTGACCAGCGAGGGCGTCGCCTATCACCGAGGTCACGGCGACCGGGGCCTACGGCGCCGAGACCGTGACGCTCCCCACTCTCGTCAACGGGTCCAACGGCAACTTCAACGGCGTCGTCATCGCCGACTCGCCATCGGCCTTCGAGGCAGGACAGCTCAGTGCGCTGTTCTCCTACGAGTCCACCTTCCACGTGCGCCAGCTCGACGGCTACAGCTATCCCGTCCCCGGCACTGGGACAGACCATCCTGTCGACGGTCACGCTGGACAACACCACCGGCCAGCTGACCGCGGCCGGCCTTGCCGCCCTCCCGGGCCTCAAGGGTCCGGTCCCCTTCGACGTGGGGACCAGCGGCTACACCGCCACGGTGACCGCCGGCGCACCCTTCACCCCGTGGATCGAGGATGCATCGGGGAACTCCCTCGGAGGCGTGTACCAGCACCCGAGCGGTGACCCCCAGGCAGGCGTCTCCGAGCTGAGCCTGAACTTCGCCTACAACGCCAGCCAGCTGCAGTGGCTCCTCCTGGCCCCCGGACTCATCAACTGGGTCACCGAGGACACCCACCTGGGCCTGTACCGGAACTACTTCGGCCAGGACGTGGACGACAACTTCATCGCCGACAACGAGTGGAGCTCCCAGTACCAGTGCACCCCGGGCGCCACCGAGCCTCCTGACTACACGTGCCCGGCCGGCGTCGCCAACAACCCGGCCGACACGCCTCCCGACGTCCAGATGACCGCCGCCGACGTGGCCTACGTGGTCGCGTGGGAGCAGTCCACCGGCATCAAGCTGAACATGGCCTTCAATGCCATCGGCGCCTGCTCAGCTCCCACCGTCGCCGCCGAGACCAGTGCCAACTGCACCGGATCCGTGACCGATGCCGGTGGTACGTTCACCGACCCGGGTCAGACCGTCGACGCCAGCTATCCCAACGACCAGGGGTTGATCAACGCCCTGCTGGCCGACAAGGCCGACTTCAACTGGGTGACCCACACCTGGTCACATGAGTTCCTCGGTTGCATCGCATGGCAGCCACAGGTCCTGACCAGTGTCACCGCCAACGCCTCGGGGGGTTCGTTCACCGCCGGTGGCTACAGCTACGAGATCACCGCCGCCACCGCCTACGGCGAGTCCGAGCCCTCCCTGCCGCAGACGGCCACCGTGGCAGCCAACGGATCGGTCACCTTGCACTGGCCCGACGCCACCAACGGTGTCGGCACCGACGGGACCGCCGGACCCACCCTGGCCCAGGAAGAGGCCAACCACACCGGTGGCTCCGGATTCTGGGGCTACTACGTCTACCGCGAGGACCCCGGCACCACCACCTACGGGCTGGTCGGCCAGGTACCCGAGAACGGCACCGCCCCCACCTACACCTACACCGACACCGGGGCGACGGCCCCCGGCGCGGCACCCGGCTCCAGCGACACCTTCCCGACCGCCACCAACCCGGGCATCGACTGCTCGAGCGCGGCCGGCAGCTGGGACCCGGCCACCGACCCGAGCGGGACCACCGACGCCTCCATCGAGACCGAAATCGGGCTGGACCAGGCCTTCGCCGCCGCCAACAACCTGCCCAACTACAGCCCGTCCGTCGTGGTCACCGGCGAGCACTCCGGAGTGGAGAACCCCAACATGCCGGCCGCCCTGGCCGGGACGGGCGTCACCACGTTCGCCTCCGACGCCTCCCGTCAGCCCACCCAGTACTCGCTGACATCGGGCGGATCGACCGCCCTGTCGGCACCGCGGTACCCGAGCAACATCTACTACAACGCCAGCAACTGGCCCGACGAGCTCAACGAGTACAACACCCTCTACGTAGCCCCCGGCACCAACATGGGGAACGCGACCTACCCCACCGAGACCGGTCATTGCGATGCCTCGTCGGCCACCACGTGCCTGGCCACGCCGGCCACCGAGTCCACGGTGCTGTCCTCGGAGTCCCGCATCATGCTGAGCCACGTGCTGGGCAACGACCCGAGGGTGGGCTACGCCCACCAGACCGACCTGATCGGTCCGGCCACCCAGACCGTCGGTGGGGTGACGTCGGACTACGGGTACACCTTGTTGACCCTGCTCACCTCCATGCTCGGCCAATACAACACCTGGACCAACGCCAACACGCCGATCGTCCAGATGACCGACGCCACTGAGGCCCAGACACTCGCCCAGCAGCAGGCCTGGGCCGCCGCCCAGACGGCAGGAACGGTCAAGGCCTCCGAGCAGAACGGCACGGTCACCATCACCAACACCGGCACCTCGGCGGTCGACGTGCCGGCAACGGCACCAGCCGGATCGCTGGTGGGGACGGCCGCCTACGGCCAGGCCTACGGAGGGGAGCTCTCGGATTGGACGAGCATCCCCGCCGGGGGGTCACTGGTCGTCACCGAGCACGTCTCCCCCACCGTCATCAGCGCCAACTCGGCCAGCTCGATCGTGGGCGCTCCCTTCACGACCACCATCTACACCACCGGAGCGCCTGACGCCGCCATCACCGAGACCGGGGCGCTGCCGACGGGGATCACCCTGACCGACAACGGCGACGGAACGGCCACGCTGGCCGGGACGCCGGCCTCCGGCACCGGCGGGAGCTACCCGATCGTCATCACCGCCGTCAACGGCTCGGGAACCGCCACCCAAGCCTTCACGTTGACCAATGACGAGGCTCCCACCATCACCAGTCCGGCCACCGCCACCTTCTACACCGGGGTCGCCGGCACCTATACGGTGACCACCACCGGCTACCCGGCGGCGACCATCACCGAGAGCGGGGCGCTTCCGGCCGGGCTCACCTTCACCGCCAAGGGTGACGGCACCGCCACCATCGCCGGGTCCACCACGGCCACCGTCGGTACCTACCCGGTGTCCATCGCCGCCACCAACCCGTCTGGCAGCGTGGTCACCCAGGTGGTGACCATCTCCATCGCGGCATCCGGTCCGCCCACCATCACCAGCGGGCCCACCGCCTTCTTCAACCTGGGTGCTGCCGGGTCCGTGGCCGTCAACACGTTGGCGGGGCCCCTGGCTGCGATCACCGAGACGGGAGCGCTCCCCGCCGGGCTCACCTTTGCGGACCAACACAACGGGACCGCCCTCATCTCGGGCACGCCGACGGCGCCGGGGCTGACCTCGATCGGCATCACCGCCACCAACGGGCAGAGCCCCGACGCCACCCAGAGCCTCACCATCGAGGTGAGCGGAGCCCCGGTCTTCACCAGTCCCGCCTCCGCCACCTTCGTACGGGGGAAGTCGGTGTCCTTCACGGTGACCACCGTCGGCTATCCGGCCCCTTCTTTCCCACCCGTCGGAGCACTACCCGCCGGCCTGACGTTCACCGACCACGGTGACGGCACGGCCACGATCGCCGGCACGCCCTCCGCAACGGGTGTCACGGCGCTGTCCATCGAGGCGAACAACTTCTACGGGACGACGCCGCAGACCCTGACCGTCACCGTCGACTCCCCACCGGCTCCGACCCCGACGCCGGCGTCGACCCCGACGCCCGCCACGGCCAGCACCACGCTGGCCGGGGGCAACCGTCTCGCCACCACCCCGGACGGCCTCGGCTACTGGATCGTGGGATCGAACGGCTCGATCTCGAGCATTCGGGACGGCGGTCGACTACGGGTCCATGGCCGGCAAGCACCTCAACAAGCCCATCGTCGGGATCGCCGCCACCCCGGACGGGAAGGGCTACTGGATGGTGGCCACCGACGGCGGGATCTTCAGCTTCGGTGACGCCCACTTCTACGGCTCGACCGGGGCGATCAAGCTGAACAAGCCGATCGTCGGCATCACCAGCACCCTCGACGGCAAGGGCTACTGGATGGTGGCCACCGACGGCGGGATCTTCAGCTTCGGTGACGCCCACTTCTACGGCTCGACCGGGGCGATGACGCTCAACAAGCCGATCGTCGGCATGTCGTCGTCACCCTCGGGCCACGGATACTGGCTGGTGGCGTCCGACGGCGGGATCTTCACCTTCGGGGACGGCCACTTCTACGGGTCGACCGGAGCCATCAAGCTCAACAAGCCGATCATGGGCATGGCTGCCACCCGTTCGGGCCACGGCTATTGGCTGGTCGCCGTCGACGGTGGGATCTTCGCCTACGGCGACGCCGGGTTCCACGGATCGGGCGGCAGCTCGGGGCGCACCGCCGTGGGCATGATCGTCTCGCCGAACCATGCGGGGTACGCACTCATCGATTCGGATGGGACCCGCACCAACTTCGGCTTCTGATCGACGGGTGGAGGGGCACCTGGTCGGGGGTTGCGGTCCCCCCGACCAGGTCGGGTCCACCCGTTCTGGGAGGCTCGAGGGGCCGGCTCCGGGGGGGGCCGGCCTCCGGCCGGTCCCGCCCGGTGGACCGCATGCGGTCAGCCCACCCTGGCCCGCCGTCTGTAGGTCGCGGGTGCCGGCGGTCAGTGCTTGTCGTCGGCCAGGTCGGGCTGACGGGTCTTCAGCAAGGAGCCGACCAGGGGTATCTCTGCCACCGCCTCGGCCCGGGCGATGGCCAGACTGCTACGGGCCAAGGGCAGGAAGGGACCGGTCACCACGTAGCGGGGATTCCACAGCGGGTCGTACTTCTGGTTGAAGTGCCACAGCGACTCGATCTGCAGTGTCTCGCTGAAGTGATGGAGGACATTGCGCTCGAGCGAGGTCCACGGGCCGGTTCCGGACTCGCCGGCCACCACGGCCCGCATGGTGGCGAAGTTGAGGCCCAGGCCCCGGAGTCCGCGCTCGGCCATCCACTGCAGGGTCTCGATGATCACGAAGTCGGTCAGGCCGTTGGGGGCGTCGGGGTCACTCGTCCGTCGCATCAGGTCGAGTGAGTACCCGTCGACCTCGGCTGCCGGCACGTACTGGTTGAAGGCCATCGGCCGCCCATCGGCATCGAAGCACACCGCCAGCAGCAGACCCTTGTCGCGCGGGTCGAAGATCCGGCTCAACGTCATCGAGTAGCCGCGTTCGGCCTCCCCCTGGCGGGTCTCGGTCATCAGTTCGAGCAACTGGACCCTCAAGTCGGCGTCGATGTCCTCGGCCGACTGGTAGCACACCACTCGGCAACCGGCCTTCTTCATCCGGTTGTACGCCCCGCGCAGCGACTTCATGGACTTGCCGGCCAGGGAGAACATCGTGGCATCCACGATTGCCTCGTCACCGATGTAGTGGTCGACAAGACCGGCGGCCCGGTACACACCGAGCCACGACTGGGATGCCGCCAGCACGGACGGCTGCCAGTTGTTCGACTGGGCGAAGTCCATGACGTCGGACCAAACTTCGGCACGGTCCTGGGGCGGACCGATCGGATCGGGCGAAACCAGCATGACGCCGCTGATCACCGAGTAGGCGACCAGGGACTCGCCGGTGAAGAACCACGATTTGTCATCACGGAGGGCGAAGTAGTCGAGGGTGTCCCCGCCGTGGGCCTCGATGATCCCCCGGGCCCGATCGAACGCCTCCTCCCGGGCCGTGCCGGTCCGCCTCGACTCACGCCCGGGGAGGGCCACGAGGAGCATGAGCACGAGCACGACCACCACCACCAGGAGGAACACCACATCGAAGTGCACGTGATGCCCACTGGCCACGAGGTTCCCGACCCCGGCGGTGGCCCCGATGACCAGCAGGCCGGCGGCAGCCGTCCAGACGAACAGGCGGGTGACACCGGATGGTCTGATCCGGAAGTGCTGGTGCTCGAGGATCAGCCACAGGCTGAACAGCAACGCCAGCGTGGCCCCTTCGGGGGGCCGCCCCTGGATGAGGCGGTCGGTCGTGGTGGCCAGGAGGAGCACGATGGTCGCCACCCACACCGGCCGCAGCCCGTGCCGTACGCCGCGGGCCAGGCCCAGGAGGGCCAGCCCGGCGACAATCGCCTCCACCTCCGAGAGCGGATGGATGCCGAAGGGGATCCACGAGTCGACGGATCGGGTGCTCCGGATGGGCCAGAGGGCGGCGAATACGACGTTGAGCGCACCGGACAGCAACAGCACGCCTGCGGCCACCCGGCGCACACGCCGCCTGATCACCCATCGCTTGAGCCCCGACTCGTTGAGCGGCCAGGTCGGCCCGTTGGGAAGGGCGCCGACGACCGACAGTGTCGACATGTCGACCTTGCCGCGCGCCAACGCCACCCGCTCGAGCAGGACCGGGGAACGAACCGGCACCTCCCGGAGCCAGAGCTTCAACTGCAGCACTGCACCTCCGGTCATCTCCACGTACGAAAAGCGGTGCATGGTCACGAAGGGGTGGGGCAACCGCAACCGGGACGGGCGGCTCGCCACCGACGCCGTGCCACTGCCCGTATTGGCGTAGAAGCCGTTCCCCACCACCGAGAGTTCAGGCTCGTGGGTATGGCCCGAGACCATGCCTGCATATCCTCTGGCCACCAGACGGGCCGCTTCGGCGCGGGGGGGAGCGTTGTGGCTGGCCGGGTCGGACCTCGAGCTGATGGCCGTCTCGCGCAGGGCCCGGTTGACCCGCAGCAACGTCGCCGCGGCAGCGACGGCGGCCACGATGACGATGACGGCCACCAACAGCCCGAACAACAACAGCCACCGTTGGGCGTGATGGTGCAGCAGCTGGTGGACCCCGGGGATGAAGGTGAGGAGACGGAGCAAGAGGATGGCCACGAACGGGACGGCCGCCAGCCACAGCTTTCCGACGATCTTCCGGTAGAAGAGGCGCGAGCCCATGAAGTCGGCGGCGTCCCCGTCGAGCCACTGGACCCCTTCGAGGAGGGAGCCGGGCGCCTGGCGCGACTCGAGTTCGGGGAGGACGTCCCGGACCACGTGGTGGCCGAGTGGCGTGTCCACCGGCGACCATGGATCCTCGAAGGCGTTGTAGGGGTCCGATTGGTTGCCGTGGACGACCCGTACCCGTTGTTGGCCCTGGTCGGTCCCGACCAACACGTCGCAGGCCAGGGCGATGTGGTCCACGCCGAGGCGTTCCGCCAGGATGCCGTTCGCACCGGCGTCCCAGGCCAGCTGCCCGTCGTGATTTCCTGACAGGACCACGACGTGATGGTGCTCTTCGGCGGCGAACGCGGCCACCGCCGACGTGAACTGCGGGTGGGCGTCGAGGATCCTGTCCACCTCGGGTGGCCCGGCCAGCATCTCGAATCCGTCGCCGGCAATGATGAACGCGGCCGGTCCGACCATCCCGCCCAGCACGGTGGCCAGTTCCTCGGCCACCGCCGTCGATGTCGGGGTGGCCACCGCCGGGAGGTGCAGGTCGGAGACCACGACGGTGCGCCCCCCAACCGGCAGCTCGAGCTCGAACTCCTCGTCGATGGCGTGACGGGGCGCTTCCTCGTCGCCGGTGCCCCGGGCCACCGCAGGCGGCGGCGCCGCAGCAACGTCGGTCAACTGGTGACCTCCGGAGCCTCCGGTTGCCTCACTGGCCGGCCTCCGGCGGGGTCATCGACCGGCCTCTGGACGCATCATCGGGAAGAGGATCACGTCGCGGATGGCTTCGACCTCGGTGATCAGCATGACCAACCGGTCGACTCCGATGCCGATCCCGGATGTCGGGGGCAGCCCGTACTCCAGCGCCCGCACGAAGGCCAGATCGGCCGGGTGGGCCTCGAGATCGCCGCGTGCCACAGCATCGGCCTCCCCACGGAACCGCTCTTGTTGTTCCTCGGGGATGTTGAGCTCGCTGTAGCCATTGGCGAACTCCTTGGCGTCGATGGCCAGCTCGAACCGGTCCGCCATGGTGGGATCGTCCTTGGTGCGTCGGGCCAGCGGCGAGACCTCGACCGGAAATCCGCACACGAAGACCGGATCGACCACGGTGGGCAGCAGGATGGTGTCGTACAGCTCGAAGATGAGCTTTCCCGATCCCCACTCGGGCAGGAAGTCCACGCCGTGCTTCTCGCAGACCGACCGCACGTCTTCGACCGGGTCGCTGGGGTGGAGCCGACGCCCCACGGCCTCCTCCAACCAGTCGAGCAGTTGGCGCCGGGGCCAGGGTGGGGAGAGGTCGATGTCGCGTCCACCCACTGTGAAGGTGAGCCGCCCGGCGGCCGACTCCGCCGCCCCGACCACCAGCCGCTCGGTGAGGTCCATCCCATCGTTGACGTCACCGAAGGCACGATACGCCTCGAGCGCGGTGAACTCCGGACTATGCCGGGTGTCCACACCCTCGTTCCGGAAGTTCCGGGCGATCTCGAACACCCGCTCGTACCCTCCGACGACCAACCGCTTGAGATAGAGCTCCGGGGCGATCCGCAGGCTCAGATCGATGTCCAGTGCATTGGCGTGGGTCATGAACGGTCGGGCCAGGGCCCCGCCGGCCTGGGGTTGGAGGATGGGGGTGTCCACCTCGACGAAGTCCTCGGAGACCAGTTGCTTCCGCAGGGCGGCAATGGCCTTGAACCGGACGTCGAACACCTGCCGGGAGTCGGCGTTGGCCAGGAGGTCGATCTCCCGCTGGCGGTAGCGGGTGTCGGTCTCTGTCAGCCCGTGCCACTTGTCCGGCAACGGTCGGAGCGCCTTCGAAAGCAGGGACAGCTCGCGGACATCCACCGACAGCTCACCCCGGCGGCTGGTGATCGCCTCCCCCTCGGCTCCCACCCAGTCACCGAGGTCGAGGTTGGCCAGCACGGTGTGGGCGGGCTCCGACAGGACCGAGGTCTGCATGAGCAACTGCACCGATCCCGTGACATCGGTGAGGGTGGCGAACGACAGCTTGCCGTGCCCACGGATGCTGGTCAGCCGTCCGGCCATACGGACCTCCTGACCGGTGCGGACGTCGGGCGCGAGCTCGTCGTACTGCTCGTGGAGTTGCGCCGCCGTCACCGTCCGGTCGAACCGTGTCGGATACGGGTCGATCCCTTGTTCGGTGAGGACGTCTCGCTTCTTGCGGCGCTCGGCACTGAGCGCGTCCGCTGTCCGCTCCTCGGGCTCCTCGCCAATCGGGTCTGTCACGATCACGGCCTCTTCCTCGGGTCGCCCCGTTGCCTAACCCCTAGTCGGGCTGCAGCCGTGACTATCTTATGCAATGAGAATTCCATGAGAGTGCTTGCCGTCAACGTCGACCTGATCACGGGATGGTTCCCGGTGACGATCGTGATCGTCGCCATCGCATCGGTCGTGCTGTCGGTGGGCTGGCTGGACGGAGCGTGGAAGTGGCAGCTGCCGATCGGGATCCCGGTCAGCTTCGTCCTCACCGTCTTGACCGCGGTGGCCATCCACGTGTTCAAGCTGGTGCCCGCGGAGTTCCCCCGGACGTTCTACCTGTGGGCCTGGCTGATCTGGTTCTCGTTGACGCTCATCGTGCTGGGGTGGACCCGGGCCCACTGGATCCTCCGCTCGTTCTCCGTGATCGCCCTGGTGTTCTGCGTGATCGCCGCCTTCACGGTGGTCAACCAGACCTACGACTACTACCCGACCCTGGCACGGCTGTTGGGCAAGAACGCTGCCGACTTCACCAATCTCCCCGAGCTCAAGGCCCTCCGCACCGAGGTCCGACGCACAGGGAAACTGCCCGACCACGGTGAGACCATCGCCGTGAACATCCCCCCCACCGTGTCCAAGTTCCAGACCGGGCAGGCCTACGTGTACCTCCCTCCGGCCTGGTTCAAGAGCCCTGAGCCCCAGCTACCGCTGATCGAACTGATCGCCGGCGTCCCCGGCGATCCTTCTGACTGGACGAGGGCGGGCTACGCCGACACCACGTCCACCGCCTTCGCCGCCAAGCACCATGGGGAAGCGCCCATCCTGGTCATCCCGGACAACAACGGGAACAAGACCTCGGACACCGAATGCTCCAACAGCGTCTTCGGAGATGCGGAGACGTACCTGGTCACCGACGTCCCCACCTTCATGCAGGTCAACTTCAACGCCGCCGTGGGCAAGCACGCCCTGGCGGTGGCCGGTCTGTCCGCCGGCGGCACGTGCGCGTCGATGCTGGCGTTGCGCAACCCCAAGACGTTCTCGATCTTCGCCTCGTACTCGGGATACTCGTCCCCCACGTACATCAACGACGACGAGCAGCAGACCATCGTGCAGCTCTACCACGGGTCGAGGTCCGACTACGAGGCTCACAATCCGGCTTCCCTACTCCGGGGCACCAGATACCCGGAGCTGTCCGGATGGTTCACCTCCGGTACCGGGGACCCACAAGCCCTGGCCTCGGCACAGCAGCTCTCCGACCTGGCCAAGAAGGCCGGGATGGCCCAGGTCTGCCTCACGACGCCGCCAGGGGGGCACGACTTCATCTTCTGGGCGGCGGCGTTCCAGAAGTCCCTCCCCTGGCTGTCGTGGAAACTCGGACTGACCCCGGCCCCGAAGGACCTCTCGGCGCACTGCACGCCGCCCGTCCCCTGACCGCCGTGCCTCCCGATTACGTTGACGCTTGTCGCCGCCCGCCATATGCTTCCCGGGCGCCCCTAGCTCAACGGTAGAGCAGCGGATTCTTAATCCGCAGGTTCCTGGGTTCGAGTCCGGGGGGGCGCACCATGTAGCGGGCAGTGGCAGGCGGGGGCCGCCGGTGGGATGGTCAGCGGATGCCCTGGTCGCCCGACGCCGTCTTCGTCGAGGGGCTCGGGTTCTTTTCGACCTCCGTGGACCTGTTCGAGGGCCCCGACTGGCAACGGGCATCACCGTGCTCGCAGTGGACGGCACGCGATGTCCTCGGCCACGTCGGGACCTGTTCATCCACGCCTGGGCCTGGCCCGTAGCGTCGGCCGGGACCTCGTGATTCCCAGCGAGGCGATCGAATTCGCCTACGCCATATTCCAGCCGATCCCTTCAGACCAGATGCGCAGCCCCAGGGTGTTTGCGGATGCGGTGGCCGTCCCACCCGGTGCCACCCCTACCGAGGACTTCATCGGCTGGTGCGGGCGGGACCCACGATGGGCCTCGGCGACGCCACACTGACCGCAAGAGCCTCTCTACCTCAGGGAACGCTACCCAGGTGGACCGTTGGCGATCCACCCTCTGATGACCTCATGGTGGTCAGCCCATGCATCCCAGACCGACCTCGCCCACGCTCGTACTGCTCCGTGTCGATCAAGATCGTCCGCCGGGACGATCTGCCCAACGGTGATCTCGTAGTCAACGGGTCTGGGCAGGAGTTCAGGGTAGTCACGGTGGGTCCAGCTGCCGAGGAGATGGCCCCGCAACTCACGACCCGGAACATCTTGTTCCAACGAGGCGCACAGGCTCATGAGATGGACCGCAACCGACTGACGGTTCCGCCGCTCAGGGTTGTCCGCATGTTGCGCCATGTACGAATCGACGACCCGCTGGGCAGTTGTGCTCGCGTCGTCTCCGACGAGCGACTGCATCCAGTCGGCGAGCGAGCAAAAGAGGCTCCAACATCCCGGAGAGGCGGGTACGTAGGCATGCACCGGACCGGATGCCCCGGGCGTCACCGCTCCGCACCCTGGGCAGCGCTGCAGATCCACTGCCGTCGTGTCGGCCAATTGCGGCACGAGCTCCCAGGACGGCAACGGGGTCACGCGCTCGAGGCCACGAGCCTGTCGAACTCGGCGCCCACCATCAGTCCGATTGCTCCGCCAGCAAGAGATCCGACGATCGCATCACCGGGATAGTGGACGCCGGAGTGAACTCGGGAGTAGGCGACGGAGGCGGCCAGAATCCTGAGCGGGAAGGACAGCGAGGGAATCTGATATCCGACCGCCGTGGCAAACGCGAATCCCGAAGCAGAGTGACCGGATGGAAATGACGACGATGCCGGCATCCGGGTGTGCCGGGCGCTGATCATTCCGGCACTGGCCCGGTTCGGACGATCTCGCCTGTGGAGATTCTTCAGGATCAGATTGACCACGGCAGAAGAAGCGACGATCGATGCCAATCCGGAAGCGGCGGCTCGGCGCCCCCGGGTACCGCCGACGACCGCCAACACTCCGGCAGCACCGACCCAGAGGAGCGAGTAGTTGGCGGAGTTCGACAGGCGCCGCAACGGGGCGTCGAGGCGCGGAGTGGGCGTCGAGGCGACGGCTTGGTACACCGCGTGATCGATCTGCGAGAGCTCACCCACGACAGACGGGGGTTTCGTCGTCAAGCAAGGGCCCTCGGAGGGACGGCTGTCGACCACATCCTCGATTGCTCCCGGGGTCTCCGATCGGTCATCCACACGCTTCATCATGGTACGCCCGGCCGGTGGTTGCCGAGTGGCTTGGACCAGTTGCCAGGGGTCTGGCTGACGCCGTACTGGCTGGCCTCCCCCAACACCGGTCCCTACACTTCGGTCCTGTGTCTGGCCGGGTATGCGACAGGTTGGGAGGCCGGAGTCTGCGGACGGGCGCCTGCACGGGCGCCAGGACAAACGGAGAGAATCCATGACCGACCATCCCCCACGGGCGCTCCGACGAATCCTCGCCGCGGTGGCACTGGCATCGCTGGCGGGAGCGGTGGCCCTGGCAGTCATCGGAGGCGTTGCCAACCTCGGCGCCATGGTTCTCCTCGTGATCGGATTCGTCGTGACCGTCGTCGGCGGGTGGGATTCGTTGACGCGGAGAGGCGCGACCAGGCTTGCCGCCCTCGTGATCGTGGCCGTGGGACTGGGACTGCTCATCAGCGGATTGGTCATCGCCGACCTCAGCTTCCCCCGAGCCGCCGGTGTCCTCCTGCTCGGGCTGGCTTCGGTGGCCTCGGCCCGCACTGCCCTCGGCAAAGGTGTTCGGGCAACCCGGCCAGAGGGGACCGGCGGTGTCGAGGGGGTTGCCTTCACGCACCCGGTGCTGATCATGAACCTGAAATCCGGAGGAGGAAAAGCCGAACGGTTCCACCTCGAAGAAGAGTGCGGACGGCGAAGCATCGAGCCGATCGTGCTCCGTCCTGGAGACGACCTGCTCCAGTTGGCCGAAGACGCCATCGGGCGGGGCGCCGACATCATCGGAATGGCGGGCGGGGATGGCTCCCAGGCCCTGGTGGCCGCGGTCGCCGTGCGTCACGATGTTCCCTTCGTCGTGGTGCCGGCCGGGACCAGGAATCACTTCGCCCTGGATCTTGGATTGGATCGAGACGATGTGGTCGGTGCCCTCGATGCCTTTGCCGATGGAATCGAGCATCGGATCGACCTGGCATCGATCAACGGACGTGTCTTCGTGAACAATGCCACCCTCGGTCTCTATGCCCAGATCGTCCAATCCCCGGAGTACAGGAATGCAAAGCGCAAGACGGCCGCGGCCAAACTGCCGGACCTCCTGGGACCGGAGACTCCCGGATCGGGGCTGCGGTTCAACGAGCCTGACGGGTCATCGCATTCGACGGCTGACGTGATCTTGGTATCGAACAACCCCTATGAGCTCCACCGGTTCGCCGGCCGTGGCACCCGGGCCCGACTCGACGGGGGGGTGCTCGGCGTCGCCATCGCCACCATCGACAATGCCAAGGACGCCGCCAAGTTCGTGTCGTTCGAGCTCACCGGGCTGTTGCGGCACATCCCCGGGTGGCTCGAGTGGACGGCCGCGCGATTCGAGGTCGATGCCGACGGCCCGGTCGCCATCGGTGTGGATGGCGAGGCCATGAGCATGGATCCACCACTGGTATTCGAGACGCTTCCGGGGGCGCTTCGCGTCTTCCTCCCTCGCCACGCGTCCGGAGGCTCACCAGCGGCACGGGCTGTCCATCTCGTCTCGCGCAGCACGATCGCCGGTCTCGTTCGGATCGCGGGCGGCAAGAGCCCCGGGGCCGGACACGGGCGCCCGGACCAGTAGCCAGAGGGTGGCCCCCGCCTCCTTCGGGCGGACGGTCCCGGAATGGCGGGCGGGATGACGATCACCCGGCCCGGAGCTCCTCGTGGGTGTCAGGGCCGGTCGCGGACCCCGGCGGCAGATCCGCTCACCAGACGGCGTGAAGCTGGCCCAGCGCGTCCAGGTAGGTGCGCTCGGCCTCGGTCAGGTCCACGAACTGGATCCCCGCCCTCACGCCACCGTTCTTGCCGGTCCGGGAGTTGCGGATGTCACCGCGCAGGTGCACGGCAAGGACGATCTTCTGCCCCAACGCCTCTTCGGGCGTGGCGTCGAGGAGCTCGAGTCCGGCGCCGGCCGAGGACACGTCGATGACACGGCAGTCACGCCAATTCTCCTCCGGACCTCCTTCGAGCAGATAGCGGCCACGCCAGTCCGTGAACTGTCGAGGCAGGAGCCTTCTGATTTCCGACATGACGATCACCTGCAGACTGGGTGCGGGACCCGGATGCACCGCCGGCAACGGTCTGCCATCGTGCGTGGGGTCGTCCATTTTAGCTATTGATCACCTCCCGCATCGGCGGGATGGCATGGCATCTGTAAAGCTATTTTGGGCATTCGGCATGACAGCATTTTCTCCCGAAAGCCGGCTCCGACATCGGCCGGCGGGATCCCTGAAGTTTTCCCGCTCCGGTGACGTAATTGCCCAAGTTGAGCGGATCGTCGTTCCGATTCCGTTCCTGGCGTTCGGCGCCTCGGACCACCACACGTCGGTCCAAGCCCATGTGATCGGGCCGTCCGTTCCGCCATCTCCGACCAATCGGAGTCCCTTCGCCCCCCGCCTCATGGGGAAAATGAGACGAGCCAAAAAGGGTCAGCGCCCCGGACGATCTCCAAGGTCCTCGATCCGGCGCCGGAACCCGGCCACCGTCATCTCGACCACGCGATCGTGCCCCCACTGGAGCACGGGCCGGCCGACCCGGCTCGCCCATCGCATGGCCGGCTGCCGCATCTCCACGGTCCACGACACCTCCGCCCAGGTGCCGGTGCCATCCGGCCGGAACCGCACCTCGGACTCACCGACCAGATCGCCGCCGATGGCAGCCCTGATCAGCTGCAGCCGGGTGCACTCGACCAGTTCGACCCGGATCCGCATGTGGTACGGGAGCGGCGGGTTGACCACGCCGCGTAGGACCGCACCCGTCGAGAGGCCGTCGCCCTCCGCCTCGAAGTCGGTGAGCCACGGCCACCACCGCTCGAACTGGTCGAGCTGGTCGAGCTGATCCCAGAGGTCGTCAGGCGCCAGACGGAAGCCGTACCCGCGCCGGTACGTGACGATGGGAGCCGCCATGGAACCCAGGGTACCGGCGGGGCGTGGCGGTGACCGGGGCAGGATCGAACCGGTCCCGATCGGCGCGGCGGGGTCCGGTCGGACTCGGGTTCGGGTTGGGGTCGGGCCCGACGCCTCACGAACGCGCCCCGGGCGCCAGCATCCGGACCAGGCGGGGCACCACCCCTTCGGCCAGGAGGGTGATCTGCCGGCGGGCCTCGGAGGGCGTGATCCCCGGGAGATGGACCCGCAGGTTGACGGCGTCGGCGCCGGCCGCCACACAGGTGGCGTGGAGCCGCTCGGCCAGCTCGGCCGGGTCGGAGGCCGACAGGGTCTGGTCCGCCGCCGACAGATGGCCCCCGCTCGAGTACCCCTGGTAGACCGCGCGCTGGCGAGCCACCAACTCGGCCTTCGGCTCACCGACCCACACCCGGCGGATGAGGACCTTCGACCCGGTGCCACCGGCATCGTCATAGGCGTCACAGAACGACCGCAGCCGATCAACCGTCGACATGCCCTCGGTCAGGATCCCGGCCCCGGACACGGCGGCCCGCCGGGCCGCCGCCGTCGACGCTGCCGCGCTCGAGGACCGGGACGGGGAACCGGGCGCACCGTTGGAGGGCACGGTCGCCGTCGAGGTCTCCCAGGCCGCTGGCCACGGAGCAGTTCGACGACCCGGGGAAGCCGGGCCTTGAACAACGGGACCGCCTCGTCGATCGGGACCTCCATGGCTTCGAAGTCGAGGGGGAGGGCGCCGGCCGCCACCCCCAGGCCGACCCGCCCCGGATGTCGGGCGTCGAGCCAGGCGATCTCCTCGGCCACCTGGACCACCGGTCGGAGCGGGAGCAGCAATGGGCACGGGGCCGCCCACCCCGCCTCGTTCTCCTCCAGGATGAACGAGGCCAGCTGGAGGGGGTTGGGCAGGTACCCGCCGAATCCGCCGTGGTGCTCGCTGGTCATGATCCCGTGCGAACCCGCCGTCGAGACCCGAGTCCGGCCTGGTCGCACAGCTCCCGGACGACGGCGCCGGCGTCCAGGTCGCTGTGGGGGTAGAGCCGGAGGGAGACCGAGCCGGCGGCGAACGGGGCCGGCCGGCTCATGTCCTGCACAACCGCACCCGACCTCCCGGGGTGCCCGACGTCAAGGCTCACGTCTCGGCCGACCGGTCGGCCGAGGGCGCCCCACCCGGCCGTCCGATCGAGGACGGGCTGAACGGGGACCACGAACCGGTGGACACGTGATTGCCGGCGTCGACGTCGAGGAGCACGCCGGTGATCGAGCCGGCCTCGTCGGACAGCAGGAACGCCACCGCCGCCGCCACATCGTCGGCCTCGGTCATCCTGCCGAGCAGCAGATTGTCCCCGGCGGCCCGTCCGTCGTCCCCCTCCCACAGTTGGCGGGTGGCGTCGGTCCTGGTGAGCCCGGGACTCACCGCGTTGACCCTGACCCCCTGGCCACCGAGGTCGTTGGCCAGGGTCCGGGTGAGCGCGTTCAAGGCCGACTTGGCGGCGGCGTAGGCCGCCATCGACGGCGTGGTCTTCTTCGGCGAGCCGCTGGAGATGTTGACCACCGCGCCGCCGTCGTCGGCCAGGCCCCGCGCCATCGCTGCCTGGATCAGCGCCAGGGCCGGCCACACGTTGATCGCCACGGTATCGAGGAAGGCCTCCCGGTCCATCGCCATGGCGGATCCGACGTAGCTGGCCGCCCCCACCGCATTGACGAGGAGGTCGATCCGGCCGAAGTGCTCCACCGCCACATCGACCACCGACCGGGGGACCGACGGGTCCTCGGCATCGCCGGGCACGGCCAACACGTTCAGTCCTTCGTCCTGCAACGCCCGCTCCGTGGCACGGAGGCGGGCTTCGTTGCGGGCGTTGATCACCACCGAGGCACCTTCGATGGCGAGTCGACGGGCCGATGCCGTCCCGATGCCCGGATGGGTCGACGTGCCGGTGACGATGGCGACCTTCCCCCCGAAGCGTCGACCGAATGTCCCTTCGTCCATGGTGCTCCCCCCGTTCGATGGATGCGTCGAGGCTCAGCCCCGACGGTGGGCCACCAGGTGCATGTACATCGAGGTGACCGGATCCGCCGGCGGCTGGGGGTCGCCACTGTCGCACGGGAAGACGGCGGACACGTCGAACCCGTGACGATCCAGCTCGTCGACGGCGCCGCCGACCGTGACGAAGTGGGTCACCAGGCCGAAGTCGTGGGCGGCGAACGGTGCCATCCCCCACTCCCCCTCGTCGCGGAGTTCGCCCCGCAGTCGCCTCCAGTTCCGCACGGCGCGGAGCCATGAGGGGTCGTCGGCCGGGGCGCCGTCGGCTGCCGGACCGGACGGCCCGTCGTCGGAGGGCGCCGGGAGGAGGGAGCCGGGCACCCAGCTGATGCGCTCGGCGGTCCCGGGATGGGCACCGAACAGCGGGTTGTCCTTGTTCAGCGTCGAGAACACGAACGTGCCCCCGGGCTCGAGCACCCGGTGGACACCGGACAGCACCTTCTGGCGGTCCTCGTGGCCGACGGCGTCGATGCCGTTGTTGCTGAACACCACCAGCCCGCGCGACCCCTCGGCCAGTCCGCTCAGGTCGCGGGCGTCGCCCAATTCGATCTCCACCCCGGGGTGCCGGGACCGGCACAAGGCCACCAACGCCGGCGTGTAGTCGATGCCCAGGTAGTCACCCGACAAGAGCCGCAAGAGTGCGACCGTCCGCCCTCCCCCCACGCCGAGGTCCAAGATGGGCAGCCCGCGGACCCGGTCGGCGACGAAGGTGAGGGCGCCGAGCTCCCCTGGATCGCTCCACCCCTCGATGGCGTACTCGCCGGCGACCTCCAGCCAGGTGGGGCGGTTGACCTCGTCGACCCGGCCGCCGTCGTCGCTCTGGTCCACGGTGTCAAAGCATGCCATGCCGACGGCGGCGGCCGCGGCGGCGGGCGGCGCGTTGTGCATGGCCGGCGGGGAGATGGGTGCAAAGCTGAGGAGATGTCCGAGCCACCACCCGCCCCGTCGGTCCCGGTCGAGACGGTCGGGCGATGGATCGGCCCGGCCGGACGTCCGCTCCTGTCGTGGCTCACCACGCCGGCGGACGGGACGGGGTCGGCCGGGGTCGTGATCGTGCCGCCCATCGGGTACGAGCTGTGGTCCTCCCACCGCACGCTCCGGGTCCTGGCCGAACGACTGGCCGGCCAGGGCTGCAGTGTGGTGCGGTTCGACTACGACGGGACCGGCGACTCCGCCGGTGACCAGTGGGACCCCGGTCGCCTCGAGGCGTGGCGCCGTGACCTCGCCGTGGCCGCCGACTCCCTGCGCCGGCTGGATGTCTCGTCACTGACCCTCGTGGGCCTGAGGGTGGGTGGCACCCTGGCCCTGTTGGAGGGTCCGACCGTGTCCGCCGACGCGGTGGTGGCGTGGGCCCCCATCTCCCGCGGCCGGCGGTACGTGCGCGAGTTGCAGCTGCTCGGCCTACCGGTGCCGGAGGACCCGGCCGAGCCCGGACGGAAGGGGGCCATCGCGCAGGCCGGGAGCGTCTTCTCCGTGGACACGCTCGATGAACTGGGCGCCTTGGACCTCACCGCGCTGGCCGTTCCCCCTGCCCCCAGGGTCCTGGTCGTGGACCGGGACGACAAACCGGCCAGCACCGCCCTCCTCGAGCGGCTCGACCAGCTCGGCGTGCACGCCGACCACCTGGTGGCGGCGGGAACGGACCGGTTCCTCGACCAACCCACCGAGTACGCCACCGTCGCCGGGGGCATCGTGGAGGAGATCTGCCACTGGGTGGGCCACGGCGAGGTCGGGGGACACGGCCCCGGGGACCGGACGGCAGTGGCGACGCTGGACGGTGCCGACGGCGTGGAAGAAGAGGTGGTTCGGGTCGGAGCCTCGGGCCTGACCGGCGTCATGACCCGGCCGGTCGGGCCCAGCCGGGCCACGGTGGTGTGGTTGAACTCGGGCTCGGAGCACCACGTCGGACCGGGTCGGGCGTGGGTGGAGTATGCCCGGGCGCTGGCGGCCTCCGGGTTCACCTCGCTGCGGGTGGATTTTTCCGGTTGGGGCGAGAGCCCCGACGGTGGGCACGCGCCGGGCCGTCCCTACGACGCCCACGGCGTCGGCGAGGTCGGCACCATCGTGGCCTGGCTGCGGCAGTCCGGCCACCGCCATGTCGTGGTGGCCGGACTCTGCGCGGGGGCCTGGATCGCCCTCCGGGCGGCGTCGACGGTGAGCGTGGACGGGGTGATCGCCATCAACCCCCAGCTCTACTGGCAGCCCGGCGAACCCGTCGAGGCCGACATCATCACCGAGACGAGGGCCCGCCGACAGCCCGAGATCCGTCGCATCAAGAAGGTGGGCCGCACCGGCGCGTGGTCGATCCTGGACGCCGTCGGTGCCAGGCACCCGGCATCGTCCATGCTGCGCGCCCTCGACCGGTCCGGTACGCCGGTCCTGGCCCTGTTCGCCGAAGGCGACGACGGCCTGGAGTTCCTGGAGGACCGGGTCGGCCGGGCCTGGGGCGAGGTCAGGCGGCACGGGACCGCCGAGCTGGTCGTGGTCGAGGACATCGATCACCCCATGCACCGGCACTGGCACCGCTCCAGGGTGGTGTCGGCCATCCGGACCTGGCTCGACGCCCGCTTCGCGGAGCCCGAGGACGGGTCCGCTCCGGGACGCTGAGGCCGCGGCCCGGTCAGCCCGGTACCGTCACCGGCACGGAACGGAGGCCGTTGAGGGCGCGGATCCGGCCCTTCGGCGAGTCGTCACCACCGGTGGCCCGGAGGGTCACGGTTCGCTCGGACCCCGGGGCCAGGTGGAACCACGAGTCCGACGGCAGGAACCCGGGGAGGTCGAGCGCCACCCACTGGGCGAACCGCCGGGTGCGCACGGTGACCGCCCAGGTCCCGTCCCGGCGGACCGCCACCGCCTCCAGTCCCAGGTCGGCCTCGACGGGACGCCCGACGCCGCCGGGCAGGTGGATGGACTCGCGGACGGTGCCGTCGACATCGAGGTCGACGCGGACGACGTCGAACGCGGGCGGGCCGAAGCGGTAGGCGTTGGTGAGATCGCGGAACCCGCCGAGCAGCTCGGCGGTGGACCAGTGCCGTTGGGACCGGGCCGGAACCTCGACGGTGGTCGCCTCCTCCTCGAGGGGGTTGCCGGCCAGATCGAACAGGGTGATCCGGAGCCCGCCCACCACCGGTTCCGGCCTGTCGTTGACGACGTGGACACCCACCCCCGACAGGTGGTCGTCGGTGAGGAGCACCGCCACCGGGGCCAGGGCCCGACCCAGGGCGAACCACGGCGCCTTGGGCGTTCCCGACGCGTCGAGCAGCCCCCACCCGGCCCCCGGGACCGTGTCCTGCCAGTTGAGGACCAGGGCGCCCGCACAACCCGACCGCCGGCACCTCCACTCGGTCATCACCGTGGACATCAGATGGACCACCACCGCCCGTCCGTAGTCGAGGGCGCGGTCGGGGTCGGTGTGCCGGATGGCCAGCGGGTCGACCCCGAACACGGTCCGGACGTACTCGTCGCGGACATCCTCGAAGTCCCAGGAGGCACCACTGTCACGGGGCACCCCGGCCTTCCACCCCGGGCCGCCCAGGGCGGCGCCCGAACCGAAGGACCGCTCCACCGAGGACGGCTCGGGGGGGACGGCGAAGGCCAGGCACTCGGCGGCGAAGCGGACCCCGGCCGACCGGACGTCGGACACCGGCTGCAGGTAGGCCCCGACCCCGAAGTAGGTGGCGACACCCACTGCCGGATCGAAGGGGGGGTCCCCGCCGGTCGGTGCCGAGGCCACGTAGGGGACACCGGGGAGGACCGCTGCGACCCACTCGGGGATGGCCTCCTCCAGCAGATGGCTGTGCCGGCGGTCCGCGGGCAGCCCGAACATGGCGGCCTGCTGCTGGGAGTCGCTGCTCCCGCACACCACGGCCAGGGACGGACGGCCCTGCAGGGCGACCAGCTGCTCGTCCAACTCGGCGTGGAGGTCCGCTTCGAACCCGGGGTCCTCGGGCGGGTCGAACCCGGCGATCATGCAGTCCTGCCACACCAGGATGCCCAGCTCGTCGCACACGTCCCAGAACGCCGAATCCTCGTAGGTCGAGTCCCCGGAGATGCGCACCATGTTCATGCCGGCCGCCACCACCTTCTGCAGGGAGTCGCGCACCGCGTCCGGCGTGGCCCGCAGGGCCACCGCGTCGGGCGGCGTCCAGTTGGCCCCCCGGCAGAACACCGGCTCCCCGTTGACCACGAGCGTGAAACCACCGTCGCCGCGCTCGGCGCGGACCGTCCGGAACCCCACCGAGGCCACGTCGACGACGTCGTCGCCGGCGACCAGACGCACCATCGCCAGGGGCTGGTCCCCGTGGGTGTGCGGCCACCACAGCCGGGCTCGGGGCACGTGGAACCGGGTCTCGACGACCGCCCGGCCGTCGTCCTCGGCGACCACCGCAGGGTTGGCCAGGTCGTCGAGCCTCACCTCCACCGTCGATCCGATGGGGATCCCGTCGACCACCATCCGAACGTCGACGAGTCCCACCGCACCCTCGCCCGTCGTCTCGACCACGACGTCGACCGTCCGCTCAGCCACCGTCACCCCATCGTCGATCCGCCGGAGGTGCAGCGGACGCCAGGGTCCGACCGGGGCGCTCGACGAGTTCCGGCCGGCGACCCTCCCGAGCAGCGAGGTCCGGAACCACCGCTGGGTGGGGGACCGGAGCATCAGGCTGCGCCAACGAGGACGTGGGCGCTTCTCCGCCAGCCGCGGGAGCAGTGCGGCGAACCGGAGGACGAGGAGATTGTCGGCACCCAGCCGCCCCACCGGGACCCGGTAGGACCGCCACATGTTCTCCGAGTGGAGCAGGTGAACGCCGTTCAACCAGACATCGGCGATGGTGGCCAGTCCTCCGAGCTCGAGCTCCCACTCGCCCTCCCCGGGGCCGGCGAACCGGCACCGGTACCACCAGTCCCGTCCGTCGAGCACCGGTTGGTCGTCCTCCCCGACCGACCACGAGCCGCGGTGACGCAGCGCCTCGGCGACGGTGCCCGGCACCGGGGCGGGAACCCAGGCGCCGGAGCCGGTGGCCGCCAACCCCTCCAGGCCGGTCACCGCGTCCGGAGGACAGCAGAAGCACTCCCAGACCGACCCGGCGAGTGCGTCAGGCGCGGCGCCGGCCGGATGCAGTCGCATGCCGCCATTTGAGCACACAGGGGATGACGGACCGTGCCTCGACAGGGGCGGAATCAGGCGGGATCGGGCGAGATGTCGCCGGTCACGCCCTCGGTCACACGCGGCGGCCGCCGCCTCCGGGTCTCCATCTCGGGCGGCGCCCAACGGGACAGCAGGACCACGCCCAAGAACATGAGGCCGAGGAAGAGTGCCTGCAGCACGATGGCGGCGGGTGACGAGCGGAGCTGCTCCCCGAACAGCTCCACGCCCAGCGCGATGCTGGCCAGGGGGTCGACGATCAGGAGGGCCGACTGTGATGCGGCCAGCGGCCCGACGGCGAACGCCGACTCGAGCAGCACCGTACCGAGGACGCCGGTGGCCACCACCCCGTAGACCGGCCAGTGGAGGAACAGGGCTCCCCAGCCGTCGAGGGCGAGCACCTCGGTGGCGGACTTCACGAATGCTGCGTCGATGGCCCACACCAACGCCGCCGCCGCCCCGAGCAGGGCGGCACGGCGGGCCGGGGACCCCCACCGGCTGACGATGACCAGCACCACGACGACCAGACTCCGGCTGCCCACACCCACCACCCATGCGCCAGCCGTCGGATGGCCGTGGCCCTCTTGGGGGTGGGCCACCACCAAGAACCCGAACAGGCCGGCACACAGCAGGGCGGCCGCCCCCCAGGTACGCGTGGCGATGCGGTCCCCCAGCCACAGCACCCGGAGGGCGAGCGTGAAGATGAGCTCGGTCACGAGGATCGGCTGGACGGTGGCCAGCTCGCCGAAGTAGAGGGCCACTGCGGTGAAGATGAACGTCCCGCCCATGGTGACCATCCCGAGCAGCCACATGGGCTGGCGCACGAGGTACAGCGTGGTCTGCCAGCCCGACCGCTTGACCTCGGAGCCCGCCACATTGGCCAGGCGTTGCAGGACCGAGGTCAGCGCCTGGCTGAACGCGCCGAGGAGCGCGAACACGATGCTCATGGGTGCCCCTCCGCGCTGTTCGTCACGACTCCTCCCCTCCCATTCGAGACCACCCGGGACTGACCACGCAAGGACCGCTCATGGCGACGTGCACGTGGCCGGCTCGTGCAACGGCTCGGGGGAGAGCCCCAGCCGCCAGGCCAGCCAGGGGAACGAGTCGACCAGTGCCTGGCTCCACAGATCGAAGTCGTGGGCCCCGGGTCGCACCCGGATGCAGGTGGCGATCCCCGCCCGGAGTGCGGCGGGCTGGAGCGACCTGGCCGCCTGCACCGGCTCGGTGTCCTGGTCACCGACTTCGAACCACCCGGCCAACCCGTCGAATCGCCCGTGCGCCAGCAGGAAGGCGGGGTCGTGGGCGTCGAAGCGCTCCGTCGATCCGCCGAAGAGGGTGGCGACGGTCTGGGCCCGGGTGGTCTCTTCGAACTGCGGATACGAGAACCCCGAGAACGAGGCGAACGTCGGGTACACCTCCGGATGCCGTAGGGCCAACATGACCGAGCACGTCCCGCCGGCCGACAGCCCGCCGATGGCCAGCGATCCCGGCGCAGTGGAGGCGTGGAACCTGTTCCTGGCGAACGCAGGCACATCGTCGACCAGATAGGTCTCGGCATTGCCGAATTTGCTGTTGACGCACTCGGTGTCGTCGGTGGCCAACCCGTTCGGGTCGGGCATCACGATGATCGGTGCCACCCCGTGATGGCTCTGGGCATAGTCATCCGCGGTGTTGTCGGCATCGCCCGCGCCCGACCAGTCGGCGGCACTCCCCGGCTCCCCGGGCAGGAGGACCAGGGTGGGGAGGGCCGGCGTGACCCTGGCGAACCAGGCGGGCGGGAGGTAGACGTAGGCGGGCCGGGTGGCGAAATGCGACACGGTCGGAGGGATGACGACCGTGATCACGACGCCCTGCGAGGGGAGCGAGCCGGTGGCGGCCACCTGGGCGCGGATCTGCTGGAGTTGGGGGATGCCCACGACGTTCTCCGGGTCGGCGGTGACCAGCCGGTCGAGCGTCGGGAACGTGTCGGTCTGTCGATTGACCGCCCCCAGGGTCATGAGCAGCGTCAGCACCACCGCTCCGGCCGCCGCGGTCCGGCGTGCCCACCGCGCACCGCTCCGGCCCGTCGCCGCCACCCAGACGGCCAACACGAACGTCGAACCCCACGCGTACGCCGCCACGGGGACATCGCCCGACACCGGTGTCACCCCCCCGACGATGAGCGCCGCCACCGCCGCCAACGCCACGGCGACGGCCACGCCGAGGCCGAACCGCAGTCGGGCGCTCCGGCTGCGCCAGTCGACCCCCACCCACACCGCCACCGCCAGGACCACCACCGTCAGCGTGCCGGCCACGACGGGGAGCCAGCCCGAGACGATCGAGATGTTCACGATGGAACCCTCCGACCCGGTCCGTCGGCCCGGCTCCGGCGAGCTGCCTGCCCTCCGATCAGTGCGAGCTCCCGTCAGCAGCGGTGTCCGGAGCCGTGGTGTCCGGACCTCGGGTGGTGAGCCACCGCTCCAGCCCGGCCGCGTTCGAGTGCACGCCGTTCATCACCTCGAGCTTCTCCCTGTGCGCTTCGGGTACCCCGTCGAGATCGGACGCGAACGCAGTCGACAGGGCCTCGGCGATGTCGGCACCACTGCGGAATGCACGTTCGGCGACGTCGGCCCACTTGCGCAGGGTGCCGTCCGCCTCGTCCAACAGGTCGAGCGGATCACCCAGCAGACCGTAGTGGGCCAACGCCAGCCCGCTGGGCCGCCGCTCGGCGAACCGTTGGAGCGAGTGCAGCGCTGACCCGAGATCGAAGTCCGGCGGGGGCGTCGACGGCCGGAGCACGCCGGCGTCGGGCAGCTTCACACCCACGGCATCGCCGGCGAAGAGCACGCCGCTCAGGGTGTCGTGCAGGGCCACGTGGTGCTTGGCATGCCCCGGTGAGTCGACGGCGATGAGGGACCGGGAGGGGCCCACCCGGATGGCCTCCCCGTCCTCGAGGACATGGATGCGCTCGGCGGGGGTGGGATCGAGGCGTCCGTACAGCGAGTCGAGGAGGGGGCCGTAGACCCGGGCGGCCGAGTCCACGAGTCTGGTCGGATCGGCCAAGTGCCGGGCCCCCTTCTCGTGGACGTAGACCGTGGCGTTCGGGAAGGCCCGGGCCACGTCACCGACCCCACCGGCATGATCGAGATGGATATGGGTGACCACCACGCCCGCCAGATCCGATGGGCCGAGGCCCAGTGCATCGAGCTGGGCCAGCAGGACGGGAACCGACGACTGGCTCCCGGTCTCCACCAGGATGGGGCTGTCCCCCTCCATGAGGTAGCCGGCCGTGACCCGCTCCCAGCCACCCAGCAGGGTGTCGAGCTCGATGACGCCCTCGGCCACCGTACGGCCGGCGGCGGGCTCCCCCCCCGCCCGCGGGTGCGGGTGCTGGCCGCTCATGGTCGATCGTCCACCGTCTGCCTAACGGTCATCGGCCGAGGCCTTCTTCACCGAGGCCTTCTTCACCGGAGCCTTCTTCTTCGCCAGGGCCCCCTTCTTCACCGGGGCCTTCCGCTTGGTCGTAGCCGCCTTGGTCGGGGCGGCCTTCTTGGCGCCGGCCTTCTTGGCGCCGGCCTTCTTGGCGCCAGCCTTCTTGCCGCCGGCCTTCTTGGCGCCAGCCTTCTTGGCGGCCGCCCTCTTCGCCCCAGCCTTCTTCGCCCCATTTGCGGCCGCGGCTCGCAGGGGTGCATTCGCCACCAGCCTGGCCGCGCCCTTGGCCGACGGGGCGGTGGTCGGCCTCCCGCGCTGGGGCCGGCTACCACCGGTGTCGCCGGGCGCGCCCGTGGTGCCGATGCCCTCTGCGCCGACCGCCGCCTTGATCGCCCTGGCCGCGCCGCCGGGAGCGTCACCGCTCACGGTCTCGGCCAGCTTCGACAGCATCCCGTGGGCGCTGACGTCACCCATGTGCCTGGTCCCACGCTGGCCCTGGCCCTGGGTCAGGGCACGGCGGGCCAGGCCCAAGATGACGTGGCTCGATGTCGGCTTCTCCTCGCCCGCCAACTTCGAAGCCGAGTTCACCAGCGACACGTGGGAGAACGCCTGGGGGAAGTTGCCCACCAGCCGTCCGGCGACGGCGTCGTACTCCTCGGACAGCAGCCCGAGGTCGTTGCGCAGGCCGAGCAGCCGGTCGAGCAGCTGGCGGGCGTCATGGGTCCTGCCCAACATGGCCAGGCAATCGGCGAGCCAGAACGAGCAGGCCAGGAACGAACCCTCCTTGCCCGACAGCCCGTCGACGTTGCCGGAGTCGTCGGTGCGGTAACGCAGCACGAATCCCCCTTCGACGAGTTCCCGCTCGATGGCCTCGATGGTTCCCCGGACCCGGGGGTCGTGGGCGGGGAGGAATCCCACGAGCGGGATCATCAGCAGGCTGGCGTCGAGCTCCTGGGATCCGTAGTACTGGGTGAACGATCCCTTGGTGATGTTGAACCCCTCGTCACAGACCTGGTCGTGGATCTCCTTGCGGGTCACCTTCCATTCGTCGACCGGCCCCTCGAGGCCGAACTCCTCGGCGGTGCTGGATGGCGCGGTCGATGGCCACCCATGCCATGACCTTGGAGTGGGTGAAGTGCCGCCGGGGCCCCCGGACCTCCCAGATCCCGTCATCGGGCTCGCGCCACCCGTCGCGCAGGAAGTCCATGAGCGACAGCTGGAACTCCCAGGTATCACTGGTGCCCCCTTCCACGTTCGACTCCGATTCGGACTCGTAGAGCGCCGACATGACTTCGCCGTAGACGTCCAGCTGGAATTGGCCGGCGGCGGCGTTGCCGATACGGACGGGCGCCGAGCCCTCGTAGCCGGGCAACCAGTCGATCTCCCATTCGTCGAGACGGCGTTCACCGGCGGCCCCGTACATGATCTGCATCTGCGAGGGATCGCCGGCGACGGCCCGCAGCAGCCAGTTCCGCCAGGCGATGGCCTCGTGGTAGTAGCCGCCGCGCATCAGCGACTCGAGGGTCAACGTGGCGTCCCGCAGCCAGCAGAACCGGTAGTCCCAGTTGCGGTTCCCCCCGAGGGCCTCCGGCAGTGACGTGGTGGCCGCCGCCACGATCCCGCCCGTCGGCTCGTAGGTCAGCGCCTTCAGGGTGATGAGGGAGCGGATGACGGCCTCGCGGTACTCGCCCTCGTAGGTGCACTGGGAGGACCACTGGTTCCACCACAGCTCGGTGTCCTGGATGCCATACGTGGCGTCGACCGGGCGAGGAGGCTCCTCGTTCCCCGGGAACCAGGTCAACGAGAACGGGATGCGTTGGCCCTCGGTCACCGTGAACTCAGCCACCGTCGACAGGTCCTGGCCGTGGCATTCGACGGGTGTCCACAACGACAGCCCGTCGGGACCGGCGATGGCGCTCAACGTCCCGTCCAGCCGGCGGACCCACGGGACGATCTGGCCGTAGCCGAACCGGATGGTCAGGACCATCTCCATGGTGACCTTGCCACGGACCCCTTCGACCTGCCGGACCACCTCGGGGTGCTGTTGGCGGATCGGCATGCAGTCGATCACCCGGACGGTCCCCTCCTCAGTCACGAACTCCGACTCGAGGACCAGGGTGTCGCCCCGGTAGTGCCGATGGGTGGCTCCGGTCGATCCCCTCGGGGCCAGCTTCCAGAACCCGTGGTCGTCGGTGCCGAGCAGTTTGGTGAAGCATGCCGCCGAGTCGAACCGGGGGAGGCACAGCCAGTCGATCGAGCCGTCCCGGCCCACCAGGGCGGCCGTATGAAGATCGCCGATGATGCCGTAATCCTCGATGGGGAGCGCCATCACCACTGTCTAGCCCGGGGCCGCCGCCGGCCGCACGAACCGACCGGCCCCGGCCAGGTCGGGAGCACCGGCGTCCACGGGGTGGGGAGGCCCCCACCGGCGCAATCGTTCGAAGCTACATCCACATGGTCGTGCGCCGTCGGAGGGGCCGGACCCTCAACCGGCGGTGCACCCCCCCGTCCGCACCGGGGACGAACCGGCCCGGTGGACCTCGGAGAGGACGCCCGGCGACGTGAGCGCGTAGCCGATGTTGCCGTTCGTCGTCGACCGCGAGAAGACGACTCCGATGACCTTGCCGCCCGGCAGCACCAGTGGCCCTCCCGAATTGCCCGGTCGGACCAACGCCTGGATCTCGTACACGTTCCGGACGGTCAGACCCTGTCCGTAGATGTCGCGGCCCTCGGCCTCGAACTCGGCCATCACCCCCGCCGCGGTGGCCGTGAAGGGGCCGCCCTCCGGATAGCCGAGCACGACCGACTCGGTGCCCCGGGGGACGTTGGAGGGCTCGAGCGTCAACGGGGGATCGGCCAGGCCCGGAACCCGCATCACGGCCAGGTCGTACGAGGGGTCGAACAGGACCACCGTGGTCGGGTGCTGGCCCTGCCGGTCGATGACCACCGGGGAGCTGATGCCGGCGATCACGTGGGCGTTGGTGACCACCAGGCCGGGGGCCACGACGAACCCCGATCCCTCCTGGATCTGGCCACAGCCGATGCCCATGATCTTGACCGTCGACAGACCGGCATGCACCACCGCCTGGGCCAGTTCGGCGTTCCCGGGCACCGAGACGGGCCCCGCCGACGCCGGGGCCAACTGGGCAAAGACGGGCGGAAAGCCTTCGGACGACAAGAAGCTCTGAACCTGGGAGAAGACCGAGGGCGGCGCAGGCAGGACCCGGTCCAGCGACCGGATGACGGACGACTGGGAGATGGCCGCGTTGAGGGCGATGGAGGAGGTGTTGATCAGCGTGTTGGCCAGCAACCACACGGTGAGGAGGGAGGCGACCACCGCCACCAGGACGCCGAGGATCGAGTCCACGGAGCCGAGCAGTCCCCGGTGGACGTGGGCGAAGGCGAAATTCCCCGCCAGGCGGCCGACGATGCCGCAGACGACGGCCACGCCCAGCATGGTCCCCAGTGCGATGGCGGTCCGGTCCGACTGGGTATGGACGCCGTTCACCGTGACCGAGGCCAGGCGGGCACCGAAGTACAACCCGACCAGGAATCCACCGAACGACAGCACCAGCACGATGGCACCCAGCCGCAGCCCCTGGATGGCGGCGGCAGCCACGATGACCAGCACGACCACGTCGACCAGGATCATGCCGACCTACGACCAGTCGTGCCCGGGTCCAAGTCCAGAGAGCGATCGGAATGCCAACACCACGGGCTAACGGTAGACGTACCCGGTCGGGGCCCGACCGTCATCACCGACCGACGGATCCAGCCGTGGCAAGATCGATGGCGAAATCGATGGCGAAATCGAACAAATGCACCGCCGGCCCGGCCGCCCGCGGACGTGAGGAAACGAGCGACGGGGTTCACCGTGAGCGATCTGACGCCGCCCCCAGAGGGCGAGAGCCCGGACTCGACCCCGGGTGGAGTGAGTCCGGACCGACCGGTCCCACCGCGACGTCCGACCCCGCTGCCCCCTCCGGGCCGCTCCTACCGTGGTCGGCCGACCCCTCCTCCCAGACCACCCCCGTCGAACCGACCGCCGCCCAACTACGGGTACAAGGCCGAGCTGACCGACCGCTTCGGCCGGCCCCTGGCCGCCTGGTGGCAGCGGTTGGTGGCCATCATCGTGGATCTGCTGATCCTCAGTGTCCCGAGGAGCATCATCGGCGCCATCTTCGTCAACACCGCCGCGTCAGCCGGCTTCTATTCGACGACCCTGCGCGCCGGAGCGGTGGCAATCGGCATCATCTTCGCCGCCGTCGACCTGGCCTACTTCGCCCTCCTCAACGGGAGCGAGCAGGGTCAGACCCTGGGCCAGATGATGCTGGGCATCGCCGTCAGGGACTCCGCATCGGGAGGTGCGGTCGGTTGGCAGCGGGCCGGGCTCAGGATCCTCGTCCTCTACCCGGGCATCGCACTCGGGTGGCTCCCGGTGATCGGGGAGTTCCTCATCGTCTACACGCTCATCGCCGCGCTGTCCCCCCTCTGGGATGGTCGCCGCCAGGGATTCCACGACAAGCTGACGCACACCGACGTCGTCAAGGTCCGCTGATCCGTCTGCGCCCGCGTTGAGAGGCTCCTGCTCACAGTGGCCGGACCGGTACCGCCGCCGGATGGGCCTGCTGGCGGTCGTGGCCGCCACCGTGCTGTCGGCGGCGGCATGCACCAACAGCGCATCGTCGGGCGGAAGCGCCACCCCTTCCACCTTCGGAGGCGGGTCCCCGTGGCTCGGAGCCTTCGCCACCTCGGCGCTTCCCGCCCCGGTCAACTCGCTCACCGACGTGGCCTGCGCCACCGCGTCGGGGTGCTGGGCGGTCGGGTCGACGGTGGGTGGGGCCGGGGCGCCCAACGGGGCAGCCGTGATCGCCACATCCAACGGGGGTGCCACCTGGTCCAATCAGGTCATCCCGACCGCGGTGGGCTACCTGTCCCGGGTGGCCTGCAGCGACCAGCGCCACTGCACCGCCGTCGGCCAGGCCACCCAGACGTCCGACGGGCAGGCCGTCTCGATCGCGACCGCTGACGGGGGCGCCACCTGGTCGTTGGAGTCCGTGCCTCCTGGCATCCTCGACCTCACCGCCGTGACCTGCCGGCCCGACCGGAGCTGCACGGCGGTCGGTACGACCCCCGGCGGTACCGTGGCATTGACATCGACCGGCCCGGCCGCGGGATGGAAGCAGGCGGGACCGCTGCCACCGGGAATGTCGGGCGCAACCGGCATCTCCTGCACCACCGCCGACAAGTGCTGGACAACCGGCAAGACCACGGTGGACGCCGACCACGTCGCAGGGACGGTGGCCGTGACCACGGACGGCGGCGCCGCTTGGGCCACGGTGGCGACACCGAAAGGGCTGGGCGCCCTGGACGGCGTGTCATGCCTCCAGGGCGCGGCTACCGGCGCGGGGGCGGTCCCCACCACCACGGCGGCGACCACGGCGACGACCACGGCGACGGCGCCGGCCGCCGGCCAACCACAAGCGGGCGTGACGACGACCACCGTCGCCCCCACCACCACCGCGCCGGCACCGATCGTCGGCGTGTCCGGGGCCAGGTGCGTGGTCGTCGGGACCACGGCCACCACCCTCGACGGCACCCGCTCCGGACACGGGGTGCTCCTCACCACGGAGAACGGAGGGGCGACGTGGTCAAGCCACACGGTGTCCCCGGCGTCGGCCGGATTCGCCGGCGTGTCCTGCACCGCCGTGGGCACCTGCGTGACCGTCGGCACCACCGACAGCGCCTCCCCGTCGGCCGGGCTCATCGTGCTGACGGGCCAGTCGGGGAACCCCTGGGGTACGCCCGCCGTGCTGGCGTCACCTCAGGCCCTGACTGCCGTGAGCTGCATCGCGGTCTCCGCCTGCGTCGTCGTCGGCGAGTCGATCAGCGAGCATCTGGCCGGGGGCTGACCTGGGTGGGATGCTCCGCCGGCGCCATCCCCGTGGGCCGGCCGGAACCGCCAGTAACCTCCTTGCATCATGCACGCGCAGCGAACCGGGACTGCGCCCTCGCTGCGTCACACCCCCTTCCTATGATCGGCCCCGTGATGAACCGAGCCACGAACACCACAGCCATCGACGCCAGCGCCCGAGGCGTGGGCGTGCGCACGGTCGTGCGCGTGGGCGTGGGCGCGCCCAGGTGAGCAACGTCGAGCCCATCCGGCCGGTGGCGAGGCGCCGTCCCACCTCGACCTCGTCATTCGGGGTCGGCCGCCGCGAGGCCCACGACGCGTCGTCGTTCTATGCCCGGTTCACCCCGCCCCGGCTCTCCGACGACAGCCAGGTCAACGTACCGACACAACTCGACACCATCTGGGCCGGCGACGCCCGGGAGATGAACCGGCACGGCGACATCGCCGACAACTCGGTGGCCCTGGTGGTGACCTCGCCGCCGTACTTCGCCGGCAAGGAGTACGAGGCGGCGCTCGGGGTCGGCCACGTTCCGGCCGACTACCACGCCTACCTGGGCATGCTCGACGCCGTCTTCTCACAGTGCTTCGAGAAGCTCGAACCCGGCGGCAGGATCGCGGTGAACGTGGCCAATCTCGGGCGCAAGCCATACCGGTCGTTGTCCCGGGACGTCATCGACCTCCTCGAGGGGCAGGGCTACCTCATGCGGGGGGAGATCATCTGGCAGAAGAGTCACGCCGCCGGCGGGTCCTGCGCATGGGGGACGTATCAACGACCGGGCAACCCCGTGCTCCGCGACGTGTCCGAACGGATCGTGGTGGCGTCCAAGGGTCGGTTCGACCGTGCGCTGACCCCCGGCCGGAGGGCCACCGAAGGGCGGCCCTCCGAGGGCACCATGACCATGGACGAGTTCGTCGACGCCACCATCGACATCTGGGACATCCCCACCGAGTCGGCGACCAGGATCGGGCATCCGGCGCCGTTCCCCGTCGACCTGCCCCGCCGACTCATCGAGCTGTACACCTACCGGGGCGACCTGGTGCTCGACCCGTTCATGGGTTCCGGATCGACCGCCGTCGCCGCCGTCCGCACGGAACGGCACTACATCGGTTTCGACACCGACCAGTCGTATGTGGCGCTGGCCCGACGTCGCGTCTCCGAGGAGATCGCCCTCCGGTCGGCCGGCGGCGACACGGTCCGTCGCCGGGTCACCGTACCTCCGGTCCGGGCTCCGGCACCCGACGAGGCCGGTGCCCCCGATGACGAGGTGGGACGAGGGCAGAAGGCACGGCTGTTGGCCGACCAGGCGCTCGTCGCCTGCGGCTTCGTGTCCATCGAGCGCAACGTGGCCTACGGGGACCTCGGGGTGGCCGTCGACTTCCGGGCCCGGGACGCACGGGGGGGCCTCTGGCTCTTCGACCTCGCCGGTGCCTACTCGGCGACACGTCCGGGCCTCCGGCGTCCCGACGTCCTGTTGAAGGCCCTCGGCAAGGCGAGCGTGCTCCACCAGGCCCGCCGGAACGATGCCGATCGGGACGACCTCGGGCCGTTGGTCCTCCTCTCCACCGAGGTGCCGGCGGAACGGACCGCCGGCGGCAGGGCCCTGCGCACCGTGACAGGCCACGGCGGGTCCGACCCCGTCTACGACGTGCTCGAGCTGCTCGATCCCGATTCCATGGGGCGGCTGGTGGCGTACGGGGCGGGTGGCCACGGACGAGGATGACCCACCCAGCCGCCGAGGGCGGTCCCCGTGCCCGATGAGCGGACCACCGTCACCGAGTTGGGCACCGCCCTCGGGACGCTCCCCTTCCGCGACGCCGAGGCCGCCATCGGCCGGCGGCCCGGACAGCTGCGCATCGGCGACGACGTCTGGGAACTGCTCGACGAGGTCGGACGATCGAGGCGCTACACCGCCGAACTCAACGCGGCCTTTGCCAACGGGCGCGCCCTGCTCGAGGCGCCCGACGGGCTGAGGGGCCGGACGCCCCTCGTCATCGAATGGACCGGGGGCCGGCGGCCGCCGGGTGACGAGGTGGCACCCATCGACCTGCGCATCGACCACGTCTACCTGGTCAGCTGCAAGTACGACTCGGACATCCTGGCCAACGCCTCACCGGGTCGGGTCTTCGACGGCCTGCTGTCCACCTCGGGAACCTGGGAGCGGGGTGACTGGTACGAGGCGGTGGCCGCCGACGAGCTCCACTCGCTGTACCGCTGCTGCCTGTCAGCGGTCAGGTTGGAGGGGTTCCCGGACACGCCCCAGGAGTGCACCCGGGAGCAGCTCGGCGTGCTCCGCAGGGCGCTCGGGGGCCGGTCCTATCCGGACGCCACCTCACAGGCGGCCTATGCGACGTTGTGCCGGACGGTCAGTGATCGATCGGCGCGACGATGGGCCGGACGGCTCGAGGAGACAGGCATCGCCGACGAGGCCATGCTCTGGCGACTGCTACGGATCGGGAGCGCCCCCTATTTCGTGCTCGGCATGGACCGGCGCTCCGGCGAGCCCGCCCGCTACCGGATCTCCAGTCCGTGGGACTGGCGGGAGGAGTTCGAACTGCTGGAGTTCGGTGTCGCCCCCAGCACCGCCGGCCAACCCCGGGTCGACTGGCGGTGCGCCTACCGGTCGCGTGTCGACGAACGCCAGGGGGCGGTGACCGGGCACGTCGAGGTCCGATGGAGTCACGGTCGCTTCGCCCAGCCTCCAGAGGCCAAGGTGTACCTCGACACCCCGATGGCCCACCTCCCGGGCTATCACCGCCTGGATGTCGGTTCGGCGCCGCAGCTCTCCCTCTTTCCGGGTGAGATCGCCAGTGGGTGATCCGGTGATCCCGATCCCGATCCCCGATCCCGATCCCGAGGGACGGTGATCCGGTGACCCCGTGGGACGGCGACCCGGTGACCCCGTGGGACGGCGACCACTATCAACGGCGGTTCGACGCGCTGGCCGAAGCGGGTACCGACGTCCACGGGGAGGCGGACTTCGTCGCCCGGCTCCATCCTTCTTCCGTCCTCGACGCCGGATGCGGGACCGGGCGGGTCGCCCGTGAGCTGGCTCGGCCGGGCATCGAGGTGGTGGGGGTCGACGCGGACGGCTCGATGATCGCCACCGCCGCCCGGCTGGCCCCCGAGCTGCAGTGGGAGCACGGCGACGTGGCCCAGGTCGATCTCGGACGGCAGTTCGACGTCGTGGTGATGGCCGGGAACGTCCCTCTGTTCACCGCCGCGGGCACCCACGCCGCACTGGTCGCCGGATGCGCCCGCCATCTGGACAGCGCCGGCTGTCTCGTGGCCGGCTTCCAGTTGGACCGGGGATACACCGTCGAGGACTACGACCACCACTGCCACGCCGCCGGCCTCATCCTGGTGGACCGGTACGCCACATGGTCGTGCCAGGCGTACGACGACAGCAGCCCCTATGCCGTGTCGGTCCACCGGTGCCGGCCCCCGACCCGTGATCCGCGGTGCACGGGTGAGCCCTTCGCCGGTCCCGTGCGCTCCCTTTTCCGGGGGGTCCGGGCCGGTGTGCGATCTGCGATCATGGGACGCGCTCCCGACGGCCCCGGGCACCACCGAAAGGACAGCATGCGAAACCCCATGTTCGTCTACGACGAGCAGCTCACCAACCTGATCCTCGACTACTGCCGGTGGCGCCTGGCGCTGGACCCCGTCCCCCTCGACTTCGGAGGGGCCCAGGCCGCCTCGCTCGATGCCACCTTGAAGGGCCTCATCACCCCGGCCGGGACCGACGCCCACCGGGTCATGGAGATCTTCGACAACGAACTGGCCACCGCCGTCGTGTCGTGCGACAGTCCCCGGTTCCTCTCGTTCATCCCGGCGGCCCCGACGAAGGCCTCGTTGCTCTTCGACATGGTGGTGGCGTGTTCCTCGCTCCAGGGGACCTCCTGGATGGAGGCGGCCGGTGCCGTGGCGGCCGAGAACCAGGCCCTCCGGGTCCTCTCCGACCTGGCCCACCTCCCCGACGGTGCCGGCGGATGTTTCGTGTCCGGCGGGTCGGCCGGCAACCTCTCGGCACTGATGGTGGCCCGGGACACGGCCGGTCACCGCATGGGGAGCCGTGCCCCGGATCGGCCCGTGGTGGCCATCAGCGAGGAGGCCCACTCCTCGGTGGGCAAGGCCCTCGGGGTCCTCGGGGTCGAGCCACTGCTGGTGGCCTGTGACGACCACCGCCTGACCGGGGCCGCACTCCGATCCGCCCTCGACGCCAGTCCCCGGAGCCACGACGTCATCGCCGTGGTGGCCACCGGCGGCACCACCAACGCCGGGATCATCGACGACCTGTCCGGGGTGGGGGAGATCGCCAAGGAGCGGTCGCTCTGGTTCCACGTCGACGGCGCCTACGGCTGTGCCGCGCTGTTCGCCCCGTCCATCCGCGCCCGCTTCGATGGGATCGAACTGGTCGACTCGTTCGTGGTGGACCCGCACAAATGGCTGTTCGCCCCGTTCGACTGCGCCGCCCTCCTCTACCGGGAGCCCCACCTCGCCAAAGCGGTCCACACCCAGGACGCCTCCTACCTCGACGTGCTCCACAGCGATGCCCCCGAGGAGTGGAACCCCAGTGACTACGCCTACCACCTGACCCGGCGAGCCCGCGGGCTGCCGTTGTGGTTCTCGCTGGCCGTCAACGGAACCGACGCCTACCGCGACGCCATCGAGACGGTGCTCGCCGTCACCCAGCAGACCGCCGACCTGATCGAACGGACGCCCCATGTCGAGCTGGTGCGGCGGCCCGAGCTCTCGGTGGTCCTCTTCCGACGGACGGGCTGGGACCGCGAGCGCTATGAGCAGTGGTCCGATCAGCTGTTGAGGGACCAGGTCGGCTTCGTCGTCCCCACCACCTGGGAGGGCGAGTCGGTGGGACGGCTGGCGCTGCTCCATCCGGACACCACCATCGAGATGATCGAGGAGATTCTGGCCACCACGGCCTGAGCGGGTCGGCGTGCCACACTGGGCGCCGACATACGACGTCCGACATACGACGTCCGAGATGCGACGTCCGACACGACAGGAGTGGAGCATGGCATCAGAGGTCCGGGGTGTGGTGGCGAAGGCGAAGGGGGAACCTGTCTCGTTGGTGACCATCGTGGTGCCCGATCCCGGTCCAGGAGAAGCGGTGGTGCGGGTACAGGCCTGCGGGGTCTGCCACACCGACCTCCACTACCGGGAGGGCGGCATCAACGACGACTTCCCGTTCCTCTTGGGCCATGAGGCGGCGGGCGTGGTCGAGGCCGTGGGGGACGACGTCACCTCGGTGGCGCCCGGGGATTTCGTGATCCTCAACTGGCGGGCGGTGTGCGGCGAGTGCCGGGCATGCCGGCGGGGACGGCCGTGGTACTGCTTCGCCACCCACAATGCCACCACCCCGATGACCCTGACGGACGGGACGCCACTGGCCCCCGCGCTCGGGATCGGTGCCTTCGCCGAAAAGACGCTGGTGGCGGCGGGCCAGTGCACCAAGGTGGACCCGGCCGCACGCCCCGAGGCTGTCGGACTGCTGGGTTGCGGCGTCATGGCCGGGCTGGGATCGGCCATGTGGACCGGTGAGGTCGGGCCGGGAGACTCCGTGGCGGTCTTCGGCTGCGGCGGAGTGGGTTGCGCCGCCATCGTCGGTGCCCGGCTGGCCGGGGCGGCCAAGGTCATCGCCATCGACCTCGATCCGGGCAAGCTCGAGCTGGCCCGGGAGTTCGGGGCCACCCATACCGTCAACGCCTCCGAGGGGGACGTGGTCACCGCCGTGCAGGGCCTCACCGACGGCAACGGCGCCGACGTCTGCATCGAGGCGGTGGGCAATCCGGCGGTCATGGAGCAGGCCTTCTACGCCCGGGATCTGGCCGGCACATTGGTCCAGGTGGGGGTGCCGACGCCCGAGATGAGGATCGACCTGCCGATGATCGACTTCTTCGGCCGGGGCGGGCAGCTCCGACCCAGCTGGTACGGGGACTGCCTGCCGTCCCGCGACTTCCCCATGCTGGTCGACCTGTACCTGCAGGGCCGGCTCGACCTCGACCGCTTCGTCAGCGAGACCATCGGGCTGGGAGACGTCGAGGAGGCCTTCCACCGGATGGAGCGCGGTGAGGTGCTGCGGTCAGTGGTGGTCGTCTGATGATCGAACGGGTCGTGACCTCGGGGATCTTCTCGCTCGACGGCGGCGACTTCGAGGTGGAGAACAACATCTGGATCGTCGGTGATGACCGTCAGGTGGTGGTGATCGATGCCGCCCACGATCACCGGCCCATCGCGGCGGCCGTCGGTGGCCGCGACGCCACCGCCATCATCGCCACCCACGGCCACAACGACCACATCAACGCGGCGGTGGCGCTGGCGGAGGTGCTCGACGCCCCCGTCTGGCTGCACCCCGACGACATGATGCTGTGGCGGGACGTGTACCCCGACCGCTCCCCCGACCGCTCGCTGTCCGACGGTATGACGATGACGGCGGGAGACACCACGCTCGAGGTCCTCCACACCCCCGGACACAGCCCCGGTGGGTGTTGCCTCCATGATGCCGCGGGCGGCGTGCTGTTTTCCGGGGACACGCTGTTCAAAGGGGGCCCGGGGGCCACCGGGCGCAGCTTCTCGGACTTCGACACCATCATCGCCTCCATCCGCGACCGGCTCTTGGTGTTACCGGGAGCGACTAGAACGCTCACCGGGCACGGTGACGAGACCACCATCGGCGACGAGGCCCCCCACCTCGCCGAGTGGCTGGCGGATCACGCCCGAGCGGGCTGAACGCCCGACCGTTGCGCGTCACGGGGGCCGGGGCGGTACGCGCTCGCCCACGGTGCTTGAGCCCGACCGACCTGTCCACTAGCTTCGCCCTGCCGCCACCCTGACGGCGCTCCAACCGGCGGTGGCCCGGAGCGTCCCCAGAGTCAGACCGAGAAACAGAGGTCGTGCGTTGACCGATACTGCGGTGTCGACCGGATCCGAGGCATCGACGGCCGGCGACGGCCTCACCCGCAACATCGGGTTCTTCGGCCTGCTGCTCACCTCCGAGGGATCGATCATCGGTTCGGGCTGGCTGTTCGGCGCGCTGGCCTGTGCCACGCTCGGCGGGCCTGCGGCCATCATCGCCTGGCTGATCGGCTCGGTGGCGGTCATCCTGTTGGCGCTGGTCCATGCCGAGTTGGGCGGGATGTTCCCCGTCAGCGGCGGCACCACCCGGTTCCCCTACTACGCCTTCGGGGGGCTGGCCGGTGCCTCATTCGGCTGGTTCTCGTGGCTGCAGGCGGTGGGCACCGCCCCCATCGAGGTGGAGGCGGCCATCACCTACACCGCCAACTACTGGCACGGCCTGGTCATCACGAAGGGCGGCGTGCCCGTCCTGACCGCGACCGGCTACCTGGTGGCCACGGTGATGATGGCGCTCTTCGTGGTGGCCAACCTGTTCGGCGTCCGCTACCTGATCCGGGTCAACAACGCCATCACCACATGGAAGATCCTCATTCCCACCCTCACCATCGTGGTCCTGTTCTTCACCCACTTCGACACCTCGAACTTCACCCGGGCCGGTGGCTTCGCTCCCTTCGGACTCCACGGGATCCTCAATGCGGTGAGCGACGGTGGGGCGGTGTTCGCGCTGGTCGGGTTCGAACAGGCCGTCCAGTTGGGCGGTGAGAGCCGGAACCCTCAACGCGACATGCCGCGGGCGGTCATCTTCTCCATGCTCATCGGCGCCACCATCTACCTGCTGTTGCAGATCGTGTTCATCGGCGCACTCCCCCACCAGGCCCTGGCCCACGGGTGGGCCAACATCAGCTTCGCCGGCATCTTCGGTCCGTTCGCCGGCCTGGCCAAGGGCCTGGGCCTGGCCTGGCTGGCCTACATCCTCTATGCCGACGCCATCATCGCCCCCACCGGGTCGGGCCTGATCTACACCACCACCACCAGTCGCATCACCTTCGGCATGAGCAAGAACGGGCACGTCCCGTCCATCTTCGAGCGGACCACCAAGAAGGCCAATGTCCCGGTGTTCGGCCTCATCTTCACCTTCTTGATGGGTCTGCTGCTCTTCTTGCCGTTCCCCGGGTGGCAGAAGCTGGTCGGCTTCATCACCTCGGCCACCGTCCTCATGTACGCCGGCGCGCCCCTGGCCCTCGGTGCCCTGCGGCACCAGAAGCCCGACGCGGAGCGGCCCTACCGCCTGCCCTGGGCCCCGGTGCTGGCCCCGGCGTCCTTCGTCTCGGCCAGCCTCATCATCTACTGGAGCGGGTGGGAGGTGGTGTGGAAGCTGATGGTGGCCGTCGTCCTCGGCTACGTCTTGATGGGGATCTCGAGGCTGACCAACGCCAACCCGGTCCACACCCCCTTGGACTGGGCGGCGGCCGTCTGGCTGTGGCCCTACCTCGGCGGCCTGACCCTCATCTCCTACTTCGGCCAGTTCCAGGGGGGCCGGATGAACATCCCCTTCTATTGGGACCTGGCGGTGGTGGCGGCCTTCAGCCTCGCCGTCTACTACACGGCGATCCGCCTCCGGCTCCCCACGTCGAAGGTCGACGAGTACGCCCAGGGTGTCTACGGGTTCGAGAGTTGAGCGCGTGTGGCGCGGCTCAGGTGTAGCCCTGGGCCACGTGCTCGATCCACCACACCGGAGCGGCGTTCATCAGGGTCTGCAGGTCCCAGTAGTCCCACCATCTGACGATGGAGCCGTCCCGAAGCTCCTGGACGGACACGAAGGGGAGGGTGACCTGCTCGCCGGTGTGCCAGTGCCAGGTCTCGGTGTGCTCGGTCACCACGGTATCGCCCTCGGCCACCATGAGCCGGAACTCGTGCTCGTAACCCGAGATGCGCTCCAGCCCCAGTCGTAGCCGGGCCACGATGAGCGCCGGGCCGTGCGCCACGTCGTCGTCCGGTGAGGGCACGTCGGTGTACTCGCTGTCCTCGGCGAAGAACGAGCCGATGAGGTTCCAGTCTCGTTCGTAGAGCGCGTTCCAGAACGCCCTGACCCGCTCCTTGTTGGTCTCGACGTTTGCCTCGACGGTCACCTCGGCTCCTCTGGTGGCCCGGGATCGCGGAACTCGGGCCGGTGGATTCGATCCGCTTGGGCAAGGTAGCGGAACGAGAACGACGCGGCCACCGGCTCCGGCCGGTGCCGTGGGAGGCGCCTCCTCTCCGGTAATTGTTTCGCAAATAACGTACCGTCGGTACTACATACCAGCGTCATGCTATTTGGAAAAACAAATGGCCGGCGCCGCGGGCACGGACTCCCGGCCACACAGCCGGACAGCCGGACAACCGGACCCGGGCAGTAGCGTGGGCGCCTGACCGTCGATCAGGGGGGTTCACATGGCCGGGGCAACCAGGACAACAACTCGCGGATCCGGCCCGCCGGCCCCTCCGGGCCGGGGATGATCGAGGACCGGCTGGCCGCCATCTGCGGCGCTGAGCACGTCGACGTGGGCGATGCCATCGCCGAGGAGTTGACGCACGACGAGGCGCTCGGGGGTACCCCCGTGCGTCCCCGGGCCGTCGTCCGGCCCCAGCGCACCGACGAAGTGGCGGCCATCGTGACGGAGGCCGCCGCAGAAGGGGTCCCGATCACCCCCCGCGGGTCGGGCACCGGCCTGTCCGGGGGCTGTACCCCCGTCGAGGGGGGAGTGGTGGTCTCGTTCGAACGGATGGACCGGATCGTCGAGATCGACACCGCCAACCACGTCGCCGTCGTCCAACCCGGGGTGACGCTGGCCGCCCTCGATGCGGCACTCATCCCCCATGGGCTGATCTACCCGGTGTTCCCCGGCGAGCAGTCGGCCAGCCTGGGCGGCAACATCGCCACCAACGCCGGTGGCATGCGAGCCGTCAAGTACGGGGTGACGCGCCACCACGTGCTCGGGATCGAGGCGGTGCTGGGCACGGGCGAGGTCATCACCGCCGGTGGCAGGTTCGTCAAGTCGACCAGCGGATACGACCTCACCCAACTGATCGTGGGATCAGAGGGGACACTGGCCCTGGTGACCGAGGCCACCGTCCGGCTCCATCCTCGTCCGGAGCACCACACCACGCTGCTCGCCCCGTTCCCGACCATCGAGCAGATCGCCTCGGCGGTGCCACCCATCGTGGCCAGCGGCATCGGACCACTGCTGGTCGAGTACATCGACATGGTGTCGATGGCGGGGATCACCGCCAACGCCGGCATCGACCTCGGCATCCCCGAGGACATCCGGGAGCGGGCCCTCGCCTACCTGGTGATCGTCCTCGAGAACCACCATGCAGGAAGGCTCGAGGAGGACGTCGAGACATTGGCCGTCCAGATCGCCGGCCTCGGGGCACTCGACGTCTACGTCCTGCCCGACCAGGCCGGCAGCCAACTCATCGAGGCCCGTGAGCGCGCCTTTTGGGCCTCCAAGGCCAACGGGGCCGACGACCTGGTGGATGTGGTGGTGCCCAGGGCATCGATCCCCGCCTACCTCGAGGCAGTGGGCCAGTTGTCCTCCGCCACTTCGTCCCTGGTCATCGGGTGCGGCCACGCCGGCGACGGCAACGTCCACCTGTCGGTGTGGCAGTCCGATGCCGATGTGCGCCGGCAGCTCCTCCACGACATCATCGCCACCGGACTCTCCCTCGGCGGCGCCATCTCGGGTGAGCACGGGATCGGCATCCTCAAGCGACCGTACCTGACCGAACTGGAGGACCCGGCGAAGCTCGACCTCATGCGGCGCATCAAGGTCGCATTCGATCCCGCCGGGATCCTCAACCCCGGGACGATCTTCGACCCCATCCTGTCCGAGGCAGTCCGGTGAACGGCGCCGAGGCGCTCATCCGCACGTTGGTCGACCACGGCGTCGACACCTGTTTCATGAACCCCGGGACCTCGGAGATGCACTTCGTGGCGGCCCTCGACGACGTGCCCACCATGCGCAGTGTGCTGGCGCTGTTCGAAGGGGTGGCCACCGGAGCCGCCGACGGGTACGCCCGAATGGCCCGTCGGCCCGCCGCCACGCTCCTGCACCTGGGCCCCGGCCTCGGCAACGGGTTGGCCAACCTGCACAACGCACGTCGGGCCCGGAGCCCGGTCGTGAACATCGTCGGCGACCACGCCATCACCCACCGGCGCTACGACGCCCAACTGCAGTCCGACATCGAGACGGTGGCCCGCAACGTATCCACGACATTCGTCCGGAGCTCGGAGTCGGCCGCCGCGCTGACCACTGACGCGCTGGACGCACTGGCCGCCGCCGTCGGACCGCCGGCGACAGTGGCCACCCTGATCGTGCCGGCCGACGTCTCCTGGTCGGAGGGGGGCTCGGCCGGAGCCGGAGCCGGAGCCGGGTCCGGGTCCGGCGCCGCCCCACCCCCGGCGGGTGCGGCCCCGGACGGGAAGGACCTGGCCGTCGTGGCCGCGGCCCTACGCTCGGATGAGCGCTGCGCCGTGCTCATCGGGGGAAGGGCCTGCACGGGGGCGGCGTTGAGGACGGCGGCCGACATCGCCTCGGCCACGGGGGCGACGTTCCTGTGCGAGACCTTCCCGGCCCGGCTCGAGCGCGGTGCCGGACGGCCGGGGGTGGACCGCTTGGCCTACCTGGCCGAGTTCGCGGCCATGCAACTCGAGGGGATCCGACATCTCGTGCTGGTGGACGCGGCGTCACCGGTGTCCTTCTTCGCCTACCCGGGCAAGCCGAGCGACCTGGTTCCCGCCGGCTGCACGGTGCACCGTGTGGCCGGACCGGCCGACGACGTGACGGCGGCGGTGGACGAGCTGGCGTCCCTTCTGGGAGTGGCGGCTGGGAGTGCCCCCCGGGTGGACGCCACCCGCCCCGGCATGCCGGAGGGCCCACTGACCTCGCAAGCGGTGTGCCAGGCCCTCGGCGCCCTGCTCCCGGAGGAGGCCATCGTGTCGGACGAAGGCAATACGTCCGGGCTCTTCGCCCCCGGCGCCACCGCCGGAAGCCCTCCGCACGACTGGCTCTGCCTCACCGGCGGCGCCATCGGACAGGGCCTGCCGGTGGCGGTGGGGGCGGCGGTGGCGTCGCCCGGGAGGCGGGTGGTGGCCCTCGAGTCCGACGGCAGCGCCCTCTATACCCTGCAGTCGTGGTGGACCATGGCGCGTGCGGGCCTCGACGTCACCACCATCCTGCTCAACAACCACTCCTATGCCGTGCTCAACATGGAGCTCGACCGAGTCGGCGTGACAAAGACCGGCGACCGGGCCCGGGAGATGCTCGATCTCGGCAATCCCCGCATCGACTTCGTGCACCTGGCCGAGGGGATGGGCCTGCCCGCCTCACGTGCCGAGTCTGCCGAGGAGTTCAGTGACCAGCTGGCCCGGAGTCTGGCGACGCCGGGACCGAGCGTGGTGGAAGCGATCGTCCCCCCGCTCCTGTAGCCGCGCCCGCCGACAAGACCCCCGTACATGAGGAGAGTCATGCCCCACCTCCAGGTCATCACCGGTACCACCCGACCGGGCCGCTTCAGCGAGAAGGTGGCCGCCTGGGTCATCGGGCACCTGGCGGCCCGGGACGACGTCAGCTCCGAACTGGTCGACCTCCGCGACTTCCCGCTCCCCTTCTTCGATCAGCTCCCCCCGGCCTACACCAAGCGGGAGTACCCCACCGCCGCGGCCGCCGCCTTCGGCAACAAGATCGATGAGGGCGACGGCTACGTGATCCTCACCGGGGAGTACAACCACGGATACCCGGCCGTCCTCAAGAACGCCATGGACCACACGTTCGTCGAATGGCGCCGGAAGCCGGTGTCGTTCGTCGGTTGGGGGAACGTCGGTGGCGCCCGCGCCATCGAGCAGCTGCGGGAGGTGGCGGTCGAGTTCGAGATGGCACCGCTGCGCCACGCCGTCCACATCCTGCCGGACCTGATGGTGCCGGCCATGCAGGCCCCGGATCCGTTCGAGACCTCCACCTTCGCCCCGATCGAGCCCAAGTTGGCCGCACTCTTGGACGACCTGTTGTGGTGGACCAGGACCCTGGCCGCCGGTCGGGCGCTCGACGGGTGACGGTTTCGGGATCACGCCGTTTGGCCCGACGACGCACTGTCCCACTACCATCGACCTGCTAATGGCGAAGTCCGGCGTGGAGACCGAGAAGAGCGCACCCGGCCACCGGACGGAGCCCCCTGCCGAAACGGCGTCAGCGCCGGACGAGTCCGGCACCGAGGTGGTGTCCAAGGCCGCCTACGAGAAGGAACTCGCCCGGCTCCAGACCGAACTGGTGCGGATGCAGGAGTGGATCGTCCACGAGGGCCTGCGGGTGATGGTCATCTTCGAGGGGCGCGACACGGCCGGCAAGGGCGGGACCATCAAGCGCATCATGGAACGCCTCAACGCCCGCCACGTCCGGGTCGTCGCCCTGGGCACGCCGAGCGTGCGTGAGCGGTCGCAGTGGTACTTCCAGCGCTACATCGCCCACCTTCCGTCGGCCGGCGAGATGGTCCTGTTCGACCGGAGTTGGTACAACCGGGCCGGCGTGGAGCGGGTGATGGGGTTCTGCACCGAAGAGGAGCACGTCGACTTCTTCCGGACGTGCCCGCAGATCGAACGGGCCCTGGTGCGGTCCGGGATCATCCTGGTCAAGTACTGGCTGTCCCTGAGCGACGAGGAGCAGGAGCGCCGGTTCACCGAACGGATCAACAACCCGGGCAAGCGGTGGAAGCTCAGCCCCATGGACCTCGAGGCCCGGGCCCGGTGGGTGGACTACGCCGAGGCCAAGGACGAGATGTTCGCCTACACCGACATCAAAGAGGCACCGTGGTACGTCGTCGACGCCGACGACAAGAAGGCGGCCCGACTCAACATCATCAGCCACCTGCTCCACATCGTGCCCTACCGCGACGTCCCCCACGAAGAGGTGGCACTGCCCCCCCGCCAGCAGCGCGCCTACGAGCGGCCCCCGATCGACAGCCAGTCGTGGGTCCCCCAGCGCTACATCGTGCGATGAGGTCCACCCGCCCCTCGTCCCACGACGGCCGGTAGCCGCGCATGCGCAAGTACATCATCATGGGCGTGCAGGGGAGCGGCAAGGGCACCCAGGCCCGGCTCATGGCCGAGGACCTCGAGCTCGAGCATGTCAGCGTGGGGGATATCTTCCGCTGGAACGTACAGCACCACACCAAGCTCGGTGCCCAGGTCAAGCGGATCATGGCCGGGGGGAGCCTGGTCGACGACGACCTGGTCGAGGCGGTGGTCAAGACCCGGCTGGCCGAGCACAACTGGAACTACGGATTCATCATCGACGGCTTCCCACGCAACGCCCGCCAGGCCGAGTTCTTCCTCGAGAGCTACGACATCGACGGCGTGATCAACCTGCACATGCCCGACGAGGAGGTCACGCGGCGGGTCCTGGCCCGACGCCTGTGCTCACGGTGTGGGCTGGACTACAACCTGATGGCCCACCGACCGGCGAACCCCGAGACGTGCGACGTCTGCGGCGGAGCACTGATGGCCCGGGCCGACGACAACCCCGAGGCCCTGGCGGTGCGGTTGGCCCAGTACCACGAGGAGACCAAGCCGCTGATCGAGATCTTCGAACGCAAGGAGTTCGTGGCCACGTTCGATGCCACCGGGTCGATCGACGACGTGCAGGCCGCCATCCGTGCCCGGTTCTCCCTACCGCCACGACCGGGCCACGGCTGAAACTCCGGCCGGGGCCGGCTCACTGCTGGCGGGAGCCCCGCTCGATGATGCCGTCCCGCCGGGAGGCGAGGGCCTCGGCGTCGAAGTGGTGATCCATCCACTGGCGGGACCGGCGGGCCTCTTCCACATACGCCCCGTCGTCGGACCGGAGTGCCAGAGCGTCGTACATCGAACCCAGCTCGGCGACGGCATCCGGATCCACCTCGCTGATCGACCGGGCCAACCCGATGACCCGCTCGAGCAACCCGGCGTGGGGGACCACCTCGTTCACCAGCCCCCACTCGTAGGCCCGGGATGCGTCGACGAAGTTGCCGGTCAGGGACATCTGACGGGCACGGTTGATCCCGACGAGCTGCGGGAGCCGGATAGTGAGGCCCCCGGCCGGCATCACACCGACCCGGGCGTGGGTGTCGGCGAAGGTGGCCCGCTCGGAGGCGACCAGGAAGTCGCACCCGAGGGCCAGCTCCAGGCCACCGGTCACCGCGGGGCCGTTGACGGCCCCGATCAGGGGCTTGCCCGGGCGGGGGAACCCGACGCGTCGGTCGGTGGTGCCGGCCGAGGCCGGGGTCGAGGTCGACGCCGAGACGGCGGCACCCACGCCGTCGTAGGTCCGGGCCAGGTCCGACAGGTCGAGCCCGGCGCAAAAGGCCGGGTCCCGCCCGGTGAGGACCACCACCCGCACCCCGGCGTCGGCATCGAGCTCGGAGTAGGTCCGGGACAGCGAGATGATCATGGCGGAGGTCAGGGCATTGCGTGCCTCGGGCCGGTCGAGCGTGACGATGGCGATCGGGCCGTCCCGCTCGGTGGTGATCACGTCCAAGTCTCTAGCACGGCGAGCGGGGCGTGACCCCGGCCGGTGACTGGCCGCGCCGGATCGCCCCCTTGCTGGACGCCACCGGGCCGCCACGTCCACTCGGCGGGCAGGTGTGGCTTCTCCCGACCGGGACAGGGGATGTCGTGGTCAAGACCGGGCCGGGGACCGGCGACGAGGCGGACGGCCTCCAACACCTGGGGCGGATGGCCGGCGGGCCGCCGGTGCCGGAGATCGTGATGGTGGAGCCGGGCGTCCTGGTGACCCGGTGGGTGGACCACGGGCCCCGGACCCCGGCCCACGACGAGGCGCTCGGTCGGACGCTGGCGACGCTGCACTCGGGGCCCTGTGCGCAGTGGGGCGGCGGGTCGTCGTGGGTGGGCTCGTGTCGTGTCGACCCGTCGGTCCGGCCGGATGGGGGCACCTTCTACCGCACGCGGCTGCTCGAGCTCGGGGCCCGGTGCGGACTGGGACGGCGGATCGACGGGCTGGGCGGGCGGATCGACGAGCTGGTGGGATCGGGGCCGCCGGCGGTCCTGCACGGGGACCTGTGGTGGGGGAACGTCCTGTGGGGCACCGACGGCCGGGCCTGGCTCGTCGACCCCTCCGTCCACGGCGGGCATCCCGAGGAGGACCTGGCCATGTTGGGCCTGTTCGGCCCCGTGCCGGATGCCACGTGGCACGCCTACACCGAGGTCAGGCCAGTGGAAGACGGCTGGGAACAACGGTCGGCGCTGTTCCGGCTCTATCCGCTCCTGGTCCACACGGTGCTCTTCGGCGGCGGATACCGGCGGCGGGCCGAGGCGCTCATCACCGCGCTGGCGTGACCGGGTCGAGCCCGGACACCACCGGGGCCCCTGACGCGGGGCCGGGCGCCGTCCCGGGCGCCTTACTGTGATGCCGTGCTCGTCCTGATGACCTCGGTGGCCCGCGACAGCTTCGGAGAGGAGCTCCGTCGCCCCGGCGTCGAGTGGCTGGCCCTGGACGCGGACGGGACCCTCTCCGGCGAGGGAGGAGACCGGGTCGAGTGGGACGATGCCCGCCCGGAGATCGCCTGGGGCACGTCGGACCTGTTCCGCCCGGGGGCGCCCATCAGGCCCTTCTTCTCGCTGTTGCGACAGGCCCAGTCGCTCCGGTGGTTCCAGTCGCCCGCGGCCGGCTACGACGCCCCCGTCTTTGCGGAGCTGGCGGCAAGGGGGGTTCGGATCACCAACGCCCACGTGAACAGCCTCCCCATCGCCGAGTTCGTGATGCGGGCCGTCCTCGACGAATTCCAGGGTGCCGCGCAGTGGAGGCAGCAGGAGGCGGGTACCTGGCGCATCCACGATTGGCGCGAGGTGTCCGGCACGACCTGGCTCGTCATCGGCCTCGGCGGGATCGGGAGCGAGGTGGCGGTGCGTGCGCGGGCGTTCGGCGCACACGTCATCGGTTGCCGTCGGAGCCCGGCGGCCGACGACCCCACCGACCTGACCGTCACCCCCGGCCGGTTGCTCGAGGTCACCGACCGGGCCGACGTCATCGTCCTGGCGGCCCCGGCGACCGCGTCGACGCTCGACCTCGTGGACGGGGCGTTCCTGGCCGCCGTCAAGCCCGGCTGCCTGCTGGTCAACGTGGCACGGGGCACCCTGATCGACGACGACGAGCTGCTGGCCGCCCTCGACGACGGACGGGTGGGCACGGCGGTGCTGGACGTCTTCCGGACCGAGCCCCTCCCCGCCGGACACCCGTACTGGACCCACCCGTCGGTCCGGGTCACCCCTCACAACGCCGCCGGCGGTGCCGGCAGGTTCCTTCGACAAGCCGAGCTCTTCTCCGCCAACCTCGACCGCTATCTCGCCGGCACCCCACTGGTCAACGACGTCACCGAGGACGTCGTGGCCGGCGGGTGAGGCCAGCGGCTGAAGCGCCCGGCGGGGCCCGTCACAGCAGGCTGGCCACGACATTGATGGACAGTGCCACGATCACGGCACCGAACAGGAACGAGAGCAGCCCGTGGCCGAGGGCGAGACGCCTGACGGCCATGGACGTGAGGTTGGTGTCGGACACCTGGAAGGTCATGCCGATGGTGAACGCCAGGTAGGCGAAATCGAGATAGGCGGGATCATCGTCCTCGTTGAAGTCGACCCCGGAGGCGCCGTCGCGGTAGTAGGTACGCGTGTAGCGCAGCATGTAGATGGTGTGCACGGTCGCCCAGGACACCATGACGCTCACCACCCCGATGGCGATGAGGTACGCCTTGGTCGACCCGTGGGTCCGGCCGGCATGGAGCAACAAGAGCCCCACCGCCGCCAGCAGCGCGACCCCGGCGGCGATGACGATCGACTCGGCGTAGGCCTGGCTCGGATCCTCGATGCCGGCGTGGCGCCGGGTGGCCCCGGCATCCAGGCCGCCCACCCGGGACCAGGTCCACGCCAGGTTGCACGACGCCGCCGCCACCCAGCCGAGGAGGATGGCCGCCTGCCAGGCCACGAACGGGGACAGCGCCGCCCCGGCCACCAGGCCGGCACCGGCCGAGAGAGCGGTCCGGACTCCGACGATGTCGACACGACGCCTCCGAGGCGCGCCGCTACCGGACCGGGCCGAGCCGGGAGAAGGGGACGGCTGCGATGGCATCGGATCTTCCTCCTGTCACCCAGCAGGACCCTTCCCCGTTTGGGCTCGGCCAACCCGATCCCCTCTCATCGGGTCATCGTCGCCATCGGGTGGGGCTCCGGGCCGGGCAGCCCGGCGGGTGTTGGCACCCTTGTGCGGTGTGGACCCGTCTGTCAGACTGCCCCGGGGGCGGATAGGACGGTGGGTTCGGCGGCGATTCGGGGAGTGAACATTCGGGGGACGAGCCCTGCTCGTGGTCTGCTCGTGGTCGGCCCAGTCATCTTCGGCACTGCGGCCGGGCGCGGGTCCCCACCCTCCGTTTGGTCGATCTTCTTGTCTCCGCTCCACCACCGGCAGTAGTGGACACCGAGCGATGGAGGTGGAGCCGTGGCAACAATGGACGGGCAACGGGGTCAGGCGGTTCCGGACCGTAGACGACCGGGCGGCGGACGGGTCCGCCGGTCCTTCATGGCGATCGTCGTGGCAGCCGTCGTCGTGCTCCCCCTGGGGGTGATCGAAGGATCCGCGGCCGCCTCGGCGGCGGCACCGGCCGCCACCACCTGCACCGGCACCTCCGGCTCGCCGGGGTCGCTGGCCGGAGGGACCTACAGCACCGTGACCGTCACCGGCGTGTGCGCGGTCAATGCGGGCCAGGTCATCGTGACCAACGACGTGAGCCTGCTGGCCGGCTCCGCCCTGATTGCCGCATTTGCCACCGACAACGGCACGGGTACATCGGGGCTGACCGTGGACGGGAACATCACCGTGGCCAGCGGAGCGTCCCTCCTCCTCGGCTGCGAGGCGGCCCACTTCGCGTGCATCGACGATCCGAACCAGACCAATCCGACGCTCAACTCCCCCGACACCGTCAAGGGGAGCATCGTGGCCACCGCCCCCCTCGGTGTGGTGGTGCACGACTCCGCCATCGGAGCCGACGCCGTCGAGCTCGGTGGGGGCGGCGGGGTCAGCTGCGCGCCGAGCGGCATCTTCGCCACCTTCCAGTCACCCGTCTACAGCGACTACGAAGACAACACCTTCGGTGGCAACCTCAGGGTCTCCGGCCTCAACTCGTGCTGGTTCGGCGCCATCCGCAACACCGTGGGTGGCAGCGCCACGTTCGCCAACAACACGCTCGGTGATCCCGATGCCTCGGAGAACCTCGCCAACCATGTCGGCGGCAACCTGCTGTGCCCGAACAACGTCCCGGCCATCCAGTACGGGGACTCCCATTCGTCGCCCAACATCGTCGGCGGCTACGCCACCGGGCAGTGCGCCTTTTCGGTCACCCAGCCCAACCCGGCCGCCAATGAGCCCCCCACGGGCACCCCGCCCTACTCCCCGGCCGGACCGGCGACCCCCATCGCCGTCCCCGGTCCGGGTCGGCACGGGTACTGGTTGGTAGCCAAGGACGGGGGGGTCTTCGCCTTCGGCAACAAGTTCCTGGGCTCACAGGGGGGCCAGGCACTGACCCAGCCGATCGTGGGGATGGCCGCCGTGCCGGGGGGGAGCAGCTACGGCCTGGCCGATGCCAGCGGGGTGGTCTACGGCCACGGGCCGGACGGATCGGACTGTGCCGGCGTCACCAAGACGCTGAACGAGCCCATCGTCGGCATCGCCCCCGTCCCCGGCGGTAACGGCTGCTGGATCGCCGCGTCCGACGGCGGGGTGTTCAGCTCCGGCTCCAATGCGCGCTTCCTCGGCTCGGCCGGGAGCATCCATCTCAACCAGCCCATCGTCGGAATCGCCACCGCCCCTGACGGCGACGGCTACTACCTGGTGGCGTCCGACGGTGGGGTCTTCACCTTCGGACCCGGTGCCCACTTCCAGGGCTCGATGGGCGGCAAGCACCTCAACCAGCCCATCGTCGGGATGGCGGTCGACCCGACCACCGGCGGCTACTGGTTGGTGGCCAAGGACGGCGGCATCTTCAGCTTCCACGCCCCCTATCTGGGTTCGCTCGGGAGCGTGCACCTCAACCAGCCCATCGTGGGGATGGCGGCGGCACCGACGGGAGACGGCTACTACCTGGTGGCGTCCGACGGTGGGGTCTTCACCTTCGGACCCGGTGCCCACTTCCAGGGCTCGACCGGAAGCCTCCGCCTCAACCAGCCCATCGTCGGCATGGCGCTCGGCTAGCGCCGGCTCGTAGATGTGGTCCCCGTCCCTCCTCTCCGGGAAGGGCGGGGACCGGGGGCCGGTCAGTCCGTGGACGGCGACGGATCGCGCTCGCGGTCGGCCACGGCGGCGCGCAGCTTTTCGGCGATGGTCGGTGAGGACTCGAGGAGGCCGCGGAACTCCGATGCGTTGAGCACCAGGACCTCCGCGTCGGTATCGGCGATGACCGTGGCATTGCGGGGGCGCCGCTCGAGCAGCGCCGTCTCACCGAAGAAGTCCCCGGGTTCCAGCTTGGCGATCTCGGCCCCGTCGGCGATGATCCTGGCCCCGCCCCGGGTCAGGAGGAAGAACTCACGCCCCGGGGTGCCCTGGGTGGTGAGGGCCGAGCCGTCGTCCACGGTCAACCGGGTACCCAAGTTGGCGATGGCACGGAGCTCGGCCTTGGTGCACGTCGAGAACAGGGGCACGGCGGCGAGCATCTCGAGCACGGATTTCGGCGTACCTCGTCCCATCAACGACTCCTCGAATTGCCTTCGACGAGCAATCTAGCCCCCCACCAGGACGCGAACCTCGGACCCACGATCACCGCTCGGGTGCCGTCCCGGGCGGCATGGCCCACCCGCTCGGGCACGGTGCGCCGGCACCGGCCCGCCGTCAACGGGACGACACGCCGACGGTGGCATACGTCCCGGCGTGGGACCCGGCCAGGTGGCCCCACACGATGCCCATGCCGATCGAGGTCCCCCCGCCGTAGTAGGCCGGGCCGGCCGGGCTGGCCACCACGTTGCCCGCCCCGTACAGGCCGGGGATCGGGCGGTCGCGGACGTGGAGGATCCGGCCATGGGCGTCGATCCTCGGGCCGCCCTTGGTACCCACCGAGCCGATGTGGATGGGAAGTGCGTAGTAGGGGCCCTGCTCGATGGACCCCAGATTGGGATGGGCGGCCGACGGGTCGCCGTGGAACCGGTCGTAGGCGCTCGACCCCCGGCCGAAGTCGCGGTCGGCGCCGTCACCGACCTGGCGGTTCCACCGCTCGACGGTCCCGCGGAGGCCGGCGGCATCGATCCCCACCAGCTCGGCCAGCCCGTCGAGGGTGTCGTGGACGGGGAGCCAGTCGGGATCCGGGTCGTCCGGACGCGCCGACACCACCGGGTACCGGGACCGGTACTGACGGTCGAACACCACCCAGCACGGCAGATGCCGGCTCGAGTACTCGTTGGCGTCGAACGAGAAGAAGGCCTTTTGCATGTCGTTGTAGTTGGCCGCCTCGTTCACGAACCGGTGTCCGAAGCGGTCGACGATGATCGAGTGGGGAGCGGTCCGCTCCACCCCGACGAAGCGGGAGAGCCGTCGGCCCTCGTACCGTTCGCCCGGGAGGTGGGCGGCCGGATACCACCACGCCTCGTTCATGTTGGCCAGGTCGGCACCGACCTCCATGGCCATCGAGAGGCCGTCGCCCTCGCCGGTGGGAGGAGTGTGCGGGTGGGTCAGGGGACCGGGGAGGTAGCGGGATATCAGCTCCGGATTCCACTCGAACCCACCCGAACCGAGCACCACCGCCCTCGCCGGCAGCTCGGACCGCCGGCCACCCCGGTCCACGACCAGACCCGAGACCTCACCGCCCCGCATGGTGATCTCACAGGCCCTGGTGTCGAGCTCGGGCTCGATGCCGCGGGCGATGCAGGCCTCGAGCAGCGCGCCGATCAGCGCCTGGCCGCATGCCACCTGGTGGGCGGCGACCCGCCGTCGGACCAGGGCGGCGTCGAAGCGTTCCGGGAAGTAGGCCGGTCGCCAGTCGGCGGTGGCCTCCTGCAGCGTCATGGGTAGGCCCAGCACCGGTGCCGGTCGGAGCCGGGAGGCCCAGGGCCCGAGCCGGTCCGAGTCGTAGACGGCCGGCTCGAGCATCCGGCCCGACTGCCTGGCCCCCTCCATCTCGGGGTGATAGTCGGGCCAGGTCATCGGTCGGAGCTTCAGGCCGGCGCGTTGCTCCAGGCCGGCGACGATGCCCGGGCCTTCGTCGACGAACCGTTCGAGGAGACCGACCGGCATACGCCCGGCGGTGAGGCGGCCCATGTAGGCGAGGGCCTCCTCCCGGGAGTCGTCGATCCCCAGCTCCGCCATGTGGTGGTTCCGGGGCATCCAGACACCCCCGCCCGACACGGCCGTGGTGCCGCCGACCGTCGGGGCCCGCTCGACGACGGTCACCCGGGCGCCGTGGTCGCGGGCGTTGATGGCAGCGGTCAGGGCCGCCGCTCCCGATCCCACCACGATGACATCGGCATGGCGGGACGCGTCCAAGGCCATGGCCCTCAACCGGTCGCGATCCGCGGTGACGGCGACGTCACCGATCAGGGGCCCCTGCGCCGTCGCCGAGCTGGGTGACGGTCCGGTCGCTGAACCTCCACTGCGAGCCCTGGCGGACCAGGCGGTCGTGGTAACGCCCGGCGGCGACGATCGCGAGTCCGTCAGGGCCCCGCCGCACGAACACGTAGTCGGTGGCGGCGGTGGCCGTGTCACCGTCGACGTCCACGTCGATGAGCGAATTGGCGGTGATGTGCTTGCCCCGGGCGCCGTCGGGCTGCATGGCGGCCATGGCGGCCCGGATCGCCTGGCGTCCCTCGGTCACCTGCCCGCCCACGCACATGCGGGCATCCTCGGTGAACAGGTCCGACCACTCGTCGAACCGGCCGTCGTCGCACCGCTGGCTGTAGGCGCCCAGCGTCCGTCTGATCTGGTCCTCGTCCTCCCCCACTGTTCCCCCATCGACCGCGCCGCCCGACGGGAGGACGCCGACCGGAGCCGCCGTCCCTCCTCGGCCATGATACGCGCGGCGCCGGCTCGGCTGCGGGCGCCGACACCGGAAGTAACGTCGCGGGCGGGGACCCACCGCACGGCCGCCCCCCGTGGTCCGGCAACCGAAAGGCGACACGATGGACGTTCGGGCCCACGGACAACGAGCCGGTGCCGGTGCCGGTGGGATCGCCGCATGCCGGAATCCGTCGGCGCGCCCGACACCGACCCGGGCGTCGATCACATGACCGGTCCTCCCGTGGTGGCGGAGCGGCTGCGCGAGGTGGTCGGCCCACACGTGATCACCGACGGTGACGTGCTGAGGTCCTACACGACGGACTGGACCGGTCGCTTCGTGGGGAGCTCGATGGCCGTGGTCAGCCCGGCGTCCGCCCAGGAGGTGGCGGGCGTGATCGCCGTCTGCCGCGGGCTCGGGATCGCCCTCGTGCCACAGGGCGGCAACACCGGCCTGGTCGGTGGCGGGGTCCCCCTGCACGGCGAGGTGGTACTGAGCCTCCGTCGCCTCGGCACCCTCGAGCCGGTCGACACCCTGGCCGGTCAGGTCACCGCCGGCGCCGGCGTGACACTGGCCGCCGTCCGCGGGGCGGCGGCTGCCGCCGGGTGGGCCTACGGCGTCGACCTCGCCAGCCGCGGGTCGGCGACGGTGGGGGGCACGGTGGCCACGAACGCCGGGGGCATCCACGTCATCCGGTACGGCGACACCCGTGCCCAGATCGTCGGGCTGGAGGCGGTGCTCGGGACCGGCGCGGTCATCTCCCACCTGTCCGGGCTCGTGAAGGACAACACGGGCTACCACCTTCCCGGGCTCATCTGCGGCAGTGAGGGGACGCTGGCGGTGGTGACGGCGGCCCGGCTCCGCCTGGTGCCCGCCATGCCGGAGCGGACAGTGGCGATGCTGGCCTTCCCGACGGTGTCGGCCGCACTCGAGGCGTCGGCGACCTTCCGCCGCTCGTTGTCCGGAGTGGAGGCCTGTGAGCTGTTCCTGGCATCCGGGCTCGACCTGGTGTGCTCGGTGACCGGGATGCACCCGCCGTTCGCGGCGCCCCACCCGGTGTACCTGCTGGTGGAGGCGGCCGACCGGGTCGACCCGACCGGGTCGCTGGCCGAGGTGGCCGGTTCGGTGGACGACGTGGAGGACGTCGTGGTGGCCACCGACCCCGGTCGCCGCGCCGCCCTGTGGCGCTACCGCGAAGCCCACACCGAGGCCATCAACACCCTCGGGCCACCGCACAAGCTCGACGTCACCCTGCCGCTCACGTCACTGCCCGACTTCGTCGACCAGGTGGCGGGCGTGGTCGGGGCCATCGACCCGGGGGCGCGCACCTGGCTCTTCGGCCACGTGGGGGACGGCAACATCCACGTCAACGTGAGCGGTCTCCGGCCGGAGGACGACACCGTGGACGACGCCGTGTTCCAGCTGGTCGCCGCCTTCGGCGGGAGCATCAGCGCCGAGCACGGGATCGGCACGGCCAAGAGGAGGTGGCTCCACCTGTCGAGATCGACCTCGAGATCGCGGTGTTCCGTGACCTCAAGCGGGCGCTCGATCCCGACGGGATCCTGAACCCGAACGCGCCTCCTCCCGGCCGAACGGGCGGTGACCGGCCCCCGGGCAGGGGCGCCGACCCCGTTGCGCCCGGGGCCCGGTCCGGTCAGAATCCACGACATGCAGCCACTGGGGATCCACCATGTCGCCATCAACGTCTCCGACGTGACGGAGTGCGTGTCCTTCTACACCGGGGTGCTGGGCGGCACGGTGCGTGACGACCGGCCGGAGCTTCGGAGTGGCCGGGGCGTGGATCGACCTCGGCGCGGTGCAGGTCCACCTGCTCGAGGCCCCGGTCCCCCGGAACCTCGGCCAGCACTTCGCCATCCGGGTGGACGACCTCGACCAGGTGGTGCGTCGACCTGCGGTCGAAAGGGCTCGAGGTGGCCGATCCCGTCGGTTCCGGAACGGGCCGACAGACGTTCATCGACGATCCGGCCGGGAACGCCATCGAGCTGCACGAGGTACGGGCGGGTCAGCCCGCTCCGGCGAACGTGGCCCCGTAGCTGAAGACGCCGCCGTCGGGGGCGACCAGCCAGTACCCGCCCGTCGCCGCGCTCGGCTGCAGCCCGGCGATCGGCGCGTTCAGCTGGTCGACGGCCGGCGACCCCTTGAACCGGGCGTTCCCGTAGGCGAAGACGCCGCCGTCGGCGGCGATCTCCCAGTAGCCGGCGCCGGTACTCGTGCCGGCCAGGCCGACGATGGGGTCGTTGAGCGAGCAGGTTGGCCGGAGAGCCGAACGAGAACGCCCAGAAGTCGAAGACCTGCCCGTTGTTGGCCACCTCCCAGTACCCACCGGTGCCGGCGTCCGCGGCCATCCCGACGATCGGCACGGTGAGGGACTTGCCCGCCTTCGGACCCGAGGTAGCGGCGCACCGCCGAAGGCGAAGATGCCACCGTCCTCCGCCACCAGCCAGTAGCCGGACGCCCTTGGGGTCGGCGGCCATCCCGACGATCGGCGCATCGAGCTCCTTCCCGGCCAATGAGCCGAGGAACCGGGCGTCCCCGAATGCGAACACGCCGCCGTCCGCTGCCACCAGCCAGTACCCCTTCCCATCGCGGGTGGCGACGACCCTGACGATCGGTGCCGTCAGGCTCAGGTCGGTCGCCGACCCGTAGTTGGTGGCGTCACCATGGGCCGAGACACCGCCCTCGGCATCGGCCAACCAATAGCCCTTGCCGTCGGGGGTGGCGGCCATCGCGACCACCGGGACGGCGAGCCGCCCGATCGGGTACCAGCGTTGGCGCTCGTGACGTTGGACACGGCGTTGGACGACGCCGACAGACCGCTCTCGCTCATGGCCCGGACGGTGAAGTAGTAGGTCGACCCGACCGTCAGGTGGAGCACATTGAACGAGGTCCCGGTGATCGGCGCGAACCCGTTCAGCGGAATGCCGCCCTGGGCCGCCTGGCCGCGTCCCCGCGTAGACGTAGTAGCCGGTCACGGCGGAGGCATTCGGCCTTGGGGGCCGCCCAGACGACCTGAGACCAGCCGGTGCCCGACACCACCCGCATGACGGTCGGCGCCGGGGACACCTTCACCGCCGCCGCCGCCGCCCGTGGTCGTGGTGGGGGGTGGCTGTGGCTGCCTCCGGCCCGGGTCGTGGTGGTGGTCGACGTCGTTGGCGGGCGTCGTAGCCGGTCTCGTGGTCGAGGCCGTGACGCCACCGTCGACGTCGTCGGCGGGGTCCACCGGTGCCGTGATCGGGACCACGCTCGAGGGGGCCGGTGGACGTCGTCGAGGGCACGGTGGAGGTGGGTGCGGTCCCGAAGGTCAAGGACGGTCCGGCCACGGGCCTCCGGGCCGGGCCCCCGGGCGCCAACACCAGGAGCGCCACGACACCGACGACGATCGCGGCGGTGCCGGCCATGATCCACCGGGAGCGCGTCCGGGCAGTGGCGACTTCCCGAGCAGCCACCGTACCCCACTCCTCCAGTGCCAGCAACCACCCCTTCATCGACCGACTCCCTACGCACGGCCCCGGACCTGGTCAGGCAGCGCGCCGACACGTTCGCCCCCCGGGAGGGTCCTCAGTCTTACCCCAAAATTCCGGGGTGTCCACGTTCGCCCCCTGGACCCACCGGCCAGAGCCGCCCGAGGTGGCCGATGCCGTCCAGCCGCCAGAGCCACCCGGGGTGCTGGCGACCGGGTCGCCTCCACCCCACCGGCGAGCCGTCAGACGGTGGGCGGGAAGGCGTGGGCCAGGGCCTTCGACTCGGGCTCGGCGGCCGGTGGAGTCGTCAGGATCAGCCCGAGGCACATCTCGTCGGTCGATCCGTCTCCCCACGTGACGAAGTGGGCGGGCACCTTGCGGAGGAGGGGGAGCTCCTGTTCGAGCGTCGGATCGTACGTGCAGGTGATGCCGATGGTGTCGCCACGCGTCACGGGCACGGGCTTGGCCAGCTGGTAGCCGCGCTGGTAGTGGAAGTCGTAGTCCTTCACGTCGAGGAGCGTCCTCTGGGTCGGGGTGCCCGGGTTGAGCACGAACTTCATGCCCACGCCCAGCAGGTGCATGTGCGGTGCCAGCTCGACGATGTTGCCGCTGCCGTCGATCGGCCAGGTGCAGGTGGCGGTGTCGCCCGCCGGCGGATCGGCCGGGTTGTGCCCGCAGATCGCCTCGAGTCCGTCGACCAGGCATCTCCTGACTGGTGCCGAAGCGCTGGCCCACGCTGGCCAGCTCGGCCGAACGGCTGCACATGGGACCGGTGGCCCCGGCCGGGCATGGCACGTCGGGCGGTGCCGCGGCCAGCTGGAGGTTCGAGCGGGCGCAGCGGCGTGGTGGCCGGCACCGTGTCGAGGATGAGCTTGGACCGAACCGGCTTGTCCCCGACCAGCAGGTTGTAGTGCTCCTGGACGATGACGAGGCTGCCCGCCGGCATGGGCGCGCCCGGTGCCGGGCGGCTCCTTGGAGATGTCGTGGCCGGGGCCCCACGCCGTCAGCCACGGCGTCCCCCCGTCGAGGGACCTGCCCGATGCCGCCTCCCGACAGCCCGGACTCGCCGAAGCACGTCCACCCCTTGCCCCCGTTGTTCTGCGACTCCGCCTCGGCGGCCAGCGACGGCGGGACGGCGTAGGTGATCTCGTGATGGACCTCCTGGCTGTTGGGCTGGAAGTCGATCGAGGTGATGAAGACGTTCTTCTTCAGGTGTGGGTTGAGCAGCGTGCAGTGGTAGTCGTCGGTGCCACCGCCCACCGGCGCCTTGGGCGTGTATGCCGACGGAGACTGCAGGACCACCTGGGCCACTGTGGGGGTGCTCACGGATGCGCCGGCGTTCACCACCGCGGTCCCGGTCGTCACCGCCGTCGCCATGATCACCACGGCCGCGATGAACCGGGCTTTCGTATTCGCCATGGTGCGATGGTAGTTCCGCACGTCGCCTCCGGCCCGGTTACCCGGCGGTGGCGGACCGAAACCGCCGCACCCAGGGAGAACGCGTCGACCGGTCGGACCGCACCCGTCGCCGTCACGAATCGCCCGGTCAGGGGATGAGGACGATCTTCCCCCGGGTATGGCGCTCCTCCAGCTCGGCATAGGCGGCCCGGCACCTGATCGAGCGGGAAGGTGGCGGCGATCGGCACGTCGATGCGGCCGGCGGCGACCAGGTCCGCCATCTCCCCGAGCACCTCCGTGTTGGCCGTGGTGGCGCTGCCCTCGGCCTTGGCGCCGACCTCGGCGGCGACCTCGTAGGCGATGATGGTGTCGATCCGGTCGGGGGCGACGCCGAGCTCGATGGCCAGACGGACGTACTCTTCGCCGAAGGTGTCGATGAAGGCGTCCACGCCATCGGGGGCCGCACTCCGGATCCGCTCGGCCAGGCCGTCGCCGTAGGCCACCGGCGCCACACCGATCGACGACAGCCACTCGTGGTTGGGTTCGGATGCGATGCCGATGACATCGGCGCCCTTCACCTTCAGCAGCTGGACCGTGACGGATCCGACGCCGCCGGCGGCCGCCGACACGACCACCGTGTCCCCGGCGCCGGCACCCACCGCCCGGACGGCGGCGTAGGCGGTGGTCCCCACCACGTACAGCGATCCGGCGACCGGCCAGGACAAGGCGGCCGGCTTGGGGATCAGATGGTCCTCGGGCACGACGCACGTACTCGGCGTGGCTGGCGCGGCGGTCGGTCCACCCGAGCACCTCGTCCCCCACCGCGAACGTGCCGACCCCGTCTCCGACGGCGGTGACCACGCCGGCCAGGTCGCTGCCCTCGCCCGACGGGAAGGTGGCCGGGTACCTGGAGTCCAACAGGCCCTTGCGGATGGACGCCTCCCCCGGGTTGACCCCGGCGGCGCGGACGGCCACGACGACCTCGCCCGGCGCCGCATCGGGTACGTCCACGTCGGCGAGGTACAAGACGTCGATGCCGCCGTAGTGATCGAATCTGACTGCCTTGGCCATCGTCGGACCTCCCCGGCCCGCGGGGCTGCCCGCGGGCCGGGTCCAGCGTACGGGCCCGGCCGAGACGACGGAACGGGTGGAAGGGACGGGGTCGGCTAGCGGCCGGCGTTGTCGACGTAGACGTCGTAACAGGACCGACAGGTTCGGAAGCGCTTGCCCGCCGTGCGCCGGCTCGATGGGCCTGCCGCAGTCGGGGCACCGCCGCTCGACGCGGTCGATCCGCACCGCCTCGGTCGATTCGGGCTGCACTGCCATGCCCAGGTATCGGCAGCCCTGCACGGGGCCTTGAGCGGTGACGGCAGGGGTGGCCCGCTGTGGGCGGCTACCGGATCAGGGCACCGAAGTCCGGAAGATCGGCCACCCGACCTCGGTCTTCCACAGCCGGGGATCCGGAGTATCGAACTCGGCGATCAGGTACGACTCGCGCACCGGTCCCTCGACCCCGAGGGCGTGCCCGGCCACGTAGGTGCCGAGCGCGCCGTAGGTCCGGTCGATGTCCTGGTGGGCCCCGAGATGCACGGCCACGGCCAGTTCCGCCGGTGGGAGCTCGAGGGCACGGACCCGGCCGGTCACGGGCGGGGTCCCGGCCACCGGGACGAACACCGTGGCCTCGCCACGCTCCTCCTCGAACAGCTCGTCGGCGTACAGACCGCCCCGGGGGCCGGCCGGCTCCACGTCCGAGGCGGCCATCGCCACGTCGATCTCCGAGAAGGCGTCGGCCCACCAACGGTGTATGGCGTCGAGCCCGATCTCCTCGCGGACCGCGAGCACCGTCGTCGCCGGAACGGCTCGGTGCTCCACCACCACCGACGGGTCGGGCTGCTCGATCAGCGTCCGGAGGGAGGACACCGCGCTCCGGGTCTGCTCCAACCGGTCCTCCAGCCGGCCGAGGTGGGCGGCGATCAGCTCGTTGCGAGTCGCCACGTCGTCTGCCTGCAGGATGGCCCGCACCTCGTCGATGGGCATGGAGAGGTCGCGGAAGCGGCGGATGACCTGCGCCGTCGCCAACTGGTCGCTGCCGTAGTGCCGGTAGCCCGTGCCCGGATCCACGTACACCGGCACCAGCAGCCCGACCTGGTGGTAGTGCCGCAGGGTCTTGATGCTGAGGTGGCTCATCCGTGAGAAGTCGCCGATGGTGACGTCGGTTCCCATGCCGACAGTCTCCACCCTCCCCTCACCAGAGGGTCAAGGGTGACGACGACTGCTTGACCCTCCCCCTACGGGAGCACGCAGTGTGGCGGGAGGAACCCGACGACCAGGAGGTACCCGCCATGCATCCGACCCTGCCGACACCGATCGCCGAGTACGTGGAGGCCTCGAACACGTTCGACGGCGAGCGGCTGGTGGCCGCATTCGCCGAGGACGCGCTGGTCAACGACGCCAGGCGTGAGTTCTGGGGGATCGACGCCATCAGACGTTGGGCGGACAAGGAGATCATCGGCGACCGGGTGACCATGGACGTGAAGGAGGTGACGGTGCACTACGGGGAGCACATCGTCACCGCGCTCGTCGACGGGGACTTCGACAAGTCGTCCCTTCCCGACGAGATCCTCCTCACCCACTACTTCACGGTGCGGGACGACAGGATCGTGACACTGGTCATCATCCTCAACATCCCGACGGATCGGTAGGCCGGCCACGGGCGCCCGGGACCCATCTATCCTGTCGGAGTGATGGAGAGCCGGGATCGAGCCATGGAGGATCTGGCACGGCTGCTGTCGGCCGTCGACGAGCTCCAGTCGCGGCTCACCATCACCAAGGCCCAGTACCGCAAGGCATTGCGCGGGCCTGCGGAAGGGGGAGTCGGTGCAGGCCGCCCTGGCCGCCGCCGGAGCATCGGAGACCCGGGAGTCGACCACGGCCATGCTGGACGACTTCGAGCGGGATCGCCACACTTCACGGATGTCCCTGATCGCCGCCGGCGTCGACGAGGGTATGTCGATCAACGCCATCTCCAGGAGCTGGGGAGTGTCGCGCCAGCTCGCCTCCCGGTACGTCAACCAGGTCAGGGGCGACGGGACGCACTAGGTGTTACATGCAACACGTAGTGCTCGTGTAGGTTACGGCCCGGCGACACGGCGATTGGTTCGAACATCGGTCATGCCGCCGGCACGATCGATGTCAGGGACGGTCACCGGGCCGGAGTCGGGATCCGCCGCCCTACTCGGCCCGGTGGCCGTAGTTCGGGGCCTCCTCGGGTGCCTTCGGGGCCCCCTCGGAGTGGCCGGTCGGGCGGCCGCCGGTGATCCGTGCCGGATGCGGCCCACGCCACGGTCGGCGTGCCGGCCCGCCCGTCGGCGGTAGGGTTGGCGCCCGTTGACGTGCCGGCACCGGAGCAGCGCGTCGGGAACAGGAGACCAGGTCAGATGCGCGTCGGCGTCCATCTTCCCCAGTACGGACGAGTGGCGGGCCCCGACGCCATCAGTCGGGCGGCCACGCACGCCGAGGAGCTCGGCTTCTTGGATGTGTGGGTGAGTGACCACATCGTCCACCCCGCAGCCCAGGACTACCCCTCGCCCTTCCTGTTCGACCCGCTGATGACCCTGGCGTGGGCGGCCGCCGCCACCCGACGCATCGGGCTCGGTACCAGCGTCCTGGTCGTGCCGACCCACAACCCCCTCGAACTGGCCAACTCGCTCGCCAGCCTGGATGCCCTGTCCGGTGGCCGTGTGACCATCGCCGTCGGTGTCGGCTGGTCGGAGAAGGAGTACGAGGCACTCGGGTACGACTTCCACAACCGCGGGGAGCGGCTCGACGAGGCCATCGACCTGTTCCGCCGGGCCTGGTCCGAAGACCCCCTCAGCTTCCACGGCAGGTTCACCTCCTTCGACGACCTGCGGATGCTGCCGAAGCCGGATCGGCCGATCCCGATCTGGATCGGCGGGAGCAGCGAGGCCGCCTACCGGCGGGCCGACGTACGTGGGGACGGATACCAGGCGGTGGGCCTCTCGGTGGAACAGGTCGGCCCGGTGGTCGACCGCATCCGCCGGGGTCACCCCGATGCCGGCTTCCCGGTCTCGCTGCGGACGGGATGGGACCCCCAGGGCATGGACCACGGCCTGATCCGCGAGGAGCGGGCGGCCTTCGCCGATGCCGGCATCCAGCACGTCGTGTCGGCGCCCTGGCGCAAGGACCTCGACGAGTGGCTCCGGTCCATGGACCAGCTCGCCGAACTGGTGCTCTGACCCTCCGGGGGCCTGAACGGCCTTCTGGCCGGCCGCTATCGTTCCGGGGGTGTGCCTACTCGTGATCGCCTGGCGACACGACGAGCAGTGGCCACTCGTGGTGGGCGCCAACCGTGACGAATGGCTGGACCGGCCGGCCAGGGCCATGACCGTCCTGCAGGCCTCTGCCCCCCGTGTGCTCGGGGGACGCGACGAACGGGCCGGAGGCACCTGGCTGGCCGTCAACGAGCACGGGGTGGTGTGCGGGCTCACCAACCGCCCGATGGCTGCCGGCCCCGATCCCACCAGGCTGTCGCGGGGACGCCTACCCATGGTGGCGGCGCGGGCCCGCACCGCCGACGAGGCCGCCGACGCCCTCGCACGCGAGGTCGCCGCCGGCTCGTACAACCCGGCATGGCTGCTGGTGGCGGACCGGAACGCCCTCCACTACCTGGCCGTCGAGCCCGACGGGCCCACCCGGCCCCAGGCACTCGATCCGGGGATCCACGTGCTGGAGAACGCCGCCCTCGGGGTCCCCTCCCCCAAGGCGGACCAGGTCCGGTCGGCGGTGTCGAGCGCCGAGGCGGAAGGCATCCCGCTGTGGGGATCCCTTCCCCTGCTGCTGAGGGACCACACCGTCACCGGCACCCCGGACGACGTCCCCCGCTTCCCCGACGGGCGCGAGCGGATGGCCGCCACACTGGCCCCCTGCGTCCACGCCGACGGATACGGCACCCGGTCCTCGGCCCTGGTGAGGGTGGGCACCGACCCGGCCGACCTCCCCGAGGTCCTCGTGGCCGACGGCGCCCCGTGCCGCGCACCGTTCGTCGACGCCGGACATCTGTGGTCGGCCCCCTGATGGACCACCATGGCGGTCCACGCACGGGCAGAGGAGGCCCGGCATGTACCGGCCGGAGGGGGTGCCGATGAGCGAGGACTCCACGGGTGGGGTCCGGCCCCGGAGGAGATCGGCCGTCGGGTTGTGGCCGTGGCCGATTTCGATAGTGTCTGGCCGCCAGACCGCCTGGGGCGTTCCGGCAGGCCGGTCGGATGCGATCAGCCGGACACGATCGAGAGTGGACTGCCGTAGGAGACGGGCTGACGATGACCTTTGTTGCCTTTGACCGCCCGGTGCGGGCGGCGTTCGTGGGGCTCGGACGCATCTACGACCTCAACATGCGGGCCTATGTCGACAACCCCGACGTGGAGGTGGTGGCCCTCGTCGACCCGAGCGAGGAGCGCCGTGCCCAGCGCCAGGCCGACTGGCCGGGCGCCCGCACCTTCGGGTCCATCGCCGAACTGGCGGCCAGCGGGCTGGAGGTCGACGCCGTCGAGGCCCTGCTGCCGATCCCGCTGCACGTCGAGGGCGTCACCGAGCTCCTCGGCCAGGGTTGGCACGTCAACCTGCAAAAACCGATGTGCAACGACCTGGCCGACGCCCGGCTGCTCATCGATGCCGCTGAGGCCGCCGACCGACAGCTGCGGGTCATGGAGAACTACATCTTCTACGAGCCGCTGGTGCGGCTGAAAGAGATCGTCGAGTCGGGTGACATCGGGGAGGTCAGCAGCTACACCATGAAGATGGTGGCCAGCGGGCTGGGGGGATGGGACGTTCCCGGGAGCAGCTACGAGTGGCAGTTCAAACAGATCCGCCAGGGCCGCGGCATCCTCGTGTTCGACGACGGATGGCACAAGCTGTCCACCGCCCTGTGGCTCTTCGGCCCCATCCGCGAGGTCCGGGCGTGGGTGGGTGGGACCGAGGTGATGCCGGGCATCGCCATCGACGCTCCCACCACACTGGTGTGGGAGCACGAGAGCGGTGTCCGGGGGGTGTGGGACATCACACTGGCGCCTGACCTGTACCTCCGCTCCGACTACTACACCAACGACGAGCGATGGGAGGTCACCGGCCGCCGGGGGTTCGCCCGCGTCAACCGCTGCACCGGACGCGGCATCCAAGAGCCGAGCCTCGAGGTGTACGTCGACGGCCAGATGCGCTCGTACCACGCGCTCGACGACGACTGGGCCAGCAGCTTCAGGGATTCGGGACGGCACTGGCTGCGCTGGCTCCACACCGGCGAGGGCCCCCTGCTGTGGAGCGGCGAGGAGGCCGTGTCGGTGCTGCGCTTCGCACTGGCCGCCTATGAGAGCAGTGCCGCCGGTGGCACCGGGGTGGATCCCGCCTCGCTGACGTAGTCGCGGGCGTCCGCTGACGTAGTGCCCGGGCGTCCGGCGGACGGGCGCCCCTCCATCCGACGACGGGTCCGGCGACCGGCGACCCCTCAGGCGGTCGGGCCGTCGGAAGCCGGCTGGTAGCGGAGCCCGTCGAGTGCCACGTCGAGGATCCGTTCGATCTGGTGGGGCTCCATGGTCTTGATGTTGGCGATGCCGCCCACCAGTTGGACGACCTCGACGATGTCGGTGTCCGTCCGGACCACGTGTTCGGCCTGGGCCCGGGCCAGCAGCGGCTCGCCGGCGCCGTAGAGGGCGGTCCGGCACGCCTGGAAGACATCGGCGTCACGATCGTTGTAGGCCATCAGCTCCTCGGACAGCGCCCGCTTGGTGGCCAGGTAGCCCACGAACCGGTGGAGCCACCCGACCAGGGCGTCCCAGGCGGGCTGCGACGCCAGGTCCACCGCCGAACGGCTGAGGGCGTCGACCTCTTCGACGTACACCGCCTCGAGCAGGGCCTGGCGGGTGGGGAAGTGCCGGTAGAGGGTGCCGATCCCCACTCCGGCCCGGCGGGCGATGTCCTCCAGCGACGCCGAGGCGCCGTCCTCGGTGAACGCCTCCCGCCCGGCGGCGATGAGCTTCTCGTAGTTGCGCAGGGCGTCGGCCCGCTTGGGGCGGTGGGTCAGGCGCTCGGTGGTGGTGTCGATGCTGGTGTCGATGCTGGTCATGGCTCGATCTCCGCAATGGCTTGCAAACCGGAGGATACCTCCGTATAGTAAACGGAGACAACCTCCACTTAGTTTCGGAGGATGCCTCCACTTTATCAGCCGCACGTCCCTCGTGAAAGGGAGCCCGCCCTATGCCGTCCACTCTGACCACGACGCGTCCTCACCCGCACCGCCCGGCCCCGCACGCGCCCGAATCCGACGATGGTGCTCGCCATCATCTTGTCCACCTATCTCATGATCATCCTCGATGCCACCATCGTCATCACCGCGCTGCCCGACATCCACAAGGCCCTCCACTTCTCCCCGACCGGCCTGTCGTGGGTGCAGAACGCCTACACCCTCACCTTCGGCGGCCTGCTCCTGCTCGGCGCCAGGGCCGGCGACATCCTCGGTCGGCGCAAGGTCTTCGTGGCCGGGATCGCCCTGTTCACGGTGGCTTCCCTGATGGGCGGCCTGGCCCAGTCGGCATCGTGGCTGCTGGTGGCCCGGGCCGTCCAAGGGGTGGGGGCCGCCATCGCCGCGCCGTCGACGCTCGCCCTCCTCCAGATCAGCTTCCGCGAAGGGCCCGAGCGCACCCGGGCGGTCGGGGCCTACAGCGCCGTCGCCGGTGCCGGCGGGAGCGTCGGCCTCGTCCTCGGCGGCATGCTGACGACCTGGATCTCGTGGCGGTGGGGGCTGTTCATCAACGTCCCGATCGGGATCGTCCTCATCGCCCTGGCCCCGCGCTACCTCCCCGAGACCGACCGCCGCCCCGGCACCTTCGACCTCGCCGGGGCCGCCACCTCGACGCTCGGGATGACGGCGCTCGTCTACGGGTTCGTGCGGGCCGCCTCCTCTGGATGGGGCAACCCCGTCACGGTGGCGTCGTTCGCCGCCGGTGCCGTGCTGCTGGCCGCCTTCGTCAGGACCGAGATGCGGGCGCAACAGCCGATCACCCCCCTCCACCTGTTCGCCGATCGGGAGCGGTCCGGTTCCTACGTCGCCCGCATGCTGGTGGTCAGCGGCATGTTCGCCATGTTCTTCTTCATGACCCAGTACTTCCAAGGGGTCAAGGGGTACAGCGCCCTCGAGTCGGGGCTGGCGTTCCTGCCCGTGACGGCAGTGATGTTCGCGGTGGTGCGGGTGGTCCCGAGGTTCGCGGCCCGTATCGGGAGTGCCCGGCTGCTCGCCGGCGGGGTGCTCGTGGCCCTGGTGGGGATGGTGTGGTTGAGCCGGTTGTCGGCCGGCACACCGTTCTTCCCCGAGATCGTCCTGCCCATGACCCTCCTGGGCATCGGGATCGGGTCAGCCCTCGTCCCCCTCACGACCGCCGGCATCGCCGGGGTCGCCCCCGACGATGCCGGTGCGGCCTCGGGCCTGGTCAACGTGGCCCAACAGGTCGGCGGATCCCTCGGGCTCGGCATCCTGGTGACGGTGTTCGCGGCGGCGGTCCACACCGCCCCCCGCCCGGCCCCCGGCGCCGATCGGTCGGTCTCGCTGGCCCAACGGGAGTTGGCCCACGCGGTGTCGTCCGCGCTCACCGGGTCGGCCGTGTTCCTGGCACTGGCCCTGGCCGTCGTGGTGGTGGTGATGCGCCGTCCGGCGCCCGCCGTCGGCACGGCGCCTTCGGAGGCCGACGACCTGGAGGAGATCGAGGAGGCCCTCGAGCTCGCCTGAGCGGCTCCCGACCGTCGGCGCAGGTGATCCGGTAGCGTCGCAGCGTGGCCGCGGACGCAGACGCAGACGCCGTCGAGATCGACGCCTTCCTCCGGTCGCTCGGCGCCACCGACCAGCAGATCGACGACGCCCGTCGCGACATCCACCTGGCCGCGCTGGCCGGTGATCTGGTCCTCGCCGAGGGTGCCAACCTGACGGTGGCGGACCTGGCGTCCCGGGTGGGGATCGGCGTGGACGACGTCGTGTCGATCTGGCGGGCGCTGGGGGTGGCGGTCCCTGACGACAGCCGACCCATGTTCTCCGAGGGGGACGTGGGCCTGATCCGCTTCCTCGTCCAGGCCAACCCGCTCGGACCCCATGGCGACGGGCTCCTGCGGGTCCTCGGGAGCTCGCTGTCACGGGTGGCCGAGGCGGCCGTCTCGGTCTACGTCCAGACCCAAGAGCTGAGCCTCGATTCACCCGAACGCGACATCCTGGCCTGGGCCAGGGAGCAGGCCGTCGTGAGCGCCGCCGCCCTGCGGCTGGGGAACTCGATGGGGTCGGTCTTCGCCCACCACATGCGGGACGCCATCGACCGCCAACGGGCCGCACAGATCGATGTGAGCGACCGGACCCTCCATTGGCTGGCCGTGGGGTTCGTCGACCTGGTGGGGTTCACGCCGCTCTCCCTCCACACCGCGCCCACCTCGCTGCTCGAGCTCATCGCGACGTTCGAAGACCGGGCCTTCGAGGTGGCGGGGTCCCGCGGCGGCAGGATCGTCAAGCACATCGGGGACGAGGTCATGTTCGTGGCTCAAGACGCCGCCGCCGGATGCGCCATCGCCCGGGACATCACGGCCGCCTTCGGTCCGGACATCGAGCCGCGGGGCGGCGTGTGCTTCGGCGAGGTCATCGCCCGGTACGGCGACTACTACGGGCCGGTGGTCAACATGGCCGCCCGGCTGGCCGACCTGGCCATCCCGAGGGAGGTGCTCGTCGACGCCGGCACGGCGGGTCTCGCCGGCGGTGCGTTCGAGTTCCGGCCCGCCGGCCACCGGCTCCTCAAAGGGTTCGACGAGCCGATCGAGGTCCACTCGGTCGGCACGGCCCTGACCTGACGCCGGCGTGGCCGCCGGGGTTCAACCGGCGCCGGTCGGCTCCAGCGGGGACGCCGGCACGTTGATCGCCGGCGCCTCGGTCCCCCCGTCGACCTCGAACACCTTGCCGGTCACCCACGACGACGCCTCGGACACCAGGTACAGGACCGCACAGGCGATGTCCTCGGGCTCGCCCGGTCGGCCCATCGGCGTACCGGCGACGAACTGCCGGCGGAGGGCGTCGTCGGTGAGCACCACCTCCAGCGACCGGGTGGCCACACCCCCGACGTCGATGGCGTTGACCCGTACCCGGGGTGCCAGCTCCGGTGCCATGTTGCGGGTCATCCGGTCGAGGGCGGCCTTGGCCGCCCCGTAGGCGACGAACATGGTCTGGGTCATGCTGGCCGAGCGCGACGAGATGTTGACGACCGCCCCGCCGCCGACGGTGTCGACCATCTGGCGGGCGGCCAGCTTGGTCAGCGTCAGCGGGGCGGTGACGTTGAAGGCGAACGTGCGGGCCATGAAGCCCTCGCTGGTGTCCATGGCCGCACGGGGCATGGCGCCGCCGGCGTTGTTGACCAGGATGTCGAGCCGGCCGAACTCCTCCACGGTCCGGGTCACGAGGTGCGCACAGGCACCGGCGTCGGTCACGTCGGTCGGCACGACCAGCGCCCGCCGCCCGAGCGCCTGGATGCGATCGGCTACCTCCGCCAGATCCGACTCGGTGCGGGCGGCCAGGACCACATCGGCCCCGGCTTCGGCCAGGCCGACGGCGATCCCCCGCCCGATCCCCAGTCCCGCCCCGGTGACGATGGCCACCCGTCCCCCGATGCCGAACCGGTCGAGGATCATGGGCGGCCGGCGTCGCCACCGTCGGGTCGGCTGCGGTGGAGGCGCCGGGCGGCCCGCCCCGCCACCAGCGGCAGGTCGAGGTAGGTGAGCAGACCGGGCTCGGCCCGGCACACATACGGGACGGCGCTCACGAGGTGCATGGCGGTGGCCACGATCCCCGGATTGCGGGCCAGGCCCGCCTCCACCGTCGGTGGGTGGAGCTTCTTGAACGTGATCAGGCAGTCGGGATCGCCGGTGACCTCGACCTCGAAGCGCTCGCCGGCCGGTCCGAACCGCCAGGCCGGGTCCAGGTGCTCTTCGCCCATGAGCCAGTTGACGGCGGCGGTGACCACCGGCTCGCCGTCGACCAGGGCCTCCCACGTGAACCGCTGGGCCGCCACCGTGCCCGGCTGGATGGGCCCGATGGGTGAGTCGATGGGCGCGGTGGCCACGGCCATCTCGTGGGTGGTGCGCAGCTGGTCCCCGATGTCGAAGCCGAGCTCGTCGGCGACCATGTGGACCGACTGGCGGAAGCCACCGCCGAGGGCATCGACCATGATGCTCTTGGAGGCCTCCTCGGGCGTCTTCCCGAACAGCATCCAGTCACGCACCACGTCCTGGGCGCCGTAGGTCCGGATGTCCGAGAACTCCTCGGCCCGCACGTGGGTGATCGACCCCGACAGCGCCGAGATCATGAGCGGGAAGCGCTCGGTGATGCCGCCGGGATGGATCCCCGTCCCGTGCAGTGTCACGCCGGATCCCCTGGCCACTGCGTCCATCCGCTCCCGCTCCTCCGCCGGCGGATAGAACCAGCCGAGGGGGGTGACCACGTTCTTGCCCGACTCGAGGATGGCGGTCACCACGCCCGGATCGGCCATGAACGGGCTGTAGACCACGCAGTCGGCCTCGGTGGCCAGCAGTGCGTCCACGTCGGTGGTGGCACGCGCACCGATCGGCGACCGGCCGAGGAGGGTGCCGAGGTCGACCCCGTCCTTGCCCGGGCTGTGCACCCAGGCACCGGCCAGCTCGAGGTCGGGATGTCCGAGCACGCCCTCCATGGCGGCCCGCCCCACCGCGCCGGTCGCCCACTGGATCACTCGATAGCTCATGCCACGACATCCTTTGCTGGCCGGACCGGGCCGCGCCACCGGGAATGATGCCATGGGCGGCGGCCCGGAAGGGCGCCCCGATCAGTCCGGCGTCGTCCCGCCGGGCCCGGGCTCGTGCTCGGTGGCCGTGGTCTCGATGACCGGGCCGTCGCCGGCCGCAGTGGCGGTGGTGTCGATGACCGGGCCCGGCCGGACCTGTCCGAACTGCCAGACGAAGATCCCCGGGCGGTCGGCCCGGCGCTGGCGGCGCTTCGGGCTCAGCGCCAGTGCGATGCGGTCCACGGCCAGGGCCAGGAGCCCGACCACCACCAGGGCGGCCACAATGCCGAGGACGATCAGCCCGACGAAGGCCACGGCCACCACCACCGCCACCAGCACGACCACGCCGACGATCGAGCCGAGGCACCCCACTCCGGCCCGGGGCCGCTCTGCGTTCACCACGTCGGAATCATCCCACCCGGGGGGCCGGGCGTCACGGCAGGATCAGGTGGACGTCGCCGAACTCGTGCCACCGGTACCCCTCGTCCACGGCCACGGCATAGGAGCCGTCGAGCAGCTCCCGCCCGGCCATGGCCTCCAGCATCATGAGGTGCGACGATGCCGGCTCGTGCCATCCGGTGACCATCCCGTCGGTGACCGCCACCCCCCGCTCGGGGGAGATGACCAGATCCGTCCAGCCGTCGACGGCGTGGGCCGAGCCGTCGTCCCCGACCGATGTCTCGAGGGCGCGGACGACCGTGGTGCCCACGGCGATCACCCGGTGGCCGGCGCGGTGGGCGGCATTGACCTGATGGGCGGTCGACTCGGGCACGGTCACCCGTTCCGGGTAGGGCAGCTCGTCGGCCTCGAGGGAGGCGACGCCGGTGTGGAGCACCAGCGGGGCCACCCCGACGCCCTTGGCCACCAGGCGCATGATCAGCTCCGGCGTGAACGGCCGGCCGGCACTGGGCATCTCGGCGCTTCCGGGTTCGGTGGCGTACACGTTCTGGTACATCTCGATGGGCCAGCTCCGTTCGACGTAGCCGTAGCGGATGGGGCGGCCGTGGGCGGCCAGCCACGTGAGGGTGCGCCGTTCGGGCAGGTCGAGGTCGGCCACCCACAGCCTCCCCCGCTCGTCGTAGCGGTCCACGAGGGCCATCGTCGCCCCGCCGGCGAGGTGGAGACGGCCCGACGGCAGCGGGCCGTTCCAGCGCGTCGTGGTGGCACCCGCCAGCCGCCTCGGCTCCACCACCCATCGCTTCTCCTCGAGCCGGGTGGACAGGTGCACGGACAGGGCGGTCCCGTCATCGGCCACCGCGTCCACAGCCGCCGGGATGGTGCCCGACGTGTTGATCACGAGCAGGTCCCCGGGCTCGAGGAACCTGGGTAGGAACACGAACGAGCTCGGGACCAGTGACCCGCTGCCCCGGTACGAGACCAGCATCCTCACGGCATCGCGGGTCAGCCCCCTGGCCTCCGGGGGCTCCGACGCCTCCAACGACGCCGGCAGGTCGAAGGTGTAGCGGTCCGACGGCGCCGCCACCGGGCTCATGACGTCACCCACTGATCGACACGGAAGCGGCCGCTCGGCGCCTCCGACCCGAGCAACCGACGCAGCGCCGGCACCACCGACTCCGGCTCGGGCCGATCGGAGATGTCCTGGCCGGGGAAGGCCGCCTGGTGCATCTCCGTGCGCATGTCGCCGGGATCGAACTGGTAGACCCGAACACCGGGCTCCTCGGCGGCCAGGACCCGGTGCAGCTGGTCCAAGGCGGCCTTGGAGGACCCGTAGCCGCCCCACCCTTCGTAGGCCTCGACGGCGGCATCCGAGGACACCGACACCACCGTGCCCCCCGATCGGCGCACCAGGGGCAGTGCGGACTGCACGAGGGCCAGCGGGGCCACGACGTTCACCTCGTAGACCTGGCGGAGCGCATCGAGCGGGTACTCGGCCAGGGCCGGCAGCGGGCTGGGCCCGAGCGTGCTGGCGTTGTTGACGACGAGGTCCAAGGAACCGAGCTTCTCCGCCGTCCCCATCAGCGCCCGGCGGTGGGCGGCATCGGTGATGTCGCCCACGTGGACGACCAGCGATCCCGGGCCGTGGAACGACGCCGCCAGCTCGTCCAGGGAGTCCGCCCGGCGGCCGTCGACGACCACGTCCCATCCGTCACCGGCGAGGTCGACGGCCAGCGCCCGCCCGAACCCCCGTGAGCCACCCGTCACGATCGCCACCGGCATGTCGACCACCACCTCTCCTCGGCACCTGTCGATGGCGCCTCTGTGGCAGCGTAAGGGTTAAAGTAATGTTTAAGTCAAGGAGTGTTTCGAAAGGGGTGCCGTGGACGAACTGCTCACTATCGGCGAGGTGGCCGACCGCAGCGGCCTGGCCGCGTCCGCGATCCGCTTCTACGAGCGGGAGGGGCTCGTCAGCGCCGAACGGACGGCCGGCGGCCAGCGCCGGTTCCGGCGGGACGTGCTCCGCCGGATCGCCTTCGTACGCATCGCCCAACGGGTGGGCCTGTCCCTCGACGAGATCGTCACGGCACTGGCCGTGCTGCCCGCCGACCGGGCACCCAGTACCAAGGACTGGCAGCGCCTCAGCTCGGGCTGGCGACAGCGACTGGACGAGCGCATCGAGCTGCTCGAGGCGTTGCGGGGCGGGCTGACCAGCTGCATCGGTTGCGGGTGCCTGTCGCTGCGCACCTGCGCGCTGGCCAATCCGGACGACGCCGCCGCCCGCCTCGGCCCCGGGCCGCAGTACGTGATGAGGAACTGACATCCGGGTCACGCCGGGGCGCGACCATGGCACCGACGGACGGTCAGCCGGCCCCGTAGAACGGGGCGTCGAAGGTGAACACGCCGCCGTCCGAGGCCACCAGCCAGTAGCCACCGGTGCCCGGATCCGACGCCATCCCGACGACCGGCGCGTCGAGCCTGGTTCCACCCGTGGAGCCGTGGAACCGGGCGCTGCCCGCCGCGAAGATCCCGCCGTCGGAGGCGACGAACCAGTACCCCTGCCCGTCGGGGAGCGAGGCGATGCCGTCGACCGGCCGGGTCAACCGGATCCCGCCGGTGCTGCCGTAGAAGGGGGCGCCGAAGGCGAAGATGCCGCCGTCGGAGGCGACCTCCCAGTAGCCACCGGTCGAATTGTCGGCGCTGATCCCGACGATGGGCTGGTTGAGATGCCGACCGCCCATGGAGCCGTGGAACCGGGCGTCGCCGAAGGCGAAGATCCCGCCGTCGGAGGCCACCAGCCAGTACCCCTTGCCGTCCGGGGTGGGGGCGATGTCCACCACGGGGGCGTTGAGGCGGCGCCCTCCCATGGAGCCGTAGAACGGGGCGTCGCCGAAGGCGAAGATCCCGCCGTCGGAGGCCACCAGCCAGTAACCGCCACCGTCCGGCGTCGAGACGATATGTGCGATGGGGGCGTTCAGGGGGTGGCCGGCCACCGAGCCGTAGTCGACAGCGGAGCCGTGGGCGGCCACGCCCCCGGACGCATCGGCCAACCAGTAGCCGGTGCCGCCCGGTAGGGCGGCCATGCCGACGATGGGAGTCACCAATCCGCTGGAGGTGGTGGTCGGAGCGGCACCGCCACTGGCCCAGAACCGCATGGCGCCGTCATAGGAGTAGACGGTGCGCAGGTAGGCCATGGAGTGCATCTGGACGGGCTGGTCGACGCCGATGGCGTCCCAGACGTAGCCGTTGCCGGCATAGATGCCCGAGTGGGCGAAGGAGCCGACGCCGCCGCCTCCCCAGAAGACGGCGTCGCCCGGCAGGAGCCCGGCGGTGTCCTCGGCGATGGTGGCCTGGGGGGCGATGAACGCCCCGACTCCCTTGGGCTGGGTCCCGTCGCCGGGAAGGGCGATCCCGGTGACCTGGTAGACGGCGAACTGGACCAGGCTCATGCAGTCGAACCCCTTGACGCCCGGCCCGCACCCGGACTCGACGACGCCACCGTTGGTGGGGCCGTTGATGTTCCCGCCCCCGTCGCAGTACGGCACCCCCGCCTGCGACGCGGCCACCGCGGCGATCTGATCACCCGGCGAGGCGGCGGCGGCCCGATGGACGTCGACCGACGTGGACAGGCCGACCAGGGCTACGAGGAGGAGGAGCGCCCCGAGGACCGGCACCACCGAGGCCTTGGGCATGAGCCGTGCGCGCATCGATCGCCTCCCGTGGAGACGGGGTGACTCCATGGTGACCGATATCGGCATGTCCGGGCCGGAACTTCAGCTGTTTCGGCGGCGGCCTCGGGGGGTCGGCGGGGAGGCCCCGGAGCGGGAGCCAGACCCGGCGTCCGACTGCCGCGCCGTGGGCCCACCGAGCCCGTGACCTCCGCCGTCTCCGCCGCCTGTCCGGGATCTCGAGGGTCCAGGGCTTTCGCACGGGAGGCTCGTGCACGCGCCGCCGATCGACTGCGCTTCGGTGCCCGTCGGATCCGACGGACCGTCCCGTCCCCGGCCCCCTGCAGGGTTGGCCGGCCTCTAGTCGTTGCAGCATGCTGTCGGCATGTCCGATCCTCCCGATCCCGTCGGCCAGCTCGCCCGGACGGCGCTTCCCGCCGATCAGGTCGGACTCCTCGAGGGACTGACGACCACCCGGACGATTCGGCGGTACACCAACGAGCCGGTGCCGGATGAGGCGCTGCGGGCAATGCTCTTCGCGGCCACCAGGGCCCCGAGTGGGTCCAACCGCCAGCCGTTCCGTTTCATCGTGCTGGCCGACGGTCCCAAGGCGATCATGGCCAAGCGGATGGTGGCCGAAGGGGCCCGGCGGATCTGGGGGGACAAGCGGGAAGCAGACGGGTACGACCGCGGCAGTGGCGTCGACCGCTCGTCTCCGAAGGCCCGACTGGCCCGCACCATGCAGCACTACGTCGAGCACTTCGAGGACGTCCCGGTTCTGGTCCTTCCCTGCCTGGTCCGCTACCGGGCACCCACCCCCATGGAAGGCGCCTCGATCTACCCGGCGTGCCAGAACCTCCTGCTGGCGGCGAGGGCCCTTGGCTACGGTGGGGCCTTCACCGGAATGCACTACCCGGTCGAGCAGGAACTACGCCAACTGCTCGCCATACCCGACGGGGTGTTCGTGGCGGGGACGATCACCATCGGCAGGCCCGCCGGTCGCCACGGTCCGGTGCGGCGGCGGCCACTGTCCGAGCTCGTCTACTCCGAGGGCTGGGGGGTGACGCCGGAATGGGCCCAAGACCCCGCGGGAACGGACCACACCTCCGCCGGCCCACCGGTGGCCACCTAGTACGACGGGGCCGCGGCACCCCCTAGGTTGACAACCATGAGCGATGAACTGACCGCACTCCATGCGTCGGTGGCACACCTGCGCGCCATCGTCGACGACCTCGGGGCTCCGGCACTCCGCCAGCCGGCCTACCCCACCGAGTGGAATGTCGCTGACGTCCTGTCCCACGTGGGATCGGGGGCCGTCATCTTTCGACAGCGGGTGGAGGACTTCGTCAACGGGGCCGAGACCGACCCCGACTTCCAACAGGGCGTGTGGGACCGGTGGAACGCCAAGCCACCCGAGGAGCAGGCAGCAGACGCCCTGGTGGCCGACGCCGCCCTGGTCGAGCAACTCGATGCCCTCGACGACGGGCAGCGGGCCGACTTCCGCCTGGCCATGGGACCGTTCGCGCTCGAGTTCCCGGCCGCGGTGGCGATGCGACTGAACGAGCATGCCCTCCATACCTGGGACATCGAGGTGGTGGCCGATCCGGCCGCCGTGCTCCCCGACAGTGCGACCGCCGTGGTGATCGACAACCTCGGCATGGTGGCACGGTTCGCCGGCAAGCCGATCGGTCGTGAGGCCACCGTGCACGTGCGGACGACCGCGCCCGACCGTGGCTTCACCATCGTCCTGGGGGCGGACACCTTCGAGATGACCCCGACCGAGCCGGCCGACCGAGCCGACCTCGAGCTCACGTCCGAGGCATTCATCCGCCTGGTCTACGGTCGCCTCGATCCCGACCACACCCCGGCAGGCGCCGACGGCGAGCTCCTCGCCGATCTGCGGAAGGCGCTTCCCGGCTTCTGAGCGGGAGCGGGAGCTACCCTCACCCCCATGGTCGGCGACGCGCTCTGGGAGCAGCACGCGGCCTGGTGGCAGGAGGGGTTCACCGACGGGGTCGACCCCGAGTACGAGGAGCAGATCCTTCCCCTCGTCGACCACTTCTTGCGCGGGGCACGGCGGGTGTTGGATGTCGGATGTGGCGAAGGACAGGTCAGCCGCCGAATCGCCGGCCTCGGCGCCGACGTCGTCGGACTCGATCCGACGGCGGCACAGGTCCGCGTGGCTCGAGAACGGGGTGGCCCGGCCCGCTTCGTGCGGGGGCGGTCCGAGCAGATCCCCGCGCCGGACTCGAGCTTCGACGCGGTGGTCCTGTGCCTGGCGCTCGAGCATGTCGATCAGTTCGAGGCCGCCCTGAGCGAGGTCTCCCGGGTGCTCGAGCCAGATGGACTGTTCCTCTTGTTCCTGGTCCATCCGTTCCTCCAGACCCCGGGGAGCGGATGGGTGGAGGACCTGAACTCGGGCGATCACTTCTGGCGGGTCGGTCCCTACCTGCAGGACGATGTGGCGATCGACGAGATCGCACCCGGCGTCCAGCTCCAGTTCGCCCACCGGCCACTGAGCAGATACGTCCACGCCATGGGTCGCGTCGGACTGCTCATCGAAGACATGGTCGAGCCCCCACCGCCCCCGGCCCTCCTCGACGAGATGGGGGTGGTTCCCCACGCGTCCGCCATCCCCCGACTGATGCTGTTGTGCGCCCGTCGATCAGTCCGTCGGGATCGTGCCGGTGAGGGGTGATCCTCCCGCGACGGCGCAACGCCGTCGAAGGATCGGTCCCTACTCCTCGCCGGGGATGTCGATGATGATCCCACCGTCGATGATCGTGCCGTAGTCGGCGTTCGCCGAGCTCACGAACTCGGGCGGTGAGGACAGCTGGCTCTCTGCGGAGATGGCGACCAGCGACCGGTGGTCGTTGGACACGGCCCGCAGCTTGGTGGACTCAGGGATACCCAGGGCGACACACCGGGCACAGAAATCGATCAGGTCGCCGAGAGAAACGCCTGCGGCGTTCTCCACTGATCTTGCGGCTGCCCCCACGAGTTCCATGTTCCCACCGTCGGCTGCGCAGCGATAGGAGAGGACGCTCAGTGTGTTCCACCCGTCACCGAGCGCGGCGTCAGCCCTGCAAGAGGGCGGTGCTTCGAGAGCAGTGAGGTTCGGTCGTCACAACCGATAGGTACCCTCATCGTTGGAGGTCAGCGCGTGTGTCGCTCGTCGGAGCCCTGGATGAGATAGCAAAGGAACTGCACATCGCGTCCGATCGGAGTCGGGTCGACTGCGATGACTTTCTCGCCATCGAGCACGGCCGGCACTATGCCCAGATGCTGTTCAATCGGGACGCCGCATTCGGCGAGGTGGTGAGCAACACCTTTCTCTCCGGGCCGGACAGGCTGACCGCCGTCCAGGAGCGGCGCCTGCAGGCATCGGGATGGACTCCGCCCGGGGTTCCGTGTCACTCGCGGTGCGAAAGGCCGCACCCCAACTTCCATCGCATCTGGCTGGCCACCACGCCCACCACGGATATCGTTCGTGACCTCCTCCTCGCGCTCCTCACCACGACGAGGCTGGCGGAAGGCGAGCGTCTGACCCTGGTGGGAGGGTTCAGGACGGAAGCAGCCTCGACCGGAATGCCCTGCAACCACTAGGGGTCGGACCGCGGGCCGATCCGACGGCGGACGAGAGTAGGCATTTTTTTGGCGACCTAACGGTCTCATAATATTTGCCCGCCAAGATGCGTGGCGTGCGAACGACATCGAAGAGGAGTCGGTTTGGGGAAACCGCCTGCACCGTCGCCATCTCAGCCATCGTTGCTTCGTTCATCCCGTTCGTCCCGTTCGTCACCGTCGTGGCGGCTGCCACCCCGGCGGCATCTCCGACCATCACCGGGCAGCCTCAGAGCGCCTCGGTGAAGTTCGGGAAGGTGGCCCACTTCAAGGTCGAGGCCACCGGGTCGCCGAAACCGGCTTACCAGTGGCAGGTCTCGAGCGACGGAGGCCCGTTTTCCGATGTCGGGCCCTCATCATCGAAGCTGAGTATCACCGCCACGACGGCCGACGACGAGAGCATCTACCGGGCCGTCGTCTCCAACCCCTCGGGCACAGCGACCTCGGCATCTGCCACCCTCACCATTGCTCCCTCGGCGACGTCGGCGACGGTGAAACCACTCGTCGACGGCCTCGTAGACAAGGGTGTCCAAGCTCCCTACGACGCGTCCCAGCCCTTCCCGGTGACACCGACATCTGAACTCACCGGCTATGCGGCTGCGTTCTCGGGCATCGTGCTCAATCTGACCTGGGCGCAGCTCGAGCCCACCAAGGCCGGATTCGACTTCGCACCCCTCGACGCCGACCTGGCTTCGGTGAGTGACTACAACGCTGCCAATCCAACCCATCCCCTCAAGGCAAAACTACGGGTCTGGAGCGGTTTCACCGCCCCTCAGTGGGTAAAGGCGCTCGATGGGCCGCCCATCACGGTCCCCGGTGACGCCAACCGTCCGGTATCGGCCACCCTCGGCCGGTATTGGATGGCCGACTACGAGCAGCAGTGGACTGATTTCCAGAATGCACTGGCCAAGCACTACGACAGCAATCCCCTGCTGAGCGAAGTGGCGGTCTCTTCCTGCAACACGGAGACCGATGAGCCGTTCGTCATGACCGAGGCAGGCATCCAGGCGCTGCTGGCCGCCGGTTGGACGAGTGCTGACCAGCAGCAGTGCCTGGACGGTGCACTGGCCAACTATTCCGCCTGGAAGCACACGGCCGTCGACTTCACCTTCAACAGCTTCAGCAATGTGTCGTCGACGGGAGTCCGGAGCCCGGGCACCGCAGTGACGGCAGCCATCATGGAACAGTGCGCCTCATCGGAGATCACGGGCGATTCGCCTCTGTGCATCCTCGACAACCATGGTCTGCAGGACTCGGTCAGCACCCAACAGGCCCTGGTGTACGGCAACATCGACTCGCTGTGGCATCAGTTCGACCATGACGTTCCGGTGGACTTCCAGACCTTCAGTCCCGACGTCGACCTCTGTCAGACCATCGGCGTGGGAATCGCCTATCACGCCCAGTCGGTTGAAGTATGGCCGCCGGGACCGGGGTCCTCCGGATTCCAGCAGTACTCCCCGGCGCAGCTGACTGCGTGGGACGAAGCCCTGAAGGCGCAGATCCAACCGACGTGCGGCTGAGCCGGGGCCGCGACCGCGGCGATGAACACCAGGAATCGCAGATGGAGAGGCCTCGGCGAGTTGTGAACCATGCGCTCGGGCGGGCGGGGTGCGACGTCGAAAGGAGTGGGCGATGAGGAAGGCCCGGTCATCAGGGCAACTCGTGGCGGCAACGCTGGTCGCCGCCGCGCTCATGCTTGTGGCACCCGTCGGGCCGGCCACGGCCGGCCCTGCCCAGACCCCGACCAGGTACGACGTGGCTCTGGGTGCATCCCTCGTCACCGGCACCGGATCGACGGGAGGGGCTGACTACGTGAACGACCTGCTCTCCTACGCCCAGCCCCTGATTCCGGGGTTGCAGGTCAACAACCTCGGATGCGGAGGGGAGACCACGACCACCATGCTGCACGGTGGCCACTGCACGAAGTACACCACCGGCAGCCAGCTCGGGGATGCCGAGGCCTTCCTGAAGGCTCATCCGGGCCAGGTGGCGTTCGTGACCATCGACATCGGCGCCGATGACGTACTCGGGTGCGCACCGGGAGGGATCATCGACCAGGCCTGCTTCGAGAGCGGGCTGGCCCAGGTGGAGGCCAATCTCCCCCTGATCGTCGGCGGGCTGCGTGCGGCCAGCAGGACCGTCCCGATCGTGGGCATGACGTACTACGACCCCTACCTGGCCTTCTGGCTCGACGGCACCAGTGGTGAGCAGCAGGCCCGGATGAGTGTTCCGTTGTTGGAGCAGCTGAATGACGCCCTCAGCTCGGTGTACGCCCGCGACGGGGTGACCGTCGCCTCGGCGTTCAAACAGTTCGGGACCGGTGACTTCGGTGGTTCCGCCACCTGGGACGGTCAGCAGGTGCCGTCCAATGTGGCCACGATCTGCAATTGGACCTGGATGTGCACGCCGGGTGGCCCGACCATCCACACCAACAACACCGGGTACGCCCAGCTGGCCGACGCATTCGAGAAGGTACTGGTGGTGCCCCCCACCGTGTCGGGCACGCCCCCCGACGGCACCATGGGCCGGTCCTACTCGTTCGCCTTCACCGTCGGTGGCATACCGGCGGTCAGGGTGCACCACGCCGGCCAGCTCCCGAAAGGGCTCACACTCTCCGGTGACGGGATCCTGTCCGGCGTCCCGTCGAGGTCCGGGACGTACCCGTTCACCATCGACGCCGCCAACAAGGGTGGGACGACCACGGCCTCGGAGTCGGTGACGGTGGCATCCGGCTGACGGGGCGCCCGAAGGGTGGCCGGGCCGACGGCCGGGCCCTGCCAGCCGAGCGCGGCGCGGCACTCCCGCCCGGTGCTGGCTGACGAAGGCATCAGATTCCAGACCGTCGACGTTCCCCAGGTCCCGCCTCACTTTCAACGGCGGAGATTTCCCCGCCACGATCTGGAGCGTGCACAGTAGGGGTACTCTCAGCCGGGAAGTGCAGCGTCGGTCGGCAATCTGCGCGGCGCACGGGAGATACCTGGCGTCACGATCTCCTGGTCGGGCCACCGCCGGCGCGTGTCAGGATCAGCAGCGTCTCACGTCCGGTGTTGGGCCGGCAGGTTCAGTCCAGAGGAGAAGGGCCACAGCAATGGAGCAGGACAGCAGCGCAGAGGGCCCACCGATCGACCAGCTGCGCCAGCGATACCGGGAGGAGCAACAAAAGCGCCTGCGCCCGGAGGGTATGGCCCAGTGGCGGGCGCTGACCGACGAGTTCGAGGATCTGGACCGGGACCCGTTCGTCGAGCCCGGGTTCACCCGGGACCCCGTGGTCGAGGAGACCACCGTCGTGATCGTGGGTGGCGGTTTTGCCGGGATGCTCACCGCGATCGACCTCGGTAAGCACGGGATCACCGACGTCCGGATCGTCGAGAAGGCAGGGGACTTCGGTGGCACCTGGTACTGGAACCGGTACCCGGGCTGCATGTGCGACGTGGAGTCGTACACGTATCTCCCGCTCCTCGAGGAGACCGGCTTCATGCCGACCGAGCGCTATGCCAGCGCCACGGAGATCTTCGAGTACTCCAAGCTTCTGGCCCGCACCTTCGACCTCTACCCCCACGCCCTCTTCCAGACAGACGTGACCGGCGCCGAGTGGGACGAGGGAGCGCGCCGCTGGACGGTCACCACCAGCCGCGGTGACCGGCTGTCGAGCCGCTTCATGGTCCTGGCCGGGGGCATCCTGCACAAGGCCAAATTGCCGGGGATCCCCGGGATCGAGCGCTTCGAGGGCAAGGCCTTCCACACCAGCCGCTGGGACTACCGCTACACGGGCGGGAGCCCCACCGAGCCCATGGACAAGTTGGCCGACAAGCGCGTCGGCATCATCGGCACCGGCGCCACCGCCGTACAGGTGGTGCCCCGGATCGCCCGCGTGGCCAAGGAGCTCACCGTCTTCCAGCGGACCCCGGGGGCGGTGGGCGTCCGGAACCAGCAGCCCACCGACGTCGAGTGGTTCCACAGTCTCGAGCCCGGCTGGCAGAAGGAGCGGATCGTCAACTTCACCCAGGCCGTGACCGGCGCCCAGCCCGAGGTGGACCTCGTCGACGACGGCTGGACCGAGGTGATGTGGGTCGACACCCAGCGAGCCCCGGGATCGAAGGAGGCAGCCGAGGCGCTCGAGCGGTCCGACTTCGAGACCATGGAGGCGATCAGGCGACGCGTCGACGAGACCGTCCAGGACCCCGAGACGGCCGAGAAGCTGAAGCCGTACTGGGGAAAGCACTGCAAGCGGGTCTGCTTCCACGACGACTATCTGCCCGCGTTCAATCTGCCCAACGTGCATCTGGTGGACACCAACGGACGAGGTGTCGACGAACTCACCGAACGCGGCCCGGTGGTCGACGGCGTGGAATACCCGGTGGACCTGCTCATCTATGCCTCGGGTTTCGAGGTCACGACGGATCTGCACCAGCGACTCGGCTTCGACCCCAAGGGCCGTGACGGAGTCACGCTCTCGGACCGCTGGGCGAAGGGCGCCCACACCCTGCACGGGGTACTTGCCAGTGGGTTTCCCAATCTGCTCCTGATCAGCCTGGTACAGGGAGGCTTCGGCACCAACTTCTCGCACCTGCTGTCAGAGTCGGCCAAGCACGTCGCCCACATCGTGGAGGCATGCGTCGAGCAGGGGATCGCCGTCATCGAGCCGGAGGAGGCCGCCGAGGAGGAGTGGCTCGCCGTCCTCCTCCGCGTCGGTGCCGGCGGCGCCCGCTACTTCTCGAGTTGCACACCGAGCTTCTACAACAGCGAGCAGCAGGCGATCGACACCCGGGCGGCCCGGAACCTCACCTACTCCGGGAGCCTCCTGGAGTACATCGGCTACCTCGAGCGGTGGCGTGAGGATCCCGACTTCGCGGGCGTCACGGTGCAACGGGCGGAAGTGCCTGATAGCGGGTGAGTCGCCCCCTTCGACGAACTGAACGGACGAGCCGGTCACGGGTATCCTCTGGTCAGGCGAAGGGTCTCTTGCGCTCGGTCAGTTCGTCCAGTTCAGACATGGTTGCCACCCGTCGACACCGTCGCCGACATCGGTGGGGAACGGACTGAGCTGATCCGGCGGCGGGATTCTCCTCTCTTGGACAACGGTGGCGAGCGGAGGGGAGGACGGACAGCAGATGGACTTTCGAATGCTGGGCCCCTTCGAGGTCTGGGATGACGGGTCGCCCATTTCGCTCGGTGGTCGCCGTCAACGGGCTGTCCTGGCCCTTTTGGCGATCCACGCCGGTGAAGTCCTGTCAACGGATCGGATCGTCGAGGAGATCTGGGCGGAGGACTCTCCCCCGTCTGCGGTGAGGACGGTGCACTCCTATGTCTCGCGACTTCGATCAAGCCTTCGATTCGGGAGTCAGACAGAGCGGGGATCCGACATCCTCGTCAGTCGGGATCCCGGGTACGTGCTGACCATCGAACCGACCTGGGTCGACGCCGTGCGGTTCGAGCGGGGGGTGGCGCGAGGCGCAGCCTCGATGGGGGCAGGCGATCCGGAAGAGGCGAACGACGAGCTCCGAAGGGCCCTGGCGCTGTGGCGAGGCACCGCGCTGGCTGATTTCGCCTTCGAGTCGTTTGCGACCAGGGAGTCGGAACGCCTTTCGGAACGCCGACTCGAGGCCATCGAGCTCCGGATCGATACCGATCTGGCCCTGGTGAGGCACGCACAACTGGTGGCCGAGCTGGAAGGCCTGGTCGTCAGCCACCCGATGAGAGAGCGGTTCTGGGCGCAATTGATGGTCGCCCTGTACCGCAGCGGGCGCCAATCGGACGCGCTCGCCGTCTACGGACGGGTGCGACGGATGCTCATCGACGAGCTCGGCATCGAGCCCGGTCCCGAGCTCCGGCGTCTCGAGCGAATGGTCTTGGAGCAGTCACCCGAGCTGGCGTGGGAGCCCTCGGCAAAGGGGACTGAACCTCCGGTCGGCACGGCCCGCTATCCATACGACTACGAAGGTCGGAGCAAGGCGTTCACGACCCGATGGAGGAACCGCAACTCGGACCTGCTCCCGTTCGTCGATCGAATCGAGCACTTCGCCGCGCTCGAGAGGATGTTGTCCGACGGAGGGGTCGGGGACACCCCGCGCCTCGCCGTCATCCTGGGGCCACCCGGATGTGGCAAGAGTCGTCTCCTCACCGAGTTCGGAGGGAGAGCGGCCAAGCGCGCCATGCTGGTTGCTTCGGGCTCGGCCGAGCGCCAGAGCTCGTTGCCGTACGGTCCATTCGCCGACGTCGTGCGCGACGTGCTCGATGCCACGGGACCGGAGTCCTTGGACCGTGTCGGTCACCTCAAAGAGGACCTGGTTTGGCTCCTCCCCGAAATCGGGCCGCGACCTTCTGTCGACGACGAGAGCCTCGTGCAGGCACGGGGACGGCTCATCGAGGCAGTGGTCCAGTTCCTGGCCCGAGCCGGGCACGGCGAGCCGCTGCTCATTCTCGTCGACGATGCCCATCGGCTCGACGACGGGTCCATGGCGATGATGCGGGCAGTGCTCGACCGGCCATGGGATCGTCCCGTCACCATGGTGGTGGCGTGCCGGAAGAGCCCCAAGGACTGGCCGTCGGGTGACGCCGAGCCGCTCCTCGACCTGTTGAAGAGGGAAGGCACGGTCACGATGGAGGTCGACCGCCTGTTGGCGTCCGACCTGGCCGAGCTCGTGGATTCACTCGATGTGACGATTCCCAGTCTCCGAGGTGAGGACGTCGTCTCCCGACTGAGCGAGCAGACGGGTGGCATCCCGTTGCTGGTGCGGGAGGTCCTGGCCATCTGGAAGAGCGACGAGGGCGCCCCGGCGACATCAGCGATGGTGGGAGCGATCACCCCCCTGATCCAGACGGTGATCAGCCAACGGCTCAAGGACCTGTCCGACCAGGTGCGGCGCTTGTTGGAGACGGCCGCCATCATCGGGATCCAATTCGACGTGGACACCCTGGCATCCGCCTGTCATCTCACATCCGCCGAGGTCGTCGATCGACTCGACGAAGCCATGGAGGCCGGAATCGTGGTCGAGACCGGTCGATTCGACCAGTTCGCCTTCGATCACGGACTCATCCGGGACGGTCTGGCCAAGCGGGTGTCAACGAGCCGCGAAGCCCGGATCCATGGAGCCGTGGCCGAGGCGATGGGGGCCCGTGGATCGGCCATCGACGCCGCCCGCCACGGCCTGGCCGGTCTCCCCAACCTCGGAGCTGATCGGACGGTCGAGCTCACATTGGCCGGTGCGGATGCCGCCCTCGAGTCGCTGCAGTTCGAACTGGCCCGTTCGCTGTGCGAACAGGCGCAGGCCGTGGTGGGCGAGGCGATCCGGCCCGGATTTCGGGTCGACCTCTTGCTCCGGGTCGGCCGGGCCGAAGCGCTGGCCGGACAACCGACCGCGGCCGAGGAGGCCTGGAGGGCCGCCGCCGACATCGCGCGGGCGAACGGGGACGAGGAGCGCTTCGCCGGGGTTGCTCTGGCCACCGACCTTCACAGCCGATTGGTCGACGCATCCAACCTCCGGTGGTCGCTGCTGACCGAGTCGATGGAGCAGGCCGGTCCGGACTGGACTCCGCTGAGACTGTTGGTGGCCAGCGAATGGCTCAACGAAGCAGCCACCCCACTGCACCGTGCTGCGACCCCCGACCTCGTCTCGAGCGTCGTCGAGGGAGCGATCGAACTGGGAGATCCCCGCGTCGTGCTGGCCGCCTACGGGGCACGTAACTCATGGGCTCGATTCGGCAATGACCCCCGACGCCACCAATGGTGCCGCGAGCTCCTCGGCGTGGCGCGCGATCTCGGGGATGACATCTGGCTGTTTCGTGCCCACCTCGCCTGCCTGATCGATGCCCTGTCCTCCACCGACGGTGACGGGGCAGGTCGGAGCCTCGAACTCCTGCGGGAAGTGGGAGGCCGGTTGCGGAACCCGAGAGAACTGTGGTTTCGGGAGCTCGCAACCGCCACATGCGCTCGGCTGCGCGGCGATTTCGACATCGCCGATGAGCACATGACGGCCCTCTCGAGACTGGGCGATCAGCACCGCATCTCCGACACGCCGGCGGTGCTCGGGGCGGCGGCGTTCACCAACGCCTATCACCAAGGGGGTCTCGGCGATCTCCAGACCTCACTCGATCTGTTCGCCACCACGTACACCCATATGCCGACATGGACTCTCGCCTTCGGTGTGGCGGCGGCCTCAGGAGGCGATGTCGACGCGGCAGCAGGGGCGCTCGAGCGTGGCCTTCTCATGCTGCCCGATACGGCAGGGGACGGATTGTGGCTGGCCTCGGTGGCGCTGGCTGCGGAGATCGCCGGACGGATCCATGCCGACAGCCACGCCGTCGACCGGCTGTTCAGGATGCTCGAGCCGTATTCGGGCCAGTTGGTCGTCGTTGGCACACTGAGTACGGAGTTCGGCCCGGTCGATCGGTGCCTCGGGCTGCTGGCCTTCGCCGGTGGGAGGACGGCTCAGGCGTCGAGGTACTTCGCATCCGCTCTGCACGCATGTGAACGGCTGGAGGCCGGCCCGTGGGCCCAGCTCACGCGAGAGGACTGGCGTGCGACAGAACAGCTGGTCGGAGCTCCACCGCGCTCGTGGTGGTCCGAGTTACCGGAATGCCCGAGGCACCTACCCCATCCCGTGCCGCCGCCGTAGGACCCCGGGCCGGGCCGCCGGGCGGTCCTCCGCCCTCCCCGTCCACGGGATCAAGCATCCGGGCACCAGGTCAGTGTGGGAAGTCGAGCCCGGAGTCCGAGTCCGCCATCGGGGGTCGATGGAGAACCGAGCACACCTTCAGCGACGGGGACGACCAGAGATCGCGAGGGGTGACGTTGTCGGCGACCACAGCACGCGGAGCGATACCGCTGAAGGGTCCCTTTCGGCGGCGCCGGGTGCCACCCCGGACGGGGCCACCATCCTCAGCGCTGTACTTCGAGAGCTCGGTGTTGTGGGCAATGAGGGCGCGGATGAGATCAGCCGAGCGCTGCGCCAGCTCCTGGCGTTCCGTCGCATCCTTGGCGACACGGGACCTCGTGCCACGGGTCACCGGCACAGAGATCGCAGACGTCAGGCTCTCGTGGAATTGGATCACGTCCACCCCATCGACGACCCCCAGGGCGTCGGCCCGCTCGGCACCACCACCGACGGCGCGCCCAGCCCTCGTGGCGGACTTCCACCTGTTCAAAGGAGCGTCCACCGTTATTTCGGCACCGGCCTCCTGGTAACACCGGTACACGAACTCCGAGCACGTGAGGGTCCTCTTCCCCGTATGGAGTTGCATGTCGGGGTCGGCGTTCCCGGGATCGAAGAGGGCGAGGAGTGACCTGGACGTCAGTGTGAGCAGTGAGCCGAGTCCGCGTGTTGCCAATCGGCCGCCGGCGAAATAGTGCTCATAGCTCCTGAACAGGCTCGGCGCCATCAGCGTGACCAGACTGAGGTAGGCGTACTTCGTATTCCCCCGGTCGACGTAGCTGTCGACCCGGGCCAACACCGCCTTCGGGTCGACGTCGCCCGAGGCCACGTCGTGGTGCCTCAACGCGGTGACCGTTCGATCGTAAGGACCCGGATCGCCTCGGAGCCGGGCCCGCAGACTTCCCGTGCGGGCCGCCGGCTGGGTCGGCGTGTGCTTCGTGACCTGGGCGAGATCGGCGGAGCGATCACCCGGTCCGAGATAGAGGGCGGCATGACTCACCGGTCGGTTCTCGGCGAACTGGATCAACCCGCTGACGGGATGGAGGCTGTCGAGCAGGAGCACGTCTCCTGCCTCGAGGCCGGCGATGAACTCCTCCATATCGGATGTCAGGTGGGGCCCCGCTCCACGGGGCTCGTCCGCAGTCAGTACCACCGAAGGGTCCTGATCCGACCCGGGCTTCGCCACCGGCCCGTTCCGCCGGGGCCTCCCCCCGGGTCGTGCGGGAGGGACGGGGAGCGGCGGGGCGTAGGGGATGTAATTGTTGGCGTAGGAGGACTTGGTGCCGTACTTCTCGTAATGCTCGTCGTCGAGGAGGAACCACACCCGTCTCCCGACCTGCTCGGTGTTGACCCACTCGCTCGGCAGGTGCGTCAGGGACTCCGGTATGGCAGGGAGGTCGACGAAGCACTTGAACTGCAGTCCCCACTTCTCCTGGTACTCGACCTCACATCCCATCGTGCCGCCTTGTTCCGTGAACCGCAGGGTCCTGTTGACGAGCGGCCGGTCGTCCTCGTCCAAGCCCTCGCGCACGATCCTCAGGCCGTAGCTGCAACCATCGGCCGGCATCAGGCCGACGGGAGGACGGATCTCGATCGTCCTGCGGGCCGGCCTCTCTGGTCCCTCGGGACTTCGCAGAAACTCTTCGGAGGGGCTGGCGTATCCACGCGACAGCAGTTGGGGGATGCCTTCTTCGGGGATACCGGCGAGGTCCAAGGAGAGCAATCCTGCGTGGTATGCGTCTTTGACCGAGTCTCCTGAGGCGATGCTCTTGTAGAACATCTGGGCGAAGGTGATGGCCGCCTCGTCGCCGATGGTGTCGTTCATGCCGATCGTGAAATCGATGGACTCACTGATCGCCTCTGCCTGCTTCTGGCTGTAGCAGGCGTTGAGGAAGACGATGCGGACGTGTCCCTTGAGGGCCGTGAACAACCTCTTGAGTGTTGCCGGGCTTGCTGCCCGGCTGTTGCCCGCCCGGTCTTGGAATGCCAGGTGGCCCGACTTCGAGCCATGTCCGCTGAAGTGCAGGATCTCGGGCTTCTCATCGATCAGGTTGGCCAGAAGGTTCAAGGGCGCAGCCGCGAGGCAGGGGACCAGCTCGATCTGATCGCTGAAGCACGACGATCTGATCGAGTCCTCGACGCTCTCCAACTCCCGCTCGATGTCCAACTGGTCCTGATCGAGGGGACTGGCACCGAGGAACACGATTTTGACTCTTTCGGGCACCGCCCTACCTCCCGCCAGCCGCCGTCGGGAAAATCGTACCCCTCGGGATGGCCGGGCGCCCCGTGTTCCTCGATCCGGCATTCGAAGCCTCTCCACGCCGGACCACGCCGCTCCCACCCTGGACGGCATGTGGCCGTCCGGTCCTCGGAATCAGGCCCGGGCCGCCCTCCACAACAGGTCCACAAGCCATCTACAACACGACGGTGTCATCAATGGTGCCGTTGACGCACGGGGTGGCCGAAGGCGGGCCAACCGCCTTGAACAGGAGAAACGATGATGGAATCCCTGGAACTTCGTGGAGCTGGTCACGGTCGCAACACCTCGGTCGTCATGGTTTCAGGCCACGAGCCCGCCAATGAGCACCCGTCTTTGGCGGGGCGGGTGCTTGCCATCGGCGGGGACGGGCTCGGCCTGATCGGCGCCAATCCGGCCGCAGCGGATGCAGGTGGCCCCCCCACCTGCATCCCTGGGCCGGGCGTCGACGCGCTCGTTGCCCGATTGGCGGAGGCGCTCCGGAACGCCCTGACCGTCGATGGCCGGGGCGACGCCTCGGCGAAGCCCGCGGTCCAAGAGAATGTGACCCTGCTCTTCTCCGACATCGTCGGGTGGACCCAGATGGCCATCCGGTCTGGTCCCGATGGTGCCGACGACCTGCGACGTCGTCACTTCTCTGCGCTCCATCGGGCCATCGCAGCCAGTGGGGGGACCGAGGTGAAGCGCCTCGGCGACGGCGTGATGGTCGTGTTCGCCACCGCATCGGCCGCATTGGCGTGTGCGGTGTCCATGCAACGGGAGGTGGACGGAGAGAACCGACGGGCCGAGCCACGCGTGGGGTTACGCATCGGATTGAGCGGCGGCGAGGTGACCCGGGAGGGGAGGGACTACTTCGGAGACCCGGTGATCGAGGCGGCCCGCCTGTGTGCGTGCGCATCCAGCGGCACGGTCCTCATGACCAGGGTCGTCAAGGAAGTCGCCGGACGGCGGGCACCGTACCCGCTCCGGGCCATGGGCCCGATCGCACTCAAGGGGTTTCCCGAGCCGCTGGAGACCTTTGAAGTCGTCTGGGATCCGGCGCGTCGCTCACGTGACGCCACGGGTCAGCAGTCCACCACCGCCGACACCGGCTCGCCCTCGACCCCAGGAGGTTGAACATGATCCTGCGACGCTTCAGCAGTGACCAGCGCGTGCAGTCCCTCGGGAATCTGCGCCTGTTCTCCGAGTGCTCGGGCATCGAACTACAGCGCATCGCCTCGCTCACATCGAAAACTCGGGCCCCGGCCGGGGCGGCGCTCACCGTGGCGGAGACCCCGGGGACCGAATTCTTCGTGATTGTCAGTGGAACGGCCACGGTCTGGCGCAACGACATCCGACTCGACAGCATCGGTCCGGGCTCCTTCTTCGGCGAACTGGCGCTGCTCACGCGCGGCATGCGGACCGCCACGGTGATCGCCGATACCGATATGGAGCTTCTGGTGTCTTCACTGCGGGAGTTCCGCAGTCCCCACTTCCTGGTTCCCTCTGTGATGGCATCGATGCTGGCAGTGATGAGCGAGCGGATACGCCGTGCGGATGAGGGTTGGACGCGGCACGCAGCCCGTATGGAGCGACTGGCCGATCGGAGCGAGTCTGCCGATCGGTGATCTCCAGAGGATTCCCGCACCGCGTCGCCTGGATGCCGGTCTCCAAGGCCGGTGGGACGCGGGGCCGGCGCCGGCGCTGGTGGGCGGCAGTCCGCAGTCGTGGTGCTAGCACGAGCCTGAAGAGGGACCTGCCATCCTTGCGTCCGGTCGTCCAGAGGTCGAGGCTACAAGAGAGAGGTTCGGTGTCGGAGCGGCGGGAGGGTACGTGACGTCCAGTGCGGCCAGGGTGGTGTGGTACCGGACGCGTGCCACGTTCGCCCGCCAATGGGGTGCGTATCTCGCCTTGGTCCTGCTGATCGGACTGCTCGGCGGGATCGCCATGGGGTCCATCGCTGCCGGCCGACGGACTCAGGCGGCGTATCCGGCCTTCCTCGCCGCCACCAACGCATCGGACCTCACGATGTCGACCTACGGCGTGACCAACGGCTCGACGGCCAGCAACTACTCGCCCCAGCTGACCAGCAGGATCGCCCACCTACCCGACGTGAAGCGGGTCGAGAGCTGGGTGGGGGCACAGGTCATTCCACTGGAGCCGTCCGGGGCTCCGAACCTGAGCGCACCGTTGAACGCGGTGGGCAGCGTCAACGGCCTGTACTTCGACGAGGACCGCGCCACACCGGTCGTGGGTCGGATGGCCGATCCGAACCGTGCCGACGAGTTCGTCACCACCGCACTTGGTGCCCGCATATTGGGGTTGCACGTCGGTCAGGTCACCCCCATGGGGGTCTTCACCTCGGCCCAGTTCAACCAGCCGGGCTTCGGCACACCGCGAGACCAGCCCGAACGCAGGATCGGCATGCGGCTCGTCGGGATCGTGGTCTTCAACGACCAGGTGATCGAGGACGACACCGACCGGCTGCCCACGAACATCTTGTTCACTCCGGCCCTGACCTCCACACTCATCCAACAGGGCGCCGTGCAGGGAACCTGGTATGGGATGCAGCTGGCACACGGCAGCCGCGACATTCCCACCGTGGAGGAGGCGCTCATTCACCTGCTCCCCAGCGGAAGCGACGCAAACTTCAACATCACCGCGATCTCGGCGACCAAGGTCGAGCGGGCGGTCAAACCGGAATCGATCGCCCTGGGTGTGTTCGGCGCCATCGCCGCGCTGGCCACCCTGGCCATCGCCGCGCTCGCCATCTCGCGGCAGTTGCACTCGGCCGATGACGACCTCCAGGTACTCCGATCCCTCGGTGCCACCCCGATCACCACTCTCGCCGATCGGCTGATCGGCGTCCTCGCCGCCACGGTGGCCGGCTCGCTGCTGGCGGTCTTCGTCGCCATCGCGCTCTCGCCGCTCTCGCCGCTCGGACCGATCCGCACCGTCTACCACCCACCCGGGATCGCGTTCGACTGGACCGTCCTGGGGCTCGGGTTCCTGGTCCTGGCCGTTGGGCTCAGTGCCGCGGCCGTGGCCCTCGCCTACCGGGGTGCCCCGCAACGGCTGGCCGCCAGATCACGCACCGAGCCGCCCCACGACTCGAGGCTCGTGCAGATGGCGACCTCTTCGGGGTTGCCGACCTCTGTCGTCGTCGGGCTCCGGTTCGCGCTCGATCCCGGTCGTGGCCGCTCGGCGGTCCCGGCCCGTTCGGTCCTGCTCGGGGCAAGCATCGCCGTGGCCATCATCACCACGACGCTGACCTTCAGCAGTGGCCTGCATACGTTGGTATCGCGGCCTGCTCTGTATGGATGGAACTGGAACTATGCGCTCAGCTCGGAGAACGATGTGCCCCCGCAAGCGCTGTCGGCGCTCAACCACGACACCGACGTTGCCGCCTGGTCCGGGTATCACCCGCTGTCCGTCCAGATCGACGGTCAGACCGTCCCGGTCCTGTTGGGCGCCAACCACGCTGCCGTCGCCCCACCGATCCTGTCCGGACACGGCATCGACAGCAACAACCAGATCGTCGTGGGCGCCATCACGCTGTCGCTCCTGCACAAGGCCATCGGCGACACCGTCGTCGGTTCCTTCGGCTCCCCAGCGACGGCCCCGCTCTACCTGCCGCCCGAGAAACTGGTCATCGTCGGGACCACCACCTTGCCCGCCATCGGCGGCTCGGGGAACTTCGCCGAGCACCCGTCCATGGGCACAGGGGCCCTGCTCTCCGATGACGTCAGTCCGGCACTGAGGAGTGCCGCACAACAGCCCGACCCCAATCTCGACGGGCCAGGGATGGTCTTCGTACGCCTGCGCAACGGTGTGGGCGCCGCGGCCGGGCTGGCCGACATGCACCGGGTCACCGCAGTGGCCGACAAGGTCTTCGCCACCGACCCGGAGGCCACCGGCGACACCGACCAGGTCCTGGGGGTCCAGCATCCGGCGGAGATCGTCAACTATCAGTCGACCGGAGCCACCCCGGTCATCCTGGCCGTCGGCCTGGCGTTCGGCGCCATCGTGGCGCTGGCGCTCACCTTGATCGCGTCCGTGCGGCGACGGCGCCGGGAGCTGGCCCTGCTGAAGACGCTCGGACTCACCACCCGACAGCTGGCCTCCACCATCGCCTGGCAGGCGTCGGTCATCTCGGTGATCGCCGTGATCGTCGGGGTGCCCTTCGGGATCATCGTCGGCCGCCAACTGTGGATACTCTTCGCCCGCAGCATCAACGCCGTACCCCAACCCACGGTGCCGGCGTCGCTGTTCCTGGTCACGGTCGGCGCGTTGATCCTCGCCAATCTCGTCGCCGCGGTGCCGGCGCGGATAGCCGCCCGGACACCCGCGGCACTCGTCCTGCGGGCGGAGTGACCGCCACTCCACGGCCCACGGTCACCGTCTGACCCGGAGCGTGTAGGTCTTCCGGACAGGGACCCCGCCACTGTCGCCGGCTTCGGCATGGAGCCGGTTTCGTCCCTGCTCGGTCGGCGAGCCCGAGATCCGGCCGTCAGCGCTGAGATCCAATCCGGGCGCAACTCCCGCGTTGACGGTGAAGCGCTGCTCCTGACCCGTGCCGCCGAGGACGGTCAGTTCGGTACGGTACGGGGAGTTCACTCTCCCATTCGCCAGCCGACCGCGGGCGGGGAACCGCAGTCGAGCCGGTATCGGGTCCGGCTTCGGGTCGACGCCCCGGCTGGGCCGGGAGGCGTAGACGGACTCGAGGGCCCGGTGCGCCGAGTTGTCCTTGTAGTGGCTGCGGGAGAGGTAGAAGCCGAAGCTGATGAGCCAGATCACCTCGGGGTAGGTGGCAAGTCGTTCCATCCCCCCGGGACCGAATCCCAGGTATTCATGGAGCGCGAAGAGGGCGATCGCCACCAGCGCGACCGGCATGCAGAAGATCATGAACCGGCGCAGGCGCCCGGGCAGGGGGAGGGACAGTCCGAGCAGGAACACACCCAGGGTGCCGACGGCGATGGCCAGCCCCGCTCCCACCACGTGGAGGAGCGGGTGCTCGTTCTCTGGATTGAGCCCGACGAAGACCGCGCCCACCCCGGCCAGCACCTGGGCCGAGAACGCCAGGCGGGCGATCCACACCTTGTAGGCGTCACCTTCGTTGAACTCCTGATAGATCAACGGCGATCCGATGATCATCACCGCGCCGAGCAGGACGAAGGCGAGATTCATCCACACATGGAGTGGGGACCACATCGCCGGTGTCCCGTACGTGAACTTGGCGGTCTCGCCGAGGTCGCTGATGGTGTTGGCGAAGAGACTGTAGGGATGGTCGGGGACGATCCCCTTGGGGCTGGCGGCCGCAGACCGCCAGCTGTAGGCGACGACCACCTGCGCGACGAAGAAGAGAATCGCCGACATCCACACGAACGGGCCGGCAAACGGATACCGGTCGGCGAACCGGCTCACCCGTCGGGCCACCCGCCGGTGGAGCGGATCCCGCCCGCCCGGAGACGGCGGAACGCCCCCGTCCCCGCTCCCGAGCTCCGGCCCACCACCCACTCCGGCAGTGTGAACCATGAGGCCGCCTCCCTCTAGACCACGATCACCCTACGTCCGACACGCTAGGCGAGGGTCTCGTTGATCCTCTGGAACAACAGCTCGAACCGGTCCAACGTGTTCGGGCGGAGGACGAATGACGCCGTCTTCCGATGCCGGAGGAACCAGTTGGCGGGGTCGTTCCGGTTGAAGTCACCTTCGACCCGACGGATGCGCTCGGTGATGCACTCGCCGTCCTCGACGAGCTGGGCGATCTTGAGGGTGGATTCGAAGGCGGCGTTGTAGATGAGGAGGTAGTCCTCGGGATAGAAGAGGTCCTCGGTGTCGGCGAGCCCCAGGCCGGCAATCGGCCCGAGGCCGACGATCCGCTTGGCGCTGAGAACGCCCTCTTCGACCAGTCCGTACAGTCGCTGGGAGAGCAGGCTCCCGCTGTTGATCACGACGGTCACATCGAGCTGCTGGCCCAGGAGGGCCACGGCCGCCGCCATCGTGGCCATCCCGCCGGACGGCAGGACCCGCCACCTCTCGTCGAGGTGCGTCCGACCTTTCTCCCGCAGCACGTCGGACATCACGGTGAGGTAGGTGAAGTCGGAGAGCCCTTCGACGACGAGATTGTCCGGTCCGGTAAAGGTGTGTTGGGCGAGGTCGTGGCCGAGCAGTCCCTGCAGCGGGGAGAGCGTGTCCGGGTCCCGTGAGACGAGTCGGGTGCTGACCTTGGTACCCTCGTCCGGCCCCAGGTCCTCGACGACCCGGACCCGGTCGAGATGCCGCGCGTCCACCATGAAGGGCGAGTGCGTGGTGTAGACCACCTGATGGCTGACGGCGAGCGTGTCCTCGATGAAGTCGAGGAAGTCCCGTTGGGCCCGGGCGTGGAGGGCCAGGGCAGGCTCATCGAGAAGCACGATGACCGACTTGTCCGAGTTGAACTCCTTGAACGCGGCCAGGAACGAGATGAACCAGCGGAACCCCGACGACCGCACATCGAGGTTGTTGGTGAAGTAGTGGCGATCGTCCTCCACCCGGAGCTGGAGAAGCTGGACGTTGGTTCCGTCGGGGCGCACGTCGGCCGTCGGCTCGATGTCGATCTTGAGGCGGAGGTGGTCGTTTTGATGCCAGTACTTCCGCACCTGTCGGGTCAGGTCGGCGGCCACCGCCTCCATCTCGCCGCTCCGCTTCTCGTAGTCGGGGTTGACGAGCTCGTCGGTGGCGAAGCCCAGCTTCAACAGGGCCAGGGCCGTTCGTTGGGCGTCGTCCAACTTCGATTCCGAATCGGACTGGAGCGCCTCCACCAGCGGTCCGATGTCCGTGCGGCCCATCAGCTCGCTGTACTCGTCGAAGTGGAAGAACCGCGGCACCATCGCCGACAGGAACCGGGATACCGATTCCTCGATCGATTCGGGATAGAGCGCGCTCAACGCCGACATCGTCTCGTGGGATGCCTGAGCGGCGGGCGTTCCCTTTTCGGACCCGTCGGAGCGGTGCGCACGGGCCCCGGAAGCCTCGGCCAGATGGCTCCTCAGCTCTTCGAGGTTCTGTGAGCCGGCATCCAGTCCGTGCTGGGATTCGAACGCCCGACACGCGGCGCCCTCGTCGACGGCGACGACATAGACCCGTTCGTTGTCGTACCGGACGCCCAAGGTCCACTGCTTCTCCAGCAGCACTCCCTCGCCGAATCGGGTGGTGATGGCGTCGGCCTCTTCGTCGCTCAGTTCGAACGTCGCCGATATGGGCAGGGCGGATTCGAACTCCCCGGACCGCTGGTGCTCCTTTTGCAGCCACCGGGGGTACTGCTGCTCGTCGAATCGGCGGTCGTTCAGTGCCGGCTTGAGCGCGTGCAGCGCGTGGAGGATGTTGGTCTTGCCGGACTCGTTCTTGCCGACCAGGCAGGTGACCCTGTGGTCCACGTCGATCGGACCGGAATCCAAGATGTTCCGGAAGCGAACCGACCTAAATGAGATGAGATTCACTGCGACTCCACGTCCGGGTACCCATTTACGCAGGCAGGTCCGACCGGCCGGGGTGCGCCGTCCCCGACAGTCCGCACTCGAGGCCACCGGACCATCGACGTACTGACCAGGCGCGCCCCACGAGTCCGTTGCCCATCGCGGCATTATCGGCATCTCCCCGCTGATCCTGAAGGGAGAGATTCGTCACCTCCGAACGGCGGAGGAGCCGTACCGCGGAATGCACCGGGACAGCCTCGGACCGCCGTTGTCCGTCACCGCCCGGCAACCGGGGTTGCGGACACCAGGCCTGGCCGCGGCACCACACCTCAAGTATCCGTCCCACCTGGTCGAAGACCAATCCATGGACATGTCAGGCGCCCAGGGGCCTCCGCGATCATGAAGGAAGCTCCGATCGCCCTGCCCGACGCGCCGTCCGGCGACGAAGCGGTGGACGACACGGCCGGCGCGCCCCCCGTGACCGCGATGCCCGGGTGGCCCCGGCCGGCCACCGATCTGCTCCCACCCGGTGCTGACCCTGACGAGGGTGCCGAGCCGCCGGGCGGCGCCGACGCGGTCGAGCTGAACCTCGAGATCGAGGACGGCGAGACCACGCTGTTCGAGGCGGCGGTGGTCGCCTTCCACTCCGGCGAGTTCCAACGGGCGGAATCGCTCTTCCTCGAGGAGGCCCAGCGCACCATCGATTCGGCGCCTCAACGGGCGGCCATCTCGTACCGTCAGGCGGCCTTGGCGGCCCGACGGACGGGGAACATGGACGCCTCGGACCACTGGATGCGCCTGGCCGGCCGGGAGTATCTCCGGGTGACCGAGGACGACCGGACGCCGCTTCCGTTCATCCGCGAGGCCGCCATGATGGCGGCCAAGTGCTTTCTGAGCGTCGAGAACCTCAACGTGGCCTCGAAGGGCCTGCGTCGGGCCCAGGCCATCGAGTCCGTGCTCCGGGCGGACGACGACCTGATGGCCGAGACCAACGGCGCCCAGCCCGCGTCCGAGTCCGAGTCCGAGTCGGCGTCGGAGTCGGAGCGGCGCGACGTCGATCTGCGCATCGAGCGACGCGCCACGGTGCGGCCCGGCTCTGGCCGCGGGCCTGCGACCAAGGTCGCTCCGTCGCCATCGGAGGCCGACCGGGCGGCGGCGGCGGCGGCGCCTGACTCTGGACCTCCCCGAAGTGGTCGCCACCCGCACCCGCTGGTTCCGGCGTTTCCGGCCGGCCCGCCACGTGGCCTGATCCAGAGCCGTGCAACCCCTAGCCCCAGCACCTCGGCCACGAGTGCATGCGGCCGAGCAGATCCTCGGACGTGCCGCCCTCTCCGACGTCGACGTGCTCCTGACCACCGAGGGCACGTACCCCTATGTGACCGGCGGCGTGAGCACCTGGGCCCACCAACTGGTCACCGGCCTGGCCGAAAAGCAGTTCGTCGTCTACTCCGTCGTCGCCAACACGTCCATGCCCATCCGGTACGACCCGCCCCCCAATGTCGCCCACATGATCCAGGTCCCGCTGTGGGGCACCGAGGACAACGCCGAGTTCAACCCCCGACCCGGATGGATCGCCCGACGGATGCGCCGACCCGGGAACCACTTCGACCAGGAGTTCCTCCCGGCCTATGCCCAACTGGTGATCTCGGTCGCCCTCGGCGAGGGAGGGCCCGACGACCTGGTGGCGGCGTTGTGCGCCCTCTCGGTCTACGCCGACCGCTACAGCCTCAAGCGGGCCATGCGCGACGGTCGCACGTGGCGGCTGTTCCGCGACACCCTGGCCGCCCATCCCCTCTACCAACGACTGACCACCTACGAGGCGATCGATCTCGCCCGGTCCGTCTACCGCTATCTGGCCCCACTGGACTATCCGGCCGAGATTCCCCAGGTCGTCCACGCCTCGGCCGCGGCGTTCTGCGCCATCCCCGCCGTCGTGCTCCGCGAACGGTGGGGGGTCCCGTTCCTCCTGACCGAACACGGCGTCTACTACCGCGAACGGCTGCTGGCCCTGGGGCGCAACCGGACCAACAGCCCCTACCGGGTGTTCCTGTCGAACTTCTATGCCGCCGTCGTGGCCATGGCGTACTCCCGGGCCGACCTGGTCTCGCCGGTGGCACGGTTCAACGCCACCTGGGAGATGAAGCTCGGCGTCGACGAGGACAAGATCCTCCCCATGCCCAACGGGGTCGACCCCGAGCGATTCCCGCTCACCCGGCCCGCCGGTAGCGGGGACGCCCCCCTGACCCTCGTGTCGGTGGCCCGGCTCGAGCGGTTGAAGGACATCCACACCCTGTTGCGGGCGTTCGCCATCGTCCGCGACCGGATCCCGGGGGTCACGCTGCAGATCCACGGCCCCGAGAGCGATCCGGCCTACGCACGGGGGTGCTACGCGCTGGCCGAGCAGCTGGGACTCGGCTCGTCCTGCGTCTTCCGGGGTCCGACGGCCGACGTGGGCCAGGCCCTCAACGAAGGGGACATCGCCGTCCTCTCGAGTATTTCGGAGGGATTCCCGTTCGCGGCGGTCGAGGCGCTGATGGCCGGTCGACCGATGGTGGCCACCGAGGTCGGCGGCGTGCCCGAGGTCATCATGCCCCCCTACGGCCGGCTGGTCCCCCCGGGCCGACCGCTGGAACTGGCCGACGGCATCTGCGAGATGGCCGCGGACCGCCAAGGGCTGGCCCGGCGGGGAGAGCTCGGGAGGAAGGCCATGCTCGAGTCCTACACCCTCGACGTCTTCCTCGACGGCTACCGGTGGCTCTACGACGAGGTGCGGACCCGTGCTGCGATCCATTGACGACCTGAGGCACCGGACGGACGACCTCGACGAGCTGCGGGAGCAGTCGAGCGTCTACGACGACCTGCACGTCGAGGCCAGGCGCGTGCTGGACCGCAACCCCGAGCCCCGCAACCTGCGCGACGTGACCGTGGCCCTGGAGTCGATGGGCTACACCACCAGGGGCGCCGAGGCACTCGGCTTCGACTCGGTGTTCGACCTGGCCACCGCGGTCTTCGAGCTGACGTACCTCTACTACGTCCCCCAGGTCCACGAGGTGCCCGAGCGGATCGGGGCCTGGCGACGGTTCGCCGACGACTACCTGGCCGGGTCGTGGTACGGCGTCCCGTGGATCATGTCGGTGGTGGTCCTGTTCTTCGGCCGGGTGGCCCTGTGGTCGTCGCTCGACTCCACACCCCAGTCCGAGGCCATGGTGTCCCTGGCGTTCTTCCTGGCCGCCGTGCTGGCCGGCGGGTGCTCGCAGATGATCGGCCGGAAGGGGACGTTCTACCTCCTGCAGAGGAACTACCCCCTCGTCCGCTGGACGGTGGCGCGCTTCCTCGTCTACAGCGGCTCGTTGGCGGCCCTGGTCATCGCCCTCGTCTACACCTTCTACGTCGTGCCCACCTACGGGTTGCACCTCGGTGAGCTGTTCGCCGAGTTCGCCGTCGCCATCTTCGTCTTCCTGCTCAGTGCCGCTCCGCTGTACATGCTCCGCCGCTTCTACACGCTCGCCCTGGCCACGGGACTGGCGCTGGTGGTCACCCTGGCCACGGCACGCCTCTTCACCACCAATTCACCCGGATTCCGTCACGCCCAGCTGCTCGGCATCGCCGTCGGTGCCGGCGCCATGGTGGTCATCGCCGCCAGCTACCTGGCCATGCGGTCCGAGACGGCACCCGACGACGGCGACCCGGTCGCCGTCGTCAAACCGCCTGAGCTCCGGGTGGTCCTCTGGCACACGGCGCCGTACGCCGTCTACGGCATGGCCTACTTCGTCATGATCCTGGTCAGCCCGATGATCGCCGGCTTCGCCTACGGCCACAGCCTCGGAGTCGACCAGTACGTCTACGCGTCGACCTTCGAAGGATCGGTGGACCTGGCCCTGCTGGAGCTCGTGGTTCTCCTGGGCCTGGTCTACGCCTCCATCGAGCGGTTCGGTCGCCGTCTCCGCCCGCTGCTCGAGAGCCAGACCCTCGACTGCTGGCGCCAGGCCCGATCCACGCTCCGCCGCGAGTGGGTCGTCGCCGTCTCGGTGCTGACGGTGGTGTCGGGGGTGGTGGCGTGGATCCTGCCGAGCATCCTGTTGGCACTGCTCCCGCACGGACTGACCGCCTCGGTCCGGACGCCGGGGGGGCTCTCCGTGTTGGAGGTGGCGTCGTTCGGCTTCGCCATCGTGCCCATCGGCATGCTGTGCAGCCAGTACCTGTTCTTCCTCAGCAAGCCGCGAGCGGCGGTGGCCGGCGCGGTGGCCGGGGCGTGCACCAGTGCCGCCGTCACCGCCCTGTTGGTCCAGGGCAGGGACCTGACCCTGGCGGTGTGGGGACTCCCGGCCGGCACCGCCGTCTATGCCCTGATCACCGGAGTGGTGTCCTACCGGGTCCTGTCCGCCGGCGAGGAGTCGTTCTATGGGTCGTTCTAAGCCCCCCGACCCCGGGCGGCGGCCCCAGGAGGTCAAGGCGGCCCCGACCATGTCGCGGCCGACGCCCGACGGGCCGTCCGGGTACCGGTCGCCCAACGAGCTGACCGAGTCGTGGGACCCGTCCGACGACGAGAAGCGGCCCGAGGAACACCGCCAGGTGAACTGGAACTGGCATGGCCGCCAGTCCTGGGGACGCCGGGCGGTGGCCGCCTTTCCCATCGTCGGGATCCTGCTGGCCGGGGCACTGTTCGTGCACACCACGGCCTCGGCCCAGGGCGCAATCGACCAGGTGCAGTCGGTGGTGGGGACCGGCGGTGCCACCCTGCTGTCCAACGCCCCGCCGACGGGCACGGGGGCCACCACCGGCGGGCAGCTCTCCGACTACCAGAACGTGACCTTCTCCCAGCCGAGTGGGCCGAGCGGGCCGATCCAGGGCAGCACCTCACTGGCCCTTCCTCCCTACGTGGGGTGGGAGGCCAACGGCAGTGCGGGGGCCGACAACGGGCTGGCGTCGGTCAGCGGTGGCCTGCTCCACGTGGGGGTGCGCCGGGCGACCACGGACTTCCGCGGCTGGTTCCTGACCACCACCGGCACGACGCCCGCCACCTGCGCCCTCCAGTTCTCCGCGGCATCGCCTCCACCCGTCGTCTCGTGGGACCCCCAGGCCATCGGCGAGCTGGTCATGGCCGTACAGACCGGGAACACCGTCAGCACCGGTGACATCAACTACGTCTTCGTGGCCGAGAACGTCTCCCCCACCGGTCACCGGAACCTCACCGTGGGCTACTCGACGGGGCACCTGAGCCACGCGACCGAGCACATCTTGAAGCAGGTGCCGTGGACGCCGGGCCCGCTGCAGGTCGCCATCCAGACCAACGGCGACAACACGCTCGGCGTCTGGGTCGACGGCGCGCTGTTCTACTCCGCCTACCTCCTCCAGCTGGGGATCGCTCCTCCGTTCCAGCCCTACCTGGAGGTGCAGGCCCGCCAGACCCCCTACACCGTCGCCTACGACGGGTACTCGAGCGTGTGCCGGCCCGACGTGGTCATCACCGGCCTGCCCAAGGGCAGTGTGGCCGGCCTGGACGGCCGCCAACAGGTGGCCTCGGACGGATCGGCGACCTTTCCCGACCCCATCAGCTCCCCGCCCATCGTCGGTGCGCTGACCCTGCGCCTCCCGGGGAACACGCGTCCGGTGCGCTTCGTCCGGCACACCTACTGGCCCGGGACCCGTTACTCGTTCGCACCGGGTACCTGACCGCGCCTCCGCCGGCGCCTCCGCCGGGCCGGACCGCCCGGCGCACGTCCCGCTACCGGACCACGGGCGCAACCCGGGAGACCGCGTTACGGTTCGTTGCGCGCATGCCACCACCGTTCGGCATGGACCGCGATCCCGACCGTCCCGGCCCCCCGGCGGGGCGGACAGAAGGCCTGGAGCGTTCATGAATTTCTCCGTCACGTACCCGTTGATCACCCATCCCGCCAGTCCGGAGCTCATGACGAGGAAGGCCGTCATCGAGTTCGCCCGGGCCGCCGAAGCGGCGGGATTCGACGGGATCGGGTTCACCGACCATCCGGCGCCGACCGACCGGTGGCTCAAGGCCGGTGGCCACGATGCGCTGGATCCCTTCGTGGCGCTGACGTTCTGCGCCGCCGTCACCGAGCGGATCCGCCTGATCCCCAACATCGTGGTGCTCCCCTACCGGCACCCTCTCATCGTGGCCAAGATGGTGGCCACCATGGCCATGCTGTCGGAGGACCGTTTCACCCTGGCCGTGGCCACCGGCTACCTGCGCGGGGAGTACCGGGGGCTGGGAATCGACTTCGAGCAGCGCAACGCCTTGTTCGACCAGGCCGTCGACGTCCTCCGCGGCATGTGGACCCGGGACGACTTCTCCTTCGAGGGGATCGGCATCGACGCCAAGGGGCTGACCGCCAATCCGAAGCCCCGGGTGGCGCCTCCGATCTGGATCGGCGGCAACAGTCGACTGTCCCGGCGCCGGGTGGCCCGCTACGGGGACGGCTGGACACCCTTTCCGGCGCCGAGGTCGCTGTCGGCCACCACGAAGACGCCCCCACTCGAGACCGTCGAGGACCTCGCCGCCATGCTCGACGAGCTCTGGCGGTTCGTCGACGAGGAAGGGCGGGCCCGGACGGACATCGATGTCGCCTTCGGCACGCCTGCCGGCGGCAGCCTCGACGATCGATTCGACGCCGACGCCCATAGGGAGGGGCTGGACGAGCTGGCCGAGCTGGGGGTCACGTGGGCCGGGGTCTCGGTGCCCGGTGCGTCGTTGGCCCAGGCCCTCGAGGGGTTGGAGCAGTACGGCACGTCGGTGATCTCCCGCTTCCGGTCCTGAGCGACCGGGCCGAGGCGGCGGGGGGGATCAGCCGTCGTCGGCACCCCAGCCGAGCTCGTCGGCGAGCAGGAGGAGCACCCGGTTGGGCAGGCGCTCGCCGCGCTCGAGGAGCTTGAGGCATCCCTGCACGTAGGCCCTTCGGCCCTCTTCGACACCGCGCGTGGTCCGAACGGCCCCGGGGGCCGGGGGATGGAGGCCGATGATGTCGGCGAGGTCGGTCGACTCGGTCCCGTCGGTCTCGCCGAGCAGGGACTCGATGACGCGGAGCATGTACCTCCTCGGCGGCGAACCCTGCTCCCACCGGGCCACCGACTGCTGGGTGACCCCCAGCTGATCGGCCAGCTCCCGCTGGGTCATCCCGACCTTCAGCCGGTAGGTGCGGATCCGCTCGGCGAGCCCCCCGGCCGACTCGACTGAGTACTCGTTTGTATCCACTAATTGTCAACGGTACTCCCGTAGTTGTCGGGCTGACAAGGCCCGGGCACCGGACCGGTTGTGCGGCGTGTCGAACTACATCGATGTCGTTCACACGCGGCGGATAGGTGTGGGGCAGGTGACCGCGGGCGCCGGGGCCTCGACGGCTCGGGAGGAGCATCCCCCCCCGGGTGGATTCGGTCGGCCCGGCCGCGGCTGAAATAGGATCCTGGCGATGGTCGAGGGCAAGATGCACTTCCGGCGCATGGACGAGGGCACGGACCAGGATTTCGCCCTCCTCGCCGCCGTGCACGAGCAGAACATCCAGGCCCTCCCCGACCTGCTCCTCGGCATGCTCACCGACCTGACGGCGGATGCGACGTATCCGATCAACCGACTGGATCACAGCCTGCAGTGCGCCACCCGGGCGCTTCGGGACGACCGGGACGAGGAGTACGTCGTCTGCTGCCTCCTCCATGACGTGGGCGAGTCACTGGGCCCGTTCAACCACGGCGAGGTCGTCGCCGCCGTCCTCAAGCCGTTCGTCTCCACGGCCAACTTCTGGATGCTGGCGCACCATCCCGTCTTCCAGATGTACTTCATCGGCCAGCACCTGGGGATCGATCCCAACGAACGGGACGAGTTCGTCACCAGCCCCTTCTACGACCGGACCGTGGAGTTCTGCGCCCGCTACGACCAGGTGTCGTTCGACCCCGACTACCGGAGTGAGCCGGTCACGGCCTTCGAGCCCATGGTCCGACGGGTGTTGGACCTGGCCTGGAGCCCGCCGCAGTAGGTGCGGCACCCGGCCCGAACGGGCGTATCGCCGGGTCGGCGACGGAGGCGGACCCCGCCGGAGGTGTCGATCCGGCCCGTTCTGGTTATGGAGTACCCATGACGCTGCCGGCATCTGGGCTGGACATTTGCCGGAAACAATGCCCACCTAGAGTCAGTTGATGGCCGCGGCCCGGACGTTAGGCATCGAAGAGGAGTTCCAGATCGTCGATGCCGACACCTTCGAGCTGGCGTTCCGGGCCCCCGAGCTCCTCAGCCAGCTGTCGGCCGAGAGCTACTCGGCCGAGCTCCAGCGGAGCACCATCGAGACCAACACCGAGGTGTTCTCGACCCTCAACGAGATGGGCCTCGAACTGCTCGGACTCCGCAAGGGCGTGATCGAGGCCGCCGACGCCCAGGGCCTGGCTGTCGCCGCCGCCGGGACCGCCCCCCTGTCCAGCGCCGCCGACCTCGAACTGACCGCCCTCGGCCGGTACGCCCGGATGCAGCAGGACTACCGGCTCCTCGTCGACGAGCACCTCGTGTGCGGCCTCCAGGTGCACGTCACCGTGGACGACGCCGACCTGGCCGTCCGGCTGATCCCGCGGATCGAGGACATCCTGCCGATCCTGCTGGCCCTGTCGGCCAGCTCCCCCTTCTTCGAGGGCCAGGACACCGGGTACGCCAGTGTCCGGACGGTCATCTGGCAGCGATGGCCCACGGCGGGCCGGACACCGAGGGTGGAGTCGTACGAGGAGTACCGGGCCCTGCTCGCCAACCTCATCACCGCCGGCATCATCTCGGACAACAACATGGCCTACTTCGACGTGCGGCCGTCGGACCACCTCCCCACCCTCGAGCTCCGGGTGTGCGACTCCACCCCCCTCGTCGACGACGCCATCCTCATCGCCGGACTGTTCCGGGCCGCGGTGGAGCGGGCCGCCCGACAGGAGGTGGCCGGACTGCCCAGGCCCAACCGCCCGGACCCCCTGTACCGGGCGGCCATGTGGCGGGCGGCCCGCAGCGGGCTCTCCGACACCCTGCTCGACACCGGCAGCGAGCCCGTCGCCCTGCCCGCCGACGAGGTCGTGCGACGTCTCGTCGACGACCTCCGACCCGAGCTCGAGGAGGCCGACGACTGGGACATCGTCCGCGAGCTGACCGGGGCGGCGCTGGCCCGGGGGAGCTCCTGCGAACGCCAGCGGGCCCGGTACGCGGAACGGGGACGCGCCGCTGACGTGGTGCAGCTGCTGGTGGACGAGACGAGGGGCAGCCACTCCACGGCGCCGTCGAGGACGCGCTGGTCCGCCGGCTACCCGGCCCCGCTCACCGACGAGGCGGTGCACACCGGTGGGGTCCCCTACTCGGCGTACCGCCCCATGTTCGACGTGCTCGATCGGTTCGACCCGATCGAGCTGGCCATCCGCGCCCACCGGGTGGACGCCAACGGCCTCACCTTCGGCGTCGCCGGAGAGCAGCGCCGATTCCCCGTCGACCTGGTCCCCCGGGTCATCCCCGCCCACGAGTGGTCCGTGCTGGCGGTGGGTCTGACCCAGCGGGCACGGGCGCTCGAGGCCTACCTCCGTGACGTCTACGGACCGGCCGCCATCGTCCGCGATGGCGTCATGACCGAGGAGGTGCTCACCGGCTGCAACGCCTGGCGCCCTGAAGGCCGACTCCTCCCCGGCGACGTGATGCGGGCGCCCGTGATCGGTTTCGACCTCGTCCGCGACAGCATCGAGGGGTGGCGGGTCCTGGAGGACAACGCCCGGGTGCCCTCCGGCATCGGGTACTCCATCGCCGTGCGGCGCCTGATGTCCGAGGTCATGCCCGAGTTCGACACCACGGTCCAAAAGCGCAGGGCCGAGGACGCGTTGGGGCTCATCGGACGCACCCTCCGGGCCTGCGCCCCGGTCGACGATGCCGTCGTCGTGCTCCTCTCCGAGGGCGCCGACAACTCCGGCTGGTTCGAGCACCGCCTCATCGCCGAGGAGGTCGGGCTGTTGCTGGCCCAGCCCAGCGAGATCGAGGTCCGTGACGACCGGGTGGTGGTCGGCGGCCGCCGGGTCGACGTGGTCTATCTGCGGATCGGTTGCGAGCTCGCCGACCTGACCGACGCCGGGGGGCGGAAGGTGGGGGCGCTGGTGCTCGAGGTGGCCCAACAGGGCGGCGTGGTGGTGGTCAACGCCCCCGGCAACGGCATCGCCGACGACAAGGCGATGTACTGCTACGTCCCCGACCTGATCGCGTACTACCTCTCGGAGCGGCCGCTGTTGGCCTCGGTGCCGACCTACCGGTGCTCGGATCCCCACGAGTCCGAGGCGGTGCTCGACCGGCTGGCCGAGCTGGTGACCAAGCCGGTGGGCGGGTACGGGGGCAGTGGCGTGCTCATCGGCCCGGAGGCCACGGCGGCCGAGCTGGTCCAGCGGAGGCGTGAGATCGCCGAGGATCCCTCGGCGTGGGTGGCCCAGGAGGTCGTCGCCCTCTCCACCCTCCCCACGTTCGTCGAGGGCAGGATGGAGCCCCGGCACGTGGACCTCCGTGCCTTCGTGTACCTCACCGGGCCCGGGGCGGGAGAGGCCGAACTGGCCGGCCTGGCCCTCACCAGGGTGGCGCCGGGCGGCAGCATGGTCGTGAACTCGTCACGCGGCGGTGGGGCCAAGGACACCTGGATCCTGGTCGACCCCGACGAGCCCCCCGGGGGAGCCGCCTGATGTGCGGGCTGTGCGGCGAGCTCCGCTTCGACGGCGGTTCGCCCGAGGCCGATGCCCTCCAACGGAGCTGTGCCACCATGGCGTGCCGCGGTCCCGACGGGTCCGGCCTGTGGGTCCGGGGTCCGGTGGCCCTCGGCCACCGCCGCCTGTCGATCATCGACCTGTCGGTGCGGGGATCCCAGCCACTGGTGGACACCGCCCTCGGCCTGACCATCGCCTTCAACGGGTGCATCTACAACCACGTGCAGCTCCGGGACGAGCTGCGCGGCCTCGGCCACTCCTTCTTCTCCACGTCGGACACCGAGGTCATCGGCAAGTCCTATGCCCAGTGGGGAACCGACTGTGTCTCGCACTTCCACGGCATGTTCGCCTTCGCCATCGTCGAGCACGGGTCCGGACGGCTGGTCCTGGCCCGGGACCGGCTCGGCATCAAACCCCTCTACCTCTCCCGGAGTGACGAACGGATACGGTTCGCGTCCACGTTGCCCGCCCTCCTCGCCGCCGGCGATGTCGACACGTCCATCGACCGGGTCGCCCTGCAGTACTACATGACCTTCCACTCGGTGGTCCCCGCACCCCGCACCATCCTGAACGGCGTCCGCAAGCTGCCACCGGCCACGGTCAGGACGGTCGAGGCCGACGGGCGGACCCGGGACACCACCTACTGGGACCCCTCCTTCGAGCGTGACCCCGAACGGGAACGGTGGTCGGACCACGACTGGGACGAGGCCCTGATCGCCGCCCTCCGGACCGCCGTCAAACGGCGCCAGGTGGCCGACGTGCCGGTCGGGGTCCTCCTCTCCGGTGGGATCGACTCCAGCCTGGTGGTCGCCCTCCTGGCCGAGGCCGGGCAGCACGACCTCCAGACGTTCAGCGTCGGCTTCGACGACGCCGGCGGCGAGTCCGGCGACGAGTTCGAGTACTCGGACCTGGTCGCCGCCCACTTCGGCACCGATCACCACCGGATCAAGATCGAGAGCTCGCGCCTGCTGCCCGCCATCGACGGCGCCGTGGGGGCCATGAGCGAGCCCATGGTCAGCCACGACTGCGTCGCCTTCTACCTGCTCAGCGAGGAGGTGTCCTCCTACGTCAAGGTCGTCCAGTCGGGGCAGGGGGCCGACGAGGTCCTCGGAGGCTACGACTGGTATCCCCCGTTGGCCGAGGTCCCCCGCCGGGAGTCGCTGGAGGCCTACTCTCACGTATTCTTCGACCGACGGTTCCCCGCCCTGGCCGACCTCCTCGAGGACGACTGGCTCCTGCCTGACGATGCGCCGACCGCGTTCATCCGGGAGCAGTTCGACCGGCCGGGGGCCGAGACGGCCGTCGACGCCGCCCTCCGCAACGACACCACCATCATGCTGGTCGACGACCCGGTGAAGCGGGTGGACAACATGACCATGGCCTGGGGCCTCGAGGCCCGGGTCCCCTTCCTCGACCACGAGTTCGTCGAGTTGGCCGGGCGCATCCCCCCGTCCCTCAAGCTGGCCGACGGGGGCAAGGGGGTGCTCAAGCAGGCGGCGCGGGGTCTGGTCCCCGACGCCGTCATCGACCGGACCAAGGGCTACTTCCCCGTGCCCGCCATCCGCCAGCTGGAGGGCCCGTACCTCGAACGGGTGCGGGCGGCCCTCCTCGATCCGGCCGCCACCACCCGTGGGCTGTTCCGGGCCGGTGCCGTCGAACGCATGCTGGCCGCCCCCAACGAGACCAGGACCACCCTCGGGTCCAATGCCCTGTGGCAGCTGGCCCTGATCGAGATGTGGCTGCAGGCCATGGGCGTGTGAGCGGCGGGGCGGATCGAGGCACGCCGCTGCCCGGTGACCTCGCGGACCTGGCCGTCACGCTGTCGGGCGCCTGGGGATGCTGGGCCCCGACCCTGACCCACGACGGGCGGCGCATCGCGTTCGTCAGCGACCGCCGGGGCACCCCCGAGCTGTGGGTGGAGTCCGTCGACGGCCTCGACGAGCCGGCCGTCGTCCAGGTGTCCGACGACCCGGTGCTCTCGGTCCACTGGTCCCCGGACAGCCAGTGGCTGGCCGTCTCGGTGGCCACGGGCGGAGGCGTGCGATCCGAGGTATGGGTGGCGCGGCCGGACGGGTCGGAGCGCCGACGGCTGGCCGGCGATCCCAGCCACGCCGCCCTGGGCCCGTGGGCGCGCACCGGCCACCGGCTGGTGGTGACCATCCGTGACCCCGATCCCGACCAGGTCGACCGGTGCGTCCTGATCGACGCCGACACCGGCGCCGAGGACGTGATCACCACCGGTGAGCTGGTCGACGTCCTCGACCTGTCGGCCGACGAGCGCTTCGCCCTCCTCCGGGACGGCCCACGCGGGGCCCAGCACTGCCGGCTGTTGGACCGGGAGTCGGGTGCCACCCGCGACGTGCTGCCCTTTCCGGACACCGGCTCGACCGAGCTGGGCCTGCTCCGGCCACCCCCCTCCAGCGAGTCGGCGGCCTCGGTCGCCTATGTCGTCACCGACGCCGGCCGCGCCCGCCGGGCGCTCGTCGCCGTGCCGTTCGACGCCGACGGCCTCCGGTCCGGGGCCGGAGCCGTGGCCGTGCGCGACGACGCCGAGCTCGAGTTCGCCGATGCCTACGACGACGGGTCGCGGGTGCTGGTGGCCTGGAACGTGGAGGGCCGGAGCGAGCTCGAACTGCTGGATGCCGCCACCGGCTCCCTCCGCCCCTATCCCGGCCTGCCCGGATCCGTCCTCCGGGGTGGGGTCGTCGCCCGTGACGGCCATCGCGCCGTCCTGGCCGTGGAGGGACCGTCCAGCCCTCCGAGGCTCTGGGAGCTCGAGCTCGACAGTGGCCGCTGGCGCAGCCTCACCCCGGCCACCATCGAGGACCGGGGACTCGTCACGCCGACACTGGTGCGGTTCGAATCCCACGACGGGCTCGGCATCACCGGCTGGCTGTACCGCCCCGAGGGGTCCGACGCCTCGTCGCCGGCCGTCGTCAGCCTGCACGGCGGCCCCGAGGGCCAGGAGCGGCCCGGATTCCATCCCCAGCACCAGCTGCTGGCGGCCGCCGGCATCGTCGTCCTGGCGCCCAACATCCGCGGCTCGTCGGGGTTCGGCCGTGCCTTCGTGCACGCCGACGACCGGTTCGGGCGCCTCGACGCCATCGCCGACGTGGCGGTGTGCGCGGGATGGCTGGCCGCACAGGGCCTGGCCGACCGCGCCCGCATCGCCGTCTCGGGCCGGTCCTACGGCGGCTACGCCGCCCTCATGGCCCTCACCCAGTTCCCCGGCGCCTTCGCCGCCGGGGTGGACATCTGCGGCATGTCCGATCTGATCACGTTCTACCGGGACACCGAACCGTGGATCGCCAGCGCCGCCGTGACCAAGTACGGCCACCCCGTGCACGATGCGGACCTGCTGCGGAGCCTGTCGCCCCTGCACCGGATCGACCGGGTCACCGTGCCCCTCCTCGTCGTGCACGGGGAGCTGGACACCAACGTCCCGGTCGACGAGGGGCGCCAGGTGGTGCTGGCCCTCGAGGCGCTGGGTCGGGCGGTCGGCTACCTCGAGCTCGAGGGCGAGGGCCACGAGTACCGGAGCCGGTCATCCCGACTGCGGCTGTCGGTCCGCATGACCGAGTTCCTGATCGGGGCCCTCCGGATCGATCGGGACGAGCGCCTCGACGTGGGGAGCACCGCCGGCTGACCGGCGCCGAGCCCGCTATCGACCCGACCGGCGGTGGGCGTCGGCCCGGTCGATGAGCCAGCCGAACAGGCGCATCTGCTCAGGGCGATCGGGCATCTGCTCGGGATGCCACTGGACGGCCACGATCTCACGGTCCGGGTCCTCGACCGCCTCGATGACGCCGTCGTCGGCCCAGGCGACCGCGGCCAACTGCCGGCCGAGCCGGTCGACGGCCTGATGGTGCAGGGAGTTCGTCTCCAACCGGTCCTTCCCGACGATGCGGCTCAGCGCACTGTCGGTGTCGACCCGGACCGAGTGGACCGCCTCGGTCCGCCGCTCGATGACCAGGTGGGACTCGGTGGTGACCGCCGGCAGATGCTGGATGAGGGTTCCGCCCCGGGCCACGTTGAGCATCTGGATCCCCCGGCAGATGGCCAGCACCGGGATCCCCCGACGTGCCGCCTCCTCGAAGAGGTACTGCTCGGCGGCATCCCGTTCGGCGTCGACGCCCCCGGACTCGGCGGCCGGTCGGGCACCGTAGCGGGCCGGCTCCACATCTCCGCCGCCGGTCAGCAGGAGGCCGTCGACCAGGGCCAGCACCGGGGCCAGCGATCCGGCCGGCAGCACGGGCAGAAGGACGGGAACCCCTCCCGCGTCGGCGACCCGGTCGGCGTAGTCGCGTTGCGTGCCGTCGACCACCCGCTCGCCCACCGGGATGCGGCCCACGGAGATACCGATGACCGGCTCGTCACTGGGCACTCCTGCTCACGCTCCCTCCGGACATCGGGCGGATCCTCGGACGGGGTCTCACGGCGCCTCGCCCGTCTGTCCTGCCGTGTCGGCGCACCCGTCGTCGCACGAACACCACTGCACGTCCAAGGGTACCGGGCCGGTCCCCGATCCGAGGGCATGCACCACGGACGTCGGACGGTGCCCGGCGCGCACCTCAGGCCGCCTGGGCCGGGACCTGGATCGGAAGTTGGATGGGCAGATCGGCCGACGACTGGCCGACGCCGACCACGTAACGCCCGGCCACCACGGTGGGCGTGCCCCCGGCGTCCGAGGCGAAGCCCGACGCCGGCAGCGCCAGTGTGACGCCGGTGGTGGCCCCGGGCGCCACGACGACCTTCTGGAAGGCGCGGAGCTGCTCGGGGGGCTCGCCGAGCCCGGACGGATAGGCCACGTAGGCCTGGACGACATCGGCGCCGGACCGGGACCCGGTGTTGGTCACGTCCACCTGGACGGTGTAGCCCCCCGGCGACGGGGCGATCTGGGCGCCCGACAGCGCGAACGTCGTGTAGTCGAGCCCGTAGCCGAACGGGAACAGCGGGGCCACGCCGTTGGCCTGGTACCACCGGTACCCGATGTCGAGGCCGGCGCCGAAACTCACCTCGGCGTCGACCCCGGGGAACTCGGCGGGGGTGGACGCCGGCTGGGCGGCGGGCGACGCCGGGAACGTGATCGGCAGCCGCCCCGAGGGGTCGACCCGACCGGTCAGGACCGCGGTCACGGCGGTGCCGTCCGCCTCGCCGGGGTACCAGGCCTCGACGACGGCGGCCACCTTCGACAGCCAGGGCATGTACACCGCCCCGCCGCTGTTGACCACCACCACGGTGCGGGGGTTGACGGCGGCCACCGCCGCGATGAGCTGGTCGGCGTCGCCCGGGAGCTCCAGGGAGCGGTCGGCCCCCTCCCGCTGGAGCTCGCCGGTGTAGACGATGGCCACCGAGGCCCGGCGGGCGGCCGCGACGGCCGCGGTGAACTGCGCCGTCTCGTCGGCGATGCCGAACGCGGGGGCGGGATACCCGTCGACGGCGAACCAGCGGATGGCGAAGGTGTAGTGCGCCCCGGCCCGGAGGGTCACGGCGGTGGACAGCAGGTTGGGCGTGTGGAGCCCGGCCGAGGTCAGGACGGGGGCGCCGTTCATGGTCAGCCAGGTGTCACCGACCTCGTGGAGCCCGATCCGGTAGATCCCCGACGAATGGGGGGTGATCGTCTCGCTCCACGAGCTCCAGTACGTCCCGGTTCCCGGGGTGGTGGCGGTGGCCACGGCGTCGGTCACGTTCGGGGACAGGACGACCGAGATGTCCTCTTTCCCGGGCTCCACCCGGCCGGCGCGCAGGTGCGGCTCGTCCGTGTCGAAGTAGCGCCGGGAGATCGTCTGCCCGGTGGTGATGTTGCGGAGCGGGATGGTGCGCAGCCCCCCCGGGGCGTACCGGATCGTGGTCGAGGGCCCGAGGGCGGACCGCAGGGCGGCGAGCGGCGACGACACGAACGGCGCCACGACGTGCGAGCTGCCGTCACCGGTGGTGATCGGGTAGGCCGCCCCGGAGCCGATGGCGGCGATGGAGGTGATGCCGTGGGCCAGGGGGAGCACCGACCCGGCGTCCTTCAGGAGCACCATGGACTCCTCCGCCGTGGTGGTCGCCACACGGGTGTGGGCCGGGGTGATGGCGTCGGCTGACGGTGTGCCGTGGACGGGATAGCCGATGAGCTTGTACCGGAACATGGTGGCGAGCGTCTGGGTGACGGACCGGTTGAGGTCGGCGACCGGAATGGCGCCGGACCGGACCAGTTGGACCAGGGCGGCGGGCGAGGCGGGCTTGATGATGGCCATCCCGGCCCGGAACGCCGAGGCCGTGTCCTGGACCGGCACGGCGGCCAGGTCGGAACGGACGAATCCGGTGAACCCCCACGAGGCGAGGTCGGCGTACACGGTCGGGTCGGCGCAGTCGTTGACGCCGTTGACCGAGCCGTACGAGCACATGATGGAGGCGACGTGGGCCTGCTGGACGGCCTCGATGTAGGGCGGGTTGAACATCTCGGCGAGGGCACGGGCGGGAACCTGCTGGTCGAGGATGTGGCGCGCCGTCTCCTGCGAGTAGGCGGTGACGTGCTTGAGGTTGGCCATGGTCCCGGTGGACTGGATGCCCTCCACACCGGCGACGCCCATGGCGCCGGTCAGCACCGGGTCCTCGCCGAACGCCTCGAAGATGCGGCCGGCCTCGGGCACCCGGGCCAGGTTGAGCTCGGGCCCCTGGGCGGCGTCGATCCCCTTGGCCCGGGCCTCCTGGCCCATCACCGTCCCCGTGGCACGGGCCGCCGACGGGTCGAAGGTGGCGGCCACTCCGATGGCGGCCGGCAGCTGTGTCACGCCGCGCATCTGGTAGGCGATCCCGTTCGGTCCGTCGGTGAGGGTCAGCGGGGGGATGCACAGCGAAGGGAGACCGAGGTTGGTGTTCTCGAGGGGTGGCACCGTCCGCAGCACCACGAACGACGCCTTCTGGCTGAGCGTCATGCGGGCCAGGACCTCGGCGGCCAGCGACGCCGCCGTGCCCGTTCCCTGTCGGGCCTGGGACACCCACGGGCAACGGGCCGACGTTCCGCCCGACGTCGCCGGCGCGCCGTCGGCACGGTGCCCGGCCACGAGGAAGGATCCTGCCATCGACGCGCCGAGGAGGATCCCGAAGATGAGGACCCGTCGAGGGGTCAGGCGTCCCAGGCTGGCCATTCGACGGGTCGTTTGCTCCTTGCTCGCTGGGCTTCGGCGCACCCCTGCCGGCCGGAACACCCCGGAGGCAACCCTACGACGCAGGAGAAACCCGGTGGTGGACGTTGCTATGGTCGGGCCATGAGGAGTGGCGGATTCCTGGCCGTCGGCGCACTGGTGGCCGGGGTCGCCCTGGCGGCCTGTGGGTCAGGGAGCAGCACGCCGGCGGCCACGACCACGGCATCGACGACGTCGACAACGGCGACGGCGACGACCGCAGCGGCGGCCGGGACCACGACGACCGCGGTGGTCCCGACGACCGCGACGGGGACGGCGGCAGCGACCTGTCCGACCCTCCCCCAGGCCAACGCCGCCCTCGGCGCAAGCTTCCGCGGCCCGATCTCGACCCCGACGCCGGGCGGAGGAATCGTCTGTGAGTACACCGGCGACGCCGGTAACGCCGGGGTCACGATCTTCACCCGTCAATCGGCGACGGTGTTCGCGGGACAGGTGGCCCACGCCCCCGGCAATCCGGCCATGCCGAGCGTCTCCGGTCTCGGTGACGGGGCCTACGGCGCCACCATCGGTGGCCGCTCCGTCGTCAACGCCTACGCCAACGCCAGCCGGACCCTGGTGGCAGCCCAAGGACCGGGTGCCTTGGCCCCGGTCGTCGCGCTCGCCCGCATCGCCCTCAGCGACAACTGACCGACCGACGCCGACCTCAGCCCCGACCTCAGCGCCAGCCGAGCTCCGGCGCGATGTCGCTTGAGGACCGAATCGAGGACGTGGGCGCAGTAGTCGACGCCGAGCTGATTGGGGATCGTCAGCAGCAACGTGTCGGCGGCGGCGATCGCCTCGTCCTGGGCCAGCTGCTCGATGAGCTCCTCGGGCTCGCCGGCATAGGTCTTGCCGAAGCGGGCCTTGCCGCCGTCGATGAACCCGACCTGGTCCTGTGAGTTGCCTTCGCGGCCGAAGTAGGCGCGGTCGAGGTCGCTGACGATCGGGAAGATGCTGCGGCTGACCGAGACCCGGGGCTCGCGGTCGTGGCCGGCGTCGGCCCAGGCCTTGCGGAACCGCTCGATCTGCTCGGCCTGCAGCTGATGGAACGGCACCCCGGTGTCCTCGCTGAGAAGCGTCGAGCTCATCAGGTTCATGCCCTGCTCGGCGGTCCACTCGGCGGTCCTCCGGGTACCGGCGCCCCACCAGATCCGCTCGCGCAGACCGTCGGAGTGCGGCTCGACGCGAAGCAGCCCGGGTGGGTTGGGGAACATCGGCCGCGGGTTCGGCTCGGCGAAGCCCTCGCCCTTGAGGACCTCGAGAAAGACCCGCGTGTGCTCGCGAGCCATGTCGGCCTGGTCGGTGCCCTCGGCCGGGACGTAGCCGAAGTAGCGGTAGCCGTCGATGACCTGCTCGGGCGATCCACGGCTGATGCCGAGCTGCAGACGACCGCCGGCGATGAGATCGGCGGAGCCGGCGTCCTCGGCCATGTAGAGCGGGTTCTCGTAGCGCATGTCGATCACGCCGGTCCCGATCTCGATCGTGCTGGTCCTGGCGCCGACGGCCGCGAGCAACGGGAACGGCGAGGAGAGCTGGTTGGCGAAGTGGTGCACCCGGAAGTAGGCCCCGTCGGCACCGAGCTCCTCGGCGGCGACGGCGAGGTCGATCGACTGCAGCAGGACATCGGAGGCCGAGCGGGCCTGCGAGTGCGGTGACGGCGTCCAGTGGCCGAACGACAAGAACCCGATGCGCTTCATGACCATTGAACATCGGCGGGGCCGATTCTCTTCCTGGAGACGCGGCATCCAAACGTCCGGGCACCAGGTCGTTCCGGTCTGCACGGATAGCATGCCACCGTGCCATCCGCCGAACCTGTCGCCGGGCACCGGTGCACCGGTGCCGCGGCCTTCGCCCTCGGCGGCCCCCTCGACCGATGAGCGTTGGCCCGACCGACGCCGCCTCCTCGTCCGATGAAGCCGGGACCTTCGACACCCATCGTCTCGAGGGATTCAGCGATGGCGTCATGGCGGTGATCATCACGATCATGGCCTTTCAGCTGAAGGCTCCGGTCTCCGCCGACTTCCACGGACTGGCACGTCTGTGGCCCTCGCTGCTCGTCTACGCCCTGAGCTTCTCCATGATCGGCATCTATTGGAACAACCACCATCATCTCCTCAGGGCGACCAGGCGGATCAGCACCGCGGTGATGTGGACGAACCTGCTGCTCTTGTTCTGGCTGTCGCTCATCCCGTTTGCCACCGACTGGGTGGGCACCGCACACGGCCAATCGCTCCCCGCCGCCACCTATGGCGCCGTCGCACTGGCGGCGGCCCTGGCCTACTTCGCACTCGTGCGGTCCATCCTGCGCGCCAACCCTGCCGACGCCGACATCGTCGCCGCCGTCGGCCGGGACGTGAAGGGGATCATCTCGCCGGTCATCTACGCCGCCGGAATCGGACTGGCCTTCGCCAGCCCGTATCTCGCCTACGTCTGCTACCTCTCGGTGTCGCTGATCTGGTTCATACCCGATCGCCGGCTGGCGAGGACCGCCTGACGACCCTGGGCACCCACCGGGACGGCGCGGTCGGCTTGCTGGCATCGATCCGGTCCCGGGGCCAAGATGGCCGGATGACCCCTGCCGGCATCACCGGCCTCCTGCTCACCCCGGGCGCCGGAGCCGGTCGGGATCAGCCGTCACTGGTGGCCGTCGACGAAGTGGTGACCGCACGCGGTCTGACCGTGGAGCGGATCGAGTTCCCCGGGAGGACGGCGGGCCGGCGTCGGCCGGACCCACCCGAGGTCTGCATCGACTCGGTGCGGACGGCCGCCTCGGTGCTCGCCGGACGGCTCGGCGTGACCACCTCGACCATCGCGGTGGGAGGCCGGTCCATGGGTGGCCGGATGTGCTCGATGGCGGCCGCCGAAGGCCTGGAGGTGGCGGCCCTCGTCCTCATCAGCTATCCGCTCCATCCGGCGCGGGCCCCCGAACGGCTCCGGACAGCCCACTTCCCCGCGCTCCATGTGCCCTGCCTCTTCGTCAGCGGACGTCGGGATGCCCTGGGCGCCCCCGACGAGATCGAACGCGAGACCGCCGCCATCCCCGGGCCCGTCACCCTGGCCTTCGTGGACGGTGACCACTCCCTCCGGCGACGCGACGCCGAGGTCGCCGAGATCGTGGCCGACTGGCTCGTCGACACCGCCATGCCGAACAGCCGTCGGCCATCGGACTGAAGCCGCCGGCCCCGGCGGGCGGTGGGTCAGGGGACGCGCACCGCGGTGGCATAGACCAACGTGGTGATGGCGTCGGTCGAGGTATCGATGAGCTCGATCTGGACCGGCGCGTCGGGTCCGGTGCCCAAGAGCCGGCTCCGGGTGCGCACCGGGCCCACCTGCGTCTTGCGGAGATAGCGGAGGTCGAGCCCGGTCACCACGACGGGCGACCCGAAGCGCGTCTCCATGAGCTCCTCGGCCGCCGCCTCGGCCAGCAGCGCCACCATGGCGCCCTGCAGGGTGCCGGCCGGATTGCGGAGCGCCGGGCCGACCTCGACCTCCACCACCCCCTCGGCGGCATCGACCACCTGGATGCCGGCCTCGTCACGCAGCGGACGGGTCAGTGTGGCGGTGTCCGAGAAGATCAGGGGGATCTGCCCGAGCGGCACGTTCGGCTTCGGTGGATCGGTCGACTTGCGGGCGACTTTGGCGAAGCCGATGGCCCCGGTGGCGATGGGCGCTCCCCGGTCGGTGTCGAGCTCGACCAGGCAGGTCGCCGATCGCCGTCCCTGGCGCAGGACGGCGCTGGTGGCGTCGATCCGTCCGGGGGCGGGGACCGGGCGCATCCGGACGGACATGTCCGAGGTGAGGGTCCACACGTCGGGGTCCTGATCCAGGGGGATCCCCGCCACGACATCGATGACGAAGGCGAGAACGCTGGCCCGGACGATGCCGTGGTGCAGCGTCTCCGGCCGGGGCCTGAGCGCGATGATCAGGGCACCGTCCTCGAATCTCGCCGACACGCCGAGCCGGCTGGGGACGGAGATGCCCGGACCCGAAACGTCGGTCATGGGGGCTCGGGAATCGACATGAGCCTCAGATCCTAACGGCGGTGCCTGAGGCCGCCACCGGCCCGAATCCGCCGTCGGCCGGGGCAGTCGCCGCTCCTGGGCCGCTCCTGGGCCGAGGACACCGCCAGCCGGTTGGGGGCGTGCCGGCGGGACCGCCCCCGGAGCCTTGGGCCCCACGCATCCTCCGGGCGACGTACAGTGCCGGCATGTCCATCAGAAGAGGGATCCTGGCGCTCACGGTATCGGCCTCCATGGTGGCGCTACCGGTGCTGGCGGCGGGGGCGCCACCCGCGGCTGCGGCGGCGCCGGCGCAACCCTCGGCCGGCTGCCAGAGCGGCACGGCCCCCGTCCCGAACGGGGCGACGGTGAACTACACCGCGGCAGGTGAATCCGGGAGCTACCTCGTGGAGGCACCGTCCGACGCCGGCCCCGGCCACCCGCTGCCCCTCATCGTCGACCTGCACGGCTACAGCGAGACCGCATCGCTGCAGGCCGGGATCACCGAACTCGGCACCTACGGGGCCACCAACGGCTTCATCACGGTGACGCCCCAGGTCAATTACGCGGTGCAGCACTGGGTCACCGCCCCCGGGAGTGCCGACCAGCGGTTTCTCATCACCCTCATCGGGCACCTGACCAGCACACTGTGTGTCGACAAGCACCGGGTCTACGTGGCCGGGTACTCGAACGGGGCGTTCATGGCCTCGGCACTGGCCTGCAGCGACGCCGGCAAGATCGCCGCGGTGGCCACCGTGGCCGGCATCGAGGCCACGACGGCGTGCCATCCCTCCCGCCGCGTTCCGGTCATTGCGTTCCACGGGACGGCCGACCCCTTTGTGCCCTACAAGGGCGGGATCGGCCCGGCGGCCAAGAAACTGCCGGCGACCGACGGGAGCGGGACGATCGGCGCCCACCTCAGCTCGAAGGCCAACCAGGGCATCCAGCAGAACGACCTCCCGGTTCCGGTCGAGGAGGCTCGCTGGGCGGCCCGGAACGGCTGCTCGAAGGCCCCGAAGACCTCGACGGTGGCCAGCGGCATCGTGCTGATCGCCTACCGGTGCCCGGGCAACGCCGCGGTCGAGCTCTACCGGGAGGACGGGGACGGCCACATCTGGCCGGGCAGCCCAGCCATGGTCGGGATCGCCTCCGTGGTGGGAAAGACGACCTTCGCCATCTCGGCCAACCAGCTGATCTGGAAGTTCTTCCAGACCCACCCGCTCTGACCGGTGCCGCCGGACAGCTCAGTGGAGCAGGCTCTCCCAGTTGGGAGGGACCCGGCCCGCCGGTCCGGGTGTCGGCTGGTCGAGCGGGTGGTGCTCGGGTGCCGCCAGCACCGGTCCGTCGCTGAACTCGTCGGCGGTGTAGTCCCAGAACCAGTCCTCACCCGGCTCATAGCTCCGGATGACGGGGTGGCCCGAGGCCCTGGCGTGGGCGGTGGCATGTTGACTCGGTGAGGTGTCGCAGCAGCCGACCTGCCCGCACTTGGCGCAGCGCCTCAGGTGGAGCCACCACCCACCGGCGGCCAGGCAGTCGGCGCATCCCTCGCCGCTCGGCGGCACGCTCGGGTCAATCCGGTCGTCCGGCATCAGCCCCACGATATCCGGCCGCAGGCGTCACAGCTCGACGATGGCGAGGTCCTCGGCGAGCTGTGCCTGTTCGGCCTCCACCTCGGGGGTCCGGGGCTCGGTGGCGGGGGCCGAGAGCTTGGGGAGGAGCGTGGCGAGGAGCACCCCGACGATCAGTCCGCATCCGGCCATGACGAAGGCGGCCCGGTAGCCGGAGGTCAGTGCGGCATCGACCGAGGCGTGACCCGACCCGTGCCGGGCGGCCAGGCTGGAGGCGACGGTGGCCATGATGGCCAGTCCGAGGGCGCCACCCACCTGTCGGGTGGTGTTGATGAGCCCGGAGGCCAGGCCCGCCTCGTGCACGGGCACACCGGCGGTGGCGGACAGGGTCATGGGGACGAACGAGAGGCCGAAGCCCAGGCCGATCAGGATCAGGGGCCCGAGGACGTGGGCCAGGTAGGGATCGCCGGCCCCGACGCCGGACAGCCACAGCAGTCCGATGGCGCCCAGCCCCAGCCCGAGCATCAGCTGGTTGCGGGCCCCGATGATGTGCACGATGCGAGAGGCGATCAACGCCCCCGTCAACGTGAAGATGCCGACGGGCAGGAAGGCCAGGCCGGCGCGCAGGGCGCTGTAGCCGTCGACGTTCTGCAGGAACAGGGACAAGAAGAAGTAGGTCCCGAAGATGCCGGCCCCGACGGTCACGGCGATACCGTTGGCCACCGTGAGGGAGCGGCGCTTGAAGATGGACAGGGGGATCAGCGGGTCCTTGGCCAAGCGCGACTCGGTGACGAAGAACACGGCCAGCAAGAACAGGCCGATGGCCAGCGTGACGATGGTCCGGGCCGAGCCCCAGGGGTGGACGTCGGTGCTGACGATTCCGTAGACGAGGACGGCCAGCCCGGCGGTCACGGTCACCGCGCCGGTCAGGTCGAGCGCCTTGCGGGGCCCCCGTTCCTCGCGGCGGGGGAGGGCGACCCAGGCTCCGGCCAGCAGCACGATGCCGATGGGCACGTTGACGAACAGCACCCACCGCCAGTCGAGCAGGCTGGTCAGCACGCCTCCGGCCAGCACGCCGACGGCCGCCCCGCTGGCTGCCGTGGCCGACCAGGCGCCGAGGGCCCGCCGGCGGTCGCCGGGGTCGGTGAAGGTCGTGACCAGGATGCTGAGGGTGGCCGGGGCCAGGATGGCGCCGCCGATCCCCTGGGCGGCCCGGGCGGCGATCAACCAGGCCCCGCTCTGGGCCAGTCCGCCGATCAGGCTGAAGACGGTGAAGAGGGTGAGCCCGATGATGAAGACGCGGCGACGCCCGAAGAGGTCGGCGGCCCGTCCCCCAGCATCAGGAACCCGGCGAAGGTCAGCGTGTAGGCGTTGACCACCCACTGCTCCCCGACCACGGACAGCCCGAGGCTCTCCCGCATCTGGGGCAGGGCCACGTTGACGATGGCCACGTCCAGCACCACCATGAACTGGGCGGCGCAACAGATGGCCAGGACGGCCCACGTCGGGATGGACCGGACTCTCGAGGTGATCGTGTCCATTGGCGGACTCCTTCCGCCGCCGTCTGCGTTAATAACTTAACATTAAGATATTGAACATGAAGATGTATACCTGTCAATTCTTTTAACATTGAGGAAAGTAGGGTTTATTCCATGGAGCCCCATCCGGCACGGGACGAGGTCGACGAGATCGTGGCCTTCTGGCACCAGGAGAACCCCGACCTCGACGTCACGGCCAAGACCCTGGCCATGCGGCTCCGCCGGGCGTCCCTCCACCTCGAACGGGCGGTCCGGTCCAACCTGGCGTCGAACGGGGTCGACGAGTACTGGGAGATCGAGGTCCTGATGTCGCTCCTGCGGGCCCCCGGCCACCGCCGGAGCGCCGGCGAGCTCCAACGGGAGAGCCAGGTCACGTCGGGTGCAATCACCAACCGGGTGGGACGGCTCGAAGGCCGGGGCTGGGTCACGCGGGAGGTGGACCCCGACGATCGGCGCCAGGTGATCGTGTCCCTGACCGGGGACGGCCTCGAAACAGGCGAACCACGTGGTCGCCACCAAGAACGAGTCCGAGAAGCAGATCTTCTCCGGCCTCGACCGGGCCTTCCTCGAACGGCTGACCACCGACCTGCGGACCCTCCTCGGCTCCATGGAGACGCCGGTGCCCGACGGGGCCTGAGACCCGGCGCCCAGCCGGTGGGTCGGGGATCGTCACCGGTCGCTCCGGTGGGCGTGGCCCCGGTGCGCGGTTGGTGGAGACTGTCACCATGGAAGGCCCGCTCGACCACGTCGCGATCCACGGCCACGACGTGGCCTACCGGATGGAGGGAACCGGTCCCGCCCTCGTCCTCCTCCACGGCATCGCCGGCAGCTCCCGGACGTGGCGGGACGTGATCCCGCGGTTGACGGACCGCTTCACCGTCATCGCCCCCGACCTCATCGGTCACGGTCAGTCCGAGAAGCCGGTCGGGGACTACTCGCTCGGGGCGTTCGCCAGCGGGGTCCGCGATCTCCTCGAGGTCGTCGGCATCGACCGGGCCACCGTGGTCGGCCAGTCCTTCGGCGGTGGGGTGGCCATGCAGCTCGCCTACCAGCATCCCGAACGGTGCGGACGCCTCGTCCTGGTCGACAGCGGGGGCCTGGGACGCGAGGTGAACTGGATGCTCCGGTTCATGACGCTGCCGGGGAGCGAGTACATGATGCCGGTGATCTTCCCGGGGTTCGTCCGCGACTGGGGCGACCACCTGTTCCGCATGATCAGCGACCGCGGCATCCGCCTGGGGCGCATCAGCGAGATGTGGAGCGCGTACGCGTCGCTGGCCGAGGCGGAGAACCGCCAGGCGTTCACCCGCACCCTCCGGTCCGTGATCGACCCCGGCGGTCAGACGGTGAGCGCCATGGACCGGCTCTACCTGGCCGCCGAGATGCCGACGCTGATCGTCTGGGGGGACCGTGACGACATCATCCCGGTGAGCCACGCCTACGCCGCCCACGAGGCCATGCCCGGAAGCCGGCTGGTCATCATCGAGGGTGCGAGCCACTTCCCCCAGATCGAAGCCCCGGATCAGTTCGTCGAGGCGCTCGTCGACTTCATCGACACGACCGAGCCGGCCCGGCTCGGTGCCGAGGACCGCGCCAGGATGCTCCGGGAGCGATCCGGTCCGCCCGGGCCGTGAGGTGCGTCGAAGGAGCACGCCCCGTCGGTGGGGTCACGCCGGGACGGCCGCCGACGCTTCCAACAGGCGGGACGTGGCACCACTGATCCAACTGATGCTGACCGGATCGAAGGCGTGGCCCATCTCCGGGACGACCACGAGCTCCCGCCGGGGTCCCTCCACCACCTCCCTGGCCAGGCTGGATCCCCACGGGATGATCGGGTCCTGCGCCCCGTGGATGACGGTCACCGGACATCGGACCGTGTCCAGGTGGACGTGGGCCGGTTCGGGGGCGTCCCACGGGGCAATCCTCACATTCATCTTCCGTTTCGCCCACCGACGGCCCGGCGCCGTCCGGGCCATGCCCGCGGTGACCAGCGAGCGGATCCGGAGGGGGAGCCGCCACCGGCCCGGGCTGGACACGGCGACCACGCCGGCGAGGCCGGGGTCTTTGGCCGCGTAGGACAGCACCCCCACCGCCCCCATCGAGGCGCCGACGAGCACCACCCGCGGCGTGCGCTGCCGCGCCCACGCCACGACGGCGGCGACGTCTTGTTCCTCCAGCTTGCCCAACGTGCACCGTCCTCCTGACTGGCCGTGGCCCCGGGAGTCGTAGGTGACGACGTCGTAGCCGTCCTCGTGCAGTCGCTCGGCCAGCGCCACCACCTTCGGATCGTCCTTGTTGGCGGTGAAGCCGTGGGCGATCACGACGACCGCATCGGCGCCCCCATCGGTGAACCAGCACCGGGTGGCCACGACCGTGCCGTCGGCGGCCCGCAGGGAAGGGCCGCGCTCTCCACTGCCCGATCTGTGCAATGCGTGCACCTTGTCCACCTCCGGTCGGACGTCGGTCTGTGTCACGCCATCTTGCTACCCAGCCCGCGTTGACCCAAAACCGGGCGGCGGGGAGGTCCGACCTACCGGGCGCCGAGCAGCAGTTCGGTCACCAGCTGGTCGAGCCGCTCGTGGCCGTAGCCGGCGGCGGCGATCTTGTCCTCGGAGTAGGTGGCAGCCACGGCCCGCAACGCGGCCAGGGCATCGGCACCGAGGCCGCCCTCGGAGGTCGGCTCGTCGATGTCCTGGCGACGGGCGGTGGCCAGGGCCGCCGTGATGTCGGCGTCGGCATGGAAGCGCTGGACCTTCTGGCGGAGGATGAGGTATGTCCGCATGCAGCCGCGGGCGAAGTCCCAGATGCCGTCGTAGTCCTCGGTCCGGTAGGGGTGGGCGTCGAAGTGGCGCATCCCGGCCCAGCCGGCGTCTTCGAGCACCATCACCGTGTAGAAGGCGTCCCGGATGCCCTCGGACCCGAAGCGGAAGTCCTGGTCGAACTTCCCGATGCGCTGGGCGTTGAGGTCGATGTGGAACAGCTTGTCGTGCCACAGGGTCTGGGCCACGGCGTGGGAGAACGAGAGCCCGCTCATCGTCTCGTGGGCGAACTCCGGGTTCAGGCCGACCATGGCCGGCCACTCCAGCTCGTTGATGAAGGCCAGGGCATGCCCGACGGTGGGGAGCAGGATGTCGCCGCGGGGCTCGTTGGGCTTGGGCTCGAGGGCGAAGCGGAGGTCGTAGCCGCGGTCGCGCACATAGGCGCAGCAGAGATCGACGGCCTCGGCGTAGCGGTCGAGGGCGCCGCGGACATCCTTGGCGGCATCGGCCTCGACGCCCTCGCGCCCGCCCCACAGGACGAAGGTGGTGGCCCCCAGCTCCGCACCCAGGTCGATGGCGTCGAAGGTCTTGGCCACCGCCATGCGCCGGACGGCCGGGTCGTTGGCGGTGAAGGCCCCCTCCTTGAAGAGGGGATGGGAGAACAGGTTGACCGTGGTCATGGGCACCGTGAGCCCGGTGGCGTCGAGGGCCTGTCGGAAGCGCTTGAGGATGGCGTCCCGATCCGACGGCGGTGTGCCCCAGGGGACCAGGTCGTTGTCGTGGAGGCTGACGCCGTAGGCGCCGAGGTCGGCCAGGCGGTGGACCGAGTCGACGGGGTCGAGGGGCGCCCTCGTCTCGTGGCCGAACGGATCGCGGCCCGGGTTGCCGACGGTCCAGAGGCCGAAGGTGAAGTGGTCCTCCGGCGTTGGTTCCAAGGAATCGGGCATCGGCATGGCTCCTTCGACTCGGGCACGGACGGCGGGGTGGTCGAACTGCGCCTGACACGACGATCCCCCGTCGGGACTGACCGGTGATGCGGATGTGACCGGCCGGCGTCCGCACCTCGGACGCCGGCACTCAGCCCCTCGCCTCCACAAATCTACGCCGCACCGCCTCTGCCGCGTCCGAACCGGTCCCCGGGGCGGTGGTCCCGCCATCCCGCAGGCCCCATGCCCCGACGATGTCGTCGGGATCCGAGCCGGTGGCGAGGACGGCAGCCTGCACGGCGGCGCCGGCCGAGACGATCTCGTCGTCGTAGGGGACGGTGACCGGCCGGCCGGCCAAGGTGGCCAGCACCTGGCGGTAGGCCGGGGAGCGGGCGCCCCCGCCCAGCAGGACCAGCCGGCCGGTCCGGGTCGGCACCCCGGCGGCCTCCAGGGCGTCGAGGCCGTCCAGCAGGCTGCACACCACCCCCTCGAAGGCGGCCCGGGCCAGGAGCTCGCGGCTCACGTCGGACCGGATCCCCTCCAGGGTCCCGGTGGCATGGGGCCGGTTCGGGGTGCGCTCCCCGACCAGGTAGGGCACGAGGACCAGGCCGTCGCACCCCGAGGGGGCGGCCAGGGCCAGCTCGTCCAGTCCGGCGTGGTCCACGGCCAGCAGCCGGCCGATGGCCGCGGTGACCAGGGTGGCGTTGAGGGTGCAGACCAGCGGCAGGTACCGACCGGTGGCATCGGCGAAGCCGGCGATGGCTCCGGTCGGGTCGCGGACCGGCTGCTCGCTCGGCGTGAAGACGGTCCCGGAGGTGCCGATGGAGATGGCGACGTCCCCCGGCGCCAGTCCGGTCCCGATGGCCCCGGCCATGTTGTCGCCGGTCCCGGCGGCCACGGGGGTGCCGACCGGCAGGCCAAGGGCGGCGGCGGCCCCGGCGGTGAGCGAACCGGCCCGATCCCACGGGCCGAGCACCGTCGGCAGGGCGGCGGCCCAGTCGGTGTCGCCGTCGACGAGCTCGAGAAGGTCGATGCGGTACCCGTCTCCGCCCGGAGACCAGTACCCGGTGCCCGAGGCGTCACCCCGATCGGTGACGAACCGGCCGGTCAGGCGGTAGGTCAGCCAGTCGTGCGGCAGCAGGAGGTGGCCGATCCCGGCGAAGGTGGCGGGCTCGCACCGGCGCAGCCAACCCAGCTTGGTGATGGTGAAGGCCGGCACGGGGACGCTCCCGCAGGCCTCGGACCAGGCGGCGGCGCCGAGCCGGGCCACCAGGCGGTCGGCGTCCTCGGCCGACTCGGTGTCGTTCCACAGCTTCGCCGGTCGGAGCACCTCGCCCTGAGCGTCGAGCACCACCAGTCCGTGCTGCTGGGCGGCGACCGCCATCGCCACCACGTCGTCGGCCCCACCCCTCGGCCCCGCCGACTCCAGGGCGGCGGCCATGGCGGCGGCCAGCGCCGCCCACCAGGTGTCGGGATCCTGCTCGCTCCGGGGTGGCCCGGCGGTGGGATGGGGCGCCCATCCCGCACCGATCACCGCGCCGGTGGCGAGGTCGCGCAGCTGCACCTTCGTCGACTGGGTGGACGAGTCGACACCGGCCACCAACGCCATGGTGGTGACGCTACCGGGCGCTCAGGCCGGCGGCGGCAGCAGCCCGTTGGCCCGGGCCACGGCACCGAACCACGCGGCGCTGGGCTTGGGCCGGCGGGCGAACGTCTTCGGGTCGACGCTGTGGAGCCCGAACTTGGGCCCGAAGCCGAGCGACCACTCGAAGTTGTCCAGCAGGCTCCACACGAAGTACCCGCGGATGTCCACGCCGTCGTCGAGGGCGCGCCGCACGCCGCGCAGGACCTCGGAGATGTAGGTGATGCGCTCGGCGTCGTGTTCGGTGGCCATCCCGCTCTCGGTCAGCAGCACCGGGATGCCAGTGATGGCCGCCGCCCGCCGGGCACAGTGCTCGACCCCCTGGGGCCAGTACTCGTAGCCCATCTGGGTGAGCGGCACCCCGGGCTCGTTGGGGGCCTGGCCCTCGGGTCCGAAGTGCACCCGCGAATAGCACTGGACACCCATGAAGTCATCGCCGGTGGTGGCCCGCATGAACCGGTCCTCGAGGATCTCCTGGGCGGCGGCGAGGACCTCTTCCCCGCCGGGGTCGGCCACCATCTCGTCCATGGACAGGGTCAGCCCGACCGGAAACGTCCCCGGGCCCGAGCGCAGGGCGTCCACCGCCAGCCGGTGGGCCTGCACCATGGCGTCGTTGACGGCGAGGTGGCGGATGAAGTCGTCCTTCACCCCGGGTGGCGATGATCCGAGCGCATAGCCCATGACCCCGATGAGATTGATCTCGTTGATGGTGCAGGCCCACCCGATGAGGTCCCCGAAGTGGCGCCCCACCCGGGCGACGAAGCGGGCGAAGACCTCGGGCGCATCGGTGGCCTCCCAGCCCCCGCGTGCGGTCAGCCAGGTCGGGGTGGTGAAGTGGTGGAAGGTCACCACGGGCACGATGTTCCGCTCGCGGCAGGCGCCGCAGATGCGGCGGTAGTGGTCGAGGGCGGCGAGGGAGAACTCGCCCTCGGCCGGCTCGATCCGACTCCACTCGAGGGAGAACCGGTAGGCGCCGAGGCCCATGCCGGCCACGAGCTCGACGTCCTCGGGCCACCGATGCAGCGAGTCGCAACCGTCCCCGCTCGACTCGACACAGCCGGAGTCCGGATTGTGCTCCCAGGCCCACCAGTCGTTGTTGACGTTGCCGCCCTCGATCTGATGGGCGGCGGTGGCCGTTCCCCACAGGAAGCCTTCGGGAAAGCTGATCTCGGGGGTGGCGGCATCGTCGGCGGTCACGGCAGATGACCGTACCCCGTGGGCGCGTGGCCTGCCCAGGGGCCGGAACCGGTCGATGACGGATCAGGGGCACGGAGGCGGCCTGGCCGAAGCCGCCATCCGACCCGACGAACCGCCCCGGCGGCGGCCACAGGAGGCCCGTCCGCGCCGCCCCTCGCGCCGTCACCGCTCCGGCCTATGGTGGGCGAATGAGGAGCGCGCTTCGAGCGCTGGGCCGGCCATCAGTCGCCAGGCGTCGCCGCGCCGGCGTGCTGGGGACACCGGTGCGTCCGATGGGCTGGGCCGCCGTGGCCGTTCTCGCCCTTGTGCTCTCATCGTGCAACTGGACGGTGTACCACGGGTTCCTCGGCGGGTCGGGTGCGGACCTCTCGGGCGCGTCGTTCACCTCGGCCCACGAAAGTTGGGTCTCCCCGAAGCTCAGCGGCCAGCTGTACGGCGAGCCCCTCGTCTACGGGAGCCAGGTCTTCGTGGCCACAGAATCCGATGTGGTCGTGGCCCTGTCCGCCTCGACGGGCCGACCCGTCTGGTCGACGACATTGGCGACGCCGGTGCCGGCGAGCGACCTTCCCCTGCGGTGACATCACCCCGACCGTCGGCATCACCTCGACACCGGTGATCGACGGGAACCGCAACGAGATCTTCGTCGTCGCCGACGAGCTCTCCGGTGGGCTCGTCCAGCACCACCTCTACGGCCTCGACCTCTCGACCGGTGCCGTGCTCCTGGACCAGAACGTCGACCCACCGGGATCCGACCCGAAAGCCCAACTCCAGCGGGTGGCCCTGACCCTCGATGCCAACCAGGTGGTGATCGGTTACGGCGGGAACTCCGGAGACTGCTCGGACTACCACGGCTGGCTGTCGGCGGTCCCCGAGGTCGGGGGGGCTCCGAAGACATTCGAGGTGGACGCGGCCAAGGGCCTGGACCAGGGGGCCATATGGATGGGCGGTGCGGCACCGGTCGTCGACGCCCAGGGCGACGTCTGGGTGGCCACCGGGAACGGATCGACGGTCACCACCGGAGCTCCCTATGACGACAGCGACGGGGTGCTCGAGCTGTCCCCGTCGCTCACCCTGATGCAGTACTTCACCCCGTCCGACTGGACCCACGACAACCTCACCGACGCCGACCTGGGCTCGTCGTCTCCGGCCGTCCTGCCCGACGGCCTGGTCTTCCAGGGGGGGAAATCGGGAACCGGCTATCTCATGAACCAGTCGGCACTCGGTGGCATCGGGGGCCAGGCCGCACAGCTGCCCTCCCTTTGCAACGGCGTGATCGATGGCGGCGATGCCTTCAGCAACAGCGTCGTCTACGCGCCGTGCAGCGGGGGGATCGTGGCGGTGGCCGTCGGCACGGCGCCCGCATCCCTCACCCGCCTCTGGCAGACCTCGAGCCGGGCCAGTGGGCCCCCGATCATCGCCGGAGGGTTGGTCTGGACCATCGGCGGGTCGACACTGTACGGACTCGACACCGCGACAGGCGCTCCCTCCGTCCAATTCGCCCTGGCCGGTGAGGCCAATCACTTTCCGACCCCGTCCGTCGGCGACGGGCTCCTCCTGGCACCCGTCGCGCAGAAGGTCTACGCCTTCGCCCCGTGACGCCCGGGTCCTCCACAGAGGATCCGTGGGCGGGGACTTCGGCGCCGCACCCTGCCGCGGCCCGGTCACGGTGCTACCGTTCGACCGCCGGGGCTGATGCGCCCGGTGGGCCGATGCTCGGGGGAGCAGACAGTGGGGGTTAGTGATGCGTGATCGGATCCGGATCCTCGCCGGTGTGGTGGTGGGCGCGCTCGTCCTCGTCGCCGGCACGCTGGTGGGCCAGGTGGACGGCCCCGCCGTGGCATCCGCCCCGAGCCCGCACCGGTCGGCCTCGACCGGATACACCCTGGTGGGTTCAGACGGCGGGGTCTTCTCGTTCGGCGGCGCCCGGTTCCACGGGTCGACCGGGGGCAAGGCGCTCAATGCACCGGTCGTCGGCACCGCCCCGACCCCGGACGGCCAGGGCTACTGGACGGTGGCGTCCGACGGGGGCGTGTTCGCCTTCGGTGACGCAGGGTTCTACGGCTCCATGGGCGGCACCCACCTCGATGCGCCGATCGTCGGGATGGCATCGAGCAACGACGGGCGCGGCTACTGGCTGGTGGCGTCGGACGGGGGCGTGTTCGCCTTCGGCGACGCCGGGTTCTACGGCTCGATGGGCGGCACCCACCTCAATGCGCGGGTGGTGGGCATGGCACCCAGTCCCGACGGCAACGGCTACTGGCTGGTGGCCTCCGACGGCGGGGTCTTCTCGTTCGGGTTCTCGTACATCGACACCACGTTCTACGGCTCCATGGGCGGAAAGCCCCTCCACCGGCCGATCGTGGGCATGGCGTCGACGGCCGACGGACTCGGGTACTGGCTGGTGGCCTCCGACGGCGGCATCTTCGCCTTCGGCGACGCGCCGTTCCTCGGCTCCGAAGGGGGAAGGGCCCTCGATCGGCCGATCGTGGGCATGGCGACGACGGCCGACGGCCGGGGCTACTGGCTGGCGGCCTCCGACGGCGGCGTCTTCACCTTCGGCGACGCCTCGTTCGCCGGTTCGCTGGGCGGCACCCGCCTCGACGGCCAGATCGTGGGCATGTCGCTGTCCGGGGCGACCACCGGATCGGTGCTGGCGGCAGGGCTCCCGTCGTTCTACTCGGTGCCCACCCAGCTGCCGTCCGGTCCGGCCGGCACGCTCATGAAGGCCGAGCAGATCGCCGCCCCCGGCATCGACGGCACCGTCTACCGGGTCATGTACCTGTCGGAGACGGAGCTCGGAAAGCCCGTTGCCGTCACCGGACTCGTGATGGTGCCGACGTCCCCGGCGCCGACCGGCGGGTATCCGGTGGTCACGTGGGGCCATGGGACCAACGGGATGGCCCCGCAGTGCGCCCCCTCCCTCCAGCCGTCGTCGGCCGTCCCCCTCCAGAACCAGCTCCTCGATCGAGGTTGGGAGGTCACCGCGAGCGACTACCAGGGCGAGGGCACCCCTCCCATCATGCCGTACCTCGCCGGCGTCAGCGCCGCCCGGAACATGATCGACATCGTTCGGGCCGCTCGACAGCTCCCCGCTGCGCACGCCAGTTCGAACTACATGGTCTGGGGTCACTCCGAGGGTGGCCAGACGGCGATGTTCGGCCTGGACATCGCCGCCTCCTATGCACCCGAGATCCACCTCGACGGCGTGGTGGCCGGGGCGCCCCCCTCCCAGTTCGAGGCCATCTACGCCTTCCTCACCGGGAGCCCGTTCCAGTTCTACCTCTTCATGGCCGGTGCCGGCTTCAACGTCGCCTACGGCAATTCCATCGCCCCCCTGTCGGAGGTCATCACGGCCGAGGGACGCACGCTCCTCCCGCTCCTCGGGCAGGGCTGCTCGGACTTCCTGGCCCAGAAGCTCAACCAGACCCCACTGGCCTCGATCGTTCCGAAGGACCCGTTCACCATTCCCAGCTGGAAGCCGCTCCTCCAGGCCAATGACCCGGGGAACTTCACCAGGCCGAGCAGCGCCCCCCTGCTGATCATCCAGGGCGGCGCCGACGAGCAGATTCCCGTGCCCACCACCCAGATCCTCGAACAGCACGAGTGCGCGATCGGACAGGACGTCGAGCGGTGGATCTACCCCGGACAGAGCCACGCCGGAGTGATCGCGGTCTCGATGACCGACATGGTCAACTGGATGAGCGATCGGTTCGCCGGCGGGTCCAACCCCGACCCCTACGTCCCCACCGGCACGTCGGGGACCAACGGGCCACCGACCACCACCTCCTGCGCCACCTGATCTGCCGGGACGGGGGTCGTCGATCGAGGCTGCACCTCAGCCGATGAAGGCCCGATCAGTTGTCGACAGTGATGCTGATGCCTGCGCTGAGCACGCCCCCGGAGGGACCGAAGGCCTCGGACGCCAAGACGTACGAACCGTTGGGAACCCGCTTGGTATTCCAGCGGCACAACCATCCGTAGACGGTCGGCGTGGCCCTACAGATCACCGGGGGGTCAGCGCCGAACGAGCCACCAAAGAGTCGGAACTCGACGCTGGATGCGTTCGATCCGAGGGCGTCGAGGTAGGTCACGCCGGAAAGTGACGACCCTGCCGAGGGGATCAGGACGCTCGTCGTGGGCGGGCTCCCGACGGTCAGCGTGAAGCGCTGGGTGGCATCCGGCGATACGCCGTTGCTGGCGGTGATGACGATCGGATAGGGCCCCTCACTTCCCGTCGCCGGCGTGCCCGACAGCGTGGCGGTGCCGTTCCCGTTGTCGACGAACGTGACCCCGCTCGGAAGCGATCCGGATTCCGACAAGAACGCCCGGGGCCTACCCGTTGCCCTCACCTTGAACGTTCCGTTCGATCCCGCGGTGAACTCCTTTTGCCCGCCAGTGGTGACCAGCGGCGCCCGACCGTCGCGGATGCTCCTCGACGACTCGATGAGCGGCTGGGCGGTCTCGGCAAAGACCGAGGGAACGAGGGATCCCACGGCGGTGCACACCGAGGGGCTGCTACACGACACATCACTCAGGCTGTTGCGCTCGGTCCGCGAGGGATCCGGGCTGGGCACGATCGACCACGCTGAGCCGTTCCAGGACTCGATCAGGGTCAGCTCGACCGGATCTTGGTTCGGGTCGTAGGGGCTGTACGTCCCGGCAGCCGTGCACGCCGAGGGGCCGCTACACGACACGCCGCTCAGGTTGTTGTTCTGGATGCTCGAGGTATCGGGGCTTGGGACGATCGACCACACTGAGCCGTTCCACGACTCGATGAGCGTCTGATCCTCCAGTCCGTCGACGGCGTCGATACCGACGGCGGTGCAGTTCATCGAGCTGCTGCACGAGACCCCGGTCAAGACGTTGGGCTGGTCGTCCGGGGTATCGGGACTCGGAACGATCGACCACGCCGAGCCGTTCCACGATTCGATCAGCGTCCGGTCGACGGGATCGAGGCCCCCGACGGCGGTGCACGCCGATGGACCGAGGCACGACACAGCGTTCAGCTCGTCGGCCAGATAGTAGGGAGCATTCGGGCTCGGGACCACCGACCACGCCGATCCGTTCCACGATTCGATCAGCGTCGCCTGGTAGATCTGGTTACAGGGCGGACGGGGCCCACACGTTGTGGGCGGCGCAAAACTGCCGACGGCGGTGCACGCCGAGGCGCCACTGCACGACACCGCGCTCAAGGCGGCATCGGTACCCGGCAACCCGATGGGAACGCTCGACCATACCGACCCGTTCCATGACTCGCTTCCCGAACTTCCCACCGCCATGCACGCCGACGGGCTGGTGCACGACACCCGGTTGTACTGGCTGCCCGCAGCAGGACTGGGAACGACCGACCATGCCGAGCCGTTCCACACCTCGTTCACCGTGCCGACGGCGGCGCAGAACGTCGAACTGGTACAGGACACGCCACTCAGTGCGTCGTACTGGGTGGGCGGAGTAGCGGGGCCGGGGACGACGGACCACGAGACGCCGCTGACGCCGGTAGCCGCCCCGCCGGGCACGCTGGCCACCGCGCTCAGGACGGCGGCAACGACCAGCACCGGAACGGACAGCGTCAGGGCTCTGCGCCCCGACGCCAGGAGTCGACCACGGGATCGATCCAACGATGGGCTCATGTGCCCCCCTCTCATTTGGTGGGGCTTGCAACCGCGAAGCGAGCCTACCCAAGTGGGGAAACGATTTCCTGACTGCGATCTGAGGGGACAGCCCTCTGAGCGACATGCCAGATCAAGCCCGCTATCGATGGTCGTACCTCAGCACGCCAGGCTGAGAACCACCGGACTCACCCGCCGACCCCGAGCGCACCGGTGCAGTGGTCGAGTCGTCCCCTGCCGGCGGCTGCGGGGATGCCGGGCGCCCCAGATCGCTTGTCGGTCTATCGGTCGTGACGGTTGTCGAGGTCCTAAGCGTCGAGCCGGTCCACCAGACCGAAGGACGTGAAGACCTCGGACTCCTGAAACACCGTATTCCGACTGATGCCCCCGGTCGTGACGGTGAAGATCTGGAGGGTGTGCAGCTCGTATCCGCCACCGGCGCGTCGGTAGGCGGCGAACCCGGGCTGGCCGTTGGCCGCGACCGCCTTCAGGCACCAATCGGTCCCGGCCCGCTCGAAGACCCACTCCATGAAGAGGCCATAGTTGTCGGGGCCCACGAACCAGTTGGTCATCGGCGGCATCTCCATGAGCACGTCCTCGGTGAGCAGCCGTTTGAGACCCTCGACGTCAGCCTGCTCGAATACCTTCATATAGCGATCCACCCAGGCGCGCTGCTCGGCTGCGGGCGGCTCGCTGAGACGCTCCTGCCCAAGTCCCACTTCCTTCAGACGGGTACGCGCCCGCTGCAGGGAGCTGTTCACCGAGACGACGGAGGTGCCGAGGATGTCCGCCGCCTCGGAAGCAGAGAAGCTGAGTACGTCCCGCAGGATCAGAGCGCCACGCTGGCGGGCTGACAGGTGCTGCAGGGCCGCGGCGAAGGCCAGGCGCAGGCTGCTGCGGTCGGTCACGGCTCTGGCGGGATCGCCGGCGTCCAGCCATGAGTCCGGCAGGGGCTGGAGCCAGGCGACGTTCTCGCCCGGAACGAGCGGCGCGAGCGGCTCCGACGCCGCCGCCACCCCCGACGGCAGCGGTCGGCGGCCGCGGACCTCCAGGGCGGTCAGGCAGACGTTCGTGGCGATCCGGTAGAGCCAGGTGCGCAGTGAGCTCCGGGTCTCGTCGTACTGCTCCCGTGCCCGCCACGCCCTCAGGTAGGTGTCCTGGACCAGGTCCTCTGCGTCGTGGGCCGAGCCGAGCATCCGGTAGCAGTACGCCAGCAGCTCCGTCCGGAACGGCTCGACCCGACGATCGAAGCCTTCTGCCATCGTCACGCCCACACCCCTTCTCTGCTCCCCTCGGGGTTCACTGCCCAGGCGCCAGCACCGGACTGTTGTGATAGGCGGCGATCAGCCACTGGCCGTCCCGCTTCTCGAATACCCAGGTCGCGTTCACCTTACGCGTGTCCGGAACCTCGGTCTCGCCGGCGAACAGGATGCCGGACTCGCTGACGACGATGGCGGCGTCGCTCCCGACGAAGCGGAGGCTGACCTGCTTGTTGCAGGTCGAGCTGCCCTTGAGCGGCCCTGCGAAGCCCAGGGCCATGCTGTCGCGGATCACGTCACGGCTGCCGCGGAGCGAGCCGGTCATGATGGCGGTGGCGTCACCGGTGTAGTTGGCGACCATGCCGTCGGCGTCGCCCGCCTCCCATGCTTTGTACGAATCATCCAGTACGGCCTGGATGGCGGCCTCGTCTTCGAGCACGACTGTCTGACATCGGATCCTCCCGTGGTAGCGGTCCGCCTGGGGTATTCCGACGAACTCGTCAGTACATACCGGTGACGAGGTCGAAACTCATCGCGGCCGAGGTGTCGAGGTCAACTGGAACCAGCCTCGGCCGACTGAACTGAGGACGTGGTGACCTCAGCGCTAAAGGCTGATGACGCAACGCCGCCTTCGTAAGACCTGATTGGGTGATGTCTCAGCCAATGAGGCGAGCGGCGGCGTCAGGGCCGAAGATTCTCAAGGTCCTCCAGCAGACTTGGGTGCGACGGCTGCCAACCCAGGGTCTCTTGAGTGTAGGCGCTCGAAGAGGGCTGGTCAGTGGCAAAGATCGGCCCGAGGGGACCGTAGGTCTCCTGTGGCACGGCCTTGACCGGAAGCTCGAGGCGGCGACCGATGACCGTGGCGATGTCGAGGACCGCATCCCCTTCGTCGCCTACGGCGTGCCACGAGGTGCCGGCCGGAGCTTGTTCGAGAGCCAGACGAAAGAGCACGGCCGCGTCGAGGGCGTGCACCGCCGGCCAGCGTTGAGTGCCGTCACCGACGTAGCCCGAGACGCCGGTTTGGCGGGCGATCTGTGTCAACATGCCCGCAAACCCTCCGTTGCCATGGTTGTGGACGGTCCTTGGCAGACGCACCGCGCTGGAGCGCACGCCGCGCGCGGCCAACGCAAGGACCTCGTTGACGGATCGACCTCGACCGCCCACCGGGCCCTCGAGGGGGAGCGGGTCCTCCTCAGTGGAGATCCGACCCGCTACTGGCGGGGTCCCAGAGCACGTGACGAAGGGACGATCGCTGCCAACCAGAGCCTCGCCCATGGTGGCCAAGGCAGCGTTCTCCTGAGCCACCACCTTGGCCAGTGCGTCGGCACTCGAGAAATCCGCTCCAAAGGCGAGGTGGATGACACCGTCGGCCTGAGCGGCACCCGTGCGAAGCGCCTCCAGATCTCCGAGATCGCCCCGGTGGGGGACGGCGCCGGTTGCTGTGAGCGCCTGTGCGGAGCCCTCAGAGCGAGCGAGACCGAGCACGCTGTGGCCATGGCCGAGGAGTTCGGCGACGACGGCAGACCCGATCAGGCCCGTGCCCCCCGTGATGAAGACGTTCATGGACTTTCTCCCTTACCTGATAGGACCCTTGTCCTATCACTATAGCCAGGTGATGGGACTCTTGTCCCATCGCTAGACTGAATCCATGGCTCGGTGGGAACCAGGCGCGCGTGAGCGACTCGTCCTCGCCGCCGTCGACCTCTTCACCGAGCAGGGATACGACGCCACGACCGTGACAGAGATCGCTGCCCGGGCCGGCGTGACCAAGAGCACCTTCTTTCGTTACTTCCCCGACAAACGCGAGATCCTGGTGGCTGGACAAGAGACGCTCAGCGAGCTGCTCGGCAGGGGTATCGCCGGCGCTCCGGCAGGAGCCAGCCCGCTCGAGGCCGTGGCCGGCGGCCTCGAGTGCGTCTCGAGCGCAATGGGTCCCATGAATCGAGATCTCGGCCCACGCATGAAGGCGGCTGTGGCCGCCAACACGGAGCTCCAAGAGCGAGATGCGCTCAAGAGAGTGGGCCTGGCCGCAGCGATGACCGCCGCTCTTGTCGGGCGAGGTGTCCCGGACTCAACTGCACATCTCGCCAGCGAGATGGGAGTCCTCGCGTTCAAGCAGGGCTTCGCCGAGTGGTGCGACGCCGATCATCAGGCCGGTCACGACCTCGCGCACTACACTCTGTCTGCTCTGAACGAACTGCGAGCAGCGGCTACATCTCTGGGCTGAGCAGGCAGCCAACCATCGGCGTCCTCCGCACGGCGACTACCAGCGGGAGCAGAGCCTGACCCAGCTCGCTGGTCTTCTTCACTCACCCATCCACTCCAGTGTCTGCGCGCTCAGATCGAGAGGCTGATGGCTATCGGATGCCCTCAGCCTTGGAGGCTGAGCCCAGGTTCATGGTGCGAACTCACCCAGCTGGGGCCAATTGTGCTGAATCCAGCCACTCACACGAGCCATCCCATTCTGGCCAGCCGATCAGAATCACCGGAGCTGACAACTTGGAGTGCTGCGGCTGACAATATTCTGGAAACCTTCGGCGAGATGTCGATCTGGCCGTCTCCCGTTCGACGCAATAGTCAGAGGCCGGGAACGTCCCGCCCCCACGACAGAGGAGTAGCCATGCCCCGTTACCTTTCAATGATCCGCGTCGACGAGCAGAATCTCCCAGACGTCGCTGCGAGCCCAGAATTCTCGGAGCGCATGGGGGCTCTGTTCGAGGAAATCACAAAGGCCGGAGTCATGCTGGACACGGCCGGGCTCACCCCGACTTCCGAGGGCACTCGAATTACGTGGACCGGCGGCACGCTCAGCTACATCGACGGGCCCTTCACCGAGAGCAAAGAAGTCGTCGGCGGCTATGCCATTCTTCAAGCCAAAGACAAGGCGGAGGCTCTGGAGTGGACTAAGCGGTTCTTGCAGATTCATCCAGACAATTGGACCGTCACGGCGGAACTACGAGAGATCGCGGAGGGCTGAGCAGGCAGCCCTTGCTCCAACCGGATGCGGCTGCTCTGATGGGCGGCTGTGACGGCATCACCCTCGACCCGTTCCGTCGAAGCGGTGTTCAGGATCGAATTCCCCCGCATCGTGGCGGGCGTCGCTCGCATCGTGCTGGACGTCGGAATTGCCGAGGAGATCGCGCAGGATGCGCTGGTCGCCGCGCTGGAAGCGTGGCCAACGACGGGTGTCCCGACCAACCCAGGTGCGTGGCTCATGTCCACTGCGAAGCACCGAGCGATCGATCTTCTTCGCCGCAAGGGGACGTACGCTCGCAAACTGGAAGAAGTTGGTCGGACACTCGTCGATGTGCCACCGATCGAGCCGGCGGGGGCCGACGATATTGACGATGATCTCCTGCGGCTCATCTTCATCGCCTGCCACCCGGTACTGTCGCCCGACGCCCGTATCGCCCTCACTCTGCGGCTGATGGGCGGGCTCACGACGAATGAGATCGCCCGAGCGTTCCTGGTTCCGGAGCCGACGATCGCACAGCGCATCGTTCGCGCGAAGCGTTCGCTTGCGGAGGCCGACGTTGCATTTGAGGTCCCACACGGCAGCCACCGGGCTGACCGCTTGGCGTCGGTTCTCGAGGTCATCTACCTTGTCTTCAACGAAGGTTATGCGGCTACGGCAGGCCAAGACCTGGTGCGCCCGGGACTGTGCGAGGACGCACTTCGCCTGGCTCGAGTCCTCACCGGTCTGATGCCTGCGGAGCCGGAAGCCCACGGACTCGTGGCCCTTCTCGAATTCCAAGCATCCCGGATTTCGGCTCGGACAGGTCCGGCCGGTGAGCCAGTGCTGCTCGCTGACCAAGATCGGTCCAGATGGAACCGAATGCTCATCTCGCGCGGCAACGAGGCATTGGGTCGAGCAGGCGACGGCCCGTACTCACTCCAGGCAGCGATCGCGGCATGTCACGCGCATGCCATTCGCTTTGAGGACACTGACTGGACGAAGATCGCCATTCTGTATCGCCAGCTCATGGCGCTGACCCCGTGCCCGGTTGTCGAGCTGAACCGGGCTGTGGCTGTCTCGATGTCCGAGGGGCCTGCCGCCGGCTTGATCTTGGTGGACGCCTTAGCTGACGAACCGGCCCTCAAGAATTACCACTTGCTACCGAGCGTTCGAGGCGATCTGCTCGAGCGCCTCGGGCGGAGGGAGGAAGCAGGTGCAGAGTTCGAGAAAGCCGCATTGCTGACCCGCAACGAAAGCGAGAAGGAACTGCTCCGCGAAAGAATCAAGTGGTCACGAATCTCTACCTAGGACAGCCCAACCCAACTTCGGAGGGCGCAAGAAGCACTCGCGTGACTGCCGTGTTCGACCGCTCGGTCGGGTCGACTGCACCGACTTGGCCGCTGACCGAATCCTCGGGGATCGCGGTAAGGAACGGGTGACTCTGCTGGCGGCAGCGATCGTCGCTACCTTGGGGGTACCAACACAAAGCCGCTAGGAGGCGATCGAGCATGGTGTCGATGCCGCAAGATGAGAGTGGACCTCTGCCAACGGTGGTCGACCGCTCGACGTTCCACGAGCAACTGGAGGCGCTGCGTACGAGGGAGAAGGCACACACGCAGGAAGGGGACGCGATCGCCGCTTCCCGCCGCCGACTGCCAATGGTCGAAGTCCCTGCTGACGCCCCGTTGCTCGGCCCGCGCGGCCCGGCGACCTTGCTCGACGCGTTCGAAGGCCGGCGTCAGCTCATCGCCTACTACTTCATGTGGTGGCCGGGCCGAGCTGCAGCCGAGCAATGCGAAGGCTGTACATGGGTGATGAGCCATGTGGGCGAACTTGCGTACCTGCACTCCCGTGACATCACCTTCGCCGTGCTCTGCCAGGGGCGGAACACCGCCTACGGCCCTGGTGATGCGCAGAAGTCGTACGACGAGAGCCTTCGCTACCGCACGTTCATGGGCTGGGACATGCCGTGGTACTCGGCCCAACCCTCACTTGACACGCTTCTCGTTGACCGCGAGCACGGTCTGTTCCACTTGGTGTGCTACCTGCGCGATGGCAACCGGGTCTTCGAGACGTACTGGACCAAGCGCCGTGGTGCTGAGGTGCTGGACTACAGCTACGCGCTTATGGACTTGACCGCATATGGCAGGCAGGAGGACTGGGAGGACTCGCCTGCGGGCTGGCCACAGCGCGGCCACGCGACCCGGACCCTCGACGGGGCTCCCGGGTGGTCGCCTCTGTGGGAGTGGCCAGGCGGTCGTCCCACCTCACAATGGCCCCGGCTCGAAGCCGGGTTCTCGGAGGACCTGGGAGCGGCGGAGGTGGGTGCGGCGCCATCTCCGGATCACTGCCACTGATGGGTCTTGCCGTACCTGAGTGCCTCCCCCCATTGGCCGGAATCGTGCCGCATATTCGATCTGCCCTGGCTCGGTAGGGGAGCCTGAACTGATTGGGGTCGATGACCACGGACGATCTCTCCGGAACACTTCTGGCTGGATGCTTACACGGGAAGACGGTACCGATCGGTGGGCTGGCATCGCTACCTATTCGGAGCAGCCGCCAGTTCGGGCCCGGCCACCTGTACACACTTCGTGCGAGCTCCCTCATTCACCTCGTCGCGGAGCGCGGTCACCTCATTGCGTCCGGAGATCGGTGCCACGGTTGAAGCTATGCGTTCAGCGAGCTTCGCTCACGGGACGTACACGTCTGATCGAGGCGGGCCGAAGAGCGCCAGAGTGGGATGACGTAACTAACTGTTCGGCTTCAGACAGCCACGCGTCCGCCGTCGGCGGGCAGGATCGCTCCGTAGATGAAGCTCGCGTCATCGGAAGCGAGAAAGCTCACGGCGGCGGCGATCTCGTCCGGGGTCGCCCCGTGCCCGGCGGGCGTGCTCGACGCAATGACGTCGAACATCTCGCCCATGGCTGCTGCGGCAGGGGTACGTGTCGGGCCCGGTGCGACTGTATTGACTCGGACACCCTGAGGGGCGTACTCAGCGGTCCACGACTTAGTGAGCGATTCGACGGCAGCCTTCGAGGCGCCGTAGGCAGCAAGGCCGTTCATGCCGATGGTAGCGGCCATGGTCGAGATATTGATGATTGCGCCGCCGCCCTTGGCAGCCATCCGCGGTGCGATGGCAGCCGTGAGGAAGAAGGTCGCTTTGACGTTCACGTCGAAGGCAAGATCGAATGCTTCCTCGGTGGTCTGTTCCGTCGGTCCACCGGGAGCGACCCCGGCATTGTTGACGAGCACGTCGACGTCTCGTGCGGCCTCGGCCAGGACCTTCACATCGTCGAAGTTTCCGAGATCGGCGGAGATGAATCGTGCCTTGCCACCAGCAGTCTCGATCGCTGCGATGACCTCCTTCGCCCGGGGCTCGTCGCGGCCGGTGATGATCACCTCGGCCCCTTCTTCCGCAAGGCGCTGTGCGACCGAGCGCCCGATTCCTGAAGTACCTCCGGTGATGAGGGCGGTCTTCCCGTGAAGCGTCATGTCGGTGATCTCCGTTCGTATCGGTCAACAGAACAAACTGGAATGCATGATCCACTCTACCAGAGAATGGACCGCACGCTCCACTTCTTCGCTAGCCTGGGAGGTCGTGAGTACCGCCGCCACGCCTGCGCCTCGTCCCCTCACACGCAAGGGGCAGGAGACTCGCCAGCGGATCGTCGAGGCAGCCGCTGAGCTGATCTTCGAGAAGGGCGTCGCTCATACGACGATCGAGGACGTTCGTTCAGCGGCGGGTGTGAGCAGTTCGCAGCTCTATCACTACTTCGACGACAAGCCGGCGCTGGTCAGGGCAGTCATCGAGTACCAGGCCGACGCCATCCTTGCCAACCAGGCTCGAGCTGATCTGAGCACGTTGGAGGGATTGCACGCGTGGCGTGATTCCCTCGTTGCCTACCAACGCTCAATCGGCAATCGCGGGGGATGCCCGATCGGCTCCCTCGGCAGCGAACTCGCCGAGACCGAGCCGGAGGCCAGGATCCGGATCGCTGAAGCAATGAACCGTTGGGAGATCGAAATCCGACTGGGCATTCGCGCGATGTACGAGAGCGGCCGTCTGGCCCCGGACACTGATCCTGACGCGATCGCACTCGCGTTCCTCGCCGCGCTACAGGGCGGCTTGCTCCTCACGCAGATCCAACGCAATACCAAGCCGTTGGAAGTCGCCCTTGACGCGATGCTGGATCTGATTGCCAGACTCAGCGGAGATGGCCAGCCAGGAGGCCTCTGATCCAGCGGCTGCTCGGGCTGGGGCTCGTCGAGTTCGGCTCAAGGGGGACTCAACGACGGCTGGCCCCGCCCCAATCACCGGATATGAGCGTGGTCTCTACGATCCACCTCACCCCTGAGGCTGAGTAATCGAACTCAGCTTCTCTGGCTGAGGACACTTTCCCATCCCGGAACTTCGCCCTGCCGGATGAGCGATGATCCCAACTCGCCAGCCTCGCTCGCAGGACTCCACCTACGGACCACGAACTCATGATCTATGCAATGCGAGCGAACTGACAGCACCGCGTGCAACGATGAAGGCGGCGGCGTTTTTTGAGCGATAGGAGGAACCCGTGATCCTCACGGCGGTACCGATTCTCACTTCGGACCATGTCCAGACCGCTGCACTTATCGTCGCCCTATTGCTCTCCGTGGCGGCCATAGCATTCTCTGGTCAAATTGCAAGACTGGATCAGCTCAGCCGGCAATACCATGAGTACTCGGTCTTGAGTGAACTGAGGGTTAACCATCCAGAGCACTCGTATCTATTGGAACTTCCGGGCAACTACGAGGGACGAATCACAGATTTCAGAACATCTCCACTTCCCGTTACCAATCGGCTCGAATATCTGATGCGCGAGAGGGCAATTGCTATCAGAATATTTCAGGTATACGAGGAGGCGTGGTACGCGTACGAGAACCGATCCCCCTTTTGGCTGCCGAAGCGTCGACGGCTCTCGCGTGAAGTACTTGCCTACTTTCAATCGAAACTGCTCAAAAATCCAAGGCTCCAGTTCTTATGGAGCGAAGCGGGGGGAAACATTCGCATACATTTCGCCGATAAGGTCGTGGAGGAATACGAAAAGGCGCTGAGGAATCCGGGAACTCCCGCCGTTGATCCTCAGGGGCCGCTCCCGGCGCTTGCCGGTGAAACAGGCCAATCGCCATCCACTACCCAATCTGGCCGGCTTGGAACGACCCTTAGCTGAGCAACCCAATGCACAACGTCTACTGGAATTCCGACTACATGGCTTCGGAGTATGCGTTCGACACCACGCGGAAGTCAGGTGTCATCGCAGAGGCGATTCGGGAAGGTAGAGCCGACGCAAATCTGGTAGATCCGAGCAAGTTCACTCGCCACGCTCTTGAATTGATTCAATCTGTCCACGACCTGTCATACGTGGATGCTGTGACCACTGGGAATCCGAGAAGCCTTGCGTCTTCTCAAGGATTCGATTGGGATCCCGGGCTGCCGATCATGGCTATCGCTCATTCAGCGGGCCTCGTGGCTGCGGTAAACGAGGTCCTGTCGAGCAAGATCCGGGTGGCAGGCTCGCTCTCCTCAGGACTCCACCACGCCCGAGCCCACCGAGGCTCCGGATTCTGCACATTCAATGGGCTCGCGGTTGCCGTTAGGGCCGCCAGCGCTCTAGCTGCAGAACGCATCATGATTCTCGACTTTGATGCTCACTCTGGCGGCGGCACTCGATCGTTGACGAGTCGGTCACGGGTGGTTCAGATAGACGTGTCCACGGAGGCATTCGATCGGTGGGAGCCGTCTGGCAAGGACGTTCTGCTATTTGCCGACAAGATCGACTATTTGGCCAAAGTCGAGAAGGCGCTAGAGCTGACTGACAATGCGGGATCGTTCGATCTGGTGCTGTACAACGCAGGCATGGACCCGGTGACAGACAGCCATGTTCAGCCCGAAGACATTGCGGTACGTGAACACTGGATAGCCGACTGGGCAGCAGCCCAAGGCCACCGACTCGTATATGCCTTGGCTGGAGGGTATACCTCAAGCGACATCTCGATGAGCCAGCTCGTCGATCTTCACCTTTTGACTATCAACGCCTTCGCACGACGGGATTACTAGGGCCGAGCTCAAGGTCTGATCCGGGATCAACGCCCTGACGTCGGAATGCCGGGCAGATGGACCGTAGCGACTTACGTACGAAATGGGATTCTCAGCTTCGACGGCAGAGGTCCGCCAGAGGCTTTGACTAACCCGGTCGGCTTCCCCTTGCCGACCGAGGCGGCATCATCGTGGCCACAGAGGCCAGAATCTGCGACAATTGCTCAGTCGGCATCCAAAGCGCGGACGCTTGCGCCGGCGCCTGTCGTCGTAACACTTGGATGTTGACCTTCGCCTACGTCCGTACCACTGGTCGTTCGGGGAACGTGACAGAGCACTCATCGCACTTAGGTCCTCCTCCCGATTGGACGACAGATTCAATGCGGTTCCAAACGGTTTCAAAACCCGAGGGAGACGGGAGAAAAGGCCAACTAACTTGAGGCGGAAGATGCGATGCTCATCACCATAATTTCCTCCAGGGCCACCGCGCCTCCGACGAACGGCGAGGGGCGCCGGCCTCGTTTGACGGCGATCGAATCTAGCGTCGCAAAGGAGCGGTGATGGCTTGGGCAACGGACGTTGGTTCGGGGCTCATCGTGGCCATCATTAGTGCACTGGCCGGGTTCGCTCTCCAACGGCATCTGACTAATCGACGATACGGCCACATGCGGACGATCCTGCCCGATGACCACCACATCAGGCTCGTCGTTCCTTACGTCGAGAATTCCGATTGGTCCGCCCTGGACCCAGAAGTTGCGCGAAATCCTGTAGAGAAGACCCACTTCGTACCCATCGGCGATTTTTGTGCCGCTGTCCACTTGATCGCCCGTTCATTTCAGCTAGACCACAAAAGTAAGTTAGAGATTGCTCCGGGCAGCACCGGTGGCGACGGTTCTTTAACAATCGCTCTTGGCGGACCGTATGTAAATGAGTTCACAAAGAGGCAGTTGCAACGACATGTTCCGGACCTTGATTACAGGGTCGAGGGTCAATTTCGAGTAGGTTCTCTGATTTTGTCGCCAACTCGCATTGCTGGCCAACTGACAGAGGACTACGGCTTTCTCCTGTTGGTTACGCAGGCTAATGGAAGCCGCGTTCTATGCGCATTTGGAATGCATAATCAAGGAACCGAGATAGCTGCCAAGGTCCTTAGTAACTTAGATCGCCACTCAGAAGGATCAAAGTTGATTCGAGGTGGTAATGACGTATTTTTGATCGCGCAAGGCCAAGTGACAGGAGTAGAGACGAGCGACGAACGCACAGTTGTGACTCGAGTACTTGCTAGCAAACGCACGCCTTGATGCTTCCGGACCACGGCAGCGAACCAAACGACGCTGCAGATAGGGCCCGTCCGCGACCCCACGCCTTCGGACACCTAGAGGTGGCGCTTAGCGGCCCTACGGTGCGCCTCCCAATGGAACCCACGTACTTCCCGCGACACGATAATTTACCAAGCCGAAAATGCATATGTACCCGGCGCGGACCTAATGAGGAGTAGTTCGAGTTGCACACGGATGCTCCGATAATGGATCCGCGAATAGGCCTCAGCTGGGCCGGCTGAACGAATCCCAACCGATCGGGCGGGGTGTCACGTGCCGGCGCTACGAGGCGTGCGGACAATACGAATATCTGAGGTGTGGCGCTCAACTTCTGGAGCGACTGGGACGCATCCCAACGTGCTCCAGAGACCCGATGCGCGACGGCACCCGGCACCTGCTGCCGGGGAGGTCGAGTGCGAAGACGCGAGAGTCAGGCCACCTTGGTCGGCGGGCGGGTCGGCCCCAAGGTCGGGTCGGCCGACGGGCCGACGGACGGCCATCGGGCGGCGAGATCGCCGAAGCGAGCGTTGCGTCGGGCCGCCTGATTCCCCAACCGCCGAACCCGACGACGTGGACTGGTGACCGCCTCATCGGCGGTGGCCACCGTGCCATCCACGGAGACGGCCCAGCCGACGACATCGTCGAGGCAGAGAAGGGCGCGCGTCCCGGTCATAGGAGACCGAAGCCCATCTCGAGAACCGATGTGACGTGCGTTTGCCATACCTCTATGCTATAGGCCAGCCGGTCAGTTTCCTCCGCGGCCTCGCCTTCCCGGCCAACTCGGTCAGGATGGGCTGTCCTCCATCGGCGGCTCCGCTACGGCTGATATGGCGGCGCTTCGCCCCAACCCCACTTCGGAACCCGAGCGTGTTCCATGACCTTCGCCCCGTGCTCCGAGTTGCTGAAGGCAATGCGAGTGCCCCACTCGAGGTAGGCAACGAGTGCCGACCGGAACTCGGGGTCGCTCGGCAACCCGGCGTCGTCAGCGGCAAATCGCATCAGTTCGGTGAAGCGGAACCGTTGCTGCTCAGTGATCTCCAGTTCTAAGTGCCTGCTCAGCATCCGCTCGTAGCCACCCAAGTCATCGGTGTACTTCGCGGGACCTCCAAAGACCTCGACCCACCACATGGCTACATGGTCACGGTGATCTTCATGGACTCCACCGGGGAAGAACGGGGACAGCAGCTCGTCCTGCTCGACCCGGTCGTAGAAGGCGTTGATCAGCTTCGCAATGGCGTCGCTGCCTCCTGCCCATTCATAGAGTGTCGGAGGGGTGACCACATGCCCGAGGCTACTTGGAGGCATAGGACTGCCCCATATCACCGGATGAGCGTGCCTCTGCGATCCCTTCTCAGGCTACGAGACTGAGGGCGACTCGAGACAAGGTCCTCGCGATCGGAGGCGCTCCCTACACTTGCCCGTATGAAGACCGAAGAGGAACGGGAAAGAGCAGCGGCAAGCTTGCGAGCGCTTAGCCACGCGTTTGCGGCGCACGATCCCGAGGACGCTGTGCTTTCCTCTTTGGCGGAGACGGCAGATGAGCTGACACTCGCCGTCAGCCAGACGTCGAGACGTGACCGTCTTGCCCTGATGCGGTCCGTCCCCGACGAATCGGCCTTGGGCGGGAGCGGATTCGAAGACCGGGCCGTGGGTGGCAACTCGAATCCGACAAGCGTCGAATTCGAGATTCAGTTCAAGGGCGAAGAAGTCATCGCCGACTTCGTATTGCGGCGGGCATTCGAAGGGGCACCCGGTCGTGCTCACGGCGGAATCGTCGCCGCTGCTTTCGACGACGTCACGGGGTTCGTGATCGGCAGACTGCAGGAGCCTGCTTTCACGGGCGAGTTGACCGTTCGCTATCTCGCGGCTGTACCTGTCGACCAAGCCTTGGAGATTCGTGCCCGACTCGATGGACGAGAGCGCCGCAAGCTCTTCATCAGTGCCGATCTGCACAGCGGCAACGAGATCGTGGCGACGTGCCGGGCTATCTACATCACCGTCGATCTCTCGCGTTTTGCGGGAGCACCCGACCCGCGTTGACGCCACCGACATCCTCAGCTTCGCTGGCTGAAGCGCCGTTCCTCAGCTCCAAGGGCCTCGAGCGTGGTCTCACCGACACCGACCATCATTGTCGCCCCCTCGACCCGGTCGTCAGGGACGCCAACTGGCGACGGCCGCATTGGTCACGCACACCGTGATGGCAGCCGGCTCGATGGATGCTCTCAGCCTCTTCTTTGCCTTCCTCGGGCTTCCGTCGAGTTCGTAGGGGGTCGCGTGGTCCAGCGTGATGTCAACGGTGCTCCCCCGGGTAGTCCTGGCCAGTGGTGAGCGCTCGGGATGCCCCGAGACCAGCCGGTAGAGAACCCGCAGCCAGTGAGTCCAGGTGTCAGCGGTGATCACTGCCACCTCGAGCTGACCGTCGTCAGGCACGGCATCGGGGAAGGCCACGAGCCCACTGGTCAGGGTGCCCATCTGCCCGAGCAGTATTCCGGCGGCCTGGCCGGCGAACCAATCAGAGCCGTCGACGGCAACGGTCACCCTTTGGGATGCAATTCGAGTCGCTCGGATAGCCGCCCAGACATAGGCGAGCTGACCCCACCGATCCTTCAGTCCGCCATCGGCGATCAGCATCATGTGCGCGTCGAAACCGACGCCTGCCATCACCGCGAAGCGTTTGCCATTCAGCACGCCGACGTCGAGGGGCCGCCGATCCCCGTAGATTCCGATCCGCACTGCCGCGCCGACGTCATCGGGGATGCCCAGATTGGCAGCGAAGAGGTTGGCTGTGCCTGCCGGCACGACAGCGATGGCGATGTCCCGGCCAGCGACCGCGTCGAGGCAGCGCTGAACCGTCCCATCTCCACCCCAGATGATCAGCAGCGTCGCCCCATCGGCGACTGCCTTCTCGACGAGCGTCGTTGCCTGCTTGCTCTTCGAGATCTCGTACCAAGTGGGATCGGGGACGCCGTGGATGGCGAGCGCCCGGCGAAGCTCGGATAGACCCCCTCCGAGCGACTTCTTGTTGTGGGCGATGACAGCGATATTTTCGGGGCTGTTCGCGGATGACACCGGATCGTCAGATGGCCCGGGCATTGCCTCCACGGTACCCTCCCCGCCACCTATACATGCCAAGGCATTCCGATGTCCTCAGCTTCCCAGGCTGAGTGAGGGTTGAATGTCATCATCCTCCCTCTTTTGCCACTGCGTGCCGTAGTCATATCCGGCGTCCTGGCACGCCCAAGAGCCCGTGACGCAGTAGCGACTGCCGTGGGGCGATGCAGAGCCAACCGTCCTGTCGAGTAACGATGCAGGCGTGACAGACTGAGTGTCGCCGAAGGGAGAGTAGATGCCATCGGTTCACAACAGGCAGCTCCAACAGGTTGAGGCTGATGCACCGGCTGAGCAAGTTGTAGGCGCGCTCCTGCAGGACGGGGCTGTCATCGTCCACGATCTGTTGACCCGTGACGTGGTCAGGGCGATCAATTCGGAGGTCCAGCCGTTCGTCGACGTGGCCAACCCCGACATGCGTCATCTCAACCCAGGGGTGCAGTTGTTCCACTCCCAGACGCGTCACGTCTCCGGTTTGGCGGGCAAGTCCCCCACCTTCGCCACCGAAGTCATGATCCATCCGCTCCTCATGGCCGTGTGCGACACCATCCTTGGACCATCGTGTGCCCGCTATCAGCTCAATCTGGCCCATTTGCTGGAGCGACTGCCCGGCGCGGGAGATCAGTTCTGGCATCGGGACGAGATCGTGTGGAACCTGGTGCCCGAGCCAAAGCCCGAGCTGCAACTTGCCTCGGTAATCGCTCTCGTCGACTTCACCGCTGACAACGGTGCGACTCGCGTCTTTCCGGGAAGCCACCAGTGGGTGGCCGGGCGCTATCCGACCAGAGACGAAGCCGTCGTTGCGGAGATGCCGGCCGGCTCGGCAATCGTGTATCTCGGATCAACGTTCCATGGTGGAGGCGTCCACTCCGGTTCAGAGCCACGCCGCGGCGTACACCTGTCCTACACGTTGGGCTGGTTGCGCACCGAGGAGAACAACTACCTCGCCGTGCCACCGGAGCTGGCCTGCCGCCTGCCTCGGCAGTGCCAGGAGGTGTTGGGCTATGCCGTGCACGATGCCATCGAGCGCGGTGGCGGTTATCTGGGCATGCTCGACCTCCGCGACCCGATCGAGTTGTTCCATGAGGGTTGGACGGGCGCCGCCTTGGCGGACTGAGTCAGGCACCGAGTCCCGACTGCTGTTCTTGCCTGCTCCGATCGCTTGATCGAGTGGTCCCGCCGCGCCAGATCGCGGCATCGGCCGACAGGGCACAGACCCCTGGAACCACCTGGGTACGGGAGTCAAGCAAGACCTCGTTAAGACTGCTCTCTCCTGAACGCTTGCTCGGCGGACTCAAAGGCGCGATTGACGGAGTTGAGATCGTAGGGCTGCTCCTTGAGCGTCTCTTCGTCCCACTGGCTTCGCTCAACGGCGAAGAAGTCGCCTCCATAGATGTGGATGGCTCCAGTATGCGACAGCCCTGGGTTGCGCACCGAATGAATCACCTCAGGCCCAAGCATCTGGACGTCACCTTCGACCAAGTCCTTTCCTCCCGAGCGCACGAGCCCGTCGTCCTGGCGGCGGAAGAAAGTGTTGTCCTCGCGCCCGCCGTAGATACAGAGCGCAGCCCACATACGGTGGTCATGGGGGAACAGTGCGAAGTTCGGGGGCCAGACGACGTTGAGGATGGTCAGGTTCGAGTCCCTGAACAGAACATTGAGACCAGGCTCGACTGGTGGGAGAGACTCGGGCAATCGACCAGTCGACACCGCGCGCCTCAGTACGTCTCGAATGCTTCCGACCGAGTCTCGATCGGCCATCGCCTCCACGCACTGGGTCACGAGATCGTCCATATGAACATGATGCCATCGCAAGGCGCGATCTGACCTCCAGACAATCGAGGAGCGCCAAGCAATGCTGAGACCGCTTGGTCAAGCGGAGCTAGACCAACAGAGGCGCTCAGGGCTACCTTGCCCTCCGTATCCCGCTGGTGGGCCACTCCTTCATCCGGCTTTGTCCCCAAGGAGGATTGAAATCGTAGGACAAAGGCGGCCAAAGCCAGGACAATTGCGGGAGACCGGCGCTAACTACTGACCACCGACAGCTCAGAATACAAAGGGGATCAGCATTTTGGTGGAGCGCTTGTATTCCGGATAGGTGCTGGGAAAGAGGCGCTCCATGGTCTGCTCCTCGACGCTTGCGCTGTATACGAAATAAGCACCCATCAAGACGACGGCAACTAGCCAATACCAGCTAATGGCTACCGACGTCCCGATAGCGGCGAGGATGATTCCCGAATAGATGGGGTTCCGGATGTACTGGTAAGGACCGGTTGTGACCAGCTCTGCGTCCATCTTCTCGGACATCGGGGTGCCCCAGTTCCGCCCCAGATGGACTCGTGCCCACACGGCCAGTCCCAATCCGGCCAAGAACAGCACCAGCCCGATGCCCTGGAGAACGGGGCTGGCCACAATGGCATGGTGCCCTTTCAGAACGCCGAAGCGAATGATCAAGTACACGACGACGAATGTGGCGAGCCTCAGACCGACGAACTGTCCCATTCGTGACTGAGCCGCCCGCTTGGCGCTCAAGGCAGCGACCAGCCATGCCAACCAGAAGACGATCCACAGGCTGTAGATGACGTAGTCGATGACGTGCACGGACTCATTGCCGCCGTAACGAGGTCAATGGCTGTCCGAAATGTTCTGTTCTCGGGTCGGGCCCGGTGTCGCAGACCAGGTCCGGACCTGCGAGGGGAGGGGTCGCTCCATCCATCCCGAGCTGTGACATCCGGCACGGCGGGCACGAGCCACCCATTCGGAGGGGCCACAAACCGCTGGGGCACGGGAGCTCGCCTCCCTGGCAGTGAGCAGGGAGGACCACCCACCACCGGCGATCACCGGCAGGTTCACTCACGCTGGAGCACGTCCCATTCGCCGTCGAGAATTGCGGGTGCATCAGGTACTCCTGACGCCGTCGCCCAGCGCAGCGACATTCTGAGCAGTCGACGAGACCTGATCCGCACGGATACCCACTTTGACCGGAACGGTGGCGATGGCCGCACCGCTCCCTGTTCCGAGCTGCCCGCTCCTGTTGTCCCCCCACGCCCACAACCGGCCGGAACCGTCGATGGCATAGCTGGCGTAACCGCCGGAGCTCACCGTGACAAAACTCACTCCTTTGGGTACGTCGACACGCAGTGGTACATCAGAGCTCGCCCTCGTGCCGTTTCCGAGCTGCCCGCGATCGTTGTCGCCCCACGCCCATACGGCGCCGTTGGTCAGTATGGCAACGCTCTGGCCGTTCTTAGGTCCGCTGCCGCCCTGGAACACCTGGCGCACGGGTTCGGAGAGCGGGACCTGCACGGGAACGTCGCTGTCGTCGGTCGAGCCGTTTCCGAGCTGACCGGAGGCGTTGTACCCCCAGTTGAAGTAGGTGCCGTTGCTGAGGAGCGCACCCGAGCCCTCCCAGGACGAAGTAAGGGCTGTCACCGGCACCGAGTCCGGGAGACGGACGACTGGAACCGGGATGGAGCTGTTGGCGGTGGAGCCGGTGCCGAGGACGCCGTACTCGCCGGAGCCGCAGGCGTAGACCTTGCCCGCCGAATCGACAAGCGAATGCGTCCGGGCCCCGGTCGCCAGGGTGACGCCACTCAGCGCGAGCTTCGTGGGCCGCAACTCAGTGAGGCCGGAGAGACAGAGGTCGCCGTCGGCATTGAGGCCCCAGCCCCAGGCGCGACCCTGCGAGTCGATGGCCAATGCACCGTCGAATGGCATCGGATTGGCCAGTGTTGTGATCCTGACACCGGTAGGGAAGTCGACCTTGACGGCACGGGTCGAGTAGGTAGGTCGTATCCCAATGCCCAGCTCTCCGAAACTGGCAACCCCCCAGGCCCACACCACCCCATCCGAGGTGAGCGCATACCCGTCAGAGTTCGACGTGGCGATCTGCACGATCCGGCCACTGATCCCTGCGATTGGAGTCGGTCGATCAAGCTGAAGCTGGCCTATGGCGCCGTGGTTGCCGACCACCCCAAACCGATAGGCGACGGAGGTGCTCGGATGACGGGAGGCGGCAGCAGAAGCACAAGCCGTGAGCACCAGGGCCGAGCCCAACAAGGATGCCAAAGCGAGCCGGGCCCTCTTGCGCTTCCAGATGGACACGAGCTGCATGCTCTGAGTATCTGGCCAACGGTCCCATTTGTCAACCTGGTTTACAGTTTACTAGCATCCTCACTCGTGGCTTCCGACATGGCTCCGCCGAACGCAGACACCGGTGACGGCGTCAGCTCCGCTCAATCTCCGGCCATCGGCCTCGGATCGGCACTGCGACGCGCCTGGCTCGGCTATCAACATCGGCTTGACACTGCCATGGCGGATGCCGGGTTCGGCGAGCGACGATTTCCCGACGGGCGGGTGCTCCGATTGTGCTCGGATCAGGGATCGTCCATTTCCGCCATCGGACGAGAGCTCAGCATCACCCGCCAAGGGGCGAGCAAGGTCGTGGGGCAGCTTTGCGAACGTGGCTACGTAGTGGTCGAGGACTCGACCACCAGCAGGAGGGACAAGTCGGTCATCCTCACCGACCTCGGTGCCAACTACCTGCAGGAGCACCGGTCGGCGGCCCGTGCCATCGAGGAGGAGTTAAGAGCCCAGCTTGGCGAATCGGCCTTCTCTGCTCTGATGACTTTGGTCGACACTCTGGATCAGGGCGAGCAGCCGAGCCTGCAGACCTACCTTCGTCGCTCGACTCGTAACCACTGACCAACCCACCGGTGTGCACGCTACTGCCAGGGGCACGCGACCTGGGGAGGCCACTTCGTTGATGTCTTGCGCGTGCCCTGAACACCTGGCTCCTGACCGACGCCATCAGCGGCATCAGCGGCATCACACGGCAATCGGGGGACCACCATAAGTCACGTCAACAACCTGGTGGGGTAGAGCAGCTCTAGGCCAACAGGCTGCGCACTTCACCGGAGAGTTCGACCGAACGAGAGGCAGCATCGTGGCCGATCTCCGGCGGCAGAGGTGACATGGTTCGAATGATGATGTCCGTGAATCCCAGGTCTCCGAACACGGAGAGCTGCTCGGCCACACTGGCGGGGTCACCGTAGGCGACGGCCCCCCGGTCGAATCCTCGGTAGCCGCCGGCCACGAGGTCGTCGCCCACCTTTTCGGCCTCTGCCCGGCTCTCGGCGATGAACACATCCTTGCGGATCGGGATCCGGACCGGTTCACGATCGTGGCGGGCGCACGCCTCCCGATAGATCTCGATGTCCCTGGCGGCAGTCCCGGGGGTGAGATCGGCGTTGCCATACCAACAGTCACCGAGCCGGGCAGCCCGGTCGATGGCGATCGGCACCCCACCACCGATCCACCATTCCGTCCCCTCCGGTGGTAGAGGGGCGATCCGGGCCCCCTCGATGGCGAAGATTCCACTGTCCACTGTCTCGCCTCGCAGAAGAGCTTGGGCGACGATGACGCCCTCCTCGAGACGAGCAGCGCGTTGTCCCAGATCGGTTCCCAGGGCCCGGAACTGGCCAGCGCCACCACCGAGCCCGGTCTGGACAATGAAGGGTCCCGCCGCGATCGCCGCCAGTGTCCCGATCTGCTCGGCCATCAGCACCGGATGCCACAGCGGAACGAGGAACAGACAGCCGATCGGGCGGGTCGTCCATTCCGCGAGGATGCGGCCGAGCATCGGCACGTTCTGCACGTAGCCGGCTGGGCCTGTGGAGTGGTGATCGCCGAGAGTCAGCGTATCGAGGCCGGCGCGGTCGGCGGCCCGCGCCTGTTCGAGCACCGAGAGCGGCCCGTCCCGCTGACCGCCCGGTCCGTCGGTCGAGAAGGACGTGCCAATGGATATGCCGACCCGCGTCATCTTTCTTGTCTATCCCACGAGGCGAAGAACGTGGGGAGAAATCTCAGCGCCCATCGCTGAGCGCACAAGACATTTATCACGGCTGAATCCTGGGACTGGCCATCCGCCGTGCTCGATCAGGAGGCGGTAACCGACCGCAGCTCCTGGAGTGACTCGTCCATCAGCCGTCGGAATGCGGTCGGGTCGTTCTGTTGGACCCAGCTGGCGAACGCCACATGGAAGACCGTCACGCCGGCCTGGGAAGCAAGGATTGCTGCGCTCGCTGACACACCGCGCTCGATCAGGGCCTCTCCGATGGCTCCGGCGAGGGTCTGGAGCTTGATCAGCTCGCGCTCCTTGAGCTCCGGGTTGGCCTCGATGATCGCGGCACGAATACGGGCGAAGTCGTGACGCTCGATGAACATCTCCGCCACCGGATCGAGCCCAGCGGTCACCACGGCAAGCGGGGTCGCCGTCGGTGGCGCAGCGGCCACCGCCTCGAGCCAGAGGCGCCCGAGCTCCTCCGAGCCGCTGAACAGCACCTCGCGCTTGTCGGAGAAGTAGCGGAAGAACGTTCTCTGCGTGAGACCGGCGCGCTCGGCGATCTCGACGACGGTCGTCGCCTGGTACCCCTGCTCGGCGAACAGGGTGATTGCGGCCTCGATGAGGCGGCCGGCTGCATCGGGTTTCCAGCGTGACATCTGGGATGAGCCTACTTGATGACAGCAAGTGTCATGCGCCTGGTATAGTCATGGCAGCAAGTGACATCCCATCTCGATCGGAGCTTCCCATGCGCATCTTCGTCACCGGCGCCTCAGGCCATATCGCATCCGCCGTCATTCCCCAACTCATCGACCATGGCCATCAGGTCGTCGGCCTGGCCCGCTCCGACGCCTCAGCTCAGGCCGTGGCCGCGTTCGGCGCTGAGGTCCGCCGTGGCGACCTCGACGACCTCGACGGCCTCAAGGCTGCTGCCGCTGAGGCCGACGGCGTGATCCACCTCGCCTTCAAGCACGAGGCGCTGCTCACCGGCGACTTCATGGGTGCGGTCGACTCCGACCTGGAAGCCATCCGAGCAATGGGTGAGGCGCTGGTCGACACCGACAAGCCGTTTGTGACCACCGGAGGGACCCTGATGCTGGCGATGGCCGGCATCACCGGCCGGCCGGGCACCGAGGACGACCAGTCCGACGGTGGTCCCCGAGTCGACGCGGCCAACTACACACTCTCGCTGGCAAAACGGGGCGTTCGCTCCTCGGTCGTCCGGTGCGCGCCGCTGGTCCACAGTGCCCTCGACCATCACGGTTTCACCGCCGCCTTGATCGGCTTCGCCCGTGAGGGCGGCGCGGCCGCCTACATCGCCGACGGCGCCAACCGTTGGCCGGCGGCCAACACCTACGACATCGGTGCGCTCTACCGTCTGGCGGTCGAGAAGGCGCCCGCGGGATCGACCTTCCACGGTGTCGGCGATCTTGGGATCCCGTGCAAGGTGATCGCCGAGACGATCGCCGGCAAGCTCGGCATCGAGACCAAGAGCATCACCGAGGAGGAGGCACCCCAGTACCTCGGCTTCCTCGCCGGGTTCGCAGGTCTGGACAACCCCGTCTCGAATGACAAGACCCGAAAGGTGCTGGGTTGGGAGCCGACCCATCCCGGATGGGTCGAGGACGTTCAGTCCGGCCACTACACCAGCTGAGCAGAGACGCGCTGAGGCCCGTGCCGCCCACACCACGAGATCCCGGCCGGCGGATAGGTCTCCCACGGGCTCGCCATCACTGCAGTTTCGAACGGGCGGGTGCTCCGTTGCGTCGGGCCAGGACGAGCCCCCCTTGGATCGTGGCGAGCAACGCAACGGAGAGATCGTCGGGGTCGATGTCGGAAGGGAGCTGCCCGTCGGCATAAAGCGTTCGGAGCCCATCGCTGAGCGCGGTCGCCCACTTCGAACCCCGCCGCGTGGGCCCGGGCCTCGGGGTCGCTCTCAGCGAGCTGACCACCGAGCGAACCGAGGGGACAGCCCCCTTGCCTCGGTGTCCCTCGCCACCTCGACCAGCATGTTCCGCCACAAGCGAAGCCCTTTGATGCTGCCGAGATTCGCATGACGCTGGTTCTTGACGGTGGTCTCGGGCTTGGTAGTCGATGACCGCCTCTACGAGCGGCATCCTTTCGGACCATCCCCAATGGATTGAACGGGGAAGAGCTCAGCTTCACGTCGATCACGACGAAGACCGGGTATGCGACCGCGATTCGAAAGAGAAGGGGTGACGTAAGGCAAGACGATGACTGAGTTCTTGAGCCGGCAGTGGAAGTACTTACAAAGTTATGCCAATATCTTGGCTGGTGGTTCGTGGTGGACCGGCTTGGCGACGGGAGTACGGGATGGACCACGACTTGTGGCCATCCGTTCGCCTCATCGTGATCCGGGTCGGTCAGCACGACGTTTTTCTTATTTGGATTGGGGCACGTCTATTTGACACGTTCTACCGGGCGCGAAGGAGAGGGTGAATGCCTGTCTGTGACACCTGCAAGGGCAAAGGCAGATGCCCCCGCTGCGACGGATCGGGTAGAGCGGGAGGAATTCTCGGAGGGCCATGCCCCACGTGTCGTGGAGCAAAGGTATGCCCAAGTTGCGGTGGCAAAGGTCGCAGGTAGATGACCACAGCAGCTACCAATTTAAAAGTGCACGTCCCGGGCGGCCGTCATCTGCTCCATTACCACTTGACCCGAGGAGGCATTCTTTCGTGAGCATTGATCAGTCTCAGCTGATGAGAGACATGAGGTCGACGATCGAGCAAGTCATGCCCGGAGCTGTCCGACCCGGTCCAATGACTGTGGGCCCGGACGGATTCGGTATTCGTTGCGGCAGTGGAGCTGGTTTGGTGCTTGTGACAGCCGACCAGGATGAGCCGTACTTTTTCAACATTACCGGGGGACTGGCGACCAACGTAGAGGATATCTACGGGGCCATGAACTGGGTGAACAGCAAGAACTCGGGCAATCGATTCGGTCGCTATTACGTTTCTATTCCTGCTGAAGGGCAACCGCGATGCAATGTCGTGTATCAAGCCAATGTCTTCAGCATGATGATGCCCGATCAAAGAGACTGGTGTGCACAGATGATGCGGCTAGTGGTTGAGACCGTGGATAATGAAGCACTTCCTCTCCAACAGAGCGTCGGGGGGAGCCTCTTTGAGGATTCTCCCGATACCCTAATCGTCCTTATGGCAGCCAGCTTCGGCTGAGTGACCGACTACATCAGCGACGAATCACGGCCCACGTTTTGACAGTCGTCATTTAGTGCCCAGGAAACGAGGAGGAATTTGACGTGAGCATTCCCGAAAATGGAAATTGAGTCCGTGTACGTGTTTCCGCCAGACCACATGAAGGGATTCAAGAAGATGGCTACGAAGGCCTTCTCGAAGTCTCGAGGTGGCATAGAGGCCATCCTGAGTACAACCGATGAGGCATGCCTACTCGTGGAATATAACAATGGACCTGACGGGGATGTCTTGGTGCTCACGGACCAGCGTGCATTCGTCACCAAGAGAGTGTCGATAAGTAAGCAGTTGACCTACCCGGAGAACGAGGCTCCTTCAGATCACCGTGTTTCCGATCCTGTCTGTCAAGGGAATCGAGAGGATGATCTTGCTCATTCGATGAGGGTCGTCTGGCGTGAAGTCCAAGAGAGCCTCATGAGACTCGATGGCAACACCCGTCTGACCATTAGCCATGGTGTGTGCGATTGTTGACGCCGGGATTGGCGGTTAGGGCATGGAGGGCCCCGAATGCCCTCGATTGCGGGGAAGTGCGAACCGGCCAGAAGTTGATGTAACAACCTGGCCAGTTGGGACCTCCGGTCTGAGATCGAAGCCCGGTCAGTAGCCTCCGCTTCTCATTGGCGTTAAGCGACTGATACGAAGATTCGGTCATTATTTGGCGTCATCTCGTTGTTGGGCGGCGAGAGTACGATCCCTACTGCAAAAGCCGAGGCCGGTAGTACTGAGTCCTCGGATTACCGATCATTTCAGAACATGTCCAAACCAGTGAGCTCCCGTTCAAAGGCGTCGCCGGCGGCAGCGAGCATCTTCAGTGCATCGTCAAACTCGTCCGGTTGTAGGTGTTCCAATCGCATCGAGTGGCGGATGGAGATGCAGTCCTGTCCTTTGAAGTACAGATAGCAAAGGCCACCTATTACAGGATTTGCGGCAAACTTGAGCGCAGCATCCATGTCTACGGATCCAATAAGACTGACGGGCGTATCGATCACGGCGTACTGGGCGTCGTGGAAATCATCGGCAAACGAAATGTACACACCGTGGGTCCGGGACTCGTCGATCCGGAATATGACTTCAACTGCTCGAGGGCTGATATCAGTTGCGGAATACGTGGAGTGGATGTGCTGCTTGACATCTTCCCAATTCATCGATCCTCTCTTTCTTAACGTCTAGCTCTCAGAGCACTTGGTGTACTCCAGGGTGCATTGAAGGGCATGGCGAGGGAGTAAGAAACTCCCCAATTGGTATGCCAAATGCTTTGAGCGCTCGGTCTACACGATCTGGAACCCGTGGCGCTGCTGTGCATGGAGCATCAAGCCGGCGACCGCCCCGAAGTCGTTGTTCCAGACGCCATCCTGCTCCTTGCATGCTGAGCAGATGTACATATATTCACCGCCGCCCATATCGGTTATGTGTTCACTGAAGTGGTCCACGGCTGTTTCGTCCTTGCCAAACTGGTAGTCGCAGTACGGACAGGCGATGACATTCCTCTTGAACAATCCCATTTTTTCCTTATTCTCCTCACTTGACCTCGGCTCCTAGTCGGTCCCCAGTACTGATAACGCTCCCTTCATGAGGCGCTCAGCTTCATTCAGAGCATCTACAACACGTGCAGCATCGATCATCAGCGGCTCGTAGTTAGATGAGTCCCAGGCTCGCCGCGGTCATCGTTCCAAGATGACCTCGTGGACTCACACGAACGCTTCAGATCTCGAATCGCCTGATCAGCGAGTTGGGCACCACCGGGTCCTGCACTCACGACGGTGCCACCGTTCGAAAGCAGGCATAGTTCGTCCAATGCCACAGTCGACTCACCATCTTGAGCCCCCGGTTCGACTCGATCTGTACTCATCGAGATGGGTCATCTTCCGAGATAGCGACATGATTGCGGTGGCCGAGTCCTGTCCGAGGAAGCTGACAATTCCACGCTGAGCGGTTGCCGTGCTGCGTTCGGCCTGATCGATCATCGCCAATGAGCGCCTAGCTCTGGTAACTGACTCTTCGGCAACAGCGATCGCCTTGATAAGGCGCGAGCGATCGTCCTCTGGATTGAGACCGCTTAGTTCATCATTGAGTTTGCGCACCCGCCGCATCCGCTCGGTCAGTGCTTGCTCAACTCTTGAACGTGCTTGCGAACAGAATGCACTTGTGCGGGGACCAGCAACGGCCATGGATGCGGTGAATCTGGTAAGAGCGTCTCGCATCGAGGCAAGAGCTTCATCTTGAGTTTGAACTCCGGGCATTCGCGAAGTCCCTAGCTATTCCGGTACTGCTCGAGAGCCATCGCTTTTCGGTTGAGCGTTGGCACGAACTGTGAATTCAGCTTTGCCGCCTGTTGCTGGAGACTCCGAAGCAGGACGGTCAGCTCTCCCTGGAACTTGGCCTTCTCCTTGTCGTTCCAACCCGTAGCGTCGAGCCTGCGCTGAATGCTCTTGGAAATATCCTGTATCTGACCACTGAATCTGCTCATCTCCTTGCCAAGTGCACGGAGCTTTTCCGGGTCGGCCGAAACGGTCGGCATGCATCCTCCTTGTTATGGGTCTGTGGCAGAAGCCCTAGTGCTCGAGATTCTGAAGGACGTTGTTCAGCCATTCGGTATTGGGTTGTCCGTAAGCGGTGCATCTTCGGGAGAAACCGAGATCATCATTCGTGACAACAACCTGATGATCCCGGAGTGACGCGGCGGCATCGGAATCGATGAACGCTCTTGAGTCGTCTGAGCTCAATTTGGCAGCAACGCGCCAACCGCACTCCCTGATGCCCTGCGCTGGCAGACGACGGGCGAGACCTGCGATCGTCTCCGCCCAAATCACTGTGTGTATTCCCACCTCGGGCCCATCCCGCAATATTTCCAGCAGCTTGTCCGGAAGTGAAATCCCTGACTCGTCAAAGTCGAGCGACTCCGTATCGAAGTCTCGGGCGCGATGCATCCCGTGCAGGAACAGGATCTTGGAAGTCCGATCAGTGGTGTCGTCAGCCTCCAGCCGATCGCGAAGCTCCTGGAGCGTGCCGTCGATTACATCTCCAACCTGACGTCTCCGCCATAAATGAAGGCGATCGGAGTCCAGCAGGGGTCGAAGTGCAGACGCAAAGCCCTCATCTTGGGACGTGAAGTCCACGACATCTATCTGGGCGCCTGCGCAGGCGGCCGAAGCAACAGCGGTAACCAGAAAATCGGTGGCCAGCCCTGACTCGTCGGCCATTCCGAGTGAGTCGTCTGATGCAGTCCCACTCTCTCGACCTATGAACACCACGTTTGAACCAGCCTCCCGGCGGAGCCTGATGTCCGCCACCCCCGTGATTGACATCGGCCGAGCAGTTCGAAGCCGCAGCTGGGGCGATCCCGGCGAGGCAGCAAGCTCTTCAAAAAACACCCTTGGGTCCATAGCGTCGAGTGCGGCCGCGGAACTTCCTTCAAATACGACCGGCCGCCTGGTCCAGCCTCGGTCATCGGCCAATTCCCGAAGTTTGCGTATTCGGCCACTACGCTCGGATTCCTCGAGAAACGCAACTCGGAAGCGTTCGTTTGCCTCTACCTGGCCTCCAGCTCGGTTGAGGACGGCTTCACCCCGGTGTGAAAGGTAGTTTCCTGCGTCATTTTCCTCACCTAATACCCGCCTGGCATCCGCCTCCGCTGCTGGGAGGAGGATCCGGACGGGCAGGAGTTGGGGGACATGCGTACCTAGGGCATCCATTCCAGCGAGGCTCTGCGAACCAAGAATTACGTGGATACCGAATCCACGTCCCTGTCGTATGAGTCCTTCAAGTAGATCAGCGGCTGCTATGCCGATCTTGTCATTCTTGCTGAACAGTTCGTGGAACTCATCGAAAATCAGAAGTATTCGCGCTAGCTGCTCACCCGTATCCACTCGCAGAGATTCGAGTCCGGAGTGCTCGCCACCGGTATTTCTAAGTAGCTCGGCACGCCTTTTGATCTCCGAATCGAGCGCCTGGAGAACGCTCAGACCGAACTCCCGATCCGTCTCCACGGCTACGCATCGGGCGTGCGGAAGGTTCTCGGTCGCATAACCCTTGAACTCGACGCCCTCTTTGAAATCGACCAGATAGAGTTCAAGCTCTTCAGGACTGTAAAGCGTAGTGACGCCGGCGATCAGCGTATGAAGGAGGGTCGATTTCCCCGACCCGGGGCGACCCACCAGCAAGGCTCCGGCATGGTCGCCGGAGTCGAAGGTCAACACAGCAACGTCCCGCGCACCCGATTGTCCGAGCGGGGCGCTGATGCCTTCGGTCGTTTTGCAGCTCCACCAGGTCAGTTCATCCGTGACGTCAACGGGATGCCGGAGCTGGGGAAGGCCTGACCGAACACCTCGCGTCGACGCCTCGACGAGGAGCTTCATCGAGCGATCGAAGCTCACGGGCTTGTCTTCGTCGTTCTTCGCAGTCCTACCGACCGTCTGCACGATTCGACCCATCACGTCACGCGGTATCTCGGAGTCGCTGTCTGGCCAGAAGCTGAGGCTCAGGCGATAGTTGCCGGATTCCGAAGAGAACGGTGCATCCATATTGACCGTGAAGGGATCGGTCGGAAGGGCAGCGGGATCCAGCCCAGTTGGAAGAGCGGTCTCCCGGTTCGTGAGGAGCATCGTCGATAGCCCACATCGCGGACCATTTCGCATGATCCTCACCAGTTCGTTGAATGTCTCCTCATTGAAGCCGGTAGGAAAGTCGTAGACCACGAGGCATCGCAATGGCTCAGCAATTTCGCCGGCCTCACGATTGAATTCGGCAATAGTTTCGTAGTTCCCCCGCAGGTACTTCTGGATGACAAGTTCGATGTAGGCGGTCTGCTCGCGGAAGAGGTTCAGGAGGTCGGGCCCTGAGGACCAGACCTTCCCGCCGATGAGCTCGGGGTCGAACTCGGCGAGCTCGAGAAGGTTGGACACAGATTGACCAAGGCCCACTGGGTCGAAGATTGAGAGGCGGATTTTTCCCGGCTGTAGGGCCGTGAGTAGGCGGGTGAGAATAGACCGAGAAAGACCGATCGTGCGGTCACGAGACCTCGATCCGTAAGCAAGGCGGATGCCTCCGCCTGTGGGGAAGTACAGGGGTAGATACGTCTCGGCGCCAAAACTTCCATGCTGACCGAGTTCGGGGTCATTGTTAGGAACCAGGTAGCCGCCAAATAGAAGGTTGCATTCAATTCCTGGCTGCCAGTCGTTCCACGTGTACGAGTTCCACGGTTGCATTGGAGCTGGAAGAACCGTTGACCGCTCTCGCGCTTCTGTGACCGAGTTCAGCAACGCTTCTTGGGCACGTGCGTGGGTCTCGTCCATTTCAGCGGACCTGACCTGCTTCTCTTGGGAGAGCTTCTGACCGACAAGGACCTTCGTCGCCGCGAGGTTCGCAAGTTCCTGGTCAAATCTCCCCAAAAGCTTGTTTGCCTGTTCCTTTTGCTTTCCTGAAAAGCGGCGTTGCGAAACCTCACGAAGCAGACCACGCGTTTCTGAGAGAATGTTCTCGAGGACAACCTCGATGCGTGGCTGCAGCTGAACCACACCAAGTCGACCCCCTCGCACGATCAAATCCTCATTTGGGACTCCTTGCCTAGGTGCGCTGGAGTAGGTGAAGTAGTGCGTAAAGGCATTAAGCAGTGCCTGCTTCTTCTGTTTCCAGGCGACGAGCGCGTTGTCGATGAGTTCAGCTACCCCCCGATGCTCATTCTCGGAGTCCTTTAGTGCAGACAGGGCTCGACCGAGTCTCTGGCGCTGCTGGATGATTTCTGCCTCAACCTTGTCGTAGGGAAGGGCACATTCAACGAGCTGCGTAGCGGGCTCCGCACTGTCATCCACAGGTGAATTTCCCCTTAGGCCCCGCACCGCCGGCGGCGAATGCACGCCGATCGATTCGGTTGCGTTGTGTTGACGCTTGGCGTGAATCTGCTCCCAGTACGAGGTAACGCTGAGAACTTGTAACCATGAGAGCCATCGCCACTCCTAGATTCGCGCCTCGCCGCTGCAAAAGTAGCCTCCGGCCATTCTCCGCGTCCACTGCGCCCACCTTCCCGTTCCAGTCGGCAGCGTCTCTTTTCATTGTCCGGTTCACGGGACCAGAACGCGACAGCTGAGCAGCTTGACCGGCCCACCTCTAGGTCTTCCGGACCGAGGGATGAGGTTGCAAATCCACCATGAGGTGGGGTCGGGCGATGGACTCTTTGGTTCCTACCAAAGAGACAAGGAGCCCATCACCATGGCCCGAGCAGAGATCATCTATCACGACGCATCGCCGTGCTGGAACATGGTCAGCGGACGGGCGACGTGGCCGAGACCTGGTCTTCGGGATTTCCCGGACCCGGTACTACGCCTGGAAGAGGCGGGCCGACGCCTATGGGCTGACCGCCCTGGTGTCCGAAGGACCGCCGGGCACCCCCGATGCCCAGGCCAGCCCCACCCGCGTGGTCGAGCGCCTGTTGACCCTGGCCGTGCTGGACCCACCATCGGCTTTCGCCAGCATGCCGACCGCCTCGGCGACCTGGGCTTCTCGATCGCCAAGTCCACCGTCCAGAAGGTGCTGGTCACCCACGGCCTGGGCCGCAGCGGGAGCGCCTGGCCCGGGCGGCGGCCATCGCGGCGGCCACCTCGGGCCTGCTCACCGAGGCGGCCCGGGAGGAGGACCCCTTCGGGTTCTGCCTGGCCACGGGAGGGCCCGGCGAGCTGGTCTGCCTGGACAGCTTCTACGTCGGGAACCTGAAGGGTGTAGGGAAGGTGTACCAGTTCACCGCCATCGACGTGTTCACCCGCTGGGCCTTTTGGGGCCATCGTCCTCGGCCCGGTCAGCGTCGCCCACACCGCCCGCTTCATCGACCAGATGCTGGGTCACTACCGGCGCTACGGGGTCACCGTCCGAGCCGTGCTCACCGACGGCAGGCCCGAATACCTGAACGGCCGCTACTTGCTGGGATCCTCACTTACGGCACGACTGGCGAGGTTGGAGCAGACAACATTCACGCTTGCAAGGCATCGGCTTCGTCCGGCTGCACCCTGTCGGCGCGGCCATTCCTGAGCATGTCGCTGCCGTACCCTGGTCCATGGACACTGGTTCCCAGCTGCCTGCGACCGGGCTTCCGGTCGAAGACGTCGTCGAAGAGCTCCGCGTCGCCCTCGCCGGGGTCGGTACTGCGGTCCTCCAGGCTGAACCGGGCGCAGGCAAGACAACCGTCGTTCCCATACGCCTTCTGGACGAGCCGTGGATGGATGGACGCGTGCTCCTGCTCGAGCCCCGTCGGGTCGCAGCTCGCGCTGCGGCCGCACGAATGTCGGCACTCCTCGGCGAACGCGTCGGAGAAACCGTCGGCATCTCCACACGTGACGAACGCCGGGTCTCCGCCATGACCCGGATCGAGGTCGTCACCGACGGCATTCTCACCCGACGCCTCCAGAGAGATCCCGCGCTCGATGGAGTGGCACTCGTCATCTTCGACGAGTTCCACGAACGCCACCTCCAGGCGGATCTCGGCCTGGCACTCACGCTCGACGCTCGCGAGGGCCTCCGACCGGAGTTACGCGTTCTCGTCATGTCTGCGACTCTCGACTCGAGCGCCGTCTCGGTTCTCCTCGGCGATGCCCCGATCGTGTCGAGCCGGGGCCGGTCGTTCCCGATTGATGTGCGGTGGATCCCGGGGCGGCCGACCGCCCGTCTAGAAAGCAGCGCCGCCGCGGCAGTGCGTCATTCGCTCCAACATGACCCCGGGGATGTCCTGGTCTTCCTCCCGGGAGTCGGAGAGATCACGGCCACCATCCGCGCACTCGCCGACATCGATGACATCGACGTCCTCCCCCTCCACGGAACATTGTCAGCAGCAGAACAGGACCGGGCCTTGCGCTCAGGGTCGCGTCGCCGGGTCATCGTCTCGACCGATATCGCGGAGTCGAGTGTGACCGTGGAGGGCGTCTCGATCGTCATAGACAGTGGTTTGGCTCGGAGGCCTGCGTTCGACCCGGCGAGCGGCCTCAGTCGCGTGCGGACGATCACCACCTCTCGTGCGTCAGCCGATCAACGTGCTGGTCGCGCTGGTCGTAACGCACCCGGCGTCGCCTACCGGCTGTGGTCCCAATCCGAGCACTTGAGACGCCGGGCCCGGCCCGACCCCGAGATTGCCGGGGCCGACCTCACTCCCCTTGCGCTCGAGCTCGCCGCCTGGGGGGCGCCTCCCGATGCCCTCCGCTGGCTCGACCCGCCGCCCCTGGCTGCGCTCGCGGTGGCGTCCTCCCTGTTGATCGACCTAGGCGCTCTCGCCGACGGCCGCCCGACCGATCTCGGACGTCGGATGATCGAGCTTCCGCTTCACCCGAGACTCGCCCGAATGCTGGTGGAGGCACCCGCATCCGGCCGTCGGGTGGCCGCGCTCCTCGCGGCAATGCTCTCTGAACGAGATGTTGTCCGACGCAGTGGGCGGGACTTCCCGGTGAGTGCAGACATCGCAGAACGCCTCGCCGTCCTCGACGGCGGCGGCTCGGGCTCGCTCGCCGTTGACGGTGCGGCCACCGCAACCGTGCGGCGCCGTGCGGACGAACTGCTCCGACGGGCCAGATTGTCGACCGACGGCGGTCTGACGGCCGATCCCGGCCCCCTGCTCGCTCTCGGCTACCCCGATCGGGTCGCGCAGTTGAGCGGAGGCGCCCGCTACCGGTTGCGCTACGGCTCAGGAGCCACGCTCCCCGAACACGACCCACTGATCGGAGCGAAGTGGCTCGTCGCAGCCGAGATCGAGGGTGCGGGCCGCACCTCTCATACGGACGGCCGGATCCGTCTCGCCGCGGTGCTCGACCGCGAGGATGTCGAGTCCATCGGTGGGTCTGCGGTTACGACCGTCGTCCGGGTTGAATGGGACGACAAAGTGGACGATCTGCGAGCGACGACCGAACGCGTCCTCGATGCACTCGTCCTCGAGGCCGTGCGAACCGCCGCACCGGCCGGGCCGGAGACCACCGCGGTACTGGTCGCCCACGTTGTCTCAACCCGCCTCGCACCGCTCGGGTGGTCAGATGCCGCCCGCACCCTCCAGACCCGTGTTGGGTGGGCGCGTGCGGCCTTCGGTGACGCGTGGCCGGCATGCACCGACGACGCGCTCATCGCCGACGTGGACATGTGGCTTGCCCCACTTCTGGGCCGAGCGACGGGCCGGGCGGACCTCCAGCGCGTGAACATGGTCACCGTCATCCGATCGCGGATCGGTAGCCAGGTGGCGGATCTCGACAGACTGGTACCAACCAAGGTGACCCTGGCCGGCGGCAGGAGCGCAGCAGTCGGCTATGACGGTGAGCATCCGAGGATCTCAGTGCGCGCCCAAGACATCTATGGCACCACCGTCCACCCGACGATCGCAGAGGGCCGAATCCCGGTCACGATCGAGGTGCTTTCGCCCGCCGGGCGCCCGATCCAGATCACCGGCGACCTTCCCAGGTTCTGGAGCGGTAGCTGGGCGGAGGTGCGCCGGGAGATGGCGACGCGCTATCCGCGCCACCACTGGCCCGATGATCCGGCGTCTGCGGTCCCAGGGCAGCGCCCACGCCCACGTCGCTGATCCAGTCGTATTGAGATCTGGCTCAAGCGAGCGTTAGGCAGGCCTCACCAGGGTCTCTTCGTTGGCGACATTGACAGGACTCGTTGCTGTCCTTGTCCCAAGACCTTCTGATCCGTAGCCGTCCTTGGGTCGTTTCAGGGGGTCCCGCCAAGTCCCAAATGGTCGCAAATATGCAGGTCAGACGGGGTGTGATTTTCGCAACGCGAAACGGGCTGGGACTCAATGCTACGCCCTGGGACCCAATTGTTGGCTTTTTTGTTGGTTATTTTCGTTCCTTGCAGGCATGCGAATCAGAAGGTTTTGACCACTGTTTCACCCCTTGAAAGACAGAGTCAGAAGGTTTGATCAGAAGGTTTGAAATCGCTCGAATTCCCCTCCGGAGATTCCCTTCCCAACTCCGTAAAATTCTACCTTCGTTCGATCCGGTTCAGCACCGAGCGACCGGTCGACTCGATGTCCGCGGGAGTCGGAGGGTCAGCGAGCATGGTCTGTCGGATCGCCCGGGCGGTCCGGGCAGCACCCGTGACGAATTCGAGTTCGATGCGTTGCGCGCACCACTGGTCGAGACCATGGGGAGCACCCGGCAGCTCAGCGGCGATCCCGGCCAGAGACTCCGGCTGGGTGAACAGTGCGTACAGGTCCCCATAGTCGTTGGGCCCCTTGTGGGCCCGCTCGGCCCGTCGACGGGGTGCCGACTGGAGCTTCATGGCCACGAGGGCAGCAGGGGTGGCCACCCGGCAGGACACGGTGGCCAACGGAACCCGCTCCCCTGAGACCACGGTCAACGAGGCCGGTGTGGCCGAGTCGAGGGCCCATCGATGAGCCAGGACGAAGGCCCGGTCGAATTGCTCTTCCGGAAGCTCACCCGGATCAAGGTCGACTGCCGGAGTGGACCCGACATCGATGCAGTCGACCTTGACACCTCCAACTTGATGTCGCGGCCTCCCGCTCTCGCCGCCTCCCACCAGTACCGACAGCCGGGACGGGCCGCCATCAATGCTTTCTGCGGCTGCGTCGAGGTCATCAGTGACACGGTGGACCCGACCGAGTCTGGTCATGACGGCCAGACCACCAATGAGTGCGAACTCGGACGATGGCACCTCCTCGGTGAGTGTGTGCAAGGCACTGACCAGACGCGACGCCGACCCGCCCGGCCCATCGAGAAGGAGGATCTCACCAGACACGAACGTGGCCTTCCGGATTCCATCCCTCGAGGATCTCCCGTCCCCGACCGCGATCCTGGGCCAGGTCCAGTGCGACCACGATGTGATTGGCCACCGGGAAGTCCTGGTCGGGGAGCTGTGCCGGTACCGACCACCCGTACCGGGACGGGCACACCGCCACCCGTCCAGCCGACGGTGTACCAGGGGACACACCGTGGGAGCGGAGCACGCTTCGTAGCTCGCTCTGGCTCTCCACGTAGAGCTCGGCCGGCCAGTCCGCCGTGGCCACAACCGGAGCCTGATGCCATACGGCCCCCAGGGTTCCCGAGAGCCGGTAGAGGTCGGAGTCGGACTCGGGAAGGCTGCCCAGCGGCCGCCATGCCGGAGTCCAGGCATCGGCCATCTCGTTAAACAGATCGGGAATCGACGGCCGACCGGTGCGATCGACGAGTCCCCGGTCACGCAAGGCAGCCAGGATCTCTGACACCCGTCCCGGTGAACGTCCGATCAGTGTTGCCACCTCGGTGGTGCGATGGCCCTTCTCGGGTTCGAGGAGCAGGGCCATTCCGACATCCAGACCCGTCGGGACGAAGGGATCGGCAACCCGGGTCGGCTCGGGCCCGATCAGCGGGGGCACGTCAGCGTCGATGAAAAGGGCCGTACCGCGCAACTGCAGGTGACCTCGGCGATCAAGCCAGGCCACCCGGCCCTCTGTCAGCACCCGCCGGGCCTCCGTGGAGATCCGGTCCGCCACTATGAAGCCGCCAGCCAGTTGGCGAGACAGTCCTTCGGCCTCAGTGCGGCTGATGCTTCGCCGGGTCTCGACGGGGATCTCATGTCCACCAACCTCGAGGACGTTCGGGGCCAGTGCCTTGGCCGGCACGGCGAGAGAATCCAGCGACAGGACGGCCTCTTCAGCAGGACTATTCGTTGTTCGTGCGGGCACGAAGGAAGATTACCATGAAGGTCACCCAAGACCCCTGTCCTCCCGACCCCACTGTTAAGAACCAGGCCATCGGCCGTACTTACCCTGAGGCACATTGCCGCTCAGCTCAGTCAGACCACTCGATCCGTGGAAGGTCCCTCGGACCGGTCTCAATCAATGCCACGACTTCGTCGGCATTGGCAATGCGCCCGCCCCAAGCATCAACGCCGACGTTGATCTGCCTGCCCGACTGCAGCCGACTTTCGTGGACGTGCCCGTGGACCAACCATTCACCGGTGTCTACTGGTCGCTCCGCCGCGTACCGCAGGACGTCGGTTGAGTCCCCCCTGTAGGGGAAGTGGCAGGCCAGAACCTTTCGGTGTTCGGCATCGAGGTCGATGCGCTCGCTCCCTGATGAATCTCGGCGAAACCACCGTCTCGGCGGTAGCGCTCGTCCCATCCGACGGCCTTGCGACCGTGGAGCGCTGTGCACCGGTCGTGGTTCCCGGCGAGCAGCGCCTTGTAGCCGACGTAGCTGAGATGCGGCACCCAATGTACGGTCGATCTTTCCCATGGCGACGTCACCGAGCACGAGGACACGGTCGGTAGGGGCAATGACCTCGTTCCAACGCTCCACGATGGAATCGTCCATCTCGTCGGCGTCGCGAAAGGGTCGCCCGAGTAGGCGATGATGTTGGCGCGGCCGAGGTGGGGATCGGCGGTGATCCAGGGTTTCATTGAGATCTACCTCCTTTCATGTGACTCGGCGACGGCGCCTATCGGTCGTGGGCAATCGAACAGCCGCTCTTACGTTTGGCGCCCCCCACGGGTAATGAAAGTTTCCGCCCAAGACTTTAGTTAGCTGACAGGGAAAACAAGCTGGCCTTACTAACCAACGAGCCGAGGTCAATTCCCGGGTGTTCTCTGTTCGTGGCACCGAGGACGGTGAACACTATTTGGTAGGACCAGTCGGCTGGGAATCGATTCGTTCTCACGAGATCGCAGCAGTCCGCTCAGCCAATCGGAAGACCTCCTTTGAGTACACAGGACGTGACTCGGATCCGGCTGAGGCTGGCCGGACCTGGGGCACAACCAGCGGTCTGCTGGCATGGGCGAGAACGAGCGTGTCCGCGGCCGGACTGCAACCGATGAGGTGCTGAAAATCGTTGATGGTGTAGTCGGCCTTGATCCCGATGATGCCCCGGTCCAGCAGCTTGTGGTGTTGTGAGCAGAGAGCGAGCGCATTTGACCCTCGTCTGGCCCTTCGGCGGCCCACCAACGGCGGTGGCTTCGATCCCCACTGTCTCGCGCATGAGGTGACCGTCAGACCCGCAGACCACACACCGGTATTCGTAGGCCAGCAGGACCTCCTTTCGAAATGCCGGGTCTCTCCTTCTCTCCTTGGGCCGGCCCTGAGGATCTCTTCTGCGGAGCCGTGGTAGTCGTCGCCATGGTGCGCCGCGTGAGGTGCGAGACAGCCCGGAGCA
>CAVSSP010000004.1:1382500-1813681 GCA_963730685.1 uncultured Acidimicrobiales bacterium | reverse complement strand
GACACGCAAGGGGTCGTGGGTTCAAGTCCCGCACGGCCCACTGAGATCACCTGGTCACAGGCGGTAGGAAGACCATCCCCGGAGGCCCGGGGTTCGGCCCGTCGGGTCGACCTCTTCCGGCACCGCTGCCACTACCCCATCCTTCGTCACTTGCTCGTGAGTGCGTTTGTCGGCGGTCGATGACCGCCCACTGAATCGTCAGAACTCAACATTGACGAGGAAGATGCCTGGGCCGTGAAACCCACGTCATCGATCCTGCTGCCGGTTCGTGGGCCGGTGGTGGAAGGTCCCTCCGCCAGGAAATATCCGAAATCGGCACGTCAAGCAAGTGCAGCCCAAATTACGGTTCTGTGGTCCTCGGTCGCTCAATGAGCATCCCGCCAGGCGGCTAGGGGAGGCATGACCAATGAGGTCCCGCAGTCGCACAACAAGTGTCCCTGTGGCTGGTACCGGACGCGATTCGGTCTCTCGCACGCCACGCAGTAGAAGGTGGCGGCGCTGCCGTGATCAGGCCAAGTGATCATGTTTTGAGGGTACTCCGAGAGTTCATCGTCCCTACCAAGTCTCAGATCTGGGCAATCTCGCCGGGTTCGCCCGGCATGATTGCCTGACTGGCCTGAACGGACCCGACCGGTAACCCATCGACCCGCTTGCGCTCGCGCTTGAGCAGAGTGACGCCCGATGGGACAGAGCCACCAGACAGGTCGGGCCTGGGCGTGGGGATCGGGCCCGAGTTGTGGGAGGTCGAGTCTTTGTAGTGCCACGTGCCGTCCCATCCGGGCGTGCGAAAATCCGATCGGATATCGTGTGGTTGTGGGGGTTCCGGGGGTGCGTGGCGGAGTCGGCCGCGCCGCCTCCTCCCCGTCCGATCCGGGCACTCCAGATTCGACAGAAGCGAGCGAAAAGAGCAATCGGCAAGGCCGCTCGGCATCGTTGTTGGCTGCCGGAGGTGCGTACTTCGTACTGTCCCTCGCGATCTGGGCGAACATCTGGCTAGGTGGTCATCCTGCCTCGACCACAACGTGTGGATGTGGCGACACCTCGTTGTTCATTTGGTCTCTCGAATGGCCCGCCTACGCCATCTCTCATGGACTGAGCCCGCTCTACTCGACCGCCATGTTTCACCCGACAGGTTTCAATCTGTTGGCCAACACAACTGAGCTGGGTATCGGGCTACCCCTTGCCCCGATCACCTGGCTCTTCGGGCCAGTGGCCACGCTCAATGTCGCGCTCACTCTCAGCCCTGCGCTTTCGGCCCTGGCCATGTTCGTTCTTCTTCGTCGCTATGTGACGTGGGTACCATCCGCGTTTGTCGGTGGGCTGCTGTACGGCTTCTCACCGTTCATCCTGGTCGGCCTGACCGACGCCCATCTGATGCTCGGCATGTCGCCCCTCTTTCCCCTCATGGTTCTCTGTCTCGACGAGATCATGTTGCGTCAGCGGCGCCGACCAATCGGGGTGGGAGTGGTGCTGGGCCTGTTGATCACGGTTCAGTTCTTCATCAGCAGCGAATTGCTCCTCATCTTCGGCATCTCGGCCGTGTTCGGCGTCGCACTCGTAGTCGGCGACCGACTGCTGCATCCCGGAGCGCTCCGCGGGCGGATCGGCCACGCCCTCACCGCAGCGGTGGCCGCTGGTGCAACATCGATCGTGCTGCTGGCCTATCCGGTGTGGTTCGCGTTGGCCGGGCCCGCACACTTCTCCGGGTCGATCTGGTCCGACGCGGCTGGGGGTCTGGGTGGAGGCACCCTGCCGCGGCTATCTCGCTCCGTCGTCGCCCTCACCCCTGGCGGCTTCACTGGCCCGCCGGTTCGGCGGCTATCAGGGCGTCACTCTGTCGACTCAGTTCCTGGGCATCGGACTCGTCGTGGTGCTCCTGGCGGGTGTCGTGATCTGGCATCGGGACCGCCGCCTGTGGCTGTTCGGCGCGGTGGGGATCATGTCGATGGTGATGTCGTTCGGTGTGCAGTTCGGTTACTGGACACCGTGGCGACTCGTCGTGTCGTACCCGCTGTTGGAGAACGTGCTCCCCTCCCGGTTCCAGCTGATGACCTATCTCTGTGCGGGGGTGATGCTCGGGCTGATCGTGGACCACACGTACTGGGCTGTGAACCGGTGGCACAAATCCGAAGATGGGCCACCGGCTAAGGGTCTGCATCTCGTGCCGCACCTTGGCGTGTGGGCTGCGCTCGTCGTGGCCGCGGTCGCACTCGTCCCGGTGGTTGCCTACCTTCAGCCCGAGATACCGATGACCACACAGCGCGTGCGGCTCCCGACCTGGTTCGAGCAGGTGGCTCCACGCCTGACCGGTCATCAGGTGGTGCTTACCTTCCCTCCGCCATTCGGTTACTACGCCACTTCCCTGACGTGGCAGGCCGTATCGGGGATGCACTATTCGATCGTCGGTGGCGACGGACCGGGAGGCGCTCCGGCCAGAGAGGGAAGCAATCGTCGAGCGGAGTACATTCTCAACGGCTACACCCTTTCCGGCGCCCCGAAGCCACCCACCCAGGAGCAGATCATCGCGGTGCGACAGGCGCTGACCAGCTGGGGCGTCACCATGGTCGTGCTTCCAAACGAAAATGGACTACCCGCCTATGGTCGAGTCCGCTCGACACGTTCCATCGCCGTACTCATGTCCGCAGTCGTTGGTGAAGCACCCTTGCATCAGTCGGGTGCCCTGGTTTGGACGTTGGGTAACCGATCATCCTCCAACGCACGCACAGGTCAATCGAAACAGCGGCTTGGCTGAACGAGCGGCTCGATGAACACGCGAGCCACGTTGGATCCAGCCGAGGAAGTACACCGCTCGCGGTCACCGGCCATCGCCAGGGCTAGGTCGGCGTGTCCAATGCCGCTCGAATCTCTGCGAGCTGCTCGGTGAGGACGATCTCCATCTCGTGTAGCCCTTGGTCCCGCACCCGACGGTCCCATATGGACATCCAATTTTGCTGAATGTCCGTCAGGTCAGCCTTCAGCTTCTCAGACAGGCCGGTGACCATTCGGCCAATGGCGAGCCACTCCGTCATGATCTCAAGATCAAGGCCGTCCAGAGCGCCCCGGTCCGCCATCAGTCCTCCACCACGCAAACGGTGTCCACCCGACAGATGCCGAGCATCTTCCGAACGAACGGCTGGGGGTGGCGAAGCACGACCTGGTGCGGTTTGCGCACGTGCTTTCGTGCCAGCACGATGATTCTGATACCTGCAGCACCTAGGAACGAGGTCTCAGCCAAGTCGAGGATGAGGTCCTGTGGGGCAGTAGCGAGAGCAGTCGCAATGCCCTTCGTCAGCTGGGGCGCTGCCGCCTCATCGACTCTTCCGACAATCGCGACCACAGGACGGGACGTGTTCAGGTCGGTGACCTGAACGAAACATGCAGCGGGCGGATCGCCCATCTTTCACGGTGGCGCCGATGGCTCCGATTAACCGACCGCTGACCCGATGGTGGTAGGCCAACGCATTGTCGCAGAGTGCGCCTTGGCTTCCTGGCCGATTCCTCGACCCACCGTCAACACTAGAAGCTATCGACGGCCGTGTCGATGGTTTCTCTGGGCTCCCCGACCCGGACACAGGAGACGGGTGAGAGAACACGATGGGTGTCGTGGGCTCGAGTCCGACACGGCTCACCAAGGAAAGACCAGGTCAGAAAGGAAGCTAGCGGACCGGGCCAGGGCCCGGTCCGCGAGGTTGAGGAAGGTTCTCCCGGTCCGCTCGGTGAGATCGTGAAGGTCGTAGCCGACTCCGGAGCCACCGACTCGTCCGCAGGTGACCGGCAGCCCGCCGTCGGCCATCCCTCCGCTCGAGCGCTACGCCCTCCTCGGGAGTCCCCGGCACCTACAGCTTTCCGCTCGCTCCGTCGATGGTAACGAGTCGGCGGCACACGAAAGGGCCCGGGCATGGCCAGCACGATGACCAGAACCAACGTGGATGCCCCGTTGGTGACCGCGTCCAGGCGGTTAGTTGCCTTCCCCTCCATTCTGGCGATCTCAGCGCTCCTCGGCATCGCCTTCGCCGCCGTCGTGAAGCCGGGAGTTCCCTACGACGAGCCGGCGCACTGGCTCAACGTTCTGTACTTCGCGGCCCATCACCGGCTTCCCGTCATCGGTGACCCGTCGGTCAGCTACGAGGCTCAGCAGCCCCCTCTTTCCTACTGGATCGCCTCGTTGGTGGAGGAGCCGGTGCGGATGGTCGCGTCGACCACCGGAGGGTTCTACGCCACCAGGATCGTCGGGGGGATCGAGTGGCTCATCGCGCTGGTCTTCGCATGGCGCATTCTTGGGCGCCTTCTGCCCGAGGGATCAGCAGGACGCCCGGTTGCCTTCGCCGTCCTGGCCCTCAATCCGATGTTGCTGGCCATGGCATGGAGCGTGCAGAACGACTCGCTGGCGTTGCTGCTCGGGTTCGCCGCCATCGACTATTCCTCGATGGTGGGTCGGAGGTCCTTTGACGGCTTCCACGGTGCTGTGCTCGGGGCCATTGTGGCGGCCGGAGTCCTGACGAAGCTCACCGCTTGGGCCCTCGTGCCGGCGATCCTGATGTGGCTGATACTGGTACCCCGCGCCCAGCGACGGTGGAGGGCGGCGGTTGCCTTCGCGCTTGCCGTCGCGGCACTCTCGGGTTGGTGGTTCGTCCGCAATATCGTCCTCTACGGTGACCCGGGAGGTAAGGGCAAAGCGGCGGCAGAGTCCAGCGGGTTCGGACCCTTGCGGTTCACCGGCATCGGCAGCCTGGGTCATCTCGTCGAAAATGTCATCACCTACCTGTGGCTGCCCACGGAGTACTGGCGGGGCATCATCCACGCGTCAGGAGCGGTGAAGGGCCTCATCGTAGTGATGACCCTGGCCGTCCTGGTGTTGAGTGCAATCGCCGGCGTGCGCCATGTGCGCCTTGGGCGGCAAGGTCCGAGCGATGGTCTGGTGGCGTACTTCGCCGGCATCGGGCCGCGTCCAGACACCTGGTTGCTGGTGATCATCACCGCGGTCATCGCCTCGGTTGCCTGGGTGTATCTGGCCTTCACGTGGAGCGCTCTCGCCCCGAGACTCGCCTACGCCATCTTGCCCCTCTGGATGGGTCTGGTAGGTCTTGGAGCCAATGCCATCGGCCAAGCCGTTCCCAGGGTCCGCCACGCCCTAGCGGTGGCGACCGGTGTCGTCATGCTGGGGCTCTGTGCATGGAGCCTTCATGCGATTCATGCCGTCGGGGCACCCTGGCCCTTCGTCATCCACCTGTGAGCCACCGGTTCTTCTAGTGCGCGACGTGATCGCCGATGATCCCGGCCACCGCCTCCACGTCATCTGGTGTGATGCACGGACGAACCCGCCCACCTGCGTCGATCTCGATCCCCATGTCCTTGTTCGGTCGATTGCCATCGAGGTTGTACCAGTGGACAAGGTCTCCTGAACCCCAGAGCCGCCATCTGCCCACCGACCTCAGGGAAAACGTCGTGGCCGAACGGATGGCTCGGAACGGAATGCGCTTCCCACCCCAGGGGTAGTACCACCGGATCGTCAGTCCGTCGTCGTCACAGATGATCCGTCCGTCGTCGTAGAGAGGTGTGTCGCCTTTCACCACTTGATCTTCGCTCATTTCCGTCTCCGCTGGCGACCGGGCCTCGGAGAGTTCGACTTCCTGAAAGTGGCAGATGCCCCGAGGTTGGGCAGCCATGCTGGTCGTGAGAGCGCCCGGCGCTATTTGGTCGCCACGATGACGTCCTGCAGTCGCAGATACCCGGGATGGATGGGTTCGACAACGGTCAGTCCGTTCGTCGAAAGCGTCCGGCAGACGAACGTGTCCCGATATCCGACGGCCGTCTCGGGCACCTCGGGGTTGTAGAAGGCAAAGTCTCCTGATGGATCGGGGTGCATCTCCCCGACGATGGGGTTGGCATAGGGGCTCGAATCAGCACCGAACAGAAACCACGTGGAATAACTGATCCCGCCTGGCCTGAGCACCCGGGCGATCTCGCCGAGGTACCTGGTCGTCACATCGACGAGAAGATGTGTGAAGACAGAATGGGCAAAGACGAAGTCGAAGGATTGATCGGGATACGGAAACTCGAAGTCGGAGGCCGCCGGCAGCGCCTGGTCCGGGGTGTAGTGGGTATTGGTCAGCGGGACATACCGGAACTGGAAGTTGGGAAACATCGGCGTGATGTTCGTCTGACACCAGACAATTCCTTCCTCTGTGATGTCGAATCCCTCATAGTGGGAATCACCACTCAGGTAGTCACACAGATATCGCGCCGTCCTTCCAACTCCACAGCCGATATCGAGAACGTCGTGGTCGGGGCGGAGTCCGGCCATATTCATGCGACCGATCGTCGTGAGTGCCACGTCGTCGAACGCACCCGGGGGCCCAACCGTGCCTCGCAGTCGCAGATCAGGCATGGGGATGGCCGTTTCGCCGGGGAACAGACGGACGCTGCCCAACACGTGCTCCTTGGGCAGCTGGCCTTCCGGCTGACGCACCTTCCGCTTCAGTTGCGACGCGTGCCTGCGGGCGGCATTGGGCTTCTTCACTGGCAACGTCGGCTGATCATTGCTCCCAGCTTTTCACACCGACCCTCGAGAGGTGCCACTCAACGCCGCGTCCGACCCGCTACCGTGGCCCAGTGAGCAGCCCGAGGGTCCCCGGTGGCGTGGTGCACAAGCTTCCAGAAGACTTGCGCAAGGCCCTGGTCGCCAACCACACGGCACTCGATGCCTGGAGGGACATCACGCCCCTCGCCCGCAACGAGTTCATCTGCTGGGTCGAGGACGCCAAGCAGGCGGTGACTCGGGAGCGCCGCATCCGCCGGACCAACGAGGAGCTGGAAGAAGGGCAGCGTCGACCCTGTTGCTGGCCCGGGTGCGCCCACCGCGAACGCAACGGCAGATAGCGCCGTGCCGGTACCCGAGATACACCGGAACCAGGGAGCAGATCGGAGCACCCAACCCCCCGGGGGCGGGCCGTTGGGCGGCAGGGCAACCACGGAAGGCAACAGAGGTTGCCAGGGCCATGGACCGGTGACAGACTGCCGGTGACACCATTTGCGGAAATGGATGTCTCTCGGCGGAGCTGCGGCGGCAGCAGGAGATTTAGAAAATGGCGGATGTCCGGCGGGGGTGGCGATTTCGCGGCACCCCCTCACTGCTCGTTGCCGTCCCCATGGCGGCTCTGGTCCTCGGGCTGTTCACCGTTGTGACGGTGGCCGCAAGCAACGGCGCCGCGCCCGCTCCCGTGCTCTCTGCTGGAGACGCAAGCATCGTGGAGGGGACGACGGGCCTACGCACGCTGGAACTACCCGTCACGCTGTCCCAGGTGCCGACGGCGCCAGTCACGGTGGACTACTCGGTCAAAGGTGTGACGGCCGTTTCCGGACGGGACTTCGATGCTGAATCGGGCGTGCTGTCCTTCAAGGCGCCCAGCAAGTCCAAACCGGTACCAGTGGAGTCGATGGTGGCTGTCACGGTCCTGTCGGACGCCACCGACGGCGGGGGGACCCTCTCGCTCACCTTGAGCGCACCGACCGGGGGAGCCGTGCTGGGGAACGCTGTTGGGATCGGGACGATCGTGGAAGCCACCGGTACGGCGCCATCATTCAACGTCGGCGACGCCGGCATCTACGACGGAGTCAGCGGACCGAGCCGAACCCTCGATTTCGCCGTGTCCCTGTCCTCACCGGCCGCAAAGGCGACGTCGGTCGACTACGCGTTGGTGCCGGATACCGCCGTCGCCACCTACGACTACGCGTCGGCTTCCGGCACGGTCCGGTTCGCAAAGGGGGCGGTGAGCGAAACGGTCGGGGTGACCGTCTATCCGGATGTCGCCCCTGCACCCAGCCGCGTGCTCTACCTGGACCTCTCCAAACCGGTGGGGGCCGGCCTCGGACGCAGTACCGGCACCGGGGTGATGATCGACGGAGCGAACGGCATCGCCACTCCACTCAGTACCTCGTACCGGTCGGAGACGCTGACCGCAGACAGGCATCCGAGCTCAGGGATCTTCGACACCTACGCCGTCTCCCAAGGTGCGAGTGAGACCGACATCTCCGCCCCGTCCACGAACAGATCGGGGAACTCGCGCCTCGTCTTCTGGCCCACTGCCCAAACGCCGATGACCAATGAGGAGTCGTGCGCAAGGTGGAAGAGTCAGACGCCTGCCAACGGTGCGGCGGGAGCGTCCGATCAGCAGGGGGTGGCCCTCCGCGTCAGTACGACCAACGGGATCACCCGGGCCATCACGGTTACAAAAATGTGTACCTGGGCGACAACTGGATCTTCAATGTCCACGTGTGGGATACGTCGACACCAGGGGTGCTCGCTGAGATCGGCACCTTTCCCCTCATTTCCACGTTCAAGGAGGAATCCGCGCTGGTTTCGCTCCCGTGGGACATCTGCGCCGAGGCGATCGGCAACACGGTGACCTTCGAAGTGTGGATCGACGGCCAACCGGAGCCGGCATTCGGAGACCCGTCGAACGGTGGGAGTGTGAGCCTGCCCCCGGGCTATGAAGGAGCGGGCTATGCAGGGTGGTACGCCGGACATCTCGGTCCGGGCGGCACGATGGCCTACGACCATCTGTTCGCCGGTGCTCCGATTCCCATCTCGGCCCCGTCGGCGCCGACCAATGTGACTGCAACCCCGGGGAACGGGTCCGCTGCGGTGAGCTGGAGTGCGCCGAACTCCAACGGCAGTGACATCCAGTCCTACGCGGTGACCGCGGTCGACTCGACCACTCCGGCCAACGGAGGCCAGGAGGCGACCGGCACCGGAAGCCCCCTCACCGTTGCTGGGCTCACCAACGGTGACCAGTACGCCTTCACCGTGACAGCCACCAACGGTGTGGGCACCGGTCCGCCGTCGGCGGCATCGAATCCGGTGGTGCCGGAATCCGTGCCGAGTGCCCCGAGCGATGTGTCCGCAACCCCGGGGAACGGGTCCGCCGCGGTGAGCTGGAGTGCGCCGAACTCCAACGGCAGTGCCATCCAGTCCTACACGGTGACCGCGGTCGACTCGACCACGCCGGGCAACGGAGGCCAGGAGGCGACCGGTGTCGGCAGCCCCGTCACCGTCAGTGGGCTCACCAACGGTGACGGGTACACCTTCACCGTGACGGCAACCAACGGTGTGGGCACCGGTCCGCCGTCGGCGGCGTCGAGCCCGGTGGTGCCTGCATCGACACCGGACAGCCCCGTCGCAGTGATCGCGGCGCCGGATGGGGGCGACGATCCCGGCATCCTGATCGTCTCGTTCACACCGCAGGGGAACGAAGGGTCGGCCATCGTGGGTTACGAAGTGACCGTCACCGACGAATCGAATCCTGGTGACCCCAGTAACGGATCGGTGGTCGACGCCGCCGATGGCCCGGTCGACATCACCGGACTGACCAGCGGCGACACCTACAGCTTCACCGTCGTCGCCGTCAACGGGATCGGCCCGAGCGGCCCGTCTGGGCCTTCCGGCGGCGTGGTGGCTCCCTAGCCACACGGCGAGAAATGAGCGACGATGGTCAGCGGCCGGCGGCCGCAGGCACGACTCACGTTATCGTTGCCGCACGAAGTTCTTGTATGGATACGGCGAGACCCTTGGGAGCCATGTGAGCGGGAAACAGGAAACCAGCACGAGCCGGTCGAATGCGGCAGTCGACGCGACCGCATCCCGACCGCGGGACATCATGCCGATGGATGGTGCGATCGTCGAAGCGGAGGGCCACGTCGCCATCTACTGTGCGAGCTGTGGTCGCTGGATCGACTGCCACGACGGGATACCCGCGGTGACCGCCTTGGAACGTCACTCGGACCTGATCCACTGAAGGAAGCCATCCGCGTTCCGGGCGCCGGGTCGGAGCACATCTGCGGCCGGCGCACATCGTCGAAGAGACCGAAGAGGTTTGCCGAGATTATCGGCGGCATGGTGCTTTCCGACGACGTCGGACAGTCCTACCGGTACTCGCTCTGGTGCCGGTGGGGGAGTGGTCCCTCCATCACCTGGATCATGCTCAACCCGTCCGACGCCGGCCCCGGCCCGACGCCCGGTTGCATCACGCCCGATGACACGATCAACCGCATCATCGGATTTTCCAGACCGGCGTTCGGCTCGTTGCGGGTCGTGAACCTGTTTGCTCTCCGCGATTCGTGCTCGACGTGTTGCCTCCTCGGCGCTGATCCGGTGGGCGAGAACGACGCGCACCTCCGGGCCGCCATCGATGACTCCGAATCGGTCGCCATCGCCTGGGGAAGTTTGGAGAAGTGGCCCGGGTCCCTCAACGCAATGGCACGGGACCGACAGGATGCCGTCTTGGACCAACTGTCCGGGGTGCACTGCCGGTGTCTGGCCCGGGTGTCAGGCGGTAGGTTCCCCGCCCATCCGCTTCGCCTTGCATCCACGCTCGAACTGGTGACCTGGGACGATGCTCCTTGGTTGTCCTCCACCTCGAGAGGTGGCGTCACGCACCTGAGCGGCGGCGATTCGGCGAGCCGGAAACGGACCCGGTCGGAGTAGGACCACGCTTCGGTGTCTGGCCGGTGCTCAAGGCCATGGTCGCCACTGCCGATGATCGATCAGGATTTCCGCCCGACCGGGCCGGGAGCCTCTTCGTGCGACAAGGCACGTGACCCAAGCGTCGGAGAAGGCAGCGTGACGATCGACATGGCCCATCCCTACGGCTCGATTCGGACCGGTGTCATGGTCATCGGGATCTCGCTGGTGGGATTGGTTGTGATCGGCGTCACGTCCTCGACACCGGTGGCAGCCTCCCCGTCCGGTATCGGTTCGAAACCCGCCGACGCCATCGTGGCGGCGGCGCGTGCCGCCATGAGCCAGGCGGGATCCGTCACCGCGGTCGGCAGGGGGAGCACGGATATCCCGGGCGTGGGGAAGGTCACCATCACCGAATCGGACTACACAGACTCGTCATCCGGGGATCAGGTACTGAAGACGGTGTCGGACGCCGGCCGTGCCGGCACGCTTCCGGCGGCAACCACATTGGATGTGGATGGGCATTTATACGTGAACGCCAATACGGCGTTCTGGACCTCTTCGGTGGAGGTATCGACTGCACAGGCGGCCCTGGTCGCCGGAGCATGGGTCCAGATCCCGCAGAGCAGTTCCCTGTATGCCCCTGCAGCTGCCGATCTGACCATGCCGACGCTGACCAAGGACATGTTCGACGGCGCCAGCTACCACAAGGGGAAGATCCAGACCATCGACGGAACACGGGCGGTCAAGATCACGTATACGAATCTGGGCACTGATTCGGGTTCGGCGACCTGCTACGTGGCGGTCGGTGGAAAGCACCTGCCCGTGGCGGTGATCATTGGAGGGTTGAGCCTCCGACTGGAGTCGTGGGGAAAGTCGATGGCCGTGACGGCCCCGTCGGGGGCGATTCCCCTGCCCGACATGGCATCGCCCTCCGGTGCCGCAGTGACCGCCTGACCGTTGTCCTGAGGTGAATGCCGTCAGGAGACAGTCGCCCCCCGTTCCTCCCAGTACTCGTTCAGTCTTCCCTGGGTCTTCACCACCCAGATGATCCCGCCGATGATGGGAATGAGCACCCAGAACCCGGTGAGCGCCGAAACCGGCTCCGGCCTCCCGGCACGGAGGAAGAGACGGCCGACCTCGTGGGGCAGGAGGAACACGTTGACGATCCCGAGCAGGATGGCGAAGACGAGACCGAGTCCTCCGCCAATTCCCTCGCCGGCATGGTCCTTGATCTCCTTGAACGAGGCGTACTGCCAGTAGAGGCTGTAGATCCCGAGCGTGATGATCGAGAGCAGGATCACCGTGACCGGGCTCCTGAGTTTTCCCACTGCCGATGTCACCATTGCCGAGCCTCCACATCATCGCCGTTCGCCGTGCCCAGAGTGGAGCACAGTTTTGGCGTCGGGTGTCGGACTTGTCGGGAGGGGATGGAGCGGGGAGGGGGATGGAGCGGGAGCGTGCAAATGAGGTCGCCCCGTGGTTCACGGCGTCGGCGTGACGAACTCGGGCTGGTCGAGGAGTCGGAGCCACGTGCCGTCGGACTGCCGGCGGACCACTTGGGCCCGGGCTCCCGCCCCGTCACGAGGGGGCGTGGAGGTCAGGGCGATGTCGCCACTCACGAGGGTCGGAAGCGGGCGCTCCTGCTCGAAGTGTGGTGCATGGGCCAGGACCTTCTCCCAGAGTGCCCGGATGGCATCCCGCCCGACCGTGCGGCTGCCCGGAGGATAGGCCATGACGGCCTGTTCCTCGTAGAGGGCGGCGATCCCGTCGGCGTCCTGCCGGTTCGCCCGCTCGACGAAGAGACGGGTGAGATCCTCCGGCATCATTGCTTGTTCGTTGTGCGCCACAGCACGTCCTCTCATCGGCGATTCCGTTGTCTGGGTCCATGGTGCGCCGATCCAAACCAGAAGTCCAACAGATCATAGAGTTAGAAGCTAGAATCATAAGTTATGGAACTGAGGCAGCTGGAGTACTTCGTGGCGGTGGCCGAAGAGGCCAACTTCACTCGTGCCGCTGAACGGGTGCACATCAGCCAGTCGGGGGTGAGCGCCCAGATTCGACAACTGGAGATGGACCTCGGGGCAACCCTGATCGACCGTTCGGGACGTACCGCCAGCCTGACCCCTGCCGGCACCGCTGCGCTTCCCCATGTGCGTACGGCCCTCGCTGCCGTCAACGCGGTGCGGCAGTCGGTGGACGAGGTGAACGGACTGATCCGCGGCCGGCTCGTCATCGGCATGGTGACGGCCTGCACCATCACATCGTTGTTCGATGCCCTGGCGACATTCCATCTCGAGCATCCCGGGGTCGAGGTGACACTGGTGGAAGGCAACTCGGACCGGCTCGTCGAACGGGTTCGGAACGGGACCGCGGATCTGGCGCTCATCGGCGCAGCGGGAACGCCGCCCCCGGGACTGTGCGCGTTGCCGATCGTCGACGAAAGACTTGTCGTTGCGGTCCCCTCCGGCCATCCACTCGCCAGCAGGCGACGGGTCAACTTGGCTGATCTCGGCGGGCATCCGATCGTGTCGATGCCCGAGGGAACCGGGGTGAGGGCGGTGTTCGATCAAGCATGTGCGGCCCGCGGAGTGCGCCCCGACATCGCCCTCCAGGCCAGCGCACCGGGTGCCGTCGCCGATCTGGCAGCCCGAGGCCTCGGGGTGGCGGTCCTCTCCCAGTCCATGGCCGACGCCCATGCCGACAGACTCCGGTCCCTCGTCATCGACGACATCGACACGCCGGCCGTGCTCGCCCTCGTCTGGTCGGCGTCGACCAGTCCTGCCCTCGACGAGTTCGTCGTGCACTGCCGCAGGACCATGAGCGTTCGGCAGACCACGCTGACTGGCCCATCTGCCCTTGTGTCCGTCGTCGGCATCGCTGGCGCCGACTGACAACGGGGCCGGGGGCAGGTCACCGCAGGGGTTCAGTCCCAGGTGTCTTCGTCCAGCAACCGGGTCCTCACCCGGCGCACGTCCATCTCGTGATGGACGACTTCGTGCACGGTGTGGCGGATGACCCAGGCCACATCGCGCTCCGCCGGCTGCGGGAAGTTGTAGAAGCAGCGATGTGCCAGTTGTGAGTCGTCGAGTCCCTCGACGACTCTGATCAGCAAGTGGGAGGCCATGGCCAGCTCTTCTCCGGTGTGGCGTCTGGCCTCCCGCTCGTAACCGGCATTGATCACCCGCTCGTCGCGGTACATGGGCACGAAGCGGGGGCGGTCCTCGACGAGGGCCAGCAGCACCCGCTCGCGCTGGACCAGCAGGGTGTCGCGCACATGGCAGCAGTACTCCAGCATCGACCACGTTGACGGCTCCGGCCGCATCCTCACGGCGTCATCGTCACCGCTCATCAGGTCTTCGACCAGCTTTTCGGTGATTGCTCGGAGCGTGCTCGCCACATCCGGTATCCCGAGGCCGGCCTCGTCGAACCCGCACTCGTCACAACGGGACATGGCTGCAGTCTGCCCTATTGCACCGACGGCCGACGTCGGGGATGGGGCCGATCGATCGGAGTATGGTCCGGGTATGGACGTCGACGATGAAGTGGCACGGCGCTTGGCATGGGTGGATCGGGTCCTCGACGCGCCACCGGCCATCCACCCCGACGCGGACAACGGGGCGGTTTGGAGTACCGGACGTGGTTGCTACCGGTTCATGGCCGATCATGTGGACCACGGTTCACGCACACTCGAGACCGGTGCCGGGCTCTCCACGGTTCTCTTCGCGGCATGGGGATGCGAGCACCTGGCCATCGTGCCGTCGCAGGATCAGGCGGCGGTCATCGCTGAGTACTGCACGAAACAGGAGATCTCACAGGAAGGTCTCCGGTTCGACCTGCGCCCGTCGGAGACCGCGCTACCCGAACTGGCCGGAAGCACGGAATTGGACCTCGTGTTCATCGACGGCTGCCACGGGTTCCCGATGCCCATCATCGATTGGTTCTATGGTGCCGGCCTGCTCCGCCGTGGGGGCGTGGTGGTGTTCGACGATGTACAGCTACCTCAAGTCAAGTTGCTCATCGATACCTTCATCGATCCCGACGAACGGTGGCATCGTCTGGCCGCCACCAAGAAGTGGGCGGCGTATCGCCGCCTTTCTGCCGGGCCGCTGAGCGAGGAGTGGACGAGTCAGCGCTTCTTCCCCCAGGCCCCTGCTTCGGCATGGGGCCGCGTGGTCGATGTCCTACCGGGATCGGTGAAGTCGCTGTTGGCGTCGGCCGGCGGCGCTGCGAAGCCCGGACACTGAGGAATTCCCGCCAAGGGGTCATGGGTTGTTGCCGGGGGTCGCCACCGCCTGGGCGATGTCTTTGATGCGCTCTTTGACCAGTTCCCACTCGTAGCGCTGGAGATACCGCTCTTCGGCCGCGTCGACCAGCCGACTCCGAAGATTCGTGTCGGTGAGGAGCCGCTGACAGGCATCGGCGAACGAGTCGGGATCATCGGCCCGCAGGTAGTGGGTACCCTCCTCGATGTCGAGACCTTCGGCCCCGAGCGTCGTCGACACCACTGGAATCCGGTGGGCCATCGACTCGAGGATCTTGAGTCGGGTCCCGCTGCCGGAACGAAGAGGGGCGACCGCCAGATCGGCCCGTGCCAACTCGGGGCCCATGTCTGGGACCCGACCCACCACGGTGATCGCAGGATGGCGGGACAGCTGTTCGGATAGTCCGGGAGGGGCGGTGCCGACCAGCCTGATGGTGGCGGCGGGAACCCGGGATGTGATGCGAGGCGCAAGCTCGTCCGCCAACCACGTGGCCGCATCCGCGTTGGGGCCGTATTCGAGCGATCCCTGGAAGAGGATGACCGGCGGTTCCGCCACCTTCGTTCTTCCGAGGGGTTGCTCGGGGCGCTCGTACGCATTGGGGACGATGGTGGCGTCGAGGAGACCCGAGCGTCGCACGTCGACGTCACTGCACAGCAATGACCGGGCCACCCGGCTGGCCGACGCCCGCTGAAGCGCATCCCAGTCGCGAGCGTTCAGACGAGCCTGTGCGGCTGCGACCGCAACCCGGGCGCGATCGAGCGGACGGCGCGTGCGCACCGATTGGCCTATCAGGCGGGCCCGTTGCCGCTCCTTCTCGCTCTCGAGATTGTCCAGGTCGATGACCGTCGGACCACGGTCGGGGCGGCCCAACCACACGAACGGTGCCAGAGGCAGGAACCACACCAGGTCGTACCGGTCCTCTGCCCACGACTCGAACGCCAGTCGTGGAGCTGCATCGGCGAGGCGAGTGGCGATCTCGAGCGGGATCCCCCCGTGGGTCAACCAGGACGCCCGCCAGCGCCACGCCGGCGACGGTTCCGGGTAGGGAGCCGAACCCACCCTGGACAGGGACACGTCTGGCGGAACGACGTGGTCGTCCCTGTTCCTTTCCGCCAGATGGAACAGTTGGACCTCGCCCACCTCGGACAGTGCCTCGATCGTTCGGGCCAGCCGCATGAAGCCACCGCCGGTGATGGGCCAAGGAAACCGGTCGGCGACGACCAGGATTCTCATCTGCCTGCCGCCGGCGCACGATGAGACGGGCCTGTCCCCACTGTTCATCTCCTCCGCACCATGGTGGCTACCGGAGCGTGACACTAACCGACGACCTGTCCGGCGAGTGGATCGACCGCCGGGTGGCTGTTACGCCCGGGGAGGTTGCCCGCCGACGGTAGCCCAGGCCCGATGGGGAGCACCGGCCGGCCGGGTGGGGACTGGCCGTGCCGACGGGAACCGTGCGGGCTCGATCCGACGTGCTGCATGGTCGGACCCCGAGCGATCCATCCGGGGTACTTCGATGCGCGTTCCGGCGCGGGACGAATGGGGGCGTCGCAACTCCAGGGCCCGGCTGTCCGCCGTGATGGCAATCCGGAGTGCCGCCAGGCCTCGACTCCAGATCTGAGGGGGGCGAACAGGGCCCGTCCGCCTCAGGATGTCCGCTGCGCTTCGAATCGGTCGGTCTGCTCCCTGCTCCCGTGACCGGAGCAGTTCTCGGCTGCCCGGACCAGTGTCGTCGGGAACGCCGGAGGACCCGACAGAACGGGCCCAGCGCTGTCCTCGGAGCATGACGCGGGACCCTACCCGGGTTTCCCAGTGCCGAAACCGCGGGCGCATCGGGCGGGACCGGGGGAGGTGCACACACTGCAAGCCGAACCCACCTTTGCCCTCTATTTTGTTCCTGTCTATTTCCCCCCTATTGGATCCGGCACCAAATGTTCATTTTGGGTTCAGTGTCCTGTGACCTTTGGTGCAGACGGAGTTGCTAAGAATCGGGGATTCCACCGACGCGAGGCAGGGTAGAGCCCCGCCAAATTCGCTGATCCGGGTTGGTGAAGAGGTCAGGGCAGGGGGGCAGCTGATGCCGGGTCCAGAGCGCGGGCAGCGAAGCGAGCGCTCAATGGACCCGGCTATCTGGTATCGGTTCACCCATACGGCTGCTTGAGGCGGAGGAGTTGCCACCCAGCCATGGCGGGCTCGGGCGCCAGTCGATTCCTGACGATTTGATGACGGGCGACCACCATTGGTGAATGGCCGACCACGGACGCTACGGCGCGCTTGACCGGTACCGCGGCCCATCCGATAATGGCGGCGGGCAGCCTGAGTGGCGGAGTTGGTACGACTAATCGTGCGGGTACTCCAGGCGGACTTCCCCGGATGACGATCGAGGGCCAGTCTCCATCGACGCCGAACACTGACGGCATCAGCTCGCGGGCATCGCGAGTGCCAGCTTCACTCAACGGACGGCAAGGGGGCTTTGATGAGTTTGGTTGCTCTGAGCGTTCTGGTGGTGGCAATCGTGGCGGGGGTCGTCCTCGGGACTGTTGCTCTGGCGGGGCGGACCGGTCTTGTCCGGGCCCGATCGCGCCCGCGTACCACTCGAAACCGGAGCCGTACCTTCCGGGTCGTGACCGGCGCTTCGGTGGCGGCGATCGTGCTGAGCGTGCTCGCCGTCGTGGCCCCGTCGTCCGCGTATGGCGTCTCCGGCGTGACTGTCGCCACTTCGTCTGGGATAGCGGGTGCCACGGGCGTCACGTACACAATCAACTTCACGACCGGGTCAGGCCTCGTAGCCTCTGACACCATCACACTGACCGGGACGCCCTCGAGCCCCACGTTCACTGGGGCGACCTTCACTGTGGACGGGTCTCCGGCGGCGGGAGCGCCAGCCGCCGGCGGTGTCACCCTCACCCTTTCGGGCCCGGCTGCGGCCGGGACGATCAGTGTCGTCGCCAATGGGGTGACCAACCCGACTTTGGCCGGAACGCAAAACATCGCTGTCGTCACATCTGCCGACGCAGCTTCATCCTCCGGCCCCTACACGATCGTCGCCGCCGCACCCACTCAGCTCCTAGCGACCGCCGGCGGCGGTCAGAGCACCGACGTCGGTACCAACTTCAGTACTTCGCTCACAGCGGAAGCTGAAGACCCGTTCTCCAACCCGGTCTCGGGGGTATCCGTCACCTTCACTCCACCGGCGAGCGGAGCCAGCGGCACCTTCGCCACTACCCCCATCGTGACCACGGGGACAGATGGGATCGCAATCGCTCCGGCATTCAAGGCCAATGCGGTCACCGGGGGTCCCTACAACGTGACCGCAACGGCAACCGGACTGACCTCCGCCAGCTTCGCTCTCACCAACACCATCGGAGCCACTGCGAGGTTGGTCTCTTCGGGGGGGAGCGGCCAGAGCGCCCGGGTCGGCAACGCCTACTTCCTGCCCCTCTCGGTCACGGCGGAGAACGCGCTGGGCCAGCCTGAATCAGGAGTAGCAGTGACGTTCTCCGCCCCGGCCGGCGGCCCGTCGGGCACGTTTGCCGGCCCCACCACGATCCTCACCAACGGCAGTGGCGTCGCCACGTCGCCGACCCTCACGGCCAACGGAGTCGCCGGTCCCTTCACCGTCACGGCCACCGGTGCCGGCCTGTCCACGACGTTCAGCGCCACGAACTACACGACCCCGGGTGCGCCGACCATCCTGACCGCCACCGCAGAGGACGCCAGCGCCAAGGTCCGCTGGGTGCCGCCGGCTTCGGACGGGTTCAATGCCATCTCCGGCTATCTCATCGTCTGCTCCAACGGGTCGTCTATTCGTGTCGGTCTGGCCACGGCGGCGATCTTCCCGGGGCTCATCAACGGGGATTCGTACGCCTTCGCCGTGGCTGCCATCAATGCCGCCGGCGTCGGTCCGGCCTCCGCGACCTCCAATATCGTGGTCCCACGGGACACCGGCTACTGGTTGGTGGCCGCCGACGGTGGCATCTTCTCCTACGGCACCCACCTCTTCCACGGCTCCACCGGCGCCACCCACCTCAACCGGCCCATCGTCGGAATGGCGTCCACCCCCAACGGGGGCGGCTACTGGCTGGTCGCCTCCGACGGCGGGATCTTCGCCTTCGGTGACGCGCACTTCTACGGCTCCACCGGTGCGACCCACCTCAACAAGCCGATCGTGGGCATGGCCGCCACCCCCGACGGCAAGGGGTACTGGCTGGTGGCCTCCGACGGCGGCATCTTCGCCTTCGGCGATGCCCGGTTCCACGGCTCCATGGGTGGCAAGCCGCTGAACAAGCCGATCGTGGGCATGGCGGCCACCTCATTGGGGGCCGGCTACTGGCTGGTGGCCTCCGACGGCGGCATCTTCGCCTTCGGGAGCGCCAGGTTCCTCGGTTCGACCGGGGCCATGCACCTGGACCAGCCCATCGTGGGCATGGCACCCACCCCGACCAGCCACGGCTACTGGCTGGTGGCCTCCGACGGCGGGATCTTCGCCTTCGGGGACGCCTCGTTCTACGGGTCCACCGGCGGCAGGGTCCTGAACAGGCCGATCGTGGGGATGTCGACCACGCCGCCCGGCCACGGGTACTGGCTGGTGGCCTCCGACGGCGGCATCTTCGCCTTCGGGGACGCGGCGTTCTCCGGATCGACAGGTGGGACGCACCTCAACCAGCCGATCGTGGCCATGGGCAGGTAGTTCTTGGGCGGTCGACCGCCGGGCGCGGGACCCGGCCCGTTCCCACGGCCCGGCGGATCGTCCGTTCTTCGGTGCCGGGGACGATCCGGATGGGGACAGCGCGCCCACCGGTTTCCGTGCTAGATATTTCGGTCGAGCACAGTGGTCCGGCGTAGGTCGCCGCGTACCGCACGACGGGGGGGTTCATGAAGGCCAGGCGCAATCTCGTACTGTTGGGGGCAGCGGTCGTCGGGGTGGCATCGCTGGTGGGGGTCCTGCCGTCTGCTGCCGGCGCCCGCACCAAGCCGCAGACCGCGCCGGTGTTCGCCAGCAAGGCCACGCTGAAGGCCAAGACGCTCACGTCGTTCTCCTTCATCGTCAAGACCAAGGGCAACCCCGTCCCCGCCGTCACTGTGGTGAGCGGGCTCCCGACGGGGGTGACCTTCACCCCGGACAACGCCAACGGGACCGCGACCCTGACCGGGACCGTCCCCGGTGGCACCTATCCACCGATCGTCCTGCGCGCGTCGAACACCGTGGGGGCGGTGACCCAGGACCTGACCATCGCCGTGAAGGGACTGCCGGGTGTCCGTCACGTGTTCGTGATCATGCTGGAGAACGAGGGCTACGGCCAGACCTTCGGCAGTCCTTCCAGTGATCCCTATCTGGCCACGACCCTGCCGGCGCAGGGCGCACTGTTGGAGAACTACTACGGCATCGGCCACTACTCCAACGACAATTACGTCGGGTTCGTGTCGGGACAGCCACCCAACTCGGACAATCAGGCCGACTGCATCGGCGGATTCGTCGACTTCCTGCCCGGCGCCGGCGAAAATGCCAGCGGCATCCAATCGGGGGCCGGATGCGTCTACCCGGCGGGCGTGCAGACCATCGCCGACCAGTTGACGGCCAGGGGCGACACCTGGAAGGCCTACGAGGAGGACATGGGCAACGACCCCACTCGGGAGTCCCCCACCTGTGGCCACCCGACCGTCGGCTCCCCGGACCCCTCGTTCACCGCGGAGGCCGGCGACGGCTACGCCACCCGCCACGACCCGTTCGTCTACTTCCACTCGATCATCGACAACACCGGCGGGTGCAATCAGGACGTCGTGCCGCTCGGCTCCACCACGGGGGCCCTCCCGACCGGCACGCCGGTCGGGACCACCGGGCTCGCCACCGACCTCAAGTCCGTCGCCACCACCCCCAACCTCAGCTTCATCACGCCGAACCTCTGTGACGACGGTCACGACTACCCCTGCAAGAACGAGACCAGCCCGGGCTCATCGGCCCTGGCCGACATCGACGGATTCTTGAGCACCTGGGTGCCGTTGATCGAGAGCTCGCCGGCCTTCAAGCAGGACGGCCTGTTGGAGGTCACCTTCGACGAGGCCGATGTCAGCCCCATCGACGCCACCGCCTGTTGTGGCGAGACACCCGGGCCGGCCGCCGACGCCGGCGGCAACGGGATCGCCGGGCCCGGAGGCGGCAAGGTCGGGACGGTACTCATCTCGCCGTTCATCGCCGCCGGGACGAAGGTGAAGACCTCGTTGAACCACTACTCGTCGTTGGCATCGATCGAGGACCTCTTCGACCTCCCCCGACTGGGTGAGGCCAAGACGGTGACGGCCACCTTCGACAAGGGCGTCTTCATCAAGTAGCCGTGCCAGTCGGGCCGGGGCCCGGAGGCGTCCCGGCCGGACCGCGCCGGTGCGGCCTAACCTGACGGTTGTGCCCCAGGCCCCCACGTCGCCACCCCATGCCGTCGAGCCCGACGACGAACAGCGCCACCGGCCCGACGGGGACGCCCTGTGGAACGAGTCGTACTACTTCGACTTCGTCGAAGACGGGGGCGCACTGGCCGGGTACGTCCGGATCGGCCTCTATCCCAACCTGGGTGTCACCTGGTGGACGACCATGGTGGTCGGGGCCGGTCGGCCCGTGCTGGCCTCGGTCGCCTACGACCTGCCTGCCCTCGGGCCGACGGGACTGGACCTCTCGGCCCGGGGCTATGAGGCGGGGATCGCTGGCAGGAAGCCCGCTTGCAGCAGATGACGGTGCGCGCCACCGTGCCCGCCGCCGGCCATCCCGATGCGGCCTCGGTCTACTCCGGCCGACCCGGCACACCGGCGACCCTGGGGCTGGATCTCTGCGCTGGACCACCGACGGCACCCCCTACCACTACGACCTGACCACCCGGTACGAGGTCCCGTGCCTGGTGGACGGTGTGGTGACCGTCGACGGCGAGCGGCTGGCCGTGCACGGGCACGGTCAGCGGGACCACTCGTGGGGGGTGCGGGACTGGTGGGCGTTCGGCTGGTGCTGGGCGGCCGGGCGCCTCGACGACGGCACCCGGGTCCACGTGGCCGACATCAGGATCCCCGGGGTGCCCGTCTTCTTCGGCTATCTCCAGTCGCCCGGCGGTGCGGTCACACCGCTCGAGGCGCTCACCGTCACCGAGGTGATCGGTGACGAGGGCATGCCGACGTCGGCCCTCGTCGGCGCTCGAGCCCGGCGGCGTACGGCTGGTGGTCGAGCCCCTGGCCTACGGCCCGCTGGTCCTGACCGCCCCGGACGGGCGGGTCAGCCGATTTCCACGGGCGGTGGCCCGGTTGGTCGCCGACGACGGCCGGCACGGGGTCCGGTTGGATCGAATGGAACCAGCCCGGCTCCGTCGGGCCCGGACGGTAGCTTCTCTGCGTGCGCCTCTCGCTCGTCCCGTCCACCGACGCCGCCGACTATCCCGTTCGTCCATCGGATCCGCACCCGCTTCTCCGAGACGGACGCCATGGGCATCGTCCACCACAGCGCCTATGTCCCCTACCTCGAAGAGGCCCGCGCCGCGCTGCTGCGCCACATCGGCCACCCCTACGGACGAGGTCCGCCGTGAGGGGTTCGATCTGATCCGTGCTCGAGCTCTACGTGCGCTACCGCCGGCCGCTCCGATTCGACGAGACGGTGGATGTCAACGTGATGGTGGGCTCGTTGACCCGCACCACGTTCCAAGTCGGGCTACCTCCTGGCCGTCGACGGCGACAACCGGTCGACGGCGGTGACCGTCCACGGGGCGGTGGACGCCGACGGCCGTCCCTGTCCGGCTGCCGGCGTGGCTGGCCGACGTGGTCGCATCCGGCGCCGGCTGAGCAGTGGCGACCGAGCCAGGCCCGGCTCCGGCGCGCCGGTCGGTCACCGCCGTGCTCCGGCACTTCTTCGCGTCGGACGTCGCCGGGAGTTGGGTGCTGGTGGTCGCGGTCGGCGTGGCCCTGTGGTGGGCGAACAGCCCAGTCGGGTCGTCGAGCTACGCGTCGCTGTGGAAGCACCCCGTGCACATCGGGGGGTCGGCCTTCGCCGGGTTCACCACCGTGCAGGCGTGGATCAACGGTGGCCTGATGGCCGTCTTCTTCTTCGTGGTCGGCCTCGAGATCGGACGAGAGCACCGGACCGGGGAGCTCGGCGACCCGAGGACGGCGGCGGTGCCGGTGGCCGGGGCGCTGGGCGGGATGGCCGGCGCCGGTCTGGTGTACGCGGCGGTGAACCACGGAGGGGCGGGTTCGCCGGGTTGGGGGATCCCCATGGCCACCGACATCGCCTTCGCCCTGGGGGCGTTGGCGCTGCTCGGGCAGGCGGGTCCCCGCCGGGCTGCGCCTCATGCTGCTCACCCTGGCCGTGGCCGACGACATCGGGTCGGTCCTGGTGCTGGCCATCTTCTATTCGAGCCGGACCCGCCCGGTCGCCCTGCTGGGCGCCCTGGTGCTGACGGCCGGCATGGTCGGGTTGCGGCGGTGGGACCGCCTCCCGGCCTGGCCCGTCCTGGTGGCCGGCCTCGGGTCTGTGGGTCCTGTTGGCGGCGGGCGGAGTCGAGCCGGCGCTGGCCGGCGTGGTCGTCGGGGTGCTGGTCCCTCACCGGGTGGCCGGGTCGCCGCGGAACCCGGCCGAGCATCTCGAGGAGCGGGTGGCGCCTGTCTCGGCATTCGTCGTCCTGCCGGTATTCGCGTTGGCCAACGCCGGTATCGTCCTCCGGGCCGGCATGCTCGACCCTTCGGGTGCCCCCGCCGTCTTCGCCGGCGTGGCCGCGGCGCGGGTGGCCGGCAAGCTGATCGGCATCACCCTGGCCTGCTTCGTCGTCGTGCGGCTGGGCCTGGGCCAGCTGCCGACGGGGGTCCGGTGGCGTCACGTGGCCGTGGCCGCCGCCGTGGCCGGCATCGGGTTCACCGTCCCCCTGCTCGTCGCCGAACGTGCTTTCGCCGGCAATCCGCCCCTGGTGGCCGCGTCCGAGCTGGGCCTGCTGGTCGGTTCGGTGGCGGCCTTCGCGGTCGGGGCGCTCCTGTGGGCGGTCGTCGGGCGAGGCCGCTCCGGCGCCGGGCCGCCGGGATCGCACCCCGGATGGAGGCCCCGGTGCCGGGCCCCATATCCCGTGGTGATCGCCGGCATGCCGGCCGCCGTATGATCCTGGTCTGAACCACGTCCGCGGCGACCGCCGCGGCCGTGACCGGAGCGCAAGGAGACAGCATGGCGATTGCCGTTGGCGACAAGATTCCCGATGTCCGGGTGATGACCACCGGCCCCGACGGGCCCACCCATGTGCAGACCGCCGATGTCCTGGGGTCCGGCAAGGTGGTGCTGTTCGCCGTCCCCGGCGCGTTCACCCCGACCTGTTCGGACTACCACCTCCCCAGCTACGTCATCCGCCACGACGAGCTGGCGGCCAAGGGAGTCGACACGGTGGCGTGCATTTCGGTCAACGACCCGTTCGTGATGGCGGCGTGGGGTGAGGACCAGCACGTCGGGGATCTCGTGGTGATGCTGGCCGACGGGAACGGCGAGTTCGCCAAGGCGGTCGGGCTGGAGATGGACGGGTCGGGGTTCGGCCTGGGCACCCGCTCACAGCGCTATGCCATGGTCATCGACGACGGTGTCGTCACCACGCTCAACGTCGAGCCCGGCGGCGGTCTCACCGTCAGCGCGGCCGATGCCGTCCTCGAGGTCCTCTAGCCACCTCCCGTGCTGCGATCGGGGGGAAGCGCCACTACCGTCGGGGGCGTGGAACTGATCGATGCCCTGCGAACGACCGGAGCGGTCCGGGCCTTCCGGCCCACCCCGGTGGACGACGAGACCGTCGGCCGGGTGCTCGACACGGCCCGCTTCGCCCCCAACGGGGGAAACCGCCAGGCCTGGCACGTGGTCGTCGTGAAGGACCCGTCCGTGCGGACCGCGCTCCGGGACCTCTACCTCCCCGGATGGTACGAGTACCTGGCCCAGGCCGGTGCCGGCCTGACCCCGTGGGCGGTGGTCACCGATCGGGAACGGGAGCGAGAGTCGCTGGCCGGGGCATCGGAGCTCGCACGCGCCGCCGCCGACGGCCCGGGTGGCTTCGCCGAGCACTTCGACGAGGCCCCGGTGATCCTGGTCCTGCTGGCCGACCTCTCGCGCCTGGCCACCGTGGACCGGGATGCCGACCACTACACGATGGTGGGGGGCGCCTCCATCTATCCCTTCGCCTGGAGCATCCTCCTCGCCGCCCGATCCGAGGGACTGGGGGGCGTGATGACCACCATGCTGGTGCGGGAGGCGGCGGCGGTCAGCGCGTTGCTCGGGGTGCCCGACACCGTGGCCCTGGTCGGAGCCCTCGCCCTCGGGTACCCGATGGCACAGCCCACACGGCTGCGCCGGGCCCCGGTCGACTCCTTCGCCACCGTCGACCGGTTCGACGGACCTCGGTTCGGGCCGTCTTGATGGCCGGGCTCGGGTGGTCGGCGACAGACGGGCCCCGGCGGTGAAGGTCCGGATCGGGGTGGGCACCGGCGCGGCGCCGGTCGGCGGCGCCTCCGCCTTCGGTCGTCTGGTCGACGACCTCGACGAGCTCGGGTTCGACTCCATCTGGCTTCCCGAGGTGCTGACGGCACCGACGCTGGACCCGTTGAGCGGCCTCGCCTTCGCCGCCGCCCACAACCCCCATCTCAAACTGGGGACGACCATGCTCCTCCCCGGCCGCAACCTGGTCCGGCTGGCCAAGGAGCTGTCGTCGCTGGATGTGCTGTCGGAGGGCCGCCTCCTGACCACGTTCGTCCCGGGCCTGCCGCGCCGCCCGAGTCGGCGGCCACGGGTGTGGCCGGCGCCGACAAGGGACCGCTGATGGACGAGATGCTCCCGGTGCTCCGACGGCTGTGGACGGGGGAGCCGGTCAGCCACCACGGCGCGGCCGGTGACTTCGACGACGTGGCCATCTCACCGCTTCCGGTGCAGCGACCCCTGGAGTTCTGGACCGGGGGCATGGTCCCGGCCGCCCTCCGCCGCTGCGGGCGCTTCGCCGACGGCTGGCTGCCCTCGTCGTGCACACCCGATGAGGTGGTGGCGGCCAGGGCGGTGATCGACCAGGCCGCCGCCGACGCCGGCCGGGTCATCAGCCCCGAGCACTTCGGGGTGTCGCTGGCCTATGCGGCCCGTCCTCTGGAGCCACGGGTCGTGAAGGCTCTTGTCGGCGGCCCGCAAGGGGATCGACCCCGAACAGGTGGTGCCGGTCGGGATCGGCGGGTCTGCGCACCATGCTCGAACGGTTCATCGAGGTCGGGTTCTCCAAGTTCGTGGTCCGGCCCCTGGAGACCCCCGACCCGTGGCGGCCCGAGCTCGAGGCCCTGGCCCGTGGCGTGCTCGATCTCCAGACGTGACGCCGCTCCCGACCCGCTCGAGCTCGAGTTCGTGTCACCCGAGGATCCCGAGTTGCTGGGGCACATGTCCCAGCTGGCGGCCCGGGGGGCCGGGTGGATCAACGTCGAGCCGATCATCGAAGAGGAGTATGAGCCGGCACCCCCGGGGCCCTTCGCATTCCTCGGAGGCTCGACCCACAAGGTGACCACCGCCACCTGGGTACCCGGTCGCCACCAACCGGGGGGTGCGGCCAAGCCCACCACCGTGGGCCTCCAACACGCCGCCGGGCCCCATGTGGCCCGCTCGCTCCGTCAGTTGGGTGTGCCGTTGCCCGATGGCTGGCGGATCACCCAGGACCACCCCCGACGGGGCCTGGTCGCCGTGGTTCCGTCCGGATCCGACAACGGGTCGGTGATGGGCTGGCTGCTCCATGCCTCGGCGGCCACCTGTGCCGTGCCGACCACCGGGCGGTGGAGGGCATCGATCCACGAGGGGCTGGCCTAAGCTCGCCGTGTCAGGCATGCCGTGGGGGACCGACGCTGATCCGAACGGGAGGGAGACCGCAATGTTGAAGGACTTCAAGGACTTCTTGCTGCGCGGGAACCTGATCGACCTGGCTGTGGCCGTGGTCCTCGGCGTCGCCTTCACCGCATTGGTGACCTCCTTCGTCAACAGCCTCATCACCCCGTTCATCAAGGCCATCTTCGGAGGCAACTCACAGTTCAGTGGGCTCTACTTCACCATCAACGGGTCCAAGTTCACCTATGGGTCGTTCCTCAACGCCCTCCTGTCGTTCGTGATCATCGCCGCCGTCATCTTCTTTCTGGTCATCAAGCCGGTCAATCACCTGATGGACCGGCTCGGGATGACCCCGAAGGAGGATCCGATGCGCGAGTGCCCCGAGTGCCTGAGCAAGGTGCCCGAGGCCGCCACCCGCTGCGCCTACTGCACGTCCCAGCTGGCGCCGGCGGCCTCCGGGGCCGGAGCCGACCCGACCGGCTGAGGGCGACGGTCCGACCGCGATCTGCCGGACCCGGGCCCACCGGACCCGAGCCCACCGATCCCGAGCCCGATCTCGTCACCGGTGGCCGGCCCCGGTTGCACGGTCCGACCCGGCACCGATCTCCAGACCACGGCCGCCACCGCCAGCGCCACGAAGATGGTGCCGGCCACGGTGACGAAGGGCAGCCACGAGGCGACGGCGAAGGCTGCACCCGCCCCGGCGGCGGCCACCGCGGTGGTGGCCGTCTGGCTGGTGGCGAACATTCCCTGGATGCGCCCGACCTCGCTCGGCCCCGACCCCTGGGTCAGCAGGGACTGGACCGCCGGCATGGCGGCGGCGAAGCCCAGGGCTTCCGAGGCTCCGAGCACCACCAGGAGGAAGACGCTGTGGATGAACGGGTACGTCGCGCACAGGACCGTGGACAGCCCGAGGCCGGCCAGCACCATGACCCTGCGGTCCATGTGATCGGCCAGCCAGCCGCTGGGCTTGGCCGCCGCCACGAAGGGCACCGCGAACAGCGTCCAGGAGATGCCGATGGCGAGACCCGAGGCCCCCCGGGCCAGCAGCAGCAACGTCCAGCAGATCTCGTAGACACCGCTGGCCAGACCCAGTGCCCCCGCACAGATGAGGGCACCGACCATGGCGCGGTTGAACCGGACCGGGCGGAGCGGCGCCACCGAGCCGTCCGGTCGGGTCCGGGCGGCTCGCTCCTCGCGCCGGCGGCTCCCCTCATGGATGCGCAGGGCGGGGAGGCACGCCCCGAACGACAGCAGGCCCGACGCCAAGAACATGATCCACATCGACCGGGCGCCGATGATGCTCCCCACCAACGGGCCGACGGCCATGCCTCCGAGCTCGCCCCCGTAGATGGCGGCGAACGCCCGTCCTCGGCGGTCCTCGGTGACCGAGCTCGACACCATGGCGAGGGAGGCGACGATGACCGCCCCGGCGCCGGTGCCCTGCAGGGCCCGCAGCACGATGGCCATCGGGGCGGCGATGGGGAGCAGGAAGGCCATGCTGGCCAGGCCGTAGAGCACCAGGCCGGACACCAGGACCGGCCGCCGCCCGATGCGGTCGGCCAGTCGGCCGATGGGGTACTGGGACAGCACCCCGGCGGCGAAGAACGAGGCCATGACCAACCCGGCCAGGGTGTCCGACCCGCCCAGGCGCTTGATGTAGACCGGCAGCATGGGGATGATGGAGCTCGCGCCCACCCACTGCAGGAAGATGGTGATGGTCAGGGTGCGGACGAGGCGGGTGGAGCGGTCGGGCCCGGACTGCCCCACCTGAAGCCGGAGGGTGGTCGGGGAGCTCACGGGGCCACCCGGGCCATGCGCTCGAGCCGGGAGGCCACCTCGGCGCGGCGCGGGCCGGAAATCGCGGCCAGACCGAACAGGTCACAGAGCCACAGGCCGTCGCAGGCCAGTCGCACGGCCGTGGCCAGGGCCGGATCCAGCCCGTCCTCCTCGAGACGGGCCTGCCACCGGTCGGCGGCCTGCTGGAGCGGGACGAGCAGCGCCGGTTGGGCGGCGGCCGCCGCGATCACGGCTGCCCCGAGGCGGTCCTCGTGCTCGGGCTGGAGGGTCGGCTCCATGGTGGCCCGGATGTAGGCCCGGGTGAACGCACCCGGACTGGCGTCCCCGTCGAGGTGGGCCTCGATGTCGCGGTCGAACTCCTCGATGATCTTGACCACCATCCCCGCCACCAGGGCGTCACGGGTGGGGTAGTGGTAGAGCACGCCGCCCTTGCTCAGACCGGCCTCGGCGGCGGCCGCCTCCAAGGTGAGGCGGGCGACCCCGTCGCGCACGACGACGTTCTCGGCGGCACTGATGATGCGGGACTTGGTGTCAGGGCGCCGGGGCGGGCCCGGCGTCTCGGTGGGCGCCGTCATGGGTAGTACTATACCGTCCAGACGGTACAGTGACTACGACGGCGGTGCCGGGGAGCGCCTCACTCCCGGCGGTTCCCGAGGTGCCAACCCCCACAGAACGAGCACTGGTAGGGGTCGAGGTCGGCGCCCTCCTCGAGGCGACGCTGGAGGGACGACCGGTTGGCCTCGTCCTGGGTGGCGAACCTGGTCTTCGGCTGTCCGTCGACCCGCCAGTGCTCCCGGGCACTGCCCACCGGGCCGGGTCCCCGGCGGGCGGGCGCCCGCGATCGCTTCCCTCCCCGTCGGGCCTTGGCCATGGGGCCGTGTCTAGCCCACCGGCGGGGCCTACTCGGTGTACACCGGCGGCCGCTTCTCCCGGAACGCCGTGGATGCCTCGGTGAGGTTGCCGGTGTGGCCGGCGAGGAGCTGGGTCCGGTTCTCGAGGTCGACCGCGGCCCTGAGGCTGCCCACCTCCAGCGACGACCACATGGTGTCCTTGGTCAGCGCCAGCCCGAACGGGCTGAAGGTGCACATCCCGTCGGCCATCGACAGGGCCTGGTCGAGCAGCTCCTCGTCGGGTGCCACCCGGGACACCAGTCCGATCCGGAGGGCCTCGGCCGACGGGACCTTCTTGCCGGTCAGCAGGATCTCCGCCGCGTTGGACGTGCCCACCGCCCGGGGCAGCAGCCAGCTGACGCCCAGTTCGGTGCCGGCGAGCCCGTTGTTGATTCCGGCTCCGCAGAAGACCGCCGACTCGCCGGCCAGGCGGATGTCGGCGCCGAGGCACAGGCACATGCCGCCCCCGTAGGCCGGCCCGTTGATGGCGGCGATGATCGGCTGCGGGATGGAGCGCATGGCCGGGACGATGCCTCCCATGAACTCCATGGACCGCATCGCCATCCGGTGGAACCCCATGCCCTCGGTCCCCGGCGGGATGCCGGCGAATTCGAGCTCGAGCCCGGAGCAGAAGGCGCGCCCGGCCCCGGTGAGGACGACGACCCGGCAGTCGTTGTCGGCAGCCACCTCGTCGAGGGCGCGGTAGAGGTCGGCCACCAAGGCGAACGACATCGAGTTGAGCCGGGTCGGATTGTCCAGGGTCACCACCCGCACGTGGGGACGGACCGAGGCGATGGAGACGAGCGACATGTGACCAGCCTCACCGACGGGGGAGGATGGCGCCACTCCGCCGCCGGCTTGGGCCATCATCAGGGCGTGCCCCTCGACCCGTTCAGTGCATTCGAGCCCTACGGCGGCGCTCGCCCACCCGACCGGCTGGTGGGCCAACTGCTGGTGGCCACCCCCAGGCTGGTCGATCCCAACTTCTCCCGTCGGGTCATCCTGGTGCTCGACCACGGCGCCCACGGGGCACTGGGTGTGGTGCTCGATCGCCCCGGCGGCGTGCCGGTCGGGGAGCTGCTCTCCCAGTGGCATCCGCTGGCCACACCCCCGGCCGAGCTGTTCACCGGGGGACCGGTGGCCCGCAACGCGCTGATCGGCCTGGTCCGCTTGCGGGCGCGTGGCCCCGAACCCGACCGGGCGCCGCCGTGGCCGGAAGGCTGGCGACTGCTGGTGGACGGCGACCGCCCGGTCGGCACGGTGGACCTCGCTGCCGACCCGGCGCCTCTGGCCGACGGCCTGCTCGGGGCCCGGCTGTTCTCGGGCTACGCCGGCTGGGACTCGGACCAGCTCGAAGAGGAGATCGAGGAGGGGTCGTGGTACGTGGTGCGGGCCCAGACACGCGATCCGATCTCGGCCGACCCCGAAGGGCTGTGGCGACGGGTGCTGAAGCGCGAGGGAGGTGCGCTGGCCGTCGTGGCCGGGTTCCCTCCCGATCCCACCGTCAACTAGACGGCTACCATCGCCCCCGTGAAGCCGCCGCCGGTGGTGCCCGCCCCTCGCCGGATGACCGAAGCCGACCTCCCGGAGGTGGCCGACATGCTGGTCCGGTCGTTCGACGACGACCCGGTGGCCAACTTCATGTTCGCCGGTGACCGCCGCCGGCGGCGGGGCCTGCACTCGTTCTTCGTCTCCCAGCTCGGGCGGCAGTACCTCGGCTACGGCCACGTCCACGTCACCGGTGACCTGGGCGCGGTGGCCGTGTGGGGGCCGCCCGGGCGGGACCGTAATGGGCTCCGGGAGCTGCTCCAACTGCTCCCGACCGCTCCGTGGCTGGTCAGCACCCGGACCCACCACGCCCTGCGCCTGCTCTTCGAGGTGGACCATCTCCACCCCACCGAGCCCCACTGGTACCTGGCCACGCTGGGGACGGCGCCTGAGCGCCAGGGCCAGGGCCTCGGGTCGGCACTGCTGGCGTCGATGCTCACGCACGTCGACGAGGCGGGCGAACCGGCCTACCTGGAGTCGTCGAAGGAGCGGAACGTCCCGCTCTACGCCCGGTTCGGCTTCGAGGTCGTGGACGAGTTCCGGTCCCGGACGGGCGGGCCGCCCATCTGGCGAATGTGGCGGGAGCCCAGGGTCCCCGACCTCTGAACCGTCCCGCCGGACCCGGGGCCCGACGGGACAATGGAACCGGAGTGCTCAGCCCGCGATATGGACGCCGGCGGGCCGGTCCTCGGCCACCGCCACCACTTCCCGCAAGAGCTCGTGGAGGGCCCTGGTCGGAGCGGACGGCAGGCCCCGGCTGCGCTGGGCGACCCCCACCCGGCGGCGGGGGAGCCCTTCGATGGGCACGCCGCGGAAGCGGCTCCTCAGGAACGACGGGATGGCGGTGGCCGGCAGGATGGCCGGGCCGTACCCCTCGAAGGTCAGCGAGGCGATGAGGCGAAGCCCGTCGAACTCGGCAGCCGGGAGGAGGCTGATCCCGAGTGGCCTGGTGGCGGCGTCGAGCTCGTCCCGGAATGTGGTCCCCGGCAGCGGCAGCAGCAGCTCCATGTCGGCGAGGTCCTCGAGGTTGAGTTGATGGTCGACGTGGGCCAGCGCATGCCCCTCGGGCACCACGAGCATCAGGTCCTCTTCGAAGAGGACACGGGTCACGAGATCGCGACCGGCCACCGGCAGGTGGAGCACGGCCAGATCGAGCTGCCCGTTGGCCAACTGGGGCTCCAGACCGGTGCTGTTCCCTTCCACGACGACCAGGCGCAGCTTCGGATGCTGCTTCCGGGCCAGGTCCATCAGCCGGGGGACGAGCCATCGGGCGGTGGTGCCGATCATCCCCACCCGCACGGTGCCGGTGACCTCGTCCTTGCAGGCGGCGACGTCGGAGACCAGGGCGTCGAGTTCGGAGAGGATGCGCCGGGCCCGGGCCACCACCACGCTCCCCTCCTCGGTGAGCCGGCCGTCGGACCGGTCCACCAGCGGGGCGCCCAGTTCCCGCTCCAACCGGGCCACGTGGGCCGAGATGTTGGACTGGACGGTGTTCAGGTGTTCGGCCGCCGCCGAGAAGGTCCCATGGTCGCTGATCGCCGTGAGCGCTTGCAGATGCCGGAGTTCCATCGCTTGAGATGATACCAGATATCGATTTTAGCTGGTTGACTGATTGCTCGCGAATGTTATACGATGTCTCCAGACCACAGGATGCTTAGGAATCCCCCTCCTATCCTTGTTGAGTCAGTGCAAAGGGACCGCCTTCCCCCCCTGGTGGTCCCTTTGCCGCGTCTACGGGTCGTTGCGGACGCCTCGGTTCTCGGCCCGTTCCGCCATCCCAGCCATCCCGGTGAGCCAACCCAGTTCGCCAGCCCCGTTTTCCGACCCCGATGAATCGACGGATTTCCCCACCCGGCACCGATCGGGCGGAAGTAGCGTGAGGGCATGACCGATGCCACCGGTGCCGTGTTCGTCGACCTCGACCGCACGCTGATCCGCTCGGCCAGCGGTCCGGTCTTCCAGCAGGCCATGGAGGCCGAAGGTGTGCTGGCACCGGGTCGCCGGCTGCCCGGTGACACCCTGATGTACGGGTTCTACAACCGCTTCGGCGAATCGGTGCCGTTCATCGGACTGGCCCGGGCGGCGGCCGTCGTGATGCGCAACCGCTCGGCCGATGCCACCCGGCTGGCCGGCAAGCGGGCCGTCGAAGCCCCTGGTCGACCTGGTGCAGCCGTGGGCACTGGCGGCGCTGGCCGTCCACCGGGCCGAGGGCCGACCCCTGGTCCTGGCCACCACCTCGCCGTGGGACCTGGTGTCCCCGCTCGCCGATGCGCTCGGTTTCGATGGCCTCATCGCCACCCGGTACGGCGAGGTCGACGGCCGCTACACCGGCAGGATCGACGGTGGGTTCGTGTGGGGAATGGGCAAGCGCACCGCCGTCGCCCGGTGGGCGTCCGACCACGGGGTCGACCTGGCCGCCTCCCATGCCTACTCGGACAGCTTCTTCGACGTCCCCCTGTTCCTGGCCGTCGGGCACCCCCACCCGCTCAACGCCGACCCCAGGCTGGCGGCCGTGGCCCTGGCCCGCCGGTGGCCGCTGGAGCAGTGGGACCGGGCCCCGGGCATCCCCTCGCTGGTGGGATGGGAGCCCTACCACCTGGTGCGGCCGTTCTTCCGCCCCCAGTCGTTCCCCTACGCCCGGTTCACGCTGTCGGGGCTGGAGCACATCCCGGCCGAAGGGCCGGTGATCCTGGCCAGCAACCACCGGAGCTATTTCGACGTCGCCGCCATCGGGCTGGTGGCCGCCCGCCTGGGCCGTCCGGTGCGCTTCCTGGCCAAACAGGAGGTGTTCGACGCACCCGTGGTCGGGCCGCTGGCCCGGGCCCTCGGGGGGATCCCCGTGGAGCGCGGGAGCGGATCGGGCGACCCGATGCGGCGGGCGGCTGCCGCCCTGCGGGCCGGCGAGGTGGTCATCGTGCTTCCCCAGGGGACCATCCCGCGGGGGGCGGACTTCTTCGACCCCGTCCTGAAAGGGCACACCGGGGCCGCCCGACTGGCGGCGGAGACCGGCGCGCCGGTCGTCCCCATCGGGCTGTGGGGTACCGAGCGGGTGTGGCCCCGGTCTTCCAAGGTGCCGGTGATGCTCACCCTCCACCCCCCCCGGGTGACGGTGACCGTCGGTCGGCCGGTCGGCCTGGGACTGACCGACGCCGTCGCCGACACGGCGGTGGTGATGCAGGCGATCGTGGACCTCCTCCCGGACGAGGCGAGGATCGAGCGGATACCGACGGAGGAGGAACTGGACCGCACCGTGCCCCGGCCGTGACCGTCTCCACCCGGTATTCGAGCGGCGCGCCGCCGCCCGCGCTGCCGCCGCGTGCCCACGCCGCCATCGGAGCCCTCCGGCTGTCCAACTGGTTGTCGCGGACGCTCGGCCGGGGGAGCGGCACCGTGGCCGGCGGCCGGGTGGGGCTGGCCATCGACCCCGGCCTGTTGGGCACCCTGAGTGCCGGTCGGCGGGTGGCCCTGGTCAGTGGGACCAACGGTAAGACCACCACCACCCGGATGCTGGTGGCCGCCCTGTCGGGCCCGTCATCCGGCGCGGTGGCCAGCAACGACACCGGAGCCAACATGCCGGCCGGCCATCTGTCGGCCCTGGTGGCGTCCCCCGACGCCCCGGCCGCCGTGCTCGAAGTCGACGAGGGATACCTCGGCCGCCTGATCGAGGAGACCCGGCCCCGGGTGGTGGTCCTGTTGAACCTGTCACGGGATCAGCTCGACCGGATCGCCGAGGTGCGGATGCTGGTCGACCGCTGGCGCACCGCGCTCGGCGGCCAGCCCCGGCCCGACCTGCACGGGGGCGTCGATCCGGCCCCGACCGTGGTGGTGGCCAACGCCGACGACCCCATGGTGGTGTGGGCGGCATCGGCCGCCCCGGTGGTGCACTGGGTGGGGGCGGGACAGGTGTGGCGCAACGACGCCGTGGGGTGCCCCTCGTGCGGAGGCGTGATCGACTTCGGGCCCGACGGAGCGTGGGCCTGTGCCCGGTGCGGGTTGGAACGCCCCGAGCGCCGGGCGTGGGTGGAGGGGTCTGTGCTGGTCACCGCCGGGGGCGACCGCCTGTCCATGGAGATCGGACTGCCCGGCCAGTTCAACCGGGCCAACGCCGCCATGGCCGCAGTGGCCGCCACGGAGATGGGCGACGATGTGGCGCCGGCACCGAGCCTGGCCGAGGCGTTGCATGCGCTCTCCGTCGTGGACCAGGTGGCGGGACGGTTCTCCTCCACCGTGCGGAACGGCCGTCCGGTGCGCCTGCTGCTGGCCAAGAACCCGGCCGGTTGGACGGCCATCTTCGACCTGCTCGACGAGACGGCGCCGGAGGGCGGCCCGGTGGTCCTGTCGGTCAACGCCCGGGTCGCCGACGGTCTGGACACCAGCTGGCTGTGGGACGTCCCCTTCGAGCGGCTGGCCGGTCGGCCCGTCATCGCCACCGGCGATCGCCGTCTCGACCTGGCCGTCCGCCTGCGCTACGCCGAGGTCGGGTGCACGGTGGTGGGTGATCCCCTGGTGGCACTGGACGTGGCCACCTCGGACGGCGGCCGTCGGGGACGCGGCGGACAGCGGGGGTGTCGACTTCCTCGGCAATTACACCGCCTTCGCCGATGTGCTGGTCCGGCTGTGACGGCCTCGGGCCCCCGCTCGGCCCTCTGCATCGTGGTGGTCTATCCCGACCTCCTCGGCACCTACGGCGACGGGGGGAACGGGCTCATCCTCGCCCGGCGGGCCTCGTGGCGCGGGATCGATGTCGACCTGGTCCAGGCGGACTCGTCGCAACCGGTGCCCACCGGGGACATCTACTGCCTGGGCGGTGGCGAGGACGGCCCCCAGGTCCGGGCGTCCACCGGGCTGGTGGCCGACGGCACCCTTCTCCGAGCCGTCGATCGGGGTGCCGTCGTCCTCGGGGTGTGCGCCGGATACCAGCTGCTGGGCCGGTCCTTCCCCGACAGTGTCGGCCGTCCGCACCCCGGGCTCGGACTCTTGGACGTCACGACGGCGAAGGGGACCGGCAGACGGGCGGTGGGCGAGCTGGTGGCCGAGCCCACCGCGGCCGCACCCCGGCTGGCCGACGGCTCACCCATGCCGACCCTCACCGGCTTCGAGAACCACGGGGGGGTGACCACGGTCGGGTCGGGGGCCCGACCGGTGGGCCGCGTGGTTGCCGGAATCGGGAACGGCGACGGCGACGGCACCGAGGGTGCGTGGTCGGGCCGGGTGTTCGGGTGCTATCTGCACGGGCCCCTGCTGGCCCGCAACACGGCGCTGGCCGACCTGTTGCTGGGATGGGCGGTCTCCCCGTCCGGCGCCGGTCCGCTGGAGCCGCTGGAGGACGACGAAGAGCGTGCCCTCCGGGGCGAACGGCTCGGGGCGGTGGGTTCAACGTCCCGGTCGCGATGGCACCGGCGCCCGGCCGTCAAGCGGGCCTGAGGCGGCTCAGCGGTTGTTGCGGGGCCAGTCCACTCCCTCGTGGGTGTCCTTCAGGTCGGGCCGGGACGACAGCAGCCATGACCGCCGCCACGCCGAGGCGTCGGGTCCCTGCAGCGGAGGCGTCGTCCCCTGGGCCGCCTGCCTCCGGGCCGTCCACCAGTCCGTGGTGGCCTCGTTGGCCATGGTGGCCACCGCCGCCTCCACCCGGGCGCCGAACCGCCGTGTGCTCTCGTCGTCGTCCGGCCACAGCGGTGGGCCGAAGGTGACCGTGGTGCGGGACCGGCGCAGGCCCGTGCCCCCCTTGGGCAGGAGGTGCCTGGTGCCGTCCAGATGCACCGGCACCACCGGCCGCCCGGTGCGCTTGGCCAGGTAGGCGTCCCCGCCGCGGAACTCCTGGGCCCACCCGTCGGGGGACCGGCCGCCTTCGGGGAAGATCACCAGGTTCCACCCGTCGGCCAACAGAGCGGCGGCCTGGTCGGCCGACTGCCGGTTGATCTTGTTCCGCTCGATGGGGATGGTGGCGAGGAGGAACGACGACGCGTCGGCCTTCCACCGCCGGTCGAAGAAGTAGTCCGCCGCCGCCGCCACCACCGTCCGGTGCCGGAAGCGGAGCGGGAGGCAGGTCAACAGCAGGGCGGTGTCGACGTGGCTGGCGTGGTTGGCCGCGAAGATGACCGGGGCCTCCACCCCCTCGAGCCCCTCGGCGCCGCGGACCAGGGGGGAGGCGATCACCCGCGCCATCGGAAGGGTCACGTTGTCGAGCACCACGGCCCGGGCCAGCCGGACCGGGTAGCGGCGGGACCACTCGGTGTCGTAGTGGACGCCGAGCTCGGGGGTGGCCGGCGGCCGGGGGACCGTCTCGGGCCAGTTGGGGGCGGCCAGCGGGAACCGGGCCCGTCCCACCCGGGCGGTGATACCCGAGGGGGAGAGCCGCCGCATCCACCGGACGGCACCGTCCGCCACGCCGTCGCCCCGACCCAGGCGGGCATCGGTCCGCACGGCGCGCCCGGTGCGCAGCGAGCTGGAAGAGCCCCGGGCAGCGCTCACTGCACGTCGGCCATGAGGATCGGTGGGGCATGGAGGTGGGTCAGGCTGGGGGAGGGACCGACCACGTCCTGGGCCATCTCCAAGGCGTCGGCCAGCGTGGAGGCGGCCCGGAAGCCGAGCCGGTGCACGGCGGCAGGATCGCCCCCCACGATGATGACGGCCCCGAGGTGTTGGAGGGCGTGGGCGCACCAGTACCACATGTAGAAGGGATGGACCCCGTGGTAGGCGTGGCCGGTCCGGTAGAGATGGATGTACCACGGATCGGTGGCGAACGACTCCTCGAACCGGTCGGCCACCTCGATGGGGTCGGTGGTCTCGCTCAGGACCTGCTCGAAGAAGTCGATGTAGCTCGGGTGGTGGACGGGGTTGAACTCCCAGGGGGTCGGGTGGGTCATGATCAGCACGCCGCCCTCGCGCACCAGCGGCTTGCCCCGGTACATGTTGAACAGGTAGCCGAGCCCCAGGCACGCCACCAGGATGGGGTTGAGGATCGAGTTGACGTTGTAGGGGCTGATGTAGGGGAGCCCCATGGTCAAGATGTCGGTCTGGCCCTCGACCACCACCCCCTGTTGGGCCCACACGTTGTCGGTGGTGAGCTTGTGCACGGCCTCGACCTCGCCGGCCTGTACCGATGTCATCCGGTGAGGGGCTTTGACCGAGTGGAAGATCTGGCGGGCGTAGCGGGGCGGTGTGCGGTCGAGCGCCTTGGAGACGGCCAGGTACCCGAGGCGGTCCTTGGCCTTCCACTCCCACTCCCGCTTCTGGAGGAACTGGAAGCCGCCCGGGAAGGTGTCGTTGTTGAGGGTGGTCTCGATCTGGAAGACCTTCACCCCGCTTTCGGCGATCAGTCGGCCCATCCTCCAGTTGGCCGAGTGGAGCTCGGAGCGATGCTGGTCCATGAACGACTGGCTCCGCTGCATGGTCACCGGGTTGTGGTGGTGCCGGAGGCTCTTGTAGCTGGCCAGCCCGGTGGCCACGCTCTTGTGCCCGCCGTCCATGGCCACCAGATTGATGTTGACGTAGACGAGCAGGTCGCTCTCCGCCGCCCGTCGGTTGATCTCGACGTCCTCGCCCTCGTCGGTGAGGCCCAGGTGGACGAGGGCGTCGGGGTCCTCGGCGTCGTGCTGGGTGAGCAGGCCGTTGGGAGCGAAGGCGTCGTAGATCCGGTCGCCGACCGCGTGGCGCAGCTCCGGCTCGGTCATCCGCCGGTGGAGGGCCAGGGCCACGATGAGCTCCACGTCGTCGACGCCGGCATCGGCTGCCATGTCGAGGACCTGCTCGATGACCATCTGGCGGATGTCGGGCCGTTCCATCGGGGGGAGGGGGAGGGAGATGTCGTCGAAGGCGATGGTCAACCGCATGCCGGAGAACAGCAGTGCGGGGAGCGGCTCACGGTCGCCCACCGGGTTGTTGAGCGCGGCCCGGATGGCGGCCGACGGGTCCTTCAGGGGGTCGACCGGCTCCGGGGCATAGATGACCCGGCTCCCGACCGGGAGCTGCTCCAGGCTGAACCGCTCGCCGTGCCAGAACAGCGTGGGCGGGGTCGAGCGGTCGACGTCGAGGACGAAGCCGGGCCTGGGGCTCATCGGGTGATTCCTTTCGGTTTGCGGAGATCGAAGACCACCTTGACCGCACCACGGCGCCCGGCGGCGCCGGCGTGGGCGATGGCTTCCTCGTACCGTTCGAGCGGGTAGGCGGCCGACACCAGGCGCCCGAGACCGGCGGCACCCACCACCTCGATGGCGAGGTCGAAGGTGCGGCGCGGGTCCGTGCCCGAAGGCGGGAGCTCGTCGCCGTAGGCATAGGCGCCCACCAGCGTCAGCTCGCGGTGCCACAGCGGAGCGAGGTCCACGGACACCTTGGCCGGCATCCCGACGAGCACCACCCGGCCGCGGGGGCGGACCATGGCCAGCGATTCGGTGATCGATTCGGAGGATCCCACGCAGTCGAAGACCACGTCGGCCCCGTCGGTCAGGCGTCCGGCCAGCACCAGTGACCCGGCCCGCCGGCGCACGGCCCGGGCCAACTGGCCCGGCTCCACCACGGTGTCGCCCCCCAGGGCGGCGGCCAGCTCCCGTTGGTGGGCGTATTTCGCCCCCACCATCACCGTGCAGGGGTGCTCGGGACGGACCACCTGGTGGATGGCCGCCACCGTGGCCAGCCCGAGGGTGCCGGCGCCGACCACCGCCACCACGTCGCCGTCACCGATACCGGCGGCCAGGGCGGCGTGGACGGCGCACGCGGTCGGCTCCACCATCACGGCGTCCTCGTCACGGAAGGTGGGGGGCACGGTGTGGAGCTGGGATGCGTGGGCGGCCAGCATCCCGGTCGTCCAACCGCCGCCGGTGTCCGAGCAGTAGCCGGTCTGCAACCCGGGGGAGAGATCGCCGAAGGCGACATTGCCGCACAGCCCGGTGTGGCCCTGCGAGCACTGGTGGCACCGGGGGAGGATATGGCGGGTGGCGCAGCCGAGCACCGGCTCGATCACCGCCCGCGAGCCGGCCTCCATCGGCCGCCCGGCATGGTCCACGCCCCCGTGGTCGAGCACGCCGACCACCTCGTGGCCGGGGACGAACGGGAAGCTGACCATGTCCTCGAAGTAGCGGGAGCTGCGCCCGTCGAGGGTGGCCAGGTCTGATCCGCAGATGCCGGACAGCAGTGGCCGGAGCGGGAACCAGTCGTCGCCGGGCAGCTCCGGGGGCTCGGTGTCCACCAGCCGCAGCGGTCCGATGCCCGCGCCCCGGCCCGACCCGAGGACCGACGCCACCCGCGAGGCGGCGAAGCGCGGGATGTTTCGTTCGAAGAGGAGGGCCTTCACCGGTTCCCCCCGGTCCGGCGCCACTGGCCGGCCAGGGCGGCCGGGCTGGTGCGCCCCCGGCGCAGCGAGCCGCGGCGGTCGAGCGGTCCGAGCGGGAGCAGCGGTTGGGAGCCACCCTCGGCCTTGTGCCAGTGCTCGACGTGCCAACCTCGGCGCCGGGCGATGGCGGCCAGTTTGGCTTCGGGGTTGACCGCCACCGGAAATCCGACCGCCTCCAGCATGGGGAGGTCGCTGGCGGAGTCGGCGTAGGCCATGGACTCCTCCAGCTGGAGCCCCTCGGCGTCGGCGTAGTCGGCCAGCACCAGGGCCCTGGCCTCACCGATCGGGGGCAGCTCCTCCAGACGTCCGGTGAACGTTCCGTCGGCCTCGCCCAGGCGGGCGCAGACGATGTCGTCGAAGAGCGGGCGCAGGGGCTCGACGACGAGGTCGAGTGCGCCGGTGATCAAGATGGTGCGGTGCCCGAGTGCCCGGTGGCGGCGCACCCGGGCGATCCCGTCCGGGAACGACTTGGTCAGCAGCAGGCTGTGGAACAGCTCCCAGCCGTCGTCACGGAGCCGGTCGACCGGGGCGCCCTCGTAGCGTCGGTAGAAGGAGCGGAGGAAGTCGCCCCGGTCCCGCCGGTCCAACAGCAGCAACGAGGGCGCCTCGCGCATGAGGTCGGCCACGAAGGCCGCCCGATCGGCCGGCGGCAGGTGACGGGACGCCAGCCAGGCGTAGGAGTCCACCACGTTCGAGGCGATGAGGGTGTTCTCGAGGTCGAAGGCGGCCAGGTGCCGGTCGGGGGACAAGATGGCCTTGCGGGCCCGGTCGGCGCGGTTGGGCCGGGTGGACTTGCCCGGCGTCGTGCGCACACGGGCGTGCTCGATGATGGAGGGGAGGTGGATGTCCCGGACGTAGGAGGCCCAGTCGACGGCGGCGGGATCGAGGCAGAACACCCGGCGGTCGTCCTCGTCCATGCGGTCCCACAGGGCCAGCAGACGGTCCACCCGGTACCGGGCCTCGGTCTCGGTGTAGGCGCCGTAGAGCTCCACGTACCCGAGGGCCCGGTCGGCCAGCAGGTGCTGCTCCTCGAGGGCGGCCATCCAGGCCGCCTGCCGGCCCCGGATGGGCAGGGACCCCACGACCCGCTCGGCCAGATCCATGGCCGCCGAGGCCCGGGACAGCTGCCGCTGCACCCGGCCGCGACCGGGGAACGACCACTCCGGCACCACGATGGGCTGGCCGTCGCTGTCGTAGAGAGGATGCTCGGTGAACCATTCCGTGACCAGTTCGACGAGCCTCCCGTAGCGGAACGGGTTCCGGACGCCCGAGGCGACGTGGTACACGCTCGGGCCCTGGTACTGGTCGGCCGGCGTGATGAGGGCCTCCCCGGCCACGGCGATGATGGTGGCCACCACCAGGTCGACCGGGATCACGTCGGTGACGCCCTCGGGAACCCCGGGGAACTCCCGGAGCAGGCCCCTGGCGTAGGAGACGATGATGGGCTCGGCCATGCGGAAGCCCCGGATCCAGCCCGGGCGGGGCTCGGCCAGCGCCGACTCGATGATGGAGGGGCGGATCACGGTCATGGGCACCGTGTCCCCGAACTGGGCGACCAGCGCCCGTTCGCCGAGGGCCTTGGTGTAGGGGTAGGCGTCCGGCCATCCGAGTGACTGGGCGCGCGCCTGGCCGACCTTCACCATCTCGTCTTTCACCCAGTCCTCGCGGACACGCTCCGCCCGCTCGGCCAGCAGGTGCAGCCCGGCGCCACCGAGCTCGCTCCGGGCCCGCTTGGCAAAGCCGGCCAGCCGTTGGGGACGCCGGGACTCGGCGTCGAGATCGGCGCGCTGGCGACGGGCGGCGGCGACCTCCTGGCGCCAGTCGACGTCGACGGTGAACCGGTTGCCCTCCAAGAGCTCCTCTTTGGCCTCGCCCTGGTGCGTCCCGGCCACGTAGGCCGTCGACACCGGGAGGAAGTGGACCGGCCCGATCCGGCCCTGCCCGGCGGCGAGCTCGCGGGCCTCCTTGACGGCGGCGGCGACCCGGGACGGTCCGAGCAGATTGACCTCGACGGCGGTGTCCAGCGGGGAGTCGAAGCTCACCGAGGCGGCGGAGTGGACGACGATGTCACATTCGGACAGGCGCTGTCGGCCCGCCTCGTCGAGCCCGAGGCCGTCGGTGGTCACGTCGCCCCCCACCGCCTCGACCCGGGACGCCATGTCGGCGTCGAAGTCGTCGCCGAGCTCCTCGCGGAGGCGGTCGAAGCAGTCGTTCTTGAGGATCTCCCGGGTGGCGCGCTGCATGGCGGTGGTCCGGCGACCGGGCCGGATCAACAGGACCACCTCGCTGTCGGGGACGCTGCGGAGGATGCGTTCCACCAGGGCCGTTCCCAAGAAACCGGTGGCGCCGGTGATGAAGAAGCGCTTGCCCGCCAGGCCGTCACGTACACGGGTCACCAGATCTGTCTACCATATGGTAAGTGAGCAAGTCGAGCATTGAGGGCGAGGTCGACCGAGACCGGGCCGTGGGCGGGGCCGCCGGCGCCGGGGGCCGCGACCGGAGCCGGCCGCGGGTGGCGCCCGGCACCCGGGGGACGGGGCCGGGGGGAACGAGCACCCCCAACCGCATCCTCGACGCGGCACTGGCGTCGTTCGCCACCAGGGGCTACGAGGCCTCCTCGCTGGACGCCCTGGCCCAGGGACTGGCGATCCGCAAACAGACCATCTTGTACTGGTTCCCGTCCAAGGAGGTCCTCTTGGAGGCGGTCATCGACCGGAGCGCCATCGAGCTGTCGGCCGCGTTGGAGGGCTCGCTGGCGTCGGCGGGGGACGGCTGGGCCCGTGTCGAGGCGGTGGTGCGATCGGTGTTCCGGTTGGCCGCCCGCCGGCCCGAGCTCTTGGGGCTGGTCCGCGAGATGGGCCGGCTCGGGACCCCGGCGGCCACCCGGCTGGTCACCGCCCTCGACCCGTTGGTCCGCCGGGCCTCGGAGTTCCTCGAGGCCGAGATGGACGCCGGCCACATGCGGCGCCACGAGCCCGGGCTGCTGCTGCTGGCCATCTATTCGACGGTGATCGGCATGCTGACCGAGGTCGAAGTGGTCCGGGTCTTCGGCGAGGAGCCCACCGCCCGCTCATTGGTCCGGCGGCGGAACGAGATCCTGGCCCTGCTGCGCTCGGCCCTGGTGACCGAATCGGCCTGAGGAACTTCGGTGGGCGGCATTGCCACCGTGCGGCCCGGCTCAGTCGGCGGTCTCGGCCGCCTTGCGGCTCTTCCGGGACGGCTTGGGCGGAGGTGGCGCCGGCCGCTTCGGAGTGAAACGCTTGCTGGCTTCGGGCCCGACCGGCGCTTTGGCCCGTGCCTTGGTCTGTCTCGCCTTGGCCGCCGCCGATCCCCGGGCCGCAGGCGAGCCCCGTGCCGGTGCCGATCCCCGTGCGCGGGGCGCATTCGACGGAGGTCGTTCGGCGTTGGCCTCCTTGAGCCTCGCCGATGCCTCCTTTTGGAACTTGTACGAGCGGTAGAGCAGCCATCCGGCCAGCACCAGGAACGGTGCTCCCATCAGGGTGCCGAAGGCCAGGAAGCAGAAGAGGGCCACGAACCCGACCGGCGCCCGCCGACCGATCAGCGTGGCGACGGCGAGGAGGGCGCCGAAGACGAGGCCGAGGATGAGGGTGGTCTGGGGCGTGAGCTCGCCCTTGCTCAGCCGGAAGTGCTTGTTGCTGGACTCGACCAGGTAGACGATGACTCCGAGCGCCGTGGCGGCAATGGCGGCGGCATACGACAGGCGCCGCTCCCTGGCGTCCAGCCGGTCGATCTGCCACTTGGTCGTTCCTCCCCGCGCCGGGGGTCTGGACCCGGTCGACGCCGTGCCGGCACGGAGGCGGTCGAGCAGGCCCGGCCTCGGCGCCGGCCCTTCGTCCGAGCGGTCTCGGCGGCTGGTGGGATCGGTCATCGCCGAAAGGCTACTGGTCGATCCCGGCCCGTTCCTCCCGGCCGCCGCCGTCGTGCCGGTCGGGGCGTCGGTCAGGGCGTCGGTCAGGGCGTCGGTCAGGGCGTCGGTCGGATCACCAGGCGGAGGCCGGCGTTGACATCGGGGTCCATCTCCCAGCTGCCGAACGGACCACCGTGCACGACCGAGCCGATGGAGGTCGGTCCGGCGGGATGGGTGCCGCTGATCCCTCCTGGGTCCTCCGCCTCGAACTCGAGGTGGTGGATGCGGCCGGTGCGGCCGGACAGCCATTCGGACAGGGGGCCGGGCGTGGCGGAACCGGCATGGGAGACCAGGCGGATGCCGAGGGGCCCGGCCCAGTCCACCTCGACCCACCGCAGCCCGTCGGCCGTCCCCTCCGAGACGACCTCGCCGGCCAGGAGGTCGACGAAGAGCGACACGGCCGTCCCGAGGTCGGTGACGGCGTGGGTGACTCGGCGCAGGAGGGCGGGTGCCACCGGTCCTTCCCCGTGGCGCCGGAGGCGGGTGGCGGTGGGGAAGTCGTCGGGCGGCGGACTCGACCACGCGGTCGCCTGCTCGGCGATCTGGACCACGACGCCGGTCTCCTGCTTGGGGTGGATGAAGGCCTCCATCCACTCGGGATCGCTCCGGTTGATCCCGATCAGTTCGAGTCCGCCCGCCCTCACCCGGTCGATCGCGTCGGCCAGGTCGGGGACCTTGAAGGTGAGATGGTGGGGACCGGGCCCGCTGTGGGCGAGGAACCGGACCAGGAAGTCGTTCGTCTCCGGCGCGTTGGGCATGAGGACCTCGACCCGGGCGCCGTTCCCGAACCGGAGCTGGGCGGGGGCGAAACCGGACCCGGGTCCTCCCGAACTCCACGTGGCCCCGAAGTCGACGGCGTAGGTGTCCCACACATCCTGCCAGCGGGGAACGGCATGGGCGACGTGGTCGAGCACGGTTCCGGCGATGGCGGTGGGACTCATCGTCCCAGCCTGCTTCCGATGGTGGCGACCTGTCGAGACGACCGGGTCTGGGCGGGGTTGGCGGTTGCCATGTGCACCGGTCGTGGGCGGTTGTGGTGCCGATGGTGTCCCGGTACGGTCGGAGCATGGACTTCCGCGATCACTCGGTCGTCGACCTGGCCTCACAGGTGCGGAAGGGGGAGCGGTCCGCTGGTGACCTGGTGGAGCACGCGCTCGACCAGATCGCCCGGCACAACCCCCGCCTCAATGCGTTCGTGGCCGTCGATCCGGTGCATGCCCGCCAGAGGGCGGCCACCGTGGACCGGATGGTGGCTGACGGGGTCGATCCCGGTCCCTTGGCCGGGATCCCCCTCGGAGTCAAGGATCTCGAGGACGCCGCCGGCTACGTCACCACGCACGGATCGGTTGCGTTCGCGGACGATCCTGCGGCGTCGGCAGACTCCCCCCTGGTCGCCCGACTGGTGGCAGCCGGTTGCGTGGTGGTCGGCAAGACCAACACTCCCGAGCTGGGCTGGAAGGCCGATACCGACAACCCGCAGTTCGGGCCGACCCTGAACCCATGGAACCTCGATCACACACCGGGCGGGTCCTCGGGGGGCAGCGCAGCCGCCATCGCCGCGGGGATGGTGCCCCTGGCCACCGGATCGGACGGTGGGGGATCGTTGCGGATCCCGTCGGCGTGCTGCGGCCTGTCGGCCATGAAACCGTCGCTCGGTCGGGTGCCGAGCGGTGGTCAGTCGGCACCGGACTGGCAGAACCTGTCGACCAAGGGCCCGATGGCGCAGCGGCTGTCGGACGTGGTTGCGGCCCTCGAGGTCGTGGTCGGGCCCGATCCGAGCGACCTGCGGTCGCTTCCCCGCCCCGAGGCGTCGTGGACCGCCGCCCTCGACGACCCGCGTCCCCCGCGCAAGGTGGCCTGGTCGCCGACGCTCGGCTATGCCGACGTGGACGCAGAGGTGTTGGCGACGTGCGAGCGGGCCGTGGAGGTGCTCGCCTCGTTGGGGACCGAGGTCGTCGAGATCGACGGCGTCTTCGACTCCGACCCGGTCGACCAGTGGCTGACCCTGTCGGGGGTCTACAACCTCCGGACCCACGCCCACGTCCGCCAGACTCCGACCTGGGACCGGGTGGACCCGGTACTGGCGCTGGTCATCGAGGGGGCCGCCGGTACCAGTGCGCTGGACCTGGTCCGGGCCGAGGACGCGTGCCACACGCTGAACCTGCGGCTGGTGGAGCTGTTCCACGAGTACCGGCTCCTGGTGACCCCGACGATGGCGGCACCGCCGCCACCCCGGTCGCTCGGCGGCTCGGGGATGATCAACGGAGTGACGGACGTCAACTGGGTCAAGTTCACGTACCCGTTCAACATGACCCGGTCGCCGGCGGCATCGATCTGTGCGGGGTTGTCGGCGGACGGGCTGCCGATCGGGATCCAACTGGTCGGGCCCCAGCATGCCGATCTGGTCGTGCTCCGTTCGGCAGCCGCACTGGAGGCGGCCATCGGCTTCGACCGGCGTGCGCCGTTTCCGTAGGCGGAGGTCCTCACCAGGCATCCGCAGATGGATCCGACCAACCCGAGCCGTGTCCGGGGTCGCTGCCGAGGGCTCCGTGGGTCGACAGAACATGGGGCAGGCTACGATGTCGATCTGGTTTGCCTCGGTATGGGAGACCGTGGCATTCGTCCGGGCGTTTAGCTCAGTTGGTTAGAGCGCAGCCTTCACACGGCTGAGGTCGGAGGTTCGAGTCCTCTAGCGCCCACTCTGCGTCTCAGGCGCGATGATCGACGAAGCGAGCTCCTGGGATGGATCAGACCCACTCGTCTGGTGACGGCGCTCCTGCCCGTATCACCGTCTGTGCGGGCAGTGGCGGGCAGCGACCGCCGACGCAGGTACCGTCAGAACCTTGTCGGTCCTCGGACACGGCCGCAGCTGCAGAGACGTTACAGTCGGCTGGTGGCCAGGACTGCCCGACGTGATGTGATCGGCCTTCTGATGGAGAAGCAGGTGACCTATACCGAGGTCGAGGCCGATGCGCTCATCGCGCAGGCGAAGCGGTTGGCCAAGGAGAGCGGTAGGACCGTGCGGGCGGAGGCCGAGCTGCTCCTGTCGAGGGACAGGGAGACCCGACTGCGGGACCTACAGATCAAGGCGGCGGGGGCGAGCGAGCTCGTGACGGCCATCACCGCCGAAGTCCATGACCTTCGGGCCGGGTCAGGTGATGACGACGGGGAGCTGGCCGCCATCATGGCGACGATGGCTGCCTCCCGTGAGCCCTTCGCCTCAGCCCCGGCGCTGAGCGAGAGTCAGTGGATCGGCGTCAGATCACCGGAGTTCCGTGCCATCTCCGAACGCATCAAAGTGGCGACCAGACTGTCGTCCAAGTTGAGTGGCTACTGCTGGGACGAGCCGGACCTGGTCCGAGAGGCCTTCGAGGAGTTGATCGGCAAGCCTGTCGGCGATGCATTCCACCTCATCCCTCCTTTCTATGCTGACTATGGGCTGAACATCACCATCGGTCGGTCTGTCTTCATCGGCTACGGGTGCATGTTCACCGGACACGGGACCATCGACGTCGCGGACGAGGTCATGATCGCCAACAAGGTCAATCTGGTCACAGCCGGTCATCCGGTCGAACCGGACAGGCGTCGGGCGTACATCACCGTGGAGCCGATCGCGATCGAGCGAAATGTGTGGATCGGCACGGCTGCGACGGTCTTGCCCGGAGTGACCATCGGCGCTGACTCCGTCGTCGCCGCCGGGGCAGTCGTCACTCACGACGTTCCGCCGGCGACCCTTGTCGCGGGCGTGCCAGCGACGGTCATCCGGCAGCTGTAGACAACCAGCGGGCCGTCACCGAGACTGGCCCCGCGCCCGCAACAGCGGCTGAGATCTGTGTTCGCTGAATGCGAGACACCACGCCGCCCAACTATGGAGACATCCCGCCGCCGGGTCCGCGCGGCTCGAGCGGAGTGCCAGCGGATCCACCGATGATCACGAACCTACAGGGGAGACCAGCCATGACGGTAACGCTCATCACGGGAGCCAACAAAGGTCTCGGCTACGAGACCGCCCGCCAACTGATCCAACGCGGCCACACCGTCTACATTGGGGCCCGGAACATCGAGCGTGGAGAGGCGGCCGCGGCCGAGCTCTCCGCCCGGTTCGTGCACCTTGATGTGACCGACGATGCGTCGGTGGTCGGCGCCGTGGGCGTCATCGACGAACGTGAGGGCCACCTTGACGTGCTGGTCAACAACGCCGGGATCAGTACGACCGCGGACGTCGACGGCCCGGTCGCGCTGGAGGTGTTCGACACCAACGCCGTCGGTGTCATCCGTGTCACCCAGGCTGCACTGCCGCTGTTGGAGAAGTCGGACAATCCGGTTGTGGTCAACGTCTCCAGCGCGCTCGGTTCGTTCTGGGCCGTCACCAATCCCGATCGGCGCCAGTTCCATTTCCCGTCGATCATCTACGGCGCCAGCAAAGCTGCCGTTTCGATGCTCACTGTGCAGTACGCCAAGACATTCCCGCAGATAAAGTTCAATGCCGTCGAGCCTGGCTTCACCGCCACCGACCTCACTCCATTCAGCGGGGCAGGGCAGCCGGTCGAAAGGGGGGCGGCCGTCATCGTGAGGATGGCAACCATCGGACGGGATGGACCGAGTGGCACGTTCCAGGAGGGCGACGATGAGCTCGGGTGGTAAGGCAGGTCGGCGTGTCTTCCGTCGGCGCATCACGGGCGTCGGCTCGCTCTGCAGGGACTTTCCCTCGAGGTCTCTGCCGAGGCCGGCCGGGAACGCGATGGTCCGATCTCGGCAGTGCAGGGTGGGTTGGTAGCTGCTAGAACACGGTCAGGCGGGTTACTGGAACCGTTGAGCGGAGGTTCTTGTCGATGAATTTGGCGGGCGGGAAGACGTTGCGGGCTGCATTGGCCGGGGGGCTGGTGTTCGCGGGAGTGGCTGTCGGAACGACAGCGTGGGAAATCGAGCCCGCGTCAGCTGCCGCAGTGGACCATACCGTCTCTGTCGGCGACGCCCCGGAGAGCATTACCTCTGATGGTGCTCACCTTTGGGTGACAAACGACCTTGACAGCACCGTGACCGAATTCAATGATTCCGACGGAGCACTGGTCCGCACCATTCCCGTGGGCGCCGGCCCGGTCGATGCGTCGGCGGACGGCACCCACGTCTGGGTGGCGGACGATGTCGGCTACTCGGGAGTCACGGAATTGGACGAGTCGGACGGATCGTTTGTACGGAACATTCCCGTAGGTGCCGCTCCATCGGGTATCTCGTCGGACGGGAACCATGTCTGGGTGACGAACGGGGGCGACAACACGGTTTCGGAGATCGACGCGACGACCGGGTCGGTCGTGAGGACCATCGGCGGATTCAATGAACCCCAGGGCATCGTTTCCAACGGGCAAACGGTCTGGGTCACGAACTTCGGCACCTTTCTCGATCCCGGGCATTCGGTGACGGAGATCAATGCCTCGACCGGCCTCGTGACCGGATCCACCATCACTGGTCCCACGCCCACATCGGTGGCGTTGGACGGATCTCATGTCTGGGTGCAGAATTGGGGGAACGGTACTGTCACGGAACTGAATGAGACAGACAGCTCGGTCGTACGGTCGATCGGAAGTCCCGTCAGCAATCCCTACGGCATCGAAACCAGTGCTTCCATTTCGTCGGACGGGACGCACGTATGGGCCGCCAACTACTGGAACAACACCGTGTCCGAGCTGGACGCGTCCGACGGCTCCGCCATTCAGACCATCGGAGTTGGAAATTGCCCGACGAGTACCGCCGTCGACAGCTCCGGCGGTGCGTGGGTGGTCAACAGCTGCGACAACACCATAAGCCGCATCGCGGTGAACTTCGCCATCGTTGTCCCCAGCCTTCCGGCTGCCGCACCGGGTATCTCCTATGGCCCAGTGACACTCCAGGCGGTAAATCTCGGGACGAGCGACGCTCCCTTCGCCACCACGTTGAAGTGGAAGAAGATCGCATTGCCGAGGGGACTGAAGCTTTCCGGTTCGGGAGTCCTGTCGGGAACGCCGAACGCCAGGCTGGCCGCCGGCCCGAACTCTGTAACGGTGGAGGTCACCGAGACGGTCGTCACGCTGAACGGCAGGAAGAAGGTCAAGACCCCGACGACGGTTCAGGCCACCATCCCACTCACCATCGCTGGGTCTGCCTGACGCGACCGGATGGCCCCTCGAGCCGCGGTTTCTCTCGTGGGGCTGAGGGTCTCCCCGACGGACCTGGCGAACATCAGGGTCGTCGAGCCGCCTGGGCCAACCCCGACCGACGCGGGGCGACACTTTCCGCTGAACGATCAAGCCCCGCCGATCAGGGCGGACGCCTCTGCGGGACCGACGACGACATCGTGGAGGTCGCCGCCCACCTCGAGTCGACCCGACTGGGCGATCCCACCGACTCTCATCGGATGGAACCCCGCCACCCGGATCAACCGCTCGACGTCGTCACCAGCGCGGTCGTCGTCGGTGGCGTAGAAGAGCACCGCCAATTCCGGCGAGCGGTGGCTAGAGGACTCGAACAGACCGCCCGACAAGGATCCGAACGCCATGGCCAAGTGCGCTCCCGCCGGCAACCAACCGGCCACGACCTCGCCGGAGGACTGCCCTTTCGGCAGGAGACGCAAGAGTTTGCCTTGTGCGTCGGTGGTGACCGGGTTGCTCGGAACGACCACGAGCTCGTCGGTGAGCAAGTCGGCGATCTCCTCGATGACGCCCTGGAGGACAGAGAACCGCAGCGCCAGGACAACAGCATCGCCGCCCCGCAACGCGTCGCGGTTGTCGACGGCGGCTACCGCAGCTGGACCGATCTGTGCGGCCAGCCTCTGTGCCGACTCTTTGTCAGCACTCGCCAACCGCAGGGTCTCGCCGCCCGAGGCGAGCTGGCGGGCGATAGCCGATCCGATCCCACCTGTGCCGATGATCGCAACGGTCATGAACGCGACCTCCTCATCGTGACGACACTGCGCACCCAAAACACTAAATCATGTGCCGAGGAACCGGGAGACCCTCGGCCTTTCACCACCACCCGGACCGGAAGCGCTGGTGATCCTGGTGTCCCGCACCTATGCCAGGCGCTTGGCCTCGGCCAATCCGGAAGCGCTGTAGACGCCGTCGGGGAAGACGGCATCCCAGGCGTCGCGCACCCCACGGAAGTCCTCGCTGGGGCCGTAGGCGGCTCGGGCGGCAGCCACCACTTCGTCCCGGCGGGCGGCGACGACGATACCGGAGGCGAACTCCAGCTCGGTGTCGATCTGAGCGATCGACTCGGCGAAGCGGCGTTGGTGGCCGATCAGGCGGACGGCGCTGGCTGGAGGCGTCATGGGGGTTCCTTGTGGGTTGCAGGGACGACGAGAGGGGATCTCTCCTGCCGTTTCCTCAGTGGACCGCAGCGCACCTGGCGTGCTCCGGGGCCGGATCCGGGTAGCCACAACCGTAGCGTCGGTCCGGGATGACCGATGATCAGGGTGCCACCAGCTCGATGGCGATGCCATCAGGGTCGCGAAGTTGGAGCGACGGGTGACCGTTCTCCAGGGCAACTCCGGGGTGGTCGATCCCGACCACGCCCAGGTGCTCGGCCCAGGCACGCAGCGAATCACCGTCGGGCACGGCGAACGCCAGATGATCCAGTACTCCGCTGGGCGAGTGAGGCGAAGCGCTCTCTGTTCCGCGGCCCTTGGTGAGCACGATCACCACCTTGGCATTGCGGTGTTTCAGCGCCACATAGCCGGTGTCGGGATCTTCGGCCAGGAGCTCGAGACCTAGCGCGGCCCGATACCACCGGGCACTGGTGCCGACGTCGGACACCAGGAGCTGCACGTGCGACAGCCCGGTGATCGGTGCGCCAGGCACCGGCTGGTTGATCGACGTCACCTCCCCGACACTAGTGAGCACAACCGAGGGTGAGCTGCCACGGGACGGATGCTGGTGGCATCCGAGCATCCTCAGCACCCGCGCCCGGCCCGATCGGGGCCGTTGGAGGTTCGGGACGACAACGACCAGAGGCGGGAGCACGGCCGGGATCCCACTGAATCGACCAGCCGGTCGGTAGGATTCCTCCATGCTCAAGGGCATGTTCGTACTGGTTGTTGCGGTTGTCGCAGGACTTGTCTACTTCGCTCCGTTCATCATCGGCAAGACCCGCGGGGTCACCCACGTCGACGGTCTCTTCGCCGTGAACCTGGTGTTCGGGTGGTCCGTCATCGGGTGGGTCGTGGCGATGGTGATGGCGCTGCGAAGTGTCGAGGGGTCGGTGCCCCCAGCGGTCCCGGTGTCGACCCTGCTCGCTCCTGCACCTGATTGGGTGCGGCACGGCCAGCGCCGCTGACGGCCTCGACCGCCGCGGATTCGTGGAGCGCCAGGAGGCGCCGTTCTTCGACGGGGCGCGATCCCGAGGTTTGCGGCGGTGGCCCCCCGGGCGGTTGAGGCTCCGCCGACCGATTGCTAGCGTCGGCCCATGTCCTCGATGTGGCCGGACGTCTCCTACGGTGACTGGAGTGACACCTGTGACACCCTTCACGCACATACCCAGCTGCTCGGCAAGTTGGCCGTAGCGCTGGCAGCCCCCGAACCCGAGCTACAGCACGCGGCCCTGCGACTCACGGCGAGGGGGTGGGAGACGGCGCCACTGCCGGCACCGGACGGCTCCGGCATGTTCGTGGTGATCCTCGATCTACGGAGTCATGAGGTGATCGTCGAGACCGGTACGAGGGGGGATCGACGCATCGCGCTGACGCCCGACCGTCCGGTGGGCACCGTGACACGCGAGGTGCTGGGTGCGGTCGGTGACCTCGTCGGGTCGGTCAAGATCGACCCCCGGCCACAAGAGGTCCCCTGGACCGTGCCGCTCGACGAGGATGACGACCACGTGCGGTATGACCCAGATGGGGTATCGAATTACTTCGCCGCCGCCACCCGAGCAGCACTTGTGCTGGCCGCCTTCCGAGCTCCGTATCGGGGCCGATCGACCCCGGTCAACGCCTGGTGGGGCTCGTTCGATCTCTCCGTCAGCCTGTTCTCCGGTCTTCCGGCCGAACCGCCGTCGGATGACTTCATCATGCGCAATGCGATGGACGCGCAGGAGGTGGCCGTCGGCTGGTGGCCCGGGGATCAGCGCTACGGCAGGGCGGCGTTCTATGCCTATACCCACCCGGCTCCCACGGGTTTCGACAAGGCCACACTTGACCCCCCGGCGAGCCGATGGGACACCGCACTGGGCGAATTCGTGCTCGACTGGCGGGACGTGTGCTCGAGTCCTGATCCGTTCGGCGCGGGGCTCGCGTTCGCCCGCTCCGCGTTCCGGCACGCATGCACGATCTGCGAGTGGGATCCCTCGTTGCTGGCCAGCGTCGAGGGATCACCGCCACCGATCCACTGAGCACCGGCGACGTCCAAGTCGGGGGCCTCCGGCCTCCCGCAGCGCTGGCTCCTATCGACTTACTGGTTGCCGGGCATACCCGGAAGGTCATCGAGACTGGCGGCGTTCTTATCGAGCCAGTACTGCCGTATGCCATCCCGTCCTTTCCTGGTGGACCATTCCTCCAGGGTGGAGCGGTGTCGGTCGAACGACAGGATGGGCACCCCGTACCCACACGAATCGGCGATGCGGTGGACCTCGACCTCGATGACCGATCGGACTCCAGTACCCCGGCCGCCTGGGAACCTCTCGAGGAGTCGATCGAACTCCTCTGAGCCGGCAAAGACCGGGCGACCCCTTCCGTGCAGACGGATGATCCGCGCCGGCCCGTCAAGGGCACAGAACATCAACACGATGCGACCGTTCTCTCGCAGGTGGGCAATCGTCTCGACGCCGCTCCCCGTCTGGTCGAGGTACGCCACGGTCCGATCGGACAGGACCGCGAATTCATGGCGGTTCCCCTTGGGCGAGCAGTTCACCAGGCCATCGCCGTCCATGGGTGCTGTGGCCACGAAGAACAACGGCTGATCCTCCAACCACTGCGCCGTCCGGTCGTCGATGCGGTCGTAGGTCCGGCCCATGTGCTGATTATCGCGCCGTGTCGAAGTGGACGACGATGCCTGTCAGCCCTGACCGCCTCCCCGGGGCGGCTGGGGGTGCTCCAGCCCGAGAGCACGGACGGCCCAGGGGAGTGCGGACCGCAACTGGGTGAGCTGGACCTGGCGGACGGCGGGGGCGTGGGGAATCACGGGTTGGCCCGCACGGGCGGCGAAGAACCCGGCCACATAGGCGGCGAGTTCCGGCGGGCAGGCCGGCGCCACGACCTCGGGTGGTGGGCCTCCCTCCGATTCGAGGCTGGGCAGCCAGAAGGCGACGTCGAACATCGGGTTACCGGTGCATGCCAGGTTCCAGTCGAACAAGACGGCCCTTCCTTCGCACAGGCACAGGTTGTCGCTGCGGACATCGCAGTGGAGCAGGCGGTCTCCGGACAGCGGAGTGCCGGCCGAGGCGCGGGCGAGGTCGGGCCCGGTCCGTTCGAGCCACTCGGGGTCGCAGATCCCCAAGGACAAGAATTCGGCCGGCTCGGCCAGGACCAGGTCCCATCCCTGCTCGGACGCGGTCTCGTCTGCCAACGCCGGCAACCCCACCGGCGGTCTGATCTCCGCCACTCGGGCAAGGGCTGTGAGCACGGCTCCGATCCGCGCCGCATCCCATGGCGGTGGCCAGACGCACCCGGAGAGGTCCTCCAACACGAGAACCGGCAGGTCGTCGTCGATCCAACCCAGGAGCCGGGGGGCCAAGTCCGTTCCCGCCAGTGCCTCGTACATCCGGTGCTCGCTACGGAGCCACCCCGCCGTCTCCTCGTCCACAGCCCGTTTGGCGAACACGGAATGCCCGTCCCTGGCCACCGCGACGGCGCGCTCATTGTGGGCGTAGCCGCGCCTGACGGGGGTGAGCTGATCCACGGGACCGAGGAGGCCCTGGAGGAGCGCTTTCATCGATCCATCATGCCCACTCGGGCGGTGGGTGGGGAGGTAGCTCACCGACGCTCCCACCGGTGATTCAGGAAACGGGGAGAAATGGCCGATGACCCTACGAGGAACAGTGCACGGGAGTGGCGTGATGGTACAGCTGGAGCAGGACGGCACCCCCCGGACCGACCCAGACGGTCCGGGCGTCCCGGTCGATCCGGTGATGGCGGGATCCACAGCCTCGGCGGCTCGGGGATCGATCCCGGCCAGGGCGGTGACGCTGGCGCTGTGGGGTCTGGCCGCCTTGGTCACGCTCGTACTCGTCCACCAGCGCTACCGCTCCGCCGTTTCCGGGCCTATCGGCGCCGATTTCTCCGTCTACCTCCACGCCGCCCGGCAGATCGCCGCCGGTCACAGTCCCTATCAGGACAATCCGCTCTTCGTCTACCCGCCGACCGTGGCGCTCGTGCTCGCTCCGTTTGCCCACGTCGACCCGGTACAGGTTTGGAGAGCGTGGACCCTCTTGGAACTGGGGGCCATCGTCTCCGCGGTAGCAGGCCTGGTCGTCATCGAACGGGCGAGGCTGAGGGCGTGGCGTCAACCCGTTCTCTTCATCATCGGCTCGGTCACCGCCCTTCACTTCTGGCCGCTCACCATCGGCCTCTCGCTCGGACAGGCCGACGCCTTCGTGTTGGCCGCACTGATGCTCTCGGCCGTGGCGGCCAGTCGGGCGAGGCCGGGCGTCCGAGGTGCCTTCATCGGAGTGGCCGGGCTGTTGAAGACCTGGCCGGCAGCCGTCGGGGTGTCGCTGCTCCAGCGTGGGAACGGGCAACGCCGACGGGCCCTCGTCGGATGGGTCGTGGCGCTCCTGGTGGCCCCGGCGCTCGCACTGTGTTTCGGCGGTGGATCGGGCCTCCTCGCCTTCGTGAAGTCGGTGGTGGCCGCCCGGAACCAACATCTGGTGAACGACTCGGTATGGGGTGTCCCGACCCTGCTCTTCTCGAGGAGCGGATTGGCCCATCCGATCGTCGTCTCCGGCTCCCTTGAAGCACTCCTCACGGCTGTCCTTCTCGTGTGGGTGATCGGACTCCTCGCCATCGCGCTGCGCACCCCCGGGGACCCGGTCCTGTGCACGTGGAATGTCAGCGCGTGCATCGTCCTCCTCCTGCCCGTGTCGCACCTGGCCTACTCCCTCTACTTCCTTCCCCTCCTGTGGCTGTGGGGCTCGCGCCTGCTCGGCGGCGGACGGGTCGGCGCCGGGGGGATCGCCGTGACCGGCGTCCTGATCCTGTGGTGGATCATCCAGACGCGGACATGGCCGGACACCGGGTCACCGGCAGGGATCGGAGCACTCCACTACTGTGTGGTCTTCGCCGCCGACCTCATCGCCTGTTCGGCGTCCGTGCTCGGTGCCCGGTTCGTTCCACGGACCGGCCGATCGGCGCCGGCCTGACGAGTGCCGACAGCCCGGCCCACACCGAAGGGGCTACGTTTCCCTCCAGTGCGCTAGCACGCGCGGAGGGTCGCCACCCGATCAGATCGGAGTCCGGCATGTGGATTCGAGGCATCATCGGAATCGTGCTGTGCCTGACCGGATTGGTCTGGATCGGGCAGGGTACGAACGTCCTGCGCGGATCCAAGTTGATGAGCGGCCATGGACAGTACACGCTGCTCGGCATCGTCGTGCTGGTGATCGGCTTGGGCCTTGTGGCATGGGCCGCCCGCATCCGCGCCAGGGGAGCGGGGGAGGACCGCTAGGTCTGGGCGACGCCCGTGCCGGGTTGTTCCCGACCGGCCTAGTAGGTGTCCTCGATCTCCACGGTCGACGGCACCCCGACGGTGGCCAGCTGCTCCTCGGGCACTTCGTCGGCCGCGTCGGCCATCCACCCCGGAGCGTGGGTCCTGGCCCATGACTCGGGGATCCAACCCTTGAATATGGATCGGAGGGCGTCCCGATGGGTCAGGGCGAAGGCGATGTGGCCGAAGATCACGATGAAGATCGCCAGCGCCAGCACGTCGTGGACGAAGGTCGCTCCCGTCCGCCAGTCGAGCGGAAAGAACCGGAACCACTTCAACATGGACCCGGTCCCGAGCATGACGACCATCGCTCCGGCCGTGAACAGGGCGTTGAGCTTCTGTCCCGGGTTGAACTTGCCCGCACGGCTGATCCGATCACGGCCCAACGTGCGGAGCCATCGCACCTCTTCACCGGTCCACAGGCTGAATCGCCTGACGTCCTGGCGGAGGCGCTTGCCCCAGGGACCGGCGAGCGAGACGATGAGCGGAACCGGCAACGCGACCCCCGACCACGTGTGGATCTGAGCGACGAGCTCCCTTCGCCCGACCACGCTCTCCACCTGGACGAAGTAGAGCGGGAGTGCCGTCGCCATGAGGATGCCGAACAGCAGCGCGGTTGCCCAGTGGGCGGTGCGCTCGAGGACGTCGAACCGCAGGATCCGACTGTTCGCCGGGGCGCGTCCACCCGGGGGCGTATCGATCGGTGGTCCGCCGGAAGGATCAGTCAACGGGCTGCTCCGTGCCACCGTTGGAGCGGCCGATCCACCCGTCGACCGCGTAGCCGTTCTGCTCCCAGTAACCCGGCTCGACCCGGTCGACCACCCGTATCGCCGACAGCCATTTCAACGACTTGTATCCGTACATCGGGGCGACGTAGAGACGTACCGGCCCGCCGTGTTCGGTCGTGATGGGCGCGCCGAGCATCCGATAGGCCACGATCACGTCGGGGCGGCGCGCCTGGTCGAGGGTGAGGCTCTCCGTGTCCACTCCGTCGTAGGAGTCGAACGCCAGGGCGACGGCATGATCCTGCACCCCGGCAGCGTCGAGGACATCGGACAGCCGAACGCCCTCCCACGGGACGTCCGGAACGCGCCATCCGGTCACGCACTGGAAATCCTTCACCAACTTGGTGGCCGACATCGACCGCAGGTCGTCCAGGGTGAGTGTGAGCGGTCGATCGACCAGACCCGACACCTCGAGCCGATAGTGCGCATCGGTGATGGCGGGGAACGAGTCACTGACGGTATAGATCCGGAACCGGTCACCACCCGGCAGTAGGCCGCCGAGGCCCGAACCGAGGGCACTCCCCACCACACTTTGGATCCGGGCTCCGAACACGACCCCGACCCCGCCGGCGGCGATCATCCCCAGGACCACCCGACGGCCGACCCTCTTCGGTCGATCCGGCGGGAGGTGGGTGGAAGGAGCCATCACGTCATCGTAAGAGCAGCTCCACGACCACGGGGGTCGCCCGCCGGGGCCGCCTTCGGCTCACGTCCCGGGTACCCGGATCGGGCGCCCTTCGGTGTCGACGCGTTCGTCCCAGTGGTCGATCGGCACCATGAACCCGACGGAGACTTTCTGGCTGGGGGGATCCTGGACCCACTTGAGAGCCGGGTACGCCGTCATCCGGAACCGTCGGACCAGCACGTAGACGTTCTCGTCGCCACTCTTCCGCCAGAGATCGAAGTCGTGGCACTCCTTGGTGCCTTGGAACGGCCTGCTTCCCTCTGTGCTCAAGAATGGACCGATATCCATGTGACACACCCCCGTTCGATCGACGGTACACCACGAATGGAGGGCCACCGGTACTTGGTCCGGTCGTGGCCGACCGCGAGACCCGGACAGGCTTGCACGGGGGCCGGCGCAATGATTCCTCCGGAGATGGCATCGCAGTGGCACGGCATACCGATCAGATGTTATTTGGAATTGTCCGACCGGGGTGGACCCTCCCACCGCCGTCAGGACCTGAAACCCAAGTCCGGCCACCCCGTGGACCACCCTGCGGGACGGATCAGCGAGGTCACCCACCGGGAGCCGTCAGGGGCCGGTGGGCTGCTCGGGCCCCGTCCGTGGTCGCTCGCCGGTCTCGACGAGCTCCTCGGCCACCTCTTTGAGCTTGATGTTCAGGTGCTGGGACGCCTTTCGCAGGATGTCGAACGCCTGGTCGGACGTGATCCGCTCGCGTTCCATGAGGATCCCTTCGGCGCGCCCGATCATCTCACGCGTCACCAGCGCCTGGTGGAGGTTGTCGGCCCGACGATCCTCTTCCTCGTGGGTCTGGGCGCCGGCGAGTGCCAGGTCGGCCAGCGTGGCGAAGATGAGCCCTTTGGCCCGATCGGTGGCGCCGAACGCACCGGGAAACGATGCGAACAGATTGAGGACACCGAGACTCCCGTTCGTGGTGAGGGGGTACACCAGCATGCATCTGATCCCCGCCCCGACAGCCACCGACCCGAACTCGGGCCAACGGTCGTCGTCGGAGAGGTCGTCCACATAGACCGGCAGTCGGCTTTCGATGGCATCAAAACTCGGTCCTCGGCCGGAGGCCCGCTGGAGGACATCGATCTCCGCCAAGGCTGCGTCGGTGAAGACGGGCTCGCTGACCGGGTGATCCGTGGCCACGAAGATGCTGGCGAAGTCGCACCCGTCGATGGTCGCCGTCGCCAGTTCTACGACCTTCCGGAGAGTGGCGAGAACATCCCCGGCAGCGAAGAGGGCACGGGCCACCGCGGAGAGCTGAGCCGTGAGCTCCGTCGTGGGAGATTCGGTGTTCGCCATAGCGCCCCCTCAGTGTGTCACATGCTCCACCGGACCTGTGTCGGAAGTGCTGCGCACCAACTCATGCCTCGGCGGCATACGGCACCGGATGATCGCCCCCGAGCTCGACGAACCGCTCGTTGAGGGCATGGGCAAGGACGTCGTAGTCGTGAGGACTCGGCTTCACCAGGTCACAGACGTATGCCTCCACCTGGAACGCGCTGCTCATACCGCCGAGCTCGAAGTACCGCAGGAAGAGATCTCCGTGGGAGAGGCCGGCGTTTTGCCGGGCCCTGTCCAACAGTGGGCTGGGCCGAACGGTCACGAAAGTCCGGGGGATTCGACCGCCGCCATCTTCTCCTGCGCCGCCGCCGCCATCTTCTCCTGCGCCGCCGCCGCCATCTTCTCCTGCGCCGCCGCCACCACGTCCTCGGCCCGCTGTCTCAACGGGATGTTGGACTGCCGCGAGAAGTCGAGGAGTTCGTTGTAGGCGGCGTCGGGGTTGAGACTGAGGCGCTCCATGATGATGCCCTGGGCCTGGGCGATCACCTTGCGGGCGTGGAGGGCTTTGGTCAGGCGTAGTGACAACTCATCCGTGGAGACGCTGATCCGTGCTTCCGAGACGACGATCGACGCCTGAGCGGTGAAGACCGACGCCAACTGCTCGTCCTCGGGCGAGAACGCCCGGGGCGCCCTCGAGTAGATGTTGAGGGCGCCGACGGGTTCGTTCAGAGACAGCAGCGGACTGGAGAGGATCGCATTGATCCCGTGGGTCCGTGCCCCCTTGATGAACGAAGGCCACCGCTCCTCCTCGGCGAGTGCCTCGACGTGGAACCGGTGGCCGGCCACCGACGCTGCCACACAGGGACCCTCCCCAGTGGCGTACTGCTCGGCGTCCAGCTCGGCAATGGTCGGGTCGGTGGTGGCCACGCTGGAGAGGTGCCCGTCCCGGTGGAGGGAGACGCTCACGCCGTCGGCGCCGCCGATCGACGCTTCGGCCAGGGCCACGATCATCCGGAGGGCTGCATCGACGGCCTGGTTGTCGGAGGGCATCGCCACCAGCTGTCGTACGCCCAGGCCCAGGCCCAGGTCCCCCAGCTCCGCCCCTTGGGTATCAGTTGCGCCTGACGGGGATTCATGTCCGTCCTCCACCGACCGCTCGACGTGGATCACATCATCCAGACCGACGATGCCCAGCAGTCGCCTGACGATGGGCGACGGAGACCGGAGAGCCAGAGAGCCTTCGGCCCGTTCGAGTCTGTGCACCGCGGCTTCGAGGACCTTCAATCCGGAGGAGTCCAGGAAGTCGACGCCTGACAGATCGACCACGAGGTCCCGATGACCCTGGTCGATGAGCGCGTTCAGGGAATACTCCAGCACGGGGGCGTGGATGTGGTCGACCTCACCCCGCACCGTGAGCAGCGCCTGCCCGTCCGAAACGCTGGTGGCTACGGCGAATACGTTGTGGGGGTCATCGATCTGCATGGTGCTGCCCTGCTCCCTGGTCCGCGTCGAATGGGGAGGAGTTGGAGGGCGCACCTTCGGGCGATAGCGAGCGACTCGACACGAGCTCGTTCCCTCCAAGGTTGTCGGGGACGACAGTTACCGTTCCCTACAGATCCCTCGCTATAGAAGGTGAGATCATCGTACACCCGCGCAGAGTCGGCGCATAGCGCTGGAGGCGCACTATTCGTTGTCGGGCCAGCAAACCGCCGGTGGCTGGAGAGGTCGAGCGTTCACCTGCCCGCCGGTGAACCCCCAGGGCCGGTCAGTCCGGGGTCACCTTGTCGGCCACCTTGTCCACTGTCTCTTTGACCTTGCCCTTGGCCTGGTCGACCTTGCCCTCGCGCTGCAGCTTCTCGTTGCCGGTGAGGTCGCCGGCCGCTTCCTTCGCCCGTCCCTTGAGGTCGTCGGTTCCAGTCATCGGTGTGCTCACTTTCCGGTGTTCGCATTGGTGTTGCGGTCGTTCACCACCTACCCGCCGGGCCCCCCGGCAAACGTGGACGTTCGGCGCAGACCATGATGAACGGATGCGTCGTCTCATACTCACGGTCACTTGTCCCGACGGCACCGGCATCGTGGCGGCGGTCACCGGGTTCATCGCCGCGCACGGTGGGTGGGTCGTGGAAGCCGCCCAGCACGGGGACCTCGCCACCGGAATGTTCTTCCAACGGATCGAGGTACTGGCCGACAGCCTCCCGTTCGGACCCGAGGAGTTCGCCGGGCGCTTCGCCGAGGTCGCTGCCGCCTTCCACCTCGACTGGCACCTGAGTGATACCGGGTCACGGAAGCGGGTGGTCGTGCTGGTCAGCCGGGAGGACCACTGTGTGGCTGATCTCCTCCACCAATGGCGCAACGGCGACCTCCCCTGCGACATCCCGATGGTGATCGGGAACCATCCCGACCTTCGGTCGCTCGTGGAATGGCATGGCGTTGCCTTCCGCCACATCCCCTTCGACCAGGGCCGGAAGGAGGAGGCGTTCGACGAGGTGGCGGCCCTGTTCGGGGACGTCGGTGGTGACGTGATGGTGCTGGCCCGGTTCATGCAGATCCTCCCGGCCGACCTCTGCGCCCGGCTCCCGGGACGCATCATCAACATCCACCACAGCTTCCTCCCGTCGTTCGCCGGGGCCCGCCCGTACCATCAGGCCTTCGAGCGGGGCGTGAAATTGATCGGGGCCACCTGCCACTACGTGACTGCGGAGTTGGACGCCGGCCCCATCATCGAGCAGGACACCACCCGCATCGATCACGCCGACACGGTGGAAGAGCTGATGCGGATCGGTCGGGACATCGAGCGCGCCGTGCTGGCTCGCGGTCTCCGCTGGCACCTCGAGGACCGGGTCCTGCTCAACGGCAATCGGACCGTGGTCTTTGCCTAACACCCGAGGTCAGAGCGATGTTCTGCCCGGACGGTTTGAGACCGGTCCGGACGGGTAGACCCTCAGGCAATCGGGCCCGTTGAGCAGGTTTCCGCCGGCTTGCTCCGGGCCCGGTTTTTTTGCCGGGGTCCTGACCGCTCCGCCCTGCCTGCTCCGCCCTGCCCGCCTGCCGCCTCGCTAGTCGGCCGCTTCGGCCAGCGCCTCGGCCAGGGTCGGGTGGACCAACATCGATTCGATGATGTCGGCCACCTTGAGACGGCCGGTGACCGCCACCGCCAACACCGAGATGAGCTCGGATGCATTCCGACCGACGATCGAGCCGCCGAGCACGATCCCGGTGGACGGGTCGGTGATGACCTTGACGAAGCCCCGGGAGTCGTTGTCGATGAGGGCCCGTGCGCTGGCGGCGAACGGCACCTTGGTGACACGGATCTTCCGGCCTTGGGCGAAGGCCTCGGCCTCGGCCAGTCCTACGTCGGCAATCTCGGGCTCGGTGAAGATCGCCGACGGTGCACTCTCGTAGTTCGGATGGCGGTGGGAGGCGGTGTGGCCCACCACGACGTAGTCGGCCACCTGGCGACCCTGCATCCACGCCACCGAGGAGAGCGGGAGCTTTCCCGAGAGGTCGCCGGCGGCGAAGATATGGGGGACCGAGGTCTGGCAGTGCCGGTTGATCGGTACGTACCCCCCGGCGCCGACCGTCACCCCGGCATCCTCGAGTCCCAACCCCTCCGAGTTGGGGATCGATCCGATGGCCAAGAGGGCGTGGGATCCCGCCACCTTCCGGCCGTCGTCGCTCGAGACCAGGACCCCGTCCGTCGGTGCGATCGGCGGCGATGGCCCGGGCACCCTTCAAGAGGTGGACTCCCCGTCGGGTGAAATCCGCCTCCAGCACCGCCGCCACCTCAGGGTCCTTTTGGGGGAGCACCTGCTGGCGGCTCACGATCAAGGTGACCTCGCAGCCGAGCGACGAGAAGAGATGGACGAACTCCACTCCGGTCACACCCGACCCGATGACCACCACGTGGTCGGGGAGCACCGCGGGCGGATAGGCATCGCGGGTGCACAGGATCCGGTCGGCATCGAGTGCCGCCCACTCGGGCACCCTCGGCCGACTCCCGGTGCTGAGAAGAATGGCGTCGGCCTCGAACGTCCGCTCACCGCCGGCCGTGTCGGCGACCACCGTGTGGTCGTCCAGCAGCCGGGCCGAGCCCCGGACCACCTCGACACCCTGGCTGTGCAGGATCTTCTCGTTGGTCTCCTCGAGGCTGGCCACGATCGACGTGATCCGGTGGCGGAGCATCTCGAGGTCGATGGAACCTCGGGCACCCACGACGCCCATCCCCTCGATCCTCCGTAGCGTCGACATCACGCCACCGGTGGCGATCATCGCCTTGGACGGGATGCAGTCCCACAGGTTGGCAGCCCCGCCGACCACATCCCGCTCGATGAGGGTGACGTCCACGCCGAGCATGGCGGCGTGGGTGGCCGCCTGGTTGCCTGCTGGACCCCCACCGATGATCACGAATCGCATCGCCTCAGCGTACGGCGATACGCGTCGCCCTCCGTGCTTCGTCCCCTCCCGACCGGTCCACGGTCCGGGGAGCCACCGGCACCGGTCGGGTGCGCGGGCCCTGGTCCGAAGGCCGCCTCAGGTCGGGAGGCCCGCCTTGGTGGCCTCGGTGACTTCGACCAGCCGTCCGGTGGCGACGTCGTAGATGTACCCGTAGACGGGGATGTCGCCGGGGACGAGGGGATGGGACCGGATGCGCGTGACGTCTTCCACCACGCTCTGCTCGTTGTCGCTGATGGTCAGCCAGTCGATGTACCGGGCCTCGGACGATCCCGGACCGGTGCCGACGTCGTGGAAGCCGTCCGGCCCCAACTCGGCAGTCTCGAGGCTGCTGGCCAGCAGGTCGCGGATGACGTCGTCGGTGAAGAACTCCATCCCGCAGTTGGAGTGGTGGATGACGAACCACTCCTGGGTGCCGAGGAGCTTGTGGGAGATGACCAGGGAGCGGATGGCATCGTCGCTGGCACGGCCACCCGCATTCCGGATGACATGGGCGTCGCCTTCGCTCAGGCCGGCGTACTTGGCCGGGTCCAGCCGTGCGTCCATGCAGGTGAGAATGGCGAAGTGCCGGGCCGGGGGCAGTGCCAGCTCACCCAGGCGGCCGAAGGAGGCCGAGTAGCGGTCGTTGGCCTCGAGGATCTCTTCACGTACGGACATGGCGCACCTCACTTGTCTGATGGGCTGATCGGGACCCGGGGACCGTGCCGGGGTGGGTCCCATTTCTCTAGCACCCCTATCGTGATACTAGACAATGGGCGCCGAGTGTCGAGCGCAGTCCATTCCGGCTGGCGGTGGCGGGCCGGGACCGCTCCTTGATCCGGTCGGGATCCGGCGCGGCCGACAGCAGCGCCTGGGTGTAGGGGTGCTCGGGGCGCTCGTAGACACATCCGATCGGGTGCCGATCTCGACGATGGGCCCGAGATCCATCATCGCCACCCGGCCCGAGATGTGTCGGGCCACCGACAGGTCGTGTGGGCGATGGACAGGTGGGCGATCCCCAGTCCTTCTTGGAGGTCCTCCAGCAGGTGCACCACTCCGGCCTGGATCGAGACGTCGAGCGCGGACACGGGCCCGTCGAGGACCAGCATCTCGGGGTCGAGGATCAGCGCCCTGGCGATGCCGACCCGTTGACGCTGCTGGCCGGCGAACTCGTTGGGGAACCGGTTGGCGTCCCGCGGTTCGAGGCCCACCAGTCGGAGGGCCCCGCCACGCGGGAGCGGCCGGTGACGCGTCCCACTGGCCGTGAGGCGCAGTGGTTCGGCGATCGACTCGGCGATCGGGCATCCTCGGGTCGAGGGAGGCGAACAGGTCCTGGATGAACACCGACGGTCCACGTCGGTGGGCGCGGTCGGCGCCCCGACGTGGGGCCGGCTCAGACCTCCACGACCGACTGCAGGCGCTCGGTGGCCTCGATGTACTCCTCGACCATCGAGAAGACGACGTCTTTGGCCTTGCGCACCGTGGTGGCACGGCCGATCACCTGTCCGCACGGGTTGAAGTTCACGTCGCGGGCCTGCTCGGGATAGCGGTGCCCTCGCGACACCGCCTCGATGGCCACCATCATCTGGAGGGGCATCGGCAGCGGGTCCGGCGTGTCCTCGGCCTCCCACGCCTCGGTCCAGTCGTTCTTGAGCATCCGGCACGGCTTTCCGGTGAACGAGCGGGAGCGGACGGTGTCTCGGCTGGACGCGGCCAGGTAGGTCTCCATCTGCTTGGGCGGGATGTCCGCCTCCTCGACGGTCAGCCACAGCGTGCCGGACCACACGCCCTGGGCGCCGAGAGCGAGGGCCGCCGCCATCTGGCGCCCGCTGCCGACGCCACCGGCGGCCAGCACCGGGATGGGGGCGACCGCGTCGATGACCTCGGGCCACAAGACGATGCTCCCGACGTCGCCGGTGTGGCCACCGCCTTCAGAACCCTGGCAGATGATGAAGTCCAGATCCGGCGGCCTTGTGGTTGAGCGCGTGCTTGACCGAGCCGGCCAGGGCGCCGATCATCAGCCCCGCACCCTGCACCTTTTCCACCACGTCCGGCGGGGGGGTGCCAAGCGCGTTGGCAATCAGCTTGACGTTGGGATGGCGGAGGGCGACGTCGATGAGGCCGGCCGCATGGGCCGCAGTCCACCCGATCATCCCGTTGGAGCGCTGCTCTTCGGCCGGGATCTCCGGCACGTGGTGGTCGGCCAGGATCTTGAGGGCGAACTCCTTGTGCTCGGCGGGCACCAGTGCACGGATCTGGGCCTCGAGCTTGTCGGGGTCCATCTCGTCCATGCCCTCGTACTTGGCCGGGATCACGATGTCGACCCCGTAGGGGCGGTCGCCGACGTGCTCGTCGATCCACGTGAGCTCGACCTCGAGCTGCTCGGGGGTGAAGGCGATCGCTCCGAGGACGCCGATCCCACCGGCGTTGGTCACCGCGGCCACAACGTCGCGGCAGTGGGTGAAGGCGAAGATGGGGAACTCGATGCCCAGCCTCTGGCGGATCTCGGTGTTCATGGTGTTTCTCCTTGTCGTGATGTCGGATCTTGTCGTGATGTCGGATCTTGTCGTGATGTCGGATCTTGTCCTGATGTCGGATCGATGTCAGGAAGGTGTGGGCGTTCGGAGTGGGGCCCCCGGCGCGACCCCCAGCCCGACGGGGGTGGCGGCGAGGTGGATGACTCGGGAAGTCCCAGCAGCGCGGACAGGCCGCGCAGAGCGCAGGTCGTCGGTGACCGAGTCGGGCTCGAGGCGGCGCTGCATGGCCAGCCCGGTGAGCATGGCCTTCACCAGGACCGCCAGCTCATCGGGCATCGGCTACCGGATGGGCCTCGACCGTCGATGCCCATCCGGCCAGTTGGCGGGCGCTGTGACGCCGCGGCTTCGGCGTTGCGGACGCGGATCACGTCCGCCACCTCGGGATCACGGGCCGCCCGCAGCCAGAGCTCGTGCTCGAGGAGGGACCATCGCCCCCGACGGTCGTCCGAGGTGTCGGCCAGGTTCTCCCATACCGCCGCCAGCTGCCCGGACGGGGTGTCGGTGACGGCGACTTCGGCGAACAGGACGGTCAGCACCGATGCCTTCCATGAGTCGAGCAGGGCCAGCAAGAGCCCCTGCTTGCTGCCGAAGTGGGCATAGACGGACCCCGAGGTCCGCCCGGCCGCCTCGGCCACGGCGTCCACCGAGACGGCGTCGATGCCCTGCTCGGCGAAGAGGTCGGCGGCCGCGGACAGCAACCTGGCCCGGGTCTCCTCTTTTCGCTGCTGTTGGGTCTGGGCCACGTTCCCCCCGGGTGCATCGCTCGGTGGCTGTGCCGTCACCATAGATATATCGGAATCGTTATGCAACGCGGCCCTCGGGACGACGGCAGTTGCATACCGGCTGTTTGTTAAACGCGAAACAATTGTCGGCGAGAAGCCACTCACTTCGATAAGAGAGGGCAGCTCACGCCGATAAGGGAGGATCCGCTCACTCCGCCCAGCCGCGGAACCCGGGGGGATCTCCCTAGAGTGGGTACAAAGGTTCACACCACGCAAGGGAGTCCGATGCCGTCGATGAAGAAGGAAGTGCGGGACAAGCTCTATATCGGAGGGGTCTGGTCGGAGCCCTCCGGGTCCTCGACCATCGAGGTGGTCGATCCCACCACCGAGGAGGTGGCCGGGACCGTTCCCGAGGGCACTGCCGCGGACATCGACCGGGCGGTGGCCGCCGCCCGCCGGGCCTTTCCGGGATGGAGCGCGGTCCCCGTCGCCGAGCGGACCGCCCTGTTGACCAAGGTCGGCCAGGCGCTGGACGCCCGCAAGGAGTCTCTGGCCGACCTGATCACCCACGAGGTGGGGATGCCGCGCATCCTCTCCCAGTTGGTCCAGGTGGGGTTGCCCACCGACCTCCTTCGCGTCGATGGCACAGGTCGCCGAGGAGTTTGCCTGGGAGCAGACCATCGGCAACTCACTGATCGTCCGGGAGCCGATCGGGGTGGTCGGCGCCATCACCCCGTGGAACTACCCGCTGCACCAGATCGCCGCCAAAGTGGCCCCGGCGTTGGCCGCCGGCTGCACGGTCGTCCTCAAACCCAGCGAGGTGGCACCCCTGAATGCGTTCGTACTCGCCGACATCTTCGACGAGGTGGGTCTGCCGGCCGGGGTGTTCAATCTGGTGACCGGGTTCGGGCCGGTGGTGGGCGAGGCCCTCGCCGGCCACGACGGCGTCGACATGATGTCGTTCACCGGCTCCACCCGCGCCGGCAGGAGGGTGTCCGAGGTGGCGGCGGCCACGGTCAAGCGGGTGGCCCTGGAGCTCGGGGGGAAGTCGGCCAACGTCATCCTCGACGACGCCGACCTGGCCAAGGCCGTACCCGACGGCGTGGGGAAGTGCTATTTCAACTCCGGTCAGACCTGCAGTGCCCTGACCCGCATGCTCGTCCCACGCGAACGGTTGGCCGAGGTCGAGGAGCTGGCCACCGCCACCGCCGAGGGATTTACGCTCGGTGACCCGTTCGACGGCGACACGAGGTTGGGCCCGTTGGTGTCCGCCGTCCAGCGCGACCGGGTGCGCGGGCTACATCGAAAAAGGGCTCGGCGAGGGGGCCACCCTCCTCACCGGCGGTCCCGACGCACCCGACGGGCTCGGGGAGGGCTACTTCGTCCGGCCGACGGTCTTCTCCTCGGTCACCAGGGACATGACGATCGCCCGGGAGGAGATCTTCGGACCGGTGCTGGTGATCATGCCCTACGACTCCGAGGAGGAGGCGGTCGAGATCGCCAACGACACCGACTACGGACTGGCCGGGGGAGTGTGGTCCGGCGACCGCGATCGGGCCGAGGCAGTGGCGCGCCGCCTCCGGACCGGACAGGTCGAGGTCAACGGGGGTGGGTTCAACCCGCTGGCGCCGTTCGGCGGCTACAAGCAGTCCGGCAACGGGAGGGAGTTCGGAGCGTTCGGGCTCGAGGAGTACCTCGAGGTGAAGTCCTTGCAGCTCTGAACCGGCTCGGCGGCGCCCCGCCCGGATCTGCCCCGCTCAGAAACCGAACTGGTCCTCGACCATGCCCATGTAGATCTGGGCGGCGTCGGTGTAGGTCTTCTCGCCGATGAAGACGTGCTGGGTGCCGGTGTACATGTCCCGGAATGCCCGCTCGAGCCGGCTCCCCTCGCGGATGGCCGACGTACCGGCGGCCAGGTGGGCCCAGTGCACGATCTCACGGCTGCACTCGGTGGCATAGGTCGCCGCCACCCGCATGTCGGCGCGCATGGTGGGTGTGAGGGTGGCGCCCGACCGGACAGCGTGCTCGATGTCACCGAACGTGGTGACGACCAACAGGCGTGCCGCCTTCCACATGGCGGTGTGATGGGACAGGTTCCGCTGGAACGAGGAACGGTGGGCCAGTGACGAGTCGTCCCCCATGCGTACCTTGGTGGCGGCCAGTTCGGTCACGTCGTCCAGCATGCTCTTGGCTACTCCGAGCGCCCACGAGGCGTGACCCGCCGCAGTCACGGGGATGAGACCCATGTGGAAGGCTCCCGACCGCCCGCGCGCCGGCGTCCGGCTGAACAGCTCGAACGTCCTGGTCTCGGGCACGAATACGTCGGCGACGTTGTAGTCGTAGCTTCCCGTTCCCTTCAGCCCCTGGACGTGCCAGCCGTCGGTGAACACGATCTCGTCCCGGGGGATGACGGCCACCAACAGGGCCGGAATACCATCCTCGCCGGCCACCATCTCCCCGCCGACGGTCGGGATGAAGCCGGCGGCGACGTACTCGGAGTGACCCGTCCCCGAGCCGAAGTTCCACGCCCCCGACACCCGGAACCCGCCCTCGACCCGCTCCCCGAGCCCGTTGGGGAAGAACTGGCCACCGACGGTCACCCGGTTGCCGTGGGCGGTGAACACCTCGTCGAACCCGTCCGGTGGCAGGTAGGCGGCACAGGCCGCCGCCGACGGCAGGTTGGCGATGCCGATCCACCCCAACGACCCGTCCTGCCATGCCAGCTCGATCCAGGTGTCGATCATTTCGGCGAACGACGGTTCGCGCCCGCCCGCTTCGACCGGGTTGAACCACTGCATGAGGCCGCTGGCCCACAGCGCCTCGACGGTCCTGTCATTGAGCGTGCGGTTCCGCTCGGAGTCGGCGGCCTCCTCGGCCACGATCGCTCGGAGGGAGCGTGCCGCCTCGACGACGTCGTCGGTCACCTGGGTGGTCACGTCAAAGGCCCATCTGATCGAGCAGGCCGACCCGCATGCCGGCGGTGAACCCGCCGTCGACCACCAGGGCGTGCCCGGTGACGAAGGAGGCGTCGTCGGAGGCCAGGAAGGATGCCGCCGACGCGATCTCCGACGGCTTCCCGAACCGGCCGAGCACGTGGCGCTCCCGCATGGTGTCCCGGTAGAGCTCCATGCCGTCGGCATCGATGATGTCGCCGAGCAGCGGGGTGTCGATGCCGCCCGGGCAGATGCAGTTGACGCGGATACCACGGCGTCCGTAGTCGATGGCCATGCTCTTGGTCAGCGTCACCACGCCGCCCTTGGATGCGTTGTAGGCGGTCCCACCCTCGGTTCCCTCCAGGCCCTCGATGCTGGCGATATTGATGATGGAGCCCGAACCGCCGGCCAGCATGTGGATGGCGCTGTGCTTGTCGACGATGAAGGTGCCCTTCAGGTTGATGTCGATCACCCGGTCCCACTCGTCGGCCTCGAGGAGGTGGATCGGGCCACCCCCCGCCACGCCGGCGGCGTTGACGACCACGTCGAGCCGTCCGTGGTCGCGCATCACGGTGGCGAAGGCGGACTCGACCGCTGACTCGTCGCGCACATCGAGGATGTGATCGGCCTTCCCGGTGATGTCGAGGGTGACCACGGTGGCGCCGTCCGCCGCCAGCCGGTCGGCGCAGGCGGCGCCGATCCCCGATGCCGCCCCCGTGACCACCGCGACGGCGTTGTCGAGTCGTCCCACTGGGTCCCCCTCCCTGTCGTGATCGGACGCGCACGAACGTAGGGGCCGGGGGAGCGGGCGGTCAAGGCCGATCGGCCCAGCCCAGGGCAGTCGTCCCCGCACCACGGCCGGCCAGGAGTTGCACTACCGTCTCTCTAGCCGCGAACGAGGGGTGACGGATCGGGTCACGGGGGTAGAGAGGTCCAGGTGTCCATCGGGGGCGTTGCAGAGGGGAGCGCAGAGGTCGCTCGGGACCAGGCCGGCCCACCGGAGGTCGGTGTGCACGGGGCCGGCGAGAAGCGCCCTCCTCTCGGGGTGGGGACCCAGCTGGGCTACATGCCGGCGCTCGACGGTATCCGGGCGGTGTCGATCCTCGGCATCATGGCCAACCACGGCGGACTCGGCTGGGCGAGCGGTGGCCTGGTGTGCGTCAATGTCTTCTTCGTCCTGAGCGGCTTCCTCATCACCCAGCTCCTGGTCAGGGAGTGGACCCGGTCCGCCACGATCAAGCTGCGGTCGTTCTGGGCCCGCCGTGCCCGCAGGCTCCTGCCGGCCCTGTTCGTCCTACTGGGCGGCATCGCCTTCTACGCGTGGGTCTTCGCGCCGAGCGGGACCCAGTCCTCGATACTGGGGGACGGCCTGAGCACGCTGTTCTACTTCAACAACTGGCACCAGATCGCCGACGGTGGGAGTTACTTCGTCCAGGTATCGGCGCCGTCGCCACTCCTCCACACCTGGACGCTGGCGATCGAGGAGCAGTTCTACCTGATCTGGCCGCTGGTGGTCCTGGGTGTCCTGAAGCTCTGGCGGTCGCGCCGCGTCCTCCTCGGGGTGGCGGTGCTCGGCGCGCTGGCCTCGGCCAGTGCGATGGCGTTGCTGTTCCGTGTGGGCGTCGACAGTGATCCGACCCGCCTGTACTTCGGAACCGACACCCGGGCCCAGGACGTACTGATCGGAGCGGCCATCGGGATCCTGCTCAGCGGGCGGTCACCGGCATCGGGCCGCCGAGCCCGTCTGGGGTTCTCTTCGATGGCCATCGTCGGCGCGATCGTGTTCGTGTGGGTCTGGTCGCGGGTCGATGGCACCTCGTCGTTTCCCTACCGGGGTGGGTTCTTCCTCGCCGACATCACCGTGGCCCTTGTCATCTGCGGAGTGACCATGGCCCCCACCGGCCTCCCGGCGCGGGCGTTGTCGTTCGGCCCGCTCCGGTTCGTCGGACTGGTCTCCTACGGCCTGTACCTGTGGCACTGGCCGGTCGACCTCGTCCTCAACCACGCCCGGACCGGGCTCGAGAACTACAGCCTGTTCGCCCTCAGGTCGGTGGTGGCGTTCGGATTCGCCGTGGCCTCGTACTACGTGGTGGAGCTCCCGGTGCGTCAGATGAAGTTCGGATCCTGGCGCTCGTGGGCCTGGGTCCCCGTCGGAGTGGTCGTCGTCTGCGGCCTGCTGGTGGCGTCGGCGGCCGGTTCCCTGGCCGCACCTTCGGCCGACTCCACCGCCGCGCAGCGGGAGGCGTTCTACGCCTTCACGTTCCCTTCGCAACCCCAACGGACCAAGGTCCTGTTCGTCGGGGACTCGCTGGCCCTGTACGTGGGGTACGGCCTCGCCCCCTATGCCGCCCACTACGGCATCACCATCGGCGGCCGTGCCGTGTCGGGGTGCGGCCTGGCGGCGGTGCTGCCCTACAACCTGCACGGCCTGCCGACGTATCCCCTCGGACCCTGCAACTTCTGGCCGACGTGGTGGCAGACCGACGTCGACCAGTTGCATCCGAACGTCGTCGTCGTCACCGTCGGCTGGTGGGAGGCGATGGACCGGGTGTACGAGGGGCGTTGGCAGCACCTGGGTGATCCGGCGTTCGATGCCTACGAGACGGCGCAGTACGAGACGGCGGTGAGGATCCTGAGCTCGAGGGGAGCACGGGTGGTGCTGATGACCGCGCCGTACTTCGACACCGGCGAGCAGCTGAACGGCCAACCCTGGGACGAGGACGATCCGGCCCGGGTGAACGTACTCAACAAGATCATCGAGTCCGTGGCCGCCCGGCACCCAGGCGTCGTCTCGGTGGTGCCGCTCAACCGGTACCTCGATCCCGACGGCCACTTCACCTGGACCATCGACGGGAAGGTGGTCCGGCTGGGGGACGGGGTCCACACCACTCCGGCGGCAGGGGCCTACCTGGCCCCGAAGGTGCTGCCCGAACTGGCGGCGTTGGGACACCAGGGATGACCGGGTCACCCGTCGGGCGACCGCCCGTCCCTAACCCGGCAGTCCGCTGATCATGTGGTGGCTGATATCGCCGATCAGCTCGACCAGGTAGCGACGCTCGGAGAAGTGCCAGCCGTCGCCGTCACGCTCGAAGCGGTCGTGGTAACGGCCGGCCAGGATGGGTTGGAGCGGCAGGTCGTCCACGGCCTGGAGGACGGTGAAGTACGACCGCGCCGATGCCGTCCCGGCGTCCTCGTCGATCTCCAGGATGAGGTTGGTGGTGACGTGCTTGGTGCCCGGCGTCCCGTCCGGATAGCGGCGGGTCGTGGCGGCGAACAGTCCCACCAGCGCGTCCCGGCCGGTCAGGAGTGACCTGCTGTCGGCGGCCCCGACCCCGGCCCGGCTCAGCAGGTCCCCCAGGCCGTCGAAGTCGCCGAGGTCGATGAGCTCGGCGTAGCGGGCGATCAGGTTGCCCAGCTGGAGGGCGCTGTCGGTCATACGGGGATCATGCCAGGGTCACGTCGGCGTCGTCCCAGTAGGCCGAGACCGCCGTGATGAGCCCGGCGTCGTCGAAGGTGAACACCTCGACGCCGTCGATGGTCATCGTCGAGCCACCGAGGTCGACCTCCATCCGGAAGTCGACGGCCACACTGGCCCCGCACGTGTGGACGGCCGCCGCGGTGAACAGCCACGAGTCGCTGGCGGCGATGCCGCCCTCGAAGAACGTGGCGATGGCCGGGCGGCCGACGTTGGGCGGGGCGGATGCCGGGTCGGCCTGGACGGCGTCCTCGGTGAACAGGGCGGCCACGGCCCCGGCATCCCGGCTGTTCACCGCGGCCACGTATGCCGTCGTGTGGTCCCGCAGCTGATCGGGACTCAGCACGGTGCCGTCTCCGCAGGCTTCCCGCAAGCCCCAGCGCGGCATCACGCCCCCACTGCGTGGACGCCGCCGTCGACATGGAGCAGCTCGCCGGTGGTCATGGGCAGCAGGTCCGAAAAGAGGGCCACGCAGGCCCGGGCCACCACGTCGGTGTCGAGCACGTCCCAGCCCAGCGGTGCCTTCTCCGCCCAGGTGTCCTCGAACTCGTGGAACCCGGGGATCGACTTGGCGGCCATCGTCTTGACCGGGCCGGCCGCCACCAGGTTCACCCGGATCCGCTCCGGACCGAGGTCACGGGCCAGGTAGCGCGACAGTGACTCGAGGGCCGCCTTGGACACCCCCATCCAGGCGTAGGCGGGCCAGGCCACCGTGGCGTCGAAGTCGAGTCCGACCACCGACGCCCCGGGCCCACCGTCGGCACCGGCCGCTCGCAACAGGGGTCGGAAGGCCTCGACCAGCGCCTTCAAGGAGTAGGCGGACACGTGCAGTGCCACCTGGACCTGGTCCCAGTTGGCCTGGAACATGTCCGAGCCCAGGCACTCGGGTGGGGCGTAGCCGATGGCGTGGAGCATGCCGTCCATCCGGTCCCACCGGTCGGAGAGCTCAGCAGCCGCCGCGGCCAGCTGCGTCGGCTCGGTGACATCGATCTCCAGCACCTCTGCCTCCACCGGCAGCTTCCTGGCTGTCCGCCGGGTCAGCGAGAGCCCACGACCCGCCCCGCTGAGCACCACCTCGGCCCCCTCGCGCTGGGCCATCCTGGCCACGGCGAAGGCCAGGGACGCATCGGTGAGCACGCCTGTGACGAGGATTCGCTTCCGTTCCAGGAGTCCCATGAGCGGGTCAGGTTATCGTGCCGGCCTGCTCCGGCCGTGCTCCGGCCGTGCTCCGGCCGTGCTCCGGCCGTGCTCCGGCCGCCGTAGGGCCGGGGTGCCGTGTGCAAGTGTGGGGTCCATGAGAATCGGAATTCTGGGTGGAACCGGTCCGGCCGGCAGAGGACTCGCCGTCCGGTTGGCTGCCGCCGGCGAGACAGTGGTCATCGGGTCGCGGGACGCCGAGCGGGCCGGGACCATCGCCTCCGAGCTGGTGGCCACGTGGACCGACCACCAGCTGGACATCGCCGGAGCCTCGAACGAGGAGGTGGCGGAGTGTGACCTGGTGGTGGTGGCCACGCCCTGGGACAGCGCCATCGCCACCGTCCGTCCCCTGGCCGGGGTGCTGGCCGGCAAGGTCGTGGTGTCCATGGCCAACGCCCTGGCCAAGCAGGGCCGCGAGTTCCTGGCCCTGGTGCCCCCGAGGGGCTCGGTGGCCGCGTCGATCCAGGCCGTGCTGCCCGACTCCCTGGTGTCGGCTTCGTTCCACCACCTGCCCGCCTCCCAGATGGAGAAGCTGACCACCGCGATCACCGCCGATGTCCTGGTCTGTTCCGACCACCCATCAGCGACGGAGGCCACCGCGTCCCTCGTCGACCGGATCGACGGACTGCGCGGAGTAGACGCTGGCTCCCTGTCCCAGGCGGCACCGATCGAGGCGTTCACGGCCGTGCTCATCACCATCAACATCCGGCACAAGGCCCACGCTGCGCTGCAGCTCACCGGTTATGGCGCCCACTGACTGCGTCGCGGGCCGAAAACCGGTTAACTGACAGCGTGGCTGGGGACGACGTGGACGGGGGACGGGGGATGCAGCTCTATGACACGGCCCGGGGCCGTACGGTGGCCTTCGAGCCCGGACCACTGGTCACCTTGTACTCCTGCGGGATCACGCCCTATGACTCCGCCCACCTCGGCCACGCCCAGGTGTACCTGACCTTCGACATCCTGCAGCGGCGGTTGCGCGACCTCGGGCACGAGACCCGGTGCGTCCGCAACGTCACCGACGTCGATGACGACATCCTCCGTAAGGCCCGCGAGCTCGGCGTGCACTACCTCGACCTGGCGGCCGAGGAGATCGCCCGGTTCGATGCCGACATGGCTGCGCTCGGCCTCATCCCGGCATGGTCCGAGCCCCGGGCGACCTCGGCCATCCCTGACATCCTCACCCTCATCGGCGCCGTACTCGACTCCGGGCACGCCTACCGGGCCGGGGGATCCGTGTACTTCGACGTGACCACCTTCGAGCGCTTCGGCGAGGTCAGCCACTTCAATGCGTCGACCATGCTGGCCATGGCGGCCGAGCACGGCGGGAATCCCGACGATCCCAACAAGCGCCACCCGCTCGACTTCGTCCTCTGGCAGCCGTCCCTGCCCGACGAGCCGGCCTGGGAGTCACGGTGGGGACCGGGGCGGCCCGGTTGGCACATCGAGTGCTCGGCCCTGGCGCTGCGCGAACTGGGGGAGACCCTCGATGTCCACGGCGGCGGGCGCGACCTCGTCTTCCCCCACCACGAGAGCGAGACGGCCCAGTCCGAGTCGGTGACCGGGCGCCCGTTCGTGCGCCACTGGCTCCACGTCGGGCTGGTCGGGCTGGACGGCACCAAGATGTCGAAGTCGCTCGGCAACCTGGTCTTCGTCGGGGAGCTCTTGAAGGAGTGGGAGCCGGCGGTGGTCCGGTTGGCCCTCCTCGACCACCACTACCGGCCCGACTGGGAGTGGACATCGGAGGACATGCCCAGGGCGGCTCGACGGCTGAGTCTGTGGCGGGCCGCCGGCACTGCTGACTCTGCCGGCACTTCCGGTGAGGATCCCTCGCTCGTGGCCGTGCGGTCACATCTCGACGACGACCTCGACACTCCCGGTGCCCTGGCCGCTCTGGACGAACTGGCGGCCCAGGGCCGCCCGGTGGTCCGGGGCGCCGATCTGCTGGGCGTTACCCTGTAGGGCGAGCGGCGAACGGCCGGTCGACGTGGTAGCCGGGCTCGGCCCGGGCGACGTGGCCGCAGACCGAGCGCAACTCGATCCCGACCGCTCCGGGACCCATGCCGGAGGCCGCAGCACCTACTGGAGAAAGGCATTTCAAATGGCAGCCGTCACCGTTCGACTTCCCGATGGTTCGACCAAGGAGTTCGAACCGGGCACGACCGCCCTCCAGTTCGCCGAGTCCATCGGTCGCCGTCTGGCCAAGGCGGCCGTCGCCGCCAGTTTCGACGGGGTCGAGGTGGACCTCGACACCCCGCTGGCCGATGGGGCCCAGGTGAGCGTGATCACCGCCGACTCCGAGCTCGGCCGCGCCGTGCTGCGCCACTCGACCGCCCACGTGCTGGCCCAAGCGGTACTCCGGCTGTGGCCGGGGGCGCACTTCGCCATCGGGCCGGTGATCGAGGACGGGTTCTACTACGACTTCGAACTGCCGGGCGGGGCCCACTTCAGCGACGAGGACCTCGGGCGGATCGAGGCCGTCATGCGCGAGATCATGGCGGAGGGCCAACCCTTCATACGCCATGAGCACCCGATCGAGGAGGGCCTGGCACTCTTCGGGGACCAGCCGTTCAAGCGGGAGATCATCGAGGCGGTCGAAGCCGGCCACGACGAGGTGGACGCGGTGGCGGAGACGGGAGCAGCGGCCACGGTGTCGACCTACTGGAACTCTCCGACCTTCACCGACCTGTGCCGGGGTCCCCATGTGCCCTCCACCGAACGCCTGGGTCACTTCGCCCTCATGCGGGTGGCCGGTGCCTACTGGCGGGGGGACGAGCACAAACAGCAGCTCCAGCGCATCTACGGCACCGCCTGGGAGTCGGAGAAGGCTCTGGCCGACTACCTCCACCGCCGCGAGGAGGCCGAGCGGCGCGACCACCGCAAACTCGGCGCCGAGCTCGACATGTTCTCGTTCCCCGAGGAGATCGGTTCGGGGCTGGCCGTCTTCCACCCCAACGGCGCCATCGTCCGCCGGCTGATGGAGGAGTACTCGCGGCGCCGTCATGAAGCGACCGGGTACGAGTTCGTCTACACCCCCCACATCACCAAGTCGGAGCTGTTCGAGACGTCGGGCCATCTGGACTGGTTCGCCGACGGCATGTTCCCACCCATGGAGGTGGACGGTACCCACCAGTACTACCTGAAGCCGATGAACTGCCCGTTCCACATCCTCATCTTCAAGAGCCGGCAGCGTTCCTACCGCGAGCTCCCGCTCCGGATGTTCGAGTTCGGCTCGGTCTACCGGTACGAGAAGTCTGGAGTGGTGCACGGACTCACCCGGGTGCGGGGCATGACCCAGGACGACGCCCACATTTTCTGCACCCGTGAGCAGATGGGAAGCGAGCTCCACTCCACGTTGTCCTTCGTGCTCTCGCTGCTGCGCGATTTCGGGTTGACCGACTTCTACCTCGAGCTGTCGACGCGGCCGCCGGGCAAGGCGGTCGGGACCCTGGAGGAGTGGGACGAGGCCACCGAGGCGCTTCGGACCGCGGCCCTGGGGATGGATCTCGAACTGGTCCTCGACGAGGGCGGCGGCGCCTTCTACGGCCCGAAGATCTCGGTGCAGGCCCGGGACGCCATCGGACGAACCCATCAGATGTCGACCATCCAGTTGGACTTTCAGATGCCGCAGCGCTTCGGGATGGAGTACATCGGGGCCGACAACAGTCGGCATCAACCCATCATGATCCACCGTGCCCTGTTCGGCTCGGTGGAACGGTTCTTCGCCATCCTCTTGGAGCACTATGCCGGCGCCCTGCCGACCTGGCTGTCGCCCGAACAGGTCCGCGTGCTCGGGGTGCGCAACGACCACGAGGAGTACGCCCACAAGGTGGCTGACCGGCTCCGGGCCGTCGGCGCCCGGGTGTCGGTCGACCCGGCCGATGAACCGCTCGGGGCCCGTATCCGCCGGGCCAAGGTGCTGAAGATCCCCTACATCCTGGTGGTGGGCGACGACGATGTGCACGCCGGGACGGTGGGCGTCAACCGCCGGGGGAGCAAGGATCCCGACCGGGGCGTCGAGCTGACCGCCTTCACCGAGACGCTCGAGCGCGAGATTGCCGAGCGGAGCATCCCCGAGGAGTCGTGAGCCTCGAACACCTGTGGGCCGGATGGCGGAGCCAGTATGTGAGGACGGCGGGCTCGTCGGCGGCCGGAGGCGAGGGCGAGACGGCCGCCCCGGCCGGGACCGATGAGCCGGGGCCGTGCATCTTCTGCCGGATCCTGGCCAGTGGTCCGCCCTCTCCCGACAACGGCGTGCTCTGGGTGGGGGCCCACGCCTTCGCCGTGTTGAACGCCTACCCCTACGCCAGCGGCCACCTGATGGTGCTTCCCACCAGGCACATCTCGAACCTGGCCGATCTCGCCGACCAGGAGGGCACCGAGCTGTGGTCCGCGCTCCGCATGGGGGTCGCCGCGCTGGAGACCGCCTACCACCCCGAGGGCGTCAACCTGGGGGCGAACCTGGGAACGGCGGCCGGAGCGGGCATCCCGCGCCATCTCCATCTCCACGCGGTTCCCCGATGGTTGGGCGATACCAACTTCATGACCGCGGTGGCCGACACCCGTGTGCTGCCCGAGACGCTGGCCGTCACCTGGGAGCGGCTCCACGACGCGTGGGCGTCCGGGGCGCCCGGGGCGCCGCGGCCGTAGGAATCGAACCGGCCACGGCGGCGTTGCCGTGGGGCGGATGGGCAGGTGGACCGGGCCCCAGGTGGACCGGGCCCCGACGAGTGAACAGGAAGCGGTGACAGGATGCAGGTCAAAGAACTGGGACATCTGGTGCTCTACGTGCGGGACGTGGCCCGCTCGGCCGCGTTCTACGGCGACGTGCTCGGATGGGAGGCGGCCTTTCCGGTGACGCTGGGCATACCTGCAGCGGCGTTTTCGTCGGGGAGGACGCACCACGAGCTGCTGCTCATCGAGGTGGGCGAGGACGCCACCCCGCTGCCCCGGGGCCGTCATCTCGGCCTGTACCACTTCGGGCTCAAGGTAGGGGACTCCGACGACGAACTGCGAGAAGTCGTTGCCCGTCTCGACGAGAAGGGCGTCACCGTCGTCGGGGCCAGCGACCACACGGTGACCCACAGCATCTACATCCTCGACCCCGACGGTAACGAGATCGAGCTCTATGTCGACGTCCCCGGCATCGACTGGAAGGGCGACCCCGGGCTCATCATGGCTCCCGTCAAGCCCCTGGCCCTCTGACGTCCCGACAGCCCGGTCCCTCGCGCCGGGCAAGGGGGCTCGGCCCCGGCCCCGGGCACAGCAGGGATTGGGAGCACAGGGAGGACTGCCCCACGGACTAGGTTTTCGGCGATGGCCCCAACCGACCGTCAGGGTTGGCCTCCCGGATGGGGCCGGTTGGCCGCGGGTACCGCCCGGATCCCCACGGTCTGGGTAGCGGCAGCCGCCCTTGTCGCGTGGGCGGTCTCGGCCGCGTACATGATCAGGTTCGGGGCGTCGTGGCACCTGGACCTCCGGGTGTACCGCGCCGCCGGCCACTCCCTCTTCCACGGGGGATCGCCCTATACCGAGACGTTCACCGTCAGTCGGCTCCCGTTCACCTACACCCCGTTCGCACTGTTCGTGCTGAGCCCGCTGTCCCTGGCCGACCTCGGCCTGGTGGAGTGGATCTGGTGGGCCTTGAGCGCGTTCTGCCTCGTCGCCGCGGCCCGCCTGATGTTGGACGCGGCCTTCGCGGTGGCCGCCCGCCGGGCCTGGGCGTTGGCAGCCCTGCTGGGAGGGGTGGCGACGCTCGCCCTCGAGCCGGTGCGCAGCAACTTCGACTACGGCCAGATCAACGTGGTCCTGATGGTGATGGTGGTGGCCGACCTGACCGCCGTTCGGGGCCGTTGGCGCGGCGTCCTGGTGGGGTTGGCGGCCGCCATCAAGCTGACCCCGCTCGTCTACCTCGTGGCCTTCGCGGCCGGCCGCGACTGGCGATCCCTTCTTCGGGGCATCGCCACCTTCGTCGGGGTGACTGCCGTCAGCTGGGCCGTGATCCCCTCCGACTCGGCCCGCTACTGGTTTCACGAGTTCTTCGATGCCAAGCGGACCGGTGCGCTCGGCATCGGGAGCAATCAGTCGTGGAACGGGATGGTCCACCGTGCGCCGTTCGACGGTTCCCACGTCGGGACGGTCGTCTGGCTCGTCCTCTCGTTGGCCACATTGGCCTGCGGCATCATGCTGACCCGCCGGCTGGTCGTGTCCGGTCGGTCCGCCGAGGTGGTGATGGTCCTCGCCCTGACCGAGGTCCTGGTCAGCCCGGTGTCCTGGTCCCATCACTGGTCGTGGCTGGCCCTGGCCCCGATCGTGGCGGCCAGCGTGTCCCGGGTCCACCGGTCCGTGGCCACCGCCCTCATGGCCCTGGTCGGCCTCGGGGTGGCGGCGCCCTACCTGTGGGGGGTCCCGGGCGTGGTCGGCGACCTGACCTCGAATGCGCTGGTCCTCGGCGCCGCCGTGGTCCTGGTCCTGTGGTTGGTGGCCGAGGCACGCAGCCGGGGGCCGGCTCCACGCCGCCGGACCGCCCCGTCGGCGCACGCCGAGCCGTCGGCGGATCCGGCGCACTGAGCCCGGGGCGGGCGCCCGACCAGGTCGGGGCCCGCGAACTGGTAGTGCTCACTACAGCTAGCAGATGGTACTGTTGGGAGACCATTTTTGGAGGAAGAGCCATGTTTGACGGGCGATGGCGCGACACCGTGGACCGGGGTACCGGTCCGGTGGGCCGCAAGCTGCAGCGGTTCGGGATCACCGCCGACATGCTGACGGCCACCGGGCTGCTCTCGGCCGCCGCCACGGCCGTCGCCGTCGGCTCCGGTCACCTCCATCTGGCCATCGTCCTGCTCATCCTCACCGGTCTGCATGACCTGTTGGACGGTCCGGTGGCCAAGGCCTCGGGAACCTCGTCGGTGCGGGGCGCCTTCTTCGACTCGGTCACCGATCGGGTGGCCGACGCACTCATCCTGGGCGGGGTGGCCTGGTACCTGGTCTCGACCCATCCCGGCCATCTGGTCCTGTTGCCGTTCGCCGTCCTGGCGGCCAGCACCCTGGTGTCGTACCAGAGGGCCAAGGCCGAGTCGCTCGGGATCTCGGCCAAGGGCGGCCTGATGGAGCGGGCCGAGCGGATGATCCTGCTCGGGATCGGATTCCTGTCCTCGCTGTTCTTGGTGCCGGTCCTCTGGGTGATGTTGGGCCTGACCATGGTCACCGCCGTGGGTCGGTTCGCCAAGGTGTGGAGACTGGCCGAACCGCCCGTCCCGTTGTCTCCGGCCCGACGGCGCCGGCGTGCTCGCACCACCGCCGTCGCAGGGGGCCGCAAGGAGTCGGTCTCCCTGTCCCGCTGGCGCGCCCGCCGTCAAGGGGAGTTGGCCAGTCGGTCCGGCCGGACCTGGCGAGCGCGCCATGCCCGACAGGGCATCCGGCAGCGCTCGGTCCGCCGACAATCCTGAGTCGTACCAGGAACAACCAGACGACGTTGGACGAGAACGAGGGCTCGTGAACAAGGGGCAAGCAGTCTTCCGGACATACAAGACGTTGGCGCGCGCTCTGTCGGCGCTTCCCGAGCCGTTGGCGCTGGCCGTGGCGCGTGGTGTCGGCGACCTGCTGTTCGTGGTGCGCGGCGATCAGCGGCGGATGGTGACCGCCAATCTACGCCGAGTCATCGGCGCCGACGCCGGCGACGACGCCGGACTCGACCGCTGGGCAAGACGGTCCTTTCGGGCGTACGCTCGATACTGGGTCGAGGGTGCGCGGCTGGCGGGTACCCCGGCGGCCGAGGTCGAGGAACGGACCTTCGTTCAGGGCTTCGAGCACCTGGAGGTCGGGATGGCAGCCGGAAATGGCGTGATCATGGTGCTGCCCCATATCGGCAGTTGGGACTACGGCGGCGCCTTCCTCGCCACCCAGAACATGCCGATGACATCGGTGGCGGAGCGTCTCGAGCCACCCGAGCTGTTCGACTACTTCGTCGAGCAGCGGGCCGCCATGGGGCTGACCATCATCCCCCTCGACGCCTCCTCCGGCGGGCCGATCATGTCCACCCTGCGGCGCGGCGGACTGGTGGGGCTGCTGAGCGATCGGGACATCGTGGGCAACGGCATCGAGGTCGAGTTCTTCGGGGAGACCACGACCATGCCGGCCGGGCCGGCCACGCTGGCACTCCGCTCCGGGGCGGTGCTCGTGACCGGGGCCGTCTACAGCGGCCCGGGCCGGCACCACCGCGCCGTCGTGGAGCCGCCCCTCGACACCACACGACGTGGCCCGCTCCGCCAGGATGTCGCCCGCCTCACCCAAGAGATCGCCACCCGGCTCGAGGGTCTGATCCGCCAGGCCCCCGAGCAGTGGCACGTCTTCCAGCCTCTGTGGTTGGCCGACCGCCCGGAGCGGGCGGCATGACCCGGTACGACACCGGACCGGTGGCGGACGACTCCGAGTCCGAACGACGGCCTGCTTCGACGCCACTGCTTCCGGGGCAGGGGTACGGCGACATGCCCTCACTCCCGATGCCCGACCTGGCGGCCATCAACGGCCACAGCGCCACCAATGGGCACTCGTCCCCCCACGAGCCCCGGCTCCACACGCGAATCGAGCACGAGTTCGACGTGGTGGCGGTGGTCGACCGGGAAGGCCGGTTCGTCTTCGTCAGCGCGTCCGCCGAGCGACTCTTCGGCTACGACATCAGCAACGTCGTGGGCCTGGATGCCTTCGCCCTCTTCGACTCGCTCAGCGTCGAGCCGGTCCGGGCCCTGTTCCGCGACCTGGTGGCCCGGCGCCGCCTGTCCGTCTCCCTCGAGATCAGCACCGTCCGGGCCGACGGGACGCCGATCGATCTCGCCGTGGTCGCCGCGAACCATCTCGACGATCCCATCGGGGGGATCGTGGTCAACGTCCGTGACATCTCCGAGCGGAACCGGTTGGAACAGCGGGTCCGAGACTCCGAACGGCGCCAGACCACCATCATCGACTCCTTCGCCGACGGCGTGATGATGCTCGACGGGTCGGGGACCATCGTCCAGGTGAACGAGGCCTTCGAGGTGATGTTCGAGGCTCCCCGGGTGCGGATCCTCGGCCACCGCTTCACCGATCTGTTGGAGGCCGCCGTCCATAACGGACTGGAGCTGGTCGACGAAGACGGCGAGCCGGTGGAGCCTGCCTCCCATCCGACCATGGTCACCCTCCGCGGGGGGAGGCGGTCCCGGGGTGCCGTGCTGGGCCTCCGGCGGGCCGGGAGACCGACCATGTGGGTCCGGGCCAACGCCCAGGCCATGGTGGATGCCGGGGGACGGACCACCGGATCGGTGTCGTCGTTCAGCGACATCACCGACATCCGTCAGTCGGCGGCGGAGATCCGCCGTGAGGAGCGTTTCCTCCAGGTGCTGCTCGACACCCTCGAAGAGGGGATCGTGGCATGCGACCCGGAGGGGCGGATCACCGTGTTCAACCCCTCCGCCCGCCGACTCCACGGGCTCGAGGACGACGCCGAGCCGATCGGCAGCATCCCCAGCGACCAGGGACTACGACGGCCGGACGGGTCGCCCATGGCCCAGCGCGAGAACCCGCTCATCCGGGCCATGTCGGGCGAACGACTGCGGGACATCGAACTGTTGCTGGAGTCCCGGTCGGGGGCCAAGCGCAAGGTGAGCGTCAACGGTCAGCCTCTCGTGGACGAGGACGGATGGATGTTGGGGGCCGTCGTGGCCATGCACGATGTCACCGAGCAGAAGCTCAACGAGGAGCGCCTGGCCGAGCTGGCCCTGCACGACCCCCTGACCGGTCTGGCCAATCGGACCCTCCTGGCCGAGCGCCTCCAGGACGCCATCGACGCCCTGGACCGCGAGGCCCGCAGCATGGTGCTCCCCGACGGGACCGGGTCGATGCGCGGCGTGGCCGTCTATCTCTTGGACCTCGACGAGTTCAAGGAGATCAACGACATCTTGGGCCACGACGTCGGCGACGACATGCTGATCGCCGTGGCCCGCCGACTATCCGCCATCGTCCGACCCTCCGACACCGTGGCCCGGCTCGGCGGGGACGAGTTCGTCGTGGTGTGCGACATCGAGAGCGGTGAAGAAGAGATGCTCCGGATCGCGGAACGCATCTCGGCCGCCCTGGCCCGTCCCTACCGCATCGACGGCCGCACCCTCACCGTGCTGGCCTCGGTCGGGGGCGTCTTCGCCGACAATCCCAACACCGATCCGTCCCGGCTCCTCAGCCGGGCGGACGATGCCATGTACGGCGTCAAGTGGAGCCGCCGCCGAGAGCGTCGATCCATGATGGACTAACCGGGTGCTCCCCGGCGGATCCCAGATTTCGCCCCCGCTCCGTATCGCTCTGGTCTGCCCGTACAGCCTGTCCCGCCCCGGCGGGGTCCAGGGCCAGATCGTCGGCCTGGCCCGGGCCATCGAAGACGGTGGCGACTCTGCCACCGTGTTCGCCCCGTTGGACGACCTCGCCTCGGCCCCCGCAGACATCGATCTGGTCTCCGTGGGGCATTCGGTTTCTTTGCCGGCCAACGGGTCGATCGCCCCGATCAGCCTGTCGCCCCGGTCCGTCCTGCGGGCACGCCGGGCGCTGGTGGCGGGCAGGTTCGATGTCGTCCACGTGCACGAGCCCTTCACCCCAGGCCTTCCCTATGGCCTGCTGCTGGGTGGCGGCATTCCTCCGTTGGTGGCCACCTTCCACCGCAGCGGCTCCAGTCCCTTCTATCCGCTCCTTCGGCCGATCACCCGACACCTGTCGGCGCGATTCCAGGTGCGGTGTGCCGTGTCCGAGGCAGCACGCGCCACCGCCGCCCGCTCGGTGCAGGGTCCCTGTGAGGTCCTCTTCAACGGAGTCGAGGTCGACCGCTACCAGGCGGTGGAGCCGTGGCCCACCGATGGTCCCACCGTCATGTTCCTGGGACGCCACGAGGAGCGCAAGGGCCTGGGGACGTTGTTGGACGCCTTCGGGTGCCTGCATCGCACGGAGAGTGCCCGAAGGGGGGAGATGGCTCGGCTGTGGGTGGCCGGGGACGGACCGCTGACCGAGACACTGACCCGGGACCATCCCTCGTCGCCGGGGATCGAGTGGCTGGGCGTGCTCTCCGAGGAAGAGAAGATCCGGCGTCTGGTGGCCGCAGACATCCTGTGCGCGCCGTCTCTGGGTGGCGAGTCGTTCGGAATGGTGTTGCTGGAGGCCATGGCCGCCCGCACCGTGGTGGTGGCGAGCGACATCGACGGCTACCGGGACGCCGCGGACGGACACGCCGTGCTCACCCCGCCGGGGGACGTCCGGAAACTGGCGGCGGCGCTCAGCGGGGTGCTGACCGGGACGGAGGCGGTGGCACCCGGACCCCTCCAGGATGGCCCCGCCGATCCGGTCGCCGCCCGGAGCCGGTGGCTGGAGCAGGCGGCCCAGCGGGCCGATGCGTTCGCCATGAACCGGCTCGCCGGCGTCTACCGGGACCACTACCGCTCGGCATTGGTCCGCCACGGGGGCTGAGCGGCCGTACACTGCTCGAAGCATGAGTGACGCCACCCCGAACCAGGCAGGCAGCGGACCGTCGGGCCAGCGGCCCCCCGGGGGCAACTCCGGCGGCGCGAGCCGGAACAGGAATCGCAACAGGAATCGGAGCGGTCGGGGCGGCGGCGGTGGGGGCGGAGGTGGTGGTGCCGGCAATGGTGCTGGCGGTGGTGGCGGCAATGGCGGCGGCGGTGGTGGCGCCCGGTCCGGATCAGGTTCGAGCTCCCGAGGCAGGAGCGGCGGGGGAGGGTCTAGCTCGAGATCCAGGAGCTCCGGCGGTGGCTCGTCGCGTTCAGGGTCGGGCAACCGGGGATCCAACCGATCGGGGTCGGCGCGCAACGGGGGCGCACAGGTCAGTTCCGACAAGCCCCTGGTGGTGGTACCCGTTGCCCCGGTGGCCGAGCGTGGAGGCGACGGCGGGGAAGAGGCGGCCGCCATCAAGGCCAACAGGAGCAAGGCGATGAGAATCTGCCTGACCCCGGGCCTGGTCGCCGGAATCGTGATCGGCGCGGTCCTGATCGCGGTCGGGCTCCCGGTGGCACTTGGCGCCGGCGCTCTGGTCGTGGTGGCGTTCGGTATCGTGCTTTGGCTCTGGCGCAGCGCACCGAAGACGGTGCTTCGGGCGATCGGGGCGCGGCCCAGCCATGAATGGGAGCATCCGCGGCTTCACAATCTGGTCGACGGGTTGTGCGCCACCATGGGCCTGCCCGGTCCGACCATCTGTGTGGTGGACAGCCCGGTGCCCAATGCCATGGCCGTCGGACACGACCCGGGCAACGCCACCCTGGTGGTCACCTCAGGGCTCGACGAGTCCCTCACCCTCGTGGAACTGGAGGGGGTGCTGGCCCACGAACTGGTCCACATCAAGCGTCATGACACCGTCCTGGCGGGCGTGGCGGTGGTGACGACCGCACCGCTGGCGGTGTTCTCCGGCCCGACGAGCGGGGCGGAACGAGTACACCGGATCATCGGACGCGGACGCGAGTTCGATGCCGACCAGAGGGCGGCCCGTGTCGTCCGGTATCCCCCTGGGATCGGCTCGGCCCTGGATGCCATGATCGAGCAATCCGCGGGCAGCCCAGCATGGCCGCCAGGATCGGGCAGAACCGCCGCACTGACCCGCTGGCTGTGGGTGGATCCCATGGTCGGGGCACCGGCGGGTGAGTCGCCGGAAGGGAACCTGGACGACACGCGCGTCCGAGCGGCCGCCCAGTCACTCCGCTGACCCCCTGACCCCTGACCCATCGCCCTGAGCGCCGCTCGTCGCTCTGTCAACTCGGCGCTCAGCCCTCAGGAATTGGCTGCTGACCCATCGCCCATCGCCCTGAGCGCCGCTCGTCGCTCTGTCAACTCGGCGCTCAGCCCTCAGGAATTGGCTGCTGAGCAGGTCTGGTAGACCGGACGGACGACGGCGCGCTTCATGGTGCTGACGAACGTCACACCCCCCTGCTGAACTCTGGTCCATGACATCGACGGTCGATGCGAAGCCAGTGGCGGACCCGGCGGGAGCTGGCATGGCCGGTGCCGGTGTTGCCCGTCCCGAGGGCGACGGCGGAGTCAGCGTGGCCAGGTTCCTGTCCGCCGCCGCCACCGTCCTGCAGTTCGTGGCCGAATTCGACCCCGCCCGCTACGACGGTGTTGACGCCGCCGCCCTGGTGTCTTCATTCACCCGGATCGAGCGGGTGGCGTCCATCGGCAAGTCCCTGGCCGGGGTCCGGGCCACCGAGTGCCGCCAGCCCGAGGCCGGCGGCCATCCCACCCCGGCCCACTGGCTGTCGGACATGACCGGTGACTCCTTGGGGGACTCGACCGGGGTCCTGAAGCTCGGGGAGTCGTTGGCCGACCACCCCGCCATCGACGAGGCGGCCCGCAAGGGCAAGCTGTCCGGCAAGGCGGCCCGGCTGGTGGCCGACGCCGCCCGGGTCAACCCGGGCAGTGAGGACGAGCTGGTGGAGGCGGCCACCCACGAGACCTTCCACCAGCTGCGGGACCGCTGCCTGCGGGCCAAGGCCCAGGGCCGGTCGGCCGAGGACGCCGCCGCCCACCGCCGGCGCCTCCATGACGAGCGCCACTGTCGGACCTGGACCGACCAGGACGGGGCCTTCTGCCTCGATGCCCGGCTCGCCCCCGATGCCGGTGCCTCCCTGCTGGCCTCCCTCAACGCCCGGACCGACGCGTTGTTCGAGGAGGCCCGGCGCGAGGGGCGCCACGAGTCCTCCGACGCCTACCGGGCCGACGCCCTGGTGGGCCTGGTCACCGGCCGGCGGGGCGGATCACCGGTCCGGACCGGGGCCACCCCGCCGAGGGCCCCGGGCCCGGGCACCGTCCAGCCCGGGGACCCCGACCTCACCGACCTCACCGCACTCACCGGGGACTCACCGCGACGCCCGGAGACAGCGACACCGGGGACAGGGACGACCCCGGACCGAGGGCCCAGGTCCTCCTCCGGGTCGACCTCGACGCCCTGCGCCGGGGATCGGTCGGACCCGGTGGGGTGTGCGAGATCCCCGGGGTGGGCCCGGTCTCCGTCGAGTCGGCCCGGGAGCTGATGGGGGACGCCGTCACCCGGTTGGTCATCACCAACGGGGTGGACGTGACGACCGTGTGCCATCTGGGACGCTCCATCCCCAGTGCCCTGCGGACCGCCCTGGTGGAGCGGGACCGGAGCTGTGTGATCCCCGGCTGTGACGTCACCCAAGGCCTCGAGATCGACCACTGGGGCGTCGCCTTCGCCGAGGGGGGACCGGCCAGCCTCGAGAACACCGCCCGGCTCTGCGGCCACCACCACTACCTGCGCACCCATCAGGGGTTCACCCTCACCGGGGGACCGGGCAAATGGCGGTGGGCACCGCCGGCCCGGGGTCGGCCACCCGATCCGGACGATCCCTTCTGAACCCGTGCCCGCCTGACGGCCCGGAGCACCGCGCCCTCACCGACCCCCGCGTCAGCCGCGGGCGATGAGGCGCGCCATGAGGCTCGGCGTCGGCCCCCACCGTCGGTGCACCCCCGAGGTCATGGGCCAAAAGGTCATCGGACACCCAAAACAGGTCAAGCCTTCCGGCCGTCGCGCCACCGGCCGACCGGCGGCGACGTTACGGGGAAAGGTAATGCCCGTCCGAATCCGTCCTCACGCTCCCGCCGGCATTGAGCCGGTCACCGAAGCGCTCAGGTTCGGTGGCGCCAGACCGCCTGTCGGTGCCGACCAGCGCCGTGCTCCGCTATGGGAACAAACAGGACCATGCCCCGCCCACCGTCGCTCCGAAGGGCGGGCCGCCCCCCGGATAGCTCAGTCGGCTTCCAGGCACACATCGTCGCCGGCCAGGCCCCACTCGGTGCCGGCGTCGTAGAGGTGGTCCCGCAGCCGGCGGAGCAGCGCGGCCAAGGTCGCCTCCTCCTCGGAGGTGAAGAGGCTGCTCAGCACCTCGTCGATGTGGGCGACGTGGTCGGGTATGGCCCGGTCCATCAGCGCCCGGCCGGCCGGGGTCAGGACGGCGAAGGCGCCCCGGCGGTCCTCCGGGCACACCCGGCGGGCAACCAGGCCCTGCTCCACCAGACGATCCATGGACCGGGTCAGGCCGCTCGGGGTCAGTGATGTCTGGGCGGCGAGCTCGCTCATCCGCAGCTCCGACCCCGGGCTTCGGGCCAGGCGGATCAGCACGTCGAACGACTGGTGGACAACGAGTTCTCCGCCTCCATTCGTCGCTGGAACTCCCGTCGCAGCCCGGCCGCAGACTCCATGAGCAGGCCCACGGTCGTCAGCCTCTCTTCCTCGATGTTCGACAGCTGTCCCATGGGGAACAGTGTACAAGGTTCCCGGCATTACTTGCGCCCACAAATACATGTGGTATATTTGCGTAAGCAAGGATTCACCGAAGGTCCCGAGAGGTGCGGTCCATCGGGGACCTCGAGCCGAAGCAGTCCCGATCCCAACCCAAGGAGCAGCCATGTCCCCAGAAGCAGAAGTCACCAGCAGAACAGTCGACGGAGTCGAGTATCCCGCCGTCGGGACCTACGACATCGATCCATCGCACACCGAGCTCGGATTCGCCGTGCGTCACATGGCGGTCTCCAAGGTACGGGGCCGCTTCAGCACGTTCTCAGGCACACTTGTCCTGGCCGAGGATCCTGCCGACTCGAAGGCCAGCGTCACCATCGACGCCACCAGCGTCGACACCAGGGACGAGAACCGGGACGGCCACCTGAAGACCAACGACTTCTTCGATGTGGAGAACCATCCGACTTGGACGTTCGAAAGCACCTCGATCAAGCCCGATGGTGCCGACTTCAAGGTTGACGGTGACCTGACCATCCGGGGAGTCACCAAGCCGGTGACCCTGGACGTGACCCTCGAAGGTGTGGTCAAGGACCCCTACGGCAACCACCGGGTCGGCTTCAGCGCCTCGACGACCATCAACCGTGAGGACTTCGGGGTGGCATTCGGTGCCGTCATGGAGGCCGGCGGCCTCGTCGTGGCGAAGAAGGTCGACATCCAGATCGAGCTCGAGGCCGTGCGCCGCGCCGACTGAGTTACCGTCCGCCTGATGTGGCCACCGGCCGCTCCCACGGGGGCGGCCGGTGGCGCGCCCGGGCCCCGGCAGTGGACACGGTGGCCCCGGGTAGAATGGCTCCATGGCCGAAACCGTGACTGACCACGCCGCCAGCGACCGTCCCACCGGGACCTTCACCGTCAAGCGCGGCCTGGCCGAGATGTTGCGGGGCGGGGTCATCATGGACGTCGTCGATGCCGAGCAGGCCAAGGTGGCCGAGGACGCAGGCGCCGTCGCCGTCATGGCCCTCGAGCGGGTGCCTGCCGATATCCGGCGGGATGGCGGCGTGGCGCGGATGAGCGATCCCGCCATGATCGAGGGGATCAAGGCCGCGGTCACCGTTCCCGTGATGGCCAAGGCCCGCATCGGCCACTTCGCCGAGGCCCAGGTGCTCGACGCGTTGGGCGTGGACTACATCGACGAGAGCGAGGTGCTGACCCCGGCCGACGAGGCGCACCACATCGACAAGTGGAACTTCGACGTCCCTTTCGTGTGCGGCGCCACCAACCTCGGCGAGGCGTTGCGCCGGATCTCCGAGGGTGCGGCCATGATCCGCTCCAAGGGGGAGGCGGGCACCGGCAATATCGTCGAGGCGGTACGCCACCTCCGCTCCATCCTCGGCGACATCGGTCGGATCACCCAGGCCGACTCGGCCGAGCAGTACCGCTGGGCCAAGGAGCTGGCCGCCCCCATCGGCCTGGTCCAGGAGATCGCCGTCCACCGGCCGCCTTCCCGTCCCGCTCTTCTGCGCCGGCGGCATCGCCACCCCGGCCGACGCCTCCCTGGTCATGCAGCTCGGCGCCGAGGCGGTCTTCGTGGGCTCGGGTATCTTCAAGAGCGACAATCCCGCCCGGATGGCCCGCGCCGTCGTGGAGGCCACCGCCCACTTCACCGACGCCGACCTGGTGGCCAAGGTGTCGACCGGGCTGGGTGGCGCCATGGCCGGTCAGGAGATCGGCTCCCTCGGCGTCCATCTGGCAGAGCGTGGTTGGTGACCGGCGGGCCGGACGGCCGCAGCGCGGGACCGACCGATGAGCATCGGGGTGCTGGCCCTCCAGGGTGACGTGCGTGAGCACGTCGCCGCGCTGGCCGCCCTGGGCGAGCCGGCGGTCCTGGTGCGTCGGCCCGACGACCTGTCCGGGCTGGACGGCCTGATCATCCCCGGCGGCGAGTCGACCACCCTGTCCCTGCTCATGGAGTCGTCCGGAGCTGTTCGACCCCCTGGCCGACGCCCTGGCCCGGGGCCTGCCGGTGTTCGGGACCTGCGCGGGGATGATCATGCTGGCCGGAGAGGTGCTCGACGGCCGGCCGGACCAGCGGCGGTTCGGGGTGATCGACCTCACCGTTCGCCGCAACGGCTACGGACGCCAGCGCTCCTCGTTCGAGTGCGACCTCGACTGTCGACCTCCTCGAGGTGGGCCGGTCCACGCCGTGTTCATCCGCGCCCCGGTCGTCGAGCGGGCCGGATCCGGCGGTCGAGGTGCTGGCCACCCTGCCCGGCCGGGCGCCGGCGGCCCCGCGCCCCCGGCCGCTCACCCGGCGTCGGCGGGATCCCGGCGGCACAACCGCCGGTGGTGTGCCGCCAGGGCCCGGTGCTGGTCACGTCGTTCCACCCCGAGCTCACCGGTGACCGTAGGCTGCATCAGCTGTTCGTGGAGATGACCAAAGAGGAGAAGCGTTAGTCGATGTCCGGACACTCCAAGTGGGCGACCACCAAGCACCAAAAGGGGGCGAAGGACGCCGCCCGGGCCAAGGTGTTCGCCAAGATCATCCGCCAGGTCGAGGTGGCCGCCCGCGAGGGGGGCAGCGACATGACGGCCAACGCCAGCCTCCGCACCATGTACACCAAGGCCAGGGACGCGTCGGTGCCCATCGACACCATCGAACGCGCCATCAAGCGGGGCTCGGGGAGCTCGAGGGCGTCCGCTACGAGTCGATCTCCTACGAGGGGTACGCCCCCGACGGCGTGGCGGTGATGGTGGAGTGCCTGTCCGACAACCGGAACCGCACCGGGGCGGAGATCCGGAACGTCTTCAGCAAGAACGGCGGATCCATGGCGGAGCCCGGGGCGGTCAGTTGGCAGTTCGAGCGCAAAGGGATCATCGCCGTGCCCCGCACCTTCGATGAGGACCGGGTGCTCGAGGTGGTCATGGAGGCAGGCGCCGAGGACCTCGCCGATGATGGTGAGCGGTGGCTGGTGACGAGCGGCCCCTCGGAGCTGACGGCGGTCCACGCCGCCCTCGAGGAGGCCGGCCTCGAGCCCGGGCCTTCCGAGCTCACCATGGTCCCGACCACCACGGTCGAGGTGGCCACGGAGTCGGAGGCGAAGAAGGTGCTCCGGCTTGATCGAGGCACTCGACGACCACGACGACGTGCAGAACGTCTACGCCAATTTCGACATCCCCGACGCGGTGATGGCCTCCTACGAGGGATGACCGGACGTCGGCGACGCTGGATCATCCCTCACCTCGTCGGCGGAGCGGGGTAGCATCGAACGCATGTTCGTCCTGGGGGTCGACCCCGGCCTGTCCCGATGCGGCTACGGCGTCGTCACCCGTCGAGACGGCGGGCTGGCGGCGGTGGCCGGGGGGTCGTCTCCACGGAGCCGACGTTGCCGCTGCCGGACCGCCTCCACACCCTGCTGGTCGAGTTGCGGGCCCTGGTGGCCGAGTTCAAACCGGATGCCGTCGTGGTCGAGCGGGTGTTCTTCCAGGTCAACGCCCGAACGGCCATGGCCACCGGCCAGGCCGCCGGCATCGCCCTGGTCGTGGCGGCCGAGGCCGGGTGCGAGGTGGCCCAGTACACCTCGAACGAGGTCAAGCAGGCCCTCGTCGGCTACGGGGGCGCCACCAAGGAGCAGGTGCAGCGGATGGTGGCGTCGGTCCTCGGTCTGGCCGAGGCCCCTCGGCCACCGGACGTGGCCGACGCCCTGGCACTGGCGGCGTGCCATCTCACGGCGCAGCCGCTGCGTCGGGCCGTGGCCGCGGCCACCGGGGAGCAGCGATGATCGGATCCCTGCGCGGCGTGCTGATCGACCGCCCGGCACCCGGCGAGATCATCGTCGAGGTGGCCGGCGTCGGCTACCGGGCATCGGTGCCGACCTCGCTGCTGGCCACCCTCGGGGCCACGGGCAACGAGGTGTTCCTCCATGTGCACACCCATGTCCGCGAGGATGCCATCGTGCTGTACGGCTTCGCCCACGCCGACGAGCGCCGGTGCTTCGAAGCGCTGCTCGGTGCCCACGGCGTCGGCCCCTCGCTGGCCCTCGGCATCCTCTCGTCGATGTCGCCGGCCGCCCTGTCCACGGCCGTGCTCGAAGAGGACGTCGACACCCTCTGCACGGTGCCGGGCGTGGGCAAGAAGACGGCCGCCCGCCTGCTGCTGGAGCTCAAGGCCCGGCTGGACCTCCCGTCGCTGGACGGGCAGCGGCCCGTCGGCGCCGGCGACCGGATCCGCTCGGGCCGAGGCACGGGCGGCGCTGGTCCGAGCTGGGCTATGGCCCCGACGAGATCCGTAACGCCCTCGACGGGATGGACGACGCCGCATCGGTCGAGGAGCTGGTGCGGGCGGCCCTGCGCGAGCTGGCCCGCAGCCGATGACGCCCCAGGCGAGGCGCGAGGTCCTGTCCGATCCACGGCCGACGGACCTGACGGACCCGACGGGCCGCCAGGAAGTCCCCTCCGGAGGGACCCGACGCCGGCCCGGGGCGCCCCGGCCCGTCGATCCGGTGGCTGTGCCCGCAGAAGAGATGGAAGATGCCGGGCTGCGACCACGCACGCTCGCCGATTTCGTCGGCCAGGGCCAGCTGACCGAGCACCTCCAGATCGTCATCGAGGCTGCGCTCAAGCGGCACCAGCCCGCTGACCACCTGCTGTTCGCCGGCCCTCCCGGACTGGGCAAGACCTCGCTGGCCGGGCATCGTCGCCGCCGAGATGGGCGCCGGCCTGCGGATCACGGCCGGACCCGTCCTGGTTCGGGCCGGCGACCTCGCCGCCCTCCTCACCGACCTGCAGGACGGCGACGTGCTGTTCATCGACGAGATCCACCGGCTCCACCGCGCCGTGGAGGAGATCCTCTATCCGGCCATGGAGGACTTCAAGCTGGACATCCTGATCGGCAAGGGCCCGACCGCCAGGAGCATCCGCCTCGACCTGCCCCATTTCACCCTGGTCGGCGCCACCACCCGCACAGGTCTGGTGGCCGGACCCCTGCGGGACCGGTTCGGGTTCGTCGGCCGGCTCGACCTCTATGACGTCGACGAGCTGCAGACCATCGTCCTCCGGTCGGCCGGCATCCTCGGCGTCCCCATCGACGACGACGGGGCCCGCCGGATCGCCGAGCGGTCGAGGGGCACGCCCCGCATCGCCAACCGGCTGCTCCGTCGGGTCCGGGACTTCGTCGAGGTGCGGGCGGCGGGGCCATCACTGCCGAGGCCGCCGTCGAGGGGCTGAACGTGTTCGGGGTCGACGAGCTGGGCCTCGACAAGGTCGACCGGGCCATCCTCGACGTGCTCTGCCGCCGGTTCGCCGGGCGACCGGTCGGGCTCAGCACGCTGGCCCAGTGCATCGGCGAGGAGCCCGACACCATCGAGGACGCCTACGAGCCCTACCTCCTCCAGCAGGGACTGCTCCAGCGCACCACCCGGGGTCGGGTGGCCGCTCCCCGGGCGTGGGCCCATCTCGGTCTGGCCCCGGTCGAGTCCACCCTGCTCTGAGCCCACCCTGCTCTGAGTCCACCCTGCTCTGAGTCCACCCTGCTCTGAGTCGGCGACCACCTATCGGTCCGGAACGGAACCACACAGCCCGCTACGGCCCGGTTGCGAGTCCGCCGGTCGGTGGGTAGGGGAGGGTCTGCCACCATGGGGGCCATGTCGGAGCGACGTCGCCAGTGGGATCGGACCGCCCACCTTCGGAACCGTCGCCCGGTGCTCTCGACGTGTCCATGGACGCCTATGAGTACGGACTTCCGGAGTCGGCCATCGCCCAGACGCCGGTCGAGCCCCGGAGCGCAGCCCGGCTGCTGGTGGCACCGGGGCTCCTCGGCAACGACGGGGTCGTGCACCGCACGGTCGCCGACCTCCCGTCACTGGTCGGCCCGGGCGACGTCCTGGTGGTCAACGACACCCGCGTCCGCAGCGGCCGCCTCTCCCTGACCAAGGCGACCGGCGGCCGTGCCGAGGTGCTGCTGCTCGAACCGGTCGGCGCCGCAGCTGACACCGATGCGGGCATGTGGGAGGCCTTGGTGCGTCCCGGGCGCCGGCTGCCGGCCTCCACGCTCCTCTACGAGCATCCCGACCGACCGCCTGTCGTCGAAGTGGGAGAAGCGATCGGGGACGCCGACGACGGACGACGACGGGTCCGACTGGTCGACCCGTCGGTGGTGGAGCGGACAGGGACCGTGCCGCTCCCGCCGTACATCCATGACCCCCTGGGTGATCCCGACCGCTACCAGACCGTCTACTCCGCCGAACGACCCGTGGCCGAGGGGTCAGCCGCCGCCCCGACCGCCGGGCTCCACTTCACCCCCGACGTCCTCGACGCCTGCCGACGGGCGGGGGCCACCATCGCCCGCCTCGACCTCGCCATCGGGCTGGACACGTTCCGGCCCATCACCGCGGCCACGCCCGGGGACCATGTCATCCACTCGGAGCGCTACGCGGTGCCACCCGAGACGATGGCTGCCTGTGCTGCCGCCGACCGGGTGATCGCCGTCGGGACCACCGCCGTGCGCGCCCTCGAGTCCGCTGCCGCCACGGGCCAGCTGTCGGGGCGCACCGAGCTCTTCATCCACGGGACCTATCCCTTCGCCGTGGTCGACGTGCTGGTTACCAACTTCCATCTTCCCCGCTCCAGCCTCCTCCTGCTCGTCGAAGCGTTCTGCGGCCCGCAGTGGCGCGACCTGTACGCCGTGGCGCTCGGCGCCGGCTACCGGTTCCTGTCCTTCGGTGACGCCATGGTGGTGGCGCGGAACTCCGCCCCCGACTCGGTCATGGTGACCCCGGTGCGGGTGGAGATCACCGCGACCGACGGCGCCGCCCGCACCGGCCTGGTCCGCACCGCACGCGGGACCTACCCCATCCCGGCCTTCATGCCCGTCGGCACCCGCGGCGCGGTCAAGGCACTGGACAGCGCCGACCTCGAGTCGCTCGGGGCCGGGGTGGTCCTGGCCAACACCTACCACCTGATGCTGCGCCCGGGGGTCGATGTGGTGGCCCGGTTGGGTGGCCTGCACCGGTTCACCGGCTGGGAGGGGCACACCCTGACCGACTCGGGCGGTTACCAGGTCCACTCCCTCGGACCCGCATGTCGACGATGACGGCCTCACCTTCGCCTCGGTGTACGACGGGTCCCCGTTGCGACTGACTCCCGAGTCGGTGGTGGAGGCCCAGGGACTGATCGGGGCCGACATCCAGATGGTGCTCGACGTCTGTGCCAGCCTGCCCGCCGAGTCCGGTGAGCTCCGGACCGCGGTCGAGCGGACGGCGGCCTGGGCCGAGCGGGCCCGACGGCACCACCGGTCCCTCGCGGAGCGTCCCGAGGACCAGGCCCTGTTCGGGATCGTCCAGGGAGGCACCGATCCCGCCCTTCGGGCCGAGAGCGCCCTTCGGACCGTCGCCCTCGACTTCGACGGCTACGGGATCGGCGGCCTGTCGGTGGGCGAGTCCCGGCCCGAGATGCTCGGGGCGCTGGCCGCCACCCTGCCCCACCTCCCGACGGACCGCCCCCGGTACCTGATGGGGGTGGGGGACCCGGTGGGGTTGATGGAGGCGGTGGCCCTCGGGGTCGACCAGTTCGACTGCGTGTCGCCCACCCGGATGGCCCGGCACGGCTCCATCCTCACTGCGGCCGGTCGCCTGAACCTGCGCAACGCCCGCCACGCCGGCGATGACGGCCCGCTGGATCCGACCTGCGCGTGCCCCACGTGCCGGCGGTGGTCACGGGGATATCTCCGCCACCTGCTGGGCGTCGGCGAACCGACTGCCTGGCGCCTGCTCAGCATCCACAACCTGGCCTTCGTGCTCGGCCTGATGTCCGAGGCCAGGTCGTGCATCGCCGCAGGCACATTCGAGGCGCTCCGCGGCCGCACGGCCGAGGTATGGGGCGCCTGAGGCGGGGTGGTCCCTGATCGCAGCGGGGCTGGACTACAGTCGGACCGCTGTGGCGACCACTCACCCCTCCCCGCGCCTGTCATGACGGCTGCCCTCGCGACCGCCTCCTTCCTGGTGGCGGCAGCTGCCAAAAAGCAGAGCGCCAGCCCCATTCTGCCGATCCTGTTGGTCGTCGGGGTGGCCTTCTACTTCCTCATCTACCGCCCGCAACAGAAGAAGGCCCGAGCGGCGCGCGAGGTGGTCAACACCTTCGACGTCGGCGACGAGGTGCTGACGGCCGGTGGCATCGTCGGCTACGTCATCGACATCGACGGCGACCGTGTCACCCTCGAGACCAGCGTCGGGGCCTCCTTCGTGGTGCTCCGCCAGTACGTCCTGCGCAAGATCGAGCCGCCGGTCGACAGCGACGAGGACGGGTCCTACGACGACGGCGAGTACGAGGATGCCGACCACGACGCCGACGACGAGCATGAACACGACGAGCACGACGAGCACGACCACGACGGGCATGACGCTGACGAGGATGCTGAGGTGTCGTCGGAGCACGACGCCGACGGCGACGGCACCGATGCGGACGAGCATCCTTCGTCGGACAAGGGTGGATCCTCCAACGGGAAGGGCCAGGCCCCAGGGAGCTCCCGGTCGGCCGACGGCGACGACTCGGGTGGCCACGACGCTCCGCCGATCATCTGATCCCTCATGAAGAAGAAGCGCGCACTGTGGGTCAGCCTGCTCTCCGTGGTCGCGGTGGCGGTCATCGCGCTGAGCGCGACCCTGGCGGCCGGATGGTCGCCGAAACTCGGACTCGACCTCGACGGGGGACTGGCGGTGGTGTACCAGACCCACCGGCCGGTGAGCCAGGCCCAACTGGACACCATCGTGACCATCTTGAACGACCGGGTCGGTGCCGGCGCCACCGGGGCCACCGTGGCCAGCCAGGGGAAGAACGAGATCTCGGTGTCGATCCCGGGTGAGAAGAACACCCAGCAGGTGCTGGCCACCCTGGGCAACACCGCCCAGCTCTTCTTCCGCCCCGCCCTCTGCTACGCCCCGCCCCTGACGCTGGCCAAGGGGAAGGCACCCACACCCGGGCCGATCCCCACCACCTGCGCAGCCACCTCGGCGTTGACGGCGACCAACCTGGCCGTCGACACCAGCACGCAGCAGGCCACCAACAACCCGCCCGAGGATCCCCAGTTCGCCCCGTACAAGTCGACCCCCTCGACCAGCGACGACAAGAACGCCACCGTGCTCCTGCCCGGTCCGGCGGCCACGGGGAGCAGCCGATACGTCCTCGGGCCGGCCGGCATGACCGGCACCGCCGTCAAGTCGGCCAACGCCACGCTCGAGAACAACGGCCAGTGGGCGGTCAACCTCAACCTCACCGGCACGGGCGCCAACCAGTGGAACACCTTGGCGGAGAAGCAGTTCCACGCCATCATCGGCATCGACCTCGACGGCCAGGTCATCTCGGCGCCCATCACGCTGCCCGGCCAGGGGAGCTTCACCTCGTTCGGCAACTCGGTGCAGATCTCGGGCAGCTTCACGGAGAACGAGGCCAAGACGCTGGCCACTGAGTTCACCTACGGCGCCCTCCCCGTCAAGCTCGACCGGCTCACCGTCCAGACGGTGTCACCGTCACTGGGCAAGTCGTCGCTCCAGGCCGGCCTCATCTCCGGCCTGGCCGGCCTGGCCCTGGTCATGTTGTACGTGATCTTCTACTACCGGCTGCTCGGCCTGGTGGTGCTGGCCGGCCTGGCCGTGACCGGTGCGCTGCTGTGGGCCATCATCGCCATCCTCGGTGAATCGTTCAACATCACCATCGACCTGGCCGGCGTGATCGGCATCATCGTGTCCATCGGGATCACCGTCGACTCGTACATCGTGTACTTCGAACGATTGAAAGACGAGGCGCGCAGTGGGCGAACCGTCCGATCCAGCGTGGACAGGGGATTCGCCAGCGCGTTCCGCACCGTGTTGGCCGCCGACGCCGTGTCGCTCCTCGGCGCCGTGATCCTCTATGAGATCTCCGTCGGAGACGTGAAGGGCTTCGCCCTCTTCCTCGGGATATCGACGCTCCTGGACATCGGGGTGACGTACTTCTTCACCCGGCCGTTCGTCATCCTGTTGGGGCAGAGCCGGGGCGGCAACGAGGCCAGCTCCATGAGCATGGCCAGTGGCCTCGGGGTCACCGCCGGAGCGGTGTCATGAGCCCCCGGCGGCCCGGACGGGGCCGGAACGGATCGGCCCCGGACGCCGATCCCGAGGAGGTGGCCGAGGAGGAAGAGGCGGCCGAAGAGCTGGAGGAGGCGTTCGACGAGGAGCTGGAGTACGCCGAGGAGCTCGAGGAGGCCGAAGAGGCGGGCGAGAAGCACCACAACGTCTTCATCCGGCTCTACCGCGGCGAGACCTCGTTCGACTTCATCGGGAACCGACGGTGGTGGTTCGGCATCTCGGCGGTGATCATCCTGCTCGGCATCATCTCGCTCAGCACCCGTGGCCTCAACGCCGGCATCGACTTCAAGGGCGGCCAGTCGTGGCTGGTCAGTTCCCAGAACCTGACCGTGGCCCAGGCCACGTCGGCGGCCGAGTCGGCCGGGGTCAGCCAGCCCACGGTGGTCCAGCTGACCAACCAGCTCACCCACCAGCGCCAGATCGAGGTCACCGTCGACCTCAACTCCAAGCCGGTCGCCCAGCGTCAGGCCATCGAGAACAACGTCCAGGACGCACTGGCCAAGGCGGCCGGCGTCAAACCGGACAGCGTGGACTTCAACGAGGTCGGGGCGACCTGGGGGTCCCAGGTGACCTCCAAGGCCATCGAGGCCCTCATCGTGTTCTTCATCGCCGTCACCATCTACATCTCGTTGCGATTCGAGTTCAAGATGGCCGTAGCGGCCATCGTGGCGGTGATCCACGACATCCTGGTGACGGTGGGCATCTACTCGCTGACCGGGTTCCAGGTGACACCGGACACGGTGATCGCCGTGCTCACCGTGCTCGGGTACTCGCTCTACGACACCGTGGTGGTCTTCGACCGAATACGGGAGAACGCCCGGGGCCTCGGCGCCTCGGGACGGATCACGTACTCGGACATGGTCAACCTGTCGATGAACCAGACCCTGGCCCGCTCGATCAACACATCGCTGGTGGCCATCGTCCCTGTGCTCTCGGTGCTCGTGATCGGCTCGTTCGTCCTGGGCGCCACGTCGTTGCAGGACTTCGGTCTGGCGCTGGTCATCGGCCTCACCAGCGGGGCGTACTCGTCGATCTTCATCGCATCGCCGCTCCTGGCGCTGATGAAGGAACGCGAGACGCGCTACATCACCATCCGACAACGCCTCGAGACCCGCGGGGACCGGGCGGCGGTCCTGACGCCGGCGGCGGCCGCCGCCATGGCCGGTGCCGCCGCCAGCACCAGCTCGAGGCCCCAGGGTCGGTCCCGCAACCAGACGGCCGGGGTCATCCGCCCGGGTGCGGCCTCGTCGGCCCGTCGGAGTGCGGCGAAGAAGAGCGATGCCGCCCGGTCGCCGAACTCGGTGGAGGCGGCCCCGGCGGCAGCGGGTACGCCCCGGGCCCAGTCGGGATCGACCCGGCCCGGGGGCAACCGACCGCCCCCCCGGCCCCGGAAGGGGAAGGGCAAGGGCGGAAAGGGCAAACGACGCTGATCCGGGCCCCTCTGCCCGTGGATCGCCCCTCACTGGCATACCCGTGGTAGGTAAAATAGGGAACAATGGCCGGGACGGGCATTCCCCCGTCCCGGGCGACGAACCGGTCCGTGCCTACCGTGACGGGCCTGGCATCCGGCCAGAAGGTACCGGTGGCGGCCCTTCGACAGGTACCGTGTAGGGATGGCGCTGGCCACACCGGTCCCCGCCGAGGGACCTCCGATCGAGGGTGAGGAGCAGCTGGCCGGCACGTCGCTGCCGGCCGATCAGGCCGCGCTGTTGGTCCCGGTGGTCGAGGCATTCCTCCGGCGTCATCCCGGGGACGACACCTCGCTGATCCTGAGGGCGGCCGAGACGGCCACCGTCGCCCATGCCGGCCAGCTCCGGCGGTCGGGTGAGCCCTACATCACGCACCCCATCGCCGTGGCCGGCATCGTCGCCGACCTGGGTCTGGATGCCCAGACGGTGGCGGCCGCGCTCCTGCACGACGCCGTCGAGGACACCGGCGTGACCAACGAGGTGATCGACCGCGACTTCGGGCCCACCGTGGCCCTCATCGTGGACGGCGTGACCAAGCTCGACCGCCTCCAGTTCGACTCGAAAGAGGCCCAGCAAGCCGCCACCGTGCGCAAGATGCTCGTGGCCATGGCCAACGACTGGCGGGTCCTCATCATCAAACTGGCCGACCGGCTCCACAACATGCGCACCCTGTCGGTCATGCCGGAGTGGAAGCAGCGCCGGACGGCCCAGGAGACGTTGGACATCTATGCGCCGCTGGCCCACCGTCTGGGTATCCAGGAGGTCAAGTGGCAGCTGGAGGACCTGGCCTTCGCCACCCTCCACCCCAAGCGATACGCGGAGATCGAGCAGATGGTGGCCAGCCGGGCCCCGTTGCGTGACGAGTTCCTGGCCCGGGTACTGGTATCTGTACGTGAGCGCCTGGCCGCCTCGGGGGTCAACGCCGAGGTCACCGGCCGCCCGAAGCACCTGTGGAGCATCTACGAGAAGATGGTGGTTCGCGGCAAGGAGTTCGACGACCTCTACGACCTGGTGGGGATCCGGGTGATCGTGGAGTCCGAGCGCGACTGCTGGGCCGCACTGGGGTCGATCCACGCCATCTGGTCGCCGGTCCAGGGCCGGTTCAAGGACTACATCAACTCGCCCAAATTCAACCTCTACCAGTCGCTCCACACCACCGTGATCGGCTTGGACGGCAAACCCATCGAGGTGCAGGTGCGTACGCACGAGATGCACCGGCGGGCCGAATACGGGATCGCCGCCCACTGGGGCTACAAGGTGAACCCCACCCGGGCAGAGGCGGCGGGGCCCACCTCGGCCAAGGCCGTCAAGGACGCAAAGGGGGGCAAGGAGGCGGCGGCCTCGACCGCCACCAAGTCCCGTCCCCGCAAGGGGGTGGATCCGGCCGGCTCCTCCGCCGGGACCAAGCCCACCTCACGCCGGGCCCTGACCGGTGTGGCCGGCGGGTCGGAGGCAAAGGACGCAGCCGAGGCGAAGGAGTCGAAGAAGGAGGCCGGAAAGAAGGGCCCCGCCATGACCCCGGCCCAGCGGGCGGAGATGGCCGAGCGGGACCGTCGCGCCGAACTGCTGGCGCTGGCCAAGGAGACGTCCTCCACCACCGCCGAGGTGGAGTGGATGCAGCGGATCGTCGACTTCCAGAACGAGACCACCGACCCCATCGAGTTCCTCGAGGCACTGAAGCTCGACCTCGAGGAGGACGAGGTCTACATCTTCACCCCCAAGGGCAAGGTGATCGCCCTCACCGCCAACGCCACGCCCGTCGACTTCGCCTACGCCATCCACACCGAGGTGGGGCACCGCTGCATCGGGGCCAAGGTGAACGGGCGCCTGGTCCCGCTCGACACCCGGCTGAACTCGGCCGACACCGTCGAGATATTCACGTCCAAGGCGCCGACGGCCGGTCCGTCACGGGACTGGCTGGGCATGGTGGCATCGTCCAGGGCCCGGACCAAGATCCGCCAGTGGTTCTCCCGCGAACGCCGCGAGGACGCCATCGAGCTCGGGCGTGAGGAACTCATCAAAGAGCTCCGACGGGAGGGACTCCCGGTCCAGAAGCTGGCCTCGGAGCGGTCGTTGACCGAGCTGGCCGCCTCCATGAACTACGTCGATGTCGATGCCCTGCACGCCGCCATCGGGGACAACCGGGTATCGGCCCGGGCCGTGGCCCAGCGCGTCCTACGGGACCTGCGCGGCGGTGTCTACGAGGAGCAGCTGCCGGTCACGGCCCGCCAGCAGCCCACGGCGGCCAAGCCCGGGCGGGGCTCGGCGGTGGGCGTGTACGTGGAGGGCCTGGACGATCTGATGGTCCGGCTGTCACGCTGCTGTACCCCGGTCCCCGGTGACGAGATCGTCGGGTTCGTGACCCGGGGCCGGGGGGTGTCGGTGCACCGGGCCGACTGTGCCAACGCCGCCTCGCTGGCCAGCCGGTCGCGGGAGCGCCTCATCGAGGTGGAGTGGGACCACCGGTCCTCGGGGGTGTTCGTCGCCACCATCGAAGTCGTGGCCATCGATCGCTCCCGCCTGCTCACCGACGTCACCAAGGTGGTGTCGGAACACCACCTCAACATTGTGAGCGCCAACACCCAGACCGATCCGGACCGGATCAGCCGGATGCGGTTCGACGTCGAACTGGCCGATCCGGGTCATCTGGAGTCGGTGATCAACCTGATCCGGCACCTCGATGCGGTCTACGACGTGTACCGCATCCTCCCGGGCAAAAGGGACTGAGCACCGGTGGCCGACGGAGCCGGGGCGGCGCGCGCCCCCAGCGGGACCCACGACGTGCTGTGGCCGGAATCGACCCGGTGGGAGACCCTGCTGGCGGCGTACGCCACCCACGTGGAGCGGGCCGGGTACGGCCTGGCCCACACGCCGATCTTCGAGGATGTCCGGGTGTTCCGCCGGGGGATCGGCGAGGGAAGCGATGTGGTGGGCAAGGAGATGTACGAGTTCGAGGACCGGGGGGGCCGGGCCCTGGCCCTCCGGCCCGAGGGGACCGCACCGGTGGTGCGCGCCTTCGTCCAGCACCGTCCGCCGCTGCCATTCAAGGCGTGGTACGCCACGCCGGCGTTCCGCTACGAGCGGCCACAGGCGGGTCGCTACCGCCAGCACCACCAGCTGGGCATCGAGGCCCTCGGACCTGAGGACCCCGACCTGGACGTCGAGGTGGTGGCCCTGGCCGACTCGTTCTTCCGGTCGCTCGGCCTGGCCCACTACGCGCTCCGGATCAACTCGATGGGGGACGGGACGTGCCGTCCCGGCTATCTCGACCTTCTGCGTGCGTACCTCTCGGACCGACGGGACCAACTGTGCGAGGAGCACCGCGAGCGCCTCGATGCCAACCCCCTCCGCGTCCTGGACTGCAAACGCGAGGGGTGCCTGGAGGCGACCGAGGACGCGCCCGCGCTGGCCGACCACCTGTGCGACCCCTGCCGTGCCCACTTCGATCGGGTCCAAGCCGGACTGGCCTCGCTCGGGGTCGGCTTCAGTCTCGATCACCGGCTGGTGCGGGGGTTCGACTACTACACCAGGACCACCTTCGAGTTCTCCTCGGGCGCCCTCGAGTCGGCCCAGAACGGAATCGGCGGCGGCGGTCGCTACGACGGGCTGGTGGAGATGCTGGGGGGTCCCCCCACCCCGGGGATCGGGTTCGGCATCGGCATCGAGCGCCTTCTGCTGGCCTGTGACGCCGAGGGGACCTTTCCGGTCGACCCACCGAGGCTGGACGTGTTCGTCGTCGATGTCACCGGCGGTGAGGCCGCCCGCGACATCACCGCCGAGCTGCGGACAGCCGGACGACGGGCCGATCGTGCCTTCGACGGCCGTTCCATGAAGTCCCAGCTGAAGTCGGCCGACCGCTCCGGTGCCGAATTGGCGGTCATCGTCGGTCCCGACGAACTGGAGGCGGGGACCGCCTCCCTGCGGCCGCTGCGCGGCGGGGGCGACCAACGCACCGTCCCCCGCGCCGAGCTGGTCGAGGCCGTATGCCAGGCGGTCGGTCGATGACCCGGCGCCCGTCCCCTACTGTTGCCCCGGGCACCGACGGCCCCGGCACTGTTGCCCCCGGCACCGACGGCCCCGTCTCCGGCTCCGACGGGCGGGGCTCCGACGGGCGGGGCTCGGACGGCCGGGGCCGGACCGCCCCGCCTTCTCCCGAAAGGACCTTGCGTGACCGCAGAACCCGTTCCAGCTGAAGCGACGTCGATGCGTACCCGCCTGTGCGGGACCCTGGGCGTCGCCGACGTCGGCTCGACGGTGACGGTGTGCGGTTGGGTGGCCAAGCGCCGCGAGCACGGAGAGCACTTGGCCTTCGTCGACCTCCGCGACCACAGCGGCATCGTCCAGTGCGTGGTCCCGGGCACCGTCGACGTGCGCAGCGAGTACGTGGTGTCGGTGGAGGGTGTGGTGCGCCCCCGTCCCGAGGGGACGGTCAACCCCGACCTTCCCACCGGCCAGGTGGAGCTGGGCGACTGCACCGTGACCGTGCTGAACCCGGCCGAGCCGCCGCCGTTCGCCGTGGACGACCGGGTCGAGGTGGACGAGGTGACCAGGCTCAAGCACCGGTTCGTCGACCTTCGGCGCCCCCGCATGCAGGCCAACCTGCGGATGCGGGCGAGGGTGAACGGCGCGCTCCGCTCGGCCATGGACCGCCAGGGGTTCGTCGAGGTCGAGACGCCCCTGCTGTGGGCACCCACGCCGGAAGGGGCCCGGGAGTTCACCGTCCCCAGCCGCCTGGCACCGGGCTCGTCCTACGTCCTCCCCCAGAGCCCCCAGCTGGCCAAGCAGCTGCTCATGGTGGCCGGCGTGGACCGCTACTACCAGATCGCCCGCTGCCTCCGGGACGAGGACCTGCGGGCGGACCGGCAGTTCGAATTCTCCCAGCTGGACGTGGAGGCGTCGTTCGTCACCCAGGAGGACGTCCTCGGCTTCGTGTCCGAGGCGGTGCTCGACGCCGCCGAGGCGGTGACCGGCCAGCGTCCCGACCCCATCCCGACGATGACGTGGGCCGAGGCCATCGACCGTTTCGGGACCGACAAGCCCGACATCCGGTTCGGCATGGAGCTGATCGACCTGTCGGCCCTGTTCGAGGGCACGGAGGTCAAGGCGTTCGGTGCCCCGTGCGTGAAGGCCATCGTCCTCGAGGGGGGTGCCGGGCTCACCCGCTCGAAGCTGGACGGGCTGACCGATCGGGCCAAGCAGCTGGGAGCCCGGGGCCTGGCGTGGTTCAAGGTGACCGAGGACGAGGCCGGAGCACCGTCCCTCGACTCGCCGCTCGACCGGTTCCTCTCCGACCCGGAGCGGGCCGGCCTCGTGGAGGCCACCGGGGCCGCCGTCGGGGACCTGGTCCTGGTGGTGGCCGACGAGTACCGCCTGGCCTGCACGGTGCTCGGCCACCTCCGTGTGCAGCTGGGGGGCCGGCCGGTGAGCCAGGGGCCCTACCGCTACCTGTGGGTGGTGGACTTCCCGCTGTTCGACGGCCGAGACGATGCCGGCCACCCACTGGCCGCCCACCATCCCTTTACGATGCCCCACCCCGACGATCTGGACCGTCTCGAGTCCGACCCCGCCTCGGTACGGTCACAAGCCTACGACCTGGTACTCAACGGATGGGAGCTCGGGTCGGGCAGCGTGAGGATCCACCGGGGCGACATCCAGAGCCGGGTGTTCGCCGCCATGGGCATCGGAGAGGAGGAGGCAGCATCACGGTTCGGGTTCCTCCTCGGGGCGTTCCGCTACGGTGCGCCGCCGCACGCCGGGTTCGCGGTGGGCATCGACCGCCTGGTGGCCATCTTCGCCGGCGAGGACAGCATCCGCGAGGTGATCGCCTTCCCGAAGACCCAGTCGGGATCCGACCCCATGACCGGGGCCCCCAAGCCCCTGGCGCCCGGGGTGCTGGCCGACCTGGGCCTGCGGCTCATCCCGCCGAAGGAATGATCGGTATCCGTGTCCCCTGACCTGTTCTCCGGTGCCGCCGCGGAGCGCCTGGCCGCCCGGGCGCCGCTGGCGGCCCGCCTCCGGCCGCGCACCCTGGACGAGATCATCGGGCAACAGCACCTGATCGGGCCGGGAGCGCCGCTCCGTGCGCTGATCGAATCCGACCGGCTCACCTCGGCCATCCTGTGGGGGCCACCGGGGACGGGCAAGACCACCCTGGCGTCGGTGGTGGCCACCGCCACCGCCAAACACTTCGTGCCCCTGTCGGCGGTCACCGCGGGCGTCAAGGACGTGCGGGAGGTGGTCGAAGCGGCCCGTCGGCTCCTGGGGGAGCAGGGGAGGGGGACCATCCTCTTCCTCGACGAGGTCCACCGGTTCAATCGGTCCCAACAGGACGCTCTGCTCCCCTCGGTGGAAGAGGGGCTGCTGGTGCTCATCGGTGCCACCACTGAGAACCCGTTCTTCCAGGTCAACGCCCCGTTGCTGTCCCGGTCGACGCTGTGGCGGCTCGAACCGCTCTCGGTGGACGAGCTCGGGGCGGTGGTGGCCCGGGGCCTGGCCGCCGAGGGAGCCGCCGCCGAGCCGGACGCGGTGGCCGCCCTGGTGGGCCTGGCCGACGGCGACGCCCGGGCCGTGCTCACCACCTTGGAGGTGGCCATGGCCCTGGCCGGGGAGGCACCGGTGACCCTCGACGATGTCGAGCGGGCCCGGCACTCGCGCCTCCAGCACTACGGGGAGGACGACCACTACGACCAGGTGAGCGCCTTCATCAAGTCCGTGCGGGGATCGGACCCCGACGCCGGCCTGTACTGGCTGGCCCGGATGTTGGAGTCGGGCGAGGACGCCCGGTTCATCGCCCGACGGCTGGTCATCCTGGCCAGCGAGGACATCGGGGAGGCCGATCCGCTGGCCCTGGTGGTGGCCGACGCGGCGGCCAGGGCCGTCGAGTTCGTCGGCCTGCCGGAGGCCCAGCTCAACCTGGCCCAGGCCGTCGTCCATCTGGCCTGTGCCCCCAAGTCCAACCGGGTGACCGTGGCGCTCGGGCTCGCCCAACGCGACGTCCGGGAAGGCCCCCGGGGTGACGTCCCCACCCACCTCCGCGATGCCCACTACCGGAGCGCGGCCACCATCGGCCACGGGGACGGGTACCTCTACCCCCACGACCGGCCCGAGGCCTGGGTAGACCAGGAGTACCGACCCGAGGGGGTGGCCGGCAACCGGTACTACGAGCCCGGTGACCAGGGTCATGAGGTCGTGGTCGCCGAGCGGCTCCGACGGTGGAGGGAGGGCGGCGATGCGTCCGGGGAGTGAAGTCCGCGACCCGGGGGATTGGGCCAGACTGTCCCGATGATGCGGCATCGGAGGGGCCAGCCGACCCCTGCCGTCCAGGCATCGGCGTTCATGGCCCCCAGGCCGGCTGCGGTGGTCGTGGTCGCCGTGGCTGCCGTGGTGGCGGCGGTCATGGTGATCGGCATCGGTGCGGTGGGTGCCGGCCGAGCCGCCGCGGCGGGGGCGAGTCCCCCCGGACCCGATGTTCGGCTGGCGGGGACGGCACCGGTGCTGCCCTCCGGGGCCGTGGTGACCGGTCCCACCGACGCCGGGTCGACCGTCACCGCCGACGTCGCCCTCAAACCCCGTGACGGCGCCGCGTTGGCGGCGTTCACGGCTGCGGTGTCCACCCCCGGATCCCCCGAGTACCACCACTACCTGGGGCCGGGCCAGTTCGGCCCCGAGTTCGGGCCCACCACCGCCACCATCGCCTCGACCCGGGCCTGGCTCGCCTCCAGCGGGCTCCGCCCCGGGGCCACCTCGCCGGACGGACTCCTCATCCCGGTGACGGCCACCGTGTCCACCCTCGAGCGGGCGTTCGACGTGTCGGTGGTGGACGCCAGGCTGGCGAGCGGCCGGGCGTCCCGGTTCGCCACCAGCGCCGCCAGCCGTGCCGACGGCACTGGCCCCGTCCGTGGCCGGGGTCGTCGGCCTCAGCACGGTGGCACAGCCCCAGCCCCAGATCGTGCCGACCACCCGTCCGGCGGTCGGCAACGGAGCGGGCTCGGGTACCGCCGGTGCCGGTGCCGGTGCCGGTGCCGGGCGTCCGCGGGCGGTGGCCCCCACCCCCCACGCCAGTCCGGTGGCATCTTGTGCCCGGCGCCCTCGACAGCGGGGGCTACACCGCCGACCAGATTGCCGGCGCCTACGGCCTGAACACCCTGTACGACCGGGGCCAGACCGGGGTCGGCCTGACGGTGGGCATCTACGAGCTCGAGCAGTTCACGGTCAGCGACATCAACGCCTACAAGAGCTGCTTCACGCCGCCGCTGACCAATCCCGTCACCACGGTGAAGGTCGATGGGGGACCTCCCGCGGGGCAGTCCGGCGAGGCCGCCCTCGACATCGAGGACGTCGCCGGACTGGCGCCGGGCGCCGCCATCTAGGTGTACGAAGGCCCGGAGTCGGGGAGCGGCCCGATCGCCACCTACGACCAGATGGTCGACCGACGACTCGGCCAAGGTGCTGACCACCAGTTGGGGCATCTGTGAACCCGAGATCGCCGCCAGTTTCGGCCAGCAGGCCGCCGAGTCGACGATCTTCGCCGAGGCGGCGGCCCAGGGGCAGACCATGGTGGCGGCGGCGGGCGACGCCGGGTCGACCGACTGCTACGACCCGTTCATCACCACGCCGGACACCGACACCGCGGTCACGGTGGACGATCCGGCCGACCAGCCCGACGTGACCGGCGTGGGCGGGACCTCCCTGCTGGCCACCGAACCCCACCGAGACGGTGTGGAACGACGGCTACGGCTCGGGGGCGGCGGGGTCTCGTCCGACTTCGCCGAACCGCCATGGCAGTCCGGTCCCGGCGTGGGGGCACCGATCGCCCTGGCCCAGTGCGCCGCCCTCGGCCGGTCCAGCTGCCGTGAGGTGCCCGACGTGGCGGCGTCGGCCGACCCCGCCCACGGGTACGCCATCTACTACGGCGGGCACTGGGGCGTCTACGGGGGTACCAGTGCCGCCTCCCCGGTCTGGGCGGCCATGACGGCGGTGATCGACCAGGCGCTGGCCGACGTCCTCCGGCCTGATCAACCCGGTGCTCTACGCCGCCGGGTCGTGCGCCGATTCGCCGTTCAACGACGTCGGACGTCGGGAGCAACGCCTGGATCGCCGCCAGCCAGGGCCGCTACCCGTCGACGGCCAACTACGACGTGGCCAGCGGATGGGGATCGGGCGACGCCGCGCGGCTGTCGGCGGCCCTGGCCTCGCCGCCGATCTGTCCCGGTGGTGACCAGCGTCAACCCGGCCCGGGGAGCCGCTGCCGGTGGGGACACGGTGACGCATCACCGGGACCGGCTTCGCCAATGCCACCTCGGTCCTGTTCGGGGGCACGCCGGCGGTCTTCGCCGTGCGCTCGTCGACCTCGATCAGTGCCGTCGCACCGCCCGGGGCCGAGCGGGTCGACGGTCAACATCACCGTCGTCGGTCCCAGGGGGCACCAGCCGGGACGTGCCGGTCGACCAGTACACCTATTCGTCGCCCGGCTACTGGCTGGTGGCCTCGGACGGCGGCATCTTCACGTTCGGGCACACCATCTTCCTGGGCTCGACCGGCGGCATCCGCCTCGACCAGCCGGTGGTCGCCATGGCGCCGTCGGCCGACGACCGCGGCTACTGGCTGGTGGCCTCGGACGGCGGCATCTTCGCCTTCGGTGACGCCCGCTTCGCGGGGTCGACCGGTGGCCAGCACCTGAACCGGCCGGTCGTGGGCATGGCCGCCACCACCGACGGCCGCGGCTACTGGCTGGTGGCCTCGGACGGCGGGATCTTCGCCTTCGGCGACGCCGCCTTCTACGGCTCGACCGGCGGCCTGCACCTGAACAAGCCCATCGTGGGCATGGCGGCCACGCCCGGACGGCCGTGGCTACTGGCTGGTGGCGGCCGACGGCGGGATCTTCTCCTTCGGCGATGCCCGCTTCTACGGATCGACCGGGGCGCTCCACCTCAACAGCCCATCGTGGGCATGGCCGCCACCCTCGACGGACCGCGGCTACTGGCTGGTGGCCTCGGACGGCGGCATCTTCGCCTTCGGCGACGCCCGCTTCTCCGGATCGACCGGGGCGCTCCACCTCAACAGACCCATCGTGGGCATGGCGGCCACCCCGGACGGCCGTGGCTACTGGCTGGTGGCGGCCGACGGCGGGATCTTCTCGTTCGGCGATGCCCGCTTCTACGGATCGACCGGGGCGCTGGCCCTGAACAAGCCGATCGTGGGCATGGCCTCGGCGTGACCGGTCCGAGGCGCCGGGGCGACTGACCTGCCCGACCTGACTGACAGGGCAGGCAGGGGAGGGGAGGCAGGCAGGCAGGGGAAGCAGAGCAGGGCAGGCGGAGCCGTGGAGGGGCCGGATCGGGGTGGAACCGGAGGGCGCCGACATCCGACTCCTGACGATCGGGTCCCGACGCCCGGGGTCCCGACGGACTTCCACGATCTACACTCGTCGGATCATGTCCGCCGGTCAGATCGCAGTGCTCGTGGCCTCGCTGGCCAGCGCCGTCGCCGTGGCCGGAGTGCTGGTCGCCATCCGCTCCCTCCGCCGGCAGGTGGAGCGGCTGCGAGTGGTGGCCGAAGAGCTGCGCCACCAGACGGTCCCGCTGGTGGCGGACGCCCACCGCGTAGTCGACCAGGCCGCCACCGAGATGGAGCGGGTGGGGGCCGTCCTCGACTCCACCGAGTCGGTGCATGCCACGGTGGACTCGGCGTCCCGGCTCGCCTATCGGGCCTTCGCCAATCCGGTGGTCAAGGTGATGGCGGTGCGGGCCGGTGCCGCCACCGGCATCCGTCGGCTGGCGTCGGGCCCGGGGGGCGCCGCCGGCAGCACCGACGACGGAGCGCCGACCAACGGGAAGGGCCGGCACTAGGTGCCCAAGCGAACCTTCTGGCTGGCCACCGGCGTGGTCATCGGTGCCGGGTCCTCCCTGTGGGCGGAGCGCAAGGTACGACGCTCGGTGCAACAAGCGACCGCCAGGCTCCAGCCCGATGCCATCGTGGTCGAGGTGGGACGCTCGGCCCGGCACGTGGCAGGAACCGCCGGCGGCCGGGTCCGCGATGCCGTCACCAGCGGCCGCGACGAGATGCAGCGGCGCGAGGAGGAGCTCTGGGCCGACCTGGCCTCCCACGCCGTGACCCACGCCGTGACCCACGGCGTGGAGTACGTCCCGGCGGCCCTCGGCCCTCCGATCCAGGCGACACCGCCCACTCCACCGACCCCACCGGCCCCACCGAAGCCGGCAGGAACGTCTGCGCCGGTGGCCCTGACGCCACACGAGGAGCGGGGTGCCCGACGCCGGGCGCGGCGCACCCGGGTGAAATCGCCTTCTCACCTGGACAAGTAGTATCCGGGGTCGTGACCTCCGGCACGGCGTACGACGCCGATCAGTTGCGGCACGCCTTCACCCGGTTCTTCGTCGAGCGGGACCACCGGGCCGTGCCGTCGGCCAGCCTGATCCCCCATGACCCCTCGGTGCTCTTCACCATCGCCGGCATGGTGCCGTTCAAGCCGTTCTTCCTGGGCGACGAGGTGGCTCCGTGGGCCCGGGCCACGTCGGTCCAGAAGTGCTTCCGGACCGTCGACATCGATGTGGTGGGAACCACCCAACGGCACTGCACCTTCTTCGAGATGCTGGGCAACTTCAGCTTCGGCGACTACTTCAAGGCCGAGGCCATCCCGTATGCCTGGGAGCTGGTGACCGAGGTCCTCGGCATCGACGGTGACCGCCTGTGGATCACCGTCCACGAGGGTGACGACGACGCCGAGCAGATCTGGACCGACGTCGTGGGGGTCCCGATCGGCCGGATCCAGCGGCTGGGGGAGGACAACTTCTGGAAGATGGGCGACACCGGGCCGTGCGGCCCGTCCTCGGAGATCTTCTACGACAAGGGCCCCACCTACGGTGACGACGGGGGACCGGCCTTCGGTGGCTCCGAGCGGTTCGTGGAGATCTGGAACCTGGTGTTCATGGAGCTCAACCGCACGGCGGACGGCACCACCGAACCACTCCCGCGGCCCAGCATCGACACCGGGGCCGGACTGGAGCGGATCCTGCCCGTCCTCCAGGGCGTCGACTCCATCTTCGCCACCGACCTGTTCGTTCCCATGATCGAGACGGCCCAGTCCATCACCGGCCACACCTACGGCGAGGACGGCCCGGTCGACACCGGGCTGCGGATCCTGGCCGATCACGGCCGGGCCATGTCCATGTTGGTGGCCGATGGTGTGCTGCCCGCCAACGAGGGCCGCGGGTACGTGCTCCGACGCATCATCCGACGGGCGGTGCGGCGGGCCCGTCAGCTCGGCGTCGACCGTCCCTTCACCCCGCGGCTGGTGGACGCGGCGGTGGGCGTCCTCGGCTCGGCCTATCCCGGCATGGCCGAACAGCACCGACTGATCACCGACGTGGTGGCACGCGAGGAGGAGGGGTTCCTGCGCACGCTGGCCACCGGCACCACCATCCTGGAGGAGCAGCTGGCCTCGGGGGTCGACTCCGTCTCCGGCGAGGTGGCGTTCCGCCTGCACGACACCTACGGGTTCCCCGTCGAGCTCACCGTTGAGATCGCCGAGGAGGCCGGGGTGGCCGTCGACCTGGCCGGCTTCGAGGCGGCCATGGACCAGCAACGGGCCCAGGCCAGGGCGGCGGCACGGTCGGGCCGGACCGTCGCCGGCGAGCAGGCCTACCGCTCGGTGCTCGACACCGAGGGCCAGACCGTGTTCGTGGGCCAGCGACCCGACGGCTATTCGGCACCGGCCCGCGTGGTGGCGGTGCTGGCCGACCTCGATCCCGACCACGCCGGCCAGGCGGAGATCTTTCTCGACCGCACCCCGTTCTATGCCGAGGGGGGCGGCCAGGTGGGCGATACCGGCACCATCGTCACCGAGACGGGGACGGCACTGGTCTACGACACCGTGGCCGCCCTACCGGGGCTGACGTCACACCGGGCCCGTGTGAGTGGCGAGCTGTTCGCCGGCCAGGACGCCCTGGCCACCATCGACGGCGTGCGCCGCGATGCGGTGCGCCGCAACCACACCGGGACCCACCTCCTCCATGCCGCCCTCCGGACGGTGCTGGGCGACCATGTCCGCCAGCAGGGATCGTTGGTGGCTCCCGACCGGCTGCGGTTCGACTTCAGCCACCACGGTGGGGTGGCGGCCGCCGAGCTCAGCGAGGTGGCGGCGATGGCCAACGCCGACGTGTTGACCGACGCCGACGTGATCGTCGAGGAGACCACCAAGGCCCAGGCCGACGCCATGGGTGCCCTGGCCTTCTTCGGGGACAAGTACGGCGAGCGGGTCCGGGTGGTCCGGGCCGGCCCCCACTCCATCGAGCTGTGCGGCGGCACCCACGTCGGGGCACTCGGCATGATCGGACCGATCACCGTGGTGTCCGAGTCGTCCATCGGCTCGAACACGCGGCGGATCGAAGCCGTCACCGGCACCAGTGCCTTCGACCGGATCGTCTCCCGCGAGGGCCTCTTGTCCGAGGCGGCCGCCCTCCTGCGCACGGAGCCGGAACACGTGCCCGAGGCCATCGACCGGTTGCTCGAGCGCCAGCGGGCGGCGGAGAAGTCGCTCGAGCAGGCCCGCGGACGCGAACTCCATGCCGAGGCCCAGTCCCTGGTGGCCGGAGCGGTCGACGGCGTGGTGGTGGCCCGCCGGGACGGGACCGAGCCGGACCGGCTCCGCGATCTGGCCCAGGCCGTGCGGTCCGAGGGCGGCCTCCGTGCCGTCGTCCTGGGTGGAAGCCCGGACGGGGTCAAGGCCTCGGTGGCCGCGGCCGCCGACCGCTCGGCGGCCGGCCCGGTCCACGCCGGCGACCTGGTCAAGCAGATCGCCCCCCTCCTGGGAGGCGGTGGCGGCGGATCGCCCGAGGTGGCCGTGGCCGGCGGCCGCGACCCCGCCGGCATCGACGGTGCCCTCGACGAGGCCCGGCGGCTCCTTGGCGTGGGCTGAGCACCCGTGACCGGGGTACCGCCGACGCGCCGCGGCCGCGCGGTCGGGATCGATCTGGGTTCGCGCCGGATCGGCGTTGCCGTGTCAGACTCGGCCCGGACCATGGCCCTCCCCCGGACCACGGTGATGCGTTCGGGGGATACCGACGCCGACCGGAGGAAGCTGATCCAACTGATCCTCGACGAAGAGGCCACCGTCGTGGTGGTGGGCCTCCCGCTGTCGCTCGACGGCACCCGCGGCCGGGCCGCCGACGAGGCCGCCGACGAGGCCGCCGCCATCGGCCGGCTGCTCGGCCCCCACGCCATCGAGGTGGAGCTCTTCGACGAGCGCCTGACCACCGTCAGCGCCCATCAGGCGCTGTCCGCCACCGGGGCGCGGGAGCGGGCCCGGCGCAAGGTGGTCGACCAGGCCGCCGCCGCCGTGATGCTGGGGGCCTGGCTCGAGGCCACCGCCCCGCGTCCATGACCGGCGTCGAGCCCGGTCGGGACTCGCCAGTGCCCGCAGACGACGGGGTGGCTGCCGGCGCCCCCCACATCTACGGGTCGACGGCGCCCACCAACCCGCCCGCGTCCGGCGGGCCCCCGGCCGGTCGGCCCCCGACCCATCGGCGCGGCTCCCACGGACCACCCCGGCGCCCCTGGCGGATGGCCGTCCTGGTCGCCGTCCTCCTGGTGGTCGCACTCGTGATCGCCGCCGTGCTGTGGGTGCGCACCGAGGCCAGTCCCTCGGGAGGTCCCGGGGCCCAGGTCATCGTGGCGGTCCGCCCCGGTACCGGTGCCAATCAACTGGCATCCACCCTGGAGGCCAAAGGCGTGATCGGCAGTTCCCTGGCGTATCGGATCTGGGGCCAGTTCCACAGCGTCCCCGGGGTGCAGACCGGTTCGTACGCATTCGACAAGAACAGCAGCTTCGCCGCCGTGGACACCGTCATCTCCGCCGGGCCCAACGTGTTCCCCCTGGTCATCCCACCCGGGTTCACCGTCGGGGAGGTCGCCCAGCGGGTCGGCCAGCTCCCCGGGCACGACGCCACCGCCTTCGACGGCCTGGCCACCGGTGGCACGGTGCGGTCGCCCTGGGAGCCGGCCGGATCCAACAGCCTCGAGGGGCTGCTCGGGACGGGCCGGTACACCGTGGTGCCCGGCGAGACCGACCAGCACCTGTTGACGGCGATGATCGACCGGTTCGACACCCTGGCCGACCAGCTGCACCTCACCGCGGGAGCGGCGGCGTTGGGGCTCACGCCGTACCAGGTGGTCACCGTGGCCTCCATCGTCGAGAAGGAGGGCGTGCTGGTCAAGAACATGGGGCCGGTGGCGCGGGTGGTCCTCAACCGGCTGCACAACGACATGCCGCTCCAGATGGACTCGACCGTGCTCTACGCCGAGGGACGGGACGGCGGCACGGTGACGTCCAAGGACCTGGCCCTCCATACGCCGTACAACACGTACCTGAACAAGGGGCTGACCCCGACCCCCATCTGCTTCCCTTCCCCGGCCGCCCTGCAGGCCGCGCTCGAACCCCCCGGCCGGGAGCTGGCTGTATTTCGTGGTGGTCCAGTCCGACGGGACGGAGGCCTTCGCCGACACGTTCGCCCAGCAGCAGGCCAACGAGGCACTGGCCCAGCAACGGGGCCTGCCCTGAGCCCGTCCCACTCGGCCAGACTGTGGTCATGGATCTGACGGTGGCCTGCGGGCGGGCGGGCTGGCCGTGGCGGTGAGCCCCCGGCTGTCGGCGGCCACGGCCGTGGTGGGGGTGATCGGCGATCCCGTCGCCCACTCGCTGTCACCCCTCCTCCACAACACCGCCTTCGAGGTCATGGGAGTGGACTGGGTGTCGGTCGGCTTCCCGGTCGAGGCCGGTCACGCCGGCGCCGCCCTCGAGGGCGCGGCCGCCCTCGGGGTGCGCGGCCTGTCGGTGACCATGCCCCACAAGGACGCCGTTGCCCGCCTGGTCGGGCAACGCTCACCACTGGCCGACCGTCTCGGCGCCGTCAACTGCCTGGTGATGAAGGGGCAGCGGTGGTTCGGTGAGAACACCGACGGACCGGGGTTCGTGGCATCGGTGCGTCATGGCGGCCGGTTCGAGCCGGACGGGGCCCGTTGCCTGGTGGTGGGGGCAGGAGGGGCGGCACGGGCCGTGACCGCCGCCCTGGCCGACGCCGGGGCCGCCGAGGTGGTCGTGGTCAACCGCACCCAGGACCGGGCGGCGTCGGCCGCCGCCCTGGCCGGTCGGGCGGGACGGGTGGGAGCCGCCACCGACGCAACCGCTTGCGGCCTGGTGGTCAATGCCACACCCCTCGGGATGGGAACGGGGTCGGTACCCGCCGCTTCCGCCGCCGGCGGAGCTACGGCCTGGCCGGTCGACCCGTCCCTGCTGGGGCCCGGCCAGATGGTGGTGGACCTCGTGTACCACCCCAGGACGACCCCGTGGATGGCGGCAGCCGCTTCCCGTGGGGCCACGGTGGCCAACGGCGTCGGCATGCTCGTCCACCAGGCCGCCCTCCAGTTGACCGCCTGGACGGGCATGGAGGCGCCGGTGGGGGCCATGTGGGAGGCGGTCACCGGGCCCGACCCCACCGGATCCCTGGCCTAGGGCCAGGGATCCCGCCGGGGGGCGAGGGGGCCGTCGCGGGGCGGCCGGTTACTGTGGGGCCCGGATCCCATGGTCAACTACGCCCCAACCACCACCGCGACCCGGCCGCGCCATCTGGCGACCCGATTCGACCCCGTCCTCATGGGTGGCGCCATCCTCCTGGCCCTGATCGGCGTGGTGATGATCTACTCGGCCACCAGGGGCTGGCTGTCGCTGGCGGGCGGCGACCCCCGCTACTTCTTGAAGCGCCAGGGCGTGTTCATGTTGATCGGGATCGGGGTCATGGTCGGCTTCGCCCTGTTCGACTACCGCCGGCTCGAGCAGATCAGCACCGTGCTCTACATCGGCATCGTGGTGGCCCTGGTGGCCGTGCTCGCCACCCCGTCGAGCCAGGGGTCCCAGCGGTGGTTCCCGATCGGACCCTTCCAGCTCCAGCCCTCGGAGTTCGCCACGCTCGTCCTCATCATCGCCATCTCCACCTACTGCTTCCGGAGGCCGGACGGGCTCGACTTCCGTGACCTCGTGCGCCTCCTGCTGATGTCGGCGCTGCCCATCCTGTTGGTCATCAAACAGCCGGACCTCGGGACCGCAATCGTGATGGTGGTGATCCTGATGGTGATGCTGGCGGTGGCCGGCATCCCCGGTCGCTATCTCCTGTTGCTGATCGTGGGGGCCGCCCTGCTGGTGTTCTTCGCCATCAAGGTGGGCCTGCTCCAGCACTACCAGATCGAGCGGCTCACCAGCTTCATCTCGCCCAATGGCGCCAGCAAGACCGCCACCTACAACGTGAACGAGGCCAAGGACGCCATCGCCCACGGCGGGGTGTTCGGCCGGGGCCTGTTCCACGGCGCCCTCACCAACCTGGCCTATGTCCCCGAGCAGCAGACCGACTTCATCTTCTCGGCGGTGGGGGAGCAGGTCGGTCTGGTGGGCGCCGGCATCCTCCTGTCCATCTACGGCTTCGTGGCGTGGCGGGTCCTGCGGACGGCCCAGTTGGCCCGGGACAGCTACGGCCGGCTCCTGTGCTCGGGCGTGTTCGCCCTGCTGGTGTTCTCGGTGTTCGAGAACGTGGGCATGAACATGGGGATCATGCCGGTGACCGGTATCCCGCTGCCGTTCCTGTCCTACGGTGGATCGGCCATGATCGGGTTCTTCGCCGCCATCGGCATCACCATCAGCGTCCACAGCCGGAGTGTCCGGTGAGCGACACCGCCTCGGGCCACACGGAGGCCCCCTCCGATCCGCCGGCGCCCGAGTTCTCCATGGCGGTGGTGTCGGCCGTCAACGTCGACCTCCCCACCCAGCACCCCACGGTGATCCTCCGAGAGATCGAGTCGCCACGCCGTCAGCTGTCGTTCTCGGTGGGGCTGCAGGACGGCGTGGCCCTGTCGCACGCCCTGCGCCGGATACCCACCCCACGCCCCCTCACCCACGAGCTGATGTCGGGCATCCTCCAAGGCTTCGACATCGACCTGGTGGCCGTCCGCATGGTGGGTCGCCAAGGTGCCGTCTACTTCGCCGAGCTCGACCTCCGGGGCCGCACCGGACGCTCCGTCCACGCGTGCCGGCCCTCGGACGGCCTCACCGTCGCCCTCCTCCAACCGGTGCCGGTGCCCATCCTCGTCGACCGCCGTCTGTTCGAGGAGCGGGGCGACGTCGCACCGGCCGGCAACCCCACCCCTCCGGTCTGACCGGCCCGTCGCTCAGCTGCCGCTCAGCAGGCGCCGCTTCCGCTCGCGGTACTGCTCGTACTGGGACTGGTCAGCGGCGTCGGTGGCGGCACCTCCCTCGTCGGAGATCCGCATCAACAGGGCGATGAGCACGTAGTTGGCGATGAGCGCCGACCCCCCGTAGGAGACGAACGGGAGGGTGATCCCGGTCAGGGGGAGGATGCGGACCACCCCTCCGATGATGAAGAACGCCTGGAAGCCGACGATCATGGTCAGCCCCACCGCCGTCAGCTTGGCGAACTCCGATCGGGCCGCCTGGGCGATGCGGAGCCCGGCACCGACCATCAACAAGAACGCCACCACCACCATCGTCGACCCGAGAAGCCCCATCTCCTCCCCGATGACGGCGAAGATGAAGTCCGAGTTGGCGAACGTGATCAGGTACGCCCCTGCGCCCAGTCCGAGCCCCGTGCCGCCGATGCCACCGGTACCCAGTGAGTACCACGACTGGACCAGCTGGGCGCCGGACCCGTTGGCCAGCCGCCACGGATTGATCCAGTCCTCGACGCGTATGTGGGTCTGGCTGAGGTACTTGCCGGCGAAGTAGGCGCCACCGGCGAACAACACCACCCCGAGCACCAGGTACCCGGTGCGCCCGGTCGTGACCCACAGCATCCCGATGAACAGGGTGAACAACAGGGCCGAGAACCCGATGTCGTGCTCGAGGCTCATGACCCCGATGGCGAAGATCCAGGCCAGGGCGATCGGCACCAGTGGACGCGGATCGAGGACCAGGCGGTTGCCCAGCCGGGCCGTCGGGATGCTGAGGAGCTCCCGCTTCTCCGCGAAGTAGGAGGCGAAGAAGATGCACAAGAGGAGCTTGGCCACCTCGATGGGCTGGAACCGGATGGATCCGATGTGCACCCACAGCCGCGCCCCGTAGATGTTGAGCCCGAAGTGGGGGACCAGGGGAAGGAGCAACAGGATGATCCCACCGGCCAGGAGGAGGTACCGGTACCGGTCGAGGTCACGCGACCGTCGGACGACGATCAGCGTCAGTACGTAGGCGCCCACCCCGACCGCGGTCCACGCTGCCTGTTGGGGCGCGTAGTGGCGTTGGAAGGGCTTGAGCGTCCCGAGGTCGATCCGTGTGATCATCACGTAGCCGATCCCGTTGAGAAGGAACGCGATGGGGAGGAGGACCGGTACCGCGCTCGGGGGCCCAGATGCGGTTGGCGATGTGGGCCACCCCCCCGAGCACCAGCATGGCGGCCAGCAGCGGCCCCACGTCACTCGGGATCTTCGACGTGTTGCCCAGGATCATCAGGGTGTAGGCGGCGACGATGATCACAGCCGCCAGCACCAGGAGGCCGAGCTCGGTGCGGCGCCGCGCCTTGAAGGTCCGCCGGAGGGCCTTGGACTCGGATTCCTCCACGGTGGTGGCCGGCACGGGGCGAGCCTACCGGCGCACGGGGTCGGGGCGGTGGAGCCGCGGGACCGGGGCGGGGGTTACGATGACGACGCATGGGAGCGCGCGGATGACGGACCGGCCATGACCGACCGGTCGATGGCGGCGCCGCTCCGACCGGCGGCCACGGGGCTGGCGACTGAGGTCCCGACCAGGACCGGAGCGGTTCCGCCCACCCCCGGGGACGTGACCCCGGCTGGCGGCCGACCGATCCCAGGAGCACCGATCCGGCGGGAGGAGCGGTTCATCAACCGCGAGCTGTCCTGGCTCGAGTTCGCGGCCCGCCTTCTCACCCTGGCCGCCGACGGGCGTCTGGCCCTCTTCGAACGTATGAAGTTCCTGGCCATCTTCTCGGAAGGTCTGGACGAGTTCTTCCAGGTCAGGGTGGCCGGACTCGAGGACCAGGTGGCGGCCGGCCTCCACACCCGCTCTCCGGACGGCATGAGCCCCGCCGAGCAGCTCGAAGCCATCACCGCCCGTGCCACCAGCCTGGTCGAGTGGCAGAGCCGCATCTTCCACGAGGGGGTGGGACCGGCCATGGCCGGGGCCGGAGTGGTGATCGCCGACTGGCACACCCTCGGCGACGGTGACCGGGCCCACCTCCTCGACCAGTTCAACCGACGCATCTTCCCCATCCTCACCCCGCTCGCCGTCGACCAGGGCCATCCGTTCCCGTACATCTCGAACCTGTCCTTGAACCTGGTGGTCCGGGTGGAGGACCCGAAGAACCGCGAGGAGCGGCTCGCCCGGGTGAAGGTCCCCCCCGTGCTTCCCCGCCTGGTGGGGCTGCCCGACGGCCGGCGGTTCGTCCCGCTGGAACAGGTCATCGCCGCCCACCTCGGGACCCTGTTCCCCGGAATGGCCATCAATGAGCACCACGTCTTCCGGGTGACACGCAACGCCGACCTGTCGGTCGAGGAGGACGATGCGGGCGACCTCCTGGCCGCGGTGGAGCTCGAGCTCCACCGGCGCCGGTTCGGACAGGCGGTCCGGCTCGAGGTCTCGGCCGGCATCTCCACCGAACTGCTCGACAAGCTGGTGGCCGAGGTCGACGTGCCCGAGGGGAGCGTGTTCCTCTTCGACGTCCCCATCGACATGGCCGGGCTCCGACCCCTGACCGAACTGCCGCGTCCCGATCTGGCCGCCCCTCCGTGGACCCCCGTGACCCCGGTGGCGCTCGCCGGGACCGCCGACTTCTTCTCGCTCCTGCGAGCGAGCGACGTCCTCGTCCACCACCCCTACGAGTCCTTCGCCGCTTCGGTCGAGGCCTTCGTGGCCCAGGCGGCCGACGATCCCGATGTGCTGGCCATCAAGCAGACCCTCTACCGGACCGGTGACGACAGCCCCATGGTGGCCTCCCTCATCCGGGCATCCCAGTCCGGCAAGCAGGTGACGGCGGTGGTGGAGCTGCAGGCGAGGTTCGACGAGCGGGCCAACATCGCCTGGGCCCGCGCCCTCGAGGAGGCGGGCGTCCAGGTCCTCTACGGTCTGGTGAACCTCAAGACCCACTCGAAGATCTCGCTGGTGGTCCGCCACGAGGGCGACGGACTCCGCAGGTACTGCCACATCGGGACGGGCAACTACAACTCGGTCACCGCCCGCACCTACGAGGACATCGGGCTGTTGACGGCGTCGCCCGACATCGGGGCCGACGTGGGCGAGCTGTTCAACCTGCTCACCGGGTCGGGAGATCCCCCCACCTTCCGACGCCTGGTGGTGTCACCGGTATCCACTCGGGGCTTCCTGCTCGACAGCATCGCCGCGGAGGAGCGGGCCGGGCCCGACGGCAGGATCGTCCTCAAGACCAACGGCCTCACCGACCCCGGCATCATCGAGGCCCTCTACCGGGCCTCGCAGGCCGGAGTGCGGATCGACCTGGTCGTCCGCGGTCGGTGCTCGCTGCGCTCCGGCGTGCCCGGCCTCTCCGACACCATCACGGTTCGGTCCATCGTTGGTCGCTATCTCGAGCACGCCCGGATCTTCCGGTTCGGCGGGGTGGGGGGACGTCCGCTGCGCATCGCCATCGGCTCCCCCGACCTGATGGAGCGCAACCTCGACCGACGGGTCGAGGTGATCGTTCCGGTTGACGACCCCGACATCCAACGGCGGCTGGTCGGCATCCTCGACGCTGCCCTGCTCGACGAGGCCAACGCCTGGGCCCTGCAGCCCGACAGCCGATGGCGGCGGCTCGACCCCTCCGCGGGAGCCGGTCCGCGGGCCTTCAGCGTGCAGGATCACTTCCGAACACAGGCCCTCGAATCCCTCCGCCATCGCCGCGACGTGATCCAGCGTGAACCGTCGCCACGCCCCCATGGTCCCGATCCCGGTCCGGCCCCCGATCCCCTTCCGGTCCCGACCCTCTCCCTCGAGCCAGTGCGCTCGGCGCCGTCCCGGTCCCCGCGGTGGAAACCGCGGCTCCGACCCCGTCGTCCGGAGTGACCTCTCCGCCGACGACGTCGGCGGCGGTTGTGGCAGCGGTGGTTGTGGCAGCGGCGTGGGCGTCGGCCCGACGGCGGTCCCGCCGGCGATGGATCGAGTCCTGCAACTTGCGGTAGGTGGGCCTCCGCTCGAACTCGAGCGAGCCGTAGGCCAGGCCACCGAAGGGGATGGGCAGCCAGAAGTTGACGGCCCGGTACGCCAGGACCGCCGACAGCGCCTGCCCGGCCGTGGGGCCGAACCCCGTGATCATGGAGACGAGGACGAACTCCACGACGCCCAAGCCCCCCGGAGTGATCGGGATGGCAGCCAGGATGTTGGCCAGCCCGTATGCCATCAGGAGGTCGACCGGCGAGATGAAGTGGCTGAAGGCGGCCACGAACACCCACAGCGAGGCGGCGTCGAGCAGCCAGTTGGCGGCCGCCCAGCCGATCGCCCGCCTGGTCAGCGAGCGGTTCTCCATGAGCACGCCGAACCGGTGGGCCAGGTGCTCCACCAGCGCGGTGGTCCGGTCGGCATCGAGGAATCGGATCCGGCCCGACATCCTGCGGATGAGCCGGCTGGCCCGTTCCTGCCCGCGCGTGAGCAGGTAGAACAGGCTTCCGAAGAAGCCGAGGAGGACGACGCCCACCGCAGCCGCCACGATGACGAGGATCGACGCCGACTGGGACTGGCCCCCGTGGTTGCTGGACGGGACGTGGAACCCGTGCGTCACCAAGAACGCCACCAGCGAGAGCCAGAACATCACGTTGAGGACCACCGCCGAGCCGATGCCCTGGGTCCCGAGGGCGAATCCGGCGTCGGAACCGCTCACCCCCGACTGGGTCAGGAGCCGATAGCCCAACGCCGCCCCCGGGGCGGTGCCACCGGGGGAGACATGGGACAGCGCCAGCGTCGACATGTTGATGCGGAAGAGCCGGAAGCGGTGGGGACCCCCGCTCGGGAGTACGGCGTGGGTGAGTTGGGTATAGGCGGCCAATGCCCCGATCTCGAGCAACACCCCGAGTGCCAGATAGGCCAGGTTGATATGAGCCAGCGAATTGACCTCGGCGCGGTGGCTGGCAAGCAGAGGGAGGGCGACATAGAACAAGAACAAGAAGACGAGCACCGTCCCCACGCTCAGGCGGACCTCGCGTCGGGCGAACGGTCCGCGGTGCCACCAGCGCCGGTGCGGTGGCGACATCACCTGTTCCTGCTCGGCCGCCATCGTCACCATGTTGGCACGACCTGCACCCCTGGACCTGACATGCTGGCGGGGTGGCAGACCCAGTCGAGGCCGACAGCGAGGCCGGGGACGGCCCCTCGGTGCCCGATCCCGATCCCGCCACACCGGTGACGGCCGGCAACGGCCGGAGCGCCACGGCGAGCTCGGTGGTCCACGTGACGGCTCCCGAGCCGGCCACGGTGATCAGCGAGACCCCCTCGGAACGACTCGACCGGGAGGTGGGGCCCGAGGCACCGCGCCGGGACCGGATGTTCGCCGCCGCCTCGGCCAAGGGGGTGCCGCTCCGGACCATCTTGACCATCGACGCCGTGGTCATCGCCACCTGGGTCGCCTACCGTCTGCTGGGTCGGCTGCGCGGCGTCATCCTGTGGATCCTGATCGCCGCGTTCATCGCCTTGGTGCTCAATCCGGCCGTGAACTTCCTCCAGCGGCGCAACCTCCGCCGGGGCTCGGCGGTAGGGATCGTGATGGCGGTCGCCCTGCTGGCCTTCGTCGGCCTCCTGGGCCTGTTCGGCTACCCGCTCGTCAACTCCTTGACCCACGTCGCCGAGCGTCTGCCCACCATGGTCAACCAGGTCGAGAAGGGGCACGGGTGGCTGGCCCACACCCTCCAGAAGCTCCACCTCCTGTCGTGGGTGCAGAAGAACGCCCCCAAGCTCAAGACGGCGGCCAACAACCTGGCCAAGCCGGCGCTCACCGCCGGGAAGGCGGTGGCGTCCACCATCCTGGCCGTCACCACCATCATGTTCCTCACGCTGTTCATGCTGCTGGAGGCGCCCAAGCTCCGGGCGGGCCTGCTCGGGAGCATGCGGTCCGACCGGCGCCAGACCGTCATCGACGTCGCCCACCGGGTGGCCCGCTCGGTCACCTCCTACGTCCTCGGCACGGTGGCCCTGTCCGTGCTGTTCGGTGTGGTGGTGGTGGTCACGCTGCTCATCCTGGGGGTGCCCTTCGCACTCATCATCGGCTTGTGGGTGGCGCTGGTGGCCATGATCCCCCTGGTCGGAGGCTTGATCGCCGGGGTGCCGAGTGTCCTCATCGCCTTCCTCCACTCGCCGACCGCCGGCGTGGTGATGGCCATTGTGTTCGTCGGGTTCCAGTTGGTGGAGAACCACTTCTTGTACCCGGTGGTGATGAGCCGCACCGTCCGGATGAATCCGTTGTGGGTGCTCCTGGCCGTCCTGATCGGGGCCAACCTGGGCGGCGTGTTCGGGTCCACCCTCGGTGGGCTGACCGGCGCCCTGGTGGCCATCCCGGTGGCCGGAGCGGTCCAGGTCGTCTCCCGCGAGGTCTGGCAGCGGACCCGGGCCACCGAGTCGCACTCCGCCGATCCCGGTGGCAGCCCATCGGGTCCCCTCCTGCCTGACCAGGTGGGCGGAGAGCCGGTCTCGTAAGCTGCCGCCATGAACGTCCTGGTGGTCCTCCCCACCTACAACGAGTCGGAGAACATCGACCGGGTGCTCCGGCGGGTCCGGCAGGCCCTTCCGGCCGCCACCGTGCTGGTCGTGGACGACGGGAGTCCCGACGGCACCGCCGAGTTGGCGGAGACCCTGGGTAAGGAGATCGGCAACATCGAGCTGTTGCGCCGACACCAGAAGTCGGGGCTCGGGAGCGCCTACCGCGAGGGGTTCCGCTGGGGGCTCGATCACGGATTCGACGCCTGCGTCGAGATGGACGCCGACCTGTCCCACGAGCCCGAGGCGCTGCCCGGCCTGGTCGGCTCGCTGTCGGACGGGTGCGAGGTCGTCGTCGGCTCCCGGTACGTGCCCGGTGGGGCCATCCCCAACTGGGCGTGGCATCGTCGCCTCCTGTCCGCGGGGGGCAACCTCTACGCCTCGGCCCTCCTCGGGCTGGGCGTGGCCGACTCGACGTCGGGGTTCCGGGTCTACGCCGCCTCCGTGCTGGAGCGCATCGACCTCGACGCCATCCGTGCCGACGGCTACGGGTTCCAGATCGAGATGACCTACCAGGCCAAGCGGTCCGGGGCCCGCATCGTCGAGGTGCCCATCCGGTTCGTCGACCGGGTGGATGGCGAGTCCAAGATGTCGACGTTCATCGTGGTGGAGGCACTGGCCCTGGTCACCTGGTGGGGTGCCCAGCGACTGGTGGACTCGGTGCGTTCGCCACGTCAGCCCGGTGGGGCGTAGCCAGCGCCGATGAGTGGTGCCCATCGGGTCCTGATCGTCGACGACGAGCCCTACATCATCGATGTCGTCACCGCCGCGCTCCGGTACGAGGGATTCACCACCGACCACGCCACCACCGGGACCGAGGCCTTGGACAAGGCCCGCCTCGGGGGATTCGATCTGTTCGTCCTCGACGTCATGCTGCCCGACATCGAGGGGTTCGAGGTCTGCCGCCGGTTACACGTCGAGCACGCCGGCACGCCCGTCCTGTTCCTGACGGCCCGGGACACCACTGCCGACAAGGTGGAAGGGCTGGCCCAGGGCGACGACTACGTGACGAAACCGTTCAGCATCGACGAGCTGGTGGCCCGCATCGGCGCCGTCCTGCGACGGACCGGGGGCGACGATGCAGCCGGGTCGACCCGGTTGCGCTTCGCCGACCTGGTGATGGACCGGGGAACCCATGAGGTGTGGCGGGGCGACGGCGACCACCCCATCTCCCTCACCGCCACCGAGTTCAACCTGTTGCTCTACCTCATGCGCCACCCCCGCCAGGTCCTGTCCAAAGCGCAGATCCTCGATGCGGTGTGGCAGGACAGCTTCGCCGGTGACTCCAACATCGTGGAGATCTACATCTCCTACCTCCGCAAGAAGGTGGACGCCTTCCAGCCACCGCTGATCCACACCATCCGCAGGGTGGGCTACTCGCTCCGCGAGCCCCGGGCATGAGGCTCCGGCGCCGCCTGGTGGCCACCCTCGTCGTCCTGGTGGCGCTGGGCCTCGCTGCCGTGGACATCATCACCTTGACCTCGCTGCACTCCTATCTCTACGGGCGCGTCGACGATCAGCTGTCCGCCACCAGCAGCCAGATGGTCGGCTTCGTCAAGCGGGCCGATGCCAAGGGATTCACCATCACTTCGGCGGCGATCGAGGAGCGGGTCAGTCCCGAGATGTTCGTCGCCCTCATCGGGCCCGACGGCCACACGGTGGAGAGCCAGTCGGCCGGGGACTCCCAGTTCGGCCCGCTACCGCAGCTGCCCGTACCGCTCCGCTCCGGCGGGCAGGCCGTCGCAGGACGGACGTCGAGGCTCGGGGCCTACCACCCGAGCTCGGCGGCGGTCGACGTGACAGCCCAGGGTGGGCACGGGCCCGAATTCCGACTACTGGTCTCGTCGTCAGCGGGCCGCACGGTGGTGGTGGCCACCAGCCTGGCCTCGGTCAGCGCCACCCTGGCGTCCCTGCGCAATATCGAGCTGGCCGTGTCGCTGGGGCTGCTGGCCGCGCTCCTGGTGCTGATGACCCTCCTCATCAGGCTGGGTCTCCGCCCGTTGGAGGGCATGGCCAAGGACGCCGATGCCATCGCCGCCGGGGATCTGGCCCGCCGGGTGGGGGAGACCGAGGGGGACGGGGAGATCGCCCGCCTCGGGAGGGCGCTCAACGGCATGCTGGAACAGATCGAGACGGCATTCGCCCAGCGGGCCCGGTCCGAGGAGCGGCTCCGCAGCTTCCTCGCCGACGCCTCCCACGAGCTGCGCACCCCGCTCACGTCCATCCGGGGCTACGCCGAGCTGCTGCAGAAGGGCGCCCTCGAGGACAGCGAGGCCCGCGCCCGGGCACTGTCGAGGATCGAGAAGGAGGCCGCCCGGATGGGGGCCCTGGTCGGGGACCTGGCTGTCCTGGCCCGCGAGGGTGAGGGACCCGAGCCGGCGCGCCAGTGGGTGGACCTGCGTTCCGTGGTGGCCGACGCCGTCACCGACGCCCGCGCCTTGGACTCGACCCGGGCCATCCGACTCGTCGCCGATGGTGAGGTGCCGGTGGCCGGAGACGACGCCCGGCTGGGACAGCTGATCCACAACCTGTTGGGCAACGCCGTCACCCACACCCCGAAGGGAACGCCGGTCGAGGTCGGGGTGGCGATCGAGGGCGACCGGGCGATCCTGCGTGTGCGGGACCATGGACCGGGGATGACCGACGAACAGGCCAGCCACGTATTCGACCGCTTCTACCGTGGTGACGCCGACCGGCTCGACGGCGGATCCGGGCTCGGCCTCTTCATCGTGGCCAGCCTGGCCCGAACCTTCGGAGGGGAGGCCAGCGTCAAGACGGCGGTGGGACGGGGAGCCACCTTCGAGGTGACGCTGCCGGTGTACGGCGCGACCCTGACGCACGGCCCGAACGGAAACCCGAACGGCCACTCGAACGGCCACTCGAACGGAAACCCGAACGGCCACTCCAACGGCAACCCGAACGGCCATCCAACGGCAACCCGAACGGCCACTCCAACGGCAACCCGAACGGTGGCATGGGCCCCGGTGCCAACGGCGTCTCGAACGGCAGCGCCGGCTCCGACGGCAGCTCGAGCGGAAGGACCGACCACGGCGACGCTGGCCTCCACTGACCGCGGACGCGGTCCGGCCCTCGTGCTCCTCCACGGCCAGCCCGGCACGGGCGCGTCCTGGGATCCCGTCAGCGGTCTGCTGGACTCTGAGTACCGGGTACTGGCTCCCGACCGCCCCGGCTACGGGTCGACCCCGGGCCCGGCCCTGGGCGTGGCCGAAAATGCCGGCGCGGTGGCCGACTTCATCCGGGAGCGGGACGCGGCGCCGGCGACCGTGGTCGCCCATAGCTGGTCCGGTGGGGTGGCCGTCCTCTTGGCGGCGCGTCACCCCACCCTCGTGGCCAGTGTGGTCCTGGTGGGAGCGGCCTGCACCCCGGACTCGGTGAACGCCCTCGACCGGTGGCTCACGGTTCCGGTCCTGGGCGATGCCCTGACGGTGGCCGGCCTGGCGGGAATCGGCGGTGTGTTCCCACGAGTGCGCCCATTGGCGCGCCATACGCCGCCACGGCTCAGGTCATGGTTGGAGACGGCGCTCCCCGACGACGGGGTCACCGGCGGGGACCACGGGGTCCTCGGTCGGCACCGGAGGACCTTCATGACCGAGCAGCGGGCACTCATGGTGGAGCTGCCCGCGGTCACCGAAGCCCTCCGCTCGCTGCAGCTCCCCGTGGAGGTGGTGACCGGCGACCGGGACCTCGTGGTCTCGCCCCGGGCGGCGTCGACCCTGGCCGCGGCGGTGCCCGGGGCCAGGCTGACGACGATCCCCGGAGCCGGACATTTCGTCGCCCGGGACGACCCGGTCGGGCTGGCCGCGGTCATCCGCCGGGCGGCCGAGGCGCCGCGCGCCGCCAGGTGACCGGGGTCCCCGTGGTGAGAGAAGCCCCGGGCCGACCGGGGCGACGCTCAGCTGACCGCTTCGTGGCGGGTCGGGGCGGGCTGTTCGACCGGCAGTGTCGACCCGGGGGCAAGGGCGTCGAACACCGCCGCCAGCTTGAGGTTCGTCTCGTACAGCTCGTTGTCGGGATCGGAGCCGTCGACGATCCCCACGCCGGCGGCCAGTGCCGCCGAGGCCCCGTCGACGGTCATTGACCGGATCCCGAGCATCCACTCCCCGTCCCCCGCGGCATCGAGGTAGCCGACGGGACCGGCGAAGCGGCCCCGCGGCCCGGGCTCGAGGTGGCCGATGAGGGCACGGGCCCGGTCGCGGGGGACCCCGCCCACTGCCGGCGTCGGATGGAGCGCGGCCACCAGATCCAGGGACGTGGGAGTGGTGCCGTCCCGCCGCCGGGACAAGGTTCCGGTGATCGGCGTGCCGAGGTGCGTGATCGTGTGCAGATGGACCAGTCCCGGTCGGTCGGGGACATCGAGTTCGTCGCACAGCGGGCGGAGGACCTTCTCGATGGCCCGGACCACCAACTGGTGCTCGTTGCCGTCCTTTTGGGACGACAGGAGCCCACCGGTGCGCCCGCCACCGGGGCGGGTGGGCGATCGGCCGGTCGTCCCGGCGAGGGGGCGGCTGTGAATCTCCCGGCCGGACCGCTCGATCAGCAGCTCCGGACTGGCCCCGACGAACTGCCCGTCGTCACCGGGCATCGAGAAGACGGTGCAGTTGGGCTCGAGGCGGTTCCATCGTCGGAGCAGGTCGGGCACGTCGACGGCGGCGGGCATGGTGACATCGACCTGGCGGGCCACCACCACCTTGGCCACGTCGCCCTGGTCGATGGAGTGCAGCGCCTCGGCCACCATGGCCCGGAACGAGTCGTCGGACGACCTCGGGGAGACGACCGGGTCCCGATCCGGCCCCGGACCCGGTAACGGGGGGTCCGGGTCGGGCGCCCGGGTCCCGCCCGATCGGTCGATCAGCCAGGCACGCACGCCCCGGGCTCCGGGACCAGCGAGTTCTTCGAGGTGGTCGGTACCGATCAGGGTCACCCACTCCCGGGGGGGACCGCCCTCTTCCCCGTCATCGAACCCGTAGACGACCTCGGGGACCGTCAGGGTGGCGGGAGCCGAGCGGTCGAAGGGCAGAGCACCGAAGGCAAGGATCCCGTTGCCGGGCCCGGGGTCGTGCCCAGTCCCGGTCCCCCCGTCGACTCCGACTCCGTCTCCGACATGGTCCTCGGTCGGAATGGATGCCAGCACCTCGGCGGCGGCACGCACCTCGTCGGCCGAGTCGAGGCCGTGGGGAAGCTCGATGGTCAGGGCGACGCCGAGCCCGACACGTGTCCGGTGGCCCGAACGCACGACGATGCCGTCGGCTCCGGCCAGTGCGAAAGGATCGACCGGGGGTCCCGGGTCCACCTCGAGGCGGACCGCCTTCAGACCTTCCACGGCCTCGATCATGGTGCGCCCGTCCTGGTGGCAGTGATCCGCTGACTGAGCCCTCCCGAGATGAGGTGGTGGTTCACAGTCGAGAAGCCGGCCGCGGCCAGCATGGCCCGAAGCTCTTCGGTCGGGGGAAGGTAGACGGTGGAGCGGGGCAGGTATCGATAGGCGGCCCGGTCGGACACCAACCCCCCGATCAGTGGGACGGCCCGCCGGAACCAGACGCGGTGGCCGACGAGCAGCAGCCCGCCCTCCGGTTCGGCCACCTCGAGCAGGCTGATTCGGCCCCCGGGCCGCACGACCCGCCCGAACTCGGCGAACACCGCGGCCAGATCGGTGAAGTTGCGCAGCGCGTACCCACAGGTGATCCCGTCCACCGATGCGGTGGCCAGCGGAAGCGCAGACCCGTCGGCTTGGGCCAGCGGGGCCCCGGTGTGGTTGGCCACCAGCATCCCCCAGGAGAGATCCATCCCCAACGGCTCGAACCCCGACGCCCGCAAGATGGAGAGAAAATCACCGGTTCCACAGGCCAGATCGAGGATTCGGGAGCCACCGGGTAGCCCCAGCGCCCGCACCGACTGCCGGCGCCACCGCATATCGAGGCCGAAGGTCATCAACCGGTTGACGAGGTCGTAGCGGGGGGCGATGGCATCGAACATCGACCGGACCAGCTCGGTCTTCGCCGATCCGGTGGGAAGGTCGGCCTCGGCGGCCCGGGCGGCGACGTCGAAGGAGGCGTTCGGGCCGCTCGTCGATGGTGCCGCGGTCACAGCCGTGACACATCGCTCTGCCGGGTGCGACCATCGGACCGGCGACGGTGATCGGGTTGGTCGTGATCGGGTTGGTCGTGATCGGGGTGGTCGTGATCGGCGGCAGGGTCCCCGTCGTTGGGCCTGATCTGGTCCCAGATGGCCCGGCGCTCCTCGTCGGAAGCCACCTGTTCCACGTGATCGAGGGCCGCCTGGACCAGGGCCCGGGTGAAGTGGTGGCCGACCAGGGTCGTCACGGCCGGAAGGAGCTCATCGTAGGCCCGGAGCAGTTGGTCGATCTCCGGGTCGGACCTGCCGCCGGCACCCTCGTCGGCACCGTCGTCGGCCCCGTCGTCGGGCCGGTTGTCCTCTCCGACGGCGGGCGACGATCGTGGGAGCCGGCCCCGTACATGCGTGGAGAAGAGGGCCACCGCCTCGCCGGCCACCTGCTTGGTTGCCTCGTGGTGCCGGCGGGCCACATCGAGCAGCGCGGAGAGGGGGATGCCCCACTCCAGGAGCAACAACCCGGCCCGTGAGGCCTCGACGTCCTCGGCTGTATAGCGTTCCTCGCCGCCGAACCGACGGGGGATGAGCAGACCTTCGGCTTCGACCGCCTTCAGGAGGGCCAACGGCACTCCGGTCTCCACGGCCAACTCGGCGATGGTGAAGAGCTCGTCGCCGGGATCCGACGGCAACCGGCCACCGGCCGGGACCTCGAGTGGGCCGTCGTCGGGCGCGCCGCTGGTCGGCCGACGGCCCAGTCCGGTCAGCTCCCCGATGAGCGCCTCGTCGGCGGCATCCAGCTCGCCGTCGATCAGCCGGACGATGGTGGCCAGGGTGAAGCCGCGCTGTTGGAGGGTTCGGATGCGGGCCAGCCGCTCGAGGTGGTCGTCGTCGTACCACGCCACCCGTCCCTGCCGCCGTGGGGGAGCCAGCAGTCCTTTGCTCTGGTAGTAGCGAACGGTGTCGACCGGCACCCCGGACCGTACCGACAGCTGCTCGACCCTCATCTCCATGCCCCCACTCTAGGAGTAATCACTCACACCGTTGGAGCGCGCCCCCAGATCGTTCCGTCAGGCGCCGTGGTCGGGAGCTCAGGCGTAGTGTGGTCGGGAGCTCAGGCGTAGTAGCGGTAGACGACCTGGGCCACGCAGCTGGGCTTGGTGGAGCCCTCGGTCTCGAGGGTGATGTCCATCACCACCTGGACGCCACCGCCGACATCCTCGGCCCCCGCCACCGAGGCGCCCAGCCGGAGGTTGCTCCCGACCGGCACCGGGGACGGGAACCGCACCTTGTTGCAGCCGTAGTTCACCCCCATGGACGTGCCCTCGACCACCAGGACCTCGCCGAGGAGGACCGGGGCGAGGGACAGCGTCAGGTAGCCGTGGGCGATGGCGGTACCGAAGGGTCCCGTCTTGGCCCGTTCCGGATCCACGTGGATCCACTGGTGGTCGCCGGTGGCGTCGGCGAACAGGTTGATCTGAGCCTGATCGATCCGGTGCCAGTCGCTATAGCCGAGATGCGTCCCGACCAGGTCCTTGAAGGTTTCGATGCCGTGCACGGTGGTTGCCATGGCCAGACTGTACGGGATTAGGCGCACCTGGCTCGAAAGATCAGAGTCTCCTACGTCGTCCGGGTCGGTACGCTGCGGGCATGGACTCGGGCCACAGCCACAGGAACCTGAAGGGTGGTGGGGCCCGGGCGGCGGTGTTCGGCGTCAGTGACGGCCTGGTCTCCAACGTGGCCCTCATCCTGGGCGTAGCCGGCGCCCACGCCTCCGCCGGGGCGGTGCGCCTGGCCGGCATCTCGGGTTTGATCGCCGGGTCGTTCTCCATGGCCGCCGGTGAGTACATCTCCATGCGGGCCCAGTCCGAGTTGATGCTCCGCGAGCTCGACGTCGAGCGGCAGGCCATCCGGCACGATCCCGAGGACGAGCGGAGGGAGCTCGCCGCCATCTACGAGAGCCGCGGCATCGATTCGGACATGGCCAAGGAGCTGTCGGCGAAGATGATGCGCGACCCCGAGCTGGCCCTCGAGACCCACGCCCGCGAGGAGCTCGGCATCGATCCTGAGGAGACGGGAAATCCGATCCAGGCGGCCGTCTCGTCGTTCATCACCTTCGCCCTGGGCGCTTTCGTGCCGCTCATCCCATGGCTGTTCGCATCGGGCACGACAGCGATCCTGTGGTCGGTGGCCCTCGGCGCCGTCAGCGCATTCAGCGTCGGGGCGGCCCTGGCTCACTTCACCGGACGGTCATGGTTGTGGTCGGCCAATCGCCAACTGCTCATCTCGGCGGTGGCTGCCATCGTCACCTACTCGGTGGGGCACTTCGTCGGGACGGGCTGACCCGGCTGACCCGGCGGGTACGACGGTCCCGACGGGTACGACGGGTACGACGGGTACGGCGGTGCCACCTGGTGGGCCATGCCGGCACGCCGGGGCGACATGGAACCCCGGCCACGGGCGAAGCGGATGTCGGCCGAACCGACCGCAGGCAGAACAGAACAACGGGACCGGGGAGGAGACCGGCCGGGGACGAGCCCGGGATCAGGGCAAGCCGCCAGGGCCGGGGGAAGTGACCGGAGCGGGCGCTAATCCCCTCCTGCGGGATCGATGTGCTTCAGGTACGCCCGGTCGATGTGATGCGTCTGGAAGCCCATCGACCGGTACATCGACAGGGCGCTCCGGTTCCCCGAGTCGACGTACAGCATGCCGACCGTCAGGCCCTGGGCAGCCAACCAGTCGAGACCGGCCTGGGTGAGCGCCCGACCCCAACCTCGCCCGTGGAAGTCCGGGTCCACCCCGATCACGTAGATCTCTCCCATCGGCGGGTCGGCGTCGCGGTGGACCTTCGTCCAGCACGAGCCGGCCAACCGTCCCTCGGACTCGAAGAGCAACAGCCCCTCCGGATCGAACCACGGCTCCCTCTCCCGCTCCTCGAGGGTGGCCAGCGACCAATGCCCCTGTTCGGGATGGGCGGCAAAGGCGCGGTTGTTGGTGGCCAGCCACGCCTGCTCGTCGAGGCCGGGGCGGAACGCCCGTGTGTCCAGGGTCACCCGCTTCGAAGAGTCCGCCGGCGGGTCGACCAGCGGAAGCGGGCACCGCATCTGGATGAGGTCGCGCTCGGGTTCGAAGCCGTGCCGACCGGCTCGGACGTCATCGGTCGTTCCGGCACTGGCGACCCAGAGGCGGAGCGACCCGCCACCTCGCTCGGCCACCACCGAACTGGCGGCGTCCAACAGTGCATCGGCGACCGCGCCTCCGTCTCCGGCGGATGACGCCGCCGTGGGATCGATGACCAGCTCCGCGGCGTACCAGCCGGCCTCGGGCCCGATCGAGACATGGGCGTACCCGAGGAGCGTCCCGCCGGTGGCTGCCCGCGCCAGCACCATCAGCGGGGGTGCGTGGCCGGTCGGGAGATCATCGGGCGCATTCCCCGCGTGGCCGAGCTCCATGCGCTTGTGCTCACTGAGGGCGCCGCGGCCGAGCGAGGACGAGGCCAGCTCCACGAGGTCGAGAACCTCCCGCACCGAGTCCGGGTCACGGCCCGGTCGGCTCACCACCTGCACCGCGAGGTCACCGGAGACGTCGTCCACGCCGACGACGGTACCGGTATTCTCCCGGCCATGGCCCGACCCCGCACGCCGTCCGGTCGGGCCCGGACCACCAACGAGCGGTTGGCGGTCCAGTTCCCGGGCTCCGCCCGCACGCTGTGCGCGCTCGATCATTCCGGTCCGTTCCAACTGCTGGTCGCCACCATCCTCTCGGCGCAATGCACCGATGTCAGAGTGAACCTGACCACGCCGGCGCTGTTCGCCCGCTATCCCGATGCCGGTGGGTTGGCGGTCGCCGACCTCTCTGACGTCGAGGAGCTGATCCGGTCGACCGGGTTCTTCCGTTCGAAGGCCCGGAACCTGGTCGGAATGGCCGACGCCGTCGTCACCCGGTTCGGGGGTGAGATCCCGACCCGCATCGAGGACCTGGTGACGTTGCCGGGCGTCGGCCGCAAGACCGCCAACGTGGTCCGGAGCGTGGCGTTCGACCTTCCCGGGCTCCCCGTCGACACCCATGTCATGCGACTGTCCCACCGTCTGGCGCTCACCGATGAGGTCGACCCGGTGAAGGTGGAGATGGCGCTGAACCCCATGGTGCCGGCGGGACAGCGGGGTGCGTTCAGCCTCCGGCTGATCCTCCACGGCCGCGCCACCTGCGTGGCCCGTTCTCCGCGGTGCCACTCGTGTGTCCTGGCCGACTTCTGCCCTTCGGTGCGGTGAAACGCACCGCCCGGAGTGGTCACGGACCGCGTTCGACGCCGGCGATCGGCCGTGGTCCCACTTCACCTGGACTTTTGTCAATTCGTTGCCGGAACGCAGCTTCGATCTTCGGAAAGTTGTGCCCTCTGACTGGCAATCGGTGCAAAAACGTGGTGTTCTAGATACCTCGGAACCGGTTCCCGCCAATCGGTTCCGCAGAGCGGTGTTCGGGATCCGCCGCCCGACCCGCTCGCGCGAAGGCACCCTTCGGGGTGCCTTCGCCGCGTCCGGGGACCGATGGCACCTCGTCATTCTGCAACATGTGTTGTCACAATGCACCGGGGATGGCAACCACCGGGCCCCACGGCCGCCACGACCTCGCCGTCCCCGAACCGCCGCCCCGGGGACGGCTCAACGGCGGCTCAGCGTCATGGACAGACGGGTCAGGCGCCGGTTGGCGCTCGAGAGTGAGCGCTCGATGGCGAAGAGCTCTCGAGCCGTCTCTTCGTCCTCGGCGAGGTCGGCTGCGTCGGCGTGGGCCGTCACCCTCCGAGACAGGTCGTCCAGTGCGGTGGCGATGGAGGAAAGCTCTGCGTGGCTGGCGGGCATCGACCGATCATGGCACCCCGGCCGGCCGCCGATGCAACCGGCGTCGGGCAGGCCAGGGTCCGGGCAGGGTCGGGCCACGGGCAGGGTCGGGCCACGGGCAGGGTCGGGGCAGGGTCGGGCCAGGGTCAGGGTCAGGAGCCGGGTCAGGGTCAGGGTCAGGAGCCGGCCGGGGGCGGCCCGGGGGCGGGGGCAGGGGAAATGGGTGTCATCGACGGTCCGGTAGCATCGACGGGCTATGACCCTCCGTCGCCTGGACCTCCGCGACTTTTCCGGCGGCCGTCGCCAGCTCCGCGACGCACTGCCGAGCCCGGTCGACGAGCAGGACCGCTCGTCCGACGTGGTGGCGGCGATCATCGCCGAGGTCCGCACCGACGGGGATGCCGCCGTGCGGCGGCTCACGGCGGAGTTCGACGGTGTGGCGCTCGACGACCTCCGGGTCCCGGCGTCGGAGATCCAGGCCGCGCTGGGCCGGATTCCGGACGCCCTCCAACAGGCGCTGGACATCGCCCACGACCGCATCTTGGCCTACCACGCCCACGAATCGGCCGCCGAGGTGCAAGAGTTCGAGTCCGGCGGGGTGACGGTTCGGCACCTGGTGCGGCCCGTCCGCCGAGCGGGCTGCTACGCCCCCGGTGGAAGGGCCCGCTACCCGTCCACCGTGCTCATGTGTGCTCTGCCGGCCCAGGTCGCCGGCGTGGGCGAGATCATCTTGTGCGTCCCCCCGGGACCTGACGGGCGCGTCGACGACGCCACGCTGGCTGCGGCGGCGGTCGCCGGTATCGACGAGGTCTACCGGGTCGGCGGGGCCCAGGCCATCGCCGCCATGGCCCACGGCACCGAGTCCATCGAGCCGGTGGACGTCATCGTCGGCCCGGGCAACCGGTACGTGGCGGAGGCCAAGCGTCAGCTGTCCGGTGTCGTGGGGGTGGCGTCGGCATTCGCCGGCCCCTCCGAGGTCGTCGTCATCGCCGGCCCGGGTACGCCTCCGGAGTTGGCCGCCATCGACCTGGTGGTCCAGGCGGAGCACGGACCCGACGGACTGGCATGGCTGGTGACCTGGTCCGAGGAGGTGGCCGATGCGGTGACCGCAGAAGTGGACCGAATCGTGCAGGCCTCGCCGCGGCGGGCCGACCTCGAGGCCACGCTCGGCGCCGGCGGGTACGCGGTGTTGGTGAGCGGCCCGAAGCAGGCCTGCGCCGTGTCCAACATCGTGGCGCCCGAGCACCTCGAGCTGCTCACCGATGACGCAGACTCGCTACTGGACCACATCACCTCGGCCGGGGCCGTGTTCCTCGGCCGGAACTCACCCGCCTCCGTGGGGGACTACCTGGCCGGGCCCAACCACGTCCTGCCCACCAACCGGACGGCCCGGTTCGCCAGCGCGCTGCGGGTGGACGACTTCCGCCGGCACATCCATGCCGTCACGGTCAGCGAGAAGGCACTCGAGGTCCTCGGACCCCATGTGGTGACCCTGGCCGAGACCGAGGGACTCCCGGCCCATGCCGATTCGGTGCGACGGCGATGGCCCCGTTGACCGAGGGGGGGGTCCCGCCGGTCCGCCCCGACCTGAACGCGTTGACGGGGTACCACTCGGCCCAGGTGGAGGTGGAGGTCCGCCTCAACACCAACGAGTCACCGATGGCCCCGCCGGCGGCATGGCTCGACGCCTACCGCCGCGGCCTGTCCGACATCGAGTTCAACCGGTACCCCGACCGTGGGGCGACGGCACTGCGCCAGGCTCTCGCCGACAGCCACGGCGTCGGTCCCGACCGGATCTTCTGTGCCAACGGCTCGAACGAGGTCCTCCAATCGCTCCTCTTGGCCTACGGCGGCCCCGATCGCACCGCGGCCCTGTTCGAGCCCACCTACACGCTCCATGGGCACATCGCCCGGATCACCGGCACCGCCGTGGCCGCCGGCCGACGCACGGACGACTTCCGGATCGATCTCCAGGAGGTGGGCCGGGTCCTGTCCGGTGCCGACCCGGTCATGACCTTTCTGGCGTCGCCCAACAACCCGACCGGTCGTGCGGAACCCGTCGAAGTGGTCGAGGCCGTGCTGAACATGGGCCGCGGGCTGGTGGTGGTGGACGAGGCGTACGGGCAGTTCGCACCGTCGTCGGCTCTCGACCTCGTGACCGGTGGCGCCCCCGGGACCGAGCGGGTGGCGGTGGTGCGGACCTTTTCGAAGACGTGGTCCATGGCCGGGGTGCGGCTCGGCTACCTGGTGGCCGCGCCCGAGGTGGTCGAGGCGTGCGAGCTGGTCGCCCTTCCGTACCACCTCGACTCGGCCAAACAGCTGGCCGGTCGGCTGGCCCTCCAGTTCGTGGACGAGATGGAGACGCGGGTGGCCGCCCTCAAAGAGGAACGCGGGCGCATCGCCGCCGCCCTCGCCGGGCTCCCCGTCGAGACCTGGCCCTCGGACGCCAATTTCATCCTCTTCCGGCCCACCACCAAGGAGGCCCGTGCGGTATGGACCGATCTCCTCGCCGCCTCGGTGCTCGTGCGAGACTGTTCCGGCTGGCCGGGCCTCGCCGGGTGCCTCCGGGTCACGGTGGGACTGCCCGAAGAGAACGCCCGGTTCCTGGCCGCATTGAAAGAAAGCCTCCGATGACCTCCGTTGACCACACGCCGACCCCGATCCCGCCGCGGACCGCTGCCGCCGAACGGGCCACCAAGGAGACCGCCATCAGCGTCTCCATCGACCTGGACGGCACCGGATCGACCGACGTGTCCACCGGTCTGCCGTTCTTCGACCACATGCTGAGCCAGCTGGGCAGGCACGGTGGCTTCGACCTGGCCGTGGCGGCCCGTGGTGATCTCGATGTCGATGCCCACCACACCGTGGAGGACGTGGGCATCACCCTGGGTGACGTGTTGCGGGAGGCGCTGGGTGACAAGGCGGGCATCCGCCGGTTCGGCTCCATCGCCCTCCCTCTCGACGAGGCACTGGTGGAGGTGGCCCTCGACCTGTCGGGCCGGCCGTTCCTCGCCTACGGCCTCGAGTTCGCCCCGGACACCACTCCGCTCGGGACCCCGCCGTTCGATCCGCAGCTCGCCGAGGAGTTCTGGCGGGCGTTCGCCACCGCCGCCGGGCTCACCCTCCACATCCACCTGCGCAGCGGGAAGAACACGCACCACATCCTCGAGGCGTCGTTCAAGGGCGTGGCGCGGGCGCTGAAGGACGCCGTCCGGCGCGAGGGAAGCGGCATCCCGTCCACCAAGGGGACGCTGTGACGCCGGCTCGGACCGGGCGGCCCCGTCCGGGCGACCGATGATCGCCGTCCTCGACTACGGCATCGGCAACCTGCGCTCGGCGGAGAAGGCCCTCCAGCATCTCGGGGCCCAGGCCGAGCTGGTCGACGACCCCGACCGGGTGGCCGGTGCCACCGGGGTCGTGCTCCCCGGAGTCGGCGCCTTCGGTCGCTGCGCCCAGGCCCTGGCGTCCAGCGGCCTGGACCGGGCCGCCCGATCGGCCATCGAGGGAGGCGTCCCGTTCCTCGGCATCTGCGTGGGCTTCCAGCTCCTCTACGAAGGATCGGAGGAGGATCCCGACGCGCTCGGCCTCGGCATCCTGGCCGGCACCGTCCGCCGCCTCCCTGATGGGGTCAAGCATCCCCAGATGCAGTGGAACACCTTGCACCCGGCGACCGAGAGCGGTGGCCTGCTGCGCGGCCTTCCCCGGCCGGCCTGGGTGTACTTCGTGCATTCCTTCGCGCCACCGGTCACCGCCGACACCACGTCGACGTGCGAATACGGAGGAGCCGTCACCGCCTCGGCCGAGCGGGACAATGTCTGGGGCACACAGTTCCACCCCGAGAAGTCGGGCTCGGTGGGCCTCCGCATCCTCGCCAACTTCGTGGCCGCGGTGGACGGTAGCGGTCAGGGCGCCTCCGCCCGGTGATGGACCTCTATCCGGCCATCGACATCCGCGGAGGCACCGCCGTCCGGCTCACCCAGGGCGACTTCTCGCAGGAGACCCAGTACGGCGACCCGGTGGCGCTGGCCCGTCGCTTCGCCGGCGCCGGAGCCCCGTGGCTGCACGTGGTGGACCTCGACGCCGCCCGCCTGGGCAGCCCGGTGAACCGGCCGACGGTGCTGGCCATCGCCGACGCCGTCGACGTGCCCGTCCAGACCGGTGGAGGCATCCGGACGGCGGACGACGTGGAGGAACTGCTGGCCGGCGGGGTGGGCCGCGTGGTCCTCGGCACCGTGGCGCTGGAGGATCCCGGTCTGGCCTTCACCCTGGCCGACAAGCATCCCGGCCGGGTGGCCGTGGGCATCGACTACCGCCGGGGGAAGGCGGGCGGGACGGAGGTGGCGGTGCGCGGGTGGGAGCAGGGGAGCGGACTGTCGGTGGCCGACGTGCTCTCCGAATTGGGCGGGGCGGCGCTGGCGGCGGTGGTGGTGACCGCCATCGACCGCGACGGCATGCTTTCGGGGCCCGACCTCGAAGGGCTCCGGCAGGTCCTCGCTGCCACGCGGACCCCGGTGATCGCCTCGGGAGGGGTGAGCTCGGTCGGCGATGTCGAGGCGCTGGCCGGGCTGTCGGTTCCCGTGGCGGCACCGCCGTCGGGGGGCCCGACGGTCCGGACGCTGTCGGGCGCCATCACCGGTCGGGCACTGGTGGACGGCCGGATGACGGTGGAGGAAGGGGTGGCCGCGTGCGCACCGTCCGCGTGATCCCGTGTCTGGACGTCGATGCGGGCCGGGTGGTGAAAGGGGTGCGGTTCAACGACCTGTTCGACGCCGGTGACCCGGTGGAGCTGGCCGCCCGCTACGACGACCAGGGAGCCGACGAGTTGGTGTTCTTGGACATCACTGCCTCGTCGGACCAGCGCCGGACCATGGTGGACGTCGTCTCCCGCACCGCCGAGGCCGTGTTCATCCCGTTCACGGTGGGGGGCGGGGTGCGATCCGTCGATGACGCCCGGCTGCTCCTGCGGGCCGGGGCGGACAAGGTCGGTGTGAACACGGCGGCGGTGGACCGGCCCGACCTGGTGGCCGAACTGGCCGACGAGTTCGGGAGCCAGTGCGTGGTGGTGGCCGTCGACGCCAGGCGACGGCCAGACGGAGCGGGCACGGAGCCCGCCACCTGGGAGGTGTACACGCACGGTGGACGGACCGCGACCGGACTGGACGCCGTCGAGTGGTGCCAGCGGAGCGCCGCCATCGGTGCCGGCGAGATCCTGCTGACATCGATGGACCGGGACGGCACCCGCGACGGGTTCGACCTGGCGCTGACCGCCCAGGTCGCCGACCGGTGCCCGGTCCCGGTGATCGCCTCTGGTGGTGTGGGCACCCTCGAGCACCTCGTCGAGGGAGCGCTCGAGGGCAGGGCCGAGGCGGTGCTGGCGGCGTCCATCTTCCACCTGGGGGAGTTCACCGTGGGACAGGCCAAGGCGTACCTGACGGCGGCCGGCGTGCCGGTCCGGCCGACGGCGGCCGCCGTCCCGTCCGCGGTCGCCGACCGGGACGATTCGACCCTGCGGTAGCCTCTCCACGTGGCCACGACGACATCGGAACCCCCGACGACCAGCCCTAACGGCGGGACCAGCCCTAACGGCGGGACCAGGTCGGACGGCGGGACCAGGTCGGACGGCGGGACCGCCCCCGGCAAGCTGCCGATCACGGTGCTGGCCGATCGGGTGCTGGTCCAGGTGGGACAGGCCGAGGGCGAGCGCCGCTCGCGCTCGGGGATCCTCATCCCGGCGACCGCCCAGGTATCACGTCGGCTGACCTGGGCCGAGGCCGTGGCCGTGGGGCCCCACGTCCGTTCGGTCAAGGTGGGCGACACCGTACTGTTCAATCCCGAGGACCGGTTCGAAGTCGAGGTCCACGGTGAGGAGTACGTCATCCTCCGCGAGCGGGACATCCACGCCGTGGCCGCCACCCGCATCGACGGTGGGACCGGGCTGTACCTCTGAGCGACGCGGTCCACGCCGACGCCCGCAGATCCAAGCCGACACCGCCCATCCACACCAAAACCGCCGACACCGCCGACACCGCCGACACCCTGGACAGGCAATCACAGGAGCAGGAGCGACACCCGTGACCACTTCCGAGACCAGCAAGTACACGGCCACACCGGTGGCCTTCTCCGACGAGGAGCTGGGCCGCGTCACCTACAACCGCGACGGGCTGGTGGGCGCCATCGTCCAGGACGCCACCGACCATGCCGTCCTCATGTTCGCCTGGATGAACGCCGAGTCCCTTCGCCGCACCCTCGAGACCGGGCGAACCTGGTTCTGGAGCCGGAGCCGGCAGGAGTTCTGGTGCAAGGGGGAGACATCGGGCGACCGGCAGTATGTCCGCGCCGTCCACTACGACTGCGACGGCGACGCCCTCCTGGTCGAGGTCGATCAGGAGGGGGCCGGCGCGTGCCACACCGGAAACCGGTCCTGCTTCTACCGGGCCTTCGGCGACCCCACCCCTGAGCAGCCGGCACCCGACCAGTGAACCGGTCCCCAGGGGGACGCCCCACCGGGCCCGGGTCCGAGGCGTTCCGCTCCTTGGCCGCCGCACATCGGATCGTGCCGGTCTGGCGGGAGCTGGTGGCCGACACCATCACGCCGGTGGCGGCCTTCCTCCAGATCGTCGGCGACACCGGCGCCACCGGGTTCCTGCTGGAGTCGGTGGAAGGCGGCGAACGATGGGGCCGCTACTCCTTCGTCGGACGCAATCCTCTGGCCACCCTGGTCACCCGGGGCAACCGGGTGACATCGACGGGGACCCTCGACCTCGATGCCGCCACCGATCGGAGGGTCACCGGTGACGGCGGGGTGCTGGCCGCCCTCGAGGCCATCCTCGACACCTTCGACTCGCCCGATCTTCCGGACCTGCCTCCGCTCCATGCCGGGCTGGTCGGCTACCTCGGCTACGACGTCGTCCGCGAGGTCGAGCACCTCCCGGACCCACCTCGCGACGACCTCGGACAACCCGACGCCATCCTCTCGGTCATCGGGCAGTTGGCGGCGTTCGACCACTGGCGCCAGCGCATCGTCCTCATCGACAACGTGGTCATCGACCCCGATTGGGACGACGCCGAGTTGGACGCCGCCCACCTCGATGCCCTCGGGCGCCTGGACCAACTGGCTGCCGACTGCTTCCGGCCGGTCGACCAGCCGGCCCGGCTCCTGCCCGAACGGTGCGCACCCCCGCGGACGTCCGCCGGACCATGTCCGACACGCTGTACGAGGACGCCGTGCGGGCGGCCAAGGAACACGTCACGGCCGGCGATGTGTTCCAGGTGGTGTTGTCCCAACGCTTCGATCTCGAGTCGCTGGGCGCCGATCCCTTCGACGTCTACCGGGTCCTCCGCCTGGTCAACCCGAGCCCCTACCTGTACTTCCTCCGGTTCCCCGAGGTCACCGTGGTCGGGGCGTCGCCCGAGCCGATGGTGCGCCTGCGGGACGGCACCGTCGTCTCCCGCCCGATCGCCGGCTCCCGGCGCCGGGGGAACACCGAGTCGGAGGACGCCCAGCTGGAGGGGGAGCTGGTCGAGGACCCCAAGGAGGTGGCCGAGCACGTAATGCTCGTGGACCTGGCCCGCAACGACGTCGGCCGCGTGGTCTCCTTCGGGACCGAGGTGGTGGACGAGATGATGGTGGTGGAGCGCTACAGCACCATCATGCACCTGACCTCCCAGGTGTCGGGGCAGCTGCGCCCGGGCAAGGGGCCCATCGACGTGCTGCGGGCCACGCTGCCTGCCGGGACGCTCTCGGGCGCGCCCAAGGTGCGGGCCATGGAGATCATCGACGCCCTCGAACCGACCAAACGCGGCGTCTACGGGGGGGTGGTGGGCTACCTCGACTTCTCCGGAAACCTCGACACCGCCATCGCCATCAGGACCATGACGGTGGCTCCCGACGGCACCGCGTCGGTGCAGGCCGGCGCCGGCATCGTCGCCGACAGCGACCCGGCCTCGGAGAACGACGAGTGTGCCCACAAGGCGGCCGCCATCCTCTCGGCGGTGGCCATGGCCCGGGCCGCCCGCCTCCCGGTGGTGGCGAGGTGACCGTACTCCCGCACCGAACCCCGGACCATGGAGCAGCTGCGGGCCGAGTACGCCGCCGTGCGCACCACGGCCGCCGTCCACCTGCTGGACCGGGACGTGGTGCGGGCCACCGGGCCGGACGCCGCCTCCTACCTCCAGGGCCAGTGCAGCCAGGACATCGACGCCATCGGGGCGGGGGAGTCCGGCGAGGCCCTCCTGCTCAGCCCCCAAGGCAAGGTCGAGGTGTACCTCCGGGTCACGAGGACGGCGGACGACGAGTTCGTCCTCGACACCGACGAGGGCTTCGGCGAGGTCGTCATGGCGCGGCTCCAGCGGTTCCGGCTGCGCACCAAGGTCGAGCTCGAGCCGGTGGACTGGGTGTGCGCCGCCGTCCGCGGACCCGGGGCCGCCGGTGCGGTGGTGGGCAGCCCGACCCTGACCATCCCGGTGGAGTGGCCGGGCCTGTCCGGCGTCGACCTCCTCGGCCCCGCCCCGCCCGGAGGTCTCGGGCAGTGGGTCGGCGACGTGATGCGGTGCAGCGATGCCGCATGGGAGACGGTCCGCATCGAGGCCGGGATACCGGCGAACGGGCGAGAGGTGGTGGAAGGATCGATCGCCGCCGAGCTCGGCCTGGTCGATCGCGCCGTCTCGTTCACCAAGGGGTGCTTCACCGGCCAGGAGCTGGTGGCCCGGATCGACGCCCGGGGATCGAACGTGGCCCGACGTCTCTGCGGAGTCGTGCTGGCCGGGTCCTTCGAGGATGCCGCGGTTCCGGTCGGGGCCACGGTGATGGACGTGGGGCAGGAGCACGAGGTGGGCACCCTCACCTCGCTGGCCTGGTCCCCGGGCCTGGGTGCGACGGTGGCCCTGGCCACGCTCCACCGCCGGATCTCCCCGCCCGAAGACGTCGTGGTCCGTTGGGAGGACGACCAGGGGCACCGCTCGCGACCGGGGCTGGCCCGGCCGCTCCCACTCGACGTCTGACCCCGTCGCCGGCCGGGCGTGGGACCGGGGAAGTGATAGACCATCACCCGGTACATCGGGCGTGACGCCGGGCCTCCGGGCCGGCAGGCGACCAGGTCGGCCAACGGCCCACAGGAAAATCGGGGGTGGAATGCAACACATCGTCAACGACCGTGCAGGGGTCGGCTGCGGACGGATCCGGGTGCCGGACCAGGTGGGCCGGGCGGACCGGGCGGACCGGGTGGGCCGGGCACACCCGGTGGGCAGGGCACGGCCGGGGGACCAGGCATGAGCGCTGACGCCCCGGCTCCGGTGACGCCGACCGGCGATCACATCACCACCTCGTCACGCGACCCCCAGGCCATCGCCGACAGCCTCCGACAGTGGCTGGAGGCGCGCCTCGGCCCGGGGAGCGCTCCGGTCATCAGCGACGTGACCAGCCCGGAGAGCAACGGGATGTCCTCGGAGACCCTCCTGTTCACGGCCACGTGGACGGAACGGGAGATGCCGGTGTCACGCCGCCTGGTCGCCCGGATCGAACCGCCGGCCACCGACTACCCCGTGTTCACCACCTACGACCTCGACATGCAGTTCAACGTGATGCGCCTCGTGGCCGAGCACACCACCGTCCCCGTTCCCGAGACGTTGTGGTTCGAACCCGACCCCGCCGTGCTCGGGGGATCGTTCTTCGTCATGGCCAGGATCGACGGGCTGGTGCCGCCCGACGTGATGCCGTACACGTTCGGCGACAACTGGGTCTTCGACGGCGACGACGCGGCACGCCGCGCCATCCAGGAGTCGGCCGTCCAGGCCATGGCCGGGATCCACTCGATCACGCCGGACCGGTTCGACCTGGGCTTCCTCGAGCTCCCGACGCCGGGTGACACCTCCCTGCGTCGCCTGTTCAACCAGTGGAAGGACTACCACGCGTGGGTGGTACAGGACACCAGGTCCCCACTGCTCGAGGAGTGCTTCGCCTGGCTCGAGGACAACTTCCCCACCGACGTGGGCGCCGACGCGCTCTCGTGGGGCGACGGGCGCATCGGCAACATGATGTTCCAGGACAACGAGGTTGCGGCGGTGCTCGACTGGGAGATGGCCTCGGTGGCACCACCCGAAGTCGATCTCGGGTGGATGTGCTACCTCCACCTCTTCTTCCAGGACCTGGCCGTCGACCTGGGTGCGCCCGGGCTGCCCGGAATGTTCCGGCCGGTGGACGTGGCCGAGTCCTACGCCACGTGGTCGGGGAAGGCGCCCGGCGACCTGACCTGGCACCTCGCCTTCGCCGCCATGCGTCACGGGGCGATCATGCGCAGGGTCACCGAACGGGCCATCCATTTCGGTGAGGCCGAGATGCCCGACGATGTCGACGACCTGATCATCCACCGTGCCACCCTCCGGGCCATGGTGGACGGGACCTACTGGTCGCGGGTGGCGCTCTGACCGGTCCGGGCGCCCCGTGCCGGCCCGGCTGTGAGGGCCCCGGTCACCAGAACGAAGACTCGGCGGTGAGGCCCCGCTCGGGGTGGGCGCCGGTGATCATCGGCTGACAGTTCCCCCAGCCCTCGGCCCCGGTGGCGGGTTCGCGCACGTGGACGAACGTGTCCCGCACCTGATGGAGCCGCCTGGCCAGTGCGGGGTCGGTGCAGTCCGCCAGGCGCTCCCCGTCGACATGGAGCTCGCCGCGCCATTCACCGTGGTGGTGGCCCTCCCAGCCGAAGTAGAGGCCCGCCCCCAGATGGAACCCGGTCGGGGTCGGGAACCTCGAGCTCGAACCGACGGGTGGCGCCGTCCGCCAGGGTGACGGTGACCTCACCGCCGAGCAGCCTCCGGTTGGCCGGGTCGAAGTGCAGATCGGGTCGGATGTCGGCAATCCGTTCGATGCGGCCGTCGCGGTGTTCGACCGCACCGGTCACCGTGCGCTGGTGGTGGCCGAACCCCTGGAGGTCCACCAGGTGCATGAACAGCCCCCACCGGGTCCCGTCGGGATCGGACATCAGCACCGGGCACCACAGCATCTCGAAGTCCATCTCCGACACCGGGTCGAAGGGATCGACATCGGTCGCCGGGGTCCCCACGTCGTAGCGCACGCCCCACGAATGGTCACGGGTCGAGACCCACTCGTCGTCGTCGATCGTGTGGCGTTCGCCGTCGATCTCGACCCACCCCGAGGCCGTGCCGATCTGGTGGTACCGGACCAGGTCGGCGCTGACCCGGTACCCGAGGGGGGTGCGCTGATGGGTGCGCTCCTCGGTGGCCGGAGGCAGCACTGCCTCGTACACCCACTCGAAGGCCAGCGGCTGACAGGCATTGGGCTCGAGGCTGAACCGCACCCGCTTCATGGGCTCGAGCACCTCGTAACGGATCGGACCGACGGCGGTCAGGTCAGGGTCGGGGAACAGCCGGCGGCTCCCCCGGACGGTGATCTGCTCCACGCCCCTCGACAGGCCGGCGTACCCGTCGAGCACGTTCCGGTTGGTGTACTTGCCCATGCCGAACCCGAGTTGCAGGGCGCCGTCCCGGCGGGCCGTCATGGCACAGACCTTCTCGGTCCAGGCGGGGTCGCTGACTCCGACGGTGGCGAAGGTGTCCGGTATCTGGTGGTCGAACCGCTCGTCGGCGGGGCCCAGTGGACCCAGCGGGTTGGCCATGTCCCTCTCCTTGTGTCGCGGCTGGTCTGACGGTGGTCGATCAGACGCCGAGGCTACTCCTGGCCGCCTGCTCGAAGAGGCGGTAGGGGAGCAGCCGTCGGGCCAGGATCCCGACCCGCTCGTCGAGCTTGCCCACCGACACGTGCCGGGAGGGCCGTCTGGCCTCGAGTACCCGCTGCACCACCGCGGCCACGATGTCGGGCGCCACACCGTTGGCCTCGTCCTCGGCCATCAGCCCGATGGCCTTGCCGACCGACGACGCGTACGGATCGTCCCCGCCCGGGACCGGTGAGCTGCGGCGCCCGGCCGTGAACCCGGTGGCCACGTTCCCCGGTTCGACCAGCGTCACCCCGATGCCGAAGGGCGCCACCTCGTAGGCCAGCGCCTCGCCGAACCCCTCCATGGCGAACTTGCTGGCCGAGTAGAACGCCTGGAAGGGAAGGCTCACCACACCCCCGATCGAGCTCATCAGGACGATCCGTCCCCGACCCTGGCGCCGCATCACCGGAAGCGCGCGATGCACCACCCGCACTGCGCCCCAGAAGTTGGTGTCGAGCTGGGCGCGACCATCCTCGATCGACGTCTGCTCCACCGCCCCGGACAGTCCCCATCCGGCACATGCCACCAGGGCGTCCAGTCGCTCGTGCGCACCGGCCACGACCCCGAAGCCCGATTCCACCGAGGCATCGCTGTCGACGTCCATCACCACCGGGGTCCAGGCCCCCGACGCGGTGCCCCGGCGGCTGGCACCGAACACCGACCACCCGGCCGTGGCGAGCCGGTCGGCGCACGCCTGCCCGATTCCGGACGACGCACCGGTGACGAGGACGACGCGTTGTCGGGGGGATCCCATCCCCGATGGCCTACTCGTCCGGATGCGCCGAGGCAACCGCGGCGTCGGGTCCGGCTGCGTCGGGACCGGCTGCTGCGGGGGCGTCCGCTGCGGGGGCGGAGGCGCCGGAGGCGGGGGCGCCGCCCGGATGGAGCCAGACGGTCATCCTGGTGCCCTGCCCGTCCGCCACGGGCGACTGCACCCGGACGGTGGCGCCCATGGCCGAGGCCAGCTCCGAGACGATGGCCAGCCCCAGCCCCGATCCCTGGCGGCGCCCGTATACCCGGTCGGAGGTGAAGTGGCGGTCGAACACCCGGGGGAGCTCCTCGGGACGGATGCCCGGGCCGTCGTCCTCCACCCAGATGACCGGCGCGGCGGCGTCGACGCCGGGTGGAGGGGTGGGAGCGGTAGCGGCGTCGGCGAAACGGGCCACCTCTGGGATCGGCACTCCCAGGGGATGGGCCGGTCCCACGCCGACCACGATCCGTCCACGGGCGAAGGACGCCGCGTTCTCGATGAGATTGGCCACCACCTGGGTCAACCGGTCCGAGTCGGCATGGACCCAGACCGGGCCGCCGGTGCCGGGGGCCATGACCAGTCCCAGCTCGAGCTCTCTGGTCCTCGGCTCGAAGCCCCGGACCACGCGCTCCACCAACCCGGTGGCGTCGACGGCCCGCAGTTCCAGCGAGAACCGGTGGGCGTCGAGGCGGGCCAGGTCGAGCAGGTCCTGGACCAGGCGCTCGAGGCGCCGGGCCTCGGAGCCGATCACCCGGGCCGCCGCCACCGGGTCGTCGGCAGCCCCGTCGATGACGGCGTCCGCATACCCGCGGATGGAGGTGAGCGGCGTGCGGAGCTCGTGGGACACCGACATCAGGAACTGGCGCTCCTGGTCCCGTGCCCGGACCAGGTTCGACCCCATCACGTTGATCGAGTCGGCCAGCTGGGCGAACTCCGGCAGTTCGTGGGGGGTCACCTCCACCCGCGCATCGAGGTCGCCGGAGGCGATCCGGCGTGTGGTGCCCACCGCCGAGACCAGCGGGCGCGTGAACCGTCGGGCCAGTCCGGCGGCCACCAGGGCGGCCACGGCCAGTCCGATGGCGCCCACGATCCCGAAGTAGCGGAGCCCGTTGGCCGGATCGTGGGCCTGACGGGTGAGGATGAGCACGGGTACGAACGCCTTGATCTTGTTCAAGGGGATGGGGATGGCGGTGTAGACGAGCAGGGATCGATCGTGCCCCGATGTCTGGTCGCCGAGCCGGAGGGCCGGAACGTCGAGCTGTGCCATGGAGAGGCCGGACGGGATGGTGCCCCGGATGGTGCCGTCCGGGTACAGCGCGACCACGGACAGCCCGGCGAACGCCCCGGCCTTGGCGATGATGTTGCGCTGACGGGTCGCCCCGGCCCGGGTGATGTCGGGTTCGGCGGCGAACGAGTGGGCGATGGACGCGGCCTCCGCCCGTAGTTCGCGTTGGGAGGTGGTGATGACGGCACGACGGATGAGGACGTAGCTCGACACCGTCGTGACCAGGAGCGTCCCCGCCACCAACAAGAGGATGGCCACCGTGAGTCGGAGTCTCATCCCAGCCGGTAGCCGACGCCCCACACGGTGGCCAGGGGGAGTTCGTCGCCGAGTTTCTTCCGCAGCTGACGGACGTGGACGTCCACGGTTCGTTCGTCCCCGTACCAGTCGGCTCCCCACACGCCGTTCAGGAGCTGCCGTCGCGACAGGGCCAGCCCCTCGTTGGCCACGAGGTAGGCCAACAGGTCGAACTCGCGGGTGGCCAGGGGGACGACGGCTCCGGCCAGCCTGACCTCCCTCCGGCCGGTGTCGACCTCGATGGACCCGAGCACCACCACCGTGGGCATCGCACCGGCTTCTCCCGAGCCGCGCTCGCTGCGCCGGAGGATGGCACGGACGCGCGCCACCAGCTCCCGGGCCGAGAACGGCTTGGTCACATAGTCGTCGGCTCCCAACTCGAACCCCAGCACCCGGTCGACCTCGTCGTCGCGTGCGCTCAGGATGAGGAGTGGGGTGGTCCCCTCCGCCGGTCCGGTGCCGGAGGGGCGGGCCGCCCTGCCACCGGCCGGTACCGCCGCCCGGAGCCGCCGGCACACATCGAAGCCGTCGAGCCGCCCCGGCAGTCCGATGTCCACGATGACCAGTTTCGGCTCCTCCCGTTCCACCAGTGACAGCCCGCTCTCCCCGTCCTCGGCCTGGAGCACCCGGAACCCGTCACGGCGGAGGTACATGGCGACGAGATCCGAGATGTTGGGGTCGTCCTCGATCACCACCAGGGTTCCCTCACCGTCGGTCACGCCGAACAGCCTGGCATTCGTGACGCGGCCGTGCCCATCGTCATTAGGGAAGTGTGAGGGGAGTTCGGCCGCACCGAGACCCCGGGCGTGGGTGCGTCCCCACCGACGCCGGTACCGAAGGGGCGAGGCCCGTCGATCCGGTCCCCCGATCTACGCTCTGGGCGGAAACGAATAGGACCAGCCGTCGGGCGGGGGACCGGACGCCCAACAAGGGGTGTGGTATTCGCCGGCGAACATCACGCCCGTAGGCGGTGCGCCACCGTTCACCTGCATGTCGACCCGGGCGAACCAGCATGTTCCGGTGGCTCCCTCCATCGCCACCATCGCCACGGGCCCACTGATGTACATGCTCACCGAACGCGGTGGAGACTGTCCCGCCGACCCGGTGGTCCACTCGAGGCGGTTGCCTGGCTGCGAGTCCATGGCCGTCGGGGTCGTCCCGGCGAAGCTGTCATGGCCGGCTGCGTACCCCTGTCGGACACTGGCGGCTGCGGCGAGCAGCTCGAATTGTGTCGGTACGTCCTGGGCCGACGTCGTCCTGGCAATGGACGCGGCGGCGGACTCATCGAGATAGTGCAGTCCGACATCGTAGAGAGCGATCATGACTCCGAACACCACGATTCCCAGCAGGCGGAGGCGAGCGGAGTACCGGATCCAGTTCATCCACCGGTTCCCCGACGTTCGAGGTGGACCTCCGGGTTCGTAACCTCCGAGCTGAGGAAGACCGCCCGTCGACGACCCTCTGCGGTTGTAGGGCGCAACCCGCGTCTGGTAGGTCCGATAGTTGATGTAGGCCGCGACGCCGAACAGCAACCCCATGAACGCCCCGAAGTAGCCCTCGCGGAGGCCGCCTCGACCGACCATCCACACCCCCACCGCGAACCAGTACAGGGAGACGAGAGCCAGCACCACGACGACGGGAAGAAACCACCGTGCTCGCGGAGCGGCCGCCTTCCCCATCCCGGTGGCGGTGGCGGGCTCGGGGGCGGCCGTTCTGGCCTGCACGGCGGGGTGGAGCTCTGGGGCGTACCAGTTGCCGTCGGAGGCCTGCCACCACCCCGGTGGCGGTTGGTCGCCATTCATCTCGTCACCGCCGATCCTCGATCCCACCCACTGCCACCGATCACATCGGCGCGTTTCGCCTCCACATTGAGGTGGGCCGCACGGGCCGGCGCCATTGCTTCGGCGACCCGAGGGACCGACCAGCCACTCCGGAACCGGTTTCCCCGCCCTCCGCCCGGTGCATACGGGGGTGGTCGCGACCCCGGTTGGTAGGCTCCGGGGGTTATGCCGGCCTATCTGGACTCCATCATCGCCGCCCACCGGGCGGAGGCCGGCCTCGACCACCGCGACCGCGAAGAGGCCATCGACCAGGCGCGACGCGCCGAACCGATCCGACCGTTCGTGGATGCCATCACCAAGGCGTCCGACCGGCACGGCATGGCGATGATCTCGGAGATCAAGCGTCGCTCACCGTCCAAGGGCGATCTCGACCTCGAGCTCGACCCCGCCCTGGTGGCCGCCGACTACCAGTCCGGGGGAGCGGCGTGCCTCTCGGTCCTGACCGACCGTGACTTCTTCGGTGGCAGCCCCGATGACCTCCGCACCGCCCGGGGTGCCTGCACCCTCCCGGTCCTGCGCAAGGACTTCACCGTCAGCGCCCTCGACGTGTGCGACGCCCGGATCATGGGGGCGGACGCGCTCTTGTTGATCGTGGCAGCGCTGTCCGATCCCGAGCTGGCGACGTTTCTCGCCCTGGCCGGCGACCTCTCGATGACCGCACTGGTCGAGGTCCACGACGAGCTCGAGCTGAAGCGGGCCGTGGCTGCCGGCGCCCGGATGGTGGGGGTCAACCAGCGGGACCTGGCCACGTTCGAGGTCGACCACCACCGTGCGCTCTCCCTGGCGGCGGCCATCCCGGCCGACGTGGTGGCGGTGGCCGAGTCCGGCATCCGGACCCGCCGTGATGTCGAATCGCTGGCCGATGCCGGCTTCCGGGCGGTCCTGGTGGGGGAGACCCTGGTCCGGTCCGCCGATCGACGCGGCGCCGTCACCGAGCTGCTGGGACTGCCCCGGTGACCCAGATCGAACTGCAGGAGGCGACAGGCGAGGACGGCATCTTCGTCAAGATCTGCGGGGTGACCACCGAGGCCGATGCCCTGCTGGCGGTGGGCATGGGGGCCTCGGCGGTGGGGTTCATCTTCGCCCCGTCCCCCCGTCAGATGGCGCCCTCCGCGGTGGCGGACATCGTCAAGCGCCTCCCGCACGAGACGGTCACCGTCGGGGTGTTCCGCGACGAGGCGCCCCAACGGGTGGTCGAGATCGCCAACCACATCGGTCTCCGCGCCGTCCAGCTGCACGGGGTCGAGTCGGTCGAGGACACCCGGTGGGTGGCCAGCAGGGCCGGTTGGACCATCAAGGCGTTCCCGGCCGGCCACCGGAACATCGACCGGTTCAGCCAGTACGGGGCGGAGCTCCTGCTCATCGACGGCAACAACCCCGGATCCGGTGAGCTCTTCGACTGGAGGTTGGCCGAGGGTGTCCTCGATCCGAGGAGGCTCATCGTCTCGGGAGGGCTGCGTCCGGAGAACGTCGGGGCGGCCATCGAGCACCTCCAGCCCTGGGGGGTGGACGTGGCCAGCGGCGTGGAGGCCTCCCCCGGGGTGAAGGATCCCGGAAAGCTGCGCGACTTCATCGGCGCCGCCCACCGCGCCGCCCGCGCCCTGGGGGCGTCGCACCCGGGCCGCCGATCGGACGGCGCCTCGGCCGGGTCGGGCCCCGGCCCGGCCGACCCGAACGGTCCCGACGCCCAGGATCCGACGTCGGGACCGTTCGACTGGCAGGAGGACCTGTGACCGTCGAGATCATGGGGGATCCCGGGCCCTCGGGCCGATTCGGCCAGTTCGGTGGCCGGTTCGTGCCCGAATCGCTGGTGCCGGCCTGCATCGAGCTCGAGGCCGCCTTCCGCACCGCCTGGGCCGACAAGGAGTTCCACGCCGAGCTCGACGGGATCCTCCGCGACTACGGCGGCCGCCCCACACCGGTCACCGAGTGCGCCCGGCTGTCCGCGGAGCTGGGCGTGCGGCTCCTGCTCAAGCGGGAGGACCTCGCCCACACGGGATCGCACAAGCTCAACAATGTGATCGGTCAGGGGTTGTTGGCCAGGAGGATGGGCAAGCACCGGCTCATCGCCGAGACGGGAGCGGGCCAACACGGGGTCGCCACCGCCACCGCCGCAGCACTGTTCGGCATGGAGTGCGTGGTCTACATGGGAGAGGTCGACACCGGGCGCCAGGAGCTCAACGTGTTCCGGATGGAGCTCCTCGGCGCCGAGGTCCGGACCGTGACCAGCGGGAGCCGGACCTTGAAGGACGCCGTCAACGAAGCCCTGCGCGACTGGGTGGCCTCGGTGGAGAGCACCCACTACTGCCTCGGCTCGGTCATGGGCCCCCACCCGTACCCGTGGATGGTGCGGGAGTTCCAGCGGGTCATCGGGGACGAGGCGCGCCGGCAGTGCCGGGTGATCCTCGACGGTGCCGATCCCGACGTCGTCGTGGCCTGTGCCGGTGGTGGTTCCAATGCGGCCGGCATCTTCGCCGGGTTCGCCGACGCCACCGGGTCGGCCCTGGTGGCGGTGGAAGCCGAGGGCGGCGCCGCCATGACCACCGGCGTTCCCGGCGTCCTGCACGGCATGCGCAGCGCCCTGATGCAGGACGAGGCCGGTCAGATCCTCGAGGCCCACTCCATCTCGGCCGGACTGGACTACCCGGGGATCGGCCCCGAGCACGCCTACCTCGGGGAGCTCGGCCGGGCCCGGTACGAGTCCGCCGGTGACGACCAGGTGCTCGACGCCTTCCAGCGGCTGGCCCGCACCGAGGGCATCATCCCCGCACTGGAGTCGGCCCACGCCCTGGCATGGGTGGTCGCCCACGCCGGCACCGACCGCCTGCCGGCGGGGTCGACGGTCCTGGTCAACCTGTCCGGCCGGGGGGACAAGGACGTCGCCCAGGTACGCGACATCCTCCGAGGTGGCCGGTGAGCGCCGCAGTGGCGGTGCCGCCGGCCCGGAGCACCGGCGTGCTGGAGTCGACGCTCCGGGCGCGCCGTGACGCCGGGCACAAGCTCCTGATCCCCTACGTGACCGGCGGGATGGACGACCAGTGGCTGCTCACCGTGGAGGCACTGGCCGGCGCCGGTGCCGACGCCATCGAGGTCGGGATCCCGTTCTCCGACCCGATGATCGACGGACCGACCATCCAGGAGGCCTCGCTCCGTGCCCTCGAGCGCGCCACCACCCCCGAGGGGATCCTGGCCGACCTCAGCCGGGTGGACGTGGGCGTGCCGCTGGTGGCGATGACGTACTACAACCTGATCGAGCGGGCCGGTCCCACCCGGATCGCCGGCAACCTGGTCGGCTCGGGGGTCTCCGGTGCGATCATCCCCGACCTACCACTCGAGGAGGTGGGACCCTGGGCGACGGCGGCCGATGGGGCCGGTATCGCCACCGTCCTCCTGGTCGCCCCCTCGACCCCGCCCGACCGGATCGAGGCGGTCTGTGCCCGGTCCCGCGGCTTCGTCTACGCGGTGGGCCGGATGGGCGTCACCGGGGAGCAGGTCGAGTTGGCCGATTCGGCCCGCCAGGTGGCCGGCCGGGTCATGGCGGCCACAGACCTCCCGGTCTGCGTCGGGATCGGCGTGTCCACCCCCGAGCAGGCCGTGACGGTGTGCGAGGTCGCCGATGGGGTCGTCGTGGGGTCCGCCCTGGTGAGGCGCCTGCTCGAAGGATCCGGCCCCGACGGCGCCGCCTCCTTCGTCTCGTCGCTCCGCCGGGCACTGGATGCCGGCTGAACCGCCCTCGGTCGGTACCGGCCGAGGGCGGTTCGCCCCGGGCGGGGCGGGGCGGAGCCGGTCCGTGGCCGGCGTCAGTCCCGGTCGGGGCGGATCACCTTGACCAGCGCCCGGACGAACGAGCGTCGGGTGCGGTGCTCGTTCCGTGACTCGAGCCGCCGCCGGATGAGCTCCCGCCGCTCCTGCAGGTCGCGGAAGGTGACCGGGTCGGTCTCCTCGGCGAATCCCAGCGCCGCCCGGTAGCCCTCGAGGTCGATCGGGCTCTCCAGCAGGTCCATGCCCACCTCACGGGCGATCTGCTCTCCGTGACGTTCGGTGAAGTACGTCACCACGGCCAGGATCTCGCCCAGGATGTCCACGTCGGGTGCCATGGTGGCCATGGCCCCGTTCAGGAACAAGATGTCCTTCACGAACAGCATCAGCTCCTTGGGCAGGCGCGCCCCGTAGCCCAACAGCGCCTTCGTCACGTCGCGGAGCTCGTTCACCATCTCGTCGGCGGTGAGGGTGGTGGGGTCGACCGGGGGTCGGTCGAGTCCCAGGTCGCGGATGACCGACTCGATGTCGGCATCAGCGGGCAGGGCCCCGAGATCCCGCAGCGCCGACACCTGGACGTGAAGATTGTTGGTGGTCGCCCCCATCTGCAGACGGAGGAAGGCCAGTCGCTTCCGCTCGTCGAGCCGGCCGGTGATCCCGAAGTCGAGGAGGGCCACGGTGCCATCCCCCTGGACCAGCAGGTTCCCGCCGTGGAGGTCGCCGTGGAACACGCCGTAGAGGAGGGCCCCCTCGAGGAAGGCGATGAGGCTGGCGCGCAGGACGGCGGCGGTGTCGATGCCGGCCGCCCGCATGCCGGCGGCATTCCCCCAGGCGAAGCCGTGCAGGTGCTCCATCACGAGGACCCTCCTCGTCACCAGCTCCGGATGGGGTCGCGGCACCACGATGGTGCGCTGGCCGGTGCCGGCGAAGACGGCCGCGATGTCCAGCATGTTCTGCGCTTCGAGCCGGAAGTCCAGCTCCTCGACGATGGTCTCGGCGAACAGCTCGACCAGGGCGGGCGGGTTGGTCAGGGCCGCCACCGGGATCCGGCCGACCAGTTGGGGGGCGATCCAGGTCATGGCGGCGATGTCCAGTCGGACCAGGGCAGCCACGGTGCGGCGTTGCACCTTGACCACCACCCGCTCGCCGGATCGAAGCGTGGCCGCGTGGACCTGGGCGATGGACGCCGACGCGATGGGGGTCCGGTCGAAGGACGTGAACACCTCGGCCAGCGGTCGACCCAGGTCCTCTTCGATGGTGCGACGCACCGTCGAGAAGGGTTCGGGGGGTACCCGGTCACGCAGCAGCTGGAACTCCTCCACCAACTCCTCGGGAAAGATGCCCTCGCCCGAGGAGATGATCTGGCCCAACTTGATGTAGGTCGGCCCGAGACGTTCGAAGGCCGGACGCAGCCGCCTCGACAGGCCCGACCGCGAGTTCGCCGTACCCCGGTCCCGCACTCCCCAGCCCATCAGGGCCGACCCCAGGCGAAGCCCGACCGTGACCACCCGCAGGCCCGGAGGCAGCCGCTTCGGCTCCACCAGTCGACGAGCCAACGCGGCGGCATCGGCGCGGAGCTGGTCGATGTCGCCCTCGTCGGTCTGGGCGAACCGCCACCTCATGGCATCGGGGTCGACGGTCCAGGGGCCGTCGGGCGTGAAGGCGCCGATGGCGAGATCGGGCCGGCTCAGTCGTTGTTCACCCATGGCAACTCAACGGTAGGGGGAAGTCGGGGCCGCCGATCCGCACCCGCCGCGGACGGCGGCGATGCACCCTCAGGCGGGAGCGATGACGAGGCAGCCGTTGTGCCCGCCGAATCCGAACGAGTTCGACAGCACGGGAGCCGGGTCCCATGGACGGGCCGTCCCGGCCACGATGTCCAGGTGGATGTCGGGATCGGGCTGCTCATAGCCCGAGGTGGGCGGGATGAGCCGGTGCTCCATGCTCAGCACCACGGCCACCGCCTCGATGGCGCCGCTGGCGCCGAGCCCGTGGCCGGTGATGCCCTTGGTCGAGGTGACCGGGGGCGACGAGGCACCGAAGACCTTGGCGATGGCGTCGGCCTCCGCCTTGTCGTTCAGCGGGGTGGATGTCCCGTGCGCGTTGATGTGACCGATCTGGTCGGTGGCCAGGCCGGCGTCCTCCATGGCCAGGGTCATACAGGCGGCCGCACCTGACCCCCCGGGGATGGGAGCGGTGATGTGGTGGGCATCGGCGGTGCTCGCCGAGCCCGACAGCTCCCCGTAGATGCGGGCGCCGCGGGCCACCGCGTGGTCCCAGGACTCGAGGACCAGGGCGCCGGCACCCTCGGTGATCACGAACCCGTCCCGGCGGATGTCGAAGGGCCGGGAGTTTCCCGAGGTGGACAGCGCCGTCATGTTGGCGAAGGCCGCCATGCCCACCGGGGTCATCCCTGCCTCCGCGGCTCCCCCGATGGCGACATCGCACCGGCCCGACGCCACCAGGCGGGCGGCGTGGCCGATGCTGTGGGCGCCGGCCGCGCAGGCGGTGATGATGGTCTCGGAGGGTCCGTGCCAGCCCAGCCGGATCGACACCGCAGCCGCCCCGGCATTGGACATCATCATCGGCACCAGCCGGGGTGACACCCGGCGGGCACCCTTCTCCACGTACACCTCGATCTGTGCCTCGAGCGTCCCGAGGCCACCGACCCCGGTTCCCATGATCACCGCCGACCGTCCCGGGTCGGCATCGAGCACACCGGCGTCCTCGAGCGCCATGTCGGCCACCGCCACGCTGAACTGGGCAAACCGGTCGAGTTGGCGTGCTTCTTTGGCGGAGAGCCACTGCTCGGGGTTGAAACCGGGTACCCGGCGCTCCCCGGTCGGCGGCAGCCCGTTCAGGCCGTCCCACAGCGCCTCGGTCCCGATCCCACAGCACGACACGACGCCCACGCCGGTGATGGCGACACGTCGACCGGCGAGTGGGCCCTCGGGACCGATGCCGAGTTGCATCAGAGCTTGGCGGTGATCAGGTCGAAGGCCTGCCCGATGGTTTCGATCCCCTCCAGCTCGGTCTCCTCGACCGAGACGTCGAAGGTCTCCTCGAGTGCCATGACCAGTTCGACGAGATCGAGGCTGTCGGCATCGAGGTCCTCGGCGAAGCGCGCCTCTTTGGTCACCTTGTCCGCTGGCACCTGGAGGACCTCAACCGCACACTCCTTGAACTTCTCGAATGCCTCGTCGTTGCTCACGCAATTGCTCCTTTTGTTCGTCGCTTGTTCGTCGCTGGTCTGGACACTGTCGTCGCCCGGCCCTGGCAGTGCTGTGGCGATGTGCGTGTGGCGATGTGGCGAGGAGGTCGCCCTCCGTATTGCGATCGGCCCGATCCCGGGCGGGCCCGGGCACGGGACCGATCCCGATCACAGACCCATGGCCAGGCCCCCGTCCACCGGCAGAACCGCTCCCGTGATGTAAGCGGCCCCGTCGGAGGCCAAGAACCCTACGGCCTCGGCGATCTCGTCTGGGCGAGCCACCCGACCCAGGGGCACCTGGGTCGCGAACGCTCGCATCTGTTCCTCTCCAAGAGCCGCGAGCATATTCGTTTCGACCAGCCCAGGGGCAATTACGTTCACCGTGATCGACCGGCTGGCCACCTCCCGGGCCATGGAGCGGGCCATCCCCACCAACCCGGCCTTGGATGCCGCGTAGTTGGACTGGCCCACCGAACCGATGAAGGCGCCCACCGAGGACACCATGATGATCCGGCCCCGCCGCAGACGGATCATCTTGGTCAGCGCCCGCTTCGCCACCCGGAAGGCGCCGGTCAGGTTGGTGTCGATGACGTCCGACCACGCCTCGTCGGTCATCCGCAGGACCAGCGTGTCACGAGTGACCCCGGCATTCGCCACCAGGACCTCCACCGGTCCCCACGCCGCTTCGACGGCGGCGAAGGCCGAGTCCACCTGAGCCGGATCGGTGACGTCGCACGACAGCGAGAGGAAGCGGTCGACCCCGGTGGTGGCGGCGGCCCCGGCGTCGCCGTCGTCCACCTCCCCTGACCGTGACGTCACCGCCACCCGGTCGCCCCGGGCGAGGAACCAGCCGGCGCAGGCCAGGCCGATCCCACGTGATCCACCGGTGACCATGACGACCCGGCCGCCCTCCGTGGATGGTGCCGGCCCCGACGGGGCCCCGGTACCGGTCACGAGGGGGTCCCCGGTGTCCGGATCCAGACCACCGGCTGACCTTCGACGACCCGCTCGCCCCGCACCGCCAGCCAGCGGACGAGGATGCCCTCGAACGGGGTGCGCACGTCGGTCAGGCCCACCGTGCCCACCCGGTCGCCGACGGACAGCAGCGACCCCGGTTCGGTGCCCTCGCCGCTCCCCGGCGCCGCCGTCGCCTCGGCCAGCGCAGTGGCCTCCAATGCCGCCAGCTGGACGTCGGGCTCGAATACCCCCGGCGCCGGGCTGACGATGACCCGTTCGGACGTGTAGAGATGCTCACCCTGGTGGGCCGGTGCCGATGCCGTCCACTCCTCGGTGCCGGTCACGGTGTCCATCAGCTTGTCGAGGTCGGCAGGAGCCGCCACCGCCACGCCGCGCACATCGGGGATGGTCCTGCGCACCATCCCGGTGAGCACCCCACCCGGGCCCAGTTCGACCACCACCGACGCCCCCCGTCCCGACAGCGTCTCGAGCGACTGGCGCCAGCGCACCGGGCTGCACAGCTGGGCCGAGAGGAGGCCGGGCCACTCGGCCGGATCGGTGTGCACCCGGGCGTCCACGTTGGCCACGACCGGCACCTCGGGGGAGTGGAACTCGACCGAGTCCAGGGTACGGCGGAGCCGGGCGCGGGCGGGCAGCATGAGTTGCGTGTGGAATGCGCCCGACACCGGGATGGGCAGCACCTTGCGGGCCCCGAGCTCCTTGGCCTTGTCGGTGGCCGATGCCACGCCCTCGACCGTTCCGGCGATGACCACCTGCCCCGGAGCATTGAAGTTGGCCACCCACACCTCGGCCTCGGCCCGCTGACAGGCCGCCTCGGCATCGCCGTCGGCGATCCCGATGAGGGCGGCCATGGTGCCCGGACGCTCGTCGGCGGCCGCCTGCATGGCGTTGCCACGCTCGATCACGAGCCGGGTGCCGTCCGAGAGCGACAGCGCCCCCGAGGCGACCAGCGCGGTGTACTCGCCCAGGCTGTGACCGGCGCAAGCGGCCGGAAACAGCCCCAGGCGTTCGACGGCATCGAGGACCACGAGACTCATCACGAAGGTGGCCAGCTGGGCGTTCGCCGTCCTGGTGAGATCGTCCATGGGTGCGTCGAGCAGCAGTTCCGTGAGATCTCGTCCGGCGATCTCCGAGGCTTCGGCGGCCACCTCCCAGGACGGGTGATCGACCCAGGCATGACCCATCCCGGACCGCTGTGATCCTTGTCCCGGGAAGGTAAAGGCCAGCACCTACCGGCTCCTCTCGGCTGCTCACCCCTGCCCACGACCATCGTGGCGGGACAAGTGTGGCACGGGAGCACCACCACCTGGTGATTACCCCGTGGTCACGGAGGGAGGGGTCCGACAGGGGGGAGGAGCCCTGGCCGATCACTTCCCGAAATAACAAACCGGTCGTCTGTTATTTCGGAAAGTGGCACCGGAGCGCTCTCCAGTCGAAAGTACGGCTCGGTCACAGACCTCCGCCATTCGCGGGTTGGGCCGAGTTGGCCGAGCCGCACCCTGCGACCACGGGACGACCCGGGATGCTCCGATGAATCGGACTACCGTGAGCACCCGATTCACGACGTTCCCATCGGCGACGGAGCCGGCCATCTGTGCGGCAAGGGAGGAACCAATGAGCGACATCCAGCAAGGCCCGGGGTGGTGGCGGGCAGTCGACAACAAGTGGTATCCGCCCGAGATGCATCCGAACTACCAGGCCCCGGGGGCGACCGTTCCGCCCGGGACCAGTCCACCGGGGGCGACCGTTCCGCCCGGGACCAGTCCACCGGGGGCGACCGTTCCACCTGCGTCGTACCAACCTCCTCTCGGATCGGGCGACGACAACCCTCTGGAGGCGAAGGGCTTCATCCGCTCGCTCTACGATTTCTCCTTCTCGAGTTTCGTGACGCTGCGGGTCATCCGGGTGCTGTACGTGCTGATCACGATTTTGTATTCGCTGGCCGCAGTCTTCGTATTCGTCGGCGCGCTCATTGCGCACAAACCAGTCGATATCGCCGTTGCGATCATCGTCGTGCCGATCGGCTACCTGATCTATCTGACACTGGCTCGGATCGCGATGGAGATCCTCATGGTGCTGTTCAATATCGGCAAGGACGTCCGGTCTATCCGGGAGCGCGGTGAGCAACAACCCCGGCGGACGGCGGTCTGAGGCCGCGGGCACGGCTCGATCCGGCAGACGAGTCCCTGACAGGAATGTCCTGGTCTCCGATGTCTTGACACACCGGTCTGCGATGTCTCGCGACATCACACACGGTGCCCGGGGCGGGATTCGAACCCGCACGCCCTTTCGGACAATGGATTTTGAGTCCATCGCGTCTGCCATTCCGCCACCCGGGCCGGTGGGGGCGCGGCCTATCCCCACCCCCGGCGGCGCACGGCGGCCCGGCCCGACCTGGCCCGAGGCGTCGCCAGTCCCGAAACCGTAGGCTCGCAGGGATGGACAGCGGCACGTCTCCTGGCCTGTCCGAACGGTGGAGGAGCATCGGCGAACGGGGCGCCGTGGGGCTGTTGGCCATCGAGCTGTGGCTGGTCGAGCTGCCGTTCCGCAGAACCGTTACCACGGCGAAGCGCTCCCACCGACGGCGCCCGATGGTGATGGTCCGGGTGGTCGGCAACCACGGGAGGTCGGTCGTGGAGGGGTGGGGGGAGTGCGCCGCCCTGGCCGACACCGCCTACGACGCCGAGGATGTGACCAGATCGTTCGCGCTGCTCGAGCACGCCCTGGTCCCTGCCCTCGTGGACCTGGCCCCCCGGGCCGGGATGCGCCTGCCCCGACCCACCGAGCTCGCCCCGCATCCGCCAGGCCGCACCGGATGCCCCGTTGGCCTTCGCCGCGCTGGAGATGGCGGTGGCCGACATCCATCTCCGGGCGGACGGGCAGTCGCTGGCCGGACTCCTCGGCGTGGCCGGCGAGTCCGTCGCCGTCGGCGCGGTCGTCGGGCAGGTCTTCCTCGCTGGAGGCGTTGGTCGCCGAGGTGGGCGGCCTCGTCGGCCAGGGGTACGCCCGCGTCAAGTTGAAGATCGGGCCCGGCTGGGACGTTGCCCCGGTCGAGGCGGTCCGGTCGGACTTCCCCGACCTGCTCCTGCAGGTCGATGCCAACGCCTCCTACGCCCGGTCCGACACCGACCACCTGGCCCACCTCGACCGGTTCGGCCTCCTCTGCCTCGAGCAGCCCCTGGACCGGGGTGATCTCGACGGTCATGCCGGGCTGGCCCGCCGCCTGGCCACACCGGTGTGCCTCGACGAGAGCCTGGACTCGCCCCACAGCGTCTGGAGCGCACTGGGCCAGAAGGCGTGCTCGGTCGTGTGCGTGAAGCCGGGCCGGCTCGGCGGGCTGGGCGCGGCCATCGAGGTCATCGAGACCTGCACCGAGGCGGCGGTGCCCGTGTGGATCGGGGGCATGTACGAGTCCGGCTACGCACGGGGGGTGAACACCACCCTTGCCGCGCTCCCGGGCATGGCGTGGCCCGGGGACCTGAGCCCACCGGCGACCTATCTGGAGGCCGACGTGGTGGCGCCACCCGTGTCGGGCCGACGGGGGCGGTGGCGGGATCCTGACGGTGGCGACCCCCGGGGGGGTGGGCATGGGCCCATCCCCTGACCTGGCCGTGCTGGAGGCGTTCCTGACCAGACGGCGGTGGATCGAGGTCCCGCGGGGGTGACCGGGCACCGGGTCGGTCCCGTTTTCGCTCCGATGGCCGCGGCCGTGCGTACAATTGCCCTCCCATGCATCGCGCCAGTGTCGAACGCCGCCTCAGTGACGCCCACGACCGGCTGGTCCGCGCCCGGGCCGAGCTCGCCGTCCTGGAGGAGCAGTTGGTGGTGGTCAACGAGATCGCCGACGACACCCGGATCCGGGCACTGGTGGCCGAGACGCCGGTGGCGGCCAAGGAGCACGATGAGGCCAGTCGCCACGCATCTGTCATGCTGCAGACCCGGGAGTCGCTCATCACCAAGATCACCGAGCTCGAGCAGCGCCAGGACGAGCTGATCGACCGTTTGGTGATCGGCCCCGGTTGAGCGCCCACCCCTGGCACGTGGACAGCATGTGCATGCCATCAGCCCGTGCCGTCACCTGACACCGTCGGCGCCCGAGTCGGAAGGACAGGAGTGACTATGCCCAGGCGCGTGGTCATCGCCGAGGATGAGGCCATCATTCGGCTGGATCTCAAGGAGATCCTGCTCGACGAGGGATACGACGTGGTCGGGGAGACCGGTCGGGGAGACGAGGCGGTGGACCTGGTCCGCGACCACCACCCCGACCTGGTCATCCTGGACGTCAAGATGCCGGGTGCCGACGGGCTCGCCGCCGCCCGGGCCATCCGGGACCTCGGGCTCAAGGTGGCGGTCCTGATCCTCACCGCCTTCAGCCAGCGGAACCTCATCGACGAGGCCCGTGACGCCGGCGTGGCCGCCTACCTGGTGAAGCCGTTCCAGCGCATCGAGCTGATCCCCGCCATCGACCAGGCCGTGGCCCGGTGCGAGCAGGAGTGGGCGATCGACGCCGAGGCCGAGCAGGCCGCCGTCGACGGGAGGCGGCGACCACCCGGTGACCGCCGAGGACAAGTTCGAGACCCGCCGACTGGTCGACGGGGCCAAGATCATCCTGATGGAGCGGTCGGGGATGTCCGAGGCGCAGGCGTTCGGCTTCATCCAGAAGACGGCCATGGACACCAGGTCCCGCATGATCGACATCGCCAGACAGGTCCTCGAGGGAACCCTGGCGCCCTGACCGGGTCCGCCTCCACGATGCCCGACACCCCGAAGACCGGACCGCTGCATCCTCCTGGACGGGATGTCGCTGGCCTTCCGGGCCTACTTCGCACTGCCTTCCGACCTGGCCACCAGCGACGGCGTGGTCACCAATGCCGTCCACGGGTTCGCCTCCATGGTGGTCAACCTGATCCGGGACCACCGGCCGGTGGGCGTGGCGGTCGCCTTCGACCTGCCCGGGGGCACGTTCCGTGACGAGATCGTCGAGGAGTACAAGGGGGGACGGGCCGAGACACCCCCCGACCTCTTCCCGCAGTTCGCCATGATCCGGACCCTGCTCGGCTCACTGTCCATCCCGGTGGTCGACGCAGAGGGGTTCGAGGCCGACGATGTCCTCGCCACCCTGGCCAGCGAGGCGAGGGACCGCGGCCACCCGGTCATCGTCGTGACCGGGGACCGTGACGCCTATCAGTTGGTCGAGGACCCGTTCATCCAGGTGCTGTACAACCGACGGGGGGTCAGCGACTACTCGCTGTACGACGAGGCGGGCATCGCGGAGCGCACCGGTGTGCACCCCACCAAGTACCCGCTGCTGGCGGCGCTGCGGGGTGATCCGTCGGACAACCTCCCCGGCGTGCCCGGCGTCGGGGAGAAGACAGCGGCCAAGCTGGTCAACGAGTACGGGGACCTCGACACCCTCTACGACCATCTCGACGCGCTGTCGCCGAAGCTGCGCCAGAACCTGGCCGACCACCGCCAGCGGGTCGAGATGAACGCCGAGGTGATCCCGCTGGTGCGCGACGTCCCGCTCGACGTCCATGTGGACCAGCTGGCTCTCGGCGAGTGGGACTTCGAAGAGGCCAGGCGGACCTTCGCCGAGTTCGAGCTCCGCTCCCTGTGGCCCCGGTTCACCTCGCTGATGGAAGAAGGGGCGTTGGGCTCGCCGGTCGCCGGCTCGGAAGCTCCCGGGGCGGGAGTGGCCGCCGGGGCGGCCCTCGGCGGCGGCCGTCGGCGCCGCCGACGGGGGCCCCGGAGCCGAGAGCCCCGCTTGGCTGGACGAACCCCTGGTCGACGTGCCCGCCACCGTCTCCGATGCCCTCGAGGCACTGGAGCCGGGTGGTGGCGGCGGCCAGGGAGTCGACCGGTTCGGTGGCGCTGTTCCCACGGTGGGCCGGGGACGCCGGGCGCTCCCCACTGGTCAGCCTGACCGTTGCCGCCGAGGAGCCGGACGCCGTCGCCGAGGTCACGCCGGTGGTGCACCTGGAAGGGCTGCTCACCGACCCCGGGGTCCTGGCCGCCCTGGCCGTAGCGTTCGGGCCCGGTGGGGAGGTGGGCGTCGTCGGCCACGACACCAAGGAGCTGATGCGCTCGCTCCTGCCGTTGGGCGTGGACATCACCACCCTGACCATGGACACCGCGGTCTCCGCCTACCTGCTCGATCCGTCGACCGACGGGTACCGACTCGGCGACCTGGCCGCCCGGTATCTGGGCGTGACGGTCGACGACGGTACCGGGGGGAAGGGCCAGGGCGTCCTGCTGCTCGACGACTCGCCCGACGCCGGAGGCTCCGACGACGCGGCTCGACGAGGGGGTCATGTCGGCGGTACGGCTGGCCCTGGTCCTGGCCCGTCTCGCGCCCGGCCTGTCCGAGGCGCTGGCCGCGGTGGCCGAGGACTGCGCTCTACGCGGACATCGAGCAGCCCCTGGTCCGGGTGCTGGCCCGCATGGAGGTGGTCGGCATCCGGGTGGACCGGGCGGTCCTGTCCACCATCGCCGCCGCACTGGCCGACGAGTGCGGCACGCTCGAGGCCTCCATGCACGAGCTGGCCGGCGGGCCCTTCAACGTCAACTCGGTCCCCCAGCTCCGGGAGGTCCTCTACGAACGCCTGGGACTCACCCCGGTGCGCAAGACCAAGACCGGCTTCTCGACCGACGCCCGGACGCTCGAGCTGCTCCGCGGCCAGCACCCGATCGTCGACACCCTGCTCCGCTACCGCGAGGTGGAGAAGCTCCGCTCCACCTACGGCGAGAGCCTGGCCGCCGAGGTCGGACCGGACGGGCGTATCCATGCCACGTTCCGCCAGACCGTGGCCCGCACCGGGCGGCTGTCCTCGGACCGCCCCAACCTCCACAACATCCCGGTGCGGACCGAGGAGGGCCGGCGGTTCCGGGAGGCCTTCGTGCCCACCGCCGGCCGCCAGCTCCTGGTGGCCGACTACGACCAGGTCGAGCTGCGGGCCATCGCCCACCTGTCCGGGGACACCGGGTTGACGTCGGCCTTCGCCGCCGGCGAGGACATCCACCGCACGGTGGCCTCCCAGGTGTTCGGCGTCGAGCGCGACCAGGTGACGTCGGCCCAGCGGTCGACGGCCAAGATGGTCTCCTACGGACTGGCCTACGGCATGGAGGCCTACGGGCTGTCCCAGCGCCTCGGCGTGCCGGTCGAGGAGGCCCAGGGCATCCTGCAGGCGTTCTTCGGGGCCTTCCCGTCGGTCCGGGACTACATGGACCGCGCCGTGGCCGAGGCCCGCAACGCCGGCTACACCGTGACCGCCTTCGGGCGCCGGCGGCCGCTGCCCGACCTCACCTCGACCAACTACCAGGTGCGCCAGGCGGCCGAGCGCCAGGCCATGAACGCCGGCATCCAGGGGCTGGCCGCCGATCTGTTCAAGGTCGCCCTGATCCGCCTCGATGCCGGGCTGGAGCACGGCGGGCTCGCCTCGGACCTGGTCCTCCAGGTCCACGACGAGGTCCTGGTGGACGTGGTCCCCGACGAGGCCGACGAGGTGGCGGCCCTGACCGAGCAGGCCCTGACCGGTGCCGCCGAGTTGACGGTGCCGTTGAAGGTGGCCATGGCCTGGGGTTCGTCCTGGGCCGAGGCCAAGGGCGGCTGAGCCCACCACCCGCCTGCACCAACCTCCCGGAGGGACGGCGCGGGCCACCGGGGCCGTTCCGTCGGTCCAGGCATTCGGGTACCATTGTCTCCCGGCTGCAACGGTGCGGCCCCTCACCTTCACCCCCCGTACCCCCTGAGGGCCGCGGGACCCGTCCGGAAAGCGAGCTACCTACCTACATGTCCGATACACAAGTCGTACCCGAGGGCACCGCCCTCCTTTCGCCCGAAGCCATGGGCACCTTCGACGAGAACGGGGTCTACATCCCCCGGGCCGTCACCGAAGACGACCTCCAAGGAGCGTCCCTCGAGGACGCCATGGCCGGGACCATCGTCGAGTTCGAGGACGGCGACCTGGTCGAGGGGACCGTCGTCAAGATCGACCGGGACGAGGTGCTGCTCGACATCGGGTTCAAGTCCGAGGGCGTCATCCCGGTCCGGGAGCTGTCCATCCGCAACGACGTGGACCCCTCCGAGATCGTCACCCTCGGCGAGGCCATCGAGGCGCTCGTCCTCCAGAAAGAGGACAAAGAGGGCCGCCTGATCCTTTCGAAGAAGCGGGCCCAGTACGAGCGGGCCTGGGGCACCATCGAGAAGCTCAAGGAGGCCGACGAGGTCGTCACCGGACCGGTCATCGAGGTGGTCAAGGGCGGGCTCATCGTCGACATCGGCCTGCGGGGCTTCCTCCCGGCATCGCTCGTCGAGCTCCGGCGGGTACGCGAGCTGCAGCCCTACGTGGGGCGCACCATCGAGGCGAAGATCATCGAGCTCGACCGGAACCGGAACAACGTCGTGCTGTCGCGACGCGCCTGGCTGGAGGAGACCCAGAAGGAACAGCGCGGCGAGTTCCTCACCAACCTGAAGCCCGGAGAGCGTCGCCGCGGCGTCGTCTCCTCGGTCGTCAACTTCGGCGCCTTCGTCGACCTGGGCGGGATGGACGGCCTGGTGCACGTGTCCGAGCTGTCGTGGAAGCACGTCGACCACCCGTCGTCGGTGGTGTCGGTGGGCGACGAGATCGACGTCGAGGTCCTCGACGTCGATCTGTCCAAGGAGCGGATCAGCCTTTCGCTCAAGGCGACCCAGACCGATCCCTGGCAGGAGTTCGCCAACTCCCACCAGGTGGGCGAGCTCGTCTACGGTCGGATCACCAAGTTGGTCCCGTTCGGATCGTTCGTCCAGGTGGGAGACGGTATCGAGGGTCTGGTGCACATCTCCGAGATGGCCGGCCACCACGTGGACCTTCCCGAGCAGGTGGTCACCCCCGGCGAGGAGCTGTGGGTCAAGATCATCGACATCGACCTCCAGCGTCGCCGGATCAGCCTGTCCATCAAGCAGGCCGCCGAGGGCGGAGAGGTGTCCGAGGAGTACCGCGAGGCATTCGGCGAGCACGCCTACGACGACGAGGGCAACTACGTCGGACCGGTCTTCGCCGAGGCCGAGTTCACTCCGGAGACCGAGGCCCAGGCGGCGTGGGCGGACTACGTCGCCGAGCACGGAACCGGCGAAGGTGGTCCTGAAGGTGCTCCCGAAGGCGTCGGTTCGGCGCCCGTCGAGGCCCCGGCTGCTGAGGCCCCGGCTGCTGAGGCCCCGGCTGCTGAGGCTCCGGCTGTCGAGGTGCCTCCGGTTGCTGAGGCCCCGGCTGTCGAGCCTCCGGCTGAGCCCGCAGCACCGGTCGCCGACTCGGCCCCACCTGCTCCCGCCCCGGCTGTCGAGCCGGCCCCGGCCACCGAACCGGTGGCCGAGCCGGTGGAGCAGGCCTGAGGCTCACCCGCCGGCCCGGGCCGACCGGGCGCGGGGCTCAGTCGCCGGTGGACTGCATCCCGGTGACCGCCTCTTGGGGGTGCGCCAACGGGAAGTGACAGGCCACCTGGTGGCCAGGGGCGACGTCGCGTAGGAGGGGCTCTTCTTCTGCGCACCGCTCCTGGGCGTACGGGCACCGGGTGCGGAACCGGCAGCCGGACGGTGGGTCGAGCGGGGACGGGAGTTCGCCGCGCAGCCCTTGGTGGTCGGAGTGCTGATCGGGTTCGGGTTCGGGGATCGAGGCCAACAACGCCTCGGTGTAGGGATGGGCGGCCGAGCGGTACAGGTCATCGGAGCCGGCCACCTCGACCAGCTTGCCCAGGTACATGACGGCCACCCGGTCGCTCACGTTCTTGACGACGGCCAGGTCGTGGGCGATGAACACCATGGTGAGCCCGAACCTGGCCCGCAGGTCGGCGAGCAGGTTGAGGATCTGGGCCTGGACGGACACGTCCAGCGCCGATACCGGCTCGTCGCAGATGAGCAGGTCGGGGTCGGCCATGAGGGCACGGGCGATGCTGATCCGCTGACACTGACCCCCGGAGAACTCGCCGGGACGCCGGTCGCCGGCCGTGTCGGGGTCGATCCCCACCGCCTCCAGCATCTCGCGCACCTTGGCGTTTCGTTCCGACTTGTTCCCCCGACCCCAGATGACCAGGGGCTCGGCCACGATGTCTTTGATCCGACGCCTCGGGTTGAGCGAGGAGATCGGGTCTTGGAAGATCATCTGGATCTTGGTCCGTACCCGCCTGAGCTGACGGCCGGACAGTTTGTCGAGCACCTGACCCCGGTAGGTCACCGATCCCGATGTCGGCGCCTGGACCTGCACCAGGGCCCGACCGGTCGTCGACTTCCCGCATCCCGACTCTCCCACCAGGCCCAGCGTCTCGCCCGCCTTCACCGAGAACGTCACGCCTGACACCGCGTGCACAGTCTGCCGTCCGGATCGGAACTCGACGACCAGGTTGTCGACCGCCAGGACGGGATCGTCGCCGACCGACGGGGTCGGCACGTCGGTGGAGGCCGGGACGGTCATGAAGGACCCACTCCGGCGTCGGGGTCGATGGGCGTCTGGGCCGGCGTACCGATCGCCCCGTTCTGTCCGGCGACGTCCGCACCGTCCGACAGCCCTGGCTCTCCCTTGGACCCCGGGGACCCCGCCACCCTCGGCCCCTCCGGCCCGGCAACGGGCACCGGAGCGGTCGAGACACCGTTGACCAGCGGGAACCAGCAGGCGAACAGATGGTCGGGCGAGCCGGCGGTGCGGAGCGGTGGCTCGGACTGGCGGCACTTCTCCTGCACGTAGGGGCAGCGGGGGGCGAACCGGCACCCCTGCGGCGGGTTCACCAGGTCCGGAGGGCGGCCGGCGATGGCGTGTAGGCGGACCCCGCTCGGATCGGACAGGCGGGGGATCGAGTCCATGAGCGCACGCGTATAGGGCATGCGGGTGTCCCGGAACAGGGTCCGGGTCGGTGCCTGTTCGACCACGCGGCCGGCGTACATGACCACGATGTCGTCGGCCCGGTTGGCCACCACCCCGAGGTCGTGGGTCACCAGGATCACCGCCATGTGACGCTCGCGCTGCAGCTCCCCGAGGAGGTCGAGGATCTGAGCCTGCACCGTGACGTCGAGTCCGGTGGTGGGCTCGTCGGCCAGGACCAGCCGCGGTGCGCAGGCCAGGGCGATGGCGATCATCACCCGTTGGCGCATGCCACCCGACAGCTGGAAGGGGTACCAGCGGATCCGCTCCTCGGGAGAGGGGATCCCGACCGAGCGGAGGAGCTCGACGGCGGTGGCGTTGGCGTCGGCCCGGCCCATGTCGAGGTGGAGCCGGAGCGACTCGGTGATCTGCCTGCCGATGCGCTTGACCGGGTTGAGTGCGGTCATCGGGTCCTGGAAGATCATGCTCAGCTCGGCACCCCACACCTGGCGGAGTTGGTCCGGGTCCATGGCGGTCAGGTCGTGGCCGGCGAAGTGGACGCTGCCGCTCTTGATGACGTCCCGGGCCGGCAGCAGCCCCATGATCGAACGCGACAGCACGGTCTTGCCCGATCCGGACTCACCCACCACACCGAGCGTGCGACCGCGCCCCACCGACAGCGACACCCCGTCCACTGCCCGCACCGTTCCCCGCCCGGTCCGGAACGAGGTGTGGAGGTCGTCGACGACCAGCAGTGGGCCATCGTCGCTGTCGGTGGCATCGGGGAACTCGAGGGTGGCCGTGCGCCTGCCGCTCCGGAGGGTGCTCACCGGGCACCGCTCACAACAGGCCCTCACGGATGTCGAACCGTTGGCGCATCCGGTCCCCGATCAGATTGATCGACAGCAGCAGGAGGAACATGGACAGGACCGGCCACAGCATGATGTAGGGGTTGGTGCTGAGGTTTCCGTTGGACGAGCCCTCGGCGATGATGTTCCCCCAGGAGGGGGACGGCGGCGGCACCGACAGGCCGAGGAAGGCCAGGGACCCCTCGATCACGATCACCCCGGCCACGGTGATCAGCCCGAAGGTCACCGCCACGGGGACCACGTTGGGGAGGATCTCGCGGAACACGATCCGCGAGGAGGTGGCTCCCATGGTGCGGGCGGCGACGACGAAGTCCCGGTTGGCGAACGACAGGCTGGACGCCCGGATCACCCGGTAGAGGAGCGGGATGGTCGCCACCCCGAGGATCACCGTGATCTTCGGGAGGGACGATCCCCAGAACGCCACGATGGCGATGACCGCCACGATGGCGGGGAAGGCCAGGAGCACGAAGGACGCGGCGTTCAGGCTCACGTCGAGGCGCCCCCCCTTGTAGCCCGACACCAGGCCCAGCGTCCCGCCGACCACCAACCCGATGGCCACCGAGGCGAACCCGACGATGAGGGACACCCGTGACCCGTAGATGACGCGGCTGAGCAGGTCCCGTCCGAGGTCGTCGGTGCCCAGCAGATGGTGGATGCTCGGTGGGGCGTTGAGTGCGGCGTAGTTCTGGAAGTCGGGGTTGGGCAGGGGAAGCAGCTTGGCGAAGATGGCCACCAGCACGATGAGGCTGACCCACCCGATGGCCAACCAGAACAGGATGCCGAGCGGTTTGCGGACCAGGAGGTCGTCCGATTCGAGGTGCTCGGACTGACGCGACACCACCAGCTCGTCCATGGCCGCCAGACCCGGGACCTGGTCGGCCAGGAGTCGGGAGCCGGCGCGGGTGTCGCTCAACTCGCGGTCATCGGGCATGGATCACTCCCGGGTCACTCTGGGGTCTACCACCGTGAACGCGAAGTCGATGAGGAACTGGAGCACCACGTAGGCGATGGCCACGACCAGGGTGATCCCCTGTACCACCAGGTAGTCACGCTGCTGGACGGCCTGGACCAACGAGAAGCCCAACCCGTTGAGCGCGAAGAGGTACTCCACGATGAAGGTCCCGGCGATGAGGGCGCCGATGTTGACCCCGGCCGCGGCCAGGAGGGAGAACGACGACGGCCGGAAGGCGTGGCGCCACATGATCCGGCGGGACGACAGCCCCTTGGACCGGGCCATGGTGATGAAGTCCTCCTGCAGGGTGCTGATCAGGTCGGACCGGAACAGCCGGTAGTAGACGGCGATCGACCCGGCGGTGATGGCCAGCGAGGGCAGGATCATGTCGTGCAGGTTGGTGGCCGGGTCCTGGGTGAAGGGCACGTACCCGGTGGCGGGGAACCAGTGCAACCCCACCGCGAACACCGCCACCATGATCGGGGCGATGACGAAGGGGGGCAGCGCCAGCAACCCGAACGTGCCGGTGGTGGCGATGTTGTCGAACGGCTGGTTGGGCCGGCGGGAGGTGGCCAGGGCCAGGGGGATGGCCACCCCGAAGGCGATCACCTGGGAGATGATGATGAGTTCGACGTCGATCGGCCAGCCGGTGGCGATGATCTCGGTCACCGGTTCGTGGTCGAGGAACGACTGGCCCAGGTTCCCGTGGAAGACCGCGCCCAGCCAGGTCAGGTACTGCTGCACCAACCCCTTGTCCAGGCCCAGCTGCTTGTCCAGGATGGCCCGGTTGTGGGCGGTGTCGCTGGATCCGAGGATGACGGTGGCCGGGTCGCCCGGGAGCAGGTGGACCAGCAGGAAGACGAGCACCGAGATGATGAACGACACCACCACCAGCTGGAGGAGCCTGCGCAGGAGGTACTTGGTCATGGTCGGGGCGGGAGCCGGTGAGCCTCGTGGGCTGCTAGGCCAACCAGATCTGGGTGGGCCAGAACCGGCCCTCGTCGAAGGGGTATCCCGCCGAGCCGTCGGGCAGGGTCGGGTTGGCGAAGTTCTGCACCCGCTCGGCGGCCACCTCGGAGAAGGAGTACTGCTCGATCCACAGGTAGGGCAGCTGCTTGGCCAGCTGCTCGTTGACCGTCCTGTAGGCAGCGACCCGGGTGGCCTGGTCGGTGGTGCTCCTGCCGATCAGCATCGCCTCCTCGATGACCGGATCGTCGACCCGGGTGAAGTTGAGGCCGATGGCGCCCACCGGTGAGATGGTGGTCGTGCTCCACCACACGTAGTTGAGGTCGGGGTTCACCGCCCCGAACTGGTACGACGTCACGGCCTGGAACTTGCCCAGGACGAAGTCGTCGATGATGGTGGCCTGCTCCACCTCGGACACGGTCACGTCGAAGCCGGCCTGCTGCCACATCTGTTGGACGGCCTGGACCTCCTTGATGGCCAGGGGGTCGGGGATGGTCAACAGGTTGAGGGTCGGCGTCCCGTGCTTGGCCTTGTAGGCGGCCACGAGTGACTTGGCCCCCGAGAGATCGTAGGTGGGGTAGCCGGTGTTGCTGTAGTACGGCGAGTCGGGGAGGAAGATGCCGGTGGCCGGCTGGGCCGGGGGACCGCCGATGACGGCCTGCACCTCCTTCTGGTCGATGGCCTTGGCCAGCGCCTGGCGGATGGTCAGGTCGTCGGTCGGCGCCACCGCCGTGTTCAACATGATGAAGGAGAACGACGGCTGCCCGATGACGCCGGTGCGGGTGTCGACCAGTTGGTAGCCGGAACCACCCGAGCCCGAGAAGTTGGAGATGGTGCTGGGGTCGATGGACTCGATCATGTCGACCCCGCCCGATCGCAGGGTCGCCTCGCGCTGGCTGGTGTCGGGGATCGGCTTGAAGGTGATCCCGTCGAGGTAGGGGAGGCCCTTGCGCCAGTAGTTGGGGTTGCGGACCACGGTGAAGTGGCTGTTCGGCTGCCAATCGGCTGTAGATGAAGGGCCCGGTGCCCACCGGCTTGGGGGCCTGGCTCGGAATTGCTGTTCGCCGCATCGATCATGGCCTGGCCGACCACGTAGGCCACCTGGGTGTCGGCCAGGGCGGCGGGGAACGTGGGGTTGGGGGCCACCAGCGTCGAAGACGACGGTGAGGCCGTCCGGCGTGGTCACCGACCTGATCTGCTTGAGGGCCTGTCCGGCCAGTGCCGAACTGGCCAGGGCGGCGAAGTTGGCCTTCACCACCGCCGACGTCAGGGCCGACCCGTCGTGGAACGTGACCCCGGAACGCAGGGTCATGGTCCAGGTGTCGTAGGTCGAGTTCGGCGACATGGTCTCGGCCAGGTAGGGCTTGATGGAGCCGTCGGCGGCCACCGCCATCAGCGAGTCGTAGATGGCGTTGGCGTACAGGAACCCGTTGGTGTCCCAGTGGTTCGTCGGGCGGATAGAAGCCGTCGATCTCGGCGATGGTGCCGACCGTCAGCGTGCCGCCCCGCTTCGGGGTGCCGGTGCCGACGCCGGGTTTCGAGCCGCTCGACGTGCCGCCGGCCCCGGTGGTGGTCGAGCTCGACGAACCCGACGAACACGCGGCCAGGCCCGATGCCCCCAGCACCACCGCGCCGCCCGCCACCGCGCCCCGCGTCAAAAAGGCCCTGCGGTCAAATCCGTTACCTGACGTCACCGACATCCCCCATCGTTCTCCCCCTACCCGTCGCGGGGCCGCGAGAACCATGCTCCGACGTGCACTCTGTCACAGGCGGAGCGAGCAGTGGGGGCAGGTTACTGCCAAGTAGGGACGAGGTCCACGGAACGGCCGGATATCTCCCGGTCAGGCGCCCGCTGGGTACCATGCCCACCATGGATGCAGCCTCCCCTGGGTCTGCCTCGGTGGTCGGATCCGACCCCGACGTCGAGGTCGTGCCGGCGCCCGGCGCGGCGCCGACCCCGCCACGCCTCGGTGGAAATGGCGGCGCCCGGCCCGGGTCCGCACCCGTCCTGGACCAGCCGAGCGGCGGTCGGACCGGAGAGGCCACCAGCACCGCTCGAGCGACGGTGGGCCCGGGCCCGGCCGGGGGAGTGGGTACGGCCGGGGATCACGGGGACGACCGCTCCGGCGGAGACGCCCGCGTCGAACTCGAGGACCCCGAGGGGCCGCCGTTCTCGCCGGCCATCACCGCCACCCTGGCGGTGGTGGTCACGCTGGTCCTCGTCACCGGGTTGGTGCTGCGGTTCTGGACCCGCTCCGACCTCTGGCTCGACGAAGCCCTGACCGTCGACATCGCCCGTCAACCGCTCCACGACATCCCCTCCCACCTCCGCATGGACGGGGCGCCGCCCCTCTTCTACGTGCTGTTGCACTTCTGGATGAGGGCCTTTGGCCCATCGGACCTCGCCGTCCGCGCCCTCCCCGGAGTGATCGGGGTGGTGACACTGCCGCTGACCTGGCTGGCCGGTCGACGCCTGGGGGGCCGCACGGTGGCATGGGGAGCGCTGTTGCTGCTGGCCACGTCGCCATTCGCCGTCCGCTACGACACCGAGACCCGGATGTACGCGCTGGTCGCCCTGTTGACCGTGCTCGGGATCCTCGCCCTCGACCGCGTCCCTGCGCCGGCCCCGCCCCGGCAACCTGGTCGCCGTCTTGGCCATCACCGGCCTCCTCCTCTACACCCACTACTGGTCGCTGTACCTGGTGGGCACGGTCATGTTGTGGCTGGCATGGCAGGCGTGGCGGGGACGGCCAGCGTGGCGCCCGGGGGCCAGGGCCGCGCTCCTGGCCGCCGCCGCCGGCTGCCTGACGTTCCTACCCTGGCTCCCCACCTTCGTGTTCCAGTCCCGGCATACCGGCACCCCGTGGGCCACCCCCTCCAGCTTCGGCGCCATGGTCACCACGCTGACGACCTTCACCGGCGGCTTCTCCAACGAGGGATGGGTGCTGACCATCGTCTTCTTCGTCCTCGCCGGACTGGGCCTGTTCGGGTCGGCCGTCGACCGACGCCACATCGACATCGACATCCGCACCCGGCCGATCGCCCGGCCCCTGGCCATCGCCATCGCCGGCACCCTGGGGGCGGCCATCGTCGGGGGCATCTTCTCCAACAGCACGGTCGACGCCCGGTACGCCTCGGTGGTGTTCGTGCCGGTGATCTTGTTGGTGGCCATCGGCCTGACCAGCGATCGGCGATCGAAGGGTCCGCGTGGCGGTGCTCGGTGTGGCGATGGCCGCCGGACTGATCGCCGCGTTCCCCAACATCGCCACCAACCGGACCCAGGCCGGCCAGGTGGCCGCGGCCATCACCCGGCACGGACGGGCGGGGGACGTCGTCGCCTACTGCCCCGACCAGCTCGGCCCGGCCGTCAATCGCCTCCTGCCTCCCGGGCGTTATGTCCAGACCACGTTCCCCCGGGGCACCGGTCCCGAGTTCGTGGACTGGGTCGACTACGCGGCCGCCTCCCACGCCGGCGGGGCACGGACCTTCGCCCGGCACCTCGAGGCCGTGGCCGAACCGGCCGGGCACCGGATCTTCGTGGTGTGGGCGAGCGGGTACCAGACGTTCGGGGGCAAGTGCGAGCAGATCGTCAAGACCCTCCAGAACGACCACACCTTCCGTTCCACCACCCTGGTGAGGGCCAACGGCGGCCCCTTCTACCAGCCCATGTCGCTCACCCAGCTGACCCCCGCGAAGCCCTGACCAGGGTGGCCAGCACTGGTGCAGCGACTGTCGACGGAACCGAGGGCGACCCCGCTCCGCTGATGCTGACGGGTCAGGGACAGGGACAGGGTCAGGGGCCGGGCCCTCTCGCCGGGACGCTTCCCGACGGGGGCAGGTCGCCACGCCCCACCGCCGTCGTGGCGACCCCACGCTTCCACCCGCCACCGGCCCCGCTCGTCGCCACCGACCTCGCACCGGCACCGGTCGTCCCGGCGGCCCCCGTCGCACCGGCCGCGCCCGTCTCCCCCGGTCGACAGTTCGCCCGTGCGGTGCTGGTCGTCCTGCCGGCGTGGATCACCACCCGCGTGCTGGTCCTCGCCACCCTGGCCATCGCCCATGCCACCGTGTCCGCACTGCGTCCCCGCCACTCCGGTGCCCGTCGATTCGTGCATCAGGGCCTTCTGGCCTGGGACGGTCACTGGTACGAGTCGATCGCCCTGCACGGCTACGGGGCATCGGGAGTGGAGTCCCTCCGCTTCTACCCCGGCTTCCCGCTGGCCGCCCGGGTGCTGGGTTCCGTCCCCGGCGTGGGCGTGGGCGCGGCATTGCTGGTCATCTCCAACCTGTGCGCCCTGGCGGCCATGGCCGCCCTCGTGATCCTGGTGCGCCACGATCTCGGCGACTCCGGACTGGCCCGGCGGTCGGCCTGGCTGCTCGGCTTGGCGCCGGCCGCCTTCACCCTGGTCCTGGGCTACGCCGACGCGGCCTTGCTGCTGTGCGCCGTGGTGACGTTCCTGGCGGCCCGGAGTGGCCGGTGGTGGTGGGCCGCCTCCGCCGGCCTGGTCGGGGGACTGGTCCGCCCGGTCGGGGTCCTCCTGGTGGTGCCCGTGGCCATCGAGCTGTGGCAGCAGCGGTCACCGACCCCGGCCCTGGGCCGGTTGGGTGTCCGCCGGCCGGGGGTGCGTCGGTCCGGGGTCCGCCGGCCGGGAGTGCGCCGGGCGGCCCGGTTGCGGCGCGCTGGTGGCGCCGGCGGCCGGAAGTGCCCTGTACCTGGGCTGGGTCGGTTCGCAATTCGGCGACCCGTGGCTCCCGCTGCGGGTCCAACTGCAGTCCGGCCTGCGGGGTGCCATCACCTTCCCGGTCCCGGCCATGGTGCACAACCTGGCCTCGGCCACGCACGGCCACCATCTGTTCGCCGCCTTCCACGTGCCGTGGGTGCTGATCTGCGTGGTCCTCACCGTGGTGGCGTTCCGCCGGCTCCCCGCTCTCGTACGGGGCCTTTGCCGCCGCCGTCCTGGTCGTCTCGCTGGCCAGCTCGAACCTCAACTCCTTCGAGCGGTACGCCATGGGGGCATTTCCCCTGGTGGTGGCGGCGTCCACCCTCACACGTCGGCGGGGAGTGGAGACCGCGGTCCTGGTCGTCACCGGGCTCAGCATGGTGGCCTACGCCCTACTGGCCTTCCTGGGCGTGGTGGTGCCGTAAGCGCCCGTGGCGATACGGGACGACCCGCGCCCCTCCCGGCGCGGCTTCCCCCAGTGGCAGGGCGAGAGCCACTATCCTTCTGCCGCATAACCACCACCAAGGTTTTCCAAAGGGGTGTTCCGTGCTTGAACGCTGTGTCCGACCTGGTGGGACCGGGTATGCCTGGACGATGACCGTCCGGGCCGTTCCGCAGGCCGTTCCGCAGGCCGGCCCGGGCCCCGCCCGGTGACGCCGGCCGGGCGCCACGACAGCACCACCCACCCCGATCCAACCATGCAACCCAAGACACCGCCATGCGGCCGAGCACCGCACCCCACGGCCGCCCATGGCCCGGCAGAGGGATCGACCGCGGCCGGGCGCGCCCCGACTGGCGGGGCCCATCACGAGGAGAACGGACCCCACGACGTGGCAGTGACCGATGAGACAGCACCGGCAGTCGGGTTCCCACGCGTGCCCGGCGTGGCGTTCGGCCGCCAGGACACCGGACCCGACGCCCCGGTCGTGGTGATCGGCGGAGGTCCGGCCGGTCTCACCGCCGCCCGCCAGCTGGCCCAGTCCGGGGACCCGGTGGTGGTGGTCGAGGAGGACTCGGTGGTGGGCGGCATCAGCCGTTCGGTGGAGCGCGACGGGTGGCGCTTCGACATCGGGGGCCACCGGTTCTTCACCAAGGTCCCGGCCGTCGAGGAGTTCTGGCACAGCGTCCTGCCTCCCGAGGACTTCCTGCTGCGGCCCCGCATGAGCCGCATCTTCTACGAGGGCCGCTTCTACGACTACCCGATCAAGTTGGGGAACGCCCTCTCCAACCTGGGGCTGATCGAGGCCCTCCGGTGCGGGCTGTCGTTCCTGTGGGTGCGGCTCCACCCACCGAAGAACCTCGACACGCTGGAGGGCTACATCGTCTCCAACTACGGGTGGCGTCTCTACCACCACTTCTTCAAGACCTACAACGAAAAGGTCTGGGGCGTTCCCGCCTCCGAGCTCTCCGCCGACTGGGGGGCCCAGAGGATCAAGGGCATGTCGCTGTGGGATGCGGTGTGGGAACCGATCCGGTCGTCGGTGGCCGGCAAGCGGAGGGACAAGTCCAAACAGGTCACCAGCCTGATCGAGGAGTTCGAGTACCCCAAGTACGGGCCCGGCATGATGTGGGAGCGCTGCGCCGACCAGGTCGCCGCCATGGGGGGCGACGTCCGGCTGGAGACGTCGGCGGTCACGGTCCACGTCGAGGACGGCGCCGCCGTGGCGGTGACGGTGACCAGTGACGGCCACCGCGAGCGGATCGAGGCCTGCCACGTGATCTCGTCGATGCCCATCACCACGCTGGCCCGGAGTATCGACCCACCGGTGCCCGACGAGGTCATCGCCGCTGCCGGCGACCTCCACTACCGGGACTTCCTCACCGTGGCGCTGGTCGTCCCCGAAGAGCACGGGTTCCCCGACAACTGGATCTACATCCACTCGCCGGACGTGCTGGTGGGCCGGATCCAGAATTTCGGTTCGTGGTCGCCCTACCTGGTCAAGGACGGTCGGACCTGCCTCGGCATGGAGTACTTCGTCTTCGAGGGCGATGACCTGTGGACCTGCACCGACGATGAGCTGATCGCCCTCGGGACCAAGGAACTGGCCGCCATCGGCCTCATCGAGCCGCCCGACGTCGAGGCCGGCTACGTGGTGCGGATGCCCAAGGCGTACCCCGTCTACGACGACACGTACCGCGAGAATGTCGACGTCATCCGCCGGTGGTTCGAGCAGCACGCGCCCAACGTGCACCCCATCGGGCGGAACGGGATGCACAAGTACAACAACCAGGACCACTCGATGTACACGGCCATGCTGACCGTGGAGAACATCCACGGTGCCCACCACGACATCTGGTCGGTCAATGTCGAAGAGGAGTACCACGAGGAGCACGACGACCGGGACGGGCCGTCCGACGGCACCCCGGCCGCGCCCACCGCCCACGGACCCCACACGGCGGCCAACACCGCCCGGTTCGTCGGCGCCACCGGGCGGGAGGCACCCGTCGTCCCGCGCCGGGCCACCCCGTCCGGACGAGCCGTCACGTAGTGATCCCCGGGGGGCACCGTCAGGGGCAGCCGGCGGTCGCGATTGAGCCCGACCCGCCTGTGGGTGGAGACTCGGGGGCGTGACCGACCCGCACACGCCGCCGGTTCGGCCCGGGGGGGCGTCAGCCGCGCCGGACGGACCCGTCGAGCCCGACGGGTCGCCGGCCGGGCTCGACGTCATCCTGGACGAGATCGATCAGGTCGTGGAGCCGGTGACCGAGGCGGTCTCGATGGCGCCGGCGGTGGGGATCGCGGTGGCCGGCGGCCCCATGCTCACCCTGCCCGACAGAGGAGGACGGGAGCCCACCCCCATCTCCGGCCGGTGCCGACTCCATCCGGTCGGGACTCAGCGAGGCGGGGCCGGTGGCGGTGGCGGGCCTGGTGGTCAACGGTGCCGCCGCCCTGGTGGTGGTGGCGGTGGCCCGCCTGGTGACCCCACAGGCGTACGGAGCCATCGCCCAGCTCCTCGGGCTCTTCTTCATCCTGTCGATGCCCGGGTCGGCGGTGCTGGTGGGCGTGGTGAGGCGCGTCACGGCCATGCGGAACGCCGGACACGGCCATCAGGTGCACCGTTGGGTGTCGAGGGTGCACCGGATCCTGCTGGTCGCCATCGCCGTCGAACTGGTGGTGGTGCTCCTGATCCAGGGGTGGATCGCCAGCCAGCTCTCGCTGCCCAACAGTGACGGCATCGTCCTGATCCTGGTGGCCGCCGGCATCTGGATCCTCTTGTGCGTGGACCGGGGGGTCCTCCAGGCCCATCGCCGGTATCGGCCACTGGCCGGGAACCTGCTGGTCGAGGGCTTCGTCCGGACGTTCCTGGTGGTGGTCTTGGTCGTCCTCCACCTGGGGGTCGCCGGCTACGCCATCGGCATCTTCGTGAGCGAGGTGGCGGCCACCGTGCACGCCCACTGGCTGGCCTCGCGGGTGTGGGTGGACACCCCCCAGGGCGTCGCCCTCGGGGGCAGGGAAGCCGAGGGCGATCTGGCCGCCCCGGCCGACGCCGGTGGGTTCCGCCCCGGAGGCCGACACGGCACTGGTACGGCGGAAGCTGATGGCCGACGTGTCCGCCGCCTTCGTGGGGTTGGCGCTTGCTCGGGCTGCTCCAGAACGTCGACGTGATCGTGCTGGGCCGGCTCGACCACACCAACGTCGGCCCGTACGCCGCCATCTCGGTGGCGTCCAAGGCCCTCGTCTTCGGTGCCCTGGCCCTCGGGGCCTACCTGCTGCCCGAGGCCACCATCCGGTGGAACGAGGGCGGCCACGCCGTCCGCCAGCTGGGGGTCACCCTCATCTTCCTGGCCGTGCCGGCCGCCGTCCTGCTGGTCATCGCGGTCTTCGTCCCGAAGCAGTTCCTCACCCTCATCTTCTCGGCCAAGCTGAGTGCCGGGGCGCCGGCGTTCGCCTCACTGGTGGGGGCGATGATCTTCCTGTCGTTGTCGGTGCTCATCACCAACTACCTGTTCGGCACCGGGTCCCGCTGGATCGTCTTCCTGCTGGCCGGCGGATCGACGTTGGCCCTGGGCCTGATCTGGAACGCCGACGGCCAGATCGTGGCCACGGCCCGGGCCGATCTGATCGCCCAGGGCGACCCTGGCCCTGGCCATGGTGGTGGCGTTCCTGGCCATCCATCGCCGGCACCACCGCCACCACTGGCCGATGACCCGCCGGCCACGGGAACCTGTCGGTGGCGACGGAGCGGGCCCGGCGAGCTGAGCCGGTCCCGGCCGGGCCGGACCCGCACTCCCGGCGGAGCCCCCCTGCCGGGGGCCTGCGTGCGCCCCGGTGGGGCGCCCGGAGCCCCGTTCAGGCGTCGGTGCCGTCGTCGGCTCGCCCCCGGGGGACCAGGATCGGCCGCCCTGGCTGTCCGGTCTTCCCGACGATCACCTCGACCACGGCGTCGGCACCGAGGAACACCACGCCGGCCCATGCCAGGCGGCCGGCGGCGCCGAACGACAACGTCCAGTCCCCACCGGCCGGCACGTGGTCGACGAGTTGGGTGGCCACCACGGTGACGGCGGCGGCGAGGATCCCCCCGATGGCGAGGATCCCGAGGACGACCCGGAGCCGGGGCACCAGGAGCACGACCACCGTGGCCACGCCCACCGCCAGGCCCGCCACCCCTGACGAGATGGCCCCCGCCACCGCGCCGGTGACCACGGCCGCCGACAGCGCCACCAGCGGCCGGACCGGTGGGCCGTCGGCACGGAACGGGACGACCAACGTGGGCCGTTGCGGTCCGTCCACGTCCGCCGACTCGTCGTCCCGGATCCGCCCCCGGCGCCGGCGCCGGCGACGGGGGACCAGCGCCAGCACCACACAGCCGATCACCGCCGCCGACGAGACGAGGAGCGCCACGTCGACCCGCTGCTGCGGCTGCCACACCAGGTCCACGGTGAGGGTCCCGTCGTGGCCGGTCGGGCCCGAGGGTGGACGGGTCGACGCGCCACCCGTTGGCGAACCCGTCGATCAGCACCGGCGCACCGAGGCCGGTGCCACCGGCTCCGCCCGGGCCGACCACGGTGGCCTTCCAGCCGGCGTTCACGCTCTCGCCCAGGACCAGCTCGAACGGCGCCGAGCCCGGGCCCGACGCCACGGACCGTCAGCCGCATCGAGGTGGCCGTCTGGCTGTCCACCCGCAGCGCCGGCGAGGGTGCCACGGTGGGGGCCTCCAGCGTGTTGGCGTCGGCCAGGGCCATGACCCCGCCACCGGGGGCGGAGTCCAGGGCCAGCTGGTCGATGTCGAACCCACTGGTCTGGCCGACCGTGGACCGCAGGGTGTGCAGCCCCGGGCCCAGGTGGAGGCCGCCGACGTCCGGGCCGCACAGCGAGACGGTCAGGGGCTGGCGGTCCAGGGCCGTGGCGCTCGTCCCGCTGACCGACACCCACAGGGGCTTCCCGTCCACGGCCAGGAGGTCGCTGCGGCAGGGGCTCGGGATCACGGCCGGCACCGGTGCGGCCCGGAGCCCGGCGATCCCCACCTCGGCGATTCCCAGCGGCATGGCGATGGGGGACTGCGAGTAGTAGTTGGTGGTGTACTCGAGCCGCACCTTGTCCATGGTGATCCGGATGCTCCGGCCGGTGAGCGGGGCGAACGACACCGGCACCTCGGTCACCGACCCGGGCACCGGGCTGTCGGCGATGGGCGGCAGTGTGAACGTGGTGCTCCCGCTGTCGGTCGCCACCGTCATCTGGGTGGGGACCGAGTGCTGCCCGTCTGCCACGACCTGGAGGTCCAGATGGTCGAGGGTGATGGGCTGGGGCAGCGTGTACTGCAGCCACTGGCCCGCCTGGTGGGTGGCGCCGAACCCCGGCTCCCACGCGGTGGTGGAACTGCCGTCGAGGGTGGCGATGGTGCCGGCCCGGAGGTCGCCCGGCAGCCGGCCGAGCGAGTAGGCGACGATGCCGGTGTGGTCGGCCCCGGGCCGTCCCACCAGGCGGTCGATGGCGTCGTCGGGGATCAGCGGTGAGATCCGGGCCTGGCCGACCAGCGAGAACGTCCGCGCCGTCGGAAGCCAGAAGGTGCGCGCCAGCGTGGCCTCGACGTCGGTCCGGGGCGGGCTGCCCGAGCTGCGGAGCCGGGTCATGACCAGGCTCAACCGGTCCTTGATGGACGCCGCGCCGGCCGCCCGCAGGAGGTCCTGGGGCATGGCGATGAGCTGTTGCACGTGCACGCCGGGGATCCCCACCTCGGCGAAGCCGACCGAGCTCCGGGCGGTGACGGCGGTGGCCTGGTCGTCACCGTTGTCGATGGTGCGGACGGTGATGCGGAGGGTCCGGAAGGTGCGCGCCGGGAATGTGACCACCTGCCCGGGGGGGGTCAGTGACGCCGCCCCCAGGTGGATCGTCACCGCGTGCCCCCCGTCGAAGGTGAGGGTCGCCGACGCCATCGAGCGGTCGGGGTCACCGGTCTGGGGTTGGAGCAGGGTGAGTGAATGGATGGTGGTCCGTCGCTGGAGGACGACCTGCCACCACTGTCCCGGCGGATCGACGATCGAGTTGTCCAGCCACGCCGTCTGGGGGTTCCCGTCGAGCGCCGCCGCCGGCTGGTCCTCGGGAAGGTACGTGATGGACGAGCCGTAGGACGAGGCGGTGACCGACGCCACGCCCTGGAGCACCGAGGTGGTGTGGGAGTCGCCGGGCGCCTTGGGGAACAGGTCGATGGGGTTGTCGCTCGGGTCGGCGGTGTCGGGGCCCTGGGCCGCCGTCTCGGTGTACCCGGTGTTCTCGCTGAGGGAGTTCCACCGGTAGCCCTGTTTCCGGTTGGTGTCGGTCACCACCAGGTCGGCCGGATGGTCGAGGGTGGTACGGGCCAGGCCCCGGGCGGTGTCCAGGGTGCCGGCGTAGAGGATGGACGGGTTGCCGCCGAGCAGCCCCACCGTCGAGGCGTTGACGATGCCCGAGGCGTCACCGTCGACCACCAGCGGGTCGGCCACCGGCTCGGTCCGCACCACCGGCCGGGGTTTGGTCACCGTGTAGCTGACCAGCGGTGCCGTCCACCCCTGGTTGGGCGGCCGGGCCAGGGTGGCCTCGTCGAAGTGGGGGATGATCGGCACGTTGGGCCGGGGCGTCCCGTAGGACACCGGGTGGCTGAGCCCCTCGGGCGTCGTGGCCAGGTCGACGGCCACCTGCTGGGGGTTGGGCGTGTCGTAGCGCTCGTAGGCCTGGTCGTACTGGACCAGCACGTTCCCGGCGCTCATGAGCGCCGACATGGGCCCGAGGGCGTTCCAGTCCATCGTGCCGTCCTGCAGCGGCGAGTCCACCGCCTGCAACAGGTCGGCGGTGGGCTGGGACCCCATGACCTGTTGTTCGTGGGTGACGAAGGGCCGGGTCATCAGTCCGGGGTACACGGTGTCGATGGTGTCGCCCCACCGGTAGGCGGCGAAGTCGTTGCCCGGCAGGGCGTAGACCCGTGTCGCCGTGTTGACCTTGTCCAGTGACGCCGCCGCCTGGCGGACGTACGCGCGGCGGCACCGCCGGCTGGACGAACCCGGCGGCGATGATCCCGCCGCGTCCACAGTGGGGTCGACGCCGCCGCCACCGCCGCCACCGCCAGCCCCCCGACCACCAGGCCGGTCGTGTGGGCCCGGTTGGTGACGGCGCTGACCCCGGCGCCCAGGAACACCGCCAGCCCCAGGATGACCAGCGGGCTGGCCCGGTCGGTGGACCGCAATGCCAATCCGGCCGTCGTGTCCACCATGAACGCCTTGATCACCGATCCCGACCGAGGACGGGTCGGTGTAGGGGTTCGGCCCCACCGCCAGGACCATGCCCACCACGGTGATCATCACGAAGTAGGCCCGGTGCCGCCACCGGGAGAACACGGCGGCGGTGAAGCACAGCACCGGGCACCACGAAGCTGGCCACGATCAGCCAGACGTTCTGGGTGTAGGCGATGGAGGTCTGGGTCCAGGGCCCGGCCCGGTCGGTGCCGTAGAAGTACCAGTAGCCGAGCCCGCGGACGATCTCCGAGGCCAGCGAGGCCGCGCTCGTGGACGGCACGGTCTCGGTGAACTTGAGCACGTTGATCCCGTAGGCCGCCTCGACCTGGAGCCCGACCGCCCACCACAGCGAGACCAGGGCGCTCGAGCAGGCCGACCTTCCAGGCCACCCCCCAGGCCCGGCGCCAGTCGGCCTCCTTGGCCACCACCACGGCATAGGGGAGCCACAGGGCCGGGGCGATCCCCACGTAGAGGATGGAGCTGGCGTTGATGCCGCTGACCAGGGCCACCACCAGCGCGAACAGGGCCGGGTACCGCCAACCCCCGCGGCGCAGGGCCAGGATGACGAAGGCCACCAACCAGGGCAGGCCGGCCCACGGCATGAGGATCACCGAGATCCGACCGGCGTACTGGAGCACGTAGGGCGTGAAGGTGAACGCCAGTGCCGTCACCACCCGCCCCGGTCCGGTCAGCCCGATGGTGCGGCACAGGTAGAGGGCGCCCGCCCCGGCGGCGAACAGCAGGATCCCCATCCACAGGCGCTGGGCCACCCACAAGGGGGCGTGGAGCTCGGCCATGGCCCAGTAGTACGGGCCCATGGGGAGCAGGTAGCCGATGTTCTCGTGGGTGACCGTGCCGAGGCCCACCCCGGGGTCCCACAGCGACACCGCCTGGCGCACGTAGCGGCCCGGGTCCAGGTAGAGGTAGGTCTTGGTGTCGTCGGTGACCGTCCCGGGCTGCGACGCCAGCATGGGGACGAAGACGACCATGGCCAGTCCGGCGTACTCGAGCAGCGGCCCGCAGGCGGCCGGGGGAGCGGAGTCGTCCGACCAGGGCCCGGGGCCACCCGGTGGGGGTGTCCGGCGAGCCGCCAGTGGGCGCGACAGCGAAGGGTTGGGGATCCGGCACGAGTGATCGGTAGTGTAGGCAACCCGAAGGCCCCGACGGCAGCAGCGCTGCCGGGCCCGACAGTGCGCCATCGACACCCGGGGGAGCTCCCATGACCAGCCAGACGCCCGATTCGGCCAGCGGCGGAGGGCTGGATGTCGGCGCCCGCCAGGGGCCGGCCCGGCGACTGACCGGCGAGCGGCCCAAACAGGGTGTCACCCCGGACTCGCTGCTGGCCCTCCACGCCGCCGGCTACCGCACGGTCATCGAGCGCCTGGGCTCGGGCTCCATGCTGGACGTCGGCTGCGGCGAGGGATTCGAGTCGGCCCGGTTCCTGTCTCCCGACCGGACGGTGGTCGGGGCCGACTACAGCGCCGACGCCGTCGACGCCGCCTCCCGCCGGTGGGGCCCCGAGGGGCTCGAGGTGGCCCAGATGAACGCCCTGGCGCTGGGGTTCGCCGGGGGCAGCTTCCGGTGGGCGTGCTCGTCGCACCTCATCGAGCACTTCGACGACCCCGAGGGCCACGTGCGTGAGCTGTCACGGGTGCTGGCCGACGACGGGACGGTGTTCTTCCTCACCCCCAACGCCCCGGCCGACTTCGAGAACCCCTTCCACATCCACCTGTTCGAGCCACCGGAGCTCCGCGCCATGCTCGAACGGCACTTCCACGACGTCACCGTGCAGGGCATCGACGCCGTGCCCCACGTGAAGGCCGACTTCACCGCCCGGCGGGTCAAGGCCGACAAGGTGCTGGCGCTGGACTTCTTGGACCTGCGTCACCGGATCCCGCGGTCGTGGTACATCGGCGCCTACACCAGGATCCTGCCGCTGGCCTACAAGGTGATCGCCCGCGGGGACTCGGGGGGGATGACCGGCATCACCGCTGACGACTTCTTCGTCACCGACGACCTCGACACCACCACCATGGTCCTGTTCGCCACGGCGTCCCGGCCGCGGCGGCCGGCCTGATCGGCGGGTCCCTCGCCCCATGCTGGCCGTAGGCCTCACCGGCGGGATCGGCGCCGGAAAGTCGACGGTCGGCCAGCTGCTGGTGGGCCTCGGCGCCCACCTGGTCGACGCCGACCTCATCGCCCGCCAGGTGGTGGCCCCCGGAGGTCCGGCCTATCAACCGATGGTCGAGCGCTTCGGCCCGGGCATCGTGGCGGCCGACGGGACCATCGACCGGCCCAAGGTCGCCGAACTGGTCTTCGGCCACCCCGACGCCCTGGCCGACCTCAACTCCATCACCCATCCGGCCATCGGGGTCGAGATGATCGCCCGAAAGGACGACTTCGCCGATACCGACGACATCGTGGTCCTGGACATCCCCCTGCTCCGGCCCGTCCACCGCGAGCTGCTGTCGCTGGCCGCCGTGGTGGTGGTCGACGCCCCCACCGAGGTGGCCCTCCAGCGGCTGATCTTCCAACGGGGCATGTCCCCGGAGGACGCCGAGGCACGCATCGGCTCCCAGATCGACCGGGCCTCCCGGCTCGAGGGTGCCGACCTGGTCATCGACAACTCCGGCGACCAGGACCACCTGGCCGACGAGGTCGACCGGGCCTGGGCGGCCCTGGTGGCGCTGCGGGACGGCGTCCCACCCCGGTAGCCGCCTCGGTCCCACCGCCGGCGCCGGTGCCGACCGCCCCGGGATCCGGCTGTCACACCCGACCGGTACCATCGAATCCATGTCCGACTTCGAGGTGGTCTCGCCCTTCCGACCGGCCGGCGACCAGCCCCAGGCCATCGCCGGCCTGGTGGAGGGCCTCGGCCGCGGCGACCGCTACCAGACCCTGCTCGGGATCACCGGGTCGGGCAAGACGGCCACCATCGCCTGGACCATCGAGGCGGTCCAGCGGCCCACCTTGATCATCGAGCCCAACAAGTCGCTGGCCGCCCAGCTGGCCGCCGAGCTGAAGGAGTTCTTCCCCCGCAACCGGGTCGAGTACTTCGTCTCCTACTACGACTACTACCAGCCCGAGGCGTACGTGCCCTCGTCGGACACCTACATCGAGAAGGACTCGTCGATCAACGACGAGATCGACCGCCTGCGCCACGCCTGCACGTCGTCGCTCCTGCTCCGGCCGGACACCATCGTGGTGGCGTCGGTGTCCTGCATCTACGGCCTGGGCTCTCCCGACGAGTACCGCGACCGGATCATCGCCCTCAAGCCCGGTGAGGTGCACGACCAGCGGTCGCTGCTCCGCCGGTTGGTCGAGCTGCAGTACTCCCGCAACGACGCCACCCTCAGCCGGGGCCAGTTCCGGGCCCGGGGCGACACCGTGGAGATCCACGCCGCCTACGAGAGCCGGGCCGTCCGCATCGAGTTCTTCGGCGACACCGTGGAGCGGATCCGGTCCTTCGACGTGACCACCGGCGAGATCGGCGACGACCTCGAGGAGCTGGTGGTCTTCGCCAACACCCACTACGGGACCGGCGACGAGCGGATGCGCAAGGCCGTCGAGGGCATCGAGGCCGAGCTGCGGGTCCGGCTGGGGGAGCTGGACGGCGCCGGCAAGCTGCTGGAGTCCCAGCGGCTGCGGATGCGGACCGAGTACGACCTCGAGATGCTGGCCGAGACCGGGGTGTGCAGCGGCGTCGAGAACTACAGCCGCCACCTCGACGGCCGGGCGCCGGGCGAGGCGCCGTTCACCCTCCTCGACTTCTTCCCCAAGGACTACCTGGTGGTCCTGGACGAGAGCCACGTGGCCGTGCCCCAGCTGCGGGGCCAGTACGCCGGCGACCGCTCCCGCAAGGAGACCCTGGTCGACCACGGGTTCCGCCTGCCTTCGGCCATGGACAACCGGCCCCTCCGTTTCGAGGAGTTCATCGAGCGCACCGGCCAGGTGATCCTGCTGTCGGCCACCCCGGGCCCGTGGGAGCTCGAGCACAGCGCCAACGTGGTGGAGCAGGTCATCCGGCCGACCGGACTCGTCGACCCCGAGGTCGACATCCGACCCACCACCGGCCAGATCGACGACCTGCGGGAGCGGATCGACGCCACCGTGGCCAAGGGCTACCGGGTGCTGGTCACCACCCTGACCAAGAAGATGGCCGAGGACCTGACCGACTACCTCGCCGAGCAGGGCGTGCGGGTCCAGTACCTGCACTCCGACGTCGACACCATGGCCCGTATCGAGATCCTGCGGGACCTCCGCCTGGGGGCGTTCGACGTACTGGTGGGCATCAACCTCCTCCGCGAGGGGCTGGACCTCCCCGAGGTGGCCCTGGTGGCCATCCTCGACGCCGACAAGGAGGGGTTCCTCCGGTCGAGCTCGTCACTCATCCAGACGATGGGGCGGGCGGCCCGCAACGTCAACGGCCGGGTGGTCATGTACGCCGATACCATCACCGACTCCATGACCAGGGCGATCGGGGAGACCCAGCGGCGCCGGGCCCGCCAGATCGCCTACAACGAGGAGCACGGGATCGACCCCCGCACCATCACCAAGTCGGTCACCGACATCCTCGAGCGGGTCCGGGACGAGACCGGAGGGTCGGCCGCCATCACCTCGGGGGCCAACAACAAGAGCCAGCGCAGCCGCCGAGGCGGGGTCGACCCGAGGGCGGCCGCCGCGGAGATGGCGAGGGCCCTCGGGCCTGACGCCGACGAGCTGTCCGCCCTGATCCACCGCCTCGACGCCGAGATGAACCGGGCCGCCGAGGAGCTCCGCTTCGAGGAGGCGGCGCTGCTCCGCGACGAGGTCTCCGAGCTCCGCTCCCTGCTGGTCCGGGACCCGGTCGACGGCTCGCCCGTCCTGACCGGCGACACGGCCGACGTCACCGCCGACGCCGTCGCCGGCACCGCCGGCGCTGTCGACCATTGACCGCCGGAGCCAGGGCCCCGCACCGGTATCCTCGACCCAATGGCTGATCGACTGGTGGTGCGCGGCGCGCGCGAGCACAACCTGCAGGATGTGTCGCTCGACCTGCCGCGCGACCGGCTCATCGTGTTCACCGGGCTGTCCGGGTCGGGGAAGTCCTCGCTGGCCTTCGACACCATCTACGCCGAGGGCCAGCGCCGCTACGTCGAGTCGCTGTCCGCCTATGCCCGCCAGTTCCTGGGCCAGATGGACAAGCCCGACGTCGACTTCATCGAGGGCCTGTCGCCCGGCCATCTCCATCGACCAGAAGTCGGCCTCGCGCAACCCCCGCTCCACGGTCGGCACCGTCACCGAGGTCTACGACTACCTCCGGCTGCTCTACGCCCGCATCGGCAAGCCCCACTGCCCCAAGTGCGGGCGCCCGGTGGCCCGCCAGAGCCCCCAGCAGATCGTGGACCGGATCCTGGCCATGGACGAGGGCACCCGGTTCCTGGTGCTGGCCCCTGTGGTCAGGGGCCGGAAGGGGGAGTACAGCTCGCTGCTCGACGACCTGTCCAAGCAGGGGTTCGCCCGGGTCCGGGTGGACGGGGCCACCATCGAGCTGGCCGACCGGGACCAGCTCGACCTGGCCCGGTACGAACAGCACACCATCGAGGTGGTGGTCGACCGGCTGATCCGCCGCGACGACATCCGCCGCCGGCTCACCGAGTCGTTGGAGACGGCGCTGTCGCTGGCCGAGGGCGTGGCCGAGGTGGTGGTGGTCGGCGAGGACGGCACCGAGGACGAGGCCATCACCTTCAGCCAGCATCTGGCCTGCACCTACGACGGCCTGAGCTTCGAGGACCCGTCGCCGCGGAACTTCTCCTTCAACTCCCCCTACGGGGCCTGCCCGACCTGCACCGGGCTCGGCACCCGTTCGAGGTGGACCCCGAGCTGGTGGTGCCCGACCCGACCAAGTCCCTGGCCGAAGGGGCCCTGGCCCCGTGGTCGGGGGCCCGCAGCGAGTACTTCTCGCGCCTGGTGGCGGCCGTGGCCGACTTCGGCGGGTTCTCCCTCGACACCCCGTGGGAGGACCTGAAGAAGGCGGACAAGAAGCTGGTCCTCTACGGGACGGGCACCAAGCAGGTCCACCTCAAGTACCGCAACCGCTACGGCCGCCAGCGGTCGTTCCACACCCTCTACGAGGGGATCGTGCCCTGGCTCCAGCGGCGCCACACCGAGGCCGAGTCCGACTTCCTGCGGGACAACCTCGAGGGCTACCTGCGGGAGGTGCCCTGCCCGGTGTGCGGCGGGGCCCGCCTCCGGCCCGAGTCGCTGGCCGTCACCGTCGGGGGCTACTCCATCTTCGCCCTGTGCTCGTTGTCCATCGGGAAGGCCGTGGAGGTGGTGGCGTCCCTCGACCTGTCCGACCGTGACCACCTGATCGCCGACCGGGTCTTCCGCGAGGTGCGGGAGCGGATGCAGTTCCTCCTGGACGTGGGGCTCGACTACCTCACGCTGGCCCGGTCGGCCGCCACCCTGTCCGGCGGCGAGGCCCAGCGGATCCGGCTGGCCAGCCAGATCGGCAGCGGCCTGGTCGGGGTCCTCTACGTGCTCGACGAGCCCTCCATCGGGCTGCACCAGCGGGACAACCAACGGCTCATCGGCACCCTCAAGCGACTCCGCGACCTCGGGCAACACGGTCATCGTGGTCGAGCACGACGAGGAGACCATCCGCATCGCCGACCACGTGGTCGACGTCGGGCCCGGGGCGGGGGAGCACGGGGGCCGCATCGTCCACTCGGGACCGGTCACCGGGCCGGGCGGCCTCGAGTCCAACGCCGACTCGCTCACCGGGCAGTACATCTCGGGGGCCCGGTCCATCCCGGTGCCGGCGGTGCGGCGGCCGGGCAGCGGGGAGCTGCTGACCATCGTGGGCGCCCGCGAGCACAACCTCCACAACGTGGACGCCGAGTTCCCCCTGGGCCGGCTGGTGGCCGTCACCGGCGTGTCCGGGTCGGGGAAGTCGACCCTGGTCAACGACATCCTGCTGCGGTCGCTGGCCAAGCAGGTCCACCGGGCCAAGACCCTGCCCGGCCTCCACCGGACCATCACCGGCGTCTCCTACGTGGACAAGGTGGTCGAGGTCGACCAGGCCCCCATCGGCCGGACCCCGCGGTCCAACCCCGCCACCTACACCGGCGTGTTCGACCACATCCGCCGCCTGTTCAGCCAGACCCAGGAGGCGAAGGTCCGGGGCTACCAGCCGGGCCGGTTCTCCTTCAACGTCAAGGGTGGCCGGTGCGAGGCGTGTTCGGGGGACGGGACCATCCGCATCGAGATGCACTTCCTGCCCGACATCTACGTGCCCTGCGAGGTGTGCCACGGGGCCCGGTACAACCGCGACACCCTGGAGGTCACCTTCCGGGGCAAGACCATCGCCGACGTGCTCGACCTGTCCTGCGAGGAGGCGCTGGCGCTTCTTCGCCCACCAGCCCCCGATCGCCCGGCACCTCCAGACCCTGGTCGACGTGGGCCTGGGCTACATCCGGCTCGGCCAGCCGGCCCCCACCCTGTCGGGCGGCGAGGCCCAACGGGTGAAGCTGGCGTCCGAGCTCAGCCGGCGGTCGACCGGCCACACCCTCTACGTCCTGGACGAGCCGACCACCGGTCTCCACTTCGACGACGTCCGCAAGCTGCTCGACGTGCTCAACCGGCTGGTCGACCAGGGCAACACGGTCATCGTGATCGAGCACAACCTCGACGTGATCAAGACAGCCGACTGGATCATCGACCTCGGGCCCGAGGGCGGCGACCGGGGCGGCACCATCGTGGCGGTCGGGACCCCCGAGGAGGTGGCGGCGGCGCCGGGCAGCTACACCGGGGAGGTCCTGGCACCCCTGCTCGGGATCGCCCGCCCCGGGCCGGCGGCCAAGCGCCGGGCCGTCCCCACCGCCAAGGCCAGGACCAGGGCCAAGGCTGCTGCGGCGACGACCAAGGCGGCGACGGCGACGGCGAAGACGGCCACACCTGCGCCGGTGGACCGCAGAGACCGGGGCACGGGGGGCTCCGGGACCGCCGCCAAGGCGAAGTCCCCGACCGGGTCCAAGGGAAGCGCCAACGGCACCGCCAAGGCCAACGGCACGACCAAGGCCAACGGCACGACCAAGGCAGCCAAGGCGGTCACGAAGGCTCCGGTCCGGCGGGTGAGGGCGGCGACGCGCTGATCGATCGTCGCCGACCCCTCCGGGGGCGGCCCGAGGATCAACCCCAGGCTTTGGACCGGCCCGATGGGTCCCTCGTCAGACGGTGGCCAGCATCCGCTCGAGCGCCACCCGGGCCCAGGAGGCCGTGTCGGGGTCCACGGTGATCCGGTTGCGGACCTCACCGTCGACCAGGCCCTCGAGCACCCAGGCCAGGTGGGGGGCGTCGATGCGGAACATGGTGGAGCACGGGCAGACCAGTGGATCGAGCGACACGACCGACTTGTCCGGGTTCTCGTCGTCCAGGCGCTTGACCAGGTGGATCTCCGTGCCCACCCCGATCACCGAGCCGGCCGGGGCGTCGGCCACCGCCCGGATGATGAAGTCGGTGGATCCGACCTGGTCGGCAGCCTCGACGACGTCGTGGGCGCACTCGGGATGGACCACCACGATCCCGTCGGGGTGCTCGGCCCGGAACGCATCGATGTGGGCGGGCCGGAAGCGCTGGTGGACCGAGCAGTGGCCCTTCCACAGCAGCAGCGTGGCCGTCTTGAGGGTGAGGTCGTCGAGCCCGCCCCGGTCGAGGCGGGGGTTCCACACCGCCATGTCGTCGGACGCGTAGCCCAGCTGGAAGCCGGTGTTGCGGCCGAGGTGCTGGTCGGGGAAGAACAGCACCTGGTCGCCACGGGAGTGCCCGTCGGCGTCGCGCCCGAGCGCCCAGGTCAGCACGGCCGGCGGCGTTGGAGGAGGTGCACACCAGGCCCCCGTTGCGGCCCACGAACGCCTTGAGGGCCGCCGACGAGTTCATGTAGGTGACCGGGACCACCCGGTCGATGTCGGTCACCGAGGCCAGCGTGTCCCATGCCTCCTCCACCGAGTCGATGTCGGCCATGTCGGCCATCGAGCACCCGGCGTTGAGGTCGGGCAGGATCACCTGCTGGTGGTCGCCGGTGAGCACGTCGGCCGACTCGGCCATGAAGTGGACACCGCAGAAGACCACGTACTCGGCCTCGGTCTGGTCGGCGGCCATCCGGGAGAGGCCGAAGGAGTCGCCCCGGACGTCGGCCCAGGCCATGACCTCGTCGCGTTGGTAGTGGTGGCCGAGGATGATCACCCTCGACCCCAGCTCGGCCCGGGACCGGCCGATCCACTCGGTCAGCTGTTCTGGCGTCGCCGTCGTGTAGCGGTCGGGGAGCGCTGTCTGTAGCCGGAGCATGTCGGGTATGACCCCCTTGTGGAGGCACTCCGGTATCGGCCGGCGGGGACAGCCTGGTCGCCCGTCCGCGGGGATGTCGGCCCCGGAGCGCAATATGTGGCCGGAAACCAGGCCGGCGTTGACGACCAGTGTAGGCGGGCGGCGCGGGCCGACGGTGCGGTGAACCGGCTCGGGGCCCCCGGCACGGCACACTGGTGGCGTGGTCACCCGCCCTCCATCCGGCTCCATCCCCGACGCCCCCGGCTCCTACCAGTTCGTCGACGCCGACGGGCGGCTGCTCTACGTGGGCAAGGCCAAATCGCTGCGGCAGCGGCTGAATTCGTACTTCCAGGACCCGGTCGGGCTGGCCCCACGGACCGCCCAGATGGTCAGCCAGGCCGACCACGTCGAGTGGATGGTGGTGGACACCGAGGCCGAGGCGCTGCTGCTCGAGCACAGCCTCATCAAGCAGTACCAGCCCCGGTACAACGTCCGGCTGAAGGACGACAAGAGCTATCCGTGGCTGGCCATCACCATCGGCGACGAGTGGCCCCGGCCGGCGGTGGTCCGGGGGCGCAAGCGCACCGGCGTCCGCTACTTCGGCCCGTATCCCAACACCGGTGCCATCCGCGAGACCCTCGACCTGCTGCTGCGGTCGTTCCCGGTGCGGACCTGCTCGGACGCCAAGTTCCGGCGCCACCAGCGCCTGGGGAAGCCCTGCCTGCTCTTCCACATCGAGCGGTGCTCGGGCCCGTGCGTGGGCGCGGTCGACCACGCCGAGTACGACCGGCTGGTGGCCGACCTCATCTCGTTCCTCAGCGGGGACACCGCCCCGCTGGAGAAGGGCCTCGAGGCGTCGATGCGCGAGGCCTCGGCCGCCCTCGAGTTCGAGCGGGCCATCGGTCCTGCGGGACAAGCTCGACGCGGTGCGGGCGGCCGACGCCGTGCGGCAGATGGAGCTCGGACGGCCCGAGGACCTCGACGTGCTCGGGATGGCGGAGGACGAGCTGGAGGCGGCGGTCCAGGTGTTCCACGTCCGGTCGGGCAAGGTGGTCGGCCGCCTGGCCATGTACGTGGACAAGGTCGAGGACCTCACCCCGGCCCAGCTGGTGGAGCGGGTCCTGGTCGACGTCTACGCCGACGCCCCCTCCGGCGTGCCCAAGCAGGTACTGGTGCCCGACCATGCCGGCCGACGCCGAGGCGGTGTCCCAGTACCTGGCCGACCGGCGCGGCGGCCCGGTGGCCGTGCGGGTCCCGATGCGGGGCCCGAAGCGGGCACTGTTGGAGACGGTCGAGCACAACGCCCGCGACGCCTTCGTGCGCCACCGGCTCCACCGCACCTCGGACCACAACAGCCGGGCCCGTGCCCTCGAGGCCCTCCAGCACGACCTCGATCTCCCCGTCGCCCCCCTGCGCATCGAGTGCTACGACATGAGCCATCTGCAGGGCACCGACTACGTCGGGTCGATGGTGGTCTTCGAGGACGGGCTGCCCAAGAAGAGCGACTACCGCCACTTCAGGGTGGCGACCGTGCCCGGCAACGACGACTACGCGGCCATGGAGGAGGTGCTGACCCGGCGCCTGACCGCACTGCTGGCCGAGGAGCAGACCCAGCCGGCGGTGGCCTCCGACGGGTCGGTGGCACCGACGCGTCGGAGGTTCGCCTATCCGCCCCAGCTGATCCTGCTCGACGGGGGGCTCGGGCAGCTCAACGTGGGGGTGAAGGTCCTGGCGTCGCTGGGGCTCACCGACCGCGTCCCCCTGGCGTCCCTGGCCAAGAGCTTCGAGGAGATCTACCGGCCGGGAAGCTCCGAGCCCATCCGCCTCAACCGCCAGTCCGACGGCCTCTACCTGCTCCAGCGCCTGCGGGACGAGGCGCACCGGTTCGCCATCTCCTACCACCGCACGCTCCGGGGCAAGCGCATGACCGTGGGCGTGCTGGACGGGGTCGGCGGCCTCGGGCCCCAAGCGCCGGACCCGGCTCATCGAGCAGTTCGAGGGGCTCGCCGGCCTCCGGAATGCCTCGATCGAGGAGCTCATGGGCCTATCGTGGTTACCGGCCGAGGTCGGGTCCGCTGTCTTCGAGCGGCTGCACACGCCGATGGCCGCCGGGGGACCCGCCGCCGGCGCCGTGGACCGAGGCAAGAGGGTGGACCGATGAGCGAGTACCTGGTGGTGACCGGCATGTCGGGCGCCGGACGGTCGACGGCCGGGGCCACCCTCGAGGACCTGGGCTGGTTCGTGATCGACAACATGCCCTCCGCCCTCATCTCCAAGGTCGCCGAGCTGGTCACCGGCACCGGGTCGGAGATGGGGCGGGTGGCCTTCGTCGTGGGTCGGGGCGGGGGGGACCTCGACGAGGTGCTCCCGGCGGTGGACGCACTCGAGGCGGGGCGGAACCGGGTCCGGATCCTGTTCCTCGACGCCGCCGACGACGTGCTCATCCGGAGGTTCGAGGGGACCCGGCGGCGGCACCCCCAGGCGGCCCGGGGGGTCGTGGACTCCATCTCCGACGAGCGCCAGCTGCTCAGCGGGCTCCGCGACCGTGCCGACCTGGTCATCGACACCGGCGATCTCAACACCAACCAGCTCCGCACCCGGCTGATGGAGGTGTTCGGCGGCGACGAGCCGGGCAGCACCATGCAGACCTCCATTCTGTCGTTCGGCTTCAAGCACGGCGTGCCCCTCGACGTCGATCTGATGTTCGACTGCCGGTTCCTGCCCAACCCCTACTGGGACGAGGAGCTCCGCCACCACAGCGGCCTCGAGCCCGAGGTCCGGGCGTTCGTGCTCGACCGCCCGGAGACGGCGGCGTTCCTGGACAAGCTCGACGACCTGCTGTCCATGCTCATCCCCGCCTACATCAAAGAGGGCAAGTCGTACCTGACCGTGGCCATGGGCTGTACCGGCGGCCGCCACCGGTCGGTGGTCCTGGCCGAGGAGCTGGCCCGCAGACTGGACGACCACGGCATGCCCACCACCGTGTTCCACCGGGACGTCGACCGGTGAGCGTGCCGGCCGGTCCGGACGGGCGTGGCGCCCGGGCGACCGACGCCGCGCTGGCCGCCGGGCCGAAGGTGGTCGCCCTCGGCGGCGGGCACGGGCTGGCCGCCACCCTCCGGGCCGTCCGCACCTACACCGACCGGCTGACCGCCGTGGTGTCGGTGGCCGACGACGGGGGCTCGTCGGGACGCCTCCGCCAGCTCCTCCACATCATCCCGCCCGGCGACCTCCGCATGTGCCTGGTGGCCATGGCCGAGCCCGGGTCGGCACTGGCCGCCGCCTTCGAGGTCCGGTTCAGCGAGGAGGAGCTGCACGGCCACGCGCTGGGCAACCTGGTGCTGGCCGGACTGATCGACGGGGCCGACCGACCCCATCGCGGCGCTGGACGAGGCCTGCCGCCTCCTCGGCGTGCGGGGCCGGGTACTCCCCGCCACCACCGAACTGGTGGTGCTCAAGGCCGAGTGCGACCACGGGCACGTGGCGGGCCAGGTGGCGGTGATGGCGGCGGACAACATCCGCACCGTGTCCCTGGTCCCTGCCGACCCCGGGGCACCTCCGGCGGCGGTAGCCGCCCTCGAGGAGGCCGACCAGATCGTGCTCGGCCCGGGGTCGCTGTTCACCAGCGTGCTGGCGGCCGTGGCCGTCCCCGACATCCGCGACGCCATCCGCCGTTCCCACGCCCAGAAGGTCTACGTCTGCAACCTCCGCCCCCAGGTCCCCGAAACCGAGGCGTTCGACGTCGGAATGCACGTCGAAGCGCTGGTGGCGCACGGTGTGACCGTCGATGTGGTGGCGTGCGACACCACCGGGATGCCCCTCGGTTCGTGCCCGGTGCCGGTGGTCGACCGGCCGCTCGGCCGGGGCCACGGCCTGGCCCACGATCCGGCCAAACTGGCGCAGACCCTGTCCGATCTGCTCGGATGATGCCCGGACCGGCCGAAATCGCCTAGCGTGGACGCCGTTCTCCGCTCCGCAGAACGGGCGTCACAGTGATTGATACCAGCGTGCCGCAGTCGGGCACGGATACCGAGGATGAGGGACTAGGGCAATGACCGTACGAGTCGGCATCAATGGGTTCGGGCGAATCGGTCGCAACTATCTGCGAGCAGCCCGTGCGATGGGTGCCGACGTCGAAGTCGTCGCCGTCAACGATCTGACCTCGGCCGAGACCCTGGCCCACCTCCTCCGCTACGACTCCACCCACGGTCGGTTCGGCAGCGAGGTCGAGGTGTCCGGCTCGTCCCTCGTACTCGACTCCGGCCCGATCGAGGTGCTGGCCGAGCGGGATCCCAAGGCGCTCCCCTGGGACCGGCTCGGCGTGGAGGTGGTCATCGAGTCGACCGGGCTGTTCACCACCCGTGCGTCGGCGGCGTCGCACCTGGAGGCGGGCGCCTCCCGGGTGATCGTCTCGGCCCCGGCGTCCGGCGTCGACGCCACGTTCGTGGTCGGGGTCAACGACTCCGAGTTCGACCCGGCCACCGACTTCGTGGTCTCCAACGCCTCGTGCACCACCAACTGCTTCGTCCCCCTGGTCAAGGTGCTCGACGACGCCTTCGGCGTGGAGAGCGGCATGATGACCACGGTCCACGCCTTCACCAACGACCAGAACCTGTTGGACCTGCCCCACAAGGACCTCCGGCGGGCCCGTGCGGCGGCCGTCAACATCGTCCCGGCCTCCAGCGGCGCCGCCCGCGCCACCGGCCTCGTACTCCAGTCGATGCAGGGGAAGCTGGACGGGTTCGCCTTCCGGGTGCCCGTCCCCGACGGCTCGATCACCGACTTCACGGCGGTGATCCCCGGCGAGGTCACCGTCGAGCAGGTGAACGCGGCCTTCGCCGCCGCGGCCGGCTCGGGGCCGCTGTCCAAGGTGCTCGTCTACACCGAGGACCCCATCGTGTCGTCGGACATCGTGGGGAGCCCGGCCTCGTGTACCTTCGACGCCGGCCTCACCATGGTGATGCCGTCGGCGTCGGGCATCACGTTGGTCAAGGTGGAGGGCTGGTACGACAACGAATGGGGGTACGCCAATCGGCTCGTCGACCTCACAGTAGTGGTCGGCACCGCCGGTTCCTAGGGCGAGACAACACCGATGAGCGGCCACACGAGGGGAGCCAGGGGATGAGGGGTGCGTCGGACAATCCGCTACTGAGGGGGCTGCCACTGCTCGGCGACCTCCCGGACCTGGACGGCGCCAGTGTGCTCGTGCGGGTCGATTTCAACGTACCGCTCCGCCCCTGCGCCGACGCACCGGCCGTGGTGACGGACGACTTCCGGATCCGCGCCGCGCTGCCGACCCTCGAGTACCTGGCCGAGCGGGGAGCACGGGTGACCGCCTGCACCCACCTCGGACGGCCGAAGGGGGGCCCCGACCCCCGCTACGACCTGGCCCCGGTACGCGAGGAGTTGTCCCGACTGGCCCCGTGGGTGCAGCTGAGCGAGAACCTGCGGTTCGACCCGGGCGAAGAGCAAAACGACCCTGCCTTCGTCGACAAGCTGGTCAACGGCCACGACGCCTACGTCAACGATGCCTTCGGGGTCTCCCATCGCAACCACGCCTCCGTGGTGGGGCCGCCCAGCCGTCTCCCCAGCGCCGCCGGGCTGCTGTTGCAACGGGAGATCGAAGCGCTCGGCGTCCTGCTCGGGTCGCCGGACCGACCGTTCGTGGCCGTGGTGGGAGGGGCCAAGGTGGCGGACAAGCTCGGCGTCATGAAGTCGCTCCTGCGACGGGTGGACGTCCTGGTGGTCGGCGGGGGGATGGCCTTCACCTTCCTGGCCGCGGCCGGCCACGACGTCGGCGGCTCGATGGTCGACGAGGATCGCATCCCCGAGTGCGCCGAGCTGCTGGCCTCCGGCAAACCCATCTTGCTGCCGTCCGACATCGTCGCCCTCGAACCCGGCGCCTCGTTCGGCTGTGACTGCTCCGAGGGCGAGGTCCGGACCGTCGGGAGCGACATCCCGGCCGGGTGGTGCGGCCTCGACATCGGCCCGGCCACCGTCGAGGCGTACTCGCGGCAGATCCTGTCGGCGGGCACCCTGCTGTGGAACGGCCCCATGGGCGTCTTCGAGGACACCCGGTTCTGCAACGGGACCACCAAGGTCGCCCGCGCCGTGGCCGCCTGCCCCGGATACACGGTGGTGGGTGGAGGGGACAGTGCCGCAGCGGTGGACGAGCTCGGCCTCGAAGACGAGATCAGCTTCATCTCCACCGGGGGCGGAGCCTCCCTGGAGCTGCTCGAGTACGGGGACCTGCCCGGCCTGGCCGCACTGCGGGGAGCCAGCAACGCACCGTCGACCACGAGCGGCGAGCGGCCGGATATCGCCCAACGGTGAGCAGAGCGCCGGTACGCAGGCCGCTGATCAGCGGCAATTGGAAGATGAACTTCGACCACCACGAGGCGCTGCATGCCGTCCGCGATCTCGGGCTCCGGCTGCGCCCCGCCGATGTGGGCCCGCTCGACGTGTCGGTCCACCCGCCCTTCACCGACATCCGCACGGTGCAGTCCGTCATCGAGCCGGACGGGATCCCCATCGCCCTCGGGGCCCAGAACTGCGCCGTCGACGATGCCGGAGCCTTCACCGGCGAGGTGAGCCCGCTGATGCTGGCCAAGCTCCACGTCGAGTACGTGATCGTCGGTCATTCGGAGCGACGGCGCCTGTTCGGAGAGTCCGACGAGGTGGTGGCGGCCAAGGTCAAGGCGGTCCTGCGCAACGGGATGACCCCGGTGTGCTGCGTCGGGGAGACGCTCGACGAACGGGAGATCGGTGTCACCAAGGACCGGTTGGCCGCGCAGGTCGAGTCGGCGGTGTCCTCACTCGCCGCCGAGGTCGTCGGCGGGCTGGTGTTCGCCTACGAGCCCCTGTGGGCCATCGGGACCGGCGAGGCGGCCACCCCGGAGGACGCCCAGGATGCCTGTCGGTGGATCCGGGAGGTGGTGGGCCGGATGGCCGGCACCGAGGCCGGCGAGCAGGTCCGCATCCAGTACGGGGGGTCGGTGAACGAGGAGAATGCCGGTCCGCTGGTCGAATGTCCCGACGTGGACGGTGCCCTGGTCGGGGGAGCCAGCCTGGACGCCGCCAGCTTCGTGGGGATCATCAGGGCCGCGACCCGGGCCACTCGCTGAGTTTGGTAGCGTTCCCTCCGGTCCTCAGCCACCAAAGGAGCCCCGCGTGCTGACCGCAATCATCGTGGTACTGCAGATCCTTGCCAGCCTGGCCTTGATCTTCCTCATTCTGATGCACAGTGGCAAGGGTGGGGGACTGTCGGACATGTTCGGCGGCTCGGTGGGCTCGGCCGCCGCCGGTTCGACCGTGGTGGAGAAGAACCTTGACCGGATCACCGTGACCGTCGCGGTGATCTTCGCCTTCACCAACCTCATCCTCATCCTTCGCCTGCAGTGACGGACCCCGGCGCCGGGCCCGCCTCGCGCCGGCCCCGCCTGGCGTCGCTCTGGGAGCAGCACCGTGCCCGGTGGACCCTGCCGTTGGTGATCATCGTGATCATCGGGGCGGTGGCGGTGATCGACCACCTGGGATCGCACCGGATCAGCCAGGTCGACCAGCAGTCGACATCGCAGCTCGTCGCCGCCACCGGGGGAGGGGTGACCGTGGAGCTCGACCGTCCGTGGTCGGGCTTCAACCCGAACACACCGGCCGGCGCCATGTCCAGCACCCCGACCCTGCTCTCCTCAGTGCTGCCCAGTGCCTATACCGTCAACTCGAAATTCGTTCCCCAGGTCAATGCCGACCTGCTCACCAGCGTCGAGGCCACCTCGCCCTCGCCGTTGACCATCCAGTACGTCATCAACCCCAAGGCCAAGTGGTCCGATGGCGTGCCGGTGACGGCCGACGACTTCATGTACGCGTGGCAGTCCCAGCGCGGCAACGGGCTGGACATCGACGGGAGCCCGGACCAGGTCGCCTCGACCCTCGGCTACGACGACGTGTCGTCGGTCACGCCCAGCCACGACGGCGAGACGGTGACCGTGCGGTTCACCACTCCCTACACCGATTGGCGCGACCTGTTCGACCACATGGTCCCGGCCCACATCGCCCGGCGTGTCGGGCTGGAACCACGGCTTCGACGCCTTCGATCCGGCCGTCGACCTGTCGGCCGGACCCTTCATCCTGCACTCGGTGTCCGGCAGTCAGGCGGTGCTGACACGGAACACCCGGTGGTGGGGGACTCCGGCGGTGCTCGACCGCGTGACGGTGAACGCCGCGTCCGACCAGGCGACGTGGTCCGCCGCCCTCGGCTCGGACAACGTGACGGTGGCGCAGCCGACCGCCTTCGACATGCTCGGGCTCGATGCGGTGTCCTCCCTCCCGAACACCCAGAGCATGATCAAGCCGTCGCTCGCCTTCCTCGACCTCGAGTTCAACGTCATGACGGCGCCGACGGACCATCGGGCAGTGCGCCAGGCCGTCGCCCTGGCGCTCGACCGGACATCCCTGCTGGCCCACACCTTCGGTGCCATGGACCCCGACCTGGTCGTCAGCCAGGATCACCTGGTCGCCCCGTCCCAGCCGTCCTACACCCAGTCATCGGCGGCCGGCGAGTACGCCGCACCGGATCTGGCCTCGACGGATCGTCTCCTCCGAAGCGTCGGCTACCACAAGAACGACGGGGGGGACTACGTGGGTACCGATGGCAAACCGCTCACGCTCCGCATGATGGTGCAAGAAGGCGATCCGTGGATCAACGGGGTGGCGACCCAGATCGTGGCTCAGCTCCACGTCGCCGGGATCACCGTCGTCAGCACGGCAGTGGACGGCCTGGCCGGGCTGGCCGCCGGCGTGGCCGCCAACTCCTACGACGTGGCCCTCGTGACCCGCCAGTCCGGCCCCTTTCCGACCGACGACGGCGGGCTGGTACTCCGATGCCTCCGGCGGTACCGGGGTCATCGACCAGCAGGACTGGAGCCAGTTCGACGACCCCCAGGTCGACCAGTTGTTCGCCCAGGCAGCCCAGGAACTCGACCCGGTAGCCGGGGGCGTCATCTACAACGAGATCGACGACCAGCTCTGGGACCAGATGGTGGCGCTTCCCCTCTTCGGGGAGCCCGGGCTACTGGCCAACGGGGTCCAGGTCGCCGGCATGGAGTACAACCCGACCGAGGACGGGGTCCTGTGGAACGTGCCCCTCTGGAACGTCATGAAGCCGGGCCCGTCCACCCCGGGGCAGCATCCGGCGGGGTAGGGGTCGGTCCTCCGCTCCGGTTCCCGCTGTCGTGGGCTCCTCCCAGGTCGCGCTACCATGCCAGTCGCCCCGATCGCGATATCGGTGCCACTTCGTCGGAGTGGCGGAATAGGCAGACGCGCTAGCTTGAGGGGCTAGTGCCCGCAAGGGCGTGGGGGTTCAAGTCCCCCCTCCGACACCACTGCTTGGCCAGGTAGCCCGTCGCAAATGCCGACGCTCGGTCAACTCCAGTCCCGTTAGACGGAAGTCAGAACTGGACCGTGGCTGGAGAGCCTCCTTGCCCAAACCTTCGATTGCGGCATCAGCCCTTCGCCCTGAAGTTGGAGCGGCGACGTAAGCCGCCCACTCGCGCATCTGGGTATCCTCTACCGGCACTTCGAGGCGACCCCGAGGTCACCCGGACGTCGAGTATTTGGGGCACTTCATGAGCCCTGAGTGCCGGCCTGCAAGCCGAACCTCATGTAGGACTCAGGAGAGTCGATGGCGGACCCACCAGATACAGGTGCCGGCCAAGACCACTGCCGCTCCGAGGTAAAGCGTCAGTTCGAGCCATTGGAACGACCAATACCGGTTGGCTGGTTGGAAGGCCACAACTTCGTGGTACGTAGCCCCGAGTTTCGTGATGCAGTCATGGAGAGCGCTGCCGGCTCCAGGTGCTGGGACCACACTCTCAACTCCTCCGCCTGCGGGGGCGCTCGGCCCCGGGCCACTTTGAAGAAGGGGGCATGCGCTGGTCAGCGCCTGGGTGCTGAGTGGGTGGCCAGCTCTGTCTACGAACTGAGTGGAGTAGAACCACGCATTCGGGATATTCGGGTTGGCGGGGAAGAGTGTGAAGGGTCCGCCGTTCATTTGACCAAAGCCCTGGACAGTTACCCCATTGAGCGCAAAGGATCGCTGAGTCGGAGCGATGAGCTTTGGCAACACGAAGTGATTGAAGAGCAGTCGGCTTACCACGAATGCGACCAGCGTGGTGGCCATGGCGGGGATGGTCCGGCGGATGAGCACGCCACAAAGGACGCCGAGCACGAATGCGAAGGCGGCATAGCCGAGTGGGACGAGGTTGCGTTGGTCGAACGGGGTGTACATGCTTGCGTTCGCCCGGTCGATCGGGCTTGACCACCACGTCACCATGAGACTGAGTAGGCCGGCCGCGGCGATGCTGGCTAACCCGGCGACCCCGAGCTTCAGGGCAACCCAGCGGGTGCGGGTGACGCTCTGGGTCCACGCCAACCGAAACGTGCCCGACTCGAGCTCCCGTGCGATGAGTGGTGCACCCCAGAAGACTCCGATGATGCCGGGCACTACGACGACGAGGGCATCGAACAGGATCTGCAGCGTGTGATCACTCTTCAGGAATTCCCCCGTCGCCGTAGAACAATCGTCGTGCGTCGCACAGGTGGCGACGGTCGTGTCATAGAGGTGCACCAGGTGTGGGCCGGTGATGGCCAGGATGATCGCCACCACGGCGAGTCCGCCGAAGATCACGGCAGCCTGGTTGCGAAACTGAAGCCACGCAAATCGGATCATCGGAGGACCCCCAGTCCAGACTTTCGGGAACGCTCCTCGTCGCGAGCTTGTCCCATGTAGGCGAGCACGAGGTCCTCCAATGTCACGGGCCTGGTCATCCACGCCGGGTCCAGGATGGGCTGGTCTGTCTGGACAAGGAGCGTGGTCTGTTTGTCGGTGTGGCTTTCCTCGATCACGTGCTGATCGGCCGGAAGACCTCTCGAATCTCGACGAGGACCGGAGATGCGGTGGTGGGTGGCCAGCAGTTCGGCAACGTCGTCGGCTACCTGGACGTGGGACGCAACGAGGACAACGAGGTAGTCGCAGACCCGCTCGAGGTCGGCGACCAGGTGCGAGGAGAGCACGACGCTGACCCCATGCTCGGCCACGACCTCCATCAGCACTTGAAGGAATTCGCGACGGGCCAACGGATCCAGGCTGGCCACAGGCTCATCAAGTAGAAGCACCTCGGGCCGCTTGGCGATGGCCAACGTGAGGGCGAGCTGGGCCCGTTGGCCGCCGGACAGTGAACCAGCCCGCTGCCGGGGGTCGATATCGAGGACCTCAATGCGGCGAGCGGCCAGCTCGTCATCCCAGTGCGGATTGAGCAGGCCGCCCATGCGGAGATGCTGCCTGACCGACAACCGAGAGTAGGTGGGCGTGTCCTGCGCCACGAAGCCGACCCGCCCGAGCTGGTCAGGACCGTCGCCGGGACGCCCACCAAGGACCTCGATGGTCCCTGCCGTTGGAGTGAGCAGTCCCGCGGCAAGCTGCAACAGGGTAGTTTTCCCTGCTCCGTTTGGTCCGACCAAACCGACGACCCTCCCTTCAGGGATGGTGAGCGAGCAATCGTGAAGCGCCCAGCGCTTCCCGTACTGCTTGCCGAGCCTGGTTGTCTCCAACACGGCAGTCATGCCACACCTTCGGCGAAACAGTTCCGAACCGCCGTGCGATAGATCGCCTCGATATCGTCGGTACCGAGTCCGGCGGCTCGTGCCGAGCGCAGCCACTTGGCCATCGACTGGAGGAATCGCGCCTGGGTGGCGGGATCGGTACGGGGGAGTGTCCCTACGATGAAGGTCCCTTGGCCAGGTCGAGCCCGTGCGAGGCCTTCACGTTCCAGGTCTCGGTAAGCCTTGAGCACGGTGTTCGGGTTAATCGCAAGCTTTCCGACAACCTGCTGAGCCGTCGGGAGTTGATCACCAGGCTCCAGAAGTCCCAGTTGCAGCGCTTGATGGACCTGGTGAACCAATTGCAAATAGGTGGCGACACCCGACGTGCTGTCTAGCTGGAATTCGATCACGACTCCTCATTCCACTAATCCCTTAGTGGAACGGTATATGCGACGGACGTAGAGCGCAAGGCACCCCAGAGTTGGGGGCGCACGCGAGTAGGTCGATGTCGACACCGAATCGTTACCAACGACTCCCAGCCTGTTTCGGAAGGTGAAACGTCAATCGCGACAGCAGGTGTCCCCGATCCGCGAAGAACGTCGACGGCGGGTCGCCCTAAACGCCTGTGTCCTCAACCGGTCATCGCAACAGCGTCGGCGAACGCTTTTGATGGCGTCATCCATCCGAGCGTCTGTCGAGGCCGTGTGTTGAGGGAGCGTGCGATGGCATCGAGTTCCGCTGGGTGCACTGGGAGAGATCAGCGGACTTGGGTAAGTACTGACGGAGCAATCCGTTGGTGTTCTCGTTACTCCCGCGTTGCCACGGGCTCTTCGGATCGCAGAAGTAGATCTGCACGCCGGTGTCGACGGTGAACTGAACATGCTGGGCCATCTCCTTACCCTGGTCCCAGGTGATCGACTTCCGGAGCTGGGCTGGAAGGGTCGGGATCTGCTTGGTCATGGCCTTGCGCACCGACTCTGCCCCGTGTCCATTGGGGAGCTTGAGGAGAATGACGTAGCGGCTGTGGCGCTCGACCAGGGTGCCGATGGCAGTCATCTTCCTCCCGAAGATGAGGTCGCCCTCCCAGTGGCCGGGAACGGCTCGGTCCTCGACCTCGGCTGGTCGTTCCGAGATCATCACCATGTTGGTGATCTGGCCCTGGCCGGTGCCACCCTTCGTATAGGCCTTGGCTCTGCGCATGGCTCGCCCGGTCCGCAGGCAGGTATGCAGCTCTTTTCGCAGCGCACCACGGCTCTGGACGAAGAGGGACTGATAGATGGTCTCGTGAGACACCTGCATCTCCGGGTTGTCGGGGTAGGTCTCAGCCAACCACGCTGAGATCTGCTGAGGAGACCACCGGGCCTCGAGCTTGCGCCCGACCACTCCTCGCAACCGCCGGCACTGGGAGAGCTTGGCCCGCTTCGGACGAAGGGCCCGCTTCAGGGCCGCCCGGTCGGCCTGGAGTGCCCGATACCTCTTCGGACCGCCGTTGGCGTTCACGTCACGGCAGATGGTCGACGGGGACCGCTCCAGGCCTGCGGCGATGGCCCGGAGAGAGAGCCCACCGGCGAGACCTCTCGAGATCTCCTCACGTTCCTCGAGCGACAGACGGAGCTCGGAGCGCTCGCGGGGAGTCGGCCTCCTACCTCCGTGATCGGCGATGAACTTCCGAAGCGAGGAGTTCTGCCTGTCCAGATGCTTGGCGATGCGCTTGACGGGCACTCCCGCCTCCCGCATGTCCCAGATGGTCTCCTTGTCCTCTTCCGAGAACCGCTTGGTCATGACGACACCTCCTGATCGACGAACTCACTGTTCGCCAATCAGTTGGGTGTTGCAACGATCGGTTGAGGCCACACCGGTTGGGTGTCGTGTACCCGCTGTGACCGGGCCTGGGCTTCCTAAGCGCATCCGCGAACAACCCAAAGCGAGCAGCGGCCGAGCGACCGGTCCCCGGTTCAAGTGGACCGGGGACCGGTCTCTCAGTCTGGGTGGGAACCGCCCACTGCCCTCAGCTCAGCGTGGCAAAGAGATTGAGCGATGTGAATCCGCCGTTAGGGCCGCCTACGACCTGGACGCCAGAGTTCGCCAGACACTCGCCGCCCCGACTGAATACGCCACTTCCATATCCATCGAACAAGCCCGTCGAAGAGTTTTGGGCCAGCGTCACGGAAAAATTTCTCAGCGCCGATGAATACCTCGACAAAGTAGTGACCGAAATTGTCAGTTGTATCCCAGGGCGTAACGCCATCGCTCCCGATCACCTGGACCCCTTTGATGGAAAGAGTCCAACTATTGTACAAGGAGCTGCAGGTAAACTTCCCGTTGGCCTTTGGCTCAATTGCATTACCACGGTTACTTGCGAGCTTTGCTTTGTGGGTTGCGCTCGATGCCCCGGCCTGAACGCTTGACGGCACCACTGAAGCGGCGACAGGCGCCACCAACAGTCCGATCGTCAGTAAAGCTCCAAGCGCCACGCGCCGGAATGTCGTAGTCGATTTCATACCGTTCCTCACTTTCTGCAACGGCCGTTTGACCGCCACGTACCTCTGCGTACACCCGGGTCTGGAGAGGACAACCCATCAAGATCGACGCGCCGAGGAGCAAAAACCAATGTGCCGCCGAGAGCGTCCGCTGACTCGCCCCATCACCGCTTGTAAGTCGGTTCGTTCGTACTCGTTTCAATACCTCTTGTCAATCGCGTACAACGGCTGAGTTAGGGGCGACCGATCCCGGTGTCTCTTGGCGGTGGGTTGTAGAACCACTGTCGAGGGTGCCCCCGAACGCCGGCTCGGCGGCGGCTATTGAGCGGGGATGTGCCTGCCCACCGCTAACCGACCATGAACGGCACTTCTGTCAAAGCCTGCTCACCGGGCGTTTCCGAGCTCCAGCGGCGTGGGTAAGCTCCAGACCGTTGCGGCTCATCGGTGTAACAGACCGCTGCACTGTGAAACAAGAGTTCAGGAGAACCAGCCAATGACCGCATCGACGCTTGCATCCTCTGCTGTTGTCCGCCCTTTCGCCGTTGCGATCTCGGACCGCGAAATTGAGGACTTGAAGCAGCGGCTCGCCAGAACTCGTTGGCCGGATTCGGAGACCGTCCCCGACTGGTCCCAAGGTGTCCGCGTCGAGAATGCCAAAGCGCTCCTCAACTACTGGGAGCGAGAGTACGATTGGCGGCGATTCGAGTCAGAACTCAATCGCTTCCCGCAGTTCCTCACCACGATCGATGGACTGGATATTCACTTCATCCATGTGAAGTCCAAGAATCCGAATGCGATGCCCCTCATCTTGACGCATGGATGGCCAGGTTCGATCGTCGAATTCCTGAAAATTATCGGCCCACTCACTGATCCGGTGGCGTTCGGTGGAGACGTCGAAGACTCCTTTGACGTCGTCATCCCGTCCCTCCCTGGATTCGGGTTTTCCGGAAAGCCGACCGAGACGGGATGGACTGTTTCACGTATCGCAAGCGCGTGGGTGGAACTCATGAATCGTCTTGGGTATGAGAACTGGGCTGCCCAAGGCGGTGACTGGGGCTCCGTCGTAACGACCGCCCTCGGTGCGATGCGGCCCAAGGGTCTTCTCGGGATTCACCTGAACACCCAATACGTATTGCCCGCAGAGATACCCGACACGCTGTCGCCCGAAGAACAACACGCCCTGGACACCGTCGCCTTCTACGCCGGCGAAATAGGAGGAGCAAATCACCTCCAGGGCACGAAGCCCGAGACCATCGGAATTGCCTTGGCGGACTCCCCAGCCGGCCAGGCGGCCTGGATCTACGACAAGTTCCAATCCAAGACCGACAATCACGGGCTGGCCGAGGACGCCCTCAGCACGGACGACATGCTCGACGCGATCTCGCTCTACTGGTTTACAAACAGTGCCGCGTCGTCCGCCCGCATCTACTGGGAGAATAAATCGGGCAGTTTTGCCGGCCCCAAACTCACGCTGCCAGTCGCTGTGACGGTGTTCCCACGAGACATCCCACTCTTCCCCCGAAGCTGGATCGAAGACACCTACACCAACCTGATTCACTACGGCGAGTCCGACAAGGGTGGGCACTTCGCAGCACTGGAACAGCCCGAGATCATGATTAGCGAAATCCGGACCGGCCTCAGGAGCCTTCGTTCCTGACACGAAACGTCGGCGACAGGGCGAGCTGCAGCATGACCTGACCAGGAACTGCCCCAAACCCCCGGGTCGATGGGACAATGCGGCAATGGATCGGCCAAGCCGGATGCCTGCGGTCTGCAATCTCTCCGTCGGGCAGGCACAGGAGGTGCTTCGTTCAGCCGGATTGTCTTTTGCGATCCACCGTGCCCAGTCCAATGTCGTTCCACAGGGTGGACTGATTGGTGCGTCCCCACCTCCAGGGAGTGACCTCGATGACACATCGGAGATAGTTCTCACCGTGAGCACTGGTCCACCGTCGACCAATGCCTGAGGGTGCCCCAGATCGCCGGGTCACGGGTGGCCATCGGGCGGCTGATCTGCACTTTTGTCTCTGCGCCCGGATTCGGCATCGGGAACCGTGTGGCCCCCTGCAGCCCCGTTTGTGCATCGCTATCGTATGGGCAGAGCCGGGGTGGTGAATATGAGAGCTCGTAAAGCAGCAGCTGTGCTGGCCTCCGGTGTGATGGTGATGACGATGGTTGGGGTCGCGCTGCAGCCGGGGTTGGCTTGGGCAAGAACGCCAGTGGGGTCCGGTGTTTACGACTGCAGTCTGGTCGCCATAGAAGGACACATCACATTGAACCGGCCTTGGAGTGACAGTGGGAAAGGGATGGTCAAGTTGACCGTTTCTGCCACAATCCCAGGCTGTACGGGCGGGTCCCCTGGTCCGGGCGTCGTCACCATCTCGGGCAAGGTGACGTTTCCAAACGGAGGAGACGGTTGTTCGAATGGCAGCAACGCTACGGCGAAGTTGAAGCTCACCTACAGCAGCCCGGTCAAGGAGAGCATGTTCACCGGGAGTGTCTTCGTCGCTCCAGTCGAGATGGTGAGTCCGGCTTACGTCGACGCTGTCCATGGCTCCTACCCATTGTCTGGTGCGACGCTCCTTCTCGGAGGGGGCGAATCCTCGGGCAAGTGCTCGACGGGTGTCACTTCGTTAGAGATGACACAAGCCGAATCCTACGGGCTGTAGCTCGCAAGGCGACTGTCGACACCGCCCTCGTCAGCGCTCGGACACCGACTTGCGGGGTATCCCGGAAGTATGGAACGTCGTGGGCCTCAGGAGATCCATCCTCACTATGACGTTCGACGGAACTTCCGTCGATCCGCATTGGATCGTCCGCCACGCCGTCCACGATGCGAGCCATCATCTTCTCGACATCGTCCGACTGCGCTCGGCACTTCGACGATCAGGGTGACCCTAGACGCCGGACAGGCGCCGGGCAGCCTGGCTACGGCCGGGTCGTACTTGACGTATGGCTAGGCGGTCCACCCCGGTTGCACTTGCCCTGGTGGCATTGGCGGCGGTGCTGGCAAGCTGCGGCTCCTCGGGCTCAACTGCACGACCAGCAGCAGCCAGAGCGCTCTGCCAGGAAATCGGGGCGTTCGTTGATATCCAACCCGACTCAATGGTTGCGATGCCAAACGACGTGCTCAAGAATGGCGAGCACTCCGGCTACCCACGTCTGGATGCAGCGGTTATTCGTTTCCAAACGGCTTCGGCGCAGCAAGAAGAGCACCAACCGGCAGTCAGTGCTGCAGCGTCCCATGTTCTGGCAGCCTGACCCGGTTGGGCTTCTGAGAACGAATGGGGGGCGTGAGGGAAAGGGCTGTGGTGAACGGTCTGGGCCCTGTCTCCGAACGCCGGGTGGTGATCGTTATCAGCGGTGGCTGACCGGCACCTCGATGGCGCCCAGCGATACCCTTGTGCAATGCCCATTGCCGTCGGCCTTCGACCGCTCACAGTGACGCTGGTGGTCATCGGGATCGCTGCCAAGGTCGGAGTGTTTGTGTGGGTAAACCACACAACGGACTGGACGGTGGGAACCAGCACGCTGACCGGCGTCACAATGGTCGTGGGAGTACTGACGATGGTCCTAGCCCTGGTCGACTTCGGGCGGTCCCGAGGGCATTGGGTGCCTCTGGCGGCCTTCATCCTGGGGCTACTGGCATTCGCACCTGTGATCGGGTACGCCAGCTAGCTCCTCCTGTCCCAGACCGCCGGGTGTGCTCCGGACCAGGGCACCAGCCGCCAGTCGTAGTTCGGATACCCCTCCACACCAAGTTTGAGTAGGGAGAAGGCTGCGCCGACCGAGCCCCCGGCGCGGCATGACATGTCCTGTGCGAGGATTTTGTCCATGGAGCATTGTGGGGGGCGCGACGCAGGAGGCAAGGCCACGATGGAAGGCGACGAGCGAGTACCCGCGCTCTTGCGACAGGTAGCTCAGATCGAGGAGTTGGGCCCCGAAGTCTGCACCGACCAGGCACTCAGCGATGCAACCGGCTACGAGGTCTCGGACGTACAACAACTCATGGCCGAAGCAGTCACCGCGGGGTTGGCCGCCTACGACAACGTGCGGCGCGTGTGGTTGTTGACCACCAAGGGCCTGGAATCGATCGAGACGGTTTGACGATCTCCGGGCATCCCGCCAAGTGGTCCGGTCAGGGGGGGCGTCGATGAGGCGTCACCCGGTCCCTCAGTCGTTGGCGTGACGGAAACGGGTGAGGGCGTAGGGTCAGCTACCCTCGGGTCATGACACACGAGGAGTTGGGCGATCCACCGGATCCCAGAGCGGTAGCGAGCAGGGCCGATGGCAGACCCCCTGAGGAAGCCTCCAGCGATGATCCCGATGCCCAGGCGCAAGTGATCCTCGAGGAGTCCGAAGCGCGGATAGCTGACGGTGCGGCAGCATCGGCGCCAGACGACGAGTCCTTCCCCAAACCGTCAGAGGATCAACTGGAGGAGAACGGAGCCGATTGACTCCGAGCCAGCCGCCCGCTCTCAGGCGACCGTCCCAGGCGCGTCCCGTTTGAGGCGCTACGGTCGAACCATGAGTAAGTGGCCGAAAGGCTGGGTCCCGGAAACGAAGAAGGATGCGCAGCGGTATCTCAACGCCCATGAGAATGGCGCCGGAGATCCAGATCTCCTCGAGACCTGTGAACGCATGGTGGCGCGCCCTGCATCGCCTGATCCGAATGCTCCGTCGAGCAGTCGCTAACTTCCAAGCCGCGAATGCGGGGATGACACGCCGGTCGGACGACTCGGTCACCGGGCACTTGCAATTGCCCGACCCCGGCCTCACAATTGGGCGATAGAAAGCGGGACTAGCTGCCGGGGGGACCGACAATGCGTCAGTGCCGTGTCGTTCTGGTGCTCATGGGCCTGGTGGCCTCCCTTATCGTGTCGAGTGCGGCCGCTGCGGCGGCATCGCCGGTTTCAGCGCATGTTCGAGCGCCGAAGACCACGGTCACCAGATTGACGGCCTCACCGCCCACCCTCACGGCGGCTGGCGGGTCGCTGATCTTGGCCTCCACGGTCAGCGATGCGACATCCTGCACGTTCACAGGCAAGACACCGAAGTCGGCGACGCCGGCAACCGGACTGCCGGAGACCGTTCCATGCAGCACCGGAACGGTCTCCACCACCGTAACCGTCCCACCGAATCCATGCTGTACCGAGCGCTCGTACCGATTTGCGATCACGGTGACGGGGACCCGTACCAAGACATCGAGCGTCGTCGTCAAAGTCCCGCCGCACACGACGACCAACTGCTATCCAAATCCGGGTGGTGGCCTTGACCTCAGCGGCTGCGACTTCTCCGGTCAGGACCTGAGTGGGAGCTTCTTCCCGGACTCCGATTTCACACTGACGATCCTCACTGGCACGAACCTCTCCTCCAGCGAGTTCTCGCAGACTTCCTTTGGCGAAGCGAGCGCCGTTGGCGCGGACTTCGACGAGTCCGATTTGGCCGGAGCCGCCTTCTACGGGGCGAATCTGACGGATGCAACGTTCGTGGGGTCCGTCCTCACGGCGACCGACTTTACGCGAGCCGACCTGACCGGAGCCACGATCGAGGGAGTTGTCTCCACGGTCGTCTGGAACTACACGATCTGTCCCGACGGCACCAACAGCAACGCCGATGGAGGCACATGCTTGGCCCATCTGACTCCCTGAGGAACGGCTCGCCAGCGGCGACGATCGGTGTCCGTTCAACCCGCCAGGGCGATCCTGGACCGAGACGCCGGCCCGCGAGCCAGCAGAGTGATCCGGCACATGGGACCGGATGGACCACGGAATCTTCGTGGAGCGGGGGAGTGGCCTCAACCTGGGCTACCCTCCTCGGCATGCCCATACGCAGCGAGAGGCGGCACACTTATGACGGGCCCGTGGAGGTCTGGGTCGATGGAACCAAGCGGATGGACGCCAGCGTCCGGCTCGCCGGTTACGTCGACGTCACGGTGGCCCCGAGGAACGGCATCGACCACCCCGAATCCGTTGACGGAGTGACCTCGTGGAGCGGCTTTCTGCAGGGGCTCAACGAAATTGACGCCATGACCCTGTTGCCCGAGCAACTCGAACTGAGGTTCCCGGACGGTCGAGTCGGCGAAGCCAGGCTTCACGGGACAAGCGGCCACTTGGAAGGCAGTGGCGAGACTCCCTTCGGCTGAGTCCCGACCATCGACTCGGCCCGCCACGCCGGCGGTGAGTCCAGGGCTGGATACGCACTCCGACACCACCGAACTGCGATAGCGGCCGACCTCCGCTCCGGGCCTCGACCATGCTGCAAACCGCCCAGTGTCGGACGGAATCGGCGTTCGAGGACGGCGGCGACCATACTGGTGGCGTGCTGATCCGCATCGAGGCGCACGACCTCCCCGGCCGATCTTGCGGGCCATCTCCCGAGCGGCCGGGAGGCCACCACGGGATCGAGGTCGGCGTGCAGCGTAAGAACAAACCGGGCGAACTGATGGGGCAGGTGAGTGCAGACGTGGACTCGGTCACCTGGGAGCTCGAGGCGACCCCGGTGTCGTCGGACGACTACCGGGGCCCCTATATCTCGGGTCCGCCGGGTGGGCGGTTCATCTATCTGTCGTGGGGCGTCGTGGAGGCGCCGGGATCCTTCGAGATGTTCAGGCGGGCCAAGATCGTGCTCGATGGCATTCCCGCTGAGGTGATGGCGGCAGCGCAAGCGTCGGGTGTGCTCGTGGGCCGGCTGGGCCTCACCGACCCCAAGGGGAACCCGACCTGCGCGGCGGTCCGACCACCGCAGATCGAGTGGACGAGCTCCGCCCAGTAGTCCAACGTGGACTACTGGAACCACAACGCCGCGTATCACCCGATGATCGTCACCATCGCCGAGGAGCTCGACGGCGACGTGTTGGATGTCGGCTGCGGCGAGGGGCTCCTGGTCGAGCGCCTGGCCGCCGCCTCCCGCTTCGTGACCGGGGTCGATCGGGACGGACAGGCCATCCGCCAGGCGCTCGTCCGGACTGCGGGGCTGACCAATGCAACCGTGGTGGAATCCGATTTCATGGAATTCGAAGCTGGTCCAGACTCCTTTGACCTGATCACCTTCGTTGCGGTGCTGCACCACCTGGATCTCGAATCTGCGCTTCGGAGATCATGCGATCTGTTACGACCCGGGGGTCGGCTCCTGGTGGTCGGGTTGTCCGCCAACAAGTCGGTGGGTGACTACGTCCGTTCCGCCCTCCTTCTCCCGGTCGTCCGGTTGATGAGCAGGATCCACCGGGAGTCCCGGTCGGTGCAGGTGGTCGCCATGCCTCCAAAGGAGAGCTTCGCCGAGATCAAGCGGATGGCACGCGGCCTGCTTCCGGGTGTCCGACTGCGCCGAGCGGTGTACTACCGGTACGTCCTGAGCTGGACGAAGCCTGTGGGTACGCTCACCACCGGATGATCTCGGCCGGAGGGACCCTCTCCCGCCCGCGGGCCTACGGTCCGAATCAGCCAATGTCGGTTCCGGCCCTGCGGCCGGTGATACCAGCGACGCTCGGCCCTCAGAGGGAGGCGTGGGGGTTCGGAAGTGTGGCGGATATCCACGACAGACCGAGACACATCTCGTCCGACGAGCCATCGCCCCAGGTCACGTAGTGCGATGGGGCCTTACGCAGGATGGGGATCTCCTGGGCGAGCGTCGGGTCGTACGTGCAGGTGACCTGGAGTGGCTCCCCCGCCGTGACGTGGACCGGCTTGGCCAGGTTGTAGGCCTTTTGATAGTGGAAGTTGTAGTTGGGCACATCGAGAACCGTCCGGGCCTCTGCAGTACCGGGATCCAGGACCAGCTTGAACCCCCGACCGAGCAGGTGCATATGGGCTTGGGCTCGAACGATGTAGCCCGTGCTCGACGCCGGAAACGTGCACGATGTCGAATCACCGGCAGGCGGGTCGGATGGATTACGACCGCAGGCCGCCTCGATGTCGTTGACGAATGTCACCGCGATCGGCCCGAACTCCTGCCCCTGGTGAGCCAGAGATGCAGCACGGTTGCAGAGCGGCCCTGAGACACCGGCCGGACACGGGAGGTCCGGTGCCGCAAACGAAAGGTCCAATTTGAGGGGCAGGAGCGGTGTCGAGGTCGGCACCGTCTCGATGGTCTCTCGGTTGTTGACGGGCTTGTCGCCCACCAACAGGTTGTAGTGAACCTGCATGATCACCATGGTGCCCGCCGGCAGCTCGATACCTGTCCCTGTGGGGAGCGCGTCGACGCCGTGACCGGGGGACCAGACGCTCAGAAACGGCGTGCTCCCGATTTCGTTGATCGGCTCATTGGGAAGCCCCGCCTCCCCGAAGCACGTCCACCCTCTCCCTCCGACATTTGCCTTCTGCGCTTCTGCAACCAGTGATGGAGGCAACAGGAACAAGCCGGCGTGGTGGTCCTCGGGGCTGCCGGGGTAGAACTGGCTCGAAATGACATAGGAGTTCTTCTTGAGGTGAGGATTGAGCAGCGTGCAGTGATAATCGTCTGTCGTTCCCGGCGGAGCCTTCGGTCGATAGGTCGGTGATTTGAGAGTGATCGTCGTTATGCGGGTCGACGAAGCACCCGTCGGGGCGGCAGCACCCGATTGAGCCGAATACCCACCGAAGGAAACTGCGGAGGCAACCAGGACAAATCCCCCCACAAGAGTTCCCAAACGGCGGCCCCTGGGTCCGCCGCGACGGCCGATGTGTCCCCACTGCCTGCGTTCCCCCACGACCAACTCCCCGCTGTGATTCAACACCCCTCCACCGACGCTACAAGAAGAGGGAGCCGATGGCCTCGACCACCGGTCGGGATGCACTTGGGCTCCGCACATGTTCCAACCGGTCAACCCGATGACCGCGTCCACCGACCAGACGGGGACGAACGCCATGGCCCTGGCCGTCGAGAGGCACCCCCAGCTGACATGGCTGATCCTCGGACATGGTTCTGGACAGGTGTCCAAGTTTCTCTTATGGTGGCTCCAGGCCTTCGGTGTCACTCAGGGGGGACCCCAATCAATGCCGCAAGAGAAGCTCCAGGTCTTTCAGTTCGCTACCGGCAACGTGGGCTCGGAGATGGTGCGGCGGATCGCCGACCATCCCGACCTCGAACTGGTCGGTCTGTACTGCTATTCGCCCGACAAGGTGGGCCTCGACGCCGGCGAGATCGTCGGGACCGCTCCCCTTGGGGTCAGCGCCACGGGCGATATCGCCGATGTGCTCCGTGCCGAACCGGACGTAGTCAACTTCAACGGCGTGTGGCCGGACATAGACCTGTTCTGTGACCTGCTCGAGGCGGGCATCAACGTCGTCACGACGTCGGATTGGATCACCGGCTACCACCGCGATCGGAATCATCCCCACCCGTCGGGCAAGAAACCCACCGAGTTGATCGAAGCCGCCTGTCAGCGTGGTGGGACGACGTTCTATGGGACCGGCATGAATCCAGGTCTCGCCCAGATCTTGAGCGTGGTGGCCACGGCCGGCATGGGGAGGGTGGACCACGTCACCGTGTTGGAGACGGTCGATGTCTCCTGCCACCATTCGGTGGATACCTGGAAGAACGTGGGCTATGGCCGGCCGGTGGACGACCCCGAGGTTCCCGGACTGCTGGAGACGGGCTGCACGGTCTTCGCCGATTCGATCTTCATGATGGCGGACTGCTTCGATCTGGAGATCGACGACATCGTGTTCGAGTGTGAGCTCGGTGCCTGTAGCGAAGATGTCGATCTGGGCTGGTGGACGCTGCCGAAGGGGTCGGTCGGTGCCAGTCTCGCCAAGTTCAAGGGGATCTCGGCCGGCGAGTCGAAGCTCGAAGTGCACCTCGAATGGCAGATGGCTCCGAGGACGGACCCGCACTGGGAGGTCCAGGGCTGCTACATCACCACCATCGAAGGTGATCCCACCATCGTCAACCGCCACATGATCTTTCCCGCCACCGGAATGCCGCACGGTGCCTGGACACCGGAGTACTTCGCCTCGGTCGGCATGACCATCACCGGAATGCCGGCACTGAACGCCATTCGGAGCGTGTGCGAGGCGAAACCGGGTTTGATGACGAGCGCAGACCTTCCGCTGCGCGCCTTCGCCGGCCGATTCCCCGAGGCGAAGCCCGCACGCAAGGCGTCGGGCGACTAGCACCATGGAATCCCGTTACCCATTCCCTCCCTCGCCCAACGGTTGGTTCAGTGTCGGTGCCGGAGCAGACCTCGCTCCGGGCGAGGTGCGACCGGTGCAGTATCTCGGCGAGGCGCTCGTCCTCTTCCGCGGGGAAGACGGAGTCGCCCGGGTGTTCGATGCCTACTGCCCCCACTTGGGGGCCCATATCGGTTTCGGCGGCCGGGTGTGCGGGGACGGAATCGCATGCCCGTTCCACGGGTGGCGATTCGACGGCGACGGACAGCTCGTCGAAGTCCCGGGGCTGGACCGCCATCCCCGGGCCAGTGCGCACGCGTGGCCGGTATGCGAGCGCAATGGCCGGATCTTCGCCTGGCACCACGCCGAAGGCCTCCCGCCCAATTACGAAGTGATCGGCTACCGATCGGACGAGTCGAAATGGACGCCATGGAGGTCCAATTCCTATCGGGTGCGGGTGCACGTTCAAGACCTGACCGAGAACATCATCGACCGGTCCCACTTCTCCGCGGTGCACGACATGGCGGCGCCGGACAGCAGACACTTCGACGTGCGCTTCGAAGGCACCTCCATGGTCGTCGAGCAGAGTCTCAAGGTGACCGCCGTCGATGTGTCCGGTTACGAGATTCAGACGACCTCGACCACCTGTGGCCCTGGGATCGTCGCCGTCGAGGTCAGCCAGGACCCGATCGAGATGCTCACCTACATCACGCAGACACCCATCGACGACCAGCTGACAGAGGTCAATCTGTGCTTCTCGATGAAGGCATTGCTCGACGACAAGGCCACCGAGTCGATCAGCGAACTCAACGATCGGATCACCAATGAGCAGTTCGCCCAGGATGTGCCCATCTGGGAGAACAAGATCTACCGGGAGCGTCCGATGCTCACCACGAACGACGGACCCGTGACACAGTACCGCCGGTGGTTTCGCCAGTTCTACTCCGCGGTGGGCTGAGGGAACCACCCGGGGCACCCCCGCCGGCGGTGCGTGGACGGCCTGTCGACCGGGCACCAGAACTCGGCACCGACAATCGGAGCCAACCAGACGACGACCCGGCGGGTCGGGTGCCCCCCCCGGTCTTGGTCCTCGTGGCTCCCGGCCCGGGGCGGCGCTCGTTTTGCTGCGTTACCGTCTGGGCCCACCGGCTCCGCGAGGAGGATGACATGCCCGAGATTCCGCCGATCGCACATGTGACGCTGACCGTCAGCGATCTCGACCGCAGCATGTTGTGGTACGAGCGCCTCTTCGGGGCCGAGATGTTCCTGGACGAAAGCCCGGGCCCGTTTCGTCGAGCCGTCTGGCTCGTTGGCGGTCACACGCTCGTCGGATTTTCACCAATTTCCTCAGTTGGTTGATCGCGATGCATTCGACGAGCGTCGAATTGGTCTGGATCACTTGGCCTTTGGCTGCCACCGTCACCCGCCTCACCACGTGGGCCCCGACCGGCCGGCTGTCAGGGAGACCCCCGGCAGCTTCCGAGAATGAGCGCGGCAGAGGAGCGATGACTCGACGAGGAAGCGTTGCCGCTCGGCGAGCAGGTGAGTATGTTTGCCACCGGGGGCGTCGAGGATGGTGCCATGAAGACCTTCGGACGGACGGTGGCGATTCTGCTGGTCGGCGCCTCGATTGGGGTGCCCTCGGCAGTCACCGCGCCAGCCAACGCCGCAACGGCTCGGCCCTCACCTGGCTATTGGCTGGCCGGTGCTGACGGCGGCGTCTTCTCATTCGGTGCCCCCTTCTATGGCTCCGGTGCAACACCTCTGGGAGCTTGCCTCTACTCCCCCCAGGCACCGAGCACCCGGGTTGCAACGATGGGTTGTGCGGGTATCGCTTCGACGCCAACGGGGGACGGCTATTGGCTCCTCAACTCCTTCCGGTCTGCCACGGCCTTCGGCCAGGCTGCTCAAGCCCTCCGGGCCGGCTGTACGAGCGTGAACGGAGCAATGGGGTCCTGGACGGACATTGCTTCGTCACCTACCGGAAACGGATTCTTCGTGACAGCCTCCAACGGAGGCGTGATGGGATGCGGTGATGCAGTGCCGCTCGGTGGACTGACTACTCAGCGCCTCGACGCACCAGTGATAGGGATCGCAGCCACACCGGATGGCAAGGGCTACTGGTTGATGGCCGGAGACGGCGGGGTGTTCTCGTTCGGCGACGCCAAGTTCTACGGCTCGATGGGCGGAGCGCGACTCGACGCGCCGATGGTGGGGATCGCCGCCACACCGGACGGCAAGGGCTACTGGCTGGCCGCGTTGGACGGCGGGGTGTTCTCGTTCGGCGACGCCAAGTTCTACGGCTCGATGGGCGGAGCACGACTCGACGCGCCGATGGTGGGGATCGCCGCCACACCGGACGGCAAGGGCTACTGGCTGGCGGGGGCAGACGGCGGCGTGTTCTCGTTCGGCAGTGCTCCGTTCGAGGGCTCGATGGGCGGGAGGCCTATGGATGCGCCGGTCGTGGGAATCGCCGCCTATCCGTGATGTGCCGGTCGCTGTGCGGATGACCGTTGCCGACCCGGCGTTGCGGGTCCGCCCTGGGGTGCCACGAGGAGATCCACGGCAGAAGGATCAGGCAGAAGGATCAGGGAGTGTTCTTTCGGCCCACCAGCCAGTAGACCGCCGAGTTCCCCATCTGCAGTGGGGTGAGCACTCTCCAGAGCCAGCGTGGTCCACGGACCTGGGCATCACTCCGCCGGCTGAGATCCCGCAGAGTGATGGCTGTCACGATGACGTGGAGAATGGCTAAGGCCACGAGGACCGGGCGGCTTGGCTTCCAACGTCTCACGGCTAGATCGTACTTCCGGACACCGGGCCCCCGGCGAACGGCGATGCCCGGGAGGGCCCAACGGCCGAGCATGAGGGGCACCCAGCGGGTTGGAGCTACGGGAGAGATTCCATCATCGTCACGAGCTCCTCGCGCCGGTAGCCCTGGGACCGGGCGAACTCGAGAAACTCCTTCAGTCGGGCAATGACCGCCCCGCGCTCTGGCGTGCCCGAGACCATGATGGCTTTTCCACGGCCGAGCTCCAAGAGCCCCTCGTCCCGAAGGACACGGAGGGCTCGCAGGACGGTATTGGTGTTGACCCCGAGGACGGCCGCGAGATCCTTGGCCTGAGGGATCCGATCTCCTGGGTCGGCCTCGCCTTCGGCGATGGCACGGCGGATCTCCGCGGCAACCTGATCGTGGAGGGCCATGGGATCCGAGCGGTCGACCCCGGACAGCACCAAGGGCTCGGGTCTCGTCCCCGGAGGTGCCTTGACAGAACCCATGACGCCAATGATAGTAGCGTCATGGCTGTCGTCCAAGAGGGACCGCCCGCTGTCCAGGGGGCTTCAGGTCCGCAGGATCCGACGAACGCCGACCTGCTCTTCAAAGAGGCACGCCAACGTGAACGACGTCGGCGCCTGATCTGGCTCGGTGTGGTCATCCTCATCGCCGTCGGAGTTGTTGCCGCCATTGCCGCCGTCAGCTCCCGATCGAAGACTTTCCCACCTCCTGCCAAGGCCTCGACGTCGAGCCGGCCCAGGTCGACGAGCGTGCCCATCGGATCGATCGTGTCGCTCAAGAGAGCCGGCCCACTCGCGGTCGCTCCGACAGGAGCGCTCTACGTGTCCGACCCGACACGTCACCAGGTTCTCCTCCGCCTGGCCAATGGCCAGTTCCGGGTGGTGGCGGGCAACGGGAGCGCTGGCTTCGCGGGGGACGGTGGACCGGCGACAGAAGCCGAGCTCTCCGACATCGGTGCCATGGCGTTCGCTCCCGATGGCGACCTCTATCTTGCCGATGGCAACCGGGTACGGGCTATCAATCGGGAGGGGACGATTCGCACCATCGCCGGAGACGGGCGCTCGGGCTCGGTGGCGAACGGCACGCCGGCACTATCGGCTCCTCTCGGAACGGTCGCCTCTGTGGCGTTCAGCCCGAATGGTGACCTGTATCTCACGACCTCGCACTATGTGACCTCGCAACTGCTCCGACTCACTTCGACAGGTCGGCTCGACACCCTGCCGGCAGTTCTCCCCCCTGGGATCGTTCAGATGTCCGGCGCGCTGAATGGTTTTGGCTCGATCGCGGTCGACAGCCAGGGAAACGTCTATGCAGCATCGCTCTTCGACGGATGGTCGGTCTTCAAGATCTCACCGGATGGAGTGGCAACGTATCTGGGCTATGCCCGACGAAGTGGAGGGACTACGGCCGTCGTCCAACGGGGTGCTGACGGCGTCATCGAGGTGGACGACAACGAGTACATCCTGCAAGTGGAGGGGGACCATCTCGTACCAACCCTCGCCGTCAACACCGTCCCGGGAATCAGCACATTCATCTTCACCGACTTCTTCGCCCTGGGCCCGGACGGGACGCTCTTCGCCGACAATCTCGGTCCGCCGGCCTTCGAGCCGTTTCAGCAGATCGTCTCGGTGGTTGGCGGCCGAGGCGTATCGCTGTGGCGAGGCGAGCCCAGGCGATAGGACCGGCCATCGGCCCGTCCTCCAATGGTCTCGCGGCAGACATTCAACCGGGTCCGTTCGGACGGAAGGAGCCGACCCAGTCATAGTTGGCGTTGAGACCATTCGATCCCGAAGGCAGTGGCATCAGTGGATCGAGCGGAGCCACTGACATCGAACCGCCACCCGTCGTCCCGTTCCGAGATGTCTCGGTAGGCGCCAGCTCCAACGAAACAGCTCCTGGCGGTGTGCCGTGCTGGACCCAGTCGATGAGCGGCGTCAAGAGGTCGGCGCCGGCGAGTGCCGGATCCCCTCCGTCCAGGCAGTGGTACTGCGCCGGAATCATGTAGAGGCGAGAGAATGCCTGGCTCGCCTCATAGCCGCCGGCGGCGTCGACCACTGCCTTGTAGTAGGCCACGGTGCCGAAGGGCGGAATCGCTTGGTCGGCCCATCCCTGGTAGATGATCAACCTTCCGCCGGCCGCGGCGTACGACGAGAGGTCAGGATTCGTGGCGTCATAGAGCCCCGAGAGCGCTGTCATCTTCTGAAAGCTCGACAAGCTGAAGCGGAACTGGGACAGGGAGTACGAGCTCCGAGGATCCGTCCCATACGCGAGGTAGCGGAGGAAGTTGATAGCGAACTGGTAGGTCAGTGTGTCTCCGGGCCACTCCCGATCGCCAGACGGCTTTACGAACCAAGCCGACCAGCCAAGCTCGGAGCCCAAGGGCTCGCCGCCAGGATAGAGGGACTGTCCAGTCGGGTCGCTGGGGCCGCGGTACAGCGAGACCACCACCCGAACCTGTGCCGCCGTGAGGCAGGAATTGGTGACTCGGCCGTGGCATTCGATGCTCGATGGGGAGAAGCTGCAGGTCCGCGGATCGGTTACATAGCCTCGCCCCTGGCCACATGCCCGCACCACTGCCGCATGCAGGGCCGAGAGCTTTCCCGAGGTGAGGATCTCTCGACCGCCAGGTCCCGTATTGACCCGAATGTTCCAAGTTGCGAACTCGCCGAGCAGCTCCGACTGAATGTTGGCCGGAGCACCGGCCAAGATCCCGTTGAAATCGTGCGGATAGCGCTGCGCCTCGATGAGCGCTTCTCGGCCGCCATCGGAACAGCCGTCGAAGTACGAGTAGGTGGGATCGCTGCCGAAGTAGTCGCTGATGAGCGCCTTGGCCACCACGGCCAGCTGGTGCTCCGACGTCGAGCCGAATATGAGACGGCTCTTGGCGTCGTCGGCTGCCCAGCGGGCGTCGGTATTGGACTTCGTCACGTGTCCCTCGTTGTCGACCGCGACCGCCAAGGTGTTTCCAGTCACGGCCGGGCAGTCGTCAGCGGTCAACGGAACATAAGGAAACAACAGTCCGCAGAAGCCGCCGCACCCTTCCTGTACGTACTGGCCCTGATAGGTCGATCGAGGCAAACGGAGATCGAAGTAGAACTTGGAACCGATCTCACCGATCACATCGCAGTATCGGGCGCCGGAGAACTCCGATAGCCGTGCCGACGAGAACCGGACCCGCGCCCCGGTCGGCGAGAAGACATGCTCCGAGGTGAGGCCACTACAGGGGCGAACAGGAAGAATCACCGAGCTACTCGTGGTCGCCGCTCCGACGGTAGCTCCGTCGACCACGACGGCGGGCCAGCTGGTGACAGCGGCGAGCGCCACCAGGAGGACGAAATGCGAGAGCGCTCGAAGGATGCTTGGCCGAGAGTGCCGCCTTCTCAGCCCCGGCGGGGCCGGATCGTCGCCGTCGTCCATCTCGCCCTTGCCGCCGTGCACTGGCCACACGCTACCGCTGCTCCGTCGGGCCGGGGCCGGATCGGGCCGACCCCACTGCGACATTTCCGGTGAGGATCGTCCTCATGCAGACCCGACGTGGCTGCATGGGACCCAGGGGGTGCCGATGTGGCATCCTGCGCCGGATATCGTGAGCCCATGCCGATGCCCAAACGCACAAGTGTCGATGACTACTTCGCTCAGCTGAGCGAGGTCCAACAGCCGCATCTCAAGGTGCTCCGGAAGTTGAGTTCGGAGGTCGCCCCGGAGGCACGGGAGGTGCTTAAGTGGAATCTACCGGTGTATGTGCGCGGCGAGAACACGAACCTGTGGATGCTTCAGAACTTCAAGAACCACTGCTCGCTTCGGTTCAATCCGCCGTTCTTTGCCACTCAAAAGGACGCCGTCAAAGCCGCTGGCTACGAATTCGGTGAAGGCTTCATCAAACTCCCATACCAACGCGAGTTGCCGACCGAGCTCCTCAAAACGCTGATGCGGGCGCGGGTCCACGAGTACGAGACATCCGAAGCTGAATAGACCAGCACTGGTTGGACGGAGCCGACCGGTCGGTGGTTCGCTCCGGTTGGCGGACCTCCCAGCAGAGCTCGCAGTCGCTTCGCCGTTCTGATGGGCCGCCGGACATCGAGGGACGACCTACGGTCCGGTTCTCGCCGGGCACGGTCATGATCTCCCGTGAAAGGCTGTGTCCATGGAGATTGGTGTCGCGTACCCACAGACCGAGCTTCGAGGCGATCCCGTTGCCGTTCATCGATTTGCGAGGGCCGCCGAAGACCTGGGCTTCGATCACCTTCTCACCTACGAACATGTGCTCGGTGCCGTTCATGCCGATCGGTCGCCCCCACTCACGGGCCCCTACTCCGAGCACGATCCGTTCCATGACCCATTTGTGATGTTCGCCTACCTGGCCGGCGTCACTCACCGGATCCGATTCACCACCGGAATTCTGGTCCTTCCGCAGCGCCAGACCGCGCTCGTGGCACGCCAGGCCGCCGATGTCGCCCTCTTTTCCGGAGGTCGGCTGCGACTCGGCGTCGGCATCGGCTGGAACCAGGTGGAGTACCAGGCACTCGGACAGGACTTCCACACCCGTGGGGCTCGACAGGAGGAGCAGATCGGGTTGCTTCGCCGCCTGTTCGCTGAGCCCGTTGTCGACTTCTCGGGTCGGTTCGACCGGCTGGACCGGGTGGCACTTGTGCCCAAGCCGACGGACCCCATTCCGATCTGGCTGGGCGGATCCGGCGAGAAGGCATTCGATCGGGCCGCCCGGCTCGCCGACGGTTTCATCTTCTTCGGCGGCGGCGTCGAGGATGCCACAGGGCATTGGAGCGCCCTCCGTGGACGTGTGGCGGGTGCAGGTCGGTCCGTTGACGAGTTCGGCGGCGACTACGTGGTGCTCAGCGGTGACGACCTGGGCGAAGTCATCAGGGAAATCGAAGCGTGGCGCGCCGCAGACGGGACGCACGTGTCCATAGTCACCATGGGTCTCGGTCTGGATTCCGTCGATGCCCACATCGACTACATATCGTCGCTTTCGGCACGTCTCGGCTTGTCGTAGCCACCGGCCCCGGTGCCGTGGCCACGGCCGATCGCGGAGCCCGAGTCGGGACGCACCGCCTCACGGATGACCCGCCGGCATGGGCACGTCCAGCTGGGGCGGAGGGACGACCCGCTCAAGTCGCCCCATTATCCACCGTCACGGCGATCGGAGGGCTGGTTGCCTGTGTACCGCCAGCTTCGGTGGCCACCCTCTGCACCGTGTAAGGGCCGTTCAGAACGGTGGCCGTGTCCCATTTCGCGATCCAGCCGATCAGGGTCGGAACCGCAGTTCCAACTACGTGATCGGTAAGTAATCCGCCGGTCACGACGAACTGGACCCTCGTTACCGGCCGGGGGAGACTCGTGGCCGACGCGTCGAATGCCTTCACACCCCTGATGGTGGCCCCGGCCCTCGGGATCAGTATCTGCGTGTGGAGCGGAATCGGCGGAGGGTGGTAGGTCCCGATCACAACCGTCTGGATATGCGCGTAGTCTCCGTGGTCGGTCATGATCACGTTCACCGTCGGCGACGATGGGTCCTGCCGATACGTGAGTCCACTCATGTCGGTGAAATACGGCTGCAGCAACGGCTCGAACCCGGCGACCGTCAGTTGCCAAAGCATTGCCTGCCCGTATTGGAAGTCCATCACCGACTCCGGACCCAACAGGTCCACATATGGCGTGGGCCAGAATCTGATGGTCACCTTCCCGGGCCGGATCTCGTGCACGACGGTGTGCACCAGACTGCTCACTTGGGCGCTCTCCTCGGCATTCACCGAGGCCTGAGCAGGAAGTCCCCAGACGCCGACGACACCCATCACCAGGAGCACCGCGATGAGGGCGCCCAGTGCGGTGGAGCGCTTCAGGGACGGTAGGCCATCGGGCAATACCCTCTGAAGTGCATGGGATCGTACGACCTCGATCGCGGTCCACACCACGATCAGTGCCAGGAGGTAGGCGACGACCCAGAGCACGGTCACGAGCCACGACAGCGAGATCGTATGGGCGATCGGAACGGAGGCGAAGGAGACCACGACGAATACGGAGCAGGTCAGTCCGATGGCTGCCAGGGCGGCCAGATCCTTTCGACCGTAGCGCCAGGCGGTGCCGGCGATGGCCGCCGTCACGGCCAGGACGACGACCCCCCAGACCACGGGGACGGCTTCGATGGTCTTGAAAAAGGAATACGAGAGCGAGTAACGAGAGCCAGGAAGCGGATCCGGCCACGCGACCCGGCCCAGGCTCCGTAGGCCGAAGCCGAGTCCGACCGACGCTTGCCCCCTGCTGGCCACCAATGTGCTCAGGTTGCCGGGGGATTCGAACAGCTGTTGAACGAGCGTAGGAAGCCAGCAAACAACCCCCACACCGCAACCGACAGTCAACCAGCGAAGCCGACTCGGTCGCCCCGAATGCCAGCCTCCGACGAAAGGGCACACGATCACGAGACCAGCGGCCACCATGGCGTAGAACAGCTCCGTCTGAGCTGCGACCGAGGCCGTGAACACCAGGACGGGCCACCACCCGAACGAACCGACCGCAACGGCAAAGGCCAACACGATTGACGCCAGCAGGAAGATCAGGCCGAAGTCGGGGTTCCAGATCTGGTGATCAAAGACTGAGGGAGCCGTCCAGGCCAGATCCACGACGGCAAGAGCCACGAGGACACAGGCGAGCGGTCGACGCACCGACCACATCGCCTCGACGGCGATCGAAAGGACCAGCGCACACACCAGCGCCGATCCCCACAGGCCACCCTGGATGCGATCGATATGGGTCGGCACGGAGAGAAGCACGTACTGCAATGGTCCCGGGTCGAAGAGAACGTGACCAGAGCCGTGCGAGATCGACGAGTACTGGCCGAGCAAGGGAGGGTGCATCGAGAGAATCTCATAGGAACGGAGGGTGATCGTCGCGTCGTCGGAATACAACGGCCGCCAGCCCCGGATCGATTCGAGAATGGTAGGGACCAGAACGATGGTCCAAATCACCAAATGGCTGCCGATGCGGCCGACGGCTCCGATGCGCTGATTCCTCGGGCTCGCCATCGGCCAAATCCTTCCACAGCGGTTGCTCCCACTGCCTCGGTCATTCGGGTCATTCGGTCATTCGGTTGTCGGTTCATACCTGCGGAAGCGTGGAATTCGAGGGCCTGCGGCTGGACTGTGATCGGTACGCCCGTTGCCGGAGAGATCGTTGCTCGTGGCCTACGATGCTCAGATGAACGAGGCCCCTCTGCCCTGGTCTTGGCGAATGAAGACAGCGGCGTATCGGGCGTTCGATCGATTCGTTCCCACGGTTCCGTTCCGATATCTGCCTCCACGACAGACCGTTCGCTTGGCCTATCAGCTGGTTCTCGACCGAGAACCAGACGGACCTGCAATGGATCAGTTCGTCGGAAGTCTGCTGGCAGGCGAGATCTCGAGGCAGGGTGTCGTCGAGAGTCTGATCCATTCAGAAGAGCTCAGGTCTGCGGTTCCCATCCGGAACGTCCTGCTTTCTATGCACGTCAGCAGATGCGAGTTCGTGAGGAGTATGCCCAGGGCATCCCGCATTCTCGATTTGGGGGGCACCCATCAAGGCTTCGCCGACGGGGCTCTGGTACACCTCGGATATCCCTATCGGTTCGACCGTCTGCTCGTGGTTGACCTACCCGCGACGGAGCGACACGAGATCTACCAGGGAGGCAGCGACGGAACAACGGTCCAGTCTCCGCTGGGACCAGTCGAGTTCGCCTTCCATTCGATGACCGAGCTGGACCGATATTCGGATGAGTCATTCGATCTCGTGTACAGCGGTCAGAGCATCGAGCACGTCAGCGAACCTGACGGTCACCACGTCATGGACGAGGTCCATCGGGTGCTCGCCCCCGGCGGCTGGTTCTGTTTGGACACACCGAACGGGCCGGTATGGCGGGTCCGGTCCGGGGACCTCATGAATCCCGACCACAAGGTCGAGTACAGCGCAGCCGAACTTGTGTCACGACTCGACGAAGCCGGATTCGACGTCAAAGAGGCAAAGGGGCTCAACTACATGGGCGGCGCACTTGCTCGTGGGGAATTCGACGAGGCAGAGGCGAGCGCCAATCCCGGCGTATTCGCCGCCGCGGACGAATGCCTCTTGCTGGCGATCGTCGCCCAAAAGCCCGGTCAGCTCGAGCGGACGACCGCAGCCGGATCCCACTAGCTGTCGACCGCCAAGCTGGGTGTTGGCCGTCGATCTCAGGGGATGTCGCACCTCGCTGTCACGGCGTGCAGCGCCCGCCCCTAGCCGCTGAGCGCTCCACGGAGTCCTCGGCGCAGCAGGTCATTGTTCTGTGCCCTGAGCCGGCTGCTGGCAGTGGTCTGAGGATTTCATCCTCCGGTTTCAGGCGCCCAGCCCGGGCCTCCGGTCTTCATCGCATCGCTGGCTCAGCCCGATCATGCCTATTTCCGCATTTTTAGCGATTTCCAAGAACCACCGGTTTAAACGCTCCTCCTTCCGGGAAGATTTATCAACCATTAACACAAGGGGGCCGGGACCACGAGTGAGTGAGGGGATTGCCGCATCGAGCGGGGCTTGAACACAAGGAGGACCATGTGACTATCGCTAATAGTGAGTCAACCGAGCCGGGGGCGGGGGCGAACGTGCGATTGCCTGTACTCCACTCGGTCGCCGATCCCGCACCCCTCGGTCTCGGTGCCTTCGCCATGACCACGCTGGCGTTGAGCCTCTTCAACACCAACATCTGGCCGGCCGCCGTGTTTCCCGCCCTGGCGCTCGCTCTCGTGTACGGAGGGTTCGCGCAGCTTCTGGCCGGAATGTGGGAGTTCGTACGGAAGAACACGTTCGGAGCGATCGCATTCACCTCGTACGGAGCGTTTTGGATCTCGTACTACGTCTTCGTCCACTTCCTGGCCCCAGCCATCAAGGTGGGGGCGGTCCCCACCGCCGAGGGCGTGTTCTTGCTCGGTTGGACGATCTTGACCTTCTACCTCATGATCGCCTCGCTTCGGGTCTCGGGTGCCGTGCTCGGGGTGTTCGTCGCATTGACCGTCACCTTTGTGCTCCTGACGATCGGGGCATTCCAATCGAGCAGCTCCATCACCCACGCCGGTGGCTGGGCGGGTATCGTGACCGCCGCCATCGCCTTCTACGCGTCAGCTGCCGGGGTCATCAACGAGACCTTCAAGAAGGTCATCGTCCCGGTGTTCCCGCTGGCGCCGAGGGGTTAGGCCCAACACAACGAGTCGTCGGGGCCCGTCGCCGCGCGACGGGTCCGGTGAGTTCGGGCGACGCCACGTCGAAGAGGAGAACGCCATGAGCGAAGATCGAGAGGAGGGCCTTTCGGCTCTCCTGCACGAAACTCGGACCTTTCCTCCGCCGGATGAGATGGTCAGGAGGGCTAACGCCGGGCCCGGGATCTATGACGAGGCCGACACCGATCCGTTGGCGTTCTGGGCCGCACAGGCTGAGCACCTCACCTGGGCCACCCCATGGAGCCAGACGCTCGAATGGGATGCGCCGTTCGCCAAGTGGTTTGTCGGAGGAACGCTCAACGTGGCGGTCAACTGCGTTGACCGCCACGTTGCTGCAGGTCTCGGATCCAGGGTGGCGTTCCACTGGGAGGGTGAGCCCGGCGACACCCGGACGATCACCTACGACGACCTTTTGAAGATGGTCTGTCAGGCAGCCAACGGTCTCGTGGAGCTGGGTGTGCGAACCGGCGACAAAGTGGCCATCTACATGCCGATGATCCCCGAGACCGTGGTCGCCATGCTGGCGTGCGCCCGGTTGGGTGCTCCACACACGGTGGTCTTCGGGGGATTCTCCTCCGATGCCTTGCGAGGCCGGATCTTGGACTGCGATGCCCACTTCGTCATCACCGCCGATGGTGGATACCGGCGTGGTAGCGCCAGCCCACTGAAGGCCGCCGTGGACGAAGCTGTTGGCGAATGCCCCGACGTGAAGACCGTGCTCGTCGTCCGGCGCACCGGCCAGGAGGTTGAATGGAACGAGGCCCGTGACGTCTGGTGGCACGACCTGGTCCCTCGTCAACCCGAACAGCATGAGGCGGAGGCCTTCGACGCCGAGCACCCGCTCTACATCATGTACACCAGCGGTACGACGGCCAAGCCCAAAGGGATCCTGCACACCTCAGGTGGATATCTGACCCATGTGGCCGCCACCCATCGTCTGATCTTCGACATCAAGCCCGAGGAGGACGTTTTCTGGACGGCGGCGGATATTGGATGGGTGACGGGTCACAGCTACATCGTCTACGGGCCGTTGGCCAACGCCACCACCTCGGTGATGTACGAGGGGACGCCGGATGCCCCGGCGCGTGACCGATGGTGGCAGATCATCGAGAAGTACAAGGTCAACATCCTCTACACGGCCCCCACCACCATCCGGACCTTCATGAAGTGGGGAGAGGAGTTGCCCGCCGGCCACGATCTGTCGAGCTTGCGGCTGCTCGGCTCAGTGGGGGAGCCGATCAACCCCGAGGCGTGGATCTGGTACCGCACCCACATCGGGGGAGACCGGTGCCCGATCGTGGACACCTGGTGGCAGACCGAGACAGGTGGCATCTTGATCACCCCTCTGCCTGGGATAACGGCGACCAAGCCCGGCGCAGCCATGACGCCGTTCCCAGGAATCGCGGTCGACATCATCGACAACGACGGCAACTCGGTGGGCAACGACGAGGGCGGCTACCTCGTCATCACTCAGCCCTGGCCCGGCATGTTGCGTGGCATCTGGGGCGATGACGAACGGTACCGGGACACCTACTGGTCCCGCTTCCCGGGGAGGTACTTCGCCGGCGATGGAGCCAAGCGAGACCAAGATGGCGATATCTGGCTCCTCGGACGCGTCGACGACGTGATGAACATCTCCGGACACCGAATATCCACCACCGAGATCGAGCACGCGTTGGTCAGCCATCCCGCCGTGGCGGAAGCTGCCGTCGTCGGCGCCGCCGATGACACCACGGGGCAGGCGATCGTGGCCTTTGTGACCGTCAAGGGGGCGGGATTCGAAGACGCAGCTGCAGGTGAGGAGTTCGTGGCCCAGTTGCGTGAGCACGTCGCGCGTGAAATCGGGCCCATTGCCAAGCCGAGGCAGATCATGCTCACGCCGGAGCTCCCCAAGACCCGGAGCGGCAAGATCATGCGAAGGTTGCTCCGTGACGTGGCCGAGCATCGCGACCTGGGCGACGTGACCACCCTGCTCGACCCGACGGTGGTCAATGCCATCAAGGAACATATCGACGATGGTGCCGAGGACAAGGAGTAGCGGGGAGTAGCGAGCAACGACACCTTGCCGCTCCTCGCGACGACGTTGCCGCGGTGACTGCCGCCTCGGGGACAGCTCGGAGCCGGACGGGCCCGACAGTGGTCCTGAACGACCGTCCCGCCCGTCGCCGCGCCATCGACCACGACAGCGACTGACGCCCCGCCCGGCCCCATTCTGGTCTGGCGGCAGGTCGGTCTGATGTCCAGTGCTGTCCGGGGCTGGCCGGGTCGTGCCGATCTGACAGAACGTCACTTTTGAGTCTTTTCCCAGCGCAACGCCATCAATCTGCACCTAGAACGGTCCGTGCCGCGACGATCATCGTGCGGATCCGAGAGACGGTCAACCTCACATTGCGGTTGAACCAAACAATTCATTCTTATTTGCATTAGCGTCATTCTGCCGCTCGAGTAGTGGCATTTACAAAGGGAGCTCGGCGGTAGCCGAGCATGGAGAAATGGGGAAACTATGCGTCGTTTGTTAGCAGTGGCCGCGACCGTGGCCGCACTGGCGGTTCCGGCTTCGGTCGCAACTGTCGGCATCGTGTCGGTCGGGACGGCGGGGGCTGCATCGGCCATCAGCTGTTCGAAAGTCAAGCTCACGGGGGCGCTTGCCACGGGGACGATCACGATCAGCAAGTGCACGCCTTCCCCGGGCAAGACGTACAAGTCCGCCTCGGCGGGCTCGGCGACCCTGGAGGCCGGCGGCAAGCTCGTGTGGACGAGCAGCGGTGCGACCACGACCGTCTCGATCAAGGCAACGTCGCCGGGACAAGGTCCCTGCGCGAAGAACTACGTCGAGTTCGATGCCAACGGCACCGTCACTGCGGCTTCCACCAAGGGAGTGGGCATTCCGGCAGTCGGAGACACGATTCATGCGGTCACGTGCATCGACATCGCCAAAAACAAGCTGAAGCTGGTGGGCACCTTCTCGCTGTAACTCCCACCGGAGCATCACGGCTCACCCAGACGATGCCCCGCCCCGGTCCACCGGAGCGGGGCATCGTCGCGTCCTGACCCAGTGCATCGTTCGAGACCGTCCTGGCTCCGGAGCCGGGAACGTCGGCGTGGGCCGGGGGCCCTCGGCGCCCGGCGGTACGAAGCGTCGGCGCTGGTCAGGCCTGCCTATCCTTCACCTTCGGTCGCAGGTGCATTGACCATCACCACCATGAGCGCGATGTCGTCGCCGCCGACCACGTCAGGGGCCAGCTCGTCCAGGACGGCGTCCGCCGTCTCCTCACACGACCTGGCCGGTCGGTCGTCGAGGCACGCGGTCAACGAGTCCAGCCGCCGCGACCCTCCCGGCCGACCTTCATCGATGAGCCCGTCGGTGTAGAAGGCGAGCACGGCAGGCCTCATGAGCGTCACGCCTGTCACCGGATAGCCGGCCTGGCCCGCGCCCAGGGGAGGCCCGGGTGTCAGCAGGAGTGGGGCTGCGGGGTGGACATGTCCACCGACCACCGGGGGCGGATGACCGGCCGAGGCGATCTCCAACGCACCTGACCCGACGTCCAGAACGGCGATGAGTGCCGTGGCGATCCGACCGACCGGCTGGCGAACCAGGAACCTGTCGAGCAGTGCCAGGGTCCGGCCCGGATCGTCATCGAGGGACAAGAACGCCCGCATGGCGCTCCGCAACTGTCCCATGACGGTGGCCGCGATCATGTCGTGGCCCTCCACGTCGCCGATGGTCATGGCGACACGGTTGTCGTCGAGCGGGATCAGGTCGTAGAAATCACCACCGATCTGCGCGCTGCGTCCGCTCGCCTCGTACCGAACTGCGACTTCGAGCCCGGGGATCCGATTGAGGCCCGGCGGGAGGAGGCTGTTTTGGAGGTGTCGCGCGATCAGTGCCTGGTCGTCGTAGATGCGCGCCCGTTCGATCGCCGTGGCGACCTGCCGGGCCAGATCCTGGGCGAGCTGGAGCTCCTCGTCACCGAACCGGCGGCCGGAGTCCGTGCTCACCATGGTCAGCGCCCCGATGATCCCGCTGCCTGCCTCCAGCGGAACCGACACGTAGGAATGGAATCCCAGCACCTGGGTGAGATCGAAGTGCTCGCGACTCGTCGTCGTGTTCGCCATGAAGGCCTCGCTCATGTCCGCGGACCACTGCGGCTCTCCCTTCCGTATGGCCAGCGCCGCCGGATGGGAGCCGGCCGGGTCGGGCCGATGACGGCGGAGCTCGTCGGTCATCGGCTGACGCGCCGGATCGGCATGGTGGGCGGCCAGCCGCTCCAATGCCCCGTCCGGGTCGACGACATCGATGAGGCAGATGTCACCGAGCGTGGGGACGGAAACCTCGGCCAACTTCTGGACGGCATCACGGAAATCGACGGCCTCGGCCAGAGCCAGATTGGCGCGCAGCAAAAAGGCCTGCTGCGCCCTCGACCGCTCGAGTTGCCACATCAGAGTGTTCCGTTGGGCTTCGAGGTCGAGGCGCTCGATGAAATCGCCCAGACGGGTACCGACTTCGGCAACGGCGTCGAAGAGCGCCCGGTCCGGCCGCCGTTCCCTCTTGCTGAAGAGCTCCACCACTCCGACGATGTGATCGGTGGTCCGGATGGGAAAGACGAATGCGCTCTGCATCCCGTCACTCACGATGGCATCGTGTCGGATGAGGTGGGGGGTGGCGGTGAGCTCGTTGTGCCACTCCGGCGCCTCGGCGCTCACCACCTGGCCAGCGAGCCCTTCGCCGGGGCGGACGCTCATGGACAGCGAACGCTCGACCATCGAGTGGCACGGAGATCCCGGCTCGGCCCAGGTGTGCTCGCAGTGCAGCCGCCCCGATTCGGCGTCCCAACGCCACGCGGTGGCAAAGTCGAAATCGAGGCTCGTGGCGATGGTCCCGAGCAGCTCGGGGACCACCTCGTCGGCGGTCCCCGACGCCCCGGCGAGGAATGCCATCAACTCATCGGCCACCCGTTGGTAGCGCTCGACGTCGATGCGGAGTCGGGCGTCCCACAGGGCGGCGATGACCAGGCGCTTCCCGCCTTCGGGAGACACCAGGAACGTCCCGATGTCCACGGGGATCTCCCAGCCTTCGCCGTGCAGCATGGTGATGCGCTGGGGCCCTGGGGACCGCGGGGGTGGATCCGAGCTCATCCAGTCCAGGAAGGTGGCGAGGGACTCGTGGCGCGACCGCTCGGGCAGGAAGTCGGTCAGTGGCCGGTCGAACAGCTCGTCGGGGCGGTATCCGAGCAGACGGCCCAGCGCCGGGTTGGCGTAGATCACACGCCCCTGGTCCTCGATGACCACAAGGGCGTCAACCAGGCTGTCGACGAGCCGCGGAGTGAATCCTTCGTCCGACTCCGGCACCTCTCCAGCCTCCCATCTCGACGGTCTCGTTCACAATCATCGGGCGACGGCGGCGGGTCGAGGTCAATCGGGACCTCCCCCCTCCGCCCACCGGGTTCACTGGCGACGGTAGATCAGCAGGCCCACCAGATAGGTCACGCCGGCCACCACGCTGAAGAGCAGGAAGGGCCATACGAGAGTGCCCGCGGCCGTCGAAACGACCACGCCGACAAGTGCCACGACAACCAGGACGTTCGCCGTCAGCACCGTGGCGCGCGTGCTGATATCCACCTGGCGCTCGTCAGGTCGCCCCCCGGACAGGGCGCCCAGGTCGCTGTCCCGTCTGCCGAGCACCACGTAGCCGGCCGTGGCCACCACGGTCACCACGATCAGCGAGATTCCGGCGACCCAACCGGCCCCGATCCACGAGCCGATCGCCAGCGCCGTGCCCCCGACCGCCATGGTCATCGGAACCACTCGGCGGGGAGGGACCATCTTGATCATCGGTGCACCTCCTTGGATGCGTCGAACATCTCGTCCACCGTCGAATCGAACAAGCGGGCGATTTGAAAGGCCAACCGGAGGGACGGCGAGTACCGGCCACTCTCGATGGAGATGACGGTCTGGCGTGACACCCCGAGCGCCGCCGCCACCTCGGCCTGGGACAGGCCTCGTTCGGACCGCAGCGCACGTACCCGGTTCTCCACCTGGCCCAGATAACTCGACGGCGGGTCCGATGTCAAGGTACCTTTACCTGGCGGAGCGTGGCCGCCCGCCGGACGCCCGTCGATCGGCCGGTTGCGGACCCGCCGGGGTGGGGGTCACGATGCTGACCTGGACTTGTTACCCAAAGTTCACTTGTTCCACTACCATCTCCAAGGCCGGGCCCGTCGAGTGACGGATCCGCCGCCTGATCTCCGGGCCCGGCACTTTTCGCTGCGGTGGGCTTCCGTAGAGGCACGACAGGGCGGGGAACCACCCCGCTTGCACGCCCCGAACAGGACCGACCGGTTCAGTTGGCTCCCGACGGGTAGTGATGGTCCATGGAGATCACGGACGAACCGGTGGCGCCGAGCGCCGACGAGCAGCTGGGTTCTCCCGGCTTGACCTTCGAATCGGGCTGGCTGGCCGGCACGGTGATCGGGTTGGTGGTGATCGTGCTCGTGGGTGGCCGTCGCAGGCGCCGGATCCGCAATCGGGCGGCCGTCTCCCCCTGATCCACCCGGTGGGCGCCTCCTTCCGGCCGATGCGGACGGCGTCGACCACCCGCCGATCGGTGGCTCGCGGGGGTGACGTCCGGACCTGGCCCCGCTACCCTCGGGGACACGACAGGAAAGGTGGATTCCATGAGTACTGAGACCGATGCCGTGGTGGCCGCCGACACGGGGCTGGCCCATGCCATGGGTGCCCTCCTCCGGGCGATCGACGCGGTGGGAGACGACCGCGAGGCCGTCAGTCACATCTCGGAACGGATGCCCGAGGCCCTCGAGGAGCTGGCCACTCGGATCAGTGCGGCGCGGTCGTTCGGGTAGGCACTGCGGCGCATCCGTCCGTCGGGGCTGCCCGGTCCTCACCGAGGGGGGTTGACCTCAAGCCCACTTGAGGTCTTACCATCGCCGGCAAGAGGTCGTCGGGGTGGACGCGGGCCGTGCCGGCGCCGCCGCGACTCGACACGGAGGTGACGGACGACATGACATTCAACGACGACGAGATCGCGTATCTGGTGAGCCAGCGCCTCGGCCGGCTGGCCACGGTGCGGGCGGACGGCACCCCGCAGGTGAATCCGGTCGGCTTCCGGTACAACCCGGACCTCGGGTCCATCGACATCGGTGGCTACACCATGTCGACGAGTCAGAAGTACCGGAATGTCCGCCGTGATCCACGAGTGGCCTTTGTGGTCGACGACATCGTCTCGACGGATCCCTGGCGGGTCCGATGCCTCGAGATCAGGGGCACGGCCGAGGCGGTACCCGACCCGTCCGACCCCGTGGCCGGGAGCGACGCATCGTTGATCCGGATCCATCCCCGCCGGATCATCGGCTTCGGCCTCGACCGATCCGACCTGGACCCCCACCTGTTGATTCCGAACCGGCGGGACGTCGACTGAACACTGCGTCCCGCCTGCGGCGCGACCCGTCGGGCCCGCACCCACCGCCTGGAGCATGCCTCTGCACCGCTCAAGGGTCCGGCGCCTCGCGCCGATCAATTGAGGGACATGCAATCGAGGGAGTTCAGGATGAGCAGTGGCCGATCCTCGCTCGAACGAGAGGCCGACGTAGGGAGCAGCACCGTCCATCACCGGCCGTCCGATCGATGGTCGGTACGGTTGGTCGCCGTCGACCGTGACGGTGGCACCTCGTCGGGAACCGACCGTGGTGGCCGTTGGCCGGCACCGGCACCGACCCGGGGACACCGATGAACGGGCACCTGGTTCGCCGCAGCATGGCGTCGTTGTCGTTCGTGCTGGTCGGCCTGTTCAGCGTCGGGGTTCCCCTGGCCACCCCGGCCGGCGCGCTCACACCGACGGCCACCACGACTTCGCACTACGAGTCGGGCACCAACCCCCACGTCCTCTACGCCCAGGGCCAGGCCGCCGGCCAGGCCCGGTCACAGGGTCTGGTCATCCTCGACTTCGGCCGCCCGGCGGCGTCGGGGTCCGTGCCGGGGACCATGGACTTCAACGGACAGTTCGTCTCCCTGGCATCCATCGGCGCCGCCACCTTGAGCTTCGTCCGGGGCTACTTCGCCGCCGCCCCGAGCTACCTCGACCTCGATGTGGCCATCGGGACCAACGACAGCTGCGGGGCCGGGCAGCCGTGCGGAGGCGTCACCTGCGGTTGCGTCGCCGAACCGCCGAGCTATGCGGCCTGGGGAGCCCAACTCGCCGGCGAGGTGGAGGCGACCCAGGGCCAGACCAATCTGGTCAAGCGGCAGTCGGGGTACACCGACGCCGTCAAGATCTTTGCCGGTGACGACGCCGAGCCGGCCTTCGACCCCGGTTTTCAGAACACCTACGCCCTGCAGTCCGGGTACGCCACCGCCGTGGGGGGCTACACGCCGGCCATGATCGACTACGGCTCGGCCGACGCCGGGTTCTGGTCCGAGAGTCAGCTGCTCACGATTGCCGACGGGTTCCGTCCCAACCTGGCCGTGCCGGAGATCTACTCGGCCGCAGATGCCTCGCGTTGGGCGGCCCTCGTCTCCTACGCCAAGGCCCACGGACGGCCGCTCACCATCTTCGGCGTGCTCACCACGTCCCCGGCCGGGGACAGCCCCGGGGCGGCCTACAACTCCCTGCTGGGTGCAGTCCGTCCCATCACGGGCCAGAACTGGTTCCGTTGGCCGTCCAATATCAGCCGCTCGTAGCCCGGGCCGACCCCCGGCCCGGGGCGGCCACCGCCCTCACCGCCTGGCCCGCATCCACTGGTAGCCGCTCGGAGCGACGGTCCGGAACACCGGCGCCACCAGGGGCAGGAGGGCGGCGTTGATCTCGAGCCTCTGGTCGCCCAACCGGCGGAGCACGAGGGCCGACACCTGTTCCTCGGTGCGCCGCACCGCTCGGGGGGGCATCCTCAGTCCGCCCTCGGCCACCGCCTGTCGACCCATCTCGGTCGGCACCCATCCGGGATAGACGGTGTGGAGGAAGACTCCGTCCGGGCGGGCGTCGTAGGAAAAGCTCTCGGTCGCCGCCGCCAGCGCCGCCTTGCTGGCCGAATAGTCGGCCGCCCCGGGTCCCGGGGCACGCCCGTCGTCCGAGCACATGTTGGCGATGGCGCCGAAGCCCCGGCTCCGCATCCCGGGCAGCACGGTCAGCATCCCCGCGTAGGGCGCGAAGAAGTTCACCTCCATCAGTGAGCGGAGCGACTCCATCGACGGCTCGCCGGTGCGCAGGACCCCGCCGACACCGGCGACGTTGAACAAGAGGTCGATGCGGCCGTGGTCTCGTTCGACCTCGTGCAGGAGGTCGACGAAGGCGCCGACGTCACCGAGGTCGCAGCACCGGTAGCTCGAAGACGGGCTCCGGGCGCGCATCTCGTCGACCAGGGCGGCCAGCCGGTCCTGGCGCCGGGCGACGGCCACCACCACCGCCCGCGCCCGGGACAGGTCGAGAGCCAGCCGGCGACCGAGTCCGGCCGAGGCGCCGGTCACCACCGCCACTCTGCCGCCGTACTCCATGGCCCGCGGGCGATGTGCGAACTCCACCTCCGCAACGGTATCCGGCCGGAACGGACTGCGGGCGGCCCGGTTCTTCGGTCGGGGGCCTCGGTGGGCGGACGACCGCCACGAGCAACAAAGGGCGCGTTCTGGAACAATGACGCCCATCACCGTGCAAGGGGGGGTCCGTGCAAGGCCATCGCAGTCGTTCCGGCATGAGGCTGGCCGATCGTCGCGGGCCGCTGCCCGTCGCCCGTGCCCCGGGTCAGGGGACGAACCGGCGATGAGCCCAGCAGCTGGCGCGGCGCCAACGGCCCTCGGGGTCAGACGACCGGGGCACGCAGCCCTGGCGGCCGGACTCGGGATGGTCCTGGCCCTCGGCGCCACCGCCACGTTGGGCGGACCCTCCTTCGCCGCCAGCGCCCCCGCCGTGGTCACTGCGGTCGGGGGCGGCGGCGGCGGCGCCGGCGTCACCGTGGCCCAGGATCCTGTGGCACTCGCCGCCGAGCCCTCGGGTGGCCTCGACGTCGGTGACGGGACGCTCATGGTGGTACGGGAGCTGTTACCCACCGGGACGGAGCGGAATGCCGCCTGTGCCGGGATCATCGCCTCCTCCGGCTACGGCGGCGACGGCGGTCCGGCCGGCGATGCCGCCTGCGACGGTCCCTACGGATTGGCCGTCGACCACGCCGGGGACCTGTACATGGCGGACTACCAGAACAACAGGGTGCGGGTGGTGGCCGCCTCTTCGTCCACCCTGTTCGGCGTGCCGGTCACCGGAGGCCAGATCGTGACCGTGGCCGGCAACGGGACCTGGGGACATGCCGGGGACGGGGGACCGGCTGCCCGAGCCGAGCTCGCCTATCCGGCCGGTATCGCCCTCGACGGGTCGGGAAACCTGGTCATCGCCGACTCGGGCAACGACGACCTCCGGGTGGTCGCCGGCTCCACGGGCACCTTCTACGGCCAGGCGATGTCGGTGGGGGACATCTACACCGTGGCCGGCGACGGCACGGCCGGTTCGGGCGGAGACGGCACCGCCGCCACCGGTGCCGAGCTCGACCAGCCGACCGGCGTCGCCGTCGACGGCCACGGGAACCTGGTCGTGGCCGACCTCGGCAACAACGAGGTGCGCGTGGTGGCCGCCACGTCGGGAACGTTCTATGGGCGGTCCATGCGCGCCGGGGAGATCGACACCGTGGCCGGCGACGGCAGGGCCGGCTGGGCCCACGACGGCACCACCGCCACGGCGGCCGAGCTCGATCGACCATCCGGTGTGGCGATCGACTCTCACGGCGACGTGGTCGTGGCCGAGCTGGGTGACAACCGGGTCCAGCTGCTGGCCGGGACGGGCGGCTCCGCGTTCGGGGCCCACGTGAGGACGGGCGGTATCTACACCATCGCCGGTACCGGTGGTGCGCACTTCTCGGGCGACGGCGGGCCGGCGGTGCACGCTGCGCTGTCCGCTCCCCAGGACGTCGTCGTCGACGCGTCGGGCAACGTCGTCATCGCCGACTCGGGCAACAACCGCGTCCGGATCATCGCGGCATCGACCGGCAGCTACTACGGTCGCATCGTCACTGCCGGCACCATCGCCACCATTGCCGGTACCGGTGCGCCCGGTGGGTATTCGGGCAACGGCGGGGACGCGCCCGATGCCCTTTTGAACCTTCCCACCGGCGTGGCCGCCGATGACGGGGGCGACGTGGTGGTCGCCGACCAGAACAACAACCGGGTGCGGTTCGTGCCCGCGGCATCGGGGACCCACTTCGGGCGCCCGATGATCTCCGGCCGCCTCTATACCATCGCCGGAAACGGCACCGCCGGCAGCGGCACCGGGGGCGGGGGAGGGATCAGCGGCCCCGGTGCCGACACCGCGATCGACGCGCCGGCCGGAGTGGCCTTCGACCGGGCCGGCAACGTGGTGATCGCCGAGTTCGCCGGCAACCGGATCCGGGTGGTGGCCGACCGGTCGGGGCGGTACTTCGGCCGGTCCATGGTCAGCGGGAACATGGTCACCGTGGCCGGTACCGGGTCGGTCGGCAGCACCGGCGACGGGCATCCCGCCGTGGACGCGGAGATCGACGGTCCCGAGAACATCACCGTGGACGCGTTCGGGAACCTCGTCTTCACCGAGTTGTACGGCAACAGGGTCCGGGTGGTGGCGGCCAGGAAGGGGACCTTCTACGGGCAGCCGATGACGACCGGCGATATCTACACCGTGGCCGGCACCGGCTCGGCCGGCAGCAGCGGCGACGGGGGGCCGGCCACCGCCGCCACGTTCCAGCTCCCGATCGGGGTGACCGTCGACCGGTTCGGGAACCTGGTGGTGGGGGACTACCTGAACGACCGGGTGCGGGTGGTGGCCACGGCCACCGGCACCTTCTACGGGGTGCCCATGAGACCGGGGGACGTCTACACCGTGGCCGGCACCGGCGCCCGAGGCTCGGCCGGCACCGGGGGCCCGGCCACGCAGGCCCAGCTGTCGTCGCCGGCCGGCGTGACCGTGGACGGCACGGGCAACATCATCATCGCCGACTCGGCCGGCCAGGACATCCGCGCCGTGGCCGTCGTGTCGGGCCGCTTCTTCGGGCAGGACATGGTGGCGGGGGACCTGTACACCGTCGCCGGCCAGGGGTCGACAGGCTGCCCGAACGGCATCGCGTCCGACAGCCCGGCCGACGCCATCGCCCTCTCGGAGCCCCTCGGCGTGGCCTACTCCGCCGCCGGCGCACTGTTCATCTCGGACACCGCCAACAACTGCGTGCGCCAACTGACCGTCGGCCCGGAGGCCCCGGGCCCGCCCCGATCAGTGCGGGCCGCCCCCGGACCGGGCGGCGTCACGGTCCGGTGGAGCCGCCCGTCCGGTGAGGGCACCGGGCCCGTCACCGGCTACGTGGTCACGGCTTCCGACGGGACCACCGTCCGGGTGGGTGCCTCCTCCACGTCGGCCACCATGGCAGGGCTCCCCGCCGGTTCTGCCGACTCCTTCACCGTCAGCGCCGTCGGCGCCGTCGGTCCCGGCCCTGCCTCGGCCCACTCCGCCACCGTGGCGGTCGGGTCGTGACCGCCCTGGGGGTGCCGGCGGCACCAGCCGGGGTCGGCCGGGACACTCCGCCACACCGGTACCGGGCCGTGGCGGTGTGGATGACGCTGGCCCTGGCCCTGGCCGCCTGCACCTCGAGCGGTGGCGCCGTGGCTGCCGGCGCTCCGACCGACCCCAGCTTCTCGGCGCCCACGTCCGGCTACATCGTCTACTGGGACCAGGACGAGGAGGTCGACTACTACGAGTCCGCCAACCACACCCAGGGTCAGTTGATGGCTCCCTGGGACCTCAACGGCCAGGTCTGCCTACTGAATGACGGCACCGGGCGGTGGGTCGGCGGATCCGACCCCACCAATCCCAGCCAGCTGAACCCGGGCGGACCGCCCAACAATCCGTTCAAACAGCCGGCCATCAGCGAGGAGGTCAACAGCGTCCACGGCGCCTTCACCGGGAAGACCTTGTCGGTGCCCGGCCCGTACCGGATGGCCCCGGGTCTCCCCGGCGAGGACTCACCGCCGGACTCCACCGGCGTGTACAACGGCCAGGCCACCTTCACCGGGTGCGCCGTGGACGCCCACCACAACGTCTTCGCCAGCGACATCGGCACGGCCCAGGGATCGTTCCCCGTGCCGACCAGCGGACGGCTGGTCGAGTGGTTCGCGCCGTCGTACACCCACTCGTGCATCCTCTACGGCCCCGACAGCGGTGGGATCGGGAGCGACCACGAGGACGGGACCGGCGGCCTGGCCCAGCCCGGGATGATGACCACCATGCCCGATGGGAACGTGCTGGTACCCCAGGCCGGATCGCCGGGGGGCGGGTTCCCGGGGAACGTGCTCGAGTTCGACCACTCGTCCTTCCCCGCCGGCCCCTCGCAGTGCCCCGGCGGGGTCTACCCCCGCTCCGACATCTCGCACTCGGTCTTCTTCCAGGCCGCCGGAGATGACCTTCCCGTCCCCATGGGGGTGGCCGAGGACCCCACCTGCGGCTGCTACGCCGTCTCGTCCATCTTCGGCGGCGGCGCCACCGACGACGTGATCAAGTGGTTCAGCCCGGCCGGCCGGCCGGTGCCGCGTCCCGGGGTCCCCGGCGAGTCGCTGGCCGACTTCGGGTCGGGCACCAACGGCTTCAACCCCTTCGGCATGGCATTCGCGCCGGACGGGACCCTCTACTTCATCGACATCCACATCGCCTGCAGCGGCGGGCTGTCCAACTGCGGGCCGGAGAACTACCGCGGCCGTCTGATGCGGGTCACCTTCGGACCCGGTCGGTCGCCGAGCGTCCCGACCACGCTCTCGGACCACTACGCCTTCCCGACCAGTGCCACCATCTGTGTCCCGAGCCGGCAGCGGTGCCCGTTCCCGAGCCGCCCCACACCGTTGCCCACACCCGAGAGCCCGTCCGAGGGTGAGTGAATGAGAGGGAGAATGAGCGTGAGCGTGACCCGCACGGGACTCGTGGCCCTGGTGCTCGTAGGCGTGAGCATGATCGCCGCCTGCTCGACCACCTCCACGGTTGCCGACAAGACGGTCCGCATCGCCCGACCGGCGGCGACCGCTCCACCGGGTTGGACCAGCTTCGGCAACGGACCGCTCCACCCGTTCGTGGCCGCCACCACGATGAGCGCCGCCGACGTCGGTTCCCTCCATGAGGCGTGGTTCTTCCCCACCGGTGATGCCGTGACGGCCACCCCGACCGTCGTGGGCGGGGTGGCCTACTTCGGATCCTGGGACACCAGGTTCTACGCCGTCGACGTAGCCACCGGTTCGCTCAAGTGGTCGTTCCAGCTCGATTCGCAGACCGGGGTGACCCCCTACCCGGGCCAACATCCCCGGACGTTCAACTCCGACGGCGGCCTGGTCACCTCCTCGGCGTGGTACGAACCGGCCGACTCCTCCCATCCGAACCTGGTCATCTTCGGTGGCGGCTACACCCTCTACGCCCTGGACGCCGACACCGGGGCGTTGTTCTGGAAGCACGCCTACACCGGGATGCCCTCACTGCCGGCGTCGCCCACCACCGATCCCACCCGGATCTTCTCGTCGCCCATCGTCGAGGACGGGAACGTCTACGTCGGCACGGACACGGACGGCCAACCCCACGAGCGGGGTTACGTGGTGGCCGCCAATCTCTTGACCGGAGACCCGACGTGGATCCACCAGACCGATGTCAACGGCGCCGGCACGGTGCTCGACGACGGGTGCGGCGGCGTCTGGTCGTCGGGCACCTACCTCCCCGGACTCGACGACGTGGTGTTCACCATCGCCGACTGCAACGGCCGGAACGCCACCTCGAGCACCGCCGAGCGGGTGCTCTCGCTCGATGCCCGGACCGGTGCCCTGGTGTGGTCGGCCGACGTGGTCGGCACGGACCCCGGCTGTGACTTCGACGAGGTCGGGACCAACGCCGGCCTGTCGACGGACGGACGGACCGATTTCCTGGGTGCGTTCGGGAAGAACGGCACCTACGCCTCCCTCGATCCCGCCACCGGGAGGATCCTGTGGTCCACCCGGGCCGTCTTCGGAGGATCGGCCGGCGGGTTCATCGGGAGCCCGGCCTACACGGGATCGACCATCTTCGGCGCCACCGCCCTCGGGGACCTCTCCACGCCCGCCTGCGCCCCCCGGGACGCCGCCGACCGGGCCCACCAGGACCCCAGCTTCTTCGCCATCGACGCCGCCACCGGGAAGATCCGGTGGCGCGCCGACAACGCCCAGTCGTTCGGATCGACCACCTATGCCGGCGGCTTCACCTTTTCGTGCCTGGCCCTCAGCCCGGAGGCCCAGGTGCGCGAGGCGCTGACCGGCGCCGTGGTGGCGAACCTGGCACTGCCCAACGACTGCTGGAGCGGCGTCGCCGTGGCCGGCCGCATGGTGGTGATGGGCGTGGGGTCCACCGCCGACGGCTCTCCCGGCGGCGTGATCGCCTTCGAGCCGTCGCCTGACGGCTGAGAGCCCACGGCTGACCGGGTGCCGCCCGCCTCCGGGCGACCCCCCGACCCGGCACACCGCACATGGCTGCCGTACGATCTCCGTTCGACAGGCCCGCACTGTTGGGCCGCTGACCAGCCCCGTTCCTCCACCACGTCTCGGGGTCGGCGGGATGGGACCACCGTGAAGACAATCGACGACGAGACGACGACACCCGGGGACACCCACCCGTCGCCCGTCGACGAGCCCGATGGACCGACCGACCGGCCACCACGGGGTCACCGGCTCGGCACCCTGGCGCTGGCCGCGGCCGGCTACCTCTGCGTCTCGGTGTTCATCTGGTGGAACGTCTGGTCCGGCCACCCGACCGCGACCACCGTCGGGGAGCAGGGCGACAGCCCGCTGTTCACCTGGTTCCTCGAATGGCCGGCCCACGCCATCGCCCACGGACTGGATCCGCTCTACACCACCACCTTGTTCCACCCGTACGGGATGAACCTCGTGGCCAATACCGGCGAACTGGCCATCGGGGTGCCGCTGGCCCCCGTCACGTGGGCCTTCGGCCCGGTCGCCACCTTGAACGTGGCGCTCACCCTCAGCCCCGTCCTCTCCGCGCTGGCCATGTTCGTGCTCCTCCGCCGTTGGGTCACCTGGGCCCCGGCGGCCTTCGTCGGGGGCCTGTTCTACGGCTTCTCGCCCTTCGTCCTGTTCAACCTGAGCAACGCCCACCTCAACCTCGGGATGGCGGCGCTCCCACCCCTGATGATCGCCTGCCTGGACGAGCTCCTGGTCCGTCAACGCCGCCGTCCCGTGACCACGGGCATCGGGCTCGGACTGTTGGTGACCCTCCAGTTCTTCGCCGGGACGGAGCTGCTGGTGCTGACCGTGATCGTGGCCGTCGCCACCGCCGTCCTGGCCGGGCTGTTCCTGTGGTGGCGCCACCCCGACCGGGATGCCCTCCGGCGGCGAGGGCGGCACGCCGTGGTGGGGCTGGCGTCCGCCGGATCCACCGCCGTGCTCCTGTTGGCCTACCCGACCTGGTTCGCGCTGGAGGGCCCCGGGCACTTCACCGGCCTGCTGTGGCCAGGATGGAACCTGCAGAACGGTGGGGTGGTGCCGGTCCACCTGGTGCTGCCGGAGTCTGCGTCGGCGGTGGACGCCGGACTCGGGATCAACGCGCTGTTGTACCCGCACTTCTTGGTGTCCTTCCAGTACTTCGGGCTGGGCGTCGTGGCCGTGGTGGCGGTCGGGCTCGTCCTCTGGCGCCACGACCGTCGCCAATGGCTGTTCGCCACCGTCGCCGCCGTGTCGCTGGTGCTGGCGCTGGGGGCCGACGGGGGCGTCCCGAAGCCGTGGGCATTCCTCTACCACCTGCCGCTGCTGGGCAACGTCGTCCCCGTGCGGTTCGTCATCATCACCTACCTGGCCGTGGCGGTCCTCCTCGGTCTGGTGGTCGACCACACCTACGGGGCCGTCGGCGGTCGACGACCAGGCCCGGCGTCCCGCCCGGACTGGTCGGGAGCGGTGGCCGCCACCATCGTGTCGGCGGTGGCGCTGGTCCCCGTGGCCGCCTATCTCGGACCGTACGTCCCGATGAGCGCGACCCCGGTGGTGGTGCCCACCTGGTTCCGGACGGTGGCCCCGCATCTGACCGGACACCAGGTGATCCTCGGGCTCCCCGCGCCCTTCACCACCCGGGAGGCCGGCATGACCTGGCAGGCCCTCGACCACATGCAGTACTCGATCGTCGGGGGTGGGGGACCGGGCACCTCCCCGTCCAGAGCCGGCCCGGAGCGGGCGGGGCAGGTCGTCCTCGGCGCCACCTCGTTCTCGTTCCTGGGCGAGGCCTTCCAGGCCGGCGATGTCCGTGCGGTGCGCCAGGCGCTCGACGGATGGGGGGTGACCACGGTGGTGGTCCCCGACGAGCCCGGGCTCCCCGCCTACGACCAGATCCCGTCGGTCACCTTCGCGGCGGCACTGCTCACCGCCGCCACCGGTCGGCCTTCCGACCCATCAGGCCGGGGCCTGGGTCTGGAGCGGACTCTCGCCAGGAGGTGGGAGCGCCAGCAGCCCGGCCGGCTCCGCACAGCTCACGGCCTGCACGGCCGGGCTGGCGAGGCAGGGCGCCGCCGCCGTCGAACGGGCCAGCCGCTGCGCCCTGGAGGGCACCGGGTCCGCCCGTTCGTAGCGACGACACCGCCCCGCCGGCACCGCCATGTCGGGCGCGTCGGCGGGCGCCAGCACCCGGGTCCCGCTTCCCCCTAATGTGAGGCCGACCGATCGAGCCGACGCAACCAGGAGGATCACTTCCTTGTCCCGAACCCGCACCACCCGGTACCCATCCACGTTGATCGCCGCCATTTCGCTGACGGTCGGCGCGCTGGCCGTGACCATGATCGGCGGCGCGACGGCGGGCGCCGCGGTGCGCCCGGAAACTGCCGTGGTCGCCACCAAGTTCAACTTCGTCGGCATGTCGCCCACGCCCACCGGCAACGGGTACTGGCTGGTGGCCTCGGGCGGGAAGGTGGAGGCGTTCGGCGACGCCCTGTTCTACGGCGACCTGTCCAAGCGGGTGCTGAACGCGCCGATCATCGCCATGGAGCCGACCGTGGACGGCAAGGGCTACTGGCTGTTGGGCCGGGACGGCGGCGTGTTCACCTTCGGGGACGCCCAGTTCTACGGCAGCACCGGCAACATCCACCTCAATCAGCCCGTGGTCGGTATGGCCGCCACGCCCACCGGCAAGGGGTACTGGTTCGTGGCCGCCGACGGCGGCGTGTTCGCCTACGGTGACGCCGGGTTCCACGGCTCGGCGGGCAACATCGTGCTGCACAAGCCGATCGTGGGCATGGCGGCCACGCCCACCGGCAAGGGCTACTACCTCGTCGCCAGCGACGGCGGGATCTTCGCCTACGGCGACGCCCACTTCCAGGGCTCCAAGGGCGGCGCGCACCTGAACAAGCCGGTCGTGGGGATGACCACCGACCCGGTCACCGGTGGCTACTGGGAGGTCGCCTCCGACGGCGGCATCTTCTCGTTCAACGCGCCGTTCTTCGGCTCGACCGGCGGGACCAAGCTCAACGGGTCGATCGCCGGGATGACCAACACCACCACCGGCCTCGGCTACCGGTTCGTGGCCCACGACGGCGGCATCTTCAACTTCGGCGACGCCCAGTTCTTCGGGAGCGGCGTCTAGGCCCGGCGGCCCCGGCCCGGCACCGGCTTCACGCCGAGCACTCCCGAACCGAACGATCGGTGGGAACCCACGCCCGGCATCGGCGCGCCCTGGTCACCGGCGCCACCCGGGGGATCGGCCGGGCGACGGCCGTGGCGCTGGCCGAGGCCGGCTGGGACGTGGCCGTCACCGGGCGGACCCGGCACCGTGGCGAGGGGCGCGACGATTCGGACACCGGTGGCGGCCGACCGCTGCCCGGCAGCCTCGAGGAGACCGCCGCGCATCGTCCGCCAGGCGGGAGGCGAATCGCTCGAGCTGGCCGCCGACCTCCACGACCACGCCGCGCTGGAGGCCCTGGTCACCCGGGTGCTCGCCGAGTGGGGTGGGATCGACCTGCTGGTCAACAACGCCGTCGACACCGGCCCGGGCAGCATGGTGCCCATCTCGGTGCTGACCGTGGGCAGATGGAGGCGAAGTTGGACGCCAACGTCGTCGCCCCCCTGGTGCTGATCCAGTCCGTGCTCCCGCCCGATGCTGGCGGCGGGCGGCGGCACCATCGTGAACGTGACCTCCCACACCGCCACCGCCGACCCGCCGGGGCCGGTGGGCGAGGGTGGCTGGGGACTGGCCTATGCCGCCTCCAAGGCCGCCGTCCACCGCTTCGCACCGCTCCTGGCCGTGGAGGTGGGGGACCGGGGCATCCGGCTCGTACAACCTCGACCCCGGGTACGTGGAGACCGAGCGCCAGCTCGTGAACGCCGCCGCACTCGGCCTCACCGGTCGCTACCAGGGGGCCCCGCCCTCGGTGCCGGCCGCCGCCATCGTGTGGTTGGCGGACTCGCCGGACGCCGTCGAGAACGGTCAGACCGTCCGGGCGCTCAAGGTGGCGCTGGAGCACCGCCTCCATCCGGACTGGCGCTGACCGCCGCCCGGGGGACCGGTCCCACCGGCGTCGTCGTCGTGAGTCTGGTCAGCCGGCCGATGCCGCCGGGACCGGCTCCACCGGCACGCCGTCCACGTAGTGCACGCTCCGGTGGCGTATGGCAGGTGTCCGGGCCCCGCCCAGCAGTCTCACCGGTCAGATTGAGTGGGTCTGCACCCGCCACCACCACGTCGGCGCCGCGAGCCGGGTCCCGGCGCACGTCCGCCAGCAGCGAAGCCGCCTCCGCCAGGGCGTACTGCTCACCGGAGACCCCCGCCACGAACCGACCGCCCATGACCTGACCCCGCGCCTCGAACCGGCGGAGGGCGCGGACCACGTCGCGCCATGGCACCCGGTACGACTCGTGGGACCACAGCTCCCATGCCACCACGCCCCACCGGACCAGCATCTGCCACGCCACCGCCTCGGCCAGCTCCTCGCCGGCGGGTGCGGCGGACGGCCCGTCACCCCCGTCCTCGGGCTCGGGCACCAGGGACCATCGGCCCTCGCCGATGCCCGACCCGGCCAGGGCCCGTCGGGGTCCGAGCGGCGACCGCCGTGCCGACGACGCGACGGAGACCGGACGGCCGCCGGCCCCGTGACGAGAGCAACGATCGCACGGCCGAGAAGGCGTCGGCGGTGACGAGGCCCCGGGCGACCAGGTCCCAGAGGCCCTCGTCGACCTCGGTCGGGAGCCGGCCCGACGGAGCCGCCGAGCTCCGAACGGAAGCAGGCGCCGCGTGCCCGGAGCACGGCCAGGACGTCGAACGCCGGCCCCTTCGACGGGGCGTCGGTGACCGGCTCGGTCCGCACGGCCGCCAGCATCCAGGGAAGGTCCTGGCGGGTCGTGATGGCCAGAGGCGTAGCCGGTGACGGTGTTGACGAGCCCCGCCCCGCCGGTGGACCCCGCCCCCGGCACCCGGTCCTCGTCGGCCGTGGCCGGGGCGGCCGGGCGGGGCGTCAGGCGCGCCCACGCCACCTCGCCGGCCAGACACAGCTCGTCCAGCCAACGGGGGTCGTACGCCTCGACGCGGGCCGGGAGGACGTTGCGCTCCCACTCGCCGGCGGCCACCTCGAGCCCCTGGAGCTGTTCGATGACGGCCAGCAGGCCGGCGCGTCCCTCGGCCCGGGTCCCCGGCGCCACGTGCTGCCAGCACGCCAGGAACCGCACGAAGTCGGCGATGCTGGCCGGCTCCACGAAGCGGCGGCGCCGCGTCCGGCTGGCGGCGTGCATCCGCACCAGCACGTGCCGGGCACACCACTGGCCGTCGGGCAGCTGGATGGCCGAGCCGACGGCCTCCAACCGGGCCAGTGCGGTACGGGCCCTGGCCTCGGTGACCGGTGCCCCCAGGACGGAACCGGACGGAAGGGTCCCGTCGGCCACCAGTCGGGCCACCGGCACCGGGCCGGCGAGATCGAGATGGCCGCCGACGCACTCCGCCAGCGCCTCGTCGGCCTCGAGGGCGGGATCGACGGCGGAGCGCTCGATGACCTCGGCCAGCTCCGACCCGTTCGGTGGGCACCCATCGACCCGACACGGAACGGGCCCGACCGGCCGCCACCAGCTCGTCGAACCAGTGCTGCCAGCCGGGCACCGGGCGGCACAGCACCAACGAGAGGAGGAGGTCGTGGAGCTCGTCGGCATCGCGGGGTCGCGGCCGGATCTGATCGAGCACCTCGGACACGGCGGCCGGATCGAGGGGGCCCAGTTCGGATGCCGCCACCGGCAGTCCGGCCGGGATGCCCGAGGCGTCCACGACGCCGAGCCCGCGGGGCACGGCCACGGCCCGGGTCCGCCGCTCCTCGAGCGGTGCCCCGTCGAGGAAGGTGAACGGGCGGCCGGTGAGGATCCCGTGGGACAGGGGCGAAGGCTCCGCCGACTCGACGAAGTGGACGGCGACTCGACCGGACTCCAGCTCCTCGAGCAGTGATACCAGGCCGTCGGCGTCGAGTGGCTCGGTGAGGCAGTCGGCCACCGTCTGGCGCACGAGGACGTGGTCGGGGACGGGGACGGGTCCGGGCGCGGCATTCTCCTGGCAGGCGGCCAGCGACGGCCACGCCGTCGCCAGGAGGTCCTCGGCCTCCATCCGCTGGAGGTGGATGGGACGGCGCCTGCCCCCGCGTGAGCGTGGCACCACCAGTGCCCGGGTGAGGTTCCACCGCCACCGGGCCGCCAGCATGGGGTGGGGAAGGAGGGCCTGGGTGAGGACGTCCACCGCCGTGCGGCTCGTCAGCATCTTGGGCACCTGCGGCAGCGGGAAGCTGTGCTGGGGACCGAGGGACAGCACGACGGTGTCATCGTCGGCCGCCGCCTGCAGCTCGAAGTCGAACGACACGCAGAAGCGCTTCCGCAGCGCCAGGCCGAGCGCCCGGTTGATACGGCCGCCGTAGGGTGCGTGCACGATCAGCTGGGTGCCCTCGCTCTCGTCGAAGACCCGCTCGATGACGATGCGGTCGCGGGTGGGCAGGGCGCCCAGGGCGGCCAGTCCCGCCCCCAGGTAGGCCACCACCTGGTCGGCCACGGCCTCGGAGACTCCGGCCCGGCGGCGGACCTCGGCCCGGGCGCCGGAGGCGTCGGCGACGGCCAGCAGCGGCTCCAGCGCGCCTCGGAGCGCTCCCACCTCCTCGGACAGTTCGGCGGTCCGGGCCGGGGCCTCGCCGAGCCAGAACGGGATGGTCGGGGGAAGGTCGCCGGCGTCGTGGACCCGGACCGTTCCCGTCTCGACCTTGACCACTCGCCACGAATGGGTGCCGAGGAGGAAGACGTCGCCGCCGGTGGCCTCCACGGCGAAGTCCTCGTGCACCGACCCCACGGTCACGCCGTCGGGATCCAGCACCACCCGGTAGTCGCCCGTTTCGGGGATGGCGCCACCGCTGGTGAGTGCGGCGAGCCGGGCCCCGCGGCGGGCGCGCAGCCTCCCGTTGACACCGTCGTGGTGGAGGTGGGCGCCGCGCCGGCCGCGACCGGTGCGGATACCCCACGACACCAGATCGACCACCTCGTCGAACGTCTCCCGCGTCAGCCCGGCGTAGGGGGCGGCCCGGGTCATCAGCTCGAAGAGCGGACCGACCTCCCATTCCTCGGCCGCCGCCACCTCGGCCACGAGTTGCTGGGCCAGTACGTCGACCGGGGCCACGGGCGGCTCCAGCACGTCGAGGTGCCCGGACCGCACCGCGGTCAACAGCGCCGTGCACTCCACCAACTCGTCACGGGTGAGGGGATAGAGCCGGCCGGCCGGCGTCCCCTCCAGCTGATGGTTGGCCCGTCCCACCCGTTGGAGAAAGGTGCCGATGGCCCGGGGGGAGCCGATCTGGCACACCAGTTCGACCGGCCCGACATCGATGCCGAGCTCCAACGAGGCCGTTGCCACCAGTGCACGCAGATCGCCGGCCCGCAACCGCTGCTCGACCAGCCTGCGCCTCGCCGTCGACAGGCTCCCGTGGTGGGCGGCCACCTGGAGGGCGGCATCGACGGGGTCACCGGTGAAGGGACCGAAACCCGGCTCGGCCCCGCCGTCGGCGCCGGTCGGTCTGGTCGCTCCATCCCCTTCGTCGCCTCCGCCTCCGTCGCCTCCGTCGACGCCGTCCGCTCCGCCGGTCGGATCCAGCCGCCGGGCCAACTGATGGGCCACACGCTCCGCCATCTTCCTCGTGTTCACGAACACCAGCGTCGTGCGGTGCTCGAGCACATGGGCGGCGATCCGGTCGAGCACGTCGGACAGCTGACCGGCACTGGTCACGGCCTCGAGCTCGGTGGTGGGCAGCTCGATGTCCACGTCGAGGTCCCGCCGATGGCCGCAGTCGACGATGGTGGTGGGCGACCGTGAGGGGTCCGAGCCGGACAGGAGGCGGGCCACCACGTCCAGAGGGCGCTGGGTCGCCGACAGCCCGATGCGCTGGAGCCGGCCCCCGGCCGCAGTCACCACGTGGTCGAGGCGCTCGAGGCTCAGGGCCAGGTGCGAGCCCCGCTTGTCCCGGGCCAGGGTATGGACCTCGTCCACGATCACCGTGTGGACTCCCTGCAGCATCGCCCGGGACGAGGAGGCGGTGAGCAGCAGGTAGAGCGATTCGGGAGTGGTGACCAACAGGTCCGGAGGCGAACGCCGCATGGCGGCCCGCTCGGCAGCCGGCGTGTCGCCGGTCCGGACGGCCACGGCCAGGTCGGGCGCGGACAGCCCCAGGCGGGCGGCGGCGTCGGCGATGCCCGCCAGGGGTACCTGCAGGTTCTCGTGCACGTCGGCGGCGAGGGCCCGCAGCGGTGAGACGTAGACGACCCCGGGGCCGGCGACGGTCCGGACGGTGCCGGCGGCGTGGGCGCGGTAGGCGGCGTCGATGGCCATCAGAAACCCGGTCAAGGTCTTGCCGGTGCCCGTCGGGGAGGCCACCAGCACATCGCCGCCGGCCACGATGCTCGGCCACGCCCTCGCCTGCGGCTCGGTCGGCCCGGAGGGGAACCGCCCCTCGAACCAATGCGCCACCGCCGGGTGCAGCGATCGGAGGATGGAGCCTGGTTCCAGCCCCTCCAGCCCCTCCAGCCCCTCCAGCGGCCCCGGGGCAGCCGGCCCGCCCGTGGCGCGTCCCCTCTGTGTTCGGGGCGCCCGGTGACGGGCGGGGTGGACCGGGGGGAGGCGACCACGTCTACAGCACAGTGTACGGGTGTGACACCGGCCTGGTCCCGGGTCGGTGGGTACGGTCAGCCGTGGGCCGAGACGGCCTCCGACGTGGCCTCGCCGTCGGCGGTGGCGGCCGGTGCCGGCATCGGGTGCGGCCCCTCGCCGGGCACCCCGGCCAGGTCCTCGGCGGCCCGCACCGTGACCGGCTCGTCGGCACCGTCACCGGCCCCCACGGGCAGCAGTCGGCCCGCTTCGGTGAGACGGGCCCGCGAGCTGACCACGTGGCAGTGCTCGATGAGGATCTCGGCGTCCGACTCGGTCACCGGGGCGAGCGTCCCCCCCATGCGCCATCCGCCATCGTCGGCCGGGTGGCACGAGTGAACGGAGAAGACCACCTCGGTGGCGCGGAGCTCGACCATCGACCATCGGCAGTTCCAGACGGAGCCCGAGCCGGGTCCCCACCGCCAGGGCGTCCGGGCCGATCAGCCCGGCGCCACTCGGGGTGAGGTCCACGATCCGGACCAGGTTCCGCTCCATGACTCCGGAGATCTCCACCGCGATCCGGTAGTGGTGTCGGTACTGGTGACGGCGTGTCACCCGCCACAGGGCGGCGGAGACCAAGAACAGCTCCCAGACCCCGAACACCAGCCCGACGGCGACGGCGATGCCGCCGAGCGCCGGCAGGCCGATCACACCGGCCAGTGCCAGGGACCGCAGCGAGATCACGCACACCAGCGCGCCGGCCAGGCCGAGCACCAGCCGGAGCTGGCCGGCCGCGCGCCATCCTCCGTCGTCGATGCCGTCCTTCGGGGTCACCTGGAAGCTGGTCCGGAACGGGTGCAGCAGCGAGCCCAGCGCACGGGTGAAGATCTCGTAGGTCAACAGGGTCGAGTACGACCCGTCCCACAGGCTGACCTGTCCCCGGCACAGCAGGGCCGAGGCGGCCAGGTTGAGCGCCATCCACGGTGCCCAGAACACGCCGAACTCCCACAGGGTGGCGTGCATGGGCACCAGCCCGGTGACCAGCATGGCCATCAACACCGCCAGCATCACCAGGCGCTGGAGGGGGATGAAGTACGCCTGCAGGGACGACAGGTAGCTCACCCGCTGCTTGGCGGTCAGGCCCGGCGCCACCAACGGATTCTCCCGGGTCCGCAGGACGGCCAGGTTCCCCCGGGCCCAGCGGTCCCGCTGGAGCAGGAACGAGGCCAGGTCGTGGGGGGCCAGGCCCTGGACCAGTGTCTCGTCGTGGTACCGGGTCTGCCACCCTTGGCCGTGCAGCCTGATGGTGGTGTGGAAGTCCTCGGCCACCGTCTCGGTGGCGATACCGCCGATGCCCTCCAGCGCCAGTCGGAGGATCACCGCCGCCGAGCCGCACCAGTAGGCACCGTTGTGGCGGTCCTTGCCCGGCATGATCACCTCGAAGAACATCGACTGGTCATGGCGCCCGGTCTCGAAGTGTTGGAACGAGTCCAGGTTGCCGAAGTCGTGGGGGGTCTGGACCAGCGCCACCGACGGGTCGTCGAAGTATCCGACGGTGGCGTCCAGGATGTCGGGCTGCGGCACGTGGTCGGCGTCGAGCACCAGCACCAGCTGCCCGTTGGTGATGGTCAGGGCGTGATTGATGTTGCCGGCCTTGGCGTGCCGGTTGTCGGCTCGGGTGACGTAGTCGGCCCCGAACCGCTCCGCCAGGGACCGGACGTCGTGGCGCCGGCCGTCGTCGAGGACCCACGTCCGGTGCGGGTAGGTGATCCGGTTGCACCCGACCAGGGTGGCTTCGAGAACCTCAGGGCTCTCGTCGTAGGTGCACACGAAGACATCGACGGTCGGGCGCCACCCGATCGGTGGTCGCTCGGTTACCGGGATCCGCCATGCCATGAACGTGAAGCCGGCCAGGATCGTCCAGCCGAAGACCTCGCAGGCGAGGAGGGCCACGAACAGCTCCGGCTGGGTGCCCGTCCGGGTGTCGGCCACCCGCCAGCCGAGGTAGACGGCACCCCAGACGAGGGCCGTCAGCGCCAGTGCCCGCGCCGCACGATCCCCGCTCCGGTACCGGCGATCACCACGACGACGCTCCGCCCATGCCCGCGTTATCGACGGATGGGCGTCATGCCTTGAGTCGTGGGGCCCGTCCGGGCAGGTCGGGCCCAGGCGATCCGTCGGTCAGGTGGTCCCGTCGGTCACACCGGCCGACCCGCTCGACGACCTCGAGTCAACCGGTCATCCGATCAGGTCCACCAGGTCGACGATCACCAGGGCCAACACCATGGTGCCGACCACGGCGTAGATGGCGGTGAACGCCCAGCGCTGCCGGTGGTCGGCCAGCCAGAAGCGACGGATGCCCAGGTAGTCGAAGGTGAGCGCCAGCAACCCGATGGGCACCCCGATCAGCGGGCCGACACCCTTGGCCAGCCCGATGGCAGGCAGCACCACGGGGAGCACGATGTAGCTCAGCAGGCAGCGCAGGGCGGACAGGAAGATCGACGCGCTGAAGATCCGGTGGGTGTCGGACTCGTCGATGGGGGCCTTGCCCTCGGGCACCCGCAACAGGTGGCGCATGGTCTCGTCGGCCCTCGACCGGGTCCGGGGGGCCGGCGCCGTGACCGGCGCCACAGCCAGATGGTCCATGGCACCATGCTAGGCGCTCCGGGCAGAGCCCTACCACCGCGCCAGGCGCCGCCGGGCCGGCCCTCCGGGCCACCGTGGGCCCGAGGGGATCTGCCGCCGCCATCCACTGTCCCAGTTGCATACCGCTCGTCTGCTATTTGGAAAAACAGTTGCGGGGAGGAGCCTCACGACCCCGCCGACCAGAGGCCGTCTTGGACCCGGCGGCCGAAACCCGGCCAGCAGGGACGATCCGAACACCCGATCCAAACCCCACCGACCCGGCTTGTAACGTGATCCCCACATGGGACCGAACCGGTGACGTCCAACGCATCCAGGCGGGCCCGGGCAGCCGCCGCCCGTCAGCCCAGCCAGCCCGGAACCGACGCCGCGGACACCATGTGGTCGGTCCGGGGCGCCGACGGGACCGTGACCACCGGGTGGGTGCTGATGCCCCTGCGACTGTTCCTCGGCGTGACGTTCCTGTTCGCCGGGCTCCAGAAGCTGGCCAATCCGGACTTCTTCACCAGCTCCAGCCCGTCCTCGATCCACGCCCAGCTGGTCGGTTCGGCTCGCTCCAGTCCCATCCACGGGCTCGTGTCCCACCTGGTCCCCGTAGCCGGGGTGGTGGGGCTGGTCATCTCCCTGGGAGAAGTGGCCATCGGGGTCGGGATCCTCGTGGGCCTGTGGATGCGGGTCGCCGCCGTCGCCGGCATGGCCCTGTCGTTCGGGCTCTTCTTGACCGTGAGCTTTCACGCGTCCCCGTACTTCACCGGGTCGGACATCGTGTTCCTCTTCGCATGGACCCCGCTGGCACTGGCCGGCGCAGCCGGCGCGCCTGCCGTCGACACCTGGGTCGCCGATCGGCGCCCGGTGGGCCGACCCGGCGACCCGGCCGGGGGCCTGACACGGCGGACCGTCCTGTCCAAGGGTGCCCTCACCGGGATAGCGGCGGCGGTCGTGGTGGTCGGCAGCGGCGTGGTGGCGGCGCTCGGTCGGGCGGTCGGGGGGACCACCGCGTCGGCCGGAGGGACCGGTCTGGTCATCGGTGGCGGGACCACACCCACATCGACCACCCCGACCACGTCGACCACCCAGACCACCAACGCCACCAACGCCACCGGGGGCGGTTCCTCGACCACCCAGACCACAGCCGCGCTCCCATCGGGTACGTCGGTGGGGCCGGCCTCGAGCGTGCCCGTGGGGGGCTCGGCCAGCTTCACCGACCCGGCCAGCGGTGACCCGGCCCTGGTCGTGCAGCAGACGGCCGGCGAGTACCTCGCCTTCGATGCCGTGTGCCCCCATGCGGGATGCACGGTGGCCTACGCGCCGTCGGCCAAGATCATCGCCTGCCCCTGCCACGGTTCGGAGTTCAACGCCAGGACCGGTGCGGTCATCCAGGGACCGGCCACCAGCGGACTGACGCCGATCAAGGTGATCAAAGGCGCCAACGGCGACCTGTACGTCCCCAAGTGAGCGGCGGCCACCTTCTCGCCCACGGCATTGGGGAGGGACGGGCGTCGGGTAACCTTCCCCTCCATCGCCTCCGGGGCGACCACCTCATCCCATGAGTGCTCCCGCCACCGTGCCCCCAGGCACCTCGACCACCGCCGCAGCGGACGGGTCCGCCAACGGGTCGGTGGAGGAGCCCGAAGACAGGACCGACTGGGTGGCGGCCATTCCCTTCTTCGCCGTCCATGTGGCACCGCTGGCTGCGTTCTTCGTGACGGTCACGTGGCAGGACTGGGTGCTCTGCGCCGTGCTCTATGTCACCCGGATGTTCTTCATCACGGCCGGCTACCACCGTTACTTCTCCCACCGGAGCTACCGCATGGGCCGCGTGGCCCAGTTCGTCATGGCCTTCGGTGGCACCACCGCCGTGCAGAAGGGTCCGTTGTGGTGGGCCGGCCACCACCGGGTCCACCACCGCTACACCGATGTCGACGGGGACGTGCACTCGCCCCGCGACGGCTTCTGGTGGAGCCACGTGGGCTGGATCCTCTCCACCAAGTACAAGGCCACCGACCTCTCGTCCATCAAGGACTTCGCCTCCTTCCCCGAACTCCGGCTGCTCGAGCGGTTCGGATGGGTCGGACCGTGGATGCTGGCCATCGGCTGCTTCCTGATCGGCGGGTGGGGCGGCCTGCTGATCGGGTTCTTCTTGTCGACGGTGCTGCTGTGGCACGGCACCTTCCTCGTCAACTCGGCGGCCCACCTGCTCGGCCGCCGCCGGTATGCCACGCCTGACACCAGCCGCAACTCACTGATCATCGCCGTCATCACCGGCGGCGAGGGCTGGCACAACAACCACCACTACCTGCCGGCGTCGTCCAGACAGGGGTTCCGCTGGTGGGAGATCGATCCCACCTGGTATGCGCTCCGGGCGCTGGCCGCCCTCCATGTCGTACGCGACCTCAAGTACCCGCCGGCAAAGCTCCTCGATCAGGCCCGGGTCCGCGACGGTGCCTTCGACATCGGGATGTTCCGTTCGTACTGGGAGCGCGCCACCAAGCTGACGGGGGAGCGGATCGCCGATCTGAGCGGCCGCCCGATCCAGTCGTCGGGTGAGGCGCCCCCGGACTCGCGGTCCCGGCGACCAGGAGAGAGACGAACCACTCAGCCAACTGCCCGGCCTCATCTCGCGTGTGTTGGAGTCAGCCGACCAGCTGGCCGTATCCACCCGGCGGAGTTGGAAGGGAGCCACGGTGGGCTCGGCCGAGCCGGCGCCCGCCGAACCCCGGCCCGAGTGACCGGCCCGGCGGCAGGCGTCGCCGAGTTCGCCTCGGCATCGTTGTGGATCGTCGACCTCGACGGTGTGGTGTGGCTGACCGGCCACGCCATCGGCGAGTCGCCCTCGGCCATCGCCGAGCTCCGCTCCGCCGGAATCCGGGTGGCCTTTGCCACCAACAACTCGGCACCGACGACAGCCGAGCTGCTCGGCCGGCTCGAACGCCTCGGTGTCGAGGCGTCGGCCGACGACCTGGCCACGTCGGCCGGTGCGGTGGCCTCGATGATCGCACCGGGCCGGACCGTGTCGGTCCTGGCCGAGGGCGGCGTGGTCGAGGCGCTCGGGGCCAGGGGAGTGTCCATTGCCCCCGACGGCGCGGTGGACGCCGCCGTGGTCGGGTGGACCCACTCGTTCGACTTCGACAACCTGGCCGCCACCGCCACGGCGGCCAGGACCTCCGGTCGCCTGATCGGCACCAACGAGGACCCGACGCACCCGACACCCGACGGGCTGATGCCCGGTTCCGGCGCCATCCTCGCCGCCGTGGCCACCGCCTCGGGGATCACCCCCGAGATCGCCGGTAAGCCCCATGGACCGATGGCCGCCCTCATGAAGGAGAAGTTCGGCTTCAAGGACGGCGACCCCTCGGTGGTGATGATCGGTGACCAGCCCCGGACCGACGGAAGGCTCGCCGAGCGATTGGGCATCCCGTTCGGCCTGGTCGACTCGGGGGTCACCCCGCCTGGCGCCCTCGGCATCGACGTACCCGTCTCCCTGCGGTTTCCCGACTTCGCCGCACTGGTGCGCGCCTGCCTTTCGCGGTGACCTCCAGCCCGGCGGTCCACCACCCCGTACAAGTGCTTGCTGGCAGCAAGCACTCCAGGTAGGGTGGCCTAATGGTCAATAGGGACGATCTCCAGAGGTACCTCGACGCCGGCATCGCCTTCACCAACGTCACCCGTGCGAAAGCCGAAGAGCTGGTGGCCGAGCTCGTGCAGAACGGCGAGTTCCAGGCCGGCGACGCCCGTGCCAAAGTCGACGAACTGCTGGAGCGGAGCAAGAAGAGCCGCGAGGCACTGGTCGCCCAGGTTCGCAAGGAGGTGGTCCATCAGCTGGATGCCATCGGCATCACCAGCGTCGAGGACCTCGCCGAGCAGGTGGCCGGACTGATCGGCCGGTCGGCGGCGGCGGGCAAGGCGGCCACCACGGCCGCGGGCAATGCGGCCAAGGCCAAGAAGGCTCCGGCCAAGAAGAAGGCGGCGGCGAAGAAGGCTCCGGCCAAGAAGGCGGCGGCGAAGAAGTCCCCGGCGAAGAAGGCGGCGGCCAAGAGCGCGGCGGCCAAGAAGAAGGCACCGGCGAAGAAGAAGGCGGCGGCGGCGAAGAAGGTGGCCTCGTCCGGGGCTGCAGGAGTGTCCGACGCCGGCAGCACCGGGTCGGCCGGCTGAGCCGGGCACCGAGGGTCCGGCTCGACCGGGCGCTGGTCGAGCGGGGACTGGCTGCGAGCCGGCAGCAGGCCGCCTCCCTCATCGACCGGCGCCTGGTCCGGGTGGGCGGTTCGATCGCCGACAAGGCGGCCCGGCTCGTGGCCGCCGGTGAGCCCATCGAGCTGGCCGGGCCCACGCCGGCGTTCGTCAGCCGAGGGGGCGAGAAGCTCTCAGCCGCGCTGACCAGGTTCGACATCGACGTGGCCGGCCGACGGGCGCTCGACGCCGGCGCGTCCACCGGCGGGTTCACCGACTGCCTCCTCCAGGCCGGGGCGGCCTCGGTCGTCGCCGTCGACGTGGGTCATGGCCAACTCCACGAACGGCTGCGGGCCGACCCTCGGGTGATCAACCGCGAACGGGTCGACATCCGGGGAGTCACCCTGGACTCCATCGGGGGCAGCCCGGTCGATGTGGTCACGGCCGACCTGTCGTTCATCTCGGTGGCTCGGGCGGTGCCCGTCCTGGTGGGGCCGGTGGCCTCGTCCGGGGCTCCGGTGGTCGTCTTGGTCAAGCCCCAGTTCGAAGCGGGACGGGCCGAGGCGTCCCGGGGAAAGGGGGTCGTCCGTGACCCCGAGATCCACCGGCGGACCCTCGGCGACGTGGCGGACGCACTGACCGGGGCCGGAGCGGCCATCATGGGGGCCATGCCCTCACCGATCACCGGCATGGCGGGGAACATCGAGTTCCTGTTGTACGCCCGCGCGCCGGGCGGCACCCCCGGGGGCCGGCCGCCCGTCGCCGACGTGCCCGGCCTGCTCGACGACGTGGTGTCCGAAGCCCACCAGCACGATCCGCGAGGATGATCCCCCCATGGCACTGATCGCCTTCTTCACGAATCCCCTCCGGCCCGAGGCCACCGCACTGGCCGAACGGGCCAGCGCCTGGCTGGCCGAGGAGGGCCACCAGTCGATGTCGGCCGTCCGGCCGGACGGCTCGGTGTCGGTCGACGGGGCCGACCTCCTGGTGAGCCTGGGCGGGGACGGCACCCTGTTGCGTTCGGTCGAGGCCGCCCTGGCCGGCGGGATCCCCGTCCTGGGGGTCAACATCGGCCGACTGGGCTACCTGACCCAGGTAGAGCCGTCCGGGCTCGAGGAGGCACTGGCCGCCTTTCTGGCCGGTACCCATCTGGTCGAGGACCGGATGACCCTGTCGGTGGAGGTCACCGCGCCCGACGGGGCGACCATCGCCAACCGCATCGCACTGAACGAGGCCACCGTGGAGAAGACCGTGCCGGGGCACACGGTGCGCGTGGCCGCCTCCATCGACGGTCGCCCCTTCGTCACCTACGCCGCCGACGGCCTCTTGGTGGCCACGCCGACGGGATCCACGGCCTACAACCTCTCGGCCCGGGGACCGGTGCTGTCGCCCCGACTGCGCGCCATCGTGCTCACTCCGGTCTCCCCCCACATGCTCTTCGACCGGCCCCTGGTGCTGGACCCGACGGAGTGCCTGACCCTGGAGGTCAAAGAGCCCCGCTCCGCCGTCCTGGTGGTCGACGGCGTGACCGTCGCCGTCCTCGAGCCGGGATCGACGGTCCAGTGCCGCGAGGGCAACCAGCCGGCGCGGCTGGTCGTCAACCGGTCACGGGAGTTCCACGCCATCCTCCGCGCCAAGTTCCACCTGGCCGACCGGTGACCCTGGTCGAGCTGCGCGTCCGAAACCTCGGGGTGATCGACGACGTCACCATCGACCTGCGCCCGGGCATGACCGCACTGACCGGTGAGACCGGGGCCGGCAAGACGCTGGTCGTCGGGGCGCTCAGCCTGCTGCTCGGGGGGCGGGCGGACCCGTCCACGGTACGGGCAGGTACCGACGAGGCCCTGGTGGAAGGCCGCTTCTCCGTGCCCCCGGCCGACGCCGGAGCCGACGCCGGAGCCGATGCCGAGCATGACGCCGACCTCCTGCTGGCCCGGTCGGTGGCCCGGGCGGGTCGCTCCAAGGCGTGGATCGACGGGCGCATGGCGACGGTCGGTGCCCTGGCCGAGGCGGCCGGCGGGCTGATCGAGTTGCACGGCCAACACCAGCACCAGGCCCTCGTCCACGTCGAGGCCCAGCGGGGCGCCCTCGACGCCTTCGGCCACATCGATCTGTCGGGCCTCGAGGGGGCCCGTGCCCGCCTGGCCGAGTTGGCCGACGAGCTGGGCTCGCTGGGTGGTGACGCCCGCGAGCGCGCCCGCCAGGTCGACCTCCTCCAATACCAGATCGACGAGATCGACTCTGCTGCCATCGTGGACGCCGACGAGGACCGCCGCCTCGAGGTCGAAGAGGACCGCCTGGCGGCGGCGGCGGCCCACCGCCAGGCGGCGGCGGCGGCACTGGCGGCGGTGTCGGGGTCCGACGACGGCGGTGCGCTCGACCGCCTGGCCGAGGCCTCCCAGGCCCTGGCGGGACGCCCGCCCCTCGAGGCCATCGAAGGGCGGCTGCGCTCGACCATGGCCGAGCTCTCCGATCTGTCCACCGAGCTCCGCGCCGTGGTGGAGACCTGGGAGGACGACCCACGACGGCTCGACGAGGTCCGCACCCGCCGCCAGCTCTTCCATCAGTTGGAGCGCAAGTATGGCGACACGCTCGGTGAGGTGCTGGCCTTCGCCGACGGCGCCAGGGCGCAGGTCGCCGCCATCGCCGACGAGGAGCTGCGGGCCGCCGAACTCGACGCCCGGATCGGCGCGGCCCTCACCGAGGTGGCCGAGGCCGAGGCCGAGGTGGCGGCGCGGCGCCGTGCATGCGCACCCCTCCTGGCCGCCCAGATCGAGGAGACGCTGCACTCGCTGGCCATGCCGTCGGCCCGCTTCTCCGTCGCCGTCGACGGGCCCGGGGCCGGCGACCACGTGGTGTTCCTGCTCGGGGCCAACCGCGGGGAGTCGCTCCAGCCGCTGGCCAAGGCGGCATCGGGGGGTGAGTTGGCCCGCACCATGTTGGCCATCCGGCTGGCCATCACCGACGCGCCGGGGACGATGGTGTTCGACGAGGTCGATGCCGGCGTCGGGGGAGCGGCGGCGGTGGCGGTGGGCGCGGCGCTGGCCGGGCTGGGCTCCCATGCCCAGGTGATCGTGGTGACCCACCTCGCCCAGGTGGCGGCCCAGGCCGACCAGCAGATCGAGGTGCGCAAGAGCGAGCGGGGAGGGCGGACCCGCTCGACGGTGACCACCCTCGACGGCGAGGGTCGCATCACCGAGCTCAGCCGGATGCTCTCGGGCCGGCCCGGGAGCGACTCGGCCCGTCGCCACGCCCGCGAGCTGTTGGCCGGATCGGCCGTCGATGTCGAGGCATGACCGACGACGGGCGGGGCGGGGGCGGCACCGGTCCGACGACGGTCGGGACGGCTCCGGTGGCGGACGGTCCGCACGTCGCGTGACCCGGTTCCGCTAGCCTCATCGGGTGCCCCACATGGACGGCCCGCAGAACAAGACGGACACCAAGTTCATCTTCTTCACCGGCGGGGTGTCCTCGTCGCTGGGCAAGGGACTGACCGCCTCGTCGCTGGGCCGACTGCTCAAGTGCCGGGGCCTGAGGGTCACCATGTGCAAGCTCGACCCGTACATCAACGTCGACCCGGGCACGATGAACCCCTTCGAGCACGGCGAGGTGTTCGTCACCGAGGACGGGGGTGAGACCGACCTCGATCTCGGCCACTACGAGCGGTTCATCGACGAGAACCTCCACCAGAGCTCCAACGCCACCACCGGGCGCATCTACTCGTCCGTGATCGCCAAGGAACGCCGGGGCGACTACCTGGGCAAGACCGTCCAGGTCATCCCGCACATCACCGACGAGATCAAGAAGCGGGTCCGGGCACTCGGCACCGACGACGTCGACGTGGTCATCGTCGAGATCGGCGGGACGGTGGGCGACATCGAGATCCTGCCGTTCATCGAGGCCATCCGCCAGTTCCGACGCGATGTCGGTCGGGACAACGTCGCCTACGTCCACCTCACCCTGGTGCCCTACCTGCGACCGTCCGGTGAGCAGAAGACCAAGCCCACCCAGCACTCGGTGACCGACCTCCGCAGCCAGGGCATCCAGCCCGACGTCATCGTGTGCCGTTCGGACCGGATGATCTCCGAGGACCTCAAGCGGAAGATCTCGCTGCTGTGCGACGTGCCCATCGAGGCGGTGGTGTCGGCGGTCGACGCCGACAACATCTACCAGATCCCCCTCGTCCTCCACGAAGAGGGACTCGACCGCTACATCCTCAGCATCCTTCGTCTGGACGAGCACGCCCACCCCATCGACCTGACCAGCTGGGAGCGGTTGGTCGACCAGGTGGACGCGGCGGTCCGGCCGGTGCGCATCGGCATCATCGGCAAGTACGTCGACCTGCCCGACGCCTACCTGTCCGTGGTCGAGTCACTGCGCCACGCCGGGTTCCACCACGGGGCCAAGGTGGAGATCGAGTGGATCCAGGCCGCCACCGTGCCGGATCTCTTGCACCATGACGGCCTCCGAGGCTTCGACGGGCTGGTCATCCCCGGGGGGTTCGGCGAGCGCGGGGTGGAAGGGAAGATCGCCGCCGCCCGCTACGCCCGCGAGCACGAGCTCCCGCTGCTCGGCCTGTGCCTCGGGCTCCAGGTCATGATCATCGAGGTGGCCCGGTCCCTGGCCGGGCTCGAGGGCGCCAACTCGAAGGAGTTCGACGCCACCACCCGCCATCCGGTGGTCGACCTGATGGACGATCAGCTCGACGTGGCCGACAAGGGGGGGACCATGCGGCTGGGCTCCTACAGCGCCCGGTTGGTGCCGGGGTCGCAGGTGGCCGAGGCCTACGGGACCGAGGTGGTGTCGGAGCGGCACCGGCATCGCTACGAGGTCAACCCCCGGTACCGCTCCCGGCTGGAGGAGGTCGGGCTGGCGTGTTCGGGCATGTCACCCGACGGCCGTCTGGTCGAGTTCATCGAGTTGCCCGGCCATCCCTTCTGGGTCGGCACCCAGGCCCACCCCGAGTTCAAGAGCCGGCCCGACCGTCCCCACCCCCTCTTCCGCGAGCTGGTCGGGGCGGCACTGGTCCGGGCCGAAGGACGCGACCCCCGCCTGATCGACATCGGTGCCGTCGGCTGACCAGGGGCCCGACGGCGACGACCTTCCCCGATTCCGGCCGCTCGGGGAGACGCTCGTCCACCGGGGCTGGGCCATCTCCCTCTACCGATCGGAGTTCGTCGACCCGCAGGGGACGGTCTTCGAACGCGACATCGTCCGCCACCCCGGGGCGGTGGCCGTCGTGGCCGTCACCGAGGGGGGCTCGGTCGTGCTCGTGCACCAGTACCGCCCGGCGGTGGACCGATGGGTCCTCGAGGTACCGGCCGGGACCTGCGACGTGCCCGGCGAACCGAACGACGTCACCGCCCACCGCGAGTTGGCCGAAGAGGTCGGGTACGCGGCCTCGTCCCTGACCCTGCTGACCCGCTGCCTGGTCACGCCGGGCTTCTGTGACGAGGTGTCGTCGGTGTACCTCGCCACCGGGCTGCAGCCCGTCCCACTCGACCGCCAGGGGATCGAGGAGGGCTACATGCGGGTGGTCGAGGTCCCGCTGTCCGACGTCGACGGCCTGGTGGACGACGGCACCATCGTCGATGCCACCACCATCCTCGGCGTGGGGCTGGCCCGACGGAGGCTCCGGACCGGGTCGTGACCCTCCCGCTCTCCGACGGTGCCGAGGAGTACCTGTCGTGGTTGGCAGTGGAGAAGGGCCGATCGCGCAACACGTTGGTGGCCTACCGCCGGGACATCGCCACCTGGGAGCAGTGGGCCCTCGGAGCCGGGGTCGACCCGGTCGGCGCCCCCACCGAGGCCATCGAGCGCCACCTGTCCGAGCTCCGGGCCGGGGGGCGCAATCCGGCCTCCATGGCCCGCTCCACCACGGCCTTGCGGGGGCTGTTCCGGTTCCTCGTCAGCGAGGGGGACCTCGAGGGCGACCCCACCGCCGACGTGCGCTCGCCGCGGCTGCCCCGGCGCCTGCCCAAGGCACTGGAGGAGACCCAGGTGATCGCCCTCCTCGACTCGGTCAGCGGAGCCGGCCCGGCCGATCTCCGTGACCGCGCCCTGCTCGAGCTGCTCTACGGGACCGGGGCGCGGATCTCCGAGGTGGTCGGCCTGTCCCTGATCGACCTCCAGGGAGACGACGGTCTCCTGCGGGTGTTCGGCAAGGGGGCCAAGGAGCGGCTGGTCCCCCTCGGCGGCCCGGCTCGCTTCGCCGTCGACCGGTGGCTCGGCCCGTCGGGGCGCCCGCTCCTGGCCCCGGACCGATGGAGGCGACGGTCCGATGCCGAGGCGCTGTTCCTCAACCTCAGGGGCGGCCGCCTGAGCCGCCAGGGAGCCTGGGCCATCGTCACCCGCCACGCCGAGCGGATGGGGATCGGGGACCTGGTCAGCCCCCACGTCCTCCGGCACTCCTGTGCCAGCCACATGCTGGCCCACGGGGCGGACATCCGGGTGGTCCAAGAGCTGCTCGGCCATGTGTCGATCGCCACCACCCAGATCTACACCAAGCTCAGCCAGGACCACCTGCGCTCCTCGTACCTCCGCGCCCACCCGCGGGCCACAGCACCCCAGCTCAAGTAGGATCTGCTTCGTGCCGAGCGATGCCCAGACCAGCAGTGCCCCGACCACCGACTACCGCCAGCTGCTCGAGGTGGAACGACGCCAGCTCCAGGGCGAACTGGCCGAGCTGGGCTTCGGTGACGGCGGGGGCCTCGACTACGACCCCAACTTCGCCGACTCCAGCCAGGTGACGGCGGAGCGGGGCGAGGCCGAGGTGTTGGCCGTGCAGCTGCGCGAGTCGTTGGCGGAGGTGGGCGAGGCCATCGGTCGGCTCGAGGCGGGGAACTACGGCACCTGCGAGGAGTGCGGCGTGGCCATCGAGGCGGCCCGGCTGGAGGCCATGCCGGCCACCCGGTTCTGCATCCACCACGCCAACCGGCCCTGACAGGCCCCAGGACCTGATGGCCTTCCCCGGCGCAGGCGGTCGGTCCCGACCGCCCAGCCGGCGGTTCCAACCCGACCAGCGGACCACCATCATCGTGGTGGTGGGGGTGGCGCTGGTGGCCATCCTGCTGCGGACGCACCGGCTCACGAGCACGGAGATCATCTACTTCCTCGTCCTGATCCCCTCGATCATCCTGCACGAGCTGTCCCACGGCGTCGTGGCCCTGGCCTTCGGGGACGACACCGCCAAGCGGGCGGGCCGCCTCACGCTCAATCCGATCAAGCACGTCGACCCGGTGGGCACCCTCCTCGTGCCGGCGGTGCTGTCGCTGTCGGGGATCGGCGCCTACGGCTGGGCCAAGCCGGTGCCCGTCAGCACCAACCGGCTCCGCAGCCCACGCAACCACACTGTCGTGGTCTCGCTCGTCGGGCCGCTCACCAACTTCATCCTCGCCGCGCTCGTGGGGGTGGCCTACGTACTCGTGACCCCGCTGGCCACCCGCCAGGGCTACGCCTACCCGGGCCTCGTCAGCCAGATCCTCTTCCTGGCCGGCTTCGCCAACATCGTGCTCGGCGTGTTCAACCTCATCCCCTGCCCCCCGCTCGACGGCGCATCGGTACTCGAGCGGTTCCTGCCGGCGCGGTGGCTCCCCGAGTACTACCGGATCCAGCCCCTCTTGATGTTCCTCCCGTTCGTCCTCATCCTCTTGTTCCACAACGAGTGGCAACAGCTGATCGACCACGTCGTCAACTGGTGGTCGAGCTTGCTGGTGTGACGAGCCACCCGGCCGCCATCCCCCGCGGCCGGCGGGGATGGCGAGCGGCGGCGACCAGCACGGCCGATGTCGCAGGCGGCCCGCGGACATGACCGTCCCCACGACGGCCGCCGGCCCCACCATCTCCGCCGGGCCGACGGCGCCCTCCGGGCCCGGCCCCGGAGGGCGGATCGTGGCCTGGGCGCGGACGCACCCGGGGATGGTGGTCGCCCTGCTCGTGCCGGTGGTGGTGCTGGGAGTGGCCCAGTTGTTCGGAGGGACCTTCGTCACCGGCGACAACCTGATCCAGAACCTGCCGCTGCGGTTCCTCGTCGGCCAGGACCTCGACCACGGGATCCTGCCCCTGTGGAACCCGTACCTGTTCAGCGGCACCCCCCTGCTCGGCGGGTTCAACGCCGGAGCGGCCTACCCGGTCACCTGGCTGACCGCCGTCCTCCCCCTCTTCACCGTGTGGACCATCACCGTGGCCCTGGCCTACGACGTGGCGCTGGTCGGGATGTACCTCTTGCTCCGGCGCCAGCCCCTTTCGGTGACCGCCGCCACCTTCGGCGCGGTGACCTTCGCCTTCGCCGGCTACATGACCGCCCAGTTCGTCCACATCGATCTCCTCGAGGGGGCCTCGTGGCTCCCGTGGATGCTGGTCGCCGTGCACGCCCTGACCGGCCGGCCGGAACCTGGCCCGTCGTCGGTGGGCGAGCGGGCCGGTCGCCGCCGACGGATCCGGGGCTGGGTGGTGGTGCTCTCCCTCGCACTCGGGATGTCACTGCTCTCGGGAAACTCCGAGGCCGTCATCGACAGCGCCGTGCTGGTGGCGGTGTACTGGGTCAGCCGGCTGGTGTCGACGGGACTCCTCCGCCGGGACGCCCGTCGTGCCCTGGCCTCGTCGGTGGCGGCGGTCCTCGCTGGACTGGTGGGAGGCATCGCCCTCGGGGCGGCCCAGTGGCTGCCCGGTCTGGTGTTCCTCTCCCAGTCCCAGCGGTCCTCGTCCAGCTACAACTTCTTCTCCAGCGGCTCCCTCGACAACCGGCTCCTCCCGCTGGAGATCTCCCCCTTCCTCCTCGGGACGAACCAGAACGTGCCGGGCATGTACGCCGGGGGGTACAACCTCCCCGAGGTCACCGGATACATGGGGATCCTGGCCCTCATCGCCGCCTGCTCGCTGTTCCTCCGGCGCTGGCGGACCCGGCCCGAGGCCCGCCACTGGTGGATCTGGTACGTGGTCCTGGTGCTCGGGGTGCTGTCGGCCATGGGGGGCGACACCCCGTTCGGCCGCCTCATGTACGCCGTCCCCGGCATCAACGCCGAGCGCCTGACCAACCGGAACCTGCTCCTGGTCGACCTGGCCCTGGCCGCGCTGGTGGGTTGGTGGGTCCACGTGCTGCTGACCGACCGGGCCGCCGGGGCCGGTGCCGTCGACGGTCCCACGACCCGGGGCCTCTGGCGTCCGGGACGCCGGGCCGAGACCGTCGTGACCTGCCTGCCCGTGGCCGCCATGGCCGCGCTGGCCATCTTCTTGTGGATCGACGGGCCCCTGCTCGGCCGGATCATGGACATCCAGTACCCCATGAGCTCGGTGGTGCGGATGCGGGTGGCCGGGGTGGTCTCCGTCCAGGTGGTGGTGGCAGCCGGGGCCACCTGGATCGTCCTGGTCGAGCGTCGCTTCTCCGCCAGGACCCTGACCCGTCTCCTCACGGCGGCGCTCACCGTCGACCTGGTGCTGTTCAACCTCATGATCGTCCAGCCCCCCATCTCCGAGGCCCAGGCCAAGGCGGAGGGGCCGGCATCGGCCGCCTTCCGCTCGGCGGTGGGGGACGGACGGTTCATCATCTACGACCCCGACCGCCTCTACGGGGACCAGCTCTTGTCCATCGGCCAGACCGACCTCAATACCTACGGCAGCCTCCCGAGCGCCCAGGGCTATACCGCGCTGACCGACGGCGGGTACGTCGCGGCCACCGGGGCGCACTACCAGGAGGTGTTGAATCCCGAGACGCTGGCCGGCACCGTGTGGGACGGGCTCAACGTGACCACCCTGGTGTCGGTGCCCGGCTACTTCGTGACCCCGGTGCCCGCCACCGGGGCCGAGCCGCCCCATCCGCCCCTGACCCTCCAACTCCCGAGCGATCCGGCCGGGTACCAGGCGGCCCCGAAGCCGGCGCCGACCACCGTCACCCTGGCGCCGGGTACCTCCCACCGCTGGTACTTCGGTGGGGTGCTCACCGTCGGGACCTGGCAGGTCCCCGTGCTCGGCGGGTCGGGACCGTTCCGGGTGGGCCTGGTCACCGCCACCGGGGGGCTCCGCTGGCTACCGGCCGCCGACGCCACCGTCACCGGGGCCGGTGCCGCCCGGGCCCTGCGGGTGACCATGGCCCAGCCGACCCCCGCCGGCGGGATCGTCGTCCAGTCGGCCCGGTCGTCGCTGGTCGGCGTGCCCGAGGCCGACACCGTCGAGGGGGGCACGGTGGCCCTCGACGGCAGGATGCAGTTCTGGGTGGACTCCGCCCACTGGGAGTTCTCGGGGACGCTCGGCCCGTTCGGGCTGTTCCGCAATGCCGATCGGCAGGGTTGGGCCCACCTCACCGGCGTCGGGGGAGGGGCCGCACCCCGGGGCAGTGCCGTGACGGCGGCCGCACCGGGCCCGGGAGGGTCGTCCACGGTCTCGGTCGTGACCCCATCGCCGGCCGTGCTGGTGCGCAGCGCCGCGTGGAGCCCGGGGTGGGGGGCCACCGTCCGCTCGGTGGACGACGTGGACGGCCGTCCGGTGCTCGGGCCCCCGACGTCAGAGCCGGTCACCCGGGACGGGGTGCTCCAACAGGTGGCCATCCCGTCGGCCGGGCGCTACCGGGTCTCGTTCGCCTACGCACCGGCACCGGCCCGGATCGGCATCCTCGTGTCGGGACTGGCAACCGCGGCCCTGGTCGTACTGGGCCTGCTCGAGTTGGTAGGTGCCCGGAGGAGGCGTCGGCGGGCCCCGGTCTAGCCGGGCGCCAGCAACCCGATGGCGTCGGCGGCCCTCCCGTAGGTGGCCGACGCCACCGTGCGGGCCTTGTCGGCCCCGGCGGCCAGCAGGGCGGTGACCGACCCCGGCTCGGCGGCCAGCGCCGCCCGGCGCTCACGGACCGGGCGGAGCAGCTCCACCAGGGCCTCGGCCAGGGCGGCCTTCAGGTCGCCGTAGCGGTCGTAGGAGCCGGCCACCTCGGCGGGGGCACGACCGGTAGCCACCGCCAGCAGCTCGATGAGGTTCGACAGCCCCGGCTTGGCGTCGGGGTCGTAGCGGACCTCGCCGTCGGTGTCGGTGACCGCCTTTTTGACCTTGCGGGCGATCTCGTCCGGCCCGTCCAGCAACAGGACGGTCCCGAGGGGCGAGTTGACCGATTTGGACATCTTCTGGGCCGGGTGCTGGAGGTCCATCACCCGGGCCGCCATGACCGGGATGGACGCCTCGGGGACCACCAGGGTGGGACCGAACCGGTGGTTGAACCGGTTGGCCAGCTCGCGGGCCAGCTCGAGGTGCTGTCGCTGGTCGTCGCCGACGGGGACCCGCTCGGCGTCGTAGAGGAGGATGTCGGCCGCCTGGAGCACCGGGTAGGTGAACAGGCCCGCCCGCACCGAGTCCTTGCCCGCGCTCTTCTCCTTGAACTGGGTCATGCGCCCGAGCTCGCCCATGGTGGCCGTGCACTCCAGCAGCCAGGCCAGCTGGACGTGCTGGGTCACGTGGCTCTGGACGAACAGGGTGCACCGCTCGGGGTCGAGCCCGGCCGCCAGCAGGTCGAGCGCCGTCTCGTAGGTGCGGCTGCGGAGCACGGCCGGGTCGATGTCCAAGGTCAGGGCGTGCAGGTCCACGATGCAGTAGTAGGCGTCGTGGACGTCCTGGTCGGCGACCCAGTTGCGCACCGCGCCCAAGTAGTTCCCCAGGTGGAGATCGCCGCTGGGCTGGATGCCGGAAAGGACTCGGGACATGGGTGCTCATCGTAGGTGGCTCCGGCACGGGGTCGGCGCCCGCCGGCCGGGCGCGACGGTGCACGAGGAGGGGAGCGCCAGCCGGTAGGGTCGGTGGTCGTGGTCGCCACCGTCTCCACCCCCGCATTCGAGGGCCCCGTCGACCTGCTGTTGCAGCTGGTCAGCAGCCATCAAGTCGAGTTGTTCGACATCCCGCTGGCCGCGGTGGTGGACGCCTTCGTGGCCGAGGTGGCGGGCTGGGAGACGGTGGACATGCAGACGCTGTCCGAGTTCCTGGTCATCGCGGCGGTGCTGATCGAGCTCAAGTCCCGGCGGCTGCTGCCGGGCAGCGACGAGGTCGATCCCGACGAGGAGCTGGTCGGCTGGGAGGAGCGCGACCTCCTGCTGGCCCGCCTGCTCGAGTGCCAGGCCTACGCCGCCGCCGCCGACGCCTTCGCCCTCCTGGCCGAGCGGGCGGCCCGCTCGGTCCCCCGCACGGCCGGACTGGACCTCGACTTCGTCGTCGACGCCCCCGACCTCCTCGAGGGCGTGACCCCCGACGATCTGGCCGACGCCTACCGGCGGGCCACCGCCGAGCGGCCCGAGCCGGTCGTCGACCTCTACCACGTGACCGTCGACACCGTCACCGTGGCCGACGCCGTCTCCGAGCTCGCCGTCCGGCTGCCCGCCCTCGGGGGCCGCTCGACGTTCCGCGCCCTCACCGGCCACCTCACCAGCCGGATCGAGATCATCGTCCGGTTCCTGGCCCTGCTCGAGCTGTTCAAGCAGGGGAGGGTCTCACTCGACCAGGGGCACACCTTCGGCGACCTCGAGGTCTCGTGGGTGCCGGGCGGGCCGGACCTGGTGTCGGTGGGTCCCGGCTTCACCGACGAGTACGAGGGCTGAGGGTGGCGCTGACGCCCGAGGCCCGGGCCATCGAGGCGGTGCTCATGGTCGCCGTCGAACCGGTCCCCGTCGGGCTCCTGGCCGAGCTGCTGGAGCTGCCGGTCGAACAGGTCGAACCGCGCTGCGAGGAGCTCGCCGAGTCCTGTCGCCAGGGCAACCGCGGCTTCGACGTGGTCCGGATCGCCGGGGGGTTCCGCATCCAGACCCACCCCGACCTGGCGCCCTACGTCGAGCGGTTCGCCAACGTGGGGGTGTCGTCACGCCTGTCGGCGGCCGCCCTCGAGACGCTCGCCATCGTGGCCTACAAGCAGCCGGTGTCACGGGCCCAGATCGCCGCCCTCCGCGGGGTCAACGTCGACGGCGTGGTCCGCCTGCTCGAGCACCGGGGCTACATCGCCGGTGTGGGCCGGGCCGAAGGACCGGGCCAGGCCGTGCTCTACGCCACCACCGACGCCTTCTTGGAGCGCTTAGGACTCGACCGCCTCGACCAGCTGCCGCCGGTCGAGGACCTGCTGCCCGGGCCCGAGGCCCTCGACGAGCTCGAGGACCAGATGCGCCCGGTCGGCGATGGGTGAGGGTCCGCACCCGGCCGCCCCGGCCGGCGGGGCGTTGCCGACGGGGGACCGCCTGCAAAAGGTGATGGCCCGGGTGGGCGTGGGTTCGCGCCGGGTGTGCGAGGAGTTGATCGTGGCCGGCCGGGTCACCGTCAACGGGGAGGTCCCGGTGCTCGGCAGACGGGTCGACCCCGCCGTCGACCGGGTCGAGCTCGACGGCGTACCCCTCCCCATTCAGACCGACCTGGTCCACTACCTGGTGAACAAGCCCGCCGGGGTGGTCAGCACCGTGGAGGACACCCACGGTCGCCCCACCGTGGTGGCCCTGGTGCCCGAGGTCCCCCGGGTGTTTCCGGTGGGGCGGCTCGACATGGACACCGAGGGGCTGCTGATCGTGACCAACGACGGGGAGCTGACCCACCGGCTCACCCACCCGTCGTTCGGTGTCGCCAAGGAGTACCTGGCCCACGTGGAGGGGGAGCCCACCTCGGGCGAGATCAGGCGCCTGCGCGAGGGGGTCGAACTGGAGGACGGGCCCACCGCACCGGCGCGGGTGTCGGTGGTCGCCCCCGACCTGGTGCGCATCGTGATCCACGAAGGCCGGAACCGCCAGGTCCGCCGCATGTGCGCGGCCGTCGGCCACCCGGTCATCCGGCTCGTCCGGACCCGCATCGGTCCGATCACCGACCCGTCGCTCGGACCGGGCTCGTACCGGTCGCTGACCTTCGACGAGGTGCGGGGCCTGTCGGCGGCGGCGTCGCACATGGAGGCGGCGGGGTCGGGCGCCGGGCCGCCGGGCGCTGAGTAACATGCCTGGCTGATGCCCCCGACCGTCCGAGCCGTGCGCGGCGCCACCACCGTCGACCAGGACACCCCTGAGGCCGTGACCGAGCGGGTGGTGGCCCTGTTGGTCCAGATCCTCGACCGCAACGAGCTGGTGGAGGACGACATCATCTCGATCCTGTTCACCGCCACCGGCGACATCGTGTCGATGTTCCCCGCCACCGCCGCCCGGTCCATGGGCCTCGGAGCGGTGCCCCTGATCTGCGCCCGCGAGCTGTCCATCGACGGGGCGGTCGAGCGCTGCATCCGGGTCATGCTGCACGTGACCACCGACCGGCCGCGTGACCAGATCCACCATGTCTACCTCGAGGGCGCCCAGGGACTCCGTGACGATCTTCCCGACTGAACCGGGCCCCTTCGACCGGTCCGACCCGACCCGGTCCGGCCACCCAACCCCCCCGGGAGCCCTCCAGCGGGCCATGGTCTTCGGGACGGGACTCATCGGCGGCTCGGTCGGGGCCGCCCTCCGCCAGCGGGGCTGGCACGTCAGCGGTGTCGACGCCGCCGACGGGGTGGCGGCCCGGGCGGTGGAGCTCGGCGCCCTCACCACCGAGGGGATCGACCGCGACGCCGAGCTGGTGGTGGTGGCCACCCCGGTCCACAGCGCCGCCGACATCATCCGCGGCATCCTCGACTCCGACGAGTGGAACCCCGGCGCCGTCGTCACCGACGTGGGCAGCGTGAAGGGCCCCCTGGTGGCGTCGGTCGACCACCCCCGTTTCGTGGGCGGCCACCCCATGGCCGGCTCGGAGCAGGTCGGCGTGGAGGGGGCCTCCGGCGACCTCTTCGTGGGCGCCACGTGGGTGCTGACCCCCACGGCCACCACCGATCCCGACGCCTATGCCCGGGTGCGCACCGTCCTCGTCGAGCTGGGGGCGACCGTGGTGGCCCTGGCCCCCGCCCAGCACGACTCGCTGGTGGCGGTGGTGTCCCACGTGCCCCATCTGACCGCCGCCACCCTCATGGACCTGGCCTCCGGCGTGGGCCAGGACCACGCCGCCCTGCTCCAACTGGCCGCCGGCGGGTTCCGGGACATGACCAGGATCGCCGCCGGCCAACCGTCCATCTGGCCCGACATCTGCGACGACAACGCCGATGCCATCGTGGAGACCCTCGACCTGCTCATCGCCGCCCTCGGCGACATGCGCCGGCTGGTCGCCGAGCACGACCACCGGTCCCTTCTCGAGATCCTCGAACGGGCCTCCGCCGCCCGACGGGTGCTCAGCGAGACCGTCGCCGGTCCCGAGGAGCTGGTCGAGGTGCGCATCCCGGTGCCCGACCGCCAAGGGGTCTTCGCCGAAGTCGCCGTCTTGATCACCGAGCTCGGGATCAACATCGTCGACCTCGAGATCGCCCACTCCGTCCAGGGGAACGGCGTGCTCGTGGTGGTGGTGGACCAGCTGTCGGCACCCACGCTGGTGGCCACCCTGACCGGGCGGGGGTACCGGGCCACGAGCACCACGGTGGGAACGACCCGGTGAGCCGACCCGACGACGGCGACGGCACCGGGGGCGTCCGGTCCGTCACCGGCGGATCGCCCCTCACCGGCACCCTGGCCGTGCCCGGCGACAAGTCGATCTCCCACCGGGCCCTGCTGCTGGCCGCCCTGGCCGACGGGACCTCGACCATCACCGGCCTGTCCGACGGCGACGACGTGGCCCGGACCAAGCGCGCCGTCGTCGCCCTCGGGGCCGTCCTGCGCGAGGACGGGGGGACGGTGACCGTCGTCGGAGGTCGGTCCCTCCTCCATGCCCCGGCCGAGCCCCTCGACCTCGGGAACGCCGGGACCGCCCTGCGCCTGGTGGCGGGCGTGGCAGCCACGCTCCCGGGGACGACCGTCCTGACCGGTGACGCCTCCCTCCGGGCCCGGCCCATGGACCGGGTGGCGGAGCCGCTGGTCCGGATGGGGGCGGCCGTCGGGGGTCAAGGGGAGCAGTGCCTGCCCCCGGTCACCGTCACCGGCGCCGAGCTGCACGGCATCGAGTACACCCCGCCGATGGCCAGCGCCCAGGTGAAGTCGGCCATCCTGCTGGCCGGGATCGCCGCCACCGGCGAGACCGTGGTTCACGAGCCGGTGGCGACGCGGTCCCACACCGAGGACATGTTGGCAGCCGTCGGGGCCGACATCGACGTCGAGTGGGTGGGTACCGGCAAGGTGGTCCGCGTCCGCAAGAGCACCCTCGAGTGCGGCGCCTACACGGTGCCCGGCGATCCGTCCCAGGCTGCATTCTGGCTGGTCGGGGCGGTCATCGTCCCGGGCAGCCTGGTGACCGTGACCGACATCGTCCTCAGTCCCGAACGCCTCGGGTACCTCGGGGTGCTCCGCCGGATGGGGGCGACCATCGAGGTCGACGACCACGGGGACGGGACGGGCTCGGTGACCGCCTACACCTGCGCCCTGCACGGGACGGTGGTCGAGGCGGCGGAGATCCCGTCGCTGGACGAGGTCCCGATCCTGGCCGTGGCGGCGAGCGCGGCCCTGGGCCGCACCCGGTTCCGCGACGTGGGGGAACTTCGGGTCAAGGAGTCCGACCGTCTGTCGGCCACGGTCGAACTGGTCCGCGCCTTCGGGGGTGAGGCCGTCGCCCTCGGGGACGAGCTGATCGTCGAGGGGACCGGGGAGCCGCTGCGGCCGGGCCGCTTCGATGCCCGCGGGGATCACCGCATGGCCATGGCCGCCGCCATCGCCGGCGCGGCGTGCCCGCCGGCCGGCGGGCCGACCACGGTGACCGGGTGGGACTCGGTGGCCACCAGCTACCCCGGGTTCGGCGACGACCTGGACGAGCTGGCCGGCCCCGGAGCGGGCTTCCGGTGACGGCATCGTCGGCACCGGTCCCCCGATGGCCGGTGATCGCCATCGACGGGCCCGCCGGCTCGGGGAAGTCCACGGTCTCGCGTGCCCTGGCCTCCCGGCTCGGCATCGAGCGGCTGGACACCGGCGCCATGTACAGGACGGTGGCATGGGCCGCCCTTCGGCGCCGTCTCGATCCGGGTGACCAGTCATCGGTGGCCGAGCTGGCCCGGAATCTCAGCTTCTCGGTGGGAGAGCGGGTCGAGGCCGACGGCACCGACATCACCGCCGACATCCGGGGGCCCGAGGTGAACAGCGCCGTCTCGGCGGTGGCCGCCAACCCCGGGGTGCGAGCCGTGCTGGTGGAACGGCAGCGGGCGTGGGTGGCCGAGCACGGCGGAGGGGTCATCGAGGGACGCGACATCGGATCGGTGGTCTTCCCCGACGCCGACGTCAAGATCTTCCTCACCGCCTCCAGTGACGAGCGGGCACGGCGCCGGCCCGAGGAAGGGGCGAGTGCCCTGTCCCGACGGGACCACCTGGACAGCACCCGGACCATGTCCCCGCTGGGTGTGGCCGACGGTGCCCGCATCATCGACACCACCGACCGGGCCGTGGAGGACATCGTCGACGAGGTCCTCACGTGGCTGTGAGCGGGCCGACGGGTGCGACGACCGGTGCGGGCGGGAACGCCACCGCCGCCGGCGACCCCACCGGGGACGGTCCGCTGGACATCGACGTCGCCGTCGACGCCCGGTTCACCCCCATCTACCGGTTCTTGCGGCTCCTGGTCCATGGGATCAACCGGCTCCTGTTCCGCACCACGGTGGAGGGTGCCGACCAAGTGCCCGCCGAGGGTCCGGTGATCATCGCCCCCGTCCACCGGTCGTTCATCGACTTCTTCGTGGCGTCCGAGGTCACCCCACGCAAGCTCCACTACATGGCCAAGGACAGCCTGTGGAGGAACCGGCAGCTGGCCCGGATCCTCCCGGCCGTCGGTGCCTTCCCGGTGCACCGGGAGTCGGCCGACCGCGAGTCGCTCCGGCGTGCCCAGCAGGTGCTGGAGGCCGGCGAGGTGCTGATCCTGTTCCCCGAGGGAGAGCGGCGATCGGGTCCCGTGGTCGAGGACCTGCACGAGGGCGTGGCGTTCCTGGCCGCCCGCACCGGGGCCACCGTCGTGCCGGTCGGCATCGGTGGGTCGGCGTCGGTCATGCCGAAGGGGAAGCGGATCCCCCGGCCCCGGCACATCCACCTGGTGGTCGGGACCCCCATCGCCCCGCCGGAGCGGAGCGGTGCCGGCCGCATCCCGCGTAGCCGGCTCCACCGGCTCACCGAGGAGCTCACCGCCTCCATCCAGGCGCTCTACGACCGCGCCGTCACCGCCACCGGGCGGTACTGACAATCACCGCCACCGGACGGTACTGACAATCACCGCCACCGGGCGGTACTGACCGCCACCGGGGTTCCTACCGCCGCTTGGCCGTGGCGACCCGGTACCAGGTGGTCCCGATCACCCGGGCGTACTGGAGTCCGAAGAAGAGGTTGCCGCCCTTCTTCGAGGTGCCCGAGGCCCGGGGGTGCCACACCGTCGGCCGCTCGGTGATGCGCCAGTGGCGGCTGGCGGCCGTGATCACCACCTCGGCGGTCTGGTACTGGCTCTGGATGAGGTGGGGGGTGATGTCCTCGAGCAGCTCGACCCGGAAGGCCCGGTAGCCGTTGGAGGAGTCGGTCAGCTTCTGGCGCAGGATGGCGTTGAGGATCGACGCGTAGAGGGTGACGCCGGCACGCCGGAACCGGTCGGTGGTCTGGTCCACCCCGAGCCGCCGCGAGGCGATCACGAAGTCGGCGGTGTCGTCGAGGAGGGGCTCGATCATCTTCCCCATCTCCGCCGGGTCGTTCTGCCCGTCGGCGTCGAGTGTCACCACGTAGCGGGCACCGTGGGCGATGGCCAGCTCGTACCCGAGCCGGAGGGCCAGGCCCTGGCCCATGTTGATGGGCAGCACGCAGGTGAGCACCCCGGCGTTCAGCGCCACCTGGTCGGTCTGGTCGCTGCCACCGTCCACCACCACCAGGGTGGTGACCTCGAGGTCACCGATGAAGGTCGGCATGGCCTTCAGGACGTCCCCGATGTTCCGCTCCTCCTCGTAGGCGGCCACCAGTGCCACCACCGGCCCGAACCGGATGTCGGGGTAGCGGGTCCGGAAGTCGTCACGGGCGTGGTCGAGCACGAAGCCGACCAGGTCGTCCCGTCGACGCCCCTCGCGACTGTCGGGGAGGGTCAGCCAACGATGTCGCTGGGTGGGCGCCATTACAGGACGTGGGGGTTGCCGAAGATGGCGCGCACCTTGGGCTCGAAGTGCGAGAGGGGCTCAGTGGGGTAGTCCGGGTCGAAGCTGGTCTGGTCCCATTCGTCGGCGAACCGCTCGGCCAGCTCGTACCACGGCTCCTGGCGGTACCGATCCCTCATGTCGGGGTCCATGTCGAAGTGGTGGTAGTAGTGGCGCCCCTGGAAGTCCTGATGGGCGAGGATGGCCGCCGTCACCTCGGGCCGCACGTAGGGGCGGAGGATCTCCGCGGCGATCCTCGGATGGTTGGGCACTGACACCGCCTTGCCGATGTCGTGGCACAACGAGGCCACCACCAGCTCGTCGTCGGCGCCGGCGCGCTCGGCACGGGTGGCGGTCTGGAGGCAGTGGGTGAGTTGGTCGACGGCGAAGCCGTCGACCACGTCGCTCAGGGACTCGAGCATGGCCAGCACCCGATCGGCCACACGCCCCTGGTTCTTGACGGTCTCGGCCCCGATGACAGCCCACTGCTCACCGGTCGACACGTCCATGCTGACGAAGGAAGTGGTCATCCCCCCATTCTCGCACCAAACGGCGGGCCGGGGCGGGGCGGACCTATCCGGCCAGGCGCTCCAGGACATCGGCGGCGGCCGTGGTCCGGTCATCGGCCAGGACCGTGGCCGCGGCGTCGCCCGGCTCGTCGGTGCCCCCGGAGGGGACCGTCGACGCGACGGTGGACGGCACGGTGTTGAGCAGGGACAACGCCCCTTCGAGCCCTCGGAGGAGCTCGCGCAGCTCCGGTGGGGGAGGGAAGTACTCCTCTTCGAGGGTCACCGGCGCCAGGTGGACCCCGTGGACAGGTGCCAGGCGGTCCACAACCGCCTGGACCAGGGCTTCTGGTGCCGATGCCCCGGCGGTGACCGCCACCGTCCCCGTCAGGTCGTCGGGAAGCTCCTCGGCGTCGTTGACCCGGACGACCCGCGGGCAGCCGAACGCCACCGCCACTTTCTCCAGGGCCACCGTATTGGAGGAGTTCTCCGACCCGATCACGACGACGGCGTCGGCCTGCCCGGCCAGAGCCTTGAGGGCCGCCTGGCGGTTGGTGGTGGCAAAGCACAGGTCGCTGCGGTTGGGCATCCACAGGTCGGGGAACCGTTGGCGGGCCCGGTCGACGATGCCGGCCCACTCGTCATGGCTCAGCGTGGTCTGGGCCAGGAGTGCCACCTGGGGCTCGCTCCCGGGCTCGGCCGGCAGGTCGTCGAGCCGGTCGACGTCGTCGGCCTCCTCCAACAACCGGACGGCGGCCGGGGCGACGGCCATGGTCCCCACCGCCTCCTCGTGCCCGTGGTGACCGACGTACAAGATGGTGTACCCCTTGCGGGCCCGGACCTTGAGCTCATGGTGGACCTTGGTGACCAGCGGGCACACCGCATCGACCACCACCCGGCCGCCCGAGCGGGCCGAGGCGATGACCTCGGGGGCGGACCCGTGGGCCGACAGCATCAACGGCGCGCCGGCGGGGACCTCGTCCACGGTGTCGACGAACACCACGCCCTGGTCACGGAATTGGTCGACGACGTGCCGGTTGTGGACGATCTCGTGGTAGCAGTACACGGGGGGCTCGAAGACCCGCACCATCCAGGCCAGGGCCTTGATCGCCTTCTCCACCCCGGCACAGAACCCTCTCGGTTCGGCCAGCAGCACTCGGTCCACGGTCATCGCCCGTCAGGCTACCGGGACCCGGGCCGGCGGAGACTCCGGCGGACCCCCAGGCCCACCCCGGCGTGGTCGTGGGACCTGCGCCCGCCACTGCTCCATCACCCGCATGCAGGCCACCCCGTCGGCGAACGTGGGCGCAACCTGGATCCCGTCCGACACCGCCCGACCGATGGCGCCCGCCCACGCCTCCATGGCGACGGTGTGGGGGTCGCCGGGCGCCGGCGGGACGTCGAACTGCTCTCTCGTCCCGTCGGGCCGGTGGAGGACGACACGGGCGTCCCCCACGTTCTCGAGGGCCCCGTCGGAACCGGTGACGACGATCCGCGGCGTCACGGACGCACCGCAGGCGAACGAGGAGTCCACCGAGGCCGTGGCGCCGGAGGCCAGCTCCATCCACCCCGAGAACGAGTCCTCGGCATCGCAGCGGTGGACCTTCCCGTCCGAGTCGGGACGATCGGCGACGGTGATCCAGGTCACCGCATCCGCACCGGTGATCTCGCCGAGCAACCACCGGACCATGTCGATGGCGTGGGAGCCGAAGGCCCCGATCCAGCCGCCGCCCCGGGACCGGTCGAACAGCCACCCCCACGGCCGGGGCGGGACCCTCGATCCGGAGGTGAACGCGGTGTAGGCCAGGTGCTCGGGGATGCCGATGGCCCCGGACTCCAGCAGCTGGCGCATGATCAGCCGCGCCGGTTGGAAGCGGAACTCGAAGTTGACCAGGTTGACCACCCCGGCCACCCGGGCCCGCTCGGCCATGGCACACGCCTCCTCCGTCGAGGTGCCGAACGGCTTGTCGCACAGGACGGCCCGGCCGGCGTCGACGGCCATGCCGACATGGGCGGCATGGAGGAACGGCGGTGAGTGGACCGAGACCAGGTCGACGTCGGAGCGGCACAGCGCCCGCACCGCCGCCGGATCGCGGGCGGTGACGATCCCGGTCACCTCGGAGCCGGTGGCCCGGAACGCTCCGGCGACCACCCGGGCGCCGAACCCGGTGCCGATGATGCCCACCCGGAGTGGGCGGTGTGAAGCGGCGTCCGCCACCGGGTGGTCTGGCATGCAGGTCGGGAGCCTACAGCGGCCGATGGCGCAGCAGCGGGGCGGACCGGGGGGATGGACCGGGTAGCCTGGGCTTATGTCGGCGCCCCGAGTGACGACGGCACCGAAGGTCGTCGCCGTCACCGAATCGTCACCGGCGCATCGGTCCGGATTGAGAGCCGGGGACGAACTCCTCTCTCTCAACGGACGCTCGCCCCGAGACGTCATCGAGTACAGCCTGTTGGTGGACGAGCCCGATCTGGACCTCGTCGTCCGTCGCCGCGGCATCAGCGACCCCTTCATCGTGCAGGTGGCCAAAGAGCCCGGGGAGCCCCTCGGGGCCGAGGTCTCCTCGGCGGTCTTCGACCGGGTCCGGACGTGCGACAACCACTGCGAGTTCTGCTTCATCCACCAGCTGCCCAAGGGCATGCGGCGGAGCCTGTCGTTGAAGGACGACGACTACCGGCTGTCCTTCCTGTACGGGAACTTCACCACCCTGACCCGATTCACCGAGATGGACCTCGAGCGCGTGCTCACCGAGCGGTTGAGCCCGCTGTTCGTCTCCATCCACGCCACCGACCCCGACATCCGGGCCGATCTGCTCCGCAACCGGCGGGGCGCCACCAGCCTCCGTTGGCTGAGCGCCCTGTTGGAGGGTGGGATCGAAGTGCACGGCCAGGTCGTGGTGTGCCCGGGCAAGAACGACGGCGACGTCCTCGAGGACACCCTGGCCGGCGTGCTGGACCGCTATCCGACCCTGGCCACGGTGGCCTGCGTCCCCCTCGGCGTCAGTCGGTTCTCCCACGAGGCCGCCATGCGGCCGCACACCCGGACCGAGGCGGCGGCGGTGTGTGACACCGTGGCGTCGTGGCAACGGACCTTCCTCCGGGCCATCGGCCGACGGATGGTCTTCGCCGCCGACGAGTACTACCTCATGGCCGAGCAGGCCTTTCCCCCCGCCGCCACCTACGAGGGATTCCCCCAGCACGAGAACGGCCTGGGCATGGCCCGGGCGTTCGAGGCGGCCTTCGGCGGCGACGAGCATGCCGCCCTCGGGGTGCGGCCCGGGTTCTTCGCCGCCGTCGACGGGGCCCCGGCCAGCGGCTACCGGGCCCCCCGGGAGGGATCGTCCGACCGACGACCGGCACCGGATGCGCCCATCGCCGTCCTGACCGGCGAGTACGGGGCCCGGGTGCTCGCCCCGCTCGTCGACTCGCTGGGTCGCGACGACATCCGCCTGGTGCCGGTGGCCAACGACTTCTTCGGCGGGAACATCGGGGTGTCGGGGCTGCTGACCGGCACCGACCTCGTCGCCGAGCTGCGGCACCAGCCGGTGGGGCACCGGTACCTGCTGCCCGACTCCTGCCTGTCCGAAGGGCGCTTCCTCGACGACCTGACCGTCGCCGACCTCCCCCGAGCCGTCGAGGTGGTGCCCACCGACGGGCTGTCCCTCCGCCGGGCCCTCGAGGGTGCCCCGACACCGCCGACCGGGTGCGGCACGGCCACGACCACCCCCGAGCGGGTCGCCGTGTCCCTGGGCGCGTCACGATGACCGCCCCCGACACCGCGCCGGGCCCGGCCACACGCGCCCTCCCGCTGGTGGTCATCGCCGGCCGCCCCAACGTGGGTAAGTCCACCCTGGTCAACCGCATCGTGGGCCGCCGGGCGGCGGTGGTCGAGGAACGCCCCGGGGTCACCCGGGACCGCAAGGAGCTGGACGCCGAGTGGTGCGGGCGGGCCTTCACCGTGGTGGACACCGGAGGATGGCTGTCGAGCGACGATCCGCTGGACGCCCAGGTGAGTGCCCAGGCCGAGCGGGCCATCGCCGACGCCGACGTGGTCCTGTTGGTGGTGGACGTGACCGTCGGTGTGATCGACGAGGACCTGGCCGTCGCCCGGGTCCTCAAGCGATCGGGCCGTCCGGTCCGGGTGGTGGTCAACAAGGTCGACTCCTCCCAGCGCGACGCCGACGCCTGGGATGCCATGGCCCTCGGCCTCGGCGAGCCGTGGCCCATCAGCGCACTGCACGGTCGGGGCACCGGCGATCTCCTCGACGACGTGGTCCGACTGCTCCCGGACCCGGCCGGTGTCGCCGACGGGGACGACGGGGCGACGACGGGCGCCGACGAGGGTGACGGCGGGGAGGGCGGAGGCGGGGCGACGGCGGGCATCCCCCGGGTGGCGCTGATCGGACGGCCCAACGTCGGCAAGTCCACCCTGTTCAACCGGCTGGTGGGCGACGAGCGGTCGGTCACCCACGACGCTCCCGGCACCACCAGGGACGCGGTAGACACCGTGGTGGAGACCCCGGAGGGGACCGTCTGCTTCATCGACACGGCCGGGATGCGACGCAAGTCGCGCACCGAGCGGGGGACGGAGTACTTCTCGGTCCTCCGGGCCCTCGACGCATTGGACCGCGCCGACATCGCGCTGCTGGTCATCGACGCCACCGCTGGGGTGACCCATCAGGATCAGCGCCTGGCCGAGCGGATCGGTGCCTCGGGGTGCCCCACCGTGGTGGTGCTCAACAAGTGGGAGTTGGTCGCCACCGAGGACCGCCCCGGCATCCTGACCGACATCGGTGACCGCTTGGCGTTCCTCGGTGACGCGCCGGTGCTCAAGATCAGCGCCCTGTCCGGTCTCGGCGTGCACCACATCCTCCCGGCGGTGGCAGCGGCCGAGGAGGCCTATCACTCGCGCATCCCGACCGGCGAGCTCAACCGGGCCATGAAGTCGATCCAGATGGCCCATCCGCCGGTGGGGGCGAAGATCCAGTACGCGGTGCAGGGCGCCAACGACCCGCCCACCTTCACGTTGTTCACCAACGGTCGGCTGCAGCCGACCTATCTGCGGTACGTGGAGCGAGGGCTGCGCGAGCGGTTCGAGCTCGGACCCACCCCCATCAAGCTTCGGGTGCGGGCCAAGGGAGCCAACGGGGGTGGGGGTCGGCGACGGTGAGGACCTGTCGTGCCCTGGTGTGAGCAGTGCGACCTGCGGCTCGAGGCAGATGAGCTGACCGACGACGGGAAGTGCCCGACGTGTGGCACCGTCCCGCTCGAGCACCGCAAGTCCCCGTGGTACTTCAAGTTCATGGTGGTCGCCAGCGTGATCTATCTGGGATACCGGGCCTTTCAGGGAGTCACCTGGGTGGTCCACCACATCTGAGTCACGCGGACCCGTTCGCGTCACCCCGCATCGTCGAGTCGTGTATCGCTTTTGTCTCACGCTGCGTGACCGCCGACCGCGCAGCGTCACTGCCGCCCCCAGGAGCGGCAACGACGGTTGTCGCATTGCCGGCGGGGGTGTGCTAGCAAGGGTTCGGCCTCGTGTGTCGTCGAGGCGAATTCCGATCGGGGGGGACCCGCAAATGCGCAGACGTTCGACCGTGGCCACACTCATGACGCTGGTGGGAGCGGCCAGCCTCACCCTGGTCGGACTGGTGGCGGTGCCCGGTGCCGCCCAGGCCAGGACGGCGAAGCCGGCGCCGAAGTTCTACCTGTCCATCGGCGACTCCTACTCCGTCGGCTATCAGCCCGCCGCCAACGGCGGACCCGGTACGGCCACGGCGGGCTACACCGCCTACGTGGCGAAGAAGGAGAAGCTGCAGCTGGAGAACTTCGGCTGCGGCGGTGCCACCACCACCTCCCTGTTCACGGCCCTCGGCTGCACCAGCGCCGGGTACGGGCCTCCGGCCGCCACCGACGCCGTCCCCTACACCGGGATCTCCCAGGTCCAGGCGGCGCTCAACTTCATCGCCGCACCGGCCAACAAGGGCGACGTCGGCCTCGTCACGGTGTCCATCGGCGGCAACGACGTCACCAGCTGCGCCAACGCGGCCGAGTCGGCCATCCTCACCTGTATCGAGACGGCGGACGCCTCCATCACCACCAACGTGACGAACCTGGTGTCGGAGCTCAATGCGGCGTTGACCGCGGCCGGCGACTCGGCCAAGGTCATCGGCCTCACCTACCCGGACGTGATCCTGGGCGACTGGGTCTATCCGGCCGGTAGCCCGAACCAGACGCTGGCAGGGCTGTCGGTGACGGCGTTCGACAGCCTGATCAACCCGACGCTGTCGGCCGCCTACGGAGCGTCCAACTTCGTCAACGTCACCCAGGCGCCGTACAAGTACGCGACGGCCGGTGACGACACCAAGCCCCTTGCCGCAGTGAAGAAGGTGGCCCCGTACGGCAAGATCCCCGACGCCGTCGCCGAGATCTGCCAGCTCACCTACTTCTGCACACTCGGCAACATCCACGCCAACTCGAAGGGCTACGAGTTCATCGGCAAGCTCATCGTGGCCCATCTGGCCGCCTAGCGAGCTGCTCGGGCAGCACGCCCGGCTCCAACTGACAACATCAGTGGACACCAAAAATCGATCTGGTTACAGTGCAAATGAATAGAGGCGACACCACCGACCGGTGGTAATCGAGCGGGGAAGGCGGACAATGAGACTCACTACTTTTGTGCGGATGGGCGCGGCAGGAGCCATGGCAATGGCATCCCTGCTGCTGGTCCCGGGCGTGGCGGGGGCGAAGACCACGACGCTCTACGTGGCGACCACCGGCGTGAACGCCGGCAACGCGTGCCAGGTCAGGACCAGCCCGTGTAAGACCATCGGGTTCGCCGTCGGCCAGGCTCCGTCCGGGGCCACCATCAAGGTGGCGGCCGGCACCTACAACGAACAGGTGGCCATCACCAAGCCCCTCACCATCGACGGCGCCGGCGCCACGCAGACGGTGATCAAGCCATCCACCGAGCCGCTGGCCGACACCGACACCGACAGCACCCAGCCGCAGTTCTACATCGTCGACGTGAAGGGCACCTCGGCGGTGACCCTCGAGAACCTGGGCGTGAGCGGTGCCGCCGCCACACCGACCTTCGACGGCGACACCTACGGTTGTGCGCAGGACCCGGTCGGCATCTACTACCACGACGCCAGCGGCACACTGACCAGCGACTCGGTCACCGGCGTCGACCTCCCGGCCGATCTCTTCGGGTGCCAGGGTGGCCAGGGCATCTACGTCGCCACCGCCCACGGGTCGGCGACCCCGTCGAACGTCACCATGAGCGGCCTGACGGTGGGGACCTACGACAAGAACGGGATCACCTGTGACGACCCCGGCACCGTCTGCAGCATCTCGGGCTCCACCATCGCCGGCATCGGGAGCACCCCGGCCATCGCCCAGAACGGCATCCAGATCTGGGCGTCGTCGGCCACCCTGACCACGAACACGATCACCGGCAACACCTACGACGGCCCCACCTATGCGGCCAGCGGGATCCTCATCGGCAACCCGTACACGCTGAGCGTGTCGAAGAACCAGGTGACGAGCAACGACTCCGACATCTACCTGATCCAGGACCAGACCCCGAACTGGGTGTACTGCGGGAACACCACCGACACCTGCACCAACCCGGCCAAGGCCGGCACCACCTTCACGTTCACCAAGAACACGACGTCCGGTGCCACCAACACCTACGGCAATCCTGCCAACAGCGGGTACGGCGACGGGCTGGACCTCGACAGCGTGACCACCCCGACGACGCTCCTGCAGAACACGGCCAACACCGACCCGGCCAACGGCATCAGCCTGTACGGGGCCGCCGGTGTGTCGTTGCAGAAGAACATCGCCGGCAGTGACGGGAACGGCATCTATCTGGGCGGGGGCACGGTGGCGGCGAGCGCCACAGGCAACTCCCTGTTCAACAACACGATCTCGTCGGCGCACTCCGACGGCATCCTTGCCGACACGGCGTCGTCGGGCAACGTGTTCCAAAAGAACACCGTCACCTCCAGTGGGAGCTTCGACGCCCGTGACAATTCGACCGGGAGCGGCACCGTCCACACCGCCAACCAGTGGAACGACGACAAGTGCACCACCAGCTCTCCGGTCGGTCTGTGCCACACCGCCCTCTGAGCGGCAGGCAGGGACCAGACAGGTAGTTCGTCAGCGGCGACCGAGGCGGCTCTCCCCGGCAGCGGGGGAGCCGCCTCCGCCGTCCGGGCTGACGACGCTCGCCGCCGGTCACCGAGCCGGCGCCGCCTGGATCCGGCCGGACAGCGCCGTCTCCGTCCGGCTGGTCGCCGTCGGGCCGCCCCGTCACCGCCAGCGCGTGAACGCCCGCACCTCGACACGGCCAACGGGACCCGAGGACACGCAGTGCCTACCCACATGCCCCGAACCGGCACGGCGGTCGGCTCCGGTCGGTCCCTCAGGTGGTTGCGGCCAGTCGCTGTTGGACGTGGAACCAGACGGTCACGCCACCCGTATGGAGGGGGGTACCGATGGCGGCGGTGACTCGGGCGGTCACGTAGGCGGGGTGCTCGCCCAGTGGCAGGACGATGACCGTGTCGACGTGGTGGAGTCGAAGGAAGTTCCTGAGGTCAGCAACGAGATTGCTCCGCTTCAGGAGGGCGAATTGGGCGGCCGTCGCCGTTCCGTAGAACGAGCCGTTGAAGAGCGTCTCGACCGAGAGGGGCTCGAGCACCGACGGCTCGGCGGTTACGTACCCCCACCGGGGCCGCCAGCCGTATCCTCCGATGATCGAGAAGCGCATGCCCGAGACGGCCTGGTCCAAGAGCGCGTCGTCCACCGACTGCAGGCGGGCCGGAACGTCCTGCCACGACTGGGGATACGGGTAGGCCAGTACGACGCTCCCGGGCGGAATCGCACCCATCTCCGACGAGCTGAAGAACGGCGCCACGGGAGTGGGAACTGACGCGTCGCGGGCGTCCGGGATCAGGGGGACCAGCACCACCGCCACCAGGCAGAGGATCAGTGCTGCCGCCATGAGCGACCGCCATGGGGCCGCCAGACGGATGGCTCGACGCGCGGTCACCACACGCACGTGGAGCGCATCGATCCCGACGGCCAGGATGCCTCCGGCGAACAGTGCGGAGAACAGGGCGAAACGGTCGGGGGCGAATCCATCGAACAGGGGCAGATGCCCGAGCACGGTGAAGGGAAGCGGCACACCGGTGTCATGGCCGTCGACGAAGAGCGTCGCGCCCATGGACAGAACGAGTGCGACGACCGTCATGACGGCGGCGAGGACCACGATCCCTCGGTGCCGCAGCCACACCACGGTGCCGACGAGGAGGAGGGCGAGCGGGATCCCGAGGTACATCGAGGCCCCGTAGGCGTTGATCGGTTGAACGGGGGAGCGGTAGAGCCGGATTCCGGGGATCAACGCCGAGAGGAGGTCCCCGTGGAACACGGCCAGGTTGCGGGGCGTCTGTGGTGAGCCCTGGATGCCACCCGGACCGAACAGCGTGAAGCCGACCGGGTACAACAGCAGCACGCCACCGACGATGACAGCGGACGTCACACCCCTCTTCATGTATGGCCACTTCGGGGCCATGTCGTTTCGACAGACGATCAGGTACACCAGCACCGCGGTTGCCCCGATGACCATGGTCGAGACCAGGATCTCCGACGAGATGAGGTACTGGACGGCACACAGCACCCCGAGCACCGCACCCGTCTTGACAGGATGCCACCGCTGACGGAACACGATCTCGTACACCAGCAGGAACACCACCGGGGGGAGGGGTACGAAGCAGAGGAAGAGGTGGCCCATGTTGGCTGCCGAATAGGCGGAGTAGCCGTAGAGGAGCCCACCGGTGAACGCAGCAGGCCACCACCTGGTCCATCGGCGCAGCACGATGCACATGGACACCGCCGAGAGCGCGAGCGCCAGAGGTCCGAGCACGTTCCACGTCACCACCGGGCCAAATGCCGCGGTGATCGGCGAGAACACCACCCCGAGGGCGATCATCGACGTGTTCACGACGACATTGAATCCGTGGGGGTAGTTCTGCCAGTGGGTGAAGAACGGATCGAGCCCGTGGGCGATGGCGAATTCGGACCACTTGAGGAACCAGACCTGATCGACCTGATCCGGCAGTGTGGCCTGGGAGCCGACCATACGACTCCCACCGAGTGATGTGGGTCCGAACTCGGCGATGGCCACACCGAAGTACAGGGCGAAGCAGAGTGGCCACGCCCACCAGGGATTCCCGAACCGCGGGCCTCGATCGTCGGGGAGGGAAGGCTGGAGCTCGCCGGTGTCGTCGCCCTCGTCCGCCGTCACGACCGACCGCGCATCTGTCGTCGCCATCAACCACCCCCGCCTTCGATGCGACCGATCATCGCCCCGATCGCCCGAAACGGACGTTAGCAGTCCATCGATTTCAGAGGACGGAGTTACAACAGGCGGACTGTCGAGTTCACAGGCCTCCGATTCCTTTGCCGATGAGTACCACGGCGAACACCAGGAACAACACGGCCATGACCGTGGCGTTGTTCTGCTCCAACCATGCCCTCCATGCCTGGAGTATCGGAGCGGCCCTGTCGCCGAGCGCCACCACCACCGCCAGGGGAGCCGCCACCCCGAGGGCGGCGATCACCACGTACACCACGATGGCAACGATCGACTGGGAGGTCGAGAGACCGGCCGCCGAGATGGTCACGGCGGCCGCTACCCCGACCGCGATGTTCTTCGGGTTGGCCGCTCCGATCGCCATCCCGATGCCGACGGACTTTCCCGGCGTGAACGCGGCGATCCCGTCCATCCACTTCGGCGGCGGAGTGACCTCACCGTCCTTCGGCCGACCCCGGAAGCGCCGCACGGCGGCCGCGAGGAGGAGTGCACCCAGGACCAGCTGCAGCGTCCCGGCGCCTTTCGATGGTCCGGACTCGGACACGTTGACGGCGTCGGCCACCACGACCAGGATTCCGAGGACGGCAGCGACGCCGACGACGAAGCCGATCAGATAGGCCCCGGCATTGGGAGTCGGCTTGGTCGTGAACAGGAGCAGGATCTCGGCGATGATCGGGAGCGGTGAGATCGTCACGGCGATGGCCAGGGGAAGCAGCGCACCGAGCACACCGTTCATGCCGGCAACCCTACGCAATCGCTCCACCGAACAGACCGATGTGTGCGATGCGGACAGAACCTCATCGGATCGACACCGTCCACGCCCTATGACTGGTCAGCGACCCAGCACCACCGCAGGCTCATGTACGCTGCACTGGGTCGGATCGCAGCATGACGTGCGGTCCTTCGTGAAGTTTCCCCACAAGCCCAGGGTTCGGTTGTTCAGCGGCCCCACCGCTGAACAGTCCAGGAGGTGCAGTTCTGGACAGAACTCCAGGTCAAAGGGATACTTCTTCCAGACGGGCTGTGGCGCAGCTTGGTTAGCGCGCTTGACTGGGGGTCAAGAGGTCGGGAGTTCAAATCTCCCCAGCCCGACCATCGGCATTTTCCGCATCGCCATGCGGAGGTGCCCGGCCCCGACGCTCGGAGCAACGACGGCGGGGACGACCGGGCCGAAGCGGGACAGCTCCGTGCCGATCAGGCGTCCGGGCCGGTCGAGTGCCACGGCGAGTTCACATCACGGTGATCGACCATGCCGTGCTCATCGGCCATGAATGAGGCCTGCATCACTTGTTACAGTCAGGTGATGCTCGTCGCCGATATTTTTAGGCCTGAGCAGTGGACGAACTTCTTCCTCCTGGCTGGAACAGGCGCAGTCACGCTCACCGGATTGGTGTTTGTGGCGATGTCACTCAACCTCAAGGCGATCGCTGCCGACGCAACACATCGGTATCGAGCCATCAACACCCTCACAGGTCTTGCCCTGGTGTTCATGCGTTGTGCGTTCGTTCTCATGGGGGGTCAGAACCACCAGGCCATCGGTGCAGAACTGTTCATCGTCTGTGGTGCTTCGGCGGCCGTGTTTGCCAAGGGCTATGCCAGTGCCATCAGAATGAGCACCGGCCTCCGACGCTCTCGTATCATCGGCGGGAGCCTGTTACATGCGGTTGAGATGACTGGCGCAGCAGTCTTCTTTTTCGGCTATCTACCGGGTCTGTATATCGCCGCAATCGCTCTGGTCAGCAACACCTGCTACATGATCACGGCTGGGTGGTTGCTCGTCATCGGCGTGTTCGATCAACCCGCCAGTCCCAGCCCCAGCACTTGACCTGCTCGGGGCCGGCCTCGGCTTCAATCTGGGTCGCCACCACCCTGCGGTATGGCGGACATGCAGCCGAGGCCAAGACCGCGCAGGAAGCAAAGAGCCCAATCGGTTCGGTCTGCGGATACTCCGGAGGCTGGGCCACCGGGTCAGACCCCGCGCCGCCCCTCAGACCCACGCCACGGCGCTCCACCCCACCCGGGGCTGACCTGCCGGGGGTAGGGCATTGTGATGCCTCCCGGCGATCTGGGATGCCGGCTGCAGGGTCGCATCGGACCTGAACCGGACTTCGGCGGCCTGGCGTCAGCCGATCGGCCATGGATGTACGTCGCATGAACAACCCCGGTCACGCGTTGACTTTCGACCGATCGGGTGTTGAATCGGAGTATGAGTGGCTGCGGGGCCGCGACGGCCCGGAGACTCGACGAGTGTGAGTGCAGCCTGCCCCCGGGCCACCCACCCCCGCACCGCTGCGACGACTGTGGTCTGACGTGGCACGAACACCCGGGTGGGCCGAGCACGGGCGAGAGGTCGAATCGCCAGACATAGACGACGGGGCCGGAGATCAGGCGGTGGAAGGGTCACTCCGTCGGGGCGGCGGGCGAGCCTCCCGGGCGGCTGGGACGAAGCGCAATCTGACACCCCTGCCCGGGGGGCCGGTTGAGCGGGCATCCAAACGGGTGTAGACCTGGATCTGTCGGGGGAATGAGGCGTCCGATCGTGACTGCGAAAGAACTGGATCCACCGGTTTGCCCCGGATCAGGGACCTTCCCCGATGTCGTCAAAGACCGGATACTCGACGAGTTGGCCTACGTCTGTGCCGTCTGCGGAGCAAGCGTGCCGAACTTCGAGCCAGCGCCCATCCATCGGCACGCCTTCGAGCGCGGCCACCACGGTGCTGAAGTCCGCCTAACCCCCCGAGGGGCTGTGCGGAGAACTCCCGGCTCATCGTCACCGACCGACCGGTCCGGTGAACGCTTCGCCAACCGGCGATCGATACGCCCAGGCCGGGGACCATGCTGCCTGCCCGCAACCGGTCCCGCCCGACCTGAGCTGTGGTTCCATCGGCGAGATTGGACTTGGACCTGAGAACAGGACCGCAACGGGGCATATTGTGGACCTCTGAGGGAGGACGAAAGGCGGCTGATGAGCATTGCGCAGCAAAGTCCCGACTGGTGGCATGCCGGTGACGGCCTCTGGTATCCACCCGAACGTCACCCCAACTACCGTCCGCCCGTGCAAGGAGAGGTCGTTCATCCGGGAGCCGGCCAACCCGCCCATACGGCTCCAGATCTGAACGCGATCGTGAATCGGCTCAATGTCGAGATCATGAAGGCGATGGACGCAGGGCTCGGAACCCGTCAGATCCTCGAGCTCTGCGAAGCACGGGCATGGGTGATCTCACCCGAGCAGCCCCATGGGATCTCGACGGACCGCCCTTGAGGAATTCGCCTTGCGGCCGACGCAACCAGGAGGAATGCGCTGGGCGGACGTCCGCCTGCGGTGTGAAGACTGTCAGGACTCATCGGGCTGACGAATGGGTGAGCCGAAGCGGATGACATTCCCATCCGGATCGGTCACTGAGCCCTCCCGCTTGCCGTAGTCCTCGTCCGTCGGGCCGTTCACCTCGATCCCCGCCTGTCTCCACTCCTCAGCTGCCCGGTCAGCGTCTTGGCAGTGAAGGTAGAGAGCACCCTGACCCGGCAGCTCGCCCTCGGCAGCTTGGGCAAGGTGGATCGTCATATCGCGGTTGCGGTGAGCGAAGGCATAGGTGCCATCGTGGAATGAGACCTCGAAGCCAGCGCCCTCGAACCATGCAACCGAGCGAGTCACATCGGCCACCTTGAATATCGGCTCGAATCCGGTCACCAGCCAGGTCTTTGCCATGAGTTGCAGTTGACCGTCCCGCTGGCCATTGAGCCCGGCGAGGCAGTCGTGGCAGATCGGCTGGTCGGGGTGGGAGCGCAGTCGGACCCACCAATCGACCGACATCGAGCAGCAAGAGCAGACTTCAGCCATCGCCGACCATGGTAGATGGCGGCAAAGCCCCAGTTCCGACATGGCGATCGCACCTTGCCGGTGGAAGGGGTCCTTTCCATTGCGATGAGCCCGGACCTCTGGGATTCTTTTTGTCATGGCCCCGAGTACTGACCGTGACCCGGCGGAGATCGCCGTCCTCAACGGAGGGCCGCTGGATGGCCGGGAGCACCCGATCGAGGGCGATGTGGACGATCTTTGCGTGGTCATGACAGATGGGCAGCGACATGGCTATTCACGTACGAAGGACGTTCAATCTCTGCCGGGTGGGCGCTCGGCGCAGGTTTTCGGTTGGACCGGCCGCTACTACGGCCCGAAGTGACGACTTCGCACCGGGAGTGTACCGATTATCGGATCGTCGACCGCCGGAGGCGCTTCCTGCGATGCCAAACGTGCACTGCCAGGTAGATGACGAGGGCGATCCCGGAGTCGAGGTGCCACCGGTAGAAGGGCGCGGGGAGCGGCAGCTGTAGCGGCTCGCCTCGGGCCCAGTCCAGGATCCCCGACAAGAGCACGTTCAGCGTGATGAAGAGGAGCAGGAGGTCCGAGACGGTGAGGCGGATCCTCAGTTTGACGAGCGCCCGGGCCTGGACGAGCTGGGCGACCAACCGAGCGATGGTCCGACGGCGCTGGACCAGGTGCACGACCACCAGCCCGACGAACACCAGCCCGACGACCGTGTGGTACGCGATGCGCACATGCAGTAGCTGAAGCGTGCCGATTGAAGCAGCGGCCGAGCACAGCAGGCCGAGATGGACGGCGAATCGGGATCCGGCCCCCCACACCGTCCGGGAGTCGGCCGGTGGCCGGTCCAGGCTCTCCACCTCACCAGTCGTCACAGGTCAACGTTAGAGAAACTTGGATGTTGAGGGAATGCGGACAACTGGATTCGTTCCCATGGGGATAGCCCCCCTCTCAGCGCGCTCAGGAGCGTTTTCCAGCCCCCACGTGCCGCTCAGCCTCGATCCATGACCGCTGCCGAGCCGTCGTTGGTCGGGGACACTCAGTGGCTCTGGCTTCAACCGGGTCTCCACGAGATCGCTGCGACCAGGGGGGACTGGCCAGCCATGGCGGGGAGTTGGCCCTCCACTGCGCGAGTATTACCGGTCAAGCGATGTTCGGGGTTCGCGTCCCATGAAGGCAGCGAGACGTTCCCAGTCGTCGGCGCCGGGGGGCGGAGGCACCTCCGTCGCGAATGGGACGCCTGGCTCGACCATGTCGCGGTACTGGGGTTTGATCAGGGCCCGCGCCCCATCGAGTGCCGGGAGGGCGAGAGAGGGGTCCAACCTGTCGAGGTGTCCGGTGGCTCGGGCCAAGTCCCAGGCGTGGGTGGCCAGCTCGGCCAGGTACATGTCCACCAGGGTGGCCCCGCTGTACACCTCGCCCCACGGCATGGTGAACCCTGACGACAGCGCGGTTTCATTACGCCACGCCTCGGCTGCCTCCTTGGCGGCGCGACGTAGCTGTGCGGGCGCGTCGGACAACTCGACATGAGGGGACTCGTCTCCCGGCGGGGGTGCCTGCCCTCGGCTGAGAGCGGCCGCCCGGTGGCCGGCTTCGACGAGGTGATCGATGAGTGCGGCCACCTCATAGTTGGGGCATGGCGTTGGGTGGCCGAGCCACTCGGTGTCTATTGCCGAGACGATCACCGCGGCGTTCTCGTACGAAGCCAGCAGCATGATTCGGCGGTCGGGGTCGGCCACTGTGAGTCCTCCTCGGCCACACGGTACCTGAGCGTCGGACGCCGTCCAATGAGCGCACAGAACAACGACGGCTGTGGGTGTCGCCCAATTCCACATGCCCTCACTATCACTGGTCGTGCGGAGACCGTCTCAGCCGTGGATGGTCACCGCGTAGCCGTCAGGATCGGTGAAGGTGAACGTTCGGCCAAAAGGTCCGTCGAACGGTTCGACCAGGATCGGCACTCCAGCCAGGGCCATTTCGTCATGCAGGTCCTGGGGATCGTTCGCCTTCAGCCAGATGGCGACGCCCCACCCGAGGTGCTCGACCGCATCGAGGTCGATAAGCGGCTCCCGGACAGCGAATGTGATGGGCTCCGTGGAGAAGACCACGGCGTGCTCGGGGCTCACCGGAGCACGAACTAGGCCAAGGTGCTCGATGTAGAACGCGGCTGAAGCTTCCAGGTCGCGGACCTGGAGAGCGATGAAGTCAGGGCCAAGTGCGGTCATTGTGTGTCCTTTGTCTGTGAGTTGGGTTCCAGTACCCTGTATCAGGTATCCTGAGAGTGTATCAGGCTCCCTGATAGTGAGGTGGACGATGAACGAGGCCACTACGGCCAGGGTGGGTTACTTGATCAAGAGGGCGCAGACGGTCCTCCACGATGCGATGGTCGATGCACTTGGGCCCTACGGGCTCACGGTGACCCAGTTCGCCGTCCTCACCGCTCTGGAGGATGAGCCCGGGCTCTCGAACGCCGACCTCGCCCGTCGGGCGTTCGTCACGCCACAGAGCATGCACGCCGTGTTGCACGAACTCGAGAGCCGCCAGCTCCTGGAAAGACGCACACATCCACAGCACCGACGCGTCCTCCAGGCCGAACTGACTGAGCGCGGTCGCGGGACCTTGGAAGTGGCAGCGGATGCAGTCGACGCAGTGGAGGAGCGAATGCTCGGCAAGCTCTCCGACCTGGCGCGGTCGCGACTCGGAGGAGCACTCTCGTCCTGTGTCGACGCGTTGACCGAAGCCCCACCATCTTCCGTCGGTCCTCTTCCCCGGTGACGACTAATCCGCCGCCACGTCCTTCGTGGCGGCCCCTTCCTCTCGCACCGGGGAGAACACCCGACTTCTTGGCCCTCCAGACCGATTCGTCGCAGACGATACGGGGCACAGCTGGCATTCCCCTAAGAGCTGGGTCCTTCGCCTCTACCGACGACATGCGATCGATGGCAAGCTCATGCTCATGGCAGACACCGATCCGGGCAAGCCGAGTCGCCGATGGCTGCTCGGAATCGAGCCTTTCTTTGAAGGAGGCTGGTTCCACAAGGGGACTCGCTCTCATTCATGGGATGTTGAAGAGACGCTGGGGGCGATTTCCATACTTGGCGACGTGACGATCGACTTGACCAGTCCCAGGTCTATGCCACCCGACGTCGCCGTACAGGCATACGCGATCGGTCGAGATGTTGACGTGCTGGTTCGACCGGGCACCCGAGTCGAGTTGTCGGGTCGAGCGAACAATGACCACCTGAATAACGAAGCCGCGGGCATCGTAGCGACCAACGACGATCACGTGATCAGGATCACAGGACACACATTCCTAGGTGACATCACCGTCAGATCGGTCGCAGCGAAGTCCTAACCGTTCCCTCCGGGTGCACGGCATAAGTGCGGGCTCGGACACTCGCCTGGCCATTAGGGCAGGGGGCAGGACCTGGGGATTTCGACGCCGTCGGAAGGAACGAGCCAAATCGTTGGGCCGCGTGAGTGGGTGGTCGAGTTGGCCACGAGGCCATGGACGTGGATGGGCCGACTGCCTCACCGGGGGGTCGGAGGGTCACCAGTACTCGAGGTGATGAGCGGAAGGTGTCTTCGTGATGAGACACTTCACCGAGGAGGACCACCCAATGAGAACCATGGCATCGTTCATCTTCATCAGCCTCGACGGCTTTTACGAAGGCCCGAATGGCCAGCTCGACTGGCCGAACGTGGACGCGGAGTTCAACGATTTCGCCGCTCGACAGCTCGCCGAGGCAGGGCCACTCGCCTTCGGTCGCGCAACCTATGAGCACATGGCCGCTTACTGGCCAACCGAGCAGGCCATGGCCAACGACCCGGGGATTACCAGCCGGATGAACGACAAGGAAGCTCGTCTTCTCGACGACGCTCACCGACGCGCAATGGGGAGGGACCACGGTCGTGCGAGGCGGGGCGATCGAGCACGTGGCACAACTGAAGGCTGCTCCGGGCAAGGAAGTGCTCGTCATCGGGAGTGCGCGGCTAACCGCCGACTTGGCGTGCGCGGGTGTCCTCGACGAACTCCGAATCATGATCTTCCCGATCGTGCTCGGCCAGGGGCGATCCCTGTTCGAGAATCTGAGGAACCGTCTCTCCCTCACCCTGCTTCACGCGCGATCGTTCGACTCCGGCAATGTTCTGCTTACCTACCGACCGTCGCCACCGTCATGACCACGGCGTATGGCCTGAAGGGCCCTCGGTTGCGAGCCGAAAGGCCCCCGCGAGGGGCCAGAACGGATCACTGTCCCGACGACCGGGGACACTTACCGTCAGGCAGAGCATGACGCTCGAGCTGACGACGGTCGACGCCTTCACCTCTCAACCCTTTACCGGCAACCCCGCGGCCATTGCCATCGTCCACGAGTTTCCAGATCCTTCGATCATGCAAGCGGTTGCGAGGGAGATCAATCTGTCAGAGACGGCGTTCGTGGTCACCCGTGCCGATGGTGACTTCGATCTGCGATGGTTCACCCCGACGGTCGAAGTCGATCTCTGTGGACATGCCACCTTGGCCGCTGCACACCTCCTCGGCGGAACCGCTCGCTTCCACACGCGGAGCGGACAGCTCAGCTGCACCCGTACGGACGGTGGATGGATCGAAATGGACTTTCCTTCGGATCCGCCCACACGCGCCGAACCTCCCGCGCCCCTTGGCCTTCCTGGGCTCGTCTGGTTCGGTCGCGGGCGTTCGGATGGTCTTGCCGTGCTTGAAGATCCCGCGTCCGTGAGGTCGATGATCCCCGATCTTCCGAGCATCGCCGGCGCAGCAGAGCGTGCCCTGATCGTCAGTGCCCCCGGCGATCGCCCGGGCATCGATTGTGTCAGCCGAGTCTTTGGCCCGAACGCCGGCATTCCCGAAGACCCGGTCACGGGCTCGGCGCACTGCACGTTGGCCGACTACTGGGGAGAGCACCTTGGGAAGGCGGACCTTGTCGGTGAGCAGGCTTCAGCGAGGGGTGGCATCGTTCGAATGTCGAGGGCCGGCGCGTCTGTGATCCTGGCGGGTCAGGCTGTCACCATGGCAGACATAAGAATGTCGGTTCCGACCTGACCTGCCTCGGCGGTCAGAGGTACGCCATGCCAAGTCCTGCGGATCAGGCTGTCGGGACAGACAACCCCACTTCATGCCAGGCCACTACAAGCTCCGACGCTACGTCTGGGACTGTTGGCTTGAACGTCACTGCCCCAGTCGCCACCTTTGAACCGTAATGTCCCATGTGCCTGGTTCGATGGTACTGGGTACCAACGTCATCCGTAAGCTGGAATACGTAGACCCTTTCTCGAATGAATGCCTCCCGAGACTTCTTGCGCAGCTCCTCCGCAGCCCAGTCATCGATACCCTCCAACTCCGCAGCCAACGCACTGAAGTCTTCTGGAAATAGGGACGCAACGTCCGGCTCGGGTGCCACTCTCCATTCGACCACCGTCCTCGAATCGCAAATGTCCACACCCGTAACGCTGAAACTCGACCCGCAGTAGTCGCTGATGGAGGCGCTCGATCCAGAAAGCGAGCGCAGAACTACCGGAACGGTGAGATCCAATTCTGGTCCTGAGGGGACATCATCCCCATCAAGTCGTGCGAACTGCGTGGTACCGGCCGGGGGCGGGGGAGGGAGCTCCCACCCGAGGGAGCTGATCATCTTGCGATACCAGACATCCTCCTCCCCCTGAGTCACCACCCCCTTGTACCTGAGCCCGGCTAGTACCCCCTGGAAGTGGCTCAGCAAATGCCGTCGTGTGAACGAGTCGTGATCCCTTCGGGAGCGGGCATTCATGACGGTTTCGATCAAGTACCAGCGAGTCTCTTGATCCATGGCATCATCGTAAGCCTGTGGCGGCTCTATCGCCTGTCCCGAATGTGCCGGTTGACGGTGGGGAATGACGCCGACCGACGATGAGTCTGGGGCACCCGGCGCCCACCCAACTGGAGGTTGAACCGCCTATTGTCGGTTGAATGTTGAAGCGGCTCACGTGCTCGCTGGTCGGACATCGGCGAGTAACGACGCAGACTCTCCACCCGGTGGGCAAGGACGTGATCGCCGACCGAACTGATTGCGGCCGGTGTCACAAGAATTTACGCAGTTGGCCACCACCGCTCGCAGCGCCAGGTCTGTCCTCGGAGTTTGCGGAGCCGGTGCAGGTACTTCCGATTGGTGACCTCGACCAGAGTGCCTGGTCGATCATGTGCGGGCGACAGGATCGTCTGCCGCTGGGTCATGTTCGGAATGGTGCAGACCGGGAATCGGTGAGGATCCTCGAGAGCCGTGCCGCCAAAAAGACCGCAAACAGGTTCGGACTGGACGAGCTTCATGCGTTCTCGCTTCGAGTGCACCACTGCAACGAGGTCGAAAAGAGGCTGGCCAATCAGCTGCCGACGGACTCCCACGATTACGAGCCGACCGGTTCGCGGCGTGCCGGATCGGTAGCCCAGTACCGCCGTTTCCCTCGTCGGCCCAGTGCCCTCAACTTCACGGTCGGCTGGGGAACTTGGTTCCGGAATCGCCAGGTCGGTGTCAGGTGGCGGCTATTCCGACTTCGGACGCTCAACTCCTCCCACCGGACGGTTTCGCAGTAGCCGCTGGAGGCAGAGCGGTGGCACTCCACGAATCGGATCCGCTAGTCAGATCCGGTGGAGTTGCCCCGCTTCCGGCCATCGGGGACAGGGAGGGAGGGATGTCCACCGTCCCGCCCCCGACCGTTGACTTCAACCTTGGTCCTCAGTTCTTGTCCGTGCTCGAACAGTCTGCGAATCTCGGGAGGTGAAGATTCTGAACGGGCGGGTGACCAGCGGAACTGGTGATCTGGCCCGATGGATGATCAAGTACGCCGATCTGTATGAGCAGTGCACGGGAGTCCGGCTCTATCCAGGAAGCCTCAATGTGGTGTTGGACGAGGAGTACCGACTTCCGGCAATTCCACCCCTACGGCTCCCGGCCGCCGTCTTGGGCGGCCGAGTGGGCATGAACATCGTTCCGTGCATCTTCATGGGGGTCCGTGCTTTCATCCTTCGGACCGATCAGAACGAGGCCGGAAACGGCCACCATGATCGGAAGGTTGTTGAGATCGGTGCCGCCGTGCGCCTTCGAGACGAGTTCGCCCTGTCGGATGGAGACTCCGTAACGATCGAGATCGACCAGTAGGACAGACCCACGACCGGCGATGGGGGCATTCAGGGACCACCGACTCTCCTACTCGGGTGATCATGGAGCCTGGGGGTGGATGGTCTCGCCACGGGCCAACATCTCGACAAACTTTTCGATGCGCCTGGAGCGGGTTTCGGCTTTCTTGGCATTTGCGATCCTGTAGAGGATGGCGTAACGATTCGCACTGGTGAGCATCTCGAACATCGCCCTCGCTCGAGGATTGACGCTCAGAGCAGCGAGAAGATCCTCCGGCACGTCGATGCTGGCCTGCCCGGCGTAGGCGGCCTCCCATCGACCGTCCTCTTTCGCCTGGCGAACCTCGTCTTCGCCCGATCGATGCATTCGGCCGGTGGCGATCAGCCTTTCAGCGATGGCCGCGTTCCGTTGAGACCACGGGCTGCGAGCTCTTCGAGGCGTGAAACGTCGTCGGAACGTGGCGGTGTCACGGCGCCCCAACTGACCATCGATCCAGCCGAAGCAGATCGCCTCGTCAAGCGCCTCGTCGTACGAGAGGGTTGTCGGATCGGCCGTTCCCTTCTTGGCCAGTACCAGCCAGACACCAGGTGAATCGGCGTGATGGGCGCTCAACCATCTTCGCCATCTGCCGGCGTCCACGACCAGTAGTTCTGGAAGATCCACGGCGCTCACCGTATCCCCGATGTGCCTGGGCAGGGGTCGATCACGGAGTGAGCAAGTCGACCCCCATGCATCACGAGTTCATTTGGCCTGGGTCCCGCTTTGGACCCGTATTGGAACGGCACAAGTGCCCAATGAGACAACGCGGCAATGCCCCCGGTGAGCCATTTGCGAGGCCCTCTGGCCCCGGCTGACCGCCCCCGTATAGGGTGAGCCGAGCGGGGTGGCGCACGTCGTGAGCATTGCGGATGACCCTCACTCGCTCCCTCCGGCGCAGCCGGAGGCCGGCGCTGAGAAGGGCATCTACTCCTCTTGAGCGTGCGGCTCCTGTCTGAGTTCTCCGGGGAGAGGCCTATTGCAGCCTGGAGCGATCCGCTCGAGCTTCGATTGCGGCGTGGCGGCCGGCACGCCGACCGAAGAACGAGCCGTCGCCGAGGCTGATGCCGCTGGCATAGTGATGGGCCGCCAGACTGGCGGCTGTCCGGCCGATGGCGTAGAGCCCCGAGATGCGGCGGCCCTCACTGTCGAGCGCAGCGCCGTCGGGGTCGGTGACGAGGCCGCCGAGCGTAAAGGTCGCGTAGATCGCGCCGTGATCGACGCGTAGGTCGATTGCGCCGATGCCGCTCGCCGGCGCCACGCCGATGGCCTGCAGGAAGGGTGCCCGCTTGTGGAATACCGGGTCGTCCCCGCCGATCGCGGCCTGGTTGTACTCGCGCACCGTGCGAGCCAGGTTTTTCGGCGGAATCCCGAGGTCGGCGGCCAATTCCTCCGGAGAGGCGGCGGCGTAGCCGATCCGGAGTCCGATGGGGTTCGCCTCGTGGATCACGTCATCAGTGATCATGTAGATGAAACCGTCGTGATCGCGCAGGGCGTGGTACCCGATGCGACCGGTGTAGGCATCCTCGTTGATGAACCGCTCGCCGTCGCCATCGACGAGGATTCCCCGTGCGAGACGGTGTGGCGGCCCGAGGGGCAACGCGCACTCGAAGGAGTCGAGCCTGGTCGTGGCGGCGCCGGCGCCTGCACCGATGCGGATCCCACGCCCGTCGTCGTTCGGGGTCCCGATCCGCCACGCCGGGTCCGGGACGTGGGCCAGAGGGCAGTACTCGGCGACCATCGCCTCATTGTGGATGAATCCGCCAGCGGCCAGGATCACCCCGCCACGGGCTCGGATGGCACGGCGCCCGTCGTCGGTCCCGACCAGCAAGCCGACGACGTCCCCGCTGTCGACGACCAACGCCTCGGCGCCGGCGTCGGTCACCACGCGGGCGCCGCTGGTCGAAACGGCGGCACCGAGACGTTCCATGAGGAAGCCGCCGGCGGAGTCGACGTGCTCCGGCTTGTGTCCGCGCGGTACCGGGACCGCGACCTCGTCAAAGGGATAGGTGTCCTCACCGCCGCTGAAGAGCAGCCCAGCATCATCCGCCGATTCGCGGTTCGGCTCGTCGCAGAATGACGCCAGGAATGGCACGCCGATCGAGACCAACCACTCAAAGTGGCCCGGCGAACCCTCGCAATAGGCGTCCACCCGATCCTCGTCGACGCCGGGCCCAAGTGCAGCCCGGAGGAACGCCGCCATGTTCGCCGGCGAGTCCTGGAAGCCACAGGCGCTCTGGAGGGACGTGCCGCCTCCAAGGTAGATGAGGCCGCCGGAGTGGGCCGAGGTCCCTCCCTGACCCCCGCTACGTTCGACGGCCAGTACGTCCGCTCCTGCCTGCCGCGCCCCCACGACCGCCGAAGCTCCCGCCGCGCCCAGACCGACGACGACGACGTCGATCGTCTCGTCGAAGCGAACCTCGCTGACGTCGAGCGCCGGAATCGGTTCCATCACTCGCCACGCGCCGCGGCCAGATGGTGGGCCTCGCCTTGTCGCGACGACAGTGACCGGTAGTCCATGAATCTGGTGACGACCATGGCGAGGGTTGCCGGACACGCCCTCGATGGGGGATTGACCATCGCTCGCGTCTCCCCTGAACGCAGAAATTCGTCGCCCATGGGCGCAGTATGCCAGTGATCCGCCACCCTGACCGCCACCACTTTGCGGTCGGCTTCGATGGGTAACGGCCCCAGGACGAGGGCGGTCCCCGTGAGGGCCGTGACCCGCTCCCGGCGTGTCGGGGCGGGGAAGGCCCCGCACGTTGGCCTCACCGTCGGCACCGAGAGCTCATGGACTGGCTCGGCAATGCGCCGGTGGGACCTTCGGCTGTCACTGGCCGAGTACGGATCCGAAGAACTGCTCGGTAGCCATCCAGTGGCGCTCGGCCGCGGCCGCGTCGTAGCTCGGGAAGTCGGGGACGGCGAAGCCGTGGTGGGCCTGATATGTCTCGAGGGTGTGGACGACCCCAGCCTCGGTGAGCGACCTTTCCAGCCGTCCCTTCTGCTCGTCGGGGAAGGACTCATCCTCAATCGCCCCCGCCACGTACACGGCACCCTTGATGCCACCCGCCATCCGGTGGGGGCTGTCCGGGTTGTCGGCATCGGCGAGGTTCCCACCATGGAAGGAGGCTGCCGCCGCGATGCGCTCGCCCAGCTTCGCGGCGACAAGGAGAGAGAGCCGACCGCCCATGCAATAGCCAGTGGTGCCGACGCCGCCGGCCTCTTTCTCAGGCAGGGCATTGAGGTAGTCGACGAAGGCCCTGGCGTCTTGCACCACCTGGTCTACCGTGTAACCCCGCATCATGCCCATGAAATTCTCGAGCGTCTCCTTGTTGGTGAAGGCGGTAGGCATGTCGGCGGGCTCGTAGGGGCCGTTGCGGTAGTAGACGTCAGGCACGAGCACCACATAGCCCAGATCAGCCAGACGCCCGCCCATCTGGCGCATGGTGTCGCGCATTCCGCCCGCATCGGGGAACATGATTACGCCAGGCCAACGGCCTTTTCCACCAGGAAGGCTGAGGGAGGCAGGGCAAACCCCGTCTCCGGTCTCGATCCCTACAGAGTGTTGAGGCACGGTGGCTCCCTTCTCATCCCCGGTTCGGACCCTACAGCGGAGATACCGGAAAGGGGCGATGCGTCCGGCGGTGAGAGCCCTACTGCGCGCTGTGCCCCTTCAACGCCTCCCCGCTCAGCGCTTCACCGCAGCCACGAACGACAAGAAGTGCAGCCGCGGGCGTTCGTTTGAATCAGTTTGCACCTGTTGAATCAGTTGCGCCTGGCCGAAGTGGTCCTTCACAATGAGTCTTGACTTGCTCAGCCACTATCGAATGGAGACTGGACCATGGACGAGCTCTCATCCCTTCCGCAGGCCGATCAGGACGCAATCGGCGTCACCCTCATGGCCCTTCTGAGCGGATTCCAGGAGCGCGATGCCGATCTACTGGAGAACGTGTACAGCGCCGACGCCGACTGGGTCAACGCATTCGGGAGCGTCAAGCAAGGTGCAGGAGAGATTGTCGAGTATCTCCGAGGCCTGTTCGCTGACGATAACTTCAGCGCCGGGTCCCTGAAGGCTCCACCTGAAACGAGCTTCCGGGTGCTGACTCCCGAAGTTCTCCTTGTCAATGCTCATCTGCAGGTCGAGGGTCAGAGACTGGTCGGCGGGGGCGAGATCGAAGTGCGCGACAACTACTCTCTGCGTGTTCTCCAACGCCAGCCTGATGGCGCCTGGCTCATCGTGTCGGAGATGTACAACGACTCCAACCGAGAAACGACGTACGCCGGCCATGCGTAGATGAGCTTCACGCCACCCCGGCCCCGCATCCGGATCTGCGTTCGCCGCATCCGAGATCGGCCGTGGCGAGTCGGCGGACCAGATGGGGCGGTGGGGTCACCGACGACGGACCCCGACGCCCAACCGTCGATGGGTAGTTCCGTAGGGTCCTCCGATGCGAACGGACCTGGGATCTCACCTCGTCACCTGCGGCTGCTGATCGCCGGAGATGGCCGGTCCCTCGGGGGCTCCGCCGGCCCGCCACCGGTCCTTGCACTTCAAGGCGACCGAGACGGGCAGCGTTCCGATGCCCATGAGCACCATGGCGATCGGGACGAAGATGCCGGTGATGGCAAAGACTGCCGCCAGGGGAAAGAAGATCAGGCTCGACGGGACCTGGAGGACCAGGAGCCCGACGATCGTCCACCTCTGCCCCCCAGTCAATTTGGACCTGGGTGAGGTGGGATCGGATCCGACAGGCACGGTCGCCATCAGGGGCCAATCTACTCCGGCCGGGCGTTCCCAAACCCAGCATGGTTTGGGGGCGGTGTCGCTCCGGCGTCTGGATGCCGCGATTGCACGAGTACTCACGATCGGGAACCTTGCCGCAGTGCCTTCGAGGTGGCGACGACAGAGTCGCAGGAGGAGCCGGTTTGATCCACGGACCCTGCCTGACCACGCTGGCCTCGGGGATCAGCCGGCCCCCTTCCATCGATTGGTGCCTTGGCTGATGTGATCGAACGATGCGGGGCGAATAGCTTGGCGCCATGGACGACGACATCTGGGCCGGATTGGCTGACCAATTCGTCGACGGGGCATACGCCTCGGTAAAGGGGTACGTCCGCACGTATGTGATGCACCGGCAGCTCCTCGAGCATCTGCCGGCACCTCCGGTCTCTGTGCTCGATGTCGGCGGCGGAGCTGGGAATCAATCGTTTCCTTTGGCCCAGGCCGGTTACGAAGTGACGCTCCTTGATTCGTCCCCGACGATGCTGGACAAAGCTCGACAGCGGCTCGAGCGCCTCCCTGCTGAGACCCAGCGTCGGGTGACGCTCCTGCGGGCCGACGGAGAGAACGCTATCGACGCGGTGAGTGGCCGGCGCTTCGCCGCTGTCTTGTGCCATGGCGTACTGGGATACCTCGAGGAGCCGGAGCCGTTGGTCAATCAGCTGTGCCGGTGCACCGAATCCGGTGGTGTGGTCTCGATCATGACGGCCAACGCCAAGGCGATGGCGGTGCGCCCGGCCTTGGAACGGCGGTGGGACGACGCCCTGGCCTCGTTTGACGCCACGAGCGAAGTCGGGGTGCTCGGAGTGCAGGGCCGAGCCGACACCGTGGAGGGACTCAGTGCCCTCATGCACCGCCAAGGCGTGGAGCCACTGCGCTGGTACGGGGTTTGGCTGTTCGTCGACTGGCTCGAATTCAGCGGTGCCGAGTTGGACCCCGGCGATTCAGCTCAACTGGCGGCGATGGCCTCCGTCGAACTCGAAGCCGGTCGACGAGACCCGTATCGCCAGCTCAGCCGTGTCTTTCATCTCCTGGGGCGTAACGCTCCGAGCTGACGGGGCCGTACCGCCGAGGTCCACCCCACCTGCATTTCACCCCGTCCGGATTGCCGGTAGGACAAAGGGCCAGCGGTCACGATGATGCGGCGACATAGACGTTCTGGGAGACCGTCGTTGGGAAGGCGGCCTTCAGCCCGGTGAGACCGGCAAGCGAAGGATCGATCCCGAAGGCGTGGCGGATCTGAGCGGTGACCGCCTGTCTGATCACGGGCCACCCCCGCGAGACCGGGGTGTCCGGAGCGCTGCAGCCGTCCGTGGCCAGCTTCTTGAGGCTCGGTGGGACCGTGACGTGGACCTCGTTGGCGATGGCCAGAAGACCGCCTTGGCCAGCTCCGATCTCGCAGATGTCGGCGAACACGAGATGACCGAAGTTGCGGAGTGTCACGAGACGCTTCGGCGCCTTCATGGCCGCGAACGCCCCGCTGATACCGGTCGGGTTGACCACCTGGTCGGCCGTGCCCACCATCAGCATGCCCGGCTTGTCCGGAACGACGCTCGTGGGACCTGAAGCGGTCTGGCCGAAGGAACCGACGGTTGCTCCGGCCATTCCGATGTACGTCGTCACCCGCGGGTCGGCTGCGGCCAGCCCTTCGGAGACCGCTCCACCGAGCGAGTGGCCGATTGCGGCCACCCGGTTCATGTCGATGTGGCCGTGCAACGGGCTGGACTGTCGTGCATTCTCGCTGGCCATGAGGGTAATTACCTGCTGCTGCTCCGCGATGTCGGCGGTGATGCCTTGACTCTGTGCTCCGCTCAGCACGGCCGTGAGGTCGTTGTCCGGCATATCGGCGGCCGCCACCACGAAACCCCACGAAGCCAGCCACGCCGTCAGGAACGTGGATTGGTCCCTGAATCCGGAATAGCCGTGGCTGAACACCACCAGTGGGAATCGCCCGGCAACGACCGGCACCCCTCGGTACGCGCCGGTTTTGTAGGTTGCCCCGGTGAAGTGGGCCGGGATGAATGACCGCAGTGCGGCCGGCAACCAGGCGGCGACGTTGTACGTGGCCTGGGATCGCCCGTGCACCGAAGCCCGACTCGCCGGATACCAGACCTCGACGAGCGGTCCGTCCGCCGTGAGGGAAAACGTGGCCTCGCCGGCGGCGAACGGACCCGGGACGGTAAAGCTCGTCGGGCCCAGATGGGAGACGGTCGGCGCCGTGTCACCGTGCGTCACAGAGGACGTTGGGGCGGCTGTCGACCCTGAACACCCAGATACGGCGAGGGCCAACGACATGAGGACTGGGGCTGCGGCGAAGGACCGTCGCCACCTCGGAGAGCTGCATCTCTTTCGGCGTTCAAGAGCGGGCATCTCTGGCGTGGCGCTCCTTCTCCCAACTCAGTCGACAGGCGCCTGTCTGATGACCGTGCATGACCGGCCCTGCACCCGAAGCGCTGTGGTTCCCCCGAACCCGTGCCACCGTACGCGACCCGACGAGGTTCGGCAAGGAGGGCAGTATCGCCGCACGACCCGTCGCGAACGCTGCCGCATCGGATACCGCCGGATCAGATACCGCCGATTGCCGTCTCACGCCGCTCTTGTCAGTGCGGTCCCACAGAGGCTGCTGCCAGGTCCGAAAGGCGATCTTGTCCAGCGTCGATGCCGGAGCCATGCTCAGCGAGGTGCCGACCCGATGGCCGCGGCCACCCGATGGCCTGAGCGCACCGCGCTCTCCATGTAGCCAGCCAGGGTCTCGGTGTGCTCACCGGCGAACCGGATGGCACCGTGCGCCTGTCTGAGCAGCGGCCAGAACCGTGTCAGCTGCCCCGGTGCGTACACCGCGTACCCACCCCCGGTGTAGGGCTCGTCGGCCCAGGCGATGGTGGTGGCGATGTCGCTCCTACTCTTTCTGCCTTCGGGATAGACGACGTCGAGCTGCTGTTGAAAAGAGGCGATGCGAGCTCCGCTGTCCAGAGCAGCGCCCAATCTGGCGGCATCCCCCGTCACGAACTGGGTGAGCACACCGGGCCGTTCGGCTCCACCTGGCATGGAGTCGGTGGCGTCCCAGCCCACACCGAAGGGTAGGTCGGTGATGGTGAATCCCGACAGGCTCTCGGGCAACCAGAACCGTCGGTCGTACTGGGTCGACACCTTCAGCGCATGGCCCAGATCGAGTTGGTCGATCATTGCCGCCACCTCGGGTGCCAGCGGAGGGTCGAACGAGACCGCCCGGAGCGCCGGCGGGGGCACCGCCAACACGAGATGCGCCGCTTCCACCATGGACGGGTGTCCCGGCGACGTCGCCGCGTGCACCCGCACCCCCCAGGGGTGCTGTTCGACCTTCGTGACTGGTGAGTCGAGCCGCACTGCCGTACCCAGATCGTCGGCCATCGCCTCGGGCAGGGCACTGTTCCCTGCCGCGATCCGCATGGTCTCGACGCCCGATTCGGACAAGGCTTCGTCGACGACCGACTGTTGGAGCACGAAGAGAAGCGATACCTGGTCGAACTGGGCGTTGTAGTTGCCGCGGTAGTCAGATTGCACCAGGAGCTCGGCGCCGGCGTCGAGGTCCTGGACGGCAGCAAAGTCCTGAAGCGATTGCCCATCCCAGAGCTCCGCCCGTGATGCCAGTTCCGGGTGGTCAGGGTCGAGGTCTCCGGCCAATCGGATCAAAGCGTCACTGAAGTCGGCATAGCCGACCAATGTCCCCGGGTCCGCAGCTGCCGCGGCGTGCAGGACGTTCCGGTTCCCGCCCTGGTACACCGCCGCATCCTCGAGTTTGTCTGCCGGGCGGTGCGCCAATGGAAGCCGATAGTGGCGAGCAAGCGCCTGAATCTGGTGGTGGTTGGTGTCGATGGACTCACCACCGGCCTCGACATGCAGTCCGGCGCTGAACGGCAGATGCAAGGTGTGCACCCGACCGCCCACCCGGCGGCGGCCCTCCAGCACCACCACCTCCCAACCTCCGGCACGGAGCGCCAGTGCTGCAGCCAACCCGGACAGCCCGGCCCCCACAACAACGACACGTCCCTTCGTCGCCTGCTCAGGCCGCGGTGACGTCGTGCAGCCCGCGATGAGCGCGGTGGCCGCGATGCCGGTGGCACCCAGGAACTGCCGACGCGTCAACGCCGAGGGAGGCGGCACCGACTCATCGTAACGTCGATATCGACTCAGGAGCTGATCGGCACATCCTCACCACGAAGGCACCCGGTCGATGGCCACCGCTCTTCTTGGTTTGAGGGGGTCTGTGCTCGGGTAATGCCTGTGCACCATCGAACAAGGGGAGACAATCAAATGGTTGGTGGCCTCGTAGCGAGCATCATCGCCTTCACCGTCGGTGCAGTTCTCGATTTCGCGTTGACGGTCAGTCCAGATCAACATGGATTCAACGTCCATACGGTCGGAGTCATCTTGATGATCGTCGGCATCGCCGGAGCCGTTCTGTCCATCATCGGAATGCTCGGAACCGGGTTCCGTCGACACCGGACCGTCGTGGATGACGGTCGCGGCAACGTCGTTCGCCGTGACGACACGTACATCTAGAGAAAGAGGGGCGTGATGCTTGTCCTACTTGCACTTCTATTGGTCCTCATCTTTGCCGGGCTCGGTTTCGCCCTGCACGTCCTGTGGATCGTCGCCGTAGTCCTCCTGGTCCTGTGGCTCATCGGCTTCGCCGTCGGCCGGGGCGAGGGGGCGGGGAGGCACGGCTTTTATCGTTGGTAGTGCACCACATTGGTCCCCGTGCGCCACGATGCCATCCGTTGGGTCGCCTCCGGGCGTCAGACAGACGGAGAAAACGCTGGGAGGAGGGACCAGGGAGGACCCTCCACCCACCCCGCTCCGGGGCCCGGCCACAGTGGCCCGATGACAAACGCGTCGCGTTCGGCAGCCCATGCCAATTCGCGCTCCAGCGCAGCGAAGGCGACGACCGGGTCTGCGTGCAAACCAGCCATGATTCCACCGCGCACCTGGACGGGGTGGATGGCGAGATGTCCGATGAACACCGCCCCGTCTCCGATCCTCAGAACGGCATGACCGGGTGAGTGCCCACCCGTCAGGTCCATGACGACTCCGGGCACGACCTCCCGTGGGCACTCGATGCCATCGATCACCCCCTGGTCGACCAGATCCCGGAATGCGGAGCTTCCCCCGACCTCCGGATGGGCCCCGATATGAGCCAGCTCGGGACACGAGATCAGGATCCGGGCAACTGAGAACAGTGGCGACCAACGTCCCGAATCGTCGAGTGAACCGACCATTCCGATCCCGTCGAGGTGGCTCATGAACACGAAGTCGACCTGGTCGACCGGATAGCCGGCGGAAGCCATGGCCCGGACCACGGATTCCTCGTGCACCGCCGCCTCCGGTCCGGACCGGAGGAACGCATCCGCGGCACCGCACGGATCGACGACGACGGTCTGACTGCCAGACTCGACCACCCAGACCGCTTGGCCGACCCTCACGCCCCCGTCGGGGCTTGCCCACTCCGGGAGGGCCCACGGGACCTCGATGACCTGCTGTGCGGTGAATCCGATCACGTCGGGATCGAGTACGACATCGAAGTACGGCACCCGAGTAAGCCGAACGTCCTCCACCATAAACGTCGTCATCACACAAGTATCGCTCCTTCGGGCAGCCGATTCACGCCGGTTCGGGCAACCGATCCACCCCGGCCGGGCCGGTCTGGCCCCTGCCCGTCATGGCCATCTCCACCGGTCCAGCAAGGGACACGGATGTACCATGCCCCCATGGAAGACATGACGGCAACGGAGTTGGTGCGCGTCACGGCCGGTCCGATCCATGACCTGGGCACGGCGATCTACCTGAGCCCCGAAACCTTTGCTCGGGCAGCCGAGTGGGGTTGGGCCAATCCGTTCTCGTTCTACTTCGCCGGTCGCGGAGGTGTGCTCGGCTCGAGGGACGCCGATGTGGTCGCCGCGGCCATGGGGTACTTCAATCCCGCTGTGGTCACCAGCCTCTACCACGAGGGAATCGCCGACTCCGGCCCCCAAGGGGCGGCAGATCGCATGATGGAGGCCACCGCAGCGTGGGGGAGGGACCACCTGCGAGGGGTCGAGGGCCTCGCCACATTCGTGACGCTCGCGGACCGCCTCGTCGACAGGGCCGAAGTTGCCGGTTTGACGCTCTTCGCTGGTTGGCGCGGACAGGTACGGGCCGAGGACACCCAAGGCCGGGCGGCCCAGCTCTTCCAGGTCCTCCGCGAATGGCGGGGCGCCGCCCACCTGATTGGCACCACCGCGGCCCGACTTTCCCCACTCGAGGCGGTCTTGACAAAGGACGGACCGGGGCAGGCAAAGTTCTTCGGCTGGCCCGAACCGTTCCCTGACTGCGACGGAATCGCCGACCGGCAGATCGCAGCGGAGGCCATCACCGATGATCTCTGCATCCCCGATGTCGAGCAGCACCTCAGTCCCACGGAGCGGCGGGCGTTCGCCGGAGCGGTGGCGGCGGCGGCCTCCACCGCCCTCAACTGACACGGGTCGAAGCCGTCCGCGACACCGGCGCGAAGACCGGTGCGAGCACCGACGCTCCGCTGCCACTTCAGGGCGACGCGGGCGCCATACTGACCTGGTGCCCATTCGCGATATCGACGAGCTCCTGGCTCAGCTGTCCGTGCACCGACGGGCGGGGTCGTGGTGCATGGTGACCGGAGTCATCGTCCCGGACGACGTGGTGATCGCGGCGACGGTCGCCGAGGACGAGGGAACCACCTTCGTGCTCGACACCGCCGATGCCGAACGGCTCGGCATCCATCCGGAGTTCGTGGCTGCGTGGCTGACGATCGACGCGGACTCTGCCCTTGATGCCGTCGGACTGACCGCCGCCGTCTCGACGGCCCTGGCCGCCGAGCTGATCCCCTGCAATGTGATCGCCGGTTACCACCACGACCACATTCTGGTTCCCGAGGCCCAGGCGCAGCAGGCCATCGCCATACTCGAGGCTCTGAGCTCGTCCCGGCGCGACTGAGCCGGTGCGCACGCACCAGGTACCGATGACTTCCTGGCGCCGATCCCGTCGTACCTAGGATGGCCGATATCCACACACTCGTCGCCGGAATCAATCGACACGTTTGCATCGCCGAGCGCTGTTGAACAGAAAGGACGCATGATGAGCCGGGTCAGCACCTATCTGAACTTCATGGGTAACACCGAAGAGGCATTCGTCTTCTACAAGGCGGTCTTCGGCACCGAATTTCTCACTCCCATCTCGCGGCTGGGCGACATGCCGGTGGACCCGAGCATGGCCCCGCTCTCGGCTGACGAGCAGCGGATGGTGATGCACGTCGAGCTACCGATCCTGGACGGACACGTGTTGATGGCCACCGACCTGCTTGCGTCCCAGGGCCATGAGCTGAGGATCGGAAACAACATGACGATCAATCTGGAGCTCGAGGACCGGGCGGAGACCGAACGCCTGTTCAAGGAGCTGTCCGAAGGCGGGAGTGACCAATTCGGGCTCCAGGACATGCCATGGGGCGCCTACTGGGGGACGTGTGCCGATCGGTTCGGCGTCCGCTGGATGTTCAACTGCGTGGATCCGGTCGCCTAGCGGCAGTCGATCCGGCACCCCTGCGGCCGACGGGGAAGACGCTTGCATTTCCCCCCGGAACGCTGCACCATCACCGGATGGGATTTCGGCGGAGACTTCCGGTTGGCTGGACAGTTGGGATGCGGCTCGCGGCGGGGTTCGGGATCGGAGTGCTGACGGTCACGATATGCCTGGCTCCACCGGCCAGTGCCGTGGGCCGCGGGACGAAGCCGGTGCACCACCCCAAATCAGTGCGTGCGACCGCTTCGACCCCCCCGGCCGCGACCAACCGCTCGACGGCGGCGGGAACCGGCGCCACCGCGGTCGTCCCATCCGGGATCAGCGCCGCCGCGTTGCCGGGGGCGGCGGCATTCGGGACCACCCCACCGAATCTCCCAGAATCCGTCTCGTTCGTCCTCAAGGCCCGGGATCTGTCGCAGCTCAAGGCGAGTGTGGAGCAGGGCGTGCGGAGCTACCTGTCCGTCAGCCAGTTCGCCCAGACCTACGGTCAGAGCCCGGCCGCTCTCTACGCCATCGAGGTGTACCTCGCCGGATTCGGCATCGGGACCCAGTCCTACGCCGACGGGCTCGACATCTCGGCGTCCGGCACCGCAGGCCAGTTCGACCGGGCGCTGGCCGTCCAGCAGCTGCAGTACCACGTCCCCGCACGACCCGGACGGCCAGGCACCCAGGGCATTCCGGCCCAGACAGTGCACGGAACGGCGAAATCCCCCCGGCTGCCGGTGCCGCTGGCCAGATACGTGCTGGCCGTCCTCGGGCTCACGAATTATGTTCCCTTCACCAGTCAGGCAGTCCACGCCGAACGCATGAGCTCGGGCCACGCCGCAGTGAGCGCCAATCGATGTACCCGGCTCACCGGAGTACCGACCGCCTGCAATCTCCCGGCCAATTTCGCGGCCGAGTACGGATTGACGCCGTTGGTCGACGGGGGCGCGACCGGCGCCGGCCAGACCGTCGGGATCGTCACCGAGGCCGCACTCGATCCGGGCGCACCCCAGTACTTCTGGAAGCACGTGGCCAAACTTCCGGCGACCACGCGCACCGTTACGGTCGACAACGTCGATGGCGGGCCCGGGGCCCCGAGTGACGCCAGCGGATCGGGTGAGACGGATATCGATGTCGAACAGTCCGGAGGGGTGGCCCCGGGGGCCGACGTGGTCGTCTACCAGACCCCCGGTTCCGACAGCGGTTTCGCCGACGCCTTCTTCACCGCGGCGAGCCAGAACATTGCCGGCAGTGTCTCGGTGAGCTGGGGGATGTCCGAGACACTGCTCCAGGTTCTGGTGGCGGCAGGCGAGGAGACACCGGCCTATGTGACAGCCTTCGACGAGGCGTTCTTGGAGATGGCCGAGCAGGGCCAGTCCGCCTTCGCCGCCGCCGGGGATTCGGGGGCCTACTCGGCCAATAGGGACGTCGGCACCACGAATCTCTCCGTCGTCTACCCGGGAAGCAGCTCCTTCGTCACTTCGGCGGGCGGCACGACGCTTCCGTGGAGCGCCGAATTCACCGGACCGGGCGGTTCAGCCAGCGTCACCGTTCCGGCCCAACGGGCCTGGGGCTGGGACTATCTCTGGCCGGCCCTGGCCGCTCGCAACGGTCAGCCGCTGTCCCTCGTGGCCCAGTCGGATGTGGCCGGTGGTGGGGGAGGGTTCAGCAACGACGAGACGGTACCCAGCTATCAGCGGGGCGTGTCGGGCACCAACGCGCACGAGGATCTTCCGTACCTGACCCCGACGGGCGACGCTGACCTCGACGGAATCCTCCTGCCGCTGGCGTGGAGCTTCGATCCCACCCCGCCACTGGCCCACGGATGGACCACGGGCCGGGCCCTGCCGGACGTGTCGACCGACGCCGATCCCTATACCGGATACCTCCTCTACGAGCCCTCCGCAGCCCCGATCGGTGAACCTACTCTCGAGGGTGGATGGGGGGGCACCAGCTTCGTCGCCCCCCAACTCAACGGGTCGACAGCGGTGATCGAGTCGTACGTCGGGCACCGGGTCGGTTTCTGGAACCCTTCGATCTACGCGTTCGCGACGTCGACGCACTCTCCGTTCAGCCCGCTGCAGCAGAGCGGTACCCAGAACGACAACCTCTTCTACACCGGCTCCCCCGGATCGGTCTTCAACGAGGCCACCGGACTGGGCGTCCCCGACCTCAGCCAGCTCGCCAACGATTTCCGAGGGCAGTGAGGGAACCGGGCGGAGCAGCCCCCGATCGGCCCGTGACCACCGCAAAGCACGTCGTCCCCGACCAAGGCGGTCGATCCCCATCAGAGCCGGCGTGGTTCTCCATACTTTTCGTCGTTGCTGGCCGGGAAGATCCGGGCGACCTCTCCTGCCGCACCCCTGACCGCATCCTCAGGGCCCATTCCGGCCACCTCCACGGTGACGATGATCGAACGTCCGTCCCCGCTGAAGCGCACCACCCGATTGGCGGAGCCCTGCACGGCGGCCAGGAACCGCCTCGTCCGGTCGTCCAACGCCTTGGCAATGGTCACGTCGACCTCGTAGAGCATCCTGCGACCGTAGCGAACGTATGTTCGTATGGCAAGAGACGGCCAACCGGCCGGGGAAGGGACACCGGCACTAGTGGGAGGGCGGGGTGCGGTCCTCGGCATCACCGCTGGTGAACCGGCTGAACCCGGGCAGTCGGAAACCCGGCTTCGTGCGCGGCCGGGTGGAGACGAACACCACCAGGAGGACGAGACCGGCGATGAGCACCACGACGACGCCGGCGAGCACGATGATCAGCGTCGCCATGACGGCAGCGTAATCCGCACCCGGGCCCACCTCCCTCCCTCCTGCCTGACCCACCGCGCAGGAACGGCCGGTGCCGCGATACTGGGGGGATGCCGGGGCCGGACGACTGCCGCCAGCTCGTCTCGATGGTGGCGAGCAGGACGGCGCAGATCCTCGGGGCGCTGGGCCGTCTCGATGATCTGGCCCTGCGGTCACCGTCGGAGTTGCCGGAATGGAGCCGGCTGACCATCATCTGCCATCTTCGCTACGGGGCCGAGGCGTTGACCCGCATGACCGAGGCGGTGCAGGCCGGTCGGACGACCTCGTACTATCCGTTGGGGCGCGAGGTCCAGCGCCCCCACACCCTCGTCCCCCGTTCCGACGAGCATCCGGATGACGTCGTCGCCTCCTTGATCCTCCTCAGCGAAAAGCTGGACCGCGGGTGGAGGCACCTGGATGACGACGTCTGGGCCCTCGAGGTCATCGAGCCGGAAGACAATCCTGACCTCGGAGCCGTGACGATGGCCATGCTTCCCCTACTCAGGCTGACAGAGGTCGAGGTGCACGGATCCGACCTCGGGCTCGGATTGGACGACTGGAGCGACCTCTTCGTCCACACCGCCCTCCCGACCCGCCTGGGCTGGCTCAACCGCCGCCGGGTGAACCACCGGTCCTACGATGCCGCTCTCGATGGATCGTGGCTGCTCATCGCTACCGATGGCCCGACCACGCTGGTCACCGTCCGGCACCACACCGTCGAGACGGTCCCCGCCGCTTCGACCACGCCCGCCAGATCGACGATGGAGGGAAGCAGCCGAGACCTGCTCGCACTCCTGCTCGGGCGAGCCCTCAGTCAGCCGCTCCGCGTCACCGGGGATGCCGACTTCGCCCGTTCATTCGCCCAGGCGTTCCCTGGGCCGTGACCAATGTTGCATGACGGTCCGGATCAGAACCAGTGCATCCAGGGATGGCCGTGGCGCCAGAGGACTGCCGACACCTTCCCGATGATGTTCTGGGCGGGAACCGTGCCCCAAAAGCGGCTGTCCTCCGAATCGCCCCGACAGTCTCCCATCACGAAATACTGACCGGACGGGATCGTCGTGGTCGGAACAGGGATCGACGGGCGGGCACAGAGTCCGGAGGGTCTGGGCAACCACGGCTCGGACAGCGGTCTCCCGTCGATGAGGATGATCGGACCACGTTGGGAGATGGTCTCCCCAGGAAGCCCGACGACCCGCTTGACCAGGACCGGGTACTCCGGGTCGTGGTCGCCCGGAGCGCGGCGGAACACCACGATGTCGCCCCGGTGGACCGTCGACGAGAGCTTGTCGACGGCGATCCGGTCCCCGATCTGAAGCGTCGGCAGCATCGACCCCGAGGGCACGACGAACGACTCCACGGCGTAGGCCCGCACACTGGTCGCCAGGACTGCGATCACCACGACGGTGACGAACAACGAAACGACGGCCCTCAGGTTCGGCCGGGCCGTCCGCATCGATCGCACGATCAACTGTACGCCCACGATGGATGACCGGAATGCTCACCGGACGTTGCCTCCGATCTGATGCCACGGGGACCCTCATTTTAGGATTGCGTCGGGATAGGCTGACGGTGAGGGGCCTGTGGGGTGCCGCTGTACGCACCGGCAACGCAGTGCCTGCCAAGTCCCCACTGGAGGGTGCATGTCGATTCGGTCAGCGGCGCGGTGCTCGGGGGCGGTCCTGGTGCTGGCAGGTGCGGCGTTTCTGCCTGCGGAAGAGGCCGGTGCCGGGCTCTCGGTGGTCCGCTCGTCCGGTCCGGCCAGCCACGAGCTGGCGCTCGCCAATGGCACCAGCTCACCCCTCCGTGGCTGACGGGAGCCCCCGGTCCTTCCGGGGAGGTGACCGTTGACCGCCCAGAGCGCTCCCGCCAATTGGTATTCCGACCCTGACGGGAGTGGAGGACTCCGGTACTGGGACGGGGTGGCGTGGACCGGGTACCGGGTTCCGCCGGCCGCCCCCCAGTACGGATACGGCGCCTCATGGGGACCCCCGCCGTGGAAGGGCGCCGACCTCGGCCGGCCGGCCGACGGTCCCGGAGCGCTCACCAATCCGGGACGCCGCCTCGGTGCCCGCCTCCTCGACATCCTGCTGCTATCCGCCCTGTTCGCCGTGGTGCTGACGATCACCCTTCTGATCGCCGCACCCCACTTCGGGCCGATCTTTCCCGATCTGAGATCCAATGACCCCAACGCATCGGTGCCGACACCCGGCTTCGTCTGGATCTACGTGACCGTCTTGGCCTGTGCCGTCGCCATCGGTCTGGTGGGCGTGGCCTACGAGACGGTTTCAGTGGCAAAGTACGGTCGGACACTCGGGATGGCGTGGCTGCGCATCCGACCTGTACGGGTCCACGGAGGAACGCTCGGGTGGGGGAGGGCCTTCGGGAGGGCCGCTATCTTCTGGCTGGCGGGATGCCTCGGTTGGCTCGGACTGCTCGATCCACTGTGGTGCCTGTGGGACGAGCGACGCCAATGTCTGCACGACAAGGTCGCCGACTCGATCGTGATCAACGACCACGAAGCAGTGGACCATGCGAGCCAGCCCGGTACGGCCAGTCCCGATCCGGTGGCCGCGTCGGGCTGATCGACCGGAGCGGCCCGCCCCCCGGTATGAGTGGCGGCACCCACGGCGGTTAGGGTGCCGGGCATGGCGTTCACCCGTGTCCGCACCCAGGTGAACCGCATCGTGATCGCCGTGGCCGTGTGTGTGATCCTTCCCCTGATCGCGTGCGTCGAGCGGATCCGACCCGGTGCCGGTCAGCCGGTCGCCCGCCGGTGCATCGGAGTGGTGGCACGATCATGTGGGATCGCGTTCGAGGTTCGGTCCTTCGCTCCGGGCCCGGTGTCCCGCCCGGCCATCTACGTGGCCAATCACTCGAGCCCGGTCGACATTCCAGCCATGCTGACGGCCCGACCCGACATCCGATTCATGGCCGCGTCCGACCTGTTCCGGATTCCGCTGCTGTCCTCGGCGATGCGAGCGTTGCACACCATCCCCATCGACCGTCATGACTCGGCCGAGGCCCACCGGCAGCTGGACGCCCTGATGGCCAACCCCGACCGTGACCATGACGTCGCCATCTTCGCCGAGGGTGGGATCGCCCCGAGAGGGGAGCGGCTTCCCTTCAAGACCGGCGCCTTCGCGCTGGCCATCCGGACCGCCACCCCGATCGTCCCCGTGGCCATCCATGGTTCGGCGGAGGTGCTCCCACCGCGGGGGTTCCTGGCCGCGAGGCCCGGGCGGATTGTCGTCGAACTACTGGAACCGATCGATCCGGCCGGTCTGACCCTCGACGATCGGGGAGCGCTGCGGGACGAGGTGGAACGCACCATCCTGTCCGCCCTGGACTCGTCTCACTGACGATCTGGCCTCAGAATCTCCACACCGTACCGGACAGCAGGCTCACCTTTCCCCGACGGACACCGGCGACACACAGGTCAGCCATCACCGCTCCCTTGACGACGATGGCCGGCCCGTCACTCTCGATCACCCGGCCGCGGAACCGTAGCTCGAAGGATCTCGCCGGACAGGAGCCTTGCCTCATGCCGCCACCCGACCTCGGCAGAAAGATCGTGGTCCCCCCGTTCTTCCAGACGATCCTGTCGGCGTTGCTCGTACCGCTCAGTACTCCGGAACCCCCGGTGGTCGCCTCGGTGCACCCCTTCAACCTCGCCGTCAGCGAGTTCAACGTCGCCACCACAGCGCTGCACGTCGTGATCGGGGCTGCACCCGGGGAGGCTGCTGCGGAAACCGAGGGGGCAATGGAGACACCGAGTACGACCGACACCCCCATAGCGATCACCATCGAAAACCGGAGCGGGTATCGCATGATCAGGCTCCCTCGTTCGACGTCATCCTCCGCGTAGTGGATGATGCACCATTGTCGCATCACGTCGCATCAAAAGTGATGATGCTTTGGTGGGTCGACCGTCACTCCCCGGAAGTCCCGAGGGGCGTGACGAGGGGCCGCCGTGGGCCTACGAGCGGCTCCGGGGCTGACCTCCGGCCAGGGCACCCCACAGGAGAATGCGTTTGAACGGATAGAAGAAGGGCGATCGCTCGCCCAGCTCGCCCAACAGACGGCGACGGTACTGCTCGACGAAATCGTTCCACCCGGCAATGCCGAAGGCGTCCTTGAACCGAGTCAGCGTGGTCCCCTTGACCCATTCGACGACATCGGATGTCGACGGGAGGTGGTGCGCATAGACCTGGAGCCGGACCTGCTGGCGGTCGAATCCCAGCTCGTCGAGGAGCGTTGCGTAGCCAACCGGTGTGAGGACGTTCTGTGCCACCGGGTCACGAGGGGGGTCGTCGAGAAGTTCCTCGGCCAACGCGGCTGCCAACTGGTGGGCCGGATGGTCGGCGTTCGCCGGCACCTGTACCGCCAACTGACCGCCGGCCCGCAGCGATCCCGCCCACCGCCGGAGCACGCCGGCATGATCGGGGACCCACTGGAGCGATGCGTTGGCGAAGACGACGTCATACGTGTCCGGGGCGCTCCAGGTCCCGATGTCACCGAGTTCGAACCTCACGTGGTCCGAGGAGTGTGCACCCGACTCGGAGATCATCGCCGGCGAGCGGTCCACTCCACAGGTGTCGGCGGCGCCGAGGAACGCGTGCAGTGCCGCCGTCAACCGACCGTCGCCACAACCGAGGTCGGCGACATGCGGGACATCCACCGGGACCAGGAGATGGGCCAGGTCCCAGAAGGGCTGTTCCCGCTCACCCGCGAAGCGGTTGTACTGCGCAGGGTCCCACGCGTCTCGCTCGGCCATCGGGCCCACCTTGTCCGTCACCCCGACGTGACCCGGTCGTGCTTCTCAGTGGACGTCAGGCCGCTGAGCCCCTCGGTCCGAGCGATGGCCATCCCCCACGGTACGCCCTATGGTCCGGCACCGGGGGAGTGGCTCAGCCGCCAGGCACCGGAATGGGACCGGACCGTTGGGCCCGGGGACCGGCGGCGGGTGCGGGTGCGGATGCGGATGCGGATGCGGATGCGGATGCGGATGCGGGACGATGCATCGGCAGCCGTCCCGGTCGACCCAGATAGAAGCCTTGCCCACAGGAGAACCCCAGGGCCCGAAGGGTGTTGAACTCGTCCTTGGTCTCGATTCCCTCCGCCACGATGGAGGCGTTGTAGGCGTCCATGCCGAAGGAGAGGAGGGCCCGGCCGAGCGCACGCCGGGCAGGATCCCTGTCGATACCCCGCGTGAGCCCGATGTCGAGCTTGATGACGTCGGGTTGGAGATTGAGGATGTGACGGAAGCTGGCGAAGCCGGCTCCGGCATCGTCGACCGCCAGTCGCACCCCTTTGGATCGCATCTCGCTGATTCCCCGCTCGAACACCTGGTAGTCATCGACCTCGGTGTGCTCCGTCAGCTCCAGGACGAGCCGCTCGGCGGGGACATCCGACAACGCCGATCGGAACTGCTCGGACATGATCGTCTCGACGGAGGCGTTCAACGACAGGTAGAGACCAGAGGGCAGCCGGTGCAGCTGCTCGAGCGCCATGTCGAGGGCGATCAGCTCCAACTCCACCCCGAGGCCGACGGATGCCGCCTCGGCGAACCAGATGTCGGGGGAACGAAACGGCGGCAGGTCGAATCGGGCCAATGCCTCCGTCCCGACCGCCCCGCCGTTCTGCAGGTCGACGATGGGTTGGAAGTGGGTCTCCAGCGAGCGGTTGGCGATGGTGAACCGAATGAGCGCTTCGCGCTCCTCGCGCCGCTGTTCCATATCCAGTTGATATCGCCTCGAGCCGGGATCTCGTCGTTTCGAAGGCCCGGACGCCGTCTTCGTCCGGCCGAGGCTCCGCGCCAATCTGCCCCGGCTGGCAATGAACAGGTCGCCGCTCGTGTACGCGGTCATCGTCATCGGCTTCTCGACATCTTTGTGTCTCGCGATCAGTCAGATTCCAAAGGTGGGCAGACTCACCCCGCCAAGCGGACAATTTCCCATCGGCGTGGAGCCCACGGAACTTGAGGGCATCGTCCCTGGTCAAAAGAAGGCGATTCCGGGGCACACGGCCACCACCAGGCAGAACGGGGCGCCAGCCGGGTGGGACCACGGACAGCGGTCGCGGGTGCCATGGCATTCCCGGGTCTGTCATTATGCTGCCGTGGGAATTCGTAATCAACCGTTGCGAATCGTCGTCGTGGTGGGCCTTTGGGTGATGTTCGCCCTGTGGACGATCACGCGTTTCACCGGCACGGTCGTCGAACAGATGCCGGGCGCCACCAACTGCGCGAAATATCCGAACTGCGCATCGTCGACCTCGGTCGAGGTGGCGCGGCAGTTCAGCTGGAGTTGGTGGCATTTCGTGCTGTCGGTGGTAGGGGCGGCCCTACTGGTGGCGGCCTCGGTGATGATCCTGCGCACCCCCCGATCGCTCGACGACTTCTGACGAACGGAACAGTGGCGAACCGTGCGACCGCACCTCACCGGCCAACACGTCGAACGGTCACTCCCCACCGGGCGGCGAGACCGGCGATCCATTCCTCGACCGACGCCGGGTCCTCGGGGGGCGATTCCACCACGGCCAGCTCGCTCACCCCGTGACGGGTCAGGGCTTCGACGTCTTCTGGTCCGCCGTCCCGCAGCGAGACGGTGATCTCCACGGTGTCGGGATTCCGGCCGATCTCGCTGCAGTACGAACGCAGGGTGCCGGTTCGCTCCGGGATCTCGTCCATGGCCAGGTTGAACCCGTACCACCCGTCCGCGTAGTCGGCCACGCGCCGTAGTGCGGCGTCGCTGTTTCCGCCCATGGCGATCGGGATCTGACGGCCTCTCACCGGCTTGGGATAGCTCCGAACGTCGCTGAACCCGAAGAACTCGCCCTCGTAGGACGAGACGTCGTCCCGCCACAGGGCGCGCAGGACCTCCACGCACTCCCGAGTCCGTCGCGCCCGCCCTGCGAAGGGCAGCCCGAGGGCTTCGAACTCCGCGGCCGACCAGCCGATCCCGATACCGAGGAGGAAGCGGCCCCTCGACAGGACGTCCAGACTGGCGGTCTGCTTGGCGACCAGGACCGGATTGTGCTCGGGCAGGAGGAGGATGCCGGTGGCAAGGCGGATCCTGGTGGTGAACGCCGAGGCAAAGGACAGGGCAAGGAGGGGATCGAGCCAGTCGGCGTCCGACGGGACGGCGATCCGCTTGTCGTCCGAGTACGGATACGGCGAGTCGGCACGGTCGACCATGACGATGTGCTCGCCCGACCACAGCGTCGAGAATCCGGCGGACTCAGCCGAACGTGCGACGGCCTCGATGACGGCAGGGTCGGCGCCGGCTCCGATGCCCAGGACGTGAAGCCCGGTCCGCATACCCCGATCTTCACACCGACAGGCCCTCGGTGCACGCACCGCCCCGGCGTCAGGCCTGACCCGGCTCGATCGAGGACGTCAGGGGCGCCGGACGGGCCCCCTCCGCCCTTGACGCCAGGGAGGTGTCGGACTCCTCCCGCGGGTTCCGACGCCTCATGGTGAGCATCACGCCGATGCCTGCCATGAACACCACCATGGCCAAGAAGTAGGAGTTGCCGCGCAGCAGCTGCCATCCGTGCTCGTCCAGCTCCCGATTGGAGCCGTTCGGAACGGTCCAGATCGGTGCCCACCAGAACAGGGCCGCTGCGGCGGCCGCCCATAGGCGACCGAACGCCGGACGGTCCGGCGCCCACACCAGCCAGATCAGCGCCGGCACCACCCAGACCAGATGGTGGGCCCAGGTGATGGGAGATGCCAGCAGTCCGGTCGTGGCACAGACCACGATGCCCAAGAAGCCAGACGAGGCCCGGTAGGCCCAAGCGGCCAGCAGGACGCCGGCCACCAGCACCAGCGCGCTCGCCACGGTCACCAACCCGGTGGACACCACTCGGTGGTCCAGTCGGTCCGCCACCGCGCGGAGGCTCTGATTACTGATGTAGAAGACCCCTCCGACCCGTTTTGCGTCCGTGGCGTACTTGGTCCAGTAGGCCCAGGACACCCGGGGGTCCAGTCCGGCCGAGACGACCGAGCACACCCCGAAGGTCCCGAGGGCCATCCACGCCGCCCGTGTCTGGCGGGTGAGGAACAGATAGGGAACGAACACCAACGGGACCAGTTTGACGGCCGCCACCACACCGACCAGGACCCCACGGGGCAACGTCCTCCCGCCGACGTGCACGTGGGCGGTGAGATCGACGAGGACCAGCGCGGCCAGGACGATGTTGACCTGGCCGAAGGAGAACGTCAGGTGGACCGGTTCGATCCAGAAGGCGGGTGCCATCAGGACCAGGGCCAGCGCCACGGAACGGGACCGTTCGAGCGACGGGAGTACGGCACGGACAGAGAGCCACAGGAGTGCGAACAGCGCGGCGACGTTGACCAGGCTCCAGAGCACCTGGGCCCCCCGCATCGGGAGGAGGATCAGCGGCGTGAAGACGAGCGCCGCGAACGGCGGATAGGTGAACGGGAGATGAGGGGCTTGGGGGAGGGCGGCATCGTACAGTCGGCCGTCGAGGAGGTGGTGTGCCCCCATCAGATAGACCGAGATGTCGAGCTGCCGGCGGGTCGCCAGTGCCACCGCTCCCGACACGGCCAGCCCGGTCGACACGACGCCGGCCACCCATGCCAACGGCATCATCCTGGCCGTGCGGTCTCCGGTGGCCACGATCGGCCTGCGAACGGTCGGATCAGCCATGGTCGAATGCGGCGCTCGATGGCGCGGACCGGTGGCCGCCCGACAGGGGCGCCCCTTCCCACCGCTGACGGTCATCCCTCGCGTTCGTTGTCAAGGACTTCACGCTACCGGCGATCGGGTCGAGGTTGGAGGCCGCTCGGGCCGATTCGGTCGCGTCTGCCATTTCGTCCGCCACGCCGGTTCGGGCCAGGCGTCAGTCGCCGGAAGCCCCGTGGACCCCCCCCCGGACGTGCGAACCGGCATACCGACCTCATGTTGTTTCCAGAGCAATTGCCGGGGCAGACCTCCGGACCAGATCTCCGGGGCAGGCCTCCAGACCAACCGGCCCGACCTCAGTACCCCCCGCTGCAGCCGTTCTGGTCCGGGGCGGCGTCGGGGTTGCCCCAGTAACGGACGGCGAAGGCCACCGCCACCCTGATCTGCTCGTCAGGCGTCGCGGCGGCGGCGTCGGAGGGGTAACCGAAAGTGTTGAACTCGTCCCAGTTGGCCCGGCTGAATCCGAGGCCGCCGCTGTAGACCGATCCCTCCACATTCCATGCCCCGCCTTCCTCGCACATGTTCACCCTGGTCCAGGCGGCACGCTGGAGGCTGGTGATCCCGTCGAGGACCGTCCCCTGCGGTTGCGTGGACACGCCCCCGACCGTGCTGCCACCCAGCGAGCCGAAGAATCCCGCCGCCCCGAAGGTGAAGATGCCCCCGTCGGAGGCCACGGTCACGTAGCCCGACTTGGTCGACGACAGACCGATGACCGGCTTGTCGAGTGGGATCCCGGCGGTCGACCCATGGAACTCGGCACCTCCGAAGTCGAGGACGCCACCGTCCGCTGTCGCCAACCGGTATCCCGTCGCGCCGGCGGCGACCCCCACGATCGGTCGGCCGGCGGGCGCGCCCCCGGCATAGCGGGCGTCCCCGAACGCGAAGACGGCCCCGTTCGACGCCGCCTCCCAGTAGCCCTGACCGTCAGGGGTCGACGCCATGCCCACGATCGGGCTGTCCGGTGACATTCCCACGGCCGATCCGAAGAACCGGGCATCGCCGAAAGTGAACACCCCGCCGTCGGAGGCGACGGTCCAGTACCCCCGGCCGTCCGGGGTGGAGTCCACGCCGATGATGGGGTCGTTGAGAGGATTCGACCCGTTGGATCCGTGAAAGACGGCATCGCCGAAGGCGAACACCCCTCCGTCGCTGGCCACCTCCCAGTAGCCCCGGCCATCCGGGGTGGACTCGATGCCGACGATCGGCTTGTTCAGATGGAGCGAGCCGGTGGAGCCGTAGAAGTGGGCGGCACCGAAGGCAAAGATTCCGCCGTCGGCGCCCACCTCCCAGTAGCCGCCTGCACTCGGGAGCTCGGCCGCACCGACAATGGGGGCATTGAGGACCACGCCGTCACCGGTCGGCACCGATGCCGAGGCCACCGCACTCATGCCGGGCCCGAGCGGAAGGGCGAGCACGGCGGCCGCCATTGCGGCGATACCGGTCGCCCCAGCACACCGGGCCGGTTTGACGCGGTGGCGGATCGGGGAGGTGGTGGTGGAGCCGTCGATGGCGGTGACGGTCCGACGGTGCTGCGAACGAAGACGGGTACGACGAAAAGAACGGCTGGATGCCATGGTGGGTGACCTTTCCTCGGTCGGCCAGCTGACCTCTCGAGGAGGCGGACTGACTCTCTTTTGGTTGGGTGGACCCCACGTCTGTGCATTCAACGCCCCAGCCGAGCACCGGGAAGGGTGGTACGGCCTGGCTTCTAAAGCCGGGTGTGCTAGCGGGTGTTTACGTCCGGGTGCTGACGGTGGTTACGTCGTGGTCTCCTGTTTGGCCAGTAGCTTTCGTCCGCCCACAGCAACGGTGGAACCGTGCGGGCAACGGGTGTAGCGCTGGCAGGCCTCCGCCTTCCAGGGGCCGCACTGTACCGGCCTGTTTCTCCGATGTGTAATCGGAAACATGGTCCGGGAGGGCGGTCCGGCCCGGGTCTCGAGGAAATGCGGCCCCGGGCGTTCAGGTGCCATTTTGGTGGCGGGGAGCAATAGGGCTGGTCACCGGGCCATCACCGGTCGACCGGGGACCCGGGGGACCGACGGTGGCGGACGTGACCACCGGTATCTCCGTGACCACGACGAGTGATCACCCCCGCGCGTTACGTGGCCGCCCACCGTCCGGATGGGTCGAACATCCTCAGGTCGGACAGAGGGTGATCAGCTCCCGCACGTTGTCATTGAGGATCAGGCGCCGGTCGACGGCGTCGAAGTTCTTGAGTTCGACTACGTAGTCCAAGGGGTTGGGCAGCGCCTCGATGTGCGGCCAGTCCGATCCGAAGAGCACACGGTCGGTGCCCATGCACTCGGCCACCTGCTCGACGTCGTCCTCCCAGAACGGGTTGATCCACACGTGCCGCCTCAACGTCTCGACGGGATCGTTCTTCCAGTAGCCGGGCATCTTGTTGGCGGTCGAGCGGATCTTCTTGATGACCTCGGGGAGGTACTCGGCGCCGTTCTCCACCGAGGCGATGCGGAGGTTGGGGAATCGCTCGAACTGGTTTTCGAAGATGACGGTGAGGAGGTAGTCGCGGATGGCCTGCTCGATGGCGAAGGACCGGATCGACGGCTTCCACCCTCCCGAGAAGGTGGCGGCGAACCCGTCCACGGCGTACCCGTTCGAGGAGATCCCGCTGTCGGCGGCATGGACTACCACGGCGATCCCGGCCTCGTTGGCCAGTCCCCAGAAGGAGTCGAACATCGGATCGAAGGGATTCTTCCGCCCGAGGGCGGTGACCGGCGGCGCCGGCCGCATGACCACCGTGCGGGCACCCTTGTCGAGGGCCCAGGCCAGCTCGTCGGCGGCCCACCCGGGATCGGCCAGGGTGATATAGGGGGCGGCGAAGATGCGACCCTCCACATCGAAGCCCCAGTCCTCGAGCATCCAGCGGTTGAACGCAGCGAACAGCAGGCAGACGGCTTCGGGGTCGTGCGACAGCGGTTCCTCGTAGATCATGCCCAGGGTCGGGAACAACAGACAGCCCGAGAGCCCCTGGTCGTCGAGCGCGGCCAGACGGGCCGCCGGCTCGCGGTAGGCGGCCCGGATGGGCTCGCGCCGGGACAGGAACTCCATCGGATTGCGGTTGTCGGGGTTGCCCCGGAAGTAGTCGTACATGGCGCCGGGCAGGGCCACCGGGTCGAAGGTCGGATTGGTGACGGCCCGATTCACCTGTCCGCCGATGACCGGATACCGGCGCCCGCCGATCTCGCACCACTGGAGGACCCTCGGCCCCAGCGTCGGGTCGAGATGCCGGGTGAAGGCGTCAACCGCCTCGTAGTAGTGGTTGTCGGCGTCGAATACCGGATGGTCGGACTCACCGAACTCGCTCATGTGTGCCTCCTGGCGGCGACCCGGCAACAGCCGGGAGAGTCCCCATCCTACGATCGGGCGGAGGGGGTGTCACCATGACCAGCGCTCACGGGGTCTGGGACGGTGGCTTCCCGCGGGTCCAAAAGAGCAGGGGGGTGGTGCTGAGGGCCTCCGGCGTGGCGGTGTAGGCCTCGACCAGCCAGTGGGTCCCGTGGGCCGGCGCGCTGGTGTAGCCGGTCGGGGTGATGGTCACCGTCTCGGTGGCATGGGGGCCGAGCACAAGACGTCGGCGGTCGGCCGGATACCAGAACCCGTCGGGGTGCTGGCTGCCCACGGCCACCATGAAGTGGGGGGTGACGGCAGTGCCGGTGGTGTTGTGCACGGTGAGCGTGACGGCATCGAGGGAGGTCGCCTTGTCAGACGCCGCCACGGACCGGACGGCCATGTCGAGCGGTGGCGCCCCGAACGCCAGGACGGCGACGATCACCGCCGCCAGGGCCGGCACCGCCGCCACCAGTCCCCAGGGATGGAGCACGGAGCGGCCGGCGGCCCGACCGGTCCCCGTGCCCACCTCGCCACCCGCCCGACCCGCCGGGGTGGGGGCGGTGACGGCGGCCACGGTGGAGGCGGCCACGATGGCGGCCGGAAAGAGGTCGAGCAGATAGCTGGACAGGCTCCGGGGGGCGACGAAGAAGGCCAACGGGAGCAGCAGCATCCAGATCCGCTTCATCACCGGATACCAGACCACCAGGCCAGCCAGCAGCGCCACCAGCACCAACAGGCCGGCCAGGCCCAGCAGGGGGAACGAGGCCCCCCGGGCGATCCCGTGGAGGGTCAACGTGATCAGCCCCTGTCCGTCGGCCACCAGCGGATGGGTGAGTGGAAGGAGCGTGCCCTTCAACCACGCCGACGGCTGCCAGACGATGAACGGCAGGTTGACGACGGCGAACACCCCCACCACGACGGCGAGGTAGCCGGCCACCACAGGCACCGGTCGGCGCCCGGAGGCCCGGGCCTCGAGGAACACCCCGACGGCGAGGAACGGGACGCAGAACCAGGGCGTCTGCTTGATCGAGCAGGCCAACCCGAGGGCCACCGGTCCCACCCATCGGGCGAGGCCGGCGGCGCGACCGGTGCCGAACCGGTCCCACCGCCACACCGCCAAGACCAGGAAGGGCAGGAAGGCGGCGTCCGTGCCACCCGACCCGAAGATGGCGGCGAAGACCGGGAACGAGAACAACAGCACGCTGAACCAGCGAAGGGCCGATGGGACCAGCACGAACAGGAGCACGCCGGTGGCCATCCAGGCCACCAGGTCGGTCCAGTCGACGATCATGTGACGAAACCCCAGGGCCAGTACCGGCATCTCCAGGAGGAACGAGCCGGCCGGGTAGGACACCTGGGTCACGTGGCCTCCGGCCACCGTGTAGGTCCAGAAGTCCGGCGGCGTCTGCAACAGTCGGTCCGCCGAGGCCAGGGAGGTCGTGTACGGATTGATGCCGTGCTGCAGGAGACGGGCTGCGGCCTGGGTGAAGGCCGCCGAGTCCGTGGTGTAGAACTGCCGGAGGTGGGTGCCGGTGCCCTGGTTGCCCAGGACGGACACCATCGCACCGACCAGCGCTGCCACCTGCAGCCGCGGCGACCGGGGGCTGGTGACGACCCACGTGGCGGCGATGCCGCCGACACCGCCCAGGACCACCAGTGGAGCGACCACCCCCGCCGGCGCCCATGCCGTCCAGGACCCCCACAAGTCGAGTCCCCCGATGAGTACGGCCAGCCAGACCAGGCTCCACCCGCACCGCTCGGCGAGGTGGTCGGCATACCGGCCCCCTCCGTCGCCGGGCACCGTCTCGGCCGGTACGGCCGGCTCCGGGCCCCCTGCGGCGGGGGCGTCCGGCAACGGTGGCACCCCCATCGACGTCGGGTTGAGTGCCCTCCCGGACAGCGGTCGGACGGCGGTCAGGGGAACACCCTGAACGAGGTCACGCTGTAGGTCATGGCCACCACCAGCACGACGACCGACACCGACACCACGGCGGCGTACGCCCGCCCCCGCAGGCGCGTCCCCACCGCGATGATCAACGGGAAGGCGAGGAAGATGAACCGGGGCCGAAGCCCGATCGGCGCCGACACCAGGCCCAGGGCGGCCGCCGCCAGTCCGTAGAGGAGCGCCGGCATCGGCATGCGTGAACGGATGGCGATGACGGCGGCGATCACCGTCAGGACCGTGCCCACGAACAAGATGTCACCGGTCTCGGTCACGGCGATCGGGTCCCGCACGAAGCCGACGATGATGTGGACCGGGTAGACGAGGGAGGGGTAGCTGCTCCAGCCGCCCCGTTCGGTGACCCGCCACGCCGCCGGGTTCCCGGTGTGCCACCACAGCCAGAGCTGGTAGCCGACGAACCCCACCGGCGCGATGACCGGGGCCAGCAGCGAACGCCAGTTCCGTTCCGAGTGGATGGCTCGGAAGGCGCACCACAGGCAGCTGACCTCGAAGGCCAGTGCCACCGGCGTGGTGGCCGTGGCCAGCATGCCGAGGACCCCGGCCAGCAGCCACCGCCGTTGCATCAGGGCGAGGATGCCGAACGCCAGGAAGGTCACGGCCCAGCCCTCCGAGTACACCAGGCTCAGGACGAAGGTGCCCGGGAACACGGCCACCAGCAGCGTGGCGCGGTCGGCGCCACCCTGGTCGGCGTAGTGGCGCACCAGCATCCAGACACCGATCATGGCGGTGAGTCCGGTGACCTCGCTGATGATCATGCCCGACGCCAGCAGCGGGAGCCCGGTCAGCTGGGACATCCAGCGGATCGTGAGCGGGAACAGCGGGAAGAAGGCCACCGTGTTGCCCGCCACGTGCCCATGGTGGTGCGGAAGCTGGCTGGGCCAGCCGTGGGCGGCCGCCTTGAGGAACCACAGGCCGTCCCACCGGCTGACTTCCCTGGGGATGGAGCGATGGGTGACGAACCCGCACACGGCCAGGGTGGCGAAGGTCACCGCCCGGGAGGCGACGTAGATGACGAACGGCCGGACCAGCCACGGTGCCACCCGGCGGTGGTCCGGCCCGACCGGGTCGCCGGCGGCCTCGGGCCGGAGGCCGGCATCGGAGGGCGCCTCGAGATCGAGCGACGGGGGGCGGGGAGCGGCATCCGGGTGGGTGATGGTCGCCAGCACCGGGGTCGGCGTCAACTCGTCGGCCGGCCCGTCGACGGTGGACGGGGGATCAGCCGACATGGCCGGTCACCACGGTCCGCCAACGTCCGTCCCGCACCAGCCACACGACGGTGCCCGCCAGCGCCAGCGTCACGACCACGTACCACAGCCCGCTGATCTCGGGGGTCCCGCCGGAGCCCACACAGAGCATGGCCAGGGCAGCCACCAGGGCCAGCACCTTCGAGCGCTGGGCCGTGGTCGCCGCCAGCAGCACCAGTCCCCACAGGAGGTACCAGGGCCATAGTGTCGGGCTCCCCACGACGATCAAGAGGAGCGCCAGACCCAAGGACCGCACCACCTCGTGCCGGTGGACGGTGAGCACCAGCCACACGCAGGCGGCCACGACCGCGACACCGAACGCCGTCTGGACCACCGTGACGGTACCGGACTGGCTCAACGGAACGCCGACCAGGTGGAGCAGGTGGTACCCGAAGGCGCCGACGGAGACGGCCGGCGTGGACAGGATGCGGAGTTCGGTCGGCACGTGCAGCGCGCTGGGCCCGAGCCACGAGAACCCGTACCCGGACGCGATGGTCACGCCGACGAACACGACGACCGCCGCCACGACCGGCCAGACCACCTCCTTCCAACGCTCGAGGACCCGCCCACCACGCAGGTGGTCCGCCACCAGGAACACGATGGCCACCGCAGCCGGAAGCTTCACCGTGGCGGCCAGCGCGCACACGGCCAGCCCGACCATGAGCCGACCCTCGACGGCAAGCGTCACGCCGGCCACCAGCAGTCCGACCATGAGCGCGTCGTTGTGGCCGGAGGACACGAAGCTGAACAGGGCGAGCGGGCTCAGCGCACCGAGCCAGAGCGCCGCACCGGCATCGGTGCCGAGGTGTCGGGCCAGCCGGGGGAGGAAGACCATGATCAATGCCACACCGACCAGTTCGAGGGCCCGGAAGACGAGCACCCGGACGATCATCGATCCGCCCGAAACGGCGGCCAGTCCCTTGGTGGCGGCGACGAAGGAGGGGCCGTAGGGGGATGCGGTGTGCCGCCATACGGTGGCCACCGACGACAGCAACGGGCCGTGGCCGAGGACGGACGGTCCGACCGAGTAGGGGTCGAGGCCGTGGTGGGCGATGAGCCCCTGGGCGATGTAGCTGTAGATGTCCCGGCTGAACAGTGGCGGGCCGACGAAGAGCGGTGCGCCCCACAGCCCGAGGAGCGCCCACGCCCAGCCGCCGGTGAGGCGCCCGGCCAGCGCCTGGCGGCCGACGCCCAGCCATGCCCCGACCAACAGGGCCATGGACACATAGAACCCGATCGACACGAACGGGGAGCCGCCGCTCGGCAGGGAGAACCACCAGGTCGGATTGGGGGAACGGACCACCGAGCCGATGCGGGCGCCCAGCACCACCATTCCCACCGAGCCGACCACACCGACCGCAGCCCAACGACCGATGGCCGGAGCGAGGGGTTGCCGGTGCCGTCGACCCCTCGCTGCTCCATGCACGACGGTGGGCGTTCCCACGTGTTTCCTCCAAGTCGGCCCACCCGGTGCGGCACTACCGAGAGCGACGCCGGTCAAACGATACTCCGAACGATCGTCATCCAACTGTCACACGCGTGGCCGCCCGGCCAGGCCGCACGGCCAGGCCGCACCCTCTGGGCCAGGCCGTACCCTAAGGTCGGCGGATGGCCATCTACCGACTCGGAGACCTCGTCCCGACCATCGACCCGCAGGCGTACGTCCACCCCGAGGCGGTCATCATCGGTGACGTCAGCATCGGGCCCGAGTCCACCGTGTGGCCGGGGGCGGTGCTCAGGGGCGACTACGGCTCGATCCGGATCGGCGCCCGCACCTCGGTGCAGGACGGCACGGTCATCCATGCCGGTCCCGGGTTCCCGACCGTCGTGGGCGACGGGTGCGTGATCGGGCACCTGGCCCATCTCGAGGGGTGCACGCTCGAAGACGAGTCCCTGGCCGGATCGGGCTCGGTCGTGCTCCATCACGCCGTGGTCGGGACCGGTGCCACCGTCGGCGCCAACGCCGTCGTTCCCAATCGGATGGAGGTGCCGCCGGGAGCACTGGCCGTCGGGGTGCCGGCCGAGGTGCGCCCGGGCCGGTCCAACCGGGAGATGATCCGGCTGGCCGCGGCGGAGTACGTCGCCAACGGCCACCGGTACCGCTCGGCCCTGGACAAGATCGGATGAGCGACCACCGCCCGGGCGCACCTCGGAGCGGCTGAGGGCGGCGGACCCGGCACCGACGGCCCGACCACCCCCGCCCCCATACCCGTGGGCGTCGGCGACAGGAGGCAGAATCGGACCATGGACGGAATCGTTACCTGTGAGGGTGCCAACGCCAAGGCCACCCGGGCGCACATCGAGGAACACCTGGCGAAGAAGTCGTTCTTCTGGCTCGATCTCGACGGGGTGGACACCGAGGCCCACGACGTCCTCTTGAGCGTGCTGAAGATCCACCACCTGGCCGTGGACGACATGCAGCACTTCGGACAGCGTCCCAAAGCAGAGGACTACGACGACTTCATGTACCTGGTCGTCCACGGTGCCTCTAGCGACCGGTCCGGCACCGAAGAGGTCCACTTCATCGTGGCCGACACGTTCGTGATCACCGTCCACCGGGGCCCGTGCGCGGCCCTGGACGAAGTCCGCTCCCGGGTCGCCCACCAGAGGCCGTCGGCAGTCCACGCGCCGAATATCGCCCTGGTCTACCTCGTCATCGACCAGCTGGTGGACTCCTTCTTCCCGATGCTGGACCAGTTCGACTCGCAGATCGACGAGCTCGAGGACGCCATCCTGGTCAAGCCGACGGACGCGCAGCTCGGCACACTATTCGCCATGAAGCGGTCCCTCATCACCGTCCGCAAGGTGATTACCCCCCAGCGGGACATGTTCGCCAGCATCTCGTCGGGGGTGACCGAGCTCCCCGGGTTGACCACCGAGAGCCAGCGCTACATGCGGGACGTCTACGACCATCTCATCCGGATCAGCGATCTGGTCGACGGTTACCGCGACCTGCTGAGCGGTGTGATGGACACCCATCTCTCCACGGTGTCCAACCGGCTCAACGTCGTGATGAAGCAGCTGACCATCATCGCCACGGTCTTCCTTCCCCTGTCCTTCCTCACCGGCTTCTTCGGTCAGAACTTCTCGTTCCTCGTCGCCCATATCACCGGCCGGTGGCCGTTCTACACCTTCGGCATCGGCCTCGAGATCGTGGCGGCGGCGGCGTTGCTGTACCTGTTCCGAAAGCGCGGCTGGCTCGGGGGACCGTCCGGCTGATCCCTACCGACGCCGCCCGGCCACCATCACTCCCAGTCTCGTCCGGTACGACATGATGGAGACGACCGAGGCGCATGACAGGACCGACGCCACGCTGACGAAGCTCCCCACCGACGCCACCGAGGCCGCCGAGCCGATGGAGCCGATGGACAGGACCGAGCCGATGGAGCCGATGGACAGGACCGAGCCCGTCGAGTTGATGGAGAGGATCGACCCCGTCGAGTTCACCGACCAGCGTGAACCGGCATCGGCGTCGGTGCCGACCGGGGCGGTGCGCACGGGCCGGCTATGACCGCTCGCCATCACGGCGCCCCGACCGCGTTGCCGGCCGGATCGACCACGTACCACCGGCCTCCGGCGTTGGTGAGTGCCTGCCCGGTGGCCTTGCCCGGTGCCTTGTCGGGGGGCCAGTAGTACAGCGGCCAACCGTGATAGGTGATCTGGGTGGTGCCGTCCGTCCGGGGTGCGGTGCCGAGCAGCCCGGCCACGATCCCGGGGCCGGCAACGGGTGCGGTGACCCCATGGGGGAGCGTCGCCGGCGGCCACTGGATGGCGCAGATGTCGTAGCACCTCGAGGGCGATCCACGACGGTCGGTCTCGAACAGGTAGAGGGTGATCCCCCGGCCGTCGACCAGCACCGTGCCGAGACCGTTGACCGCCATGGCCTTGACCTCGTAGCTGGGCCCGTGCTCCAACTTCGGCGGGGAGGTGACGAAGGGCTCGGTGATGGCCGTTCCCGACGAGGTGCAGCCGGCGGCCAGGCCCGTGACGGCCACCAGCACCACCACCGGGAGCCGTCGAGCCGGTCCCGACGCGAGGTGGACCCGGCCCCGGCTTCCCCTCATGACGGGTCGGTCGACTGGAACCACTCGAGCGGGTGCGACGGATAGGCGCCCACGCCGGGCCGCCATCCGGCCGCCAGCTTCTGATCGGCCACCCCGCCCTCGGCCCAGATGTGACAGCTGTCCCGGGCCCACGGACTGCCCGTGCCAGTGATGAGGTCCTCCGCCTCGCCGCGGCTGACCGCCAGTGCCCGACGCGACGTCACCGACTGGACCACCACGGGGCCGAGCGACCGGGCCAGCTGTTCGAGGTGGGTACATCCCCGGGGACCACCGAACCGCGGACTGGACCTCGCGCGTGTACCCCCGGGCCACGCTCAGCCCGACCAGTCCGGCGAACGCCTCGACGATGCCGGGGCATTCGGTGTGGGGGAAGGTGTGCATGATCGCCTGGGCCGCCACGATCCTCAGGTCCCCGAGATCGACCGACACCCGGAGCTCCATGTCGTGCACGGTGGCCACACTGCGGCCGTCCTCGGCCCAGGGACGCGAATCCACCAGCCGGCCGACGATGGCGAGCCCGTCACCCTCCTCGAAAGCCTCGTACTCGAGGGAGCGACGGTGGATCGGGACCGGTGCCGGTGCATCGTGACCCGGGTCGGTCACGGCCGGGGAGGAAGGTCGACGATGTCGTACGACCACAGCTCGCTGTGCGCCCCCACCGGCGGGGGTTCGGTCGGAGCACCTTCGTCATCGGTCGTGCTCCCGGCGGCGTCATCGGTCGTGCTCCCGCCGGCGCCCCGGTGCCCGTGGGCGAACGCCGGCGAGCTGACCCACGCATCGAACGACTCCTCGTCCCTCCAACGGGTGAGCACCAGCCAGACACCGCGGTCGTCGGTCGGCCGCATCAGCTCGAACCCCTCGAAGCCCTCGGCATCGTCCACGGCCCCGGCCCGCGCCGCGAACCGCCTGGCCAACTCGTCTCCCGAGCCCGCCCGAACGGTGATGGCGTTGATCTTGACGATGGTCATGGACCGATCATTGCCCGACACGGCCACCGGACCAAATCACGGTGGCCGGGGCCGCCCGCTCCCGCGACCGGCCGCACGGCCCACTCCGCCCGGCTGGCGCTCGTGGAGTTGTGGTCACACACTCGTAATTACGGCGGTGTGATACGGTGTATGCGCAGGCTGACCGTGAGGTTTCGGTTCACGGTGAACCTCTGATCGAGGTGGAGGATGTTGACAGTGGCCGACAGCAGAGTCGACATGTCCGGTGGAGGCCGATCCGGAGGTTCCGCGCGTTCGGACGGCGGGTTCCGCGGCGCCGAGGTGTGCTCCCTGGTGGGCATCACGTACCGCCAGCTCGACTACTGGGCGCGGACCGGTCTGCTCAGGCCGTCGATCACCGACGCCACCGGCAGCGGGAGCCAGCGGCGCTACTCCTACGGCGACGTCCTCGAGCTCAAGGTCATCAAGCGACTGCTCGATGCCGGCCTCAAACTGCAGCAGGCCCGCCAAGCGGTCGAATGCCTCCGGGGTGACCTCGGGGCCGACCTGGCGTCGGCCCAACTGGTCCTGGCCGGGACCCGCTCGGTGCTGGCCCATTCCGAAGGCGAGATCGTCGACCTGCTCGCCGGTGGCCAGGGGGTCTTCAACATCCTCCCGCTGTCCGGCGTCGTCTCCGAGCTCGACGCCGCCATCGTGGAGATCGGGAACGAAGCACCCGCCACCCCGCCCAACCGGCATCCGGCGGCCGGCTATGTGGACGGTGCGACCGCACCGGAGGTGGCCGAGGTCGTGGAGCGTTGAGCTCCGGCGATCCGAGCATCCGGCCGACCCCGGCGTCATGACCCGCCACTTCGCCCACGATTCCGAGCACCGGTTCGCACGGATCCTCGACTTCTACGGCGTGCAGTGGGAGTACGAGCCGGTGGAATTCGCGTTGGAGTGGGACGAATCGGGGCGCCCGGTATCGGGCTTCCGACCCGACTTCTGGCTACCCGAACCCGGATTGTTCGTGGAGCTCACCACCCTCAACCAGCGGCTGGTGACAAAGAAGAACGGCAAGGTGCGGCGGGTGGCGACCCTCTACCCCGACGTGCGCGTCACCTTGTTGTACCAGCGTGACACCTTGGACCTCCTGGCCAAGTACGGACTGGCCGGCGACGCGTCCTGGCACCCGGGCATCGCCCGCTCGGCCTGATCAGCGGCACCCGTCAGCGGCACCGCCTGCACAACCACACCGCTATCATCTCGATGTGAGCGACACCCCGGCGACACGCAGCGGTGGGGTCGACACTGCTCCGAGTGACACCCTCCGGCACACCGCGCTCATCGAATCGCACCGGCACCTCGGGGCCAAACTCGTCGGGTTCGGAGGATGGGAGATGCCGCTCTCCTACCCCGGCGGCACCATCGCCGAGCACCGGGCCTGCCGACAGGACGCGGTGGTCTTCGACGTCAGCCATCTGGGCACGGTCCGGGTGGAGGGTGGCGACGCCTTCGACCTCTTGCAGGCGGCCCTGTCGAACGATCTCAGGAAGATCTCCCCGGGGCGCGCCCAATACACCCACCTCCTCGACGACGCCGACGGCTCCGTGGTCGACGACATCATCGTGTGGTGGCTGGCCGAAGGGGTCTTCGACGTGATGCCCAATGCGTCCAACACGGACCGGGTGGTCGAGGCCATCGGGGGAGTGGACACCACCGAGTCGCGGTGCATCATCGCCGTGCAGGGTCCCCACGCCCGGGCCCGGCTGGCGGCCATCGCTCCCGACGCCGCCGCCGTGCCCCGGTTCGGCGTGGCCCCGTTCACGTGGAGAGGTGTCGAGTGCGTGGTGGCCGGCACCGGCTACACCGGCGAGGACGGGGTCGAGTGCGCGGTCCCGGCCGGGACGGCGCCTGACCTGTGGGCCGAATTGCTGGCGGCGGGGGCGGCGCCCGCCGGACTCGGGGCCCGTGACACCCTCCGGCTGGAGGCGGCCCTTCCCCTGCACGGTCACGAGCTGGGGCCCGGGATCACACCACTGCAGGCCGGGCTGGGCTGGGTGGTGGGCTGGGACAAACCCCGGTTCCGCGGTCGCGAGGCGCTGTCCGAGGAACGGAGAACGGGGATCCGGCGGCGACTGGTCGGCCTGGCCACCACCGGTCGCCAGCCCCCGCGGGAGGGCGCCGTACTGTCGGTGGGGGAGCAGCGGGCCGGTGTGGTGACCAGCGGGAACTTCTCGCCCATGCTGGAGCACGGGATCGCGCTGGCCTACGTCGAGGCCGGAGTCGACCTCGCGGCCGGAGGGGCCCTGTCCCTCGAGCAACGGGGGCGTACCATACCGGCCGCCGGGGCCGACACCCCCTTCGTCCGGGCCGGCCAGTGGGCGACCGACGGATGAACCCGGACTCACCCTGTGGCTGCGCGCCCGTCGCGCCGCTCCAGAAGTACTGACCCTGAACCCTGAACCGAGGAGCGGCCCGTGGGCACCTATATCCCGCACACCGACGAGGAGGTGGCGACGATGCTCGCCTTCCTCGGGCTGGACTCCGTCGATGACCTGTTCGACGTGGTGCCCGAGGCGCTCCGCCTCCAGCGGGGCCTGGAGCTGGCCGCCGGTGCCGGTGAGCCGGACGTGCTCGCCCACATGGAGGGGCTCGCCGACCGCAACCGGGCCCGGGCCGACCGCCTGGTGTGCTTCGCCGGCGGCGGCGCCTACGACCACGAGATCCCTTCGGTGACCAGGGCGCTCGGCGGTCGTTCCGAGTTCGTCACCTCCTACACCCCGTACCAGCCCGAGGTGGCCCAAGGGGTGCTCCAGGCCGTGTTCGAGTTCCAGACCATGATCGCCCGGCTGTCCGGGCTGCCTGTCTCCAACGCCTCGCTCTACGACGGCGGCAGCGCCGCCGTCGAAGCCGTCAACCTCGGCGTGGCGGCGTCGGGCCGGTCGACGGTCTGGGTGTCGGCCGGCATCCATCCCCACTGGCGCCAGATGCTCACCACCTGCGCGGCCGGCACCGGCCACCGGATCCGGACCGTCCCCCTCCGCGACGGGGTGACGGCGTGGCCCGACGGCGGAGCGGACGAGGAGCCGCCCGGCGTGGTCCTGGTCGGCTACCCGAACTACCTCGGGTGCATCGAGGACCTGGGCGCCGTCCGGGCCCTGTGCGACCGCACCGGCGCCCTCATGGTGGTCGGGGCCGACCCGGTGGCGGCGGGGCTGCTCCGGTCGGCAGGGGAGTGGGGCGCCGACGTCATGGTGGGTGAGGGCCAGGTGTTCGGCACCGCCCTGGGGTTCGGCGGCCCCTACCTCGGACTGTTCGCCTGCTCCTCGGCACACGTGCGGCGGTTGCCCGGGCGCCTGGTGGGGGAGACGGTCGACGTCGACGGCCGCCGGTCCTACGTCACCACCCTGCGGGCCAGGGAACAGGACATCAGGCGGGAGAAGGCCACGTCCAACGTGTGCACCAACCAGACGCTGATGGCCGTCACCGCCGCCATCCAGCTCGGCTGGCTGGGGACGTCCGGCCTGGTGGAGATGGCGCGACGGTGCGCCCAGGCCACCCGGTACACCCGGGACGCCCTCCTTTCGCTCGACGGGGTGACCCCCTTCGTCGGGGCCCCCGTCCTACGGGAGTTCGCCATCGGGGTGCCCGTCCCCGCGTCGGTGGTCGTCGAGCGCATGGCCGATGCCGGCTTCCTGGCCGGCATCCCGCTGGGCGACGAATTCGACGACGGTGAACACGGCCTCCTGGTGGCCGTCACGGAGCGGCGCACCCGGGACGAGATCGACGCCTACGTCACCGCACTCGGAAAGGCGGTGGCGTGATGGCCCCGACCCCGACCCCGGCCGACGACCCGGCCGCCACGGCCCCGGTGGCCCCGGTGGCCCCGGCGGCCGGAGGCGCACCGGGAGGCAAGGCCACCAGCGCCCCCCTCCTCGGGAGGGACACCGAGCCCACCTTGTTCGAGCTCTCCCATCCCGGGCGCCGGTCCTGGTCGTTCCGGACCACCGGCGTGCCCGAGTTGAGCGTGGACGAGTTGGTGCCCGAGGGCCATCGGAGAAGCCAGCCCGTCCCCGTCGCCGAAGTCTCCGAGCGCGACCTCGTCGCCCACTTCACCCGCCTGTCCCATCGCCAGTTCTCCGTCGACCTCGGGGCCTACCCCCTCGGCTCGTGCACCATGAAGTACAACCCCAAACTCTGCGACACCGTGGCCGGGCTCCCCGGGCTGGCCGGGGTCCACCCGGGCGCACCCGCATCCCTGTCCCAGGGGTGGCTGGCACTGCTGGTCGAGCTGGAAGAGGTCCTCTGCGAGGTCACGGGCATGGCGGCGGCCACGCTGCAGCCCGCCGCCGGTGCGGCGGGGGAGCTCACCGGGCTCCTGCTCATGAGGGCCTGGCACCAGGCCCAGGGGTCGGTCCGGCACAAGGTGGTGATCCCTGACTCGGCGCACGGGACCAACCCGGCGTCGGTGACCCTGGGCGGCTACGAGGTGGTGACCGTCCCGAGTGACGAGCGGGGGTGCGTGGACATGGATGCCCTCGCCACCGTCCTCGACGAGGACGTGGCCGGCATCATGTTGACCAATCCGAACACCCTCGGGCTGTTCGAGGTGGACATCGCCGCCATCGCCGCCGCCGTGCACGAGGTGGGTGGGCTGCTCTACTACGACGGGGCCAATCTCAACGCCATCCTCGGTGTCGTGCGCCCCGGCGACATGGGGTTCGACATCGTCCACATGAACCTGCACAAGACCTTCGCCACCCCCCACGGCGGGGGAGGACCGGGGGCGGGTCCGGTGGCGGTGTCCGAGCGCCTGGTGCCCTTCCTCCCCGGCCCCCGACCGGTGCGGATCGAGTCGGACGACCGCGCCCCGGTCTACGAATGGGTGACGCCACCTCGGTCGATCGGCCGGGTGCACACCTGGCACGGCAACTCGTTGGTGCTGGCGAGGGCCCTGGCCTACATCCTGGCCAACGGGGGAGACGGGCTCCGTCAGATCGCCGAGACGGCCGTCTTGAACGCCAACTGGCTCCGACAACGGTTGACCGGCACCTATGACGTGCCGTTCGACCGCCCGTGCATGCACGAGGTCGTCCTGTCGGTCCGCACCATCAAGCAGGCCCACGGCATCCGCGCCCTCGACGTCGCCAAGCGGCTGCTCGAGGAGGGCTTCCACGCTCCGACCGTCTACTTCCCCCTCATCGTGGACGAGGCGCTCATGATCGAGCCGACCGAGACCGAGAGCCCCCAGACCCTGGTGGCACTGGCCGAGTCGTTGGAGCGCATCGCCTACGAGGCCAACACCCAGGACGAGGGCTGGATGGCCGAGTTCCCCCACCACACCCCGGTGCGACGGGTCGACGAGGCCAGGGCGGCCAGGACGCTCGTCCCCACCTTCGACGCCCGCCACTGAGAGGGAGTGCGGCGTGGACGGCATCTTCACCACCCGGTTCGTCGACCCCTACCTGCGGTTCCACGCCTACATCTACGAGCGCTCCGACGGTCGGTTCGGCAAGCACAGCAACCGGGTGCCGGCCCTGCTCTTGACCACCACGGGCCGCAAGACCAAGCTGCCCCGGACCCACGGCCTCACCTACTGCCGTGACCGGGGTGACCTCATCGTGGTGGCCTCCAACGGGGGGAGCGATCGACCGCCGGCGTGGCTGCTCAACCTCCAGGCCGATCCAGAGGTCACCGTCCGGGTCGGACGGTTGGTCATGCCGGCCACGGCCCGGGTCGCCGACCCCGAGGAACGGGCCCAGCTGTGGCCGCTCGTCAACCGGTCCAACCGGGGCATGTCCCGGATCTTCCACCCCGGGGTCACGGGGCGCTATGACGTCTACCAGCGCCACACCCGGCGGGAGATCCCCGTGGTCGTCATCACCCCGCTGCGGGGCCCTGACGGACCCGCCACGATCGGGTGAGGCCACCCGGGCCGGGCCCGGGGCCCCTCAGTCGAGCAGGTCGGGCTGCTCCCGGACGATACGGTCGAACAGCGGCTGGAAGCTGAACCAGCCGGCCAGGTGGGAACCGACCTGGCTCGCCGTCAGCCGGGCCATCTCGGACTCGATGAGCACCGGCGTACCGGCTGACGATGCCAACAGCTGGGCCTGGCACGAGCGCTCCATGGTGATGAACCACCAGGCCGCCTCGTCGACCGAGTGACCCACGGTGAGCAGGCCGTGGTTGCGGAGGATGGCCGCCTTGTTGTCGGCGAGGGCGTGGGCGATGCGCTTGCCCTCCTCGAGGTCGAGCACGACGCCGGTGTAGTCGTCGAACACGGCATGGTCCTCGTAGAAGGCGCACACGTCCTGGGTGATCGGCTCGAGCGTGCGGCCCAGGGCCGACCAGGACTTCCCGTAGATCGAGTGGGCGTGGGCGGCCGCCACCACGTCGGGACGGGCGGCATGGATCTGGGAGTGGATGACGAACGCCGCCGTGTTGACCGGCTTGTCGCCCTCTACCACCTCTCCGTCGTGATTGACCAGGATCAGGTCCGAGACCCGGATGTGGCCGAAGTTGACCGCGAACGGGTTGACCCAGAAGTGGTCGAGCCGCTCCGGGTCACGGGCGGTGATGTGGCCGGCCACTCCCTCGTCGAACCCGAACCGGGAGAACAGCCGGAAGGCCGCCGCCAGGCGCTGTTTCCTGTAGAGCCGCTCCTGGTCGGGCGAGTCGAACTTCCTGTCCGGCGGGAGCTGCAGGATCTCGGTCACCGATGCCTCCTCGGAACGGTCGGGGCGCCACCTCCGTGCGATCGGTGGCGCTCCCATGCATCCTAGGCCGACCCCGGGGGCTCGGGGCGTCTCGGGGCCCACGCCCGGCCCGGGCCGGGCGTGCCGGGATCCAGGCCGTCCGGCGACCTCACCCGCCGGTGGGGTCGACCCGACGCATGACCGCCCTCGACCGCTCCACCAGCTCCTCGCCCTGGGCCGCCCACCACCACGAGTAGGACAGATCGTGACCGTCGAAGGTCATCTGGACGGCCAGCAGGTAGCTCCCGACCGGCTCGAGGTCGCGGAAGAACCCCCCGGTCTGCTCGGTGAGCGTGGCCGGCACCGGCGCCTCGCAGTGGACGCCGAACATGGACAGCCGGCCCTCGTGGTCCCGGGCCAGGATGGTGTGCTCGGAGTGCTGGAGGAGCTCGTTCAGGCCGTACGCCTCGTAGTCGAAGGCCACGGCCGTTCCCGACGGCAGGACGGTGACCCGGAACCTGCCCACGAACTCGCCACTCCCCACGCCGTCACCACTACCGATGTACAGGCCGGGGGAGCCGATGAGCCGGTCGAGGAGGTCTGCCACGGCGAAACCCTACCCGGCGCCAATTGCACTCACCATTTCGATCACTCACCGCGGCGACACGTACGGCCTGCGCGTTCGGATCAGGACCCCGCTGGAACCTCGTCCTTCAGGTTGTTCCGGAGCCAGTCCCGCACCTCACCGGTGTCATCGTGGCCGTGGGCGGAGACGGCGTGCTGGGTCGCCGCCAACACGACCTCTTCCTCCTCACCGGAGATCGTCAGCGAGCACCCGCTCTCACTGGGAAAATCACGGCAGTCTGCAACTTTTCGGGCCATCGGGCCCCCCTTTCTCACCGCTCCCCGACGCCACACGCCTCGAGGTTCCGGAACCATCCCTCCATCAATCACACCCCTCGCTGAGTCGAGCAGAGCGCCCCGCCGTCTCCGGCAGGCCGCCATCGGCCATCGCCGGGAAGTGGTCAGTTCGATCGGCTGAATGAGCACGCCGGCACCGCCCTCCGCACCATTCCATCATCAGGTATCGGAGCTGGAACCACAAGAGGCCCGTGACCGCCGTGCGTGCCGGGCACGGGGCCCGCACGAGCCCGCCCCATCCGCTCCGCACTCACGGTCCGGCACCGTTATCCCTACCCCGACCGGGCACGACATCGAGGGGAGTGCTCCGCACGCGCCCCCTAACCCGCCGGTCCGCCCTCTGCGTTACTTGACATAATATACATTATCGGCGGTTTAATGGGAGCGGTCGGCTACTGGCGCACGGGCTCGACCACCAGGCCCACCAGGTCGTGGGCCGCCTCCGTGAGGTGCTCCAACGCCTCCCGGTAGGCACGCGGCCCCGGGCTCCCGGCCAGATCAGACTCGATGTCCTGGAGCGCTGACTCGAGCCGGTACAGCCGGTCGTGCAGCCGCCGGAGATCGTCCTCGGCGACGATCGTCTGACCCGGCGGGATCTGCAACGAGTCGGCGCGCCGCCGTGCCTCGTACGCCCGCTGCCGGTGGGACGGGCTGCAGAACCGGCGAGGCCGGCCCGCTCCGGCCGATTCGGGGAGCAGACGGTGACACCAGCCGCACCGTGGACTATCGGAAGATTTCGTCACGGTGATGATATTAGGCCGCCCCCGGAGGGGAGCCGGCACGAGAGCCGGGGGGCCCTGACAGATGGCGCGGCGACGAGGAGTTACCGACGGTCCAGTGCCACCACCGGGATGACCCGGTCGGTCTTCTCCTGATACTCGGCGAACCCGGGGTAGCGACTGGCCTGCTCGGCGTAGATGCGGTCCCGCTCCGAACCACTCACGACGCTGGCCGTCATGTTCACCGTGTCGGGCCCCACCTCGACGGTGACGTCGGGATTGGCGATCAGGTTGTGGTACCAGTCCGGGTTGGTGGGCGCACCGGCTTTCGACGCGAACACATAGAGGCGGTCGCCCTCGCCCAGGAACATCATCGGATTGACACGCGCCTTGCCGGACTTGGCCCCGGTCGTGGTGAGCAGCAGCACCGGGGCCCCCTCGAACTGTCCGCCGACCTTGCCGTCGTTGGCCCGGAACTCTTCGATGACCTTGGTGTTCCAGTCGTTCATGTCACTCATGTGGGCTCTCCCCCGCTCTCGGTCCGGGCCGCCGGCGCGCACCCGGCCTCAGGTTAGGCCGACCGCCTGCGGCGCGGGACCGCCCGTCGTGGCGCGACCGGTCCCGGTCGGCGGTATTCTCGTTTCGAGCGACCCCATGGACACCGACCCGGACGAACTGGACTTCGAGGACCTCTACGAGGAGGAGCTCTTCTTCCGCACCTGTGGAAAATGTGGGGCTCGGACCGCACCTCGCTGGTCGGAGTCGGCCTGCCTCGAGGAGGCCCGCCGTTACGGCTGGCGCCGGGTGGCGGCGTCGGACCGCCCGGGGGCACGGCGCATGGACCTGTGCGGGAACTGTGCCCACGAGGCCGGGCTCGGCCCCCCCTTGGCCCGCTGGGGCTGAGCGGTGGGGCGAGGCGGTGGGGCGAGGCGCCCGCCCGACGCCATCTGCGCCCACGCCTGTCGGCGTCGGCCTCGGCTCCGCGGTCAGCCGAAACGGCCGGGAACCTCACCGATCACCGTGACCAGTCCGTGAAGGTCGTCTGGGCCGGCGTCCGACTTCCTCGTCCCCAGTGGAGCCGCTGAACCGAGGTTGACCCACCCGAGGAGCTGCTCGTGGTCGGTGAGGTCGAACAGTGCCCGCACCGGGGTGGACCCGATGACGGCAGCGCTCTTCCACACCGCCCCGTAGCCGAAACCGGTGGCCGCCAGGACGATGGCGTACCCGGTGCACGAGGCCGATGCCACCTGCTCCCACACCGGTACGTTCGAGGTGGGATCGGGTGCGGCGATCAGGGCCACCGCGCACGGCGCTGCGAACGCCTTCCCGCGCATCTTGGCCACGGCCGCCGCCGGCACATCGGGACCCTTCGTGTCGAGGAGCCCTTCGACCAGGGCGTCACCGAACCGGTCCCGACCGGTCCCCGAGATGATCGGCGAATCGCCACGGCCGCAGCCCACCGTGATCGGGGACGGTGGTAGCCGACTCGAGGATGCGCTCGAGTACGGGTCCGTCAGGGGCGGACCCGTCCCTGGCCGGCTCGGGCCGCGGTGCCACCAGTCGGTCCACCCACCTCTGGTCCGGTGAGCGTCCGTCCGCCTCGATCACGGGCGCCACCCCGGGTGGGCGGAGTGGTAGCCGGGCCGTCGGGTCATCCCGCGATCGTATGCGCCGTGGCGGTGGCTCCGTGTCCCCTACCGACCGGCACTACCCGGATGCCGACCCGAGCGTGGCCGTGGTGGTCACCTGGGTCTGTTCCCGGTACAGCCCGATCGTCACCTTCCGCCCGGGAGCCTCGGCCTGAATGGCGGTGGCGAGCTGGTCGGCGCTGGTGACCGCCTTGCCGTCGAAGGTGGTGATCACGTCGCCCTCCTGCAAGCCGGCCGAGTCGGCCGGCGAGCCGGGTTCCACCTCGGTCACCACGGCCCCCTGCGTCGGGACGAAGTCGTAGGCGGTGCGGAGCTGTTGGGTGAGCGTCTCGATCTGCACGCCGAGGTAACCGGTGCCGGCCCGACCCGAGTCGATCGACTTGTCCCGGAGCGCCGGCAGGAGCTCCTCGATCTTGTTGGAGGGGATGGCGAACCCGATGTTCTCGGCCTGGGACGTCCCATCCTCGTTGGCTGCCACCGCCGTGTTCATGCCGATGACCTGACCCGAGCTGTCGAGCAGCGGTCCGCCCGAGTTGCCGGGGTTGTAGGCGGCATCGGTCTGGAACATGTTGGACAGCGTCTCGGTGGCGTTGCCCGACGAGTCGCTCGCCTGCACCGTCCGGCCCGTCGCCGAGATGATCCCCTGGGTCACCGTGGGTGAGCCGGCCGAGAGTCCGAGGGCGTTGCCGATGGCCACCACGGCGTCCCCGACCTGGACGTCCTTGGAGTTGCCGTACGAGACCGTCGGGAGGTTGGACGCCCCGGTGATCTGGAGGAGGGCGACGTCGTTGACCGGGTCGGTGTCGATCAGGGTGGCCGGCATCGAGGTCAGTTTGCCGTACAGGGTGACGCTGATAGTGGTAGCCCCGGCGATGACGTGGTTGTTGGTCACCACCTCTCCCCCGGCGGTGATGATCATCCCGGTCCCCTGGTCGTCCTGGGCCGCCGAAGTGGCGTCGACCGAGACGATGGCAGGAAGCACCTTGTCGATGACCGACTCGATGTCGGTGGTGCCGTTCAGGAGGGCCGGACCGGCGGTGATCTGTTTGACCGTGGTCGAACTGGTGGGATGCCCGTTGTCGACTGCCGCCACGATCCCTCCCCCGACCAGGGCGCCGATGAGGGCCGCCACCAGCGAGACCAGCGCCCATCGCCAGCCCGGACCCCGGGTGTCGGGGGCCGGGACGGCGGCGGCGGTGCCGACGCCGGGGGTGACGGGCGCCCACACCGGGACCAGCGAGGCCGGCCTCCGCCCGGCGGTGTCGGAGAGCTCAGGCGCCGGCGGCTCCGTCCACTGGGGGGGCAGGAACGACGCATCGGCGGGCGCCACCACCTCGGACCCGTCGTCGCCCCCGGTGGGCTCGTAGGCGTCCGTGTGGTCCATCGCGTCGGCTCCTCAAATTCGTGGTCTGCCGCCGCCATCCCTGCCCGGGTCGGTCCCGGCCAGGGCCGGATGGTCCACGGCCGGGCGCCGGATGGTGCCGTGGCCGGCGGCCAGGTGGTCTCGTGGCCGGGGGGCCAGACGGTCATCGTACGGCCGTTCGGATCGGCCGACCGCCATTTGTCGGGTGTTCTTAACCCCTTCTTAGACCAGGCCGAGACCGCTTTTGCGCCCACCCGCCGGTGACAGCAGTAGCCTGTCGCCCGGTATGGCCCATCGCATCGAAGTCGAACTCACCAGTCAGAGCGGGGACTCCACGTGGACCTGGCGCGCCGCCGGCGCCAAGCAGCCGCGCGGCACGGTCGACGCGGCGCTGGTCCCCGAGGGGTCCGGTGTGGGTTCGGTACTCCGGGCCGAGGTCGAGACGACCCTGGACGGCACCACGGTCACCGCACTCCTCCCGGCCAAGGTCAAGGCCAAGGCCAACGGGGACAGCCGGGCGGTGGAGCGCATCGAGATCCTCGCCGTCCCCCAACGTGGTCCCGACGTCAACGTGGTGTACGCCGGCAAAGGGAAGCGCCGTCGGGACGAGCGGCCGGACGGGCCGCGGGAGGGCGCCCGGCGCCCGGCCGATCGCCGACCCCGCACGGAGGCCGGTGGGCGCGAGCAACGGAGCGGCGCCCGGACCGGCGGCCGAGGCGAGGCGGGTTCCTCGTCCTCCGAAGGTGGTCCGGCGCGCAAGCGGAGCGGTCCGGCGCGTCCGGGCGGGCGTGAGGGGGGCGGACGCGACAACCCCCGCCGGCTGGCCACCTCGTCCACCTATCGCAACGCCACCCTGGCCGAGCTCAAGCCGGAGCAGCTCCCGGTGGCCGAGCAGCTCCTCCGCGGGGGCATCCCCGCTGTCCGTCAGGCCATCGACGAGCAGAACGCACGGGCGCGGGCCGAGCACCGCCCGGAGGTCACACCGGGTCCGCTGTTGGCCATGGCCGAGCAGCTCCTGCCCGGCATCAACCTGGCCACCTGGAAAGACCGCGCCTCTGTGGCCCGCAACGCCGGCAAGGACGTGCCGCTGCGCGAGCTCCGATCCATCGTGGCCTCTGCGTCGACCGTCACCCTCGACACCGAAGGGTCGGAGATGGCCGCGACCCTGCGCGCCTCGCTGAACGAGCGGGTCACCGCGTTGCGGGACCGCTGGGTCGAACGGATCACGGTCGCCCTCGACGAGGGCCGGGTCACCGATGCGGTGCGTGCCTCCATCCGGCCGCCGGAGCCGGCCGCCCGCCTCTCCGCCGAGCTGGCGGTCCGGCTCGCTGACGGCGCCGGCAAGGCCATGTCGAGCGATCTGCCGACCGAACAGTGGCTGGCCCTCCTCGACGTGGTCGTCGACTCGCCCGTCCGCCGGACGGTGAAGCCGGCCGGCCTCCCCACCGGGGCCGACGAGAGCGTCCTGGCCGCGGCCAGGAAGGCGTCCGGCTACGTCCCCGAACTGGCCCGGTTGATGGGCATCCCCATTCCCCCGCCGCCCGGGCCCCGGCGGCCGGTGCCGGCCCGCAGCTCCCAGGGACGCCGCTCCTCCTGATCGGGGCCAGCGTGATCGGGCCCAGCCCCCCCGACGCAGCCTGACCGGGCTCAGCCGAGGGGGCGGTGCATGGTGATCATCCTCGCCTTGAACCCCGCCGCCTCGAAGAAGTTCTTCGCCGCCCGGTCCCCCGGGAGCGCCACGCCGTCGACACCGACGCATCCACGCGACTGCAACCAGTCCGTCGCCGTGTCCAGCAGGAGGCGCCCGAGGCCGAGTCCCCTGGCCTCCACCTCCACGTAGCAGACCTCGAGACTCCCCTGGCGCCCGAGGCCGCCCCGATCCTCGTAGCGAGCGACCGCCACACCGGTCACGACGTCGTCGAGCGTGCCGGCCAGCACCAGGCTGCGGTCGTCGTCGAGCAGCTCGATCACCCCGGCGTCGGCCGCGGCACCTCTGGGCCCGTCGGAGTCGAGCAGCATCGACCCGCCCCGCTGCGTGGCCACAGCCTCGACGAACTCCGCCATCAGCTCCCGGATACGGGGCTCGTCACCCGGGACCGCCTCGCGCACCGCCTCCATGACGCTCCTCCCCCACCCGGCCGGTCCGGAGCCCCGGACCCGGTCAGGACCGCTCGTCGAGCAACTGGTCGACGCGGCTCAAGATAGTGCGCCTCTTCCGGGTGGAGGCCTCGTACGCCCGGACCGACACCAGCTCGGCCCGGTTCAGGCCGTCGAGCCGCTGGACCACCTGGGATGCGGACAGCGTGTCGAAGCCGGGGATCGACAGGGTCGAGACGGCGGGGACGTGCCCGTTGGGCTCGGGCCGGACCGCAGCCATCGGACGCCCGGACGCCACCGCGGAATTGGTCACGACCGGCTCGAACGGTCGGCCGGCCCGTACCGGCGTCGCCCCGTCGGCAACCCGGGGTCCGGGACTGCCCGAGTGGGTGGGACGAGGCGCGGACCGGTGGAGCAGGGCTCCGGACCGACGGCGGAATTCGTCCTGCCCGGCCTTCATGGCGAACTGTCCGACGGCACGGGCCGAGGACACCCGCACCCCGAGCCGCTCCCTGCCGCGCTCCGCCAGTCGGGGGAGCTCTTCCACCACGGAGACGGCGATACCGGCCGGAACGTAGACGAACAGATCCAGCAGCCGCTCGTTCAGCGGTACCTCGGATGGCTGGTTGTCGGGTTCGGCCATGGTCGGCTCCCAGTCACACGCAGTCGCGGCAGAGCATCTTCTTCCGGTCGGCCAGTTGATTCGGGTGCTTGACCAAAAAGCACGACCGGCACACGAACTCACCGGGCTGCTTGGGGAGCACCCGCTCCACGCCGTCACCCGAGCGATCCTCTGGCTCGGGGGTCTCCTCGTCGTCCTCGACCTCCTCGACGACCAGCCGCTCCTTCAAGATGGTGTCGAGGCTCGCTTCGACATCCTCGTCGTCCGGCTCTTCTTCTTCGTCGTCGTCCGACTCCTCGCCGGCCGGGGCCGGCTTGGCCGCCGTCTTCGTCGGCACCTCGGGCACGACGACCGCATCCTCCTCGACGACCACGACGTCGACATCGTCGTCGTCCTCGTCGGGAAGGGCCAGCGCATCCTCCGCGATCAGGTCGTCGTCCTCCGCCAGCTCGTCCAGGTCTCCCTCGATGAGCTCTTCAGGTCCTTCGACTTCGTCCAGTTCTTGTGGCATCTCGGTCTTTCAATGGTGAGTTGGGCGGGAGCATAGACGCTCCCATGGACCCGTCGTTCGCGGGATGCCACCCGACAGTGGATGGTGGCATTCCTGGGTGGTGGCCTGGCTTCCTCCCGCACGGCCAGGTATGCGCCAACCAGGCGCACAGGTCGAATATTCCCCGGCCGCCGCCGTGCAACAACTCGTTGCCGGGCTTTGGTCGTCATCGAGGCTCCGACCGACTGTGGATTGTCAGGCGGTCGGACCCAGGGGTCTTTGGCACCATTCCGACCCGCTACCGCCGGAGTGCACCGTCGGTTCGGGAGGAAATGTTTTCTACTCGATCCCCTGGGTCTCCCTCCGCCTCTCACAGCATCCCCCCCTCGAGCCGACCCGGGTGAGCAACCATCCGGAGCGCTGTCGGGGCGAGTGGGACTGGGGCGAACGATAGGCCACGCGCCCCGGCGCTCGTCAAATGATTCAACCCCCGCTCCACCTGGAGGTTTGCACAACCGCCCAGGTCAGGGTGTTACGGGATTTCCTGCCGATGTCATCGACTCGCGGCGGTCCTCCGCCCGGCGCTCGGACTCGAGGCGCTCGAGGTCCTCGGAGCCGTAGTGGACGTGCGACATGGCCTCGGCCAGGAGGTGGTGCCCGGCCCGGTCGGCGATCTGACGGTGCATCTCCTGGGCCACCCAGCGATACCCGGGGTGCCCCTGGGGTCCCGAGCGCAGCTCGAGCAGGTGCATGGCCTCCCGGGCGTTCATCTGCATGGAGTAGCGGATGCGGTACGCCAGTGCCACCGCGTAGGCCGACTCCACCGGGAACAGCGGGGCGATGGTCTCGGCCAGTTCGCGTGACCGCTCCAGCGAGGCGACATAGCGGTCGGTAAGGCCGGCGTCCTCGACGACGTCAGGTACGTCGTACCCCAGTGTGGCGCCGAGTGGTTGCCACTCGATGGTCAGCATCCGGTGACGCTGGAGGTCGCGGAAGGCGCCATAGTCGGTGACCACGTCGAACCGGTAGCCGGTGCGCTCGAATGCCCGGCCGGGTCGGTGGCGGCGGTTCTCCCGGTCGCCGACATAGGCGGCCAGCAGTGCCCGCTTCTCTTCGGCACCCAGCAGCCGGACCCGGGACAGCACCTCCTCCTCGGGTCGGTCGGTGAGCGGGGCGCACACGGCGGCGATGACCTTGTCCTCCCCGTCGGGGTCGAAGTCGAGCAGGGTGACCGACGGCTCACCCGATGGTCCGCCCGCCGGCCGACCGGCCGACGCCACCAGGTCGGGGAACAGCTCCTCGACCAACTCCGCCGTCTGGTGCTGGGTGCGCTCGAGGTACTCGCTCCAGGCGCCGCCACGGTCGGGCCGGTCCACACGCTGGAGGAACGACGGGATCACCTTGCGGAGCTCCTCCAGCATCATGTCGGCGTAGCAGGCGCGCCTCGGGGAGGGGATGGGAGCGCATCCGGAGCAGCAGCATCTCGTAGGACTGACCCGAGCCGTAGATCCCCACATTGGACAGCGAGGCCGCCGGCAGCAGGCCCCGGAGGGCGTCCAGCGCCTTGGCCTTGACCGCCCGGCGGTGGACGATGTCGGAGTCGCCCGGCTGGCGAGGATGTCGGACCGTGAGCCACGCCGTGGCCTCCTCCAACAGCTCACCGTAGGTGTCGAACATGCGATCCATGTCACCCACGTAGCGGGCCCCCAGGATCGAGTCGAGGATGGCCGGATCCCGGTAGTACCGGTAGTGGCCCGTGGTCAGGCGCTGGTTGTAGGCGATGTAGCGCGTGGACTGCTCGAGGTAGGCCATGAGGCGGCCCCACTCGAGGACCTTGGTCAGGACGTTGGAGGCCTGCTCGCAGGCCAGGTGGACACCGCCCAGCTGGGCCACCGAGTCGTCCCCGTACTCGAAGAAGACCTTCTCGTAGAGATCCTCGGCCCGACGGAGGCCGACAGTGGCGTCGACGGTGGCGTCCCCCGAGATGTCCAGCTCACCGACGAATTCGTCCAGGAACAGCCGGCGCAGGCTCTTGTGGGAGCGCGAGTACCGGGCGAACAGGGCCCCTTTGACCACCTCGGGCAGGTTGACCAGGGCGAAGACGGGCCGGTCGAGGTTGGTGACGTACCGGCGGAGGACATCCTCCTCCTCGGTCGTGAACGTCTCCTCGGCGTAGGGGAACATGCCCGGATCACACTAGGACGGCATCGATGGGTCAGGCGCGGACCCCACCCCTGCGGGGTCGTCGGCGCCCACCACCCCCCGCCGGAGCAGCGCCACGGCCAGCCGGGCCGACTCGGCGGTGTGCGGATCCGGGGCCGCCTGAGCCAGCTGGCGCACCAGGTCGATCAGCTGGCGGATATTGCGGACGAAGTCGCCCGGGGCCACGTCCGTCTCCCGCAGCACGCTGTCCAAGGTGGCGCCACCCGCCCAGCCGATGACGGCACGCGCCAGCCCAGGATCGGGGCGGCGGGTCCGCCGGAGACCGACCCGGCGTTCGTCGGCCCGGACCTCGGCACCGAGCCCCTCCAGCCGTGCGAGCCGCTCCAGTACCGTCTTGTCCCGGGGTGCGGGAACGTCGTCGGCGACCCGACGGGCCTCGAACGTGAACGCCGAGATCACACCGGCCAGTGCTCCGGGGTCGAGCCCGTCGAACAGCCCGGCCCGGAGCGCCTCGGTGACCAGCAGGTCGGACTCGTGGTAGATCGAAGCCAGCATCCTCCCCGCCTCGGTCATCCTCCAGCCGTCGATGAACCCCCGTTGCTCGAGGATGGCCAGACGGCGGTCCAGCTGCGCCGTCAGCGACTCCGACCCGGGCGGGGCCTGCCACTGCCCGTAGGAGGCGGCGAGGAGCCGGTGGGCCTCCTCCTCCGACCACCGGCGCACCAGGTTCACAGCCAGGTTGTAGGTCGGGTGGAACGACGAGACGAGGTCAGGGGGTGGTGCCAGGGCCGTACGGGCCACCTGGAGGAAGGGCGTGACCTGCGACCACAGCACGAACGCATGGCCCACCGTGTCGATCCCCCGTCGGCCGGCCCGACCGGTCAGCTGCTGGTACTCCCCCGAGGTGAGGGCCGACGTGTCCGATCCCCGGAACTTGGCGAACCGCTCCACCACCACGGTGCGAGCGGGCATGTTGATCCCGAGGGCCAGCGTCTCGGTGGCGAACACCACTTTGAGCAACCCCTCCGAGAAGCACTGCTCAACGGCCTGGCGGAACGCCGGCACCATTCCGGCGTGGTGCGGTGCCACCCCCGCCTCCAGGGCCGCCGCCCACGGCCCGTAGCCGAGCGTGCGGAGGTCATCGTCGTCCAGCCGTTCGACGGACTCCTCCACCAGCTGGCGGATGCGCACCCTCTCGTCCGGCGTGGTCAGCCTGATCCCGTCCTGGAGGCAGTGCCGGGTGGCGTCATCGCACGCAGCCCGGGAGAAGATGAAGGTGATGGCGGGCAGCATTCCCGCCGCCGCCAGGTACTCGACCACCTCGGTCCGCCTCGGTGCCCGATAGCGGTGCCGGGGATTCCGCCTCCGGCGGTCGTCGAGGGCGAGGCCGTCGGGATTGGGCTTGCCCTCCCGAAACAACGGGAGCACGGTGAGCCCGTCGCGGCCCCGCTCGGCCACGGCGAAGTGATGCTGGAGCTCGACGGGTCGGTGACGCTCGACGATCACCCGGGTGATCCCCCGGACCGAGGTCAGCCAGGCCCCGAAGTCGGTGGCGTTGCTGACGGTGGCCGACAGGCTCACGAATCGCACGGCGGCCGGGGCGGTGACGAGGACCTCCTCCCATACCGAGCCCCGGTAGGGGTCCTGGAGGTAGTGGACCTCGTCCAGCACCACCACCTCGAGCCCTTCGAGCGTCGAGGACCGGGCGAAGAGCATGTTGCGGAGGACCTCGGTGGTCATCACCACGATGGGGGCGTGGGGCTGGTGGGAGACGTCCCCGGTCAACAGCCCCACCCGGTCCTCCCCGTACCGACGGGCCAGTTCGGCGAATTTCTGATTGGACAGTGCCTTGATGGGCGTGGTGTAGAACGTCTTGCCCCCGACCTCCAGAGCCCGGGCGGCGGCGTACTCGGCGATCAGGGTCTTGCCCGAGCCCGTGGGCGCCGATACCAGAACCGACTCTCCCCTGTCGATGGCGTCCATGGCCTCGACCTGAAAGTCGTCGAGCGGGAATCCCACCTGGCGACCGAAGCGCTCCCTCAGCCCCTCCCCCGCTTCACCGGTGTCCCGGGCGGCCCCGAGGGCACGCCCCGGACTCATCGTCGGACGAGCTTCCCGATGATGATGGACAGCTCGTAGAACAAGTAGAGAGGGATGGCCATGGCCATCATCGAGAACGGATCGGAGCTCGGCGTCACCACGCCGGCGACGACCACGATCAGGACGATGGCCCACCGGCGCCACGACGACAGCTGCTTCGGCGACAGGATGCCGGCGATCTCCAGCGACACCAACAGCACCGGGAACTCGAAGGTGATCCCGAACACGACCATCAACAAGACGATGAGGCTGAGGTACTTGGTCGGGTCGAAGATCTGGTTGAGGCTCGGCCCACCGACATTGTCGAGGAACTGGAGGGCGTGCGGGAAGGTGTAGAAGGCCACCAGGCAGCCCAGGGAGAACAGGGCGATCGAGGCCACCACGAACGGGATGGCGTAGCGCTTCTCACTTGGCTTGAGGCCGGGGGTGACGAAGCGCCAGAACTCCCACAGCAGAACGGGCGATGCGAAGAACAAGCCGGCATAGGCGGCGATCTTGACCCGGAGGGCCAGCCCGTCCAGCGGACCGGTGATGTAGAACTTGCAGCCGTGCGGCGGCCGGATCTGGCAGTACGGATGCTGGAGGAACGACAGGATCCACGGATAGATCACGAAGGCCACCGTGGCCGTGATCACAAAGGCCACCGCGCAGACCAGGACCCTCGTCCGCAGTTCGGTCAGGTGCTCGACCAGCGTCATCGAGTCCGGCTCGGGGCGGCTCTCGCTCTTTCGCTTCAGTGTGATGGCCATGGTCGGTCTGACGGTCCGGGTCCGGGCGGCGCCCGGCTCAGTTCATCCCGGGTTCGTCGGACACGACCCCACCGTTCGAGCGGACCTGGTGGACGATGCCTCCCGGGTCGGTGATCAGCACGCCGGGCAACGACGGTGGCTCCTCGAACGCCTGTACCGTCCCGGCCGGCCGGTTGGCCTCCCCCGATGGCTGCACCGCGTCGCCTTGCACGTCAGGGGGTTCGACACCGTCAACCACCCCGGATGTGACGCCGTTCTCCGCGCTGTGGGAGTCGGCCAGGTTGTCGAGGAAACTCAGGGGGGACCGCACCGCCTGGGTGATGGTGTCGGTGGACGGCAGATCGGGGAAGCTGCTCCGGACGTCCGACTCGAGCCTCTCGCGGAACTTCCTGAACTCCCCCCACAGGGCACCGATCTGCTTGGCCACCTTGGGCAGCTTGTCGGGTCCCAGGACCACAAGGGCCACCACCAGGATGATCAGCACCTTTGCCGGGCTCAGGAACACAGGAAAAGTGTACTGGCGGGCCTGGCGCCGCTGCAGTCGTGGCCTCTGGTGCCCTGCCGCCGGTGCTCGGCGCCGGCGGCAGGGGGTCCGGCTGGAGACCGGTCCGGCGGGAGACCGGTCCGGCTGGGGACCGGGCGGGCGGGAGACGGGTCCGGGAGCGCCGGCCGATCGTTTTTCCAAATAACATTACATTGGTCTGTAAAGTGGAAAAACATACTGCCGACGCTCAGGCCCACACTCAGGCCGCCGCTAGACAGCTCCGGCTCCCACCTCCACCGGCGGACCCCTGCGCCGGGCACGGTGCTCTGGTCGGCGTCGGGCAGGTGCACGGACGGAGAGGAGCAGCATGATCAGCACCGCTGCCACCAGCACCGCAACCGCACTCAACCAGACCGATCTACTGACCGGCCAAGCCTTGAACGCCATCTTCCCGACGATGAGGCTGCCCGGGATGGGCCCGAAGTACCGGCTGTCCTCGGAGTCGGTCCGATTGTCCCCCATCACGTAGTACTCGCCCGCCGGCACGGTGAACGGGTGGTTGAGGCTGTAGGCGGCCGACAACGGGCTCGGGAGGCTCTGGGGACGTGGATCGGGCAGCCAGGGTTCGGCGAGGACCTTGCCGTCGATGGTGATGCGACCGTCGACGGAGGCGATGGTATCGCCGGGCAGGCCGATCACCCGCTTGACCAGATCGGCGTAGTTCGCGTGCTCCAGAGGGGGGCGGTGGAACACGACGATGTCCCCCCGCTCCACGTTGTGGAGGTGATAGCTCAGCTTGTCCACGACGATCCGGTCCCCGACCTGGAGGGTGGGGAGCATCGACCCCGACGGGATGAAGAACATCTGGGCGACGAAGGTGCGCACACCGACCGCCAGGAGCAGGGCGACCACCAGCACGACGGCCCACTCCACCACCCACCGGACCCAGCGGCGGGGACGGTGGTCACGCCCATCAGGTCCGGCGGCGGGAACCAACCACTGGGGCCACCGATCCGGGGGCAACTCGGGGACCAGGATCGGGCCGGCCGGGGCGGAGCGTCCGACGAACGGCACGTCCACCGGCAGTTCGGGCACAGGGGCCGGTGCCCGGAGGGCGCCGTCGTGGACGACCGGTCCGCTCAAAGGGACGACGGGGCGTGGACCGGCCACCGACGTCTGGTACGCGAGCGGGTCCACGGCACGACAAGGCTAGTGCACGGACCAGCCGGTTCTACAGCCCTTTCACGTGGCTGAGCGGCCACACCACCGCAACCGCCCGCCCCACGATGAGTGACTTCGGGATGGGCCCGAAGAATCGGCTGTCCTCCGAGTCGGTCCGGTTGTCGCCCATGACGTAGTACTCCCCGGCGGGGATCTTCACGGGACCGGGCAGGTTGTACTGGGGATGGGCGTCGCCCGGGAGAGCCGCCGAGCAACTGTCCGGCCCGCTCGGAAGCCACGGTTCGGACAGGGGCCTGCCGTTGATCAGGATCCGGCAGTTCTTGGACGAGATGGTCTCGCCCGGCAGCCCGATCACCCGCTTGACCAGATCGGCGTACTCCTGGTCCTCGAGCGGCGGGCGGGCGAAGACGACGATGTCGCCACGGTGCACGCTGTGGAGGTCGTAGCTCAGTTTGTTGACGATGATCCGGTCCCCGACCTGGAGGGTGGGGTACATCGAGAGCGACGGGATGGAGAACGACTGGACCACGTAGGTCCGCAGCAGCAGCGTGCACAACAGGACGGCCATCAAGATGATGGCCCACTCGATGACGGTCCGGTATCCGCGCTGTCTCAGCGGCTCGGGTGCTCGGTCGTCATCACCGTCCCGCCCGTCGGGAGGTGGTTCGACCGAGGGCAGGGCACCGCCGGGGATTTGGCTGGTCACAATGGTGCGACGCTACCCCAGGAACATGGCCCGGTTGGGTCGCTGCAGGGCACCCCGACGGCCTAGAGCCCGGCGATGAGCTTCTCCACCCGCTCGTCCTTGGACTTGAACGGGTCCTTGAGGAGCACGGTCCGCTGGGCCTGGTCGTTGAGCTTCAGGTGAACCCAGTCGACGGTGAAGTCGCGCCGCCGCTCCTTGGCCTTCTTCACGAACTCCCCCCGCAACCGGGCCCGTGTGGTCTGGGGAGGAACCGACATGGCGGCGGCGATCTCCACGTCGTCGCAGATGCGGTCGAGTTGATCGTGGGACTGGAGGCGGTAGTAGAGGCCACGTTTGCGGTCCACATCGTGGTACTGGAGGTCGAGGAGCGACACGGCCGGGCTGTGCAACGGGAGCGAGTGCCGGTCGCGGTAGCGGTCGATGAGACGGTACTTGGCCACCCAGTCACACTCGCGGTGCAGGGAGAGGGGGTCGGACTCGAGCCCCTTGAGGCAGTGCTCCCACATCTGGAGGGCTCGGTCCTCCTGGGGTGACAGTCCCTGGCGGTCTCGGTAGCGGATGGCCCGCTGGAGATATTCGCCCTGGATGTCGAGCGCGCTCATCTCCCTCCCGTTGGCCAGGCGTACGGGGCGGCGGCAGGTGATGTCGTGGCTGATCTCACGGATGGCCCTGATGGGGTTCTCGAGGGTCAGGTCGCGCATGACCGTCGTCGGGTCCTCGAGCATCCGGAGCACGATGCTGGTGGCGCCGATCTTGAGGAAGGTGGCGTACTCGCTCATGTTGGAGTCGCCCACGATGACGTGGAGGCGCCGGTACTTCTCGGCGTCGGCGTGGGGCTCGTCCCGGGTGTTGATGATGGGCCGGCTCCGCGTGGTGGCCGAGCTCACACCCTCCCAGATGTGCTCGGCCCTCTGGCTCAGGCAGAAGACCGCACCCCGAGCCGTCTGGAGCACCTTTCCGGCACCGGCGTAGGCCTGCCTGCTGACCAGGAACGGGATCAGCACCTCGGTGTAGTGGGCGAAATCGTCGCGTCGGCTGGTCAGATAGTTCTCGTGGCACCCGTAGGAGTTGCCGGCCGAGTCGGTGTTGTTCTTGAACAGGTAGATGTCGCCACGAATGCCCTCTTCCCGAAGCCGGGCCTCGGCCCCCTCGACCAGGGACGAGAGGATCCACTCCCCTGCTTTGTCGTGGGTGACCAGTTCGGCGATGTCGTCGCACTCGGGCGTGGCGTACTCGGGATGGCTCCCGACGTCGAGGTACAGGCGGGCGCCGTTCTCGAGGAAGACATTGGACGAACGGCCCCAGCTCACCACCCGCCGGAACAGGTACCGGGCCACCTCGTCCGGGCTGAGCCGCCGCTGCCCGCGGAGGGTGCAGGTCACCCCGTACTCGTTCTCCAAGCCGTAGATCCGCTTGTCCATTACCCCTCACGGTACCGTGACCACGGCCCAATGCCGCTGACTCCCCGGTCAGCGGCCCATGGGCGCCCGAAATAGCCCGACAGGAGGCCGGTCGCCGCCGCCACCGACGCGGCAGCCGCCTCAGGCCAGCACGGACTCCAACTCGGCATCGACCAGGCGCCGGAACGCCCGGCGGCCGTTCCCCTCGGCCAGAACGGCCACCTCGAGCTCGGCGCCCCCGAGGGTCCGGTCGGGCCCGGCCAGCGCATCCACGGCGGCACGGAGGGCCCCGGACAGCGGCGCGCCCTCGGTCCACCGCTCCTCCAGGCGCTCGGCGATCGACTCGGTCTCCCCGCCGAGCACCGCGAACCGGTCCTCGTCGGTGATCGTTCCCTCGTAGGCGATGTGGTACAGCTGGTGGGCGTGCAGGCCGGTGCCCAACTCGGCCACCAGGATCTCCACCTCGAGCGGCTTCATCTCGTGGGTGAACACCTGGCCCAGGTACTGGGCGTACAGATTGGCCAACGACCGGGCGTCGACGTCCTCGCGGCTGTAGGCGTATCCCTTGGTATCGGCATGGCGGATGCCGGACACCCGTAGCTGGTCGAACTCGTTGTACTTGCCCACGCCGGCGAAGGCGATCCGGTCGTAGATCTCGCTGATCTTGTGAAGGGAGCGGGAGGGGTTGTCGGCCACGATGGCGATGCCCTGGTCGTAGGTGGTGGCGATCAGCGAGCGGCCCCGGGCGATGCCCTTTTGCGCATACTCGGCCCGGTCCTTCATCACCTGCTCGGGGGCGACGTAGTACGGCATGGTCATGGCTGGCGGCCCTCCGAACGACGGCGCTCGATCAGCGTGGCGAACCGGGCCGCCACCTCGTCCTCGGGGACCGACTCGAACCCGGCCGCGCTCACCGTGGCGACCAGCGGATAGATCCCCCTGATGAGGTCGGGACCCCCGGTTGCCGAGTCCTCGTCCGCCGCCTCGTAGAGGGCCTCGATGGCCAGCTCCACCGCCTCGTCACGCGCCATGCCGCTGCGGAAGCCGAGCTTGATGGTGGTGCGGGCGTCGCGGCCACCCGAGCCGGTGGCATTGTGCTCGGTCTCCTCGTAGTGGCCACCGGTCACGTCGTAGGTGAAGATCCTCCCCGTCCCCCGGGCCAGGTCGTACCCGGCGAAGAGCGGGACGACGGCCAGCCCCTGCATGGCCATGGGCAGGTGCTCACGCACCATCTGGCTCAATTGGTTGGCCTTGCCCTCGAGACTGAGGACGACGCCCTCCACCTTCTCGTAGTGCTCGAGCTGGGTCTGGAACAGGCGGACCATCTCGACGGCCGGTCCGGCCGCTCCGGCGATGGCCACCGCCGAGTACCGGTCGGCCGGGAAGACCTTCTCCATCGACCGGTGGGCGATGGTGTGGCCCTCGGTGGCCCGGCGGTCGCCCGCCATCACGATGCCGTCGGCATAACGGAGGGCCACCACGGTGGTGCCGTGCCGGAACTCGCCTGCGCCCCCACCCCCGCTGGGCACGGCCCCACCCGCCGAGCCCATGGTCGGGTGCGGCACCCGGAGCCGGCGGATCAACCCGGCGAAGTCGGGGCCAGGATCTTCAGTTGTCGAAAAGAGCGGCAGGGTCACCGGCGTTACTCGCCGCCCTTTTGCACGTAATTGCGCACGAACTCCTCGGCATTGTCTTCGAGCACCTCGTCGATCTCGTCGAGGAGGTCGTCGAGCTCGGCCTTCAGCTTGTCGCCGGTGGCCGACGAGCCAGGCACCTCTTCGACCACTTCCTCGGTCCGCTCGGTCGTGGCGGTCTTCTTCTTCTGTTCCCGTTCAGCCATCGTGGTCAGCCATCCCTCTCCCTAGCTGCTCAATCGGTCCAGGAGCTCGGACGGAGTCGCGCACGCGTCCAAGAGCTCTTCGACATGATCGGCAGTGCCCTTCAAGGGGTCCATCATAGGGACGCGCCGCAGGGGGTCGGTGCCGAGGTCGAAAACGAGCGAATCCCAGTTGGCGGTGACCACCGCGGCCGGCCACTTCTTGAGGCACTGGCCCCGGAACCAGGCACGCGTCCCCCGGGGCGGCTCGGTGATCGCCGCCACCACCGAGGCCTCGTCGACCAGCCGCTCCGTGTTCATGCGGGCGAACAGGGAGTGGGACGGCCGCAGGTCGTGGTACTGGAGGTCGAGGGCGGCCAGCCGGTGGTCGCCCCAGTCGCAGCCGTGGCGCTCCCGGTAGCCCTCGATCATCTGCAGCTTGGCCACCCAGTCGAGTTGTCGGTGCAGAGACATCGGATCGGTCTCCAGACCGTGCAGCACCTGCTCCCAGCGCCTCAGGACCTCCTCACCGACGCCCTCGTCGCCCATGCACTCGAGGCCCCGGTCGTCGGCGTACTTGCGGGCCAACGAGAACAACTCCCACTGGATGGCCAGGGCAGTCGCCGTCGAGCCGTCCGCCATCGGCAGCGGGGTGGTGAAGGTGCGGTCGAGGGCGACCTCGTGCATGGCGATGACCGGGTCGGCCAAGACCAGCGATCGGGAGCCGGAGACGTCGTCCTCGATCATGGCCAGGACCAACGCGGTCGTGCCGACCTTCAAGAACGTGGCCACCTCGGCCAGATTGGCATCACCGACGATCACGTGGAGCCGCCGGTAGCGGTGGGGGTCGGCGTGGGGCTCGTCCCGGGTGTTCACGATCGGACGCTTCAAGGTGGTCTCGAGGCCCACCTGCTCCTCGAAGAACTCGGCCCGTTGCGAGAGCTGGAAGTCGACGGAGCGACCGTCGTGGCTCGACGTCTCGGCGCCCACCTTGCCGGCGCCGGCGAAGATCTGACGGGTCACGAAGTGGGGGGTGACCTCGGCCACGATCCTCGTGAACGGGGCGGCCCGGTCCATCAGGTAGTTCTCGTGGGCCCCGTAGGAGTTGCCCTTGCCGTCCGAGTTGTTCTTGTAGATGACCAGCCGGGACCCGTCATGTACGGCCAGGTCGGCCGCCTCCATCGAGCGGATCAGGATCACCTCGCCGGCCCGGTCGTACCGGAGGCATTCGAGCGCGTCACTGCATTCGGGCGTCGAGTACTCGGGGTGGGCGTGGTCGACGTAGTAGCGGGCCCCGTTGGTCAGCACGGTGTTCACGAGGTGGGTCTCCACCTGGGGCGGCATGGCGTCCTCGCGGGCGAAGCCGCGGGCGTCGTTGCCGGGCGCCTCGTCCTCGAAGTCCCAACCTGTCTGCTGACGCGCCACGTCGTGGGCGTAGGCGTTGATGAGCACCGAGGACGCGGCGATGGGATTCGGGTCGCCGTGCACGACCTGGATGCCGTACTCGGTCTCGATGCCACAGACCTTGGGGATGGCCATGCAGTCGACCCTATCCCGGCCTGCGCTCAGAGATACTGACCGGTACCGACCCGCTCGATGGACCGGCCGCCGGTCGTCTCGTCCCGGTCGCTGATGAGCGTCCGGATATAGACGATCCGCTCCCCCTTCTTGCCGGAGATCTTCGCCCAGTCGTCGGGATTCGTCGTGTTGGGGAGATCCTCGTTCTCCTTGTACTCCTGGCGGATGGACTCGAGCAGGTCGTCGGTCCGGATCCCCCGGGTGTCCTCGGCGATGGCCCGCTTGATGGCCAGCTTCTTGGCCCGGCGGACGATGTTCTCGATCATGGCGCCCGATGCGAAGTCGCGGTAGTAGAGGACCTCTTTGTCACCGTTCTGGTACGTGACCTCGAGGAAGCGGTTCTCCTCGTCGTTCCGGTACATCTCGGTGACGGTGGTCTCGATCATGGCCTGGGTGGCCTTGGCCGGGTCTCCCCCGCCCAGGGTCCTGACCTCCTCGGCATCGAGGGGCAGGTCCGGGGTCAGGTACCGGGAGAAGATCTGGGTGGCGGCCACCTCGTTGGGCCGCTCGATCCGGATCTTCACGTCCAGCCGGCCCGGACGCAGGATGGCCGGGTCGATCAGGTCCTCGCGGTTGGAGGCTCCGATCACGATGACGTCCTTCAGCGTCTCCACCCCGTCGATCTCCGCCAACAGCTGGGGGACGATGGTCGACTCCATGTCGGAGCTGATGCCGGTACCGCGGGTGCGGAACAAGGAGTCCATCTCGTCGAAGAACACGATCACCGGGACACCTTCTTCCGACTTCTCCCGTGCCCGCTGGAAGACGAGCCGGATCTGGCGCTCGGTCTCACCCACGTACTTGTTGAGGAGCTCGGGGCCCTTGATGTTCAAGAAGTAGCTGCGGGCGTTGGTGTTGCCGGTGACCTCGGCGACCTTCTTGGCCAACGAGTTGGCCACGGCCTTGGCGATCAGCGTCTTCCCGCACCCGGGCGGTCCGTACAACAGGATCCCCTTGGGGGCCGGCAGCTTGTGCTCGAGGTAGAGCTCCCGGTAGAGGTAGGGCAGCTCGACGGCGTCGGTGATGGCCTCGATCTGGTCGTCGAGTCCGCCCACGTCGGAGTAGGTGACATCGGGGACCTCCTCCAGAACCAGTTCCTCGACCTCGGGCCTTGCCAGCTTCTCGATCAGCAGCCCGGTGCGAGCCTCCATGAGCACCGTGTCGCCGGCACGGAGCTTGACGCCGATCAGGCTGTCGGAGAGCTCGGCCACCCGCTCCTCGTCGGCACGACCGAACACCAGGGCCCGCTTGCCGTCTTCGAGTACCTCCTTCAGCACCACCACCTCGCCGGATCCCTCGCCCTCCCGAGCCAGGATCACGTTGAGCGACTCGTTGAGCACCACCTCGTTGCCCCGCTGGAGCTCGTCGACCTCGATGTCGGGATGGAGGGAGACACGCATCTTGCGACCGCCGGAGAACACGTCGACCGTTCCGTCGTCGTTCGTCCCGAGGAAGGTCCCGTACGCCGCCGGGGGCTGGGTCAGCTTCTCGACCTCCTCGCGCAGGTTGGCCACATGTTCCTTGGCCGTCTGCAGCGTGAAGGTGAGCTTCTCGTTCTGGGAGATGGCCTGGGCCAGCTGTCCCTTCGTCTCCAGGAGCTTCTCCTCGAGGGTCTGAACCCGCCTCGGGCTCTCCTGCAGCCGGCGGCGCAGCAGCGTGACCTCTTCCTCCGCCGCCAGGGCCCGGAGCTTCAGCGTCTCGAGATCGTCCCCGTCCATGGACTCTCCCGGTCGGTGGTCAGACTCTGCCGGTCGGTGGTCGTCACCCGTGTCGTCGAAATCAACCGTCGGAATCACCTCAGCTCGCTTGGCTCAGCCTATGGGGCGACCCTACACCGGCACCCCTGCCGTCCACGCGCATCGGAAGGCCGGTCGGCGGCCCGGCCAGGTCGGCCGACCGCCCTCAGAACCGGCTCCGGGGCCGGTTCTGACGGACCGTCAGACATAGTGCGCACAACTCCGGATACGATGGTGGTCTGAAGTTCTGTCCGCAGTCCGACCGTCGTCGGTGGTCGGACGGAGGGCTGCACCCCAGATGGGTTCCGAACAACGGTCGAACACGCCGGTGGACCGGTAGAAACGTAGGAGTGACGTAGCTGATGAAGGTCTGGATCGACCAAGATCTGTGCACCGGAGACGGTCTCTGCGAGGAGATCGCGCCCGCCGTGTTCACGTTGCTCGACGACGGGTTGGCCTACGTGAAGGAAGGCTCCGACGTCAAGAGCGAGCCCGGTGGCTCCGCCGGCATGGCCGCCGTGCCCGGCGATCTCGAGGACGCGGTGGTCGAGGCGTCCGAGGAGTGCCCCGGCGAGTGCATCTTCATCGAGCAGAGCTGACCGTCGGCCCGGCCCGCTGAGTGCGGCGTCGGGCGCGGCCCCACCGCCCACCTCGAGGTCAGCTTCCTGGTCCCTCCGCGGCCGACGGGTCGAAGGGCAGCAGCCTCCTGGCCGTGGTGAGAAACCCGGTGTGGCCGACCATGCGATGGTCCGGCCGGACCGACCGGTCTTCGATGTGCCAGGTCCGGTGGAGCACCTCGAGGGTCGACGCCATGCCGAAGCCGGCGTCGTCGAGCGCATTGCGCAGCTGGGCCGTCTGGTTGATCGACGGCAGGTAGGCGCACAGGATCCCCCCCGGCCGGAGGGCCGTGCCGGCGTGGGGCAGCACCCGCCACGGCTCGGGCAGATCGAGGAGTATCCGGTCGAGTCCGATCTCTTCGATTCCCTCGTAGACGTCGCGCAGCTCGACACGGTAGGGGGCGTGCTCCCCGACCATGGCGGCCACGTTGGCCCGGGCCCGCTCGGCGAAGTCCTCGCGGACCTCGTAGCCCACCACCTCGGCACCGGCCCGCAACAGGGCCATCGACAACGCTCCCGAACCCACGCCGGCCTCGAGCACGCGCAGTCCCGGAAACACGTCTGCTTCGATGAGGATGGCACCGAGGTCCTTCGGGTAGATGACCTGGGCTCCCCTCGGCATCTTCAACACCGCGTCCGACAGGGTCGGCCGCACCACCAAGAACCGCCGCCCGGTGCTTCCGAGGATGGTCGACCCCTCGCGGGCACCGACCAGGTCGTCGTGCTCGACGATGCCGACGTGGGTGTGGAACGACGCGCCGGGCCGCAACGTGATCAGGTAGCGCCGCTCCTTGGCATCGACGAGCAGCACCCGTTCGCCGGCCTCGAGGATGCTCCGGTCCGGGCCGGGGCCCACCTCGGTCAGCGGCTGCGTGGCGTCGGGGACGACTGGATGGTCCTGACGATCAGGCGCTCCCCGGGCTTGAGCTCGGTGCGGTAGATCACGTCGTCCTGGTTCCGGGCCCGATTGAGCATCCACAGGGCGACCCCGACCACGATCCAGGCGCGGTGACCGCTGAAGCCGCGGCCGAACGCTCTGATCTGGATGTAGCGCAGCAGCGAGTCCATTGCCTCAGATCCTCCGGACCTCGACGATGGCCGACCGGCGACGACCGTTCCGCCTCCCGATCAGGAACACCACCGCCACCACGGCCACGCCCACGGCCAGTCCGATCGTGAGCATCTGGGATCGGGTCGACTCGACCTCGTCGGACACCTCTCCGGTGAGCTCGCGGAATTTGGCCTCGATCTGGTCCCGGGTGATGGGTTCGGCTCCGGCGGTCATCAGCTCTCCTTGTCGGGGTTGGTGGCGGTGCTTCTGCTGCCCTTGGCCACCGCTCGGACGGCGATCCCGGCCACGAGGACGACGGCCACGGTACAGATCAGGTACGGGGCCCAGGACCAGTTCCCGCTGAAGGTGGATCCCGTCTCCCCCTGGAGCACTCGCAAGAAGGCTACCGACAGGACGACCAGCCCGATGGCCAGCGCCACCGACCCGGCCACGCCGAACACCATGAAACGCCCCAGCCCCTTGAGCGGGGTCAGCGTCTCCTGTTTGACGTAGTCGATGACCAGTTGGAGCGCCTCGCCCCCGCTGGACTTGAGACCGCTCAGTCCCTTGCCTGTTCCGCTACGACCTCGGGCCACGGTCCTCCTCGAACTCACTGGTCGGTGCCCGGCCTCCGCCGTCACCACCTGCACGTTGACCGCCCAACTCTAGCCAGCGGCCACTCGCCGGCCGTTCCTGGCTGGCGGGCCGGGCCGTGAACCCGTCCGCCCCGGCTCCCGCGGGCCGGTCCGGACCGGTCGTCGGCTCAGTCCCGGTCGGTGAAGAGGTAGGTGGAGCTGGCCCTGGCCACCACGGTGCCGGCGTCGTCGACCACCTCGGCCTCGGCGAACGCCACACGCCGCCCACCTGACACCACCGTGGCGGTGCAGTCGAGCGTGGTGCCCACCCGCACCGGGGCCAGGAAACTGGTCTTCATCTCCACGTTGGAGGAGACCACCCTCCGGCCCGCCGCTCGGGCGAAGGTGATCGTGGCCGACCCCATGGCCGAGTCGGCCATGGCGCCGATGAAGCCGCCCTGGACGATGCCGATCGGATTCGAGAACCGTTCGTCGGCACGCATCCGCCACACCGTTCGGCCCGGCTGCTCCTTGTCGATGCAGCGCATCCCGAGGGTGAGCTCACAGTTCGGGGGGACCTGGATCCGCTGATCAGCCACGGTGTGGACGCTACCCCTCCCGTGCTCGTCGATACTGGGAGCATGCACATCCGACCGGCCGGACCTGTCGTCGGCGCCCACCAGGACGGCGACTGACCGTGGGCCCCTTCGCCAGCGCCCTGTCGGAGCACCCGGTCACGTCCCAGGCCACCGGTGAGGTGACCGGTGCCGTTCTCGAGTCGGTCGGGGACCGGCCGGACCTGGCCATCGTCACCACCACCGGGGCCCACGCCGGAGCCCTCGAGGACATCGTCGGCACCGTGGCGGCCGTGCTCCATCCGCTGGCCATCGTGGGATGCGCGGCGGAATCGGTGATCGGGACCGGGCACGAGATCGAGGAGTCCCCGGCGATCAGCCTGTGGGCCGGGGCGGTCGGCCCACTGGCCCCGGTGGCGCTGCAGGCCACCCGGCTGGCCGACGACACCTGGCACTTCGAGGGCTGGCCCGCCACCTTCGCCTTCGAACCGAGCGCACTCGTCCTGATCACCGACCCGTTCACGTTTCCGGCCGACGACTTCCTCCAGTGGCTCGAGGAGCACCATCCGTCACTACCGGTCGTGGGCGGGAACGCGTCGGGTGGCCGCGGCCCCGGAGGGAGCCGTCTGGTGGTCGGTGAACGGGTGATGACCGCCGGGGCCACCGGCGTCCTGCTCGGTCCGGGCGTGGACGTCGACACCGTCGTCTCCCAGGGCGCCCGAGCCTATGGAAGCCCGCTGACCGTGACCCGCTCGGACCGCAACATCATCTACGAGGTGGCCGGCGTTCCGGCCATGGAGTGCATGGTCGACCAGATCAAGACCCACCTCTCCCCCACCGAGGTTGCGGGCATCGAGTCCAACGGCCTCTACGTCGGCCGGCTGATCGACGAGCGTCTCGACCGACCCGGGCCCGGCGACTTCCTGGTCCGGAGTGTGTTGGGCGTGGACCGGAAGACCGGGGCCGTCGCGGTGGACGACCAGGTGCCCCTCGGGAGCACCGTCGCCTTCCACGTCCGTGACCATCAGACCGCCCACCGGGAGATGGACACGCTCCTCACCGACCGGCAGGCCGAGGCGGCCCTGTTGTTCACCTGCAACGGCCGGGGCACGCGGCTGTTCGACGACGCCCATCACGACGCCCGCGTCCTGGAGGGGAGGCTCGGATCCGTGCCGGTGGGCGGCTTCTTCGCGGCCGGGGAGCTCGGCCCGGTCGGGGGTCGGAACTTCGTGCACGGGTTCACCGCCTCGATGGCGCTGCTCCGGCGCCGATAGCGATTCGATCGGCTTAGCCGCCGGAGACCATCGGCCGGTAGGGTGGCCGACGATGACTGAACTCGCCTCGCGCCCCCCGGACCCAGCCGACCACGGTGATCTCGAGCAGTTGGCGGTGAACGTCATCCGAGGCCTGGCCATGGACGCCCCCCGGGCCGCCGACTCCGGCCACTCGGGAACGGCGATGGCGCTGGCCCCCCTGGCCCACGTGCTCTTCACCCGCGTGATGCGCCACGATCCCTCTGAGCCGGCGTGGCCCGACCGGGACCGGTTCGTGCTCTCCAACGGCCACGCCTCCATCCTCTTGTACTCCATGCTCTACCTCACCGGCTACGGCCTGACCCTCGACGACCTCCGGGGCTTCCGGCGGTGGGGCAGCCGCACCCCCGGGCACCCCGAGCTGAACCACACTCCCGGTGTCGAAGTGACCACCGGGCCCCTGGGCCAGGGCGTGGCCAACGGCGTGGGGATGGGCATCGCCGAACGCTGGCTCCGCACCCATTTCTCCCCCGAGGTGTGCGACCACCACACCTTCGTCATCGCCGGCGACGGGTGCTTCGAGGAGGGGATCTCGCACGAGGCGGCGTCGCTGGCCGGCCACCTGCAGCTGGGGCGGCTGGTCTACGTCTACGACGACAACCACATCACCATCGACGGTCCGACCGAGCTTTCCTACAACGACGACGTCAAGGAGCGCTTCTCCGCCTACGGGTGGGGGGTCGAGGACATCGGCGAGGTGGCCAACGACCTCGATGCCCTGGAGGCGGCGCTCCTCCGGGCCAGGGCCGACGAGGACCGCCCGTCGCTCATCATCCTGCGCAGCCACATCGGCTTCCCCTCCCCCCACCTGACCGACACCGCCAAGGCCCACGGTGACCCGTTCCCGCCCGACGAGATCCGCCTGACCAAAGAGCTGCTGGGCCTCCCGCCCGACGAGACGTTCTGGGTGCCCGACAGCGTGCTCGACCTCTACCGGCGGTGCGTCCCCCGGGGGGAGGCGTGGCGTGCCGAGTGGGACGGGCGCTTCGATGCGTGGGGCGGCGACAAGCAGCGATGGGAGGCGGCGCTGGGGGGCCGCGGGCTGCCCGGCTGGGAGGCCCACCTCCCCACCTTCTCACCCGAGGACGGCCCCATGGCCACCCGTCAGGCGGTCAAGGCGTGCCTCGACGCCACCGGGGCATTCATCCCCGGCGTGATGCCCGGGAGTGCCGACCTGACCGGCAACACCGGCATGGGCATGAAAGACGCCGAGCCGCAGTCGGTCGAGCATCCCGGCGGAGACCTCGTCCACTACGGCATCCGGGAGCATGGGATGGGTGGCGTCATGACCGGCATGGCCGCCCACCGCGGCGTCCTGCCCGTCGGGGGGACGTTCTTCGTCTTCAGCGACTACATGCGGGGTGCGGTCCGGGTGGCCGCCCTGTCCGACGTCCATGTCATCTATTCGTGGACCCACGACTCGGTCGGCCTGGGCCAGGACGGGCCGACCCATCAGCCCATCGAGCAGCTGGCCGCCATCCGTGCCATGCCCAATCTCCGGGTCATCCGGCCGGCGGACGCCAACGAGACGGCGACGGCATGGCAGCTCGCCGTCGACGGTGACGGGCCCACCGCCCTCATCCTGTCGCGGCAGAAGATCCCTGTCCTCGACCGGACCGCCGAGCTGGCCGCGGACGGTGTGCCACGAGGCGCGTACACCCTGCAGGACCCGGCGGACGGCAGTCCCCGAGTGGTCCTGATCGGGACCGGCAGCGAGGTCCACGTGTGCCTGGGCGCCGCCGAGCTCCTCGACTCCACCGGGGTGCCCGCCCGGGTGGTCTCCTTCCCGTCATGGGAGTTGTTCGCCGAGCAGTCCGAGGAGTACCGCGCCTCGGTCCTCCCGCCCGGCATCCCCCGACTGGCGGTTGAGGCGGCCTCCTCCTTCGGGTGGGAGCGCTACGCCGACGCCACCGTTTGCATCGACCACTTCGGGGCATCGGCTCCCGGGGAGCACAATCTCGAGGAGTTCGGCTTCACACCCGAGCACGTGGCCACCCGGGCCACCGCCCTGGTCGGCGATCGTCCCGACGCATGAACGGCACCCCCCCACCCGGACCATCGACCCCTACGGGACGACCCCTCTCGGGACGGCCCGACCGGAAAGGAATACCATGACCAGACTCCACGACCTGTTCGACCAGCAGGGCCAGAGCCCGTGGCTCGACAACCTGCGCCGGGACTGGCTCCAGGACGGCACCCTCGCCGGGCTGGTCGACCAGGGCATCCGGGGGATCACCTCCAACCCGACCATCTTCGCCAAGGCCATCGCCGGACAGGACACCTACGACGACGATTTCGGACGGCTGATCAAGACCAAGTCGGTCGAGGACGCGTACTGGGACCTGGTGGTCGATGACATCGACGCCGCCCTGGCCGTCCTGCGGCCCACCTACGACGCCTCAGGGGGAGGCGACGGGTTCGTGTCCGTAGAGGTGGCGCCGTCCCTGGCCCACGACACCGAGGGGACCACGACCGCGGCCCGGAACCTCCACGAACGAATCGACCAGCCCAACGTCCTGGTCAAGATCCCCGCCACGCGGGAGTGCGTCCCGTCGATCGGCCAGATGATCAGCGAGGGCCGCAGCATCAACGTGACCCTCATCTTCAGCATCACACGGTACGACGAGGTCATCGAGGCCTACCTCGGCGGACTCGAGACCCTCGCCGCCACCGGGGTCGACGACCTGTCCCGGGTGGCCAGCGTGGCGTCGTTCTTCATCAGCAGGGTCGACACCGAGGTGGACCGCCGGCTGGAGACGGCGGCGGCGGCGGCGGCCGACGGCACCGCGCTGCTCGCCCTCCGGGGACGGGCCGCCGTCGCCCAGGCCAAGCTGGCCTACCAGCTGTTCACCGAACGGTTCTCGGGCCCCCGGTGGGAGGCCCTGGCCGCCAAGGGGGCCCGGGTGCAACGCCCCCTGTGGGCCTCGACCTCGACGAAGAACCCGGCGTATCCGGACCTCGCCTACGTGGATTCGCTCATCGGCCCTGACACCGTCAACACCATGCCCGACGGTACCGTCGCCGACTTCCTCGACCACGGCTCCGTGACCCGCACCGTGGACGCGGGGGTCGAGGAGGCCCGATCGCTCATCGCCCAGCTGGCCGACGCCGGAATCGAGATGGAGGACGTGGCCGAGGTCCTCGAGTCCGAGGGCGTGGCGTCGTTCGCCAAGTCGTTCGACGAGCTGGTCCAGTCGCTGACCGACAAGGCCAACGCCTTGGCGGCCGGGTCATGATCTCTCGAACCACCAACCGACGGAACAGGAGCACAGCATGAAGATCGCCATGATCGGCCTGGGCAAGATGGGCGCCAACATGACCCAGCGCCTCATCGAGCACGGGCACGAGGTCGTCGCCTTCGATCTGTCGGAGGACGCCCGGAAGAGTGCGGCCGGTTTCGGGGCCGAGCCCGCCGCCACGCTCGAGGAGGTGGCCTCCAAGCTGGACGCGCCCCGGGTGGCGTGGGTCATGGTGCCGGCCGGTGCCCCGACCAACTCCACCATCACCACCCTGGCCGGGCTGTTCCAGTCCGGAGATGTGATCATCGACGGGGGGAACTCGAACTACAAGGAGACGGCCCCCCTGGTCGACGAGCTCGCATCCCAGGGGATCGCACTGGTCGATGCCGGAACCTCCGGGGGGATCTGGGGTCTCAAGGAGGGCTACTGCCTGATGGTCGGCGGGACCAAGGAGGCGGTGGCGGTGGCCGAGCCCATCTTCGTCGACCTGGCCCCCAAGGGTGGCTACGCCCACGTCGGACCACCCGGAGCCGGCCACTTCGTCAAGATGGTCCACAACGGCATCGAGTACGGCCTCATGCAGGCCTACGCCGAGGGATTCGAGATCATGTCCGAGGCTCCCGAGTTCGACCTCGACCTCCACCAGATCTCGGCCATCTGGCGCTACGGGTCGGTGGTGCGCAGCTGGCTCCTCGAGCTGGCCGAGCGGGCCCTGCGTCCCGGATCGGGCTTCGAGAACATCGAGGGGGTGGTGGTCGACTCGGGCGAGGGCCGTTGGACGGTGGAAGAGGCCATCAACCGCGGTGTGTCGGCACCGGTGATCTCCTCGGCCCTGTTCGCCCGCTTCGCATCACAGAAGAAGGACGCCTTCGGCCTCCGCCTGGTGTCGGCGCTGCGCAACCAGTTCGGTGGGCACGCCTTCACCACCGCCGACGGCTCCCAGGGTGGCGAGACGCTGACCCCCAAATGAGCACCGACACCAGCACGGCCGGGGCGGGGCCCGGGACGGACCCTGCCGGGTCCGCCGACGACGGCGGCGACGACGGGGTCGGCACCCCGAGCCGGGCCAAGGGAAAACGACGCTCCCTTCCCCCGGTCCTGTCCAAGGCGCCGCCGGTGGCCATGGTCATCTTCGGGGCCTCCGGCGACCTCACCCACCGCAAGATCCTTCCCGCCCTGTCCCGGTTGGCCGACCGGGGCGTGCTCGACGACGGATTCACCATCATCGGTGTGGCCCGAACAAAATGGAGCGACGAGGAGTTCCGGGCCCAGGTGGCCACGTCCACCCCCGACGGGGGACCGAAGTGGAAGGCCCTCACCGAGCGTTTCAAGTACGTCTCCGGTGAGTACGACCACCCGGACACCTTCAGTCAACTGAAGGACCACCTCGACGAGGCCGACCGCCTCGACGGAACCGCCGGCAACCGCCTCTACTACCTGGCCACCATCCCCAGCGTCTTCGGGCTGGTGGCCAAGGCGCTGCACGACCATGCCTGCACCCGGCCGGCGGAGGGGGGATCGTTCGTCCGGGTGGTGGTGGAGAAGCCGTTCGGCCGTGACCTGGAGTCGGCCAACGAGCTCAACGACCAGATGCACTCGGCCTTCGACGAGAGCCAGATCTACCGCATCGACCACTACATGGGCAAAGAGACGGTCCAAAACGTCCTGGCCCTCCGCTTCGCCAATGCCATCTTCGAGCCCATCTGGAACCACCGCTACGTCGAGCAGGTACAGGTCACGGTGGCCGAGAGCCTGGGGGTCGAGCATCGCGGCGGCTTCTACGAGACGGCGGGGGCGCTGCGCGACATCGTGCAGAACCATGTCATGCAGGTGCTGGCCCTCACCCTCATGGAGTCCCCCACCAGTACCGACGCCGACCGCATCCGCGACGAGAAGGTGAAGCTCCTCCAGGCCATCGACATCCCCACGCCGGACGAGGCGGTGGACAAGTCGGTGCGTGGCCAGTACACCGCCGGCACCATCGACGGGAAGCCCGTCATCGGCTACCGCGAGGAGGACGACGTCGCCCCCGACAGCCAGACCGAGACCTACCTGGCGTTGCGCCTGCGGGTCGAGAACTGGCGATGGGCGGGCGTCCCCATCTACGTCCGGACGGGCAAACGACTGCCGGCCCGGGTCACCGAGGTGGCCCTCACCTTCCGCCAGGTTCCCTTCCTGCTCTTCGACCACCGCACCAGCCGTGACCTCAGGCCGAATACCTTGATCCTACGGATCCAGCCCGACGAGGGGATCAGCCTCGAGTTCGGGGCCAAGGTCCCAGGCGAGAAGTTCCATATCCGGTCGGTGGCCATGGACTTCTCCTATGACGAGGCGTTCTCGGGCACCGAGGCGGCGGACGGGTACGAACGGCTGATCCACGACGCCATGGTCGGCGATGCCACCCTGTTCATCCGGGCCGACGAGGTCCAGCAGGCCTGGAGGATCGTCGACCCCTACCTGCAGGCCTGGTCCGAGCCGGGGGGAGCCATGCACACCTATCCTGCCGGCACGTGGGGTCCGCACATGGCCGACCTCCTGGTCGAGCGGTCCGGCGACGAATGGCGCAATCCGGTGATCGACCTCGAGTTGAGCGGGGGTCGCCTGACCGAGCTGCCCCAGTGACCCCGGTCCCCGACCCGGTCCCGGGCGGTCGGACGGGTGGGTGCACGAGGACGGGGGCCGGGTGAACGGGACCGTGGAGGTGGTGGCGTCCGTACCCGACGCCTTCGCCCAGCTGATCGCCGACCACGTGTCGGGGTCACACGGTGGTGCCCTGTCGCTCTTCCTCTCCGGCGGGTCTTTGGCCGAGGAGTCCTACCGCAGGTTGGCCGCGCGCAGCACCGACCTGGCACTGGACTGGAGCGGCGTCGGCATCTTCTTGGGCGACGAACGGTGTGTGCCCCCCGACCATGCCGACTCCAACCACCGGATGATCGCCGAAACCCTGCTCGGGGCGGTCGGCCCGGTGGCCTCGGACAACCCGATGTACCGGTCCGGGACTCCGGCGGAGGCGGCCGCGGCGTACCAGGACACCGTCGGCGGGCTGACTGCCATCGACGTGATCCACCTGGGCATGGGTCCGGACGGCCACACCGCCTCCCTGTTCCCCGACTCGGAGTCACTGTCCATCGACGACCCCGCCACGCTGGTGATCGCCACGCGGGATCCGAACGGCAACAACCCCCACGACCGGATCTCGCTGACGTTCCCGGCCATCGCCCGGGCGCAGCTGGTCGTGTTCACCGTGGCCGGAGCATCCAAGCGCCGGGCGTTCAGCCGGATCGTCGCCGGGGCGGACCTGCCGGCCGGACGGGTCTCGGCCCGGTCGGTGGTATGGCTGGTGGACGCCGAGGCCGCCGGTGAGGTTCCGGCCACGCCCTGAGCCTCCTGGAGCCGGGTCGCCAGCGGTTCTGCGCTCGTCGGCCGTCACCGGTCTTCCGGTCGCCCCGGGGGACTCCTCCGGTAAGGTGTCGCCGATGTCCGTCGACCCCGGTTACGCGCCGCTCGGCCCCGGCGCCTCCGGTCGACCGTCCACCCCGGCGACGATGGGCGCCGGCGAGTTGATCCAGTTCCCCCTCGAGCGGCTGCAGGCCCTGGCGGACCGAGTCCGCCGGGACGCACACGGTACCCGGACGACCTTCTCGCCCAAGGTGTTCATCCCCTTGACCATGCTGTGCCGGGACCGCTGCGGCTACTGCACCTTCGCCAAGGCACCGGCCCGGCTCGAGTCCCCCTACCTCTCGATCGACCAGGTCCTGGACATCGCCCGGGCAGGCCGGGAGGCGGGATGTCACGAGGCGCTGTTCACCTTGGGCGAGGCCCCCGAGGACCGCTATCCGGCCGCCCGGTCATGGCTCACCGAGCACGGGTACGGGTCCACCGTCGACTACTTGGTGGCAGCATGCCGGACGGTGCTCGACGAGACGGGACTGCTCCCCCACGCCAATGCCGGCGCACTGAGCGAGGAGGAGCTGGTCCGGCTCCGTGCCGTGACCGCCAGCCAGGGAATGATGATCGAGTCGGTCAACCCCGACCTGGCCGCCCACCGTTCGGCGCCCGACAAGGATCCCGCCCGCCGCCTGGCCACGCTGGAGGCCGCCGGGCGGGCCCAGATCCCCTTCACCACCGGGCTGCTGGTCGGCATCGGCGAGTCGCGGGCCGACCGGCTGGCCACGCTGGAGGCCATCGCCGCCAGCCATGCCCGCCACGGACACGTCCAGGAGGTGATCGTCCAGAACTTCCTGCCCAAGGCGGGCACCTCCATGCATCGCTCCCCTGCGTGCCCTCCCGACGAGTTCGTGTGGACGATCGCCGCGGCCCGGCTCGTGCTCCCCGCCGACATCCATCTCCAGGCACCTCCCAACCTCTCCGACGATCTGGCGCCCCTGATGGCGTCCGGCATCGACGACTGGGGTGGCGTCTCGCCGGTGACCGCCGACCACGTCAACCCCGAGCGTGCCTGGCCGGCGCTCGGGATACTGCGCAGTGCCACCGAGGCGGCCGGATTCACGCTGGCCCCCCGCCTGACCCTCTACCCCTCGTTCGCGCTGGACCCCGACCGGTGGCTCGACGACTCCATGCGGTTTCCCGTCCTCGACGCCTCGGATGCCGAGGGGTTGGGACGCGACCACCCCTGGTGCTCGGGTGGTGAGGTCCTCCCGCCCGACCTCCTGGGCCGCAGTACCGTCCCCCCCGTCATCACCACGGCCTCCACGTACGGGGCGGTGGGCGACGTGCTCGCCGGCGTGCTCGACGGGCAGACGGTGAACGAGGACGAGATCGTCACCCTCTTCGGCGCCCGCGGGCCCGAGGTCCGGGCGGTGGCAGAGGTGGCCGACCAACTGCGTGCCGACGCCGTCGGGGACGAGGTCACCTTCGTGGTCAACCGCAACATCAACTACACCAATGTGTGCACGTTCAAGTGCAAGTTCTGCGCATTCTCCAAGGGCCCGCTCTCCCTCAACCTGCGGGGCAACCCCTACCTGCTGGATCTCGGCGAGATCTCCGATCGGGTCCGGGAGGCCGAGGCACTCGGGGCCACCGAGGTCTGTCTGCAAGGTGGGATCCATCCCAACTTCGACGGCGAGTACTACATCGACGTCATCAAGGCCGTCCGCGAGGCGTCGACGAACATCCACATCCACGGGTTCACTGCGCTGGAAGTCACCGAGGGGGCGCGACGCTCCGGCATGCCGTTGGCGGACTACCTGGTCCTCCTGCGGGAGGCCGGGCTGAAGACACTTCCCGGTACCGCCGCGGAGATCCTCGACGACCCCGTCCGGGCCATCCTCTGTCCCGACAAGATCAATACCGAGGAGTGGCTGTTCGCCCATCGCACCGCGCACGGCGTCGGGCTCCGTTCCAATGTGACCATCATGTTCGGGGCGGTGGAGCAGCCACGATCCTGGGCGCGCCACCTGGTGCGGACCCGGCAGCTCCAGTGGGAGACCGGGGGCTTCACCGAGTTCGTCCCGCTTCCCTTCGTCCACATGGCAACCCCGATCTACCTGCAGCACAAGTCGCGGAGGGGACCTACGTTCCGCGAGACGCTCCTGATGCACTCGGTCGGCCGCATCGCCTATCGGGGTGCCATCGACAACATCCAGATCAGCTGGGTGAAGATGGGAGCCGAAGGCGTGCGCCAGATCCTGCAGGCCGGCGTCAACGACCTCGGCGGCACCCTGATGGACGAGAACATCTCCCGGGCGGCCGGCGCCAGCCACGGCCAGATGATGGATGCTCAGCAGTTCGCCGCCATCGTCGAACCGTTGGGCAGGACCTTGGCCCAGCGCACCACCCTGTACGGCCGGGTGACCGGCCCGGGACCCGACAGCGAAGTGCTCGCCGCCGTCAACTGATGGCCTCGGTCTCCGGCGGGACCCCAGCCGATCCCACCGATCGGGCGGAATCGGCAGAGGTCGCCCTGCGGCGTCTGGCCGACGTGCTCACTTCGGGCGATTCCTCGGCCGCCCAGCGGCGCCTCTACCGGTCGATGCTGGAGACCGTCGCCGGACTGGCCCGGGAGGGCACCGAGGTGATCGACCTCAAGCTGGCCGATACCGCCCTGGCCGAGATGGCCGAGGCCTTCCGGGTCTTCCGGCCCTACCGTCCCGAGCGGAAGGTGACCATCTTCGGGTCGGCGCGTACCGAGCCCGATCATCCCGCCTATCACTGCACGCGTGAGCTCGCCGCGTCGATGGCGAGTGCCGGATGGATGGTGGTGACCGGCGCCGGACCCGGGATCATGGCCGCCGGCATGGAAGGCGCAGGCCGCGAGAAGTCGATCGGGGTGAACATACGCCTGCCCTTCGAACAGGGCGCCAACACCTTCATCGCCCAGGATCCGAAGCTGGTGGAGATGCGCTACTTCTTCACTCGCAAGCTGATGTTGATCAAGGAGTCGGACGGCTACGTGGTGATGCCCGGCGGCTTCGGGACCCTGGACGAGGGGTACGAGCTCCTCACCTTGCTCCAGACCGGCAAGGCCGAGCCGGCTCCGGTGGTGATGCTCGACGTGCCCGGTGGCACCTACTGGACGGGATGGGACGAGTTCCTGCGCGCCGAGGTCGAGCCCCGCGGCCTCGTGTCCCCCGACGACCGGGCGCTGTTCACGATCACCGACGACGTCGGCCGTGCCACCGAGGAGATCCTCGGCTTCTACCGCAACTACCACTCGTGCCGCTGGGTCGGTGACCTCCTGGTGATGCGCCTGCTGGCTCCCCCGACCCCGGCGGAGCTGGCCGGGTTGAACCGGACGTTCGCCGACATCGTCGAGAGTGGGTCGATCCGGATGTCCAAGCCGCTCGCCCCCGAGCGGTCCGTGGGCCAGCACCTCGACCTCCCCCGCCTGGCCTTCCGGTTCGACAAGGTCCACTACGGTCGCCTGCGTCAATTGATCGATGCGCTCAACCGGCTGCCCGGGTAGGCGGACCCGTCAACCATTTTTCGGTGGGGTCGGTGGGTCGGTGGTCGGTGGTCGGTGGTCGGTGGTCGGTGGTCGGTGGTCGGTGGTCGGTGGTCGGTGGCCCAGTGGGTCGGTGGTCGGTGACCGGCGCCGGTGGTGATACTTTTCAATTTAACCTACTGTTGGTATGTGCATACTCATCGTAGGTTAAATGGAAAACAACTGGCGGCCGAGGGAGACCGCACGCCGACGAAAGATCGGGAGGCGTGATGCCCCGGGTCAGGGCCCCTCGTCGAGGCCGGCACCGGGGGCCGACGGCCCGGCCAGGAGCTGCACCGCCTTTTCCACCGACCTCCGCGCCCGGGTGATCCGCTTCTCCTCGGCGGTGATCGCCGGATCGGGGTCGCCTCCGGCCCGCACCGTGTCCGCCGCCGTCCGGAGCCGGTCGAGAGCCAGGTCGGCCAGCTCCTCGCTGATCGACGACAGGCGCTCGGCGATGTCGGCCGGGTCGGTGCCCATCCTGTTCAGCGAGCTGCCTTGATCTCGACCTCGATGACCTCGAACTCACCGTCGGCATACCGGGACCGCAGGCCCTTCTTGTCGAACTTGCCGACACTGGTCTTGGGTACTTCTTCGATGAACACCCACCGTTCGGGAAGCCACCAGCGGCTGACGCGATCGGTCAGGAAGGCCACCAGCTCGTCAGCGGTGGTCGCCGACTCCTGCTCGAGGACCACGGCCACCAAGGGGCGCTCGCTCCACCGGTCGTCCGGAACGGCGATCACCGCCGCTTCGACGACACCCGGATGGGCCATGACCTCGTTCTCCAGTTCGACCGACGAGATCCATTCACCCCCGGATTTGATGACGTCCTTGGTCCGGTCACTGATCTGCATGTAGCCCTTTTGGTCGAGCGAGCCGATGTCACCGGTTCGGAGCCATCCGTCGTCGAACCGGTCGGGCGTCGGTTCGCCGTAGTAGGACCCGGTGATCCACGGCCCCCGCACCTCGAACTCGCCCACCGACTCACCGTCGTTCGGGAGCAGGGTCCCGTCCTCGTGCACGACACGGACCTCCACGCCGGCGACCACCCGCCCGGTCTTCGACCTCCACTCGATCTCCTCGTCGACCGGGACCCCCTTCGGGGGGAGGGCCAACGAGCAGATCGGGCTGGTCTCGGTCATCCCCCACCCTTGTACCAGTTCGACCCCCAACTCGTCGCGGAAGCCCTCGATGAGCTGCCTCGGCACGGCGGCCCCGCCGGCGGTGATCATCCGCAGGGACGACAGGTCGACGTCGTTGGTGCGCGAGTAGCGGAGCACGTCGCTCCAGATGGTCGGGACACCGGCCGAGATCGTCGGGCGGTGACGGGCGATGGTGGCGGTCAGTGGCCCCGCCTGCAGGAACTGCTGTGGCATCACCAGGTCGGCGCCGGTCATGAAGGCGGCGTAGGGGGTTCCCCAGGCATTGGCGTGGAACATGGGGACGATCGAGAGGACGCGGTCGCGGTCACTGATGCCGAGCGCGGCGCCGGAGGTCACGGCGAACGAGTGCAGGTAGGTCGAACGGTGGCTGTAGACCACACCCTTCGGATTGCCCGTCGTACCCGAGGTGTAGCACATGGCCGCGGCCTGGCGTTCGTCGAACGACGGCCAGTCGTAGGAAGGCTCCTCGGCGGCCAGCAGCTCCTCGTACGAGAGGGTGTCACCGAGGGCGGATGCATCGCCCTCGCCGGCCACCACGATGTGCTTGACCGTCGTGAGCTGGTCGCGCACCCGTGCCAGCAGGGGGACGAGCGAGGCGTCCACGATGATCACCTGATCTTCGGCGTGGTTGACGACGTAGGCCAGCTGCTCCGGAAAGAGCCGCAGGTTCAGGGTGTGGAGCACGGCCCTCATCGACGGGATCGCCAGATACGCCTCCTGGTGGGTCTGGTTGTTCCACAGGAACGTGCCGACCCGGTCGCTGTCCCCCACCCCCAATCGGCTGAGCGCGTGGGCCAGTTGTCCGGCCCGATCCGCCACCTCGGCGAACGATGCCGACTTGGACTCGCCCTCCGGGCCCACGATGGTGATCACCTGGCTGTCTCCGTAGACCTGCTGGCCGTGGCGGAGGATGCCGCTGACCAACAGCGGCGCATCCTGCATGGTACTGAGCACGATCGGACCTCCCCTGTCCCACTCCGGAACCCCGGATCACCGAGCATACCGACCCCTGCTGGGAGCGGCAGGGTGAAAAAGGGGGGTTGCGCCCGGTGGCGAACCGGTGATGGACTGAGCGGAACGGGTCCGTGCGGCCGGTCTTTGAGCGTTGTGCTCACGCAGTCCTCCTTCCGCTTCGAGGTAGTGCGATGAGCAGAGCGATTGCCCTGGGTGCCGCGGGTGCCCTCGTGACCATGATCGGGTTGGCGCTGGTTGCCGTCCTCGCCGTGGGTTCGGCCGGGGCGGGGTCGGGGCCGGGCGGCGGCGTCGCCACCGGTCAGGTCGGGTCGGTGGCCGGTGACGCCGCTCCCGCCGGCACACAGCCGGAACCCGCCCTCCCTGCCGGCTGGGCCGCCCTCGACGAGCAGGCCGCCGCCACCTGCCCGGGCCTGAGCTGGTCGGTCCTGGCCGCTATCGGTACCGTCGAGAGCGGGAGCGGCCGCTCGAACTCCCCCGGGGTCTGGACCGGTGCCAATGCCGCCGGGGCCGAGGGCCCGATGCAGTTCGAACCGGCCACCTTCGACGCCCATGCCACCGTCGGCCCGGACGGTGTCCGGCCGGCCTCCCCCTACGACCCGGTCGACGCCGTCTATACGGCCTCCTCCCTGCTGTGTGCAGACGGTGCCGCCTCGGCATCAGGCCTGCGGGCGGCGGTGGAGGACTACAACCATTCGGACACCTATGTGGACACGGTGCTGACGTTGTCTCTCGCCTTCGGACAGGACCCAGGGGTATCGGACACGGTGGTGGCCGCGCTCTCGTTCGCCGCCGCCACCTTGAACACGCCCTACCTCTGGGGTGGAACCGGATCAGGCGGCTTCGACTGCTCGGGGTTGGCGCAGGCCGCTTACGGCCACGCCGGGATCTCCCTGCCCCGGGTGGCCCAGGACCAATTCGACGCAGGACCTCCGGTCCCGGCGTCGACCGGCGTCGAGCCGGGCGATCTCGTCTTCTTCGGTTCGGGGGTGACCAGCGTGGAGCACGTGGGCATCTACGTCGGCGCCGGTGAGATGATCGACGCCCCCCACACGGGGGCTCTGGTGCGCTTCGACGATGCCGGCTGGTCGGGTTTCGTGGGCGCCACCCGCCCGGCGTGACGACCCGTCACCGCGGCGCAGACAAGGAGCGGCCCGAGCCGACCTGCTCAGTCGAGCTCCGACAGGGCGGTGGAGGAGCGTCGCTCCACTCCCCCGTACCCGTGCGCCTTGGCGGTGGCCTGCGCCCTCGTCAGCAGCTCGCGTGCCTTTCCGGTATCGCCGTGCGCTCCACGTCGGACCAGCATCCGCCCCCACAACAGGTCCGTCTGGGCGGCGAAGAACGTGGCCCGCGCCCGACTGTTGAAGCTGGCGGCCCGCGCGAAGTACGACTCGGCCTCGGCGTACCGGCCGAGGACCGTCGCCAGCCCGCCGAGGAAGTGGCTGACCGGGCCGTTGGTCGAGCCTCCTCCATTGGTGGACAACCGATCCGACCACGGGGCCAACCGGTCGAACAGGGGTCCGGCACAGGTCCGGTCCTGGCATTCGATGGCCACGTCGGCATAGGTGGCCATCGAAAAGAGCCATACCGAATCGGCCGGTAGTTCGAAGCCTCCATCGGCGAACCTGACGAGCACTTCTCGTGCGTCATCGAGCCGGCCTCCTTCGACATAGGCGATGGCGAGCGCACTTTCGACCGCCGCCTTGGAGATCGCCTGCATGTTGGCGCGGATCTCCTCGATCACCGCAATCAGATCGCCGGTAGTGCCCCGCTGCCCGTTCACGCCCAGAAGGTGCATGGCGAAGATGGTGCTGGCGTCGGGTTGACCGCTGTCGGACCCGATCTGCAGGCATTCGGCCGCGAGCCGTTCGGCCTCTCCGGTATCTCCGGCGATCAACGCCCGATGGGTCCGCTGGATGAGGTACGACCAGTGCAGCATGGGCTGGTCCAGCTTCTCGACGAGCGACTTCATGAGCGCTGAGCACCGATCGAGTTCGTCGATGTCCCCGGCGAGCGGAGCCACGCACGCACGCCAGTAGGCGGCCCAGAACTGAAGTATCGAGTCACCCACCGATTCGGCGCGACCGAGTGCCTCGCCCGTGCGATCCATCAGCTGGTCGCACAGTTGCGGCACATAGAGCGGGTAACAGACGTGGTTCAGGACTCGGACGGCGACGACGTCATCGTCCGCAGACTCGGCAATGGCCAGCGCCTCTCGGGCCAGCTCCTGTCGGCGTTCGATCGGGCTTCCGTAGGTGAGCTCGGTACACAGGTTCGCCAGGAGCAGGGCCCGGTCGGGCTCGTGTCCGGGCAGCCTGTCGAGGGCCAGTTCGAGCATCGCCACCTTTTCGGCGTCGATGACACCCACCGAGCTGTACCAGCCCCGATCATTGGCCAGGGTGGCCGCAACCAATCTCGTGACGTCGCCGAGGCTCGCCGCCCGACGGGCGGCGCCGAGCAGTGTCTCCCGGAAGGCGGGGTCGCCCGTCTGGCGCTGGGCGGTACCGAGCCCGATGGCCAGGTCGAGCTCGAGCACCGGATCGGGTTCGTCGACCTGCGGAAAGAGCTCGAGGCCCTTCCGGTAGTGGCGAAGCGCGTCAGCCGGGGCGAGCGCGGCCAGTGCCGCGTCCCCGGCCTGCCTCGAGTACCCGATGGCCCGGGTCAGGTCGATGGGCTGGGTGGCGCTCGTCCAGTGCCGAGCCAACTCGCCCACCCGCGCCCCAGGGCGGCCCCCGCACAGTGCTTCCAGGGCCTCGGCGACCCGCCGGTGCGTCCTGGCCCGTCTGGTGGGACCCATGTCGTCGTACAGGGTGTGCTGGATGAGGGCGTGGCAGAAGTTGTAGCGACCCGGGGTGCCCCGCAGCTCGCGCACCAGCGCCACGGTCGCCGCGTGGTCGAGGATGTCGACCAGGTCGTCCTCGTCGTGGCCGGTCGCTGCCGCCAGGAGGTCCAGATCGAAGTCGCGCCCGATGATCGCCGCCACCGAAAGGACCCGCCCGGCCTCTCTTCCGAGGCGGAGGACCCGGGCGCCGATCACCTCGCGCACCGAGTCGGGCAGCGCCGTGACGTCAAGGGTGGCCTCCGCCTCCCATCGGCCCTGGTCGTTCCGGCGGATGGCCCCGGTTTCGACCAGGTTCCGGAGGACCTCGTTGACGAAGAACGGGTTACCGTCCGTCTCGCGGTAGATGGCGTGCGCCAGCCGCACGGCGTCGTCATCGAGGTCGTGCCCGGCGGCCGCCTCCATCAGGGCCATGACCTCGACGTCGTCGAGTCCGTCCAGCTCCACCCGCAACTCGCCGTCCAGGCGGCGAAGGGCGCCGAGGGTCTCCACCAGGGGGTGGGCGATGGTCAGTTCACTGTCCCGGTAGGTGCCGAGGACCAGCAGGCGCATCGGCACGTCGGATCCGGCCAGGTGGCGCAGGAGGAGCAGGCTGCCTTTGTCGGCCCACTGCAGATCGTCGAGCACGAGAACGACCGGTCGGTCCCCGCCCACGGCGGATACCAGCCCGACCACTGCCGCGAACAGGAGAAACCGCTCGGTATCGGAGTCGGTGGCCTTGGTCGGCGGCAGATCGGGGATGCGGCTGGCCAGGGCGGGAACGAGGCGGGCCAGCTCGGAGCCGTGGGCCGTCACGTGGGCCAGGAGCTGCTCTTCGGGGGCATGGACGACCCAGTGGGCCAACGCTTCGGCAAAGAGCTGGTACGGCGTCGCCAGCTCCTCCTCACAGTGACCGAAGAGCACGACGGCCCCGGATTCGAAGGCAGCCCGGGACGCGTCTGCCACCAGGGTGGTCTTGCCCATTCCCGCCTCGCCCGAGACGAGCACCAGCTCTCGGCCACCCCCGCCGACGACCCGTTTGTAGGCGCCGGCGAGCACGTCGACCTCGACGTCCCGGCCGACGACGCCGACGTCGGGTCGGGCGGCGAGCCGGGCCGGCAGCGGAACGACGGCTACATCGTCGATCCCTCCGAGGGGCGCCCACAGAACCTCGACGGTCGCCACCGGGTCGGGAAGGCCCTTGAGCGCCCGTTCGCCGAGCGGCCGGCACTCGATCCGGCTCCGGCGCCCAGCCATCAGGCGGACGATGTCGGCAGCGAGTACCTGTCCGCTGTCACAGGCGGCGCAGAGACGCGCCGCCTCGACGACCGCATCGCCGAAGTAGTCGTCGTCCTCCCGGCTGACCTCGCCTCCGCTGAGGCCCACCCGGAGCCCGATGGACTCCCCCGGCCCGCGATTCGCCTGTGCGACGCCCTGTTGCATGGCCACCCCGCAGGCCAGCGCGGCGGAGGCGGACGTGAAAACGACCATCAGGCCGTCGCCCAGGTTCTTGACCTCCGTGCCCCCGGACTCAGCCACGGCTTGCCGCAGGACGGCGAAATGGCTCCGCCGGGCCTGATCGGCCAGCTCGGGGGAAAGGCTCTGGGACAACTCGGTGGAACCCACGATGTCCGTGAACAGGACGGCCACGTTCTCCGTGGTCACTGGAGCGCTCCCGCCGCCGTCGGCACCCCTCCACCGTAGGCCACCACGGGTCAGCTCCGTCGGGGGTGGGCCGCCCGACGGCACCCGAGCAGGGCGGCCCCGCTCAGGCCGAGCTGAACCGGGGAAGGCCGCACCGACGGAGCGCTGGAGCGCGCGGTTGGCCCCGGGCCCGCGCCCTCAACGCCGCAGACCCGGGCAACACCCTGGTGTCCCCTCTGATCGTGAGGAACCGGTGGCGGGAACCGGCCACGGTCGACTCGACGGGGAACCACCAGGCGCTGACGGGCTGCTTGTCCGCCGCCGACGGCGGGAACGGTCCGGAGGACGGGGTCGACGTGCCCCACGGCCACAGGGCCGTGGCCACCATCGAGAAGGCCGCGGCCATCCCCGAGGCAAGGTCGTCCACGTGTTGTCCCACCGACGACGGCACCCGACCGACACGGCCGGCGACGAGCCGGAGCCCGGCCAAGAGACGGGCCCGGGCATCCAGGAGGACCCGGCGGAGATGCGCGTGCAGGCTCGCCGGCGACCGCAGCATTCCGATGGCTCCGAGTCGTCTGCCCACTCGACGCCACGACTCCGATGAGGCGAGGAGACCGAGCCCCAGCACGAGCAACGTCAGACCCACGTAGAGGAACGGTTTCAGGTCCCTCCCCGTGAACGGCAACTGGGTGGGAACGGTGGAGACCGGCGTCACGACGGAAGGGCTCGGCGGAGGGGCCGCCGGCGGGGCCGGGGGTGGGGCCGATACCGCGATCACCGTCGAGGGGATCGTCACGGTTGTGGTCGTGGTCGTCGGGGTACTCGGCGTCGGCGGTGGAGGGGGCGGGAGTGTCGTGGTGGTCGTGGCCGGTGGGTTGCAGTCGTCGATGGTGTGTTGGAACCCCCGCTTCGCCACCCACGGAGGCCCGACGTACGCGTCGGCCTGGATCACCCCGCAGAAGTCGGGCGGATAGGGAATGCTCAGCGTGCCCGACGTCCCGTAGACGACCGCCACGTCGACGGACAGTTTGGGCTCGTTCAGGAAGAATTTCCACTGGCAGTTCGGTTGCGCTTCCGGACATGCCGGGGTGGGGATCGTGAGCTGCGCCTCGTGGGCTGCATCATCGAAGGTGATGACCGGGCTCGACGATCCGACGGTGGCACCCCACGCCGCACCCCCCAGGGTCACACTGAACCCGATCAGCGCCACGACGGTACTGATCACCACCGCGATTCGCCTCACATCAGCTCCTGTGGACCGGCGCCGGGGCCGCCGAAGGTGGGTGCCGCGCCGACCTCGGTCCCGTCCAGCCGGAGGCGCCTCACCACCCAGGCGTTCGCTTCGATGCTCGGTCGAGCCAAATGGACCACCCTTTTCGGTTGAACCGTTCCAGTGACACGGCAGTCGCGCGGTTCGCACTGCTGATCGTTCGATCGATCCGGCGTCGTCGGCCCCGCCCAGGCCCGCCTTCACTGGTTGGAACGGTACTCCCGAACCCCCCGTTCCGTCATCATCAAGAATGAGGAGGAACCACCCCCCGCGCACCGTCTGTAGTGCGATAACGCCACACAGCGAGCGTTCATGACGGTAGTGCAACCTGTCTCTTCCCTATAACCGCTAGAGACCTCTTGTGCTAGACACGAGGGTGATGCCCTTCATCCACCGGCCGGTTACTGCGAAGGCGTGGAAGGCCCTCGACCGCGCCGTCACCGCCAACGAGGCGATGAGGGAGGCGGAGGCGAGGAGGGCCCGCCAGGCGAAGAAGCGGGCCCGGGCCATCGAGGAGGCGCGGGAGTACGGGCTGTCGCTGGACGCCATCGCCGAGCGGATGGGGGTCAGCAGGGAGCGGGTGCGCCAGATGGCGGCTCGCGGCTCCAGGTAGCGACCGGCCGCCACCATCGGGCAGGGTCAGCCTCCTCCGGCCGGTTCCGGCCCGGCGGGCCGTGCAGTCCGGTCGGTGGTGTGGTCCCGGTCAGAGGTACCGCCCCGGTCAGAGGCGCCAACCCGACGCCGTGGCCCACGACTCGGCCGTCACGATCACCAGGTCCACGACCGGGTCCTTGACGTCGGCGTAGGTCTCGACATCGTGGACCACCCCGGCCAGGGCCTCCTTGAACCGCCCGTAGGCCGGCACCGCATCGGGATGGGCCCGGAACCAGTCGCGGAACAACAGCGCCAATCGCTCGTTGGGGGACCCTGACCGGCGGACGTGGAGGTTCACGTCGCCGGCAGATGGGTCGCGCCGCACCCAGAGTCGCTTGGCCCATGAGGCCGGATCATCGACCCGTCCTGCCGGCAGGTGATCGGACTCGAAAGGGGACCTCTGGAACCCGAGCTGGCGCAGCGGAGCCTCGAACACCTCGGCGGCCCGCCCGAGGTCGGTGACGCTCACCTGGAGGTCGATAACGTCCTTGGCCGGCATCGCCGGGATCGCCGTGCTCCCGATGTGGTCGATGCGAACGTACGCCCCGGCCAGACGGTCCCCGAGCGTGGTGATGAGTTCGGCCGCCGTCGGCCCCCACGAGGAGCGGTGATGCACCACGATCGGTGGCTGAGGACCCATGGCAGCCGCACCTCCCCCTCGGACAGGGCCAACCGGGCCGTCGCCTCCCACCGGTCAGCGCAGCGCCACCTGGCCAGGCACGATCGGGGCCGGCAGCGAGGTCTGGCCCATCAAGAAGCGGTCGACCGCAGCCGCCGCCGAACGGCCTTCGGCGATGGCCCACACGATCAGGCTCTGCCCGCGGGTCATGTCACCGCACACGAAGACGCCCTCCCTGCTGGTGGACCAGTCCGTCCCGGCCGCCACGCTCCCCCTGGCGTCCACCTCGAGCCCCAGATCGGCCACGACGCCGGTACGTTCGGTGCCCAGGAAACCCATGGCCAGGAGCACGAGCTCGCAGGGGAGCTCGAACTCCGATCCCTCCACGACATGGAACTCAGGGCGCCCGTCGGGTCCGTAGGACACCTCGACCTCCTCGCCCCGCAGCGCCCGGACAGCGCCGGAGCCGTCGTCCAGGAACTCGGCGGTGGTCACGGAGAAGACCCGTTCGCCACCCTCCTCCAGCGCCGACGACGTTCGCAGGACGAGCGGCCAGGTGGGCCACGGGTTGTCGAAGACCCGAGCTTGGGGTGGCTCGGGCATGATCTCGAGCTGGTGGACACTGAGTGCGCCCTGGCGGTGGACGGTGCCGAGGCAGTCGGCACCGGTGTCTCCCCCGCCGATGATCACGACGTGCTTTCCCTCGGCGCTGATCGGCGACTCGGCGAGCATTCCCTCTTGGACCAGGTTGGACGGTCTCAGATAGTCCATCGCCCGGTGGATGCCCGACAGCTGCCGTCCGGGCACGGGGAGATCCCGGGGCAGTGTGGCGCCGCCGGCCAGCAGGACGGTGTCGAACTCTTCGACCAGTGTCCTGGCGTCGACCACCGTCGCCCCGGGGGCCACCGCGGCCTGGGCCTCGGGGTCGGCGGCCCCGACCGACACCTGGCACCGGAACTCCACTCCCTCGGTGGCCAGCTGGTCGATGCGGCGGTCGAGCACGGCCTTCTCCATCTTGAACTCGGGGATGCCATAGCGCAGGAGGCCCCCTGGCTTCTCCGCCCGCTCGAAGACCACGACCTCGTGGCCGGCCCGTCGCAGCTGCTGGGCCGCGGCCAGCCCGGCGGGGCCCGAGCCCACCACCGCCACCCGCTTGCCGGTCGAGACACTCGGCATCTGCGGCGGCACCCACCCCTCGGACCAGGCCCGCTCGGCGATCTCGTACTCGATCCGCTCGATGGCCACCGGGTCGTCGTTGATGCCGAGCACGCAGGATCCCTCGCACGGCGCCGGGCACAGGCGACCGGTGAACTCGGGGAAGTTGTTGGTCGCATGCAGCCGTTCGATGGCCTCGGACCACTCGTCCCGGTAGACGAGGTCGTTCCACTCCGGGATGAGGTTCCCCAGAGGGCACCCCTCATGGCAGAACGGGATGCCACAGTCCATGCAACGGGCCCCCTGCTGCCGGGACGCCTCGACGGGAAATGGCTCGTATACCTCCCGCCAGTCGCGCAGTCGCACCGGCACCGGGCGGCGGGGCGGAAGCTGGCGCTGGTACTTGAGGAAACCGGTGACGTCACCCATGGGATGCCTCCATCACGGCCTCTTCCACCGAGCGTCCTTCGGCAATGGCGCGCTGGGTGGCCTCGAGGACCCGCCGGTAGTCGCGGGGCATGACGGTCACGAACTGCTCCGCCGAGCTGATCCAGTCGGCCAGGATCTCCGTGGCCACCGCCGAGCCGGTCTCGTCCCGGTGCATGGTGATCCGGTCCTTCAGCCACATGCGGTCGTCCGTCGACAGCGGCCCGAGGTCGACCATCTCGTTGTTGTAGACACCCGACAAGAGTCCGTGGGGGTCGTAGACGTAGGCCATCCCACCCGACATGCCGGCCCCGAAGTTCCGTCCGGTGGGGCCGAGCACCACCACCCGCCCCCCGGTCATGTACTCGCAGGCGTGGTCGCCCACGCCCTCCACCACGGCGATGGCCCCCGAGTTCCGGACGCAGAACCGCTCACCCACCTGACCGCGCAGGAAGACCTCGCCGGCAGTGGCCCCGTACAAGATGACGTTGCCGGCCACGATGTTGTCCTCGGCCGCGAACGGCGAGTCCTCCGGGGGCCGGACGATGATGCGCCCTCCTGACAGTCCTTTGCCGAGGTAGTCGTTCGTGTCCCCGAGCAGACGCATGGTCACTCCCTTGGGGACGAAGGCGCCGAAGCTCTGCCCGGCGGATCCGTGGAAGGTCAGGTCGATCGTCCCCTCCGGTAGGCCGGCTCCGCCGTGGCGCCGGGTGATCTCGTATCCGAGCAGGGTGCCGACTGTCCGGTTGACGTTGGTCACCTTCACGTCGGCACGGACCGGCCCACCGCCCTCGATGGCGGACATGCACTGGTCGAGGAACGCGTGGTCGAGGGCGCGGTCGAGACCGTGGTCCTGTTCGTTGACGCAGTAGCGGACCGCCCCGGGCGCCAGCTCGGGCTCGACCAGGATCGGCGACAGGTCGAGGCCGGATGCCTTCCAGTGGTCGACGGCGTCGCTGGAGTCCAACAGGTCCACCCGGCCGATGGCCTCCTCCAGCGAGCGGAGCCCGAGGGCGGCCAGTTCCTCACGGACCTCCTGGGCGATGAACTCGAAGAAGGTCTCGACGAACTCGGGCTTTCCGGTGAACCGCGCCCGGAGGGTGGGGTTCTGGGTGGCGATGCCCACCGGGCAGGTATCGAGGTGGCACACCCGCATCATGATGCAGCCTTGGACCACGAGTGGCGCAGTGGCGAACCCGAACTCTTCGGCGCCGAGCAGGGCGCCGACGATCACGTCACGACCGGTCTTCATCTGTCCGTCCACCTGGACCACGATCCGGTCCCGCAGGTCGTTGGCCAGCAGGGTCTGCTGCGTCTCGGCCAGCCCCAGCTCCCAGGGGATGCCGGCATGCTTCTGCGAGGTCAGCGGCGTGGCTCCGGTCCCCCCGTCGTGGCCCGAGATCAGCACCACGTCCGAATGGGCCTTGGCCACCCCGGCGGCCACCGTGCCCACGCCGACCTCGGCCACCAGCTTCACGTGGATACGGGCCTTCGGATTGGCCGACTTCAGATCGTGGATCAGCTGGGCGATGTCCTCGATGGAGTAGATGTCGTGGTGGGGCGGCGGCGAGATCAGGCCGACCCCGGGGGTGGAGAAGCGGGTCTTGGCGATCCACGGGTAGACCTTGTGCCCGGGGAGCTGGCCACCTTCGCCCGGCTTGGCCCCCTGGGCGATCTTGATCTGGATGTCGTCGGCGTTCACCAGGTACTCGGACGTCACTCCGAAGCGACCCGATGCCACCTGCTTGATGGCGCTCCGACGTTGGTCGCCGTTGGCGTCGGGAACGAAGCGGTCCGGGTCCTCACCCCCCTCGCCGGTGTTGGAGCGGCCGCCGAGACGGTTCATGGCGATGGCCAGCGATTCGTGGGCCTCCGCCGAGATCGACCCGTAGGACATGGCTCCGGTGGAGAAGCGGGCCAGGATGGCCGATGCCGGCTCCACCTCGTCGATCGGCACCGGCGGCAGCACCCCCGTCCTGAACCGCATGAGGCCCCGGAGGGTGGCCAGATGGGCGGACTGGTCGTCGACCGCCTTGGTGTACTCCTTGAACACGCCGTACTGTTTCGACCGCGTGGCGTGCTGCAGCTTGAACACCGTCTTGGGGTTGAAGAGGTGAAGCTCGCCCTCACGACGCCACTGGTACTCGCCGCCCACCTCCCGCTCCCGGTGGGCCTGCTCTGACGGGCGGTCGAGGTGGGAGGCCCGGTGTCGGGATGCCACCTCCTCGGCCAATACGTCGAGCCCGACCCCGCCGATGCGGGACACCGTGCCCGTGAAGTACTCCTCGACGACCTCGGTCGCCAGGCCCACCGCCTCGAACACCTGGGCACCGGTGTAGGACGCCACCGTCGAGATGCCCATCTTCGACATCACCTTGATGATCCCCTTGGACGCGGCCTTGATGTAGTTCTTCTGCGCCTGCCGTGCGGTCACCCCGGTCAGGGTGCCGGAGGCGATCATGTCGTCGATGGTCTCGAAGGCCAGGTACGGGTTGATGGCGGCGGCACCGAATCCCTTGAGGAGGGCCATGTGGTGCACCTCGCGTGCGTCCCCCGACTCCACCACCAGCCCGACCCTGGTACGGGTCTTCTCGCGCACCAGGTGATGATGGACGCCGGCCACCAACAGCAGCGACGGGATGGGGGCCAACTCCGCAGTCGAGTTCCGGTCCGAGAGCACGATGACATCGGCACCCTCGGCGATGGCGGCACTCACCTTGCCACGGACGTCGTCGATGGCATCGCGCAGGGCGGCACCACCTCCGGCGACCTCGAACAGCCCATCGATGGCGAAGGCCCGGAACCCCGGCGTGCTGCCGTCCTCGTTGACATACAGCAGCTTGGCCAGATCATCGTTGTCGATGACCGGCATCGGAAGGACGATCTGACGGCACGACTCGGCGGTCGGCTCGAGCACGTTCGACTCCGGGCCCAACGTGGACAGGAGCGAGGTGACCAGTTCCTCGCGGATGGCGTCCAAGGGCGGATTGGTGACCTGGGCGAACAGCTGGGTGAAGTAGTCGTAGACGAGACGGGACCGGTCCGACAGGACGGCGATCGGGGTATCGGTACCCATCGAGCCGATCGGGTCGATCCCCGTCTTGGCCATGGGTTGCAGGATGAGCCGCAGTTCCTCGTTGGTGTACCCGAACAGCCGCTGGCGACCGACCACCGATGCGTGCTGGGGAGTCAGCATGGAACGGGGCGGGAGGTCGTCGAGGTCGATCTGACCGTCCTCCAGCCATTGGAGGTACGGCTGCTCGGCCGCCAGTTCGGCCTTGATCTCGTCGTCGTCGACGATACGGCCCTGCTCCGTGTCGACCAGGAACATCCGTCCCGGTTGGAGGCGCCCCTTGCGCACCACCTTCCGCGACGGGACGTCGACCACTCCGACCTCGCTGGCCAGGACCACCAGTCCGTCGTCGGTGACCCAGTACCGGGCCGGACGGAGGCCGTTGCGGTCCAGGACGGCGCCGATCACCCGTCCGTCGGTGAACGCCACGGCGGCCGGTCCGTCCCATGGCTCCATGAGCGACGCGTGGTAGCGGTAGAAGGCCCGCCGGGCCGGCTCCATGGTCGGATGGTTCTCCCAGGCCTCGGGGATCATCATCAGCACGGCGTGCTGCAGGGGACGGCCACCGAGATGGAGGAGCTCCAGGACCTCGTCGAACGATGCCGAGTCACTGAAACCAGGGGTCACGATGGGAAAGGCCCGGTCGAGGCCGGGGATGAGGTCGGTGGCGCACAACGCCTCCCGGGCCCGCATCCAATTGCGGTTGCCGGCCAACGTGTTGATCTCACCGTTGTGGGCCAGGTACCGGTAGGGATGGGCCAGCGGCCACGAAGGGAACGTGTTGGTGGAGAACCGGGAGTGCACCAGGGCGAGGCCGCTCACCACACGCTCGTCGGACAGGTCCGGGAAGAACTCCGCCAGCTGGTGGGAGGTCAGCATCCCCTTGTAGGTGATCGTACGCGCCGACAAGGAGGCGACATAGCAGTCGTCGATCTCGTGCTCGGCCCGCTTGCGCAGGACGAAGGCGAGCCGGTCCACGGCCAGGGCCCGATCGTCCCCGGCCAGCGGGGTGCCGGGCGCCGGGGTGACGAACACCTGATGGAACGAGGGCATGGCCGCCTCGGCGATCGACCCGAGCGTGGAGTCGTCGACGGGCATGTCACGCCACCCGATGACCTCGAGGCCCTCCTCGCCGGCGAGCTTCTGGAACGCCGAGCGGGCATCGCCGGCGTCGGCGGCGCTGCGCGAGAAGAAGGCGATCCCGGTGGCGTAGTGACCACGGGGCGGGAGGTCGAAGTCGACCTCGTCGACGTAGAACTCATGGGGTACCTGCAAGAGGATGCCGGCCCCGTCACCACTGTCCTCCTCGCTGCCGGTGGCGCCGCGGTGGGCCAGATGCTCGAGCGCCGAGATGGCCTGGCGCACCAGGGTGTGGGTGGCTCGCCCGTGCAGGTCCGCGACCAGGGCGACCCCGCAGGCATCGTGCTCGAAGCGTGCGTCATAGAGCCCACCCGTCGGCGGAAGTGGGACCCGGGTCGGCCCGGGCCCCGACCGACCGTCGGCCGCCACGACCGGGACTGCCGCCGCACCGGGGCGCCGCCGGGGGGCGGCAACCGGCACGGCACCGACGGGCAGGTGGGCACGAGCATGTTGACCGGCACGAGTCGTCATAGGGTCGCTCCAACGAAGGAAGTGGATCTACCCACGCGGGACGACGTTGGCCCAAGTGTGGTCCGAAGATTGTACACGCCCCGAACCGGCCGATCACCTTGGTGTCGCTGCCGGCGACCCTCCCCCACCAGGCACCGGCCCTGCCCAGACCGAGGCCACCTACGATGGCGCGATGCGAGACGGAGTTCGCCGCGGCGCCCGCGGTCGACCGCAGGTGGCGCGATCGGCGCATCAGGTGGTGACTCCCCGCACCGGACCTCCGGTGGCCCTCTCCATCGCCGGTTCGGACTCCGGGTCCGGTGCCGGGGTCCAGGCCGACCTCAAGACCATGTCGGCCCTCGGCGTGTTCGCCACCACGGCGGTCACCGTCGTCACGGCGCAGAACACCGCCGAGGTGCGCAACACGTTGCGTGTACCGCCGGCCGTCGTCGAGGCCCAGATCTCCGCCGTCCTCGATGACTTCGCGGTGCTGGCGGTGAAGTCCGGGATGTTGGGGACCGTCGAGATCATCGACACCGTGGCACGACGTGCCCGGGCGGGCGACCTGCCCAACCTGGTGGTGGACCCGGTGATCGTGTCGTCGGACGGAGGCGTCCTCGTCGACCCCGAGGGAATGTTCGCCTACCGTGAACGGTTGCTCCCCCACGCCCTCGTCACCACCCCCAACCTCTGGGAGGCAGCGCTGCTGGCCGGACTGGAGCTCGCCGACGTCGCCGACGTGGCCGGCATGGAGGACGCCGCCCGGCGCATCCAGGACCTCGGCCCGTCGTGGGTCCTGGTGAAGGGGGGCCACCTCCCCGGGGTCGAGGGGCCTGCCTCAGGGGGTGCCCCAACCGAGGTCGCCGACGTGCTCTTCGACGGCACCGAGGCCATCGTGCTCACCGCACCGCGAGTCGTCACACCGAACACCCACGGCACCGGCTGCTCCCTCTCCGCTGCCATCGTCGCCCACCTGGCGCGGGGGGACGACGTCCCCTCGGCGGTGTCGGCGGCCAAGGCGTTCGTGCACGCCGCCCTGGCCTCGGGCGCCGGGTGGCGCCTGGGCCGGGGCCACGGTCCGCTCGACCATTTCGGTTGGTCCGGGTGACCGACCCCGCCGGTGGTCCGATCCCGAGCGGGCCCTGGACGCTGATCGGGCTCGCCCTCCCAGCCGGGGACGGGCCGTCGACCTCCCCCCAATGCGAAACGACCGGGCCTTGTCGACCCGGTCGCTCCGTCCCCCCCTCACAGGATCCTTCCGCCGATGCTGGATCAGGCACCCCTCCACTTGACGGGCATTGATCCCGTCAGCGCAAAGTGCATTGTGAACGATCGTCGGTCAAAAGTAAACAGCGGATGAACTGGCTGACCACTAGCAGTATTTGCCCCAACACTGGTGGTGGCATTTCGGCCGAATTGCGCCCCCGAGCATCGACGAACGGGTCCGCCGGCCCGGGTCGCCGAGGCTTCGTCCGACGGCGGGGCCGCCGGGCCGCGCCGCCGCGGGCGCTAGCTTTCCGGCCATGGATCGCACCGTCACCCGGGTTCTGGCGCAGCTGATCGCGTGGGGAAGGGTGGGGATCGGTGCCACCGCAGTGGTGGCGCCGACGGTGATGTCCCGGCCCTGGATCGGTGCCTCGGCCGGTGAACCGTCGGCCCGCCTCCTGGCCCGGACCATGGGCGGTCGGGACCTGGCCCTCGGCATCGGGGCGCTGCGGGCGCTGGCCGTCTCCGACCAGGAGGCCCGCCCCTGGGTGGCGCTGGGCGGCATGGCCGATCTGGTGGACGCCCTGTCCACCGTCGTGGCCTTCGGCCACCTCCCCCGGCGGAGCCGGTGGGGCATCCTGGCCGTGACGGTGGGGGCGGCGGTGGTGTCCACGAGGGTGGCGGTGTCCCTCGACCAGCCCGACGCCGGCCCGGGGGTGACGCCGGCCCACGACAGGGATGACCGGAGGCCGGCCCGGTACCGATGACCGATGCCATGGTCACCACGCCGACCGACGTCGCGTCCCCACCCCCTGACCCAGACGGGTCGTCGGAGGATCTGGCCGTCGACCCCGATGACCGGGTCTTCCAGCCCATGTCGCTGCGGGGACCGGCACTCGCCGTGCTGGGGATCGCCGTGCTCATCGTGGTCGTCGGGGTGGTGGGCTCGGCCATCGGCTCGGGGAGCGCCCCCACCCTGACCGTCCACAGCGTCGCCATCCCTGACGGGACGGTGGTGCAGCTGACCCCGGCCGACCAGGCACTGCGGTCCGTCGTCAGCGCCGGCGAGCCTCCCGCCGACATCCTGGGTGCGCTGGCGGTGCCCGCCCACAGCACCATCACGGGAACGGTCGACACCGACCAGGACGTGACCCAGTACGACCGCACGGTCGACTTCGGATCGGCCCTGGCCTCCACCCAGATCGTCGACGTCTACCAGGCGCTCCTGCCCAAGCTGGGCTGGCACGTCACCTACGTCGGGCCCGGACACTCACTCGATGCCCGGCTCGACACAGGTGCTGGCCACGAAGGGCAGCGGCGACAGCTTCTACTGGGAGGTGGGCGTGGTGGCCTTCCCCACCACCTCGGCGGGGACGACACCGTTCTCGGTGGAGGTCTTCGAGCGGCCCGACGACAACTGACCGACCCGGCCGATGGCCGGGTCCTCGGACCGTCGGAGCATCCACGCCCAGACGAACAGGTTGATGGGATAGAGGAGATAGCCGACCCGGGTCGCCGGAGCCACCAGGATGGCCACCAGCATTACCCAGCCGGCGAACGTGGCCAATTCGGCGGCGTTGCCCGGCGGCTTCCTCCTCAAGAACCACACCACCAGGGCGATCCCGACCGCCCCGATCACCGCCACGTAGATCCGGTGCGAGCCGGGGAAGGCCGACACCAGGATGTGGCCGGGCAGGGCACTGGCGGCCGGTGAGGAGACGCCGGCCAGACCGAGGGGGAACCGGATGACGTTGTCGACGAATGCCGAGGGATTGCGCAGGGCGACCGGGACCACCACCGGCCCCACCACGGCGACGACCCCGAGCGCGTAGCGCCCGACGGCCCGGCGCTGCGTGAGGTCCCTGGCCGCCCACAGTCCGAGGAAGACCAGCGGCCAGGCGGTGAATTTCGAGCGACGAGGCGGCGCCCAGGGCCAGCCCGGCCAGGAGCGGTCTTCGACGCTGGAGGGCGACCAGTCCGAGGAGCATCATGGCGGCCACCGGCATGTCGTCGCCGCCGGTGGCCAGCGGGCAGCGCCGCAGTCGGCAGGACGGTCAGCACCTGGAGCGAACGACCGCGGGCGTCGCTCGGAGGACGGATGCGGCTGAGCGCCAGGATCGTGATGGCGGCCGTGAACACCAGGAACTGGATGCGGGCGTCGGTCAGGCGCGCCTCGACCTTGCTCCCACTCGAGAACCCGAAGATCACCATGCCGGGCAGGTACGGGTAGTAGAGCTCGTAGATGGGCTCGTCCTTCTCGTGGATGAGGATGTGGCCGTTCTTGTCGATGACCCGGTAGGGGTCCTTGCCCTGGGCCGCCCGCAGACCGGCCTGCTCGACCACGACCACCTCGGGCTGGACGTGGAGGGCGGCATTGCCCTCGGAACGCCACACGACCTCGAGGCCCAAGGGGATGACGGTGGCCCCGAACAGCACGATGACGAATGCCACCACCCGGGCCCAGTTCCACCGCCGGCGGAGCCGACCCCTCCGGCGCCCGAACCTCCAGGCCACCACGGCCATGAACGCGGCGGCGGCGGCATAGGGCCCGAAGGCCAGTTGCCCCCACTGGCGGTAGAGGGGGATCCCCATGGCCAACGCGGCGACGCCGGCGAAGACGGCCGAGCAGCCGTACAAGAAGGCGTCCCGCCATTCCGGCGACAGCGAGGCCAGGAACACCAGGGCGGTGCGGAGGGGCCCGGGGTAGCGTCCCCAGCGGACCGTGCCGCCAGACCGTGCCCGAGGTACGGCTGGTCGGGTGCACGATCGGTCGGCACGGTCGAGGGTACCACCGGCCCCGTCGGACCCGGCTCAGCGCGGCACCGGGTCGCCGTCGGTGAACAGGGAGCGGTAGAACTCGAGTTCGGCCCCGAGGCTCTCCTCGATGGTGTCGGCCCGCCGGAAGCCGTGGGACTCCCCCTCGAAGACGGTCAACCGGCACGGGACCCCGTTCCGACGCAGCTCGGCGGCGAACCGCTCGGACTGGTCGGGCGGGACGACCCGGTCGTCGGCCCCCTGGAGGAGCAGCACCGAGCCGGACACCCGTTCGGGGTGGTGGATCGGCGACCGGTCCCGGTAGGTGGCGGCGGCATCGGGCCACGGGCCGATCAACGAGTCGACGTAGCGGGACTCGAAGTCGTGGGTGTCCGCCGCCAGTGCCTCCAGGTCGGTCACCCCGTACCACGCCGCGGCACCGGCGAACCGGTCCGAACGGATCAGTGCGGCCAGGGCGGTGAAGCCCACCGGCGCTGGTGCCGCGGATGGCCAGGCGACCTCCGTCGACCAGGCCGGCCTCGGCCAGTGCCGACGCATAACCGACACAGTCGTCGACATCGGCCTCCCCCCACCGCCCGGCCAGACTGGCGCGGTACCGGCGCCCGTACCCGCTGCTCCCGCGGTAGTCGACGGTGGCGACGGCGAGGCCACGGCTGGTGAAGAACTGCACCACCGGGTCGAACCCCGGCTCGGCCGACCCGGTCGGGCCGCCGTGACAGAACACCACCAGTGGGGGCAGCACTCCTCCGTCCGGCGAGATCCGGCTGTTGGCCGGGGCGAAGAAGTAGCCGGGGACGGGCCCCGCCGGGGTACCGGCTTCGAACGGCCGGGCCACCGCCACGTCACCTACGGGGACCACCACTGCCGGCGCGCCCGAACGCCGGAGCGACCGACGGCCGCCGCCCGACGGCACCTCGAAGACCGACTGCGCCTCGGTTGCCGTCGAGCCGAGCACCCCGGCCCACCAGCCATCGTCCCCCTGCCCGGCCACCACCCCGGCGATGCTCACGCACGGCTGGTCGACTTCCTCGAGCGACCAGACCCCGGCGTCGCCGGTGCGGCGGTGGTACCAGGCGGACCAGTCGGTCGAGCCCGTCACGGTGCATCCGGAGCACCAGCGAACCGTCGGGGAGCTCGTCGATGGTCGACTGCCCGAGGACCCAGTCGGGAGCGTGGAATTCGGCCGCCAGCTCGACGAGCGGCCCGGCGGCGGACGGGTCGTCGAGCCGGTCGCCGGGCAGCCGGTACGGGAGCCACCAGCCGCTGCGGTCGTCCACGAACACCAGGGACCCGTCGCCGCACCAGCGGGGCTGTCCCACCGAGCAGCCGTCCCCACCGGCCACGCAGTGGTCCTCCCCCAGCCCGATCGATCCGTCCGTCCTCGTCCAGGAGGGGCGCGATGTGTACCTCGGAACTGTCCCACGGCATGGACGGATGGTTCCACGACACCCACGCCAACCATCGGCCGTCCGGTGACGGGCGCGGGGCGGCCACGAAGTCCGAGCCGTCGAAGAGCGGGGCCACCACCTGGCGACCGTCCGTTGCCACCGCCACCAGCCGGTGGCCCGTGGTCGTCCCCCGCCACCCGTTCCTCCACCGAGACCAGCCACCTCCCCGAGGGCGTGGGCCGGCCGTCGGCGTGGCGGACGGACACCCCGGGGTCCGGATCCTCGGGGGTCAGGGCCAGCGGCGGGGGGTCCGGATCGCTCCCCCGCCGACTCCCACCGGTACCAGCGCTGGTCCTCCTGGGCCACGTAGAAGAGCCGGTCGCCGGCCAACACCACGGCCGCCCCGCCGTACTCGTGCACACGCGAACGCACGCTCACCCCCGGCGGAGAGACCACACGCGGCACCTCTCCCCGCTCGGCCCGCACGACCACCTGACGGCCACCCAGGTCGGGACGTCCCTCGGTCCAGTAGAGGGCCCCACCGTGCCGCTGCAACCCGCTCCGGCTCACCTTGCCGGCGGCCACCGAGGCGGCATCGAACGGGGACGGCCACCATCCCGGTCCGGCCCCCCCTCCTGACGCCGCATGCTGACCGGTCATGGAATCGGTACGGTACCCGCGATGAGCGCACCTTCCCCGCCGAGCAGCCGTCGTGCCGGACCGCCACCCGGAACGCCACCCGGGTCGGGGCCCGGGGGGATCCCCGACCCGGTCCGCGCCTTCGTGGTGACGGCCGGTGCCGGCGGCGTCGACGCCGGCGTCCGGTCGCTGGCTCCGGACGACCTCGGCCCCGGCGATGTGTTCATCGGGTGCAGTGGTCGGCGATCAACTACAAGGATGCCATGGTCACCCGCCCCGGCAACCGGGTGGCCAGGATCACCCCGATCGTCCCGGGCGTCGACCTGGTGGGCACGGTCCTGGCCGGCGGTGACGCCACCGTCGCCGTCGGCGACCAGGTGATCGCCCACGGCTACGACCTGGGCGTTGCCCACCACGGGGGCTTCTCCGAGCTGGCCCGGGTGCCGGCGGGCTGGGTCGTGCCCCTCCCTGCCGGACTGACTCCGAGGAGGGCGGCGATCATCGGCACCGCCGGTTTCACGGCCGCACTGTCGCTCGACCGCCTCGAGCACCACGGGCTCGGCCGTGAGGACGGCCCGGTACTGGTCACCGGGGCGTCGGGCGGGGTGGGCAGCATGGCCGTGGCCCTGCTGGCTGCTCGGGGATACCAGGTGGTGGCCAGCACCGGGACGGCATCGGGCCACGAGTACCTGCGTGGTCTGGGCGCCGACGAGGTGATCGGCCGCGACGACCTGGTCGAGGCCGGGGACCGCACGCTCGGGCCGGAGCGGTGGGCCGGCGCCGTGGACTGCGTCGGCGGGAGCACACTCGGTGCCGTCCTGCGCAGCCTGCGCTACGGCGCCGCCGTGGCGGCGAGCGGCCTGACCGGTGGGAACAGTTTCGAGTCGACGGTGTATCCCTTCATCGTGCGTGACGCCTCGCTCCTCGGGGTCGACACCGTGCTGACCCCCATCGGGGAGCGCCGTCGGGTGTGGGCCACCATGGCGGACGACTATCCGCCGGAGCTGCTGGATTCGATGGTGGACGACCAGATCGGCCTGGACGCGCTGGGGCCTGCCCTCGACCGGATCCTGGCCGGCGGCACCCGCGGCCGCATCCTGGTCGACCCGTCCGGGTGATCCGTCCGGGTCCGGCTCGGACCTCTCAGCCGGCCGGCGGCGCCGTGGTCTGGGTGTCAGCCCCGGTGTCGGAGAACACCGGCGACACCGTGAGCGTCCCGCCGCCGCAGGGGGCCAATGCCGCCGTGATGACCAGCGAGTCGTAGGCGTTGGGGGGCGTTACCTCGAGTGAGGTCGATGTCGGACATGCCGCCTGGCTCGCTCCTGTCGGCACGTCCGAGTACCCGATGTTGAAATAGGCGGACTGTCCGTTGGTCAGGGTCACCGTGGTCGGGGCCATCGACGTGAAGACATAGTTGCCCTTGCGCACGACGGTGGTGGGCAGGGCTGACTTTCCCGGGCCCAGGAGTTGCAGGCCCGGATACCCGCCGAGGATGCAAGGGGCCGCCGCCGTGCTCTTGAGCGCCACCGTGGTCTCGATGGTCCCGGCCGCCCCGCTGCTCCCGACCACCGATCCGGTGAGCGCCGTCGTGGTGCACCGGGCGGGACCGGCGGGCGTCGTCGACGAGGACGCGGAGGGTGACGTGGACACGGTCGTCGAACTCGGGGCCGCAGTCGTGCTGGGTGACGCCGTCGTGCTCGCAGGGGACGCATTGGACGAACACGCGCCCAGGACGACGCCGCCGATGGCAGCCGCGATCACCACGCCGGCCCCGCGCGCCGAGGCCCGCCCCGACCCGGGTCGGCGCCGGTGATCGTTCGTGGAACGGCTCAGGACGAGAAGTCCTCGGGCCGGATGGAGTCGAGGAACGTGCGGAACTCCCCCACCAACTCGTCCGGGTTGGCACCGTCCTCGATCTCGTCGGCTTCCTCGTCCTCCTCGTCGACCGCCAGCATGATGCCTTCGTTGTCCATCAGGTCGTCGGCCACGTACAACGGTGCACCGGTCCTGACGGCCACCGCCACCGCATCGGACGGTCGAGAGGAGACCGGCAACTCGTTCTCGCCGTGACGGAGGACGATCTCGGCGAAGTAGGTGGCGGTCCGGAGCTCGGTGATCACCACCCTGATCACATCGGCACCCAGCGCGTCGAGCAGATCGCGGATGAGATCGTGGGTCATCGGACGGGGGGTGTCCATCCCCTGCAGGGCGAACGCGATGGCAGTGGCCTCGGGGGCACCGATGAAGATCGGGAGGGTGCGGCCCAGACCCTCGGACTCCTGCAGCAGGAGTACGGGCGTGTTCGATTGGAGGTCCACTCGCACTGCCCGAAGCTTCACCTCGACCATGGACCCAAACTTACTCGCCGCAGACGACATGTGCGATCAGGCGGACAGCGTCAAAACGGCGTCGACGCGGTCCGGACGCCGCCCGCAGGGCGTCGCACGCGGACGCCGGGACGCCCGTCACGGCGGTGTCCTCAGCCGTCGAGGAGGTTGCCGAGCGCGCTCCTGAGCAGGGACGCCTTGAGCTGCTGTCCGAGGTCCGCCAGCTCGTCGACCGTCTCCTGGGCACGAACCCTGGCCTCGGGATTCCGCTGCCTGACCAGGGGGATCACGATCTGCTCGACGAATCCGGCCTCGCGATCGGCGGCATTCTTGTAGAGCCGGAGGTGGCGGGGCTCCACTCCGAAACGGGCGAATCCGGCGGCCAACTTGGCCACCGCCAACGCCTCGTCGTCGAAGTACACGTGTCCGACGACCCGGGTGCCGGACAGGAGCCCGAAGTCGACCAGCTCCTCCAACACCGAGACATCGAGGCCGGAGGCGGCGGACAGCTCCTCGATCGACAGGGACGCGATCGGACCGCCGGCGGGAGCCTCCTCGGGCTCGGCACTCGGTGGCGGCGACGCCTTCGACCCCTTCGACCGTCCGCCGGGCGCTGGTGCGGGCGGGGGGGTGAGTGGCGGGGCACCGGCCGGATCGTGGTGCTCATGGGACCCGGTGTCGCCGGTCCCCGCCCCCGGAGAACCCGTCGCACCCGTGCCGACGGGGTCGGACCCGGATCCCTCCGGTGCCGCCCCACCCCTGGCGGAGCCGGACGCCGGTCGGCCCGCGTGGGCGGCGTCGACCGCCTTGTTCGATCGGGCCGCCGGGGGTGACGGCTGGCCGGCATTCGTCGGCCTGGCCGTGGCCGCCGGCGGGCGGGTCGTCGCCGTGCGCGCCGGTGCCGCAGTGGCCGACACGGCCCGGGGGGCGCTGGCGTGCGCACCGCGGGAGGTGGGTGCACCGTTGGCGGTGGCCGACCCGCCCTCGATGCCGGGCAGAGCCGACCTGGCGGGCCTCGCCGGTGTCGAGGGCCCACCGACCGGGCGCTCCCCCGTGCCCCCGCCAGAGGCGGATTCGGCCCCATCGGTCGAGGCCCGCTGGCCCACGAGCACCGGCTCCTCGCCGGCCTGGACGTCGGTGGTTCCGGCCACCTCGGCCGCCTCGGCCGTCTCGTCCCCCTCGTCGTCCAGGCGGTCCTTGATGACCTTCAGGGGCAGGAAATTCTCCCGCTGCTGGCGGAGGACCCAGCGGAGCCTCTCCACGTCGTGCTCGTAGAACTTCCGGTAGCCCGAGGGCGTGCGCTCCGGGTTGACCAGCCCCTGGCTCTCGAGGAACCGGATCTTCGAGATGGTGACGTCGGGGAATTCCTGCCGGAGCAGGGTGAGCACGTCGCCGATGGACAGGTAGGAACGTGAGCTCATCGCCGCCCTCCATTCGCCGGTGCCGAGTGGACGGTCCCGCTCATTCGCCCGTCGCCACGAGGTACAAGAGCTTGAACTTGCCGATCTGGACCTCGTCGCCGCTGGAGAGCCGGGCCTCGTCGATCCGGTTCCGGTTGACGTAGGTGCCGTTGAGCGAACCCACATCCCGAACCGAGGTGATCTTGTCCCTGGTCACGAACTCCGCATGCCGCCGCGACACCGTGATGTCATCGAGGAAGATGTCGCTCTCGGGATGCCGGCCCGCCTGGACGATGTCGGCGTCGAGCGTAAAGCGGGTCCCGACGTCCGAACCCCGCTTCACCACGAGCATCCGGACGCCACGGGGAAGCTCGAGTAGTCCGACCGTGGGCTCGTCGTCCGATCCGTCACCGTGATCCTCAACGGGATGGACCGACACCGAGGTGTCGGGCGCCGACGTGACGAGCGATGCTCCGCACGACGAGCAGAAATTGACCCCGGTCGGATTCCGATGACCGCAGCTGGGACAGAACACGCGTACCACGGTAGTCGCTCCCACCCGGGCACTCTGGAGGACCGGTGCCCGGCCAGAAATGGTCAACCGTCGATCAATTGGCGGTAGCCGGCCGGATCGAGAAGACCCTCGACCGAGGAGGGATCGGACGGGGCGATCACGCAGATCCAACCCTCACCGTAAGGATCAGTGTTGAGTCGCTCGGGGGCATCGGCCAAGAGGGTGTTCACCTCCACCACCTCACCGGCCACGGGTGCGTAGATCTCCGAGACGGACTTCGTCGACTCGACCTCGCCGAGCAGGCCACCCGCTTCGACGGTGGCGGCCTGGGCGGGGAGGTCGACGAAGACCACGTCGCCCAATGCGTCCTGGGCGAAGTCGGTGATGCCCACGCGGATCCGGTCGCCCTCGGATCGGGTCCACTCGTGGTCGGTGGAGTAGTGCAGATCTTCGGGCACGTTCATAGCTGCGGACGATACCCGACCGGTGGCGACAGCGCCCACGGGCGACAGCCCGGCCGCGCCGGGCCGGTCAGCGCAGCAACTGCTCGAGACGGACCGCGTAATCGTTGGCCCTGGACTCGGCCTGGGATTGGCTCGCCCCTTCCGCCCAGACGTGGGTCATCGGCTCTTCGGGGTCGGGCAGCACCAGCGCCCACCCGTCGTCCTCGATCACCTTGATCCCGTCCACCAGGATCAGGTCCCGCCCCTGGGACCGCTCCACCAGAGTGCGCATGACCATGCCCTTTTGATCCCAGGGCGTATGGACCGACTGGTGGACGATGTGCACGGCCGGCAGTTCGGCGACCATGTCGGACAGCTTCCGCCCGGCCGCCGTGAGCAGGGCCAACAGGTTGACCAGCGTGGCGGCGGCGTCGTAGGCCGGTAGGAAGGCGGGAAAGATGAATCCTCCGGACTGGCTGGCGGCCAGGATGACCTGCTCGGAGCGTGCCACTTCCATCAGATGGGACGTCGACAGCTTGGTCCAGATGATGTCGGTCCCGGCCTTGCGGCAGATCTCCTCGGCGGCCACGCTGACCGCCACTGGCAGTGCCACCGGCGCACCCGGATGGGCGTCGGTGACCAGGCGTAGCAGGACCAACAGCGCCTCGTCGTCGGTCAGCGTGTGGCCCAGATCGTCGACGATGACGACGTGCTCGCCGCCGGGGTCGAGGACCGCGCCCAGGTGGGCACCCGATGCCCGCACCAGCTCGGAGACCCGAGCGGCGCTGGCGTGGCGGTCGAAGGCCATGACGCCCGCCGTGTTGGCGTACGGATTGACGACCAGCACCTCCGCCTCGAGCTTGGCCAACAGGTTGGGCATCACGAAGCTGGCCGTGCCGAACGAGTAGTCGAGCACCAGCTTGAGGTCGGCCTTCCGGACGGCGGAGAGGTCGACCGAGTTGATCAGGGCGGCCGTGTAGTACTCGAGGGATCGGGGCGGGAACCCGATGTCCCCGATCTCACGGGCCAGCACTCGCCGGAAGTCCTCGCGGTGGTAGAGGCGCTCGATCTTGCGCTGGGTGGCCTCGTCGACGTCGATCCCGTCCTTGTCGAAGAACCGCAGGACCACCGACTGGGGGTCGTCCGGTGCCAGACGCACGGTGACGCCGGCCATGCTGGACGAGGAGGTGACCTGGAACCGCGTGACGGGGACGGTGGCGGCCTCCAAGTCGTCGACATTGATCCCGGCGGCGTTGCACCCGACCATGACCGCCCGCTTGAGGACCCGGGCGGCACGGCTCGTGTCCCGGGACGTCGTGATGGTCGCCCCCTTCTCGAAGGTCGACGCCCACGCCATGGACAGGCGGACGGCCAGTTCGGGACTGATGTCGACGTTGGCGAGGCCCCGCACACCGTCCCGGCCGAACAACGAGCGTGCCCCCATCGACTCCCAGACGATCGAGGAGTTGACGGTGGCGCCTGCCTCGACGGTCTTGAAGGGGTAGATCTTCACGCCCGCCTTGATCTCGGCGTGGGCACCGATGAGGCACTGGTCGCCCAGCACGGAACCCTCCTCGCACCGCGCCCCTTGGCGCAGGTCCGAACCTCTCCCGAGCACGCTCCCGTCGACGCGGACGCCCGATCCGAGATAGGTGTTGTCGTGGACCACCGACCGCTGGACCACAGCGTTGTCACCGATACGGATGTTCCGGCCGAGCGTGCAGTACCTGCCGAGCCGTGCCCCCGGGCCCACCACGCAGTTGTCGCCGATCACGGCCGGCCCGTCGATGACCACGGTGGGATCGATCTCCGCACCCTTGCCCAGCCACACCCGGGGCCGGAGCTCGAACCCGCTGATGTCCACCTGGACGTGCTGGTCGAGGATGTCCTGATGCGCCTTGAGATAGGCCTCGAGGGTCCCGACGTCCTCCCAGTAGCCATCGGCCACGTACCCGAACAGCGACTCCCCCGCTGCCAGGGCCTCGGGGAACGACTCGCCCGAGAAGTCCACCGGCTGCCCCTCGGGGATGAAGTCGAAGATCTCCGGCTCCAGCACGTAGATGCCGGTATTGATGGTGTCGCTGAACACCTGTCCCCACGTGGGCTTTTCGAGGAAACGCTCGATGGACCCGTCCTCGTTGGTGATGACGATGCCGAACTCGAGGGGGTTGTCGACGGCCTTCAGCGCCAGCGTGGCCAGGCCCCCGCGCTCCCGATGGAACGCCACCACCTGGCTGAGGTCGATGTCGGTGAGGACGTCGCCCGAGATGACCAGGAACGACTCGTCGAGCTCGTCTCGGGCATTTCGCACTGAGCCGGCCGTGCCCAGCGGGGTCGACTCGGTGGCGTAGACCATCCGCACCCCGAACTCGGAACCGTCCCCGAAGTAGGTACGGATGGCATTGGCCATGAACGCCACCGTGACCACGATGTCCTCGAACCCGTGCTGACGGAGCAGGTTGACCACGTGCTCCATCATCGGGATATTGGCCATGGGCAGCATCGGTTTGGGTTGGTTCGACGTGAGCGGCCGGAGCCTCGTCCCCTCCCCACCGGCCATGATGACCGCCTTCACGACGCCCTGCCTCCGGATCGGGAGCGCCGCCCTTCGGCCAGCGCCCGCCTGGCCACCGGCACGTACGACGCCGCCGCCCACCACGCCAGTGCCAGGCCCATCAGTCCGGTGATCCAGGCGATCACCCGGACAGGCTCCTGCCAGGAGGCGTTGCCGTCGCCCAGCAGGAAGGCCGGGTAGGCGAACATGAGGGCGAAGGTCCCGGCCTTGCCCACCCACAGCACATCGATCCGTGTGGCGCCCAGGGAGGCCAGCAGCAGGACCGCCGCGGAGACCACCACCTCACGGGCCAGCGTGGCGGCTCCGAACCACACGGGCACCGCTCCGTGGATGATGATGGCGATGACGGCGGTGACCACCAGGATCCGGTCGGCCACCGGGTCCAGCACCTTGCCTACCGTCGAGACCTGGTGGTACCGGCGGGCCACGAAGCCGTCGACCCAGTCGGTGGCACCGAGTGCGGCCAGCAGCACGGCGGCGGCGGTCTGGCGGTCGGCCCCGAACAGGAGCCACAGGAACACGGGGATGCACGCCAACCTGACGAGGGTGATGGCGTTCGGCACCGTGAGGATCCGGTCGAGCCCAGGTCCGCCCGACTGGTCGTCACCGCCACCCGGCGGCCCCGGACGCGCTGCGCTGGCGGCGTGTGGTCCGTCGATTTTCGCCTGGTCTGCACTCCCACTCCCACATCCTTCACCCGGAGCAGTCTACGAGCAGGGTGTGCACCTTCCGAACGACCTGCTCCCGCCCAGCTCGAAGGGGGAGGACCGACCGGCTCCTGACCGGCTCCCGCCCTGCTCCCGCCCTGCTCGGTGGGTAAGACTAGGGACGTGTCCGGAATCTCCCGCACCGATCGGATCATTGGCGTCGTGCTGCTCTCCGTCCTACTCGTCCTGTTCGGGATCGCGCTCAGCCGGCGGTCCGGCGGCCACCAGACCGCGGCCAGGGCCACCGCATCGACGAGGGCGTCGGGGTCGACGACCTCGCACACGGCACAGACCCCTCCGGCCCTTCGCCCACCACGTCCACTACGTCGTCGACGTCCACGACGTCGTCGACGTCCACGACGTCCACGACCACTGTCACCTCCAGTGGTGCGCCTGGAACGGCACCTGTCCCCGGACCGGTGACCACCGTGGGCGATTCCATCATGTTGGACATCCAGTCCGACCTCGAGGCGGACATCCCCGGGGTGCGGGTGGACGGCCTGGTCAGTCGCCAGTTCGAGACCGGCATCGGAATCGTCCAGGCCGATCGCGCCGCGGGCACCCTGGGCCGGGTCCTGGTGGTGGAGCTCGGCACCAACGGGTCGGTGACCAGCGCCGACTTCGACGCCATGATGCAGGCCGCCGCCGGGGTGTCCCGGGTGGTCTTCGTCAACGTGAACGTGCCTCGTTCCTGGGAGGTCGAGGACAACGCCGTCCTGGCTGCCGGAGTGGCCCGGTACCCGGGGTTGGCGGTGTTGGCCGACTGGAACGCCGTATCGACCCCACATCCGGAGTGGTTCACGCCCGATCAGGTGCACCTCGAACCGGCCGGGGCCCAAGCCCTCGCCACACTGATCACGAGCGACGCGTGACGGCCGGGGCCCGCGGCCCCGTGTGCTACGCAAGGGCCATGCCTCGATTCGAACCGTTCGCCGGGCTGCGGTACGACATCACACGCGTGGACCTGTCCATGGTGGTGGCACCTCCCTACGACGTCATCGGGCCCGAAGACCGCGCCTTCCTGGCCGGTCGCCACAGCGCCAACGCGGTGCGAGTGGAGCTTCCCGAGCCGGACCACCGGGCCGGGCTCGACCGGTATGCCCACGCGGCCCGACAACTGGAACGTTGGGAGGAGGAGGGCATCCTGGTCCGGGATCCAGCGCCGTCGCTCTACGCCTACCGGATGACCGCCCCGGGCGGACACGCCACCAACGGTGTGATCGGCGCACTGGGCCTCGACGACGCCAGCACCAAGTCGATCCTTCCCCACGAGCAGACCCTGCCCAAACCGAAGAGCGACCGGCTGGACCTCCTACGCGCCACGCAGGCCAACCTGTCACCGATCTGGGGCCTGTCCCTCACCCCCGGGCTGACGGCGGTGTTCCTCCGCGCACGACCCGGCCACCGCCACCGCCACCGACGAGGACGGGGTGAAGCACGAGCTCTGGCTCATCGAGGACACGGCCACGATTGCGGCCACCAGCGGTGCCGTCGCACGGTCCCCGGTGGTGATCGCCGACGGGCATCACCGCTATGAGACCGCCCGGGCCTACTACGCCGCCGGGTCCGGTTCCGGGTCGCACACCGGTGCCGACCTGGTCATGGCATTGGTCGTCGAGCTCGCCGCCGACCAGCTCGAGGTGGGGCCGATCCACCGCGCCCTGTCCGGTCTCCCCGACGGCCTCGATCTGGTCGATGCGTTCTCGTCGTGGTTCGATGTGACCCGCGCCGGCGACTTCGACGAACGGACCACCGGCGCGCTGGGACAGTCCGGGGCGCTCGCCCTCGTGATGCCCTCGGGTGCATGGCTGCTCTCGGCCAAGGACGGCACGTCGGAGGCGGCGGGATCAGAACTCGATTCCTCGATGGTGGCATTGGTCCTCGCCGAGCTGCCCGATCACGAGCTCGACTACGTCAACTCATGGCCTCAGGCCATCCGGGCCGTGGCCTCCGACGAAGCACAGGCGGTGGTCCTGATGAGACCGGTCACCGTCGACCAGATCGCCGAGTGGGCCCGAGCCGGTCGCAAGATGCCGCCCAAGACCACCTACTTCCACCCGAAGCCGCGCACCGGAATGGTATTCCGCACACTCGGCCCCTGACCGTCGCGGTCGCCGTGGACGTGCTGATCCTCCAGACGCCCCACCGGCCATTACGCTGTTGACGATCACGGGTGCACGGGCGCGGTCCGGCGGCGTCAAACCCATACGAGGGAGTCAGGTGGCAAAACGGAGACTGATCCTGTCGGTGTCCCTCGCCGTCCTGGCAGCCGCCGGCTGCGGTTGCTCGGGCGGATCGGCGGCATCGACGACCGGATCGGCCAAAGCCTCGGCCCGGGACGCGCCCTCGACGGGGCCCACCGCGTCGGACCATTCGAGTACGACCACCACCACGACGGCTCCACCATCCGGGGTGCCCACGACCGTCCCCCTGCCCGCCTCCACCGTCCCGGGTTGGACCTCACCCCTCACCACCCTTCCGCCGGGCGGCGGCTTCTCCTCCCTGTCATGCATCTCCGACACGTTCTGCATCGCACTCGGAGGGGGAACCGGCGGCCAGGCGTCGACCGAGATCACCGGCTCGGGGGTGTCGGTGTCATGGGACGGCGCCTCGTGGTCCGATCCCTCGGTGTACTTCCCCGCCCCGACCAGCGGGCCGGTCACCGCACCCGTCCTGCCCGACGTGGACTGCACCTCAGGGCCCACCTGTGTCATCGTCGACGGCTCGGACCACGTCAGCGAGGGGAACGGGACCGACTGTGGGGGGCGCCGGCGCCCCTGCCGCCAGGCCCTGACCTGGCGGCCAACCCCTCCGACCCCGGCAGCAACCATCCGGGCTCGCGTGACGATGCCGTCTCGTGCCCGACGCCCACGTTCTGTGCGGTGGTGGACAACACCGGCCATGCCTACACGTGGTCCGGCGGGGCCTGGCTCCCAACCCGGTCGCTCGGGCTGGGGTCCGGTGCCGGCGGAACCGGCCCGGTCACCTCCCTCTACCAGGCCGGCCGGGTGGGCATCTCCTGCCCGACCACCCGGTTCTGCGAGGCGGTGGTCGGAACCTCCGTCCTCGACTGGAACGGCACGTCCTGGTCGGTGGAGCCGACGCCATGGACCCCCTCCCTCGCCGCCGGTTCCGCCTCCACGGCCATCGCCTGCCCCTCCCCGACGCTGTGCGCCGTCGTCAACGGCTCCGGACTGTCGCTATCGAAACGGGTCCGGGACCTGGTCACCCGTGGAGACCATCGACCCCGGCGGCAACCTCGACGCCATCTCCTGCCCGACCACCACATTCTGCATGGCGGCAGACTCGGGCGGCTCGGTGACGCTGTGGGACGGCTCGTCGTGGGCGGCCCCCCGGCAGGTCATCCCTTCGGCCACCCAGTACCCCGGGGCCGGCACCTCGCTCTCCTGCCCGACCAAGACGTCCTGCATGGTCATGAACGCGGACGGCGACTTCGCCACGTACTCGGCCGGGTGAGTCATCCCATGCTCTTGGCCCCGTCGAGCGACTCACGGATGATGTCGGCGTGGCCGGCGTGCTGGGCCGTCTCGGCGATGATGTGCAGGACGACCCGCCGGGCCGACCATCGGGCGCCCGGTTCGAACCACGGGGCCGTCGGGCAGTGGATGGGAGGCGTCGAGGTCGGTAGTGGCGACCACCTCGTCCGTCCGTCGGGCCACCTGCGCGTAGCGCCCGAGCAGCGTGGCCAGGTCCTCGCCCGGAGCCATCCGGAACCGGTCCCGCCACGCCTCGACGGCCACGTCGGAGTCCCAGTCGTCGGCACCAGGCATGGCATCGGGTCCCCCGACGATGAAGTCGACCCATCCCGACTCCACCTCGGCCACATGCTTGATGAGCCCACCCAGGCACAGCTCGCTGGCGGTGGTTCGTCTGGCGGCTTGCCCGTCGGTCAGGTCACGCACCGTCAGACGCAGGAACTGCCGGTGCTTCTCCAGCGCGCTCAACAGGTCGGCGCGTTCCCCAGTCCCGGTCGTCGGATTCGGCGCCGGCGTGGTCTGGGCGGTCTGGGCTGGTCGCCTGGGCGGTCTGGGTGGTCTGGGCGGTCTGGGTGGTCATGCTCACTCCTCCGGTTCGGGTACGCAGACAACGGTACGGCCAATAGCGGTCACTTTCTGTCCTGAATTGCGAAATACTTGAAAGGTGGCGAACACCAGCTCTCGAACGCTCCGACTCCTCTCGATGCTCCAGAACCAACGCGACTGGCCAGGCTCCGTCCTGGCCAGCCGCCTCGGAGTGTCGGAGCGCACGGTGCGACGTGACATCGATCGGCTGCGCGAGCTCGGGTACCCGGTCGAGGCGCAACGTGGTGTAGAAGGCGGCTACCGGCTGGCTCCCGGTGTGTCACTGCCGCCGCTGGTCCTCGATGACGAAGAGGCCGTCGCGCTCACCATCGGCCTCCAGTCCGCCGTTCAGAGCGGCACCGTCATCGGGATCGAAGAGTCGTCGCTGCGGGCCCTGGCCAAGATCGCACAGGTGATGCCGTTGCGGCTGCGCCGACGGGTCGAGTCACTCCGCTCCATGACGGTGCCCGCCGCCTGGCCCGGCAGCGGTGGTGGCGCGGGTGGCGGGGCGCGAGCATCGATCCGGAGATCCTCACGTCCATCGCCCTGGCCTGCCGGGAGCGGGATCGTCTCCTGTTCGAGTACGCCGCCCCCGATCGGGACACCGTGGATCGACTGGTCGACCCCTATCGTCTGGTGCTGCTCGGATCCCGCTGGTACCTGGTCGCCTATGACCGTGACCGCTACGACTGGCGCACCTTCCGGCTCGATCGGATCGACCGACCACGAACGACCGGCGAGCGGTTCCATCCGCACGATCTGCCGGCTCAGGACGCGGCCGAATTCGTGCGGGCCGGAATCGGCAGCATGCCAGCGCCTTACCACGTTGAGGTGGTGATCCACGCCCGAGCGTCCATCGTCAGCGAACGCGTCGGCAACTGGGGCAGGCGTCATGGCCATCGACGGCCAACGATGCCTGCTCACGATGACGTCGGGGTCCCTCGAGTGGCCGGCGATGGTCCTGGGTTCCACCGGCGCCGAGTTCGAGATCATGTCCCCACCCGAGCTGCTCCCCTACCTCCAGGAATGGGGCGAGCGATTCGGTCGGGCCGCTGGTGGTTCCGCCAACGATGGGGGATCTGACCTGGTGCATTGACATCTGGGGCGATCGGGCAGAGGGTGTCCGCGGGGAGCGGGGTGAGCAGGGCCGACCAACGGCGAACTGCGGAAGGGGGACGACATGCGACGCCGAGCGGCACCGGTTTCCGTGGCGTTTGCGGCGGTGCTGGCAGTCGCCGGGGTCGCAACTGTGGCGGTCCTGACCCTCGGGCCCACCACCACATCGGCCGCCCGGACCCGGCCGGTGGTCCCGAAGCTCACCAGGTTGTGGACGGCAGCACTGGCCGGTCCCGGCACCGCTCCGACCGTCGCCGGCGGTGAGGTGTTCGTCACCGCCATCAGGGCCAGGATCCCCTTGGGGTCGAAGGTGGCGGGGAGCGACCTCTACGCCTATGGCGCCACCTGCCCACCGGCGCCGGCAGGGTGCGGAAAGTCCCTGACCTGGGTGCACCCCTATCCGGCCGTCCAGGCTGGCCAGGCGATGGACCCGGCAGAGCTGACTCCGACTGCGGTCGGCGACGGGCACGTGTACGTGGGCTGGAACCAGGAAGGCGCCGACCAGTACGACGGCCAGATCGATGCCTTCGACACGGCGACGGGGGCACCGGCATTCTCCGGCGGGCAGGGCGGGACGTCGACGCCGGCGGAGGCGGACGGTGTCGTGGCCTCCAACTGGCAGTACCAATGCTGCATGGGGTTGTACTCGGGCTCGGGGACCGAGTCGATCGACGCCTCGACCGGTGCCCGGTTGTTCGTCACGGACCCCGGATACGGCGACCCCTCCTCGCCTCCCAGCGTCGGTGCGGGCACGCTCTTCGTCGCCCAGGGGGGATACCTCGAGGCATACGACGCCACCGGGAAGGAGTGCGCCCTCCCCCCGTTGATGACGCCAGCGGAGTACCAGTACTACTTGTCCGTGAGCGGATTTCCCGAGATCTGCGCACCGCTCTGGTACGCCGCTCCCGCCGGCGGGCCCATTCTCGCCAGCGTCACCGTGGCCGGGGACGAGGCGTACGTGGGCTCCTCCGGCGGGGATCTCTACGCCTTTCCGGCAGCCGGCTGCGGCAGTCCGGCTTGCAACCCGGACTGGACGGGGATCGCCGGTGGGCCCATCACCACGGCGGTGGCCGTCAACGCCACGACCGTGTTCGCGGTGACCTCGAACGGGCAGCTGTCCGCATTCCCACTCGTGGGCTGCGGATCGCCCACCTGCGCCCCGGAGTGGACGGCAACGGTCGGTGGTGTCCCGTCGACCCCGGCGGTGGCCGGACCCCTGGTCTATGTGACCTCGACCGATCAGCTGCTCGAGGCATTTCCGGTGGCCGGGTGCGGTGGTACCGTCTGCGGGCCCAGCTGGCAGGCCACCCTCCACGCGCCCTCGGACACCGCGCCGGCGGTCGGAAACGGCCTGGTCTTCGTGACCAACGAAAACCACGCCCTCTACGCCTACCGGCAGCCCTGAGCCCGGCCAGCCGCGGCCCTTCACCCAGCCGCGAGCCCGGCCAGCGCGGTCACAGTCTTCCAGTTGCGCGTGGTCGCCACGGCGCCGAGGCGCCGTTCGAGGTAGGCGTTGTTGAGCTTGGTCTCGCCGTATCCACCGGGGCAGTAGAGGTGGACCTCGGTGCCGATGACCTCGAATCGGTCGAGCCCGAACTCGTCCTCCCGGTCACGCATCGCCTCCACGGCAGCGGTGTCCGGGGCATCGGCCAGGAACGTCACGTGGACCGTCCTCGGGTCGGCATCGAGGTCGGCGTAGGGGGTCGACTCGACGACCGAGGACAGCTCGGCGGCGGTCCGCACCAGCACCGGGACGCTCAGGCCCAGCTCCGTGGTCAACTGCTGAGCGATGCGCTCGCCCACCGACTGAGTCGAGACGCCGACCGCGGTGAAGACCACATTGCCGCTCTGGAGGTAGGTGGCGACCTCGCCGTAGCCGAGTGATCCGACCTGCGATCGGAGATCGGTCATCGACAAGCGGTTGCGACCGCCCACGTTCACGCTCCGGAGCATTGCCACGTACATCGTCATGCCGATCCGCCCCGACTGCTCAGCGTCGGCGAGACCGGAACCGGATCGGGCTCATCCCACCGTCCACGAGGAGCCGGACCGCAACAGGGCCCCGAGGTCCCCCGGCCCACGCCGGGCGGTGGCCTCGTCGATCTGACGGGCCATCTCCGCGCCGTATTCGGGACGGTCCACATCACGGAACACACCGATCGGGGTCGGCTCGTAGGGTCCTCGGGCCAGGTGGCTCAGCTGGAAGGCCAGACCGGGATTGTCGCGGTGCTCGTCGTGGACCAGCAGCGCATCCTCACCGACATCGGCCACCTCCACCACCTCGACCGAGCCGTCGCGGTGGAGGACCACCCCGTGCTCTCCCTCCGGGCCGAAGCGGATCGGTTGGCCGTGGACCAGGGGGACGAGCATGTCCGCCCGGTGCTCCTTGCCGGTGATCTCCACGAACGCCCCGTCGTTGAAGACGTTGCAGTTCTGGTAGATCTCGACGAAGGACGCACCTTTGTGGGCATGGGCCCGACGAAACGTCTCCATCATGTGCTTACGGTCCATGTCGTGGGTGCGGGCCACGAACCCCGCCTCGGCGCCGAGGGCCAGGCTCAGCGGGTTGAACGGCTGCTCGAGGGATCCGAAGGGCGTCGACTTGGTGACCTTGGCCACCTCCGAGGTGGGTGAGTACTGGCCCTTGGTGAGGCCGTAGATCTGGTTGTTGAAGAGCAGGATCGTGATGTTCACGTTGCGCCGGAGGGCATGGATGAGGTGGTTCCCCCCGATCGACAGCGAGTCTCCGTCGCCGGTGACGACCCACACATCGAGGTCCGGCCTCGTCGTGGCCAGCCCGGTGGCGATGGCCGGTGCCCTCCCATGGATCGAGTGCATCCCGTACGTGTTCATGTAGTAGGGGAACCGTGCGGCACACCCGATGCCGGACAGGAAGACGGTGCGCTCGCGGCGCACCCCCAGGTCGGGCATCAGCATCTGCACCGCAGCCAGGATGGAGTAGTCGCCGCATCCCGGGCACCACCGGACCTCCTGGTCCGAGGACCAGTCCTTCCGGGTGGTCACGGGCACGGGTACCGAGTTCGTCTCGGCGTCGGCCAGGTCGGTCATGAGTCGGACACCTTTCCGGTGGTGGCAGCGGCCCCGACGGAGCCCTCTTGGGCGGCGAACCGCTCGGCGGTACCGTCGATCTGCTGGAGGATCGCCGATTCCATGGCCGCGGCCCGGAACGGGATCCCCTGGACCTGGGTGAAGGAGACGGCGTCGACCAGGAATTCGGCCCGCAGCAGGCGGCTCAGCTGGCCGAGGTTCACCTCGGGTACCAGCACCTTCTTGTACCGGGCGAGGACCGCACCGAGGTCGGCGGGGAACGGGTTGAGGTGGACGAGGTGGGCCTGGGCCACCTTGTGGCCGCGGGCCCTCACGCGCTCGACCCCGGCGGCGATGGCACCGTAGGTGGATCCCCATCCGATGACCAGGACCTCGGCCCCGTCCTCGTCATCCACGTCGGTCGGCGGGATGTCATGGGCGATCCCGGCGATCTTGGCCGCCCGGAGTCGGGTCATCCGCTCGTGATTGGGACCGTCGTAGGCCACGTTCCCCGAACCGTCGGACTTCTCGAGCCCGCCGATCCGATGCTCCAGGCCGGCGACCCCGGGTGGTGCCCAGGGGCGGGCCAGGGTCTCGGGATCGCGCAGGTAGGGCCAGAACTCCGCCTGGCCGTCGTCGCCGGTGTGGTTCGGCGCGGTGGCGAAGGCCGGGTCGATCTCGGGCAGGCTGTCGAGATCGGGCAACCGCCACGGTTCGGTGCCGTTGGCCAGGTACCCGTCGGAGAGCAGGATGACCGGCGTGCGGTACTTGACGGCCAGGCGCACCGCCTCCACGGTCGCCTCGAAACAGTGGGACGGGGTCTTGGCCGCCACGATGGGAAGCGGGGCCTCGCCGTGGCGGCCGTACATGGCGTGCAGCAGGTCGGCCTGCTCGGTCTTGGTCGGGAGTCCCGTCGACGGTCCTCCCCGCTGGATGTCGATGATCAGCAGCGGGAGCTCCAAGCTGATGGCCAGGCCCATTGTCTCCGACTTCAGGTCGATGCCCGGTCCCGACGTGGTGGTGACTCCGAGCGCGCCACCGAAGGATGCGCCCAGAGCCGCTCCGATTCCCGAGATCTCGTCTTCGGCCTGGAACGTCCTCACGCCGAACTGCTTGTGCTTCGACAGCTCGTGCAGGATGTCCGATGCCGGCGTGATGGGGTAGGTACCGAGGAACAAGGGGAGCCCACTTCGTGTCGCGGCGGCAATCAGGCCCCAGGCCGTGGCGGTGTTGCCGGTGATGTTGACGTACTCCCCCGGCTCGAGCACCGCCGGCTTCACCTGATACGAGGATTCGAACAGCTCGGCCGTCTCGCCGAAGTGGAATCCCGCCTTGAACGCCCGCAGGTTGGCCTCCATGATGAGGGGCTTCCCGGCGTACTTCTCCTCGATCCAGCCGACCGTGGCCTCGGTGGGGCGGGTGTAGAGCCAGCTGATCAGGCCCAGGGCGAAGAAGTTCTTGGACCGCTCGGCGTCACGGGGCTTGACGCCGGCATCGCGGGAGACCTCGGTGGTGATCGAGGTCATCGGGACCTCGTAGACGGTGTACGCCGATAGCGAGCCGTCGCTCAGGGGATCGGCCTCGTAGCCCGCCTTGGCCAGGTTGCGCTCCTCGAATGCATCGACGTTCACGATGACGGTGGCGCCCTTGGGGAGCGAGTCGATGTTGGCCCGGAGCGCAGCCGGGTTCATGGCCACCAGCACGTTGGGCGAGTCCCCGGGTGTGGAGATGGTGTGGTCCGAGATGTGCACCTGGAACGCCGACACACCGGCGAGCGTGCCGGCCGGCGCCCGGATCTCGGCGGGGAAGTCGGGGAAGGTGGCGAGGTCGTTGCCGAGCAACGCCGACGTATTGGTGAAGCGATCGCCGGCGAGCTGCATGCCATCGCCCGAGTCACCCGCGAATCGGATGACCACGCGATCGAGCAGGTGGGGCGCTTCGTGGTGGGTGGTGTTGGACACCTTGCTCCTCTTCTTCGTACTGCCGTACCGCGCTCGGTCGCCGGTGACCTACTCGGCGCCGTTGACTTTCATCGATGTCCGCCCGGATGGACACCCCTGCTTCGGGAATGGATACCGGGCCGTAGTCTACCGGCGGCCATCCCCGAGGGCAGGACTACCGCTGACCTGCAGTGTTCTTGCCTCAGGCGATGGTGACCGACGCATCGAGGTAGACGTCCTGGATGGCGTGGATCAGGGCCGCACCCTCGTCGGTGGGCCGCTGGAACGCCTTGCGCCCCACGATCAGGCCGGATCCCCCGGCCCGCTTGTTGATCACCGCGGTGCGCACCGCCTGGGCCAGGTCGTCGGACCCCTTCGACTCACCGCCGGAGTTGATCAGTGGGATCCGCCCGGCGTAGCAGTTCACCACCTGCCAGCGGGTCAGGTCGATGGGATGGTCGGTGGTCAGCTGGCTGTAGACGAGGGGGTCCGTCTTCCCGAACGCCAGGGCGTTGTAGCCGCCGTTGTTCTCGGGCTGCTTCTGCTTGATGATGTCCGCCTCGATGGTCACGCCCAGGTGGTTGGCCTGGCCGGTGAGGTCGGCCGACAGGTGGTAGTCGACATCGCCCTGCTTGAACGCCGAATTCCGGAGGTAGCACCACAGCACGGTGAACATGCCCAAACGGTGGGCCTCGGCGAATGCCCTCGACACCTCGCCGATCTGACGGTCGGCATCCTCGGAGCCGAAGTAGATCGTTGCACCCACCCCGACCGCCCCGAGGTCGGCGGCCTGCCCCACCCCGCCGAACATCACCTGGTCGTACGTGTTCGGGTAGTTGAGGAAGTCGTTGTGGTTGAGCTTGACGATGAAGGGGATCTTGTGGGCGTACCGGCGGGAGACGATGCCCAGCCCACCGAGCGTGGTGGCGATGGCGTTGCAGTCGCCGGCGATGGCCAGGTCGCACAGTTTGGCCGGGTCGAAGTAGGCGGGGAACTTGGCGAAGCTGGCCGCCGCCGAGTGCTCGATGCCCTGGTCGACGGGGAGGATGGACAGGTAGCCGGTTCCGGCCAGCCGGCCGGTGTTGTAGACCTGGCCCAGATTGCGGAGGACGGTGCTGGATCGGTCGGAGGGGACGAAGACGTCGTCGAGGTGGTCGGGGCCGGGCAGCACCAGGTGCTCGGAAGGAAACGCCTTCGCCTCGTGGTTGAGGAGGGAGTCCGCCTCGTCGCCGAGAAGCTGTTCGAGATTCATGCCGCTCAGCCTAATGGGCGCCACGGGAACGGTTCGGCGTGCGGCGGGACCTGGTCGGCGGACCGAGTGATTCGAGCCGGTCGGCTACGTCGTACGCCTCGGGGTCGGCCGCCTTCACCCGGAGGAAGAGCTCCCGTGCCTTGGCCAGGTCCCCCGAACGCTCCATCAGGTCGCCCAGGACATACCACTGCCGGAGATGCCGCTCGGCAGGGTTGCGGACCAGCTTTCCAGCACCCGCGTCCACCAACAGCGTGACCGCGCCCTCGAGATCCCCACCGTCGGCCCGCGTGCCGGCCAGCACCAGTCGGCCTTCGGACAGGACCTCGGGGTCGGGCGATCCCTGGCGCAGTTCGTTGAAGAGCGCCTCGACCCGCTTGGGCCGGCCGAGGGCGCGGTGGCAGTCCATCCGGACCGGATGCTGGTCCACGGACCCGGTGAGGGCGGCGAAGGCCTCGAGGTTCGGGAGCGCTGCCTTCCAGAAGCCCTGGTGGTACTGGCTGAGGCCCAGAAGCTCCCGGGCCGAGGGTGCGTTGGGGACGGCGTCGACAACCGTCTTCAGGATCCGGGATGCGTCGCGGTACCGTTCCCGCTCGTAGGCCCCGATGCCGGCCGCCATCCGTTCGGTGACCCGATCGCGAAGATGGTTCCAGTCCGGGCCGGCCGCCGAGGCCAGCTCGTTGGCGACGTCCGGAGGCAGGGCGGCCGGTGCCTGGACGGTGCGGTGGGCTGGGGCTCTCCGCGAGTCCGGTGACTCGCCCCCACGCCGGCCACCGTCGGTGCGCACCCAGCGTTCGGGCACGAACTCGTCGGAGCGGGTCCTCGACCGCCGCTTCCCCTCCGGGGTGTCGGCGTCCGGCCCGTGGCTCTCGTCGCCACCGCGCACCACGCTGGCTCCGCGGCGGGCGACACTCCCCCACCCCTTTCGGACCACTGGGGCGCGGGTGGACCGCTCCTCCCGGTCCGAGGAGCCAGGGCGACCGCCGCCGCGTCCGGTCCCATCGGGCCGGCCTCCGCTCTTGGCCCCCTCACCGGATCGGCGGGCCGGGTTCCGTTCGCCGCCGGAACGGCGGGACTGGTCGCCCGGCGCCCCGCCTGACCCACGTCCCGCACCCCCGCCGGACCGGGGTGTGCTGCCTCGACCCTTCGCCCCCCGGGCGTCCGGGCGGTCGCCGTGCCCGGCCGGGCCGCCGGACGCACGACGGGGCGCCCCCCCCTTGGCGCCGGGCCCCCGCGGGCGCGCCGAACCAGAGGAGTCGTTCGTTGGCATGGATGCGATTGTATCGGGACCGGATCGACGGCCCCGTGCCCGCCGCCCATCGGGAACCCCGGCCCGGGCGGCGATCCCGGTGGCGGGCCGGCCTCCCCTACCCTTTGAGCCGACGTGCGATCACCTGCCCACTCCCGCGGGAACAACCGACCGGTGCCCCGGGCATCGGTCGGGAGTACGCGGGCCACCGTCATGGCCCTGGCCGCCCTGGCCGCCACCATCGCCGTCGCCGTCACGACCGCCGCCTGTGGGCCCGGTGCCGCTGGCCCACCGCACCGCGTCGCCCACATGGCATCGGCATCGGCGGTTGCGCCGGTGGTCCCGGCTCGGGAGCGGGTGGCGGCATCGGTCGCCGTTGCCACCTTCCGCCACCAGGTCGGCGACGCGTCGTCGGCCCTGGTCGCGGCGGTCACGCGCCTGCAGGGCGACCTGCAGACGGGGGACATTGCCTCGGCGCGGGTCGATGAACTGTCCGCCCAGGCGGCCTTCGATCAGGTCCGGGAGGTGGCGGGGGGCAACCCGGTCAACGCATCGACGCTCGACGAGGTTGCCTCCGAGGTCGGTCCACGGCAGTCCTTCGGCGGCCTGCACGCCGTGGAACGCGATCTGTGGACGCCGAGCACCTCCGGCCAGCCTGCCGACGACACCGCTGCCGCTGCCGCCGCCGCCGCCGATGTGAGCGGCCTGGTGGCGCAGGCACCGGTGGCCGAGTATCTCCTGTCGAAGGAGTCTCTCCCTCCCGAGCAGATCGGCGTCACCGCGGTCAACGACCTCGACTGGGTCTCCGGTGTCGCCCTGCCCGAACGGGAGGAGCTCTACTCCCACCTGGACACTGTGGACGTGGTGGCGGGGATCGCAGCCGCCGATGCCGCCTTTGACGCCATCATGCCGTTGGCCGCCATGGTCGACCCGGTCGTGACGGGCACGGTCACCCGGGAGTTCGCCCAGCTGCAGGACCGGGTCGTCGGGCTCGGGCCTCCTGACCAGGTCCAGGATGCGTCACTTCCCCCGGCCGATATTTTGGCCCTGTCCCAGCTGACCGATGCCACCGGCGCCGCCCTGGCCCGACTGGCGGCCACGCTCGTGCCGTTCGGCACGGGTGGAGGATCGTCGTGAGCGGGGAGCTCAGCCGGCGGCGGCTGCTGACCGGCACGGGCCTCGCCACCGCCGGCGTCATCGCCGCCGCCACCGGGACGGCCCGGGCCTCGGCGACACCAACTGACCCGGCCTCGGATCCGGCCGGTACCGCCACCGTCGCCCCCTTCCGGGGAGCCCACCAGGCCGGGATCACCACCCCCGAGCAGTCCAGGCTGGTCTTTGCCACCTTCGATGTCACGGCGGTCGGGACCGACCAGCTCCGGGAGCTCCTGGCCGGGTGGACGGCGGCCGCCGCCCGGCTGACCGCCGGGGAGAACGTGGACGGGCCGGGGGGTGCCTTCGCCCCTCCCCCCGATACCGGTGAGGCCCTCGGGTTGGGGCCGGCGTCCCTGACCATCACCGTGGGGTTCGGGCCCACCCTGTTCGACGGTCGCTACGGCCTGGCCGCCCGGAGGCCTGCGGCACTGGTCGACCTCCCACCCTTTGCCGGCGATGCGCTCCAGGCCCAGTACAGCGGGGGCGATCTCTGCATCCAGGCCTGCGCCGACGACGCCCAGGTGGCGTTCCATGCCATCCACAACCTGACCCGGCTGGCCCTCGGCTCGGCCACTTTGCGCACCCTACAGGTGGGCTTCGGCCGCACCGCGGCCGGCGGCTCGGGAGCGACGCCACGGAACCTGCTCGGGTTCCGCGACGGCACCGCCAACCTCGATCCCGGCGACGATACCGCCATGAACCGGTTCGTCTGGGTCGACAAGGCATCCGACCAACCCTGGATGAACGGCGGCACCTACCTGGTGGCGCGTCGGGTCCGAATCCACCTCGAGGCCTGGGACAGCAGCACGCTCGGCGACCAGGAGCAGACGATCGGCCGGGTCAAGGCCAGCGGCGCCCCACTCGGCGGCACGTCCGAGTCCGACCCCGTCGACCTCTCGGCGTCGGGACCCGACGGGCAGCCCCTCATCCCCGACAGCGCCCACATCCGGGTGGCATCGCCGAGCCTGAACGGTGGCCAGGCACTCCTCCGCCGGGGCTACAGCTTCGCCGACGGGGTGGATCCGCGATCGGGTGAGCTCGACGCCGGACTCTTCTTCGTCTGCTTCCAGAAGGACCCACGCCGTCAATTCATCCCGATCCAGACCAGGCTGTCGGGATCCGATGCGCTGGCTGGGTATCTGATCCACACCGGCAGCGGGATCTTCGCCTGTCCGCCGGGGGTCGGTGGCAACCGGTCTTGGGGATCAGGGCTTCTCTGAACATGATGACGCGGGTTGAGCCGGGTCGATAGGGCGCAGCGCCGGACGCTCGGACCCTCGGACGCGACAGTGCCCCTCGCCGAAGCGGGGGGCACTGTCTGGAGAAATCCCGGCGGCGTCCTACTCTCCCAGGGGGCTACCCCCCAAGTACCATCGGCGCTGGCGGGCTTAACTGCCGTGTTCGGAATGGGAACGGGTGTCTCTCCGCCGCCATGGCCACCGGAAACTGTGCGCTCTCCGGGGCTCGAGGAGCGTCATCCACAATGGGATGACCTCCGAGCCCGGCGTGACCGATGACGGTCACCCCTGAGCGTTCCATAGCGAGCACGAGCAAGTTCCCAAGCCCTCGGCCGATTAGTACCGGTCAGCTGAATGCGTTACCGCACGTACACTTCCGGCCTATCAACGTGGTCGTCTGGCCACGGGCCTTACCAGGTTTACCCTGTGGGAGATTTCATCTTGGAACGAGCTTCGCGCTTAGATGCTTTCAGCGCTTATCCCACCCGAAGGTCGCAAATCAGCAGTGCCCTTGGCAGGACAACTGACACACGAGAGCTTCGTCCATCCCGGTCCTCTCGTACTAGGGATAGCCTTCCTCAAATCTCCTACGGCTGCATCGGATAGGGACCGAACTGTCTCACGACGTTCTAAACCCAGCTCGCGTACCGCTTTAATGGGCGAACAGCCCAACCCTTGGGACCGGCTTCAGCCCCAGGATGCGACGAGCCGACATCGAGGTGCCAAACCTTCCCGTCGATATGGACTCTTGGGGAAGATGAGCCTGTTATCCCCGGGGTACCTTTTATCCGTTGAGCAACGGCGCTTCCACAAGCAACCGCTGGATCACTATGCCCTGCTTTCGCACCTGCTCGACTTGTAGGTCTCGCAGTCAAGCTCCCTTGTGCCATTGCACTCGACGGCTGATTGCCAACCAGCCTGAGGGAACCTTTGGGCGCCTCCGTTACGTTTTAGGAGGCGACCGCCCCAGTCAAACTACCCACCTGACGCTGTCCCTGATCCGGATAACGGACCAAGGTTAGGGTTCCGGCACATAAAGGGTGGTATTTCAAGGTTGACTCCACCCTGGCTAGCGCCAAAGCTTCAAAGTCTCCCACCTATCCTACACAATATGAACTAAAACTCAACAGCAAGCTGTAGTAAAGGTCCACGGGGTCTTTCCGTCCTGATGCAGCTAACGAGCATCTTTACTCGTACTTCAATTTCGCCGGGTCTGTGGTTGAGACAGTAGGAAAGTCGTTACGCCATTCGTGCAGGTCGGAACTTACCCGACAAGGAATTTCGCTACCTTAGGCACTTTTGTTACTACCTATTTACACGTCCTGAAACCTCTCATTCCGTCTCAATAGGCGGCCAGATCATTTCTGCCTGGCTCCCCATGTCGCCATGGGGGTCGGACTGTATCTTCATCTCCGCTCGTCCTCGCCCAGTGCTTTACTGGGACGGTCACGACCGGAGAGCCTCGCGTGCAGTCTCTGAGGATCCTGCCAATACTTGCTCAATGCTTCTCGTGCGTTGCTTGCCATTGGCATTCATGCCATACGCAAGGCGCACCAGATGCTCGAACCCTGACCTCGTCAAGTGCTCCTTCTTTCGCATCGACCGCACGATGGCGGCGAATGCCGAGAAGTCAGGCGCTTCACGATGAGAGGATGACGCTCGAAGAACGGCACGATGGCCGTATCCAAGTCCCGAAGCGCTTCGACCGCGAAGGTCATCACGCTGCTCCTCGGGCCTTTCGGGCGAACTCGCCCGCAGCCAAAGGTCGGGACCATCGCCTCGAGAACCTCTCGATGGTCCTGGTGCTGATACACGTGGAAAACCGGCTGGAGTTGCCAACCCCCGTGTCGGTGCATCATCGAACTGCGATGAACCGATACGGAGAAGCAACCCTCACCATCCACGAATCCAGCGATCCAGTTGGGATCGAGCACAAGACAAGGAACGGCAGTTTCCTGCTGATCGTCCGCACCGGATGGATTTTCACTACCCATGCCATCACCCTACGAATCGGGTGCGACACAGATGAGTACCACCGGATACTCGGATGTTCCAGCATATAGCGGGGTTTTTTAACGGCCAGTGGTGTACAAACCGTTATAGTTACGGCCGCCGTTTACCGGGGCTTAGGTTCAGAGCTTCGCCCGAGGGCTAACCCTTCCCCGTAACCTTCCGGCACCGGGCAGGCGTCAGAGCGTATACATCGTCTTACGACTTCGCACGCTCCTGTGTTTTTAGTAAACAGTCGCTTTCCCCTATTCTCTGCGGCCCCTTCGGACTCAGAACGCGAAGTTCGTCATCCTAGTGAGGCCCTCCTTCTCCCGAAGTTACGGAGGTATTTTGCCGAGTTCCTTAACCACAGTTCTCCCGATCGCCTTGGTATTCTCTACCCGCCCACCTGTGTCGGTTTGGGGTACGGGTTCCGTGCCAGCTCGCTAGAAGCTTTTCTCGGCAGCATGGGATTAGTGACTTCACCTGTTGTGGCTCGGCATCGCGTCTCAGGATTGATGAGGTCCGGATTTGCCTAGACCTCTCCCTACACGCTTACCCCAGGACAACCAACGCCTGGGCTCACCTACCCTCCTGCGTCCCTCCTTCGCTATCCGCCACCGGGTCGGTCGGTTCGCCCCGAAGGACAGCCCCTTAGGACACCAGTATTGGATTGGGCGCGGACACGGAAGTACTGGAATATCAACCAGTTGTGCATCGACTACGCCTCTCGGCCTCGCCTTAGCTCCCGACTTACCCTGGGAGGATTAGCCTTCCCCAGGAACCCTTGGGCTTACGGCGGAGGGGTTTCTCACCCCTCTCTCGCTACTCATACCAACATTCTCACTCGACCACGCTCCACGACGGTTTCCACCGCCGCTTCTCAGCAGGATCGACGCTCCCCTACCACTCCCATCCCGTGACTCCCAAGTGAACATCGAAGTCTTGCGACATCGAATCTTGGGCGGAATGGAAATCCGCAGCTTCGGCTATTGACTTGAGCCCCGTTACATTGTCCGCGCAGGACCACTCGACCAGTGAGCTATTACGCACTCTTTTAAGGATGGCTGCTTCTGAGCCAACCTCCTGGCTGTCTTCGCGTTCCCACATCGTTTTCCACTTAGTCAATAATTAGGGGCCTTAGCTGGCGGTCTGGGCTGTTTCCCTCTCGACTAACGAAGCTCATCCCTCGTAGTCTCACTGCCAGGCTCTAAAGCATCGGCATTCGGAGTTTGATTGGGGTCAGTAAGCTTGTAGGCCCCCTAGCCCATTCAGTGCTCTACCTCCGATGCTGAACGCCCGACGCTGCACCTAAATGCATTTCGGGGAGAACCAGCTATCACCGAGTTTGATTGGCCTTTCACCCCTAACCACAGGTCATCCCCCCTGTTTTCAACCAGGGTGGGTTCGGCCCTCCACGGGGTCTTACCCCCGCTTCAGCCTGCCCATGGCTAGCTCACTCGGCTTCGGGTCTACAGCATGCGACTAATTCGCCCTATTAAGACTCGCTTTCGCTTCGGCTCCCCATCGCTGGTTAACCTCGCCACACACCGTAACTCGTTGGCTCATTCTTCAAAAGGCACGCCATCACGGCCGGCACAAAGTGCCGACGACGCTCTGACTGATTGTAAGTCAACGGTTTCAGGTACTATTTCACTCCCCTCCCGGGGTACTTTTCACCTTTCCCTCACGGTACTAGTTCACTATCGGTCGCCTGTGAGTACTTAGCCTTACGAGGTGGTCCTCGCAGATTCACGCCGGCTTTCCCGGATCCGGCGCTACTCGGGAAATCCGATCGGAGTCCAAAGCTTTTCGTGTACGGGGCTGTTACCCTCTGCGGCGCATCTTTCCTGGATGCTTCCACTAAGCAATTGGTTTTGTAACTCCGTGAAGGTTCTGATGCACCTTCCATCGGCTCCCACAACACCGAATTGGCAACGCCATCAGG
>CAVSSP010000004.1:0-1380000 GCA_963730685.1 uncultured Acidimicrobiales bacterium | reverse complement strand
TCGCACCTCACCCAGCGTGTCAATGAAGTCCGGATCACCGATCTTCGGAACATGCCGGGACCCCGAAAGGGCCGGGCGACCCAGCCACACTAGCCGATCGATCCGGACCAGCGGCCACCGCCATCGGCCCCCTGGTCAGGGTGCCGGCTACCCGAAGGTGAAGTCGTAGGCCTGTACCCCGGGGGACACCCCCAGCGTCAACAGCCCCGACTCGGGCGACGCCGAGCCGACCAATTGGTACAGCTTGGGCTCGCCGTCCACCGTGACCCGATGGGTGACCGTTCCGTTCACCGACACCTGGACGGTGCCCGACCCACCCAGCACCAGGTACACGTCCTCGGCACCGAAGTTGAGCGCCAACGTGGCACCGGTGCCGGCCGTGGACGCCTCGTTGCCGATCGACCACCGGCCCCCGTAGGCGTACCCGTCCTGGGGGATCGAGGCGGGCAGCTGATAGTCCGACGCCGTGTTCTCCAGGACGGTCTGGTCGACCAGATCCTGGGTCCCGTGCGAGTAGCCGAGGTACGTCTCCGGGGTGGTCTCCTCGGTCGGGGTCCGGTTCGGTACGTCGGTGGCGGGTGGCAGCACGACCTTCGGGTCGGCCGCAACCAAGAGGCTGCGGATGAGCGACTCGGTCTGGCCGTACTGACCCTCACCGAAGTCGACGTGGCGCACATGGCCGGTGGCGTCGACCAGGTACTCGGCCGGCCAGTACTGGTTCTGGTAGGCGTTCCAGGTGGCGTAGCCGTTGTCCAGGGCGATCGGGTAGTGCACCCCGAGCTGCTGCGCGGCCTGCGCCACATTGGAGCGCACGTGCTCGAATGCGAACTCGGGGGTATGGACGCCGACGATGTCCAGCCCGTCGCGGTGATAGTCCCGGTACCACGCCTCGACGTGGGGCAGCGTCCGTTGGCAGTTGATGCACGAGTAGGTCCAGAAGTCGACCAGCACCACCTTTCCCCTCAAGTCGCTGAGGGCCAGCGGTCGATCGGCCGGCGTGTTGAGCCAGGCGGCGATGCCGGTGATCTGCGGCGCCAAACCGCACTCCTGCAATGTGGACGCGGACGGATTGCACGACGCCAGCGCTCCGGTCGCACCGTTGCCCGTCACCCGAGCCAGCGCCTGCTTGGCGGAGCCGTTGGCCTCGATGTGGTTCTGGAGCGCGTCGGTGTAGCCGGGGACCGCAGTCTGGAGGCCATTGGTCAGGTTCAGACCCACGACCAGGGCGGTGAGCACCATCACGCCACCGATGACCTTGCGGGCCAGCCCCGCCCGGGTGCGGATCACAGGCATTCGTTCCGCCAGGCGCTGGCCCAGGATGGCGAAGATCAGCAGGGGCACGGCGATCCCCAGGGCGAAGGCCGCCGTCAGGAGGATCGACGAGAGCCCGTACCGGTGGTTGGCGCTGACCACGGCGATGGCGGCCAGCACGGGTCCCGCACAGGGGACGAACACCAGGCCGAGGCTCACCCCGAGGACGAACCCGCCGGCGTCGGAGTGCTGACGCCCTCTGGCCACCCGGGCGAACGGTCGTTCCAGCAGGTCGCCCAGTGCCGGGACGACCAGGCCCAGGCCGACCACACCCAGGACGACCAGGCCCAACCACCGCAAGAGGTCCTGGGGGAGGCCCAGGGCGCTGAGCAGCCACGACCCGATCAGGGTGAACACGGCAAAGCTCAAGACCAGTCCACCGACGACGGCGAAGGGCCGGCGATCGCGGCGGGGCGGGGTCCGCCGCAGTCCACGGGGCAGGGCGTCCCGAACCGGCACACCTGGCGTGCCTCCTCCCCCGGCTACGTCCGGCGCGCCGCCCCTGCCAGCCAGGTCTGTCGACACGGACGCATCGGCGGACACGCCCACCAATTCGGGCTGCCGGCGGATCTGGGCGGCGGGCACCGGCGCCGACTCGTCGGTGCTGGATCGAGCCTCTGCGTCCAGACCACCGGCGGCCCCGGCGGCCAGGATCACCGGGAGGACAGGCAGGATGCACGGCGAGATTCCCGTCACGAGGCCACCCAGAAACCCGATCAGGACCAGCACGATCACGGAATCAGCCTTTCACGGGACGATGCGCTGGCGAGCTCGACCGGGTGGACGGCTGCGCCCGACACGGGCCCGCCGATCCTCCCCCGGTGACGGTCGACATCTCGGGAATCCACCCCGTATCGTCCCCGGGATCGGCGCCCGCGTTACACGGGGTGGCGCTCCACCGCCGGGGCCGGACTCCTCAGGACGTCCGGCGCCGGTCGGTCTCGAGTCGCACCACGAATCGGTGCAGCTGGTCCTCCACGGCGGCGGGTCCGGCAGCCCCCGGGGTCGTGCGGCGGGTGACGGCCACGCCCGGCTCGAGCAACCCGACCGCCTCGGTTCCGAGATCGGGATGGGCGGCCACGAGCTCGGTCAGCGGAACCTGACGTTCGATGGAGTCGTGGACCAGTCCGCCCACCACCGCGTGCGCCTGCCGGAACGGGGTGCCCCGTTGGACCATCCATTCGGCCAGGTCCACGGCGGCCGACGCCGGTCCGTCGGCCGCCTCCTGCATGCGGCCGGCCTCGAAGCGGACGGTGGCGAACAGGCCGGCCATGGCGGCGAGCGCCAGGTGGGTCTGCCCGACGGAGTCGAACAGGGGCTCCTTGTCCTCTTGGAGGTCGCGGTTGTAGGCGAGCGGAAGGCCCTTCAGCGTGGCCAGCAGCCCGGTCAGGTTGCCGATCAGCCTTCCCGACTTTCCTCTGGCCAGTTCGGCCACGTCGGGGTTCTTCTTCTGGGGGAGCATCGAACTGCCGGTGGCATAGGCGTCATCGAGGACGGCGAACCCGAACTCCTCACTGGACCACAGCACCAGCTCCTCCCCGACCCTGGAGAGATGGACACCGAGCAACGCCAGGTCGAAGAGCGCCTCGGCCACGAAGTCACGATCCGACACGGCGTCGAGGGAGTTCTCGAAGCGGCCGGCGAATCCGAGGTCGTGCGCCACCCCGTCAGGGTCGAGGGGAAGAGACGAGCCGGCCAGCGCTCCGGCCCCCAACGGCGAGACGTCCATCCGATCGATCGAGGCGAGCAGTCGGTCCACGTCGCGTGACAGCGCCCACCCGTGGGCCAGGAGGTGGTGGGCCAGGAGAACCGGCTGGGCCCGCTGCAGGTGCGTGTACCCGGGCAGATACGTCCCGCCGGCCGCCCGGGCCCTGTCCACCAGGACATCCTGGAAGGCCAGGATCTCGACCACGATGGCGTGCAACTCCCGCTTGGCGTAGAGGCGCAGGTCGGTGGCGATCTGGTCGTTGCGGCTCCGACCCGTGTGGAGCTTGGCACCGACGTCGCCGGCGATTTCGGTCACCCGCCGTTCGACGGCGGTATGGATGTCCTCGTCGTCGGGCGCGAACGTGAAGACCCCGTCGACCAGCTCGCCCTCCACCTGGTCGAGTGCGGCCAGCAGCGCGTCCACCTCCCCGTCGTCGAGGAGATGGGACCGGCCCAGGCCGCGCACGTGGGCACGCGACCCGGCGAGGTCGTCGAGCGCCAGGAGTCGGTCGTAGTGGATGCTGGAGGAATAGGCCATGACGACATCGGCCATCCCGCCGCCGAGGCGTCCGTGCCACAGGGTCATCGTGCCGGATCGCCCGCAGGATCGCTGCCCGGGCCCGGCCCGCCCGGGATGGGCTGGCCGGCCGCATTGCCGGCCGCACCCCGACCTTCCTGCACGGCCGACCAGGTGGCCACACCCAGACCCCACAGGCGGACGAATCCGGCGGCATCTTCGTGACGGAAGGTGTCAGCGGCGTCGTAGGTGGCCAGCCCGTAGTCGTAGAGGCTCACCGGGCTGCGCCGGCCCACCACCCAGCAACGCCCGGCGTCCAACCGGAGCCGGACTTCACCGGTGACGTGCCGTTGGGACTCACGGAAGAACGCGTCGAGCGCCAGTTTCAGCGGGGAGAACCACAGCCCGTCGTACACCAGCTCCGACCAGCGGGGCTCGAGACGGAGCTTCTCGTGATGGAGGTCGCGCTCGAGGGTCAGGTCCTCGAGATCGGCATGGGCGAGCAGGAGGGCCAGGGCGCCCGGGCACTCGTAGGTCTCGCGGCTCTTGATCCCCACCCGACGGTTCTCCACCATGTCGAGGCGCCCGTACCCGTAGGACCCGACGAGGCGGTTCAGCTCGATGATCAACGGCTCGGGCGACAGGGACCGCCCGTCGAGTGAGACCGGCACGCCGGACTCGAAGGCGATCACCACCTCGGTCGGCTCGGTGGCCGTCGGGCGGGTCATCGAGTAGACGTCCTCGGGCGGCCGGTTCCACGGGTCCTCGATGATCCCGCATTCGATGGCCCTCCCCCACAGGTTCTCGTCGATCGAGTACGGCTTCTCCTTGGTGACCGACAACGGGATCTCCCACTTGGCGGCGTACTCGATCGAGTCCTCGCGCGTCAGTCCCCACAGGCGGGCCGGTGCCATGACTTCGAGGTCGGGGGCCAGCGCGCGCGTCCCGACCTCGAATCGGACCTGGTCGTTGCCCTTCCCGGTGCAGCCGTGGGCCACGGCGGTGGCCCCATGGCGGCGGGCCTCGGAGACCAGGTGCTTGACGATCACGGGACGCGAGAGCGCCGACACCAGTGGGTACTTCCCCTCGTACTTGGCGTTGGCCATGAGGGCCGGGACGCAGAACTCCTCGGCCATCTCCGCCCGGGCGTCGACCACGGTGGCCTCGATGGCCCCGGCGGCCAGCGCCCGGTCCCGGATGGCGTCCCAGTCCTCGCCGCCCGTCTCGTAGGCCTGACCCACGTCGACGGCAACGGCGATCACCTCGACGTCCTTGTTCTCCATCAGCCAGCGGACGGCGATCGACGTGTCCAGTCCCCCGCTGTAGGCCAGAACGACCCGTTGCTTCATGATCGACCCCTTCTCTGTGTTGGTGCCTTCGATGTACGTGGCTTCGATGTACGTGGCTTCGGCGTACGTGGCTTCGGCGTGCCTGTCTTTCCGGGTGGCGATCCCACCGGAGTGCCGGTCGGCGTGCTCAGCGAGCCAGGCGTCCACCTCGGCTCGAGGCCGGCCACCACGGCCAGCCGGTCCGCCACCGCCGCCCCACCCGACGACTCCGACGCCACCACCAGCACGGTGTCGTCACCAGCGACCGTGCCGATGACGCCGGGGAAGCCACTGCGATCCAGCGCGGAGCCTACGACATGGGCGGAGCCGGGGGGCGTCCGGAGGACGACCAGGTTCCCCGAGTAGTCCGCCTCGACGACCCACTCGCCGAGCACCCGCCGAAGGTGGTCTTCGGGCGCCACCTGGTGGGATGGGAGCTCGGGCAGCGCGTACGCGGTCTCGCCTCCGGGGAGTCGCACCTTCACCGCACCCAGTTCCTCGAGGTCACGTGACACCGTGGTCTGGGTGGCCTCGATCCCTTCCCCCGACAGCAGCTCGACCAGGTGGGCCTGGTTTCCCACCGCCTTCGTCTCCAGGAGTCTGGTGATGCGGTGCTGGCGCTGGTGCTTGGTCGTCATCGTTCCACCGCCACCGGCGCCGCGTCGACGCCCCGCATCCACGCCAGAAGCCCCCGCATGGCATGCAATCGGTTGGCGGCCTGCCGCCACACCACGCTGCGGGGGCCCTCGAAGACCGCCGCGGTGATCTCCTCGCCACGATGGGCCGGCAGGCAGTGCATGACAACCGCATGGGCGGCGGCGCCCGACAGCAGGGAGTCGTCGACGGTGAACCCCTCGAAGGCGGCCCGGCGCTCACCGGACTCGGCCTCCTGGCCCATCGAGATCCACACATCCGTGTAGACGGCGTCGACGCCCGCCACTGCCTCGGCCGGGTCGGCGGTCACCATCAGATCGCCGCCACGGGATGCCACCAGGGCCGCGTCCTCGGCCGAGGGGCCGTACCCGGCCGGGGACGCCACCCGCACCCGGACCCCCTCGGCGGCGGCCGCCAGGGTCAGCGACCGCCAGACATTGTTGGCGTCACCCACGTAGGCGACGGTCCGACCGGCCAGCGACCCCGGTCCGAACTCCTGGCGCAGGGTCAACAGGTCGGCGAGGGCCTGACACGGGTGGGCCCGATCCGAGAGCAGGTTGACCACCGGGACCGGGATGCCGGCGCCGTCGAGGGCGGCGACCATCCGCTCCAACGAGCCGTGGTCCACCACCCGGGCAGCCACGACGGCGTGGTAGCACGCCAGGGTACGGGCGACGTCGGCGGCCGTCTCGCGGACGTCCAACCCGACCTCATGGCCCTGGATGTACACCGGGTGGCCCCCGAGGGCCACCACCGCCATCTCGGTGCTGTTCCGGGTGCGGTTGGAGGGCTTCTCGAACAGCATCGCCACACCGCGGCCTTCCAGGACCCGCGACAGGACGGTCGGGTCCGCCTCGGCCAACGCCAGCACCGCGCTCACGCCCCCGGGGCCGAGGTCGTCGATGTCGAGGACATGGCGGACCGCGGCGGATGGAAGGCTGCCGGTGGACGGGTTACCCATGGGAGGGATCCCCCGGATCGTGCTCCAGGTCCTCGAGGACCCCGCCGAGGAGGCTCACGGCGCTGTCGATGTCTGCGTCCGACACCAGGAGCGAAGGCGCCATCCGCAGGATGTCGGGTGCCGGGGCGTTGATGACGAGGCCCGCCCCGAGTGCCCGCCGGCACGCCTCGGCTGCCACCGGCGCATCGAGGACCGCCGCCAGCAGCAGGCCCTCACCGCGCACCGAGTCCACCCGGGGCAGCTGCTCCAGCCCGACCCTCAGTCGTGCCCCGGCCCGCTGCGCCCTGACCGGGGCGTTCTCCTGCTCCATGATCGCCAGCGTCGCCCGAGCTGCCGCCATGGCCAGCGGCTGGCCACCGAAGGTGCTCCCGTGATCACCGGGCACGAACGCCGCCGCCACCTCGGACCGGGCCCAGCAGGCCCCGACCGGCATCCCGTTCCCGAGGGCCTTGGCCATGGTGACGATGTCCGGTGCCACGCCCAGGTGCTGGAAACCGAACCAACGGCCGGTTCGGGCCAACCCGGTCTGGACCTCGTCCACGATCAGCAGGATGCCTCGGTCGGTGCACAGTTGGCGCAGCCCGACCAGGTAGTCCGACGAGGGAACGACGACCCCGGCCTCACCCAGGAGCGGCTCCACCAGCACCGCAGCCACCTCGGGTGCGGCGCAGGCCGACTCCATGGCCGGGAGGTCATCGAATGGCACATGGTCGAACCCGTCGGGGAGGGGAAGGAACGGCGCCTGTTTGGCGGGCTGTCCGGTGGCAGCCAGCGTGGCCAGCGTCCGTCCGTGGAAGGCGTCCCACGTGCTGACCACCCGGAACCGTCCGTCACCCGCCCACCTCCTGGCCAGCTTGATGGCACACTCGTTGGCTTCCGCCCCGGAGTTGCCGAAGAACACCTGCCCGCCAGCTCGGTCGGTCCCGCCTCCGATCAGCCGGTCGAGGGTGACGGCGACCTCGGGGCCGACGATGTTCCCGAACAGGTTGGACACGTGCAAGAGGGTGCGGGCCTGATCGGAGATGGCGTCGGCCACCACCGGGTGGGCGTGGCCGAGCGAGGTGACGGCCAGACCGGACAGGAAGTCGAGGTAGCCCAGGCCTGACGTGTCGTAGAGCCGGCTCCCCTCACCCCGCACGAACGTCACGGTGGGCTCTGCGTAGTTGTGCATGAGGGCGGACCGGTCCACGGGGGCCGCCACGGGTGCGTCGGTCATGGGTCGACCCCCACCATGGTCCCCACACCCTCGTCGGTGAAGATCTCGAGGAGCAGGGCGTGAGGCGTCCGCCCGTCCAGTATGTGGGCACGCTCGACCCCGGACCGGACGGCCCGGGCGCAGGCCTCCACCTTGGGGATCATGCCCCCGTTGGCGGCCCCGCTCGCCACCATGGCGTCGAGATCGTCGGCCGTGGCCCAGTGGATCAGGGTCGACGGATCGTCGGCCACCGTGCGCAGGCCGGACACGTCGGTCAAGAACACCAGCTTCTCGGCCTCGAGCGCCGACGCCAGCGCTCCGGCGGCGGTGTCGGCATTGATGTTGAACGCCTGTCCCGAGTCGTCCCGTCCGATGGTGGCGACCACCGGGATGAGCCCCTGAGCCAGGAGCTGGTGGACGATGACCGGGTCGACGTGGACGACATCGCCGACGTACCCGAGCGCCTCGGACCGTGCGGTGGCGGTGATCAGGTTGGCATCCTCGCCCGACAGCCCGACGGCCAAGGCGCCGTGCACGTTGATCGTGCTCACGATGTCGCGGTTGACCTTCCCCACCAGCACCATGCGGACCAGGTCGATGGTGTCGGCATCCGTGACGCGGAATCCGTCACGGAACTCGGTCTCCTTGCCCACGCGGGCCATCAGGGCACCGATCTGGGGCCCGCCTCCGTGGACCACAACCGGCAGCATCCCGACCGACCGCATCAAGACGATGTCCTCGGCGAACGAGGCCAACGCCTCGGCTTCGTCGACGGCGGGGGCCCCGGGCTTGGCGGCGAGGACGTTGCCGCCGTACTTGACGACGACCACCTTGCCCCAGAATCGGCGGATGTAGGGAAGCGACTCCACCAGTACCGACGCCTTGGCCCCGGGGAGCACGGCCGGGTCGGCGGCCCCGGGGAGCACGGCCGGGTCGGCGGTGTCGGTCGGGGTGGTGGGGTGGGCGTCGGCCGCAGAAGCGCCGCTCACGAGGTGGTCCGGTTCTCGTCGATGTAGCCGTAGCCGAGGTCGACCCCCATGACCACGGCGTTGCCGTCGGCCAACCCGAGACGGCAGTGGATGTCGATCGCCGGGCCGGCCATGTGGCGGGCCACCGCCGCGGTGTCGTGGGCGGCGGCGATCCCGTCCCGGCACACCGTGGTCCCGCCGTAGTCGATGGCCAGCCGGTCCATGTCGAAGGCCACCCCGGCGGAGCCGAGATCGCTGGCCACCCGGCCCCAGTAGGCGTCCTCACCGTTGAGCGAGCACTTGACGAGGAGGGAGTCGGCCACCTTGCGGGCCGCCTGGTGGGCCTCCCCGTCCGACTGCGCCCCGGTCACCCGGACGTGGACGATCTTCGACGCTCCCTCGGCGTCGGCCACCATCTGGTCGGCCAGGCCGGCGCACACCTCGGTCACGGCGTCGACGACGACGTTCGGATCGGCCGGCCCGGCCCGGCCGGATGCCATGAGGACCACGGTGTCGTTGGTCGAGGTGCACCCGTCGACCGTCATCGAGTTGAAGGAGTCCCGCACGGCGATTCCGAGGAGTTCGCGCAGGGCGCCCGGCTCGATGGCGGCATCGGTGGTCAGGAACGCCAGCATGGTGGCCATGTCCGGAGCCAGCATTCCCGCCCCCTTGGCCATGCCGGCCACGGTGAAGGTGCCGTTTGCCACCAGCACCTCCTTGCGGCCCGAGTCGGTGGTCAAGATGCCTGCTGCCGCGTCCTGGGCGGCCCGTTCGCTTCCCGCCCGGGCGGCCACCAGCGTCGGGATGCCGCTCGTGATCTGCTCCATCGGAAGGGGAATGCCGATCAACCCGGTGGAGCAGACGAGCACGCGGTCGGCCGGCACCCCGAGCTCCCCCGCCACCAGTGCGCACATCGCCTCGGCGTCGGCCCTGCCCCGGTCCCCGGTGGCGGCGTTGGCATTCCCGCTGCTGATCAGGACGGCCGACGCCGATCCCCCATTGGCGGCCAGGTGGTCCCGGCTGACCCGGACGGGCGGCGCCGCCGCCAGGTTGGTGGTGAACGTGGCCGCCGTGGGCACGGGCACACCGTCGTCGGTGGCCAGCAGCGCCAGATCGAGCGCACCCGACGCCTTGATCCCCGACGCCACCCCCGACGCCACGAACCCGGCCGGCGAGATGATGCTCATGGGAACGTACCGGCCAGCGGGAGTCCGGCCCCTTCCGGGAGGTCGAGCGCCAGGTTGGCACATTGCACCGCTTGACCCGATGCCCCCTTGACCAGGTTGTCGATGGCGGCCATGGCCAGGATCCATCCGGTCCGGGTATCGACCCGGACCGAGACGTGGGCACAGTTCGAACCCCGGGTCGCCTTGGTCGACGGCGGCTGGTCGGTGACCACGACGAACGGCTCGTCGTGGTAGCGGTCGTGGAAGATCGTCATGGCCTCGTCGGTGGACAGCCTGGCGCCGCCACCGGGATCGGACGGCGCAGCCGGGCGGGCGTAGCAGGTGGCCAGTATCCCCCTCGCCATCGGGGCGAGGTGCGGGGTGAACAGCACCGGGGTGCCGAGGCCCTGCTCCATCTCGGCGGTGTGGCGGTGGTCGAGGAGCCCGTAGGCCACGAAATCCTCGCTCACCGATCCGAACAGGAGGTGCTCCTTGGCCGCCCGTCCGGCCCCCGACACCCCGCTGGCGGCGTCGACGATCAGTGACGGTGCCGGGGCTCGGACGTCTCCTCCCGCCACCCCCGGATCGGCAACGGCAACCACCCGCGACTCGACCAGGGGGATCAGGGCCAAGAGGGCGGCGGTCGGATAGCAGCCCGGGACGGCGATCAGTGTGGCCGACCGGAGCTCGTCACGATGGAGCTCCGGAAGCCCGTAGACGAAACGGTCGAGCAGCGCCGGTGCGGAGTGGGGCTCCCCGTACCAGGTCGGATACAGCCCCGGCTCACGGAGCCGGAAGTCCGCCGCCAGATCGACCACCACCCCCACCCGGCCGATGAGCTCGGGCACCAGGTGCTGGGACTGCCCGTGAGGCAGGGCGAGGAACACCAGGTCGAGCCCGTCGAGCTCCGCCACGTCGGTGTCCGAGTAGGCCAGCCGGGGATACGCGGCGGCGAGCGACGGTGTGTGACCGGCCACCGCCTGGCCCCCATGGGTGCCGGCGGTGGCCACCACCACTTCGAGCTCAGGATGGCCGGCACACAGGCGGAGCAGCTCGACACCGGCGTACCCGGATGCCCCGACGACCCCGACCTTCACCGGTGCCTCCCCGGGCCGGGGGCGGGCCCCACCGTCATCGGCACGTCGAGGGGGGTCGCCGGCTTCATTCTGCAAGTATATGCGAATTTGTGCATGAATATGCAAACCCCGGAACCACGGACACCATGGGGCCCCCACCCGGGTACGGTGCACCGCTCCGGCCGACGGGTGTCATGCGCCGTCGCGGTGATACATCTTCCCGGGCATGGCCGGTCGTCGCATGAGCCGTCGTTCCCTCTTGGGTGCGGCGGCGGCCGGGGCCCTGGGCGTCGGGATCGGGGTCACCGAGCAGGGCGGTCCGGCCGGTGCGGCCGTTCGGCGCCCGGCGGCGGCCACCTCCCCCATGCCGGGTGGGGGACAGCTGATCCGCCACCCCGGGTCGCTCCCCTACCCTCGGGCCCCCGCCGGGTCCGACCAGGTCCCCCAGATCGAGCACTTCATCGTGGTGATGATGGAGAACCACTCGTTCGACAACATCCTCGGGATGCTGGGCCGGGGCGACTGCTTCCCGCTCGGTCCCGACGGTCGCCCCGTCGTCACGCTCCCCGACGGCCACGGCAACCTGGTTCGTGCCTTTCACATGCCGAGCGAGTGCCAGACCGATGGCGTCGGCCAGAACTGGAACCTGGCCCACCACTCCTTGGTGAACGGCAACCGCGGGTTCGTCGAGGGGTCGACCGGCGAGGCGCTCGGCTACTTCCGCGGGGAGGACCTGCCATTCACCTGGGACATGGCCAGGACGTTCCCGATCGCCGACCGCTGGTTCTCGTCGGTGTTGGGCCAGACCGACCCCAACCGACGTTTTCTCCTGGCCGGCACCTCTTTGGGGCAGGTCGCCGACCAGCTCGACGAGGCCCTGCCACCGAACGGCACGATCTTCGACCTCTTGAACCGGTACGGCATCAGCTGGGGTGACTACTACTCCAGCGTGCCGTCGGTGGGTGTCTGGCTCCCGCTGCTCACCCAGCCGTCCATCACGCCCAACATCCACACCATCGACCGCTTCTATGCGGACGCGGCCGGCGGGACCCTCCCCCAGTTCTCGTTCGTGGAGCCGGACTACAAGACATCCTCGGAGGAGAACCCCCAGGACATCCAGTTCGGGGACCAGTTCCTGGCCGGAATCGTAAACGCCGTGATGGCTGGCCCCCAGTGGGCGAGGTCCATGCTGATCTGGACGTACGACGAGTGGGGTGGGTGGTACGACCACGTCGTGCCGCCGGCGGCCGTTCCACCGGACGACGTCCGACCGCGTCTCTCCCCCAACCAGGTGCCAGGGCGGTTCGACCAGTACGGGTTCCGCGTCCCGGCCGGAGTGGTCTCCCCGTTCGCCCGGCGGGACTTCGTGTCCCACGCCGTCTACGACCACACCTCGGTGCTGAAGACCCTGGAACGGAAGTGGAACCTGCCCGCCCTCACCCGGAGGGACGCCAACGCCGCGGACCTCTTCGCCATGGTCGACCTGGAGGCGGAGCCTGCGTTCGCCAGGCCCCCACGGCTGCGGGCACCGGCCGATGCCGCCCGGTCCGAGGTCTGTCTGACGACGGGCCCAGGGACCATCCCACCACGGAGTGCCGTGGTGGTCGGAGCGGTCGCCGACACGCCGGCCATCGGTCCCGACACCCTTCCGAGCGGTGTCGTCGGTCATCCCTACCGGGCGTCGCTCACCGCGTCGTCAACGGGCCCGGATGCCCGCTGGGTCGTCCTCTCCGACGACCTCCCCGAGGGCCTGGTCCTGGACCGGGTCCACGGGACGATCTCCGGGGTTCCCACTGCTGCAGGCACCTCCGGGGTGACCATCGGCGTCAGCCAGGGGAGTGGACCGCTGGGGGCGCGCTCATACAGCGTGACGGTCACCGCCGCCTGACGTGCGGACGGGCCCGAGGCCGAACCGGCGCGCCGAAGGTCCGGGGGGTCGCTGGGCGACGCCACCCGGACCTCGGCGGGCAGCCGAGGTTGTCGGAGGTGGCTACGTCGCCAACCCCACGATCGGTGCGCTGAGGGTCTTGCCACCCAGGGAGCCGAAGTACCCGGCGTCACCGAAGCTGAAGACCCCGCCGTCGCTGGCGACCAGCCAGTATCCACCGCCGGCCGGTGTGGCGGCCGCGCCGACCACGGGCTTGTCGAGGCGGATCGAGCCGGTGGAGCCGTGGAACTTGGCGGTGCCGAAGCTGAAGACCCCGCCGTCGCTGGCGACCAGCCAGTAGCCCTTGCCGTCCGGGGTGGCGGCGATGCCGACGACGGGCTTGTTGAGGGTGATCGCACCGGTGGAGCCGTGGAACACGGCGTCACCGAAGCTGAAGACCCCGCCGTCGCTGGCGACCAGCCAGTAGCCACCGCCGTCGGGAGTGGCGGCGATGCCCACGATCGGCTTGTTGAGGTGTTTCCCACCCATGGAACCCATGAACACGGCGTCACCGAAGCTGAAGACCCCGCCGTCGCTGGCGGCCAGCCAGAAACCGTGGCCGGTGGGGGTCGGGGCGATGCCGACGATCCCAGCCGCCAGGGTCTTGCCGGTCAAGGAGCCCACGTCGGCGGCGTCGCCGAAGTTGGCGACTGCCCCTGTAGCGGTGACGATCCAGTAGCCACCGGCATCAGGCGTCTCCGCCAAGCCGACGGCCGATGTGCCCTTGGTGGTGGCCGAGCCGGCCGCCGAGCCCCAGAAACGCAGACCGCCCAAGGTGAACACCCCGCCGTCTGCACCCGCCAGCACGTAACCCGACCCCGGGGCGGGAACCGCGTACGTCGGCACGCTCACGTTGGCGAACGTGTTGGAGGACGTCCCACTGGTGTCGACGTTCTGGGTCCAGATCCCGTAGTAGTTGTTCGAGACCGAGTTGCCCTGGATGGTCGTTCCGGTGACATGGTCCACGGCGCTGAACACGAGGATGCCGGTCGTAGCCGGGTTGCCGGCATCGACGTCACCGGCGCTGGTGCTGCCCGAGGTGAACACTCCAGATCCTGGCGACGTCTCCCCGACCGCGTTCTGGCCGACGACGTTGTTCAGGATCTGATTGCCGTTGACGTCCTGGGCCGGCGCATGGCTGTGGACGGTGATTCCGGCCTGACCGTTGCCCGACACGGTATTGCCTTGGATGATGTTGTCATAGGAGGCGGTACCGGGGAACGGCGCCGCCACCAGGATGCCCGAGCCACCGCCGCCCTGGATGCCGTTGTTCTGGGACACGTTGCCCTTGACTGTGTTGTCGAAGACCCCACCGGCAGCGGGGTCGGGGTGACCTCCGGGTGCGGCGTTGGAGTTGTGGGACGGCATCGTGATCCCGCAGTCCCAGACGTTGTTGACGACGATGTTGCTCAGGATCTGGTTCCCCGAGGTCGGGCCGGAGTAGGCGGTCGCACCCCCGAAGGCTCCGACGCCGATGGTGCCCGGAGGGATGCCGTCGTCGAGGAGGATGCCGCCGGTGTTGGCCTCACTGGTGTTCCGGCTGACGGTGGAGTTGGTCACGGACTCGAGGTGGATGCCCTCCCCGCAGTCGTTCTGGGTCGTCTGCGGGATGCAGGCGAGGTCGTTCCCGCTCACCACGTTGTTGGTCACGGTGACGTTCGTGGTCCCCTCGACCAGGACGCCTTCGCCTTGGGCGTTCTCGATGGTGAACCCGTTGAGCGTCGAGCCGGCCGACCCCGTCGCCTGGATGGTGACCCCTTCGGGCTGGCCCAAGGCGTTGATCGTGGCGGTGCCATTCACCGACCCGTTGATGGTCAGCGACTTGTTGTTCACGTTCACCGACCCGTTGTACGTGCCGGCACATACATTGATGGTGTCGCCGGTCGCCGCACCGCTCACTGCGGCGGCGATGGTGTTGAAGTTCGGGCTGGTGCAGGTGCCGCCACCACCCGAACCTGTCGGCGCCACGAAGAACGTGGTGGCCGCACCCGCAGGCGCCGCCACGATCGTCACTCCGGCCAGGGTCCCGAAGACGAGCACGAGCCCCAGCCCAACCGCCTTGAGGCGCGAATACGAACGCATAACGAAACTCGACATGGCCCACCTTCCTTTTTCGTCCCCCTGTGGCTACTACTTCTGGACGCGCCAGTCAACAGGTTTTCCGTCCGGAACCCCGCCGTGGGCGCCGTCAGTTCGGGTGCGCGCCCAGCAGTGATCTCGTGACCGACGGCGCTGCCCACCGGGCCCTCACCACGCGCCGGTATCGGAGGTGCAGAGGAGACGGTGGAGGGTCTTCCACTGGTGCCCGCGCTCATCCGGCCGACCGAGGCACGGGCGGCCATTGACCGCCGCGGGACGCGATCGGTAGCGTGAGGCCCGACGCCTGCGGTTCATCCCCGTCTCGCCGATCGCACGGGAACCGGCGGTCCGACCGGCCACCCTGTCTCCGACGCGGAGGATCACCATGTCCGTCGACAATTCCCATCCCGAAGGGCCCACCATCCTCGTCGCATCCCTCCTACGGGGTGTCCCCGAGTTCCTTCCCTCCTACCGCACGCTGATCGATGCGTGCGACGACGACCCGGGCGAGCCTGTCGTCCTGATGGAGCTGGCCGAGTACGTCTCGTCGCGCGTGGCGGCCATCGAGGTCGAGCGGCCACCGCTCCAGCGCGCCCTCGCCGCCGTCGAAGCCCACCTCGACTCGATTGCCGGTGACCGGATCGGATGCGAGCTGGTGGCCTTCGCCTTCTTCGACAGCTTCTCTCCCGAGTACCGTCGGCTACTGGCTCCCTATCTCGGTCCACGCTCACGGGTCCTGGCCGGCGAGCTCGACCTTCCCGATGCCCGGTGGGAGAGCGCAGGATAGGGGCGTCCCGTCCGATGGCCTGATGCCCCGGTCCGGACCGACCCCACGGACGCGACCGGTACCGGCGGTGGACCAAGGGCACGGGTAGGGTCGGCGCGGTGGACAGGTCCGATGCCATCGTCGACGCCGAACCGGTCTCCTTCTGGCTCGACGATCCGACGGCACCCGATCCCGCACCGCCACTTGTCGGCCGGCACCGGGCCGATCTGGCCGTCGTCGGGGGCGGGTTCACCGGCCTGTGGGCAGCATTGCTGGCCAAGACCGAGGACCCAACTCGGGACGTCGTGGTGGTGGAGGCCGAGCGTTGCGGGTGGGCGGCCTCGGGGCGGAACGGCGGGTTCTGCGCCTCCAGCCTGACCCACGGCCTGGCCAACGGCATCGAGCGGTTCCCCACCGAGATCGAGGTCCTCGAGCGGATGGGCCACCAGAACCTGGCCGGCATCGAGGCGACGATCGAGGCCCAGGGCATCGAGTGCGCCTTCGAGCGGACCGGCGATCTCACCGTGGCCACGGAGCCGTACCAGGTGGTGGCCCTGCGGGCCGCGGCCCAGCAGGCGGCCCGCTATGGGGACGCGCCCACCTATCTCGACGGCGATGCCGTCCGGGCCGAGGTCGACTCCCCCACCTACCTGGCCGGTCTGTGGGATCGCCGGGGGTGCGCACTGGTGAATCCGGCCCGCCTGGCCTGGGGCCTCCGGCGGTCCTGCCTGGCGATGGGCGTCCGGATCTACGAGCACACCCCCGTGGACCGCCTGGACGAGGAGGCACCGGGTGCGGGCCGGCCCGGTTCGATCACGCTGCGGGTCGGCCACGGCGAGCTCCGCTGCGACCGCGTCGCGGTCGGGACCAACGCCAGTCCCTCCCCGGTCCGGCGGCTCCGTCGCTACATCGTCCCGGTCTACGACTATGTCTTGATGAGCGAACCACTCAGTCGATCGCAGCTCGACGAGATCGGCTGGAGCCGCCGTCAGGGCGTCGGTGGCAGCGGGAACCAGTTCCTCTACTACCGGCTGAGCGCCGACAACCGCATCCTCTTCGGCGGCTACGACGCCGTCTACCACTTCGGAAACGGCATCCGCCCGTCACTCGAGCAGCGCTCCGTTACCTTTCTGCGGCTCGCCTCCCTCTTCGCCGAGACGTTCCCGCAGCTGGAGGACGTCCGGTTCACTCACGCCTGGGCCGGAGCCATCGACACCTGCTCCCGCTTCTGTGCCTTCTTCGATCTCTCCCATCACGACAGGGTGGCTTCGGTGGCCGGATACACCGGGCTCGGTGTCGGGGCTTCCCGCTTCGGCGCCCAGGTGATGATCGACCTCCTCGCCGGCCGGGACACGGAACGGACCCGGTTGGGGCTCGTCACCACCAAGCCGGTGCCCTTTCCCCCCGAGCCCTTCCGCTATGCCGGAATCCAGCTCACCCGGTGGTCGATGGCACGGGCCGACGCGCACGCCGGACGGCGCAATCTGTGGTTGCGGACCCTGGATCGGATGGGAATGGGGTTCGACTCGTGATCGGGCGCACGCCCGCTCGGTGACGGCGGCCGGCTGGCGCCACCAGGCACCGTGGGCGCGTGGACCGGGTCGGCACGATGCGACTCACGCTCAGGCCGCACTGCCGAAGAATCGGCCGTCGCCGAAATCGAAGACCCCTCCGTCGGCGGCGACGAACCGATAGCCGAGTCCACTCGCCGTGGCGGCGATGGCGACAACGGGCTGGTTCAGGTGAACGTTCCCGGTCGAACCGTAGAAGGGTGCGCCGAAGGCAAAGACGCCCCCGTCGGCACCCACCTCCCAGTACCCGCCGGTCCTCGGATCACCGGCTATTCCCACAATGGGCTGGTTCAGCGCCTTGGCGCCCATCGACCCGGAGAAATGGGCATCCCCGAAGCTGAACACCGCCCCGTCCGAGGCCACCAACCAGTAGCCCTTCCCGTCTGGCGTCGTCGCCATTCCGACCACCGGCCGATTGAGCACCCTGTCCGCCACCGACCCGAAGAAGTGGGCATCCCCGAAGCTGAACACCGCCCCGTCCGAGGTCACCAACCAGTAGCCCTGGCCGTCTGGCGTCGTCGCCATTCCGACCACCGGCTGGTTGAGGGTCTCCCCGCCGATCGAGCCGATGAAGCGGGCGGCCCCGAAGCTGAATACGCCACCATCGGCGCCCGCCAGCCAATAGCCTTTGCCGTCCGGGGTCGGGGCGATTCCGACGATCGACCCAGAGGGAGTGATCCCCTCGTCCGGCAGGCTGCCGGCGTCGACCGCCTGCCCGAAGTTGCGAACCCCACCTCCCGCCTGGGCAAGCCAGTAGCCGTCGCCACTGGCGTTCGGCTCGATACCGATGAACCGCTGCGGATGCGGGGCGGTGACGGTAAACGGGATGGAGACCACCTGAGCGGTTCCGGGGCCGTTGGTGGTGTCGCAGGTGAGGGTGAACTCATAGGGGCCCGGCGATACCGGGGCACCGGCTCCCGTCGGACTGCCCGTCAGCGTCCTCGGGATCACAAAGGCTTGCACCCCGCTGATCCCGGTGGCACTGCCGCCAACGCCGACATACGGCACGATCACGGAGCCGCCGGACGAGCCGGACGAACTCCCGAACACCGGCGTTCCACATCCAATCCCAGCCGGACCGAATGCGATCGTCACGATGGCCCCGACCGGTCCCGAGGTCGGACTCACCGTGAGGGTCGGCGGCACTGCCGCACCTGCGAACGACGGCGTCGCCACGACGAGTCCAGCGGCGATGAACACTGCACATGCAGCTGCCGCCGACAAGGGCAGGCGAACCCTGGCACCGATCCCGATCTTCATGTCGATTCCTCTCTGCAGGTGCTTGCGATTCAGCGCTTCGACCGACCGATCGGTCCCGCCGATGCCTGTACCGCCGCGGAACCTGCTGCCGTCGCTGCCGTTTCTGCCGTGGCTGCCGTGGCTGCCGTTTCTGCCGTGGCTGCCTGTGGTCCCGGCCGAGGCTGACCTGGCGGCTGCGATCCTTGTGCCTCGGCAGCAGATTGTGCGTCGGCCGAAGCCTGTGCCACAGCCGCTTCTTCCGCGGCCGCCGCGGCCGCGAACGCGGCTTGGTTGCGATCGGTGCTCGCCAGCGCAACGGTCGGAGGTGGGGGGACGGGAACCAGTGGAGTGGCGACCGGGTGCGGGGCGGAGGAACGGGGGACCGAATGCCCGTCTCCGACGTTGAGGATTCCAACGGCGATGGCGATCACCGCCACGAGCGCCATCACCGAGACGGTCGCGAATCGGCGTCGTCGGTGCTCATGTCGGCGAGCTGCCTCGATCAGCGTTCGGGGCGCCGAGTCGGGCCGGGGCTCGGATCGGCGCCCAGGAGGAGTCGGCACCGATCTCCTAGGACACCTGTTGGATGATCTGAATGAGTTCGTCAGGTCGATACCCATGACGTCGGGCGAACACCACCAGTTCACGAGCCCTCCCGAGCACCGCATTCCGGTTGGCTGCCCCACCGCACACCGACACACCCCGGCCCCTGCGAAATTCGACGAGACCCTCGTCGCGGAGGGATCGAAATGCACGCAGCACGGTGTTGTTGTTCACCCCGAGCACGGCGGCCATGTCCCTCGCGGCAGGAAGTCGATCACCGGGGTTCGCCTCGCCATCGCTGATGGCTCGTCGAATTTCCGCCGCCACCTGTTCATGAAGCGGAGTCGCATCGCTCGGGTCGATCCGTGGGTCGAACATGACACTAGTGACGATAGATCCATTATTTTTATCTGTCAAGCACGCGCACTGCGCTGGGACGACCCCTGTTGGCTGATGAAGTCGTGGCCGGCATCGGCCGACGGAACGACGATCAGCTTTGTGGAGTTGGCCCAGACCCTGCGGGAGCGGCTCGGCTGGGTGTGCGGGAAGCACGATTGAGCACGACCGGCTGTGGCCCCGGGGCACTTTCGTGGCCATGCGGTCGCCACCGGCTTGTTCCCGCCGCACTCCTCTGCGTTCTTCGATGACGACTCAGGGGATGAGGGTGGTCACGCAGAACGGATGGCCGGCCGGATCGATCAGAACCCGCCATGTCTCGGGAGAAGGCTGGCGATCGGCCTTCCGCGCACCGATCGCCAGCGCGGCAGCCTCAGCGTCGTCCAAGTCATCGACGGCAAGCTCCAGGTGAATCTGCTTCGGCACGGTTGTATCCGGCCAGCTCGGCACCAGATGGTCGTCCACCTGCTGCATCGTCATCAGGATTCCGGCACCCTGCAGTGCGATGAATCCGTCCGACTCGAACAACGTCTCCAGATTCAGAAGCCTTCGATAGAACTCAGCGAGAGCCGATGCGTCGGAGCAGTCGAGGGACACCGCGGCCAGGCGGGCGATGGGAGCCATGCCCCAGTTCTAGTCGACGATGGATGGCCGGGTCGCTGGGTGCCCCTCCCCCGCGGTATCGGGTGAATTGGGCAGATCCGAGCGCCGGCGTCCGAGCTCCGATCGTTCGGATCGGATACAGCCCACGAACTCACCGGAGGGTGGCCGAGTAGCGCTGTCCCACCGCGTCGATGCACGCCCCTCGGAGCGCACCGATCTCCTGGTCGGTCAGGGTGTGGTCCATGGCGCAGAAGCGCAACCGGAAGGCCAGGCTCCGTGACCCGTCGGGGACCGAGGGCCCCCGGTAGACGTCGAACAGTTCGATGGACTCCAGCAGTGCCCCGCCCGCACTGCGCAGGCAGCGCTCGACGGACCCGGCCCGGACCGCGTCGGGGACGACGAAGGCCAGGTCGAAGTCGGACGAGGGGAACCGGCTGATGGGTCGGGCCTCCTCGGAGCGCCGCGGGACCCGGCTGCGATCCAACAGCGTCACGATGTCGAGGTCGAGCCAGCCGATCCGACGTGGCCGCCCATCCGGCCCGAGCAGGCCGAACTGGCCGACGACGGAGGGGTTCAGCTCGCCGATCACCCCCACGGGTGTCGGGCGCTCCTCGGTCCCGTTCCGGCCCTGGCCGGGGGTCTCGACGCTGCACACCGAAGCCGAGCGGAACCCGTGGGCGACTCGGCCCACCGGGCCTGCCAACGCCAGGTCATCCAGCGCCCAGTCGGCCAGACCCAGGGCCTCGGCAATGGTGCGGCACGCCGCCACCATGGTCCAGGCATCATCACCGTCTCCGGCAAAGACGGCACTGAGACGTTCCGGCGAGCTGGCCGGCTCGTCACCATCCACCCCGGCACCGGAACTGCCGGGGTGATGGAAGACCGAGCCCACCTCGAACAGTCGCACCGCGCCCTGGCGCCGCTCGGTATTGCTGACGACCGCCCGGACCAGGCCCGGCATCATCGATGCCCGCAGGAACCGCTCGGACTCGACCAGCGGGTTGGTCACCTCCACGTAGGGGGGCTCCTCGCCGGAGCGGACCTGATCGGACTCGCTGACGAAGGTCTCCGTCCAGGCCTCGCTGGCCCCCAGCCCGCACAGCACGTCCTTCAGGAGCCTCCGGTCCCGCTGATAGGGCGTCAGCCGACCCGGCTGGGGCCACGATGGCGTGCTCCGGGCGATCCGGGCGTACCCGTAGGTCCGGGCCACCTCCTCGGCGATGTCGGCCTCGCCCATCGGAGCCGGCCGGACGTCCGGACGAAATGTGGGCACGGTGACCTCCAGCGGTCCGACGTCCCCACCACTCCCGTCCGTCGGCATGCTCACCTGCATCCCGAGCGGGGAGAGCAGCTCGATGATCTGGCCCGCCGTGAAGTCCGTACCGAGCAGCGCGTTGACCTTCGGCACCCGTACCGGCACGACGATCGGCGCAGGGACCTCACCCCGAACGTCGATGGCACCGGTCGCCTCGGTCATGGTCGGACCGGCGGTGAGGGCCAGGAGCTGGCTGAACCTCGACGCGGCGAGGTCGATCCCGTCAGGGTCGCAGCCGCGTTCGAACCGGGCCGACGCCTCGGTCCGCAGTGACAGGCGCTTGGAGGTGCGGGCGATGGCCATGGGGATGAAGTACGCCGCCTCGAGCAGGACCCGCGTGGACGAGGCATCGATCTCCGATGACGCTCCGCCCATCACGCCACCGATGCCCACCGGCGCCCCCTCGGCGTCGCAGATCAGGCAGTCCTGACCGGTGTCGCCCAGTCCCGGGCCGGGCGTCCCGAGGATTCGCACCACGCCGTCGAGGGTGGTCATGGTCTCGCCGGGCCTGGCCCGACGGACCACCAGGCCGTGTCCGGCCAACCGGTCGAGATCGTAGGGGTGGGTGGGCTGACCGAGCTCGAGCATGACGTAGTTCGAGGCGTCGACCACGTTGTTGATGGGGCGCATGCCGGCCAAGGTCAGGCGTCGGGCCAGCCATCCGGGCGAGGGGGCTACGGCGATGCCGGTGATCACCCTGGCCGTGAACCGGGGGCACAGCTCGAGATCGTCCACGCGGACCGACGCCAGTGTCTCGACCGGGGGGCCGGCCTCAGGTCCGTCGGTCCTCGCCCCGGCCATATCGGCCGCCGCCGGCGGCACGATCTCGGGGATGACGAACGGGATCCCCTGGCGGGCGGCCAGGTCCCGGGCCACCCCGGCGATGCTCCAGGCGTCGGGCCGGTTGGCCTCCACGGCGATGTCGAACACCACGTCGGCTTCGATGCCGAGTGCTTCGGTCAGCGGCTGCCCGACGGCGGCGCCGTCCACATCGTTCAGCCGAAGGATGCCGTCGTGGTCGTCGGACAGATTGAGCTCGCTCCCGGAGCACAGCATCCCGTTGGAGGGGACGCCCTTCATCTTCCGCCGTTTGATGGCGAACCCCCCGGGCAGCACCGCGCCCACCGGCGCCAGGGCCACCAGGTCACCGACTCCGAAGTTCCAGGCCCCGCACACCACCTCGACAGGACCGGCCCCGGCCTCCACCACCACACGGCGGATCTTGTCGGCTCCGGCGATGGAGGTGATCTCCTCTACCCGGGCCAGGACCACGTCGGCCAGTCCCTCGCCCACCTGGTCGATGCCCTCGACGACGAGACCGAGGTCGTCCAGCATCGACGCCATCTCGGTGGGGGTCCCGACGAACGGGGCGAAGTCTCGAAGCCACGAAAGCGGAACGCGCAACGGAAACAGTCCTCTCAGAATTCGCGTATCAGAACTGCCGCAGGAAGCGGATGTCGTTCTCGGTCAGGGCCCGCAGGTCGGCGATCTGGTGGCGCATCTGGGCGCAGCGGTCGATGCCGAACCCGAAGGCGAAGCCCGTCCACCGGTCGGGTTCGATGCCGACGGCGCCGAACACGGCCGGATCGACCATGCCGCAGCCGCCGAGCTCGATCCATCCTGTCTGGGAGCATGTCCGGCACCCCGAGCCGTGGCAGATGGTGCAGGTCACCTCGAACTCGGCGGACGGCTCGGTGAATGGGAAGTAGGCCGGCCGCAGCCGCGAGTGGATGTCCGGTCCGAAGTAGGCCGTGGTGAACACCTCGATGGTCCCGGCCAGGTCGGAGAAGGTGATCCCCTCGTCGACCACGAGCCCCTCGATCTGGTGGAACACGGGGAGGTGTCGCGAGTCGGGAGTGTCCCGGCGGTAGCAGCGGCCGGGCATCACGGCGTGGATCGGAAGCCCGTCGGTGGCCACCGCCTCCTCCATCAGGTGGATCTGCACCGGCGAGGTGTGGGTCCGCAGCACCGTGCTCTCGGGGGGCCCGAGGTCGAGGTAGAAGGTGTCCCACATGCCACGGGCCGGGTGGGCCGGCGGGATGTTGAGCGCCCCGAAGTTGTACCAGTCCGTCTCGATCTCCGGGCCCTCGGCCACGTCGAACCCCATGCCGACGAAGACGTCCTCCAGCGAGTCACGGGTCTGGGACACCAGGTGGAGGTGGCCCCGTTCCGCCGGGACGCGCACCGAGCCACCGACGAACTCGGTCAGATCCAGCCGGCTGTCCGCCATCGAGCGGGCCAGCTCCTCCACGCTGATGGCGACCCGCCGGTCCTCGAGCTGGGCCTCGATGGTGGTCCGCGCCGCGTGGAGCTTGCGTCCCACCTCCCGCCGCTCCTCCGGCGCCAGCGCCCCGAGGCCCCGACCGGCCTGGTTGAGGGGCGACTTCTTGCCCGAGACCAGCGCCGCCACCTCACGGATCTCCTCGGTGGAGGCGGCCGCGGCGATGGCCTGGCGGGCCCCGTCCACCAGTGCGTCGATGTCGAGTGGATCGGCCACGTCAGTCCCCCCCGGCGTCGGGGCGGCCCGGATGCCCTGTGAGGAGGGACGCCGAGTCCATGCCCGGCATCGTAGGCGCCGCTGTGTCGCGTCTGCCGCTGACGCAGCGCCTCGAAGCACAGCACAGCGGCCGACACGCTCACATTGAGCGACTCGGCGCGTCCGACCATCGGGATGGACACGCTGGCGTCGAGTGAACCGACGAGCGGTGCCCCGAGTCCCGAGGCCTCGTTGCCGAACACTGCGGCCACCTTCTGGTTCCAATCGAACGCCGAGTAGTCGATCCCTCCCCGCACCTCGGTGCCCACCGAGGTGAACCCCCAACCCCGTAGCGCCTCGATGACCGCATCGGGCGCGCCGCCGGCCACCACCGGGACGTGGAAGAGCGAGCCGGCCGAGGCGCGGACGGTCTTCGGATTGGTGGGATCGACCGTGCCGTCGCAGCACACGACGGCACCCACGCCGGAGGCGTCGGCGGTCCGGATCATCGTCCCGGCGTTGCCGGGGTCACGCACATCCACACACACCATGACCATCGTCATGTCCTTCACCTCGGCGAGCTCGGCCGGGGAGAACCCGACCACCGCCAGCACGGGCTGGGGGGTGACGGTGTCCGCGACCCGCTCGATCACACCGGGCGCCAGGTCGAAGACCCGCACGCCGGCGTCGAATACACGATCGACCACTGCGGCCACCGATGGGTTGGTCCGACCCTCCGGTGCCACGAAGACCGACTCGATGGGGATACCCGCGTCCAGGGCCACGGCGAGGAGCTCGGCTCCCTCCACGACCAGCGACGCCTCGGCGCTGCGATAGCTCGGCTTCCGCAGCAGTTGCCTGACCCGACGGACCCGATGATGGGTGTGGGCGAGCCCCGGCTGACTCAGGAACCGGCCTCGGCACTCACGACGGCCTCGGCCAGCGCCTCGTTGGCCACCCGCACCAGCGATGCGAACGCCTCGGGCTCGGTGACGGCCAGATCGGCCAGCACCTTCCGGTCGACCTCCACGTCGGCACGGTGGAGGCCGGCGATAAATCGGCTGTAGCTGGTGCCGTTGAGCCGTGCGGCGGCATTGATCCTCTGGATCCAGAGCTGCCGGAAGTCGCCCTTGCGGGCACGGCGGTCCCGGAAGGCGTACTGCATCGAGTGCATTACCTGTTCGTTGGCGGCGCGGAACGACCGGCTCTTGTTGCCGTAGTAACCCTGCGCCTGCTCGAGGACGGCGCGGTGGTGCTTCTTGGCATGGACTGCGCGCTTTACTCGGGCCATGGTGGTCTCCTTTGTCTGTGGGGGCCTTGAGGTGGTGGATGTCGGTTGATGGTGGCGGTGAGTGGAATAGGACGTCGCGGGAGCGACCGGCCGGAACAGGTCGGCAACGGCTCGAGTGGCGACGGACCAGCGGCACGGTGGCCTCCGCCCATCGCGAGGAGCCCTGCAGCCGAACACCCGCTCCGGTCCGAGGTGGCCCCGGTGCCGTCGAGGCGGGCGCAGGGTCGGGGTTGCTACCGGCCGAGCATGCGCTTCACCTGTCGGGCGTCGCCGGGGGCAAAATCCGTCTCGCGGCCCAGGCGACGTTTGCGGGTGCTCGACTTCCCCTCCAAGAGGTGGGAGCGGAATGCCTTGCGGCGACGCAACCGTCCCGTCGCGGTCACCTTGATCCGCTTGCGGGCGCCACTGTCGGTCTTCATCTTCGGCATGGTGTCATCCCTCTTTCTCGATCGTTCCTGGTGCCGGGGACGCATCCCCGGCCTCCGGCGCAGCCATGGTGGCGGCAGGCGCCTCGGTCACGGGCGCCTCGGTCACGGGCGCCTCGGTCACCGGCACAGCCGCTTCGGCCACCCCGGCGGTCGTCGCCGGCGCTGCCCCTGATGTTCTGTTCTCGTCTTGTCCTGCGCCTTCCGCTCCCGTCGCCGCCACCGGAGCGGGGGCCGTCGTCGACCTCTTGGGACCCGAGCCGTTGGATCCGTTGTGGTCGTGCCCCGGTCCCCGGGACGCCGCAGACTGCTTGGCCCGCTTGTCCGGTGCGAGCACCATGACCATGTTGCGGCCGTCGAGTCGGGGCACGGACTCCGACTTGCCCATGCCGTCCATCTCGTCGGCGATACGGTCGAGGATCTTCTTGCCCAACTCGGGGTGAAAGACCTCACGACCACGGAACATGATGGTGATCTTGACCTTGTGGCCCTCCTCGAGGAACTTGGCCACCTGCCGGGTCTTGGTCTCGAAGTCGCCCGGACCGATCTTGGGCCGGTACTTCATCTCCTTGATCCCGACGTGGACCGCTTTGCGTCTCGACTCCTTGGCCCGCTGCGCTGCATCGAACTTGAACTTGCCGTAGTCCATGATGCGGCACACCGGCGGGTTGGCCCCCGGCGCCACCTCGACCAGATCCAGGTCGAGATCGCGGGCGATGGCCAGTGCCTCGGGAAGCAGCTTTATGCCCAGCTGCTCTCCGTCGGGGTCGACCAGCCGTACCTCACGGGCCCGGATGCGGTCGTTGATACGAGGTTCATTGGTAGTTACGGTGGCTGCTATTCGACTTCACTCCATGTCTTCGGGCCGCGGACTCGCCGTGACCGATGAATAAGGAGCGGAGCCACCACCGGCGGCAACGACACGCGTCGGTCGCCGGTCCCATTGACCCGGCGCACATGAGAGCTTCCTCGTGGCCGGGTGGGGGTCTTCAACCTCGAGACCCCGCTTCCTCGTCTATCAGTGCTTTAGGCTACCAGTCGTGAGCTCACTATGGACACCTGATGGCGAACGACCGGTCGGCAGGCCCTCCGACGGGGGCGGGCGAACCGACGGCCCGGCCGGTGCGGGAGCGCCGGGAGGGACCCCTGAGCCCGAGGAGGAGGAGGCGTTGGCCGAGCAGATGGCCGAGATGCGGGCCCAGTTGGTCAACTCCCCGGTCGAAGTGGTGGTGGCCAACCACTGCTACGGCCTGTTCGAGCTCGCCGCCGTCTACCTGTCCCAACAGCCGCCGCTTCTCGACCAGGCCCGCCTGGCCATCGACGCACTCGGCATCCTGGTCGCCGGCCTCGAAGGCCGCCTCGGTGAGGCCGAGGAGCAGCTCAAGGACGGTGTCAGCCAGCTGCGGCTGGCGTACGTGCAGATCGACGGGGCTCAGCGGGCCGGTGCCGAGGCCGTGTCGGCCGCCGGGGTCAACGGTGGATCGGCGGCAGAGGAGGGTGGGACCGACACCGGCGACAGCCGGACCGACGCCGACGGGTGAGCGGGAGCGAGGGGCACCTTCCTGACCCGGGTCCTGTGCCCCAGGATCCCGTGACCGGCAAAAAGGGCTCCGCCGGCCCCATCGACGCCTCCCGGGTCCGGAGCTTCATCGGACTGTCCATCGGGCTGGTCGGCCCCCGGGCCAACCTGGCCGTCTCCGGCGTGGTGATCACCCTCTTCGTCCAGCAGCGGGCGTCCGGGGCCCTGGCCGTCACCTTCGCCCTCACCGCCGACCGACTGGTCAGCTGGCTCACCTACCCCATCGCCGGACGCCTGAGCGACCGGTCGCGCAACCGGGTGGGGCGCCGCACCCCCTACATGGCCGGCAGCCTCATCGCCATGGGCATCGCCACCTGGATGTTCACCGTCGTCCACGGATACTGGCTCCTCGTGCTCATGATCCTGATCGCCGGACAGGCCTCGGCGGTCTTCACTCTCACCAACGTGGCGGTGGTGCCCGAGGTCTTCGGTCGGAGCCGGTGGATCAAGGCCCTGCTCCTCACCACCGTGCTCGGGACGTTGGCCAGCCTCACCATCAAGGGGACGGTGATCGCGTCGTGGAAACAGAACGACCCCTCGACTTGGAACCTTCCCTTCCAGATCACCGCCGTCATCCTGGTGGCGGTCGGCATCACCGTCCTGATCCTGGTGCGTGAGGCCCCCACCGCCTCTTACGGTGCCGAGGCAGACCGGAGGCAGCGGGCCCGCCCCACCCGCGACGAGCTTCGGGACATCCTCTCGGGACCCAACGCCAAGGTGCTCATCGGCGGTTCCCTCCTCTTCTGGTCCGGCGTCGGCTCGACGGCCTACGTCGCCATCCTCTTCTTCCAACGGGTACTGCACGCCGGGGCCGGTGCACAGACCGTCGCCGGCCTGGTCACCGGCCTTCCCGTCTTCTTCATCGGCATCGGGTTGGGCATTCCGTTGAGCCGCCGGCTCTCGCCCATGCAGCTGGCCATCGGGGCGCCGCTGGTGGGCGCCGTCCTCGCCGGCGTCCAGTACTTCGACACCCACCTGTGGCAGGCGGTGGTCCTCGGGTACATCGGGGCCCCGTTCATCGGTGCGTACATCATCGTCATGGCGCCGCTCCTGCTCAGGCTGCTCCCGACGGCCGGCGGTCTGGGTGAGCGGCTCGGCGTACTGCTGGCACCGTTCAACCTGTGCAGCGTGATCCTGGCCTACATCGCCGCGGCCGTCATCGATGCCACCGGCAACTACCGGCTGATCTGGGTCTTTCCGGCCATGACCGGGCTGGGCCATGCGCTCGTCAACTGTTGGCTGAAGTACCCGGCCCGCAAGGCATCCGACCCGGACATGGTCAAGCGCCTGTGGGAGTGGAGCGTCGTCCAGGCCGAGTCCATGGCCGAGACGGGGATCGTGACCGGGCTCCTGGCCGCGCCCCTCCTCGGGGTGGTCACCAAGGAGGACGCCGACAGCGCGGTGGTCATCGACATGGCTCGGAACGTCCTCGGCAACCCCTACTCCACCGAGGAGGACCGGACATCCGGCGGTCCCGACTCAACCGGGGAGGCGTCGGAGACGGACGGTCAGCTCCCCTCCGACGGCGGTGTGGACGGCGCGGTGGACGGCGGTGTGGCCGGCGGCGTCACTGGCGTGCGCCACGTCGGGGGTGGCCCGCTCGACGGCCTGGCGATCGGCGACCAGAAGTCCGGCCGGGGCTCGGACTCCTCGTCAGACAGATCACCGTCCGACCCTTCGGCCGGCGCCGCCGACGGGGGCTCGACCGGCGTGTCGGAGGCGGGGCGCTCGGCGGAGAGCGACGGGGGACGGAGCCCCAGCGGACCGACAGGACCGATGGGCCGGACCGGGTTGACGCCGGCACCAGGGGTACCGACTGCGGGAACCCCGAAGGCGGGGGTGGCATCGTCCCGGCGGGCCGGCGGAGGGACCGACGCGCCCACCGCTCCCGGCACGACAACCGGACCGGGCGGTGACGGTGACAGTGGCGGCGGTGGTGGCGGTGGTGGTGGTGACACTGCCGGTGGGGGTGGTGGCGGAGGCGGAGGCACTGCCGGTGGCGGTGGCGGAGGTGGTGGTGGTGACACTGCCGGTGGCGGTGGTGGTGACACTGCCGGTGGTGCCGGCAGTGTCGACGGTGGAGCAGCTGGAGTCACGGGCACGGGTGCGGGTGATCGCGGCGCGGGCGGCGGAGGAGGTATGGGGGCCGGAAGCGAAGCGGGGAACGAAGGAGGGACGCTCGAGCCCGTGGACTCGCCTCCTTGGACGGACGACTTGCCACCGGGCTGACTGGCGACGGGGTCATCGCCGGCCAACGACCGGCCCGGGCGGACCACGCCTGGCAGCGGGCGCACGGAGCCTGCTTCGAGCCGACCCAGGCGGCCGGGGACCACGACGAAGGCGACGACGGCGCCGACGTCGATGTGCCGGGATCCGTCCGTGATGGCCGTGCAGTGGAACGGCACGGTGCGGCCGACGCCGAATTCGATGGAGCCGAGGCCGCTGTCGTCGTCGAAGGCGGCCACGTCACCGACCACCGGCGTGCTGCCGACGGGCGGCAGTTCGAACGGTCCCGTCCATCTGGTGGCCATGGTCGGAACCTCAGTGCACGATCTTCGACAGCGGTAACTCGATGATGTCCATCGCGCCGCGATCCTTGAGTGCGGGGATCAAGATGTTGATCTCCGATTTGGGCACCACCGCCTCGACCGCGTACCCGCCGCCACCGAAGAGCTCGGAGACGGTGGGCGACCGCAGCGACGGCAGGACCTCGATCACGGCGGGAAGGCGCTCGGCCGCCACGTTCAGCTTTACGAGGACCTTCCCCCTGGCCTCGAGGGCCCCCTGCAGGAGCGTGAGCAGTTGGCCCATGGCGTGGCGCTTCTCGGGATCCTTGGCCGCCGTCGGGTTGGCGATGAGCTCGGTGTGGGAGACGAGCAGCGTCTCCACGATCTTCAACCCGGCCGCGCGCAGCGCCCGGCCCGTCTCGGTGATCTCCACCACGCAGTCGGCGATATCGGGGACCTTGGCCTCCGTGGCCCCATAGGACAGGCTGACCTCGGCCTTGACCCCGTTGCTCTCGAGATAGCGCCGGGTGAGCTCGGGGTACTCGGTGGACACCCGGAGCGCACCTCCCGGCCCGCTGGCCGTCTTGGCCAGGTCGGCCACCGACGATACGGGCGAGTCGCTGGGGACGGCAAGCACCACCCGGATGGGATTGGAGGTCGCCTTGGAGTAGTTCAGTACCCCGAGGGTCGACACGTCGCTCCCCCGCTCCTCGATCCAGTCGCGGCCGGTGATTCCCACGTCGAACAGCCCCTTGGCCACGTACAGGGGGATCTCCTGGGGACGCAGGATCCTGACGTCGTCGACCCGGGGGTCTTCGATGGAGGCCCGGTAGTCCACGTCGGATGCCGCGCACCACCGTCAGGTCGGCATCGGCGAAGAGGCTGAGGGTGGCCTGTTCGAGGGACCCCTTGGGGAGCACCACCCGCAACATCAGCGCCCCCCCACGGAAAAGCCGACCCGGCCGCTACCCGAGAGGTCCGACACCGCCGACAGGACGGCCGCCGTCCGCAATGCCGTCGACGCCGCTTCGCGGCCCTTGTTGGTGTGATCGTCCTCCGAGCGCACCAGGGCCTGCTCGACGGTCTCGGTGGTCAACACGCCGAAGACCACCGGCTTTCCGGTGTCGAGCTGGACCCGCTGCAGCCCTGAGGCACACTCGCCGGCCACGAACTCGTAGTGGCTGGTATCGCCGCGGATCACCGCGCCCAGGCACACCACGGCGTCGACCCCGGGTGACTCGGCCAGGCGCTGGGCCACTACGGGGAGCTCGAACGCCCCGGGCACCCAGGCCACCACCGTGTGGCCCAGGTCGGCGCCGGACTCCTCGAGCGCATCGAGGGCACCGGTCAAGAGGCGGTCAGTGATCCCCCCGTTGAACTCGGCACAGGCGAAGGCGATGCGCAACCCGGCCCCGCCGCCGCCCGGCCCGGGCAGTGCCCGCCCGACCCGGGCCGCCGCCCGCTCCTTGGCGTCGGGCGGAAGGAGCGTGAGGTCAGAGGACGTCATCGAGCCCCTCGAGCAGGTGGCCCATGCGCTCCCTCTTCGTCCGGAGGTACTCGATGTTCTCGGGCGTGGGCGTGGGCTGGATGTTCACCCGCTCGACGATGTCGAGGCCGAATCCCTCGAGACCACCGTACTTGGTGGGATTGTTGGTCATGAGGCGCATGGTCGTCACGCCGAGGTCGACCAGGATCTGGGCACCGATCCCGTATTCGCGCGAATCGGCCGGGAGCCCGAGCTCGAGGTTGGCGTCCACCGTGTCGAAGCCCTCCTCTTGGAGGGTGTACGCCCGCAGCTTGTGGGCGAGCCCGATGCCCCGGCCCTCGTGGCCGCGCAGATAGACGAGCACGCCGCTGCCGTTCTCGTTGATGGTGGCCATGGCGGCGTGCAGTTGGGGTCCACAGTCGCACCGGAGCGAGCCGAAGACGTCCCCGGTCAGGCATTCGCTGTGCACCCGCACGAGCGTGTTGGCCTGGCCGGCGACATCGCCTTTGACCAGGGCCACATGGTGCTCACCGTCGAGCACCGACTCGTAGGCGTAGACGGTGAACTCACCGAAGTCGGTGGGGATCCGGGCGTCGGCGATCCGGCGCACCAGTTTGTCCTTGTGCCGACGGTACCGGATCAGGTCGGCGATGGAGATGAGGCAGAGCCCGTGCTTCTGGGCGAACCGTCGCAGCTCGGGCAGGCGCGCCATCCCGGTCTTGTCCTCGTTCACCACCTCGCACAGCACACCCGCCGGTGACATGCCGGCGGCGCGGGCCAGGTCGATGGCGGCCTCGGTGTGCCCAGCGCGCTTCAGCACCCCGCCGGGCCGGTAGCGCAGGGGGAAGATGTGCCCGGGCCGGTTGAGGTCGGCCGGGCGCGTGTGGGGATCGGCCAATGCCTTGATGGTGGCGGCACGATCAGCCGCCGAGATGCCCGTCGAGGTGCCGTGGCGGTAGTCCACACTCACGGTGAACGCTGTCCGCTGCACCTCGGTGTTGGTGGTCACCATGAGGGGGAGATCGAGGTGCTCGACCCGTTCGGGGGTGAGGGGGACGCAGATCAGTCCGGAGGTGTGGGCGATGAAGAACGCGATCTTCTCCGGCGTGACCGCATCGGCGGCCATGATGAGGTCGCCCTCGTTCTCGCGGTCTTCGTCGTCGACCACGACGACGATCTCGCCCCGACCGACGGCCGCAATCGCTTCCTCAACTGATGAAAAGGGCATCGACCCTTGGTCTCCCTCTGTTCTTCGCTCGTGGTGTCCGGTGGCCCCGGCTCGGCGTGTCTGGGGCCCGGCGCAGGCCGAGGCGGCAGAACCCTGTGTCCTTAGTGTCGGCCGGCATCGGGACCGCCTTAGGCAATTTCTATCGTCGGTTCCATGGTCGGGTGTGTGGTTGGGCAGGTCAGATCAGCGATTCGGGTCGGACAGTTCGATCCGCAAATCGCCCTCCAGGCTAGTCACCGAGACCACCCGACCCCGCCAAAGGTCTCCGATGCTGGGGGCTCCGGGCCCCTCGAACAGGGGGCGGGCGTCGTTCCCACCGAACAGCGCCGGGGCCAGGTAGAGCATGTAGCGGTCGACCAGGCCGGACGAGTGGAAGCCGTGCGCCACCCGGGCCCCGCCCTCCACCAGGACCGACACCACGCCCCGGGCCCCCAGCTCGTCGAGGACGGTCTCGAGCCGCCCCCCCAGTTCCAGCGCCGGCCGGACGGCGGCGCCGGGCGGGATCCGTCCGAGCACCACCCGCAACGGCTGGTCCGCCGGGCCACGGAACCACGGGTCCTCTGCAGGCAGGCGGACGGTGAGTGCCGGATCGTCGGCCCGGACCGTTCCCGCACCCACGATGACCGCGTCGGCCTGGGCCCGGAGACGGTGGGCGTCCCGGCGGGCGGCCTCGCCGGTGATCCACCGGCTGGTGCCGTCCGGAGCGGCGATCCCCCCGTCGAGGGACGCCGCCAGTTTGAGTACGACCCACGGGCGCCCCGTGCGCCGGTGGGAAAGGTAGGCGGCCAGCTGGGCGCCCACCGCATCGGCGCCCGGCCCGACCTCGACGTCCAGACCGGCACCCCGGAGGGCGGCGATCCCGGCCCCGCTCACGAGTGGGTCGGGGTCCTCGACGCCGATCACCACCCGCCGGATCCCGGCCGCCACAACGGCGTCGGTGCACGGCGGGGTCCGGCCCTGATGGGCGCAGGGCTCGAGGGTTACGTAGAGGGTCCCGCCCCGGGCCCGCTCTCCGGCGGCGGCGAGGGCGGTGACCTCGGCATGGGGCCCTCCCGGTGGGGCGGTGGCACCGCGGTACCAGTGGTCACCGGCGCCGTCACGGTCGGTGGCCTCGGGGACCACCACCGCGCCCACCCACGGGTTGGGCGACGTCCGACCCCGGACGGACTCGGCCTCCTCGACGGCCCGACCCATCCACGTGGCGTCGGGCGACGGCGGCTGCGAAGGCTGCGGCTGCGATCCCTCGGACTGCGAGTCCTGGGGCTGCGAGTCCTGGGGCTGCGAGTCCTGCGGCGGGGCGCTCAGGGGGGATCGCCTGCCACGGCCTGCACGGCGGCACCCAGGATCTCCCCGACCGCGTCCAGCGGGTGGGGCCGGCCGAACACGGCCGAACCGGCCACGAACACGTTCGCTCCGGAACGGGCCGCCTCGACCACGGTGTGCTCGTCGATTCCCCCGTCGACCTCGACGTCTACGCTGAGCCCGGCGCCGGCCAGGGCCGACCGCACCTGGTGGACCTTGGGCATCACCTCGGCGATGAACGACTGTCCGCCGAAGCCGGGGAACACGGTCATGCAGAGGATCAGGTCCACCTGGTCGAGGAATGGCTCCACCGCCTCGAAGGGCGTGTCCGGATTGGCGGCCAGCCCGACCCGGAGTCCGAGGTCCCGCATCTGTTGGATCAGGGCGGCCGTGCGGCCAACCTCCACGTGCACGGTGCACCCGTCCGAGCCGGCGTCGCGGAACGGCTCCAGGTAGCGCTCCGGCTCGCTGATCATGAGGTGGGTGTCGAAGAACAGGTCGGTGTGCTCGCGAAGGGACGAGACCACCGGAGGACCGATGGTGAGGTTGGGGACGAAGTGGCCGTCCATCACGTCGACGTGGAGCCAGTCCGAGGCCGGCGCCACCAGGTCGACCGCGTCGGACAGGTGGCCGAAGTCGGCCGAGAGGATCGAGGGTGCCACTCGCATCTCCGGTCGGATCGGGGTGGTGCCCATGGCCACCGAGCCTACCGGTGGCCTCCTTGCGTTCACGGACCTTCCCGGACAGGCCGCCCCGCTCCGCCTCCGGTCGGCCGCAATCGTCGGGCCGGTCCTGCGACGTCGTCAACCTCCGAGTCGCTCACCGGGCTCGGGACGGGCACCCCGGAGCCAGTCGGCCGCGTCCATGGGTCGCCTCCCCTCGGGTTGCACCGTGACGAGCGCGACCCGCCGGCCGTCGCCGGCCGTCACCTCGGTGCCGTCGAGGGAGCCGGTGGGCCGGGTGTCCCCGGTGCCCGGTCCCCCGCCGACCGGTTCGGACCCGGCGGCGCCGGCCCGGACGATCCCCAGGCGACGCCCGCGGAACGTCGTCCAGGCCCGGCCCAATCGGACCACCCTCCGCACCTGGACCGCCGGTTCGTCCCATCGCAGACGTAGTTCGCCGGGGACGATCTTCTCGGCGTACGAGGGCGTGCCGACCTGATCGAGGGCCGGCGGGAGTCCGGCCCTGCCCCCGCGCAGGTGCTCCCGCAACATCTCGCAACCGATGACCACCAGTCGGGAGCGCAACTCGTCGGCCGTCTCGTCCTCGTCGATCGGCGTGACCTCCTCGGCGTAGATCCCGCCGGTGTCCAATCCCGCCTCCACCGCCATGAGGCAGACGCCCGTCTCCGCATCTCCCTCGAGGATGGCGCGCTCCACGGGCGCCGCCCCCCGCCAGCGGGGCAGAAGGGAGAAGTGCAGGTTGACCATGGGGACCCGGTCCAGCACCTCGACAGGGATGATGCGGCCGTAGGCCACCACCACACCGAGTTCGGCTCCGGCCCCCTCCACCGCGTCGAGCGTGTGGCTCACGGGAAGCCCGAGGTCGGCTGCCGCCGCCTTGACCGGGCTGGGAACCAATGCGCCCCCCCGGCCGCGCCGCTTGTCCGGCCGCGTCACCACCAATTTCACGTCGTGGCCGGCGTCCACCAGTGTGACCAGGGGCGGGACCGCCGCTTCGGGAGTGCCCAGGAACACCAGTCGAGCCATGGGGGACGACGCTACCGGCGGTGGGCAGCCGTGCGCAGGAAGCCGGCTCAGATCTCGCGTTCGCTGCCGACCGACACCAGCTTGGCCTCCATGGCCGACGTGTCCAGCCCGAGCGCTCGATCCCGCAGGACGCGCAGTGCCTGCTTGCGCATGTCATCCTCGAGACGTTCCACCATCAAGACGCCGTCGAGGTGGTCGACCTCATGTTGGAATACCCGACCGAGGAAGTCGTCGGCCTCGAGGGAGACCTCCTCGCCGTCGAGGTCGACGCCGCGGATATGGACCTGGGCGGGTCGGACGATCCCCAGTCGGAGGCCGGGGATCGAGAGACAGCCTTCGTCGTGGTACCACTCCCCCGACGTCTCCACGATGACGGGGTTGATGATCACCAACGGCCCGTCGCCCACGTCGTACACGAACAACCGCTTCTGGATCCCGACCTGGGTAGCGGCGAGGCCGGCCCCCTCGGAGTCGTACATGGTCTCCACCATGTCGTCGACGAGGCGGACCAGCGATCCGTCCACCTGGTCGACGGCGTGGGCGACCTGCTTCAACACCGGGTCGCCGTAGACGCGGACGGAGAACGAGGACATGTCGGTCATTCTACGGTCCGACGGTGCCGATGGTGCCCACGGCAGGCCGGACCGGGGGTCGGGCCCGGCTCCCCTCGGGAACGACGCCCCGTGGCGGCGTCACACCCCCCTGCTGAACTCTGGTCCATGACATCGACGGTCGATGCGAAGCCAGTGGTGGACCCGGCGGGTGCCGGCATGGCCGGTGCCGGTGTTGCCCGTCCCGAGGGCGAGGACGCCGGAGTCAGCGTGGCCAGGTTCCTGTCCGCCGCCGCCACCGTCCTGCAGTTCGTGGCCGAATTCGACCCCGCCCGCTACGACGGTGTTGACGCCACCGCCCTGGTGTCTTCATTCACCCAGATCGAGCGGGTGGCTGTCATCGGCAAGTCCCTGGCCGGGGTCCGGGCCACCGAGTGCCGCCAGCCCGAGGCCGGCGGCCATCCCACCCCGGCCCACTGGCTGTCGGACATGACCGGTGACTCCTTGGGGGACTCGACCGGGGTCCTGAAGCTCGGGGAGTCGTTGGCCGACCACCCCGCCATCGACGAGGCGGCCCGCAAGGGCAAGCTGTCCGGCAAGGTGGCCCGGCTGGTGGCCGACGCCGCCCGGGTCAACCCGGGCAGTGAGGACGAGCTGGTGGAGGCGGCCACCCACGAGACCTTCCACCAGCTGCGGGACCGCTGCCTGCGGGCCAAGGCCCAGGGCCGGTCGGCCGAGGACGCCGCCGCCCACCGCCGGCGCCTCCATGAGGAGCGCCACTGTCGGACCTGGACCGACCAGGACGGGGCCTTCTGCCTCGATGCCCGGCTCGCCCCCGATGCCGGTGCCTCCCTGCTGGCCTCCCTCAACGCCCGGACCGACGCGTTGTTCGAGGAGGCCCGGCGCGAGGGGCGCCACGAGTCCTCCGACGCCTACCGGGCCGACGCCCTGGTGGGCCTGGTCACCGGCCGGCGGGGCGGATCACCGGTCCGGACCGGGGCCACCCCGCCGAGGGCCCCGGGCCCGGGCACCGTCCAGCCCGGGGACTCCGACCTCACCGACCTCACCGCACTCACCGCACTCACCGCACTCACCGGGGACGACAGCCACACCGGGGACAGGGACGACCCCGGACCGAGGGCCCAGGTCCTCCTCCGGGTCGACCTCGACGCCCTGCGCCGGGGATCGGTCGGACCCGGTGGGGTGTGCGAGATCCCCGGGGTGGGCCCGGTCTCCGTCGAGTCGGCCCGGGAGCTGATGGGGGACGCCGTCACCCGGTTGGTCATCACCAACGGGGTGGACGTGACGACCGTGTGCCATCTGGGACGCTCCATCCCCAGTGCCCTGCGGACCGCCCTGGTGGAGCGGGACCGGAGCTGTGTGATCCCCGGCTGTGACGTCACCCAGGGCCTCGAGATCGACCACTGGGGCGTCGCCTTCGCCGAGGGGGGACCGGCCAGCCTCGAGAACACCGCCCGGCTCTGCGGCCACCACCACTACCTGCGCACCCATCAGGGGTTCACCCTCACCGGGGGACCGGGCAAATGGCGGTGGGCACCGCCGGCCCGGGGTCGGCCACCCGATCCGGACGATCCCGACCCTGCCCCTGACCGCGGCGAGACCAGGCTGTTCACCCTCGAGGAGTGACCCGAGGGCCGGACGGCCGCGGCAGCCACGCGACAGCGCCGAGACCCCGGATCAAGGCGGGCCATAGCGCAGACGCAGGGCAGGGGCGCTTCACACGTCCGTGGCATCCACCTCGACCCTCAGCCGGGCCGTCGGCCGCGGGACCGACGCCAGCGCGTCGGCCATGGTGGCGTGGTCGGGGGCCCGGACCATCCACCGTTCGGACTCGAGCCGCGAGACCGTGACCGGCGCCACCGCCCCGAGCCCCTCGGCGAACGTCGGGGCACCCGGACCCCGGAGGACGGCCACGGCGCCGAACGGTGGCAGCGCAAGCTGCTCCCGCAGGGCGCGCTCGGGCCCGATCAGCAGGTCGGGATCGGCGTGGGTGGCGGCCTGGAGAGCCTCGTGACCGGGGATACGGGTCTGGAGCAGCAGGCGGCCAGATCCGGCCCGAGAGCCGACTAGGTGAGCGGCCCGGGCCAGCAGGGTCAACGTCTCCTCGCCGGCTCCGAACCGAGGAGCCAGAAGGTGCTGGTCGACGTCCAAAAAGGCCACCAAGTCGGCCCGGCCCACCCGGTGGAGCGCGGCCTCGGTCCCCACGACCAGCCGGGCCCCGGCCTCCGATCCCGGCGCCGAGTTCCCGGTGACCTCGACGGCCCCGACCCCGGTGAGGGCCGACAGCTCTTCGGTGGCCCGGGTGACCCCCACCCGCAGCGACTTGAGCCGGGAGGAGTCACAGACCGCGCACACCGCCGGCCGACCCTCCCCGCACCGACGGCACACCAGCCTGCCGGCCGCCGCGTCCTGCGCCACGGCTCCCCCGCACCGGGTGCACCGGGCCAGTGCCCCGCACTGTCCGCATGCCAGCAGCCGGATCCGCCCGGTCCGGTTGAGGATGCACACGACGCGGCCGCCGGGCCGCTCCAACACCGAGCGGACCGACCGCACCAGGCGGTCGGAGAAGAGCCCGGTCCGGGGATCGTCTCCGGTGCGATCGACCACCTCCACGACCGGCCATCCCCGACGCTCGACCGCCCGCGGTGTGGTGACCAGCCGGCAGGCCTCGGCCAGGACCACCGTCGGGCACGGCGACACCAGCACCACCGGCGCCCGGTCCCGCCGTCCCCGTTCCACCACGACGTCCACGGCCGACCACGTCGGGGACCGCTCCTCCCGGTACGCCTCGTCATGGGCGTCGAGGACCAGGGCGCCGGACATGCGGGCGACCGGTGCCCACGCCGCCGACCTCGTACCGACCACCACGAAGGATCCCGACGACGCTTCCGGCCACATGTCGGGCATCAGGGCCACCGGCGCGCCGGCCTTCCGCAACCGGGCGGCCAGCTGGGCGGCCCGGGCATGGGACGGCGTCAGCACGAGGGTGCCCCCCGTCCCGACACGGTGGAGGAGCTCCAGCACGACCAGCGTGGCGTCCAGGGTCGGAGCCAGCCGGATCAGCGCCGGCGTTCCCGTGTCGGCCAGGGCGTCGGCGATGAGTGCGACCGATCCTCCACCGGGCGACGACGGGCGGTCCGATCCGGTGCCCGGGGAGCGCCCGGGACCACGGACGAGACGGGGAGGCGATGCGGTACCGAGGAACGACGACAGGGGTCCGGCCCAGCGCCAGGCCGCCCACTCCGCCAACGAGACGAGCGGGGGGGGCGGGCCCTCACCACTCGAGGCGGCCAACGGCTTGGCGGTCACCCCGTCGGTGGGCGCCACGTCGGCCTCCACGACCCACGCCCCCACCCGGCGGCCGTGGAGCTCGATGCGCACCCGGCTCCCGATCCTGATCTGGTCGGCCAGGGCAGGCGGCACCGAGTAGTCGAACCTCCGGTGGATGGCCGGTACGTCGGGCACCACCCGAACGATCCGGTCGGGCCCGGCTCGGACCGATGACGGCACCGGGGCTGGCACCGGGGCTGGCACGGGCGGCGTCGCCGGGGCTGGCACCGGAGACGGCGCCGGCGGCACCGCCGGCCCCGTGGACGGCGGGCGGCTCAGAGTCCGAGCGCCTGCTTCAGGTCATCGGCCCGGGAGGTGTCCTCCCAGGTGAACTCCTTCTCCGACCGCCCGAAGTGGCCGTACGCCGCCGTCTTGCGGTAGATCGGCCGCTTCAGGTCCAGGTCGCGGACGATCGCCGCCGGCCGGAGGTCGAACACCTCGTCGACCACTTCGGCGATCCGGTCCGGGGACACCCGCTCGGTGCCGAACGTCTCCACGAGGACCGAGACCGGACGGGCCACGCCGATGGCGTAGGCCACCTGGACCTCGCATCGGGTGGCCGCTCCGGCCGCGACCAGGTTCTTCGCCACCCACCGGGCGGCGTAGGCCGCCGACCGGTCGACCTTCGAAGGATCCTTGCCGGAGAAGGCACCGCCACCGTGGCGGGCCATCCCCCCGTAGGTGTCCACGATGATCTTTCGGCCGGTGAGGCCGGTGTCGGCATGGGGTCCACCCAGCTCGAAGACCCCGGTGGGGTTGGCCAGGATGCGCAGGTTGTCGGCATCCAGTTCCGGCGGGAGCAGGGGGGTGATCACGTTGTCTCGCAGATCGGGGAGAAGCAGCGTCTCGAGGTCCACCCCCGGATCGTGCTGGGTCGAGATGAGCACGGTCTCGAGCGCCACGGGACGGCCGTCCTCGTAGGTCACGCTCACCTGGGTCTTGCCGTCCGGGCGCAGGTAGGGCAGGACACCGACCCGCCGAACCTGGGCGAGACGCTGCGCCAACCGGTGGGCCAGCCAGATCGGGCAGCGGCATCAGGTCGGGTGTCTCGTCGCAGGCGTAGCCGAACATCATGCCCTGGTCGCCGGCCCCCTGGGCATTGAGCAGATCCTCTCCGCCGGTCCCCGCCCGCACCTCGAAGGCGTTGTCGACGCCCTGGCCGATGTTGGGCGACTGCTCGTCGAGGGAGACGATCACTCCGCACGTGTTGCCGTCGATCCCGTAGGCGTCGTCGTCGTACCCGATCTCCAGGACGGTCTTACGGACGAGCTTGGGGATGTCGACGTACGTGGTCGTGGTGATCTCGCCGGCCACCAACACCAGCCCAGTGGTCAGCAGGGTCTCACAGGCCACCCGACTGTCGGGGTCGTCGGTCAACAGGGCGTCGAGAACCGCGTCGGAGATCTGGTCCGCCATCTTGTCGGGATGACCTTCGGTCACCGACTCGGAGGTGAAGGTGTATCGGGTACTCACGGGTTGATCCCTTCTGATGGGTGCTGGCGGGGTACTCAGCCGGGAAACGGACGGCCGGACCGGTGGCACGAAGCCGGTGCTGCCGTGTGCCGCGCTCCGACGAAATTGGTCAGCGCGGCGGCAACAGCGCGCTCACTCTATCCAAAATGGCGTCCGCCACCGCATCCTTGGAGCAGAGGGACACCGGGGTGGAGGAACCGTCCGAGGCGAAGATGGTGACCTCGTTGGTGTCGTGGTCGAACCCCACCCCCGGCGCCGACACGTCATTGGCCACCATCAGGTCGACCCCCTTGGCCGCCAACTTGGCCATGGCCCGCGCCCCGACGTGGTCGGTTTCGGCCGCGAATCCCACCAGCACCTGGCCCTCCCGGCGGGATCGCCCCAGTTCGGAGAGGATGTCCGGTGTCGCCTCGAGGACCAGGTCGGGTACGCCGTCGGCCTTGTGGAGCTTGGTGTCGGTGGCCACCTTGGGACGGAAGTCGGCGACGGCCGCCGCCATGATCACCACGTCGGCCCGCACCGGCCCGGGCCGTCATGGACGCCTCCATCTCCGCCGCCGTCTCCACCCGCTCGACCGCCACGCCGGGCCGGACCGGCTGGTTGCTGGCGGTCACCAGGGTCACCTCGGCACCACGGCGGTGCGCGGCCGAGGCCAGGGCGTGGCCCTGCTTGCCCGACGACCGGTTGGTGATGAACCGGACCGGGTCGATCGGTTCGCGGGTGCCCCCGGCCGACACCACCACCCTGACTCCGGCCAGGTCGTCCCGGCCGTCCCGGCCGTCCCGGTCGTCCCGGTCGTCCCGGGCGGCCCGGCCGGCCGCCAGCATCTCGAGCACGGTCGCCACGACCACGGCCGGGTCGGCGAGACGCCCGGCACCACTGTCCCCCCCGGCCAGTCGCCCCTCCTCGGGCGGCACCACGGTGACGCCGCGCCCCCGCAGCACCTCGAGGTTGTGCTGGACCGAGGGGTGCTCCCACATCTCGGTGTGCATGGCCGGGCAGACCACGACGGGAGCCGCCGACGCCACCAGCGTGGCGGTGAGCAGGTCGTCGGCCATCCCGGCGGTGTAGCGGGCCAGGAGGTCGACGGTGGCCGGCACCACCAGGATCAGGTCGGCCCTCTGGCCGAGCCGGGTGTGGGGTATGGGCGACGACTCGTCCCACAGGCTGACCTGGGTCGGCTCGGAGGCCAGGGCGTCGAAGGTGGCCCGGCCCACGAACCGTGTGGCCCGATCGGTGAGCACCGGGGCAACGTGCACGCCGGCGTCGACCAGCCGTCGGCAGACCTCGACGGCCTTGTAGGCGGCGATCCCCGCCGACACGCCCAGCACCACGAAGGGTCGCTCCCGGGGGTCCGGACCGCCGTGTTCGGGGCGCCCGGCCTCGGTGGGGCTCATGCCCCTGTTCCCCGTGCGGTGGTGCCCATGGTCGTCGCCCCCGGGTCGATCAGGCCGTTTCGGCTACTGGCCGGCTTCGTCCGGTGTCGACGGGGCGGACTCGGCGTCGGTGCCGGCCGCATCGCTCTCCAGCAGCGCCAGTGCCGCCGCCTCGGCCAGGGCGATCTCCTCGGGATCCGGACGGCTGTAGGTCGCCTTGCCGGCCGCCACCTCTTCGAAGGCGATCGAAAGCGGCTTGCCGGAGGCCGACGCCACCTGGGGCGGCACGACCACCCCGAGCCCCTCGCCGAGGGAGTTGTAGTAGCTGTTCACCTGGCGGGCCCGGCGGGAAGCCAGCGCCACCAGGGTGAACTTCGAGTCCACCTTGTCGAGGAGCTCCTCGATCGGCGGGTCCATCAGTGTGGTCTGGTTCTGGGCCATCGTGATCCTTCAGGTCGGTCATTCGGGTGGGAGCCAACCGGTGGGGCGCGGATCGGGCCGGGAGGCGGTCGCGGTGCGATCGACCCCCAGGGACCTGCATACCCTCACCGTCGGGCGGCACGGTAGCTGTCCACTATACCGGCCACATCGGCGGTGGCCTGCGTCAGGTCCGAATTGACCACCACGGCATCGGCGATGGCCATGCCTTCGCGCTCCTCGTGGGCCCCGGCACGAAGGCGCTCGGCGATGTGGCGCTCGTCGTCCCCGCGGCCCCGGAGCCGTTCCTCTTGGGCCTCGGGCGAGGGAGGCTTCAACAAGATGAGCGTGGCGTCGGACCGGAGGCTGCGGACCTGGCGGGCCCCCTGCAGGTCGATCTCGAGGAGTACGTCGCGCCCCGGCGGAGGTTCGGGGAGCGGTGTTCCGTAGAGGTTTCCGAGGAACTCGGCCCACTCGAAGAACCCGTCGGAGCGGATCCGGCGCTCGAACGTCGGGCGATCGACGAAGATGTAGGCGTCCTCGTCCTCGCCGGCCCGGCGCGGCCGCGTCGTCCAGGACCGACTGAGCCACAGCGCCGGGTCGTCGGCCACCAGACGGGCGGCGATCGTGCCCTTGCCGGCACCACCCGGTCCGAACAGCACGAAGATCAGAGGCTCGGACCGGACCGCAGCCCGATCCGGTCCCGGTGTGTTCAGCGAGCGGTCTCGCGCAGGAGCGCTTCGCGCTGGTTGCTCCCCAGCCCCTGGAGCCGACGGCTCTCGCTGATCCCGACGGTGTCCATCAGGCGGCGGGCCTTGACCTTGCCCAGGCCGGGAAGCGACTCCAGTACGGAGAGCACCTTCATCTTCCCCACGGTCTCGTTGGAGTCGGCCGTGGTGAGCAGTTCGGTCAACGTGATCGAACCGAGTTTGAGTTTCTCTTTGACCTCGGCCCGCTCACGGCGGACCCTGGCGGCCTTGGCCAGGGCGGCCTGGCGCTGTTCGGGAGTGAGTGCGGGCGGTTGCGGCATGGACGAGACGATAGCGCCTCTTGGCACCGAGGTCATGTACTTCCGGCGGAGGCACCCTTGGACGGGTCGGCGCAGGGTGGCGGCGTTGTCGGAGGTCCGGGGGCCGGGACCCGTCAGCGCCTTCGTCCGTGGTCGATACTGGACGGGTGCCCGTCATCGATCTGAATGCGGACGTGGCCGAAGGGGAGACGCTCGCCGTCGGGGATCGGGCCGTCCTCGACTCGGTCACGAGTGCCAGCCTGGCGTGCGGGTTCCACGCCGGCAGCCGCCCCGTCATGCGGGCCACGGCCGGGGCCTGCGTGGACCGGGGGATCGTCATCGGCGCCCACGTCTCCTTCCGCGACCGTGAGGGGTTCGGCCGGCGGACCGTCGAGGTGGGCCACGCCCAGCTGGTCGCCGACATCCTCGAACAGTGCGCCGTGCTCGCCGAGGAGGTCGGGGCCGTCGGCGGCACCGTGGCATTCGTCAAGCCCCACGGCGCGCTCTACAACCTCATGGGGACCGACGCTGCTGTCGCCGGTGCGGTGGCCGAGGCACTGGGGTCCCAGGCCAGCCGGGTTCTGGTGGCCCAGGCCGGCACCCCGGTGGTCGGCCTGGCCCAGCGCGCCGGCGTGCGGTCGGTGGCCGAGGCGTTCCCCGATCGGGGCTATCGCGCCGACGGCAGCCTCGTCCCGCGGTCGGGTCCCGGAGCCCTGATCGACGAGCCGGCTGCCATCGCCGCCAGGGCGGTGTCGTTGGCCCTGGGGTACGGGGTCGAGGCGATCGACGGCACGTGGACACCGGTGGTGGCCGAGACCCTCTGCATCCATGGAGACGCGCCCGATGCCGGCGTGACGGCCCGGGCCGTGCGAGCCGCCCTCGAATCCGCCGGGATCGAGGTGGTCCCATTCCTCCCGCCGGTCAGCTCCCCCGGTCGGACATCGGGGTGACTGCCTCGGTCGTCCCCTTCGGGGACACGGCGCTGCTGGTCGAGGTGGGGGACGTGGCGTCAGCCCGCGGGGTGGCGGCCGCCGTCGGGACGGCCGTCGCCGAGGGGCGGGCGCCGGTGGGCGTGGAAGACGTCGTGGTCGGCTTCTCCAGTGTGCTGGTCCGGCTCGGCCCGGCCCGGGTCGACGGTGCGACGAAGGACCACCGGGCCAGCGGGGCGGAGTGGCTCCGACAGCTGGCGGGCGCCGTCCCCCACGGTGCCACCCCGGCCGGAGGACGGACCCTCGAGGTGCCGGTCCGATTCGACGGCCCCGATCTCCCGGCGGTGGCAGCCGGACTCGGCCTGTCCGAGGCTGACGTCGTGGGCATGCTGACCGGCCAGGATCTGGAGGTGGCTTTCCTCGGCTTCGCTCCAGGGTTCCCCTACCTGGTCGGGCTGCCCCGACCCCTGGCCGGAATCGGCCGGCGGGAGGCGCCGCGGCCGTCGGTGCCGAGCGGCTCGGTGGCGATCGCCGGTGGGTTCGCGTCGATCTATCCGCAGTCCACGCCCGGAGGCTGGATGCTGCTCGGCCGCACTTCGGTGAGGCTGTTCGATCCTGACCGGCCCCCGTTCGCGCGGCTGCGACCCGGCGATCGCGTCCGGTTCCAGTCCGCCGCCGCGGAACCGGCGGAACTGGCCGGCCCGGACGGCCCGGACGACACGGCCGAGACCGGTGCGGGGGCCAGACGGCCGATCCGGGGGACGGGCCCCCGGTTCGCCGACGTCATCCGGCCCGGGGCGCTGACCCTGGTGCAGGACGCCGGCCGCCGCGGGGTGGCGGCGATCGGCGTGCCGGATGCCGGGCCGGCCGATGCCGAGTCGATGGCGCTGGCCAACCGCCTGGTCGGCAACGAGGACGGGGCGGCGGCGCTCGAAATCACGTTCGAGGGCCCGGCCCTCCGGTTCAACGCCCCCGCCCACTGCGCCGTGGTGGCCGGCTCGGCAGCGGCCGGCTCGGAGGGTGCCGTCGGGATGGTCCTCGACGGGCACCCCTGCCAGGCCGGCACCATCGTCCCGGTGGGTTCGGGGCAGGTGCTCGACATCGGCCGGACGGGCGGCGTGGTGCGGGCCTATCTCGCCGTCGGCGGGGGCTTCCGCACCCCGGTCGTCCTGGGATCCCGGTCCTCGGACGTTCTGTGTGGGCTGGGGCCCGGCCCCCTGGCCGGTGGCGACCGGCTCGACCTCGGTCCTCCCACCCGGCCCCACGGCCACCTCCTGGCCGCCGTCGACGCGCCGGCGGCCCCGGGAGGACCGGTAACACTCCGGGTCATGGCCGGTCCCCACCCACTCGGGAGGGAGGCATGGGACAGTCTGGTCACCGGGGTGTGGATCGTCGACGAGCACTCCAATCGCGTCGGGTTGCGGCTCACCGGCCCGGACCCGCTACCCACCGGCGCCAGCCCACCGGTCACCTCGACGGGGATGGTCAGCGGAGCCGTCCAGGTCCCGCCCGACGGCAATCCCATCGTGCTGATGCCCGACCATGCCACGGTGGGCGGCTATCCGGTCGTCGGCTGCGTCGTCTCCGCCGACCTGGCCGTCCTGGGGCGGTTGGGGCCCGGTCAGGCCGTGCGGTTCGTCCCCATCGGGCTGGACGACGCCCGTCAGCTCGCCGTCCGGCACCGGCACGCGCTGGCCGCCCGGGTGTCGGGTTGGTTCCCGACCCGGACCGGGACCTGACCGTCGAGGTGCGCCCGCGGTGACGACGCCGGTCCCGGTCCCGGGACAGCGCGGTGATCACCGAGCCGCCGCCCGTGCCAGCATGGGGTGCGGCGTGCGAGACGACGGCGCCGACCAACGCGGTCCTGCGGCCGCGCCGAACGAGAGGAGCCAACAGTGGGCGACGGAGATCAGCCGGGCGGCGATACCGGGTCCGGGGCCGCCGCCGGCCCGGGGGACGGTGGCCTGTTCCAGTCGCGGGACGACGGCCAGCTCCACTTCCTCGAGGAGACCGCCGCCTCACGGTTCCCGGTCACCGCTCCCGAGAACGCCACGCCCCTCGAAGAAGAGGAGCCCGAGGGCGTCATCCCGCCCAGCCCCCTGTGGGCCATGAAGGACCGCCGCCACGAGCAGTGGTTCCACCTCGGGCACCCCCAACGCATCCGGGCCTGCCTGGGCTCCGGTGACGCCGCGGTGTTCGCGATCGACGACGGGAGCCACCACTGCATGATCGGCCGACGGGTCGGGGCGACGACCGACGGATGCGTGTACTCGCTGGTCGCCAGGGTCCCGATCGCCACCTACCGGTCCCTGGCGTCGGGTGCCATCGACGGCCGGGAGGCCTTCCTCGCAGGCCACCGAAGCCGGCCTGAGCGGCACGGTCGAGGACCCCGGGGTCTCCAACGTCTTCGACGTGGACTACTACCAGCACCCCGACGAGATCCCCGCCGACTACCTGCCGCCGTCCCCGTTCATCGATTTCACCGAGGACCTGCCCACCGCCGATCGCTGAGGACCGGCTCCTGGGGGGGTCAGGCGAGGGCCGTGGCCATCTCGTCCCGGGCCTGGCGGGCGGCGGCGGCGAGGCGCGGGACGTCGGGCCCGGCCCCGAGCACCGACCGCGAGGCACTGGCCAGTACCGAGCCGGTTGGACACCCGGCGAAGAGCCGGGCCACCTCGGCCGGCCCCGCCCCCTGGGCCCCGACGCCGGGGGCCAGGACCACCCCACCCAACCCCGAGAGGTCGAACGCCGACGGTGCCAGCGTGGCTCCGACCACGGCACCGACCGTCCCGGGCGGGACATCCGCCGCTCCGGTTGAGTAGGGCGATCTCGTCGAGGAGGTGGTCTTCGACCGCCGGCCCACGCCCGCCCTCGGTCCGCGCCGCCTGCAGGATCCGGCCCTCGGGATTGGAGCTCCGCACGACCACGATGACACCCCGCCCGCCGGCGCCGGCCAGGTCGACCATGGGCCGGAGGGCACCGAGGCCCATGTAGGCCACCGCCGTGACGGCATCGACGTTGAGCGGGCTGAGGGGATCGAGCCAGGCGCTGGCGTAGGCCTCGGTGGTGGACCCGATATCGCCCCGCTTGGCGTCCCCGATGACCACCAGCCCAGCCTGTCGAGCCATCGCCAGGACCGCCTCCAGGGCGGCCATTCCGGCCGAGCCGCACCGCTCGAAGAAGGCGACCTGGGGCTTGACCACCGGGACCACACCGGCGAACGCCTCGATGCAGGTGAGGCCGAACCGACGCAGCCCCCCGGCGTCGGTCGCCAGCCCCCATGCCGTCAGCAGCGCCGGGGACGGGTCGATGCCGGCGCACAGCGGGCCCGTCTCCCCCACGGCGGCCGCCACCCGGGTGGCGAAAGAGGCCGGGCGGTCGGATCCGGCTGGGCGGCCGGATGAAGCGGAGCGGTGGGATGCGGCATCGGTCGGCTCAGCCATGCGCCACGCCCTGCAGGTCGCGCAGCCGGCGCACGCCGTGCCGTGAGCACCAGGCCTCCATCTCGTCGACCACGCGGCGGGGGCGCGCGGGTCGCGGAAGGTGGCCGTGCCCACCTGTACGGCGTCCGCGCCCGCCATCACCAATTCGATGGCATCGGTGCCGCGCATGATCCCTCCCACACCGATGAGGGGGGCGAGCGGATGGGCGGCCCTGACGTCGAACACGGCCCGAACGGCCACCGGGTGGATGGCCGGGCCCGACAGGCCCCCGCCCAGCGGTCCCGAACCCAGGGCCGGCCGGCGGCTGTCGACATCCACCGCCATGGCCAGGACCGTGTTGATGAGCGTGAGCGCCTCGGCGCCGGCGCCCAGCGCGGCGTCGGCCACTTCGGCCAGATCGGCCACCGTGGCATTCAATTTGGCCCATCGTGGCAGGTCGGGGCAGGCTTCGCCCACGGCCGCGACCACCTCGGCGGTGGCCCTGGGCGAGTGGGAGAACATCCGGCGGCGATCCTCCAGGTTGGGACAGCTCACGTTGACCTCGACGGCCGTCAACCCCGTCACCCCGGACAGGGCCGAGGCGGCCTTGGCGAAGTCCTCGACCCGGTGGCCCCAGATGCTGACCACCGTGCGGGCGCCGGCGGCGGCCAGCCGGGGGAGGCTCTCGGTGATCCACGCGTCGATGCCCGGGCCCTGGAGCCCGACACTGTTGAGCATCCCCGACGACGTCTGCTGGACGCGGGGGGCCGGGTTGCCGGGCCACGGGTCCACCGACAGCGACTTCACCACCACCGCCCCGAGCTGGCGCAGGGGGAAGTAGGCCTCGAGCTCGTCGGAGTGGCCGGCGGTTCCCGATGCCGTCATCACCGGGTTGGCGAGCTCGGTCGAGCCCACCCGCACCGACAGGTCGACGTCGCCGGCCGTCACCGCCCGCCATGCCCCCCGGATACGCTCGACGGCTCGCCCCCCGCCGGGAGGGACGCTCATGGGCCCTCGGTCTGGTGGTACTCCTGCAGGGAGCGCACCGACAGCGGGTGACTGATCCAGTCGGCGATGCCGGCGGCCGCGGCCCGGGCGGCCGCCACCGTCGTCAGGCAGGGCACCATGTGGGCCAGGGCGGCGGCCCGGATGTGCAGGCCATCGGCCCGTGGGCCACGGCCGCGGGGCGTGTTCACCACCAGCTGGACCTTGCCGCCGGCGATCAGTTCCACGGCGTCCACCACCCCGGGGTGGGAGTCCCCCACCTTGGCCACCACGGTGGCCACGGGGATACCTTCGGCGTCCAGCATCGCCGCCGTGCCCGAGGTGGCCGCCAGGTCGAACCCCAGGGCGGCGAACTGGCGGGCCACGTCGAGGCCGGTCGCCTTGTCGCGGTCGGCCACCGAGAAGAACACCGTGCCGCTCACCGGGAGCCGGTTGCCGGCGGCGATCTGGCTCTTGGCGAAGGCCAGTCCGAAGGTGGCGCCGATCCCCATCACCTCGCCCGTCGAGCGCATCTCGGGGCCGAGCAGCGTGTCCACCCCCGGGAATCGGTTGAACGGCATCACCGCCTCCTTCACCGACACGTGCCCGGTGACCGGCGGGCGGAGCAGCCCCTCGTGACGGAGCTCCGCCAACGTGGCGCCGACCATCACCCGCGCCGCCACCATCGCCACCGGGACCCCGGTGGCCTTGGCCACGAACGGCACCGTGCGGCTGGCCCGCGGGTTGGCCTCCAACACGTAGGCGCGGTCGTCCTTGACGGCGAATTGCACGTTGATGAGCCCGCACACCTCCAAGGCCTCGGCAATGGTCCGGACGGTGCGCTCGAGCTCGGCCACCACCCGGGGCGACAGCGTCTGGGGTGGCAGCGCGCAGGCCGAGTCACCCGAATGGACCCCGGCCTCTTCGACGTGCTCCATGACGCCGCACACGACCACCTCGCCGGTGGCGTCGCGAACGGCGTCGACGTCCACCTCCACCGCGTCCTCGAGGAACCGGTCCACCAGCACGGGGCGATCCGGGGTCACGCCGCCCTCCCGGCCGAGCGATCCCCCGATGCCGGACATGGCCTCGACCGCGTCCACGAGGCGCTCGTCGTCGTAGACGATCTCCATCGCCCTCCCGCCCAGCACGTAGGACGGCCGCACCAGGACCGGGTAGCCGATCGACGAGGCGACCTTGACCGCCTCGGACGGGGTCGACGCCGTCCCGCCGGGGGGCTGGGCGATGCCCAGGCGGGTGCACAGCTCGTTCCACCGCTCGCGGTCCTCGGCCAGGTCGATGGAGGCCGGCGAGGTGCCCAGCACCAGCTCCTCGGGGATGTCGGCGGCCAGCTTCAGGGGCGTCTGACCGCCCAGGCTCACGATGACACCGACCAGCCGGCCTCCGCCCACCGAGGCTGCCCGTTCGGCCTCCAGCACGTTGGCCAGGTCCTCGGGGGTCAGCGGCTCGAAGTAGAGACGGTCGGAGGTGTCGTAGTCGGTCGACACCGTCTCGGGGTTGCAGTTGACCATCACCGTCTCGAACCCCGCCGCCTGGAGGGCGAGCGAGGCGTGGACGCAGCAGTAGTCGAACTCGATGCCCTGGCCGATCCGGTTCGGGCCGGAGCCGAGGATCACCACCCGCGGCCGGTCGGACGGCGGGACTTCGTCCTCGTCCTCGATGGTCGAATAGTGATACGGCGTGCGGGACTCGAACTCGGCGCCGCAGGTGTCGACGGTCTTGAACGTCACGCCCACCCCGAGGGCCGTTCGGGCGGCCCGGATGTCGGACGCCGTCACGCCGCCGCCGAACAGGTAGGCCACCTGCTCGTCGGAGAAGCCCAGCCGTTTGATCCGCCGCCAGGCGCGGCGGTCCAGATCGTCCACGGTGACCCCCAGGGTCACCTGGAGGTCGAGTGCCATTCGGGCGTCGGTGATCTCGGCGATCCCCGACAGGAACCACGGGTCGATCCCGGTGGCCGTGTTCAGCTCGTCCACCGATACCCCCCGCCGGAGCAGGGTCTCGAGCTGGTAGACCCGTTCGGGGGTGGCGACGGCCACCGACTCGAGGAGCTGCTCGGTCGGCACCCGGTCGAGGGTCAGCTCGGCCGGATCGGCGTTGAGCCCGCTCCGGCCCTGCTCGAGTGAGCGCACCGCCTTCTGCAGCGATTCGGGGAAGGTCCGCCCGATGGCCATCACCTCTCCCACCGACTGCATCCGGGTGCCCAGCTCGTCAGTGGCCCCGGGGAGCTTCTCGAACGCCCACCGCGGGATCTTGGTCACCACGTAGTCGATGGTCGGCTCGAACGAGGCCGGGGTGGCACCGGTGATGTCATTGGTTATCTCGTCGAGCCGGTAGCCGACGGCGAGGCGGGCGGCGATCTTGGCAATGGGGAAGCCGGTGGCCTTGGAGGCCAGTGCCGAGGACCGCGACACCCGGGGGTTCATCTCGATGACCACCTGGGTCCCGTCGGTCGGGTCGACGGCGAACTGCACGTTGGAGCCGCCGGTCTCCACCCCCACGCGCCGGATGCAGGCGAAGGCGGAATCCCGCATGGCCTGGTACTCGACATCGGTGAGGGTCTGGGCCGGCGCCACGGTGATGGAGTCACCGGTATGGACGCCCATCGGATCGAGGTTCTCGATGGAGCACACGACCACGCAGTTGTCGGCGGCGTCCCGCATCACCTCCAGCTCGAACTCCTTCTGCCCGGCGATGGACTGCTCGACGAGCACCTCGCTCACCGGTGAGGCGTCGAGCCCCTCGGCAGCCAGACGGACGAGGTGGTCGCGGCTGGCGGCGATCCCGGTCCCCGCACCGCCGAGGATGTAGCTGGGGCGGACCATGATGGGGAAGCCGATCGACTCGCCGATGGCCAGCGCCTCGTCGAGCGAGTGGGCGAAGCCCGAGGCCGGTACCGCCAACCCGATCTCCTGCATGGCCGCCTTGAAGCGCTCCCGGTCCTCGGCGGTGGCGATGGCCTCGGCATTGGCCCCGATGACCTCGACCCCGTAGGAGGCCAGCACGCCGCGGTCGGCCAACGCCATGGTGAGGTTGAGGGCGGTCTGGCCCCCGAGGGTCGGGAGCAGCGCGTCGGGGCGCTCCCGTTCGATGATGGCGGCCAGCACATCGGGGTCGAGGGGCTCGACGTAGGTGCGGTCGGCCATGCCCGGGTCGGTCATGATGGTGGCCGGGTTGGAGTTGGCCAGCACCACCCGGAACCCCTCTTCGGCCAGCACCCGGCACGCCTGGGTCCCCGAGTAGTCGAACTCGCACGCCTGGCCGATGACGATGGGGCCCGAACCGATGACCAGGATCGATTCGATGTCGGTCCGGCGCGGCATCAGGCCGACATCCCGCGGTCGGGTCCCCGGCGGCTGCGGGCACCGGTGGCATCCATCACGGCCCGGAACTCCTCGAACAGGTAGCGGGCGTCGTGGGGTCCGGGGCCCGCCTCGGGGTGGTACTGCACACTGAACACCGGGGCGTGGCGCCCGGCGATGCCCTCGATCACCCCGTCGTTGAGGTTGACGTGGGTGACGTCGGCGGCGTCCAGCGACCCCTCGGCCACCGCGTAGTTGTGGTTCTGCGAGGTGATCTCGACGGTCCCGGTCGAGAGGCGCTTGACCGGATGGTTCCCACCGTGGTGCCCGAAGGGCAGCTTGTAGGTGGACCCGCCCATGGCGGTGGCGAGCAACTGGTGGCCGAGGCAGATCCCGAACACCGGGACCGTCCCGTCGTCCACCAGCCGGCGGATCTCGCCGATCACGTCGGGGAGGGCGGCGGGGTCGCCCGGCCCGTTCGACAAGAAGATGCCGTCCGGCTCGTGCCCGAGGACCTCGTCGGCCGGCGTCGACGCCGGCACCACGGTCACCGTGGCCAGGTCCCCGAGCTGGCGCAGCATCGCCTCTTTGACACCGAAGTCGTAGGCCACCACCCGGTAGGGCCCGCTCCCACGGGTGTAGGTGTCCCTGGTGGTCACCGTCGAGACGAGGTCCAGCCCGTCGGTGGGAACGGCCGATGCGGCCGCCGCCGCCAGATCGGCCTCGGGGGCCGTGCCGAACGCGCACGGCATCGCTCCCCGGTCGCGAAGATGGCGGGTGAGGCGCCGGGTGTCGACCCCGGTGATGCCGGGCACGGCCGAGCGAACCAGGAACTCTTCGAGGGACGCCTCCGACCTCCAGTTGCTGGGACGGTCGGTCAGGTCACGCACGATCACCCCGCGGCAGAAGGGCCGCGGGGCCTCGTCGTCGGTGGCGTTCACGCCGTAGTTGCCGATGTGGGGATACGTGAAGGCGATGACCTGGCCCGCGTACGAGGGATCGGTGATGACCTCCTGGTACCCCGAGAGCACGGTGTTGAACACCGCCTCACCCGTGGTCACCCCGTCTTCGACGGCGGCGCCGATGGACTCGCCCTCGAAGGTCGTGCCGTCGGCCAGCACCAGCCAGGCCTCGGCCCGGGGATCGATCCCGTTGCGGCCCGTCACCGCTGGGCCTCGGCGTCGACGACGACGGGCTCGCCACGGAAGACCGTGTGGCGGACCCGCCCGGTGAGGGTGCGACCGCCGTAGGGCGAGTTCCGGCTCCGACTGGCCAGTGCCGAGGGGTCGACCGTCCAGGTGGCGGTGGGGTCGATGACGCACAGGTTGGCTTGAGCCCCCGGGGCGATCGGACCGCCCTGACCGCCCCCGTTGGCCGGATCGAGCCGGCAGATCGAGGCCGGCTGCCAGCTGAGCAGGGCCAGCACGCCGGCCAGCGGCATCCCGAGTTCGGTGATGGCCAGCGCCAGCGCCGTCTCCAGGCCCAGCATCCCCGGTGGCGCCTGGTCGAAGGGGAGGTCCTTGCGCTCGGGGGCGTGCGGAGCGTGGTCGGTGGCGATGGCGTCGATGGTCCCGTCGGCCAGACCGGCCTTGACCGCCTCCACGTCGGAGTGCGGTCGCAGTGGCGGATTGACCTTGAACACCGGGTCGTAGCCCGAGGTGCACCCGTCGGTGAGCGAGAAGTGGTGGGGCGCGGCCTCCGCCGTCACCGCCACACCGTCCCGCTTGGCCCGGCGGACCAGCTCGATCGACTCCCCCGTGGACAGGTGCAGGAAGTGGATCCGGCCACCGGTCGCACGGGCCAGGGCGATGTCCCGGGCCACCATGACCTCCTCGGCCAGGGCCGGTATCCCCGGGAGGCCCAGTCGGCTGGACCAGGCGCCCTCGTGCATGGCACCGTTGGCCGCCAGCGTGCCGTCCTCGCAGTGCTGGGCCAGCGTGACTCCCAGGCCGGTGGCGTACTCGAAGGCCCGCCGCATCAGGCCGGCCGACTGCACCCCGGCACCGTCGTCGGTGAACAGCCGGACCCCGAGCTGGGCCAGCTCGGCCATGGGTGCCAGACGCAGCCCGGCCCGGTCGACGGTGATGGCACCGGCCACCGCCACCTCCGCGGTGGCCTTGGCTCCGAGTTCCTGCACGTGGCGGACGGCCTCGGCCGAGTCGAGGGTCGGCTCGGTGTTGGGCATGGCCACCACCGCCGTGAATCCTCCGAGCGACGCCGCCCTGGCCCCCGTCTCGACGGTCTCGGACTCCTCCCGTCCGGGCTGGCGCAGGTGGGTGTGCAGGTCCACCAACCCCGGCGCCACCGCACACCCGCCGGCGTCGAGGACGGTCGTCCCCCGGGGCACGCCGATGTCCGGCTCGACCGCCGTCACCCGACGATCCTCGACCAGCACGTCGGCACGACGCTCGCCGGATGCGTCGATCACCGTCCCACCGCGGATCAACAGTGCGGGGACCCCGATGTCGGATTCAGCCACCGAGTACCCCGTCCCGCGAGCCCTGCCCCAACAAGAGGAAGAGCACAGCCATCCGGATGGCCACGCCGTTGCTCACCTGCTCGGTGATCAGTGCGGCCGGGAGCTCGGCCACGTCCGAGGCGATCTCCACCCCGCGGACGATCGGGCCGGGGTGCAGGATCACCGCGTCGGGCGGGAGCGCGGCCGCCCGCCGGGCCGTGAGCCCGAACCCCGCCGTGTACTCGCGGAGGGAGGGGACGAACTCGCCGCTCCCCCGCTCCGCCTGGATCCTGAGCAGCGACACCACGTCGGCTTTGGGAAGCAGCTCGTCCAGGTCGTGGCCGACCGCCGCCACCGGCCATCCTTCCAGCGACGGTGGCAGCAGGGTGGCCGGTGCGACCAGCGTGACCTCGGCGCCCAAGGCGGCATACGCGGTGACCTGGGACCGGGCCACGCGGCTGTGGCGGATGTCCCCCACGATGACCACCTGCAGGCCCTCGAACCGGGCCAGTCCGCCGTCCCCACCACCCAGCGCCTGGCGCACGGTGTAGAGGTCGAGCAGGGCCTGGGTGGGATGTTGATGCCAGCCGTCGCCGGCGTTGACCACCGCGCAGTGCTCCACCCAGCCCGCCACCCGGGCCGGTACCCCCGATGAGCCGTGCCGGACGATCACCGCGTCGATCCCGATCGCCTCGATGGTCTCGACGGTGTCGCGCAGGGACTCGCCCTTCTTCAGCGACGACGAGCCGGCGGCAAACGACAGCACGTCGGCGGACATGCGCTTGGCCGCCGTCTCGAACGACATCCGGGTCCGGGTCGAGTCCTCGAAGAACAAGGTGGCGACGGTGCGGCCCCGGAGCGTCGGCACCTTGGGATTGGCCCGGCGTCCGACCTCGGCGAAGGAGTCGGCCACCTCCAGTACCTGGATGATGTCCTCGGTCCCCAGGTCGTCCATGCTGAGCAGGTGGGACGGGAAGGGGCTCATCGGGCCACCAGCTCCCCCAGCGACACCCCGTCCTCGGAGACGTCGACCATCTCCTCGCGGCTGGTGGGCAGGTTCTTGCCGACGTAGTCGGGCCGGATCGGGAGCTCGCGATGGCCCCGGTCGACCATCACCGCCAGCTCCACGGCCTGGGCCCGCCCGTACTCGCCCAGCGCGTTCAGCGCCGCCCGGATGGTCCGGCCGGTGAACAAGACGTCGTCCACCAGCACCACGGTGGTCCCGGTCAGGTCGAAGGTGATGTCGGTGGCCGCCTCGGGGAGTACCGGCCGGAGGCCGATGTCGTCTCGGTAGAACGCCACGTCGAGGGTGCCCACCGGGATGTCCGCCTCTTCGACCTCGGCCAGGGTCTGGGCCAGGCGATGGGCGATCCCCACCCCGCCGGTCTGGAGCCCGATCAGCACCACGTGGTGCAGGCCACGGTTGCGCTCGGCGATCTCGTGGGCCATCCGGGTGATCGCCCGGCGGACGTCCTCACCCGACATGACCTGGACCCGGGGAACGAACACAGCACCCCGCGGACGGGTATGACTGCGTTCACGTTCGGCCACGCTTCCTCCTGTCCGTACGAGCCTCACAGGACCCGCTTCACGGTCAGAAACCGACTATACCCGCTCGGCGATCGTCGGTGTCCAAGTACGCCGGCATGCCGGCGCGACGTCGCCGGCGTCAGGTCCTCACCCGGGCGGCCAGCGTGGCCAGCACCCCGTTGACGAACCGGCCCGAGTCGTCCGTCGAGTAGGCCGAGGCCAGATCCACCGCCTCATTGAGGATCACCGCAGTGGGCACATCGGGGAAGGCCAGGAGCTCGGCGACGGCGAGGCGCAGCACGTTCCGGTCCACCACCGCCATCCGTCCCAGGTCCCATCCGATGGCGGCGTCGTCCACCAACCCGTCGATCTCCGTCGAACGTGCCTCCACGGCCTGCACCAACCCCGAGGTGTACGCGTCAGGGGGCACGGCCAGCTCGTCGAGGATGTCAGCGGGCGGCCTGCCCTTGAGGTCCGCCTCGTACAACAGGGTGAGGGCCCGTTCTCTGGCTTGATGGCGGGGGGCGGGGTCCATGTTGTCAGTTCGGTTCCGGGGAGGTCGGAGGTGGTCGGCCCGCCGATGGACGCCAGGTCGGTGACGTGGCGGCCGGCAGGATCAGGCGCGGGTGAGGTACTCGCCGGAGCGGGTGTCCACCTTGATCTTCTCGCCCGGGTTGACGAACAGGGGTACCTGGAGGACGAGGCCGGTCTCCACCGTGGCCGGCTTGCGGGCCCCGGACACCCGGTCACCCTGCAGCCCGGGCTCCGTGTCGGTGACCGTGAGCTCCACGGCGGCCGGGAGGTCGACGCCGACGATTTCGGTCCCGTAGAACTGCAGGACGGCGTCGTCACCCTCCTTCAGGTAGTTGGCTGCGTCACCCAGCAGGCCGGTGTCCACCTGGAGCTGCTCGAAGGACGCCGTGTCCATGAACACGTACTCCGAACCGTCGCGGTAGAGGAACTGCATCTCCCGCTTGTCGATGATGGCCTGCTCGAGCTTCTCGTCGGCGCGGTAGGTCCGTTCGATCACTGCTCCGGTGCGCTGGTTCTTCAGTTTGGTGCGGACGAAGGCCCCACCCTTGCCCGGCTTCACGTGCTGGAACTCGACCACGGCGAAGAGGCCTTCGGGGAGGTCCAGGGTCATGCCGTTGCGGAGATCGTTGGTCGAGACAGCCATCAGATGGCAACTTCCTTCGGGAAACGGGTGAGCGGGCGGCTGCCGCCTTCGGTCACCACCAGCGTGTCCTCGATGCGCACCCCGCCCGTTCCGGGCAGGTACACCCCGGGCTCCACGGTGACCACGGTGCCGGGCTCGAGGATAGCAGTCGATCCTGGGCCGACCGACGGCCCCTCGTGGATGTCGAGGCCGACGCCGTGCCCGGTCCCGTGCTCGAAGCGGTCGGCCCAGCCCGAGGCGGCGATGACCTGCCGGCACACCCCGTCCACGTCCCCCGCCGACACGCCCGGGCCTCACCGCATCCACCCCGGCACGCTGTGAGTCGGCCACCACCTCGAAGACCGTGGCCAGCTCGCCGGTCGGCTCGCCCCCCACGCAGAAGGTCCTGGTCATGTCGGACCGGTAGCCGTCGAACACGGCGCCGAAGTCCACCACCACCGGGTCTCCGGCTCTGATCCTGCGCTCGCCGGGGCGGGCGTGGGGCTTGGCCGAGTTCTCGCCGGAGGCCACGATGGTCTCGAAGGCACTCTCCTCGGCACCGCGTTGGCGCATCGCATGGTCGAGCGCCGCCGCGAACCGGGCCTCGCTCAGGTCGGTGTCACCACCGATGGCGACCTCGGCCAGCAGTGCCAGCACCGACCCGAGGGCATCGTCGGCGATGGCGGCCGCCCGCTCCATTCGCAGCACCTCGCCGGCGTCCTTCACCATCCGCAGCTGCTCGACCAACCCCCGGGTGGGCACCACCGACGGGGTGTCGAAGAGCCCGTCCCATGTCCGCTGGGCGGACCAGGTGACGTGGTCGGCCTCCAGTCCCACCCGCGCCGCACCGTTGGCCCCGGCCACCAGGGCCTCACGCTGGACCTGTATCCCGCCGATGCCCAGTTCGACCTCGTCCGCCACCCCGGCGGCGGCCAACTGCTCGGACGACTGGGTGCGGTACCGTCCGTCAGTGGTGAGCAAGGCCCGGTCCCGCGTGACCAGCAAGAGGCCCGCCGATCCGGTGAAGCCGCTCAGCCACCGGATGTTGGCCGGCGTCGTCACCAACAGCGCGTCCACCGCCTCGGCTCCGGGCTCCGGCCCCGCCGTGTCGAACAGCGACCGCAGTCGGTCCAGCCGGCCGCGGACGTCGAGTGGTTCCGGTGCCTCCCCGGACACCAGAGCGGAGCCGGCCCGGTCGGTCGGACCGCTCATCGGCCTGCTCGGGCGGCCAGGAGGAGGTCGACCGCGGTCACGGCCAGGCCGTAGCCGATGCCCCCGAACCCGGCGATGCACCCGTCCGCCACCGGGGCGATCACCGAGGTGTGGCGGAACGGCTCCCGGGCCGCCGGATTGGACAGGTGGAGCTCCACCACCACGCCGTCGTAGGCGGCGAGGGCGTCATGGAGGGACCAGGACGTGTGGGAGAGGGCACCGGCGTTGACGACGATGGCCGCCGCCCGTCCGTGTGCCGCGTGGACCGCCTCCACCAGCTCGCCCTCGTGGTTGGTCTGGAGGTGCTCGAGCGAGTACCCGGCCGTGGTGGCCGCCGCCGTGGCCGTGGCCACGTGGTCGGCCAGCGCCGCGGTGCCGTAGATCGCCGGCTCGCGGTCGCCCAGGAGGTTCAAGTTGGGCCCCGACAACAACACGATGAGTCCCTTGTCGCTCACGATGTGCTCCTCGTCCCGGACTCGGCCATGGCAGCCAGGGTAGCGACCACATCGTCCTCGTCGACGCCGCGCACGACCTCGACCCCGCCAGGGCCGTCGAGGACGAACGTCAGATCGTGCTGCGCCTTTTTGTCGCGGGCCATGAACGACATCAGACGGTCCGGATCCGCGCCGTCGGGGAGGAGTGGGGACAGGTCGAAGGCGCCCACCACCCGGCGGTGCAGCTCGACCCGCCCGTCGTCGATCCGCCCCAGCCGGTGGGCCAGCAACGCCGCGAAGACCAGCCCCACCCCCACCGCCTCGCCGTGACGGATGCCGTCCCCGTCCGACCGGTCGAAGGCGGCCGCCTCCAACGCGTGGGCCAGGGTGTGCCCGTAGTTGAGCAGCATCCGGCGGTCCCCCTCCCGCTCGTCCGAGGCCACCACATCGGCCTTGATGGCCACGCAGCGGGCCACCTGCTCCTCCAACGGGAGCTGCAGCAAGGAGCCGTCGGCGGTGGCGTCGGGAGGGCCGAGGAAGGCGTACTTGGCCATCTCGCCCCGGCCCGAGGCCCACTCGCGGGGCGGCAGCGTGGAGAGCACCTCGGTGTCGCAGAGCACCGCCCGGGGCTGCCAGAAGGCGCCCACGAGGTTCTTGCCCTCGGGGATGTTGACCCCGGTCTTCCCCCCCACCGCGGCATCCACCTGGGCCAGGAGCGACGTGGCGACGTTGACGTAGGCCACGCCGCGGTGGAACGAGGCGGCCGCGAACCCGGCCAGGTCGGTCACCACCCCGCCCCCGACGGCGATGACGACGTCTCCACGGGCGAGGCCGGAGCGGGCGAACTCCCGGCACAGGTCCTCGACCACAGCCAGGGACTTGGCGTCCTCGCCGTCGGGCACGGTGAGGTGCACCGAGGAGATGCCCGGATCGACCGCCACCCCGATGCCCTGTTGGGTCACCACCGCGGCCCGCGCCGCCCCCGGGACCGTCGAGGACACGACGTCGGCCAACCGGTGGCGTACCCCGGGCCCGATGACCACGTCGTAGCCCCGGGAGCCGAGGTCGACCCGGACGGTGGTCATGCCGGCCCACCCCCGACGCCGGGCCGGCCCAACCGACCCTCGGCCAGGATCCGGTCGACCACCTCGGCCGCGCTCAGCCCGTCGACGTCCACGGTCACCTCCGCCACCGACTCGTAGAGCGGGCGGCGGACCTCGTACAGCTCGATCAGCCTCGACGCCGGGTCGTCGCCGAGGAGGGGCCGGCCCCGGCCGTCCCCCACTCGCTGGACCAGGAGCCGGGGATCGGCCCGCAGCCACACCACCGTCCCGGAACGGGTCAGGAGCGCACGGTGCTCCGCCGCCAGCACCACGCCCCCGGCCGCTGACACCACCACCGGCTCGTCACCCGACAGCGCCTCGGACAGCGCCAGCGACTCCTCAGCCCGGAAGGCCGCCTCGCCGCGTTCGGCGAACAGTTCGGGAACCGTCCGGCCGGTGCGGGCCACCACCTGCTCGTCGGAGTCGATGTAGGCCCAACCGAGGCACGCCGCCAACGAACGGCCGACCGTCGACTTCCCGGCTCCCATCATCCCCACCAGGATGATCCGGTCAACCATCGGACAGCGGAGCCGGTGCGGCCGACGGGGTCTCCCCCAGCGAGGCCAGGTAGCCGCGGTGATTCCGGCGGAACTCCGTCACCGAGTCGCCCCCGAACTTCCGGAGCGCCTCGGAGGCCAGCACGAGGGCCATCATCGTCTCCGCCACCACCCCCATGGCCGGTACGGCGGTGACGTCCGTGCGCTCCTTGAACGAGACCGTCGACTCCTTGGAGACGACGTCGACCGTACCCAGGGTGGGACGGTTGAGGGTGGCCAGCGGCTTCATGGCCACCCGGGCCAGGATCGGGGACCCGGTCGAGATGCCGCCCTCGATCCCGCCGGCGTGGTGGGTGTCGCGGACGTAGCCACCCCCGAGCATTCCGCTCGGATCGTCCCCGGAGCCCTCGACGCCGCTTCCGGCGAAGCGGATGGCGTCATGGGCCTCGCTTCCCAATCGCCCGGCCAGCTCGGCGCCGTCTCCGAACTCGACCGCCTTGATGGCCTGGATGCTCATGAGCGCCTGGGCCAACAGGGCATCGAGTCGGCGGTCCCAGTGGACGTGGCTGCCCAGGCCCACCGGCACCCCGTAGGCGATCACCTCGGCCACCCCTCCGAGTGAGTCACCGGCCTTGGCGGCGGCCTTGACCGCCGCCACCATCGCGGCCTCGGCGGCGGGATCGGCGCACCGGACCTGGGACTCGTCGATACGGGCGAGATCCCCGATGACGGGGAGCGAGTCGACCACCGCCCGCGCCGCCCCGAGTTGCACGATGTGGCTGAGGACGTCGACACCGATCTGTTGGAGCAGCAGCTTGGCCAGGGTCCCCGCCGCCACCCGGGCGGCCGTCTCCCGGGCCGAGGCCCGCTCCAGCACGTCCCTGGCATCGTCGAGCCCGTACTTGAGCATGCCGGACAGGTCGGCGTGCCCCGGGCGCGGCTGGGTCAGCACCTTGGACGGCAGGCCGGGGTCGGGCGACATCTCCGTCTCCCACTTGGGCCACTCGGTATTGGCGATCTCGATGGCGACGGGCGAGCCCAGGGTACGACCGTGGCGGATCCCCCCCACGAGTGAGATCTCATCCGCCTCGAACCGCATCCGCGGGCCGCGACCGAACCCGAGGCGCCGACGACCCAGGCCGCGTTGGATATCCCCGGCGGTGACCAGCAGCCCGGCCGGCATCCCCTCGACGATGACGACGAGGGCGCGACCGTGCGACTCGCCGGCAGTCAGGTAGCGGAGCATTCCGGCAAATCTACTCGGGGCGGCCGCACTGTCCGGATGGGGGTGTCCGGACGAGTGCCGTCCTCAGTGGCCGGCGTGGAAGAGGCTCTGAGCGATGGAGCCGCCCCATAGCACGGCGACCACGGCCCCGATGGCCAAAGAGGGGGCGAAGGGGATGCGGGTCTTCCGCCCGGCCGAGGACAGCGCCATGAGGCCCAGTCCGAACACCATCCCGACCACGAAGCCGACCAGGAAGGCCACATAGGCGTGGAGCAGGCTGAGATAGCCGACGGTAAGCCCGATGATCCCGGCCAGGCGCACGTCCCCGTACCCCATGCCACGGGGGACGAACCACCAGACCGCGAAGAAGAAGGCGAACGCCGCGGCGCCGGCGACTGCCGAGCCGATCAGGCTGTGCCACCGATGGTCGGCGGCGGCCGCGGCCACCAGCAGGGGGACGATCAGCGCCGTTCCGCCGTAGACCAGCCGCCGCGGCACCAGTCGGTGCGAGAGGTCGGTCACGGACACCGCCACCAGCATGGCGAAGAAGGCACAGAACGGGGCCAGCACGGTATGGCGGCCGAAGTGGGCGGCCGCGGCGCCGAACAGCACCGCGGTGACCAGGCCGGCGCCCACGGTCCGCCCGGTCGATCGGCCCGAGGGCACGAGATGGTGGACCGCCTCTGGATGCCCCGCCCCCGGTGTCGGGTCGGGCCCGTCGGGTCCGGCGGGAACGGCCGGGTTGCCGCCGGAGTGGACGCCGCCCGCCGCCTCCCCCGCCTGCTGTTCGGCTCGTCTGCGCTCGTCCTCGGACCGGCTCCGGTCAGCGAGGTGCTGCCCGATGGGGTCCAGTACCCCGCCGACCACCGCGCCGGCCACCGCCGTCCCGGCCACCAGAAGGGTATGCACCCCACGCAACGTACCGGACGACCGCCGCCACCACGGGCATCGTCAGTGCCCCTCGTCGATCAGCTGTGCGCCGGCTCGTAGTAGGGGTTGGTCCCGTCGGCGTGATCGGTGACATCCACGATGTTGGCCAACTCGGGGATTGCCTCCCTCAGGATCACCTCGATGCCCTGGGACAAGGTGGCCTTGGCCATCCCACAGCCCTGGCACCCGCCGCTCAGTCGCAGATAGACCGACGCCTCTTCCACCGCCACCAGGTCGGCACGCCCACCGTGGGCGGCGATGCTGGGGTTGACCTGCTCCTCGAGGACCGACACCACACGCTGAGCCAGGGGATCGGACAGGTCCACGGTCGGGCTGGACGCCAATCCCTTCAGCGTCGGTGCCGGGGGAGTGTTGGGGTTGACGATGACGAGGCCGCCCTCGCCCGAGGAATCGGTCACGAAGTCCAACGTCGCCCCCTGGAGGCGCCCGACGCTGGCGCTCGGCACGACCACCGGCAGGTCGTCCCCATGCTGGACCACGTCACCGCCACTGGCATCGGCCAGCGCCTGGAAGTACATGTCGTAGGCATAGGCGCCGTCGGCCTCACCGCTGACCTCGAGCCACAGGGCCAACGATTCGGACTCGGATTCGTTCGCCAGTACCTCGAGAACCGTGGCACGTGCCTCGGGCGTGATGATCAGTACCGGACGGACGTCCTCACGTGCTTCGCTCATGCCTGTCATCATAAGGGCGTGTCGCCCGCCCACAAGCACGTTCCCGCCTCGACCCACGAATGGGTGAGCTTCGACGACCCTGACGAGGAGCGGACCTGGCTGTTCGACGTGACGTTCCTGGCCAGCTCCTGGATGTGCATCTTCGGCCAGGGGTGCCAAGGGGTCCTGACCGGTCCGGCACCAGAGCTGGTGCAGGGGTGCTGCTCATACGGGGCCCACTTCACCGACAAGAAGGACGCCCGCAATGTCGAACGGGCCGCTGCCGAGCTCAGTCCTGATCTCTGGCAGTTCCACAAACAGGGGCGCAAAGGGGTGGTGAAGAAGCTGCCCGACGGCGACCTCGGCACACGACTGGTCGACGGTGCCTGCATCTTCTTGAACCGACCGGGCTTCCCCGCCGGTCCGGGGTGCGCCCTCCACAAGTCCGCCGAAGCCCAGGGACGCAGCCACGTCGAGCTGAAACCCGAGGTGTGCTGGCAGCTCCCGCTCCGGCGTGAGGACGAGACGGCGCCCGACGGGCACGTCACCTCGGTGGTCCGTCAGTGGGACAGGAGACACTGGGGCGAGGGCGGAGCCGAGTTCCACTGGTGGTGCACCGAGGATCCCGAGGCGTTCGTCGGCCACGAGGCCGTCTACGTGAGCATGCGGACCGAGCTCGAGACGATGGCCGGCAAGAAGGTCTACAAGCGGCTGGCCGCCTACCTCGACGAGCGGACCGCCCCACGGGCCCAGGTCACGTTGCTGCCCCATCCGGTCGTGCGCCGATGACCGCAGCCACCGGCGTCGACCGGCTCCGGCCCTACTCGGCCAGGGGGTCGTCCTCGGCAAACGAATTCGACTTCGGCGCGGTGCCCAGGATCTCGTCGTAGTCGTCCTCGGTGGCCAGGCACCACGAGGCGTGCTTGTCTTCCGGCTCGGCGCCGCACTCGGGGCAGCTCCGGCTGGCGGTCGCGACCGACCGCTTCAGACTGCGCGCCTCTTCGAAGCGCCGATGGCGTCCCTTCTTCACGGAAACAACTCCTTGCCCCACCCTGGGGTGGCACCTCACCCGACGGTGAACCTCACCCGACGGTGAACTGACCGGGGTGACCACCGGTCACCAATGCAGACTGAGTGTAGTGCGAGGCGTCGCCATTCGTGGCGCGCCGGCCGCACCGGTACGATCGAACCATGCCCGATCAATTCGACCCTCTGGCGATGGTGGAGCGCTTCCGGGCCCGGGCATCGGCGGTCAAATCCCGGGGTCTGCCTCCGGTCGAAGGGCCCGACCGCGAGCGGTTCAAGAAGCAGGCCCAGCAGGACTTCATGGATTTCGCCATGCTCGGGGACGCCGACGCCAGCATCGAGGACGGCATTCTCACCCTTCGGGTCGACCTCCGGCCGGCCGGGCCCCCGGCCGGCGGTTGACAGGACGGGTCGCCGGCGACCGTCCGGCCCCTCCGTCCGGCCCCTCCGTCCGGGCTGACGGGCTCGTGGGCTGACGGGCTGACGGGCTGACCGGCTCGCGGGCTGAGGGGCTCAGCCGCCGTAGTTCATCCTCGTGTCCCGCATCGCCAGCACCCCCACCGGCTCGGCACCGTCAGCGCCTTCCGGCGGCGGGGACTCCCCCACCTCCACGACCTCTCCCACGAACAGGACGTGGCTCGGTACCTCGGTGGTGATCCCCTCCCATCCGACCGACGTCCTCACCTCGCAGGCGATCCACGACAGGGCCGACGAGAGGCAGGGAAGGCCCCCCGCCGTTTCGTGCACCGGCTCGCCCTGCAGGGACAAGGCAACACCACCACTGTCGAGTTCGACATCGCTCACCGGTTTGACGAACCGCCGGATGACGGCCCGTTCGGTCACCGGCAGCACACTCACCGAAAAGCCCCCTCCCGCCTCGATGAGCCCCCGTGTGACCGAGTCGGACTCGATCGCCACGGCGATCAACTTCGGCGAAGTGGCTACCTGCATCACCCAGTTGGCGGTCATCAGGTTCCTCCGGATGCCGGCTCTACTGCCCACCACGAACAGTCCGGTCGGCATCGACCACAGGACCCGTCGCCGCAGACGGTCGTACTCGTCGGGGTCCTGGCCGTCCGGCACCGATCCCACCGATCAGTTCCCGAACGGGTCGGGCGACACGTTCGGGGCCTCCGTGGTCGACGTGGACGGTGGATGGCCGGTGATATCGGCGAACCGCGACGTGGCGATGCCGAGGAGCCCGACCAGTTGGGTCCGCTCCTTCGCCGAGCGCCGGAGCAGTGAGGCGTTCCCGCCCGAGCCGCTGTAGCAGTCCTTACCGGCGGCCGACCCGATCTCGAATGCACTGTTGAGATCGTCGGTCAGGGTGGTGTCGGGACTCGGCAGGTTGCCGATGGCGGTCAGGGCATCCGTCGAGAGGAGGGCGCAGGCGGCTTTCACCGCAGAGCTCGGATCGTGGTCGCGCAGGGTCAGGTCGATGTTCCGGCTGTCCACCTCGACCTGGCCGATGAGAGCACCGTCCCCCGAACTCGACATCCACGCCGACAACTGCGCAGGAGACCTGCCCGACTGGGCGCCGGCGGCACAGCCGCCCAGGAGCGATGCGCCCGCAACGACCAAGCCGACCGCAACCAACCGGTAGGGCGTCCCTCGCTTCGGGCGGCGTGACGCCCATGCCGCGTCGGGGGCCGGCGCCGGCACTAGGTCGGGATACCCGTCCAGTCGGGTCGCCAGCCGGGATCGAGCTGGCGCAGGAACTGTGCGCAGCGCTCCTCTTCGGCGTGCTCACCGATGGCGCCGGCAGCCGAACGCAGCCCGTCGAGGCACCGCAGGAAGCCCCGGTTGGGCTCCTGGGCCCAGAGGACCAATCCCGAACCCTTCCACCCCGCGCCACGCAGGGCGTCCAGTCCCCGGTGGTAGCCCACCCGGTAACAGGCGTAGGCCTCCACGTCGTCGCGGGCGAGGGACCCGAGTGCCGCCCACGCGGCCTGCGATCGCGGATTCGACCGTACGACGTCGGACACGGCATGGCGGCGTCGCTCCCCGGGCTGTCCCATGGCGGCCTCCAGCCCGGCCCGCACGGCCTCTGGCTCCTCGGGCAGCACCGTCTCGGGAAGCCCGGTCGTCAGGCGGACCGGCGATAGGTCGGACGGGGAGCCGGCGGACTGGTGCATGGCGTCAGTGTAGGACGGGGCCGTCGGACCCCGGCCTCGGGCCTCACGATCCGGTCCGGCCCTCAGCCCACCCGGACCAGGTGGTAGTCCTTCTTTCCCTTCCGGAGCACGACGTAGCGTCCGGCGACCAGGTCGTCCGCGCCGAGAGCGCGGTCGAGCTCGACCTCCCGTCGGTTGTTGACATAGGCGCCGCCGCCCAAGACCGTGGCCCGGGCGCGCGACCTGGAGGGCTCCAGACCGGTCTCGTGGAGCAGGTCGACCAGCGTCAGTCGCCCGTCGTCGAGCCGGCTCCGGTCGACCGGGGTCGACGGTGCTTCGGCGAACACGTCGAGCAGGGTGCGCTCGTCGAGATCGCCCACCTGCCCACCGAACAGCGCCTCTGCCGCCGATTCGGCCCGTGCCGTCTCGACCGGGCCGTGGACGAGCTCGGACACCTGGCGGGCCAACTCCCGCTGTGCCTCCCGGCGCTCGGGATGCTGTGCCGTGGCCTCGTCGAGCTCGACGATCCGCTCGTGGGGCAGGAACGTGAAGTACCGGAGGTAGGAACCAACCACGGTGTCCTCACTACGGAGGAAGAACTGGTAGAGCTGATACGGGCTGGTGCGCCCGGGATCCAGCCAGACCGTGCCCGCCTCGGTCTTGCCGAACTTGGTGCCGTCGGCCTTCAGGACCAGCGGGGTGGTCAGACCCCACACCTCCTCCTGGCGTACCTTGCGAACCAGGTCGATGCCCATGGTGATGTTCCCCCACTGGTCGCTGCCGCCCAGCTGCAGCCGGCACCCGAAGGCATCGAACAGGTGCAGGAAGTCGTAGGCCTGGAGGAGCATGTAACTGAACTCGGTGTACGAGATGCCCTGGTCGGCTCGGTCCAGCCGGGACTTGACCGAGTCCTTGGCCACCATCTGGTTGACGGTGAAGTGCTTGCCCACATCACGAAGGAACTCGAAGAGTGAGAGCGGTCCCAGCCAGTCGGCGTTGTTGACCAAGAGCGCCCCGTGCTCGTCGGCGCTCCCTCCGAAGTCGATGAACCTGGCCAACTGTGCGTGGATGCCGACCAGGTTCGCCTGCAGCACCTCCTCGCTCAGCAGCGACCGCTCCTCGGACTTCCCTCCCGGGTCGCCGACGAAGCCGGTCCCTCCGCCGGCGAGAGCGATGGGCCGGTGGCCGGCCAGCTGCAAACGTCGCAAGTTGCAGACCTGCAAGAGATGGCCCACGTGGAGGCTGTCCGCGGTGGGGTCGAATCCGCTGTAGGCGGTGAGCCGATCGTTGTCCAGGCGATCTTCGAGCCGCGGATCGGTTGTCTGGTGGATCAGTCCCCGAAACCGGAGATCCTCGACGAGGTGGGCCATGATCTCAGCCTGCCACGTCGTGCCGGCGCCGCGGTCCGGACCGGGCGCCTGGACCGGACCGGAGGGGTTCCGGGATCGGGACGGGACGGCCGGGACCGCCAGGTCCTCGGGGAGGTCGGGCCCGGCGGCGGTACCATCGGGTGCGGTCGCTCGGGTCGGTCCGAGCGCCATGGCAAGGAGCACCCGTTGTCCAATCCGTACCTTCAGGGGAACTTCGCTCCCGTCGTCGAGGAGCGAAGCGACGATCACGAGCTTCCGGTGACCGGCGTGATCCCACCCGACCTCGAGGGAAGGCTGCTTCGCAACGGTCCCGATCCGGCGCTGGCCCCATCCGATCAGGACGCGTACCACTGGTTCAGCGGCGACGGGATGATCCATGCCGTGTCGCTGGGCGGCGGTCGTGCCACCGGGTACCGCAACCGGTGGGTGAGGACCCGGTCACTCGCATCGAAGATCGGCTCGACGCCGCCCCGAGGACCGAGCGAGCCGATCAACGGGCCGGCCAACACACATGTGATCCGCCATGCCGGCACCACTCTGGCCCTGGTGGAATCGGGGTTCCCCCACGCGGTCTCCGAAAATCTGGAGCGGGCCCGTGTCCACGATTTCGACGGTGGACTCAGCACACCGATGACCGCCCACCCCAAGGTGGACCCGTCCACAGGTGATCTGGTGTTCTTCGGCATCGACGTCTTCGGTCCCCCGTTCCTGCGCTACCACGTTGTCGACGCCAAAGGTGTGCTCGTGAGGTCCGAGGACATCGACCTGCCGCGGGCATCGATGATGCACGACTTCGGTGTCACCGCCACTCGCGTGGTCCTCATGGACCTGCCCGTGGTGTTCGACCTCGAGCTCGCCGCCGGCGGCCGGTCCCTCCCCTACCGATGGATGCCTGAGGCCGGTGCCCGGATCGGGATCATGGCCCGCGGTGGTGGCTCGGGTGTCCGTTGGATCGGGATCGATCCTGTCTACGTGTTCCACGTCCTGAACTGCTACGACTCCGGCGACGACATTGTCATCGACGTGCTTCGTTACGATCGGGCCTTCGACACCGCCCCCGGGCAGGCCATCGCCTCCGACCTCCCGGTCCTGGCCCGTTGGACCATCGACCCGGAACGAAACCGCGTCACCGAGCAGCGACTCGACGACGTCCACGCCGAGTTCCCCCGCATCGATGATTCAGTTGCCGGCCTTCCCTACCGCTACGGGTACTGCACGCGGCTCGGTGACAGGCCCGAGGACCCGACCTTCGAGGGCTTGCTCAAGTACGACCTCGTCCGCGACGAGTCGACCCGCTTCGATCCCGGTCCCGGCCGATCGCCGGGCGAGCCGGTGTTCGTGCGGGCGGCCGACGGGCGCGGCGAGGACGAGGGGTGGGTACTGAGCGTGGTCTACGACGCCGCCCGCGATGCCAGCGATCTGATCATCCTGGACGCCACCTCGTTTTCGGGGCCACCCGTTGCCACCGTCCACCTCCCGGCCCGTGTCCCGTTCGGGTTCCACGGCTCTTGGATACCGAGCGACTCGTAGGGACCGGCACGGGCGGGGTGCCACCAGATTCCGGCACGACCGTGGGAAACTGAGGACGTCCCCGCACCTGCACCACGGATTCAGTGTCGCCCTTCGGGGTGTTCGCTCCGTGATCACCAGACACCACATCTTCGAACGTGACACCAGACGATCCGTACAACCCACGCGATCCGAGGAGTTCCCGCCCGAGCGGACGCTCTTCGGGAAGCCCCACCGGAAGGCCACGGGGGTCGGCTCCCAACGTCGGTCAGGGTTCGGGAAGGGGAAGCGAGTTCCCCGGTCCGATCCTCGGGGGCCAGGTGGCCGTCCCGTCGAAGCGAGAGCTGCGCAAGGCCCGCAAGCGCAGGCGTCGGCCGGCACAGCGGATCCTCCGAGCGGCGATCGCCTTGGTGGTCGTGGTGCTCGTCGTCATCGCTGCCGGATACGGCTACTTCCAGTACCAGTGGAGCAAGGTCTCCTCGGCTCCCTGCACCACCTGCATCCCGGCCGCCAACGGCGCCCCGTACAACGTCCTGCTCATCGGTTCGGACAGCCGGGTCGGCGAGACGCCGGCCGAAGCACTGCAGTTCGGCAATCAGACCAACGCGGGCGGCCAACGGAGCGACACCATCAAGATCGTCCATGTGGACCCGTCGACGGGTACGGCGTCGTCGCTGTCGATCCCACGGGACACGTATGTCACCCTTTCGGGTGTGCCGGCCAGTACCGGGCTCTCCAGCCAGAACAAGATCAATGCCGCCTTCGGGAGCGGACCCGACGCTCTCATCCAGACCATCCAGAACACGTTCGGGATCCCGATCAGCCACTACATCGTGATCAACTTCTTCGGGCTCCAAGACGCCATCACCGCCCTCGGCGGGATCAAGATGGACTTCCCCTATCCGGTCCGCGACCACGACTGCGAGGTCATCGTCGACGGCAGCTGCTCGAACAACTCCGGGCTCGACATCCCCACCGCCGGATGCCAACAGCTCAACGGGGCACAGGCCCTGGCGCTGTCGCGGTCACGGTACTTTCAGTACTACGCCAACGGGGAGTGGAACTCCGACCCCACGTCAGACATCGGACGCATCACCCGCCAGAATCTGATCATCTCCGCCGCACTGGACAAGGCCAAGTCGACCTACAACCCGTTCAGGCTCAACGGCCTCCTGACGTCGGTGGTACACGATTTCAGCAAGGACAACGGGCTCTCCGCCGGCGACCTGTTCTCCCTCGCCGAGCGGTACCACGCTTTTTCGGGATCGCGGCTCCAGGCGTACACGGTCCCCACCGTCGGGGCGTACACGTCGGGCAACACTTCCGTCGAGGTGGTCCAACCCGATGAGGCCTCCCTCACCATCGCCCAGTTCCTCGGCGGGACGTTCGGACCCATCACCACTCCGCCGCTCGACGCCTACGGCAATCCCCTGAGCCTCTCCCCACCGACGACGACCGCTCCCACGACTGCGGCACCTTCCTCCACCGCGACCTCGACGTCGGGAGGGTCGACCGCCGCCGCGGTTCCCACGTCGACCATCTTCCCGTACGATCCCCGGCCCTGCTGAATCAGGCCGACGCGTCACCGACGGCCCGGGCGATGGTGGCGTTGATCCGGTCGTGGAGGGTCACGTTCTCGGAACGACCGGGGAGCCGAACCCTGATCACGGACATGCCCCCCGCCATCCGTCGATCGAGCGCGGCGTCGAAGTCGGCGAGGACGGTGCCGGGACCCAGGTCGTCCACCTCCCACCCGAATCCCGCCGCCACCGCGGCCGGATCGGGGGTCTGCGGGGTACCGAAGAGGAGTTCGAAGGTAGATGGGTCGAGGGTGGTGGCAGGGGCCAGGAACGAGAAGATCCCGCCGCCGGCGTTGTCAGCCACGACGATCGTGAGGTCGAGACCCGAGCCGTCCGACCGCACCAGTGCCGATACGTCGTGGAGGAACGCCAGATCACCGACCAACGCCACGGTGGGTCCGCCTCCGGCCATGGCCACGCCGATGGCGGTGGAGACGACACCGTCGATGCCGTTGGCCCCGCGATTGGCCAGCACGCGTGGCGGCCGGTGGCGCGGGAGTCCGAATGCCTCCACGTCGCGGACGGGCATCGACGACGACACCACCAGCGTGGCCTCCGCAGGCAGGCGCCCGAAGAGCCGGTTGGCCAACCCGGGCTCGGCGATCGGTCCGTCCTCGGAGATCGAGCCGATGACGCCACGGGCGGCACCCTCGGCCCGCCGCCACGATGCGATCCATTCGTCGGCACCAGGAACGGCCTCGGCATCGCCACCTCCGAGGTGGGCCACCAGGGCCTGACAGAAGAGACCCGGGTCGGCGCGGACGGAGGTGGCCACCTGTCCTTCGGGATCGGTCCACCGCCCCCACGGATCGATGGCGATCGCCACAGCTCCCCCGTCGATGGCCGAGGACAGGTAGTCGTTCACGACGCTGAGATGCCCAGCGTTCGCCCAGGTAGAGCACGACCTCGGGGACGTGGTCCTCGGAAAAGCGGCGCGACCGGAGGATCCCGTCGGCGGTGGCGATCACGTTGAGATCCAGGTTGCGCAGCCCTGATCGGGGATCGGCCAGCACCGGCCATCCGAGCACCGACGACAGCGCCAGCACCGATTCGACATCTCCGGCTCCGGCGCCGGCCACGATCAGCCCCCGGCGGGCCGGGGAGAACTGGCTCCGCGCCTGTGACGAAGACACCCACTCCGGGGGCGGAGGGACCGGACCACCCACCACCGCATGCCTGGGTAGTCCGCCCGCGCGACCCGGGCTCACTCCGCCACCGGCGCCGGCATCGCCCAGCAGCGGCTCACGAAAAGGGAGGTTGAGATGCACGGGTCCGGGCCCGGCCGGCGCCGCCGTCGACTCCGCCACGCAACGGGCAGCCAACGATCGCCACGACGAACGGGTGGCCGCATCCGGTACTCCGGGGTCGGCGAACCAACGCACCGAGCGTCCGAACAGGTGCGTCTGGTCGATGGTCTGGGGTGCACCGACATCCCGTCGTTCCGGAGGCCGGTCGGCGGTGCAGGCGATGAGCGGGACGGCGGCGAGGTCGGCCTCGACCACGGCCGGGTGGAGCTCCACGGCTGCGGTGCCGCTGGTCGTGAGCACGATGGCGGGCCGGCCGCTCGCCTTGCCGATGCCCAGCGCGGTGAAGGCGGCAGAGCGCTCGTCCAGGCGCACCTGCACGCTGATCCGGTCATCGGCGGCCAGCGCCATCGTCAGGGGCGTCGAACGCGACCCCGGGCACACCACCGCCTGGGTCACCCCGCAGCGGACCCACTCGTCGACCAGCGTGGCGGCGAACGCCGCCTGGACGTCGCCATCCGCACCGCCATCCGGGGCCCTCGGTACGCTCACCTCGTTCGCCATGTCATCCACGCCCACCTCCGAGCCGGCACGACCGCCGGACCTGCACCGCCGCACCATTGGCGACGGCCCGGGGCTGGTGCTGGCCCACGGGTTCACCCAGACCGGGCGGGTATGGGCGTCGCTCGACGACGACCTGGCCGCTGACCACCGGGTGACCAGCGTCGATATGCCCGGCCACGGCGGTTCGGCCACCGTGGCCGTGTCGTTGCCGGCCGGTGGCGGGCTGCTCGGTGCGGTGGGCGGGCGGGCCGCCTACGTCGGGTACTCGATGGGGGCACGGTTCTGCCTCCACCTCGCCCTGGACCGTCCGGACCTCGTCGATGCCCTGGTGCTGATCTCGGGGACGGCCGGGATCGACGACCCGGACGAGCGCCGGCTCCGACGCCGGGCCGATGAGGCTCTGGCCGAGCAGCTCGACCCCAGCACCGGCACGGGGTCCGCCGTGCCGGTAGAGGCGTTCGTCCGTCGATGGATGGACGACCCGATGTTCGATGGCGTCGGTCCCGAGGCGGGCGGTCTCCGAGAGCGGCTGACCAACACCGGCCCCGGGCTGGCCTCCAGCCTGCGGCTGGCCGGAACAGGTACCCAACAACCCCGATGGGGCGAGCTCGAGCGGCTGGCCATGCCGGTCCTGGTCGTGACCGGTGAGCGCGACCTGAAGTTCACGCCACTGGGTCGGAGGCTGGTCGGGTGCATCGGGTCGAACGCCTCCCTGACGGTGGTCCCGGGCACCGGTCATGCGCCCCATCTCCAGCGACCCGGCGAGGTGGCGGCTCTGGTCCGGGCCCACCTCGCCGGCGGGAGCGGGACCCCGAGCCCCGGTCCCGGCTGACGGCGGTGACCGCGGTGACCGCGGTGACGGCTCACGCCGTCCACAGCCACAGTGCTCCGGCCAAGAGCACCCCGAACACCATCTGGAGCCGACCGGTGGCCGCCAGCACCGGCAGGAGGTCGCGACCCGACGCGTCGCCGACGGCCAGCCTGACCGGGGGCACGACCAGGGGCAGGGCCACCAGGGGCAGGAACGCAGCCGCGGGCCGGACGGCGTGGTGGCCGCTCACCGACCACAGCGCCCACGCCAGTACTCCGATGAACGGGATGGCGACACAGCCGACGTAGGCCCACCCCGCCTTCCGGCGCCCGACCCTCACGGCGAGAGTCCGTTTCCCACTCGCGGTGTCGGTGGCGATGTCCCGCAGGTTGTTGGCCAACAGCAGGGCCGTGGCCAGGAGGCCCACCGCCACCGCGGCCAGCCACACGGCCGGAACGTCCAGTCGGAGTGTCTGCACGTAGTAGGTGCCGACGGTGGCCACCAGGCCGAAGAAGACGAACACGAAGAGCTCGCCCAACCCGGCGTATCCGTAGGGCCGGGGCCCGCCGGTGTAGAACCATCCGGCCGCCAGGCAGGCCGCTCCCACGAGGAGGATCCACCAGGAGGTCACCGAGGCCAGCGCCAGTCCGGCGACACCGGCCACGCCGAACGAGACCAGGGCGGCTCGCTTGACGGCCGCCGGCGAGGCCAGCCCCGACGCCACCAGGCGCAGCGGGCCCACCCGGACGTCATCGGTGCCCCGAATCCCGTCCGAGTAGTCGTTGGCGTAGTTGGTCCCGATCTGGATGGCCAACGCCACGAGCAGTGCGCCGAGGGCGCACCACCACGCATCGATCCGCGGCCCCGTCGACGACGACGCGCCGGCTGCCACCGCGTGTCCCAGCGGGTGGGCGGCCGCGGTCCCGACGATCACCGGCACCAGCGCCGCCGGCAGCGTCCGGGGACGGGCGCCGAGCACCCAGCGTTGCAGTCGACCCGGCGCGGTGGCGGCCGGGGACGGCGGGACCGGTCCCGGCCCGCTCATGCCACCCACCGACCTGGACGACGGGGTCGCCATGGATTCACGGGCGACGGGGGAATCGGCCGAAATCGGGCGGGCGGTGCTCCTGAAAGGCGTTTCTTCCCTCTTGGCCCTCCTCGCTCATGTAGAAGAGCATGGTGGCGTCCCCGGCGAACTGCTGGAGGCCGGCCAGCCCGTCGTCGGCGGCATGGAGTCCACCCTTCAGCATGCGCAGGGCCAGAGGTGACAACGAGAGCATCTGGCGGCACCACGCCACGGTCTCGCGTTCGAGGTCGGCCAGCGGGACGACCTCGTTGACCAGGCCCCATGCCAGGGCGGTGGCGGCGTCGTACTGGCGGCAGAGGAACCAGACCTCCTTGGCCCGCTTGAGACCGATGGTCCGGGCGAGGAGGCTGGCGCCGTAACCGCCGTCGAAGCTGCCGACCTTCGGTCCCGTCTGACCGAACCGGGCGTTGTCGGCGGCAATGGTCAGATCGCAGACCAGGTGGAGGATGTGCCCGCCACCGATGGCGTAGCCGGCGACCATGGCCACCACCGGCTTGGGCAGCCGCCGGATCTGGATCTGGAGGTCGAGGACGTTGAGGCGGCCGATGCCCTGGCCGGCGACGGCGTCGTCGCCGAGGTATCCGTCGTCACCCCGGATCTTCTGATCTCCACCCGAGCAGAACGCATCGGGGCCCTCGCCGGTGAGGATGACCGCCCCCACCGTCGGGTCGTCCCGCGCCATGGTGAACGCGTCGGACAGCTCGAACAGCGTCTGGGGTCGGAAGGCGTTGCGGACCTCAGGGCGGGCGATGGTCAGCTTGGCGATCCCTTCGGCCACGTCGACGCGGATGTCCCGGTACCCGTCCTTGCGCTCCCACGTCGGCAGCGGAAGGGCCCGGAATCGGTCGACGGGGTCGAGGGGGGGCCCGGTGATCACCGTGTCCACAGGGGCCCCGCCGCTGGTCGTACGTGCCATCAGCCTGTTCGGGTACAACCATTCGACCATTCACTCCTAGAGTCGCTACTCGTACGGTCGCCTAGGCTACCCGCATGCCGGACTTGGTAGCGCTCGACCTCGAGGCCGGTCAGGGCTTCGTGGACGCGCTCCGGGCTGCGTGGGATGCGGGCCATGCCGTCCTCCCCTTGGACCCGAGGCTCCCCCGGCCGGCGGTGGATCGACTGGTCGACGTGCTGAAGCCGACCGTCGTGGTCGATGCGGGCGGATCCCGACGCCTTCCCGGCGGGATCCCCTCCGAACCGGGGGATGCGCTCGTCGTGGCCACCAGCGGCACCACCGGTGACCCCAAGGGGGTGGTCCTGGCCCACGACGCCGTCCTGGCCTCTGCCGTGGCCACATCGGCCCGCCTGGACGTCGATCCGGATCGAGACCATTGGCTCGCCTGCCTTCCGCTGGCCCACATCGGCGGGCTCTCGGTGGTCACGCGGGCTCTGGTGACGGGCACGCCGTTCACGATCCTGCAGCGGTTCGACAGCGCGGCGGTGGAGCGAGCCGCCCGCCACGGTGCGACCCTGGTGTCGATGGTGGCCACGGCGTTGGGACGGACGGACGCCGGCGGGTACCGGGTCGTCCTCCTCGGAGGGTCCGCTCCACCCGACCGGCTTCCGGACAACGTCGTCACGACGTACGGCATGACCGAGACGGGTTCGGGAATCGTCTATGACGGCCGGCCCGTCGACGGGGCCGAGATTCGCATCGACGCCGACAGCCCGCTGGCCAACGGCACCCGGCACGAGGATCAACGACATGCACCCGACGGGTCCGGTGAGGTGCTGGTGCGGGGGCCGATGCTCTTTCGCCGCTATCGGGACGACCGCGAACCTCGCCCGGAGGGGGGGTGGTTCCGGACCGGCGATGCCGGCAGCATCTCCCCCGACGGCACGCTGGCCGTCTTCGGGCGCATGGCCGAGGTCATCGTCAGCGGTGCGGAGAAGGTCTGGCCCGTCGCCGTCGAACGGGTGCTGGCCGGCCACCCCGGGGTGAGCCAGGTCGCGGTCTGGAAGCGGGCCGACCCCGAGTGGGGGGAGCGGGTGGTGGCGTGGGTCGTTCCGGCCTCGCACCGCGAACCGCCGACCCTCGCCGACCTCCGGGCGCGGGTGGCGGCCGAACTGGCCCCCTGGGCCGCCCCCCGCGAGTTGGTCCTGGTGTCGTCCCTGCCGAGGACATCGAGCGGGAAGGTCCGCCGACCCGACCTCAGCTGACCCGGGGGCCCGGCCCAAGGGTAGGTCCCGCCATCACGAGATCCCCCCGCTCGGGATGCACAGGGCGCCGCCGTCGATGACCAGGGTGTGGCCGGTGATCCACTCCGCCGCGTCCGAGCACAAGAACAACGCGGCATCGGCGATGTCCGCGGGTTCGCCGAGCCGGCGCAGCGGCAGCCGTCGGGCGATGGACTCCTCCGCCGGCTCCCACAGGGCGCGGGCGAACTCGGTCTTCACCAGGCCGGGTGCCAGTGCGTTCACCCTCACCTGGGGCCCGAGCTCGCCGGCCAACTGCCGGGTGAGGTGGATCACGGCGGCCTTGGTCACGTTGTACCAACCGATGCCCGCCTCGACGCCGAGTCCCGCCGATGGAGGCGATATTGAGGATGGCACCGCCATGCTCGGACATGCCCGAGTGCCAGGCGGCCTGCGCCCATTCGAGGTAACCGGTCTGGTTGACCCGCACGGTCTTGTCGGCCCGGTCGGTGTCGAGATCGATCATCGGCCCGTAGTAGGGGTTGGTGGCGGCGTTGTTGACCAGGATGTCGATCGAGCCGAACCGCTCCACCGTGGCCGCCACGCAGTCGCCCGCCTGCTGGGGATCCCCGGCATTGGCCGTCCGCCAGTCCACTTCGCCGGCCCGGTCCCCTTTGGAGGCGTCGATCCACTGCGCCGACTCGGCCAGCGCGTCGGCCTTGCGCGACGAGATCATCACGGACGCCCCGGCCGCCGCCAAGGCCAGTGCGATGGCCTGGCCGATGCCGCGGGACGCACCGGTGACGAGGGCCGTTCTTCCATCCAGTCGGAGCTCCATGGCCGCAAACCCTACCGGTGGGCACCAGCCGGCCCCGTGCCACGCCCTACTATCCAGAGCGGGGCATCGGCCGGAGGCCGCCGCCGCCTATGCGGGCAACGGAATCGCCGTCAGCGTTCGGAGGGCGGCTCGGGGAGGAGTGGACGCGCATGGTCGACCTGAAGCAGGTGGGGGCAATCGACACCATGTTGGGGTTCCCGCATCCCGACATGAAAGAGGTCTACCGGTTCATCACCCGGCAGACCAAGGACACCCAGTCCAAAGAGGAGTTCGACTTCCCGGTCGAGTACATGTTCAAAGACGTCCCCGAGAAGGCCCTCGAGAGCTCCACCGACCCCGTCGGGGTGACGCTTGCGGGAGATGGACCTGTGGGGGATCGACAAGGGACTGATCGGCGTGGGCGACCCGGCGGGCACCGGCGCGGACGCCATGAAGCGGTACCCGGACCGGTTCATCCCCTCGTCGACCGCCGACCCCAACGACGGGATGAAGGGGATTCGGCGTCTGGTCCGAGGAGTACGAGACCTTCGGGGTGCGGGCCGTGGGCGTGTTCCCGGCCGGAACGTTCCCCCAGGTGGCCGATCAACGACAAGAAGATGTACCCGCTGTACGCCAAGTGCGTCGAGCTCGGCATCCCGATCTTCTGCTGTGCCGGTATCCCGGGGCCTCGCCTGAAGGCCGCCTGCCAGCACGTCGAGCTCATCGACGAGGTCATGTTCGACTTCCCCGACCTCGTGTTCGTGACCCGGCACGGATGCGAGCCCTGGACCGACCTGGCCGTCAAACTGATGCTCAAGTGGCCCGGGCTGCACTACTCGACGAGCGCCTTCGCCCCCAAGTACTACCCGAAGGACATCGTGGACTACGCCAACACGCGCGGCGCCGACAAGATCATCTACGCCGGGTACTTTCCGATGGGCCTCTCCTTCGAGCGGATCATGACCGAGATGCCCAACGTCGGGTTCAAGGACGAGGTCTGGCCGAAGTTCCTGCGCACCAACGCGCTCCGGGTGCTCGGTCTCCAGGACGGCTGACCGGCAACGCCGACCCTCCTGACCCGGGAGGCAGGGACACCGGGGAGGCACGGGCACCGGGACACGCACCGTCATCAGCCGTCCGGCGCGAGGCGGACGGGGGACGGGGCGCTGGTACGGTCCTGCCATGCCGCGAACAGACAGGCGACCGTGATCCAGGCCGTCCGTCTGTCGAAGCACTACGGACGGACCAGGGCCGTCGACGACCTCAGCTTCGACGTGCGTCCCGGGTTGGTGACCGGGTTCCTCGGCCCCAACGGGTCCGGCAAGTCCACCACCATGCGGATGATCATGGGCCTGGACCGCCCCGACGGCGGGTCGGTGACCCTCGACGGTCGCAACTACCACGACCTCCCCTGGCCGCTGCGCGAGGTGGGGGCGCTGCTGGAGGCAAAAGCCCTCCACCCCGGCCGCTCCGCCCGCAACCACCTGGTGAGTCTGGCCCAGACCAACGCCATCCCCAGATCGAGGGTCGATGAGGTGATCGATCAGGTCGGGCTCACCGCGGTCGCCGACCGGCGGGTGGGGAAGTTCTCGCTCGGGATGAGCCAACGACTCGGCATCGCCTCGGCCCTCCTGGGTGATCCCGAGGTCCTCTTGTTCGACGAGCCCATCAACGGGCTCGACCCCGAAGGGATCCTCTGGGTCCGGACGCTGTTGAAGTCGTTGGCCGCCGAGGGCCGCACCATCTTCGTCTCCAGCCACCTGATGAGCGAGATGGCGCTCACCGCCACCGATCTGGTGGTCATCGGACGGGGACGGCTGATCGCCGACACCACGGTCGACGACTTCATCTCGTCGCACACGGAGGCCTCGGTGCGGGTGCGCACACCCGAGCCGGCCCGGCTCGCCGATGCCCTCGTCGCCGCCGGCGGCACGATATCGACGGACGACGACGGAAGCTTCCTCGTCGCCCGACATCGTGCCCGCCCGGATCGGCGACATCGCCCTCGACGCCGGCATCGCCCTCCACGAGTTGAGCCCTCAGCAGGCCAGCCTCGAAGAGGTGTTCATGGACCTGACCTCCGATGTCGTCGACTACCACGGCAGCACCGTGCCGAGAGTGATCGGATGACGACAGCCGTCACGACATCGTTCCCCGCCACCGATCCCGGCCGGGCCGGCCTCCGGCTCAGCCTCTTGTCCGAATGGACCAAGCTGCGCTCTGTCCGGTCGACGTGGATCGCCCTGGCCATCATCGTCGTGGCCGGGATCGGGCTGTCGGCGCTGGTCTCCAACATCGAAGCCGGTCGGTGGGGGTCGCTGGGGCCCGTCGAACGCGCCCAGTTCGACCCGGTCCGGTTCTCCCAGACCGGTGAGTTCATCTCCCAGTTCGTGGTCGGTGTGCTGGGTGCCCTCATCGTCACGTCCGAGTACGCCACCGGCTCGATCAGGACGACCTTGGCCACGGTCCCGAGACGGACCTCGGTCCTGGCCGCCAAGGGCATGGTCATCGCCGCGGTGATCTTCGTCGTGACGGAGGTCACCGCGTTCGCGTCCTTCTTCGTCGGCCAGGCCGTCCTCACCGCACACGGCGGCCGCACGCTCCCGGCCGACAGCACCATCATCACGCAGGTGAGGAGCTCGGTCATCCCGGTCGTCGGCATCGCCGGGCCCGGTGCCGCCAGGGCCGTCTTCCTGTGCGGCATCTACCTCACGCTGTTGACGCTCATCGCCTTCGGGTTCGGCTTCATCCTGCGCCACACGGCCGGCGCCATCTCCTCGTTCGTCGGCGTGCTGTTGGTCCTTCCGTTGATCATCCAGGTGCTCCCGTCCAGCATCAGCGACTCGATCGAGAAGTTCCTCCCGTCCAACCTCGGCCTGGCCATGATCGTCGTGACGACCCGGAAGACGGACTTCGCCGGGGTGCTGATGACCCCGTGGGCGGCGGTGGGGACGCTGGCGTTGTACACCGCTGCGGTGGTGGGCGCCGGAGCCTGGATCCTGGCCCGTCGGGACGCCTGAGCCCGTCCACCGGCACACCCGGGCCGCGCCGGGGACCCACTACCGTGCACCCATGACCCGGTTCGGCGTCCACCTGCCGACGGCGCCGCAGCAGGGATTCCCCCACCTGGCCGCGCTCGCCACCGCCGCCGAACGCGCCGGGTTCGACACCATCTGGGTCTCGGACCGACCGGCCGGCGCGTCACCGCCGTTGCCGGTGGGAACGTGGCCGCCCGCACCCGCACCCGCACCCGCGCCCGCGCTCGCATTCGAGACCACCACCCTGCTCGGGGCACTGGCCGCCCGTACGTCCCGGATCCGGCTCGGGGCGCTCATCACCGATCTCAGCGCCCGGAACCCGGCGGTCCTGGCCAAGATCATCACCACACTGGACGTCGTCGCCGGGGGCCGGAGCACCCTGGGGTTCTGCGGTCGGCCTGACGCCGGGGCGCTCCCCGCCGACGTCCTGGAGGAATCGGTACGGATCTGCCGTGCCATGTTCACCACCGACGACGTGTCGTTCGCCGGCGCCCACTTCGTGGTGGAGCACGCCCGGAACATCCCCCGACCCGTCCAGGCCGGTGGACCGAGGATCCTGGTGGGCCCGGGAGGCGACGGTGCGATCTTGGACCTGGTGGCTCGGCACGCCGACCAGTGTGGGGTGCACGGGGACGCGCCGACGCTGGCCAGGACCGTCGCCGCCCTCCACGGCCTCTGCCGGCAGACCGGGCGGGATCGGGCCGAGATCGACGTCGTCTGGTTCACGCCCTGCGTCTTGCTCGCTGCCGGCGGGGCCGGGACGGCCGCATCCCTCGAAGCGGTCGGCCCGTTGACAGGACGGCCCGATCAGATCCCGGCACTCGTCGACGAACACCTCCGGGCCGGGGCTGACGAGGTGGTCTTCACGTTCGCATCCGTCGACGCCGACGGCATCGGCGAACTGGGCGCTGCATTCGGCCTGGGCCGACCCTGAGGGACCGGCCGCCGGAGCCGCACCCGTCAGCCCTGGTCGGGTCGGCCCTCGGCCTCGGCCTCGGCCTCGGCCTTGATCCGCTCGAGCGTCGTTCGCATCCCGTTGCGGTTGGTCCGGCCCCTCGCCCAGCCCAGCAGGGTCCAGTAGACCCGCAGCATCAGGGTGTCGGCCAGCCGGAACGACTCGGTGACGTCGGTCCCCGATCCTGCCGGCTCCAGGTGGTACCGCCAGGTATTGAGCGGCTGCTCGCCGGTTCCCACCCCGAACGCGAACTCCCGATCGGGCTCACACGCCACGACCGTGCACGTCGTCCAGTAGATCGGGCCCTTGCCGTTGCGTTTGACATGACCCCGGAACCGGGCCCCCACGGCCGGGCCGGAGGCACCGTCCATCCACTCCGCCTCGAAGGTCTCCGGGCTGTAACGGCCGATCCGCGTGACGTCGCTGATCAGCGCCCAGACGCGCTCGGGCGGAGTGTCGATGTGGACGGTCACCTCGTCGTGCATGTCCGGACCATAGGCGGCTCGGCTCGGCTCGGGGCGCCACAAGCCGGGATGGCCGGAGACGGGCCCGTGCGGCATACTGCGCTCATGGGCGGCGAACGCAAGACGGGCAACGAGGCAGAGATGCGACCGTGGGGCTCGTATACGGTCCTGGAGGATGCGGACAGCCACAAGGTCAAGCGCATCGAGGTGGACGCCGGCCGACGGTTGAGCTACCAGCGCCATGCGCTCCGGGCCGAGCACTGGTTCATCGTGTCCGGGGCGGCGGAGGTGACGCTGGACGGCTCGGTGCACCATCTGGTCGCCGGCGACGCCATCGACATCCCGCGGTCGAGTGCCCACCGGATCGCCAACCCCGGCTCCGGACCCATGGTGTTCATCGAGGTCCAGCACGGCGAGTACTTCGGCGAGGACGACATCGAGCGTCTCGAAGACGATTTCGGGCGGGCACCCGCCGGGACGCAATGAGGCCCGGCTCGATCTCCCGCCCCTGGCGGAGCGACCCACAGTGGCCCCGAGGTGCCCGCGCCCGAGAGCCACGAGTCCGGACCTAGGTTGACGAGGGCCGGCGGGCATCGACCGGCCCGCCCCCCGCGACCCCAGTCCCCGACCCCAGACCCGAACGAAGAGGGATCCCCGTGCACCTGACGAGAGCGTGTCCCGGCTCTGCCCGCCGCCCCGGCGGCCCTCACCGCCACCCCGGCGGGACGGACGCCGTCGCCGGGCGACCCGGGGACTGAGCGGCCGTGGCGCTCATCAGGGACATGCCGCCGGGGGACCTCTCCCCCTACATCCTCCAGCACCGGGACAACCCCGTCGACTGGTACCCGTGGGGCACCGAGGCGTTCGAACTCGCGCAGCGGCGCGATCGGCCCGTGTTCGTCTCCATCGGGTACTCGGCGTGCCACTGGTGCCACGTGATGGCCCACGAGTCCTTCGAGGACCCCGGCGTCGCCGGCCTCCTCAACGCCTCCTTCGTCAGCATCAAGGTGGACCGCGAGGAGCGACCGGATGTGGACGCCGTCTACATGGAGGCGGTCCAGGCCCTCACCGGCTCGGGTGGGTGGCCCATGAGCGTCTTCTTGATGCCGGACCGGCGACCGTTCTTCGGGGGGACCTACTTCCCCCCCGACGACCGGCGCGGCACCCCCTCGTTCGCAACCGTGCTCCGCGCCCTGACCGACGTCTGGGACAACCGCCGGCACGAAGTGGTGGAGCAGGCCACCGAGCTGTCGGAGTCGATCGCCTCCCGCTCGGCGCTGCCCCGAGGGTCCGTGACCTCGCTCTTCCCCGATCAGCCGGGCGGGGCACGGCCCGACCTGCTGCCGATCGCCGTCGACGAGCTCGCCCGACGGTTCGACCCCTGGTGGGGAGGGTTCGGCCCTGCACCCAAGTTCCCCCAGCCGACCCTGGTCGATCTGCTGTTGCGCTTCTGTGTGCACCGCCCTGAGGACGAGCGCGCCCCGCGTGCCCTCGAGATGGCGGCCACCACCCTCGACGCCATGGCCGCCGGGGGGATCCACGATCACCTGGGCGGCGGCTTCGCCCGCTACTCCACCGACGCCCAGTGGCTGGTGCCTCATTTCGAGAAGATGCTGTACGACCAGGCCGGCCTGTTGCGGGCCTACCTGCACGGATGGCAGGTGACCGGACGGGATGACTACCTGTCGGTCATGGAGGGGATCGTCGAGTACGTCGGGCGGGACCTCACCTCCCCCGAGGGCGGAGTCCGATCGGCCGAGGACGCCGACTCCGAGGGGGTCGAGGGCCGGTTCTACGTATGGACCCCGGCCCAGATCGCCGCCGCCGTCGACGCCGGCGTGGACCCCAGGGATGGTTTCGCGGCCGACGAGTCCGCCTCCGCCGTCGCCGACTGGTTCGGGGTCACCGAAGAGGGGAACTTCGAGGGGGCCTCGATCCTCCGGCGCCCGGTCGGTGCGCCGTTGAAGGGGTCCGAGCCGGTCGAGGCCGGTCGGCGGCTCCTGTTCGAGGATCGGCTCGGCCGGGTGCGCCCGGCGCTCGACGACAAGGTGCTCACCGAGTGGAACGCCATGTACGGCTCGGCCCTGGCCGAGGCGGCCGGGGCCACCGGCAATCCGGCGTGGGGCGGTGCCGCCGTGGCCGTGGGTGAGTTCCTCCACGCCCACCTACGCGACGCCGGGGGACGCTGGCTGCGGAGCTGGCGGCCCGAGGGCGGGGCCCGGCACCTGGCCTATGCCGCCGACTACGCCTGGCTGGTCGACTTCTTCACCCGCCTCGCCGAACTGACCGGCCGGGCCGTGTGGACGGCGCGGGCGGTGACCGCCGCCGACGGGCTGTTGGCGCTGTTCCACGACGACGAAGGCGGCGGCTTCTTCACCACCGGCCACGACGGGGAGATGCTCATCGTCCGCACCAAGGAGATCTTCGACGGAGCCACACCGTCGGCCAATGCGGTGGCGGCGCTGGCCCTGGCCCGACTGGGCGCGCTGACCGGGATCGAGCGCTATGCCGACACCGCCCGCGAGGTGGTCGACCTGTTCGCGGAGGTCCTGGGTCGGCATCCAACCGCCTTCGCCCACACATTGCTCACGGCCGACCTGCTCATGGAGGGGCTCACCGAGGTGGTGGTGACCGGAGACCGCCCCGACCTGGTGGTCGCGGTGAGGAACCACTGGCTGCCCGGTGCCGTCCTGGCCTGGGGGGAGCCGACGGCGTCGCCCCTGTGGGCCGGTCGGGACGGCGACCGGGCCTACGTCTGCCACAACTACGCTTGCCGCCTGCCCGTCGATGCCGTCGACGCACTGAGCGCACAACTGACCGAGGAGATCCGATGAGCAAGGGCTCGACTCGCACTCCCCGCAACGGCACGGCCCAGGAGATCGCCCGCTCCATCAAGGCCCGCCCGCAGATCGAGGTGGCGGGGGGTTCGACGCTCACCGTCCTCGTCCTGGCCTGCCACACCGAGGACACCACCGGGGTGGACCTCGCCTCGGGCACCCTCGTCCGCGTCCGGGTGGAGTGGCCCGAGGGCCACGGTCCGGACCTGGCCCCCTTCGACGTGGTCGAAGCCCACCTGGCCGACGAGCCCGAGCGCGACGACCTGGCCCAACCCGAGGCGGTCAGCGCCACCGGCCTCCCCCGCCACCTCGGCACCCTCCACGGTCGTAGGGTGCGACACCTGCTCCATCGGTTGGCCGCCCCGGTCGAGGACCACGTGCTCGGATTTCCGGGCGCATCCGCCCCGTACTGGGAGTTCCGCGGGTTCCGGCCGTCACTGGCCCTCCTCGTCCCGACCAAGGGCCCCGTACTGTTCCGCCGGATCGGGGACCGATCGGTCTGGGTGCGCTTCGGTTGGGGGCGGAGCGACAACTGGCTGCCCGTCGAGGACCCGCGGGCCGAGCGCGCCCTCGACGTCGCACGACGTGACCGGCTGATGGGCAAGGACCTGTCGGCGGCACTGGGGTTCAAACCCCACTACCTGGTGGCCGCGGTGACCACCCCTCGGGACGGCCACTGCTACAAGACGGTGCGGGCCCTGCTCCCACGAAGCTGACCGCCGTCGGCGTCGCCTACAGTCCCGCCGCCGGCATCGCCTACAGTCACCTCCTGTGCCCGTTTCCCCCGCACCCCCACCGCCGGCGCCGACCGTGGCACCCGGGGGAACTCCACACCAGGTCCGGCCCGATTTCGGCGGCGCCTGCATCGCCAACGTCGTCCCCGCGCTCCTGGCCCGGGCCCCTGACGGCTCAGGGCCCGACTGGCTCCCGGCGGTGGCCCGGCGGGCCCGCCAGATCGTCGTCTTGGTGGTGGACGGCCTGGGATGGCAGCAGCTGCGCAGCCGAACGGGCCTGGCTCCCACCCTGTCGGCCGCCGAGGGCATCGAGCACCCGATCACCTCGGTGGCGCCGAGCACCACCGCCTGCGCCCTGACCTCCATCACCACCGGCCTTCCCCCTTGTGCGCACGGGGTCCTCGGCTACCGCCTGGCCCAGGGGGGCGAGGTGCTCAACGTGCTGCGGTGGACGGTGGGGAGTGCCTTCTCCCGCGATGTCAGGATGTCCGAGCCCGTCCGGGTCTTCCAGCCGCACCCGCCCTTTCCGGGCTCGGCCGATCCGGTGCCGGTGGTGTCACGCGACGACTTCGGGAGCACCGGCTTCACCGCCGCCCACCTCGGCGACAGCCCCCTCCACGGGTACAAGGTCCCCTCGTCGCTCCCGGTGGAGGTGGGGAGGCTCCTGAGGGACGGGGCACCCCTGGTGTACGCCTACTACGACGGTATCGACAAGGTGGCCCACGGGAACGGGCTCGGCATCCACTACGACGCGGAGCTGCGGGCGGTGGACCGGATGGTGGAGGACCTGGTGGCTGAGTTGCCGGCCGGTGCGGCCCTGGTCGTCACCGCCGACCACGGGCAGATCGATGTCGGTTCCCGCCTCGAGCTCCTGGGCGCCGAGATCATGTCCTCGGTGCGGTTCCTGTCCGGCGAGGGTCGGTTCCGCTGGCTGCACGCCCGCACCGGTGCGACCGAGGATCTGGTGGCCACCGCCACCGAGCGGTACGGGGCATCGACGTGGGTCATGACCAGGGAGCAGATGGTCGACGAGGGACTATTCGGGGGCCCGCTGACCGGTGCCCTGGCGGCCCGCCTCGGTGACGTGGCCCTGCTTCCCCACGGTCCGACCGCCTTCATCGATCCGGCCGACACCGGCGAGAGCCGGCTCGAGAGCCGCCACGGCTCGCTCACCGCCGACGAGATGCTGGTGCCGTTGGTGGCCCTCGCCGGAGATGGCAACATCTGATCATGGACGAAGAACCCACACCGGCCGAGCGTGCACCACTGCGGCCCGAGGTCGTCGACGGGACCGAGGCCAGGGGCGTCGTGCCGGTGGGCGCCACCGACGGCATCGAGGAGCGCACGCCGGCGGGCGCCGACCAGGGCGCCGAGGAGCCGGCCGGCGAGTCGATCGAGAAGCCCGCCAAGCTGCTGCGGATCGGGTCGATGGTGAAACAGCTGCTCGAAGAGGTGCGCCAGGCCCCGCTCGACGACGCCAGCCGTATCCGCCTCAAGGAGATCTACGAGCAGTCGATCCGAGAGCTGGCCGAGGGGCTCTCCCCCGATCTGGCCGCCGAGCTCGACCGGCTCTCCATCCCGTTCGACTCGCCCAACCCGTCCGACGCCGAGCTGCGGGTGGCGCACGCCCAGCTGGTCGGCTGGCTGGAGGGACTGTTCCACGGGATCCAGGCCACACTCGTGGCCCAGCAGGTGGCGGCCCGGGCCCAGCTCGACGAGATGCGCCAGCGCACCCTGCCCCAGGGGGCCCCACCGGACGCGGGCCGTCCGGGCACCTACCTCTGATCCACCGGCGGCCTCGGATCCACCGGCGGCCTCTGATCCACCGGCGGCCTCCGACCTACGAGGCGGCCGGCCAGGGCGGTCGCACCGCCGTCGCGCCGGGTCCCTCGCCTGCGCTATCGTCGGAATGACACCGCTGTAACTCGTCCACACCCTGTGGAGAACGTCGCTCGGTACGTCGAGGAACTTCGAGGAAGGCAACTGCCCGGTGGCCACACGGTCCTTCACCCACCTGCACACCCATACGGAATTCTCCATGCTGGACGGTGCCGCCCGGGTCAAGGATCTGGTGCAGGCGGCGGTCGAGGACGGGCAGCCGGCCCTCGGCATCACGGACCACGGCAACATGTACGGGGTCCTCGACTTCTACGCCGCCTGCCGGGCGGCCGGGATCAACCCGGTCATCGGGACCGAGGCGTACATGGCCGGCGAGTCCCGCCACGAACGCCCGGTCCGCAAGGGCAAGGTCGACGACACCGGCGGCGACACCGGCGGCGGCGAGAAGCTGTACTACCACCTCACGCTCCTCGCCGAGAGCAACGAGGGCTACCGCAACCTGCTCAAGTTGTCGTCGGCCGCCTACCTGGAGGGGTACTACTACAAGCCCCGCGTGGACTGGGAGCTGCTCGAGCGCCACGGCCGAGGTCTCATCGCCACCACCGGATGCCTCGGCGGCGTCGTCCTCCAGGCGCTGCTCGCCGACGACCGGATCAAGGCCGAGGCCCTGGCCGCCCGCCTCCAGGACATCTTCGGCAAGGACAACCTCTTCGTCGAGCTGCAGGACCACGGACTGCCCGAGCAGCACAAGACCAATCCGGCCCTGGTGGAGATCGCCCGGCGGATAGGCGCCCCCCTGCTCGCCACCAACGACAGCCATTACACCCACCGCGAGGACCACGTGGCCCACGACGCGCTGCTGTGCGTGCAGACCGGGGCCCTCATCGACGACCCGAAGCGCTTCAAGTTCGAGGGCGAGGAGCACTACCTCAAGTCGGCTGCGGAGATGCGGCACCTGTTCGCGGAGCTGCCCGAGGCCTGTGACAACACACTGCTCATCGCCGAGCGGGCCAACGTCGAGATCGACTTCGGCCGGACCAGCCTGCCCCGCTTCCCGGTGCCCGACGAGTTCACCGGGGAGACCTACGAGGAGCGGGCCGCCGCCTACCTCCGCCACCTGAGCATCGAAGGGGCCAAGGAGCGATACGGTCACCCGATTCCGGCCGAGGTCCTGACCCGGTTGGACTACGAGCTCGGCGTGATCGGGGACATGGGCTTCTCGGCGTACTTCCTCGTGGTGTGGGACCTGATCCGCTTCGCCCGCTCCCGGCGGATCCGCGTGGGTCCGGGCCGCGGGTCGGCCGCCGGGTGCTGCGTGGCCTACTGCCTGCAGATCGTCGACCTCGATCCCATCCGCTACGACCTCTTGTTCGAGCGGTTCCTCAATCCGGGCCGGATCCAGATGCCCGACATCGACATGGACTTCGACGAGCGCTACCGGGGCGACATGATCAAGTACGCCGCCGACCGGTACGGGTCGGACCACGTGGCCCAGATCGTCACCTTCTCCACCATCAAGGCCCGGGCGGCCGTGCGCGACGCCGCCCGGGTGCTGGGCTACCCCTACATCGTGGGCGACAAGATCGCCAAGGCCATGCCCCCGCTCCTGATGGGCCGCGACACGCCCCTGGCCGCCTGCCTCACGCGCACCGAGGGACACGAGGACGGCTTTGCCGCCGCCGGCGAGCTCCGGACCATGTACGACACCGACCCGGAGGCCCAGCGGGTCATCGACGTGGCCAAGGGCCTCGAGGGCCTGCGCCGCCAGGACGGCATCCACGCCGCCGCGGTGGTCATCACCGACGAGCCGCTCACCGAGTACGTCCCCGTCCAGCGGAAGCCCGACGGGAACAACCCCGACGACGCTCCCGTGGTCACCCAGTACGAGATGCACGGCGTCGAGGACCTGGGTCTGTTGAAGATGGACTTCCTCGGACTGCGCAACCTGTCGGTCATCGAGCGCTCACTGGACCTCATCGAGGTGTCCACCGGCGCCAGGCCGGACATCGACGGCATCCCGCTCGACGACCCGGCCACCTTCGCCATGCTGTGCAAGGGCGACTCCATGGGCGTCTTCCAGCTCGAGGGCGGGCCGATGCGCTCGTTGATGCGCTCCCTCGCCCCCACCACCTTCGACGACGTCGCCGCACTGGTCGCCCTGTACCGCCCCGGGCCCATGGCCGCCAACATGCACCGCGACTATGCCGACCGGAAGAACGGCCGGCAGGCGGTCACGTACCTCCACCCCGACCTCGAAGAGGTCCTCGGGGACACCTACGGGCTGATGATCTACCAGGAGTCGGTCATGCGGGTGGCCCAGAAGATCGCCGGCTACGACCTGGCCGAGGCGGACAACCTGCGCAAGGCGTGCGGGAAGAAGATCCGTGCCCTGATCCAGGCCGAGCGCGAGAAGTTCGTGGCCGGGTGCGTGACCACCGGCTACGAGGAGTCGCTCGGCACCGCGCTGTTCGACATCATCGAGCCGTTCGCCGACTACGCCTTCAACAAGTCCCACGCCTACGGCTACGGGTTCATCGCCTACCAGACGGCGTGGCTCAAGGCCCACTACCCGGTCGAGTACCTGGCCAGCCTGCTGACCTCGGTCAAGGACAACAAGGACAAGACGGCGATCTACCTGGCCGAGTGCCGGTCCATGGGCATCGAGGTCCTGGTCCCCGACGTCAACCGGTCCCTGTCGGAGTTCGCGGCCGACTTCTCCGCCGGCCAGCGGGCCCTCGGGCGGCCCGACGCCCCGGGCACCCGCGACGACCATCCCGGGGCCATCACCTTCGGCCTGTCCGCCGTGCGCAATGTGGGCGAGGGGCTGGTGGGCCTGATCGTGGCCGAACGCGAGTCCGGCGGGGCCTTCGCCGACTTCTACGACTTCTGCCAACGGGTCGACCCCCAGGTCTTGAACAAGCGGACCATCGAGTCGCTGGTCAAGGCGGGTGGCTTCGACTCGCTCGGGCACCCCCGCCGGGGCCTGTGCCTCGTGTTCGAAGAGATCGTCGACCGGACCCTCGAGCGGCGGCGCGAGCACGACGCCGGGGTGGTCTCCTTGTTCGCCAGCCTCGAGACGGAGACCGACGGCCAGACCATGGGCTTCGGGGACACCCGGATCCCCATCCCCGACACGGAATTCGACAAATCCCAGCGCCTGGCGTTCGAGAAGGAGATGCTCGGCCTGTACATCAGCGACCACCCGCTGATGGGACTCGAGGGTTCGCTGTCCCGGCTGACCGACTGCACCCTCGCCGAGCTGCGCGACATCGATCCCGAGGCGGCGGCGGCCGGGGCCGGGACCGGGGGGTACGGCGGCGAAGGCCAGATCCGGACGGTCGGCGGCGTCGTGACCGAGCTGAACCGTCGCTACACCAAAAAGGGCGACCTCATGGCGACGTTCGTCCTGGAGGACCTCAACGCGTCGGTCGAGGTGTTCGTCTTCCCCAAGTCGATGGCTGACTACGGCGCCCTGCTCGACGACGACGTCATCGTGATCCTGAAGGGACGGGTGGACCTCCGGGACGATCGGCTGAAGCTGGTCTGCATGGAGGTCCACCGGCCCGAACTGGTCGTCAGCGGCAGCACCGACCTGCACGTGACCCTCCCCCTGCACGCCCTCACCGACCGTGCGGTCGAGAGCCTGAAGCGGCTGCTGGCCGAACACCCCGGCGACTCGCCGGTCTTCCTCCACGTCGGCGAGAAGGTGCTCCGCCTCCCCTCCGAATTCAACGTCGACAGCACCCGCGGCCTGATCGGTGAGCTGCGGGTCCTCCTCGGGCCCAACGTCATCTCGGGGTGAGCGCACTCCATCGTCGCCGGTCACAGCCTTGTTTGGCCCCGATCGCCCGGTTGATCGGGGCCGAATCCGGACCCGGATACGACACGGCGCTCCAAATCCCGTAAAATCAATGCACGGCTCCTGGCGTGGAGGCCCGCCACATCCGCTTTCGCCCACGTGGCGGGGTGGACCAAGGGGGTGTTCCTGGCCAACCGGACGGGAGCCGTCGGCTGACGCCGCATGGAGACCGAGGAGTACGGAACGGCATATGTCCATCCAGGTGGAGACCAAGGACTGCACATCGATCAGCGATGCCGAGTTGGCCGAAATGGCCGATCTGTGCGCTGAGCGGGAACCCCGATTCGACATCGGGTTCCTGTCCAAACAGCGGGAGGAGTGGGTGCTCGTCACCCGTGCTCGCGAAGGAGCCAAACTACGGGGCTACTCCTTTTCGACCCTCGAACGGATCGGTGGCACGCCGTCGTTGCTGATCGGTCTGGCCACCGTGGACCGGACGTCCCGGGCCGAGACGGTGCTCCGGGCCATGATGGGCGACAAGTACCGTCGGGCCCTGTTGGCCTTTCCGGACGAGGATGTGCTCGTGGGCACCCGGCTGCTGGCGGCCGAGGGCTTCCGGGCCTTCGCCGGGTTGACCGACGTGGTGCCGGGCCCGGACCACAAGGCGACCGGTGAGGAGCGCGCCTGGGGACGGCGGTTGGCCAAGCGCTTCGGCGCCGATGGCCGGATCGACGACCGGTCCTTCGTGGTCAGCGGCGACGGGTGCGAGGCCGGCGGATTCGACTTCCTCAGCCCCAAGTCCAGCGCACCCACCGAGATCTGCGGATTCTTCGACGGGGTCGATCCCGCGACCGGTGGCCGCCTGGTGGTGTTCGGATGGGCGATGGCCGAGGACCTGGCGGCCGGAAGGCTGGGGGGACGCTGAGCCTCACCCGTGCCTGTCCCCCGGCGGGCACGGTCTCCGGGCGCCGCCATCGAGTCCCTCGAGCCGCCGGAAGCAATAGCATGGGCTCGTGAAGGTTTCGACGCGTGGTGACTACGCCAGCAGGGCGCTCTTGTCCCTGGCGCTCCATACTGACGGAGACGGGCCTACCGCGGTGCGGGACATCGCCGAGCGGACCGGTCTCCCCCAGCCCTATCTCGAACAGATCCTCCTGGCCCTGAAAGGTGCGGGCCTGGTCCGGTCGAAGCGGGGCGTCGGCGGAGGCTACGTGTTGGCACGGGCCCCCGAGGACATCACCCTGTCCCAGATCGTGTCGGCCGTCGACGGGCCGATCGTCGCCGGTGACTTCGGCCTCCCCCACGAGAACGGGGCCTGCGACCACGAGGGGCAGTGCGTGCTGTTGACCGTCTGGGCCGACCTGGGGGAGCACATGCGTAGCCACCTCGACTCCTACAACCTGGCCGACATGGTGGCGCGGGCCCAGGGCCGGGCGCCGGCGCTGCGCCAGACCGCCGGCTGAACGTCCCACTGCGTCCCGTCGATCCCACGGCACCGGCGTGAACGCCGCCCGAGTCATCGTCGCCCTGGTCGGCATCGCCGTCCTCGTCGCCAACGCCGCCGGGGTGGTCCTGGTGCTGATCGTGCCACGGTCGGGCTCCGGCCTGGTGACCTCGCCGATGCGGATGGTCCGGGCCCTGTTCAGCCGGCTGGCCTCGCTGGCACGGGACTACCCGACCAAGGACCGGATCCTGGCCATCAGTGAGCCGGTGGCCCTGATCGCCCTCCTGGTGGGCTGGCTCGGCGTCACCGTCATCGGGTTCACCCTGGTCAACTGGGGCATCGATTCGGGCACTCTGCACCAGTCGTTCGCCGAGGCGGGCTCTTCGGTGTTCACGCTCGGGTTTGCCCTCAGCCATCAGACGGGTTCGCAGTTCGTCGACTTCATCGCCGCCGGCACCGGCCTGGTCCTGGTGGCCCTCCAGATCGCCTACCTCCCCACCCTCTACAGCGCCTACAACCGCCGCGAGACGTTGGTCACACTGCTCGAGAGCCGCGCCGGCGCCCCGGCGTGGGGGCCCGAGCTGCTGATCCGTCACCAGTTGGTCGGCCTGGTCGACAACCTCCCGGGACTGTTCGCCGAATGGGAGCGGTGGGCCGCCGACGTCGCAGAGAGCCATACCAGCTACCCCTCGCTGCTCTTCCTCCGCTCACCCCGTCCACAGAACTCGTGGGTGGTCAGCCTGATCGCGGTCATGGATGCTGCCGCCATCACCCTCGCCATCGACCCCGACGGTGCTCCCGTGGAAGCACGGCTGATGATCCGGATGGGTTTCAACTGCCTGAGGGACATCGCCCAGGCCACCCGGATCCCCTTCGATCCCGACCCCAGCCCCGACGACCCGATCGACCTGCCCGAGCCTGAATTCACCTCGGCCTGCGCCCATCTGGCCGACGCCGGCTACCCCACCTCCCGCACCATCGACGAGGCATGGCCACACTTTCGGGGATGGCGGGTCAACTACGAGGCGGTGGCCTATGCGCTGGCATCCCGGCTCAACGCACCCCCGGCCCGGTGGACAGGCCCCCGGCGGCTGTTCCCGCCCGAGTCGCTCGAGCCGAGCCGTCCGGTCGACCGGCAGCCCACCGCCGGCGGCTGAGCGGAGAGCCGGTCGGGGTGCCGGCGGTCGGCCGGACGCTCACTCCAGGTTCCACCTCGTCACCACCGGCTGCTCCCGCTCCCACCCGAGCTCGCTGAGCCCGGCCGGTCCCAGGACGAACAGCCGGCCACCACCAGGATCCAGATCGATCCACCGGGCGGCCAGGACCCGCAGTACGTGGGAGTGGGCCACGCACGCCACGACACCGTCGACGGCCCGAACCCGCTCGATCACCCGGTCGACCCGCACGCCCACGTCGGCCGCGGTCTCGCCTCCGGGCGCTCCGTCTTCGAACAGCTCCCACCCCGGACGGTCCTCCCGGATATGGGCCGTGGTGAGGCCCTCGTAGGAGCCGTAGTCCCATTCGGCCAGGTCAGGGTCTATCTGGGCGCCGGCCCCCAGCCCGGCCAGGTCGCACGTCTCCCGGGCGCGTCGGAGCGGGCTGACCAGGACGGCGGCCAGCTCGTAGGTGGCCAGCTTCGGGCGCAGGGCCCGGGCCTGGGCCTCCCCGGCGGGCAGGAGCGGGAGGTCGGTGCGACCGGTGTGGCGGCTGCTGAGGCTCCATTCGGTCTCCCCGTGGCGGATCAGTAGGCACAGATGGCCGGATCTGGACATCCGTCCAGCCGATCACTCCGAACACCTACTGCGCAAACCTCGCCCGCAGCCCACCACCGGGGCGGCCCGAGGGAATCACAAGGATGGAATGTTGCAGCCGGATCAGGCGTTAAAGGTCCTGTCGACCCTGTGACGATGAATGAGGAGAGGGATGACGACCCGCACGTTGAGTAGAAAAAGCAAGACAACGGCCACTTCAGAGCCGAGTCGGCCCGCAACCATTGCGGCCGCCGCCGGGAGGGCCGCGTCCGGGCGGACGCCGAAGGCGCCCACAGGAGCCCGGAGCCAGGTTCGCAACCGCAGTGCCGACGCCGACAGCCTCGGCCTGTTCCTACGGGACCTCGACCACCATCCGCTTCCCGACCACGAGGCCCAGACCGAGTTGGCCAAGAGGGTCGCTGCCGGCGACGATGCCGCCCGACGCGAAATGGTGGCGGCCAACCTGCGCCTGGTCGTCCACTGGGCCCGCCGGTATCAGGACCGAGGGGTCGATCTGCCGGACCTCATCCAGGAGGGGACCTTTGGCCTGATGAGGGCCGTCGACAAGTTCGACTGGGAGCGGGGCTTCCGGTTCTCCACCTATGCAACCTGGTGGATCCGCCAGGCCCTGCAGCGCGCCGTGCAGCAGCACGGCCGGACCATCAGGCTTCCCATGGAGGTGGCCGAACGGAATCAGCAGGTGGATGCGGCGATGTGGGAACTGACCCACCAATACCAGCGGCCACCCACCGACGACGAGATGGACAACGCCACCAACACCACCGCCGAGGTCCGGTCGGACCTGGCCCAGGTGGCACGGGTGGTCGCCAGTCTCGACCAGCCCGCCGCCGCCGACTCGACGGCCACGCTCGGGGATCTGGTGTCCACCGACCTCAGCGACTTCGAGGACGATGTCACCTCCGAGCTCACCCTCGACCTGGTCCGCCAGGCCGTGGACCGGTTGAGCGACCTTCAGCGCCAGGTGATCCGTCACCGGTTCGGCTTCGACGGAAGCGATCCGGCGTCACTCCAGACGACCGCAGAACGGCTCGGGATCGGCGTACGCAAGGTGCGTCAGGCCGAAGCCGAGGCCCTCGAGGTCCTGGGAGACAGCCAGATGCTCGAGGCCGCCCACGAAGCTGCCTGAGCCCTACGGGCCCCGGCCCGGCGCCCGTTGGGCCCGGGCCTCCCCGGGCCATTTCAATCCCGGGGCAGGACACGGCGGGATTGTCGGGCCGGGAAACCGGTCGGACGGAGCGGTCGGGAGATCGCCCGCCGATCGCCCGTCACTCCCCCAACAACGCCAACTGGTCGCCAAGGTCAGTGGGGAGTTCCGAGCTCCATGACACCGCCTCCCCCGTGCGGGGGTGGTCGAATCCCAAGGAGAAGGCGTGGAGGAACGGCCGCTCGACGGTCGCTCCGGGCAGGGAACGACCACGGGCGTAGGTCTCGTCCCCCACCACCGGGTGGCCGATGGCCGACAGGTGGACCCTGATCTGGTGGGTCCGGCCGGTCTCGAGCGTGGCCACCAGCAACGAGGTGGGAGCCGGCTCGGTGAAGCGCTCCTCGACCCGATACGTGGTGCGTGCCTCCTTGCCCCGCCGCGACACGGCCATCCGGGTCGGTGAGCTCACCGAGCGCCCGATGGGCGCGTCGACCACGCCGGATGCACCCTCGACGGCTCCGAGGACCAGCGCCCGGTAGTGACGGCGAACCTGGCGGGATCCGAGCTGGGCCACCAGGGACCGGTAGGCGTCAGGACTCCGGGCCACGACCATCAGGCCCGAGGTGCCCCGGTCGAGCCGGTGGACGATGCCGGGCCGATCGGGGTCTGCACCCACGGCGGCGGCCACAGACGACAGTTCCGGATACCTGGCCAACAGCCCGTGGACGAGTGTCCCACTGCGGTGACCGGCCCCCGGGTGGACGACCAGGCCGGCGGGTTTGTCCACCACGATGACGTCGGCGTCGACATGGACGACCGTGAACGCGACCGAGGGGTCCGGTTCCGGGCCACGGTGGGGAACCTCCTCGCTCGCTTCGATGGACAGGACCTGTCCGAGATGGAGCACCGCGCTCCGGCTCCGGACCGGCGATCCGTCCACGGCGATCCGGCCCTCGTCGATCATCGAGTTGACCGTCGACCGGGACACGTCGGCCACGAGGGCGACCGCCTTGTCGACCCGCACGCCGTCCAGCGACGAGGGTACGGTGACCACCAGTGCCGTCACGGTGACCGCGGCGCCCGCAACAGTGACACCACGAGCAGGACACATCCGATGGTGATGGCGGCGTCCGCCACATTGAACGTCGGCCAGAAGTGGAGGGCCACGAAGTCGACCACCGCACCGTGGTCCCCACGGAAGATCCGATCGGAGAGATTGCCGAGTGCCCCACCCAGCACGAGACCCAAGATGGCCGCCCTGCTCGTCGAGGTGGAACGCCACACCAGGACGGCCAGGACCGCCACCAGCACCACGGCCACACCCACCAGGACGGCCTCTTGGCCCTGGAACAGGCTGAAGGCCGATCCGGTGTTCCTCGACAGCTCGAAGTCGAGGCGCCCGATCACGTGGACGGGACCGTCGGTCAGCCGGGTGATCGCCCACCACTTGGTCAGCTGGTCGACCGCCACCACCGCCACGGTGACGGAGCCGGCGATCACCAGCTGCCGCACGCCGGATGCCCGGTGGTCCGTCACCACGGCGGGCTCACCGGTCAGCGTCGTGACAGGCCACCGCTCTTGCATGCCACGCACAGCCGGGCGAAGGGGAGGGCACGCAGTCGCGCCTTGGGAATGGGCTGATGGCAGCGCTCGCAGGCGCCGTAGGTCTTGCGGTCGATCTTGCGGAACGCATCGTCGATCTCCTCCACGGCAGCGGAAGCCTGAGCCGAGAGGGCGAGGTTCCGTTCACGGTCGACCGTCACCGTCCCGCCCTCGCCGGACTCCTCGTCGAACTGCACGTCGCCGGGCTCCCGCTCGAGCGCCAGCGAGTCGGCCTCGGCTCGGAGGTCGTGGGCCTGGCCGTCGTAGATCCCGCGCTCCTCGAGCAGGAGTGCCCGCTGCTCGTCGAGGAATTTCGGCTCTTTGGCATACGGCCCCACCGTCGGCTTCCGGGGAGCGGCCGGCGCCTTGGGCGGCTCGGCCTTCTTCGGGGCGACGGCCGCCTTCTTGGCCGGGGCGGGTTTGGCGGCCGCCTTCTTCGGTGCCGGCGCACTCGCCCGGCCGGCGGCGGCGGTCTTCTTGGGCGACGTGGCCGGTTTGGCCGCCGTCGGAGACTTCGTGGCCTGTGGCCGGGGTTTGGCCACGGTGGCCGCCTTCTTGGTCGTGGCCGGTGACTTCTTGGCCGGGGCGGACTTCTTCGACGTGGAGGTCTTCTTCGACGCCGTCGTGACCTTCGTCGCCACCTTGGGGGCAGGAGCGGCCTTCTTCGCCGTCGCAGCCTTCTTCGGCGCGGGAGCCGCCGCCTTCTTCGCTGCTGTCACATCGACCTCCTTCATGGTTCGCTCGGCCCCGAGGACGCGACCGCTCGGACCAGGTGGAACAGGACCATCGCCACATCAAGCGGGCGGGTGACGATACCGTGCCCGGCCGACTGCAGCAATCCGAAGCGTGGAACCCGCCCCAGGACCATACCGGTATGACGTCACCCGTCGAGCGGATGGCCGCCCGGGGAGCGGCGGGCCGGCCCCAGGGGTCGGTTACAGCGGCAGTGGCGCGTTGGCGTCGACGGGCTGGGTCGTGGCCGTCGCCCCGGCCGGTCGGACCTGGGTCATCTCGCCCGTGGGGCCGGTGCCGCTGTTCTGTGGGGCCGGGGCCGGGGCCACCTGGGGTGCCGATGCCACCGGACGGCCACCGCCCGGTGCCGGAGCTGGCTGGGCCGCAGCTGGCGGTGCGGGGGCGGGGCCGTTGCCGCCGACCCCGGGGGTCGCCTGGCCCCGTGGCTCGGGTTGCACGTTCTCGTCGACCCACCGGAGGATCTCGCTCAGCGCGTCGCGTAGGCGGCTGCGCTCGCTCTCGAGGTGCCTGGTCATCGTTTCGACGTCGTGGGCCAACTTCGACCGTGTCCCCTCCAGGCGGCCGATCTCCTCCCGCAGGCGCTGCTCCGACTCGGAGGCCGCCCGGGAGGCCGCCGTCTGGGCCTGCTCGGTCACCAGGCGGGCCTTGGCGTCGGCCTCGGCCACGATGCGCGCCGCCTCGGCCTCCGACTCCGCCTTGGTCTCGTCGACGAACTTCTGGGCCAGCAGGAGCGTCCGCTGCAGGGTGTCGTCGGGCGGTGCCGGCTCGGCGGCGACCGGTTCGGGTCGGTGCTCGAGGGCGGACTCCAACTGGGCGATGCGCTCGGCCGCCTGGCGGAGCCGCTCACCACTCTGGCGCAGCTGCTCCTGCAGGCCCTCGGCCTCGACTGCGGCCTTCTCGAGGTACTCGTCGACATCGTCCCGGTGATATCCCTTGAGCGTCTCGCGGAACTCAACGGTTCGAAGAGAATCAAGTGCTGACTGAGAGGCATCCATGCGGCCCATGCTAGCGGTGCCGTCCAGGGTATCCATGGATTCTTTTGCCGAATCCGGGCCGGGCAGACCGGGATCCCGCCATCGTCGACCGACGGAAGCCCGGGGTGGTCCCCGGCGGACGCCGGGGCGGTCTCGGACGGCTCCCCGGGAGGCCGGTGCCGGGGAGCCGGTGGACCCCGGCGACGGGCGGAGTCGGTTGTGCCGGTGGGGCCGGCGACGGGCGGAGTCGGTTGTGCCGGTGGGGCCGGCGACGGGGGTGGGGCCGGGAGCGGGGGTGGGCAGCGGGAGCTCGGGTCCGGGCGGCTCAGGAGAACAGCGGGATCAGGATGGCCGACACGACCAGGAAGACGATCAGGACCGACAGGTCCAGGCCGACCCCGCCCACCCGCACCGGCGGGATGATGCGCCGGACCGGCCGCAGGACCGGCTCGCAGATGGCCGACAGCACGTGTTGGATCTTGTGCACCGGCGAGTCGTAGGCCAGGCGCCCCGAGGCGGTCACCCAGCTCAGGATGGAGTAGGCGAACAGCACCAGCAGGAAGAGGTAGAGCACATCAACGATCACCGTCATGTCGACTCAATTCCCCTTCCGTGGCAGCCAGGCGAACGCCTCGGCTCAGGGGTTGACCAGGCCGCGGTCGGCGAGGCGCTGGCGCTCCTCGTCGGAGACCTTCACGTTAGACGGCGTGAGGAGGAAGACCTCGTCGGCCACCCGCTCCATGCCGCCCGACAGGGCGTAGGTCACACCGCTGCAGAAGTCGATCATCCGCCGCTGGAGGTCGCGGTCGGCACTCTGCATGTTGACGATGACCGGCTGGTTGTTCATCAGTCGGTTGGCGATCTCCTGTGCGTCGGCGAACCGGCCCGGGGCCACGATGTGCACCCGAGCGCTGGTCGACTCCTGGGTGATGGGCCGGACCGAGGGTGATCCGAGGGGCCCGCGCGGGCCGAGCGAGGTTGGCGCCGCGGCCACCGCCGTGCCGGCGGTCTCGTCCCTCGTCAGGGTCCGGATCCTCGGGCTGGGAATGGCCGTCGTCGGCTCGTCGACCTCGTCAGGGGCTCCCGACGTCCGCTGACCCGCCCGTCCGACGGGGGCCGGTGACCGCGACTCGTAGTCGTCGTAGTCGTCGTAGTCGTCGTCGACGAGACCCAGATAGGCCATGGTCTTTTTCATGAACGAAGCAGCCATTTTTCCTCCTCGGGACAGCGTAGTGCGTGGCTTGACCTGCCGGTGGAAGGGCCCCGGGGGGTCACGGTGGTCAGCGGCGGGGGGGCCGGGCGCCGAACAGCGCACGGCCCAGGCGGACCATGGTCGAGCCCTCGGCCACGGCCACCTCGAAGTCGTCGCTCATCCCCATCGAACGCACCGGAAGCTGCAGGGAGTCGGCAAGACGCGCCACGAGCGCGAAGCCGGGCCGAGCCTGCTCGGGCGGCCCCGGCGGACCGACCGTCATGAGCCCGGCGACTTCGATGTCCTCCTGGCGGAGGACGCCCACCAGTTCGCCGACGCTGTCGGGGGGGCAGCCCCCGCGGCCGGGAATCCCCGCCACGTCCACCTGGACGAGGACGGTCGCCCCGGGTCGGCGCCGGGCGATGGCCCGTCCCTCCTCCACGCGGCTGACCCCCTGCCACCATGACGCCACCGGGGCCAGCCTCGGGACCTTGTTGCGCTGCACCGCTCCGAGGTAGTGCCAGATCGGCGTCGGGGCGACCTGCACGCCCGGCCCCCCCGACGGAGCCGGGGGTGACCCCGCGGCGTCCAGATCGGCGGCCTTGTCCACCAGCTCGTCGGCGTAGTTCTCCCCGATGTCGGTCAGCCCCTCGGCGAGGGCGGCCTCGACGGCATCGACGCCGAACCCCTTGGTCACGGCGACGATCCGGACCGAGGAGGCGACGCCGGAGGCGGCGTCGACGCGTTGGCGGACCTCGGCGACGCGTTCTTCGAATCCCAGCCGGGCGAAGGTGGCGCTCATCGCCCCTCACCGGCGGTCCCACCCGGGGCGTCCGGTCCACGGCCGGGGCCGAGAGCCCCGACACCGGGCGGGGCCGACCACACCACCAGCGCCTGCCTGCCGCGGTCCCGCCGTGCCCGGTGGGAGAAGTAATGGCCCTGGCAGGCGGTACAGGCGTCGACGCCCTCCGTCTCGATGACGTCGCTGGCCGCCAACGCCGCCGTCACCGCGGCCGGGAGGTCCAACGCCGGATGCCCGCCGGCCGTGCGCCCGACGGCGCCCTCCCCCACCACGGCCCGGACGGCGGCCAGGTCTGGTTCGGAGAACTCGTAGCAGCCGGCGTGGATGCAGGGTCCCCGTGCGCCGACCACATCGACGGCCCCGAGGGCGCGCATGGCGTCGACCGCCTCTCCGAGCACGCCCTCGATCAGACCCCGCCAGCCGCAGTGGACGGCGGCGAACACCCCCTGCACGCTGCCCAGCGCCACCGAGGCACAGTCCGCGGTCAGGACGGCCAGCGCCACCGACGGGGCCGACGAGACGAGCGCGTCGGCCGGACCCTGCCGCACCGCCGGCATCCTCTGGTCACCACCCGTGGCGGGGGCCAGGACCGTGACGACGGAGGCCCCGTGCACCTGCTCGACCCAGTGGACCTCCCGCAACGGACCGCTACCGCCGGTGTCGGTGACCTCGAGCGCCCAACGACCGAGCGCGCTGTCACCGCCGGTGCCGTCGTCGGTGCCGAGCGGCCGGAGGTCTCCGGCCGACGCATCGCTCCATGCCGCCACCACCGACCCCACGACGGGGACGACCGTGGAGCGGCGGCCCGGTCCGGTCAGCGCAGGAACGAGGGGACGTCGAAGTCGTCGTCGCCCAGATCGAGCTCGTCGTCCGTCGGTGTGGCGAAGATGTCCTCGTGGGCCGACTCGGAGCCCAGGACCCGGCTGTGGTTCCCCCCACCTCCGGCGGACTCGACCGGGGCCGACGCACCCCGCCCCTGGGCCTCCCACCGCTCGAAGCCGGCGGCGATGACCGTCACCCGTACCTCTTCGCCCATGGACTCGTCGATCACGCTGCCGAAGATGATGTTGGCGTCGGGATGGGCCACGCCGTGGATGATCTCGGCGGCCTCGTTCACCTCGAACAGGCCCAGATCGGGGCCACCGGCGATGTTGAGCAGGATCCCGCGGGCGCCCTCGATGGAGGCTTCCAGCAACGGGCTGGTGATGGCGGCCCGGGCCGCGTTGACCGACCGGCCCTCACCGGTGGCCGAGCCGATCCCCATGATGGCGGTTCCGGCGTTGCTCATGATCATCTTGACGTCGGCGAAGTCGGTGTTGATGAGACCGGGCACGGTGATCAGGCTGGTGATGCCCTGCACGCCCTGCATCAGCACTTCGTCGGCCATCTTGAAGGCGTTGACCATCGAGGTCTTCTCGTTCGACACGGTGAGCAGCCGGTCGTTCGGGATGATGATCAGCGTGTCGACCTTCTCCTTCAGGTTCTGGATCCCAGCCTCGGCCTGGACCGACCGGCGCCGGCCCTCGAAGGTGAACGGCCGGGTGACCACGCCGATGGTGAGGGCGCCGAGCGACTTGGCGATCTCGGCCACCACGGGCGCAGCACCGGTGCCGGTTCCCCCGCCCTTGCCGGCGGTGATGAAGACCATGTCGGCGCCTTTCAGCGCCTCCTCGATCTCCGAACGGTGCTCCTCGGCGGCCAGTCGGCCCACCTCGGGATCGCTGCCGGCCCCCAGTCCCCTGGTGAGCTGCCGGCCGATGTCCAGCTTCAGGTCGGCATCGCTCATCAGCAGTGCTTGTGCATCCGTGTTGGTGGCGATGAACTCCACGCCGCGCAGACCGGCCTCGATCATCCGGTTGACGGCATTGACACCGCCACCGCCAACACCGACCACCTTGATGACGGCGAAATAGTTGTTCTGCGCCGGAACGGTCATGGAATCCCTTACCCTCGACCAAAGGTTGAAACCGTTCCAACCTACGAGTTGCCGACCACGATACGGTCAGCCGAGTACCTGGTCAAGCACTGAGAGTACCTGGTCAAGCAGTATCAGCCCAGGATGAGGCGCCGATCGGCCCCCGACCGGCCCCCGGATCGGCCCGGCGGAGGTCACCCGACGGGCCCGTACGGCGGCCACCGGCCCGGTTCGTCAGCTGACCGCCGGGGACTGGGGGACCGACACGTCGATGACGGTTGCGCCCTGAAGGGACCCGTGGGCGATGACGGCGGCGACGTCCTCGTACTTGGCCACCATGTCGGTCAGGGTGCCCAGCCGGACGGTGATCCCCGAATTGAGGGCCAGCGCCAGGGTCCCGTCGGGGGAGGCCGTCACCGACACCACCTGGGCGGAGAACGCCAAGGGCACGGTCCTGACCACGGCCAGCCCGGGGCGGGCGGCGGCCGGCAGCGTGTGGCCCACCGGCGGGGGGGCCAGGACCCCGGTCGCCCCGTGCACCACCAGGTCCATGACTCCGACCGGGCGGCTAGGCACGACCTCGAGGGTCCGCCCCGACCCGTCGAGTATCGACCACGACGTGCCGGGACCGGCCATCGTCAGCGACGGGACCCGCTCGGTCACGGCGATGGTCAGGCCGTCGGGCCAGTGCCGCCCCACCTGGGCGGTGGCGATGAACGGGAGGGCCTCGACCCGGGCCGCCACCGTCCCCGGATCCACGCTGACCAGGGGGGGGTGCCCCCCGAGCCCGGCGGCGGCGACGATGGCGGCTCCGCTCGTGTGGGGGTGGGCGCCGGTGACAGTGACCACCCTGGCGTCGAACGGCCCGGTATGCAGCAGGCCCCATCCGCCGATCACCACGGCGGCGGCCGTCGCCAGCCCGACCGCCCATCGGAGCCGGCGTCGGCCCTGGTCCCGGCGGATGGCCACCCGGCGCTCGTGGATGCGGGGATCGATCGAAGGCGGGTCGGTGACCGGGGAGTCGGTGGTGGAGGTCATGGCGGGCCCTCCGTCCGCTGATCGAACCCGACCATGCGCACCTCGGTCACCAGCACCACTCCCGTGTCGGCGGCCACCTTGTCCCGCACGGCGTCGATCAGGCGCACCACATCGGTGGCGGACCCGCCCGGGTCGGCCTGGATGAAGTTGGCGTGCTTGGGCGACACCTCCGCCGTCCCCAGCCGGAATCCCTTCAGGCCGCACGCGTCGATCAGCCGACCCGCCGAGTCCCCGGGCGGATTGGTGAACACCGACCCGGCGTTGCTCCCCCCGGGCTGGTTGGCCCGACGCCACCGGACGATCTCGTCGATGGTGGCCTTCCCCTCGGCGGCGTCCCCGGGCACCAGCCGGTGCCGGCCGGCCACCACCACCTCGGTGGGAGCCAATTCGGTGTGGCGGTAGGCGAACCCGAGCCGTCCGGGACCGGCTTCGTGCACCGAGGCCGTGGCCAGATCGACCCAGCGGAAGCCGGTCAGGGTGGCCGCGGTGTCCGAGCCGTGGCCGCCGGCGTTCATGCGGATGGCGCCGCCCACCGAGCCGGGCACGCCCACCGCCCACTCGAGGCCGTGGAGCCCGGCGGCCGCCGTCCGGCGGGCCAGGACGGGAAGGCTGAGCGCGGCGCCGGCCCGGACGTCCACGCCCTCGATGGCCAGCGTCTCGAAGCCACGGCCCAGGGTGAGGACCAGCCCCGGAAAGCCCTCGTCGGCGACCAGGAGGTTCGACCCCCGACCGAGCACCAGCACCGGGACGTCCAGGCCGGCCAGGGCGGCGGCCACCGCCATCAGGTCCTCCTCGTCGTCGGGCTCGCACCACAGCGCGGCCGGACCCCCCACCCGGTAGGTGGTGGCGGCACCGAGCGGCTGGTGGCGGCGGGCCCGGGGCCCGAGGGCCCGGTCCAGGGTGGCCAGGTCGTCCGAGAGGGTGCTCAACGGGCTGCTCACCAGCCCGGGTCGGCCATGAGCTCGTCCGGGAGCGAGGTCAGGTCGCCCGCCCCCAGGGTGCAGCACAGGTCGCCTTCTTCCAGGATGTCCCGCACCGTCCGGCGGAGATCGGTCCGGCCGGCCACGTAGAGCACCGGCATGTCCGGGAACGCCCGGTGCACGGCATCGGCCACCAGCTGGCCCGACACCCCGGGGACCGGCGCCTCGCCTGCACCGTAGACGTCGGTGACGATGGTCAGGTCGGCCTCTCCGAACGCGGCGCCGAACTCCTCCCCCAGCTCGGCCGTGCGGGTGTACCGGTGGGGCTGGAACACGGCCACCACCCGCCGCCAGTCCCCGTTCCGGGCCGCCGCCAGCGCCGCCCGGACCTCGCTCGGAAGATGGGCGTAGTCGTCGACGAAGGTCACACCGTTGACCGTCCCCCTGAACTCGAAGCGCCGGGCCACCCCGGCGAACCGGGCCAGGGCCCGGGTGGCCGCTTCGAAGGGCACCCCGGCCGCCAGTGCCGCCACCGTCGCCACGGCGGCGTTCTTGGCGTTGTGGAGACCGGGCACCGGCACCTCCAGGCGGCCGAGTCCCACCCCGTCGGGGCCGACCAGCCCGAAGGAGACCGAGCTCCGGGCCAGGACCAGGTCGACCATGCGATAGGTGCTGTCCGGCCCGCTGCCGACCAGGTCGGCCCCGGTCGCTCTGCCGATGTCGGCGGCCACCGGGTCGTCGGCACCGACCACCCGGTGATGGAGGGCGGTGGACACGAACTGCTCGAACGCCGACCTGACGGCGGCGAAGGTCCCGTAGTGGTCGAGGTGGTCGGCCTCGACGTTGGTGACCACGGCGATGTCGGGCACCAGGGCCAGAAAGGTCCCGTCGCTCTCGTCCGCCTCGACCACCAGCCACTCGCCCTCGTCCCACACCGCATTGGTGCCGATCTCGTTCACGTCGCCGCCGATCAGGAACGAAGGGCGCACCCCGGCCTCGACCAGGAGCAGTGCCAGCATCGAGGCGGTGGTGGTCTTGCCGTGGGTGCCGGCCACGGCGATGCACCGGCGGAGCGAGGCGATGGCGGCCAGGGCCTCCGACCGGGCCAGGACGGGGAGGCCCCGGCGCCTGGCCTCGACCACCTCGGGATTGGACTCGGCGACGGCCGACGACACCGTGACCAGCTCGGCCGCGCCCAGGTTGTCGGCCCGGTGGCCGATCTCGACGTGGATCCCTCCCCGGGACAGCCGATCGGTGATCCCCGAGGCCCGGAGATCGCTCCCGGTCACCGTATGTCCCATGGCGTGGAGGGCGGTGGCGATGGCGCTCATGCCGGCGCCACCGATCCCCACCACGTGGACCGTGCCGAGACCGGCCGGATCGCCCAGGCCCCCGGCCGAAGCGCCGTTCACGTGCCGGCTCCGCGGCGGCGGGGCCGCGCATTGGCCTCGACCACGGCCGCCCCGGCGGCGGCGGCGTCGCGTCGACCCACCCCCAGGGCGGCATGCCCCATGGCGAGGAGGCGGGCCGGGTCGGCCAGGAGCCCGTCGAGCACCTCGTCCAGGACCCCGGCGTCGAGGGCACCGTCGGCCACCACCACGGCCGCCCCGGCCCGCTCCAGAACCCGGGCGTTGGCCGTCTGGTGGTCTCCCGGTGCCCCGGGGAGCGGCACGAGGACCGAGGGGACCCCGGACACGGCCAGCTCCGCCACGGTCATGGCACCGGCCCGGCACACCACCACGTCGGCGGCGGCGTACACGGCGGCCATCCGCTCCTCGTAGGGGACACGGGCCACCCGGAGGCCGGGGCCGGGGCCGTCGTCGTTGCGCTCGTCCCAGTCCCTCCGGCCCACGATGTGATAGATGCTCCGGTCGTCCCGGTCCTTCCACCGGACGGCCAGGTCGTCGACGACCCGGTTGAGGTGCCGTGCCCCCAGCGACCCCCCGAACGCCGCCACCGTCAACCGGTCCGGCGGCAGCCCGAGCAGGGCCCGGGCCGCTCGGCGTCCGTCGTCGTCGCGCCGGACGCCGAGGATCTCGTCCCGCACCGGTGTGCCGGTCACCACGGCGCGGGGAAGGGGGGTCTCCGCCCACCCCACCGCGCTGGCCTTGGCGAAACGCCCGAACAGCCGGTTGGCGGCCCCGGGGACGGCGTCTACGTTGACCAGGACCAACGGCACGCCGAGGACCACGGCACCCGTGGTCGCGGCCAGGCTGGCATAGCCTCCGACCGAGACCACCACGCGGGGTCGGGTCCGGCCGACCAGCCCGATGCCGCGCACCGAGGCCGCCACCAGGCCGGCCAGTGAGGCGAGGTTGCCGCCGACATCGCGGGGGGCCAGGCTGCGCACGATCCCCCGACCGGGGAGCAGGGTGAACGGGAACCCCCGGCCTTCGAGGGTGGACCGGTCCTGCCCGTGGGTCGATCCGACGAACTCGATGCTGTCCCGTCGGTGGCCGGCGTCCACCAGGGCCTCGGCGATGGCCAGGGCGGGCTGGAGGTGGCCGGCCGTGCCACCCCCGGCCACCAGGGCGTACCTCTCCCGGCTCACCGTCGGATCGGTCGCAGCCGGGCCCCGGCGGCGGCGGGCACCGATCGCTCGTGGGTGGCGATGTTGAGGAGGATGCCGACGGCCGCCATGGTGATGATCAGGGAAGAGCCCCCGTAGGAGACGAACGGCAGGGGGATGCCGGTCACCGGGAGCACCCCGATGACGGCACCGATGTTGATGACGGCCTGGCTGGTGATCCAGGTGGTGATGCCCACCGCCATCAGGCTCCCGAACCGGTCGGGGGCCCGGGTGGCCGCCCGCAGGCCGAACCAGGCCAGGGCGAAGAACAGGCCGAGCAGGAGCACGGCGCCGATCAGGCCGAGCTCCTCCCCCACGACCGAGAAGATGAAGTCGGTGTGGGCGTTGGGCAGGCCGCCCCACTTCTCACGCCCCCCACCGAGGCCCAGGCCGAACAGGTGCCCCGAACCGAGCCCGATCAACGACTGCCAGACCTGGTAGCCGCTGCCCGACCGGTTCGCCCCCGGATTGAGGAAGGAGAGGATCCGGTCCCGCCGGTACGGATCGGCGAGGCCCACGATGAATGCCAGGCCCACGAACAGTCCCATGATCTTGACGATGGGACCGATGGGTACCCCGCCCATGAACAGGATGCCGAACGCGATGCACCCGAGCACCATGGCCGTGCCCATGTCCGGCTGCTTCAAGATGAGGACGCCCGAGATGGCCAGCACGCAGAGGACCGGCACGATCACCAGCTTCGGGTCGGCCGACGGGTGGGAGCGCCGCGCCAGCAGGTCGGCGGCGAAGACGACGAGGGCCAGCTTCATCAGTTCCGACGGCTGCACCTGGAACATCCCGAACCCGATCCACCGGGACGAGCCGCCCGAGGTCACCCCGAGGTGGGGGACGAGGACCACCACCAACAGTCCCATGGACACCACCACGAGGGGTCCGCGCAGCGCCCGCCACTTGCGGTAGTCCACCCGCGACAGGATCAGCAGGGCTGCCACCCCGACACCCATGTACATGGCCTGGCGGATCAGGATCGCCCACGGCGACCCGTACAGGCTGATCGAGATCAGGGGCGAGGCCGATCCCACCATGATCAGGCCGAACACGCACAGCACCCCGATCAGCACGCCGATGGCCGGGGCCGTCCCCACGCGTGACCGCAGTCCGGACAGGCCGGACCGACCCTGGGCACCGGCACCGGCGGCCGGCCTGGTGGGGCGGTCCTTCAGGGCGACCGGGGGGCCGGTGGGATGGCGGCCGCGGACCGCCGCCCGGTCGAGGGCGCGTTCAGGCATGCCGGTTGTCCCCTGGGGCGGGAGTATCGAGGTCGGGGCGGTCCGACCGACCGGGCACATGTCGCATGCCCCTAGCCTCGCCTACCGGGCGGCCCGGGTGGTGGAGCCTCATCAGACCTTCCCCACCGACAGGAAGTCCCCGTAGAAGATGCCGAGGCCGAGGGCGGCGAACAGCCCGGCCAGGATCCAGAACCGGACGATCACCGTGGTCTCGGGCCACCCGACCAGTTCGAAGTGATGGTGCAGCGGCGCCATCCGGAACACCCGGCGGTGGAAGACGCGGAAGCTCACCACCTGGATGACGACCGAGAGGGTGACGATCACGAACAGGCCACCGATGACCACCAGCAACAGGTCGAGGTTCATGAGGAGGCACAACGCCGCCAATCCCGAGCCGATGGAGAGCGACCCGGTATCGCCCATGAATATCTTGGCCGGCGCCGCGTTCCACCACAGGAACCCGAGGCAGGCCCCGGCCAGGGCCACGGCGGCCACGGCCAGGTCGAGGGCGTCGGGGATCCGGTAGATGGCGAAGTGGCGGGACTGCCAGTAGCCGATGATGGCCAGGCACGCGAAGCAAAAGGTCGACGACCCGGCAGCCAGGCCGTCGAGCCCGTCGGTGAGGTTCACCGCGTTGGCGGCCGCCGCGATGACCACGGTGGCGAACACGACCCACACCGCGGTGCCGAGCTGGAGGTCGGGCGAGTTGTAGCGGGTGAACGACAGGGCCGTCGACCCGTGGGCCCAGTACACGGCCAACAGGGCGAAGGCCAGGCCCAACCCGATCTGGGCCCCGAACTTGGCCCGCTTGTTCAGGCCCAGGCTCCGCCGGTTGCGCACCTTGATCCAGTCGTCGGCGAATCCGATGGCGCCCGCGCCCACGATGGCCAGCATGACCAGGGCGCCCGAGCGCGAGAAGGGGACCCCCTTGACCGCATGGGCGACCAGATAGCCGACGATGACGGCGCCCACGATACCGATCCCGCCCATGGTGGGCGTCCCCGCCTTGGCGATGTGCACCTGGGGGCCGTCCTCGCGGATCTGCTGGCCGATGTTGTTCTTGAGCAGCCACCGGATCAGGATCGGCGTCGTCAGCACCGCCACCCACAGCGCGATCCCCCCCGACGTCATCAGCGAGATCATCGGACGGTCCCCCCGGACCGCCGGGCCAGTGCCCGCGCCGCCTCCACGCGGTCGTCGAAGGGGAGCACCCGGTCGGCGATCGCCTGGGTGGATTCGTGCCCCTTGCCCGCCACCAGCACCACGTCGCCGGGGCGGGCCATGTCCACGGCCACCCCGATGGCGGCGGACCGATCGGGCTCCACGAGCAGCTCAGCCGGGCCCCGGGCGCCCGCCCGTACCTGGTCGATGATGGCCATGGGCTCCTCAGACCTCGGATTGTCCGAGGTCAGAACGACGACGTCGGCTCCGCCGGACGGCGGCCGCACCCATGGCGGGGCGCTTGCCGCGGTCGCGGTCCCCCCCGCTCCCGAAGACGCAGATGACGCGGGCGTCCCCGGCCAGTCCTCGGGCCGACGCCAGGGCGACCTCGAGGCCGGCCGGTGTGTGGGCGTAGTCGACGATCACCGCGAACGGCTGGTCGGTCGGGATCAGCTCCATCCGGCCCGGGACGGGGCTGGCACCGCGGAGCCCCTCGACCACGGCCTCCGCATCGACGCCGAGCGAGGCGGTGACCTCGGCCGCCATGAGGGCGTTGTCCACGTTGAACAGCCCCGGACAGCGGCACCGTGGTCGGTCGGCCACGCCAACGGAACGAGGAGGAGCCCGCCGACAACCTGACGTCGTCGGCGTCGAGGCGTCGTACCGGGACGACGGCGCGGCCGCTCGCCCCGATCTCCTCGGCCAGCCGCCGGCCCCAAGGATCGTCCACATTGACGACCGCCGATCGGGACCGGCCCGCCTCGAAGAGGCGGCGCTTGGCCCTGAAGTACTCCTCCATGGATCCGTGGTGGTCCAGATGGTCGCGGCTCAGGTTGGTGAACGCGGCCACGTCGAAGACGATGCCGTCCACGCGGTGCTGGGTCAGCGCATGCGAGGACACCTCGACGGCCACCGCCTGGCGTCCCTCGGCGGCGGAGGGCGGCCAGACGGCCCTGGAGGAGCGGGGACTCGGGCGTGGTCCGCTCACCGTCCAGGGTGCCGATGGTGGCGGTGGCCCGCCCGGCGTGGTCCAGGATGGACTGGACCAGGTGGGTGACCGTGGTCTTGCCGTTGGTTCCGGTGACGCCGACCATGGTCAGCCCCCGTGCCGGGTCCCCGAAGAACGTGGCCGACACCTGGGCCATGGCCGGCCTGACCTCGCCCACCGCCACCCTGACCTGGGTGACGGGCAGGTCCATGAAGTGCTCGCACAGGAGCGAGGTGGCTCCCCGGCCCACCGCCTCGGCGGCGTGGGCATGGCCGTCGGTGTGGGCACCCGGGGACGCAGCAGAACAGCGAGCCCGGCGCCACCCTCCGGCTGTCGAACTCGATCGAGGTCACCTCGGTCGACGTGGGGTCGCCGCGCACATCGACGACGTCGATGTCGTGGATCAGCTCGTTCATCTGCACGGGTATCGAGATCCGGGGGCACCGACGGGAGCCCACCTACGGTCCTTCCGTCGTCGCTCCGGACGGCACCTTGATGCTACCCGGTGGCACCAATCGTCGCACTCGAGGCGGACGCCGTCGCTGCCGCCGTGGTGGGAATACCGTAGTGGTGCAGCGCGTAGGCCATGATGGTCGAGAACACAGGGGCAGCCACCGCCCCACCGTAGATTGGCGTGGGGTGGTCGAGCACCACCACGGCCGAAAGGACGGGGTCCTGGGCCGGGGCGAATCCGGCGAACGATCCCACGTAGGCGCCGCTGATGTAGCCGAGGTGGCTGGGGTTGGGGATCTGGGCCGTCCCCGTCTTGCCGGCCACGGTGTAGCCGTCGACGGCCGCCTCGGTGCCGGTCCCCGAGGCCACCACTCCCTCCAGCATGGACACCAGCTGGGCGTTGGTGGCCGGGTCGATGACCCGCCGGCCCACCGGGGGCTTCGCCGCCGTCACGCCGCCGTCGGCACCGACGGTGGCCCGGACCAGCCGCGGCGCCACGAACACGCCGCCGTTGGCCACGGCGTTGTAGGCGTCGAGGATCTGCTGGGCGGTGACGGCGTCGTCCTGGCCGATGGGGGTGGAGCCGATGGAGGTTCCCGTCCAGGCCGACGGCCCGGGCACGAGTCCCTGCGACTCACCGGGGAAGGCCAGGCCGGTGTCCTTGCCGAAGCCCAGGTTGGAGATCTGGGACAGGAGCCGGTTCTCCCCCAGTGCCTGGGCCACCTCGATGGTCCCGATATTGGACGACTGGGCCAGGATGCTGCTCGGGGTCAACCGCTCGGTCCCGTGGGCCTCGGCGTCGTGGAAGGTGTACGTGCCCATGGGCAGGGAGGACGGCACCGAGATCACCTGGTTGGGGGTCACCACCCCGGCGGCCAGGGCGGCCGAGAACGTCACCAGCTTGAAGACGGAGCCGGGCTCGTAGACCTGGGTCACCGCCGAGTTGTTGGGTGCCTCCTCCACCCCGGCCGGGAGGGTGTCCGCCTGGGACACCAACGTCGGGCCCGACGTGGAGGTGGAGGTCGAGCCGGACGGTGACGCGGCGCCGTTGGCGGACGCTCCCTTGGCCGCACCGGTGGTGGGCGGATGCCGACGGGGTGGTCTTGGAGGGGACGGCGCCCGTGGTGGCTGTCCCGGTGGTGGCCTGCAGGTTGGCCATGGCCACGATCGTCCCCGGTCCTCACGTCCATGACCACCGCCGTTCCGCTGAAGGCGTGGGAGGCGGCGATCTCTGCCGCCAATGCCTGCTCGGCGACGTACTGGACGGACTCGTCGATGGTGAGCTCCAGCCCGGTGCCCGGCGTGGAGGCGACCGAGTTGCCGGCGCCCGGCAGGGTCACCCCGTCGGGCGTCTCCATCAGGCTCTTGGAGCCGGCCTTGCCGGCCAGGAGCGACTGGTACTGGTACTCGAGGCCCGACGCCCCGTTCCCCTCCCAGTTGACCGTGCCCACCACCGGCGACGCCAGCAGGCCGTCGGGCTCGACCCGCTGGGTCTCGGGGACCAGGTTGATCCCGGGCAGGTTGAGGGCGGCGACCTTGGCCGCCTCGGCGTCCGGGACCCGGTGGACCAGGTAGACGAAGCCCGAGCGCTCGGTGAGCTCGGCCCGGAGCTGGTCGGCAGGGATGCCGATGACCGGGAGACAGGGCGGCGGCGACGCTGGCCGGCTGGGTGATCAGCATCGGGTCGGCCACCACCGTCTGCTTGGTGACCGTCTCGGCCAGGACCTCGCCGTTGCGGTCGTAGATGCCGCCGCGGACGGCGGGCAGGGAGACGGTCTGGGTCAGCTGGGAGGTGGCCAGCGAGGCATACCGCTGGTGGGAGAACTCCTGGACGGAGATCAGGCGGCCGACCATCACGACGAAGACGATCACCAGGACCAGTCGCATGGCGCGTGAGCGCCTGCTCAACAGGACCGAGGGGCTCACCGCGAGGCCGGGTCTGCCCGACGCTGCGGTCCCGGCGCCCGACCGGACGGTGGCGGGTGACGCCGCCGCGGTCTGCGGGACGGGGAGGGGCACATCGAGCGGCACCTGGGGCAGGTAGACCACCTGGGTGGGGGCCACCAGGCCCTGGGCCTCGGCCTGGCTGACCACCACCGGGGGCGCGGACTTCTCGGCCACGGACACCTGGGACGCCTTCTGGACGGCCGCGGCCGCCGCCACCTCGTGCTGGAGGACCGACAGGCGCACCTGTCCCTGGGCCAGCATGGTGTCACCGACCACCACGGCCAACAGGCTGCCCACCACCAGGAGCCCCGACAGCCACATGGTGGACCGGCGCAGCCGAGTGGCGCCGGGGCGCCGGCGGGGAGCCGGCTCGAACAGGCGCAGCGGCGGTCGGCGTGGGGCACCTCCGACCGGGCGCGGCTCGGATCGGACCGGGCGGCGGGCGGTGGCGGCGTCGGCGGGCGGCGCCATCAGTCGGCCCCGTCCGGTCCGCCGACGGCCCCGAGCGGGGACTGGAGCCGTTCGATCACCCGGAGACGGGCCGACTCCGAACGGGGATTGCGCTCCACCTCGTCACCGCCGGGACGCCGGGCGCCCCGTGTGACCAGCCGGAACTGCGGGTCGGCCCCGCACACGCAGGGGAGCCCCGGGGGGCACTGGCAGCCGTCGGTGGCCAGTTGGTGGAATGTGGACTTGACCAGCCGGTCCTCACCGGAGTGGTAGGCGATGACCACGCACCGGCCTCCGGGCTGCAGGAGGGCGACGGCGTCGTCGAGGGCCGTGCCCAGCTGGTCGAGCTCCTCGTTGACGGCGATCCGGATGGCCTGGAACACCCGGCGGGCCGGGTGTCCTCCGGTGCGGCGGGTGGCGGCGGGAATGGCGGCGCGCACCACGTCGGCCAGCTGCCCGGTGGTCGACACCGGTCTGGCGGCGATGATGGCGCGGGCGATACGGCGGGCGAACCGTCCCTCGCCGTTGTCGGTGAACAGGTCGACCAGGGCGTCCTCGTCGTACTGGTTGACCACGTCGGCCGCCGTCCGGCCCGTGGTGGGGTCCATCCTCATGTCGAGGGAGGCGTCGCGGCGGTACGAGAATCCTCGCTCGGCCACGTCCAGCTGGGGCGAGCTGACCCCGAGGTCGAAGAGGACGCCGCTCACCCCACGCTCGGTGGGAGGGAGACCGAGCGTGCGTCTGCACCTCGTCGATCACGTGGGCCATGACGTCGAACCGGGACTGACGGACGACGGCCCGGTCGCCGAAGGGCGCCAACGCCTCGGTCGCCGCCTCCACGGCGGCGGGGTCCCGGTCGATTCCGAGGAGGCGCAGCCCGGCGTGGGCCTCGAGGAGCGCCAGCGGCGTGGCCGCCACCCGCCGACGGTGGCGTCCACCATCAGGCCCGGTGGCACCGGGGCGAACAGGTCGACCACCTCGGCGGCCATCACGGGATCGTGGGAGAATGCCTGGCTCATCTGCAGTCCCTCGACCGGCACGATGGTTGCGGGTGGAGTACCGCGACGCTCACTCTGGAAGTAGGCGGAGGAGGATGCTTCCAGGTATCCGGTCGAGGGACTGCGCATGGGCCAGACTCGTTCGATGTGTACGTCGTGGCGGGCCACCGCCGCCAGACCCGACTGGTAGGGGGACGGCCGGTCGGGTCGCTCGGCATCGGGCACCAACGAGATGACCTGCCGGGCATGGCGGTAGCCCGAAAGCAGGGACACCGTGCCCGGGGAGCCGGTGCCACCGGGGGGTCGGTCCAGTTTCCGTCGGTTCCGTGACGCGAGCTCCTTCCCATGGGGTGGGGACGTGGATCGCCGGCCACGGCGAGCCGATCGAGGCTGGGGTGGTCCGGGCTGATCCGGCCGCTGGTGCGCTCGTCGGTGCGCTCGTCGGTGCGATCGTCGCCGGGGCCGGTGCCAGCGTACGGGTCGGCGGCACCCTCCGATCGGGGTTCGGGGTAATCGGTCGGAGCGTGGCGGACGACGTGGAGGCGCACCGAGTCACTCAACCGTCGTCGCCCTGGGTCAGGCGCTCCTCTTCGGGCAGCACCTTTTGGTCCCACGCCGCCCGATTCCACAACTCCACCCGATCGATCGCTCCCAGGACCAGGACGTCGTTGACCAGGCCGGCGTACTCGCGGAGCAGGGCCGGGATGGCCATCCGGCCCTGACGGTCGATCTCCATCTCGTGGGAGGTCGAGGCCCACAACCGGGCCAGGTTCCGGTCGCTCCGGCCCGCCGCCGCCCGCTCCAGCATCGAGTCCATCTGCTGTTCGAACTGGTCCGGCGTCCACAGCGACAGGCAACCGTCCTGATACTCGGTCAGGTAGCCGCCGTGCTCGAAGGGCCCGCGGAACTTCGACGGGAGGATGACTCTTCCCTTGTCGTCGAGCGAATGCTCGTACCTGCCGAAGAACCGTGCCACTGGTGATTGCTCCCACAATGCTCCCCGCAGTGCCCAGGACCCGATTGTTCGGACCCCTCCCTTTCACACCACTTTGCGCCACTCTACGCCCCTACCCTCCACCGGTCAACCACATCGCCCCAAATAGGGTCGATCCGGCGCGGCGTCGAGCCGGGTTTCACGATCGAGGGACGCGGGCGTCGCCGGCGGAAGCTCGTGCCGGTGTCGGACGTGGACCGGTGCCGGCGTCGCGCCGGCCGGGCCCAGGATTCAGGGCAGCGCGTCGATGAAGGCGGAGGCGATGGCCGGGGCATCCATGGCCGGCCTGCCCGCCGACGCCGAGAGATCGGACGTGCCCACGACGGCATTCCCGAGTCCCTCCCCCGCCGACCGGCGCTCGTCGTCGTCCATCGCCAGCAGCCCGAGCAGAGGACCCGGGTCCCAGCGGAGGACGCACGCCCCGTGGAACCAGGACCCCTGGCGGTTCCGGCGTTGGGCCAGTCCCACCAGCTTGCGACCGTCGTCAGTGACCACCTCTCCGGTGCCGACGCCGCCGAAGCAGACCAGGGAGGACCAACGGGTGCAGGACACGAATCCGGTCCGGTGGGCGGACAGGCCCGTCAGGCCGGCGCCGGTCAGCGCGTCGACCCAGCAGTCGCCGAGCCAATCGAAGGCACGGCCGACGTCAGGCCGCCAGAGGGGATGGCCGCCCGGCAGCCAGATGTCGATCCACACCGGGTCGGCGGGGGTGACGAGCACCGCCCCCCCACCCGAACGCCGCCGGCACAAGGCCACCCCGGCGGCGGCGGCCCGGGCCAGGTCCACCACCGACTCGGGCTGTGTCGACCCCAGGACCAACGCCGGCCCGGTGACCCGGCACACCGCCACCTGCGCCCGGTTGGGCCGTTCGTCGGCGGCGGGCCACCCCGCGTGCAGGGCGGCCGCCGTCCCCCGGCGTTCCTCGACGATCCACGCACCGTGCACTCCGACATGTTCCCACCGCGCCGGCGGGCGATCCCCGCACACCGGTCCGGTGGTGGCGGGGACTCAGGCGGTGAGCTGATCGGGTCGGCCCGCTCCCCCGCCCAGGTAGGTCTTCCAGTCCTCGCTGGCCCCACCGCACAGGGCCAGCAGTTGCACGCGGTGGCGGGGTGCGACCGGGGTGGACCGGAGGACCATGCCCGCCTCGTGGGGGAGCCGGTCCTCCTTGCGGGTGTTGCACCGTCGGCAGGCGGCCACCACGTTCTCCCACGTGTGGGGTCCGCCCTTGCTCCGCGGGATCACGTGGTCGAGGTTCTCCGCCGCCGACCCGCAGTACTGGCACCGGGAGCCGTCCCGGGCGAATACGGTGCGCCGGTTCACCGCCACCCGGTAGTGGTGCGGCACACTCACATACCGGACGAGACGGACGACCGACGGCTCGGGTACGGTCATCCGTTCGGCCCGGAACACCCGCTCGGTCGTATGGACCAGCTCGGCCTTGGTGTCGAGGACCAACAAGACGGCGCGACGGGACGAGACGATCCCCAGCGGCTCGAAGGTGGCGTTGAGCACGAGTGCCCGTCTGGCTGCGGTAAGGGGTGACCGCACGGCCTCGCTCCCGTCAGCCGCCGGTCCCCTGACCGGCATCCTCGCCGCGGCCTTCGAGCGTCGATCCATCGAACCGGAAATTAGTCCGACTGTCCGCCGGCGCGTGGGTTGGTCCGGGCCGGGCCGGGGCCGGCGTGCCGGAAGGGCCGTCCCCGCACCGCAGTCGCACGGCACCACTCGAGGTACGAGATCACGTCCGCCCCGACCGGCCTCGCCTCGGCGTGACCGTAGGCGGTGACCATCCGGAAGGACCAGAGCCGGGCGTCGGGAACCGGCAGGTACGGTCGCCTCCTCCACCACCCCGGTGCGGCCAGCCGGGCGAGGGCGGACAGCGCGGTCCACCACAGATCGGGCCGCCGGGCCACGACGGCCACCACCGGCCACGACAGCGCAGGGGTTCGGTCGGGCCGGGCGCTCACGGGCGAAGCGCTCCCGAGCCGACGGCTGCCCGCCGGGCCACCGCGGCCGCACCGATCAGGGGGCCCGAACTCCCCAGCCCCGCCGGGACGATCCGGGTGGTCCGGGAGAAGTCGAGCCGGGCCCGTAGTTCGATCTCGCGCTGGGCCGCGTCGAAGAACGGCTCTCCGAAACCGAGCGCCACCGAGCCGGCCACCAGTGCCAGCTCCAGATCGAGCAGGTTGGCCACGGTGGCCACGGCCCGGCCCACGAGGGTCCCGGTGCGACGCCGCACCGTCTCGTCGGCCTCGGCGGCCGGTCGCCCGGTGATCGCCTCGATGGACAGTCCGGACGCCTCTGCCTCGAGGCATCCCCGTCCCCCGCAGGCGCATCGGCGACCGTCAGGCTCCACCACCACATGGCCGATGTGACCGGCATTCCCGCCGGCGCCGTCGAGGAGGCGGCCGTCGACCACCAGGCCACCGCCGACCCCGGTGGACACCACCATGGCCACGTAGTCGGTGACCCCGCGGGCCGCTCCCACCCAACCCTCGCCGAGGGCGAGCGCCTTGGCATCGTTCTCCACCGCCACCGGAAGCCCGAGGAGTTGTCGCAACCGGTCCTGCAGCGGGAACCCGCGCCATGCCGGGATGTTCAGTGGGGACACCGTCACACCGCCCGGCGACATCGGCCCACCGCACCCCACCCCACAACCGATGGGATCGGCGTAGGCCGCCACGTCGGCGACGACGGCCGAAACGGCGCCGAAGACCACATCGGCCTGATCGGAGCTCGGTGTCGGTACGACCGACTCCGTGCGGACCCGGCCGTCACCGTCGACCATGGCGGCGGCGATCTTGGTTCCCCCGACGTCGACGGCCAACACCATCGGCCCGATCGATGGACCGGACAACGACACGGCGGCACCGCCGGAACCCCGCTCCGGTCGGTGTTCGCTCACCGCCGATCAGTCGTCGCGGTGGAATCGTCCACGGATCCAGTCACGCGGATCGTGGACGGTGTTGCTCAGGTTCCGACTGTGCAGCGATCGCGAGAGGTCGTCGATGCCCGGCCTTGCCCATGCGCCTGGCGTTGTTGGCGAAGACCACGCCGGAGAGGAACATCACGACCACGCCGATGAATCCCAGGACCACCGAGGACGAGAAGGTGAAGAACATGAACACCAGGGCGGCGACGAAGACCAGCGCCGACCAGATGCAGTACCGACCGGCATGGCGGTAGACCGTCTCCGAACGGACCCGCTCGGCGAAGTCGGGGTCCTCCTGGTACAGGGACTGCTCGAGTTCGTGCAGTATGCGCTGTTCGTGCTCAGAGAGCGGCAACGGATCGTCCCCTCCACCCGTGTTCGTGTCCGGCGGTGTTGTTGCCATCCATCATCGCGCAACCACCGTTCAGATGCCCCGCGCCACTATCGGTGTGATCTGTCGTCACCTGAACCTCTGACCAGACACTACGACTGCATTGAACAGACACCAGCACCATATTACAAGGTACCCAGTCACGCACCACCGAATTGGTCCGGTGGTGGGCTCTCCGGGACCCCATTGGGCCTCGCCACGCCTGCGAATCCTTCAAGCCGTCCGGCCCCACCAGCGACGCCGAACCCACCGACGAGCCGCCGTAGCGCTCCCGGATGGCGTCGACGGCGGCGGTTACCGGGCCCCAGGACCGCTGGAGCTGCTCCACGTCCCCGTCGTCGCCGGGGTGGCCGGCCGGCTCACGTGCCGGCAGCCTCGTCGGGGACCGGCCCCGGGTCGCCTCCGGCCCCGGCGGCCCCAGGTCAAGGCTGAGTTGCACGCCCTGGTCGGGCCGGCCGAATCCGGAGACGCTGACCCCGAGGAGCCGGACCCCTTTTGCGAGGTCGACGCTGTCGAACAGGGCGACAGCCACAGCCGCCACCGCCTGGGTGGCGTCGATCGGCGTGGCGAGCGAGTGGGACCTGGTGACCATGGTGAAATCGCCGAACCGGATCTTCACGTTCACCGTCCTGGCCGACAAGCCCGGACCGTCGCAGATTGGTGGCCGACGCGTCCACCATCCGCATGAGGTGGGCGTGGAGGACGGCACGGTCCCACAGGTCCGTGGCGAAGGTCTCCTCGTGGCCTATGGACTTCGCCTCCTGCTCGGGCTGGACGGGCCGTGTGTCCTCTGCTCTTGCCAGCGCGGCCAGGTGGGCGCCCTGGGACACGCCCGAGGGCGTGCTCGAGCACCCCCTGGGGAAGGGCGGCGATGTCCCCCACCGTGGCTGACCCCGAGGGCGTCCAGCCGCTTTCCGGTCACCGGTCCCACGCCCCACAGGGCCCGTACCGGCAAGGGGTGGAGGAATGCCAGCTCGTCGTCGGCCGAGACCGCCACCACCCCGGGACCGGGACGGATGCCGGTCCCGGTCGGCCGTCGGCTTGGCCGCCTTCGACGCCAATTTGGCGATGAGCTTGCTCCGACCGATCCCCACCGAGCACGCCAGGCGCAGTTCGTCGCGGACCCGGCCACGGATCTCCGTGGCGATGGTGGCCCCGTCCCCGAGCAGGTGCTGTGATCCGGTCACATCGAGGAACGCCTCGTCCAGGGAGATGCCCTCGACCAGGGGCGTCACCTCCTCGAAGATGGCGTGGAGCTTGCGGCTCTCCTCGTGGTAGCGGTGGAACCGCCCGTCGACGAAGACCGCCCGGGGGCAGAGCCGCCGGGCCACGGAAGACGGCATGGCCGAGTGGACGCCGAACATCCTCGCCTCGTAGGTGCAGGCGGCGACCACCCCACGCGGACCCGACCCTCCCACGATGACCGGCCGGCCGGCCAGGGCGGGGTCGTCCAGGACCTCGACCGAGGCGAAGAACGCGTCCATGTCCACATGCAGGATGACACGGTCCGGGCCGGGCCCCCGGCGGTGGTGCGGGTGGCGGCCGGATCCGGCGGAGGTTCCGGCCATCCGGTCAACCACCGAGCCGGAGGCTCCGGAATCCCTCGGCGAACGCCACCCCGGCCTGGGCGCCGGCGTCCTGGGCACCCAGCCGCACCGCGGTGGCCGCCCACTCCACGCCGTCGGGGAACTGGCTCCGGTGACAGCCCACCGCCTCGCCCTTCACATCCACGGTGCTCGAGATGTCCACCCACAGATCGGGCTCGAGCGTCCCCGACAGCAGGACGGTGGCCACCTGGTGGGCGGGGCCGGCGGCCGGGAAGTAGTGCGGGAGCGCCGCTGCCGGCGACACCGCGTCGAGGGCGGCCAGACCGGTGACCCGGTGGTCCCGGTGGTTGAAGTACTCGTGACCGAAGAACACTGCCGTCGGGTCGGGACAGAGCACGACGTCGGGCCGGAATCGTCGGATGGCGGCGACCAACGCCAGGCGGAACTCCGGATCGTCGGTGAGCTCACCGTCCTGGTAGTTGAGGAGCTCCTGGCCGGACACGCCGAGCAGGCTGGCGGCCTCCGCTGCCTCGGCGGTCCGCTGCTCCACGAGCATCCGGAGGTCGGCATCCGGGTCGGGGGAGCCCTTTCCGCCGTCGGTGCACAGCACCACGCGAACCTCGCATCCCGCTTTGGCCCACGCCGCCAGCGTCCCCCCACAGGAAACGTCCGGGTCGTCAGGGTGGGCGTAGATGGCCAGTGCCCGGGCCGGGACCTCCGCCAGCAGCTCGGCCACGGCTCAGCCCTCCTGCTGCTTCGGCGCCGTCGTCTTGGTCAGGAGGCCGACCTCGCGCCGGAAGTCGTCGACGCCCTCGAAGCCCTTGTAGACGCTGGCGAAACGCAGATAGGCGACCTCGTCGACCGAGCCGCAACCGCTCGAGGACAGCCAGACCCACCTGCTCGGAAGTGAATTCGGAGCTCTCCTCACGCACCTCGTCCTCGACCCCCCGGGCCAGCACGTCGAGCTGTTCCTCGGATACCGGGCGGTTCTTCGTGGCGGATCGAAGGCCGTCGATCAGCTTGCCGCGATCGAACGGCTGTCGGGCACCCGGAGCGCTTGATCACCATCAGCGGGACTTCGTCGATGCGCTCGAACGTCGTGTAGCGGTGGCCGCAGCCGGCACACTCCCGACGCCGCCTGATCGCCGTTCCCTCCTCGGCCACTCGGGAGTCCACCACCCGGTCGTCATCAGCCAGGCACCAGGGACACCGCACGAGACGAGGCTAGCGCCCTCCTGCGGGCGCCACGCCGTCGCCGAGCGGTGGTCGCAGTCGACACCCGCCGTCAAGGAATGGTGATCTGCTCCCCGGGGTACACCGTGTTCGACCCGGTCTGCCTGGCCAGTTCGGCTCACCATGGGCCGGGGATCGCCGGCAGGATCCACCCGCTGGGCGATCGACCAGAGGGTGTCCCCCGCCTTCACCGTGTAGACAGCCCCCGGGAGTCTCCACCGGAGCGGAACCGGTGGCGTGGGAGTAACCACCGGTCCCGCTCAGTGGAAGAGCAAGGCCCACGAGGAGCACGACGATCGAGGCGAGGAGGGTCCTGCGGCGGCGCACGGCGGGAGACGTGCGAACGCGTGCACCCCCGACCCTCTGTCGTTCGGGCACGACGGTGAGATCGGTGAACCTGGGTGCGTCGTCGACCAGACGGAGTGCCCGGCCCTCGGTGACAGGACCGTGGGCTTCGGCGCTCGGCGCCGGATCCAACCAGAGTGCGGTCATCGCAGTGGACTCCTTCTCGACCGGGCTCGACGGGTCGTTCCCGTCCGCTGTCGCGTCGAACCTGTGTTCGTCTTGGCCACATCCCACCACGAACACCTGTTCGGTGTCAAGAGCTTTTTCGAACGGGTGTTTGCTTTTGGCCCCGATCCCCAGTACGTTCGTGCAAACAGACGTTCGCAACGGACGACCGGCCCGGTCCACCGGGCCGGCGAGCGGAGGGAAGCCGAGGAAGCCATGGCCCAGGTATTGAGCACCAAGAGGAAACAGATTCTGGACTGCATCTCCGAGGCCGTCCGGGACCGGGGCTATCCGCCGTCGGTCCGCGAGATCGGTGAGTCGGTCGGCCTCACGTCGTCCTCGACCGTCCATGCCCACCTGGCCGTCCTCCAGCGCGAGGGCTACCTGCGACGGGACCCCACCAAGCCCCGCGCCATCGAGGTCTGCTACGACCCGTCGTCAAAGGTCATCGCCGACGCCCGCCCCATCCGCCACGTCCCCCTCGTCGGTGAGGTCGCCGCCGGGACCGGGGTGCTGGCCCAGGAGAACATCGAGGAGCTCTATCCCCTCCCCGAGGACTTCACCGGTACCGGGCACGCTCTTCATGGTGCGGGTGCGCGGTGACTCGATGATCGACGCCGGCATCGTCGACGGGGACTTCGTGGTCGTCCGGCAACAGCCCGATGCCGAGCGCGGCGATGTGGTGGTAGCCGGGATCCCCGACGGCGAGGCCACGGTCAAGACCTTCTCCACCCGGCAGGGACGGGTGATCCTCACGCCGGCCAACGAGCGCCTCTCCCCCATGGAGTTCGATCCTTCGGAGGTGACCGTCTACGGCAAGGTGGTCACCGTCCTGCGCAGGCTCTGAGCCCACCGCCGGGCACTCCCCAGCGGGCCTCGCCCCGGCTCAGGCCCTCGGGGTCGATACGCTGATCGGCGCCATGTCGGGGTAGCGGTCACCGGCGCCGGCACCGACCGGGAACACCTCCTCCAGGCGGGCGAGTTCCTCGTCCGAGAGCTCGACGTCGAGGGCGGCGACATTCTCCTCCAGGTATCGCCCGGCGCTTCGTGCCGGGGATCGGCACCACGTCGTCGCCCCGGGCCAGGACCCAGGCCAGCGCCAGTTGGCCGGGCGTGCACCCCTTCTCCTCGGCCAGGGAACGGACCTGGTCGACCAGTTCGATGTTCCGGGCGAAGTTCTCGCCGGTGAATCGCGGCAGGTGGGCCCGGAAGTCCCCCTCGCCGAAGTCGTCGGGTGCGGTGATCTGACCGGTCAGGAAACCCCGTCCCAGTGGGCTGTAGGCGACGATCCCGATGCCGAGCTGGCGGGCGGTATCCACCACGTCGCCCTCGATGTCACGGCTCCACAGCGACCACTCGCTCTGGAGGGCGGCGATGGGATGGACGCCGACGGCCCGGCGCATGGTGTCGGGCAGGGCCTCGGACAGCCCCAGGTAGCGGACCTTCCCCTCGGCGACCAGCTCGGCCATGGCCCCCACCGTCTCCTCGATGGGCGTGGCGCCGTCGGAGCGGTGCTGGTAGTAGAGGTCGATGTGGTCCACCGCCAACCGGCGGAGCGAGGCCTCGCACGCCTCCTTGACGTAGGCGGCGTCCCCGCGGATCGACCGGTCGGCGGGATCGGTCCCCCGCACGATCCCGAACTTCGTGGCCAGCACCACCTCGTCGCGCCGCCCGGCGATGGCCCGGCCCACCAATTCCTCGTTCCGGTAGGGGCCGTACATGTCGGAGGTGTCGAGGAAGTTCACCCCCAGCTCGAGCGCCCGGTGGATGGTGGCCGTCGATTCGACGTCGTCGCCGTGGCCGTAGAACTCGCTCATCCCCATGCAGCCGAGCCCCTCGGCTGACACCGTGAGCCCCTGATCCCCGAGCTGGCGGGCGGACATCGCCATACGGTCGACCCTACCCGGCACCCTGCAGGAGTGAACCCAGCACCGAGGCGGCCCGATCCAGCTCGTCCGAGCCCACGTGCTCGTCCCGGGTGTGGGCGAGGAGCGGGTCGCCCGGACCGAAATTCGCCGCCGGTACACCGTGGGCCCAGAAGGACGCCACGTCGGTCCATCCCTGCTTGGCGACGGGCCGGGACCCGGTGGCCTCCACCAGCGCGCGCCAGTACCGGATGCTCCAACGAGGGAGGGGCACCGGGCGCGAACTCGACCAGCTCCCACCGGTCGCCGGCCTCGAGGTGGGGTCCGAGCAGCGTCCGCAGCGACGCCTCGGCCTCCTCGACCGAGCGGTCCGGGGCGAACCGATGGTTCACGAGGATCGATGCCTGGTCCGGCACCACGTTGCCCGCACCGCCACCGGAGACGTCCACCACCTGCAGCTGCTCCACGTAGGTGCATCCGTCGAGCACCGGCTGGCGACCTTCGTAGGCACCGACCGCGGCCAGCAGCGGGGCCAGGCGGTGGATGGCATTGCGTCCCGTGTGCGGGCGGGCGGTGTGGGCCTTGACACCGGCCAGTTCGATCCGCACCCGCATCGTCCCCTGGCAGCCGGCCTCGACGATGCCGGCCGTCGGCTCGCCCAGGATGGCGGCGTCCGCCTCGAGCAGGTCGGGGCGGTGCTCCCACAGGGAGCGGAGTCCGTTGAAGCGTTGCTCCACCTCCTCGCAGACGTAGAAGCACCAGGTGATGTCGACCGCCGGCTCGGGAAGGAGCCCGGCGAGGTGGAACAGCACGGCCAGGCCGCCCTTCATGTCGGTGGCCCCGAGCCCGAAGAGGACATCGTCGACGATCCGGGGCTCCTCGTTGCCCCCCGAGGGCGGCACGGTGTCGAGGTGGCCGCCGAGCAGGATCCGTTGGTCACGGTCCAGTGACGTCCGCGCCACCACGTTGTCGCCCACCCGCTCCACGCGCAGCCACGGGCACAGGTCCAGCGCCGCCTGGACGGCGTCGGCCAGCGAAGTCTCGTGGTGGCTGACCGAGGGGATGGCGACCAGGGCGGTGGCCATCCCCAGCAGCCCGCTGGGGAGCGTCGGCGTCACGCCGAGACGCCGTGATGACGCAGGATGTCGTTCAGCTTGGCCTTGTCGTGCCGCTCGCCTTCGGTGAGGCGCTTGATCACCAGGACGCAGGGAAGGAAGAACTCCCCTCCTCCGAACTGGCGGCGACGGGACGCCTGTACGGCGACGCACCACGCCGGGACGTGACCACGGCTCAACTCCTCTCCGGAGTCTGCGTCGATCACCGGTATCGAGGGGTTCAAGATGGTGCCCTCACCCACCACGGCGCCACGACCCACCCGTGCCCCCTGCGTGATCATGGCCCGGCTCCCGATCATCACCTCGTCCTCGATCACCACCGGTGCCGCCTGGGCCGGCTCGAGGACGCCCCCGATCCCCACCCCACCCGACAGGTGGACCTGTTCGCCGATCTGGGCACACGATCCCACCGTGGCCCAGGTGTCGACCATGGATCCGGCACCGACCCGGGCGCCGATGTTCACGTAGCTGGGCATGCAGATGACGCCGTTGCCCAGGTACGAGCCCCAGCGGGCCGAGGCCCCGGGCACGACCCGTACCCCCGAACGGGCGTAGTCCCGCTTCAGCGGAAGCTTGTCGGCGAACTCGAAGGGCCCCATCTCGATGGTCTCCATCGCCTTCAGCCGGAACAGCAACAAGATGGCCTGCTTCAACCACTGGTGGACGATGACCTGGTCGGTGGCGGGGTCGACCTCGGCCACCCGGGCTCGCCCGGTGTCGAGCAGGTCGATGGCCTCCGACACCACGGCCAGGGCATCGGTGTCGGCGGGACCGAGCTCGGCGGCACGGGACCACAGCGCTTCGATCTGGGACTGGAGATCTGCCATGGCAGAACGATAGCCCTGGCCCCCCGACGGCCGGTCGGCGGTGGACCGGGGTCGGACCGGGGTCATCGGACCGCCGACGATGGCCCGCCACGCCCGCCGGGTCCTCCTAGCGGTGCGCCGTCAGATCCCGACCCGCCAGTCGCTCGGCGACCAGCTCGAGGCGTTCCATCGGCTGGACCACCGCCACCCGGACGAAGTCCGCCCCGTCGGGTCCGTAGAACTCCCCCGGGCTGACCAGGAGGCCGGCCGTCATGGCCAACTCCTCGGTGACGGACCACCCGCCGCCGCCCACCGACGGCGGTACCGGCACCCACAGATAGAACCCGCCGGCCGGCAGTCCCACCGGCAGCCCGACGCCGGTGAGCACCCCGGCCAGGAACTGGAGCCGCTCGAGATACCGACGGCGTTGATCGAAGACGTGCCCGTCGTCGTCGAGGGCCACCGTGGCGCCGGCCTGTACCGGGCCGGGCACCATCAGACCGGCATGGCGCCGCACGTCGAGCAGGTACGACACCAGCTCGGCGTCGCCGGCGTAGAAGCCGGCCCGCACCCCGGCCAGGTTGGATCGCTTCGACAGGGAGTGCACCGCCACCACGCCGGTCGGCCCGGACTCCAGCACCGAGCGGGGTGGCCCGTCCCAGGTGAACTCGGAGTAGCACTCGTCGGAGAACACCGGTACCCCGTGCGCCCGCCCCCAGGCTGCCGCCGCTTCCAGGTCGGTCAGACAGCCGGACGGGTTGGACGGGGAGTTGGTCCACAGCAACAGGGACCGCCTGGCGTCGGCCTCGTCGATCGAGTCCAGGTCCAGCCCTCCGGTCGCCAGCTCCGGCACCGGCACGGCACGGCATCCGGACAGGAGCGCCCCCATGGCATAGGTCGGGTACGACACCGCCGGATAGAGCACGGTGTCGCGCCCCGGTGTTCGCAGGTGCAGGTACTGGGCGGCCGAGGCCACGAACTCCTTGGTGCCCACACACGCCGCCACCTGGTGACGGGGATCGACGGTGACCCCGAACCGACGGAGGATCCACCGCGCCGCCGCGCCGCGGAACGCCTCTGACCCCGGCGATGTCGGATAACCCCGTTCCGTCCCCGAGGCCGCCATGGCGGCGAGGACCGAAGGGGGCGGTGGATCGCACGGGGTGCCGATGGAGCAGTCGACCAGGCCGTCCCCTCCGAACCGGTCGGCAGCCCGGACCGACAGGTCGGACAGCCGTTCGTAGGGATAGGGCGGCGGGGAGAACCCCGCAGAGGCCGGGGTCACGACGCCAGGAACGCCGCGAATCGCGATTTGCCGACGTCGTCGAGGACGACCTGCACCCGCGTCGACTGCTCGCCGGCCACCTCGGCCACGATCTCGCCCTCGCGGTGCACGGCGGCCAGGATGTCGCCCCGGGCCCAGGGGATGTCCAGTTCGACCACACGGTCCCCCACCCGGAGCCGGTCCCCCACGGCGACCAACAGCTCCTCGATCCCGAGCCCGGTCCGGGCCGACACCATCACCGACCCCTCGTGACGTGCCATGAGCCGGCGGGCCTCCTCGTCGGCCTCACCGCCCTGGTCGGCGATGGCATCGGCCTTGTTGACCACCAGCAGCTCGGGAATCCCGTCGGCACCGATCTCTGCCAGCACCGTCCTGACCGCGTCGACCTGGCCTTCGAAGTCCGGGGCCGAGCCGTCGACGACGTGCACGATGAGTTCCGACTCACCCACGATCTCCAGCGTCGACCGGAACGCCTCCACCAGTTGGTGGGGCAGCTTGCGGACGAATCCCACGGTGTCGGTCAGCAGCACCGTCTCCCCTCCGGGCAGGTCGAGCTGCCGGGTGCGCGGGTCGAGGGTGGAGAACAGGCGGTCCTCCACCAGCACGTCGGCGCCGCACAGCCGGTTGAGAAGGGTCGACTTGCCGGCGTTGGTGTACCCGACCAGCGACACCGTGCGCTGCCGCGACCGGGCGCGCCCCTTCCGCTGCGTACGTCTGGTCCGATCGAGCTGGCGCAGGTCGGACTCGAGCCGGGTCATCCGGCGGACCAGTCGCCGGCGGTCCACCTCGAGCGCCGTCTCGCCCGGTCCCCGGGTGCCGATGCCGCCCGCCTGTTGGCTGAAGCTCCGGCCGCGGCCACGGAGACGGGGCAGGCGGTAGCGCAGGAGGGCCAACTCGACCTGGGCCCGTCCCTCGGGGGTGCGGGCGTTCTGGGCGAAGATGTCGAGGATCACGGCGGTCCGGTCGATGGCCGTCCGCCCCAGGATCTTCTCCAGGTTCCGTTGCTGGGCCGGGGAGAGGTCGTCGTCGAACACCACCGTGTCGGCGTCGACGGCCAGGCACACCGCCAGCAGCTCCTCCGCCTTGCCCCGGCCGAGGTAGGTGGCCGGATCCGGCGTCGACCGACGCTGGACCATCCGTTCCATGACGTCGGCACCGGCCGTGCTCACCAACAGGGCCAGTTCGTCCAGCGCCACCTCGGTGTCACGCGCCGGTCGAGTGGGGGAAGGTGACGCCGACCAGGACGATCCGCTCCCGGACGGTCCGGGAGATCAGGGTGTCGGTGAACGCCGAGTCGGTCGGGCTCATGGGCGGGCCGCAGCCACCAGCGCGCCCGGGTCGACCTCCACCTCGGCCACCTTGGCCACCGGGCCGCTCAGCCGGATCCCGTCGGGCGCCAGCGCCACCGCCAGCGTCCCACCGGGGTTGTGCACCTGGACGAGGTCACCCACCAGGCCCCAGCTGTGGGCGGCGGCGGCGGCGGCGGCGCTACCGGTCCCGCAGGCCAACGTCTCGCCCACTCCACGTTCGAACACCCGGAGGGTGAGCGCGTCACGGCCGGGCCCGGTGGAGATGAACTCCACGTTGATCCCTCCCGGATGCACCTGTTGGAGGTGGGTGCCGAGCTCGGCCACATCCACCTCGGCCAGGTCGGGGGCGAGCAGGACGAGGTGGGGATTGCCCATGTCGACCTGACGCGCCCGGCGTTCGGCGAACTGCTGAGGTTGGTCGGGGCCCAGGTCGGCCGGGCCCATGTCGACGGAGGCCTCGGCCACACCGGGGGTGGCCCCAGGGCGGTAGTCCACGGTGCGAACCCCGGCCAGCGTCCCGACGGTGAAGGTCGGGGGGTCGACGAGACCGGCGTCCACCGCCGCCTGGGCCAGGCACCGCATGCCGTTCCCGCTCATCTCCGCCGTGCTGCCGTCGGCGTTGAGGAGGTCCATCACCAGGTCCACGGTCCCGTCACCGCGCAGGATCCGGATGACGCCGTCCGCCCCGACGCCGAACCGCCGGTGGCAAAGGGCCCGCACCAGGGCCGAGTCGATGGGCGTCCCCCCGTCGAGGTCCACCATGACCAGGAAGTCGTTGCCCGCTCCGTGGTGCTTGCTGAGGTGGAGCAGCGGTTGGGCCCGAGGTGGTGGATTCATGGATTCATCACGTTCGCTGTCATTCTCCCACCCCTCCGTGCCACGCGGGACCGAGCCGGAGCTGTTCGGCGATCCGACCCACCGGGTCGTCGTCGGGGTCCACCCACACGATACGGGGATCACGGCGGAACCAGGCCATCTGGCGCCTGGCGAAGGACCGGGTCCGGCGAACGGCCTGATCGACGGCGTCGGCCAGCGGGACACCCTCCTCGAGGTGGCTGAGGAGCTCTCGGTACCCGAGCGCCTGGCGGGCCGTGCGGGAGATGCCCTCGGGGTGCCCGGCCAGGGACCGGACCTCGTCCAGGAGGCCGAGATCCATCCACCGGTCGAACCGCTCGGCGATGCGCCGGTCGAGGACCGCGGGGTCCCGGGCCACGCCGATCTGGGCGATCGCCGTCGGCGGGTACCGCTCGAGGCCGGGGCCGAACGACGAGAACGGGCGGCGGGATCCCGAGGGTCACCTCGAGGGCCCGGACCAGGCGCCGCCGGTTGGTGGGCTCGATCCGGCCGGCCGCCACCGGGTCGAGGCCGGCGAGCTGTCGATGGAGGGCCTGCAGAGCCGAGCGCTCCCCGGTGCTCCCCGGGGGGCCGGCCCCGTCGAGCCGTGCGTCGAGCTCGGCTGTCACCACCGGGAAGCGGCCCGGGAACGACAGGTCGTCGACCACCGCCCGCAGGTGGAGCCCCGTGCCGCCCACCAGCATGGCCCGCCGTCCTCGGCCGGCAATGTCATCCAGCGCCTGGTGAGCCGCCGACTGGAACTGGCGGACGGTGAACTCCTCCCACGGGTCGGCCAGGTCCACCAGGTGGTAGCGGACCCGGGACCTGACCTCGGCGGTGGGCTTGGCCGTCCCGATGTCCATGCCCCGGTAGACGGCCATCGAGTCGACGGACACCAGCTCGATGCCCGGTTCCAGCCCGCCCGGGTCGGCCCGACGACAGGGCCACCTCGAGGGCCATCCCCGACTTGCCGGAGGCGGTGGGGCCCACCAGGGCCACCACCGGCCCCTGGGCCACGGCACCTCCGGTATCCGAGTCGGCCCGGTCCGCCCGGTCCTGGTCGATTGCGGCCGGGTCGATCAACGGGTCGACCGGTTCAGCCGGCGGCGACCGGAATGTACGTCCGGTGGGACGGACCGGCGGTCACGCCGACCAGATCGCCCGGTCAGGTGGTGACGGGCGCTTCCCGTCACCTGCACATCGGCGTAGGAACCTTCGGGGGCCGCGTGGCCGGACACCGGGCTCGAAGTGGACGAGCTTGTTCTGAGTGGTGCGACCGGTGATGACCGACGGGTCCCGCTTGGACGGCCCTTCCACCACCACCTCCTCGGTGCGCCCGACGCGATCGCGGTGACGGGCCAGAGCCGACCGCTCCACCACCGTCCTCAGCCGCTCGAAGCGGTCCGCCACCACGTCGGCCGGCACGAACTTTTCGGTCATGGACGCCGCCCGGGTACCGGGCCGAGGGGAGAAGATGAATGTGTACGCGCTGTCGTAGGAGGCCTCGGCCGCCACCTCCAGGGTGCGCTCGAAGTCGTCCTCGGTCTCGCCGGGGAACCCCACGATGAGATCGGTGGTCACGGCCAGGTCCGGGATGGCGGCCCGTGCCGCCGCCAGCCGGGACAGGTACCGCTCGGCGGTGTACCCCCGCCGCATGGCGGCCAGGGTGGCGTCGCTGCCGGACTGGAGGGGCAGGTGGAGGTGGTTGCACACCTGGTCGGTCTCGGCCATGGCGGCGATGGTCTCGGGGCGGAGGTCCTTTGGATGGGGGCTCGTGAACCGCACCCGCCGGATCCCTCCACCCGGCCCGACGGCCCGCAGCAGCTCGGCGAACAGCGGCCGGCGGCGGGTCAGGTCACGCCCGTAGGAGTTCACGTTCTGCCCGAGGAGTGTGACCTCGGTGACCCCCCGCCGGGCCAGCGTCGCCCACCTCGGCCACCAGGTCGTCGAACGGGCGCGACACCTCCGCTGCCCCGGACCGAGGGCACGATGCAGAAGGCGCACGAGTTGTCGCACCCGGTCTGGATGGACACCCACGCCGCATACGGGAGATCGCGGACGGCGGCCAGGGCGGCCACCTGCTGGTCGCCGGCGGTCGGGTCGGTGGACGCCACCGGCTCGTCGAGGATCTCCACCACGGGACCGGTGGCGGCGGCCTGGCGCAGGAGCTCGGGAGCCCGGGTGAGGTTGTGGGTGCCGAAGACCACGTCGACGTGCGGGGCGCGCTGGCGGATACGTTCCTGGTCCATCTGGGCGAGGCATCCGCCCACGGCGATCTGCATGTCGGGCCTGGCCTCCCGCAGCGTCTTGAGGTTGCCCAGGTGCCCGTAGAACTTGTTGTCGGCGTTCTCGCGGATGCAGCAGGTATTGAACACGACGACGTCGGCCGACTCGATGTCACCCGTGGCCACCAGGCCGTCGGCCACCAGCGCCCCGGCCAGCCGCTCCGAGTCGTGCTCGTTCATCTGGCACCCGAAGGTGCGGATGTGGAAGGTCCGAGGCGCTGCCCCGACCGTCGGGGGGCCGTCCGCCCGCCGATGCCGGACGGTCCGCCCCGGGCCGCGGTGCGGCGGCCATGGCGGGCCCGTCGGTGGTGGTCACGACCCCAGGATACGACCCCGTCAGGGGTGGGAGGCCACCACCACGGTGTGGATCCCGCCGCGGACCAGCCAGTCGGTGGTCACCGACATCCGCCGGGGGGCGATCGCCGCCACCAGGTCGTCGAGGATCCGGTTGGTCATGTCCTCGTGGAAGCCGCCCTCGTTCCGGAAGCTCCACAGGTACAGCTTGAGCGACTTCAGCTCGACCAACGACTGGTCGGGCACGTAGGTGACCAGGACGGTGGCGAAGTCGGGCTGGCCGGTGAGCGGACAGAGGCACGTGAACTCGGGTGTCTCGCACCGGACCTCGTAGTCGCGCCCGGGATGGGGGTTGGCCACCGCCTGGAGGTCCTTGGAGGGTCGGCTCGGCACGGTGCGGACCCTACCGCCCGGCGTTGAAGTCGTAGACGTCGCCGTCGCCGGTCCCCGGACCGGATCCGTCACGATCGAGGATGAGGCCGTGGAGGTCGGGTCGGAGGACCAGGACCTCCCCGGGCACGCCGGCCTCGGACATCGCCGCCTCGGCGCCGGCCCGGACCCGCTCGGTCTCGGTTCCCTTGCAGATCCCGAGGAGCGACGGCCCCGCACCCGACCAGCACACCGCCAACGCCCCGCTCGAGGCCATGCCGGCCAGGAGTTTGGGGGCCGCCGGGAACAGCGGGCTCCGGTAGTCCTGGTGGAGCCGGTCCTCGGTGGCCTCGCTGATCAGCAGCCGGCTGTCGGCCAGTCCGGCGATGAGCAGGGCCATCCTCGACAGGTTGAAGGCCGCACTTTCGCGGCTCACCTGGCTCGGCAGCGCCTGACGGGACCGCGCCGTGGACAGCGACACGTCGGGGACGATGACCACGAAGCCCAGGCTGACGTCGAGTGGGAGCCGCACGGCCTGCACGCCACCCTTCACCCGGGCCGCCGCCACCAGACCGCCGACCATCGACGCGGCGGCGTTGTCGGGATGCCCGTCCATGTGGGCGGCCACGGCCAGCGGGTCGTCGGCGCCGGCAGCCGCCGCCGCGGCCACGGCCAACGCGGCCGAAGACCCGAGTCCCCGGGCGATGGGGATCTGGGAACGGACGGTGATGGCCAGGCGATCGGTGCCGGCGACGTCGATGGCCACCCGGGCGGCCAGGTGGGAGGGGTCGTCGGCCAAACCGGCACCCTCGCCTTCGGAGCGGACGATCAGCTTCGATGCCGGCTCCACCTCGACCTCGACGTAGCGGTCGAGGGCGACGGCCAGGGTGTCGAATCCGGGCCCCAGGTTGGCAGATGAGGCTGGCGCTCGGGCTCGCACACCGACACGGTACTCGCCCGGATCGCGGCCCGGCCGGATCCCCGACGGTCATCGCAGACCGGGTCGGGGTGCCAGATCCGCTCAGTCGTGTACGAGCCTCCACCACCACGACGGTTCCGAGACGGTGCGGGACAGCGTGAGCGGGACCGTCGCCGTCTGCGATCCCAGCGTGTAGACGGCCTCCCCCACCGGTCGTCCCGTCCGGCCACCCGGCGGCACCGGGGACAGCCTGGTGGTGGCCGTCGACCCGCTGACCCGGCCATGCCGGCAACGACGCCCCGGCGGCCGTGACCACCGTCGGCCCGATGGGAGACGCCTCCCCACTCGGCCGTGACCACCGCTGCCGCCTTCCCCGCCGTCGCCACCGTGACCGGCACCACGGCGGCATGGCCGCGGTGAGCAGGGCCTCGATCACCGGCCGGGTATAGCGGAACGGATCGGGGACCTCGAGATCGTTCAGCGGCACGGTCGTCGTGGTGGTCGTCGTGGTAGGGGGAGGCGGGCGTGGTGGGTGTGGTGGTCGCCTTCGGCCTGGTGGTGGTCGTGGTGGGCCTGGTCGTCGTGGTGGTAGGCACCACCGGTGGCGGTACCCGCTGGGTGAGCACGGCGGCCAGCACCAGCACGGGCCGGCCCGCCACCGTCCGCGACGGCGGCCAGCACCATGCACCCCTTGGCCTGGGACGTGTAGCCCGACTTGATCCCGACGACGCCGTTGGACCCGATCTCCGTCACGATGTTCGGCACCGTTCCGACCAGGGGCAGGGTGACCGAGGTCATTGCCACCACCTCGGCGAAGGTGGGGATGGTCATGGCGGCGGCGGCGACGCGGAGGCAGTCGGACGCCGTCGACACCGATCCGGGGTCATACCCGCTCTCGTCGACGTAGTGGGACGATGTCGCCCCGACCAGGGCGGCCGTGGCGTTCATCTTGGCCACGAAGGCCGGGATGCTGCCGGCGTCCCAGACGGCCAGCGAATAGGCGATGTCGTTGGCCGACTGGGTGAGCATGGCCTCCAACATCTGGCGCTCGGTCAGCACCTCCCCGACCTGGATCGGTGATCGCCGACTCGTCGTTGTGGATCTCGTTGTCGTACTCGGCGACGTCGGCGGCCGTGACCGTGATGGACGGACCGCTGGCTCCCGGGGGGACCGGGTGGTCCTTCAGCACCACGAGGGCGTTGGTCATCTTGGTCAGCGAGGCGATGGGCACGGCCGACTCCGGCCCCGACTGCGCGGCGAAGCCGAGGGCCGGAACCGACACGGCCCCTTGGCCGGTGGTCGGCCAGGGCAGGGACGGACTGGCCCCCGGCACCACCAACGACAGCGGGAGGCCGGGGGTGACCACCGGTCGGGCCAGCGGCCGGTTGATCCGATGTGCACCCACGAGACCCGCCGCCACCAGCACCAGGACCACCACCGCGGTCACGACCGCCCACCACACCCGGCGGTGACGCCGTGACCGCATCCGTCGGGCCCGCCGGCTGCCGTCGGCGCCGGTGGTGATCGGGGCTGGGGCGCCGCCGGTCGCCGGGACGCTGCCGGCCGAAGCCGTCTCCACCGGCGCCGCCGGTGGATCGTCGAGAGCTGGTGCGTCAGGACCTGGATCGTCAGTACCCGCCACGGCCGGAACGGCCCCGGGGGCTGCCCCCGGCGCTTCGGCAAGGAGGTCGGGAGTGAGCGGAGCCCGGGGCGGTGATGTCGACGGTGGACGGCAACGGCAGCGGTGTGGCCCCCTCCCCGGATGAGGCCCCCTCCCCGTCACCCGGTTGGCGGGCTGGCCCCGGGCCCGGCGTGGCCGGCCCGCCGCCCGCCTGCCCGGCAGCGTGGTCCTCGGGGGTGCCGCTGTTCAGCGGGCGTCCAGTTCCTCGGGCGTCATCAGTACCGCCCGAGCCTTGGAGCCCTCCGATGGCCCCACCACCCCACGCCGCTCCATCAGGTCCATCAGCCGGCCCGCCCGGGCGAAACCGACCCGCAGCTTGCGCTGGAGCATCGATGTCGATCCCAGTTGGGAGCGCACGACCAGCTCCATCGCCTGTTCGAGCAGGTCGTCATCCCCGTCCTCGCCATCGGCCCGGTGGCTGTCGGTACCCACGACCTCTTCGATACCGGCCACGATCTCCATCGGGCGCTGCCGTTTCCAGTGCGCGGTCACCGCCCGGACCTCTTCCTCGCTCACCCACGGGCCCTGGAGCCGCTGCGGGTTGGACGACGAGGCGGACAGCAACAACATGTCGCCCTTCCCGATCAGACGCTCGGCGCCGCCCTGGTCGAGGATGACGCGGCTGTCTGCCTGGGTCGAAACCGAAAAGGCCATCCGGGAGGGGATGTTGGCCTTGATCACGCCCGTGATGACATCGACCGAGGGGCGCTGGGTGGCCAGGACGAGGTGGATGCCCACGGCCCGCGCCATCTGGGCGATGCGGCACACGGACTCCTCGACATCCCTGGCCGCCACCATCATCAGGTCGTTGAGCTCGTCGACCACGATCAGGATGAACGGCAGGCGGTTGTAGTGCGGTTCGGGCTCGGCTCCCTCGGGGTCGGGGGAGTCGGCGTCCTGCGGGTCCGGGCCGGTGCCCCGCATCCGCAGCTGGTAGGCCTCTTCGAAGTCGGCCAGATCGCCCTGGTCGAACCCGGCGTTGTAGCCGGTGATGTCGCGCATGCCCACCTCGGCCAGGAGGTCGTAGCGGCGCTCCATCTCGGTGACGGCCCAGGCCAAGGCGTTGGCCGCCTTCTTCGGGTCCACCACCACCTGGGTCAGGAGGTGCGGCAGATCGTTGTACTGCCCGAGCTCCACCCGCTTGGGATCCACCAGGATCAGCCGTACCTGGTCCGGCGTGGCCCGCGTCAAGATGGAGGTCAGCACGGAGTTGATGCACGACGACTTGCCCGAGCCCGTGGCGCCCGAGACCAGCACGTGGGGCATCTCCGCCAGGTTCACCATCACCGCCCGGCCGGCGATGTCCCGTCCGAGAGCGACCTCGAGGGGATGGTGGGCGTCGGCGGCCTCCCTCGACGCCAGGATGTCCCCGAGCGCCACCAGCTCGCGTCGACGGTTCGGGACCTCCACGCCGATGGCCGACTTGCCGGGAATCGGCGCCAGGATCCGCACGTCGGGTGACGCCATGGCGTAGGCGATGTCCTTGGACAGAGAGGTCACCCGGGCCACCTTGACCCCCGGGCCGAGCTCCAGTTCGTAGCGGGTCACGGTCGGCCCCACCGTCCGCCCCACCAACCGGGTGTCGACTCCGTGGGCGGCCAGTGCCGCCACCAAGGCCGCACCGCCTGCGTCCACCTCCCGCTCGTCGACGGTGTGGGGCTTGGCCCGCTTCAGCAACGTGGAGGGCGGGAGCCGCCAGTCCCCCACCGATGGCCCCAGCTTCATCTCGAGCTGCGATCCGTGGACGGGGCGGGCGGCCGGTTCCAGTGCCGGTGGGGCCTCGATCACCGGGTCGGCCACCACGGGGTCCTCGAGGTCGTCGTCGATCTCGTCTCTTTCTTCGTCCATGTCGGGTTCGGGAGGCGGGGGCGACCGCGACTCGTCCCCGGTGGTCACCCTGCGGCCGAACGGGTCGGTGGGATGCTCGTCGTCGAGCACTCCCTCCCCCTCCCCGTCGTCGCCACCGCGGGCGGCGGACACCGTCCAGCGGACGGCGCCGGTGACGGCGCGGGCAGCCGTCTGGACCGAGACCCCGGTGAACAGCACCATGGCCACGACGAGCAGTGCCACCAACACGGTGGCGGCCCCGAACCCGCCCAGTCCGGCCCGAAGCGGATTGGCGATCACCGCGCCGACCCAGCCACCGGCGGCGGACAGCTTGGCCGTCGAGGCACCCAGGGATGGCGAGCCCCCGGCCAACGCGGCCAACCCGGCCACCGCCAGTAGGGTCAGGCTGGCGCCGATGGCGGCTCGGGCCGGCTCCCGGGTGGCGCGGTCGTCGTCCTGGTCCCCACGGTTGACGAGCAGCAGGATCCCGACGGCCAGTGCCACCGGCGGGACGAGGAATCTCCCCCAGCCCAGCAGGTCTCCCACCGCCAGCCGGGCGGCGTGCCCGGCCGGGTCGAGGGAGTCGGCGTAGAAGGCGAGACCGGCCAGCAGGCCCACGGTGACCAGCACCACACCCCAGAGGTCACGGGCGTGGGACGAGATCACCGATCCCACCGACGAGGCGAACCCTGGCGCTCGTTGGGCACCCCGCCGTTGCGTCCCCTTGCCCTTGGCGTGGTGCGAGCGCCCGCGCGCGCCGGCCGATGATTTGGAGCGCGATCGCGACGACGCCGTCGGCCTACTCTTCGACCGCGAGCCCCCGGATCGGCCCGCCGGTCGCTTGGTGGCGGTCGTCACAGTGGGTAACAGGGTAGTCCCGGAGAGTCCCCATCAGGGTGACACCGTCCCCCTCGGCCGGTTCCGGCCGGGCGGCCGGGCGGGGCCCGGGCGTGGCCCGGGCGTGGGCGGCAGGGATCCCGGGTGTGGGCGGGTCAGACGGTGACGATGACGGGCACGATCATCGGACGCTGACGGGTGCGGTCGCCGACCAGGCGACCCAGTGCCTTGCGGGCGACCCGGTTGAGGTTCTCGTGGTCGTTGCTCCCCGACGCCAACGCCTGCTCGAGTGCCTTGGTGACCTGGGTCCGGGCCTCCTCGAGCAACGCCTCGGTGGCCTGGTCGTAGGCCCACCCCCGAGTGACGATCTGAGGCGTGCCCACCACCTCGCCGCGCTTGAGGTCGACCGTGGCCACCGCCATCACCACGCCCTCTTCGGCCAGGACCATCCGGTCCCGCAGCACGCCGTGGCCGATATCGCCCACCGAGCTCCCGTCCACGAAGAGATATCCGCCCGGCACCGTCCCGTCCCGGTGGAGCCCGGCGTCGTCCAACCGCACCGCATCGCCGTCCTCGCACAACAGGACCCGCTTGCCGTCGATGCCCATGGATGCCGCCACCTGGACCTGGTTGGCCATGTGCCGGTACTCGCCGTGGACCGGGATCACGAACTCCGGCCGGGTCACCGACATCAGCATGGCCAGCTCGCCCTGGCGGGCATGCCCGCTGACGTGGACCGAGTCGACACCCGGAGTGGATGACCTCGACGCCGCGGCGGTGCAGGCTGTCGATGACCCGGCCGACAGACCACTCGTTCCCCGGGATGGGATGGGCGCTGATCACCACCACATCGTTCTCGCGCAGACGGAAGAACCGGTTCTCCCCCGTCGCCAACCTCGACAGCGCCGACATCGGCTCTCCCTGGGACCCGGTCGAGATGACGCACACCTGACCAGGCTCCAACTTGTCGACATCCTCGATATCGATCATCGACCGATCCGGGATGTGCAGCAGTCCGAGTTTCCGGGCCAGGGCGACGTTCTTCTGCATGGACCGCCCCAAGGTGGCCACCCTTCGGCCCCCGGCGATGGCGGCGTCGGCCACCTGCTGGACACGATGGATATGGCTGGCGAAGCAGGTGACGATGAACCGCCGGTCGGGCCGAGCCAGGAACACCTTGCGGAGGGTGGCGCCCACGGTGGACTCCGACGGCGTGAACCCGGGCTCCTCGGCGTTGGTCGAGTCCACCATCAGCAGGCGGATACCGGGGTCGGAGGCCAGCGCCCCCATCCGGGCGAGGTCCGTCCGCCGTCCGTCGACCGGGTGCAGATCGATCTTGAAGTCGCCCGAGTGCAAGATGATGCCCTGTGGGGTGTGGAACGCCGTGGCGAAGGCGTGCGGGACCGAGTGGGTGACCGGGATGAACTCGACGTCGCAGGGGCCGATCCGACGGCGCTCGCCGTCCCGCACCGGGATGAACCGGGCCCGTTCGGCCATGCCGGCCTCATCGACACGATTGCGGGCCAGGGCCAGGGTCAGCTCAGACCCGTAGACGTCCAAGGGGAAGTCCCGGAGGAGGTACGCCAGGCCACCGGTGTGGTCCTCGTGGCCGTGCGTGAGGATGACGCCGTCGACCCGGTCGGCATTCTCCCGGAGGTAGGTGAAGTCAGGCAGGACCAGATCGACCCCGGGCATGTCCGGGTCGGGGAACATGATCCCGACGTCGAGTACCAGGATGCGGCCGTCCACCTCGATGCAGGCACAGTTGCGGCCGATCTCGCCCAAGCCGCCCAGGAACACGATGCGGACGCCGGTGGCGCTCCCCCCTCCGGCCCGTTTTTTGGCCGGCGCCCGACCCTGCGACTTCTTGGCGGCGGGAGCCGATGAGGAACCTGCCGGCGTGCCCTCTGCCCGGCCCTTGGCCGACCGCCGCTTGCCGGCGGCCTTCTGGCCCTGTGGCGACTCGCGGCGGCCTTCGGACTGCGGGTCATTGCGACCCTCTTGCTTGCTGTTCACTGGTGCTTCTCTCTTGCCAGTCGGACCGCCGGGTACGCCGTTGACAGGCTGTATCCGTGGGGCCGCGTGGCGTCAGGCAACCGACTGGGGTGTCAGGTCGAATTGGGCCAACGCCGAGACGACCGCCTTGGCGCGGTCGTCCAGCGCGGCGGAGCCGTGGGTATTGGGCAGGCGGCACTGACCGACAGGAAGCCCGAGTGCCCGGCAGGCGGCCTTGGCCGGAACCGGGTTGGGGAACTCGTCGGTGGACTCGAACCGGTACGACTGGATCAGCCGCTGGTTGACGATGGCGGCACGTCGCACGTCACCCTCACGGTGGCACCGGATCATCTCGGCGAACAGTGGCCCGGCCCAATGGGCGGCGACGCTGATGATGCCTGCTCCGCCCACGGCTGCGAACGGCAGCGTGAGCGAATCGTCACCGCAGTACACGTCGAAGCCGTCGGGGCACTGGGCCACCACCTCGGCCGCCCCGGCCACGTCACCGGTGGCGTCCTTCACGCCCACGATGGAGGGAACGTCGTGAGCGAGCTCGATGGTCAACGCCGAGCCGATCCGACGGCCCGACCGGATGGGGATGTCGTAGAGGAGGACCGGCAGGTCGGTGGCGGCGGCGATCGCCCGGAAGTGGGCAGAGATCCCGGCCGGCGACGGTCGGTTGTAGTACGGGGTGACGGCCAGGATCCCGGCGGCGTTGCGTGCCTTGGCCGCCTTGGTCAGCATGACCGAGTGGGCCGTGTCGTTGGTGCCTGTGGCCGCGATGACCGGCACGTCGACGGCGGCAACCACGGCACCGATCAGGTCGATGCGCTCGTCATCGGAGAGCACCGAGCCCTCGCCGGTGCTGCCGGCCACGACGAGCGCATCACTCCCCGAGTCGGCCAGGTGGCGTGCCACCACTGTCGCACCATCGAGGTCGATGGACCCGTCAGGAGCAAACGGGGTCACCATGGCCGTGATGACCGATCCGAAGCGGGGCATCGTCGTTCAGCCTCGGCGCCGGGGCGTCGGATTCAGGAAACCTCTCACGAATCCGCAGGCTACCAGCCGTGCGCGGTCGTGCCGGTGGCGTGCCGCTGTCGATGGGCCCGTTGCCGCTGGGGCGGCGGATGGCTGCAGCGTCGACGGGCGGGGGTCCGCCGGCCATTCACTCTTCCGTTTAACAGACCATTCGTATGTAAAATGGAAAAGTGAAATCGGACGGGAGGCGCTCGACCGACCCAGACCGACCCGACCCGACCAGACCGACCCGACCCGACCCGACCGACTTAGGAGGCGATCCTGTCCTTGGGCGGGACCGACGCCAAGGCGTCGTACTCCTCGGTGGTGTCCACCCACGACTCGAACTCGATGACGCCCAGCTCGGTGAACTTCGTCCGCAGCCAACCGTCGGCGGCATCCAGCAGGCCGAGCTTCTTGCAGTTCGGGACGATCTTCGAGAACAAGAGGGCCTGGAACGCCGCCCGCTCCGGCGCCTGTTGGACGATCGGCACGATCGCCTTGGGGTCGATGCCCATGCGGTCCCACACCTCTTGCTGCAAGAAGCGGTCCCGCATCCTGACGGCGGCCTCGAATGCGAACTCCTGGCGCTCGCGCAGTTCAGCCGCATTGAGCCCTTCGTAGTACTCCTGCAGGCTGAGCACGCCGAAGGCGACGTGGCGGGCCTCGTCGGCCATCACGTAGCGGAGGAGCTGCTTGAGCAGGGGGTCCGACGTCAGCTGGTGCATGAAACCGAACGCGGCCAGCGCCAGCCCTTCCACCATGATCTGCATTCCGAGGTAGGTGAGGTCCCACCGTGAGTCGGCGATGATGTCGTCGAGCAACATCCCGAGGTGGGCGTTGACCGGGTAGTGGCCGCTCAGCTTGTCATCGAGGTACTTGGCGAACACCTCGACGTGGCGAGCCTCGTCCATCACCTGCGTGGCGGCGTAGTACTTGGCATCGATCCACGGCACCGACTCCACGATCTTGGCGGTGCAGATCAGTGCCCCTTGCTCGCCATGGAGGAACTGGGACAGCGTCCAGTTCTGGCTCTCGACGCCGAACTGGACCCACTCCTTCTCCGACCACTTCTCGACCGGCGTCCCGGTCAGGTCGAACCCGGCCCCGAATCCACCCGTTGCTTCGGCCTGCTCGCGCACCAGACGCTCCTGATCCACCTCGATCTCCCAGGGAAGGTCCGTTTCGCCGTTCCACTGCGCGCCCTTGGCCTTCTCGTAGAGCTTGTTGAGCTTGGGTCGGGCCCCCTTCTCGTAGTCCCAGGTGAAGATGGAGTCGTAGTCCGAATGGACGACGTGGCGCCCGTCAGGCTCCTCGGCCCCCACGACGGCGAGGATGGCCTCGAAGTCGTCGATCTCGGCCCGGCCGATGATGTCCTCGGTACTGCTCATGTCGGTGCTCATATCCCGTCTCCCTTGCGATGCTCGGTGGTGTCCCTGTCGATTGGTAGCGGAGGCTCCGCAAACGGTGAGATGTCGATGGTTGCGCGGGCTGCCGACGAATGCAGGGCCACGATCCCCGGTAGTACGAAGGTCTCGACCATCCGGGCGGTATGGGCCGGATCGGTCAGGTCCATGCCCGCAGAGGGCGAGAGGGCGTAGGACAGCACGATCCGGGTGGCCCACTCGGCCACGCGTTCGGCCTCGACCGGGCTCATCCAGCGGGCCAGGAACGGGGCCGTGAACCTCGAGGCGGTGGTCAACAGCCGGTTCGACTCGTCGAAGGCCAGATGGCCGAGGACCATCTCAGGCTCGTGCTCGACCAGGTACGCCAGGGCGGCATGTCGACAGAGCCGTGTGGAAGCCTCGACGATCCCAGAGACCAACGCGTCGCCCAGCTCACCTGCCTCACCCAGTCGGACCCCGAGGGCCGAGAACAGACGCGCCATCTCGGTGTCGACGACCGCGGCCAGGATCTCGTCCCGACCACCGGGGAACACCCTGTACACGGTGGCCCGTGACACCCCGGCCTGACGGGCGATGTCGTCCACCGTCGTCTTGAGGGTGCCGTGCCGGGCCAGGCACGCCAAGGTGGCGTCGATGATCGCCACCCGGCGGGGCGAGACCAGGTCGTCGGGAGATCCCGATCCGGCCCTGCTCGTCTCCCCAGATGGCCGACCCCGAACCTCGTCGTCGTCCACCACACGGAGTGCGGCGCCCCTGGTCAGCACAGTTGAAACGTTAGGTCGCTTTTTGTCTCATTGTCAACGTCCTGGACCCCGGTCCCGGGTCGGACCGGTGCCGGCGGCGGGCGCGGTGACGGCGACCACCCCGGCGAGCAGCTCGGCCCGCACCAGCTGGGCCACCTGGGCCGGATCGTCGAGGTCCCACCGACCGGGCGCCGTCATGTACGAGACGACCATCCGGGCCAGGAAATCGGCCGCCTCCTCGGGGTCCACACCTTCCGCCACACCCCGCTGGCGGAGGTAGGGGACGAGGAATTCAGCGATCCCCTGTCGGATCCGATTGCTCTCGACGGTCAGCGCCGGAAGGAGCTTCTCCGGCTCGGTCTGCATGACCCGTTGCAGCACCTCGTGTTCGACGATCGACCGGTGGGCGAACGAGATCCCGCGTTCCATCACCTCCTCGAGGTTCGTCGCGTCGTGCACCTCCTCGTACAGCCGTGCGAAGAACTCGAGGGTGGCCCACGCCACCACCGAGGTGATCAGCTCCTCGCGTCCCCCGGGGAAGGTGCGATAGACGGTGGCCCGGGACACGTTGGCCTCCCGGGCGGCGTCCTCGACGGTGGTCTTGGCGATCCCCCATCTGGCCACGCAGGCATAGGTGGCTTCGAGGATGCGCTGGCGGGTGGCGACCATGGCCGATCCCTCCCGGATCAGAGGCCGAGCAGCGGCTCGAGCCCGAGTGTGACTCCGGGACGGTCGGCGACCGAACGGACGGCGAGGATCACCCCGTCCATGAACGATTGGCGGTCATATGAATCGTGCCGGATGGTGAGGCTCTGGCCGACGGCACCGAAGATCACCTCCTGGTGGGCCACCAGTCCGGGCAGGCGGACCGAGTGGATCCGGACTCCTTCGGGGCCCTCGGCCCCACGTGCCGACTCCATCGCCCACGTCACCGTCCGGTCAGGGGCAAAGGCACCCGCCCCCGACGAGCGCCGTTCCGACGCCATCCGCTCGGCCGTGACACGAGCGGTGCCCGACGGAGCGTCGAGCTTTCCGTCGTGGTGAAGCTCGATGACCTCAGCGCCGTCGAACCAGGGCGCGGCCAACTCCGCGAAGCGCATCATGAGGACGGCACCGATGGCGAAGTTGGCCGCCACGACGCAGTTGGGGGGGCCGGTGAACCGGCCGGTCAGGACCTCGAGGTCCTCCTCCGTGAATCCGGTGGTGCCGACCACGGCGTGGATCCCCGCATCGGCGTAGAACGCCATGGCCCGTCGGGCGGCGTCCAACCTGGTGAAGTCGACCACCACCTCGGTGCCGGCATCGGCCAGCGCGTCCAGCTCGCTCGCCACCACCACGCCGGCGAGCTCGGGACCGTATACCTCCGAGAGGTCACGACCGGCCAGGGCCGGGTCGACCGCCGCCACCAGCTCCATCTCGGAGCAGTCGGCCACCGCACCGACACACCGCGGCACCCATCTTGCCCCCGGCTCCCACCACACCCACACGCATGGCGGTCACCCTACCGTCGGCCCGTGCGGCGGCCCGGCACCCGGCGGCCCGGCACCCGGCGCCCGCACCCGACCGGTCAGCCCAGAGCCAGGAGGCGGGGGTCGAAGTCGGACTCGTCGAAGGGACCCACGACCGACAGTGTCTTGGGTGCCGCCGCCAGCCCGGCAGCAGCCGCCCGCACGTCGTCGAGGGAGAGGGCGGCCACCCGGGCCAGTACCTCGTCCACGGGCAGGACCTCACCGTGGAGGAGCATTCCGGCGCCGATGCGGCTCATGCGGGCTCCGGAGTCCTCACAGGCGAGGAGGGTCTCCGCCCGTAGGTTGCCCTTGGCGATGGCCAGCTCGCGTTCGGTGATGCCGTCCTCACCGAGTCGGGCCAACTCGAACGAGACGATGTCGAGCACTTCGGGCACGTGCTCGGGAGCGGTTCCCATACCGACGCTGACCGAGCCGGCATCGTGGTACGCCACGCGCTCGGACCATACCGAGTAGGCCAGACCCCGGCGCTCCCTGATCTCTTGGAACAGCCGGCTCGACAGCCCGCCGCCCAGGACATGGTTGAGCACCGCCAGCGCGTAGCGACTCGGGTCGAAGCGGTCGACCGAACGGGAAGCCAGCACCAGATGGGCCTGCTCGGTGGACCGACGCGTGACGAGGAGCGGCTCGACCTTGTCGCCGGGCGGAAGTCGCCCCGGGGTCGTGCCGCCGGGCTGCCCGGCGAAACGGGCCTCCAGGCCGTCGGCCACGGCGGCGTGCTCCAGGTCGCCGGCCACGGCCACCACCATGTTGCCCGGGCGGTAGTGCAGCTCGAAGAACTCGCGGATCCGCTCCGGTGTCATGGCCCGGACCGACTCATCGGTGCCGAGGACCTCGCGCCCGAGGGGATGGCCGGGGAAGAGGGCCGCCGAGCTCTGCTCCGCCGCCTCGTCCGAGGGTTCGTCGGCGTGCATCAGGATCTCGTCGAGGATGACCTGCCGCTCGGCATCGAGGTCGGAGGCCCGCAGGGCCGGGCGCCACATGATCTCCGAGAGGATGTCCAGTCCGAGGGAGACGTGCTCGGCCAGGAGCCGGATGTAGAAGGACGTGTACTCCTTGGTCGTGAAGGCGTTGAAGTCCCCTCCCACCTCGTCCACCGCTTCGGCGATATCGGTTGCCGAGCGCTCGTCGGTCCCCTTGAACAGCAGATGCTCGAGGAAGTGGGACGCCCCGGACCGCTCGGGGTCCTCGTCCCGTGAGCCGGTCCCGACCCAGAAGCCGATGCACACCGATCGGGCGTCGTCCATCCGCTCGGTGACGAGGGAGAGCCCCGATGGCAGCACCTCGGTGCGGATCATCGATAGGCACCCGGGACCGACCGCGCCCCGATGACCGACGGTCTCACCGGTGCCTGCCGCACCGGCCGGGCCCCGAGAGGGGCGCCGGCCGGACGCTGGGCCTGCTCAACGACGTCGACGACCACCTCGGCCACCTCCGCCGCCGCCACCCGAGGGGCGATCCGACGACTCCGAGACGGCCGGGCCGAGGTCACCGAACTCCTGGACCAGCTCGACCTCGAACACGTCCTCGAAGGAGACCGCGCCCGCAGGGGCGGTGGCCGTCTCGGTCTGCCGGCGACTCCGATCGGGCCGGTCACCCGGATCGGCATGATCACCGCGGGGTGCACGACTGCGTCCCCCACCGTCCCCCCGACCGTTGCGGTCCTCGGATCCGGATCCGGATCCGGATCCGGACGCCGCGGAGCCTCCCCGGCCAGCGAGAGGGAGACCTTGCCCTGAGGATCGATGTCGTCGACCTTCACCTCGACGGGCTGGCCGAGCTCGAGGACGTCCTCCACCCGCTCGACCCGCTTGCCCTGACCGATCTTCGAGATGTGCAAGAGGCCGTCCCGGCCGGGCAGGATGTTGACGAACGCACCGAACTTGGTGATGTTGACCACCTTGCCCTGGTACGTGGCCCCGACCTCGGCCAGCGGCGGGTCGAGGATCGTCTCGATGCGGCGCTGGGCCTCGGAGACGGCGGTGCCGTCCTTGGCACCGATGGTGACGGTGCCGACCATGCCGTCGTCGTCCACGGCGATGTCGGCGCCGGTCTCCTGCTGGAGGGCGTTGATGACCTTGCCCTTGGGCCCGATCACCTCACCGATCTTGTCCATCGGGATCTCGAAGGAGATGATCTTCGGGGCCGATGCGGCCACCTCGCTGCGGGGCTCGGGAATGGCGGTCGCCATCACGTCGAGGATGGCGAGCCGGGCGTCCTTGGCCTGGAGCAGCGCCTTGGTCAGCACGTCGAGCGGGAGCCCGTCGATCTTGGTGTCCAGTTGGAGTGCGGTCACCACGTCCTTGGTCCCGGCCACCTTGAAGTCCATGTCCCCGAAGGCGTCCTCGGACCCGAGGATGTCGGTCAGGGTCACGTAGGTGCCGCCGTCGTAGACCAGGCCCATGGCGATGCCGGCCACCGGGGCCTTCAGCGGCACGCCGGCCGCCATCATCGACAGGGTCGAGCCGCACACCGACGCCATGGAGGTGGAGCCGTTGGAGGCCAGGACGTCCGACACCAGGCGGAGCGTGTAGGGGAAGTCCTCCTCGTAGGGGACGACCGGGAGAAGCGCCCGCTCGGCCAGCAGGCCGTGGCCGATCTCGCGGCGCTTGGGCCCCCGCATGAACCCGGTCTCGCCGGTGGAGAAGGGCGGGAAGTTGTAGTGGTGCATGTAGCGCTTGTGCTCGTCGGGGGTGATGGTGTCGAGCAGCTGGTTCATGCGGGGCATGCCCAGGGTGGTCACGTTGAGCACCTGGGTCTCGCCCCGTTGGAACAGGGCCGAACCGTGGGCCGTGGGGAACAGGTCGACCTCGGCCGAGAGGGGGCGGATCTCCGTGGTGGTGCGGCCGTCGACGCGGAGGCCTTCCTCCACGATCCGCTTGCGGACCAGCTTCTTGGTGAGGCCCCGTACCGCGGCCTTGATCTCACCGCCCCGGTCGGGGAACTCGGGCGCCAGGGTGTCGATGACGAAGGTGGTGGCGGCGTCGAGCGCGGTGTTGCGCTCGGCCTTGGACACGACCGTGTTGGCTTCGGCGATGGCGTCGGAGCCGACGGCCTCAACCCGCTCGAAGACGTCACCCTCGTAGTCGGCGAACGTCGAGTAGTCGATGGTGTGGACCGCGCCGCGCTCGGCCACATAGGCCTCGACCATCTTGCGCTGCAGCTCGATGGACTCGCGGATCCAGGTCTTGGCCGCCTCGAGTCCGTCGGCCAGCACCTCCTCGGTGACCTGGGGGGCGCCCTCTTCGTAGTACTGGAACGAGCGCTCGGACCCGCCTGCCTCCACCATCATGATGGCGATCTCGGCGTTGGCGGCGTCCGACAGGGCCCGGCCGGCAACGACCAGTTCGAAGGTGGAGTCGTCACCCTCCTGAAAACTCGGGTGCGGGATCCACTGCCCGTCGGTCGAGTAGGCCACGCGGACGGCGCCGATGGGTCCTTCGAAGGGGATGCCCGAGATCATCAGCGCGGCCGAGGCGGCGTTGATGGCCAGGACGTCGTGGGGATTGACCTGGTCGGCCCCGAAGATGGTGCCGACGATGTGGACCTCGTTGCGGAATCCCTTGGGGAAGGACGGGCGCAGGGGCCGGTCGATCAGCCGACAGGTGAGGATGGCCTGGTCCGAGGACTTGCCCTCCCGGCGGAAGAACGAGCCGGGGATCTTGCCGGCGGCGTAGGCCCGTTCCTCGATGTCCACGGTCAGGGGGAAGAAGTCGGCGCCTTCCCGGACGGACCTCGAGGCGGTGGCGGTGGCCAGCAGGACGGTATCGCCGATGCGGGCCAGGACGGCGCCGTCGGCCAGTTGGGCCAACTTGCCGGTCTCGAAGGTGAGTGTGCGATCGGTGCCGCTGATGGGCGCCGAAACGGTAATGGCGTCTGACATGACGCTCCTTGGTCTGCTCGGGGGTTCCCCGTGCCAGCTCCCAGTTGTCGATCACACCGGCCCGGGAGGTACGGGGTGATCGGCAACTGGTGACTGACCTCGGTGGGAACCCGGTCTGTGTTGGGTGAAGCCGGTCGGCCGCCTCTGCGGCTGACCGCTGCTGCCACAGGTCGACGTGGTGTCTCCCTGTGTTGTCCCATCGATCCGCGACCGATGGAGAAATTGCGACCGCCCGGCCGGAGCCGGGCGGGGCGACTTGGTTCCGCCTAGCGGCGGAGGCCGAGGCGGCCGATGATGTCTCGGTAGCGTTCGACGTCGTTCTTCCGGACGTAGTCCAAGAGGCGGCGGCGGCGGCCGATGAGCTTCAGCAGGCCCCGGCGGGTGTGGTGGTCACCTTTATGCACCTTCAGGTGCTCGGTGAGATGGATGATGCGCTCGCTCAATATGGCGATCTGCACCTCGGGAGAGCCGGTGTCCGTCTCGTGGAGGCGGTATTCGGCAATAGTCGACTGCTTGTCTGGCATGTGGGGATTGGGCCTTTGCGGAGTTCGTGATGGCCGACGGAGGGAACACACCGGCACCTCCATGGTAGCAGCATCGCTGCTCGCCGGGCACTTGTTCCGGTCAGGCCGACGCTTCGCGCCGCCCCGACCAGGGACTCACCACCCGAAAACCACCGGAGCAGGCCGCAGTGCCCCCTATTCGTGGAACCCACGCAGGAGCCGGGGCCGGCCGGAGCCGGGGCCGGCCGGAGCCGGGGCCGGGCCGCCGGCGCCATCCAGGCACCGGCGGCCGGCCCGTCGACTACTTGTTGGGCTGCGGGGTGATCCGCAGGTAGGGCTTGACGGCGTCGAAACCCTTCGGGAACCGCTCCTTGGCCTCCTCGTCCGACACCGCCGGGACGATGACCACGTCCTCGCCGTCCTTCCAGTTCACCGGCGTGGCCACCTTGTAGTCGGCGGTCAGCTGCAGCGAGTCGAGCACGCGGAGGATCTCTTGGACGTTGCGTCCCGTGGACGCAGGGTACGTGAGGGTGAGCTTGACCTTCTTGTCCGGGCCGATGATGAACACGGAGCGCACCGTGAGCGTGTCGTTGGCGTTGGGATGGACCATGTCGTAGAGGTCGGCCACCTTGCGGTCCTCGTCGCCGATGAGCGGGAAGTTCAGCGCCGTTCCCTGGGTCTCCTCGATGTCGCTGGCCCACTTGCCGTGCGACGTCACGTCATCGACGGACAGCCCGATCAGCTTGGTGTTCCGCTTGTCGAACTCGCCCTTGGCGGCCGAGAAGGCACCCAGCTCGGTGGTGCAGATCGGAGTGAAGTCCTTGGGGTGGGAGAACAGGACGCCCCAGCTGTCCCCGAGGTACTCGTGGAAGTTGATGGTCCCTTCGGTGGTCTCCGCTGTGAAGTCGGGGGCGGTGTCGCCCAGACGGATTGCCATGTGATGCTCCTTCTCCTGTGTGTTCGTCTCGGTGCCGGTTGTGCACCACGGCGAGCCGATCGGGTCCTGCCGCATGCCGGCTGCTGCCGCGGTGATGGTGCCACTCCACGCTAGTCGAACCGGCCCCGATTGTCGACCGGCTGAGTCGAGTTTCGCCGGATCCACTGACCCGGGTCGTGACCCGGGTCAGTGGGCGGCGGTGCGCGGGGCCAGGCTCCTGGCCACGTCCCTGCGGATCAACCATGCTTGAGCCATGACGACCGTCCGATCCGGCCCCAGCAACCGTACTCGTCGGCCACCAGGGTCCGGTCACCGTGGTGACCATCGACCGCCCCGGGCGCCGCAACGCCGTCGACCCGGCCACAGCCACGTCCCTCTACGAGGCGTTCACCGCCTTCGACGAGGACGAGTCCGCCTCGGTGGCCGTCCTCACCGGGAGCGGGGGGACGTTCTGCGCCGGGGCGGACCTCCGCTCCCTGAGTGAGGGCCGTATGCACCGGGTGGCCGAAGACGGACCCGGCCCCATGGGTCCCAGCCGGATGGCGCTGTCGAAGCCGGTGATCGCCGCCGTCGAGGGGTACGCCGTCGCCGGTGGACTGGAGCTCGCCATCTGGTGCGACCTCCGGGTGGCCTCGTCGGACTGCGGTCTTCGGCGTCTTCTGCCGGCGCTTCGGCGTGCCGCTCATCGACGGCGGGACCGTGCGCCTCCCCCGGCTCATCGGAGAGGGCCGGGCCCTCGACCTGATCCTCACCGGCCGGGAGGTGGGGGCCGACGAGGCCATGGCCATGGGGCTGGTCTCCCGGGTCGTGGCCCCCGGCACGGCCCTCGACCACGCGGTGGCCTGGGGACGCGAGCTCGCCGCCCTCCCCCAGGCCTGCATGCGCAACGACCGGGCGTCGGCGCTGGCCCAGTGGGACCTGCCGGTGGCCGAGGCCCTCGTCTCGGAGTACCGGTTCGGCCTCGACAGCCTCGCCTCGCCCGACGCCGCCGCCGGAGCGACCCGGTTCGCATCCGGAGCCGGCCGGAGCGGCTCGACGGTCGACCCGGCGGAACGGTGACCGGCGGTCCCGACCTGGTGTCGCCAGGCGTGGCGGCCTTCGACTTCGACGGAACACTCACCGAGGGCGGGAGCGTGTTCGAGTTCCTCGTCGCCGTGGCCGGCCGGGGTCCGGTCTATTCCGCTGCCGCCACCCTGTCCCCACGGTTGGCTCCACGCCGCGCTGGCCGGGGGCACCCTGGCCGACGCCACCAAAGAACGCCTGTTCGAGCGGGTCCTGGCCGGCATCGCCGTCGATCGGCTCGAGGAAGTGGCCGCCGAGTTCGGCCCTGCCCACCTCGACCGGCACATCCGTCCCGCCGTCCGGGCCAGGTTCGACTGGCACCGGCGACCGCGGGGACCGGGTGGTCATCGTGTCGGCGTCGCCGGAGCTCTACGTGGGGAAAGCCGGCGACGTGCTCGGTGCCGACGGCGTCGTCGCCACCCGGCTGGCCGTCGTCGACGGGCTCCTCACCGGTCGCTACGACGGGGCCAACTGCCGGGGCGAGGAGAAACTGCGCCGATTGCGGGAGTGGGTGGACCACACGGACGCGGGGCCCGGACCGCTGTGGGCCTACGGCAACAGCCGGGGTGACCTCCGGATGCTCCGGGCGGCCGATGTCGGCGTCAACGTCGGGCGCCTCGGGCGCCTGGGGCGACTCCGGGCGTTCCCCGGCCTGGAGGGATCGAGGGCAGGCGGGTCACCCTCTTGAGCCGGGGCTCGGGTCACAGGTACTCCTTCTTGCGCATCCACACCAGGACGAACCAACCCCAGATGGGCGGAAGGTAGGCGGTGAACAGGCGCTGGACGAACGTGGCGGCGACGGCGTCGGTCTCACTGATGCCTGCCGCCGTGAGACCAAGGATCATCCCGGCCTCCACCACCCCCATCCCACCGGGCACCGGCGAGATCCCGCCGAGCATGGACGCCAGGGTGAGGACCACCAGCAAGGTGGCCAGGCCCAGCCGGTCGCCGAATGCGTGCAGGGCGGCGCCCAGCGCCAGGGCCACGAAGATCTGGGCCATCGCACTGCCGCCGAAGATCTCCAAGAGGTTGCGGGGCCGGGAGGCCAGGACCTTGAGGTGCGACCAGACCTCGGAGGCCTTGGGCCGAAGCTTCTGGGACGCCATCCGCCGCCAGCGGGGTACGGCCAGGAGCAGCCCGAGGGCGACCCCCACCACCACCACCACGATCACGATGAGCCACACCAGGCGGGCATTGCCGCCCCCCGACTGGTCGGTGGGCTGGTTGAAGTGCATCTGGCCGATGGCCAGGGGCAGGGCGATGAGGAACAGGGCCCCCTTCACGATCCAGCTGGCCGTGCTGGCCAGCACCCCTGAGCTGACGGCCAGGGTCGGGCTCAACCCCTCCTGCTGGAAGAAGCGCACCCGGGTTGCCAGCACCGCCATCGAGCCGCCGGCCAGCGCCACGAACGTGTCCGACAGCTCGAGCGCCAGCGTCCGGCCATAGGGGAGGGTGCTGGTCACCGATCCGACCGTGGTGAGGGCGATGGCCGGGTATGCCGCCTGTGCCAGCACGAAGGTGGCCACCACCCAGCCCCACTCGGCGCCGGTGATGGTGCTCCACGACTTGCCCACGTTGATGAGCACGCCGATGAGGGCCCACCCGCCGATCAGGGTCCCGAGCACCAAGAGGAGGGTCACCCAGCTGATCCGACGCGGTTCGATCAGCTTGGGCACCTCGACGCCCGCCGCCGCTGCGCCGCGCTCGCGCACCGCGGTCAGCAGAGCCTTGCTTCCCACGCAAGGCCTTGGCCGCCGCTCGGGTCGAGTGCGGCCCGCTGCAGGAACGGCAGGGCGTCGACCAGCACGGCGGGAGGAGCGCACCTGGTCACCGAGGCGATCGCCCGGTCCGGTCCCACCACGACCGCCGTCGCGGCCAGTGCCGCCGCCATGTCACGGTTGAGGTCGTCGGCGGTGGCCACGGTCAATGCCGCCCGGAAGTCCACGAACCCCGCCCGACCCTCGTCGCTGACCACGATGGTCTCGGTCGAGATCGATCCGTGGGCGATCCCGGCCCTGCGCAGGGTCAGCAACTGGCCGAATACGTCGTCGACGGCGTCATCGGCCAGCTCCGGTGCGTCTGGTGCGTCGACGGCGTCATCGGCCAGCTCCGGTGCGTCGACGGCGTCATCGGCCCGCTCCGGTGCGTCGACGTCCACCGCCACCGGTGATGGATCGACGCCCTCGGTGTGATCCGGGCCGGCGCCGTCGGAGGAGGCACTGTCCCCATCGGTCGGGACCGAGGGTGGCACATAGGCGGCAAACTTCGACAGCCGGCGCCCTGACGGCGGGTGCGTCACCAAGAGCGCGTCGTTCGAGGGGCCGGACGGCCCGGCGGCCAGCACGGCGGGCACCCGGGCCCCGGTCCGCTCCGCCATCAGGGTCAGGTAGGCCTCGTGCTCGACCTGCTGCCGTCCGGGTCAGCGCCAGGGTCGGTCCCGACGAGCGGTAGAAGAGGAACCGCGTGGTCTTGGCCAGGAGTTGGGCGTCGGAGGCATCCCGCCCGTAGACCGAGACGTCGATCGGCGTGGCCCCGATCCGGCCGACGAACCGCCCCACTCCCCACTCCTGTCGCGAGCCGTGGCGCCACGTCCTCGGCGGCGATGTCCAGCCCGGCCAGCAGGTCGACGACCTCCCCCGACGAGGGAAGCCCCAAGGGGGAACCGAACACCAGGTGGACCAGGGCGGCCACCCCCCATCCGACGGCCAGGCTGGCCAGCACCGCCACCGGCAGCCCGGACCCGGTGACCACCGCGGCCACGGCCAACAGCCCGATGGCGGTCTCCATGGTCAGCTGGACCATCCGGCTGAGGTACGGCAGCGCCACGATGGCCACCGCCACCGTTGCCGCCACACGGGCCACCGGGAAGCTCTGGTCGAAGGACGCCAGCGAGGGATCGGGCGGGCGGCCCCCGCTCGATCCGAACACGGCCGACGAGATCACGCACAGGACCCAGGCGCCGGCTCCCGGCCACGCCGACATCCCGTACGGCCGCCCACCTCCGGTTGGCCAATGCCAGCACGGCGACCATGGCGATCACGCCGAAGGACGCCACCCACCAGATCACCGTGACCAGCCAGCGGAGCCCCTGCGGCGGGGAGGCGAGCGTGGTGGCGATCTCCTGTTCGGCCTTCGAGTCGGCGTGGGTGGCGAGCAGGCACAACGAGGACGGCGATGGCCGCCGCTCCGAGCCGGAACGCGTCCGAGCCCCGTCGCCGCGTCTGCCCGTCGCCGAGCGGTGCGTAGAGGATGGCCCGCCACGAGCGCACCCCCGGACGCCGCGTCCAGTGACGCCGGTCCCGGGTCGCCGGCCGGTGCGCCGGGCGGATCGGCCAGGCAGCCGCGTCCGTGTCGGCGGCGGGGTCGGGACGCGGTTCCCCGCTGGATCTGGCGCTCGGTCATCGCAGGGTGCACCTTAGGACCTGGCATGTCAGCGGCTGGGTTGCCTCGGGGCCGATGATCGGCGGCGTCGGTTCCGGGCTACCCGGCCGCCGAGCCGAAGAAGGTGGCGTCGCCGAAGGTGAAGAGCCCACCGTCGCTGGCCACCAGCCAGTAGCCCTCGCCGTCGTGGGTCGGGGCCATCCCGACCACCGGACGGACCAGGTGGAGGGAGCCGGTGGACCCGTGGAAGCGGGCGGCGCCGAAGGAGAAGATGCCGCCGTCGCTGGCCACCAGCCAGTAGCCCTGTCCGCCCGGCCCGGAGGCCATGCCGACCACCGGCTGGTTGAGATGGAGGCTGCCCGTGGATCCGTAGAAGTGGGCGTCCCCGAAGGCGAAGATGCCCCCGTCGCTGGCCACCAGCCAGTAGCCGTGCCCGTCCGGGGTGGCGGCCATGCCCACGATGGGTCTGTTCAGCCGCAGGTCTCCGGTGGATCCGTAGAAGTGGGCGTCCCCGAAGGAGAAGATGCCGCCGTCGCCGGCCACCAGCCAGTACCCGGCGCCGTCCGGGGTGGAGGCCATGCCCACGATGGGTCTGTTCAGACGGAGGTTGCCCGTCGAGCCGTAGAAGTGGGCTTCCCCGTACGAGAAGATGCCCCCGTCCGATGCCACCTGCCAGTACCCGCCGCCGTCCGGGGTCGAGGCCATGCCCTCCACCGGACGGGACAGGGAGAGGGCCGCCGCCGACCCCAGGAAGGAGGCGTCGCCGAACCCGTCGACGGCGCCGTTGGCCCCGCTGATCCAGTATCCGCCGCCGTCGGGCGTGGACGGCCACGGCCGACCGCGGCGGCGCCGAGGCTCGAGGTGGTGGTGGTGAACCAGTCCGACTTGAGACCCACGTCGGCCGCGAACGTGTCCCCGCTGAGGGAGACGTTCTGTGCCGAACCGACCAGGGTCATGGCCGTGACGCGGCCGCCCCAGTCGCCCAGGCCGTTGCGCCCGGTGATGTTGACCGACTCCAGGGTGCCCAGCTGCGGCCAGGTCGCCTCGATGACCGATACCGGGACCGTCGTCGTCCAGGAGTGGTTGGGGTTGCAGGCGCCCGGCACGCAGACGGCGTCCCCGGCATCGACCACCGCCGGGAAGGCCCCCGGGTTGGTGTAGCCACCCGTCGACGCCGAGTACTGGGTGGCGGCGACGGCGCCGTTGGCCTCCAGCACCTGGCCGGCCGTGTCGGCGGCGGCCAGGTTGGTGAGCGGTGCTCTCGTAGCGCGTGCCCCGGTAGGTCTGACAGCTCAGGTCGCAGGTGTCGGCGTACCCACCGTAGGAGCCGAGGCCGGCCATGGCGTAGGAGCGGACGGCCACCGCCTGGGCCTCCAACTCCTGGAACCCCCAGGCGCTGGCCCTGGAGACCGCTCCCGCCCAGGCGTCCCCCATCCGGCCGGCGACTCGCCCTGGCACCACGTCGGCCACGTACTGCTCGAGTGGAAGCGTGTTGACGGTCCGCGGAGCCGGGGGCCGTCCCCGTGTTGTAGGTCCCCTCGATGGACCCGTGCACGGTGAGGTTCCCGCCGACCTGGCACAGCTGGAGCAGCTGGAGTCCGCTCGAGGTGGCGGTCGGCCCGGTGACGCCCGGCAGCCCCCGGGGTCCCCCACGGCCCGGCGCATCCCGGTCCCTGCGACAGCGCCCACTGGCCGTTGCCGATGGGCACCATCTCGACGGCCGCGCCGGCCGGCTCCGAGAGGTCGGCCACCGTGAAGGGCGAGGCGGACGTCACGATGACCGAGTTCCCGTCGTTCTCGGTCAGGACCACCCGGATGGACTGGGTGGCGTCCTGGGACGGCGACAGGGTGGTCAGCGATGTGCCCCCGTAGTAGCCGGCCGAGGATGGTCTGGTATCCGGTCTGGGCCAACGCGTCACCGAGTGCGCCCCACTGGCCCATGCCGTGACCGTGGCCGTACCCGTGGCCGACGAAGGTGACCGAGGCCGACGAGTATGCGGACGCCGGGGTGGACGTGGCCACCAGCGCCGCGCCCGAGCCGACCGCCGCGGCGGCCACCACGGCGGCCGCCACCGCCGCCGCCCGCCATCGGCGCACGGTACGCCATCGGGCGTTGCCTGATCTGGCCCACGGACACCTCGACCCCCCGGGTCAGTCGACCCCGACAGCGTTCGCCAGGAACAGCTGCGGGATGGAACCGTAGAAGGGTGCGCTGCCGAAGGAGAACAGGCCACCGTCGGCGGCCACCAGCCAGTACCCGTTGCCGCGGTTGGAGGCCATGCCGACCACCGGGAGGTTGAGCCGGGTCCCGCCCATCGAGCCGTAGAAGTGGGCGTCGCCGAAGGCGAAGATGCCGCCGTCGGAGGCCACGAACCAGTAGCCCCTGCCGCTCGGGGTCGGCGTCATGCCCACCACCGGCTTGTTCAGGCGGATGTTCCCGGTGGATCCGTAGAATCGGGCGTCGCCGAAGGCGAAGATGCCGCCGTCGGACTGGCCGCCAGCCAGTAGCCCGCCACCGTCGGGGTGGTCGGCCATGCCCACCACCGGCTTGTTGAGGTGGATGCTGCCGGTCGAGCCGTGGAAGCGGGCGTCACCGAAGGCGAAGATGCCGCCGTCGGAGGCCACCAGCCAGTAGCCCCTTGCCGTCGGAGGTCGAGGCCATGCCCACCACCGGCTTGTTGAGGCGGATGGCTGCCGGTCGAACCGTAGAAGTGGGCGTCTCCGAAGGTGAAGATGCCGCCGTCGGACGCCACCTCCCAGTACCCGCCCCCGTCAGGGGTCGAGGCCATGCCCACGATGGGCTGGTTGAGGTGCCTGCCGCCCTCGGAGCCGAGGAACTTGGCATCACCGAAAGCGAAGATGCCCCCGTCGGTGGCGACGTTCCAGTAGCCCTTGGCGTCACCGGTCGGTGCCATCCCGACGATGGGCTGGTTCAGGTGGCCCGGTGCGGGCTGGCTCAGCCATCCGGTCAGCTGCGGGTTCTGGTGGAACATGGGCCATGACCGCTTGCCCAGCGAGCGTCCGGCCGAGCCGGCCACCTCGTAGTGCTGGATGATCCCGGCGTTCTGGGCGTTGTACCCGGCGATGGTGATGCCGATGGTCCCGTTGGGGTCGATGGCGACCATGGGCGAGTTCTGCAGCCCGATGGTGCCGGCGCCGAGGGTGGCCACCACCTGGGCGCTCCGCCCGTCGTAGATGACCAGCCCGTTGGTGGTCGGGACCAGCACGTCGTTGTAGCCCGGCCCCGGTCAGGTCGGCGGTGACGATGCCGCCGATGATCTGCCCCGAGGTGTGCTGAGGCCATCCGGGCACCGCCGCGCCGTTGGCACCGTTGACCGCCCACACCAGTCCGCCGCCAGGCCCGGTGTTGGCCCCTTCGAGCACTTCGACGTTCCCGTCACCCTTGATGTCGCCGAGGGCCGGACTGCCGGTGGTGGTGCCGCCGAGGTTGGTACGCCACACGATGTTGCAGTGGGAGTCCGAGCCGAACAGTGTGTTGGAGTCCGATGCCCCGGCGTAGTACGAGCCGGTGCCGAAGGCGATGCCCGGGGCGCCCCCGGCCAGGAAGTTGCCGACGGCGGGCGACGAGTCGACCGTCTGGTTGGTGTCGTAGTCGCAGATCAGGTTCCCGCCGGCGCCGAGCACACGGAGGTGCCCGCCGTTGGTGTAGGTCTGGCCGTTGATCGGGACCGGATTCCGGCGGTGGAATCACCGCCCTCGACGATCTCGGTCTGGCCGTTGCCGTACAGGTCGGCCAGCGACGGGGTGGTGAACCCGCTGTCGGCGGTGAAGAACGGCCACCCCGGGAGCACGGACCCGTTGGCAGCGTTGAGGGCGTACTCGTTCTGACCCAGCGACGGCGCCACGGTGCCGACTGCGTTGCCGAGCCGGCCCACCGCCATCGAGGCCTGCACGCCGTAGAGGCCGTTGGCGTCCTGGGCGCTGTGGCACCACAGCTGTGAGCCGGTGTTGGAGAAGGCGTAGTAGCCGCCGACATTCGGATGGGCGGCGTTGCCGGCGCCGACGAAGACGTTGTCGCCGCCGGTCCCGTTCGGGGTCACCGAGGGCGTGGAGTCGACGGGGCCACCGGCGTGGGCCGGCCAGCCCCGGACCGCCGAGCCGTCGGAGAGGTGGAATGCGTACACGGCACCGGTCCGGTCGCCGACGACGACCGATGAACCCCCGCCGTCCAGCGTGGCCTCGGACGGTGAGCTCTGGGCGACGGGACTGCCGGCGTCGGGCAGGACCTGCTGCCAGGTCATCGCCGATGGCCACCCCGACATGGGCGACCGGCGTCGCCGCCGACGCCGCCGCGTCCGGGAGCTGGGCGCCGGCCAGCGCCCCGACCGCTCCCATCGAGATCACGCCTGCCATCACGATCCGCCGGCGACGGGACCTGCCTTCCATGTCTGTCCCGCCGAGGACGTTGACGTGCTGGCTTCTTTGCATGTGGTGGGGCCCCTCACTTGTTGCAGTCGTCGCTGGCTGTCTCAGCGTGATGGATCAGGTGTCGGTCGAGGCAAATGCGGCGCCTCGAGGGTGTTCCCGGTATTTGTCGGCCGATTGGCCCCAGAACTGAACCGCCACCTTGGGAGGACCGCGGGCCACAGGCACGGTGGGATGGTGCGCTGTGCCCTCGCCGCACCCTCGGCGGCGTGGTCCCGGGCGCGGGATACCTCAACCGGGCACCACCACTCGGTACCCTTTAGTCATGGTCTCTGTGACGACTTGGACCGAAACGCCGGTCCGGGACCCGGATGCCGCGCCCAGGAGGGCGTGGGCCCCGACCCCCACCCAGGCCCCACCGTCACTGCCACCGTGGCCCCGCGATCCGTCGGCCGGGTCCGCTCCCGGTCCGACCGAGTCGCCCCGCCCGACCCGATCGGACCTCCAGCGGCGCAAGCGGCGGCAGGCCAGATGGGGGGTCATGCCATGGGTCCTGTCCCTGGCCACCCTGGTGGTCCGGCTCCTGACCGGCGCCCGGGGCCCGACCGACTGGGACTCGGCGCAGTACGCCTCGGCCGTGAACCACTTCGACGTGGCCCATGGCCAACCGCAACCTCCGGGCTATTGGCTCTATGTGGAGACCGGCCGCGCCCTCCACCTGATCACGGGACTCGGCACCATTGCCAGCCTGGTGATGGTGGCCGCAGTGGCGTCGGCCGCCGGGGTGGGCCTGACGGCGGTGGCCGGACGCGACCTGGGCGGGCCGTGGGTCGGGCTGGCCGCCGGGGTGGTGGTGGCGACCTCACCGTTCGCCTGGTTCAGCGGCTCCACCGTCGCCACCTACTCGTTCGACATGCTCATCTGCGCGCCTGCTGATCGTCTTGGCCTGGCGGGCACGACCCGGGAGCTGGCACGGCGTGGGTGCCGTAGTGGCGCTCGGATTCCTGGCCGGCTTCCGCCAGTCCGACCTCATGGCGTTCGCCATCCTCGCCCTGATCGCCGTGGCCGGCTCCACCCGTCGCTGGAGCCGGCTCGGAATCACCGTATTGGCCGGTGTCGCCGCCACCGCCTGCTGGTTCGTCCCCATGGTGCTCGAGCCAGCCCGGCGGATTCAGCGCCTGGTTGCATGCCACCCGGGCGGAGACCGTCGGGGGCGGCCCACATCACCTCGGTCATCGATCACGCCGCCGGTGCGGGGACCAACACCGGCACGTTCGCTGCGTACACCGCGCTGGCGCTGGCCCCATTGGCAGCCGCCACCATCGTCGGGTGCGTGCTGCTGGCGGCCCGGCGCCTGGTCCGCGCAGCCTCCGCCCACGGCGATCGACGCCCGGGCGACGAAGGAGCGGGCGTCTATCGCACCGGGCCGGCGTGGACCCGCCCGTGGTACCAGACGCGGGCCATCGTGCTCAGCGCCGCCATCATCCCGCCGGTGCTGCTGGTCACCCTGATCCAGTTCGCCAAGGGCGGGTACCTACTGGCCTATCTCCCCGCTGCGGTGATCGCCCTGCTGCTCCCCCTGGGCGCACTCACCAGGCAGGGAACAGACCGGCGACGGCTCTCGGTGGCGTGGGTGTTGATCTGCTCGCTGCTGGTCGGTGCGGTCGCTGTGCTCGGAGCGCAACGCTTCGTGAGCGCGAGCGGGGTCATCCCCGCTCAGTGGACGAGCACATCCTCGTCGTTGTGGGTCGTGCAACCCCGCTATCAGGCTCCGTATCCCGACACCTACAGCGGAATCCGCACGGCCGACGATCTCGATGCGGCCTTGGGCGCGTTCGCCTCCTCGGTGGGATCGGCCAACGACGTGATCGTGTTCGACACCGTCGACGGCGGGGACACCCTCTACCGCAACGCCGGCTGGGAGCTCCCCGGTGACCGCATCACCCTGGTCACCCCCGGCCAGGTGCTCTACAACGAGCTCCACGGAGCGCTGTACTACACGCCGCCGAACACCATCACAGTCGGCCCGGGTGGGTCCGCGCTGTTGGTGGCGTCTCCGGCCATGCCCGGCCTGGCGTCGCTCACCGCCCACGGTCAGGCCCTTCCGGTCACCACCCCGCAGCTCATCGGCGGATACCGGGTGTGGAAGGTCCAGCCCGGGGTGTCCGTGCTGGGCGTGCCGGTCGTCGAGCGGGCCGGACCCCGACCGTTGGGGCACGGCATCTAGCCAACACGGCATCTCGACGGGGGGCATCTCGACGGGGGGATCGGATCAGACCGCGGTGAGTGCCACCGACTCGAGAAAGGTGCTGTACCGGTCGATCACGCGGGGCCAGCGGAACCAACGGTCGACGTAGGCCCGACCGCGAGACCCGAGGGTCACCCCCACCTGGTCATCCTGGGCAAGCAGATCGATGAGGCCTTCGAACTCCCCGAATCCGCCAAAGGACAGCCCGCCGCCCGACCTGCGGCAGTGCTCGACGGTTGCCGCGCAGGCCGCGTTGACCAGGACCGGCGTCCGGGCACTCCACGCCTCGGCCACCACCAACGAGAACGCCTCCCAGGCCGACGGCGACACCAACGCCAACGCCCCCTCCAGGAGCGACCACTTGTCCGCGTCCGACACGGGCCCGAGGACGTCGATGTCGGGATGGTCGGCGGGCGCCTCGACCACCGGCCCGGCAAAGACCAGTCGGAGCGGTCCCGGATGCCGCGCCTTGTAGGCGACGAACAGCTCGGCGAGCAGCGAGGTCCCCTTGTGGCGGTCCACACGCCCGAGGCAGAGGAGGTACGGGTGCAGGGTCCGGGTTCCGGCCGATGGAGCCGACAGTGGGAGGTCGTCAGGATCGTCGACGCCCAACCCGAGCAACAGCTGATGGTGGGTCGCCACCGCGAAGGTGGCCTCGACCAGCCGGCGCTCGGCGGTGGTCTGGAAGACCAGGCCGTCGGCGGCATCGAAGACATCGGGGAACACCGGGAGGTGAAGGGCGGGCTCGTCATGGGCGGCAGGGTGGAGGACGGTCGGGACCCGCACGGCCCCGATGGCCCGAACCGTCGGGTAGTAGAGGTAGGGGTAGAAGACGACGACGTCAGTGGTGGTGGCGACGGCTGCCTCCACCACTGCCGGCACGACCGGTCCCTGCAGATCGATCCACCGGCCCGCCTCCTCCGGCGAAGCCCGGCCCGGATCGGCGAGGAGCGAGGCCGAGTAGGGGTGGAAGGAAGGGTCCCGACCGGCGGCCGACGCGAAGCGTCGGACCACCACACCGTTCACCGTCTGATCGCCCTCGGGGAACACGTCTTCCCAGGTGACGAAGTCGTCGGCACAGCTGGTGAGCACCTCGACGGTCCACTCCTTCTGGGCCACCAGCTGCTCGGCCAGGAGGCGGGCCGCCGTCTCGGCACCTCCGATGACCGTCGTGCCGTAGCGCGGCACCACGAAGGTCACCTTCATCCTCGGCCCGTCACGCCGCGCAGGCGGCCTCGAGGGCCGACGCGAATCCGGCCTGCACCCGGGGAAGGGCGAACGCCTCCACCCGCTCTCCCGCCGCCACCGCCAGCAGGTGCCGCAACCGGGGGTCGGTGACCACCCGGTCGATGGCTGCCGCCACCCGGGCCGGTTCCTTGTTCGGCAGCACCAGTCCGGCGGTCTCCACCGTTTCGGGCACGGCGGTGTTGGTGTAGGCGACGATGGGCAGCCGGTGGTACATCGACTCGAGGAGCGGTACACAGAATCCCTCGTGGTTCGACAGGCACACGAAGGCGTCGGAGGCGGCGTAGTAGGCGATCAGTTCCTCGTGGGTGACCGACCCGGCGATCTCCACTGCTCCGTCGAGACCGAGCTCGTGGATGAAGCGCTCGAGCGCGGTCTGGTACTCGGGGCTGATGGCCCCTCCCACCAGGTGGAGTCGGGCATCGGGGTCGTAGAGCCGGCGGTAGGCGGCCAACGCCTTGACCAGGTCGTCCTGGCCCTTGTGGGGCGATACCTTGCCGACGAAGAGAAGGTCCGCCCCACCCTGCTCCTTCTGGACGGCCAGACGGGTCGCCAGAGCCGGGTCGGGTTCGCCGGAGAACCCGTCCAGGTCGATCAGGAGCGGCACGGTGGCCGTCGAGCGGTATCCGGCCGTCTGGAGTTCCCGCTCGTTGTACCGGGAGTCGGCAATGGCGAACTCGGTGACCGGGGCCAGCTCGCGCAGCTGGGCCCGTCCGCGGCGCACCTCCTCGCCGATCATCGGCACCCATGCCTCGAGCAGGTCGGCCGGTGTGATGTTGTGGTAGTTGACGAACTTGCGCTCACCGCGCTGGCGGAACACGTCGGCGACCGGGCTTCCGATGGACAGCTGGTAGAGCAGGACCCGTCCCGTCGATGCCTTGTCCCCCAACCGCTCGATGGGGTGTCCGAAGTCGAGCCGGTCGGGCGTGGCGTTGCCGTAGTAGATGTCGGACTGGAGACCCCTGCTGCGGAGCAGGTCCCGGAGCTGGACGACATGCCCGCCGATGGCATCTCGGCTGGCCAGGGACGGGATGACCTGGTCGATCCGGGCGACCGTCACCGGGGGGTCAAGAGGCCGACTCTTCCCAGCCGGCCAGGGGGGTGAACAGTGCGCCGCTCACGGCGGGCACCTCGCCGGTGAGAGGCCCGGCCCCGGAACGGAGCCGGAAGCTGACGTCGAGGGGGATCCGGACCCGGCCGGTGGTGCGGCCCGGGTTGGCCACTTCGAACTGGGTGACCTGGTCCTTCCAGTCGAAGATGGCGGTCTGGGTGGCACTGCGGACCCCCACGCTGACCGAGTACGTCCCGTCGAGCAGCGGGACCTCGGGGAAGAAGAACCGGACGATGCCGCCACCCTCGGGGATCTCCATCTCGCAGGCCTTGTCGTCGGGATCGGACGCGAAGACCAGCTCGTTGCGGTCGTCGTGGATGGCCACGGTGGCCATGGCGTCCGGGACGGTGGCCAGGCTGTCGACATCGGCGGTGACCGTCAGCGATTCACCCGGGTACATGTGGGGTCGCGACCCGCTTCCGCCGTGCTCGGCTTGCACAGTGCCGATGTGCAGCACGTTGCCCTCGATCCCACCCGACTCGGACCCCTCGAGCGTCCCGACTCCGAGCAGGTCGGCCATGTAGATGCGGATGGCCTCGCCCGGTTCGTCGACGGTGATCACCTGGCCGTGGTTCATCACCATGGCCCGGCCGCAGTTCTGACGGATGGCGTCCGATCCGTGGCTGACCACGACGATGGTCCGGCCTTCGCGCTGGAACTTCTTCACGTGGTCGAGGCACTTGCGCTGGAAGGCCGCGTCCCCCACCGCCAACACCTCGTCGACCAGCAGCACGTCGGGCTCGACGTTGACCGCCACGGCGAACCCCAGCCGGACGTACATGCCTGACGAGTAGAACTTGACCTGGTTGTCGATGAAGTCCTCGAGCTCGGCGAAGGCGACGATATCGTCGAACCGTTTCGCGATATCGGACCTCGACAGACCGAGCAGTGAGCCGTTGAGGTAGATGTTGTCCCGGCCGGACAGGTCGGGTTGGAACCCGGCCCCCAGCTCCAGCATGGCCGCCAGGGTGCCCCGGACCCGGATCTCACCCGATGTCGGCTTGATGATGCCGGCCACGCACTTGAGCAGCGTGGACTTGCCGCATCCGTTGCGGCCGAGGATCCCGAACGTCTCCCCCTGATCGATGTCGACACTGACGTCGCGCAGCGCCCAAAAGGGGGTGAACGGCATCTTTCCGCCGTGGATGACCCGCTCCTTCAACGAGGTGTGCTTCTCGTTGTAGAGCCGGAACTGCTTGGAGATGTCCTTGATCTCGATGGCGACGCTCATGGCTCAGAGTTCCTCGGCGAAGTTTCCCTCGAGCCGACCGAAGACGATCAGGGCGAGGAGGAACAGGCCGATACTCACGGCCAGCACGATGGCATCGAGGGCGGCGTAGTGGCCGATCCCCCAGTTGGGGAGGATCGGGTACGTCGTCCCCGCATGGACGTAGGAGGTCTGGCCGTAGATGGCCCGCTGGAACGTCATGGCGATGGGTGCGATGGGGTTGGCCAGATACAGCCAGGTCAGGTGGAACTTGGCCAGGTGCGGCGCGATCAACCCGAACGGATAGACGATGGGAGTGGCCCAGAACCAGGCCATCAACAGCACTTCGGTCAGGTGCTGGGTGTCCCGCAGGTAGACGGTCACCGCCGACAGGAATATGGACACGGCGCCCGTAAAGACCAGCAGGGCCACGAAGGCCAGGGGTAGGAGGACGAGGGCCTGCCAGTCGGGAACCAGTTGGAAGGCCACCAGGAAGATGACCAGCACCACCAGCTGGATGACGAACATGACGAGGGCGACCCCGACCGTCGACAGGGCCAGCAGCTCGCGGGGGAAGGCCACTTTCTTCACGATGCCGGCCTTGCCCACCACCACGCTGGTCGACGCCGTGGCCGAGCCGTTGAACAGGTTCCACACCACGAGTCCGCAGAACAAGAAGATGGCGAAGTGGGGCTGCTGGGTCCGCGAGATGACCTTGAAGATGACGTAGTAGATGCCCAGCACCAGGGCCGGGTTGAGCATCGACCAGGCGTAGCCCAGCACCGAGCTCTTGTACTTGACCTTGAGCTCGGTGCGGATGAGCAGGGCCAGAAGGTCGCGGTTGGTCCACAGGTCCTTGAGGCGCTGGCCCAACTGGACCTTGCCGTTGACGACCGTGACCCGGTTGTGGCTCTGGCCCGGCACGAACCGGGTGCTTCCCCCGATGACGTCGGCGTGCTCGGGATCGTGCTCCGCCGGTGCGGGTCGGTCTACACCGAGGCTCACTTGCCGGCAGCCCCCGCCCCGGCAGTCGGCACGTCCATGGCGTCCTTCTGGATGACCTCGTCGATGAAGCCGTACTCGCGCGCCTCTTCGGCGGTGAACCAACGGTCGCGGTCGGAGTCGGTCTCGATCCGCTCCACCGGCTGGCCGGTGTGGAAGGCGATCCGCTCGGCCATCATCCGCTTGAGGTAGATGATCTGCTCGGCCTGGATGGCGATGTCGGAGGCCTGTCCCTGCATCTGCCCCGACGGCTGGTGCATCAGGATCCGGCTGTGGGGCAGGGCGAACCGCTTACCGGGAGTACCGGCACACAGCAGGAACTGGCCCATCGAGGCGGCCAGGCCGACGCAGATGGTGCGGACGTCGCAGCGCACGTACTGCATGGTGTCGTAGATGGCCAGGCCGTCGGTCACCGAGCCGCCCGGGGAGTTGATGTAGACGGAGATGTCGCGCTCCTGGTTCTCCGCTTCGAGCAGGATCAGCTGGGAGCACACCAGGTTGGCGGTGTTCTGGTCGATGGCGGATCCGATGAAGACGATCCGCTCCTTCAACAGGCGCTGGAAGATGTCCGATCCCGGTCCGACCTCCGAACCGGTCTGCATCTGCGTGAGCCGTCCGCTGGCGTCGGTGTTGGGGGCATGCAAGGTCAAATGGCGGGTGTCGTCCATGGGGCCAAAGCCTAGTGGCTCGGGTCTCCCGCCGGATGCACGGTGGCCGCCTACGGACCCGGGCTCAGGGCGTGGCCAGCACCGATGGTTCCACGCCCTGCACCGCCTCGAACAGGAGATCTCCGGCCCGGGCCAGACCCAGGGAGGCGAACCGCTCTTTTCCGGCCCTCCGGAGTCGGTCCGTCTCCTCGGGGTCGCCGAGGAGACGGACGACCGTCGACGCCACCTGACGGGGATGCTTCCGCTCGAGCAGGACGCCCGCGCCACCGAGGATCTCCCCCACGGCGCCGGCGTCGTAGGCCACCACCGGCAGGCCGTGGCCCATCGCCTCCACCAGCGGCACCCCGAACCCCTCGTGGTCCGACAGCATCACCAGCACGTCGGCCGTCCGGTAGTGCGCGGCCAACTCGTCGTCGCTCAGCCCGGACTCGAAGTCGACGGCGGTGCCCAGGCCGAGGGCGGCGGCGTACCGCTTCAGCGCGGCGGCATAGGCCGGCTCGGTGGGTGAGCCAACCAACGTGAGTCGGGTGTCGGCGGCGCCCTCGGCACGTGCCACGAACAGCGCCGCGATCGTGTGGTGGTGTGCCTTGTTGGGCGCCAGTCGGCCCACCGACAGCCACTGGGTCCCAGCACCCCTTCGTCGGGAACGGACGCGCTCCAAGGCGGACGGACTCGGTTCGATCGGTGGATCGGGCACGCCGGCCACGGGGACGACCGTGGTCCTCGTGCATCCGGCACGACGCAGTTCGGCGGCGATGCATTCGGAGTCGGCGATGCCGAGCGCCGCCCGGGGGGCCAGCCGGGCCAACTCCTGGAGTGCCCCCACCTGTCCCCTCGTGATGCCGTTGTTCCACGGCGCGAAGTACTCGGGCGGGGTGATGCTGTGGTAGTTGATCACCACCGCCTCGGGTCGGTCGGCCAGCCACCCGGCGATCTCCGACTCGGTGGCGAACTGGTAGACCAGCACGTCCCCGGGCTCGGCATCCGTCCCGTAGTCGAGGTAGGGGCGCGTCTCCCCGCTGGTGGCCGGGTCCGGCAGCTCCGTGTAGATGCGTGACGGGACACCCGACGCCAGCAGCCGGTCCCGGAGCGTCAGCGTGTGGACGCCCACGGCGTCGTGACGGTGCAGCATGGGGACGAACAGGTGGACGCCGCTCACCGCTGCCTCCCGGTCATCGGTCCACAGTGGCCACGACGGCGTGCACCGTGCCCACCTCCGGCCGGTGCCACACGGGCTCGGCCACACCCAGGCGGTCGAGAAGGAACGACAGTGTCTCGGGATGGAACGGGCGGCCGGTGGCCAGGTCACGCGCGGTCGGCGACAGTGATGCGTCCCAGTAGGCCTGGTCCGCGCTGAGCGCCGCCACGGTCCCCCCCGACACGGTGACCCGGACCGCCTCCCCCAGTAGGTCCACCTTGCCGGACAGGTCGGCGCGGTCGATGCAGCCGATGAGGACGACGCCGGCCACACTCCGGTCGGCCACCGAGCGCAGTCGGTGGGCGACATGGTCGAGCACGGTGCTGGCGTCGCGGTCGCCGTCGCCGTCGCCGTCGCCGTCGCCGTCGCCGGTGGACGGTCCTGCCTGCCCGTGGGCGAGCGAGCGCCAGACCGCCGCGCCCCTGGGGTCCACGCCGAGCACCTGCCGACCGGCCGTCCGCAGTGCGTCGACGATGGCCCCGTTCCCCGACTCCCCCACCACGATGGGCGTGCCGGGATCGGTGGCACCGAACCAGTCCCCCACCCGTGCCACCCACTCACCCGGATCGACCTCCGGGGCGGACCATTCGGCGAGCTCCAGGCCGAGGGGATCGACCCGTGCCTCGAGGGCGTCGACGCGGGCGCTCAGATACTGGAAGGCCTCCCAGGTGGCCACGAAGCGGTCGCCGTTGACCGCGGCCACCGCGGCATCGGCGGCCGCCCGGGCGTCGGCGGCCAGCACGTCGGCCATCACCCGTGCGACATCGCCGACGAACCGCTGACCGATCCGGGCCGACCGCCCCCGCTCCCACAGGTCGGCAGGCAGCCCCTGCCACGGGAGCGCGCCGGCCGACGAGTCGATGTCGGGTTGGTCCACCCGGCGCACGGCGTCGTCGTAAGCCCACCGCAGGCTCCCTTGCGGTCGGAGCCGGTCGAACGCCGCCAGAAGCTCCTCCTCGTCTGGCCCGGGTCCTGCCTCGGGCCGCGGGTCCCCGCCGGGCACGTCGTGTGCGGTCATCGGTGCCTCATGCTTGTCGAACGTACTCCTGCCCGGGGGCCGGAAGTACCAACCGGTGGGTGCGGAGGGCAGGCCGGTGGCCCCTCGCCACCACGCCCCCGAGGAACTCGGTGTAACGGTCGATGATGGCCGGCCACCGGTAGTAGCGGGCGGTGTACAGGCGACCCGCCTCGGCCAGTCGATGACGGAAGGCACGGTCCGCCATCATCCGTTCCACTGTGACCTCGAACGACCGGTAGGAGTCGAACCACAGCCCTCCGCCGGAGCGACGACAGTGCTCCATGGTGGCCGCACACGACGCGTTGACGAGCACCGGGACCCCGACGGTCCATGCCTCGAGCAGCACCAACGAGAACGACTCGTATGCCGAGGGGGTCACCATGACCCGGGCACCGGCCAGGATGTCCCACTTGTCCGCCTCGGACACGGTTCCGGTCACCACGATGTCGGGGTGGTCGGGCGCACTGTCGGACACCGGGCCGACGAACGCCAGGGCCAGGTCGCCCGGATGGCGCTCCTTGTAGCGGGTGAAGTACTCGGCCAGCATGCCGCATCCCTTGTGCTCGTCGACACGGCCCAGATAGCAGAGGTACGGACGGTCGCCCACGCCGAGGACATCGCCCCCGCTCCGGCCCGCACCCGCCGGCTCGTTGACGCCGAGCCCCAGCACGATCTGGGGACGGGCGCCGATACCGAAGGCGTACTCCATGAGGTCACGCTCGGCCTGGGTGTGGTAGACGAAGCCGTCGACGTCGCGGAAGCTCTGCTGGAAGGCGGACAGGTACAGCGCCGGCTCGTCGTGGGCGGCGGGATGGAGCACGGTCGGGACCCTCGACACGGCGATCCCGTCCACCGTGGTGGCGAACAGGTAGGGATAGCAGGCGACGACGTCGGCGTCGGCGGTGGCCACGGCATCGACCAGGCCCGGGCACATGGGTCCGTTGAGGGCCACCCAGCGTCGGGCCTCGGCCAGTGTCGCCGTCGTGGGCGACACCCGCAACCTGGCATCGAGCTCGAAGTAGTCGAGCTGGCGGCGGCTGGCCGTCGGGAAGCGGTGCACGGTCACGCCGTTCAGGACGGTCGTGCCGGCCGGCTCGGTGTTCTCCCACGTCAGGTGGTCGAGGGCGCAGCTGGTCATGATCTCGACTTCCCAGCCGGGTCGCTCGCAGAGGCGCTCGGCGAGCATTCGCGCAGCGGACTCTGCTCCTCCGATCACCTCGGTTCCGTACCGGGGGGTGACGAAGGCCAGCTTCACGGGTGCGCCTCGACCAGCCGGTCGAGGGCACCGAGCACCTCGACGAACCTGGCCCGAACGGTCGCCGGTGCGAATGCCGCCAGCCGGCGGTGACCCGCCTCGGCCAGCCGGGCCGACAGCACCTCGTCACGGTGGACGCGATCGACCGCGGCGGCCACCACACTCGGTCGCTTGGACTCGAGGAGGATGCCGGCGTCGCCGAGGGTCTCGGGCACCGCCCCGGCGGCGTAGGCGACGATCGGCAGCCCCGATCGCATGGCCTCGAGCAACGGGATGCAGAAGCCCTCGTGTTCGGACAGGCAGACGAACACGTCGGCGTCGGCGTACCAGGCGGCCAATTCGGCATCGGTCAGGTGCTGGCCGTGCTGCACCGCATGGTCGAGGCCCAGCTCGGACGCGAAGGTGAACACCGCCTCCACGTAGGAGTCGGTGAACGCCGGTCCGACCAGGTGCAGACGGGCGTCGGGATCGAACCACCGGCGGTACATCCACAGCGCCTCCACCAGATGGTGCTGCGTCTTGTTGGGCGAGATGCGACCGACGAACAGCACCACGGTGGCATCACCGTGGGAGGCGGTGAGGCGGGCCAGTTCGGCCGGGTCGACCTCGACGTGACCATCGTCGATGCCGACCAGGATGGGGATCACCGAGGTCGAGCGGCAGCCGAACCGACGGAGTTCGTCGGCATTGAACGCAGAATCGGCGATGCCGAGGACCGCCACCGGCGCCAGTGCCGCCATCTGCTCCCGGGCCAACGACACCTTGGCGCTGGTGTGGTCCTCCCACCCGTCGTAGAAGCCCGATGGCGTGATGTTGTGGTAGTCGAGGACCAGCCGCTCGGGTCGGTTCATCAAGAAATCGGCCATGGGCGACGCCGTGCTGAGCTGGTAGAGGAGGATGTCGCCGGGCCGGGCGTGGTCGGGATAGCGCTCGAAGTAGGTGGCCTGTGGCCAGAGGTCGTCGTGGGCCGCCTCCACATAGATGTCCGATTCGAAGCCGGCGTCGCGCAGGGTCTGGCGGAGCGCCAAGGTGTGGTCGCCGGTGGCGTCCCGGGGCAGGAGCGCCGGCACGAACTGATGGACGGCGGTCACCGCTCCCGGACGGCGATCAGGAGGTACTCGCCCGGACCCAGCAGGTGGGCGTTGACGGCGTCGATGGCCGCGTTGATGCCCTCGGATTCCGGGCCTGAGGACTCGACCCGTGCGATACGACGGTCCACGCCACCGAACGACAGCGTCGTCCTGCGGAACCCGCTCCGAGTGAGCAGGTGGTCCCATGTCTCGGCATGCAGGGGGCGTCCCGGGGCGAGGTCGCTGATCAGGTGCGACGACTGCGACGACGACGCCAGCCACGATTCCGGGGTCACCGATTGCAGGACCAGCACCCCGTCGATGGCCAGTCGCGACGTGGCCAACCTGACCAGACGATCGCGCTCGTTGGGATGGAGCCACTGCACCGAGCCGCTCAACACCAGGCCGGCGAGGGCCTCGTCGGCGACGACGTCGAGATGACCGAGGACCGACTCGGCCCGGACATCGAGACCCCGCTCGACCGCCGATTCGATGACGGATTCGTCGGGGTCGACGCCGTAGGCATCGACGCCGGCCGCGATCAGTGCCTCGACCATGGACCCGTTGCCGCAGTCGGCCTGGAGCACGCGACCCCTCACTCCAGTCAGCGCGGCGACGGCATCGGAGGACCACCACGCTGCGCCCGGATCGGCCGGCGGAATGGCGCTCTGCGGCAGTTCCGGCGTTCGCTGCGTCGCCACCTCTGCCTCGAGGTCCTCGACATGGGACACGACGACGTGGAACATCCTCGACACGGCCCAGGCGAACTTGACGATCTGGTGGACGATGAACCCCATGTACCAGCTGATCGACTTGCGGATGAGCCGCTTGACGTAGCTGCCCACCGCCTTTTGGGACTCGACGGGAACCACCATGTCGACATAGGCGGCCCCGTCCACCAGCGCCAACGTCTCACGGAGGCGTGCCTGTCCGTGGAGGCCGACAGGCGAGAACTCCAAGAACAGCTCGTCCAGCTCCCGTTCGAGGCCCGCCGGAAGGTCGCCGGACGCACGGCGACGGCGCACCTCCGCATCGATGTCGGCCATCACCCCGGTCAGGTATTCGACCCGGCCGGCAGCATCCAACTCGTCGGGGCTCGGGGACGGTTCGGGCCCGGAGGGGGCCACCGATGGCGTGGAGGGCTGCGCTGGTGGCACAGGGTGACTATAGCCAGGGCCCCAATGACCCTCTGTGACCGTGCACGGCCTACGAGCTGGCATTCAGAGGATCGGCCGGTGCCAATCGGTAGGCTTCGCCTCTCGCGGGCGTGGCGGAATTGGCAGACGCGCCGGGTTTAGGTCCCGGTCCCTTCGGGGATGGAGGTTCGAATCCTCTCGCCCGCACTGCTGGTGGACCCGGCGGGCGTGAAGTGGTCTGCCCCTGTCGGGCGGGTGTGTCAGGCGGGTGTGTCAGGCGGGTGTGTCAGGCGGGTGTGTCAGGCGGGTGTGTCAGGTGCGAGTCCCCCGGTAATTAATTTCCAAATAACATCCTAATAGTATGCATACCGATGGAATGCTAAATGGAGAACAATTATCCCAAGGTCGGTCCCGCGCCCGCGCCGCCGCCCGGGCCGCCATCCCGGCCCGGGCCAGCCTCGGCACCGCCCGGCCGCCAGCCCGGCCCGGCCGACCTCGTCCAGCGGGCTGAATGGATTGCGCCTGCCGACGGGTGTTAGCTGATGGGCATGCCTCTCGATGGTGAATACGAACCGAGCAAAGCCGAATGGGTCCGGAACCAGGTCGACGAGTACGAAGGCTCCGGTGGAACCAAGGGAACGACACTGCGAGGGATGCCGGTGGTGGTCCTGACGAGTCGCGGCGCCCGGTCCGGAAAGATCCGCAAGACCCCGCTGATGAGGGTCGAGCACGGCGGCGACTATGCCGTCGTGGCGTCCCAGGGCGGTGCCCCGACCCACCCGTTCTGGTACTACAACCTGGTGGCGGATCCCCATGTCGAGCTCCAGGACGGGCCGCACAAGGACGACAGGATCGCCCGGCAGTTGGACGGTGACGAACGGTCGGCGTGGTGGGACCGGGCGGTGGCCGCCTACCCCGACTATGCCGAGTACCAGACCAAGACGGACCGGGTCATCCCCGTGTTCGTCTTGGAGCGCGACGCTCACTGACCGACAGGTCCCTCGGGGTCGGGTCCCGAAAACGGATCAGGCGGGCTTCCGGATCAGGAGCGCCAGCAGGTAGCACGACTCGGCATCATGGAAGATCCCGTAGTTGCCGGCCAGGGCCGAGGGATCGAATCTGCCCCGGGCCACGGCGGGACCACCCCAGTTCAGTCCCCGTTCGGTGAGCACCTCGAAGCCGGCCCGCTCCACCTTGGTACGCAGGTCGTCGAGGACGTACTCGACCTTGTGGTCGGGGTCGATGAAGTCGGCCTGCTGCAGCCGACAGACTCGGCCGTTGGGTGTATCGATGGCCATGTACCCGCCGGGCCTGAGGATCCGGAACGCCTCGGCCAGGACGGTGTCGCCGTCCTGTTCGGTCACATGCTCGATGGACTGCCCGCTGTAGACGAGGTCCACCGAGGCGTCGTCCGCGAACGAGAGGTCGGCCATCGACCGGTACTCGTAGCGCACGGTGCCCTGTTCGGTCTCCAGCCCACCGAAGCGCTCCGAGTGGTACAAGGGGTGCCGGTCGTCCGGTGGCAGGTCGACGACGACCAGTTCTTCGAAGTCGTACGGATAGCCGAGGAGTACGAGCGCACCCCGGGCATCGGTGGTGTGCCCGCCACCGAGGTCGACGATCCGCCGCGCCGGAGGCAGGCCGATGATGAACTCGCACCGGCTGAAGTGGAGAGAGCTGTGCAGGTTGGTCGGCCGGACCGGAACCAGGGTCCGGTACTCGCTGGAGCAGCGGATCCGATCGACGACATCGACGTTGGTGAGCTCCCCGGCCATCAGTGCCGCCGTCTGCTCACTCCAGGCCGGCTCGTCGGGCTCCCGCCTGAGCAGGACGTTGTAGGCCGACCGGACCGCCTGTCGGGGGGGAAGTTGATCGAACGCCACGGCGGTGACGCCGGCGACCTCCCTTCGGGCCTTGCGCTCGATGCGGCGCGCCAGCGGCACGGCCCTACCCAGGGCGGCAACCACCGGGCCCTTGGCGCCGCCCGACCCACTGCCGTCAGGGGGTGCGGTACTGCCGCTCTCCGGGTACGCCCCCATGTGGTCCACTCCGCTCACTGACCCTCCGTTCGACGGTGTCCCGACGGCGGCACGTCCCGGTGACCAGCCGATGGCAGCGAAACCTAGCATCGCCCCCCGACCGGGCCGACCTGCCCCCCGCCCCGCTGGTCTTGCCCGCAGGGGTCGGTTTCGGCCATGCTTCGCCGGTTCCATCGCAACCACGGCGCATTCACCCGGGCCAGTGCCGGGTGCGATGATCGCTCCCGCGCCCGGCAAGTCGGGGCGCGCGGGCAGTGACCACAGATGTTGGCACCGGAAACTAGGAGGACATGATGGGAATACTCGACGGCAAGGTGGCGATCGTCACGGGAGCAGGGCGTGGGATCGGTCGCGAGGAGGCCCTGCTACTGGCCTCCGAAGGGGCCAAGGTCATCGTCAACGACGTCGGCGCCTCGCTCCAGGGCCAGGGCGGTGACAAGCACCCGGCCGAAGAGGTGGTCGAGTTGATCAAGGCCGGTGGGAGCGACGGCGCGGTCAATGCCTCGGACGTCAGCTCGTGGCAAGGTGCCAAGGAGCTCATCGATCAGGCGGTCGATACCTTCGGACAGCTCGACATCCTGGTCAACAACGCCGGGATCCTCCGGGACAAGATGAGCTTCAATATGGAGGAATCCGATTGGGACGACGTGATCCGCGTCCACCTGAAGGGCCACTTCGCCCCCTCCCACCATGCGGCCATCTACTGGCGGGGACGGGCAAAGGCGGGCGAGACCGTGACGGGCCACATCGTCAACACCTCGTCCGAGGCCGGGCTCTACGGCAATGCCGGCCAGGCCAACTACTCCTCGGCCAAGGCCGGCATCGCCTCGCTGACGTGGGTCCTGGCCCGCGAGCTGGAGCGGTACGGAATCACCGTGAACTCGATCTCCCCGAGGGCCCGCACCCGGATGACGGAGAACCTGTTCGGCGAGATGGCCAAGGCCGGGGAGGGATTCGACGAGTGGGATCCCCGCAACGTTGCTCAATTGGTGGCGTTCCTGGCCTCTGACGAGGCGTCCGATATCACCGGCCAGAACTTCGTGGTGTTCGGTGGGAACGTGTGGGCCATGGGTGGCTTCCATCCGGTCGGCGAGATCCACCGCGACTCCATGTGGACGCCGAGCGAGTTGGCCGGGGCCAAGGGTGAGCTGTTCAAGAACGTGTCGTCCGGTCTCCCCAAGTTCAGCTTCTTCTGATCCTGGACCCGCGCTGGTGATGCCGGGACGGCGCATCACGCGCCTCCCGGCGTCCGGCGTCAGCCAGGCGTCCGGCCTCAGCCCGGCGTCCGGCGTCAGCCCCGGCTCGGCACCGCCGCCGTGGCCGCCCCGACCACCTTCTCCTCGCCCGTCGGCGTTCTGCAGCCGGACGTCGAGATCGATCAGGTGGTCGGAGCCCTCGGTCCGCTTGCCGGTCACCACGATCGCGGTGCGGAGTTCCTCGTCGGGCCAGGTCTGCTTGGCGAAACGGACCTGGAACCGACGGACGTTGCCCACGCCGACGAAGTCGGTGATGGCGGTACCGAGGAGCCCCATGGAGAACATCCCGTGCCCGAACACGCTGGGTTGGCCGGCGGCCATGGCCTTGACCTCGTCGTGGTGCATAGGGTTGTAGTCGCCCGAGGCGCCGGCATACATCACCAGGTCGGTGCGGCTCAGGACGTGGGACAGCGGAGGTGCCTGATCGCCCTCGGCCACGTCCTCGAAGTACAGCGCCTTGTCACCCATCCGTCCAACCTCCGTTTGCTGTGTTCACCATGGACACCTGTGATCGATGGGCCGTGGTCATCGGCCCGGCTCGGGGTCGCGGGGCAGGCCGAGGAGCCGCTCCCCGATGACATTGCGCTGCACTTCGCTGGTACCTCCGGCGATGGTCAGGCACTTGCTGTGCAGGACCCCGTGGGCCGACACGGCCGCCACGCCCTCGGTCACCGCCCCGTCCGGCCCGCACAGGTCGAGACCGAACTCATGGACCCGCTGCTCGAACTCGGCACCGACCAGCTTGCGCACACTCGACTCGGGGCCCGGCTGCAGCCCCCCGACCGAGCGCAGGGTGGCACGCATGCCCAACTGTGCCAGCGACTGGGCCTCGGACAAGCAGGTGGCCGAGCCGATCGAGCGTCACAGGATCCTGCAGGTCGGGCTGGTCGGCCACCCGTGCCAGCACCTCTTCCAGCGCTCCCCCGAAGGCGGAATCGGTCGACAGCGACACCCGCTCGTTGGCCAGCGTCGTCCTGGCCAGCCGCCAACCACCGTCGATCTCGCCCACGACGCAGTCGTCGGGGACGAAGCAACCGTCGAAGAACACCTCGTTGAACAGCGCGGCACCGGTGATCTCCCGCAGCGGCCGCACCTCGATGCCCGGAGACCTCATGTCCACCAGGAAGTAGGTGATCCCGCGGTGCTTGGGCACGTCGGGATTGGTTCGGGCCAGGCAGATCCCCATGTCCGCCCGGGCCGCCACCGACGTCCACACCTTCTGTCCGTCGAGCCGCCATCCGCCCTCGACCCGGGTGGCCCGGGTGCTGAGCGCGGCCAGGTCCGACCCGGCTCCCGGCTCGCTGAACAGCTGGCACCACAGGAGCTCGCCGCGGAGCGTCGGTGCCACCCAGCGCTCGGTCTGCTCCGGCGTACCGTGGGCCATGATGGTGGGCAGCGCCCAGGCCGCCACGGCCAGGTTGGGCCGTCGGAGTCCGGCCTCGGCACAGATCTGGTCGATCACCAGCTGCTCGACGGCGCCGGCGTCCCGGCCCCACGGAGACGGCCAGTGCGGCGCCAACAGGCCTTCGTCGGCGAGGGCGCGTCGCTGCTCGCCCGGATCGGCGATGGAGGCGATGGTGGCGATGACCGGCGCCAGCTCGCTGCGCAGCCGCTCGGCATCGGGCGGGAGGTCGATGGACAGTCGACGGCGCCATCCCTCCAGGGCCAGGCGGGCCGCCTCGGCTCGGAGCGGTGCCGTCCCGCCCACGATCTGGCGCAGGGTGGTGGCCCGACGGAGGTGGATGTGGGCGTCGTGCTCCCAGGTGAACCCCATGCCGCCCGAGGACCTGGATGGCACCTTTGGCCGCCTCGACGTAGCCGTCCAGGGCCACCGTCGCCGCCAGTTGGACGGCGAGCCGGCTCTGGGCGGACGCGTCGTCCGTGTCGTCGACCCGGCTCCGGCCGGTGGTCCGCCACCACGGCGGCATCCCACGTCACGGCCACGGCCTGCTCCACCGAGACCAGCATGTCGGCCAGACGGTGCTTGACCCCCTGGAACTGGCCGATGGGCCGACCGAACTGATGGCGGGTGCGGGCGTGCTCGGCGGCGGTGTCGAGGCACCACCGTGACACCGCCGGCGGCCTCGGCGGAGAACACCACCAGCGCCAGCCGTCGGACGCCCTCGGCGTCCACCTCGTCCACCACCCGGGCGGGCACCACGATCGCCTCCCCGAGCGACCACCGGGCCGACCGCCGCGACGGGTCGAAGCTGGCCACGCGGCTCCACGGCCACGGACTCGTTGCGGTCCAACAGCACCCAGCGGATCACGCCGTCGTGGTCGACCGGGGCCAGCACCACGTCCACCGTGGAGCCGTTGAGGATCGGGCCGGTGGTGCCCGACACCACCAGTGTGCCGTCCGGGCCGGTACGGGCCACGAGACCCGGAGAAGGCCAGCGCCCAGCCGTCGGGTGCCCCCGTGGGCACGACCAGCGATGCGGCGATGGTCCCGTCGACCAGACCGGGCAGGACCTCTTTGGCCAGCGCCGGATTCGCCGAAGCGATGACCGATGCGACCACCGCCGTCGTGCCCCACGGCCCGGGGACGGCGGCCCGGCCGAGCTCCTCGGCCACCACCGCCAGTTCCACCATGCCGGCACCCTGGCCACCGAACTCCTCGGCGACGTGGATCCCGAGGAGCCCCTGGGTCCCCGAGCTCGGGCCAGAACCCCGGAAGCTCGTCGGCGTCGGCGTCGAGGGCGGCCCGGGTCACCGCGGGCGGGCAGTGGGACTCCACCCACCCCTGGACCGACCGGCGCAGCTCCTCGTGCTCGTCCAGGATGCCGATGGCCACCGTTCAGGCTCCTGGCCGGCTGCAGAACACGTTCACGGTCACGTTTCTAGCATCTCGCCGGAGGGAATCAGAACTTGTTCTAGTCATGGCCGGCTCGCCACCCTGCCGGCGGACAACGGTCTACCAGCCCTTGAACGCCGGGGGGCGCCGCTCGGCGAAGGCGGCGAGGCCCTCCCGGCAGTCCTCGGTCCCGGTCACCAGCTCCTGGGCGACCGCCTCGTCCCACAGGGCGGTGGTGCGGTCGGACTCGAGGGCCCGGTTGGTCAGGTACTTGGTGAGTCCGATGGCCTTGGTCGGGCCCGTAGCCAGTCGCTCGCGCCCACCGCGTCCACCTCGTCGAGCAGCTCGCTCCGCGGCACGACCCGGTTGACCAGACCCAACCGTTCGGCATCGGCCGCCGGGAGGTCGTCTCCGAAGAAGAACAGCTCCTTGGCCTTCTGCGGACCGATCAGCCGGGCCAAGAGGTAGGCCCCGCCGGCGTCCGGCGCGATGCCCCGGCGCACGAAGACCTCGATGAACTTGGCCTCCTCGGCGGCCAGCACCAGATCACAGGCCAGGGCCAGGTGCATGCCACCACCGGCGGCGGTGGCGTTGACGGCGGCGATGACCGGCTTCTCGCAGTCGAGGACCGCCGACACCAGCCGCTGCCATCCCGTCCTGATCATGCGGGCGTTGTCCCCGGCGGCGCGGTCGGGCGCGCCGGTGGGACGCGGTGGGCCGGGGGCCTGGGAGCGGAGGTCGGCGCCGGTGCAGAAGCCCTTCTCTCCGGTGCCGGCCAGGACCACCACACGCACGCCCAGGTCGGCCGACGACTCCTCCAGCCAGACCACGATCTGGTCACGCATGGCGGCGGTGATGGCGTTGCCTGCCTCGGGCCGGTTCAGGGTGATCCAGCACACGCCGTCCTCGATCCGGCGCAGCACCGGGGCGGCATCGTCGGCCGGCCCAGGGGCGGCGGGGTCGGCCATCAGACCCGGTGGATGATGTTCATGCGCGACGTGCACACCGGCTCACCGGTGGACCGGTCGCTCCACGCCGTCTCGACCACCACGAACGTCATGGTCTTGCCCTTGGACTCCTTTTGGTACGCGTCCACCACGGTGCCGTCGCCCACCAGCACGTCGCCGGCGAACACCGGCCGGTGGTACGTGAACTCCTGCTCGCCGTGGAGGATGATGCCGCCCTTGGCCATGAGCGGCCCGAGCACCTCACCCATCGGATTGCCGGCCACCGGCTCACCCGGCTGGAGCTCCGGGTAGGCGCCGAAGTGCTCCATCACGAACGGGTACGTGGGCGGGGCAGGGATTCCGGCCAGCCCGGCATCGCCCGCCGCCCGAGGGTCCCGGTAGGCCGGGCTGTCGTCCTTCACGGCGGTGGCGAACAGCGCCAGCTGGCCCCGCTCGACGGTGACCACCGTGGTGCCGGTCGGCTTGCCGATGATCGTGCTCAAGATGTCCTCTGCCACCTGGGGCTCCTCCCCTGTCGTCGAACTGGTTACCCGGGCCGGCCACGACCGCTCACGACGTCGGCCGGCTGCCAGGGTGCCCGCTCGGCACCGTAGCGCGCAAGATCCGGTCCCCGTCGCACGCTCCTGCGGCCCGGGGGGCCGGACGTACGAGGTCGGACGGGCCCGGCGTGCCCTACAGTGCCGGACATGGTCCGATCCGGACACGGGGGCGGCGGGTCGAAACCGGTGGACGGGCCACCACAGGTGACGGTGTCCCGCGACATCGACTCGATGGCGGCGGCCGCCGCCGCCGAGGCGGCCGCCGTGCTGTGCCGTGCGGTCGACACCCAGGGTGTGGCCCACGCCATGTTCGCCACCGGCAACTCCCAGCTCGCCTTCGTCCATGCCCTGGTCACCCGCACCGACGTCCCGTGGAAGGACATCGTGATCTTCCACATGGACGAGTACGTGGGCATCGGCCCCGACCATCCCGCCGGCTTCCAGCGCTGGATACGCCAGCGCATCGCCGAGCCGGCCCGGCCCCGGGCCGCCCACTACCTCGACGGCCTGGCGCCACCCGACCAGGAGTGCGCCCGCTACGCCGGCCTCTTGGGCCGCCAGCCGCTCGACCTCTGCTGCCTGGGCATCGGACGAGAACGGCCACCTGGCCTTCAACGACCCCCCGGTGGCCGACTTCGAGGACCCGCTCGACGTCAAGCTGGTCGAGCTCGACGCCGCCTGCCGTCGCCAGCAGGTGGACGAGGGGCACTTCGCCTCGGATGGGGACGTCCCGACCCACGCCGTGACGGTCACCATCCCCGCGCTGCTCCGCGCCCGGCGCGTGCTGGCCATCGTCCCCGAGGCCCGCAAGGCGGGCCCGGTGCGCCAGGCCCTGGAGGGCGAGGTGGACACGAGCTGTCCGGCGTCAATCCTGCAGCGGACAGGGCATGCCGGCATCTATCTCGACCGGGAGTCGGCGGGACTGCTGACCGGGCGGACCTGACGCCCCCGGACCGACGCCGGGGCGTGCAGCGGGATCAGACCGGGCCCAGCCACTGCTCGACGAAGGGGTAGGCGCCCGGTCCGTTCCACTGATGCTCGCCGTCGAACACATCGTGGGCCAGCCGGTCCCCGGCACCGGCGCGCTCGTACAGCACGCGCAGGCGCTCCACCCCGGCGGCGGCGACCGCCACCGGGAAGAGCGGATCCTCGTTGCCGGACTGGACGAGGAGGGGGCGGGGCGCCACCAGGGCCGCCAGGTCCACGTGCTCCATCTGTCCGAGCATGCCGGGGACCACCTGGGACCCGCACATGTTCCAGGGCACCTTGTGGGACTCCCCCCACGAGGAGAAGTACCCGCTCACCACGGCCACCGACACCCGCCGGTCCCAGGCGGCCAGGAACAGCGTCGCCGTCCCGCCGTAGGAGAAGCCCACCATCCCGAGCCGGTCCGGGTCGACCAGCGGATGGGCCTCGAGCACGTCGAGCGACCGGGCCAGGTCCCACAGGTTCTGGGTCAGCGGATTCCACCCCCCCATGACCTGGTGGACGAGATTGGTGTCGCAGCCGTAGTGGTCGGGAGGGTTCCAGTCGGCACGCTCCCCGAAACATCGCAGGTCCGGCGCCAGGACCACGTAGCCCCGTCGGGCCAGCTCGGCGGCGTAGTCGCTCCCCGGGGCGGCGTCGGGGTCGTCGACTCCGCACACGCGGGACTTGCCCGGGACCGTGACCGTGCACGGCCAGCACGGCGGGGCCGGGCGACCGCCGCGACGTCGGGGATCAGCAGGTACGCCGGGACCGACATCGTCTCCTCCGAGTCGAAGACGACGCGCTGACGCAGATAGCCGTGGCAGGCGACCTCCTCGGTCACCTCCAGGTCGAGGGGGACCGGCTCGGGCCATGGTGCCAGAACGCCGGAGAGCCGGTCCTCGAAGCGCGTCCGCCACGCCTCGAAGTCGGCCCGGTCGTCGGTCACCAGCGGATCGGCGGGCACGGTGGCCATCAGGCGGCTGACCGCCTGGTACCACGGGGAGAAGTTCCGCCGAGGGGTCGGGAACACGCTCACCTCGCACATCCTCTCTGGCGGCCCGGGATCCGGCCTCCGGCGCCCACGTTGCCACACCCCGCCCCTCCTGGCCGGGCCGGGGCCGGGTGTGGGGAGGAACCGGTGGCCGGTTGAGCCACCGGTGGCGGTGGGGCACACTGGGACCATGACGGTCGGTACCCAGTTGGACATCCGCCCGTTGTCACCGCTCATCGGTGCGGAGATCCACGGGGTGGACCTGTCGCGACCGCTCGGTGATCTCGTGGTGGCCGAGTTGCGCCGGGCCCTCAATACCCACCACGTGATCTTCTTCCGCGACCAGGACCTCTCCCCCGGCCGGCAGGCCGACTTCGCCCGCCAGTTCGGCGAGGTCACCGAAGGCCATCCGGTGCTGCCGGCCATCGGGGAGAACCCTGAGGTGCTGGCCATCGACGGCAGCCAGGACCGTGCCAGCTGGTGGCACACCGACGTCACCTTCCTCCAGGCCCCCGCCTTCGGGTCGATCCTCTACATGCTGACCGCACCCGAGGTGGGCGGCGACACCACCTGGGCCAGCCTGCAGGACGCCTACGACCGTCTGGCCGATCCGGTCCGGGCCATGTGCGACGAACTGATCGCCATCCACTTCGACCCCTGGTTCGCCGCCGACGTCGACGCCCGGGGTGGCTACGAGTGGGAGGGCGTCCACCACGACAAGTTGCTGCCCGCCCTCCATCCGGTGGTGCGCACCCACCCCGAGACCGGCCGCAACGGGCTGTTCGTCAACCCGCAGTTCACCCAGTCCATCCTCGGGCTCTCGAAGCACGAGAGCAACGCCGTCCTCGACATGCTGTACCGGCACTGCCAGCAGCCGGAGCTGACCTGCCGATTCCGCTGGCGTCCGGGCTCGGTGGCGTTCTGGGACAACCGGGCCACGCTGCACTACGCGCTGGACGACTACGGGGACGCCACCCGCATCGCCCACCGGGTCACCCTACGGGGCGACGTCCCCTTCGGGCCCGCCGTGCCCCGTCGCTGACGCCGCACCGGGGAGGGCACCCGACACGGCCAGCGCCTCGTCGCTGGCGCCCAGGTAGGCGGCCAATGCCCGGGGATCGCGCCGCACCTCGTCGGGGGTGCCCGAGGAGACCACGCGGCCGGTCTCCATCATCACCACCTTGCTGCACAGGGCGAACACCAGCGGGACATCGTGCTCGACCAGCACGATGGTGGTGTCGGCCAGGGAGTGCAGCCGGCGCAGCAGGGGCACGAACGCCTCGGCCTCCCGCTGGGCGATACCGGCGGTGGGCTCGTCCAGCAGGAGCAGGCGGGGCCGGGCCAACACGATGGACGCCAGGTCCACCACCCGCCGCGGTACCGGTGGACAGCTCGGCGATCTGGTGGCGCCGGAACCGGTCGATGCCGAACGACCCGATGACCTGGTCCACCGCCTCGCGTTTGGACCGCTCGGACCGCCGCGCCCAGGGGGCCCGGAGCGTCGAGGACAGCACCCCGACCGGACGCCTGGCGTCCTCGGTCAGCAACAGGACCTCTTCCACGCTCAACTCGGGGAACAGCCGGCAGTCCTGAAAGGAGCGCACGACCCCGAGGGAGGAACGCTCCTCGGGGAGGTACTCGACGAGACTCTCCCCGTCGATGTGCACCGAACCGGCCTTCGGGGACCACCAACCCCGAGATCACGTCGAGCATGGTGGTCTTGCCGGAGCCGTTGGGGCCGATGAGCCCGACGATCGAGCCGGGCTCGGCCGACAACGAGGCGCCGTCGACCGCCTGCACGCCCCCGAAGGTGACCACCACGCCCTCGACGTCGAGTCGGGCCGGACCGCCCACCGGGCCATCTCTCACCGGGCCATCTCTCACCGGGCCATCTCTCTCACAGGGCCATCTCCTCGGCCACCGTGGGAGCGGGCTCGGGGGCGGCCACGTCGGGAGGGGGCAGGCCGCTCCCGCGCCCCATCAGGCGCTCGACGCCGTCGGTGACCAGGTCACCGAAGCGGTGCAGCAGCTCGGCCAGGCCGCCGGGCAGGTAGAGCACGAAGGCCAGCAGCCCGAGCCCGCTGGAGAGGAACTGGATGGTCGGTGTGGTGCCGAACATGGCGGGCAGCCCCACCAGGTAGATCGCCCCCAGCACGGCGCCGTCGATGGACCCGAGGCCGCCGATGACCACCATCGACACCACCAGGATGGAGTACGAAGGATCGAAGGTCGACGTCGAGAAGCGCTCCGTGGCGAAGGCCAGGCACACGCCGGCGTAGCCGGCGATGAACCCGGACAGGGCGAAGGCCAGCAGCTTGGTGCGGGCCAGGGGGATGCCCATGGCCCCGGCGGTGGTCTCGTTGTCCCGCACCGCCATGAGCCGGCGGGCCACTCCCTTGTCCCGCCACAACCGGACCATCAGGACCGAGACCACCAGGACCCCGAGTGAGAACCAGGCGAAGGCCCGCTCCGACCCGAGTCCGATCCCCAGCAGGTCGGGCCGGGCGATCAACGTGGACTGGGGGTTGGGAAGACCCGTGCAGAGCTGCCGGCCGACCAGGGGCACCGTCCAGCACGTGGTGTCGAGGACCGAGCCCATCAGCCAGAGGGCGAACGCCAGCGTGCTCACCGCCAGGTACAGGCCCCGGACCCGCAGGGCCGGCAGTCCGACCACCACGGCGATGACGGCCGTCACCGCGCCGGCGAACGGCATGAGCAGGATCAGCGGCACCGACGCCCCGAGGTGCGAGGCCATGATGGCTCCGCACGCCACCAGGCCGAACTGGCCGAGGGAGACCTGGCCCGCCCAGCCGGTGAGGACCGTCAACGACAGGGCGATCACCGCGTAGATGCAGATCTGGGAGAGCAGGAACGTGCGCCCGGTGTTGAGGACGAGGGGCAGGAGCGGCGGCGACCGGCCACGGCCAGCACCACCCCGGTGGTCCCCACCCGCTGGCGCAGCGGCCCGTCGGCCCGCCGGCGGTTCCTCGTGCCCTCCAGCCACGTCGAGCGCTCCTCCCGTCCTCGACCCGGTCTGCAGGGCGGCGATCCGGACCAGCAGGACCACCGAGACGATGGCGAAGAGGATGAGGTCGACCTGGGCCGTGCTGGACAGGTTCCACACCAGCACCTCTTGGATCACGCCCACGGCGATGGCGGCCACGAAGGCGGCGGTCAGGTTGACCATGGCGCCCACCATGGCGGCGGTCAGCGCCAGCAGGAGCAGCTCGGGGCTCAGCACCTCGGTCAGGGACGAGGTCTGGCCCGGTGCGGCCAGGATGGCCGTGAAGGCCGACAGCACGCCGGCCACCGTCCAGGCCACCGTCGACGTGCGCCGGACCCACACCCCCGACAGGCGGGCCGAGTCGGCGTTCTCCGCCATGGCCCGCATGGCCAGGCCCCAGGGTGACCACTTGACGAAGACGGCCAGCGCCATGGCCACCAGCGGGGCCAGCACCAGCGTCATGACCTCGCCCGGCGTGAACAGGTAGGTCCCGATGTGGAAGGAGATGTCGAACGGGACGGGAAACGGCTTGTACAGGTTCTTCGGCCGGATGAACGGCAGCGCAGTGAAGACGAACAGCACCTGGCTCAACCCGATGGTGGCCACCATCACCAGGACCCGGGGCCGGTTGAAGATCCGTCGCAGCAGCAGCTCGCTCAGGGCGCCGACCGCCCCGGCCAGCACCACCGAGAGCACCAGGGCGAACCAGTAGTTGAAGCCGAAGTCGTAGAAGCACTTGACCATGAACACGGCCGCCACCACGCCGAGCTGTCCCTGGGCGAAGTTGAGGATCCGGTTGGTCTTGTAGATGAGCACGAGCCCCATGGCCAACAGCCCGTAGCCGAGGCCGGTGATCACCCCCTGGACGAGGACGAAGCTGGGGATCGACACCGTCAGACCGTCACTCGAGCCCGGCGGCGGCGGCGCCCAGGAACACCGGGCGCAACAGGTCGTCCCGTTCGAGCAGGTCGGCGGTGGGCCGTCGAACCGGACCTCGCCGCGCTCGATGAACACGGCCCGCTCGGCCAGGCTCATGGCCCGGTTGACGCTCTGCTCGACCAGGATGACGGTGGTGCCCCGGGCGTTGACCTCCCGGACGATGTCCATCAGCCGGTCCACCGCCTTCGGCGCCAAGCCCAGCGCCAGCTCGTCGATCAACAAGAACTCGGGGGCGGTCATCATCACCCGGGCCAGCGCCAGCATCTGCTGCTCGCCGCCGGACAGGGTGCCGGCCGGCTGGTCGAGCCGGTCGCCCAGCTCGGGAAAGTGCTCGAGGGCCTCGTGCATGGCGTCCTTGGACCGGGTCCCCTTCCCCCGCAGGGAGTGGGCGCCGATCCGGAGGTTGTCCCTGACCGTCAGGCCCGGGAAGGTCATCTTCCCGCCCACCAGCAGCGCCACCTTCTGATCGATGATCTGCTCGGGCTCGAGGTAGGTGCAGTTGACGCCGAAGATCCTGATCACCCCGCGGTGGGGATGGTCGAGCCCGGACACGGCGCGCAGCAAGGTGGACTTGCCGGCTCCGTTGGTGCCCAACAGGGCGAGGATCTCCCCCCGGGCGACCTCGAGGTTGATATCGAAGAGCACCTGGTTGGCACCGTAGAAGAAGTCCAGATTGTGGATCTGCAGGGCCGGCACCTCCCTACCGGACTGGCGGCGCTCGCCCTCGGCATGACGTTCCAGGACGTCCTCGATGACCAGGGTGATGTCCCGCTTCACATGCTTCGAGCCGATGTACAGCATGAAGCCGCCGATGGCGCACACCGGGCCGATCAGGGTCAGCGCCACCGTCGGCCCGTGGAGGTAGCCGGCCGCGTCGCTGACGGCGCCGAGCAGGATGCCCCCGGCGAAGGCGCCGAAGAGCAGCGAGTAGACCCCGAACATGGCGAAGCAGATGGTGCGCATCTCCGGCGGGGCGGTGGCCGCCAGGGTGAGGAAGATGCAGATGGCCAGCGGGGACACGGCCGCGTTGGGCCAGGAACTGGAGCGCCACCACCATCCACAGGTGGGGCATGTACAAGGAGGCGACGAAGAGGGCCCCGTAGGCGGTGATGCAGATGGCGGCGATGACCAGCGGCCGCTCGGGGGCCCGCCGGAAGAAGCGGTCCCCCGACCACATAGGCCACCGGGAGCCCGAGGAAGGCGGCCACGCCGATGATCGAGTACACCTCGCCCCGCTGGGCGGTGTCCAGACCCCACCGCCGGACGAAGTACAGGTTGCCGAACAACGGGGCACCGGTGCCGGCGAAGCCCAGGATGGCCACCGCCACCAGCTCGTAGTAGATGGAGCGGATCCGGAGCAGCCGGGTGACGGCCGAGCCCAGCAGGACCCGGGGGGCCTCGCTCTGCTGGGACTGGATGTCCATCCCCGACGCCTTGAGGATGTGGCTCGACTCGTTGGCCCCCTTGTCCGGCTCGCGCAGGGTGAACAGGGACAGCCCGAGGGGGATCCCGGCCAGGGCGATGAGCGTCCCGTAGCGCCAGTCGTGGGCGATGGTGACCACGAAGACGAAGACGAGGACGCCCACCGTCTGGGACAGCGGATCGGAAAGGTTGTGCCAGCTGAAGACCCGGCCCCGGGCCTCGGTGGGGTAGGCGTCGGCCAGGTACGAGTTGTGGACGGTGTTGTTGACACCGGATCCCACCGACGCCACCAGGTAGAGGAAGGCGAAGGCCCACACGTTGGGGGAGAGGCCCATCAGCGGGGCGAAGACCGCGAAGACCAACAGGGCCACCCCGGCCACCACCTTGCGGCTGCCCCGGTCGGCCCACAGGGCCAGGGGCACCGCCCACAACAGCTGGGCCACCGAGCCCACGAAGGCCACCGCCCCGAGGGCGGTGTCGTGGATGTGGAACGAGTGCTCCAGGTTGGTGCCGATGATGGCGATGCCGTTGCCGAAGCTGCCCGGCACGATGGCCGCCGCCGTCAGCAGCACCAGGGGGGCGAAACCGCTGAGCCGGAGGATCCCGAGGAGCGGCGGAGGCTTGCCCTCGCCGGTCCCCGGCATCACGTCGAGCGAGGCGACGGCACGGGGATCGCGGCTCTTGGCGACCACTTCCTTCAGCAGCTCCTCGGGAACTGCGAAGTCGAACAGCACCTGGTCGGCCATTGGCCCGTCACCCTAGTGCTCTCCCACCGACAAAACACGGCCGTTTTCCGGACCGCCGCCGGGGTCGGGTCAGCCGTTCGGGGTCGCCACCGTCAAGGGACCCTGGGGCAGGACGCACAGCCGGGCGCCGGGGCCCCGACGGGCCAGCGCCGCCGACACCGCCGCCGTCGGATCCGACACCGGGACCATCAGGCCCGAGCGGATCTCATGGTCGGACAGCCCCTCGGAGTGGACCCATACCTCCGCACGCTCGAGCACCCGGCCCAGGACCTGGGCCTGCCACAGGTCCAGGCGGCCCGGGCGCCCCGGGCCGGGCCAGTTCGCCGACGTCGGTGGCGCCGGCGAGGATCCGGGCGAAGGCACCGTCGGCGGGCACACCGTCGCCGCATGCCACCACCAGGATGATCACGCCACCGTCGGCCACCACCCGCTCGGCGGCGGCCATCCCCTTGACCGCCTGGTACAGGTTGCGGTCGAGGGGATGGCCCCCGTTCGTGGTCACCACCACGTCGAAGGGCCCCGACACCGGCCGGCTCACCGACCGGGCGGCGGATGCGCAGGCGGCCCGGTGGGCCTCGGGCAGCCGGCCGGCGAACACCGCCGGTCAGGCGGCGCTCCCGGTCGATGGTCACGTCCACCGACAGGTGGGGCGGGCACAGCGCGGTGGCGGCCCGGACGAACTCGTGGACCGGGTTCCCCTCGGTCACCATCCAGGTGGCGCGCCGGTCGGCGATGCGGGCCGGGCTGTGGGCCTCGAGGACGGTCGAGGTGGCCGCCAGCCCCGGGCACGCCCCCTTGGGGCCCTCCGCTCCACCCGGCGAAGAAGTGCGGCTCGACGAATCCGGTGACGATGCGCACGTCGGCCTCGACGTAGCCCCGGTCGAGCAGGACCGGCCGTCCCGTCCACCTCCCCCACCCGGACGTGGTCCCCGTCGTCGGACCGGTGCTGGCGCACCCGGTAGCGGCCGAAGATGTCGGCTCCGACGAGGGCGGCGATCTCGTCGTCGCCGGCCGGCCGGTGGGTCCCGGTGGCGCACACCAGCTCCACCCGGTCGGGACCGGCCCCCGCCGTCTCCAGTTCGGCCAGCAGCGGCGGCAGCACGGTGGTGTTGGGCATGGGCCGGGTGACGTCGGGGAAGGCCACCACCACCTGGGCACCGGGTCCGACCAGGTCCTGAAGCGGTGGGCCGGACGATCGGGGACGACCAGGGCCGAGCGGACCGCCCCCCACTCGTCCACCAGCGCCACCTGCTCCCGTGGCTCGACCACCACCGCGTCGTCGGGCACGTCGACGTCGAGGCCGGTGCGCCCGTAGGCCAGGCTCACCCGCACGGCGGCTCCGAGCGCGACCCGGGCCGGCCCGCTCGAGCTCGATGACCGAGTGGGCCACCCGGTCCGCCGCCGCCCGCAGCCCCCGGTAGATGGCGGCCACGGCGGGGTCGACCTCGATCCGCCGGGCGACGGGGTCGAGCCCGTCCGAGCGTCCACCGCATGCCCACCGCCTCCGCCGCCAGCAGCGCGGCGCCGGCCGACGCCGCCTGCCCCGACCGGCGACCGGTCAGTCGGGAGCCCGGTGATCCCGGACAGTACCTCGAGCCAGACCGGGTACCGAGGCGCCGGCACCCAGCGAGGCGCCGACACGGCGGACGGGGCCGCCATGGCCTCCAGGCACCGCTGGACGTCCCAGGCCACCGACTCGAACACCGCCCGGGCCAGGTCGGCCGGTCCGTGGGACATCGACAGCCCCACCAGCGCACCCCGGGCGTCGTTTCGCCACCACGGCGCCCGCGCCCCGTCCAGCCACGGGGTGGCCGCCACTCCCCGGGCACCGGGTGGGCTGGTGTCGGCCAGGACGCGCCAGCTCCTCGGGCGACCGTCCGGTCAGCCCCCCGAGCCATGCCACCACCGAACCGGCCCCGGACAGACCGCCCTCGAGCAGCCAGCCCGCACCCGCCGAGCGGGACACCACCAGTCCCCGGGGTGGCCGGTCGGGCCGGGCATCCACCGGCATCGACACGTTGGCCGTCGTTCCCCAGCTCACCATGGGGCAGGTGTCGTCGGCACCGGATCCGAGCGCCTCACAGGCACGGTCACCGGCGCCGACCACCACCGGCGTCCCGGCCGTCAGACCGGTGGCGCCGGCGGCCGGTCGCCGACACCCGTCCCATCACCGCATCGGAGCTGAGGAGCGGCGCCAGCTTGTCCATCGCCGACCGGCACCGTTCCTGGTCGATCCCGCCGTCCTCGCCGTAGAGCCCGGTGCGCCAGGCCATGGTGGGGTCGGTGGCCACCGCGCCGGTGAGCCACCAGGCCACCAGGTCACGGGGGGCGAGGATCCAGGCCGCGTCGGCCAGCCGCTCGGGCTCGTGGCGGGCCAGCCAGGCCATCTTGGCCGGCACCGACCCGGCGTCCAAGGTGATGCCGAACGGGAGTGGGCCGCCGTCGGACGCCACCGAGCGCTGGCGCAGGTCCTCTGCCTCCCGGTGCGCCCGTTGGTCCGACCACAGGATCGCCGGCCCGATCGGTGCACCGTCGGCGCCCGCCAACGCCAGCGACTGCCGGGCGCCCGTGCAGCCCACCACGTCCACCGACCCGAACGCGTCCGGAGCCCGGTCCCGGAGCTGCGGCGCACGCGTCCGACACCGCCGCCCACCACTCCGAGGGCTGCTGCTCCGCCCACCCGGGCGCCGGGTGCGCCGTGGCCACCGTGGAGCCGGCCACCGCCACCATTCCGCTGGCACCCCACAGGGCGGCCTTGGTCACCGTGGTGCCCGAGGTCGAGGGTCAGGATCACGTCCCGTGGACGATGCCGGCCAGGCTGGCGGCGGTGGCTGCCGGCGAGTCGTCGTGGAGGATGGCCCGGCCGATCGCCAACCCGGCGGCGCCGCCGGCCATGACGTCACGGGCCTCGTCGAGGACCCGGTCGGGTCCACCGGCCTGATGGGGTCCTCCGAGGAAGAGGACCGGCACGCCGACGCTGGCCACCACCCGGGCCACGGCGTCGAGGCGCGCCGCTCCGGCCGGGGCGTCGGGCACGGGTACCTTGAGCACGGGCGCGCCGAGGTCGTGGGCGATGACGGCGGCCAGGACCACGTCCTCGACGGCCCGGGACATCCCACCGTGGCGCCACAGGACCGGCTCGATCAGGGCGTCGATCCCGTGGTGGCGGGCGTCCTCCAGCACCTGGCCGAGCAGCTCGAGGGCGGCGGCACCGCCCGGGTCCCCGGGATCGATGCGGGTCATGAGCTTCACCCCGGTCCAGCCGTCCGCGGCCGCCCGGTCCACCGAGGCCACCAGCCGGTCGTCGAGCTCGAAGGCCATGCCGGCAAGACCCGGTCCGGTTGACGGACAGGTAGGTCCTCTGGTCGGGTCGGAGGGCGCCGGTGGAGGCCAGGTCCGCGAGCGGTTGGGCCGTGGCCAGGATGCCGTCGCAGGCGGGCAGCGTCTCGGTCAGGACCCCGAGGTAGTCGGCGTACCGCTCGATTGTCATGACCCCCCTGGCCCGGTGGTCGGCCGCCAGCACCAGGGCCGGATACCCGAGCGACACTCCCGACCCCGGCACCTCGGTGGTCACAGACCGGACAGCGCCGAAGACGACCTTGGCCACCGCCGAGAAGTCCTCACGGCCGTAGCCGGCCACCACCGCCGCCGTCAGCGCCTGCCGGGTGACGGCGGTGGTGGCCAGCGGCACGCCGGTGCTGGCGGCGTAGCCGAGCGCCAGGTCCAGGTCCTTGGCCATGAGGTCGGTCATGAAGCCGGGGCGCCAGCCGTTCGAAGCAGGGCTGTCTGGCAGCACCCCGGCCACCGGGAGCCGGGTCCGGACGGCCACGCAGTCCCCGGTGGAGTGGAGCAGCACCTCGTGGAGCTTCTCCATGTCCACCCCGGATTTGACGGCCAGCGCAGTGGCCTCCGAGGTGGCCAGCATCTGGGCGGCGTAGATGAGGTTGTTGCACAACTTGACGACCTGCCCCATCCCCGCACCGCCGACATGCACGATGAGGCCGGCGAACGGCTCGAGCGCCGGGCGGGCCCGCTCCAGTGCCTCCTCCTCGCCCCCCACCATCGCCGTGAGGGTGCCCTTCTCCGCCCCGGCCGTTCCCCCCGACAACGGCGCGTCGAGGAAGGCGGCGCCCAGGGCCGTCACCCGCTGGTGCTGCGCCCGGGCCACCTCGGGGTCGATGGTGGAGCAGTCGACCACCACCTTGCCCGGGCCGAGCTCCCCCACCATGGCCTCGACCACCGACGCCACCTGCGGCGAACTGGGCACGCACAGGATCACCACATCGCTTGCCCCCGCCACACCGGCCGGCGAGCCTCCGTCCGCGGCACCCAGTGCCACCGCCCGCTCCACCGGCCCCGGGCTCCGGGACGCCACCGTCACCTCGTGGCCCGCCTCGACCAGGTGCCGGGTCATGGGCAGACCCATCGCCCCGAGCCCGACGAAGCCGATCTTCATGGAGGTCCTCCTCATCGATTCGCAAGCCCGCACAGCGCCGGCAGGACCGTCAGTGGCCGAACTGGGGCAGCCAAGACCCGGTGGCCGACAGCAACTCGTCGATCATGGACTCGGTACCGGCGAAGTCGCCCCGACCGGCCAGGGGATCGAGGAAGAAGGCGGCCTCGGCCAGCGCCCGGTCGCCCTCGAGGGCGGCAGCCACCGTCAGTTCGGCCACCGCCACGTGTCGGCGGACCAACTCTCCGTAGGGGGGCGGCAGCGGGGCCACGTCGCGGCCCCGGATGCCGTCGCCGTCGACGATGCAGATCGATTCCACCACGGCGTCGGGAGGGGCGTCGGGGACCTGTCCGGCGTTCGGGATGTTGGCCGGCAGCTCCCGGCGCTCACCGGTCACCAGCGAATCGATGACCGGGGCGGGCAGCTCACCCGACGGCCAGGTCTGCAGCGTCTTGGTCCCGTCCAGCCAGGCGTCGACGTCGGCGATGTAGCCGTTCTGATGCTCCTGGCGTCGCTCGATGGAGGTGAGCTCGATGTTCACATTGGCGCCCCACTGCGAATCCGCCGTCAACACCCAGGGCAGGAATTCGGCGATGTGCCGGTCGCCGGCCGCCGGAAGTGCGCCCCACTTCTCCAACAAGGTGAGCTTGAGCGCGTGCCGCTGCACGAAGTCGAGGCGGGAGAACTCGTCGGCCACCGGTCGTCCCGGGTGGGGAGCCAGCGCCCCGAGGCCGCCCGCCTCGGCCACCATGTCCGCGAGAATGGCGAACCCGTCCTGACCGTCGACGTCCAGGGCGGTCACCACCGGGAAGTGGTTGACGCCGGCCACCGTCGGGGTCACCGCCTCCGCCGGCCGGCCCAGGGCGATGGCGAGGTCCATCGACCAGTTGCCCACCTCGTGGCAGAGACCCACCGCCTTGACCGCCGTCTGCCGGCAGATGGCACGGGTCAGACAGGTCATCGGATTGGTGATGTTCAGCAGCCAGGCGTCGGGACAGACCTTCCCCATGTCCTCGGCCACGCCCACCAGCACCGGGATGTTCCGGAGCGACCGGTTGATCCCGCCGGGGCCCACGGTGTCCCCGACGGACTGGCGGATGCCGTGGCGGGCCGGCACGTCGAGGTCGACGGCCATCGACTCGAACCCACCGGTGGAGATGGTCACGATCACGAAGTCGGCACCGTCGAGGGCGCGACGCTGATCGGTGGTGGTGTCGATGGTGGCCTTGGCACCGAGAGCCTCGTCGACCATCCGGCCCAGCGCCTGCATCTTGTCCAGGGGCGCCGGGTCGATGTCCTCCAGCACGATGCGTGCGCCGTGGAGCGAGGGGGTGCTCAAGAGATCGGCCAGGAGCTCGGGGGTCCACTGGTAGCTGCCCCCGCCGATGATGGTGACCTGCACCGGGCTCACCCGCTCACTCGGTCGGCGGCGGGGCGTCGGGTGGGCGGGGCATGTCGGTCACTCTATCCAGACCGCCCCTCCCCGGCCCGCCCGACTCGGGCGGACGGTGATCTCATGCCGCGGACGGCCGATCCGGCCTCCGGCCGGCCGCACCGTCGGGAACCGACGGGGCTCAGCCGGGCGGAACCTGCCAGTGCACGAGATCGGTGCTGCGGGCCACGCCGATGCGGGCGTGGCCCCAGCCCCCGAACTGCGTGAGCTCGCGGCTGCCGGCATAGAACAGGTAGGCCTCGTGGCCCGGGAGCGCGCCGGTGATGCACAGATAGGCCGAGTTGGCGTGCTCGTAGCCGATGCTCGAGATGCCGGGACCACTGTCGAACCGTTGGGCGGGTACCGACAACTGGTAGCCGGCGGTCCACCGCAACCAGCCGGTCGCCCGGTCGGGGTCACCGGCCAGGGTGAACAGCCACGGCTGGTCGAGGTTGTCCGATGTGGCCACCAACCGCCACGCACCCTGTGCCCTGACGAACTCGTAGTTCTCGACAGTGCCGCCGTCGACCTCGATGTCAGGCCGGCCCACCAGATGCCAGGGGCCCTGTGGCCGACCGGTCGCCGACGAGGCGATCTCGAACGCGTCGGGCTGCCCCGGGGCCGAGTACTTGAAGCCCAACAGGAGTTGATGACCGGTGAAGACGAGGGCGCCGTCGATCATCCGGTCAGCTGGCGCGGGAGCGAGCGCACCCGCCAGCCGATGGGGGGACGACCAGTGCACCAGGTCCGGCGACGTGCGGTAGAACAGCCTCGCCACCGTTCCCGAAGGCGGCGACGCCCCCGGATCGGACTGGTAGGTGACGACGAACCCGCCCGCAGGATCCGAGACGATGTCGGGCGATGCGACACCCTCCACCCCGGCCTGGGCCGGCCACGGGGACACGGCCGACCAGTGGACCAGGTCGGAGCTGGTGGCCGTGGCCACGTCCCAGGAGATCCCGCCGGGGCGTCCAGGGGCGTCCATCACCCTGCTGAACACCATGTGCCACCGGCCGCCGACCCACACGACCGCCTCATCCTTGATGCCGGAGGCAGGCTCGGACAGGACCGGGTTCTGGAGCCCGGACCAGCGCACCACCGGAGGCCCCGAGCCGGCCCCCACACAGGCGTGGTCCCCTCCGGCCTCCACCTGCCGGGAGGTCATCGCCGCCGTCACCGGCCCACCGGGGGTGGAGGCACCGGCAGCGGCCCCACCCGCCCACGGCCGTCACCACGAGCACCCCGGCGATAGCCAATCGGCGTGCCGTCCGTCCCACCATGGGGCGGGTGGGCCTCCTCACGGGACGACGCGGCTACGGAGCCGGTACATGCCGGCCTCCACGCGGAGGAGGACAGACGAGGGCCCGGCACCCAGGAGCCGGACCCCGCTGCTCTTCCCGTTCCCGCCGATGGGGCGTCCTCCCTCGGTGACATCGGCGTGGGCCGTGGCCGGCAGGGTCACCTGGGCCTCGGCGTTGGCCGGCACACGCACGTCCAGCGCGAATTCGGCGCCGTCGCCGGTGGGGCGCGCCCAGGCCACCTCGATCACCCCGCGGGGCGTCGGGACGGTGCCTTCCGCCCACGCCAGACCGCTGGGCGGCGGCACCAGGTCGAACCTGGCGTACCCCCCGCCCGTCGGTCGGACCCCGAGGAGGCACCGCTGGATCTCCACGAGGACGTTCGACCCCCAACCGTGGGACATGCTGTCGCCGATGATGTCCGACGGGTTCCACACCTCCCAGGTGAAGGTGGCACCCCGCTCCAAGATGTTGGCCCAACCGTCGGTGGTGGGGTCCACCAGTCGCTCGACCATCTCGTCGTACAGGCCGGCGACGGCCATGGTCCGCAGGACCTCGGACGCCGTCTGGGGCGGGGCCTGCATGCCGAGGCCGGCCACATAGCGGGCCACGGCCTCGATCCGGTCCGGAGGGACCACGTCGTAAGCGACGGCACAGGCGTTGGCGGTCTGCGATGCCGTCGGCGCGGTCGATCCATCCGCGGCCAGGCCGTCGACGTAGGTGCCGTCGGCCCGCGTCAGGCGCCGGTTGACGGCGGCGGTCAATGCCGCCTGCCGGCGGCGACAGGCAGCGACCTCGGCCACCGGTCGGTGCAGCACCTGGGCCACGTCCGCGGTACGTCGGAAGACGTTCACGCCGAGGACGTTGAGGCGCGTCACCACCGGATACGGGTAGTAGACGTTGGTGGCCGCCAGGTTGGTGACCAGGCCGGTGTGCGACGAGACGGCCCCGTCCACGTACCGACAGATCCCGCGCAGCACCTCGTAGACATCGGCCAGGAGGGCTCCGTCCCCGGTGTGCAGCCAGTACTGCCATGCCCACTCCGGATAGACCTCGGTCGACTCGTTGATGTCGAGGGCGCCCAGCCCGGTCGGGTAGATCTTGTTGAGCGCGCCGTTGCGCCAGTACCGCTTCTGGGACTGGCCGAACTCGACCAGCGACTTGCGGGTCAGGTTCTGTTCACCCAGGGCCGCCATGGCCGTGCAGGACTCGTTGAAGCCGTCGAAGAGCCAGGGTCCCTTCTCCCTGGTGGGTGTGTCGAGGAACTGCTCCTGGGCGGTGAACAGCGCGGAGTGGAGGCCCAGCTGGAACTCGGCATCGATGACCGGCTCCGGCGAGGAGAACGTGGCCATGGCCTGCTCGGGGGTGGCGGTGTGGCGGGTGAGGGCCACGACGTCCTCGGGGACCAGGACCTCCCCGGGATCGTCGATCTGGAAGTAGCGGAACCCGAGGTAGTCGAACGGATGGAACGCCTCCTCCCCGCCGCGCTGGATGTAGCGATAGCTCATGTCGGTGTGCTGGGTACCGTGCGCCACCGACACCTGCCCCGGCACCCCGGTGAAGGACTGTCCGGCGACCGGTTCGTCGAGCAGGTACCCGGCCCGCATGGTGACGAGTCTCCCGGCCACCCCCTGATGGAACGAGACGGTGGGCACGGCGGCGTAGACCTTGCCGAAGTCGGCGACCACCGCCCCCGATGACAGAACGGTCAACGTGCGGGCCGGCACCGGCTCCTCCACGATCCGGGTCCGGACCGACACCAGGCGCGTCCACGGGGGGGTGCCGGCGCCCCCGAGCACCTCGGCCGGGGCCCACAGCCGGTCGTCGAATCCGGGGAGCAACCAGCCGACGGGCACGTCGGGGCCGTCGATGTTCTCGGTGTAGTCGACGAGGTCACCCTCGAGGTCCCGCTGGGACCCGGGGAGCCAGGCACCCTCCCGGACCCGCCACGAACCGTCGGTGGTCACCCGCTCGCGACGGCCGTCGCCGTAGTGGACGACGAGTTGGGCGATGACGCCCGGCCTCCCGGCGGGGTGGCCCTTGGTGGCGCCTTGCCAGCTCGACACGATCCCCACCGCATTGGCCGCCCCGGCGACCAGCAGCCGGCTCACGTCGAGGGTCTCGAAGTACATGGAGTCGGGATAGCTGTAGGCCTGGCCCTTCCCGGCACGGAACCCGTTCACGTAGAGCTCGTACTGCTGGTCCCCAGAGACGTAGGCCCGCGCCCGCACGATGGTGCCCTGTCCGAGGGACGCCTCGGTGCGGGCATAGGTGTACTGGTCGATGCGCTTCGGGTCGCTGACCGTGCGGGTTATCCACCGGGCGCGCCAGTCCCCTTGGCCCAGGCCTGTCTCGAACCCTGACGGTGCCGACCGTCTGCCGGCGCGCCCCGATCCGTCCCAGGTCCGCACCGCCCACCGGTAGGCGGAGTCGCTGGCGAGGGCCGGTCCGTCGTACCCGACCAGCTGCGAGGACGATGCCACCCGTCCGCTGTCCCACAGGCTCGGCGCCGCCCCGGTGGCATCGACCGGCCCGTCCACCTCGATCCGGTAGGCGCTCTGTCGGGCGCCTCGACGGTCAGTCTCGTAGCTGCCATCCGAAGTACACGTCGTCGGGGCCGAGGCCGATCGGATCGGCCAACCCGTCCACCCGGAGTGCATCGGGTGGATCGGGTGTCACCGGTGCCCCGTTCCGGGGCCCACGCCGGCACGGTCGGGACCGATGCCGCCGCCAGGCCCGCCGCCCCCACGAGTCCCCCGCCGAGCAGTTGCCGGCGGGTCAGCACCCGGGCCGTGGGACGTCGGCCCCCCGCGCCCTCGCTCATGTCGTTCAGAGTAATTCGTGCCCTCCTCCGAGGTCGGGGCCACCGATCCCCCACCTGGGCTCGTACGTTGCCGACAGTAGGATTCGCCGATGGCCGATGCGTCGCTGCTCTATGTCACCCAGGTCGCCCCGTACCGCCACGGGCCTGCCGGGGTGCACGGCGTGCTCGACCAGTCCGCCACCGCCGTGGCCCAGCTGGCCGAGTCGGCCGGGCTCGGCTTCACGCCGCGTGCTCGACGTACGGTCGCTGGACGTCGGGGCGCTTTGAGCGGCGCGGGTGGTGGCCCTGTTCACCATCGGCGAGACGCCATGGTCCGAGGCCCAACGAGCCGCGCTCCTCGACCAGGTTCGGGCTGGGCGCACCTCGATCCTGTCCATCCACTCGGCCACCGACTCGTGTTACGGATGGGATGAGTACGAACTCCTGGTCGGCGCCCGCTTCGACGGCCACCCGTGGACCAAGACGTGCACCGTCGACGTCATCGACCCCTCCCACCCGGCGGTGGCCCATCTGGGCGCTACGTGGCACTGGCATGACGAGGTCTACCAATTTCGCAATGTTCGGCCCGACGCCCGAGTGTTGCTGGCGGCGCGGGCCGAGGAGCTCCCTCTCGAGGCCGGATCGATGGCGGCCCGACCTGAGGTCGGCTACCCGCTCTCGTGGTGCTTCGACGAAGGGGGCGGGCGGGTCTTCTCCACCTCGCTCGGCCACTTTCCCCACGCCTGGGAGAGCCCCGACTACCTCCGCCACCTTTCGGGAGGGCTGTCCTGGGTGATCGGGTGATCGGTCGATCGGGTGATCGGGTGATCGGTTGATCGGGTGATCGGTTGATCGGGTGATCGGTTGATCGGGTGATCATCGCCAGCAAGCCGCCATTAGTTTTTCCATTTAACATACCATTAGTCCGTTAAATGGAAAAACAATTGCACGAGACTCCCATCTCACGGCACCTCACCGCATCTCACGGCATCTCACGGCACCTCACGGCACCTCACGGCATCTCACAGCCCAAGGCCGCCCGCACCACGGTCACCCGCGTCGAGCTGTACCAACACAGCCTCCCACCCCTGCAAGACGATCCCCCCGTCCACCTGCTCACCGTCCCGAGCCCGATCGGTGCCGACCACCACGCGTCCGTGGATCCCATCCAGCGTGGCCCGGTCCGCGCCCATGGTCACCATCACCACCGTCCCCTCGCCCCGTCGCCAGACCCACGAGCATTCGTCCGACGGAAGGGGGAGGGATGCCCCGGTGCTGAGGTCGGCGGACGCACGTCTGGCCTCGATCAGTGCCCGGGCCAACGACAGCATGGAGCCGGGGTCGTCACGCTGGTCCTGGACATTGCATGCGGACAAGTCACCGAAGGGCAACCAGGGCTCGACCCCCGGACCGGTGAATCCTCCGCCGGGTACATTGCGCCACGGCATCGGGGTGCGCATGGCGTCGCGCCCGGCATAGGCGGGCCAAAACCGCACGCCGAGCGGGTCGCGCAGGCGGTCCTGGGGAACGTCGGTGTCCTCCTGGCCGATCTCGTCCCCCTGATAGAGCACCGGGGTCCCACGAAGCGAGAGCAACATGAACAGGGCCACGCGTGCTCTGGCCGTGTCACCGGCGGCCCAGCGGGTGGCGAATCGGGACATGTCGTGGTTGGAACCGGTCCACACCGGCCACGCCCCAGCGGGCAACGATGCCTCGACGTCCTCCACGATGGCCCGCATGGCCGGAATCTCCAGCGAGGCGTTGATGAAGGGGAAGTCAAAGGCCAGGTGGAGCTCGTCGTGGCCGTTGCCGTAGTAGGCGGCCAGCGCCGAGATGGGTTCGACCGGCGTCTCCCCCATCAACAACGTCCCCGGCCGACGGTCCGCCGACCTCCGCCACCGGCGGATGACATCGTGGACCTCGGGCCGGTTGCCGTTGTAGACCGGTCGCTGCCCGAACAGCTGGACGTCCAGCGGATCGGAGTCGGTGGCGGGCGGGTTGTCCCGCAAGAGGGCGTCCTTGATGATGATGTTGCAGACGTCGATCCGGAACCCGGCCACGCCGCGGTCGAGCCAATGGCCCATGATCCGGTCGAATTCCTGTCGGACCTCCTCGTTCCACCAGTTGAGGTCCGGCTGCTTTCGCAGGTGGTTGTGCAGGTAGTACTGCCCCGAATCGGCATCGAGCGTCCAGGCCGGCCCTCCAAAACTGGAAACCCAGTTGTTGGGCGGCCCACCGTCCGGGGCCGGGTCGGCCCAGACGTACCAGTCGCGGTGCTCGGCCTCGGGCGACGTTCGGGCGTCGAGGAACCACGGGTGCTGATCGCTGGTGTGGTTCGGGATGAGGTCCATGACCACCCCGATGTCGCGGCGGCCGGCCTCCGCGATCAGCCGGTCGAAGTCGTCGATCGTGCCGGCGGCCGGATCGATGGCCAGGTAGTCCGACACGTCGTACCCCCAGTCCGCATTGGGCGAGCAGGTGACCGGGCTCAGCCAGAGGCCATCCACCCCCAACCACCGCAGGTAGTCGAGCCGGTCGACGACCCCCCGGAGATCGCCGACACCGTCGCCGTCGGAGTCGGCGAACGAACGGAGGTAGACCTGGTACAGCACCCCGCCCTGCCACCACGGGGCGTCGGTGCGGGAAGGCGGACCCGCGGCGCTGCTCATCCCGGGGGGAGCGGCACGAACGGCTGGACATTGACCCAGCAGGTGAACTGCGGGATCTTGTTCTTCGGCAGCTTGCACTGCGTGGACAGCGGGGAGTTGATGTGCAGGCGGACCACCTGGTATTCGGTGGGCCCGTACCGCTTGTCCGGGCCGTAGCTGAGTACCGGGGTATTGGTCCCCGGGAAGTTCTTGATCTTGGACAGGGCGGTCACGAAGGTCCGCCGGTTGAGATCGTGGCCGGCCGATCTGGCGGCGGTGGCGAACAGATCGATGACCTGGCACCAGCCCTGGACGGGGCCCTGCTCCTCGATGAAGTCGGACTGGTTCCCGGGAGGGATCTGGGGGTACGCCTTGTGCCACACCACCCAGCACTTGCGCACGGCGGAGTCGTAGCCCCCCTCACTCTGGGGCCGGTCGTCGTCGATGCCCGCCAGGGTCTCGGTGGTGACCCCCTCCTGACCGTCGAGGGCCTTGGCATAGGGAACGGGCAACAGGCCGAGCGAGCTCTCGATGCTCGATTCGTAGTCGCTGAGCAGCAGCCTGGGGAAGTACTGCTGGCTGGTCTCGGCCTGCATCAGCGGGTAGAAGGCGTTGAACGCCACCATGGGGATGATCGATGTGACGCCGGCGCTGCGCAGCTGCTGGATCACGAGCGGGGCCTGACTGTTGGTGGTGGCCGAGTCCGAGGGGTCCGATGCGATGGTCTTGATCACCGGCGTCACGCCGGCCCGGCTGAGGTCGGGCAGAAGGTACTGCTTCAGCGCCAGCTGGTCCGACGCCCGGTCGCCGACCACGACCCCGACCTGGTGGGTGCCCCCCAGGAGGTCGGCGCTCAACCCCCAGTTGACGACGGCCTGCAGGATGGTGGCCTGGTCCGGCCCGGTCCACCACAGATAGGGGGACCCCTGGTTCGTCCAGTTGGTGACCGTGGTCCACTGGCCGATGAACGGCGTGTGCCCTTCCTGGGTGATGCACAGCTGGTTGTCACCGGTCCAGTCGCCCAGACCGTCGAGGACCGCGAAGGCGGCCGGTGAACCTTCCGTCCACGTCTTGCAGAGCGAGCGCATGTTGGACTCGCTCGCCGGGTCGAATGCCGTGATGATGGGATTGATCTTGCGGCCGTCGATGCCCCCGCTGGTGTTGACCTGCTTGACGAACAGCTTGATGGCCTTGTTCTGCTCCCCGTACTCGGCGTCCTGCTGGAAGCCCTCCTGCCCGGCCAGCGAGTTGAGCGACACCACCGGGAACACCACGTTGATGGTCGACCCGGTCACGCCCCGGCTCGAGGTGCTGGCCCGGCCGACCGGGGTCGGACCCGAAGCAGTGGAGCCCCCGCCCGATCCCCACCCGAGTCTCGACGACGCACCCGAGGGAGCGGTGGCGACCCAAAAGACCGTGCCGATCAACACCGCGCCCACTACGGCCACCGTCCGGACCTGGGTCGAGCGCGGGCGCCTGACGAAATGACCCCACGACCGGGCCACCGACCCCAACGGGTTCCACCGGCGGCGGGCGCTCATGGGGTCCCCGGCCCCGTCTCCGTGCATGCCGTCTCCGTGCATGCCGTCCCCCTTCGTGGGTCTGCCGCGGTCGGTCCGCTCGTCGGCATCCGAGATGGTAGCCACCAGGCCGGGACCGCGTCCGGACCCGGGCCAGAGAAGGTTCCGGGCCACGCCCGACTCCGAAAACGTCCGTGCACCGGGCGTGACTAGGTTGGTGCGGTTCCCCGAGGGCGTCCGGGCCCGGGGTCCGGCACAGGGACGGGAGGAGGATCGCCATGAACACCGGCTCGCACGATCGAACCGGCGACCGCGTGCTCGATCCCGGCTCCCCCGGCGGCGGCCCGGCTGACGATCGACGGGCACTGGCCGTCGAGGTCACCGACCTGTTCAAGCGATACCCGAAGGCACCGGTGGACTCACTGGCCGGCGTCAGCTTCCGGGTCCGACGCGGTGAGGTGTTCGGGTTCCTCGGCCCCAACGGCGCCGGCAAGACCACGACCATCGGCATCCTGACCACCAGGATCCGGCCCACCGGGGGCCGGGCCACGGTGGGAGGGGTCGACGTGGTCGCCGATCCGGTCGGAGCCCGACGGGTACTCGGCGTGGTCCCCCAACAGAACAACCTCGACCGGTCGCTGTCGGTCCGCCAGAACCTCCTCTTCCATGCCAGCTACCACGGGGTGCCCCGGGCCGAACGGGTCAGGCTGGCCGACGCCCTCCTTGAGCAGTTCGGGCTCGACCGGCCGGGTGGCCGGCCCGACGACTTCTCGGGAGGTCAGATCCAGCGGATGATGATCGCCCGGGCCCTCATGCACTCGCCGGCCGTCCTGTTCCTGGACGAGCCGTCGACCGGACTGGACCCGGCCGCCCGGCTGTTCCTCTGGGAGAAGGTGGCCGAGCTGAAGGCGTCGGGAACCACTGTGGTGATCACCACCCATGACATGGATGAGGCCGCCACGCTCAGCGACCGGGTGGCCATCATCGACCACGGCACGCTGCTGGCCCTCGACACCCCCGCCGCACTGGTGCGCAGCATGACCGGCGAGCGGACCCTCGACTGCAGCGTGGACCCGGGGCCGGGGGCCCTGACCGAGGACGTGCGGGCAGCCCTCGACGCCCTGGCCGGCATCACCCAGGCGGAGGCGCTCGACGATCCGGGCGGGAACAGTTGGCGGTTCCGGATCTACGTCGACGGCGAAGCCGCCTCCTTCGTGGCGCCGGTGGCCCAGGCCATCAGTGCCGCCGGCGGGCGGCTCACCGACGTCCGGCTGGGCGAGCCCAACCTCGAGGACGTCTTCATCCATCTGACCGGAAGGGCACTGCGATGACCACCACCCTCGAGCCAGGCCGAGGGCTCCGGAACTGCCGACCACGCCGTCCCCTGGGGCCCGTGGCAGACAGGGCTGGCCATCCTTCGACGCGACCTGTTCGTCACCGGCCGGGAGTTCCCGGTGTTCCTGGCCCAGGTCATCCTCCAGCCGCTGTTCCTGCTGTTCGTCTTCGGAAAGGTGCTGACCGAGCTCGGCTACGCCCGACCCGGCTACGAGCAGGTGCTCTTTCCGGGGCTGGTGGCGCTGGCCGCCGTCCTGACCGGGCTCCAGAGCACCGCGCTGCCCCTGGTCATCGAGTTCTCGTACAGCAACGAGATCGAGGACCGGCTCCTCGCCCCGCTCCCCACCGGCGCCGTGGCCGTGGAGAAGGTGGTCTTCGCCGCCATGCGGGCGTGCGTGGCGGCCGCGGTCATGTTCCCGGTCGGCGTCTGGATACTCGGGTCGATCCCGTGGCAGGCCTCGACCACCGTGCCGGTCATCGTGATGATCGTCCTCGGTGCACTCCTGGGCTCGGCCATGGGCCTGATCCTCGGCACCTACGTACCCCCCAACCGGATCAGCGTCACCCTCACCCTGGTGCTCACGCCCCTCATCTTCACCGGTTCCAGCCAGTACCCGTGGCCCTCGCTGGCCAGCCTCCGCTGGTTCCAGGTGGTGTCGGCCCTCAATCCCATGACCTACGTCAGTGAGGGCCTACGGGGGTTGATGGCCCCCGGGGTCCCCCACATCCAGACGTGGATCTGCTTCGTGGTGGCCGTCGGATCGTTGGCCGCCCTCATGGCCGTCGGGATGGCCGGCTTCATCCGTCGAGCCCTCGGGTGAGACGCCGGTGACCCGGGACGAGAGCGACCCGGACCGGTACCATGCGGCCATGGACAACCGGGCGCTGTGGGGTGCCGTGGACGATGCGGCCTGGGCCAGGATCGTGGTGGTGTCGCCGCACTTCGATGATGCCGCACTGGGAGCGGCCCACCTCTTGACCACCTACCCGGGCAGCACGGTCATCACCGTCCTGGCCGGTCGGCCGCCGACCTATCCCGACCAGGTGACCGAGTGGGACGCCGCCGGGGGGTTCGAGACCGGCGACGACGTCGTGGGCGCCCGACAGGACGAAGACCGGGCCGCCATGGCCGCCATGGCCGCCACACCGGTGTGGCTGGACTTCCCCGACCACCAGTACCTGGCGCCAGAACGGCGACCCACCCCCGAGGCGGTGGCGCCGGCACTGGGCCGGGCCCTCGCCGCGGCCGATCCGACCTCGGTGTTCCTTCCCATGGGACTGGCCAACCCCGACCACGTGCTCACCCACGACGCCGGTCTGGCGGCCCGGGCCACGTTCGGCGAAGGCGACGGCGGGGTCGGCGCCGGGCCGCTCTGGTTCTGCTACGAGGACGCCGGCTACAAGCACCTGCCCGGGATGTTGGCGTGGCGGATATCGAAGCTGTTCCGGAGCGGTCTGTGGCCCACGCCCGCAGTCGTCCCCGTGCTCCCGGACATGGCCGCCAAACGGAACGCCATCGAGCAGTACAAGAGCCAACTGGCCCCCCTCGAGCGCGACCACCTCCTGTCGGAGCGGCTGGCCGCCAACGTTCCCGAGCAGTTCTGGCGGCTCGACCCTCCCCCACCGGGCTGGGAGCGCCTGATCTCCGCCGATGACCTCGACGGACGCGCCGAGCGACGGCCGAAGGACGACCATGATCCTGGCGCCGCCCCGACAGTCGCACCATGAGTGATCCGACGCCCGACGGCGATCGGCCACGGACGGTCCTGGTCACCGGGGCGTCCTCGGGCATCGGGGCGGCGACGGCGCGCCTCTTGGCCGCCCGGGGCGACACCGTGGCCCTGGTGGCGCGCCGGGCCGACCGCCTGGCCGAGGTGCTGGCCGACTGTCGCCGCACCTCCCCCGCCTCACGGTCCTGGGCCGTCGACCTGGCCGACCCGACCGCGGGCCGCCCGAGCTGGGCCTGGCCATCTGGGACGAGCTCGGCCCGACTCGACGTGATCATCAACAACGCCGGCATCCCCATGCGGAGGCCCGCCGACCGCCTCACCATGGACGAGGTCGAACGGGTGATGACGGTCAACTACTTCTCGCCGGTGGCCATCACCCTCGCCCTTCTCCCCCGCCTCCTCGGGCGCGGTGCCGGGATCATCGTGAACGTGTCCAGCCTGGGCGGCCGCCTGGGCATCGCCACCGAGGCGGCCTACAGCGCCTCCAAGTTCGCCCTGGCCGGATGGAGTGAGGCCCTGGCCGCCGACCTGGTCGGCACCGGCGTTTCGGTCCGGCTGGTGCTGCCCGGGGCCATCGACACGGAGATCTGGGACCAGCCCGACAACGATCCCCCGGTCTACTCGGGCCCACTGGTGCCGGCCGAGGAGATGGCCGCCGGAATCGTCGAGTGCGTCCAGAGCGACCTGTTCGAGCACTACATTCCGGACATGCGGGCCATCGTGGAGATGAAGACCAAGGACTTCGACGGGTTCGTGGCCGGGATGCGGGCCATGGGCGACGGGAAGCGGGGACCGGTCGTGAAGGCGTTGGTCTTCGGAGCCCGCCCGGACAAGGGTGAGGCACGGCCCGATCCCACCGACGAGCTGGAGGAGTACCTGGCCTCCTTGCCGTTCGGCCTCCACGAGATGGACGACGCCCGACCCATCCACGCCGACTGGGTGGTGACACCGGCCGCGACTGTCCGGAGTGTGCGGCTCGGACGCCAAGCTGGTGCTCGGCGATTTCCATGACGGGGACATCGACAATCCCATGGCCGCCTTCTCCTCGCTCCCCCACGTGCCCGGCCACGAGGTGGTGGCCGACGTGGTGGCGCTGGGCCCCGAGGCCGAGGGCGTGGAGGTCGGTCAGCGGGTGCTGCTCAACCCGTGGCTGAGCTGCGCCCCACGTGGCATCCATCCGCTCTGCCCACCGTGCCGGGCGGGGGACGTCAACCTGTGCTGGTCCTTCACCAAGGGCGACATCAGCCCGGGGGTCCACATCGGGGTGGTGACCGGTGCGCCGGGGGCATGGGCCGAGTTGATGGCCGCCCATCCATCGATGCTGATCCCCGTGCCCGACGACGTCCCCGACGAATCGGCGGTCCTGGCCGACCCCTTCTCGGTGTCCTTCCACGCCATCCTGCGCAATCCCCCGCCGGCCGAGGGGAAGGTGGTGGTGTTCGGGGCCGGAGCGCTCGGTCTCGCCAGCGTGGCCATCCTTCGCTCCCTCTACCCGGGGGTGGAGGTGGCAGTGGTGGCCCGGTTCCCGGCCCAGGTGGAGATGGCCCGGCGGTTCGGTGCCTCCCTGGTCGTCCCCCACGAGCCCCGGCTGGCCCTGGTGGAGGCCCTGGCCGACTGGTCCGGCGGCGTCCTCCACCAGGCCATGGACGGCCTGCCCATGGCCCACCCCGGACACATCGACGTGATCTACGACTCCGTGGCCAAGCCCGAGACGTTCGAGGTGGGCGTCCGGGTCCTGGCCGAACGTGGACGTCTCGTCTACACCGGGGTCGCCGTCCCCGGGCGCTGGGAGTGGACCCCCGTCTACTTCAAGGAGCTCACCATCGTCGGCTCGAACGCCTTTGCCATGGAAGAGTTCGAAGGTGTCCGGAAGCACTCGATCGCCCACTACCTCGATCTGGTGCGATCCGGCCGGATCGACCTGACCGGGATGGTCACCCACCGATACCCGCTCGACGATTGGTGGAACGCGCTCAAGACCCTGGCCCGTCCCGAGTCCAGCGGCGTGCTGAAGGCGACATTCAGTCCAAACGGGGCTGCATCTCCTTGAACCGTTCGAACCGGACGGCGGCGGCGGCGGCCCAGGTCGGATCGGGGTCGATGCGGCGGCCGACGCCGGCCCACGCCGAACATCCGTCGAATCCCGTCTCCTGCCCGGCCGCCATGCGGGCCAGATAGGCCGCTCCGAGTGCCGCCCCTTCGGGGACGGCGGCAGTGTCGACGGGGAGGCCGGTGGCGTCGGCCACCCCCTGCATCCAGGCCACGGACCGGGATCCGCCGCCGGCGGCCACGACCCGACGGGCCGTGGAGCCCGACAGCTCCACGATCCGTCTGATCACGAACCCGCTGGCCTCGTGGGCCGCCCGTAGCAGCGTCTCGGGGCCTTGGGAGATATCCAGGTCGTGCAGGCTGGCCCTCAGGGCCGGGTCGTGGAACGGGGTCCGCTCCCCGCGGAGGTACGGCAGCCAGACCGGGACCCGCTCCGGATGGCCGGTGCGCTCCTCGGACGCGGGATCGCCCGCCACCGGCCCGGATCGACGGGTCGGGCGGCGCCACCAGCGAGCGGACCCAGTCGACGAACAGGGCACCGGCATTGCTCGGTCCCCCGATCTGGACCTGGCCGGCCACCATGGTGGGGAGCGTGGTCAGTCCCGGCACGGACGTCCATTCCCCGGTGATCACCCACACGATCAGGGTGGCACCGAAGATGACCAGCACGTCCCCCGGCCGGTCGGCCCCGGCGACGATCTGCTCGCAGAAGGCGTCGATCGATCCCCCGGCGAACGCCGTGCTGGTCCCCTTCACCGATCCGAGTTTGTGCCCCATCCCTCCGACGACCGGCAGCTGGTGTTCGGTGACCCCCAACCGGTCCAGTGCGACGGCGTCCCAGTGCCCTCCGGCATAGAGCCCGCCGAACGAGGTGGCGGTCGCCGCGTCGACGGCCGGCACCCCGGTCAGGGCGTGGGTGGCGACGGCCTGGCAGTTCCAGTACCCGTAGGCACCCGGCTGCTCGTTCACGGCCCACTCGATCATCCGCCGGCCCTGCTCACGTTCGCCTCCCAGGTCGTCGCGGGCAACGGCGTCCCCACCCCGGGCCCGGGCCCGGAGATCGCCGTAGAGCAGGCCGGGGAGCGAGGGGACTCCGTGCCGGTTGACGGCCGTGATCGACGGCACCATGGAGGTCACCGCCATACCGGCCGGGTCCCCGTCCAGCTGCGCCGATACCGCGGCGAACGCCCGCCTGGGGCCGCGTCGCCACGCCTGGGCCACGTCGTGGTCGAGACTGGCCGCCGATGCCGTCCTCACCCGATGGGGCACCCGGACCCGGGCGATCACCTGGCCCTTCGGGTCCACCGCCACCGCCTTGACCGCCGTCGTCCCCACGTCGATGCCGACCGTGCAGTCGGCGCCGGAGCGCAGGGTCATGGATCTGACAATCGGGTCATGAGGCGCCATTATTATCCCCGTCCGACCCACGGGGGCGGGTGCGTCCTCCGGGGGGGCCCGGGGATCCGAGCGAGGAGCCGTCCACGACCATGCCGTCACCACGACCCATGCCGTCACAACGACCGAAGGCACTGGTCACCGCCGCTGTGCGGGGGCCCGGGCTCGACCTGCTGGGGGAGCTGGCCGACCTGACGCTGGATTCGTGGCTGGACCAGCCACTCGCTGCGGATCTACAACGCCGAGCAGCTGGCCGAGCGGGTGGGTGCCGAAGGGGCATCCATCGTGGTGGTGGAGAGCGACCGCTGTGCCGGACCGCTCTTCGAGCAGCCGCTGCTGGCGGTGTGCAGCTGCCGGGGCGATCCGACCAACGTCGACGTCGCCGCGGCCACGGCCGCCGGGGATCCCGGTCCTGCGGGCACCGGGACGGAACGCCGATGCGGTGGCCGAAGTCGGGGTGGCGCTGCTGTTCGCCGCCACCCGCGGTGTCGTCGCCGCCGACGCCGATGTGCGACGGGGCGAGATCTACAAGGACGGCACCATCCCCTACCAGCGCTTCCGGGCCTGGGAGCTGGCTGGACGCACCGCCGGCCTCGTCGGCCTCGGTGCGGTCGGACGGGCCCTGCGGTGGCGGTTGCGGGGCCTCGGGCTCGAGGTCATCGCCTACGACCCGTACGCCGACGAGCCCACCGTTTCGCTCGACGAGCTCCTCTCCCGGTCGGATGTGGTCTCGCTGCACGCACCGGTCACCCCGGAGACCACCGGGATGATCGGTGCGGACGAGTTCGCCGCCATGCGCGACGGGGTGGTCTTCCTCAACACGGCCAGGGCGGCGCTGCACGACACCGACGCGCTCGTCGACGCCCTCCGGTCCGGCAAGGTGTCGGCCGCCGGCCTCGACCACTTCGAGGGTGAGTCCCTGGCCGTCGACCACCCACTGACCCAGTTGGGCTCCGTGGTCCTCACCCCCCACATCGGGGGGGCCACCTACAACGTCGAGGCCAACCACACACGGACCATCGCCGAGGACCTGTGCCGGCTGATGGCCGGGGCCGCGACCACTCAACATCGTCAACCCCGAGGTGCTCGGCGGACGGTGAGGGTGGCGGGGCCCGGTCAGGTCAAGAGGTGGGCGGCCCGGGCCGCCAGCGTGGCCAGGGTCAGGGTGGGCCCGTACCCGGCCGAGGTGACGAACACGGACGAGTCGGCCACCACGACGTTGTCGGCCTGGTGCAGGCGCCCGGCCGGGTCGACCACCGACGTCGCCGGGTCCGTGCCCATCCGGACGGTCCCCATGTTGTGACGGCTCTCGGGGATCGCCGCCGGAGACGAGGCGTTCCCCCCGCCCGGAGACGACGTGACCGCGGTCCACTCCGCCCCCATCTCCTTCAGGATCGCCGCCAGTCGCGGGCCGTAGTGCTCGGAGGCGACCAGCTCGTGCCGTCCGGGACGGTAGGTGACACGGGCCACGGGGAAGCCCCGCGCGTCCCGGATGGTCGGGTCGAGGTCCACCCGGTTGCCGGCGTAGGGCAGGTCCTCCCCCTGCATGATGAACGCCCACAGCCGGGCCCTGACCGGCGAGTCGGCCATCAGTGCGGGGTGCTGTGCGCCCCAGGGCAGGTGCGTGGCCTCCATGATGGGCAGGCCCGCACCCCCGTGCTCGACCAGACCCCCACGGATCCACGGCAGCCCGGCGGCGGCGGCGGCGCCGCGGCTGGCTTCGTCCCCGACGATCATGTCGTCGTGCACGTGGGTCACGGCCCGACCGCGCTCGGCGTAGGTCCGGAACGGCATCGATCCGGCCACGATGGTCTGGTAGTGGGTCATCAGGTACCGGCCGACCAGCGGGTGGTCCACGCCAGAGAGCAACAACAGGCGCGGGGTCTCGATGGCGCCGGCAGCCACGATCACGTGCCGGGCACCGATGAAGCGCCCGGCACCGTCGGGCCCGAGGACATCGACCCCGGTGGCCTTCCGCCCCTCGAACCGGATGGCGGACACGAAGGTCTCCGCCAGCAGCTCGGCCCGGCCGCTGGCCATGACCCGTTGCAGCATGGCGATGGGGTCGCCCTTGGCGTGGATCGGGCAGCCGAAGTACGCGCAGAACCCGCAGTTGTTGCAGGCCGGCCTGCCGTCATAGGGAACGCTGTTGGCGGCCGTCGGGGCCGGATAGGGGTGGTACCCCAGCCGCTCGGCGGCCGCGGCGGAGACGGTGGCGCCGAACATGGGTGCCCCCGAAGGCATCGGGAACGGTCCCGACCTCGGCCCCGCGAACGGGTTGGCATCCTCGGTGCCGGCCACCCCGATGGCCCGTTCCACCTCGGCGTAGAAGGGCTCGAGCTCGTCATAGTCGACGGGCCAGTCAGCCACATCGGCCCCTTCCTGGGGGCCCAGGAGCGACAGGATCCGGAAGTCGTCGGGCCGGAACCGGGGCACCTTGCCGTCGGCGTGGGTCCCTCCACCCCCGACGGTGGTGGGGACCGAGTTGACCTCGCCGACGTGGGTGTGTTCGCCCTCGTCGGCGTGGGTGCGGAAGGTGCGCGGCTCGATCAGCGGGTCCGGCCCGAGAAAGTGGCGGTTGAGGAACTTGATCTCGTCGTTGGAGTAGTCGAAGGCCGGCCGGCTCAGGTCGTCGGGGTCGAGGAGATGGTTGCGACCCTTCTCGATGATCGTGACCGTCCATCCGGCTGCCGTCAGGACGTCGGCGGCGGTGGCCCCACCGGGGCCCGAACCCGATGATGACCGCGTCGACGGTCACGGGCGCGCCACTTCGGCGTCGGTCCAGCCCCGGGGCTGGACGTCCCCGTCGAACCCGATGGCACGCCAGCCCGCTCCGTCGCGGTTCCCGCCGTATTCGGGTGCCCCGTACATGCCCTCACAGGCGTGGCCGTAGAGCAGGGCGGTGAAGTCCTGTGACGATCGGAGCCGTGCGTCCTGTTCCTCGGCGGAGAGCCCGGGGAACTCCTCGCCCAGGGCCGCCAAGCCGTGGCGGTAGTGCTCCTGGAGCCCGATCACGGGTCCGTTGAACTCCCGCTCCGGGCGGCCGCACGATCCCTCGATGCGCATCCGCCAGGCCAGTTCGTCGAGGGCGCTCAGATGGTGGAAATTGGCGAAGCCGGCCTCGCCGCCGAAGCGACCCGAGGTGGGACCGCCCGCCCAGATCCTCGGCGGGTCGAACGTGAATGCGCCGAGGAGGCCGTCGATGTAGTCGGCGACCCCGGCGGCGGCGGCGCCGGGTCCGTGCTCTGTCGCCGGGATGAGGCGCTCGCAGGCCGCCGACAGGATCCGGTACTCCGATTCGGTCAACCAGACGGGCATCGGGTCACCCTAACAACAGTCGTGCTCGCCCGGCGGTGAGGGCTCGGTCCGGCGTTTCGGGCCCATCGGCCACCCCGTCTGGCCCTGGCAGCCCGGCCCCGAGGGGAGCGGCCCCTCAGCGCGGGGTGAAGGCGATCGGCAGGGCGATGGGCGAACGGAACGCCATCCCCTTGATGTGCAGGTCCTGGTCGGGAGCGGCGTCGAGCCGCAGGTCGGGCAGACGGTCGAGGAGGGTGTTGAGGGCGACCCTGACCTCCATCCGGGCCAGGTGCATGCCGAGGCAGACGTGGACGCCGAAACCGAAACCGACGCTCTGGCGCGAGTCGCGGAACAGGTCGAACCGGTCGGGATGGTCGTACTTGCGCTCGTCGCGATTGGCGGCGCCGAGCAGGAGGGCCACGTCGGCCCCGCCCTCGATGGCGACCCCCCCGATCTCCGTGTCCCGGGTGGCGCGGCGCAGGATGACGGTGACCGGCGGCTCCCAACGGATCGACTCCTCGAACGCCACCGGCAGCAGTGAGCGGTCGTCCTTGACGGCCTGGAGCTGGTCGGGATTGGTCAGGAGCCCGTACAAGAGGTTCCCCGAGGCTCGGTACGTCGTTTCCACCCCGGCCGGCAGGAGCAGGCGGAGGAACGAGTAGATCTCCTCGTCGTCGAGGCGCCTTCCCTCGACCTCGGTGGTCAGCAGATCGCTGATCAGGTCGTCGGCGGGATTGACCCGACGCTCGTCGAGGACGCCGGCGAAGTAGTCACGCAGGGCGGCCGACGCGGCCACCCCGCGATCCCAGTTGGAGGCGACGCTGGTGATGGCGATGGCCCACCGTTGGAAGGTCGGGAAGTCCTCGCGTGGGAGTCCGAGGATCTGGGCGATGACCTGGACGGGGAAGTTGAACGTCAGCTCCTGGACCAGGTCGGCCGTGCCTCGATGGGCGAACCCGTCGATGAGCTCGTCGACCACCCTCTGGACGAGATCCCCTTCCCATCGCTCGAGCACCTTGGATCGGAATGTCGGCGAGACCATGGCCCGGTGCAGGCGATGCTCCGGCTCGTCCATCTGCAGGATGGTCCGGCCCATCACCGCGCCCATGATCCCCTCGTACACCGTCGACGAGAACGTCTCGTTGTCCCGCAGCACCTGCACCGCTTCGTCGAACCCGAGCACGGTGACCGGTTGGGGCCGGGAGGGGTCGGCTGCCTCGGCGCCCTCGCCGAGGTCGATCGGGCCGACGTGGACCGGGCTCTGGCGACGGAGCTGGGCCATCGCCGGATACGGGTCCCGGATGTTTCCCGACACGGTGTCCTCGAGCTCGAACGGGTCGAACGGAACCGGGGCCCCGACCTCGGTGCTGATGGACATCGGGCGCCTCCTTCGGACCCCCTCGGACGTGGGTGGTCGCCCGCTCATCTTAAGACAAACGTTCGTTTGGGACAAGGACACGGACGGAGGCCATGGACGGGACCGGGGCCTCCAGGGTCCACAATGGAGCCGTGTCCCCCGATCGTGACCAGGTCAACCGGCCTGACGGCATGACCCAGCGCCAGCACATCCTGCGCACCGCCCTGTCGTTGATGGCTCAGCAGGGGGTGGACGGGACGAGCATGCGCAACCTGGCCACGGCCACCGGCCTCAACGTCGCCTCGCTCTATCACTACTTCCCGTCGAAACGGGAGCTCTTGGTGGCGGTCCTCGAGGAGCGGGGCCTGGTCGAGAACCTCACCAGCGCCTCACAGACGTCGCTCTCCCGCGATCCGGTGGCCGACCTGGCCGGGCTGTTGAACGACATCCTCCAGTCGATGCTGGATGTCGAGGAGTTCATCCGGTTGATGCTGGGAGAGGTGATGCGGGGGGACGACACCGCGTCGACCGTGGGTACCGAGCTCTTCGAGGCCACCCAGGCGTCACTGGAGCACTGGCTGGGTGAGCACGACCCCCCGCTCTGCGCCGCCGGCGAGGAGGCGGCGATGGCCCGGATGCTCAGGAGTCTGCTGGTGGGGCTGTTCGTCGAGCACGTGGCGGGCGTCCTCGACGACGGGGGCGATGCGTCCGCCGCCTTCCAGGTCAGAGCCGACGAGGTGGCGGTCCTGCTCGATCCGGCTCGGGCACCGGAGCGACCCGAACGCTGAGTTCCGGGCATCGCCGGACGCCCCGCCGGGCCATGCCGGTGGGGACCGCCCCGACCGGGCGGTCAGTGGAGGTCGACCAGCTCCTTGGCCAGGTGCTCCCAGTGGTGGCTGGCTCCGCCCATCAAGATCTCGTTCTGCTTGGCCCGCTTGAACAAGAAGTGGGCATCGTTGGCCCAGGTGAACCCCACGCCACCGTGGATCTGGATGTCGTCGCCGGTCACCCGCACCGCCGCCTCCGAGGCATAGGCGGCGGCCATGGCGGCGGCCCGTGAGCGCTCGGGGGCGTCCGTGTCGGCGGCCCAGGCGGCGAAGTGCACCCCCGCCCGCGCCATCTCCAGCGACTGGTACATGTCGACGATCCGGTGCTTCACCGACTGGAACGAGGCGATGGGCCGGTCGAACACCACCCGCACCTTGGCGTACCCCACCGCCTCCTCGAGCGCCCGGTCGGCCACGCCCACGAGCTCGGCGGCCAGCGCCACCGACACGTCCTCCAGCACCCCGCGCCACAGCCCGGACTGGTCACCGACCGGGCCGAGCGGCTCCACCGGCTCCTCCTCGAGCACCAGCCGGGCCAGCTTGCGGGTGGGGTCGAGCGAGGGAACCGCCTCGCCCCGGGGCGACGGGAGCAAGAAGGACCGGATGCCCTCTTCGGCCAGGGCCACCACGATGGCCCAGTCGGCGGTGTGGCCGTCCATCACGATCGGCTTCAGCCCGTTCAGGACCCAGCCGGCACCCTTCCTCCGAGCTCGCGCCCGGATGGTCCCGAGCGGATGCCCGTAGCCCTGTTCGTGCAGTGCGACGGTGCCCCGCCGGCCGGCCGCCAGGTCGCCGAGCAGGTGATCGGCGCCGAGGGCCCGGGCGGCCAGCGTCGCCATCACCGACGAGGAGAAGAACGGTCCGGGCAGGGGGACCCGGCCCATCTGCTCGAGCACGACGCACATCTCCAGGAGCCCGGCACCCTCACCCGGCACCAGCATTCCCGTCCACCCCAGGGAGACCAGCCGGTCCCACAGCTCGGGAGTCGTCCCCGTGGGATCGTCGGCCAGCCGCCGGAGCGTGTCGCCGTCCACCTCGTCCATGGCCCGGCGCGCCACCTCCTGCAAGGCCAGCTGCTCGGCATCGAACGTGAAGTCCACTGTCCACCCCCGGACTGGGTCGCTGATAGTGGCGTCAGTGTAGACAAGATCAAGAACGGCTATTCTCCGTGGCCGTGGACTTCGCACTGGCTCCAGAGGACGAGGCGTTCCGTGACGAGTTGCGGGGCTGGCTGGACGAGCACCTGCCACCGTTCCTGGCCAGCGAGGAACTGGCCGACGACTCCTCGCTGGCCGGCGAGAAGTCCCAGCAGCGCAGGGCCGCCTGGCAGCGGGTGCTGAACGAGGGCCGCTGGGCGGCGGTCCATTGGCCCGAGGAGTACGGCGGTCGCAACGCCACCGCCATGCAGCGCATCATCTACTCCGAGGTCAATGCCGAGTATCGGACACCCGGCCTGTTCAACCCCAACGGGCTGTGGCAGATCGGGCCGATGATCATCGCCTGGGGCACCGACGAGCAGAAGGCCAACTGGCTCCCCTCGATCCTGGACGCCACCGATCACTGGTGTCAGGGCTTTTCGGAGCCCGATGCCGGCAACGACCTCGCCAACCTCCGAACCACCGCCATCCTCGACGGCGACGACTACGTGGTCAACGGCCAGAAGATCTGGATCTCCACCGCCCATCTGGCCCGATGGGGCCTGTTCCTGCTGCGCACCGACCCCACGGCGATCGAGCGGGGGGCCAAGCACGAGGGCATCACGGCCTTCATCATCGATATGCACACACCGGGGATCGAGGCTCGCCCGATCCGTGACATGACCGGTGAGGAGATGTTCAACGAGGTCTTCTTCACCGACGCCCGCATCCCGGTGAGCAGCCGCCTCGGCGGGGAGGGCGAGGGTTGGATGGTGGCGATGGGCACGCTCGGGCACGAGCGGGTGGGGATCGCCGGGCAGATCTCCCTCCTCGCCGCCGATCTGCACGCCATGGTGACGGCGGCCCGCTCCGTGAACCCGTCCGCCCTGGAGGATCCCTCGCTCCGCGAGCGGCTGGCCCGGGCCTGGACCGACATCGAGTTGGCCCGCCTCCTCTCGCTGCGGGCACTGAGCAAGATCATCAAGGGGGAGAAGAACTGGCCTGAGGTGCCATTCGCCAAGCTGGCCTGGTCCTCACTGGCCCAGACCCTGGCCGCCCTGTCGGTGGACCTCCTGGGCCCGGCCGGGGTGCTGGCCCGGGGAGGGCCCGACGCCGTCGACCGGGGCAAGTGGACCCGTCTCTACGCCTTCCAGCGGTACAGCACCATCGGTGGTGGGTCGTCCGAGGTGCAGAAGAACATCATCGCCGACCGAGCGGTGAAGCTTCCCGGCCAGTCGCGCGTCTCCTGAGGTGGCGGTGGACCCGCTCGCACCGTGCATCATCGGTGTGGCCCGCCGGACCTGGCGCCAGGAGCCGGCCCCCGAACCGCTGGACATGTGGGAGGCGATGGCACGGGAGGCGGCCGACGATGCCGGGGCCCCCGGTGCGGTCACGGGCATCGACCGGCTCCAGGTCGTCTTCTGCCAGTCGTGGGAGTACGACGATCCGGGCGCCAGGCTCGCCGCCCGCCTGGGTGCGGACCCGGCCCACCGGTCGTATTCAGGCCTCGGCGGATCGGTGCCGGTCCGACTGGTGTCGGCGACAGCGGAGGCCATGGCCGACGGGAGCTCCGATCTGGCGTTGATCGTGGGGGGAGAGGCCCTGGCCACCCGGCGCCACCTCGCCGATCCGAACTGGTCCTACGCCCCGGCGACACCCAGCCCGTACCCCATCACCATCGACCGCAACGAGGCCCGGCACGGGATCTTCCAGGCCTACCTGACCTTCGCGCTACTGGACAGTGCCCGGCGTGGCCACCACAAGGTGTCCGTGGAAGACCACCGACAGGACCTGGGGCGGCTGCTGGCGCCACTGTCCGACGTGGCGGCCGCCGATCCGGAGCATGCCTGGTTCCCGGTCGCCCGCGACGCCACCACCATCTCGGTGGCAACGCCCACCAACCGGATGGTGGCCACCCCGTACACCAAGTTCATGACGGCGATCATGGACGTGGACATGGCCGCCGCCGTGCTGGTGGCCACCGAGGCCCGTGCCGACGCGCTGGGAGTGCCGCAAGACAAGCGGGTCTACCTGCGGGGGACGGGATCGGCCGAGGAGCCGGGCACCATGGCCACCCGACCCGAACTGTGGCGATCGCCGGCCATGCAGTCCGCCGTGGAGAGGGCGCTCGGCCGCCACTCCGTCGACGAGGTGGCCCACCTGGACCTCTACTCGTGCTTCGCCAGCTCCCTGTCCTTCGCGTGCGACGCCTTGGGGATGGCGACCGATCGCCAGTTGACCGTCACGGGTGGCCTCCCCTACCACGGTGGGCCCGGAAGCAACTACACCACCCACGCCCTGGCGGCCATGGTCGAGGTGCTCCGCCGCGACCCGGGCTCGCTCGGACTGGTCTCCGGCATCGGGATGCACATGACGAGCCACGCCGCCGCCCTCCTGTCGTCCCGTCCCGGGGAGCCGGGCACCGCCGACGCCGCCGAGGGACCCGACGCCGCCGAGGGACCCGAGCCGGTGCCGTTGGCCACCACGGTCGACGGACCCGCCCGGGTGGTGGCGTGGTCCACCAGCCACGGTCGCCAGGGACCGGAGTGGACGGCCCTCATCTGCGAGCTCGATGACGGCTCCCGTTGCTACGCCCGACTCGAGGAGCCACCGGCCGACGACGTCGACCTGTCCGGCACGACCGTCACCGTGACCACCGGCGAAAAGGGCATCACGAGGGCACGACGATGACCCTGTCCCGGCCCCTGGACCGGCACCGGCCCACCCCCCCGCACCAGCCACCGCATCCGCCCACTACCTCGGTCGGCCGGCCGTCACTCGGTGCGGACGCCGCCGTCGGGAAGAGCAGACCATGACCATTCACTACGAGTCCCGTGACGACCACATCGTCAAGATCACCATCGACCGCCCCGAGTCGCGCAACTCCTTGGACATGGAGCACTTCGCCCAGCTCCGGATGGCGTGGGAGCGGTTCGGTGAGGACGACGACGCCTGGGTGGCCATCATCACCGGGGTGGGGCCCGACTTCTGCGTCGGCGCGGACCTCAAGACGTACATCCCCCAGATCACCAGCCTGCAGGCGAAGATGAAGGCGGAGGGCGTCAGCGAGATCGACGGCTACCGCCTCGATGACGGCGTCAAGGCGGTGCTCCGCAACGTCAGCCTCTACAAGCCGATCGTGGCCGCCGTCAACGGGACGTGCGTGGCTGGCGGGATGGAGATGCTGGGCGGGTGCGACCTGCGGGTCGCCGTCGACACCGCCACCTTCGGTGTCATGGAGCCCAAGCGGGGACTGTTCGCCGGAGGGGGGACCACCGTGCGGCTGCCCCGCCAGGTTCCCTTCCCTGCGGCCATGGAGCTCTTGTTGTGTGCCGACCGGGTATCGGCCCACCGCGTCTACGAGATGGGACTTCTGAACGAGGTGTGCCCCCCGGACCGGCTGATGGACCGGGCACTCGACTACGCCCACCGGATCACCGCCAACGGTCCCTTCGCCGTGCGCAAGACGAAGGAGTCCGTGCTGCGCGGCCTGGCCGTCGACATGAAGGAGGCCTACCGCATCGAGTCGTCCATCTCCTCGGAGGTCTTCTCGAGCGAGGACGCCGTCGAGGGTCCCATGGCCTTCGCCGAGAAGCGCACGCCGATCTGGAAGAACCGCTAGGTGCCCATGGCCGGCTCGTTCGAGGGGAAGCGGGTCCTCATCACCGGCGGGTCGTCCGGGATCGGGGCCGGGCTGGCCGAGGGACTGGCCGCCGCCGGTGCCACCGTGGGGATCGCCGCCCGGCGCCACGATCGCCTCGCCGAGGTCCTCGACCGGTGCCTCGTCACGTCGCCGGGGTCGAAGATGTGGGGGGTCGACCTCACCGATCCCGACGCCGTCGAGTCACTGGCCGTCCGGGCCGTCGACGAGCTGGGCGGGGTGGACATCCTGATCAACAACGCCGGCATCCCCAAGCGCCGACATGTCACACGGCTCGACGCCGGGACGGTCGAGTCGGTGATGGCGATCAACTACCTCTCACCGGTCCGCCTCACCTTGGCCCTCCTCCCCCACATGCTCGAGCAGGGGTCGGGACACGTTGTCTGCGTGTCCTCGGTCGCCGCCCCGCTCAGTTCTCCGGGCGAGGCCGCCTACTCGGCGTCCAAGGCGGCCCTGGCCGTGTTCGCCGAGACGATGGCGGTCGACCTGTGGGACTCGGGCGTCACGGTGTCGGTCGTCTATCCCGGAGTGGTCGACACCGAGCTGTTCACATTGCCCGACAACGACCCGTTCACCGGGGACGTCGAGGCCATTCCGGTGGAGGAGGCCGTCACCACCGTCCTGGACGGGATGCGGGCGGGCGCACTGTCCATCTACGTTCCCGCCTACTTTGCCGAATTCGCCTCGCAAAAGGCCCAGGACGTCGACGGATTCCTCGCCGGCACCGCCGCCTACGTCCGGTCGAGGGCCCACCCGTCCTGATCCACCGCCGGACCAGGCCCGGTCGGTCCGCCTACCCCAGCCGCTCGATCACGGTGGCATTGGCCTGGCCGCCCCCCTCGCACATGGTCTGGAACCCGTATCGGCCCCCGGTGGCCTCCAGCTGGTTCAACAAGGTGGCCGCCAGCCGGACCCCACTGGCGCCGAGCGGATGCCCGATGGCGATGGCCCCGCCCCGAGGGTTGAGCCGCTCCGGCTCGGCGTGGAAGGCACGGTTCCACATGAGGGGAATGGCGGCGAAGGCCTCGTTGCACTCGATGGCGTCGAACTGCTCCACCTTCATCCCTGACCGCTCCAGCAGCCGGTGGGTGGCCGGCACCGGTGCGGACAGCACGACGGCGGCATCGTCGGCCGCCACCGTGGCATGGGCGAACCGGGCCCGGATCGGGAGCCCCAACCGCTCGGCCACCGACCGTTCGGCGATCAGCATGGCGGCGGCACCGTCCGTCATCTGCGAGGCGTTGCCGGCGGTGATGTCCGGAGCGGTGTCCGGCTCCCAATTCTGAGCCGGCGGCAGCCCCGCCAACGCCTCCAAGGACGCGTTCCGGCGGATGCCCTCGTCGGTCTCGAGCAGGGCACCGGTGAACGACCCGTCCTCTCCCTTGAGGGGCACCGGCACCGTCTCGGCGGCGAAGTGGCCCGAGTCCCATGCCGCCGTGGCGCGGCGATGGCTCTCCAGGGAGTAGGCGTCCATCTCCTCCCGGGTCACGCCCCACCGGTCGGCCAGCACCTGGGCCACCCGGAACTGCGCCCACAGCCGGCCGTCGATCTGCTCGAGGAACGAGGGGGGAACGGCCCCGTCCCCCCCCGGGCATTGGAGGCCATGGGGACACGGCTCATGGACTCGACCCCGCACGCCACCACCAGGTCGTAGTGGCCGGCCTTGACCCCGGCCGCACCGAAGTGCATGGCCTGTTGGGAGGAACCGCACTGACGGTCCACCGATGTCGCCGGCACGCTCTGGGGGAGGCCGGAGGCCACCCAGGCGTTCCGGGTGACATTGGTGCTCTGCTCCCCGGCCTGGGTGACGCACCCCCCGATCACGTCATCGATGGTCTCGGGGTCGACGCCGGTGCGCTCGAGCAGCCGGGTCGAGCGCGAAGCCCAACAGGTCCACCGGGTGCCACTGGGCCAGGGCCCCGCCCCGCTTGCCCATGGTTGTCCGCACCACGTCGACGATGACGGCGTCGCGCTCGTTCTCGCTCACTCTGGTTCCTTTCGTTCCGATGCCGGTGGTGCTGCCGGCGGCGGGGGCACCGAGGGTGCCGGTGCCGCTGACCTGGTGGCGTCCGGGGCGGCGCCCCGTCCGGCCTTGCTCCGGCCCCGCCGGCGGAAACGGAGCTCGTGGTCCACATGGGTGGTCTCCCATCCGAGGTTGGCGCCATCCGGACTGCCGGTCGCCAGCAGCTCTGCCCGCTCAGCCCGGTTGGACAGCACCGACTCCATGGCGACCAACGCACCGTCGGCCGGTCCGCTGTAGGCAACCGAGCCATGCTCGAGGACGACGGCACTGTGGGCGATGTCCAGCACCCGGTCCACCTGTTGCTCGACGATCAAGAGCGCCGTACCGGCCTGGTTGACCTTCACCAATCCCTCGTAGACGGCGTCGATCATGACCGGGGCCAGGCCGAGGGAGATCTCGTCGGCCACCAGTACCCGCGGGGGCGCCACGAGGACCTTGGCCAACGACAGGATCCGCTGCTCCCCTCCCGAGAGGGTCCCGCCCGCCTGCCTCCGACGGGCGCTCAGCACCGGGAAGGCGTCGAAGGCCCGCTCCATCGAACTGGCCACGCTCTTGCGCCCGCCCCGCTGACGGAAGGCCAGGCGGAGGTTCTCCTCGACGGTGAGCCTGGCGAAGACGCCCCGCCCCTCGGGCACGTGGGCCGAGCCGGCCCGGGCGATCTTGTACGCCGCCAGCCCCGTCACGTCCCTCCCGTCCAACCGGATGGTGCCCGAGGTGCTGGGAAGCAGGCCGGTCACGACCCGGGCCACCGTGGACTTGCCGGCACCGTTGGACCCGATGAGGGCGGTGATGCCGCCCGCAGGGACGTCGAAGGAGACGTCGAAGAGGGCGCGGTAGGGACCGTAGCTGGCGCTCAGTTGATGGGCCTCGAGGGCCGGCGGGGCGGGATCCGATCCCGCCGCACCCGCCGCGGACGCCGGCGCCGCCGTCGGGGCGCTCATGCCGTCACCCCGAGGTAGGCGCGGCGCACGTCGGTGTCGGCCATCACCTCGTCGAAACTGCCGTCGGCGATCACCACACCCAGGTTCATGACCACGGTCCGGTCCACCACATCGCCGACCATCCCGAGATCGTGCTCCACCAACAGCATGGCCATGCCCCGCTCACGCTGCAGCTTGCGCAACACCTGGGCCAGCTCGCGGGTCTCGTGGATGTCCAGCCCCGACGAAGGCTCGTCGGCCATCAAGAGCACCGGCTCGGAGACGAGGGCCCGGGCCAGCTCGACCAGACGGCACAGTCCCAGTCCCAACGCCGAAACCGGGGTCTGGGCCCGGTCGGCGATGCCCACCATGTCGAGGACCGATGCCACCTGGTCGCGCTCCTCGGGTGTGACCGCGCTGCGGTTGAAGAGGTCCTTCCACAGCCGTCCCGTGCACCAGCGGGCCCGCGTGGCCACCATCAGGTGGTCCCACACCGTCATGTCGGGGAAGACCTCGATCCGCTGGTAGGTGCGGCTGATGCCCAGCCGCGCCCGTTTGTAGGTGGGCAGTGCCAACAGGTTCTGGCCCTCGAGCTGCACGGTCCCCTGCTCCGGCCGGAGCTGGCCGCAGATGCAGTTGAACAGCGTCGTCTTACCGGCTCCGTTGGGACCGACCAGCCCGATGCTCTCCCCCGGGCCCACCGTGAGGCTCACGTCGCTGACCGCGGCGATCCCGCCGAACGATTTCGACACGTCTGTGACCGACAGGAGCGGGACGGCGGCTGCGGCCATGTCAACCATGATCGCTCACCACCGGCTTGGCCCCCGCCTCCATCGTTACACCGTTGACCATGGCCGAGGGGCCCCCGCCGCCACCGGCCCCGAGGAGGGGCACACCGGGACCGGGCGGTTCGGGCCCCCGGTCGACCGGCCGGAACAAGAGACTCTGGGTTCGCAGCGTCCAGCGTCGCTTCTGGTACTCGAGGATCCCCTCAGGATGGGCCGCATACGTCAGCGAGCCGAAGGCGAAGAACACCACCACCAGGCTGTCGCCACCGAGCCGGGCCGGCACGTACGTCAGCAGCTGCTGGAGGATGACGAACCCGAACCCGGCCTGCAGGGCACCCTCGACGGTGCTGGCGCCCGTGGTCACCACCACGACGACGAACACCAGGGAGATCTGGTAGTTGAACAGGTTCGGGTTCACCTGTTGCTGCTGGATGGACAGCATCGTCCCGCCGATGCCGGCGACCAGGCCGGACAGGGCGAACACCACGATGTGCTGCCAGGTCAGGTTGATCCCCAGACCGGCCGCCGCCGTCTCGCTGCCCCGCATGGCCCCGAGGAATCGCCCGGTGGTGCCCCGCCGGACCAGCTGGACGCCGACGATGCAGACGAGGAGGACGATCATGGCGGTGATGAAGAAGGCGTGGCCGTCGGGGTTCAGGATCCCGAGGCCCACCCACTGGGGCTTGATCCCCACCGTCTGGCCGCCGCTGGAGTTCAGCTGCGGGAACACGGTGTAGTCGAAGAACAGGGCGGCGGCGATGGTCAACAGGGCCAGGCCCAGGCCGCGTAGCCGGACCGACGCGAAGGCCAGCACGACGGCCACCAGAGCCGCCGCCACCGCGCCCACCAGTCCGCCGAGCAAGAGGCTGAGGCCGAAGTGGTTGGCCAGCTGGGCGGCGGTGTAGGCCCCCACGCCGGCCAGCGTGGCCTGGGCCAGCGAGACCTGGCCGCCCATGCCGGTGATGAGGGTGATGGAGAGGAACACGATCGAGTAGACCAGGCCGCTGTTGAACACGTTCTCCCAGGTGGTCGGCAACCAGGTCAGCATGGACACCACGAACACGGCCAGAAGGATGTACCAGCCCACCCGAACGAGCCGGTCGATCTGGGGGACGCGCAGCGTGCTGACCGTCGGGGGCGTGGGCGGATCGACCGAGGACAGCGGGTCCTTGTCGCGGTCGAGGCGGCGCAGCCCGGGCACGAACAAGAGCGCGGCGATCAGCACGATGAAGGGCAGGGACGTAAGCGCCGCCGACGACCACACGCTGCTGGCCGGCAGGTATCCCTCCAGAACGGTCGAGACCACACCCATCAAGATGCCGACCAGGGCGGCGATGGGCATCGAGCGCAGGACGGCCCAGGCGGCAGCGGCGAACGCCGCCACCATCAACGCCGCGTAGTCACTCGACTGGAGCTGCCCGTAGATCGGGGCGAGGAGCACGCCGGCCAGTCCGGCCATGAGCCCGGAGATGGCCCATGCCGCCGCCACCACCCGGCCGGCGTTGACGCCGTCGAGCTCGATGAGCCGGCGGCTCTCCACCGCCCCCCGCATCTGCAGCCCCAGGTTGGTCAGCCGCATCAGGCCGACGAGGGCCACCAGGACCACCACCGTGGTGAGCACGGTGGTCGCGTAGATGCCGTTGATCGGCGTGCCGGCGATGCGGAAGTAGACGGTGTCGGGGTTGAACAGGATGCTCGGTGGGTTGTACTGGTTCGAGCTCCCGAAGATGACCGAGAGCACCTCGGGGATGCCGACGAACAGGCCGATCCCGCTGACCAACTTGGCGGTGGTGTTGGTCGGTGCGATGTGACGGAAGAGAAACCGGTCGAAGGCCAGGCCGAGGCCCGGACCCAGGATCAACACCGACAGCACGAACGCCAGCCACACCGGGAGGTTCTCGTTCTGGACCATCCAGGTGAACAAGAAGGCCGACGTATAGGCCTGGGCGCCGTAGGCGAAGTTGAAGACCCCGGTGGCCTGGTAGGTGAGGACGAGGCCAACCGCCACGATGGCATAGGTACAGCCGTACTGGACCCCAGGAAGGGCGAATCCCAGGAAGTGCTCCACGCCTGTGCCGGCTCCTACCGGTTCCCTGCCGCCCTCAGCCTCACGCCCCCGGGGTCCCGGTGGGCGGCGTGACAACCTTGGGATTGCCCGTGCTGGCGTTGACGCAGACGAAGACCTGCTTGCCCGGAGCGAACACCGGGACATACGTCTTGCCCGACACCTGGACCCAGGCGCTGCAGTTCGGGACGGTGTAGCCCACGTGGCTGACCTTCCAGTTGACCGGGGACGACAGCCCGCCCCCCGTGAAGTTGGTGATCTGGTTGGTGGCCTTGATCACATTGGCCTGCGTGACGTTACTGCCGGCCGCCTTGATCCCGGTGGCGATCAGGGCCGCCGACTGCCAGCCCTGGAAGGACACCCCGTTCAGTACGTCGGACGGTTCGTACTTCTTCATCGAGGCGAGGTACTGCTTCATCCCCGGGTAGGTGTTCCCGTACTTGGACGCCGTGCCCGCGGCGAAGGGGACCACGCCCGTGATGTCGAGGTAGACGCCCTTCATCAGGCTGCTGTACTGGTTGAGCAGGGTCTGGTCGTAGCCGTTCAGCCACAGCTGCTTGATGTTCAGCCCGTACTGCTGGATGTCGCGGGCCAACGTGATGTTGTCCGAGGACTGCATGCAGGTGATGATCACCTGGGAGCCGGCCTGTTGGATGCGCTGCACGTCGGAGGCATAGCTCCCCCCGAGCTGGGCGCTGACGTCGGCGTAGACCTTGAATCCGGCCTTCTTCATCGACTTGGCATACGAGGAGCACGCATCGTACGACGAGGAGATAGAGGGACCGTAGCTGATGAAGGCCGCCGACTTGGCGTTGACCTTCTTCAAGAACCACGAGTAGGTCGAGTTGGCCGCGGCGTAGATCTGGGTCGAGCCGCCTACGGCGAACAGGTTCGGGGACGTCTGCCAGTTGGCGGTGACGTTGTAGCCGTAGGTCGGGGTCTTGGTGGACACGAAGTAGTTGGGCGTGAACCAGGCCGAGGCCACGGCGGCGGCGAAGACGTGGTCCTGGTCGATGAGGGTGTGGGTCAGCTGGGTGAACTGGGTTGGCGAGCCACCGTCGTCGAGGTTGGCGGTCAACACCAGTTTGTGCCCGTCGACCCCGCCCTTGGCGTCGATGGTCTTGAAGTAGGCGATCATTCCGGGCGCCAGGCCGCCGAAGTAGCCGGCCAGCGGGCCGGTCCGCGAGGAGATGGCACCGATGTCGATCTGGGCCCCGGGCGCCACCGCGGTGGTGCTGGCGCCGGCTGTTGCCGACCCCGACCATCCCCCGGTGATGGCCGCCACCCCCAGTGCCAACGATGCCGGCACCAACCATCTCCCCCGCTGACTCCCCATATCCACTCCCCCTGTTCGAGATCTGGCGGGTACGCACCGGTCGTGACGCGCCCCCCAAAAAACGGCTGTTTGCCGGGCCTGTGTCTATGGCACAGAAAGGCCCGTGTCAACACTAGTTTTCGCCAGCCCCCTGCGGGTGGCGGGCCCGGTCACCGCGGCAACAGCACGTCCACCGGGGCTCCGAGTGCCCCGATGTCGGCGCACTCGTTGTCCTCCTGGTAGCGCAGACCCTGCACATTGAAGAGGCGGACCTGGTCGGAGCGCACCGGAAACGGGCCCCAGTGCCAGGTCCCCCGATGCAGGACGATGGATTCGAGGGGCCCCAGGACGAACGCCCGGATCAGATCGGAGTCCTCGCGGAACGGTCAGGCCCGACGGTCGGGGGGGCCACGGCGATCACCGCGCTGACGTCGAGCGGCATCAGGACCTGGGTGTGGGTCCGATGTCGGTAGAGGGCCTGGCACCGCAGTCCGCCGGGGACGGCAGGGACCTCGTCACGCCGATGGGCGATCCGGTTCACGTGGACGTCGTTCCACTCGTAGGCGAGGGAATCGACACCGTCGTCGGGATCGGTGTCGTCCACCGGCAGCCACCCGAACGGCGCCCACGAGGCCGCGGTCAAAGGACCGGGGGTGATCTGTCGGACCGGGTCACCCATGTCGCACGCCTCCGTCGCGTTCTAGTGTGATGGCTCAACCTAACATCGGCGTCGTCCGGCGTGGCCGGCGTCGTCCGGCGTGGCCGGCGTCGTCCGGCGTGGCCGGCGTGGCCGGCGTCGTCCGGCCGGGCTCCCGTGGGCCGGCCGCCGGAGTTGCCGAGGGCCACGGACACGACCGGAACTTGGACGAAACACTCGGATACCCAGAGGAGACGAAATGGCGATGGACGTGCGCAACATCGAGAATTCCACCCCTGTCGTCGAGCACAACGGCACCGTCCCCGTCTGGTGGATGGTCAACTCGCGGGAGATGAAAGAGCAGACCGACGGTGGCTTCCTCGAGCTCGTCAACGAGTTCACCGTGGAGGGAGGGGGCCACGTCCATCCCCATTCGCACCCCACCCACGAGTTCTACTACGTGCTCAGAGGCAGGGGGATCATGACCATCGGCGAGGAGGAGCGGCTGATCGGCCAGGGTGACCTGGTCCACATCCCGCCCGACGCCGTGCACAGCCTCCGGCCCATCAGTGACCACGCCCCCATCCACTGCTTCTGCTTCGCCATCGGGGTGAAGGGCGCCGGGCCGATCGACTACACCAACCACTAGCCGTTCCTGTGGGGACAGGGCCACCCGCCCCCAGGGGAGGCCACCGGCCCTCGACTCCAATGGGGACAGGGCCACCCGGCCTCGACCCCGGCCATTCACTTTTCCACTTTACATACCCTTGGTAGGGCACACGGGAAGACGAATCCCGGACAGGTCCGGCGGCCGGCCGCTCAGCTGGGCCCGGTGCCGTCTTCGATGATGGCGGCGTCGAGGCCGAGGATCTCCAGCGTGCTGCCACCCTGCCGGAGCGTCTCGAAGTAGTCCGCCTCGGCGGAGGTCCCGGCCCGCCCGGCCGCCAGGACCTGGTCGAGCCGGTCACCGGGCACGACCACCACCCCGTCGACATCGCCGACCACCCAGTCACCTGGGGCCACCGGCACCCCGGCCACCGTGCCGGCCACCCCGACCGACCCGCGATTCGACTTGGTCGCCCCCGGGAGCGAGACCGTCGTCGAGAAGACCGGGAACGCCAGCCGCTCCAAGGCGCCGACGTCCCGCACCCCGCCGTCGATGACCAGGCCGGCCAGGCCCCTGGCCATGGCACCGGTCGTGAGGACCTCTCCCCAGTACCCCCGGTCGGGGACGTTGCCGACGTCGACCACGAGAACCGAGCCCGCGGGCGCACGGACCACCGCCACGTGCACGGCCAGATTGTCGCCCGGCGTGCACCGCACGGGGAAGGCCGGAGCCGCGACTGCCGCCCCCGGCCACACCGGCCGCACGCGCGACGGCATGGGCCGCGCCCCCGACTCCCCCAGCGTCGCCGCTCCCAATTCGCCGAGTGCGGCGGCGGTGTCAGTCCCGTTCATCGGTGCTCCTTCACGCTCGGTCACGCACTGCCACAGTGACCTCGATCTCCACCGCTCCTCCCCGCGGGAGGGCGGCGACGCCAACGGCCGAACGGGTGTGACGCCCGGCCTCGCCGAACACCTGGTAGAGGACGGCGCTGGCCCCGTCGACGACGTCCGGCTGGCGGTGGAACTCCGGATCCGACGCCACGTAGCCGGTCACGGTCAGCACCCGCTCCACCCGGTCGAGGGTGCCCAACTCCGCCTCGAGGACGGCGAGGGCGTTGAGCGCACACACGGCGGCGGCGGCGGCTCCCTCCTCCACGCTCACCGTCCGCCCGAGGACCCCGCAGCACGTCAGCGCTCCGTCGATGCGCGGCAGCTGCCCCGACGTCCTCGCCACCCCGCCGTGCACCACCACCGCCTCCAGTGGATGGTGGGGAGGATGGGGTCCGTGGAGCTGCAGCCCGAGCTCGGCCAGTCGTGCCCTGATCCGTCCCGGGCCCGCCCGCGGCAGTACCGCCGGTTGACGCGGAGGAGCCGTCTCCCATCGCGGGGGCGCCCATCAGCGGATGTGCAGGAGGGGACGGTGCATCGGAACGGAACCTCCACCGACGAATCGGTCTACTCGCCATCAGGACGAGCAGACACTAGTGCCGGGCGGCGGGATCGTGGTGGCCGAAGACACCAGCTCCGTCGATTGACCCACGGTGCTGGTTCGGCCATGCTGCTGGCGCAGGTCTGGGCCGACGCTCCCGGCCGGCCGACAGACCGCGTGATGAGGGACTGGGGGAACATGGGGTACGAGAGGTGCAACGGAGGCCGCCGGCACGGCGCCCGTCATCGACCAACGCCGCCGATGGCCGTCCGGTTCGGGAGGCCCCGATGACCGCGGCCCCGTCCATGCCCCCCGAGCAGCTCCACGCCATGGCGCTCCGCTTCGGGGACGAGACGGCCTACCTGGTGGTCGGACAGGGGGCGATGACGTTTGCCGAATGGGACCAAGACGCCTCCCGCCTGGCCCGCGCCCTGGTCGGCGCCGGCGTGGCCCCCGGTGATCGGGTAACCATCCATCTCGAGCCGGCCGACGCCCTCCGATGGGTCGTCGCCTACGCCGCCATCCACCGGGCCGGCGCGGTGGCGGTGCCCCTCAACCCCCAGCTGACACGGCCCGAACTGGAACGCATGCTGGAGCACTCCGGCGCGGTGGCCTCGATCACGGACACCACGCTCCTCCAGCGCTACCCCGAGACACGACCCGGCCTGGTGGTCCGGGTACCGGGTGCCGGCGACGTCGCCGACGGGACGGACGTCCGTCCCGGGGTGGTCGACTGGTCGGAGTTCCTGAGCGACGACGCCACGTACTTCCAGGTGCCCCGGGACCCCGGTGACCTGGCCGACATCATGTACACCTCGGGCACCACCGGCAGTCCGAAGGCGGTGGCCGTCCGGCACGACAATTACTCGCTCATCCCGTTCGGCGAGCCCCAGTGGAGCGGAGGGGGTTGGCTCCATGCCAGCCCGCCGTACACGTTCGCCGGGCTGGCCTTCGTGTACACCCCGCTCAAGCTCGGCCTCCGGGCCATCTACCAGCCGCGGTTCGACGCCGAGCGCTGGTTCGACGTGGTGGAGTCCGAGCATCCCGGATCGGTGTTCCTGGTGCCGGCGATGGCCGCCCTGCTGCTCGAGCACGCCCGGTTCGCCACCGCCGACCTGAGCTCGGTACGGCTCTGCAGCGTCGGGAGCGCCCCGCTGGCGCCCTTCGTGCTGGAGCAGTTGCAGGATCGGATGCCCCGCGCCCTCGTGTCCAACAACTACGGCATGACCGAGGCCGGGTCGGTCTACTGCCTCATGCCGCCCGGGGAGGCGGTCAGACGGCCGGGGTCGGTTGGCAAGCCGCTGCCGCCCGCCGAGGTGATCTGCATCGACGACGAGGGCCGACCGGTGGCCGCCGACGAGGTGGGCGAGGTCCGTCTCCGGATTCCGGGTCGACCCCGGGAGTACTTCGGGGATCCGGACGCCACCGCCCGCACCTGGGTCGACGGGTGGTTGGTCACCGGCGACCTCGGTCGCATCGACGAGGACGGCTACCTCTACATCGTCGGGCGCAGCAAGGACGTCATCATCCGGGGAGGCAACAACATCCACCCGACCGACGTCGAACACGCCATCGAGTCGCATCCCGCCGTACGCGAAGTGGCCGTGGTGGGCACACCCCACCCGGTGCTGGGCGAGGACGTCGTCGCCTTCGTCACGCTGCGCCCCGGCACGGCCGCGACACCCGAAGAGCTTCGCGCCCATACTCTCGAGCTCCTGGCCAAGTACAAGGTGCCCCGACAGTGGTACGTCGTGGACGGGCTCCCGCGGAACGCCACCGGCAAGGTCCTGAAGCAGGAGCTCCGCAACCGACTCTCCGACCAGGGCTCGGCAACGGGGACCGACCCCGCCACCACGGCAGCCGCCTCCTGATGACCCGTCCGGCACCGCCACCGAACCGCGGGGCCGTGGGATCGGTCGACCCACGTTCGATCTCCGAGGCGGTCACCCCCGGAGGATGGTCGCCATGAGCCGGGAGGAACGACGATGAAGGTCACCCGTACCCTGCACCACAGCGTCAACGTCGAGGGGCGCCTGTCCGAGACGGTGGCGTTCTACCAGTCGCTGTTCGGAATGCCCGACGACGTCCGCCCGGTGATCCCAGGAGTCGACGGCCACTGGTTCGGCGCCGGCAACGCCCAGCTCCACCTGGTCGACGCGTCCGCTGCAGGCGTGATCCAGCCCACCGGGCCCCATGTCTGCTTTGCCGTCACCGACCTCGACGCCGCCATCGCTGAGCTCGAGACAGAAGGAATCCCCTATGTGGAGGGGGCCCAGGGGACCACGGTCCAGGTCTGGTTCGTCGATCCGGCCGGCAACACCATCGAGATCCAACAGGATCCCGATGTCATCCCTCCCCCGGCGGGGTAGCCGGCCGGCCGGTGGGGTCACCCACCGGGCTCGGGGTCACGGGGCAGGCCGAGCACCCGCTCGGCGATGACGTTGCGCTGGACTTCACTGGTGCCGCCGGCGATGGTGAGACATCGGGTGGCGAGCAGCCCCTGGGCCCAGCGCCCGGCCTTGCCTTCGAGGGTGGCCCCCTCGGGGCCGAGCAGGGCCAGGCCGAGCTCTTGGACCCTTTGCTCGTGCTCGGCGCCGAGCAGCTTGCGAAGACTGGACCCCGACCCCGGATCCGATCCGGCCAGGGAGAGCAGCGTGGACCGGTGCGTCATGAGGCGGAGGGACTGCGCCTCGGCGAGGAGCGCACCGACCCGGGCTTCGGCACTGGCGGTGAGGGCGTCGCCGAGCCTTCCGGCCAGCCGTAGGAGTGACTCGACGCCGATCCCGAAGGTGGAGCCGGACGACATCGACACCCGTTCGTTGGCCAATGTCATCCGGGCCATCCTCCAACCGTCGTCGACATCACCGATCACACAGTCGTCAGGGACGAACACCGCATCGAAGAAGACCTCGTTGAACATGGCCGCGCCGGTCAGCTCGCGGAGCGGACGGATGTCCAGGCCTTCCGAGCGCATGTCGACGATGAAGTACGTGATTCCCTCGTGCTTCGGCACCGCCGGATCGGTCCGGGCCAGGCAGATGCCCCAGTCGGCCTGCTTCGCCATCGATGTCCACACCTTCTGCCCGGTGAGCTGCCATCCGCCCTCGATCCGCTCGGCCCGGGTGGACAGGCTGGCCAGGTCCGAACCGGCACCAGGCTCCGAGAACAATTGGCACCAGTTGAGGGTACCGAGCAACGTCGGGGGCACCCAACGTTGCCGTTGTGCCTCGGTACCACAGGCGATGATCACGGGAAGGGCCCACGCCCCGATGCCGATGTGGGGGCGGTCGATGCCGGCCGCCGCCAACTGCTCGTCGATGACCACCTGCTCGACCGCACCGGCGTCGCGCCCCCAGGGCCGGGGCCAGTGCGGGGACACGAAGCCCCCCTCCACCAGGCGCCGGCGGCGCTCGGCCCCCTCGGCGGCGGCCAGCTCGGCGACGACGGGCGCCAGCTCGCGGCGGATCCGCTCGGCCTCGTCGGGTAGATCGGTGGCCAGCAGCCGGCGCGCCCCGCCACCGGCGATGCTGGCCACCTCGTGATGGAACGACTCGGGGGTGGCCAGGAGCTGACGGTCGGCCAGGGCCCGCTTCAGATGGAGGTGGACATCGTGCTCCCAGGTGAAGCCGATGCCACCCAGCAGCTGCAGGCACTCCTCGGCGCACCGCACGTACCCGTCGAAGGCCAGTGCACCCGCCGTGGCCACGGCCAGTGCCGCCCCGTCGTCGTCCCCGGACTCCACGGCCACCGCCGCATCCCACGCCACCGCCGTCATCTGCTCGACCCGCACGGCCATGTCGGCCAGGCGATGCTTCACGGCCTGGAACTGCCCGATCGGTCGGCCGAACTGCACCCGCACCTTGGCGTACTCGGTGGCCGTCTCGAGGCACCACCGTGCCCCGCCCACGTGCTCGGCAGCCAGAAGGGCAACCGTCACGGCCCGCACCCGATCGGTCGTGAGCGTGCGCAACTGCCGATCGGCACCGATGGCGACCGACTCGAGCTCGAGCCGACCCAGGCGGCGGGTCTGGTCCAGGCTCGCCAGCGGCGTCACCTCGCCATCGGGGCGATCGACGAGGCACCAGACCACCTCGTGGCGGTGGCGGACGGGGGCCAGCACCACCGACGCCGTCCCCAGGCCGAGCACGGGCTGGAGCGTGCCCTGCACGATGAGCCCCCCGTCGGAGTCCTCGCCGACCACGTCGAGCCGGTCGTCGCCCAGGTACACCGCCGAGGTGGCGCTCCCGTCGATCAGTGCCGCGCAGGACCCCGGACTCGGCCGGGCCTGGCCCGCCCTCGGCGATCAGCGCCGACGTCACCACCGTAGGGAGCAACGGCCCGGGAACCAGCGACCACCCCGTCTCCTCGAGGAGCACGGCCAATTCGAACAGGCCGAACCCCTGGCCTCCGTACTCCTCGGGGAGGTGGATCCCCAGCCAGCCCTGGGCCGCGATCTCCTTCCAGACCGGCTGCAGATCCTCCACCTCGGCGTCGAGCAGGGCCCTGGGCACATCGGACGGGCAGTGGGCACCGAGCCAGCGGTGCGCTGACTGTCGTTGCGCCTCGTGCTCCTCGGAGAGGGCGATCGGCATCAGTGTCCCTTTCTCACCTGTTCGGTCCGCTGGTCTGCGCCTGCGGCCGCCGCACCGTCCGCGTCGGCGACCGAGATGGTGATGGCCCTGGTCGGGCATCCCTCGGCCGCCACCCGGATGACATCCTCGCGGTCACCGATCGGGTCGACCACCACCGAGGTCCCGCCGTCGTCGAGATCGAAGGTGCCCGGCGCCCAGAAGACGCAGTTCCCCGACCCGACGCACCGGTCGCGGTCGACGGTGACCCGGATCACCGGATCACCGGCGCGGCGGTGTCGTGCTCGTGGCGCCAGATGGTCTCGGACATCGCCTGGCAGGCTACCGCCCACGATGCCCGCGGCGCCCGGGCCCGGCTATGGTGCCGCGGTCGGAGGGACATCCATGACACGTCTGACCAGTGAACTCGACATCGGTACCCGGGTCGGGGCCCCACCCCGGGGTCGTGGTGGTTGACCCGACCGCGGTGCCCGGGCATCCCCTGGACCCACTGCGCGCCGAGGAGATCCGCGTGGCGGTGGCAGCGGTCCGGGCCACGGGCAAGGTGACCGATGCCGCCCTCTTTGCCATGGTCACGCTCGAGGAGCCGTCCAAGGGCGTCGTGGTCGGCCACCGGCCCGGCGATCCTGTCGACCGCCGGGCCCGTGTGGTGGTGGTGCCCGGCCCGGAGGCCGCGGTGGCGGAAGTGGTTGTCTCGGTGGCCGACGGGGAGGTCCTCCAGTGGTCCGACCGGGAAGGCGTGCGGCCCGCCCTTCTGTTCGATGACTCCTACCGGGCCATCCTCGCCCTCAAGGAGGACCCGGACTGGCAGGAGGCGATGAGGAAGCGGGGGATCACCGACTTCGACAAGGTCCAGATCGACCCGTGGCCCACCGGAAACTTCGCCAATCCGCTGGAAGAGGACCGGCGCGTCGCCCGGTGCCTGTCCTACTACCGCGAGGTGCCATCCGACAACGGCTACGCACGGCCGATCGAGGGGGTGCTGGCCACGGTGGACGCCGCCCGGGGCGTCGTCCTCGAGATGCTCGACTTCGGGGTGGTGCCACTGCCGCCCGGGCGTGGGAGCTACCTCCCCGCCGACAACGAACCGCTCAGAGCCGACCTGCGCCCTCTGGAGATCTCCCAGCCCGACGGGGTCAGTTTCACGCTCGCCGGAAACCTTCTCACCTGGCAGGGATGGAGCATGCGGGTGTCGATGGACCCCCTCGAGGGGCTGGTGCTCCATACCGTCGGCTACGCCGACGGCGATGTCGTGCGCCCGATCCTCCACCGGGCGTCGATCAGCGAGATGGTGGTCCCCTACGGCGACCCCGGACCGGTGCACGGATGGAAGAACGCCTTCGACGTCGGCGAGTGGGGCCTCGGGCGGATGGCCAACTCGCTGACGCTCGGATGTGACTGCCTCGGGGCCATCACCTATCTCGATGCCACCTTCGCCAGCGAGCACGGAACGCCCTACGTGGTCGAGAACGCCATCTGCATCCACGAGGAGGACTACGGAATCCTCTGGAAGCACCTGGACATGACCACCGGTCACGCCGAGGTGCGGCGATCGAGACGCCTGGTCGTCTCCTCGATCGCCACCGTCGGGAACTACGAGTACGGGTTCTTCTGGTACTTCTACCTCGACGGCACCATCCAACTCGAAGTCAAACTCACCGGGATCATGTCGACCCAGGCGGTGGCACCGGGCCAGCCGACTCCGTACGCCAACCTGGTCGCGGAAGGGCTGGCGGCGCCGTTCCATCAGCACCTGTTCTGTGCCCGCCTCGACCTGAACGTGGACGGACCGGTCAACCGGGCCTACGAGGTGTCGTTCGAGACCGCACCCCCGGGCGACGACAATCCGTGGGGGAACGCCGTCCACCAGCGGATCAGCCTGCTCGAATCGGAATCAGGGGCCAGGCGCGACGTCGATCCGGCCGGCAGCCGGCACTGGCGGTTCGAGAACCCCGACTCACACAACGCCCTCGGACGTCCGGTGGCCTATCGGCTCGTGCCGGGCTCCACCCCCAGGCTGTTGGCCCATCCCGACTCCAGCATCGGGAAGCGGGCCGGATTCGCCGGTCACAACCTGTGGGTGACCCCCTACCGCGAGGACGAGCGGCGGGCGGCCGGCGACTATCCGAACCAGCACCCCGGAGACGACGGGCTCCCGCGGTGGACCGCGGCCGACCGGTCGCTGGTGGACACCGACATCGTGGCATGGCACACCTTCGGCGTGAGCCACTCACCCCGGCCCGAGGACTGGCCGGTCATGCCCGTCGAATATTGCGGATTCCATCTCGCTCCGGTCGGGTTCTTCGATCAGAACCCCAGCCTGGATGTGCCGCCACCGCCCGGTCACTGCGACTGAGCCGTTTCCGAGGGGCCTCGGGTCCGGCCCGGTACCATGGCCGCCATGCCCGACCTCGAGTCCCTTCTCTACGACGAGTCCGACGGAGTGGCGTGGATCACGCTGAACCGCCCCGAGGCGCTCAACGCCTTCGACACGACCATGCAGCGTGAGCTGCGTGAGCTGTGGGACATGCTCCGCAAGAACGACGACGTGCGCTGCGTGGTCCTCACCGGTTCCGGCAACAAGGCGTTCTGCACCGGTCTCGACCGGGAGGGCATCGGCTCCTTCGAGGACCTGCCACCGGGCAAGCTCCCCGGCTACAACACGCCGTGGGACTTCGATGACCCCGGTCGCAGCGTATGCCCAAAGACGAACCACCTGTGGAAGCCGGTCATCGCCGCCGTCAACGGGATGGCGTGCGGCGGAGCCTTCTACATCCTCGGTGAGGTCGACTTCATCATCGCCGCCGATCACGCCTCGTTCTTCGACCCCCACGTGACGTACGGCATGCCCGCCGCCTTCGAGCCGGTCTTCCTCCTGCACAAGATGCCGTTCCAAGAGGTCGCCCGGCTGTCCCTCCTAGGGGCGAACGAGCGCATGTCGGCGGCACGGGCCCTTCAGATCGGCTTCGTCTCCGAGACATGCCCGGCCGAGGAGCTGGCGGACCGGGCCCGGTGGGCGGCCCAGGCCATCGCCGACCAACCGGCGTTGGCGGTGCAGGGAACGGTGCGGGCGCTGTGGACGGGTCTGGAGCTGTCGCGACGGCAAGCCCTCGACCATGCATTCCTCTTCACCCACGTGGGCACCGAGCCGGCGCTGTTGGAGCAAGGACAAGAACGGTTCACATCGGGCAAGCGAATCGAGTGGCGTCTGCGCTGAGGCCGATCGGGCCCGTGGCGCCGGGTCAGTCCTCGGAATCCGCCGCCACGACGGCCGGGAGCCCGTGATAGGGCATGCCCTTGGCCTTCCACTCGTCGTAACGCTGGAGGAAGGCGTCCCCGAAGGGGTCCTCCCCTACCAGCGGCATGCCCGCCCGCCAGATGGTCAGGTCGTCGGGTGCCAGCTCGGACGCCCGCCGGACATGTCGGCGGGTGACCTCTTGATCACCACGGCGGTGCGCCTCGGCGGCGATGCGGAAATGCAGCCGGGCGGTCACCTCGTCCTCGGACAGGTCGCCCACCGCCGAGCGGGCCTGGTCCCCGGTGACCGGTAGTGTCCCGTCCCTCGCCCACCGGCGGATCTCGTCGAGATGGGGACCGGACTCGACACCGGTGAAGTCGGCGAACAGGTCGGAACCGAAGGCCAGCCCGTTCGGCCTGGCAATGGTGTCCTCCTCGTCGATCCACACGACCGTGGGCACGTTGGAGATGGCGTACGACTCGGTGAGCACGTGGTTGGGGTCGTAGAGGACCGGCATGGTGATGCCGTCGATCCAGGGCCGGACGTCATCAGCCGATTGGTCGATGGCCACGGCCACCACCGTGAACCCCTCGGGGCTCAACTCGTCGTGGAGCGCCTGCCAACCGGGGAGGTCGTAACGGCATCCACACCAGCTGGAGAACGTGACCAGCGCCTTCTTCTTCCCAGCCCACTCGCTGAGGGCGTGGAGCTTTCCGTCGACGTCGGGGAGCTCGAAGGCCGGTGCCCGAAGATCCTCGAGCGCCTGGCGACGCAGCTCGGCCGGAAGCGCCACCGCCATCAGTCGGGCTTCCGCATCGACGACAGCGGGTCGTCCGAGCACCCGGGCGACCGCGGCGAGATCGAGTCGTCCCCCCACCATCAGTGCGCTGACGTCCGGCACCGGCACGCAGGCACTCTCCTGGCACAGACCCGTCGGCTTCAACTCCCAGCCGAGCGCATCGGGCAGCCGGTCGACTTCGATCAGGACGGTCCCTCGGGCCGCATCCGGTGTGCCATCCACCCATCGGACATCACTGTCGATGATGGTGATCTCGGTCATTCCACGCTCCTCTGCCACCGCCAACCGTCGCCGGACCGCCGGCCCGCTGTCAACACCGAACCCCGTGACCCGGAGTGCCGCGACACCGCTCAGCCGGCCTTGGGGTCCATGGCTCCCGTGATGTCGTCGATCGCCTTCTGCTCGGACTCGCTCACTTCGACGCCGTGCTCGCGATGCGCAGCCGCCACCTTGTGGGACAGCGTGATGATGAAGCGCCGATATTCGTCGACCTCGGCCGGTGTGGCCTTTCGCTCGAGTAGTGCCACCGAGTCGCGCAGGTGTCCGAGGCCGCTCTGCTTGAGCTCCTCGGGAGAGTGGTAGTGCGTGTGGTCCCGCTCCGGTTTGGCCGCCACGATCTCATCGAGCAGTTCGCTCTCGCCGTGCTGCTGGCGGGCCTCCACATACGCCTTGGCCATGGCGATGCTCTCTCGAAACGAACCCCCTCGTTGCGCCGTGACGACGATCATCCCGGCGCTCGGTGGCGCTTCGAGGATCAGCTTCCACTCCTCGGCCGTGAAATCAGACTTCGTGGTCACCGGCAGTCTCCGATCGTCATCAGTCTCGTTGCTCCGTCGATTGCACACACCGTAGCGACTGGTCCTGTCGGAGTGTGCGCCCTACGTGCGGGCGATGCCATGCAGGGTGGCTCAAGGTCGGGCGAACCGGGCCTCGTTGCCGTCGATCCACGCGGCCAGCGCCACCAGGCCGTCGACCACGATCTCCTGATCCTGAACCGGGAGATAGACGGAGATCGCTCCGTGATCCACGTTCACGGAGAGGGCGATCTCACCGTGGGGGTAGAAACACCAGGTCGATGGGCCCCCGGGGGTGGGGGACGGCTCGAAGCTCCAACCTGGGCGCGACGCCAGGACCTCGCCCACTTGGCCAAACAACTCGTCGTCAGGCGACATCTTCCCCCTCCCTCGGCTCAGTCCCGACAGTGTCCCACGATCCACACCGGGAGCCGAGGCGATGTACCGGTGAGCGACCGTTCGTCGAGGGCTCGTTGGCGGGCACCAGCGAGGGGCTCAGTGGTAGTAGTGATCCTGCTCGAGGTCCTCGATCAGGCCCGGTCCGGTCGGCTTCCACCCGAGCAGTTCCTGGGTGATGGCGGCCGTGGCAGGACTGTCCAGGTCCACGAAGTGGCCCAGGTGACCGAAGTGCTCGCCGGCGTCGGCGGGGTCCACCGATGTCGTCGGGACGCCGAGGCGCCTGCCCATCGCCTCGGCAATCTCGCGAAAGGGGACGCCCTCGTCGCCCACGGCGTGCAGGACCGAGCCGGCCGGGGCCTCGAGGGCCAAGCAGGCGAGCCGGGCCGCGTCGGAACGGTGTACGGCCGGCCAGCGATTGGTGCCCTCCCCGACGTATCCGGCCACACCCCGCCGGCGGGCGATGCTGACGAAGGTGGCCATGAACCCGTTGTCGCCGTCGCCGTGGACCGTCGGAGGGAGGCGCAGCACCGACGAGCGGACACCGATACCCCGCAGGGACAGGGTGAGGAGGGCGGTGGCAGCCCGGCGACCGGCGGGGTTGGCGCGAAGCTCGGGACTCGGAACCAAGCCGTCGTCCTCGGTGGCCGCACCGTCAACTCCCAGCCCGAGGATGCCCGAGGCCAGCACGAAGGGCCGATCCGACCCGGCCAGGGCCGCTCCCATCGCCTCCACGGCCTTCCGGTCGGCGGCCGCCGCGGCGGCGAAATTGCCCCCGAAGGCCACCTCATGCTGGAACGCCAGGTGGATCACCCCGTCGGCGTCGCCGGCCGCGTCGGCCAAACCGGCGGGATCGTCGACATCGCCCCGTTGGACCAGTGCCCCGGCCGCCTCCAGTCGCTGCGCCGACCCATCCGACCGGGCCAGGCCGACCACCTCGTGACCTGCACCGAGCAGCTCGGGCACGACGGCCGAGCCGATCCAGCCCGATGCTCCGGTGACAAAGATTTTCATGATGGCGATCTCCAGGGGTTGATGTCAGCGACTGCTATCACCATAGAGCCGATGTCAGTTACTGTCAACACCAGACGACCCGTGGCACGGCCCAGCGTCGGGGTCACCCGGAATCAGCCGAGGGCGGGCGGTCCCTGCGGTGGCGTTCCGCAGCCTTCGCTGGGCTGGGTCCTCGGACGCGGGCGAACGTCGTCGAACGCGGAGCCGGCTCCAGGTTGGCGGATCAGTCCTCGGGGAGTCCGGCGAACGCGCGCTTGGTGCTTCGGTACCAGCCCATTCCAGAGATGGGCCTTCTCCAGCGACCCTTCATCTCCTTCAGGGCACCCTCGTGCGCTTGGTCGCCCTTGGCCACAACCTCTTTCAGATGGGCGTCCTGCGCCTTGATGACGTCGTCGGCGCTCTCGCCACGGAGTGCGACGTCACACGGTCCACCCAACTGTCTGCAAGTCATCGTCTTCATCGGACTTTGGTCCCTTTCGTCGAAGACGCCACTCCGTGGTCCACGGCGTCCGGGTAGGTCAGGCCTGGGCAATGCGAACGAGGTTCCCCGAGGGGTCGCGGAACGCGCAGTCGCGCACTCCCCACGGTTGAGATGCCGGCTCTTGGAGCACCTCCGCTCCGGACGCCCGAACCTTCTCGAAGGTGGTGTCAAGGTCCTCGGAACGAAAGATCGCCGCCTGAAGTGAACCCTGGGTGACGAGCGCCAAGAGGGCGTCGCCCTCGGCCTGCGAACGACCGCCGTGCGGCTGGGAAAGGACGATGTCGACGTCCTGCCCCGGGGCGCCGACGGTGACCCAGCGAAAGTCGCCGGCGGAGACATCGTTGCGGACCTCGAGGCCGAGCGCATCGCGGTAGAAGCCGAGCGCGGCATCGGGGTCGTGGATGGGGATGAACATGGCGGAGACGGTGACTGTCATTCGACCATTGTAAAAGTGGCGAACGTCAGCATGCTTCTCCGATCCTGCTCGGTATCGGTCCCGGTCCGGCGCCACCTCCGGCCCGGCGAAGGCCCGGCACGGGCCCGGGCCCGTCGGCCTCAGACCGGGACCGCGGTACGCCTGGGTCGCATCGCGAACATGCTCACGCACGACGGAACCACCTCGAGGTCGCGATGGTCCCGCTTGGAGTACCGCGAGGGCGTCACTCCCACGATCTCGGTGAAGCGCGAGCTGAATGAGCCCAGTGACGTGCAGCCGACGGCGACGCAGGTATCGGTGACAGACATCCCCTGACGCAGGAGCGCCTTGGCGCGTTCGATACGACGCGTCATGAGATAGGAGTAGGGGCTCTCGCCGTACGCCGCCCGGAACTTCCGCGAGAAGTGCGCCGACGACATGAGTGCGGCACTGGCGATCGCCGGGACATCGAGAGGTTTCGCGTAGTCGTGGTCGATCACATCGCGTGCCCGGCGCAGGTGTACGAGGTCGGCCATCTCCTCGGGCGTCATGCCGACGATTGTACGCCACCGTCGGTGCTGCACGGTGGGGCCGCTCCGCGGCACAGGTGAAGGTTCAGTGCTCGCTCCGGGCAGGCGACCCCGCACCCGGTTGGTCCAGGCCCGAGGCCTCGGCGAACTGCCGGCTCCGGGCCCCGAAGCCGCCTTCCCCCTCGGGTGTCGGGGCAGCAGGAGAGAAGAGGATGATTCCACCCGGGGGGGTCGATGCCCGGGCCAACCCGACCGCGTCGGCCAGGCCCGAGGCGATCTCGACGGACAGGCCCGGGTCACCGCCGCGGGCCGTTCGCTCCAACGGGCCGGCCAGCCGTCCGGGATCGGGAGGCAGGACGATCACCTTCGGCAAGGGCCGGCGACCGGCCAGTGCATCGATCAGTTCCACCGGGTCGACCCCCCGGTCTGCTCCCCCGACGATGACGGTCAGCGGCCGTCCGGCAAACGCCTCCACCGATGCGATGGTGGCGAACGGGTTCGAGGCCAGGGCGTCGTCGACAAATGTCACGCCGTCGCGCTCGCCGATGGTCCGGCAGCGGGACGGGAGCCCCTCGAATCCGTCGACCGCCGCCGCCACCGCCCTGGAGGACGGAGCCCGACCATTGAGGAGGAGGCTTCCGGCCACCGCTCCGCACAGGTTCCAGCGGTTGTGACGGCCCGGGATCCGGAGCCGTGCAGCATCGACGATGGGCGCGCCATCCACCTCGATCTCTCCGGACGGGTTGAGCCGTACCCGGCCTCGGGGTCCGAACAGCACGCGGTCCGCATGGTGGTCGGTCCTCTTCAACGCCTCGGAACTGCCGGCGTTGACCGCCAATGCGCCGGGCGGGCCGGCGTCGACCAGGCGAAGTTTGTCTCGGTAGTACGCCTCCTCTCCACCGTGCCAGTCCAGGTGGTCCGGGGCGAGGCTGGTCAGCACGCACACCCGGGGCGACACGGTCACATCGGCCGCCTGGTACGACGACACCTCCACGACGTAGGCGTCGACCGGCTCCGGGCCGTACCGTTCGGTCACCGGCACGCCGATATTGCCGATGAGTGCGACGACGAGGCCATCCTCCGTGAGTATCGACGCGGTGAGCGCAGCCGTGGTGCTCTTGCCCTTGGTGCCGGTGACGGCCACGACATCGGCGCCGGCGTGGTCCTCCAGCCACAAGGCCATGGCGGTCGTGACCACCACCCCGGCCGCCTCCGCCGCCGCCAGCTCGGGCCGGTAGCGGCTCACCCCCGGCGACCGCACCACCACGTCGAGGTCGGCCCACCGGACCGACCCGGGGCGATGGACCTGCCTGGCATCGATTGCGACGGCGGAGGCGGCGGAACGCCCGGGGTCGTCATCGATGAGCACCGGTACCACGCCCCGTTCGGACAGCAGCCCGATCATCCCGAGGCCCTCCCGTCCGAGGCCCCACACGGCCACGCGCCGTGTGCACAGCTCGTCCAGGGTCACGACGGCGACGTCAGCCGTGCCTCCACGGCGGCGGCGACGTCACCACCCTCGAACGCGGTCGGACCCGAGGGTGCCAGCAGTTCCGTCACGTCCCCATCCGACACGAGGTCCCGGGCCCGACCTGCGAGCTCCGACACGACCACTGCGTCCCGCCACGCGGGCTGTTCGGAGAGGAGCCGCAACGCGGCAGCCGACTCCCGCCGCTCACCGACGCACTCGAACGGCTTGTCTTCCCGGCTCATCAGGGCCGCGAACCCTTCGACCTGGCGGGGATCGGCGAACAGATCCCGTCCGATGATCCCGGCGACCTGATCGGGCCGGAGGAAGGGCGCCAGCATCAGCGCCACAAACCGGCACTTGGGGCAGTTCCCGCACCACCGCTCCTCGGCACCCGCCGACTGCCGGAACACCGTGTTGCAGCTGCAGAAGGTCGAGTGATAGTCGTCGAGTCGGGCGAACGCCCGGGCGATGGCCAGCTCCGAGTAGGGCCGCAACGCCGACCCGTACCGCAGACCCGGATCGATGCTGGACGCGACCAGGCCCCGCAGCAGCCGCTCGAAGCCGAGGCTCTTCGAGTACTGATGGTTGACCGGGGTGCCGCCGATCGTCACCGTCTCCTCGCTGGCCGACCGCTCGATCGCCATGGCGATGGCGTCGTAGCCATACAGGAAACTGCCCACCACGGCGATGAGGGAGACGATCCCGGTGATCGGCACGTGTCCGTTGAGTGCACCGTTGCGGTTGAGACCGTCGAGGTCGGGAGCGATCCGGCGGTGCACCACAAGCAGCTCCAGTCCGGTCCGTTCGGCCAGGTCGAGTACCAAGCGGTGGGGGTTCACGGCAAAGAGGCGGGGGGCGAGGTGCTTCACCGCGTCGATCAGGACCATGGAGTCCTTGCCGCCGCCGATGGGAACGAGCAGGCCGCCAGGACCACCACCGCCAACAGACAGGTCCACCGGGCCATCCGGTCCCCCCGTCGATGTGATCGACACGGGACGGGGCACGGCCAACCCGTTCGAGACGGCGAACTCCCGCAGTCCGTCGTCGTACAGGTGGTGGTGGAACGCTCGCTCCAACGGCGTCAGGCCGACTCCCTCGATGACGACGTCGGCGGGTGCGGCCACCTTGTAGTAGCTGGTGCCAGCCGCGATGTGGAGGTGCAACAGGGCCCGTTCGAACCCAGGGCCGGTGTGCCGGGTCTTCGTGGTCGGCTCCGTTACGAAGGTGATGGTCTCGACGAACTCCGGGCCGTCGTCGAATGCGTAGTGGAGTGAAACTGTCCGCGATCCGGGGTCGAAGGATCGATCGGCCACCCGGAACGCGCCGACAGAGGCCGGGTCGAATCGGCAGTGGTCGTTCATCGCGCCACGAGCGTACCGGTCAGCCATCCTCGCTCGGCTCGACAGGATCGACGGCGATCCGGCGGATGTGCTCGACGATGACCAGGGACGTACCGGTGGACTGGACCACCCAGACCTCGCCCTTTTGGAGCCGCAACGCCGTCTTGCCGGCGACATCCGGTTCGGTGATCAGGGCATCGACGAGGTCGGTGGCCACGTCGCCGTGGGTGCACAGGACGGCCGATTCCCCGGCCATGGTCGTCATGAGCCGCACGGCGTCGGCGCCGTGCCCCTCGCTCAGCTCGTCCACCGACTCCACCCCCAGGCCGAGAGCCTCGGCAACCGGCTGTACCGTCTCCCAGCAACGCACGAACGGGCTCGACAGGATCCGCTGGGGACGGTAGCTGCTGAGCAGCGGCACCAGCGCCGCGGCCCGCGCCCGACCCCGGGCGGTGAGGGGGCGCAACCGGTCGTCTCCCTTGTACGCACCGCGTCTTCCGGCTTGGGCGTGGCGGACTACCAGCAGGGGCATGCCCACGATGCTCCCATGACTGGCGCCCTCCTCGGCTGATCCCGGTGGTCCCGGTGGGTCAGGAGCCTCGTCCGGGCACCTCGATGCCCACCTGCTGCGGCAGGGTGAACACGTCGAGCGCATGTCCCGACCTGGCCAGCGAGTGATAGCGCCGTTCGGCGAACCACCACCGCTCCGACTCGAGGACGTAGCGGTCGTGGTAGACGCCGAAGGCGTTCGTCCAGTGCCCGGTGTCCCGGCTCTGCCGCAGCTCGCACATGAACACCCGGCTCACCGCCGTACCCGACAGCGGTCCGTCGGGGAACATGACGTGGGCGTTCAAGATCACGAACTCGAAGAACTCGAACTGCTCGACCGCCTCGCCGATGAATGCCCCGAGCTCGGTCCCACCGACCAGCCGGAGTGGGTCGTGGGTCCTCCGGTCGATCACCACCGGGGCGTCCGGCCGGAACAGGTCGGACAGTTCGGGCCAGGCCCGTCGGTTCACCACATCGGCGTAGGCGTGCTGGAGCCTCCTCACCCCGGTGTCGTGGACGGCCTCGGCGACCATCGCTTCGTTCATCACGGTTCGCACGATAGCGGGGACAATCCGATCAGCCCCCGAGGCGTGCTCCCCCGAACCCGCCGGCTCCTGCGAACCCGCCGGCCCCCCCGAACCCGCCGGCCCCCCTGAGGCCGGCGATCCCGGTCCGGGTGGTGGTCGTCGACGTGCTGGGCAGCGGTTCCTGCATCGATGCCAACGAGACGACCTGGCCCGGGCTCAGTCCGGAGGTCACCTGGGTGAGGAGGTCACCGACCGTCCCGATGGACACCGCCACCTCCTTGGCCGTTCCGTTCTCCACCGTCGTGACCAGATGCCGGGTCCCGATCGACCGCACGGCCGATGTCGGGACCGTCGTCACTCCCACGGACCGCTTCACGACGATCGATACGTCGGCCTCGGCGCCCGACAGTTGGCCGAGGTTGGAGTCGCTGAGCGTGATCACCACCGGATACGTGGTGGTCGTGGTGGAGCTCGTGGCCAGGACACCGATGGAGGACACGTGGCCGGCCTCGACGGAATTGGTGGAGTCCGGGGTCACGACGGCCTGCTGGCCCACCGCCACCTGGGCGATGTCGGCCACGGGAACGGAGGTCGACACCTCGTACGAGGACCCGGTCCCGATGACGACGACCTGGGGGGAGCTGGAGCTCGACCCGGCCGTCACGGAGTCACCGACGGCGACCGACACCGCCGCCACCGTCCCGGCGATGGTGCTGACCAGGTTGGCACCGGCCAGCGCCTGCTGGGCGTCGGCCAGGTTCGCCTCGGCGGTGTCGATCGAGGCCTGGTCGACGACCAACTGCTGCGGGCTCGCCGGCTTCGATGACGCGCCGCCTGATCCGGACTTGCCCGTGCCGGCCGAAACCGGAGAAGTGCCCACGCTCGATGTCGTACTCGCGGCCGACGTCGTCCCCGAGGCCGTTCCGGACCGCGACCCGGTCTCGCCCCCGGTCGACCCACCTGAGGATCCGGCCGATGTGAGCGCGGCGTTCAGCGCCGCCTCGGCCTCGGACACCTTCTTCAGATCGCCTGACACCTTTGCCTGGGCCGTACTGGCCTGGCTGAGTGCCTGGCTGCAGGACGTGGAGCCAGCGCCCCCGGGAGCCGGAGCGGTGGTGGTGGTGGTGGTCGACCCGGGGATGGTGGTGGTCGGTGGCGAACCGGTACCGACCGGCGGCGACCCGCAGGCCGTCGTGGCGCCGGCGAGCGCCGCGGTGGCCTGTGACGAATCGGTGTCGGCCTGGGTCTGCGCCGCCACCAGGGCCGCCTGCAACTTGGCGATCTGCTGTTTCTGAGTCGACGTCTGCCCGGTCGACGGGGGGGCGGTCGGCGTGGTGGTGGTGGTCACCGTGGCCGGCGCTGCCGTCGTGGCCGTGCTGGTCTCGCTGGCCTCGGCACTTGCCAAGGTCGCCTGGGACGACGCCAACGATGCCTGGGCGGAGGTCACGGCGGCATCGAGCGTGGCGACGTCCAAGGATGCCAGCGTCTGCCCGGCGGACACCGGCTGGCCCACCGACACGTCGACGGCGCTGACCGTTCCCGACGCGTTGAAGTCGAGATCGGCCTGATTGACCGGCGTGACCGTCCCCACTGCGTCCAGGGTCGACTCCACCGTGCCGGTCCCGACCTCCGCCGTCCGGTAGGTGGAGGCGGCGCTCCCGGTGAGTGTCCAGGCGATCAATGCCGCGGCCACCAGGACCACCGCCACTCCGATGCGGAAGGGTGAGAACCGGCTCGGCCCACCGGGATGGGGCCCGGGCGTGGACCCGGCCGGCCTGGGCCCCGGTGGGTCGCCGGACACCCCCGGGGACGGCTCAGGCACCGGTTGCGCCTCCGGGGGCGCCGCCGGCGCCTGCGCCCCGGAACCCGCCGAACCCGCTGGTACAGCCGTTGGCTCCCGGGGTGGACACGGTGATGGAGGTGGCCGTCACGGCCCCGGTGGTGCCGGCCGGGCCGACCGCAGTGGCACACTTGCCCACCGCCAGATCAGTGGACGAGGCCGTCGTGCGCTGGGTGTAGGTGGTCGACCCGCTGAGGGTCACCACCACGCTGGAGGTCGCCGAGGTGCGGGGGTTCTTCTCACTGACCGTCACGGACGTTCCGCTGACCGCCGTGACCGAGCCCGACGCGGCGCCGAACTGTCCGCCGGCCCGGCCGAAACCGCCGGCATTGGCAGGGCGGGTTCCGCCGCCCTCAGGAAACCCGTTGCCACCGGCGCCGCCGCCGCGGGGGAACCCTCCTCCACCGGCCCCCGGGCCGGCGCCGAAGCCGCCGGTGCAGGTGCCGCCGGTGGGCTGGGTGATCGTGACCGTGGTGGCCGTCACCGGCTCACCGAATGCCCTGGTGGTGGTGGACGAGCCCGACGTCGGCTTGCCAAACGCGGAGATGCACGAACCCACCGTGACGTCCGCGGCGGTGGCCGACACGGTCTGGTCGAACGTGGTCGACGGGGTGTAGTTCACCGTGGTCTGGCTGGTCGTGCTCTGCACCTCCAGCGAGGCGCCGTTGATGGCGGCGATGGTGCCGGACGTTCCGGGGAACCGCCGGGCGCCCGCCCCCCCAGCGGCCCCGGACCCCGATGTGCTCGAGGTGGGCGCCTTGGTGGTCGAGGTGGTCGAGGCCGACGACGAACTCCCGCACGCCGCCAGGGTGATGGCGACGGCACCGACGGCCGTCACGGCCAATGTCCTCCTGACCGGTCGTGCCCGCAGGATGCGGCGGCGTCCTGCGCTCCCACCAGGGATCGTCGTTGGTTCCGATGGCGTATTCATGGCTCTTCCTTGCTCTTCCTTGTTCCGTGCTGGTGATTGAGTCGGGTACACGTCATTCGCTGCGCAGGGCGTCGATGGGCGCCAACTTGGCGGCGCGGCCGGCCGGGTACACCCCGAAGGACACGCCGATCCCGATGGCGACGACGATGGCGCCGGCGGTGGCCGCCGCGGAGATGGCGATGGGGTTGGAGATGAAATGGGGCAGGATCCAGGCACCGAGCAGCCCCAGTCCGACGCCGAGCAGGCCCCCGAGCAGTCCGAGCACCGATGCCTCGACCAGGAACTGCCGCCGGATGACGCGGGGGGTGGCGCCGAGTGCCTTCCGCAGGCCGATCTCGCGGATACGTTCGGTGACGGACACCAGCATGATGTTCATCACCCCGATGCCTCCCACCAGGAGGGAGATGCCGGCGATCCCGCCGAGCAGCACGGTCAGCGTCTTGTCCACCGACGTGGCCGTGCTGACGAGCGAACTCTCGGGCGTGATGGTGAAGTCGGCCTCGGCCGGGTTGGTGATGCCGTGCAGGCTGAGCAGCTCCGAGTCGACCTCCTGGTAGGCGGCCGACAGTGTGGACGACGACGTGGCCTGGACCAGGATCTCGCCCACCGAATTGCGGCTGACGCCCCCGAACAGCTGGGTGGCCGCCGTGGTGTTGGGCACGATGGCCTGGTCGTCCTGGTCGGCTGTGGTCGAGGACGCACCGGACGACCCCACCGTGTTGAGGACGCCGATCACCGACATGGGCACGCCGCTGACGGACACCGTCTGTCCCACTGCGTCACGGGCCCCGAAGAGCTCCTCGGCGGTGGTCGACCCGAGGACGACGACGTCGGCGCGTGTGGAGAGGTCGTGGCCGGCGATGAACCGTCCTTCGGTCATCGACCGCCCCCGCACCGTCAACCAGGACGGGTTCGTCCCCACCACCGACGTGGTCCAGTTGGTGGTCCCGGCCACCAGCGTCTCCGACTCGGTCGTGGTGGGCGCCACGGCGCCAACGTCGGGAGCCACCGTCTTGGAGGAGAGGGCGGTGGCGTTTCCGACCGTGAGGGTCGATGCAGACCCGAATCCGCCGCGGATCCCCGAACTGGAGGTCGTGCTCCCGGGCGAGACCGTCAACAGGTTGGATCCGAGCGCGGTTATTTCGGAGCTCACCTGCTGCTGGGCTCCCTCGCCGAGTCCCACCGTCAGGATCACCGCGGTGATGCCGATCATGATCCCGAGCACGGTCAGCCCGGACCGGAGACGATGGGTGACCACCGCCTCCAGCCCGGTCCGGAATGTCTCGAGGACGTTCACCGGAGCGCGACCGGGCTTTCGGCCAGTGCTTCATCGAAGATCTGGCCGTCCAGGATCTTCATGGTGCGCCCGGCCTCGGCGGCGACATTGGCGTCGTGGGTGATCAGCACGATGGTGCGACCCCCCTGGTGGAGCTCCTCGAGCAGGGCGAGGACGTCGCGGGCCGACACCGAATCGAGGTTGCCGGTGGGCTCGTCGGCCAGGATCAAGGCCGGATCTGTGACGAGGGCCCGTGCCACCGCCACCCGCTGCTGCTGGCCACCGGACAGCTCGCCCGGCCGGTGCTCGATGCGGTCGCCGAGGCCGACCCGGTCGAGGGCGGCCAGGGCCCGCTGGCGTCGGGCAGTCCGGTCCACACCGGCATAGACCAAGGGCAACTCGACGTTGCGCCATGCCGACAGCGAAGCCAGCAGGTTGAACTGCTGGAACACGAATCCGATGCGGCGGTTGCGTACGTGGGCCAGCTGCTCCTCGGACATGGTGCTGACGTCCTCACCCGCCAACCAGTACGAGCCCGCGGTGGGTACGTCGAGGCAGCCGAGGATGTGCATGAGTGTCGACTTTCCCGACCCAGACGGTCCCATCACGGCCACGTACTCGCCCGATTCGATCTCGAACGACACCCCGCGCAGGGCCTCGACTTCGAAGGAGCCGTTGGAGTAGACCTTGGTCACATCGCTCACGTCGATGACGGCTGAGTGCACGGCAGGGTGCTCGCTCGTCTCCTCCATCCGGACCTCGGAGGTGTCGTCGAAGGCGATGGGTGGCCGCTCCCCCGGAGTGGGGGTCGTCATCCGCCGAAGCCCCCGCCGCCCGAGAACCGACCGCCGCCGCCGAACCCGCCGCCTCCCCCACCGAAGCCACCGGTCCCGGTGCCCCCGAACAGGCCGGCGCCACCGGTCGCACCCCCACCGTGGAACGTCACCTGGGTCACGTACACCTTGTCGCCGACGCTCAGTCCGCTCGTGACCTGGGTCTCTCCCCCGGATGCGGCCCCGATCTCGACCGTCTTGGTCGCCTTGGTCCCGCCGTCATCGACGAGCACTGTCGTTCCGCTCCCGCTGTAGTGGATGGCGGTCGTCGGGACCACCACCACGCCCTGGAGCTCTTGCGTGATGACCGAGACCGTCGCACTCGATCCGCCGTAGAGGCCGGACGGGCTCCCCGTGACATCGATCACCACCGGGAACGACGAGACGTTCGAGCTGGTGCTGGCCAGCAGGCCGACCGACGCCACCGTTCCGAACACGTCGGCGGTCGACCCCGACACCGTGATGGTGGCCTGGTCCCCGACCTTGACCTGGCTCACCTGACTGCTGTCGACTGTCGAGTTGACGATATAGGACCCCGTCGACACCACGACGACCTGCGCCGTGGAGGCGCTGGAGGACGAGGAAGAGCTCGACGCCGCTGCCGCGCCGGTGCCGGTGGTCGCTCCGCCACCGGCGAACGAGCTGCCGCCGCCCGTGCTGGTCGCTGAGCCGGTGCTGGCGCTGGCGCTGGACGACGTGCCGGACGACGCAGCCACCTGCTGGCCCACCGTCAGATTGACCGAGGCCACCGTACCGCTGATGGTCGAGGTCAACGTGGCATCGGACAGCGACGTCTGGGCCGTGTTCACCTGGGTCTGGGCCGAGGCGATACTCGCCTGGTCGGAAGCGATCTGAGCCGACGACGCCCCGTTTCCCTGGTCGGTCGTCAGCTGTGCCTGGTCGAGTGCCAACGAGGCCTGGGCCTGAGCCAGGGCCGCCGACAGTGACGTGTCGTCAATGGTGGCCAGGGCCTGACCCGCGGTGACCTTCTGTCCGGTGGTGACGTCGACGGCGGTGACCCGGCCCGGCACGCCGAAGTTGAGGTTGGCCTGGCTGGCCGGCTCGACGGTGCCCGTCGAGGAGACGGTCTGGGTGATGGTCCCCGTCGAGACGGTCTGGACCGTGGTCGTGGTGGTGATGAGCGGGGTTGCACTCGAGCTGCTGGTGGCGAGCCAGGTGCCGATGCCGGCCGCCACGGCGGCCACCACCACGACGGCGCCGATGATCGGCCCTTTTCTGGTGAACCATCGTCTCTTCCCAGATGCCACGTACGTCTCTCCTGCCGTTTCGCCGTGTTGCCGTCTCGCCGGCCCGGACTGGTGGTCAGCCGGCGGTGGGCAACGGTCGCCGCTGCATCCCCAGAACTGGCCGAGGTCATCCAATCGGCCGAACATTTACGCCAGGCCACAATCACCTGTGAACTTTCTGAGAGTGGTGCCGGGACGATATGTCCTGTTCGAGGGAGGGTGGCCGGGGTGGCCGGCCGGGCCCGCCGCACGTCCGGCGGCGCCACCGCGCATTCGGTCGGAGTGGCGGCGGAATAAGGTCAGGCCACCGGCACGCCCTGTCGTGTGCCCGCCGAGCATGGGAGGCTCATCATGGAGCACGTCAATCTGGGAAAGACCGGCCTCCGGGTCTCACGGATCTGCCTGGGCATGATGAGCTTCGGAGACGACAGCGACCGGCCCTGGGTCCTGGACGAAGAGCACGCCGAGCCCATCGTGAGGGCTGCGGTCGAGGGTGGGATCACCTTCTTCGACACGGCCGACACCTACTCGAAGGGTGCGAGCGAAGTCGCCACGGGTCGCCTCCTACCCAAATTCCTCGGTCGTGACGAACTCGTCGTCGCCACCAAGGTCTTCATGCCGATGACTCCCGGCGAAAACGGCGGCGGCCTGTCCCGCAAGCACATCATGTCCGCCATCGACGCCTCGCTCGCCCGCCTGGACATGGACTACGTCGACCTCTACCAGATCCACCGTTGGGACTCCCGGACGCCGATCGAGGAGACCATGGAGGCGCTCCACGACGTGGTGCGAGCAGGCAAGGCGCGCTATATCGGGGCGAGCAGCATGTTCTCGTGGCAGTTCGCCCAGGCCCAGCATGTCGCCGACATCAATGGCTGGACCCGCTTCGTGTCGATGCAACCGCACTACAACCTGATCTACCGGGAAGAGGAGCGGGAGATGATCCCGCTGTGCATCGACCAGGGGATCGGCGTAATCCCCTGGAGCCCGTTGGCCAGAGGGGTCCTGGCCGGCAACCGGAGCCGCGAAGGTGATCACCGGACCACCAGGTCGGACACCGACAGCTTCACCGACTATCTCTACGGCCAGCCAACTGACTTCGACGTCGTGGAGCGCGTGGCGGAGGTTGCGGCCGAGCGACACGCGTCCCCGGCACAGGTCGCCCTGGCCTGGGTCCTCCAGCGCCCGGGCATCACGGCGCCGATCATCGGTGCCACCAAGCCCGAACACCTCGCCGACGCCCTGGGAGCCGTCGGGTTGGCCCTGACGCCGGAGGAAGTCGCCAGGCTGGAGGAGCCCTACGTGCCGCATCCGGTCCTGGGCCACTTCTGAAGCGGCCGCCCGGCCCGTACCTGATCGACGGGCGTCCCGGTGCGCCGCCGTCCTGCCGTCGGCCGCTTGTCTGCACCTTTACAAACGTTCGGTACGCTAAATGGAAATTAATTGCACCGAGGTCGCCGTACAGGGGCTGCCGTACAGGGGCTGCCGTGCTGGGCACGGTGCATCCCTCCGCGTGGCGTAGGCGTAGGGGCCGGTCGCGTAGGGGCGGGTCGGGCAGGGAGGCCGGACCCGACTCAGACCAGATTCAAATGGGGAGGCACACCTTCAGGGGTGGGCTCAGGCCGGCGGTTCAAGGGCTCGGTGCTGGAGAACCGGGCCGAGACCAGGCAGGCCAGGAAGGCCAAGGCGGCGAGGACCAGGACGGTGGCCGAAAAGGCGTCCCGAATGGCCTGCACTGAGCTCCCGTCGCCACCGAGAGCGCCGAACACGGCGCCGGCGACGGCCAGACCCATCGCCGTTCCGAGTCCCCTGCTCATGTTCAACAACCCCGAGGCGAGCCCCGATTGCTGCGCCGGCACCGACGTCATGATCCCGGCGTTGTTGGGTGACACGAACAGTCCGAGGCCGGCCCCGATCACCACCAGAAGACCGAGGAACCCGCCCGTCGAGGGCCGCAGCCATCCCAACCCCGCAAGGCCGACCGTCACCATCACCATGCCCGTGACGGTCGGGAGCCGGACACCGTGCCGGTCGGCCATCCGGCCGGAGAAGGGAGCCACCAGGCCGAGCGCCACCGGCATGGCCATCAGCTCCAGCCCGGTGCGGACGGCCCCGTACCCACTGGCCCGCTCGAAGTAGAACGGGGTGACCACCAGGACGCCGAACAGCACCAGGAAGGCCAGCAGACCGGTCGAGACCCCGGCGGTGAACCGCGCCCTCCTGAACAGCGAGAGGTCGACCATCGGGGCCGGGCTGCGCAACTCTTGGAGGACGAACCCGGCTCCCAACACCGCGGCCCCCACGAGGGTGGACACGATCAGTGGTGATGTCCAACCCTGGTGGTTGCCTTGCGAGATGACGAAGACCACCCCGCAGACGGCGGGAAAGAAGAGGGCGAACCCGGCCCAGTCGAAGCGGACCCGGTCTTGGAGGTGGACACTCCGCGGCACGAACAAGAGGGCGGCCACCATACCGATGAGGCCCACCGGCACGTTGACGAGGAACAAGAGTCGCCATCCACCGGCGGCCAGCAACAGTCCCCCGACCGATGGTCCGAGCGCCAGGCCCAGCGCCTGTGCCGCTCCCTGCACGCCGAGCGCCCGACCCAAGCGCTCACGGGGCACGGCCAGGGCGATGATGGCGATGCTGTTGGCCTGGAGCATGGCTGCACCCACCGCCTGAAATGCCCGAAAGCCGTCCAGGGCGGCCAGACTCGAGGCGTTGGCGCAGAGGAGCGAACCGGCGATGAAGATGACGAATCCGTACACGTAGAGGAGCTTCCGCCCGACCATGTCGGCGAATCGCCCCACCGCGGCGACCGTCGCCACCAGCACCAACAGGTAGCTCAGCCCCACCCAGCTGACCGCCGCCACCCCGGAGTGGAACGAATGCTCGAGCGTGGGAAATGCGAGCGTGACGATGCTGGCGTCGAGCTGGCCCATGAAGGCGCCCACGCACACGGCCGCCACCGCCAGGAGATAGCTCCGGGGCAGGCGACGGACCACCTCGGGTCGGCGCGGCTCGACGAGCAGCCGCCGCCACGGAAGTGGCCTGGTCTCGTCGATCATCGTCATCAGATCCAGTTTCGTCATCTTCTATCCAGAAGTCGAATGATTGCTTTCAATCTTTTAGATAAGCTTTGCTTATGGATCTTCGCCATCTGGAGCGGTTTCTCGCCGTGGTCGACCACGGCGGGTTCACATCGGCCGCCGACGAGGTGGCGGTGAGCCAACCGGCGCTGTCCCAGACCATCAAAGAGCTGGAGACCGAGCTGGGCATCCCCCTGTTCGAACGGCTCGGGCGAAGGGTGCGGGTGACGCCGGCGGGCCACGCACTCATCGAGCCCGCCCGTCAGGCGTTGCGGGACGTCGAGACCGGCCGGGCGGCGGTGGCCGCGGTCGCCGGCGTGAACGCCGGCACCCTCTCACTGTGCAGCCTGCCGACCCTGGCCGCCGATCCCCTGGCCCGGATGGTGGGGCAGTTCCGTAGCCTCAATCCGGGGGTGCAGGTCGACCTGGCCGCTCCGGAGGACTCCTCCGACCTGGTGGACATGATCCGCGACGGTCGGTGCGAAGCCGGTCTCACGGAGTCGGTCGACGTTCCGCCCGATCTCACCGGGCACGGGATCGGTACCCAGGCCCTCCTCCTCATCCTCCCCCCGGGGCTGGGCGGCTGGGGCAACCCGCTGGACGACGGAGGCTCGGGCCCCGGCGCGGCGCCGTCGGTATCGATGGCGGATCTGGTGGAGCTACCCTTCGTCGCCGCTCCCACCGGCACATCCACCCGCCGGCTCCTCGTCGAGAGCTTCGCCGCCGCCGGTGCCGCCCCCCGGGTGTCCGTGGTCACCGCCCAACGCGACGCCATCCTCCCCCTGGTGCTGGCGGGGGCCGGGGCCGCCCTGGTCCCCGAACCGATCGCCGCGGTGGCGCGGGCCCTCGGTGCCACCGTGGCCAGGCCGATGCCGGCGGTCGTGCGGAGCATCGCCGTGGTCCACCGTCCCGGCCCCCTCGCCCCGGCAGTCGAGCGGTTCGTCGAGGTGGCGACCGGCACGTGAGTGTACGGTGCTGTCGGACCGCACCGCGCTCGCCGGAGGGGAACGCCCGTCCGGGGCGCCGAGAGGAGGACCGTGACCATGGAGCCGCCGACCGGGGTCGACTTTCACTTCGACATCATGTGCCCCTACGCCTATCAGACCTCGCTGTGGATCCGGGAGGTCCGGGACCTGGCCGGCATCGACGTCCGATGGCGGTTCTTCAGCCTGGAGGAGGTCAACCGGGACGAGGGGAAGAAGCACCCGTGGGAGCGCGAGTGGTCGTATGGATGGTCGATGATGCGGGTCGGTGCCTACCTGCGGCGCCAGGACATGGGTCTGCTCGACCGCTGGTACGCGGCGGCGGGCGCAGCACTCCACGAGCACGGGCGAAAGCCCCACCGTCCCGACGTGGCCGAAGCGATCCTCAGCGAGATCGGGCTCGACCCGGGCATCGTCGCCGACGCCATCTCCGACCCGACCACCGGTGACGAGGTCCTCGCCGAGCACGAGCTGGTGGTGTCCAAGGGCGGATTCGGGGTCCCGACCATGATCTTCGACGACGGCCAGACGCTGTTCGGGCCGGTGCTGGTCGATCCGCCGCGCGGCGACGCCGCACTCCGCCTCTGGGCCCTCGTCACCGGATGGCTCGAATTCCCCACCGTCTACGAGATGCAGCGGCCCAAGGCTCCGGCCGATATCGATGCCATCGTCACCGCGTTCTCCTCGTACCTCGACGCCCGCGACTGGTTCAGCGTTCAGCGCCCGACGCCCTGAGGTCAGGCGGGAGACTCGTGGCGGTCGGTGACCACATCGGTCCTCCGCAGCAGCCAGAGGCCGAGGGCCGGGAACACGAGCACCGACATCATCCCCGCCGCCACCAGCGATGCCGCATTGACCTCGAGCATCCGATGCTCGGACAGGGCGATGCTGGTGATGACCACGATGAGTGGGAGGCCCGTCCCTGAGAACAACGCCATCGGCATCCGCTCCGATGCCGGCAGGTGTTTCCGATAGAGGAGGTACACCGGAATCCCGCGTGCCACCAGCATGAGGACCAGGAACAGCGGGACCCGCCATAGCGAGAGGGGGCTCGCCACGAAGACGTGGGCGTCGAACTCGATTCCGCTGACCACGAAGAAGATCGGGATCAAGAAGCCGAATCCGATCGCCTCCAGCTTCGCCTTGATCACCGCCGTCTCCCCGCCGGCGGTGAACAGCCGTACGACGATGCCGGCGGCGAAGGCGCCCAACAGCACGTCGAGGCCCAGCGTCTCGGCCAACAGGACGAGGAGCACGATGAACATCAGCGACACCCGGACCGGCAGCTGGGCACTCGATTCGAGGTGCCGGTTGAGGATCTCCACGACACGGGGGGGCTGGGCCCGGGCGGCGGCCAACACGGTCACCACCGCCACCACGATGAAGGCAGCCAAGAGGAGTGACGTGACGAGGGGCTCCTTGTTGGTCAAGAGGAGGGCGACGGCGACAATGGGGAGGAACTCGCCGCAGGTACCGATCGCCGAGATGTAGGCCCCGAACCTGGTGTCCATCACGCCGGCGTCCCGCAGCATCGGCACCAGGGTTCCCATTGCCGTGGTCGTCAGGGCCAGGCCGACCACCAAGGTGTCGCGGGCCAGACCGGTCGACACCAGGGCGAAGGCCGCACCCAGCCCGATCAGCAGCGAGAGGAGCCAACCGATGGTGCCCAGGCGCAGCGGTGCCCCCCTGATCCGCTGGAGGTCCAGCTCGTACCCGGCCAGGAATATGAGATACGTCAGCCCGAGGTCGGAAAGACCGGTCACCACGTTGCTCACGTGGGCGATATCGAGCACGTAGGGGCCAAGGACCATGCCGAGCCCGATCTGGAACACGATCTCGGGGATCGCCAATTTCCCGGTGAGCTCCGAAAGGATCGGGGCGATGACCGCGGCCAGGGCGATCAGCACCAGGGTGGCCACCGAGGAAGACGTCACATCGCCCCGTCGGGGCCGAGACGATCGTGCATCGCATCACATTAGGCGGCGGCCCCGACGGGGACGGGTACCGGCGAGGTGCGCCAGGGACGATGCTGGGGCAGACTTGAGCCGTGCACCGGGCCCACTGTCGGAGCGGGACCATCGCTCCCCTGCCGCCGTGCTGACCGTCGTCGGGCCGGTCGGCGGCGAGGAGCACGGGGCCGGTCGCCACCGCCAGGGCGGGCATCCCGAGCGACCCTCACGGATTGACGCGGTGATGGAGGGGATCGCCGACCTGCACCTGGACTCCGACCTCCGGCTGCTCCCCTCGCAGGCGGCCGACGAAGAGCGGCTCCTCCGGGTGCACGGCTCCCAGTACCTCACCGGACTCCGACGGTTGTGTGAAGCCGGAGGCGGCCTGCTCGACCAGGACACCTATGCGACGGGAGCGTCGTGGGACGCCGCCTGCCTTTCCGCCGGTGGCGGGTTGGTGGCCATCGAGGCGCTGCGCGCTGACAGCGACGGAATCGCGTTCGTCGCCTCCCGACCGCCCGGCCATCACGCGCTCCCCGATCAGCCCATGGGCTTCTGTCTCATCAACAACGTTGCCGTGTCGGCGATGGCCCTCGTCGACGCGGGAGAGCGGGTGCTGATCGTGGACTGGGATGTCCACCACGGCAACGGCACGCAGGCCATCTTCTGGGACCAACCTGCCGTCCTCTACGTCTCCACCCACCAATGGCCGTGCTACCCGGGCACCGGTCGGCCCGACGAGGTCGGGGGCCCGGCGGCTCGGGGATCGACCGTCAACGTCCCGCTGCCCCCGGGGGCCACCGGGGACGTCGTCCGCCAGGCGTTCGACCGGGTGGTCAGCCCGGCGGTCGAGGAGTTCAAGCCGACGTGGGTACTGGTGTCGGCGGGGTTCGACGCGCACCGGGCTGATCCTCTCGCCGATCTGGCCCTCTCGTCGGGCGACTTCGCCGATCTGGCGGCCACCGTGGCCGGGTACGCCCCGGCTCCGGGGCGCCTGGTGTTGTTCCTCGAGGGCGGGTACGACCTCGGGGCGCTGCGGTCGTCAGTGCGGGCATCGATCGGATCCCTGGTCGGGGCGGCGAGCGTGAACGAGCACCCCACCACAGGGGGCCCCGGCGCCCACGGGATCGAGGGCCTGGTGGACCGACGGCGGGAGTCGCTCGACAGCCGGTAGGGCACCCGGTGACGCGAGGACCGGGGCTCCCGGCGCTCACCAGGTATCGATGCAGTTGCGCTTCTTGCCGGTGCGGATCGTCGGCGCAGGAGCAGCGCGCAGTGCCTCTGCGATCCGGGTCCTGGACTCGGCCGGGTCGATCACCTCGTCGATCTCGAAGGCGGAGGCCACGTTGATGGCCTTCCCGTGCTCGTAGGCGCGATCGACCATGCCGTCGAACAGCGCGGCACGCTCGACGGGATCCTCGACGGCGTCCAGCTCTCGCCGGAAGCCAAGCCTGACCGCCCCCTCGAGCCCCATCCCGCCGAGCTCCCCACTCGGCCACGCCACCGTGAACACGGGCGAGCGGAAGCTGCCCCCGGCCATGGCCTGCGAGCCGAGCCCGTATCCCTTCCGCACGATGATGGTGAAGAACGGGACGGTCAGGCTCGCCCCGACCACGAACAGCCGGCTGAAGTGCCGCACCTGGGCGCTCTCCTCAGCCTCGGGACCGACCATGAACCCCGGCGTGTCGCACAGGTTCACGATGGGGAGGTCGTGGGCGTCACACAGCTGGAGGAACCGGGCCGCCTTGTCGGCGCCGTCGCGGTCGATGGCGCCGCCGAGGTGGGCGGGGTCGTTGGCCACCACGCCGATCGGGCGGCCCTCCACCCGGGCCAGCACCGTGACGATGCCGTGCCCGAAGCCGCCGCGGAGCTCGAGCACCGATCCCGTGTCGGCGAGCGTGTCGATCAGCCGGCGGACGTCGTAGACCCGGAGCCGCTCCTCGGGCACGCAGCTGCGAAGCAGGCGCTGATCGGCACAGCTCCAGTCGGCGGTCGTGCCCTGGAAGTAGGAGAGGTAGCGCTTCGCCTGGCGGACCGCGTCGGCATCGTCCTCGGCGACCACGTCCACGACCCCGTTGCGCACCTGGACCTCGAGCGGCCCGATCTCCTCGGGCCGGTACGTGCCGAGACCACCACCCTCGATCATCGCCGGGCCACCCATCCCGATCGACGAGCCGGGGGTGGCGATGATCACGTCGCAGCACCCGAGGAGGGCGGCGTTGCCTGCGAAGCACCAACCCGACACCACGCCGACCAGCGGGACCAGGCCGCTCAACCGGCCGAACAGGGCGAACGCCCTGGTGTCGAGTCCCGTGATCACGGCATAGTCCGTGTCGCCGGGCCGGCCGCCGCCACCCTCTGCGAACAGGACGACCGGAAGCCGGAGCCGTTCTGCCAGCTCGAACAGGCGGTCCTTCTTCCGGTGGTTCTGCTGCCCCTGGGTGCCGGCCAGCACGGTGTAGTCGTAGGCCAATACCGCACAGGACGTAGGGCGGTCGGCGAAGAGATCGCCATTGACCCTCCCGACGCCGGTCACCATGCCATCGGCTGGTGTGCGTTCGATCAGTTCCTCGACCGGGCGCCGGCCCCGCTGGGCGGCGATGGCCAGCGACCCGTACTCGGTGAAGGAGCCGGGATCGCACAGTCCATGGATGTTCTCGCGCGCGGTCAGCCGGCCACGATGGTGCCGGCGCTCGACCGCCTCGGGCCTCGCATCGTCGAGCGTCTTCGCCCGGCGGTCGAACAGTTCGGCCAGATCGGGTCGGACGACCTCGACGTCCACGGCGTCGGCCTCGTCGATCACGGGCTCGTCCGCTCCGGCGGCGGCGATGGAGGCGAGCAGGTCGCCGGGGGCCACCACGGCGCCGATCGGAACCGACAGCGCGACAACGGTGCCCGGCACCGGGGCCCTCACCACGTGCTCCATCTTCATCGACTCGAGGACGACGATGGTGGCGCCGGCGGCGATCCGGTCGCCCTCTTCGACCGGCACCGCCACGACGGTGCCCTGCAGCGGTGCCCGCACGGCGGCCGGCCCCGGCGGGTCGACCGGTCCGCTCACGTCGGCATCGGGAAGATGCTGGCCTCGTCCGACACCGAGGCGACGGCGTCGTCGCGTTCGGCGTCGGTCATGGCGACCACGGAGGCGGCCGCCTCGAGCGCCATGGGGAGCACCACGGTGTCCCCGGGGGTGCAGACGGCGTGGACGCCCGGCGTGGACAGCGCGAACCGGACCCCACGGGCCACCTCGGATGCGGTCGAGTAGGGCTCGTACCACGTGGCGGCGGTGTGGGGCCGGTCCCGCCACGGACGGGCGGCCACCGACTTGATGGCCATGACCCCGATGTCGTGCTCCTGGGTGTAGGACAGCAAGGCCTCCGCATCGGCGCGGTAGGCAGGATCGGACCACAGCTGGGGGTTGACAGGGAACATCACCGTGTCGAGGTCGTAACGACGGAGCGCCTCGAGGTGCGCAGCCGGTGCGCTCAGCTCGTGCCCGGTGATCCCCACCCAGCGGCACAGGCCCTCGTCCCGGGCCTGGAGGACGGCCTCGACGGCGCCGGCCCTGGCGTCCAGCTCCTCGACACTGGTGACGGCGTGGAGCTGGTACAGGTCGAAGGCGTCACAGTGGAGCAGCGCCAACGACTCCTCCAGCTGGGCCCGGACTCCGCCAGGATCGTGGCGGAGCGTCTTGCAGGCGACGAACAGCCGGTCCCGCACCGCCGGGATGAGGGGACCGACCAACGCCTGGGCCCGGCCGTACTGGGGAGCGATGTCGAGGTGGTTGACGCCGGCGGCCAGCGCCAGATCGAACGAACTCGCCGTGGTATCGGGATCCGAGTCCCAAAACGCCGCAGCTCCGAGGATGGCCAGGGAGGAACGGTGGCCGGTCCTCCCCAGTCTTCGAACGTCCACGGTTGCACCGTAGCGCCACCTCACCGCGTTCGTCGCTCCGCCGTTCCGTCGGTCGAGGGCCCGGGCCGCCGCTGGTGGCGCCGCCCCTCAGCCGACGGCGGCGCGGGCCGCCTCCCAGCCGGCCACCATGGCGCCGAACCGCATCGGGTTGTAGATGTCCTCCTCGTACGACCACGTTCCGTTGCCGGCGTACTTGAGCAAGGTGAAGTTGTACTCCTGGTGGATGGTGCCGTCCCCGGGGTCCCGCATCCGGTTCCACACCTGGCATACGACCCAGCCGCGGTCGTCGTCGACGATGTGCCACTCGATGGGGAACTCGGGCATGTCGGAGCCCGGGTACTCGGACATGCAACCGCTGATCCAGTCGTAGATGGCCTGGGGCCCGCGGAACGTGCCGTAGTGATGCTCGATGTAGGTGGCGTCCTCGGTGAACAGGTCGGCCCAGGGTCGCCAGTCGCCGGACCGACCGGCCTCGGCGGCCGTCCGCTGGTAGTCCTCGAACGCCTCTTCGATCTCGCCCTTGGTCCAGGTTCCCATGTGATCGGCTCCTTGCCGGCCCACTCTGGGCCCCGCTCAGTGTGGGCCTCCGGATCGGCCGGGGTCAACCGGTCCACCGGGGCGTCCGGACCGCACGTGCAAGTAGGATCCCTCACCGAGGGAAGGAGCCGTTCGTGACTGACCACTGGCGTGCACTCACGCTCGACTACCGCGACCCGGCGATCCCGTTCGAGGAGATCGTCCGCCTCATCGAAATGTCCGGCACGGCCATCGGGGCCGCGTACAGCCGTAGCGATGTCGTCGAGGCGCTCCACGAACACCAGCCTGCGGTGGTCGCCGTCTCCCCCCGAGGCCTGGTCGGTGTGGTGGTCGCCCGGCTCGGCGGCTCCGATGCCCACCTGATGGCACTGGCACTGCATCCCGAATGGCGCCAGAAGGGCATCGGCTCGGCGCTCCTCCGTCAGATGGACCAGGAGATCATGCACCGGGGGGCGAGGAGGCTGGTGGCCCTGGTGCACCCGGGGCAGGCAGGCGAGCTCGCCTTCTCCAATCAGGGATTCACCCACCTGGACGGCCTGCACCTGTATGTGCGGGACGCGTCGATGGTGCCCGAGGAGCTTGCCGTCGTCGAGCGGTTCGGGGGCCACGTGCCCGGCGGTGGCCTGTGGGAGTCGATGAAGGGGTTCTCCGCCGCCAAAGGCATCCTCGACCGTCGCGTGGTGGCGCCGTTGGCCCACGCCGAACTGGCCGACAAGCTGGGGCTGGTGCCGCCGGCCGCCGTGCTGCTCTTCGGACCCCCCGGGACAGGCAAAACGTCATTCGCCCGGGCCATCGCCTCCCGCCTCTCCTGGGCGTTCGTCGAGCTCCACCCCTCGCTGCTGGGACAGGGTGTCGAGGGGGCCAGGGCACTCCACGAGGCGCTGGTGGACCTGGGCAAGGTCGACCGGTTGGTCTGCTTCATCGACGAGGCCGACGAGATCGCCTCTGACCGGTCGGAGCGGCTGGACAGTCAGCCGCTGGTCAACGAACTCCTGAAGGCCATCCCCGTGTTCAAGTCGCGCCCCCAGCGCCTCATGGTCATGGCCACGAACTCGGTGGCCGCCATCGACCAGGCCCTGTTGCGCCCAGGCCGGTTCGACCTCATCATCCCGGTGGGGGCACCAGACGAAGCCGAGCGTGCCGACCTGGCGGCGGAGTTCCTCCCCGACGGTGACCCGAAGGAGGTGGCGGAACGAACCGCCGGCTTCACGCCGGCCGACTTCGCACTGGTGGCCCAGCGGAGTGCCCAACTGGCCTTCGACCGGGCGCTCGGCGGCGGATCCGAGCAGATCGACCCGTCAGACGTCCTGACCGCCATCCGGCTCACCCGACCGTCGGTCACCCCCGAAGCCGCCCAGCGATTCGACGTGGAGGCGGGTGCCTACTCGCGTCTGTAGGCCTCCGACCGGGACCTCGTGGTTCGCGGACCCCCATCGCATGTGCCACAGTGCATGATGAGCGAGTTCGGGACCTCACCCATGCCCGACCTCGCACCCGGACCGGCCGGGGTCCGGGTGGTCAGTTGCGAGCTCGCCTTCGACGTGATCGAACCTTCGGAGGTGGTCCTGCAGCTGGTGGCGTCGGAGACGGCGGGCCCGGTCGTGACGGAGCGGTTGGAGGTGAGCACCGACGGTGAGCCGGCGCTGACCACCGTCGAGCTGCACGGACCCCACGGTGCGCGGGTCCACCTGGTCCAGTCCCTCACCGGACGGCTCTCCATCCATTACCGTTCCGAGATCGCCGGTGACTCGTCGGGACCGCGCGGGCAGCTCGACCCGACACTCGACTATGCCCGGCTCGTCTATCTCCGACCGAGCCGGTACTGCCCGTCCGACCATCTGGTCGGGTTCGCCGTGGCCGAGTTCGGGATGGGATCCACCGTACGCAGCCGCGTCGAAGCCATCACCCAGTGGATCCGTGAACGGACCAGCTACGTGGCCGGGTCGAGCTCGGTCCACGACTCGGCCGAGGACACCTTGCTGACGGGGGTGGGGACCTGTCGTGACTTCGCCCATCTGGGCATCGCGCTGTGCCGGGCGATCGGAGTCCCGGCCCGCTTCGCCTCCGTCTACGCCCCCGGCCTGTACCCGATGGACTTCCACGCCGTCTTCGAGACCCTCGAGGACGGCCGCTGGATCACCCATGACGCCACCGACCTCGCGCCGCGCCCGGCCATGGTCCGCATCGCCACCGGTCGCGACGCCGCCGATGCCGCCTTCGCCTCCGTCAACAAGGGCATCGCCACGTTCGACTTCCTCGAGGTCACGGCAACCGTCGCCGGTGCGTTGCCCACCGATGATCGCACGCTGCCGGTGGAGCTGGCCTGATCAACGGGTCGGGACGCGCTCGGGGGTGCCCTCCACCGCCGTCGGCCTGTCGACCCCCCGGCTCGTCGCCCGGTCGCCTGCCGGGGATACATCGGCGTCGCGGCCCGACCGGTCGAACCGCACCGGAGGGGCCTCCGTGCGCTCCCCCTCCGAGGGGATGCCGGCCAGGGCACGGCGGTCCGCCGGCGTGCGGGGTGGTCGAGCACTCCGCGGCCAGAGGTGCCTGGCCTTGACCACGTTGACCTCGGCCGCGTAGAGAGTCAGCTGGGCTCCGAGGTAGATCCAGGCCAGCAGTCCGAGCACCACGGCGAAGAACCCGTACACCTGGCTCGAGTTCTTCAGGGTGTGCTCGACGAGCGCGCCCCCGGCGTACTGCAGCACCGTCCACCCGATCCCGCCCACCACCGACCCCGGCAGCAGAGGTCGCCAGGGGACCTGCCCGGGGGTGAGGAGTCGGAAGGCCACCAGGAACAGGGCGACGTTGAGCGCGAGCGACACCACCGCACCGGCCGCTTCCGTCGCCACCGAGCGCGAGCCGGAGGCCAGGACACCGACCAACGCCGTGCTCATCAGCAGGAACACCCCTACCGACGCCAGCGTGGCCACCGTACGACCCAGCCGGGCCAGATAGCCGGGGCGGGCCGCGCCGGGGACGTTCCAGACCTCGGCCATGGCGTGCTGCCCCGATTGGACGATGCCCTGGGATCCCCAGATCAGACCGACGATGCCGACCACCAGTCCCACGGTGCTGCGACTGTGCAGCGCGTGGATGTTGGCGCCCAGCTGGTTCCCGACGATCGGGAACTGCGAGAGCGCCGACGTCTCGACCCGGTGGGTGAGCGAGGAACTGCCGCCGGCCACCAACCCGAGCACGGTGACCAACAGCAGCAACAGGGGCAGCAACGACAAGAACCCGTAGTAGGCCAACAGGGCGGCCAGCGATCCACCCCGGTCGTCCCCGAACTTCTTGATCACCCCGTAGGGGAACGCCAGCGATCGATGACGTTGTTGGAAACGGTCGACGGGCCCAAGGACCCGGTCGACTCCGCTCACGATCCAGTCAGGCTCGATCGGGCCGCCGTCACCGCGTCGGCACTGGCGGCCGTCACCTTCCCTGCCTTGTCCCGGACGACGTCGGCCAGCTCGCCGGAGGACGCCGCCACCTTGCCCGCCCCTTCACGGACCGCCTGGGCCGCCTTCGAGTCCGCCACCGCGCCTTCGACCTTGTGGCGCACGGCGCCGGCGGCATCGGTCACCGTCGACGGCACGTCGGCGTCACGCACCCGGTCGGCGACATCGGCGATCCCCTCACGGATGCGGGCGGCCGATGGCACCTGCTCCATCACCGGTGGCAACCCGCCAGCGCGGGCGCCGCGCCCCGCCCGCCGATCGAGGCCGGCGCCGGCTACGGCGCCGGCCAGTGCTCCGAGGATCATTCCCTTCCAGACATTCTTCATGGCGCGGCACTCCTTTGATCGGGAACACAAGTCGTGGCTCCGACTATCCCCCGATGGGCGCGAAGTATGCACAACCTGCCGGGTTTCGGCATCACCCCGTCGGGTATCCAACCCGTTCACCCGGTTAGTCCCGTCCGAGGCCGACGGCCCCAACAGAAAGCGGTGATCGCCATGACATCCACCAACACACGGGCAGCATCACGCGCCAAGACGTCCGTGGCGAGGTCCGCAGACGGTGCGAAGCCTTCCTCACGCACACGGGCGACCGGCGCTCGGACGCCGGGCCGCACGTCGGATGCCATCGTCCTGCTGAAGGCTGACCACCGTGCCGTCGAGACGCTGTTCCGCTCCTTCGAACGGTCCGGGGACTCGGCCCACAAGACGAGGCGGCGGCTGGTCGACGAGATGATCGCCAACCTGTCCGCTCACGCCTTCGTCGAGGAACAGGTGCTCTATCCCGCGGCCAAGCGCGAGGTGCCGTCGGCACACGACCTCGTGATGGAGGCGGTCGAGGAGCACCACGTCGTGAAGTGGCAGCTGCAAGAGCTGGTCGGCCTGGACCCGCGGGACGAGCGCTTCGCCGCCAAGGTCACCGTGTTGATCGAGGGCGTCCGTCATCACGTCGACGAGGAAGAGGCCGAGTTCTTCCCCAAGGTTCGCGCCGCCCTCGGACGCAAGCGCCTCGTCGAGCTGGGAGGGGAACTCGAAGAGGTCCGACGGGACGCACCCCGGCTCCCCCACCCCCGCCTGCCCGACGGACCGGTCGATCATCTGGTTCCCGAGGTGGTGACCCACGTGATCGATCGCGCCAAGGACGTCGTGGCATCGGTTCGATCCGGCTCATAGGCACCCATCCCCGGTGAGCGCAACGACGGGAGGCCCGGTCGGCGAGGCGGTCGGGCCGGCCATGGATGCCTTCATCTCCAGACTCGACGCCCCGCTCTACGTGGTCACCGTCGGGACCGCCCGGGGAGAGAGAAGCGGATGCCTGGCCGGATTCGTCACCCAGTGCAGCCTCAATCCCGCTCGGTTCCTGGTGTGCCTCTCGAAGCTCAACCACACCTTCTTCGTGGGTGAGCGATCGTCGGGCATCGCCATCCACCTGTTGGGCGAGGACCAGACCGAACTGGCATCGCTGTTCGCCGAGTCCACGGGCGACACGGTCGACAAGTTCGAGCACTGCGGCTGGTCCGAGGGGGCGAGCGGCGCCCCGATCCTGGACGACTGTGCGGCCTGGCTGGAGGGCAACGTGCTCGACCGGTTCAGCGTGGGTGATCACGAGGCGTTCTTGATGAGCCCGACCGCTGGCGGTTCCGGGCGCCCCCATGGACTCCTGATGTTGAAGAACTCGCCACCCTTCCGACCCGGCCACCCCGGGTAGGTCGCCCCCCGCTCGCGTGACACCGGCAGACGGAGTGGAATCGGTCACTGTTCGCTGGCGAACGACTCCCGGAGCTTGGCCAGGCTGGCTGCGAGCAGGCGGGACACGTGCATCTGGCTGATCCCGATTTGATCGGCGATCTCCGACTGGGTCAGCCCGTCGACGAAGCGCAGGTTGAGGATCACCCGCTCCCGCTCCGTAAGGTGGGTCAACGAGATGGCCAGCAGCATGCGGTCCTCGGTGCCCACATAGCCGGCATCCACGTCACCGAGCCTCGTGGCGATCGTCCCTTCCTGGCGGTCGGGGGCGTCGATCGAGGTGGTCCGGTAGCTCTGGCCTGCTTCCATCGCCTCGAGCACCGCCTCCTCGGTAGCACCGATCGACTGTGCCATCTCCCCCACCGTCGGGGGCCTGCCGTACTCCTGGGTGAGCGATTCAATGGCGGGACCGAGCTCGAGGTACAGCTCTTGGATGCGGCGGGGCGCCCGGATGGCCCAGCCCTTGTCCCGGAAGTGCCGCTTGAGCTCGCCGATCACCGTGCGGGTGGCGAACGTGCTGAACTCCACGCCCCGGTCCGGGTCGAACCGATCGACGGACTTCACCAGGGCCAGTGACGCCACCTGCACAAGGTCGTCGTACGCCTCCCCGCGGCTGGAGAAGCGCCGGGCCAGCTGATGGGCCAGCCCCAGATGGGCCTCGACCAACTCGTTCCGCAGGCGTTCGTCACCGGTGAGAGCGAATTCCTCGAACTTCTCGCGCGACGGCCTGCTGGGTTGGACCGGCGATGTCATCTGGCTTGCTGCCGAGCCCGCCGTTTGCGCAACCAGGCCCGAGGCTGGTCCTCCACATTGTCGAAACCGTGCTCGTCGACCAAGGCATCGAGGATCCGCTCGGAGAGGCCCTCGGCCCCCCCGATGGGCCCCTCACCCGACCGACCCGGAAGGGACAGGAAGCGCCCCTCCACCTCGATCTGGTCCTCGTCGCGGCTGAAGCGAAGCGCCAGCCTGCCATCGGTGTGATCCCGCACCAGTGAGACACAGAGCTCATCGACCGCCAGTCGGAGATCTTCGATCTCCTCGATGTCGAAGTTCGCCGCGACGCCACGGTCGCCGCCGTCAATCGAGCCAGTACGACGAGGTCCGCCTTGACCGGGAGGGTCAGCTCCACCACGTCGGTCACCGGCCCGACCCCACCGTCAGCCCGGCCGGGCTCATCCCGACACCGCCTGGTCGCGTGTGGCCCGGATGGCGAACATGTCGGTGAGCCCGGTGATCTCGAAGATCTTGACGATACGGGGCTCGGCGACCACCAGGCGCATCGAACAACCGACCTCCTCGCACCGCTTGTTGGCGCCGATCAAGACCCCGAGGGCGGTGGAGTCGATGAACGTCACCCCGAGCAGGTCGACCACCAGAACGGGCGGTCCCTGCCCGATGGCCTCGTCGAGCCGGCCCCCCAGGGCCGGAGCCGTGGCTACGTCGACCTCGCCGCGCACGGAGACCACCGTGTATCCGCTGCCGTGCTCCACTGAGCTCTCGAACGTCTCTTCCACGTGGGTCCTTTCGTCATCGGCCGAAAATCGGCCGTCGAACCGTCGGTGTCGCTGTACGCCCCTTCGGGCATTGGCACCTCCGGGCACTGCACCGGCCCTGAAACGGCCGACACCCTCGATGTCCGTCAATTGCGCTGGTCACACAGGCCGACGCCCGAGCCATCGGCAGCAGATGCCCAGTAGCTGCCGACAGGTTACTGTGCCGGTGACCTCGGAGGACCGTGAAGACCGGGCGGGTGTGGGTGGCCGCCCGGCGGGTAAGGACCAGGAAGTGGCCGACACTCGTCTCGACAGCTATCGAAGCAAGCGGGCCCCGGATGCCACTCCCGAGCCCATGCCGGCCGACAGTCCGGCGCCACAGGCCCGCCACGGTGAGGGCAGCCCCACCTTCGTCATCCAGGAGCACCATGCCTCCTCACTCCACTGGGACTTCCGGCTGGAGCACGACGGCGTCCTGGTCTCATGGGCACTGCCCAAGGGTGTCCCGACCGATACCGGGCACAACCACCTCGCCGTCGCCACCGAGGACCATCCCCTCGAGTACGGGACCTTCAGCGGGACCATCCCCGCCGGTGAGTACGGCGGCGGGGAGGTCACCATCTGGGATCACGGGACCTACGAGTCGGAGAAGTGGACCGAGCGCGAGATCAAGGTGGTCCTGCATGGGGGGAGGGTGGAGGGAACGTTCGTGCTGTTCCCCACCAAGGGCTCGAGTTGGATGATCCACCGGATGGACCCGCCGCCGCCCGGATTCGCCCCGCTCCCCGATCACCTGTCCCCCATGCTGGCCACGGCGGGCGCCATCCCCAGCGGCCGCGGGTGGGCCTTCGAGTTCAAGTGGGACGGAGTCAGGGCGCTGGTATGGGTCGACGGTGGACGTGCCCGGGCCGTCAGCCGCAATGGTCACGACATCACCGGCTCGTTCCCCGAACTACGCCCGTTCGGTGAGGCGGTGGGCTCGGACCAGGTCCTGCTCGACTGCGAGCTGGTGGCGTTGGACGAGCACGGCCGACCCCGATTCTCCAACCTCCAGCACCGCCTCCAGGTGAGTTCGGCCCCGGCCGTCCGCCGCGCCGCCGATCGGTACCCGGTCAGTGTCGTCCTGTTCGACCTGCTCCACCTGAACGGGCGGTCACTGCTCGACGACACCTACGACCGGCGTCGGCGTCAGCTCGAAGCGCTCGATCTGGCCGGTCCGGGTTGGGCCGTCACCCCGTCGTTCACCGGTGAGTCCGGGCAGGAGGTGATGAGGATCGCCACCGGGGCGGGCATGGAGGGGGTGGTGGCCAAGCGCCGCGCCGGGCACTACCAACCCGGGAGGCGGAGCCACGACTGGATCAAGACGAAGTCCCAGCGCACCCAGGAGGTCGTCATCGGGGGCTGGACGCCGGGGCAGGGAAACCGGCGGGAGCTGTTCGGTTCGCTCCTGTTGGGCATCCCCGCACGCCGGAAGGGGCCCCTCGAATACGTCGGAAAGGTGGGAACCGGGTTCAGCCGGGCCTCCTTGGCCGAGGTGCTCGGCGTGCTGACGCCGCTGGTCCGGGACACCAGCCCCTTCGGGTCGCCGCTGCCGCCGGAGGCCGGGCGCCAGATGACCTGGGTGGAGCCGGTGGTCGTGGGTGAGGTCCGGTTCAGCGAATGGACCCCGGACGGTCGGTTCCGGCACCCGGTGTGGCGGGGGCTGCGGGCGGACAAGTCGGCGCCCGAGGTGGCCCGTGAGCCCTGACGGAGCCGGTCCGACCAAGACCACCGTCGACGGCCGGGAGCTGACGATCTCGCGTCTCGACAAGGTCCTGTACCCCGAAGCGGGCTTCACGAAAGGCGAGCTGCTCGACTACTACGCCCGCATCGCCCCGGTGATGCTGCCCCATCTGCGTGACCGGCCGTTGACGATGAAGCGCTACCCCGATGGCGTGGAGGGGTCCTCGTTCTTCGAGAAGCACATCCCCTCGCACGCGCCGGAATGGGTACGACGCGTCTCAGTGCCCACGTCCGAGGGCGGCGATCCCGTGGAGTACGGCGTCGTCTCCGATCTGGCCACACTGGTGTGGGCGGCCAACCTGGCCACCATCGAGTTCCACGTCCCGCTGTGGCGGATCGGGAGGCGACGGGCGCTGCCTGGACCGCCCGATCACATGGTGTTCGACCTGGACCCCGGTGAGGGTGCCACCGTCGTCGAGTGCTGCCGGGTGGCGGCACTGATCGTGGCCACGCTGGAGCGCCGGAAGCTGGCGTGCTTCCCCAAGACGAGCGGGTCCAAGGGACTCCAGGTCTACGCCCCGTTGAGGGGTCGGCCCACCTGGGACAAGGTCCGGTCGGACGCCCGTGACATCGCCACCGAGCTCGAGCGCTCCCATCCCGAGCTGGTGGTGGCCAACATGCGCAAGGCACTGCGGCGGGGGAAGGTCCTCATCGACTGGAGCCAGAACCATCCGGCCAAGACCACCGTGGCGGTGTACTCACTCCGAGCACGCGGAAGACCGACCGTATCGACCCCCGTGACCTGGGACGAGGTCGAGCGTTGCGCCGACGCCGAGGACCCGGCCGCGCTGACGTTCACCGCCCCGGAGGTCCTCGAGCGAGTGGCCGCCCGCGGTGACCTGTTCGGGTCGGTCGCCCGGCCCTGACCGGACCGGTACCGGCACAGCCCGGTGGCGCCCCGGTCGGGTGCGAACGGTTCGTGGGCCGCCGAGGAGCTCCTCCCGCAGGCCTGGGCGATCCGAGACCGGGTATCAGTCCCGGTCAGCCCCGGAGGTCGCCGATCCCCAGCGAGCCGGGCGCCGTCCCGTCCGTGGCCGCAGCATCCTCGAGGGCGAGGATGGACCCCTCGGTGAACAGGTAGGTGCGCAGATGACGGTCGAGGGTGGGATCGTGGCGACGGAGCCACTCTAGCGTCATGGCGGCGTGCTCTTTCTCCTCGTCGCGGTTGTGGGCCAGCACCCCGGCCAGCTCGGCATCGGAGGTGGCCTCGACCCGCTGGTCGTACCAGTCGACCGCCTCGAGCTCTTCCTGGATGGACGTGATGGCGCGATGTCGGTCGATGGTCTCGTCCGACAGGCTGTCCTGGGGTTCGTGGAGGCCGGCGCTCTGGGCCATCGGTCACGCTCCTGTTCGGCCCGGGCCACCGGGCAACGGGGTGGTCGTCTCGTTCGAGCAGACAGTAGCGCCGGCGCACCGGCCGTGGCTGGGCCTGGTCACGTCGAGCCGCATGATGGCTCCCCTACCCGCCTCCGGCGCCACCAACCCGGGTCAGCGCACCCCGGCGGACCGGTACTGCACGCTGATCCGTGCCGCCCCGACACGCACCGACTTCGGTACCGAGTGCTGCCACGTCCGCTGGCAGCTCCCCCCCATGACCAGGAGGTCTCCCGCCGCCAGGTCGAAGCGCCGCGCGGCGCCGCCGCCGGAGCGTCGCAGCAGGAACCGCCGCCGCTCCCCCAACGACATCACCGCCACCAGCGTGTCCGAGTCGGAATCCCGCCCCAGGGTGTCTCCGTGCCAGGCCACGCTGTCGTTGCCATCGCGGTAGAGGGCCAGGCCGGTGGTGGACGGGGCCCCGCACGAACGGCCCCCGTAGTGGGAGGCCAGGATCCGTCGGCCTTCGTCCAGGGATGGGTCCGGCAGCTCGTCGCCCTCGTCATAGAAGGCCAAGAGCCTGGGCACGTCCACCGTCCGGTCGTACATCCGCCGACGCTCCGACCGCCACGGCACCGACGTGATCAGGCGCTCGAAGAGCAGCTCGGGTCGGCTCATCCAGCGCCTCCGGACGTCGAGCCAGGCCCCCTCACCCAGTTCCACGTGCTCCAACTCAACGTCGAGGGCACGAAATCCCACATCCTCACCACAGTCGAACAACGACGGTTGTTGCGCTCCCATCGGTCCGATGCTATACGAACACCTGTTCGCAGGGCAACGCCACACGACGGGCCCGGCGGCTTCTGCTCCGGGGTCGCACCGGGGTCGGAGCCCGAGCCGGACCGGCCGGACGTCGAGTGGTGGCCGACTACCGTGATGCCCGGGCACCTCACGGTCGGAAGGCGCCCCACGGACAGCCCACCCCCGAGACGAATGGCGTAACCATTGCGTGTCTTTTCCTGTGACAACTGCGGCCAGCTGGTGTTCTTCGACAATGATCGGTGCCTTCGTTGCGACTCGCCCCTGGGCTACGTCCATCAGCGCCGCGACGTGGTCGCCCTGACCGAGGTGGCCCCCGACCATCTGGTCGACCTCGGGAACCCGGTCAGGGCATGGCAGCGATGCGCCACCCGCGGGGTCACCGGGTGCAACTGGTTGGTGCCGGCCGGGTCCGGCGCCATGTGCGAGTCATGCGTGCTGACCCGGACCCGGCCGGCCGACGACGACGTCGAGGGGATGGCCGAACTGGTCCGGGGCGAGATGGCCAAGCGCCGGCTCATCTTCCAGCTCGCCGAACTCGGGCTCCCGGTCTCCCCACGGGACGAATCAGCCGGCCGGGGCCTGACCTTCGATCTCCTCTCCAGCTCGGCCACCAAGGTGATCACCGGCCACGACAACGGCGTCATCACCCTGGACCTGGCCGAAGCCGATGACGAGCACCGCGAGCACCTACGCCAACAGCTGAACGAGCCCTACCGCACGCTGCTCGGACACTTCCGGCACGAGATCGGCCACTACTACTGGCCGATCCTGGTCGACCAGCCCGAGGTGCTGGATGCATGCCGGGCTCTGTTCGGCGACGACCGTGAGGACTACGCCGCCGCCATGAAGCTGCACTACAACGACCCCGACGACCGCGAGCGTTCATGGACGGGAACCCACATCAGCCGGTACGCCACCATGCACCCCTACGAGGACTGGGCGGAGACCTTCGCCCACTATCTGCACATCTTGGACACCCTGCAGACGGCCCAGAGCTTCGGGCTCGGGGCGAACCGGTCGCACGAAGGCAGGGGCGAGCCCCACGGCGGCCTCGGGGGTAACGCCACCCGCCCTGATGCCAGCAGTTCGTTCGGGGACGTGGTCGACCACTGGCTGGAGCTGTCCTACGCACTGAACCAGATCAACCGCTCGATGGGGCACGACGATCTGTACCCGTTCGTGCTGGCCCCCGGGGTCATCCGTAAGCTCGCCTTCGTCGACCACATCGTCCGGCGCCGCTGACGGTCGTGAACCCACCCGAATTCGGCGAGGCCCTGCGGGCCCTCGACACATTGGCACCGTCGGATGTGACGGACACCATGCATCGACTGGCCCGGAGGGCCGGCGCCCTGGACATGGTCGTCTACCTGGTCGACTTCGAGCAGACCGAGCTCCACCCCGTTCCCGACCGCGACCAGCATGCCGACCTCCCGGGTGCCCAGCCGGTCGTCGGAACCAGCGCCGGACAGGCCTTCGCCGAGCGCCGGGTCGTCACCGAGGCGACCGGAGCCGGAGTCCGTACCTGGGTCCCGGTCCTCGAAGGGTCCGAATGCACCGGCGTGCTGGCGTTGACCATGGACGGGCCCGGGGACGGTGACGTGCGTGCCCGCTGTGAAGAGCTGGGGATGCTCGCCGGGGCGGTCATCTCGATCACCGCCCGCCAGACCGACCTCTTCAACATGGTGCGGCGGCGCCGGTCGATGAGCCTGGCGGCCAGTATGCAGTGGGACCTGCTCCCTCCCCTGCACGTCCAGACTCCCGAGGCGCGGTCGACCGGGCTGATCGAGCCGGCCTACGACGTCGGCGGCGACGCCTTCGATCATGCCGTCAACGGCTACACGTTCGACGTGGCCATCATGGACGCCATGGGCCACGGCCTCCGATCCAGCCTGACATCGGCGCTCGCCATCGGCAGTTACCGGCACGACCGGCGCGAGGGCCAGCCACTGGCCGTCATGCACCGTCGGCTGGACGAGGCGATGGCCGAGCGGTTCGGTGGCGAGTCCTTCGTGACGGGACAGCTCGCCCGGCTGGACCTGCGCACCGGACGCCTGTCCTGGACCAACGCCGGGCACCCCTGGCCCCTCCTCGTTCGCGACGGTCGGGTCGTCGACCGCCTGGCCTGCAGGCCTTCGCTGCCATGGGGGCTGGGTGGGGCCCTGGTCGAAGAGGCCGACACCGCGCTCCGGCCCTCGGACAAGGTGGTGCTGTTCTCGGACGGAGTCATCGACGGGCGGTCGGTGGACGACACCCTGTTCGGCATCGACCGGTTCGTCGGTCTGGTCGAAGAAGCGGTGGCCTCGCGGCAGTCCGCCGATGTCATCTTGCGCACCACCCTCCACCATGTGTCCGAGTTCCAGAACCGGCGCCTACGGGACGACGCCACCATCGTCATCCTCGAGTGGATGCCGACGGACTGACCGACTTCAGTCGTAGACCACCGCGGCGTCGAAGACCGCACGTCGGGAGGCTCGGCGGAGTGCCGCCAGTACCGGCCGGCCCAACAACAGGACCAGTATCCCGTTGGTCAGGGCCCGGACGACATCGAACCCGAGCGACGTGGTGAGGTCGAAGAACACGAAGTTGTGCAGGTTGTGCAGTAGTCCCCCGCCCGGATCGAAGGAGAAACTGGTCGAGGTACCGGCGCCGAAGGGCCAGAACCACAGGTTGAGCAGCGTCCCGTAGGCGATGGCCGACACCGCGGCGTAGCCGGCCAGGACCAGCACCTCGGCCCTCCCCCGGACCGGGGGCAGGCATCCGGCGCCGAACCCCATCCATGCGGCGCCGAACATCTGGAACGGCAGCCAGGGCCCGATCCCGCCGGTGATGAGCGCGGATGCGGCGATGGTGACGGCCCCCAACACGAATCCGAACCCGCGCCCGAGGACCCGACCGGCCGGGATGAGGAGGAAGAAGACCGGCTCGAAGCCCGCCACCCCCGGGCTCGGCACCCGCAGCGCGGCACCGCAGGCCGCCAGGATCCCGAGCAGGGCGATGGCCTTGGCATCCATGGAACCCTCCGCCATCTCTCCGAGTACCACCGCCAACAAGAGGGGCAGGATGGCCACGAACAGCCAGGGGGCGTCCGACGAGTGGGCCAGATTGGCACCGGCGTGGCTGTGGATCAAAAGGGGCCAGCAGAAGGCCACCACCCCGATCAACGACGTGACCCCCAACAGCACCGACGCCCGGGGGCGGAGGGCGATGGCGGCGGCCTGCGGCCGCCGGCCCTCAGGAGTCGCCATGGGAGGCCTCCATGGCCACCCGGACCTCGTCGACCGTGAGCCAGGACCCGGGAGCCAGCACCTTGGCGACCTGGGGGGCGAAGACCGGCGAGTGGCACACCACGTCGCGGGCCACCCCGTCGGCCACCACCTCCCCCTCGGCCAGCACCACGGCGCGGGTGGCCACCTGGGCCACCAACTCGACATCGTGGGTGGCCAGGACCACACAGACCCCGTCTGCGGCCAGCTTGCGCAGCGTGGACACGAGCCGGTGCTTGCTCGGGTAGTCGAGTCCACGCGTGGGCTCATCGAGCAGGATGAGGGGAGGCCGGGGCGCCAGCACGATGGCCATGGCCAGCGCCAGCCGTTGACCCTCGGAGAGGTCCCGGGGGTGGTGATCGCGGGGCACTTCGGGAAGCACCGATTCGAGCATGGCCGCCGTTGTCCCCGAGTCGAGGCCCGTCTCGCGATCGGCGGTGGCGCACTCGGCTTGGACCGACTCCCCGTAGAGCAACACCCCGGCGTCCTGGGGGACCAGGCCCACCATGGTGATCAGGCGGCGAGGAGGCATCCGGGACGGCGCCTGGCCCAGGACCTCCACCCGGCCGCCGGTGGGCGCTCGGAGCCCGGCCAGCTGGGCCAGCAGCGTCGACTTTCCCGAACCGTTGCGCCCCATCACGGCCACCACCTCGCCGGCCGACACGTCCAGATCGATCCCGCCCAGGGCGGTCACCTCCCCATAGGCCACGGTGAGGCGGCGCACCGAGCCGACGGTTCGGGACGGGGCCCCGACCCCGCTGACCCCGACCCCGACCGACGCGGGCGAAGCCGGCGGCGGGGCGGAGGCGATCCGCGAGCGGAGGGGTCCGGCCATCCGCCGGGCGTCGCGCACCGACAGTGGCACCGGTGACCAGCCGGCCAGCCGGGCCAGTTCCACGATCGGGGGCGCCACCGGTGACGTCACCATGATGTCGGCGGTGGCCCCGACCACCAGCGGATCACCGTGGCCCGGCACCAGTACCACCCGGTCGGCGAAGGGGATGACCCGTTCCAGCCGGTGCTCGGCGAGCACCACGGTCAGCCCGACGTCGTGGACCAGGCGCGTCAGCGACGACAGCACCTCCTCGGCCGCTGCCGGGTCGAGCGCGGAGGTCGGCTCGTCGAGCACCAGCACCTTCGGCGAGGCGGTCAGCACCGCGGCGATGGCCACCCGCTGCTGCTGACCACCGGACAGGGTGGACAGCGGACGCTGGCGGAGCTCGTGCAGACCCAACAGGTCGAGGGCGTCCTCCACCCGACGACGCATGACGTCGGGGGCGACGCCCAGGTTCTCCATGGTGTAGGCCAGCTCGTCCTCCACGGTGTCGGTCACGAAGCTGGCCGCCGGGTTCTGGCCCACCACTCCCACCACGTCGGCCAGCTCGCGGGGAGGGAAATCGCGGGTGGACCGGCCGGCCACGCGCACGTCACCCGACAGGTGGCCGCCCGTGAAGTGCGGCACCAGGCCGTTGATGGCCCGGAGCAGCGTGGTCTTGCCCGAGCCGGTCTGACCGAGCACCAGGCACAGCTCACCTTCCTCGACGGCCAGGTCGACCCGGCCGAGTGTCGGCGCCGGGGCGTCGGGGTACGTGAACGAGACGTCGGAGAAGGCGATCACGTCAGCGCAGCCCAACCGGTTCGGCCGTGGCGGGCGCGGTGGGTGCGCCCATCGGTCCCGAGCCAGTGCCGGCCCGGCGCCCACCGGGGGCCGGCGCGGCCACAGCCGGCACCAGCCCGACCAAGATCCCGAGTGTGGGGAGGATCGGGAGAGCCGGTGCCTGCAGGGGGTAGAGCTGCAGCTGGAGCCCGGGGACCCCGAGCATCGAGGCCACGACGAGCCCGGACAGGACCACCACGCCCGAGGCGGCCACCGTCCACTCCGGGGTGCCCCACGGGTCGGGTCGGTACCGGGTCCGATCGGTGCGTCTGCCGCTGACACCCAGTCCCCACCCGACCAGCACCGCCCCGACCGCGAGGAAGGGCACGCCGCCGGCCGGGAGGGAGCCCGGGTCGAGGACGCCGTAGACGCCGACCACCACCATCAACAACCCCGTCGCCGTCGACCCTCCGGCCAGGCGGCGACTCCGGGCGGGGACCGCCACCCGACGCCCGTAGCCCCGGGCGTCCATCGACGACGCCAGCTGCAAGGAGCGGTCGAGGGCGGTCTCGAGCACCGGGATGGCCATGCCCCGAAGGCCGGCGATGCCCCGGGTCGGCCGGCCCCGGAGCCGTCGGGCGTCACGGACGGCGGCGATGGCCATCACCACCTCGGGGGCGAACGCCAGCGACACCGTGACCGCCACCCCCGCCTCGTACAGCACGGCGGGCAGGCAGCGGAGCAAACGGTACGGGCTGGCCAACGAGTTCGCCGCGCCGAAGCAGACCAGCACCACCGCCAACCGGAGCCCGTCCACGGCCGCCTGCAGGATCGACTCGGCGGTGACCGGACCGCCGATGCTCACCCCGGCCGCCCATGACGGCAACGGAACCTCGGGCAGTGTGAACAGCACGTGCCCGCCCAGCCTGTCGCCGAACACGATCTGGATCACCACCCGCACCACGATGACCACCAGTCCGAGGCGGAAGAAGACGACCAGCGAACGGGACCAGGGGGCCGATGTCCGACGGGCCGACACCACGAACGCCGCCACCGACGCCACCAGGGCCAGGAGGATCGGGTTGGTGGTCCGGCTGGCGGCGCCGGCCAGGCAGCCGGCCCACAGCCACCATGCCGCCGGGTGGAGTCCGCGCCGGGTGGGGGTGGTGGGTCGGGCGCGGTTCACGGGGCCCTGGACCGCCGGCGCCAGCCGATCAGGGCACCACCCGCCAACAGCACGACCAGCAGCCCCCCGATGATCAGAGGAGTGGTGCTCCCGCCGTCGGGGTGGGCGTCGGAGGCCGCCGTGGCACCGAGGGCAGCGCCGGTCGTGGCCGTCGTGGCCGTCGATACGGCTCCGGTCGTCGTGGTTTCCGGTTCAGGTTTCGTCGAAGCCGTCGGCGTGGCCGTGGTCGGAGTGGCGGCGTTCGTGGTGGTGGCGGGCGGGACCGTGGTGGTGGGCGGGACCGTGGTGGTGGGCGGGACCGTGGTGGTGGGCGGGACCGTGGTGGTGGTCGTCGTCAGCGCGGCCAGTACCGACGCGCAGATGGAGGCGTAGTCGGGAGCGGCCCGGGGCGGCGGCGCGGACGCATTGTCGGGCCCGGGGTTCTGGAATCTCCACCCCTCCACATCCCGGCCGTCGGCGGCGCTGCCGACGGTGGCCGAGGCGCCACGGCTGGCATAGGTCCACGTGCCCGAGCCGTTGGTCATGTACCAGTACGACCAGTACTGGTACCCGCCGGGCACGCTCTGCCCGCACACACCTGGCGCACCGGCCGGGACCCCGTCGATGGAGCAGAGGAGGTCGGCGCTGTTGTACTGCGGCTGGGCCATGTGCTCCTGGGCGGTGAAGGCCTGGAGCGCCTCGTACCCGTTGTCACCGGCGGGCACCTTGACGCAGCCGACCACCGGCGCCGAACCACCGCCGAGGTCGAGGACGAATCCCACCCCGACCTCGGCGGCGGCGCCGGCCGCGTCCCGGAAGGGGACGAGTGCATCCGGCCCGGCGAGTACCAAGGCGGCGGACGCCGCCCCGACCATCGTCACCGCAGCCAACAGCTTCCGTCGGACGCGCCCTCGGTTCATGCACCTCCCAGTGGCGCAGCCGGGGCCATGCCCACGATGGGCCGGTTGAGCGGCGAGCCGCCGTGCGAGCCGACGAAGGTGGCGTCGCCGAAGGTGAAGATCCCGCCGTCGGAGGCCACCAGCCAGTAGCCCTTGCCGTCCGGGGTTGCGGTCATGCCCACGACGGGCTTGACGAGTGGGAGCGAGCCGGTGGAGCCGTGGAAGGTGGCATCACCGAAGCTGAAGATCCCGCCGTCGGAGGCCACCAGCCAGTAGCCCTTGCCGTCGGGGGTGGTGGCCATCCCGACGATCGGCTTGTTCAGCATCAGGGAGCCGGTGGAGCCGTGGAAGGTGGCGTCACCGAAGCTGAAGGTCCCGCCGTCGGAGGCCACCAGCCAGTAGCCCTTGCCGTCGGGCGTGGTGGCCATCCCGACGATCGGCTTGTTCAGCACCAGGGAGCCGGTGGAGCCGCGGAAGGTGGCGTCACCGAAGCTGAAGATCCCGCCGTCGGAGGCCACCAGCCAGTAGCCCTTGCCGTCGGGCGTGGTGGCCATGCCGACGATCGGCTGGTTGAGATGCCGGCTCCCGGTCGATCCGTAGAACTTGGCATCGCCGAACGAGAAGATCCCGCCGTCGGAGGCCACCAGCCAGTAGCCCTTGCCGTCGGGCGTGGTGGCCATGCCCACGATCGGCTGGTTGAGCGTGAGTGACCCGGTGGAGCCGTGGAAGGCGGCATCACCATAGGAGAAGACGCCACCGTCGGAGGCCACCAGCCAGTAGCCCTTGCCACTGAAGGACGCCACGAACGGGACGATCACCCCGGCGGCGGCGGGGACGGCCTCGTAGGTCGCCAGCAGGTCAGGGCCGGTCAGTCCGGGGAACACGAACGCACCGGCACCGGCTCCCGAGGTGATCTGGAAGGACTCGAGGGCAGACACCGGGTCGGCACCCGCCTTCTGGAACACCGGCGACACCGGCGACTGGCCCATGGCCACCAGGGCCTGGATCACCAGGCCGGTCGAGTCGGGGTCGGTCGTCCCCGGCGTCGCCACCGTGTTCGGATAGAACGACCATCCAGCGTCGGCGTCCTGGCCGGTGGTGAGGAAGGCCAGCGCCTTCGTCGACACCGTCGGCGTCAGGGCACCCTGGGCGACCAGACCTTCGACGGCCAGCGCCGTCGAATTGGTGTCCGGTCCGGCGAAGGCGGACGGCAGGCCCGAGCATGCGTTGTTGGCGTTGTCGGGGCTGGTCCATCCTCCATCCGGACACTGCTGGCCGACCAGCCAGGCCACACCGGCGGCGGTCTGGCTGGTGTTGGTCACGCCGGCGGCGGCCAGCGCGGCGAGAGCCAGGCCCTGCTGGTAGCCGCCGGCCGAGAAGTCGGCGGCCTGGGTCTCGGTCCCGAACAGGCCGACGTCGGGTCCGCTCGTCTGCTGGGTGGCCAACAGCCGGGCCACCAGGTTCGTCCCACCGAACGAGTAGGGGCTGGCTCCCAGGGCGTGGGCGTCCAGGATCAGGAGCGCCAACTGCCCCGGCCCGTCACTCCCGTTGGCGGGGACGTAGGTGGCCAGGTTGGCCTGGAGATACCCCAGCGCGGCGTAGGCGCCGGTGGCGTCGACGTCGGCCGAGGCGAGGGCGAGGATGGTGTTGGCCGTTCCCGACAGGTCGGCCTGGCCCGGCGTGGTCGTCGAGGGGATGAAGCCCTGGGCGTTGAGCTGGCCGGCCAGCCACTGGGCACCCGACCGGGCGGTGGCCGTGGCGGGGAAGGAGGTCGTCGGCGTGGGGGTGGCGGCGTGGGCCATCGTCGGTCCCGCGACGAACGTGGCCAGAAGGCAGACCCCGAGGGCTGCCGTCGCCAGAAGGCGTTTGGTGGACATGGGTCTGGTGCTCGCTTTCGGGCGACGACCCGGATGCCCGGCACCCAATCGGGACCGTGACCGACCGAGTCCCCACCGCTGTTCTCGACGGATGTGGACTCAACCAAGCGGCACATCGGTATCCCGGCTTGCGACGACGCGATTGTCGTCACCCACGGTTGCGGACCAGCGCCGGACTTCGACCGGCTTCCCCGAGGCACTGCCTCTGTTGTGACAGCGACCATACCAGCACCGGGCCGACGGGGCCCAGGGTCGGTCGGAGGCTCAGACCAACACGGGGACCACGCGGCCCAGACCGGCGGCGTGGAGGTGGCGGAGGACGTCTCCGTAGGCGCGCCAGGGGCTCTGCTGGGCGTAGCTGATCCGGTGGTCGTTGCAGAACGGTCGGACCAGCCGCCGGGCTCTCCGCAGGTTCGCCCTCGGCATGGTGGGGAACAGGTGGTGCTCGATCTGGGTGTCGAGTCCCCCGAACAGGAACCCGGTGAACGCCGTGCCCGACAGGTTCCGCGACGTGACCACCTGGCGACGGAGGAAGCCGAGCTCGTCGTCCCCGTCCAACATGGGCATCCCCACATGGTTGGTCAGGAAGCTGATGCCGAGGTAGAAGCCGAACAGCGACTGGATGACGGCGATGAACACGACGGCGTGCACCGGCGACAACAGGAGGAACGGCGCCACGAAGAACAGGGCGAAGTGCGCCACCAGCAGCCCGGCCTCGATGAGGGCGGCGCGATCCCGGCGGTGGGCCAGCGAGACCACGCTGGCCACGTGGAGGTTCAGCGCCTCGAGGAACAGCAGCGGGACCAACAGGACCACCTGGGCCGACGCCCACAGCCGGCCGAACCATCCTCGGCCCTCCAGCTGGTCGGGGATGTACACGAGTACGCCCGGGGCCATGTCGGGGTCCTTGTCGGGCCGGTTGGTGTGGGCGTGGTGGCGGTTGTGCTTGGTCAGCCACCACCCGAAGCTGAACCCGGTGAGGAGATTGGCGACCGCCAGTCCGATGGCGTCGTTGTGCCGGCGCTGGGCGCAGATCTGGCGATGGCCGGCGTCGTGGCCGATGAAGCCGAGCTGGGTCAGGGTGAAGGCCAGCCCGACCGCCACCACCACGTTCCACCAGCTGTTGCCGACCACGGCGGCGGCCGACCCGAGCATGGCGAGTGCGCCGACGGTCAGGCCGATCTTGACCCCGTAGTACCCGCGTCGACGGGTCAGCAGCCCCTGGGCCCGGACGGTCCTGGACAGCTCGGCGAAGTCCTCACGGTTGGATGCCGCACTTTGGTTCGATGCCTCGCTGTCGGGACTCTCGCACTCGATGATCATCGTCTGTCTCTCGGTCGGTGCCGAACGGCACTGGATGCGAGGAACGACGGTGGAGGCGGTCCTCGGTGTTCATGATCTGGACCCCCGACCACTTGGCGGTCATGGTGCCCGTCAGTCGAGGTGAATGCGACACGCCGGCATCACGTGACCCGTTCGAACCGAGGTTGACCTGGCCAGTGTACGCCCGCAGGACGGCCGGTCGGCGCGCGGCCCCGCCTCGCCCCCTCCGTTCAGCCTCCCGTGCGACGGCGCCGAACGCATCCCCCCAGGCCGGGCGAGGGTCCTGGATAAGCTGCGCCACGTTGTCACGCCCCCGACCAGTCGCATACCCAGTCGTCACGGACAGCGCCCGGATGACGCGCGCCCGGGTCCCGGCGTCGACCCCGCGCCCCCGGCGGGTCGGGGGGTGCGGGCTGGCGTAGCCGCCGGCCTCGGCCCGTTCCTGGCCCTGGTGGTGGTGGCCGTGGGCGTCTTGGGACTGGGCCTGCACGAGGCCTGGACCGATTCACCCACCTTCGACGAACCCGTCTACGTGGCGGCTGGGCTGGCGGCCGTCCTCCACCACGATCTCACCTTCAACGAGGAGCATCCGCCGCTCCCCAAGGTGGTGGCGGTCCTCCCCGTGTTGTTCACCCACCCGGTGATACCGCCCAACGGCCACTGGGATACCAACGACGAGCGGGTCTACAGTGCCGCCTTCGTCGCCGCCCAACTCCGTGCCGGCACCCTTCGTTCGGTCACCATGGCATCGCGGGTGATCCCCCTCCTGGAGGCGGTGGGCGTGGCCTTCGTCCTGTTCGCGGTGGGCCGCGATCTCTTCGGCCGGGCAGCCGGTCTGGTGGGGGGCCTCTTGTGGCTGGCGTCGCCGTTCGTGCTCGGCCTCGGACACCTCTTCAGCCTCGACATCTCGTTCGCGCTGGCGGTGGCCGGCTGGTCCTGGGCCCTCCTGCGCTGGACCCGACGGCCGACCGCGGCCCGCGCCGGCGTGGTCGGTCTGTTGAGTGCCGTCGCCGTGCTCACCGACGTGACCGGGCTCATCCTGGCCGTGATCGCCACCATCGCCGTCGTCGCCATCCGACGCCAGACGTCCCGGGGTTCGGCGCTGCACCAGGGCGGTCTGGTCGTCCTGGTGACGTGGGCATCGGTCTGGATCGTCTACGCGGCCTTGGACCCCGGGGTACTGCTGCACCCGTCGGTCGTCCTCCCGCTGCCGTACCTGGAGGGGATCCGCTTCCTGGCCGCCAACGACACCATCCCCGGGCCGGGCTATCTCCTGGGCGTGGCGTGGACCGGCGGCCGGTGGTGGTATTGGCCGGGCAGCCTGTTGGTGAAGACGGTGCCGACCACGCTGCTGGTGCTGCTGATCGGACCCTGGGGGCTGATGGCTGCCGGCCGCGGGACCCGTCGGCGGGCGGTGCTGGTGCTGGTGCTGCCCGCCCTGTGCCTTCTGGCCTTCACCGTCGGGGCCCCCCGCGACATCGGTCTCCGCTACCTGCTTCCGGTCATCGCCCTCTGGCTGGTGGCGGCGTCGTCGATGGTGCCGGTGGTGCTGAGGCACAAGGCGGGGATCGCCGTGGTGGCGGTGGCCGTGGTGGTGGCGGTGGTGGCGACGGCCGGCTCCGGTCCCGATTCGCTGGCGTGGACCGCGCCGCCCTTCACGCCGGCATCCGAAGTCGCCACCAACTCCGACGTCGACTGGGGCCAATCGCTCTACCGGCTCCAGGTGTGGGGCCGAGGAAAGGATCCCTGGGTGGCGTACTTCGGACCCCGGGGTCTCGGAGTGACGGCGGTGCCCGGCGCCCGCCCGCTCCTGGCGTCGTCACCGACCCGGGTCACCGGTTGGGTGGCGGTGTCGGCGACGGACCTGACCAGCGCCGAGCGGGACCAGCTGGCGTGGTTGCGGGCGTACTGCCCGGTCGGTCGGCTGGGGGGCTCCATCCTCCTCTACCGCTTCTTGACCCATCCCACCCCGGTGCCCGGGCCCACAAGGCCGGCCGCGCCGTGTTCGGGCGGGTCGGCCCGGTTCAGTCACCGCACTCGGTGATCCGGAGCGACCAGGCCGGGGCACCTACGCCGGGACGCGTTCGAGGCCCGAGTTGATCCCCCATGCCCGGGCGTACTCGGACGGTCGGACCGGGTAGGAGAACCAGGAGGCCAGCCTGCCGTTGCGGAGCGTGCACCGGTTGACCGTCTCGTACGGGTAGGCAACGCCCGCCCGGATCAGCGTGTGCCGGAGGAGCACCACGTGCGTGCGGTCCTCGGTCAGCACGAAGCTGACATCGGACCGGTACGACGTACCGGCCAGTTGGCGCATGGACCGGTACCACGACGCGATCTCGCCCTTGGCCACCATCGTCGTCCTCGTGCCCGAGCCACTGACGGTGAGAACCAGGTCGTCGCTGCAGCCGGCGACGAACTCGTCGAGCGACCCCCGGGCGAGCGCGTCGAACAGCCCGTGCACCCGCTCGACCGGTCCCCTCGTCTCCTCGCCCATGAATCTTCTCTTTGTCGTTTGTGTGCCAATCTTGTGACAGTTATGCGTCACGAGCGGAGGTCGTGCCATCGGCTGCATACTCCAGGACTGGCCGACTGCCACCGCTCTCCCTAAAATCTGACTTAACAGATCACCTTTGTCAAGATGCCATCCTGACCTCGAGATACGACCCGCTGTCGAGACAAGCCGCCGTGACCCCGCCGATCCCTCCACACAGACCGCCCCTGAACGGGGTCGGCGCGTCCGATGGGACGGACCTCGGGTCTGGCGACGCCGGCGCCGCCGGTCCGCCGGACCAGGCCGGTCCGGACCGTGACCCGTCCCCCACCGGCCTGATCCGTAGGGCCGGTGGGCGGAACCCCCGCAAGCGGATCGGGTGGGCACTCTTGGCGGTGACGTCGGGCATCTACGTGTACTTCGCCGGCGTGCCGTACTCCTCGGACGTCATCTTGTTGTGGATCACCGCCTTCTTGTTCGTCTCCTGCCTGGACGATGCCGGCCGCTGGCGGCGCGGGATCGTCAGGGACTGGCTCCCGCTCTACCTCGTGCTCGTCCTCTACGACCTGCTCCGGGGATATGCGAGCCACCCGATCTGGGGCCCGTTCGTCCGGCCCCAGGCCTGGTTCGACGCCCACCTCTTCGGAGGCGTGGCACCCACACTGGTCCTCCAGCGGTGGCTGTACGACCCAGGCCACCTCCACGTCTGGGACTACGCAGCCTGGGCCACCTACACCTCACACTTCTTCACGTCGTTCGTGATCGCCGGGGTGCTGTGGAAGAAGGACTACGAGCGGTTCCGACGATTCGTCCCCTTGTTCGTGGGCCTGACCCTGTTGGGATACCTGACCTACGTCCTCTATCCCGCCATGCCCCCGTGGATGGCCAGCCAGACCGGCCACCTGGGACGATCGGTGCGGATCGTCCCCATCGTGTGGGACCACGTCGGCCTCCATCTGGCCGCCGCCCTCTTCACCGGGGGCAACCGGTTCGACAACAACATCGCGGCCATGCCGTCGCTGCACGCGGCCTACCCCATGTTGATCTGCCTGTTCTTCTGGCGGGGATCGAGGGCCTGGGTGAAGGCGGTGCTGGCGCTCTACGTTCTGGCCATGGCGTTCTCCGTCGTCTACGGCGCCGAGCACTTCGTGATCGACGTGTTCGTCGGATGGGCCTACGCCGTGGCCACCTTCGTCATCGGCTCGAAGCTCCTCGACCGCTGGGAGGCCAGGAGGGCCCGGCGCGGTGCCCTCGGCACGGCCGTGGAACATGGAGAGCCCGACCCCGGTCCACCACCGCCGGACGATCGCGTCGCCGCCACTCCTGACGAGCCCGCGGTCGGCGTAGGCACCTGAGGGGACGTCCGGCGGCCCTCGGTGGGCGGCCGGTGCCGGCTCAGCGGTAGGACTCGGTCGTCCGCTTCGATGGGAGGAGGGCCACCAGGACAAGGGCGAGCAACCAGAAGAAGAACCCGAGGATCACCCAACCCACGGCATGGCGCCCCTTGCGCTTGGCGATGTTGTAGATCCACGCCATGACCAGGATCCACAACACGAACCCGATGATCCCGCCGAAGAACTGGGCACCGGAGCTCACCGCGAAGGTCGCCGCGACCAGAAGTGCCGTCACCCGAATCGCCTCGCACGTGCCATCAGGTCAGCGTAACAAGTCGTCGACGTGAATTCTGTGCTTCGCTACAGATCGTGGGTGCCGTAGCGTCGTCACTTCGAACTGGCCCGTCATCGCTTCGGGCGCACACGGTCGCCGGCCTCGTCACCCTGGTGGCGCTGGCCTGTGCCGGATGCAGCTCCGGCGCCGCCTCCGGTCCGACCACGTCGTCGGACCCCACCGTCGGCGCCCATGGGACCGCGGCCAAGGGCGCACCCGTCCCGTCGAGTGGGTGCACCCACTCCGAGGGGCCCGAGGTGACCGACCTGCGCCAGAACATCGAGGTGGACGGCACCCAGCGTTGGTGGCTCCTGTCCACGCCCCGACCGGGCACCCCCAGCCCCACCCCGACCACGGGGTCGACGAGGGGCGGCGGCCCGGTCCCCCGCCCCCTGGTGGTCGACTTCCACGGCCTGGCCGAGGGTGCCGTCATCCACTCGGCGACCAGCCGGTTCGGGACCCTGGGCCAAAAGGACGGCTTCGTGGCCGTGTTCCCCAACGGCACCGGAAGCCCCGTCCGCTGGGACACCACCACCCAAGGTCCGGGCAACGCAGACCTGGCGTTCGTGCGCGCCATGCTCCGACAGGTCGAGTCCACCTCGTGCATCGACACGTCCCGGATCTACGCCAGCGGGTTCTCCGACGGCTCCTTCATGGTCTCGCTCGTGGCCTGCACCATGTCGAACCGGTTCGCGGCCATCGCCGCCGTGTCCGGCCTGCAACTCCCCTCGCCGTGCCCCACCACCCGACGCGTGCCCGTCATCACCTTCCACGGCACCGCCGATCCCATCCTGTTCTTCAACGGTGGCGTCGGGACGGCGACGCTCAACCGGGCTCTGGGAGTGGGAGCGCCCGCCTCCGCCTCCACCACCACGACCACCCGTCCGGCAGATCTGAACGGCACCGGCTACCCGGCCACCGTCAAGGCCTGGGCTCGCAAGGACGGATGCGGTGCGCACTCCACCGACGCCGAGGTGGCCAGCCGGATCATCTTGCGTACGTACCCGTGCCCGTCCGGCACCGGCGTGGAGTTCTACATCGTGCTCGGCGGCGGCCATGCCTGGCCGGGGAGCACCGTCAGCCGGTCCATCAGCTCCCTGACCGGCTACACCACCTTCGCGATCAACGCCACCGACCTGATCTGGCAGTACTTCCAACGGTTCCGGCTGTAACGGCGGTGCCGATGCCGTCCTGGATCAGGGACGCCGGACCAGAACCTGATCGACCCGGTGGTCACTCCCTTTGTGGAGCACGACGTGCGCGCGCCGGCGGGACGGCGCCACATGTCGGCGGACGTTCACCAGGTTGATCTCCGACCAGGTCACCCGGGCGACGTCCCGGACCTCCTCCTCGGAGAGCGAACACAGCCAACGCAGGAACGCACCGTCCTGGTCCCCGGCGACTCCCCGAAGACCGAGGAGGCGCTGCTCGAACCAGGCAGCCGCGTCCCGCTCGGCCGCGTCGACATAGACCACCACGTCGACGAAGTCGGAGACCACCGCCGGCCGATTGGTGTCGACAGGCCCGATCTGGAGCACGTTCAGACCCTCGACGACAACGACATCGGGCCGGTCGATGGTCCGGGTGGCACCGGCCACCACGTCGTAGGCGCTATGGGAGTACACCGGCACCTCCACGTCCGGTGCTCCCGCCCGGATGGAGGCGAGCGCCCCGACGAGTGCGGCGTGGTCATAGGTATCGGGAAACCCCTTGCGGTCGGACAGGCCGCGTGCCTCCAGCACGTCGTTCGGGAACAAGAAGGCATCGGTGCACAGCCCTGCGACGGAGCGAGGATGTCGGCCCCGGCCCAAGAGCGCCTCGAGGACGAGTGCCACCGTGCTCTTTCCCACCGCCACCCCGCCGGCCACGCCGACGACGAAGGGCGACGGTCCGGGTTCCACAGCCAGGAAGCCGTCGACGGCCCGGGCCGAGGACCGGGCCGTCGTCATCACCACGTCGAGCAGCTGGCAGAGGGGACGGTAGATCTCGAGGATCTCGTCCGTGGCCATCCGTACCTCGCCGGCCACGGCCTCGGCCAGTTCTATCTCGTCGTCGGGCACCACCGACGGGTGGGCCAGTGCCGCCCAGTCCTCCCGGCCGAACGCCCGGAACCCGTCATCGCCACCGGTCATGCCGGCGTCACTCCGGACGGGAGCAGTCGCCGGCGGTTTCGCATACGGCGGATCGCCCGGGCCGACAGGACCAGCGGTGGCGCAGCCAGGACGACCAGGCACACTTCGAACGGGGCGCGAAACCGTACGAGACCGAACACCAACGCGCCGACCACGGTGACCACGCCGGCCGGCACCAACAAGAACCACTGGGGGATCTGACGGCGGTGCAGGAGGACGACCCCCGCCGCCCCCAGCGGAAGGAGCGCGTAGTAGTACCAGAGTCCCGCCAGCGAAGCCGGCACCGGACGGCCTTCGTTGGCGTCCACGCCCGCCATCACGAAGGGCTGGTAGAAGTCCCACAGCCGGCCGACCCGGGCCAGCACCACCACGGGGATCCGGCCGAGGTGGTGCCCGGCATAGTGCAAGGCGGCGTGTTGGGCACGCATCGACACCACCGATTCGTCTGCACCGGTCACCGAGACCGCACAGGCCGCGCTCCACGACCCCAGCTGCGGTCCGTAGTAGGTGTGCGGGCAGTTGGCCCCGAGCAAGGCCAGGCCCTCCCCCGTCGACAATGTGGTCGCATCGGGGAACGTGGCCAGGTTCCGGCCCACCCACGGGGCGAGCACTGCCGCCGTCGTCAGGATGCCGATGGCCAGCAGTCCGAATCTGCGCCGCAGGGGCGCCGGACGCGCCGTCAGCACGGCCGGCACGAGCAGGGCCGGCACGAACAAAATGAGCTCCGCTCTCACCAGCGCCTCGGCACCGCACGCCGCCCCCAGCATCACGGCACTTCCCACCGTCGGTGAGCGCAGCAGGCGGATCACCGCCAGGAGGATCAGGGCCATGAACAACATGGCCGGCGTCTCGGACATGAGGATCCCGCTCGGCATCCAGAAATTCGGCGCCGAGGCAGCCAGGGCCGCCGCCGTCAGACCGGTCCACGGGCCGGCGACGGCCCTCCCCAGGAGACCGACCAGCAGCACCACCACGGTTCCGAGGACCGCCATCGTGAGCAGTTGATCGGTCGTCCCTCGGCCGATGACGAACCCGGCACCGCCGACGAGCAAGGAGGTGAGCGGTGGGTGGGCCGCCGTCGGGGCCAACCCGAACGGCTCCCGGAAGAACTGGCCCAACGACAGCTCGTTGGCGGTGGCCCCGTACCAGAAGGCGTCGTAGATGCGGTGTTCGTCGTGACGGGTGAATACCAAGACGTAGACGACCCGCAGGACCAGCCCGCCGAGGACGATGGCGGAGAGCGCTCCCGCGAACCGGGCTCCGGGCATGGTGGCGCCGATGACACCCGGCGCCGCCGGGGTCGGCACCTCGAGCTCCTCAGCGGGGTCGGTGCTCAGGGCCATGTGGGTGCGGGCCAGGGATCCGGTCGCCCCCGGAGGTGGCGGTCAACTCCATGGGACGGGTGCGGACCCGTTCCGGACGCGCCGGGCCGCCATCAGTCGAGGGTGAGGCCGTACACGAGGTCACCGTTGGGGTCGACGTCGTAGAGCTCGATGCCGTCCTCGACGTGGGCGCGCGTCCGCGCCGAGTCCCACCGCCACCTTGTTGAGGGCGTTCCTGGTGACATCGGCCACCACCTCCACGCACTGCTCGGGTGAGGCGTGGGTGACCATCCGGCGGGCGGGCCCGTCGAGCTGGGAGGGTGTCCAGATGATGGCATCGGTCATTCCCAGGACCGCCTTTTGGTGCGGCGTCAGGCCCCCGTTCTCGAAGTCGTCCAGTCCCGACAGGAACGGCTCGTCGGCACCGGCCAACACGGCGGGGCGGCTCCGGAGGGACTGGCAAAGGCGGCACTGGTGCTGGCGGGCACCGCGGAGGCGGACCAACTCGGTCGTCACCGGGTCCAGGGCATCCAGCCGCGGCACCGTCCGGATCAGCCCGTCCAGTGCCTCCCAGATGGGCACGGCGGCAGGTGGGGGCCCGGTCGGACCCAGATCGGCATCGAGGAGCCGGCCGAGCACGTCCAGTGCCGACCGCGATCGAGGGAGGAAGTCCATCACGAAGACGACGGCCGCCATCGTGGCGGCCTCGGTCCCCCACTCCTCGAAGAAGGCGCTCCGCTGGACGTCGGTGACGGCCGAGACGTCCACGGAGAACTGCTCGGCGAACGCCACCGCGGCTCGGTCCCCCGGTGTCAGGCTCGGCAAGGCGCGCCACCGGCCCGCATCGCCGACCCGCCCCCGGGTGGGAGCCCCGACGGCAGGGTCGAGGAGCGGAGGCAGGCCGAGCTGGGTGGCGCAGACCGCCGCGATCAGCTCGACCAGCGCCAGATGGCCGGAGCGGGACGCCTCTCCCCAGGCCGACATCTCGATCACGCCCAACGCGTCGGCCAACGAGCCGGCATGCCGGTCCAGATCCGTCCCTTCGTTCATGCCGCAGGCCGTACGTCCATAACGGCACGACCCTATCCCGCGGGGGCGCGGGAGCTGGTGTCAGGCCAACGATCGTCGGACCGATTTGCGGTCCAGCCTGGCCCACACCGGGCGCCACCGGTGGCGGAGCTTCCGCTGAACCCTGCGCTCTCCGGCCACCAACACCCCTGCCGTGAAGGCGGCGCTGCGGGTCCCGGTCAGCGCCTGGCGGCGCAACCACTGTTCCGCCGCCACGGCATCATGGTGCTCGCCGAGTACGGTCTGCAGCTCCTCCGCCATGGACGCCACTCGGCGGGCCGTTCTCCCCAGGACCGGTTCGGCGGTCTCGGCGGCGTACCGCAGCTGCTTGGCGCGGATCCGGATCTCGTGCAGCTGGCTGTCGGTCGGGTGCCTTCCGGCCCCGCCGACCGTCCGGCGGAGTGCCCGCAGCCGACGTTTCACGAGTGACGGGAGCGCCTTGCGGGCCGACCCATCTGACCGACCCCTCCCACCGTGACGCTTCTTGTGGCCGGATCGGATGAGGGGAGGCGTGGTCGATCCGGCGTGCAGGCGGTCCAGCAGTGTCAGGTACCGACCATCCTCCAACGTGGCGAGGAGTTCGCGCGCGGCCGTCCGGCGCTCCTCGTCGAGGGCCACCCTGAGCTCGAGCGTGCCCCCTGCCTCGGTGACCGAGTCCGCGCCGAACAGCGAGCCTCTGAGCACATCGGCGTCCCGCACGCTGCCGAGGACCCCACCCAGCCATTTGAGCTCGTCCCGGGTTCTCTTCACCCACATCGGGTCCAGCTCGCCTCCGAGCAGCTTCAGATCCGAACGCAGCCGGCGCGTGGCCACCCTGGCCTGGTGCACATCCTCGGGCGCGGGGTCCGAGGCGTCGAGACGGAGACGGACGTCATGGTCGAGGAGCCGGTCGAAGGCCGTGCCGATCGAGGATCTGACCACCTCCGACATCGATGACCGGCCGCCGAGTCCGGCTGGCCCGACCGGCTCCACGCCGCGACCTGCCATCCGCAGTGCCTTTCCCACCTTCGGCTCGGGATCCGGCTCCGCCCCGGCCCGCCGGAGTGCCTGCACCACCGCTGCCGCGGTGGCCGCACCGGCGGGACCGAGCTCCAGCTCGATCTGGCGGAACCGCCGGTTGGCCCCATGCTCCAGGATCACCGTCACCGTGTCGTCGTCGAGCTCACCGATGGTGTCCCCCCGCTCGTCACGGAGGACGAGCCGACGCCGGGTGGCCTCCAAGACGGCCACCTCGGCGAGCGACACCCGGCGGACGATCCCGCGGACGAGCCTGGTTGCGTCCCTCGGCATCGAGTCACGGGCACCGGACCATGACAGCTCGGTCCGATCGAGCGTCGGCTGGTCATCGACCACGGGGAGCTTCAACGTCCACTCGCCGTCGCCGGGTGCTTCGCCGGTGCGGTGACGGAGCGTGATCCTCCGGTGCCACAGGCGGAGGTCGGGGGTGTCGAAGTAGACGGCGCGAGTGCGTTGGTCGGCCAGGCGTCGGGTCCCACCCACGATGGAGCGGAGATCGGGGAGCTCGAAGTCCGGCTCCGCCGCCAGCTTGAACTCCCGTTCGACGGACCGGCCATCGGTGCCCATGTGCTACTCGACCCCCAGATCATGCCCCAGCCAGTACCACTGCCCGTGCTGGGTAGCAGGCTACCGCGGGCCGACCGGGACGAACACACCCCGACGCCGGCATCGGACCTCCGAGCCCACTCGGCGGATGAGCCACCCGACGCCGAGCGGCGCCCCGGATGGCTCCGGTCAACCCTGGCGGGCCTCTTTGGCATAGCGGGCGGCCAACTGGCGCGAGAAGCCGAAGATCCGGCCCAACTCACCGATCGACGCCCCGCGATCGAGGGCCTCGGCGAAGACCGCCAAACGCATCGCGTGCCGGGCCTGCTCGACGGCCTTCAGGGCATCGTTCATGGAATGTCGGGTCTTGGCGGGGTCGAGCGAGGCGAGGACACCGGCCAGATCCTCACCCCGGTGCGCCTTCTTCATGGCCCGGCGCACCGCCGTCTCGGTCTCCCGCGTCGACACCCGCAACGCGGCCGACGAGTCGAGAAGCTCCTCGACCACCAGGAACGGATCCTTCTTTCGAGCGACCATTTTCTCAGTATCTCTGTTCTCGACCCGGCGCGTCGTGATGCCGTCCCGGGACTGGGCTCCGGGGAGGTGCGACTCGGTCAGCCACTCGGCTGACGCGGCCTGATGCCCGGAGACCGACGGCCATCTCGGAGTGAGATGGCCGTCGGCCAGCGCGGGCTCCTGCCCCCAGGAGCCGCACCTCGAGCGGGGACGACCAGGGGATCGGCGTCCCCGCCCGATGGTTCGGCGTTGGGGTCCATTACCCGAAGGCACGGTGGGCAAACTGTCCCGACCACGCGGTCGTCGCCGTGGACGCCGGTGGTAGCGGGCGGCACGTTTCAGCCCATGCCGCACCGGGTAGGCCACCGCTGGTGATCCCTTCGGCGCGGTCGGGTGGCGGGTGGGTACCCGCGCGCCGGAGCCCCGTGCCGCCCCCGGTGCGCTGTCGACCCCCGGGTGAGATGCCGGGCCGCAGCGGCTCCCCGAGCGTGCGACACTCGAGGGATGAGCCGCCGGAAGATTCCCACCTCGTGGATGTGCGACATGGACGGGGTGCTCGTGCACGAGGGCCAGCTGGTCCCCGGGGCCGACGATTTCCTCCAGGCCCTCAGGGTCCGGAACCTCCCGTTTCTCGTCCTGACGAACAACTCGATCTACAGCGCCCGCGACCTCTCGGCCCGCCTGGGCAACCTCGGGCTGGACATACCGCCCGAGTCGGTCTGGACCTCGGCCGAGGCCACCGCGGCATTCCTCGATTCGCAACGGCCCTCGGGCACCGCCTACGTGGTGGGCGAGGCCGGCCTGACCACGGCTCTGCACGAGGTGGGGTACGTGCTCACCGACCAGCACCCCGACTATGTCGTCCTCGGCGAGACCCGCACCTACAGTTTCGAGGCGATCACCAGGGCCATCCGCCTCATCGAGCGCGGCGCCCGGTTCATCGCCACCAACCCGGATCCCACCGGGCCGTCGCTCGAGGGGAGCCTGCCGGCCACCGGTTCGGTGGCGGCACTGATCGAGAAGGCCACCGGGATCGCCCCGTACTTCATCGGCAAGCCGAACCCACTGATGATGCGCGAGGCGCTCAATTCGCTCGGCGCCCACTCGGAGACAACCGTCATGATCGGCGACCGGATGGACACCGACATCGTGGCCGGCATCGAGGCCGGCCTCCAGACCATCCTGGTGCTGAGCGGGGTGACCTCCGAGGCACAGGTCGACCGCTACCCCTACCGGCCAGGCCGTGTGGTCGACTCCGTCGCCGACCTCATCGACGAACTGGGCAGCGGGGGGACGGCGTGAGCCGGCCCGAAGGCGTGCGTCGGTCACCATCGGTAACGGTGGCGGCCGGGGCGGTGCTGCTGGGCTGCGCCACCGGGCTCCGCTCGCAGATGGGGATGGCCGCCGTGGTGAACGGCATCCGAGCCCCCGATCTTCCCGGCCCGCTTCGCTACCACGGGGTCCGGGTGGCCACCTCGTCGGCCGCCGTTGGCGAGCTCGTCGTCGACAAGTTGCCCAACACCCCCGATCGCACGGCGCCGGGTGGCCTTGCCGTCAGGGTCGCGCTGGGAGCACTGTCGTGCGGCATCGTGGCCTCGGCGGCCGGTGACCGAGTCCTGGCCACAGCGGCACTGGGGGGAGGAACAGCGGCGGCCGGTGCCTTCGTCGGACTGGCGGGTCGCCGCCGCTTGGCCCTGCGGCTGTCGCCCCTCAGCGCCGGGTTGATCGAGGACGCGGTGGCCATCGGTCTGGCCTTCGCCGCCATTGCCGTGGTGGCCCGGCGGACACACGGACGTGTCGGCGGAGAGCGCTGAGGCCGGCACGTTCCTGCGGGGATGAGGAAGGATGGGGACATGGCCCACGACCACAAGTTCAGGTTCGCCGCCCAGTTGGGCACGGCGCCGGGGGGGACGGCTTCGTCGTGGGCCGACCAGGCAAGGCGCGCCGAGGATCTCGGGTATTCCGCCCTCTTGATGCCGGATCACTTCGGGGACCAGCTGGCACCGGTGCCGGCACTGGCCGCGGTTGCGGCTGCCACCTCCACGCTGCGCATGGGCTCTCTGGTGTTCGGCAACGACTACCGCCATCCGGTCGTCCTGGCCAAAGAGGCGGCCACGTTGGACGTGCTCAGCGGGGGCCGCCTCGAGCTCAGCCTGGGGGCGGGCTGGATGCGGACCGACTACGACGAGGCCGGGCTGGCCTACGACTCGCCGCGGGTCCGGGTGGAGCGGTTCGAAGAGGCGGTCCTGGTGCTCCAGGGGCTGCTGCAGACCGATGGCCCGTTCTCCATGGACGGCTCCTACTACCGGGTGCACGAGCACTCCCTCCTCCCTCGTCCGGTGCAGCGGCCGGGGCCACCCCTCATCATCGGCGGGGGCGGGAAGCGGGTGCTCTCCTTTGCCGCACGCCACGCAGACATCGTCAGCATCAATGTGAACCTGCGCGAGGGCACCGGCGGACCCGAAACCGCCCCGAACGCCTCGCCGGAACGCACCCGCGAGAAGGTGGGCTGGGTGAAGGAAGCCGCCGGCGAGCGTTTCGACGATCTCGAGCTCAACGCGTTGATCGGATTCGTCATGATGACCGACGACGCCAGCGGCGTCGCCGAGGCCATGGCCCCCCACTTCGGGATCAGCCCGGACGATGCCCTCCACATCCCGCTGGCCCTCCTCGGCACGATCGACGAGATGACCGAGGAGTTGCAGTGGCGTCGCGCCGAATACGGCATCTCCTACTGGTCGATCGAGTCCGACCAGTGGGAGGAGCTCGGCCCGATGGTGTCCAAGCTGACCGGAACCTGACCACACGCGCCACCGACACGTCACCGAAGGGGCCGCAATGCCGAAGATCAGTGCGGGGATCCTCCCCTATCGAGGTGGGACCGACGGACCGGTCGAGGTCCTCTTGGTCCACCCGGGCGGTCCGTTCTGGGCCCACAAGGATGACCACGCCTGGTCGGTTGCGAAAGGAGAGACCCTCCAAGACGAGGAGCTCATGGTCGCCGCCGAACGCGAGTTCGCCGAGGAGCTCGGATTTCCCGCACCCGTCGGTCCCCGGGTGGACCTCGGTGAGGTACGGCAGAGCAGCGGGAAGGTCGTGCGGGTCTGGGCCGTCCGTGTCGACGATGTGCCGCTCGACTCCATGGCCAGCAATGAGTTCGAGATGGAGTGGCCGCCGAACTCAGGAGTGTTGCAGTCGTTTCCCGAGGTCGACAGGGCGGAATGGATGACGCTGGCGAGGGCGAGGTCGCGCCTGGTTCGCGCCCAGGGGGAGTTCCTCGACCGTCTCGTCGCCCACGTCGGAGGCGACCGCTGAGCACGGCTCCCGGTGGTCACGGGTACCCCGGTGGCGCCGGGCCGGGGCCCGTCGGGCGTACCGCCCCGACCTCCCCCCGGGCGCTGGTGGTACTGGGCTCCGCCAGCCAGTCGCCCACCCGCACCCGGAACCACAACGGATACCTGCTCCGATGGGACGGTCGGTCGATCCTCTTCGATCCCGGTGAGGGCACCCAACGCCAGCTGCTCCTGGCCGGCGCCTCGGTGTGGCCGATCCGGCAGATCTGTGTCACCCACTTCCACGGCGACCACTGCCTCGGGCTCCCCGGTGTGCTTCAACGGATGTCCCTCGACGGCGTGACCCACCCGGTCCATGTCCTCCATCCCGCCAGCGGCGCCGACTACTTCGAGCGCCTCCGGCATGCGTCGGTCTTCGAGGACCGGGTCGACCTCCGGCCGGTGGCGGTGACGGGAGACGGCACGGTGTACCGGGACGACGAGCTGTCCATCGCCGCCGTGCGCCTCGACCACCGGCCCGATACCTTCGGGTGGCGGGTCGAGGAGCCGGCCGGCCGACGCATGCTTCCCGACCGGCTCGAGGACCTCGGCGTCCGGGGAGAGGCGATCGGGCTGCTGCAGCGCCTGGGCACCCTGGAGGTGGCCGGGCGCCGGGTCCACCTGGAGGAAGTCAGCGAACACCGCCGAGGCCAGTGCATGGCATTCGTCATGGACACCGGAATCACCGACGCCGCCGTGTCGGCGGCGCGGGACGCCGATCTCCTGGTGTGCGAGGCGACCTTCTCGTCCGACGACGTCCACCTGGCGCGGCGCTACCGGCACCTGACCGCCGCCGACGCCGCCAGGGTGGCCAGGGACGCCGGGGCCCGCCTGCTGATCATCACCCACTTCTCGCAGCGCTATCCCGACGTGCGGATCCTGCTCGACGAGGCGGCCGCCATCTTTCCCGACGTCGTGGCCGCAGAGGACCTGATGTGGGTACCCGTGCCGCCGCGCCAGGGTGGCACCGGTCGATGAGGACGACGACCACCGGGACGACGACGGACGGAGGGTCAGATGGTCCGTCGCCGACGGACCGCGGCGATGGCGCTGTCTGAGGCCCGTCGGGCGGCCAGTGACGCCGCCCGCGCCGTACGAACCAGTCCTGGTATCCGATGTGGATGCCTCGCCACATAGGCGAGCACCGCCTTGGCGTCGGGCCTGCCATCCTGTCGGCTCAGGGCGAAGAGCTCCTCGTCGACGTCCCCGTCGGAGGCCCGGTCGCTGATGCAGCGGAACACCGACCAGGAGACCCCGCGGTCCTGGCACACCCGGGCGACTGCGGCCGTTTCCATGTCGAGGGCCACCACCCCGTCCGCCCGCAGTCCGGCCAGGACAGCCGGGTCGGTGATGAGCGCATCGGACGTCCACATCGTCCCCAGGAAGCGCTCGTCCGCCCCCACCAGGGGCCGGAACTCGGTGCCGGTCGCACCGTCCACCACCACCTCGGGCCGGACCAGCGCGCCGATTTCCGCATCGCCGTCGAGGGCTCCGGCGATGCCCACCACCACCACGTGCTCGAGCTCGAGCGCGTCCAGGAGCTGCCCGACGCGGGTGGCAGCCAGGGAAGTCCCCATGCCCGTCACGATGGCCACGACCGGTCGGCCGTCGAGGGTCCCTTCGGACACGTCCAGCGATGCGATCCGCCGACGCGTGAGATGGAGGGCGCGCCTGATCGGCATCAGCTCCATGGGCATGGCGCACACGAATCCGATACGGCCCCCGCTGCCCGGGGGTGGCGTGTCACCGGGTGCGGAGCCGGCCTCCGTCACTCGGCCGACAACTTGGCACGGGCCTGCTTCAACAGCTGCTCACGTTCGGCCCCGCCCTCGGGGATGCGGAGATCCATCTTCTCGATGGCATCCACCAGGATCCCTCCCACCAGGGCCCGCAACGCATACTTGTGGTCGGCGGGCACGACGTACCAGGGCGCCCACGGAGTAGCGGTGGCGGTGATGGCCTCCTCGTAGGCGACCTGGTAATCCTCCCAGTACTCCCGTTCGGCCAGGTCGGACGAGGAGAACTTCCAGAACTTGGCCGGGTCGTCGAGCCGCCCGAGGAACCGCTTCTTCTGCTCGTCCTTCGACACGTGCATGAAGATCTTGACGATGCGGGTGCCATTCCGATGGAGGTGGCGCTCGAAGGCGTTGATGTCCTCGAACCGGTGGCTCCACAGCCGGTCGGGGCCTCCACCACTCGATCGTTCCCGGCCCAGCATTTCTGGGTGCACGCGGACGACGAGGACCTCCTCGTAGTACGAACGGTTGAAGATGCCGATCAGGCCGCGCCGGGGTAGCGCCCGGCCGTACCGCCACAGGAAATCGTGGCCGCGCTCCTCTGCCGACGGGGGTCCGAACGCCACGACCTGGCACCCCTGGGGGTTGACCCCGGACATGACGTGTTTGATGGTGCCGTCCTTGCCGGCGGCGTCCATGGCCTGGAGCACGACGAGGAGCGTGTAGGTATCGCTGGCCCACAGGAGTTCCTGGGAAGTCTGGAGATCGGCCACGAAAGAGTGCAGGTCGTGCTCGGCGACCTCCTTGGGGCCTCCGCCGTCCCCGGAGAGCCAGTTCGCCGCCGTCGAGCTGGTGCTTCGGTCCTTCAGGCCGGCCGGCTCCCCGGGCGACACCACCAATTCCTCGAGGACCGCCCTGTCGAGCTTCATGACCCATCCTCCCCCGTACCCGCGTCCATGCAACGGCCGGCTCAACTGTAGGCACGGGGGATCGACGACCCCGGCAGCAACGGTCCCCGCCGCCGCCTCCCCGAATGTGAGAACCTTTGTTCTTGGCCAGGAGGGGGAGGACCGATGACCACGACCCAACGAGCCGTCGGGGAGCGAGAACCGGTGGAGTTCGATCCGTTCAGCGCCACCTTCTTCGAGGACCCGAGTGACGTCTACCGACGGCTGCGAGACGAGGCCCCGGTCTACTTCAGCGAACGCTACGGCTTCTGGGCGCTCTCGCGCTGGGAGGACGTCGCCTCCGCCCACAAGGACGTGGCGGCATACTCCAGCAGCTTCGGGACGGACCTCCACCTGCTGAGCGATCCGGGTTCCATCGAGTACAAGATGATCCTGTTCATGGATCCGCCCGACCACGATCGGATGCGTTCGCTGGTCAGTCGTGTCTTCACTCCCCGGGCGGTGAGCCAACTCGAACCCATGGTCCACCGGGTCATCTCGGGATTCGCCGATGCCATCGACTCGGACGGCTTCGACTTGGTCCAGCAGTGGGCAGCACCGTTTCCGGTGGAGGTCATCTCCGAGATGTTGGGGATCCCGGCGGCCGACCGCCAGCAGATTCGGCGCTGGATCGACATCATGTTGCACCGCGAGGAGGGCAGCATCCACCCGTCGGAGGAGGCCGAGGCGGCCGGGCTCGAGTCGGGCCTCTACTTCTACGAACTGGTCCAGGACCATCGCGCCCATCCGGCCGACGACATGACGACCAGCCTGATCGAGGCCGAGGTCGAACGAGGTGACGGCGCGGTCACCCACCTGGACGACGTCGAGATCGCCGGGTTCCTGTCCCTGCTGGCAGGGGCAGGCGCCGAGACAGTCACGAAGCTGGTCGGCAACGCCGCCGTGCTGTTCGCGCGGCACCCCGATCAATGGTCGATGGTCGTGGACCAGCCCGAAACGATCCCCGGCGCGGTCGAGGAGGTCCTCCGGTATCTCCCGCCGGCCCAGTACAACGGCCGCTTCATGCTCGAGTCGCGGACCATCGGTGACGTGACCATCCCGGCCCGTGAGCCGGTGCTGTTGCTCACCGGCTCCGCCACCAGGGACGAGCGCCACTTCGACCGCCCTGACGATTTCGACATCACCCGGCCGCCGAGCCTGGCCCTCGGATTCGGCTACGGCATCCACAGTTGCCTGGGTGCTGCACTCGCCCGCATGGAGAGCAGAATCGCCCTCGCCGAGATGGCCAGGCGTTGGCCCCGCTACCAGGTGATCGAGACCGACCTCCGCCGGGTGACGATGAGCAATGTGGCGGGCTATTCACATGTCCCGGTGGCGATCGGACCGTCCTGAGCCGTCCCTGGAGAATTCGCTCAAGTTCCGCGAGTGACGTGCCGATGCGTAATCGCCGGGCCTGTGGAGCGGGACCCGCAATCCCCCCTCCATCTGCCATCTCGCCCCCTCGCCCGGCCCTACCTCGGACACGTCGCACAAATCCGGTTTGACCCGCCCGGAACCGGGTAGAAGTCCCGGCGTTCAGACGGAGCGAGTCGGGATCCGCCGCCCGACTCCCCGTCTGATCCTTTTGCGTCGGCTCCCTGCCCCCGGCCGGCGTGCCCCGGACGGATCGACGACCACAACCGCCGATGGAATCGCCTACCGGCCGGATCGCACAGGGTGACCTACCGCTCCGCGACGATCGGGTACAGCCTGAAGAGCGGGAAGGCGGCGTCGGAGTCATGGGGCAGGAAGTGGAACCCGCCCTTGGAGTCGAACTTCAGGCGTTCGTTCCGCAGGCAGATGGTGCAGGTCTTCGGGTCATGGTCCATGGCGTCTCCCGGATTCGTTCAACGCCCCTCTTCTCATTCATCGGCACGCCAGGTCGGGCCCTTGACCGCTCGGGCCCCACGGCGTGCGAACGTGGGCGCCCTGCTCGTCTCACCCGACGGCGACAAGCGACCGGATCTGCCGCCGACCACCTGATGACGACCGGGATACCCTGGGACCATCGGGAGGTGGCACGGCATGCAGTTCACCAATCTCACCAGCGAGTCGGCGGAGTACCGGAAGGCCAGGGAGGACCTACGGCTGGCGGAGATCGAGCTCATGCGCCACCGCGAGCAGGTGGCCACCATGCGTCGCGCACTTCCCCCCGGTCCCCCGGTCCCCGACTACGGGCGGCAAGCTCCAGACATCGCCTTGCCCGATGTGCACGATGTGGATCGACGGATTCGACGGCATCGCGCACCACGTCACGCAGAATGCTGACTTCGTGGTCGTGGCAGCAGCCGATGTGGAGCCGTTACGGGATCATGCACACGAGCGGGGCTGGTCGGCCATCCGCCTGCTCTCCGCTGGAGCCAGCACTTTCAAATTCGACCTCGGCAGTGAGGATGCCGAGGGAAACCAGGATTCACGGGTGTCGGTCTTCGTGCAGGACGATCGGGGTCGGGTGCGACACGCGTACACGAGCGCACCCCGAATGAGCGACGACGTCGACCAGCGGGGCACCGATCTGCTGTGCCCGACCTGGCACCTCCTCGATCTCACGCCCGGCGGCCGGGACGTTTGGTACGCATCGCTCGAGTACCGCCGGTAGCGGTGGCCGGGCCGATCCCATTGTTGCCCATCGATGGGGTCAGACGACCGCGGACGGGCGACGACCGAGGTAGCACGACGGATCTCTTCGGCTGGGTGGACCCGTTCGGCCCCCGGATCCGAACGGGCGGAGGGATGTCCGATGACGAATTGGAGACGGGATGACAGTCACAGTTGTAACCGGAGCGGCAAGCGGTATGGGGAGACGGTGCGTCGACACCTTGCGGGGAACGGCCGACCAGCTGATTGCCGTCGACCTCGCGATCCCGGACATCGAGGGCACCGTCGGGATGGCATGTGACATCTCCGACCCGGCTGCTGTTTCAGAGCTCGCAGACAAGGTGCGGGAGCTCGGTCCATTCCGTGGGCTGGCGCACGCCGCCGGCGTCTCTCCGACCATGGCCGATGTCCGTCGCATCCTCGAGGTCGACCTCGTCGGGACCGCGCTGCTGCTCGACGCCTTCGAGCCGATGGTCGAGCCGGGATCGGCTGCGGTCTGCTTCTCCTCCAGTTCGGCCTACCAAGTGGCCATGCAGGGCATCGATGCCGAACTGCAGTCGCTGGTATCGGAGCCACTCGCCGAGGGCTTCCTCGACGCTGCGGCCGAACGCCTCGTCGACAGCGGCATCGGCTACGCATGGGCGAAGCGCGGCGTCATCGCCGTGGCGGCCCGGGCCGCGGTGACATGGGGACGGCGAGGTGGGCGGGTCAACTCACTGGCCCCGGGTCTCATCGACACCCCGATGGGCCGCCAGGAGGCTGCACAGCAGCCCGTCATGCGGATCATGCTGGAGAAGACCCCCCTCGGGCGGCTCGGCCGGCCTGACGAAGCAGCCGGCGTCGTCTCCTTCCTCCTCTCCGAGGCCGCCTCCTTCATATCCGGCATCGACCTCCTGGTCGACGGAGGAATGCTCCAGGGTTTGCTGGCCGCCTTCCCCCGAGGGGAGGACCGGTAGGCCGGTCTGCCTGGCCGTCACTGGCCGAAGGAGTACCTGAGGTTCGCATTGATGAGTTCATTGATGCGCCTGCGCATGTGTCCGAGCAACGCGGGTGCCGGCATCGGCTCGTCGACCGTCAGCGTCCAACTGAGGTCGGTACCCTGCCCTGACCGCCCGGTCGGCAGATCGAACCGGAGACGGGCGTCGGGTCGTTTCGACCACAGGGAGGACCAGACGACCAGGTCCGGCTCGTCACTCTCCAGAATCGCCGGCTCGATTTCGTCGTCCAACAGCGTCAGCCACCGCCTTGTGGGATCGCGGTTCGGTTCCACCAGGGCCTCGTAGACCGCCCACGGGGGCGCTGGTTGTGCCCGGCACCGCCTCCCCGCCTCCGGCATCTTCCCAGTCTATGGATACGCCTCGCCGGGTGCCGCCCGGTGGAGGTACGACCGGTCGTCGACCCGGGATCCCGATCCCATCGCCCTCAGACCGTTACTTCGAAACGGTGAACGTTGCCGTTCCGGACTTCTGGCTGCTGTTTCCGGTGGCTGTCGGATCGGCGACCGAACCCGAGACCGTGAACTCGCCGACGCTGCCATAGAAGTGGATGGGTCCCTTGCCGCTCTTCAGTTGTGCCGGGGTCGGCGGGGCGATGCGGCCATCGACCTTCCTCGAGCCCCAGGTCCCTGTGATCCTGATCGTCGGAAAGGACGACGCCGTGGCGTTGGCGTTGGCGTTGGCGTTGGCGTTGGCGTTGGCGTTGGCGTTGGCGTTGGCGTTGGGATGGTAGGTGGCAAAGAGCCCGATGACGAACGGCTTGTTCGCGAACGTGCCTTTCCATCGATAGAACTCGATCGTCGACGGCACGGTGCCGGAATTCGAGAGCGACGATGCACTACTTGCCCCCGGCGTCGTCGCCACACCGGAGAGCGGGATGCCCTCGATCGTCCCCGTAAACGGTTGGGGAGGGTTGCCGAAGCCGGTCGAACCGCCCGAGACCGGCTTCCAGTCGATCGTGGCCGTTCCCGAACCGACAGAGAGGGTGGTCGGTGTGCTCGAGCCGGAAAGCGCCAACCCGGCCACCGTCGCCGCCACGATGACCACCAATCCAGCAATCGTTCCGACGATGAGCCGGCGAGACCTCTGTTCGGGTACCCGATCCGTTCCGGTCCCTGCATCGCCCACCAAGGGGGTCGATGTGTTCGGAGGGTCCGACGGCTGATCTCTTCTTGATGGCTCACTGCCCGTGGACGGCTCGCCACCGCCCTGGTCGGCCTCATCTGTTGGCATTCCGTCTCCGATAGGTGGCGATGCAGTGGGACGCGTAGACCGTCCGAGCCCCGGAGGGGGCCCGTCCGCAGCGGACGGCCCGATCGCCCACCGAAGCTGCGACGGCACGTTAGTGGATCGGCAATCGAGTGCCGACCCGGTGGCCAGGGGCAGGGGCAGGGCAGGGCGGGGCGGGGCGGGGCGGGGCGAGAGATTGGCCGGAGATCTCCATAGACTCGGGCCGTGTATTCGGCACGGAACACTCACCACGTCAGGGCACCGCGCCCCGCCGTCTTCGCGGCACTCCTCGATCCGGTGGCCGCAGCCATCTGGCGGGCGCCGGCCGGCATGCGCTGCCATGTGCACTCGTTCGATCCGATCGAGGGTGGCACGTTCCGCATCTCGCTCACCTACGACGATCCGACGGCGACGGGAAAGACCTCTGCCCACACCGACACGTACCACGGCCATTTCGCCGCCATCGTCCCGGATGAGCAGGTCGTCGAGGTCGTCGAGTTCGAGACGGCGGATCCCGACCTCCGGGGCGTGATGACCGTAACGACGACGCTCTCCGACGCCGACGGCGGGACCGACATATGCATCGTGCACGACGGGATCCCCGACGGCGTGCCGGCAGCGGACAACGATGCCGGCACGCAGACGTCCCTGGCCAGCCTGGCCCGTCTCGTCGAAGGGAGGTAGGAGCCGGCGTCCAGCCGGTCGGCAGCGGCGCTCATTTTGGCCGTAGTTGCAAAGGCAACTAACCCGTATACTGGAACAGGTCAGGCCCGTCGAGCCAGGTTCCGCCGCCCGGTTCCGGGCCTGGCCCTATTCGCTCCCACCGGTGCTCCCGCGGCCGGGTCGGCCGGCCCACCGCTCCACCCCACCGCTCCGCTTTGCGCGTCTTCCCCCTCCGTCCTCTCGACGGGACACAGGCGGAGACTGCCGGGCGAACGAACGACGCGGTCACGCCCTCCCCCGCCACCGGTCAGGGCGCTCCTTGACACATATATACATCTTCATGTATATATTGGTTCATGGATGTTGATCTCTTCCAGACCCTCGCCGATCCTTCCCGCAGGAGGATCGTCGAGACGCTCCGGGACAAGGAGCGATCGGTCAACGAGATCGTTGCCGTGGTCGGACTCGGCCAGCCCGGCGTGTCGCGCCACCTACGCATCCTGAGCGACGCCGGCTTCGTCCACGTTCGCCCGTTGGGCACCAGACGGCTGTACTCGCTTCGCCCCGAGCCGTTCCGGCAGCTCGAGGAGTGGATCACCACCTACCGGGGGCTCTGGGAGTCCCGACTCGATCGGTTTGCCGCCGCCCTCGACCGGACCCAACAGGGGTCCACCGTTACCAACCCAAAGGAGCCGACATGAGTGAATCCGCACGCCCGACCATCGCGATCCAGAGGCATTTTCACGCCACCGTCGTGGAACTGTGGGATCTGTGGACGACGGCCGAGGGTATCGAGTCGTGGTGGGGTCCCGAGGGATTCACCGTGACCGTCGGACACATCGACCTCCGCGTCGCCGGCGGCCTGACCTACACCATGACGGCAACAGCACCCGACCAGATCGCCTTCATGGCGGACCACGGCATGCCGGTCGCCACCGAGGTCTCGATCACGTACACCGATGTCGAGCCGTGCCTCCGACTCGGCTTCACCACCACTGCCGACTTCGTCCCGGGCGTACAGCCCTACGCGGTGGCGACGGCCATGACGTTGGAGCCGGGTGCCACCGGCGTGACCATGGAGGTGACGATCGACGCCATGCATGACGAGGAGTGGACGCAACGGTCCGTGGCCGGCCAGGAGAGCCAGCTGGACAGGCTGGCGGCCGTCGTGACCGCCCAGGCGGCCCGACGACCCCGGTAGGCCGTCCCGACACAGGTCGCGACCGAGGAATGTGACTTAGTTCCCTGGCGGATCCGGCCGCCTCGGCGGACACTTGCAGTGCACGCGGAGGTGACCCATTGACGAATGCCGCCATCGAAACCGAAGGCCTGACCAAGTGGTACGGCGATACTGACGCACTCTCGGAGCTCGACCTGAACATCGCCGAGGGCGAGGTCGTCGGGTATCTGGGGCCCAATGGGGCGGGCAAGACGACCACCATCCGCCTCCTCCTGGGGTTGGCACGCCCGACATCGGGGCGAGCCGAGATCTTCGGGCTCGACAGCCAACGTCAGACGGTCGAGGCGCACCGGCGACTGGCCTACGTCCCCGGAGAAGCCAATCTATGGCCGTCGCTCACCGGCCTCGAGACGCTCCACCTGCTGGGACGGGTCCAGGGCGCGGTCGACGCCGGGTACCGGAACACACTGGTCGAACGGTTCGACCTCGATACCTCGAAGAAGGTGCGGGCCTACTCGAAGGGAAACAGACAAAAGGTCCTACTCATCGCGGCGTTGATGACCCGTCCGGACCTCCTGGTGCTCGACGAGCCCACCAGCGGCCTCGATCCGCTGATGGAGCAGGCGTTCCGCCACAGCGTCCAAGAGGCGCGCGCGGACGGGCGGACGGTGTTCTTGTCATCCCACATCCTCAGTGAGGTCGAGGCGCTCTGCGACAGGATCGGCATCCTCAGTGAAGGTCGGCTCGTCGAGATGGGAACGCTGGAGGAGATGCGCCACCTGTCCACGCTGACCGTCGAGATGACCTTCGACGACACGCCGCCCGACCTCGCCGCCGTCCCGGGCGTGCAACGCATGGTCACCGAGGGCCGCCACGTCCATCTCGAGGTGCAGGGGCCGATCGGGCCGTTGGTCAGCCGCCTGGCCGGCACGGGGCTGCGCACGCTGACCAGCCGCGAACCATCGCTCGAGGAGCTGTTCCTGGCCCACTACGGGCCCGGCGGCGGCGTGCCGGCCCCGATCGGTGCTCAGGTGGGGACAGGGATCGGCCCATGACCGTCGTGGCGGACCAGGAGGTGGTGCCGCGGCTGGTCACGCCGGCCGGAGGCAACCCGGAGTTGCAGATGACCTCGCTCGTGTGTCGCCGGGCCGGGCGGTCCGGCGCACTGTGGGGCCTGGTGTTCGCCGTCTACGTGGTCGCCCAGACATTCGGCTACACGTCCTCGTACAAGACCGAGGCGGCCCGGGACCAGCTGGTCCGGGCATTCGGATCGAACATCGGGATCAACGCGCTGATCGGACCGGCTCGGGCCATCAACACCGTCGCGGGATTCGCGTCGTGGCGGTTCGTCGGCATCCTGAGCATCCTCGGGTCGATCTGGGGACTGCTCACCTCCACGCGGCTCATGCGAGGCGAGGAAGAGGTTGGCCGCACCGAGTTGCTGCTGGCCGGCCAGACGACTCGCAGGCGTGGCGCCGGCCAGTCCATGGCGGGACTGGGCGTCGGTCTGTTGGCCCTGTTCGCGGTCACGGCCGTCGGCGTGATCGCCACGGGCCGGGCCCCGTCAGTCCGGTTCGACCTGGGCCAGTGCCTCTACCTCTCCGTCACCCTGGTGGCCGCAGCGGCCATGTTCCTCGCCATCGGGGCACTCACCAGCCAGTTGGCCAACACCCGCCGGCGCGCCGCCTCGATGGCCGGGGCGATCTTCGGTGTCGCCTACGCCCTCCGGATGGTGGCGGACTCGAGCCCGGGACTGCACTGGATGGTGTGGTTGAGTCCGCTCGGCTGGATCGAGGAATCGCGGCCGCTGACCGACCCCGATCCCGCGGCGCTGATCCCCGTCATCGTCCTCGTGATGGCGGTCACCGCCGCCTCGCTGCATCTCGCGGGCGCTCGTGACCTCGGAGCGGCAACATTGGCCAACCGCGACTCCTCGCCCCCACACCTGGCCCTACTCGGATCTCCCCTGGGACTCGCCGTCCGGCTCATGCGGCCGGTGGCGCTCGGCTGGCTGGCCGCGGTGGCGGCCTTCTCCGTACTCATCGGAACGGTGGCGGAGTCCTCCACGAGGGACGTCACCGGATCCAAGGGGATCGAACAAGCGATCGGGCGCCTGGGCGGCCGCGGCTCCGTTGTGGAGGCCTACCTGGGCCTCACCTTCCTCATGCTGGCGCTGTTCGTCGGCATGGTGGCGGCCGGCCAGATCACGTCACTGCGGACCGAAGAGGCCGATGGGCACCTCGAGAACCTCCTCGTGCGTCCGGTGAGTCGCACGTCGTGGTTCGCAGGCCGATTGGTGCTCTCGTCCCTCCTCCTCCTGACGGCGGGGGTGGTCGCCGGCGTCGGAGCCTGGGCCGGCGCTGCCAGCCAGCACAGTGGTGTGCCCATCGGTTCACTACTGAAGGCCGGTCTGAACATCGTTCCCCCGGGTCTGTTCCTCCTCGGGCTCGGTGCCCTCACCGTCGGCGCCTGGCCCCGCCGAGCCTCGGCGGTGGTGTACGGCTACCTGGCCTGGTCGTTCCTCGTGGAATTCGCCGGCGGGGTGGTGCACGCCAGCCACTGGCTCTTGGACACCTCGGTCTTCTTCCACATGGTGCCGGCCCCGGCGGCCGATCCGGACTGGTCGAGCCTCGCCGCCATCACCGGCGCCGGGCTGGCCGGTGCCGTACTCGGCGGTGTGCTGTTCCATCGGCGCGATCTGAAGAGTTCCTGACCGTCCCGACGGTCGCCATCCGGCCGTCACCTCACTGTCGGCCGCCGGTACTGTCTCGGGCATGGCAACCACCGATGACGCAGCACGCGTGGCCATGGAACTGCCCGGCGTCACCGAGGGCGAGCGCCACGGAAACCGCACGTGGTACGTCACCGCCAAGGCCTTCTTGTGGGAGCGGCCGTTCAGCAAAGCGGACATCAAGCGCTTCGGCGACGCCGCTCCGCCAGAAGGCCCCATTCTCGCCGCCCGCGTCGACGACCTCGTCGAGAAAGAGGCCGTGTTGTCCACATCGACCAAGGCGTTCTTCACGATCCCCCATTTCGACGGGTACGCCGCCGTCCTGATCCAGCTGGACACCGTGACCGACAAGGCGCTCGGCGATGCCATCGTCGATGCATGGTTGGCGTGTGCACCGCCATCCCTGGCCGACGAGTACCTGGCGAACCGGTGAGCGCCCCCCGGTCCGGCCACTTTCGGTCCGTCCGAATATGCTCTCCAGCTGTGCCGCCATGGAAAGCCATAGATCGGGCAGAGCCAGATTTCGCCCAGCGGGTGCGGAAACTGATGGATGCGGGCCGTCACAAGACGATCGCGACGCTTCGGGCCGACGGATCCCCGCGAATTTCAGGAATCGAGTGCGAGTTCACCGACACCGATCTCCGGTTCGGCTCCATGGACGGCGCACGGAAGGGGGCCGACCTGGAGCGGGACCCCCGTTTCGCACTGCACGGTCCGACCTCCCACCCGGTGGAGGGCGAGGAAAAAGACTGGCCGGGGGAGGCCAAGGTTGCCGGACGGGCCATCCGCGTCGGCCCGGTGACGATGAACGAGGGCGATGACGAACCGGGCGGGGAGATGTTCGTGGCCGACATCACCGAAGTCGTCATCACGGCACTCAATCCCCAGGCCACCAAGCTCGTCGTCGAATCATGGACGCCTGAACGAGGTCTTCGAAGGGTCGAACGGGACTGACCCGGCCCACACAGACCCCCGGCGGGATTCAGGCGGACCGACGTGGGGACACCGCCCCTCATCGTCGTCGACCTCCCAATCGGCGGCGTCGCCGATGCCGCCGCCCCCGGCCCCTGTGGAGGTGCCGTCAGTAGGGCAGGTCTTCGGGCGAGCAGTTCCGGAAGTCGGGCTCGGGCTCGTCGATGAACCGAACCGCCTTGATTGTGGAGTGGCCGTCGAGGATGGCCCGGGCAATGCGGTGCATCCCGTCCATCACCCGTCCGTCGGAACCCAAGATGATCGGATAGGAGAGATCTACTTCCTGAATGAGCCGAACATGGTCGATGATGCGTCGCACGGTTGGCGTCGGCCCGAACTTGAACCAGAAGTCGGTGTCGACATCGGCGATGGAATCGAGGGCTAACTCGCTGACCGGCAGGTCTGAGCAGGCGGCGATGAGGCTGTCGACAGCCCAGGCATCCAGGCCACCGCCGCCCGGTTTGAAGTTGTACTGCTTGCGCACTCCGTCATTCTTGACCACACTGCCCCCGAACGCCACCGATGTGGGCGGCTGCCGTCGTCACCCACAGTGCCCAGCTTCTCCCGGCACCGCCGCCGTCACTCACCGCCGAGGACAGCTGATGCGACTCTGCGGACGCGTGCAGAGTCGGCGATCACGTCGAGCTCGACGACCTTGCCGTCGACCACGGTGAAGGCCATCACCACGTGCGGCTGCCCATCCAACGTGATGACGGCCCCCGCCGCCCCGTTGACCAACGCGGGATGGATCAGCGCCGCCGGGTCGGCCCCGAGACGCGCCTGCCGGGCGACAGCCGCTGCCCCGCGGACGATCATGGATGCAGCCGGGCGGCTCGGGCCGAAGTCGGCTCGCAGCACGACGTCGGGATGGAGCAGGTCGACCAGTGCGTCGAAGTCGCCACCTCGGGCGGCCAGGAAGAAGGCATCGACCACCGCCCGCTGACGGGCGAGGTCGGGGTCGGGTAGTTCGGCACCTCTGACCCGGCGTCTCGCCCTGCTCGCCAGCTGCCGGGCCGCCGTCGGGGATCGGCCCACCATGGGAGCGATCTCCTCGAACGGCATATCGAACATGTCGTGGAGTACGAAAGCCAGGCGTTCGGCGGGGGCCAAGGCATCCAGTACCACCTGGAGCGCCAGACCCACTGAATCGGCGAGCAGCGCCTCCTCCTCGGGTCGAATGTCCCCCACCGGCCCGATGACCGGATCGGGGAGATGTCCCCCCAGGGGGACCTCGCCCCGGACCTTGCGGGAGCGGAGCATGTTGAGGCAGACCCGGGCGACGATCGTCGTCAACCATCCGTTGAGGTTCTCGACCTGGTCCGTCTCGGCCCGGCTGGCTCGCACCCAGGCATCCTGGACCGCATCGTCGGCCTCGGCCAGCGAGCCCAGCATCCGGTAGGCGACCGCACGCAGGCGGATCCTCTGCTCCTCGAAACGCTCAGACAGCCACTTGTTCTCGTCCACTACGCACATCCTCGCTGAGGGCTACCACAATGACCCCGTGGCCACCACCGATGTGACAGCCAGGGCTTGGACGCCGGGGGCGACGCCGTGGTCAGTGCTGTTCGGAGGTCTCGGGCAGGACGAGCCTGACGCACACGGAGGCAGATTTTCAAGCAAAGGCGCAGATCAGCGACGTTTCTTCCGTCAACGGTCACACACCGCATTCGCCGGGTGTCAATAAAGGTGACGCATCAACCCCGATGGCGTCGACAAGGAGAACCCATGCAACCCCGAATCTCAAACCCCGTCCTGAGTCTGCCCGGCGTGCTCGACGCCCTCCAGGACCTCTCGAAGGCGGCCAACCAGGCAGCCGACCAGGCCGGTCTGCCGCAGACGACGTTGGAACTCGTGAGCCTGCGCGCCAGCCAGATCAACGGCTGCGCCGTCTGCCTGGACATGCATACGCGGGGAGCGAGGAAAGCCGGCGAAACAGACGAGCGCCTCTTCACCCTGGCCGCCTGGCGGGACACGCCGTACTTCACCGACGCCGAGCGGGCTGCCCTGGCCTTGGCCGAGGCCGGGACCCGACTGGCCGATCAGACCGATCCGGTGACCGCCGCAGTGTTCGACGAGGCGGCCAGGCACTACGACGAGCAGGCGCTCGCCGCACTGGTCGTCTGCATCGCTTCCATCAACACGTGGAACCGGCTCAATGTCATCACCGGCCAGGAAGCCGGGGAGTGGACGGCGCAGTGGGCAGGCTGAGCGAAGACTCCTGACCGCCGGTCACTCGGAGCTACGACGCGCCGACACGCATACGCGTCGGCGCGTCGGGCGACGAGCACCGGCATGACCTGGGTGGTTGCGGCCTGGTGCTCGGCGTAGGGCGGATACTCGTTGACGGCCTGCTCCCACCACAGGGCCTTCTCATCGCCGGTGACCTCACGGGCTACCTAGTCGCGGGGCTCGGAACCGTCCTGGATGACGAGGGCGGTCGGGTCGGCGACGAGGTTGTAGTACCAGGAGGGGTTGGTCGGCATCCCACCTGGGAGGCGACGAGGGCGTACTCGCCTCCGTGCTCGACACGCATGAGGGCCATCTTGCGGACCTTTCCGCTCTTGTTGCCCCGTGTGGTCAAGACGATGATCGGCAGACCTGTGTCCATCATCGTGTTCGCCCGCTCCCCACCGGACGCCTCGTACTCGGCGACTTGATCCCTGACCCAGTCCCCCGAGCTCGGTTCGTACTCTCCATCGATCGGCATGGCGCCGGCCTAGGTGCTCATGGCCGGCCGGGACGTGGGGGTGGAAGCCGGCGCCAGGGGCGACCACGGTGCTGCCTCTGACACCTGGAGACCCGGGACGAGCCCCTGCACGCCGTAGAAGGTTGACATTTGCCCTCGCCTCGCTCACGATGGCGGCAACGGCAGCGGGCCGAGGCGGAAACGGTGGGTACTCCTGTTGAGCGGCATACAGGTTGCGCCATTGTCTCGGGTGGATCGCGTAGCCAACCGGTGGCCGTTTCCATCGCCTAGGGCACGTTTGTTGTTTCTGTCGGCAGCATTCGTGCTGCTGGCAACCCCCGCACTCAGCCCGAACGCCGGTGCTGCCGCGGCGTTCTCAGCCGACCTCAGCGTCGCATCCCAGCCAGTCGTCATCGCCAACGGGACGCCACAACAGGTCGGGAACCTGTCAATATCCGTTCCTCCCCCGTCGACCGTTGCGCCTGCCCCAACCGAGATACCAGCACGGACGGATATACGAATCTGGATCCAGAATCAGGGGGCCACGAACTGCTCAGCAGAGCAGGAATCCGTCGGATTCAGCGGATTGCCCACCGTGGTGGAGACAACCCACTCAGGATCGGTGCCGCTCGCCGCGACCTCTGACCCGGGCACTCCGTGTCCCGTCCCCGACGGTATCGAATTCGAAACGCTCGCTCCGGCCACCTCAATTCAGATCACGAACATCAGCTATTCGATCGGACCCGGGGGTCCCGCCGGGCCCGATCGGACTGGCAATTGCCGGGTCGTGCCTCGTCGAGGGCTGCAAGCCCCAATTCGGAGCCCTCGGCCTCACGTGTACGAGTGGGAGCTCGTGCAGCAATGCCCTCGTCCGAGGTCTTCCCGATCTTGAGGTGACGAGATTCGTCCCCACCGTCGTCGACAGTGACCACCTGAGCCTCAGCGCCACGGTGAAGAACGTGGGCGCATGGGCATCGACAGGAACCCACGCCACGTTCAGTGCCCCAAGCATCGAACCAACGAGCGCTTTCGTGCCGGAGTTGGCGGCGGGCCAACAGACCGAAATCACCGGCAAGATGACTCTGCCTCCAATCAGGCGCACGGTGACGGTCCCCGTGACGGTAACCGTCGATCCGAGCAACTCGCTGGGAGAGTCACCGGATCCCAATCGCACGAGCTCGGCAGACGTCACCCTCAGTGCCGAGGTGAGCCCGGTCACTACGCCGACCACCGTGCCCACCCGGCCGAGCCCGGTACGAAAGAGGTCGGTCCTGCTCGTCTTGCTCGTTTTGCTTCTGATTGCTGCCATCGTTGCCGTGGCCACGTACGCCCTTAAACGACGACTGCCGAGAGGTGTGCGGATCACGCCCTTCGTACTGATCTCGAGCACGTCTCAGTGGAGCGACGAGGGCCGGCAGTGAGCCCGGCTCCCCTGTCCCCCGATGCCACGCTCGACGATATCTTTGGCGTTTCCCATTCCGTGTCGAACTACCGACTTGCCCGAGCCATTGGGAGCAATGTCCCCGCGGCATTTGCTGTGGCGAGCGAACTCCAGCCACTCCTGACGCGTGCGTTGGCTGACACCCCGGTGTCCGCCCTTCTCCAGTCCGCGCTCAGTGCTCGGAACGAAATAGAGACGTTGCTCCATCCGGAGTGGGCACTTCCGGCACCAAGCCTCACGGCCACCCGCGCCTACCGCTCGACAGTCAACTGCGGAGCATCTCACTGGACCATCGATGCCTTGGCAACCGTCACATTCACATTCGGATCGCTCACCCTGAAGCCCCTCAGCGGCCACCAACTTCGCGTCGAGGCGACATCCGTTCAGGTAGTCGGCAATCTGGTCGTGGAGCAGTCACTGGTTGTCAGCGGCATTGCGCACGACTATGGCAACTACAGCCAGGTCATGGAGTCGGCGCCGCGACCCGAGCGATGGCCGTCAACGGACACCGAACCGAGTCGAAGGGATCCGGGAGTCTTTTGAAGCGGACGCCGGGATTCGAACCCGCGACCCCATCCGTTGCAACGTGAATGACACCGATCCTGACCAGGGTCAACCAGCGACCGTCCCGTACAGAGATGTGGGCGCATGGCCTCGAACCGCCCCAGCGTGCCATAGGGACGCAAATGGAACGGGGAGGACGTGGAATAGGCACTGGCCCACGGACTCGGCAATCTGAACGGATCTCGCCGCCATTCGTCAGGCGATCGTGTTATTGACTGCCCCCTACCGGCACCTCGGGGATAGGCCACGAGATCCTTCGTGAGCCCGCCGCCGACCATCAGCCGTGGCGTAGCACTGGCTGGTCAGGATCCCGAACACGGACTCGATCAGGTTGACCCAGTAGGCGCGTCCAGGAAGGCGAGGATCGTGCCAAGCATCTCGGGACTGCCCAGAGCGTCGTGGGCCCCTGCCACGCTAGCGAACTGGGCGCACGGGATGGCCGCAGCCAACTCGGCGGCGGAAGCGCGGGGGTCTCGCTCACCGATCACGACGAGGGTGGGGACGGTGATTCCGGTCAGCGCTTCCGGTGGCGTTCCGACGAAGCTGTCCAAGACGAGTAGGAGTGCCTGCGGGTCGACACCACGCTGCGCCATCCAGTCAACCATCGCCCGCTCCTGCGACTCGAGCGGGGTGCCTTCCATCATCGCGGTGAGTAGCCGTCTGTGGCCAGCGGTCCGGTCGCTGGCTGGCTGAGTCACGTCGAAGCCCTGGCCGGCTATCACCGCCTTAGCCGGCCTCGCCCCCCGCACGAGCATCCGCAGCACCACCCGGCCGCCCATGGAGTACCCGAATAAGTCGTAGCCGTTGTTCGACAGGCCAAGCGCTGACACTACGGCCAGCCCGTCGTCGGCTAGAACGTCGGGCGGATAGGCCGACGCCTCATGGGGACGGCCACTGGCGCCGTGGCCGCGCAGGTCAGGCATGATCACCCGGTGGCCGGGGGCAGAGAACGCGGCCGCAAGCCCGTGGTCGATCCACTGCTGGCTGTCGCTGGAGAAGCCGTGGACGAGGATGAGCGGCCGGCCCTCGCCGAACTGCCGGTAGGCCAGTTCCACCCCGTCCGGCGCGGTGCAGCGATGGATCATCGGGTCCGCCTCCATCTCTGGACTGTAGCGGTCGCATTCGGGGCGAGTTCGACCAGGAGCGCAATCGCGTTCCCATGCCTCCCGCAATCGTCGCAAGCCGTGGCTAGTCAGGCCACGACCCGCCGAGTCGAGGTGTCTACCAACGCCGGATCGGTACCCCATGTTCTCCAATGGGCCAGCTCCCGGGTGGCCCCGGGTCACGCGGTCCCCAGAGCGACGATCGTGTCGAAATGATCGCTCGTCATGGTCCAGCAGGTACTCGAATGTCACGTTCGCGTGGCGAGCGGTGTCTCTATGTCGAACCGACAAACGAGGAGGAAATCTCGTGACATCACGCATTCCGAAAGCAGAACTCAATACTGACCTGAGCGAGCGCATGATCCAGCAACTGGGTGCCGTCCCCGAACCGGTCGAGGTCATGTGGAATAACCCGCAGGTCGCCTTGGACAATCTCGAGTTCGGAGGGAAGGTCGGTGCGTGGGATGCGGCTGACGAGAGCCTGAAGTCCTTCGCCCACATGGCTGTAGCTGCCCAGATCGGCTGCAGCTTCTGCCTTGATATCGGCTACTTCCAGGCACTGAACCAGAAGCTGGACCCGATAAAGGCGAGCCAAGTGCCCCGCTGGCGTGAATCCGACGTGTTCACGCCACTGGAACAGAACGTCCTGGAGTATGCCGAGGCCATGACGAATACCCCGCCTACCGTGACCGATGAGCTCTCAGCGAACTTGCTGGAGTGCCTTGGGCCGGCGGCGATGGTCGAACTCACGGTCTTCATCGCCTTTTCCAACTTTGCGGCCAGGGCCAACGTCGCGCACGGGGTCGAATCGCAGGGGTTTTCCTCCGGGTGTGCAGTTCCGCTGGCCGAGCGTTCTGAGAAGCCCATAACGTCGATCGGGTGACCGAAGACCCGTTCGTTGTGCACCGCGGTCTCCTGTTTACCGTGGCCTACGAGATGCTGGGGTCGGCGGCCGATGCGGAAGACGTGTTGCAGGAGTCATGGTTGCGATGGTCCCACGTTGACCATTCGCAGGTGCACGACCCACGGGCCTATCTCCTTCAGGTCGTTACCAGACAGGCCCTCAATCGTCTGCGAACTCAGGTTCGTCGTCGCGAGGACTACATCGGTGAATGGTTGCCCGAGCCGCTCCTCACCAGCCCGGATGTGGCTGACGATGTCGAGTTCGCGGACAACATTTCCATTGCCATGTTGACGGTGCTTGAGACACTTGGGCCTACCGAGTGTGTGGTGTTCGTGCTTCGCGAGGTGTTCGGGGCGCCCTACGACGAGATCGCCGAGGCCATCGGGAAGTCGACCGTCGCAGTTCGACAGATCGCACGGCGTGCTCGCGACCACGTAGTGGCTCGACGGCCCCGCGTGCGCGTCAATCAGTCGGAGCAGCGAGTCGTGGTGGAGCGATTCCTGGCGGCAGTGCGCAGTGGTGAGGTCCAGGCGCTGATGCAGGTGTTGGCGCCAGATGTCGTCTTCACTGCCGATGGTGGGGGTATTGCACCAGCGGCGCGCATCCCCGTTCAGGGGGCCCCCCGTGTGGCAAGTTCACTTGCACGAGCGCGCCGCAGGGCGACCGCCATGGAGGTGGAGACCATTTGGCTCAACGGCGCACCAGGTGCCCGAATCGAGATCGACGGCCAACTCGCCGTGATCAGTCTCGTGGTGGAAGACGGGCTGATAACTCAAATCTTCGCGGTGGCGAACCCGCGGAAGTTGACCCGGCTAGGGGAGGCTGTGGAACTAGCGAGGTGAAAACGGAGCCTGTTCTCCCTGGGGTGCCCGAACCGGAACGTCGAGAGCGTCCCTCATCGCCGGGAATGTGACCTATCCAACGCGAGTGGCCTTCGGCAAGTGGTGATCAGACGACGGTATCGGGAGTCGAATGACCAGGAGCGGGTCAAGGCAAAGGTGGCCGAGTCAGCGACCAACGGCAGTGCAGATGCACACCCGGTTCCCGTCGGGATCCGCAAGAACCCTGAAGGATGGTCCCCCAGACGCATCGACCACAGATCCACCGATTGACACGGCAGCGGCGATCCGCTCGTCGGCGACCTCGGGTGCCAGCCAAAGGTCGAAGTGCCAGCGTTGACGCGGTGACTCGTGATCATCCGTGCTCTGGAACCAGATGGCTGGGAGGCGACTGGTGGGGTCGAATATCGAGTCATGGACCTTGTTGCCCGGGCTCCCCGTCAGTAGGACCGACCAGAACGGGCCAATCCTGTCCTCATGCGCCGTGTCGAGCCCGACCTCAAGCTGGGTCACCGAGGTGGGATCAGCCATCAGACCGTTCGCTTCGGCCACAGAACTGATCTTCCTCGCCAAATCGATGTCCTTCTGTGTGACCCATAAACCGTCAGCATGTGTACACAATGAGAGGTCCACAACTCCGTGGCCCAGCCTCACATCGAGGTGTCGGCTATCAGCGTCGGCAACCTCGGCCACTGCGGAAACGAAGTTGGCTGCTTCCGCCAGGTTCGGGACCAAGAAGCGGGCGTACAGCGGCTGGGACAACTTTTGCCAATCAGTGAGGCCCGCCTCGAGGATTTGCTGGTTACTGAGTCGTTCCACGGATCTGATTCTGCACCGATCCAGAGCAGAGAACCAGCGGAGCTTGGACTGAGGTGGCCGTCGTCTGTCCAGACCACCGCATCAGCGATAGAACTCCACCCGATCCAGAGTGTCCCAGACCGCCGGGATGGTGAAGTCAGGCAGGCTGCCAGAGTTCTACCCGATTGCCCTCTGGATCAGTGACCCAGCCGAATCGGCCGACGCCCTCCATGGCCTGCGTTTCGTCGTCCACTACCGCGCCCCTATTGCGCAACTGCGTGAGCATCGCATCCAGGTCCCCGACCCGGAAGTTCAGCATGGTCTGCTGGGTGTGAGAACCGAAGTAGTCGGTCCCGGACTCAAATGTCGCGAAGACCGTAAGTCCCTCCCCCTGACGCCATACACCGTTGTCATCGGCGTCAAGCCCCAGGAAATCCCGGTACCACGCCGCAAGCGCCGCCGGGTCAGCGGCTCGCAAGAAGTACCCACCTATTCCAACCACGCGTTCCATGTCGGCATCGTGCCACGACTGACCCGAACATGCTCATTCTCAAGATTTCTATCGCTTTCGGGATGTGCGTCCCTGATCGCCGGGACCGAGGCGGTTATCGCCCGTGGCTGACCGGCACTTTGATCTCAGGGACTGGCACTGACTATTCGATCGTTGGACTGCCCGATCGTGTCCCTGCACGCCGGAGCCAGGGCCGCGAAGATTGAAGGGTGCGCGAACTACGAGGACGGGTCGCCGTGGTGACCGGTGCGGCAAGCGGGATAGGTCTGGCCCTCGCCGAAGCCTTTGTCGCCGAGGGTATGCAGGTCGTGATGGCCGATCGAGACGAGGTGAAGCTGCGAAGTCATGTCGAGCGCCTAAACGGCCAGACCGCAGGCTCGGTCCATGGCGTTCCTACCGACGTCACGAAGGCTGACCAGGTCGAACATTCCGCCGCCGCCGCCTCCGAGAGGTTTGGCGCTCTGCACGTAGCGGTGAACAACGCCGGAATCTGTCAATCGCGGCTACAGCTGGGAACTCTCACTCGACGAGTGGCATACCGTCCTCGACGTCGACCTCTGGGGCGTTATCCACGGGATTCGTGCCTACGTCCCTCTCATCCTCGCTACCGGCGAAGAGGGCCATGTGGTCAATGTCGCTTCCATGGCGGCGGTATTGCCTCTCGACCGGCTAGGCCCGTATACCGTCGCCAAGCACGGCGTGCTTGGCCTCACCGACGTTCTGCACGCCGAGTTCACCGCGTTGGGATTGCCCATTGGGGCCAGCGTCGTCATGCCCGGGATGGTCAAGACTGCGATGAACCCCATCGGCACGGTCGAACCGTCCACCGTGGCTGCCAATGTCGTAGATGCCATCCGCCGTGATCGTCGATACGTGTTCACTGACGACCAAGGCGTCGGCGAAGTCGAGAACAGGCTCAGGGCTATCCTCGCATCAAGAATGGGTGTGGTCCAGGACCAGGGGAATATGCCGCGCTAGCGAGCAGACAAGTGCCCCTTATCGCCGGGAGTGAGGCCCCTCCATCTAGCTACCCAACGACATGAAACTCGATCCGATGCAGGAGAGTTTCAGCATGGATCGGCCCAGCATGGGCAGCCCGTCGTCGCAGTGATTCCCGGTCTGTCTCGCCGGATCGGCGGAGGTCGGCTTCATCGATGAAAGCGAAGGGGATCAGTTCGACGGACTCCACCTCGATCTGACCATCGCCGACACGGTACCGCCCACCAGGCTTGACCTGGGGGCGCTTCCACAGTCGGAAGGAAACCGTTATGTCACCTGACAACACGGAGGCCCGAAGTTCACGGCTGAACTCCACGCACTCACGTTACGACGACCTCTGGCCAAGCCTCAAGAGGTTTGAGCTGCCCACGCTCTGTCCCTGATCGCCGGGTGTGCGGCGGTTACCGGGGCGGGCTTCCGGGCGAGGGACGATCAGAAGGATCGACTATCGACCTCTTCTCTCCAAATCCTTGCCTTCATCTCCCATCAGATCTCCCTCGATGCACACCAACGAGTCGACGGGGCCGGTCATCGTCTCACCTACGGCGGCCTGGTAGGCACCGCACGCAATCTCCAGAGCAACATCTGCGTTCACGGCATCCACCGAGCAGCTAAATCCGGCGTAGCCCCCCAACCGGCATGTGAACTGAGCGCTTCGAATACGGCCGTCCAGTTCGACAAGGTCCACCAAATGAAATTCAAAAGCCTGGTCGTTTTCGACGTTCAGATGGCCAAATGGCCGATTGTTGATACTGACTGCCCACCACATTGCTCCAAAGCTACAGCGCTCATACCCCAGCGTTACAGGCCAGCCAGGGTGCCCCTGATCGCCGGGTAGGCATCGCGCACGGACATCGATCCCAGCCTCCACCCCACGCGGAGGCGCAGTACTAGGAAGGCGGCCGGTTCTGGTCCGCCCGGCGCACCAGTACGGCGCGTTCACCTGCATTCGCCGAACGTGCCGCCGCCTCGGTGAACGCGGCCATCGCCTGATCGTGCCGACCAGCCCGCTCGAGCAGGTCTCCACGCACGCTCGGCACCAACGGTGACTCGCCGAGCGCGTCGTCGCGCACCTCTTCCAGGACGGCAAGACCGGCGTCGGCACCGAACGCCCGACCGTGGGCGACGGCCCGGTTGACCTCAACGACCGGCCCGGGCGCGGTGCGGGACAGGACGTCGTAGAGAGCCGCGATCCGGTGCCAGTCCGTCTCCTCTGCGCGCTCAGCGCGCCCGTGCTGTGCCGCGATCAGGGCCTGCAGGAAGTAACGCCCGACCGAGGCCCCGGTCGCGGCCAACTCCTCCGCTCGCCCCAGGGCCGCCAGGCCTCGCCGGACGCGCACCTGATCCCAGAGGCTACGGTCCTGCTCCTCCAGCAGGACCGGGATTCCGTGCTCGTCGAGGCGGGCCGGCATCCGCGAGCCCTGGATCTCGAGGAGGGCCTCCAGAGCGAACACTTCGGGTTCGTCGGGATTGAGGTCGACCAGCATCCGCGCCAGCCGGATTGCCTCATCCACGAGGTCTTGGCGCATCCAGTCCTCACCCGTGGTGGCCGTGTACCCCTCGTTGAAGATCAGGTAGATGACCGCCATCACGTCGTCGAGCCGCTCGGTCCGTTCCGCTCCCACCGGCAGCTCGAACTCGGCATGGGCCTCCGACAGCGTCTTCTTCGCCCGGGAGATCCGTTGCCCCATGGTGGACTCGGTGACCAGGAATCCTCGGGCGATCTCGGCCGTGGTGAGGCCGCCGACGAGCCGCAGGGTCAGCGCCGCCCGTGACTCGGGCGTCAGCACCGGATTGCAGGACAGGAATACGAGGCGGAGGACGTCGTCCTCGATGTAGTCGACCTGACTTTCGACGTCGGGCACCGCCGCCGCTTGCCTGTCGCTGGCATCTCCCAGCTCGACGACCTTGCGGCGCATGGTCTCGGTGCGCCGGAAGTGGTCGATGGCTCGGCGCTTCGCCACGGTCATGAGCCATGCGATCGGGTTGCCCGGCACGCCCGTCTCCGGCCACTGCTCGAGCGCGGCGACAAGGGCGTCCTGGGCCAGGTCCTCGGCGAGGCTCACGTCGCGAGTCATCCGTGTGAGGGCTGCTACGAGCCGGGCGGACTCGGTCCGCCAGACGGCATAGACGGCCCCGTTGGGGTCGTCGGGACGGGTCCGAGCCGGCACCACGCCAGCGTAGTGATACCGGCTCTGACCTCCCGCCCTTCCGCCCACTGCCACCGCTGGCAGGCTGAGCACGGACGAATCCGGCGTCAAGCGTCGGGCGCCTCCGGGCCGGTCGAGATCTGGCGCAGCGTGGAGATCACCGTAACCTCGGGCCAATGATTGGCATGGAGCTCGGCGAAGGACCGCTGGTCCTCGGCGGCCTCCTCGAGACTCGGGTATTCCATGATGGCCCAACCGCCGACGACCTCCTTGGCCTCGGAGTATGGCCCGTCGACACGGGTGACCTCGCCCTGGCGGACGACGTAGTTCACCGCGTCCTCCGTCCCGTAGAGACCGCCACCGTCGAGGAAGATCCCCTTGCTGGCCCGCTCACCGATGTACTCGTCCATCGCGTCGAACAACGCCTGTGGCGGTGTCCCGACACCCTCTTCCATCCTCACGAATCCCATGAATCGGGGCATGTCGATCACTCCTTTTGGTTTGTGGTTGGTGAACTTCTCGCCAATGAGTCGAACGGGGATGCCATTCTTCGACATCGATCACCGAATTTCTTCGGATCCACAGTACGGGCACGGCCGAACGGGTGTGTCGGCTTCCCGACCGTCCGGCAGGAGGTGCGCCGTCGTGGAAGCAGGTGCTTGCCTGCGCTCTTGCTCAGAAGCTCGACCGATCCACGATTGCCAGTTTCAAGAGCAAGAACGCCGGACCCGCACCTGGAGCCGGTTCCATCCTCGCATGACGATGCCGGGGATGACCCCGGGATCACCGCTCGGGAGATCCGGCCCGCGTAATGGACGCGGCATGCAAGGCGCCGCTCGTGAACGAGAGGCCCCGACGGGGGCCTCTCACTTGGAGCGGACGACGGGATTCGAACCCGCGACCCCAACCTTGGCAAGGTTGTGCTCTACCAACTGAGCCACGTCCGCGTGAGGGGTTCACTCTAGCAGTTGCCGGACGGTGATTCCCCTGGCGGGCCCGGGCTCGACCGTCCCCCGATGGCAGCCACCCGGGTGGTCCCTCGGGGGTGGCGCGCGACAGACACCCCCCTTACGCAGGGAGTTCGGCGTGCCACCACGGGACAGGCCGGTCGCGGCGGTTGGCGTGGTCGACCAGCAGGCGCAGTTCGTCGCGCATCCCGCCGGCGATCGTCCCGACGTCGGGAGCGAGGTCCCAGCAGCCCTGCACGCCCACATACATGGTGTCCAGGTAGGAGAACACCGTGACATTGACTCCCACCCCCTCGATGATCGGGCCCAGGGGGTACATGGCCACCAACCTGGCGCCGGCGAAGTAGAGGGGGACGTCGGGGCCCGGCACGTTGGAGACGATCACGTTGAACAGCGGAGCGAGGTGATCGAAGACCCGCATGTTGGTCACCAGCCGGGTCAGCCGGGTAGCCAGCGCCGGCACCACCGACTGGGCCCATCCGGCGAACACGTCGGGGCCGACCGCCACCATCTGATCCTTGGCCGAGCGCATGTCACGCTGTATCTGCGCCAGACGAGCCCCACTCGTCTCCACGCCCGAGGAAAGGGACACCAGGAGAGCCGACACCCGGTTTCCCAACGCATCCTGTTCGTGCTCGGCCCGTACCGACACCGGGACCAGGGCCACCAGCGAGCCGTCGAGATCCTCGCCGCGTTCCTCGAAGAAGGTGCGCATGGCCCCGCCGGTCACGGCCAGGACCACGTCGTTGGCCGTCCCTCCGAGTACGGCGCGGACCCGACGGACGTCGCCCAGCGGGAGCTCGGCGAACGCCACCCGCCGATGGGGGGAGATGGCACGGTTGATCGAGGTGCGGGGCGCCGCGAACAACGACGGCGGCGGCGGACCGGCCCCGTCACGGTTGCGACCGGTCAGGCTCCGTGCCGTCTGGAGGGTGCGGTTGACCGTGCGGACCATGGTGTCGGCCGCCCCCGGCAGGGAGGAGAGCGCCTCGCGCCACCGCTCCCATCCTCCGGGTAGCGGCCCCGGGGTCCACGAGGGATCGGTCGTCCGCCCGTCCGCAGCCCCGTCACGGCTCCCCCGACCGGACTTCCGCCGAGGCCCGAACAGCGGACGCGGGACCGGCTCGGGCGACAGGTCGAAGAAGGCGGCCATGACCCCGGCTGCCGAGACACCGTCGATGATCGAGTGGTGCACCTTGGTGATCAGTGCAGTGCGACCGTGCTCCAGACCCTCGACGACGTGGAACTCCCACAGGGGTCGGCGCCGGTCGAGGGGTCGGGAGGCCACGTCGGCGGCCAGTGCGGACAGTTGGTCGAGCGCGCCGGGGTGGGGGACGCTGGCCCGACGGACATGGAAGTCGACGTCGAAGTCGGGATCGTCGACCATCGACGGGTGCTGAATGCCGAAGGGGACCTCCACCATCCGTTGGCGGAAGGGCGGGACCAACGCCAGCCGCGTGGACACCAGGTCGCGGACCCGTTCGAAGCCGAACCCTTCGCTCCCCCCGTCGGCCTCGAAGAGGAGGACCCCGACGATGTGGAGGTGGGTCGTGGGTGACTCCAGGGACAAGAACGCGCCGTCCAGGCCGGTGAGGGGCTCCATCTTCCTACCGGCCCGTCGACCCGAAGCCACCGAGTCCCCGTTCGCTGTCGGGCAGCTCGGCCGCCTCGGTGAACTCCACGTGCTCGACCCGCTGGATGACCAACTGGGCGATGCGGTCACCCCGGTGGACCTCGTAGTCGGCATCAGGATCGGTGTTCACCAGCAGCACGGCCAACTCGTCGCGGTAGCCCGAGTCGATGAGGCCCGGGGTGTTGAGGCAGGTGACACCGTGACGCAGCGCCAGACCACTCCTCGGCTGGACGAACCCGGCGAACCCCTCGGGGATGGCCAGTGCGATGCCGGTCGGAACCAGCGCACGGCCACCCCCGCGGCCGAGGGTCACGCCAGACCGCGCCACCAGGTCCGCTCCCGCATCGCCACTGCGGGCGTACCCGGGCAGGGGAAGGTCGGGGTCGAGCCTCCGCACGGCCACGGCCGACAAACCCGGGGCTTCCGTCACCGTCCCGCGCCCATCGCGGCTCTCTTCGGGCCGATCGACACCGTTGTTCGTCCCCGGTCCCACCCGTCTCCTCCGCTGGCTCGTCCCTGGACGCTACCGCTCCCCATCGCCCCTGACCACACCCGATCGGGACCGGCGGCAAACAGCCGCGTCCACCTGTCCGGGGCATTGCCATATTTGACATCCGGTTACCAACCGGTAGCGTCACGGGGTGCTCGTATGGATGGACCTGGAGATGACCGGCCTCGACGTGGCCCGCGACGTGATCGTGGAAGTGGCCACGCTGATCACCGACGACGAGCTGGCCATCGTGGCCGAGGGGCCTGATCTGGTGGTCAAGGCCACCACTACCCAACTCGACGCCATGGACGACTTCGTCCGGGCGATGCACACCAAGAGCGGCCTGCTCGACGAGATCGCCACCTCCACCACGTCCCTCGAGGAGGCGGGCGCCGCCACCTTGGACTTCATCCGGGCCCACGTGCCCAAGGCCCGGACCGTGCCGCTGGCCGGAAACTCCATCGGCACCGACCGCCGATTCCTGGCCGCTCAGCTGCCTGAGATCGAGGAGTACCTCCACTACCGGTCGGTCGACGTGTCGACCGTCAAGGAGCTGGCCCGGCGCTGGTACCCCGCGGTCATGGAGGCTGCACCGGTCAAGGCCGGCGGCCACCGGGCCATGGACGACATCCGCGAGAGTGTGGCCGAGCTGGCCTACTACCGCGCCACCGTCTTCAAACCGTCGGGCGGAGGGTAGGCGGAGCCTTCCCCGCCTGATCGCCCCGCCGACCCCACCGTCACCGCCGCCGCACCCGAACCGGTGCCGACCGGCCGCCGCCACCATCGAGAGGAGCACCATGGCCGCATCAGCCCAGCCACCGACCGTCCCCACCCCCGAGGCCCCCTCCCTGGCCGAGGTGACGGCCACGCTGACCGCGCCCGGCGCCCCCTTCGAGATGCAGGACCTGGTGATCCGTGGCATCCCCACCCGCACCTGGAAGACCGCCCCTCCCACCCTGCGGAGCGTCCTCGAGCTCTCCGTCGGCCACGCCGACAAGACATTCCTGGTCTACGAGGACGAGCGGATCACCTTCGCCGAGCACTTCCGGCAGGCGGCCGGGCTGGCCACCGCCCTCATCGAGGAGTACGGGATCAAAAAGGGCGATCGGGTGGCCATCGCCATGCGAAACCTTCCCGAGTGGGTCATCGCCTTTTGGGCCTCGATCGCCGCCGGCGCCGTCGTCGTCCCCATCAACGCCTGGTGGACGGGCCAGGAGCTGGCCTACGGGCTCAACGACTCAGGGACATCGGTCGTCTTCGTCGACCAGGAACGCCGGGAGCGCATCCTCCCCCACCTCGGCGAGATCCCCTCCCTCACCACCATGGTGGTCTGCTGCGAGGATCCCGATCCCGACGGGGGCCGGCGGTCCGTCGAGGGGGGCAGTGTCGCCCGCACCGGAGCCGCCCCCCTGCCCGTCGTCCCGTTCGCCGACCTGGTCTCCGGGCTGCCCGACCAGGTCGCCCTCCCCGCCGTCACCATCGACCCCGATGACGACGCCACCATCTTCTACACGTCGGGCACCACCGGCCGCCCGAAGGGTGCCGTCGGCTCCCATCGCAACAGCGCCTCCAACCTGATGAACCTGTTCTTCGTCTCTACGGCCGGCAGCATGAGACGGAGCGGCGCCGTAGCGGACGTGAGTGGCGAAACGCAGAACTCCAACTTGTTGTCGGTACCGCTGTTCCACGCCACCGGCTGCCACGCCGTGCTCGTCACCAGCACCGCCGCCGGGGGGAAGCTGGTGATGATGCACCACTTCGACCCCGACCGGGCCCTGGAGCTCATCGAGCGGGAGCGCATCACCATCTTCGGTGGGGTCCCCGCCATGGTCATGCAGGTGATCGATTCACCAAACTTCTCCAAGCGGGACACCTCCTCGGTCCGGTCGATCTCCTACGGCGGGGCACCTTGTCCACCGGACCTGGTCCGCCGCATCAAAGAGCACTTCCCCTCCGGGGCCCCGGGCAACGGCTACGGCATGACGGAGACCTCGGCCATGACCACCATGAACAGCGGGGACGACTACGTCCGCAAGCCCGACAGCGTCGGGCCCCCCGCTCCGGTGTGCGACGTCGCCGTGGTGCCCGAGGAGTACGACGGGGACGAGCCCCCACCCGGTCAGTCCGTCGATCCGGAGCGCACCGGAGAGTTGTGGATCAAGGGACCCAACGTGGTCCGGGGGTACTGGAACCGCCCGGAGGAGACCGCCCTCACGTTCACCAAAGGATGGCTGCGGACCGGCGACGTGGCCCGCATCGACGAGGAGGGCTTCGTCCACATCGTCGACCGGGCCAAGGACATGATCATCAGGGGCGGGGAGAACGTCTACTGCGTCGAGGTCGAGGGGGCACTCTACGAGCATCCCGCGGTGGCGGACTGTGCCGTCCTCGGAGTGCCCCATCCTGTGCTCGGCGAGGAGGTCGGGGCCGTGGTCGTGCTCCGTCCCGGCCAGGAGGTCGGTGCCGACGAGTTGGCCCGGTTCGTGGCCGAGCGGCTGGCCGCGTTCAACGTGCCCAGTCGGTTCTGGTTCCGGGCCGAGCCCCTCCCCCGCAACCCGGCCGGCAAGGTGCTCAAGCGGGAGCTGAGGACCGAACTGCTCGGGAGCACCGCCGGCTGATCCACTGCGTCCGGGCGGGCCACCGCGTGGCCGTCGCCGCCCGGACGGCGGCCGCGCCCTCAGCCGACGCCCGGCGCCGCCAGGCTCCGCCGGGTCGAGACCACGTCACGCCCCATCTGCTCGATCAGGGCCTCGACCGAGTCGAAGGCCAGCTCGTCACGCAGCCGGGCCACGAACGACACCCGGGCCTCCTCGCCGTAGAGGTCGCCGGTGAACTCGAGCAGGAAAGCCTCGACCAGCAGGGCGCCGTCGGCACCGTAGAAGGTCGGACGACGACCGACCGAGATGGCCGCCTCCCACCGGGACCCGTCCGGCCGCTCGTACCACCCGGCGTAGATGCCGGGTGACGGCATGCAGATGCCGTCGGGGACGTCGACGTTGGCGGTCGGGTACCCGAGCTCGGCACCGCCCCGGTGGTCACCGTGGACCACCGGCCCCCGCACCTGGTGGGGCCGACCCAGCATGACCGCCGCCGACTCGACCTGACCGGCGGTCACCAGGCTCCGGATGCGGGTCGACGAGACCGGCTCGGGTGGCAGACCCGACACCCCCGTGTCGGTCGACAGCGTGACCCCCTCCACGGCGAATCCAGCCTCGCGGCCCAGCTCTGCGAGCAGCGCCACGTTCCCCTTCCGCCCGTGGCCGAAGTGGAAGTCCTCGCCCACCACCACCAACCGGGCGCCCAGCCCCTCGACCAGGATGGAGGACACGAAGTCCTCGGCGGTCTCGTTGGCCCGCACCGTGGTGAAGGGCACCACCACCACCCGGTCGACCCCGGCCGCCTCGAGCAGTTCGAGCTTCTGGTCGAGATCGCACAGGAGCAGGGGGGCCGATTCCGGCCGGACCACCGTGGCCGGATGACGGTCGAAGGTCACCACCACCACGGTCAGGCCCTGGCGGCGCCCGCGGGCCCCCAATTCCGCCAGCAGGGCACGGTGGCCCAGGTGGACCCCGTCGTAGGCTCCGATGGTCACCGCCGACCCGCCGACGGGAGGAACGCAGGTGGACGGGTCGGTGACGATGTCCATCACCGGGGAAGGTTACTGCCGATGGCGCACCTCCCGGTGCGTCGTCGGCGCCCGATGCCGGCATCCCAGGGCCCGGTCACCCTGCCGACTCCAGGACGACCGCGGGTCGGATCCGGTCCGTCTCGGTGGCCTCGTAGACAGCCAACAGGCGGTGACGCTCGTTGACCAGGCCCCAGGGGCCGTCCCCGGTGATCCCCAGGGGGACCCGGTCCAGGGGAAGGCCCCGGGCCACGTGGTTCTGCACATCCAAGGAGACGACCACCTGGTCCAGATCCCGGAGCGCCTGGGCCGGCGTCAGGACCACCGCCGGCGTCAGCTCGTCGACCAGTCGGGCGTCCTCGGCGGCGAACGAGCCGATGGCCGTGCGCCGGAGGTTGCGGAGGTGGGCCCCGCCGCCGAGGGCGGCGCCGAGGTCGGCGGCCAGCACTCGGATATAGGTGCCCGAGGAGCACACCACCTCGATCCGGAACACGCCCGGGGTCAGTCCCGGGGACACGTCGAAGCGGTGCACGACCACCGGCCGCGCCTTCCGTTCCACCTCGATGCCCTCCCGGGCCAGCGCATGCAGCCGGCGCCCGCCCACCTTCACCGCCGAGACCATGGGTGGGACCTGCTCGATCGGGCCGGTCAGCTCCTCGGCCGCCGCCCGGACGGCCGACAGGGTGGTGTCCGCCATGTCCCAGGTGCCGATGATCTCGCCCGAGGCGTCGAGCGTGGACGTGGCTGTGCCCAGCACCACCTCGCCCTCGTAGGTCTTGGGGAGGGCGGTGAGGAACCGCATGAGGCGTGTGGCGCGGCCGAGGCCGACCAGCAGGACACCGGTGGCATCGGGGTCGAGGGTGCCGGCGTGCCCGACCCGGCGCTGCCCGAAGATCCGACGGCACCGGGCCACCACGTCGTGGGAGGTCCAGCCGGCTTCCTTGTCCACCACCACCAGGCCGGTCACCTGGTCGGTGCCGGTGCCGCTCACCGGTCGGGCCCGGAGGAGTCCGGCTCGCCGGGCGGAGCCTCGTCGCGGATCCGCCGCAGGACGTCCTCGACCCGGCCTCCGGCCACCACCGCCGGGTCCACCGAGAACTCCAGCGTGGGCGTCCGCTTCATCCGGACCTGACGGCCCATGGTCCGCTGCAGCTGGACCCGCCGTTCGGCCAGCGCGTCGGCGGCGTCCTCGGAGAGGGAGCTGAGATAGACCGTGGCATGACGGAGGTCGGGAGCGGTGTCCACCGAGGTGACGGTCACCAGCCGCAGGCGCTCGTCGGCATCCGACAGCCGCTCGAGCTCCTCGGCCAGCACCTGGCGCAGCACCTGGTTCACCCGGAGCGAACGCGGGTAGGGCGCAGCACCCCGATTGTCATGCCGACGACCTGACACAGCTCCTCCACTCCCACGACCATCGGCCGGTGCCGCCGGCGGCGGACCCCGACGCTAGGTGCGGGGGATCTCCCGCTCGTCGTAGGTCTCGATGATGTCGCCGTCCTTGAGGTCCTGGTAGTCGGACAGGCCGATCCCGCACTCGAAGCCGGCCTGCACCTCCCGGGCGTCGTCCTTGAAGCGGCGGAGCGACGTGATGGCGCCCTTCCAGATGACCACTCCCTCGCGCAGGAAGCGCACCTTGGAGCCGCGGGTGATCACGCCCTCCCGCACGTAGCAGCCGGCGATGGCGCCGATCCTCGGCACCCGGAACACCTGGCGGACCTCCGCCTCGCCGGTCACGATCTCCTCGTAGACCGGGGACAGCAGTCCGAGCATGGCCGCCTCCAGATCCTCCAGGAGCTTGTAGATGATCTCGTAGGTGCGGATCTCCACGTCGGCCTTGGCCGCCATCTCCCGGCTCCGACGGTCGGGTCGGACATTGAACCCGATGATCGTGGCCGTCGAGGCCTGGGCCAGCTCCACGTCGGACTCGGTGATGCCACCGACGCCCCGGCGAACGAAGTTCAGCTTGACGTCGTCCCGCTCCAACTTGCGCAGGCTCTCGGTGACCGCCTCCAAGGAGCCACGTACGTCGGCCTTGAGGATGAGGTTGAGTGAGGCCGTCTCGCCCCGCTGGATCTGCTCGAACAGGTCCTCCAGCTTCGCTCCACCGAGGGCCGACGTGGCCGCCGGCACGTGACCGGCCACCCGGTAGCGGTGGGCACGGGCCTCGCCCATGGTCCGGGCCTGGGACAGCTCGGGGGCCACCCTGAACTCGTCGCCGGCCTCGGGTGGCTCCGAAAACCCGAGCACCTGGACCGGCGTGGAGGGCGGGGCCTCCTTGATCTGGTCACCGTTGTCGTCAACCAGTGCCTTGACCTTGCCCCAGGCCGCTCCGGCCACGATGGCGTCCCCCACCCGGAGGGTGCCGCGCTCGACGATGACCGAGGCCACCGGGCCCCGTCCGATCTCCAGCTCCGCCTCGAGGACGACGCCGCGGGCGCGTCCTTCCGGTGTGGCCACCAACTCTTCGACCTCGGCCACCAGGATGATCTGCTCCAACAGGTCGTCGATGCCCAGGTTCTGGAGGGCCGAGATCTCGACGGCGATGGTGTCGCCGCCCCAGGCCTCGGGCACCAGTCCGTGCTCGGAGAGCTGCTGGAGGACCCGGTTCGGATCGGCCTCCTCGCGGTCGATCTTGTTGACCGCCACGATGATGGGGACATCGGCGGCCTTGGCGTGGTCGATGGCCTCGATGGTCTGGGGCATGACGCCATCGTCGGCGGCCACCACCAGGACCACGATGTCGGTGACGTCGGCACCCCGGGCCCGCATCGAGGTGAACGCCTCGTGGCCGGGGGTGTCGATGAAGGTGATGGGATGGCCGTTCCAGTCGACCTGGTAGGCACCGATGTGCTGGGTGATCCCACCGGCCTCGCCGGCCACCACGTTGGCCGACCGGATCCGGTCCAGCAACAGGGTCTTGCCGTGGTCGACATGCCCCATCACCGTGACCACCGGGGGGCGGGGGCGGAGTTCCTCTTCCGCCTCCTCCTCGTCGTCCTCGTCGAAGAACTTGGCCAACAGCTCAGCCTCACGCTCTTCACCGGGGTCGACCAGGCGGACCTCGGCGCCGAGCTCGGCGGCGAACAGCTCGATCATGTCGTCGGTCAACGACTGGGTGGCGGTCACCATCTCCCCCTGGAGGAGCAGGAAGCGGATGACGTCCCCGGCGGACCGGTTGAGCTTGGGACCGAGGTCACGGGCGGTCGAGCCACGCTCCACGATGACCTCGGTGTCGGGCACCGGTGCCGTCGAGGGCATGTAGGCGGTCATCTGGGTGGGCTCGAGCTCTTCGAGGTTACGACGACGGCGACGTGGCCGGCGCTGGTTGGGGCGCCCCCGCCCGACGCCGGGACCACCGCGGCCACCCGGACCCCCGGGTCCACCACCGGGCCCGCCCCCAGGACGCCCCCCGCCGTAGCCACCGGTCGATCCACCGCCGGGACGGGAGCCGAACCCACCTCCGGAAGTGCCGCCCCCTGGTCCACCCGGACGGGCGCCACCGGCCGGCCGGCCTGCACTCGAACCGCCTGGACGTCCGGCGAACCCGCTGGAGCCGCCGGGGCGCGTTCCGCTTCCCGGAGGTGGCCGGCGACCGCCGGCTCCGGGTGGCGGAGGAATGGGCTTTCCGGTAACCGAGCGCGGAGGCCCGCCGGGAGGCGGTGGGATCGGACGGCCGGACGAACTGGTGGGTGGGCGCGTCGGCGCCGACGGGGGTGCGGGCGGCGCAGCGGAGGCGGTCGGTGCAGTCGGGGCCGGGGCCGGGGCCGGCGCGGCCGGGGCCGGGGCCGGGGCAATGGTGCCGGCAGGCGGGGCCGGTCGTGGCGCCGGAGCCGTCGCCGGAGCGGGCCGTGGCGCCGCCGGTGCCGGTGCGGTCGCCGCTGGTGTGGTCGCGGCCGGAGCGGTCGCGGCTGGCGCCACAGGCTGGGCCGGTGGCGGGCTCGGGGGTGCCGGGGGTGCGGCGCTGGCGGCCGGAGCGACGGGGGCGGCCGGGCGAGGGGCGATCGGCGCGGCGGCAGGGCGAGGGGCGGCGGGGCTGGCCGTCGGCAGTTCGGACGCCGGGCGGCTCGTGATCAGTCGGGCCCCGCTGCGCTTCACCGGTGGCGGGTTGACGGGCGCGGGCGCGTCCGCCGCCGGGGCGGCAGGAGGCGATTCGAGGTCGGGGGCAGGCCGGTCGATCCCGCTCGGAGCGGACTCGGCCTGCTTGGCGGCCGCCTTCTTCGTGGCGGCGGCCTTCTTCGCCGGTGGTGCCGGCTCCTCGGGCTGGACCGGTCGGCGAAGGCCCTCCCGATCCGCCTTCCGACGGGCGCGGTCGGCTTGGGCGTCCTCGATGGACGACGAGTGGCTCTTGACCCCCATCCCGAGGGACAGGCACAGGTCGAGGGCTTCTTTATTGGTCAGGCCGAGCTCGTGTGCGAGCTCGTAGACGCGGATCTTCTTCGGCAACGGCTGTTACTGCCCTTCATTCACGTCGTAGATGCCGATACGCACATACGACCCTCTATCCTCGCACATCACGGGACCGAACCTTCCGAGCCCCCCTCCGGCCCGGTGGCCGGTCCCGATTCGAGGTCGATCCTCAACAGCTCCACTTCGGCGGCGGCCACCGGGCCCCGGAGGGCCCGCTCGAACGCCCTGCGCTTCACGGCCTGGTCGAAGCAGCCCGGCGACTCCTTGCAGAGCCAGGCACCGCGACCCGGCTCGTGGCGACCCGTGACCAGAGACCCGCCCGGCCCCAGCGTCACCCGGACCAGCTGATCCGTCGCCGCCGTCCGGCGGCAGCCGATGCAGGTCCGCTCCGAGGTTATTCGGGAGCCTCCCCGCCCGATGCAGCGGTCGGGACCCGCTCGGCGCCCGCCTCGTCGACCTCGGCCACATCCGGCTCCGGTCCAGATCCGTCGGCCTTCGTCGGTTCGGCTTCGGGCGCGGCATCGCTGGCCGGCGCGGCATCGCTGGCCGGCGCGGCATCGCTGGCCGGCTCGGCGCCGTCGGCACCCTGGGACCATTCGGTAGCCGATACGGCGGTCCCGCCTTCGGCCGGCTGCCAGACCATCTCACCGGCCTCGTTCTGGATCCACTCGCCCTCGGCCCACTCCTCGCCCGCATAGCCGGACTCTTCGTCCGCCAGCTGGGTCTCGCTCTTGATGTCGATTCGCCAGCCGGTCAGCCGGGCCGCCAGCCGGGCGTTCTGGCCCTCCTTGCCGATGGCCAGGGACAGTTGGTAGTCGCTCACGATGACCGTGGCGGTGCCGGTCTCGTCGTCCAGACGGACCTCGCGGACCCGCGCCGGGGCCAGCGCCGACTGGATCAGCTCGACGGGATCGTCCGAGAACGGCACGACATCGACCCGCTCGCCCCGGAGCTCGTTGGTCACCATACGGACCCGGGACCCGCGTGCTCCCACGCAGGCACCGACCGGATCGACGTTCGGGTCGTTCGACCACACCGCGATCTTCGTCCGGTGCCCGGGCTCGCGAGCCGCCGCCTTGATCTCCACCGCCCCCGAGGAGATCTCGGGGACCTCGAGCTCGAAGAGCCGCTTGATGAGACCGGGGTGACTGCGGCTGACCACGATCTGGGGACCCTTGGTCGTCTTGCGCACCTCGACGATGTAGGCCTTGAGCCGGGCACCGTGCTCATAGCGCTCGTAGGAGACCTGCTCGGCCTGGGGCAGCAGCGCCTCCACCTTGCCCAGGTCGAGCAAGGTGTACCGGTTGTCGGTCTGCTGGACGATGCCGGTGACGATGTCCCCCTCGCGTCCGGCGTACTCCTCGTACTTGAGGTCGCGCTCGACCTCCCGGATCCTCTGGAGAATGACCTGCTTGGCCGTCTGGGCCGCGATCCTCCCGAAGTCGTCGGGCGTGTCGTCCCACTCGCGGGTGACGTTCCCGTCCTCGTCCAATTCCTGCCCGTACACCCGGATCTCCCCGGACTCGGGATCGATGGTGACCACGGCCTCCTCGGCCGCGTCGGGTCGACGCTTGTAGGCGGCGACCAAGGCGTTGGCCAGCGCGTCGAGAAGTGTCTCGACGGAGATGCCTTTGTCTCGCGCGATCTGGCCGAGCGCGTCGAGGAACTCGAAGTTCGGCTTGCTCATGGGGTGACGACCTGCTTCCTCTTCTCCACGGCCTTGGCAGATGCGGCCCCACTCGCAGCGGAGGTCGTGGATTTGTTGCTTCCCTTGGAACGCGGCTCCGGCCCCCATACGAAGACCGTCCGCGCTTTGTCGATGTCTGAATAGGCGAGCCGCACGGGTGACCCGGGCGCGCCATCCACCTCCAGGTCGAGACCGCGCTCGTCGGCCGCCACCAGTCGGCCCTTCAGTCGGCGGTCGCCCGGCACCTGGGGCCGGGTCTTGACGGTCACCGTCTCGCCGACCGCCTTGGCGAAGTGGGCCGGGGTGCGCAGAGTCCGCTCCACCCCGGGGCTCGAGACCTCGAGCGTGTACCTGCCGGGGATCGGGTCGATCTCGTCCAGCACCGTGGACACCGCCCGATTGGCGTCCGTCAGCGCCTCGAGGTCGACGCCTCCGGGTCGGTCCACCGTGACCAGGAGGACACCCGATCGGAGCTCGACGTCGACCAGCTCCAGGTCGGCCGCAGCCAGGACGGGCTCGAGCACGGGCATGAGCTCCTCGACCATCTGCGCTGCCTCCTTCCTGGGCTCTTCGATGTCACGGGCGACCGGCACCGTCTGTCTTCAACACTGGATACTCCCTGTCCTGCACCTTCTTCGAAGCGTTCCGGACCAAAACAAAAGCGTGGGCTGTCCGCCCACGCCTCAGCGTCACTTCAACTCCAACCGAACGGCAGTCCTAAAAGTATAGCAGCGGAGGCCCCGATCCGCGAGCGCCGTGACGTGGCATTCTTCCCCGAATTCGCCGATGGCGGCCGCTGGGGGACGGGCCGGTGGCGCCGGGCGTCACACCCCTTCGAGCACCCGGTCCACGTCCAACTCCCGCTCCTCGCCGGTGGTCCTGGACCGCCACTCGACGACGCCCCGCGCCAGTCCCTTGGCCCCCACCACCAGCCGCACCGGAACGCCGATGAGGTCGGCATCGGCGAACTTCACCCCCGGCGCCACGTCACGATCGTCGTAGAGGACGTCGACTCCACCGGCCACGAGGCGGTCGTAGACCCCGTCGGCGGCCGCCGCCACCTCCGGGGACCGGCCGGCACCGAGGGCGACCAGGTGGACCTGGTAGGGGGCAGCCTCGGGAGGCCACGCCAGGCCTCGGTCGTCGTGGTGATCCTCGGCCAGGACGCCGAGCAGCCGGCTCACGCCCATGCCGTAACACCCCATGGAGAACACGGCCTCGTTCCCGTCCTGGTTGACGAAGTTGGCACCGGGCATGACCGCCGAGTACTTGGTCCCGAGCTGGAAGGTGTGGGCCGCTTCGACCGAGCGCACCAGCTCGATGGGCTCACCGCACCGCGGACACGGGTCGCCGCTCACCACCCGGGCGAACGAGCCCCACTCGTCGACGGTGAAGTCCCGGTCGAGGAGTGCCCCGCTGATGTGGTGATGGTGCCGGTTGGCGCCCACGATCCAGGGGCCGGGACGGGCCACCCCCAGATCCCCGATGACCCGGATCCCGTTCTCCTGCTGGCCGATCGGGCCGATGTAGCCCTTGACCAGCGAAGGGTGGGCGTCGAAGTCCTTCTCCTCGAAGAGGCGCCAGCCGCTCGGCAGCCTGGCCTCCCGATCGCCGGGCACCAGCAGCAGCGCCGGGCGGCCCTGGCCGTCGGAGACGATGATGCTCTTCAGGAAGTCGGCCGCCGCCACGCCCCTTCCGTCGGCGGCACCGTCCCCGTCTCCGCCGGCGAAGTAGGCGACCACGTCGGCGATGCCCGGGCGGTCGGGGGTGTGGTGCTCGACGACGGGCCCGGAGGGGACGTCGCCGGCGGAGGCGGCCGGGGCCACCTGACGGGTGGCCGCCTCGACGTTGGCGGCGTACCCACAGCTGGGGCACGAGACGAACTCGTCCTCCCCCACCGCCGAGGGCACCATGAACTCGTGGTTAACGTCGCCGCCGATGGCGCCGGACTCCGCCTCCACCGGGGTGACGTCGAGCCCGAGACGGGCGAAGATCCTCAGATAGGCGTCGAAGATGGTCAGGTACGAGGCCTGCATCGCCTCCTTGTCCACGTCGAACGAGTAGGCGTCGGCCATGATCAGCTCACGGGTGCGCAGCAACCCGAAACGGGGCCGGGCCTCGTCGCGGAACTTGACCTGGATCTGGTAGACCGACAGCGGGAGCTGCCGGTACGAGTCGACTTCGGCCCCCACGGTAACGGTGACCACCTCCTCGTGGGTGGGCCCGAGCACGAAGGTGCCGCCGCGGGCCTGCACCGTCATGGCCGGGAGGGCGTCGCTGCCGAACATGGCGGCCCGGCCGGACTGCTCCCACAGCTCGATGGGGTGGAGCGCGGGGAGCAACAGCTCCTGGCACCCGGCGGCATCGAGCTCCTCCCGCACCACCTGCTCCACCCGGTGCAGTACCCGCAGCCCGAGGGGGAGGAACGAGTAGACGCCCGATGCCAGGCGACGGATGTAGCCGGCCCGCACCAGGAGCCGATGGCTCGCCACCTCGGCGTCGGCGGGCGCCTCCCGCAGGGTTCGTACCAACAGGGCGGACATGCGCATGGTTGGCGATCCTACCGGTCGGCGGCCCGGCCCCCGGTGAGCTGCCGTGACGCTCAGCCCGAGGGTGGATCTCCGCCGTACTTCTTGCGGATCAGCTCCACCTTGGTCTCCGACGAGTTGGCATCGACCCCCTTGGACTCGATGAGAGCCGCCCTGTCCGCCTCGGCCTCGGCCTCGGCGCCCGAGTCGGCGGCGGCCAGCCGGGCCTCGACGCCTTCGGCCACGAGCTGTTCCGCCTCGGCCACGAGTGCCTCCACCATTTCGTCCTCCGGCACCACCCGGACGATCTTCCCCTTGATGAACAGGTGGCCGCGCTTTCGGCCGGCGGCGATGCCCAGGTCCGCCTCCCGTGCCTCCCCCGGGCCGTTGACCACACAGCCCATGACGGCCACCTGGATGGGAAGATTGCGGTCCTCGAGGGCGCTCTGGGCCGCCTTGGCCACGGAGATCACATCGATCTCCGCCCGGCCGCAGCTCGGGCAGGCGATGAGGTCGAGGCCCTTGCGTTCCCGGAGGCCGAGGGCTTCGAGCAGCTGCCGGCCGGCCCGGGCCTCTTCGACCGGATCGGCGGTCAGCGAGTAGCGGATGGTGTCACCGATGCCCTCGGCCAGCAGCGTGGCGATGCCGGCAGTGCCCTTCAAGAGCCCGGCCGGAGGGGGACCCGCCTCGGTGACCCCGAGGTGGAGGGGATGGTCGAAGGTCTCCGAGGCCAGCCGGTACGACTCGATCATCAGCGGCACCGAGGACGCCTTGACCGAGATCTTCACGTCGTCGAAGCCCACCTCGGCGAAGTACGCCAGCTCCATACGGGCCGACTCCACCAGCGCCTCGGGCGTGGCCCCTCCGAACCGCTTGTAGAGATCGGGGTGGAGCGACCCGGCGTTCACCCCGATCCGGATGGGCACCCCCCGGTCCTTGGCCTCCGAGGCGACCTGCTTGATCTCGTGCGCCTTGCGCAGGTTGCCCGGGTTGAGGCGGAGCCCCTGGACCCCCGCCTCCAACGCGGCCAGCGCCATCTCGTGGTGGAAGTGGATGTCGGCGATGATCGGCACCGGCGAACGGGGCACGATCCGGGCCAGGCCCTCGGCGGCCGCCTCCTCGTTGCAGGTGCACCGCACCAGGTCGGCGCCGGCGGCGGCCAGGGCGTAGATCTGGGAGAGCGTCCCTTCGGCGTCGGCCGTCTTCGTAGTGGTCATGGACTGGACCGTGACCGGAGCCCCCCCGCCCACGGGAACGTCCCCGACGTGGATCTGACGGGTCGGTCGACGGTCCATCGTCGACCATCCGGTTCGTCCCATGCACCCCATGTTAGGGCGGGGCGCCGCCGGAGCCATTTCGCGCCGCCCGGGCGCCCCCGCGTGCGGGCACGGCTCAGCCGAACGGATTGGCCATCGGGTGCAGCACGTCGGTCAGGAGGGCGGGGAGCACGATGATGGCCAGAAAGATGAGGAACGCCCAGGTGAACGGCATGAGCTTGGCCACGTCGGCGTGGTACATCACCTTGCGCCGTCCGGTGCGGATCTTCTCGTAGACGGCGATGGCCACATGGCCCCCGTCGAGGGGGAGCATGGGGAACAGGTTGAAGATGCCGAAGAACACGTTGATGGCGATGAGGATGTAGAGCAGCTGACCGATCCCCGCCTGGGCGGCCTGGGTCGCCGTGTTGACCACCCCGACGATGGACTCCGCCCTGGTGCCGTTGGCGGCGGCCTGGTTGGCGGCCTTGGCGCTCGACACCTGGTCGAACCGCTGGGTCACGCCGCTCGGCGAGAAGAGATGCGCCACACCCACCACCGAGGACCACATGAAGTGCCCGAGGTCGGCGGCGGCGGTGGCCACGGCGTGGAACGGCGACGTGCGCTCGGTCGGCTCGCCCAGGCTGACCCCGATGATCCCATAGGGGGCGGTGCCCTTGGGCGGGGCGTCGCCACTCTCGTGCACGACCCTGCCGTTGGCCGGCGTCACCGTGAGCGTGCGGAGTTGACCCTGGCGGGACACCACCAGGGTGACCTGCTGGCCGGGATGGTCGCGGATGGTCGACGTCAGCGTGGAGACGTTGCCGTCGACCGCCTTGCCGTCCACCGAGACGATGACGTCGCCGGCCCGCACCCCGGCGAGGATGGCCGGCCCCGGCCGCCCGCCCAGGCGGTTGAGCCCCTGGACCTGCACCTTGGCAGCATTGGGCACGCCGACGAAGGAGACCAGCACCCACAGCAACACGAACGCCATCAAGAAGTGCATGGCCGACCCGGCCACCGCCACCAGGAGTCGGGAGTGGAACGGCTTCTCGCGGTAGAGGCGGGATTCGTCGGCGGGATCGACCTCCTCGAGGTTGGTCATCCCGGGGATCTTCACGTAGCCACCGAACGGAAGTGCTTTGATCCCGTACTCGGTCTCCCCGCGACGGAAGGACCACAGCCGGGGTCCGAACCCCACGAAGTACTCCGTCACCTTCATGCCACCGTGCTTGGCGGCCAGAAAGTGCCCGAGCTCGTGGATCATCACGATGGCGATGATGCAGACCACGACCACCAACAGGTCCACGTGCCCGGTCGCCACGCTGAGGGCCACGATCACGACGATGGCGATGACCAGCTCGGCGGCCAGGCGGGCCGGGGACTTGACCCGGTCGGGCGGAGCAGGGGGCCCGCCCGGCGGCGCCGGCGCGTCCGCCGGTGAGACGAGGTCGACGGCGCTCATGCCGCCGCCTCCCGGACGGCCACGACGGCCTCGGCCAGCCGGCGGGCGGTGGCGTCGGCATCGAGCACGTCCTCGACGGTCCGGTGACCGTGCCCGCCCTCTGCCCCGGACGGGCCCGTCGTCTCGTAGCGGTCGAGGGTGCCCTCGACGACCTCGGCGATGGCCGTCCAGGGGATGCGCCCGTCGAGGAACGCCGCCACCGCCACCTCGTTGGCCGCGTTCAGCCAGGCAGGGGCCAGGTCCCCCGCCCGTCCGGCCCGGTACGCCAGGTCGAGGCACGGGAACAGCGCCCGATCGGGCTGCTCGAACCGGAGCGTGGACAGCGTGCTCCAGTCGATCGCCCCGAAAGAGGTCGGGAGGCGGTCCGGATAGGCCAGGGCGTACCCGATGGGGAGTCGCATGTCGGGCATCGAGAGCTGGGCGACCACGGCGCCGTCGACGAACTCCACCATGGAGTGCACGACGGACTCGGGATGGACCACGACGTCGATGTCGTCGTAGTCCACGCCGAACAGCTCGTGGGCTTCGATCACCTCCAGGCCCTTGTTCATCAGGGTGGACGAGTCGACGGTGATCTTCGGACCCATCGTCCAGGTCGGATGGCGCAGGGCGTCGGCCACGCCCACGTCGGCCAGCTCGTCCTTGTCCCGGCCGCGGAACGGCCCCCCCGACGCGGTGAGCAGCAGCCGCCGGACATCCGGCGCCGTCCCGGCCCGGAGGCACTGGTGCAGCGCGCAATGCTCGGAGTCGACCGGGATGATCTCGGCACCCTCGGTCCGGCGGACCTGGCGCACCAAGGGGGCCCCGGCAATGATCGACTCCTTGTTGGCCAGTGCCAGCCGGCGGCCGGACGAGAGCGCGGCCAGCGTCACCGTCAGGCCGGCGAACCCCACGATCCCGTTGACGGCCACGTCGGCCGTCGTGGCGATGGAGGCCAGACCCTCGGTGCCCGTCACCACCTCGATGCCCGGAGGGAGCTGGCGGGCCAGCTCCTGGGCACGGTCCGGATCACCGATGGCGACCACGTCGGGGTGGAGCGAGCGAGCCTGCGCCGCCAGTGCCTCGACGGAGCGGTAGGCGCCGAGGGCCACCACCCGGAACCGGTCCGGGGACGCCTCGATGACATCGATGGCCTGGGTCCCGATCGAGCCCGTCGATCCCACCAGCGAGACGGTCACCTGCGCACCTGGTCCGACGGGCCCGGGAAGGGGATGCTCCCCCGCCCGCCCGGGATCGCCGGCCGGGAGATCCTCCGACTGCCCCTCGTTGATCGAACCGGCCATCCCCCTAGCCTGCCCGAAGTTCACGCGATATTCAGCGCACGGACCAGATAGTAGGTGGCGGGGAGCACGAACAACAGGGCGTCGACCCTGTCCAGCACCCCTCCGTGGCCGGGAAGCAGGGTTCCCATGTCCTTCAGCCGGAGATCCCTCTTCAGCAGCGATTCACAGAGGTCGCCGATGGGTGCGACGACGGCGACGACCACCCCCAGCAGGGCGGCGTTCGACGCCGACCACGGGTGGATGGCTCCCACACCCACGGTCGACACCAAGATGGTGAACACGGCTCCGCCCAGGAGCCCTTCCCACGTCTTGTTGGGGCTGATGCTGGGGGCCAGCGGGGTACGCCCCATCCACCCCCCGACCACCAGCGCGCCCACATCGTTGGCCACCGTGGCGATGATGGCGCCGAGCAGGAAGGCGATGCCGTGCCGGTCGGGGAACGTCGACGGCGACAGCAGCAGGCCGGCGAAGGAGCCCATCAACGAGACCCAGCCCACGGTCAGGAGCGTGGCGGCGGTACCGGCCACCGGTGAACCGCGCTCGATCCCGAACAGGTACCAGACCAGGGTGAAGGCGGTGATCAGGACCAGGACCAGAGGAAGGGCCGCCACCCCTTTGGTGTAGGCCCCGACGGTCAGGGAGATCGTTCCCACCAACCCCAGCAGGGTGGCCGGGTGGTACCCGGCCCGTCGGAGCACACCGAAGCACTCGCCGGCGGCGAAGGTCACCACGATCACCACCAGCACCAGTGACGGGACGGTACCGAACTTGAACGCCAGCAGCGCCACCACGGCGACGGCCAGACCGGTGCCGACGCGGACTCCCACCGGGCTGGTCCCGGGCCTGCCCTGGCCCTTGGGTCGGTCCGGGTCCCGGTCCCCGGGACGCCGGACGCGGGCCGGTGGCGGCCCTCCCCCGGTGGGAACCCTGGCGCCGGCCCTGTCCTCTGCCGGGGCCCTGTCGGCCACGGCCGGCGAGCGGTCCTCGGACGCCCGGCGCAGCGATCGCCTCGGCGATCGGGTCTGGACCCCCGGGCCGACGTCATCGGCCCGGGCGACATCGGACACCGCCACCCCGGCGGCCACCTCGTCGGTGTGTGCCCCACCCTCCCGATCGGCGGTCCGGTCGGCGGCGGCCAACCCGGCCAGGCCGCGACGCTTGCGGCCCGCACCCGGGACGTCGGTGACCGATGCCCCGGGAGGCTCGGCGGCCAGCGGTGCCTCGGCGAGCTCGTCCACGTCGTCGGGCCGCTTGGCCCGGAGCCGCGACGGCAGCAGTCCACTGCGACGGGCCTTACCCATCCGAGCCGAGCCGGTGGGCAGCGCCTTGTCCGCCGCGAACAGCTCCTCGTCGATCGAACTGCCGTCATCGGGAAAGAGGGAGGCAGCAGCCTCGTCGGGTGCCGGGGCCCCCGGCCCGCGGTCCGGCCGGACCGCGGCACCGGCCGCGGCGGCGCCGGCAGCGGCTGCGCCGGCCGGCGCGGTGGTGCCGGACACCTCCGCAGGGGGGCCCACCCCCTCGGCCCGGCCCTCGCCGTGGGCGTCCCCCGTGGGCGTCACGACATCGACCGGCTCGGTGATCGGGTCGACGATGGACGAGGACTCGTCGGACCGGTCGAGATCGAACTCCCACGGCCGACGCTCGACATCGGTCCGGTCCGTCTCGTCCAGGGACCCGATGGCCACTTCGTCTTCACCCAGCACTCCGGGCTCGAAGAGCTCGTCGTGGGCCACCCAGTCGGACTCCTCCTCGCGCCAACTCGGCCCGGCGATACCCGGGCCGGCCCCCTCGTCGCCGGTGTCGCGGGCCAGGACGGCCGGCACCTGGCCCGTCGGAGGCTCGGTCCAGTGGGGCAACTCGGTGGCAGTGCCGCTGGGCACCGCCGTCTGTCCCGGGGTCACCGGCCTGACCGCGTCGCTCGCCTCGGCCTGGCCGGGCTCGTCGGTGAGACGTACCGAGGGTTGGTCGAAGCCGGCCTCGCTCAGCGGGAGGGGCTGGAGCGAGTCGGGGATACCCGAGGTGTCCGGCCCGTCCTCCCCCTCGCCGACATCGGCGTCCTCGTGGCGGGAGACCAGGGGCAGCTCGGCGGTGCTCTCGCCGGCCGGCTCGGCACCGACGATGCGCACCTGGCCGCTCACCGGGCCGGTCGGCTCGGGACGCGACACGGGAGTGTCCGTTCGCGTCACCTCATCCTCTCGCCCGTCTGGGACGTCGTCCACGTCGGTTGTTCCCTCCCATCGGCCGGGCCCGCCAGGGCGTCGGCCGGCTGTCAGATCTCGAGGAGCTCCTGCTCCTTGTGGGCCAGCAGCTTGTCAATGGCTGCCACTTGTTCCTGGGTGAGCTTGTCGAGATCGCGCTCCACCCGATCGAGTTCGTCGCTCGAAAGGTCGCCGTCCTTCTGCATGGCCTCGAGGTCATGGCGGGCCGAGCGGCGGGCGTTCCGCACCGTGACGTGCCCCTCCTCCGCCTTCTGTTTGACCACTTTGACCAGCTCTTTGCGACGCTGCTCGGTCGGGATCGGAAAGGAGAGCCGGATCACCGTGCCGTCATTGGACGGGTTGATGCCCAGATCAGAAGTCTGCAGTGCTGTCTCGATGGCGGACAGCGAGCTCTTGTCGTAGGGGGAGATGACCAGGAGGCGGGCCTCGGGCACACTGAACCCGGCCATCTGGCGGAGCTCGGTGGCGGCGCCGTAGTAGTCCACCTTCAAATGTTCGACCAGGGCGGGAGTGGCCCGACCGGTCCGGATGGAGGCGAACTCGGCCTGCGTGTGCTCGAGTGCCTTGGCCATGTGGTCTCGCGCTTCGGCGACCACCAGCGCGATCAGGTCGTCGTCCATTAGCCGACCAGCGTAGTCAGCGGGGTCGGGGGCCACCCAGATGTGTTCGCCAACTGGTCTTTCATCGGACCAGGGTTCCGATGGCGTCGCCGCCGAGGGCCTTTTGGATGTTGCCCGGTTCCATGAGGTCGAACACCCGGATGGGGAGCCCGTTGTCCATGCAGAAGGTGATGGCCGTGAGGTCCATCACCCGCAGGTCCTTCGACACCACCTCCATGAACGAGACCTCGTCGTAGCGGGTGGCGGTCGGGTCGAGGCGGGGGTCGGCGGTGTACACCCCGTCGACACCCCCGTGGGTCCCCTTGCACAGCAGGTCGGCCTCGATCTCGGCGGCGCGCAGGGCCGCCGACGTATCGGTGGTGAAGTACGGAGTGCCCATGCCGGCGGCGAAGACAACCACCCTGCCCTTTTCGAGGTGGCGGATGGCCCTGCGCCGGATGTAGGGCTCGGCGACCTCGGCCATCTGGATGGCCGACAGCACGCGGGTTGCCTGGCCGTGGTGCTCGAGGGCGTCCTGGAGGGCCAGCGCGTTGATCACCGTGGCCAGCATCCCCATGGCGTCCGAGGTGGCCCGGTCCATCCCGGCACCGGCACCCGTGGTCCCCCGCCAGATATTGCCGCCACCGACCATCACGGCGAGCTCGATGCCGAGCCCGTCGCAGGTCTGGGCGATCTCCCGGGCCAGCCGTTCGACCACCGACGCATCGATGGTCTCGTCGGAGGCGGACGAGGCCAATGCCTCTCCCGACAGTTTCAGGACGATACGTCGCCGATCACCCACCGGTGCCTCAGTCGCCCACCACGACCTGGGCGAACTGCGTCACCTTGGCCGGGCCGAGGAGCTTGGCGATGGTCTGCTTCTCGTCCTTCACGTAGGGCTGGTCCAAGAGGACCCGCTCCTTGTACCAGCCGTTCAGCCGGCCATCGACGACCTTGGCCAGCTGTGCTTCGGGCTTTCCCTCGTTGCGGGCGATCTTCTCCACCGTCTCGCGCTCGGCGGCCACCTCGGCCTCGGGAACCTCGTCACGGCTCAGGTAGACGGGACGGGCGAAGGCGATGTGGGCGGCGATGTCGTGGGCCAGCTCCGCCGTCCCACCCTCGAGGGCGACGACCACGGCATTCACACCGCGGCCGGCCTGCAGGTGGAGGTAGGAGTCGACCACCCCCCCGGCCGGGGCCTCGATGCGCACGACCCGACCCACCGAGATGTTCTCCTTGAGGGTGATCTTCAACGTGTCGATCTCGTCCGCCTTCTCCTCGACGGCCGCCTCGCCCTTGTCGGCCACCAGGTCGGCCAGGGTGGATGCGAAGGCCACGAACTGGTCCGATTTGGCCACGAAGTCGGTCTCCGAGCGCAGTTGGACGATCGAGGCGACGCCGTCGGCGAGTCCGATGGCCACCGCACCCTCCGAGGCGTCGCGGTCGGCACGCTTGGCTTGACTGGCCAGCCCCTTCTCGCGCAGGAGTTTGGCCGCCCTGTCGAGATCGCCATCGCTCTCCACGAGGGCGTTCCTGGCGTCCAGCATGCCCACGCCGGTCATCTGGCGGAGCTTCTGGACGTCCTTGGCGGAGAAGTCGGGCACGGTCAGGCCTCCTCTGTCGGAGTGGTCGGTTCTGTGGCGGCGGCCTCGGCGGCAGGGGCGGGGGCCTCGGCGGCGGGGGCCTCCGGAGCAGGGGCGGGGGCCTCGGTGGCGGGGGCCTCGGCGGCGACCTCGGTAACGGCCGGGGCATCGGCGGCGGGCGTCGCCGGGGCGGGGGCCGTCTCCGGTGCCGGCGCGGGGGGCGCCTCGGTCGCAGCCTCGGGGGCCGCCTCGGCTGCAGGGGTCGAGGGAGCGGCGGGAGCCGCCGTCGGTGCCGGCGGAGGCGGGATGGGAGCGCCGGACGAAGCCGGCGCGGTCGGAGCCGGTGCAGAGGCAGGTGCGGGGGGTGCGGGCCGCTGGGTGGCGATGAAGCGACCCTCGGTCACCGCATCGGCGACCACGCGGCAGAGCAGTGCGCCCGAGCGGATGGCATCGTCGTTCCCCGGGATCACGTGGGTGATCACGTCGGGGTCACAGTTGGTGTCCACCACGGCGACGACCGGAAGGCCGAGCTTGTTGGCCTCGGTCACCGCGATGTGCTCCTTCTTGGTGTCGATCACGAAGATGGCGTCGGGGAGGCGGTCGAGGCTCCGGATCCCGCCCAGGTTCCGCTGGAGCTTCTCCAGTTCGCGGGTGTGGCGGAGCGCCTCCTTCTTCGGCATGGCCTCGAAGTCCCCGGCCTTCTCCATGGCCTCGAACTCCTTCATGCGCTTCACCCGGGTCGACACCGTCTGGAAGTTGGTGAGCATCCCACCCAGCCAGCGCTCGTTCACATACGGCATGCCGCACGCGTCGGCGTAGATGGCCACCGGCCCCTGCGTCTGCTTCTTCGTGCCCACGAAGAGGATCGTTCCGCCCCCGGCCACCAGGTCACGGATGTACCCGTACGACTCCTCGATGCCCTTCATGGTCTGGCGGAGGTCGATCAGGTAGATCCCGTTCCGCTCCCCCAGGATGAACCGGCGCATCTTGGGGTTCCACCGCCGGGTCTGGTGCCCGAAGTGGACGCCCGCGCCCAGTAGCTGCTTCATCGTGACGACGGCCATATGACTGCTCCTTCTGACGGTTGCTCCACCCCGGCCACTGCACCCCAGAGGGGCGACCGTGGACGCGGCCGGGTGCATAGTTGATGCTGCTCGAACGCCGCGCCGGATGGCGAGGCCCAACCATCGTAGTGGCTGCGGAGCCGGGTGCTCCACTCCGGTTGGCGGAACCGGGTTCGGGAACGCTCGGAGTCGAGGAACCGGGTTCCTTGGCGCCGTCGTTCAGCCGGCCGGCGCCGTGGTCAGCGCTTCGACGCCGAGACTGCGCCCGCCTTGGCGGGGGCATCGGGTCGGCGGCCCGTCCCCTCCGGTCGGTCGGCCAGCTTGGCCCGCAGCTGCAGTACCGCCTTGGTATGGATCTGGCAGACGCGTGACTCGGTCACGCCCAGGATGTCGCCGATCTCGGCCAGGGTCAGGCCCTCGTAGTAGTAGAGGGTGAGGACCGTCTTCTCCCGTTCGGCCATTTGGCTGACTGCATGGATGAGCGCCTCTTTGGTCTCTTTCACCTCGAAGGTGTCCATCGGGCCCGCGGTGCTGTCGGGCAGGGTCTCCCCGAGGGTCGACCGGTCCGACCGGTCCCCGCCCCGGAACACCTCGTCCAGCGCCACCACGCCCACGAAGGAGATCTTGCGCAAGGCGGTCTGGAACTCCGCGTCCGTCATCTCGAGGTCGGCGGCGACCTCGGTGTCGGTCGGGGTGCGGTGAAGGGTCGCCTCGAGCTTGGAGTACGACTGCTCGACGGCCCGGGCCTTGGCCCGCACCGACCGGGGGACCCAGTCGATCGAGCGCAGCTCGTCGATGATCGCCCCTTTGATCCTCGGGATGGCGTAGGTCTCGAACTTGATCTTGCGGACCGGCTCGAAGCGTTCGATGGCGTCGATCAGCCCGATGATCCCGTAGCTGGCCAGGTCGGCTTCGTCGACGTGGCGGGGCAGGCCCACCGAGACCCTGCCGGCCACGTACTTGACCACCGGGGCGTAGTGGACGATCAACTGATCGCGCAACGCCCTCGCGCCGGTCTTCTTGTACTCGGCCCACAGGGCGTCGATCCCGTGTCCGACACTGTCCAGTTGCGAAGCCAATTGTCCCCTTAGGCCCTTGGGTGCGTGCCCGCGTAGACCGTGAGCAAGCGTTCCTTGCTTACATGAGTGTAGACCTGTGTGGTCTGGAGACTGGCGTGACCCAGCAGTTCTTGCACCACACGCAGGTCGGCACCCCCGTCGAGGAGGTGGGTGGCGAAGCTGTGGCGGAGGGCGTGCGGGTGGGTCGGGACCGGCGATCGCCGGTCCAGGAGGCGGCGGACGTCCCGTGGCCCGAGGCGGTTTCCCCGCCGGTTGTAGAAGAGGGCGGACCGTGGGCTGTCCTCGTTGGCCATGGACTGGCGCGGTCCGGCCAACCAGGTGGCGAGGGTCGACACGCACCGCTGGTGGATCAGCACCTGGCGCTGCTTGGACCCCTTGCCGGTCACCGTCACGACCGTCCGGCCGAGATCGAGGTCGCCGACATCGAGGTCGCACAGCTCCGCCACCCGGAGCCCGCTCCCGTAGAGCAGCTCCAGGACGGCGTCGTCACGCCGGTCCACCGGCGAAGGGCCCGTGTCCCCGCCCCCCCCGGCATCGGGCTCCACCGCCTCCCCGGCCGGCTCCAGCAGCTGTTGGAGCTCGCCGTGGCCGAGGACCCGGGGCAAGCGGGAGTCGGGTGACGGGGCCGACAGCCGAGTCGAGGGGTCGGCGGCCACCAGACCGCGCTTGGCACACCACTGGAAGTACGACCGCAGGGAGGCGGCGATCCGGGCGATGGACGCCTTGGCGTACCGGCGGGTGGCCAGGAAGGCCAGGTACCGCCGGAGCAGGATCCGGTCGACGTCGGCGGGCCCCTGGGCTCCCCCGCGGGACGCCCACTCGGCGAACCGGGCGGCGTCGGAGGAGTAGGCGCGCACCGACGCCGGCGACAGTCCGCCGACCGAGCGGCGGTAGGCATCGATCTCCCAGGACACGGGAGAACAGTACCGGCCCGGCCCCTCGGATCCCGACACCCCCGGGGCCTGCCGCCCCGGCCGCTGGCGGGACGCTCCCCCGATCGTGCCCACCCCCCATACAGCTGTCGGCGCTATCGTCCACCCCAATCGCGCACCACGTCGAAGGGGGACCATGTCCGATCGAATCGACCGACGCTCATTTCTCGCCCGGGGGGCGGCCACCGGGGCGGGCTTGGCCGTCGTCGGTGCATCGGGCGGGATTCTGGCCGCGTGCAGCTCGGGGTCGGGGTCTTCGTCCAGCACCACCGGGTCGCCGGGGGGATCGACCCGGTCGAACGGCATCTCGACGGCGACCCCCAAGCGGGGCGGCTCCCTGACCTTCGGCACCGAGGCCGAAGAGGTGGGGTTCAGCCCCACCAAGGGCACGTTCGACACCAGCGGGATCCTCTACGCCAGGACGGTCTTCGATCCGCTGGCCATCATCGCCGCCGACGGCACGGCGAAGCCGTACCTGGCTCAGTCGATCACCCCCAACGCCGACTACTCGGTGTGGACCATCACCATCCGCCCCGGGGTGGTGTTCCACGACGGTTCGCCCTGTGACGGGGCCGCCGTGGCCGCCAATTTCGAGGCGCAGAAGCAGGCCCTGCTCACCGGGCCGGCGCTGACCACACTCGACAAGGTCGACGTCACCGGCCCGCTCGAGGTCACGGTGACCATGAGCTCCCCCTGGGTGCCCTTCGACTACTTCCTGGCCGGCGGCATCGGCGGCCAGGTGGCGTTCATCGCCGAACCCAAGTGGCTGGCCACCGGGAGCCAGACCCGCCCCGTCGGCACCGGGCCCTTCGTGTACCAGGAGTGGGAGCCGAACAACCACTTCACGGCGACGCGGAACGCCCACTACTGGCGACCCGGCTATCCGTACCTGGACAGCATCACCTATCGGCCCATCCCCGACCCCGATCAGCTCATCGCCAGCCTCAAGACCGGCAGCGTGGACATCATGCACACCTCCACCCCCCACGTCACCGCCGAGCTCCGGGCCGACAGCTCGATCGCGTACATCGACGACTCCACGCACGTGGCCGGCGAGCCCGACATGGACTGTGTCCTGTTGAACCTGTCCAAGGCCCCGTTCGACAATCTGAAGGTGCGACAGGCGGCCGCCATGGCGGCCAGCTCGGCCGCCTATTCGACGGTCATCTCGCGTGGCGTCGAGCCGCCGTCGAACGGGCCGTTCGTGGAGGGCTCGCCGTACTTCGCCCCCACCGGCTATCCCGAACCCGACGCCGCCAAGGCCGCCCAGCTGGTCAAGGAGGTCCAGCAGGAGACGGGAAAGCCCGTGGTCCTGACCATCAACCATGTGCCCGATGCCAGCACGACCAGGATCGCCGAATTCCTCCAGTCCCAGCTCCAGGCGGTGGGCATGACGGTCTCGCTCTCGCCGATCCAGCAGGCGAACATCATCAACACCGCCCTCCTGGGTACGTTCCAGGCCCAGGTGTGGCGGCAGTTCGGGGCGGTCGACCCCGACCTCAACTACATCTACTGGAGCCCCACCAACATCAATCCGACCTTCTCCATCAACATGGCCCGAAACGGGGACCCGAACATGCAGGCCGCCCTCATCAAGGGCCGCCAGTCGCCGGATCAGGCCGATCGGACGGCCGCCTACCAAGAGGTGGGCAAATTGATGGGCTCGGAGATCCCCTACCTGTGGAGTGCACGCACGGTGTGGTCGGTCGGTGCCCAGCCCCAGGTCGAGAACTTCAACAACCCCACCGTCCCCGATGACGGGTCCGCCTTCGGCTTCATCACCGGGGCGATCTGGCCGACGCAGATCTGGCTCAACTCCTGACCTGTAGGGCCCGGTCCGCTCCGAAACACCCGGTGGACCGTGCCATGATCTGGCCATGAGCCGCATCCTGATCGTCGAGGACGACAAGCGGATCCGGTCGTCCATGCGGCTCGCCCTCGAGGACGAGGGGTACGTCGTCGACGATGTCGCCAGCGGCGAGGCTGCGGTGTCCCATTTCAACGACGAGCCCTTCGAACTGGCGCTCATCGACCTGATGCTGCCGGGGATGGACGGCTTCGAGACCTGCCGCACCCTCAGGCGTCAGAGCACGGTCCCCATCATCATGGTCACGGCCCGCTCCGATACCCATGACGTGGTCGCCGGCCTGGAGGCCGGCGCCGACGACTACGTCACCAAGCCGTTCGTGGCCAAGGAGCTGGCCGCCCGCATCAGGGCCCTGCTGCGGCGGTCCCGTCCCGACGACGCCGTCAGCTCGGTCATCAGTTTCGGCGACGTCGAGATCGAGCCGGACGCCGGCGTCGTCCGGCGTTCCGGCCAGGAGGTCCACTGCACCCGCACCGAGTTCCGACTCCTCAGTGAGTTGGCCGAGCACCCGGGCAAGGTCCTGAGCCGCGAGCACCTCCTCGAGCGGGTCTGGGGCTACGACTACTTCGGCGACGGGCGCCTGGTCGATGTCCATGTGCGCAGGCTCCGGACCAAGATCGAGGCCGATCCCGCCAATCCCCGATTCATCCTCACGGTGCGGGGCATGGGCTACAAGCTGGCGGTCTGACCGATGGGTCCGGCCACGTCCGACGGGCCGGTCGCCGTCCGCTCCTCGCACCGGCCGCGGCGCACCCGGCTGTCGGCGGGCCTCGGGCTCCGGGCCCGGGTCACGGCCACCTTCGCCATCGGCGCCTTCGTCCTGTCCACCCTCATGGCCGGCATCACCTACTTCACCGCCCGCCAGAGCTATCTCAACGAGCGCCAGGGGGCCGACCAGCGACAGACGTTCGCCAACGCCCTGCTGGTCCAGAACGCCCTGCGCTCGCCGGCGACCCAGCCCGACCAGCTGATCGGCTCGGCCGGACCGCTGCCTCCCGGCTCCTACTCGGTCCTCCACAGCCGGGGCCACTGGTTCGCCACCTCGATCTCGGTGGGCCAGAGCGCACTCCCCGGCGGGCTCCAGACGCTCGTGCTGAGCAGCACCCCCGCCTCCCAGATCGTGTCGGTGGGCGGGGCCCCGCAGCTGGCCATCGGGATCCCGCTCCCGGCGGTGCACGCCGCCTACTTCGAGTTCTTCTCGCTGGACGAGCTCGAGGGAACCCTCCGCACCCTGGCCTTCGCCCTGGCGGCGGCGGCGCTGGTCACCACCCTCGCCGGAGCGGCGCTCGGACGGTGGGCGAGCGGCCGGGCCCTGCGTCCCCTGGGCGGGATCACCGAGGCGGCGGTGGCGGTGGCCGGAGGCGAACTGGATACGAGGGTCGAGGCCGGGGACGACGTCGACCTCCAAGAGCTGGCCTCGGCCTTCAATCGGATGACCGCCAACCTCCAGGACCGCATCGAGCGCGAGGCCCGGTTCACCTCGGACGTGAGCCACGAGCTCCGCTCCCCCCTGACGACGCTGACCGCCACGGTCGGCATCCTCGAGGGCCACCGCGACGAGCTCTCGCCCCGGGCCCGCAGCGCGCTGGAGCTCCTCGACGGCGACCTGCACCGCTTCACCAGGATGGTCGACGACCTGTTGGAGATCTCGCGGTTCGACGCCGGCTCCGCCGAGCTCTCGCTCGACGAGGTCGATCCCGGCGAGCTGGTGCGCCGATCCGTTGCCGCCTCCGCACCGGCGGGCCCGGACGGCCAACGGTCGGCCGTGGACTTCCCCGTGGAGGTCGGGCCGGGCGTCGAGGGCCTGCGCCTCCGGGTGGACAAACGTCGATTCGAGCGGGTGATGGCCAACCTCTTGGAGAACGCCAACCTCTATGCGGGGGGCGTGGCCAGGGTGATGGTGGAGCGCCATCCGCCCGTCCACGGCGACATGGACGAACCCCGGACCATCCGCGTCATCGTCGAGGACCGGGGACCGGGGATCCCCCACGACGAACGGGACCACCTCTTCGAGCGCTTCTACCGGGGCAGTCAGGCCGGTCAGCGGGCATCGAGTGAAGGCACCGGTCTGGGGCTGTCCCTGGTCGCCGAACACGTCAGGCTCCACGGCGGGACGGTCCACATCGAGGACGCCCCGGGGGGCGGTTCACGGTTCATCGTCGAGCTCCCCCTGTCCTCGGCCGGCACGCCCTGGGGCCCGTCGTGAGGCGCCGGACACGACCGTGGGCGGCGGTGGCCGTCCTCGTCGTCGCGGTGGCGGCGACCGCCTGCGGGATCCCCGTCGCCAAGACCCCGACTGCCATCGCCAAGAGCGCGGTGCCCTTCCATCTCCTCGACCCGGTGACCCCGACCACGACCGCCACCACCCTTCCGGCCGACGCCACGGCCCGGGTACCCATCTACCTGGTGGCCCAGAACCAGCACGTGTTCGCCGTCTCGCGCTACCTCCGGGTTCCCGCCAACCTCACCCAGATCCTGAGCGCCCTGCTCGAAGGCCCCACCGCCGCCGAGGCCGGCTCAGGACTCCAGACCTTCCTCATCCCGGCCACCACGGTCACCGCCACCGTCAACGGCAGCATCGCCACGGTGGACTTCAGCACCACCCCGGTCCAGGTCGTCGGCATCGACGAGACCCTGGCCATCGCCCAGGTCGTCTTCACCGCCACCCAGTTCCCCGAGGTCAAGGGCGTCGTGTTCCAGATCGCCGGACAGCCCATTCCGGTGCCCGAGGGGAACGGCACCCAGGCCTCCGGGCCGGTGTCCCGGTCGACCTACCTGCCCCAGGCACCCCTCCCGGTCGCCTCCCCGGCGTGACCCTTCGGGCCACCGGAGCGATCGGGACGGCCGTTCAGCGCTCGGCGGCGACCCGCCAGGGGATCCTGGGCGCATCCGCCCACAGGTGCTCGAGGTCGTAGAACTCGCGGGCCTCGTCGAGGAAGACGTGGACCAGGAAGTCCCCGTAGTCCATCAGCACCCAGCGGGCATCATCGAGGCCCTCGACCCGGAGCGGGCCGCGCCCCCGGCCACCTTCACCTCGAGCTCCACCTGGTCGACGATCGTCTTGACCTGGCGCGAGTTCCGGCCGCTCGTGATCACGAATGCCTCGGTGACCCCGAGCAGATCGCCGACGGCCAGCACCACGGTGTCGTCACCCGATTTCGAATCGGCGGCCAGGGCGGCCACCTTGCACTCCTCGGGGACGAAGGGGTCTCGGTGGTCGACGACCGGCAAGGCGCTGGGTGAGCTCAAGGGTGTTCTCCTTCCGGCGCCGCGGCGCACGGGTTCGGGGTGGGGTGGGTCGGGGTGAGGTCGGTCGGGGTGGGGTGGTGGGTCGGGGTGGTCACGTCGGGGCGGCCGCGGGCTCGACGAGGCTCGATGGTGCCGTTGGACCGGCGCCGAGCGCCACTCCGGGGACGATGACCTGGGTGGCCGGTCGGCGGTCCCGGGCCATGCCCACGATGAGGAGGGTCAGGACCACGCAGACGGCGATGACCACCGCACATCCCACCATGATGTGCCGTCGGTGCCGGCGGGCCGCCCGGAGGGAGCGCCGGACATCGGCCCTCGAATCCGGCTGGACCACGGGCACCGGCGCCTCCGGTGACGCCACCGGCTCGATGACGGTCGCCTCGGGTGCGGGCGCAGTGGCGAGCGCCATCAACGATGCGGGAGTGGGGCGGGAACCTGCCGGATACAGTCCGGGCGCCGACGTGGTGCCGTCTGCTCCGTTCTGCGTCGTCCGCACATTCATCTCCTCGTAGCGTACAGACCTCGCTGTCGGATGCAACGCACCACCTCTGGGGGGACCATCCCGTCCACCGGCTCTCCGGCCTCCAGCCGGTCCCGGAGCTCGGTGCTCGAGAGGTCGAGGGGGGCGACCGCCACGTCGACCGCATGCCAGCCCGGCGGCGGGGGCACGACGGGGGCGCCCGGCCGGCCCACGACGACCAGGGTCGCCTCGTGACGGAGGTCCGGCTCGTTCTTCCAGGTGGTGAGCCCGGAGACCACGTCCGATCCCACCACCACGAACAGTTCGGCCCCCGGATCGGTCTGGCGGAGCTGGCGGACGGTGTCGATCGTGTACGAGGGCCCACCCCGGTCGATCTCGATCCGGGAGGCCTCGAGCCCGGGCCGCCCCACCAGTGCCGCCCTGACCATGGCGAATCGGTCCTCCGCCGGCGTCACCGGCCGCTGGCCCTCCTTCTGCCAGGGCTGGTTGGCCACCACCAGGAGCATCCGATCCAGCCCCAGTGCCCGTTTCACCTCCTCGGCCGCCTCCAGGTGGGCGGTATGGACGGGGTCGAACGTTCCGCCGAAGATCCCGATCCGGCAGGAGGCGACGGACACCCCTAGGTGCCGGCCAGCTCGGCAACCACGGGGGCGAACGCTTGCAACTCTGCTTCGTGGACCACGATGTAGCTGAAGCCGAAGGCCTCGCGGCGCTGCCGGAGGGTGTCGGCGATCTGCGCCGCCGTGCCGACGAGGGCGATCGGGGATGTCTCGACCTGCTCGGGGGTGACCGACAGGGCGCCCGCCAGGGAGGCGATGGCCTCGTCGCGGTTGGGAACGATCTGGACGAGGAAGGTCAGGCACTGGAGTTCGAGCGTGTCGAAACGATCGCCGGCCGCCAGCCGGATCCACTGGATCCGCTGGTGGTAGTAGTCGGCCGTCGTCGTCTCCAGGACCTCAGGCCCGATGTAGCCGGCCGCCAGGCTCGGGTTCACCCCGATGATGTCGGCGTGCCGGGCGGCGATGCCCAGGACCCGCCGGCCACCGCCCCCGATGATGATGGGCGGGTGCGGCCGCTGCACCGGCTGTGGCGAACCCGTGGCGCCGGTGATCTTGTAGAACTCGCCGTCGAAGGTCGCCTCGCCCGTGGCCCACAGGGACTTCATGACGGTCAGGCTCTCGGCCATGCGGGAGATCCGGCGCCCGGCCGTGTCGTCGGGGATCCCTGACTGCTCGTAATCGCTGGTCATCCAGCCTGCACCCAGGCCGAACTCCACTCGGCCCTCCGAAAAGACGTCCAGCGTGGCCACCTCTTTGGCCAGGACCAACGGATGCCGGTAGTCGTTGCCGAACACCAGTGAACCGACCCGCAACCGGGACGTGGCCTCGGCCGCCACGGTCAGCGCCACCAAGGGCCCGAACTGGTCCTCGAAGTGGTCGGGGATGAACAGGGTCGAGTACCCGAGGTCCTCGATGGTCCGTGCCATCTCCCGCCATGCCCTCCCCGACTCGGCGTTGGACAGTTGGACCCCGAACCGAAATGGTGCCATGACCCGAGCCTAGGTCCCGAGGCTTTACGCTTGTGGGGTGGCACCACCCCCGACCCCTGCAACCTGGTCCCCCGATTCGTGGCGGGCCAAGCCGGCCGCCCAGCAGCCGGACTGGCCGGACGAGGCCGAGCTCAAGCGGGCCCACGCCCAGTTGGCCGGACTGCCGCCGCTGGTCTTTGCCGGCGAGGCGCGGCACCTCACGCGGGCGTTGGGCCAGGCCGCCGAGGGCCACGCCTTCGTGCTCCAGGCCGGTGACTGCGCCGAGTCGTTCTCGGAGTTCAGCGCCGACTCCATCCGCGACAAGCTCAAGGTGATCCTGCAGATGGCCATCGTGCTGACGTACGGCTCAGGGGTGCCCGTGGTCAAAGTAGGCCGGATCGCCGGACAGTTCGCCAAGCCCCGGTCCTCCCCGACCGAGCAGGTCGGCGACCTGGTGCTGGAGTCGTTCCGCGGCCACATGGTGAACGACGATCTGCCCGACCCTGCGGCCCGGGTCCCCGATCCGCGCCGGCTGGTGACCGCGTACCAGCAGTCGGTGTCGACGTTGAACCTCCTCCGGGCCTTCACCAAGGGCGGATTCGCCGACCTCAGCCAGGTGCACGCCTGGAATCAGCAGTTCGTGGCGTCCTCGGCCGAGGGCCAGCGGTTCGAGGACATCGCCGAAGGCATCGACCGGGCCCTGCGGTTCATGGCCGCGTGCGGCATCAACCTCACGTCCGAGGACTCCCTGCACGAGGTCGACTTCTGGACCAGCCACGAGGCCCTCATCCTCGACTACGAGGAGGCCCTCACCCGGCGCGACTCGTTGACCGAGGAGTGGTACGACTGCTCGGCCCACATGCTCTGGGTCGGTGAGCGCACCCGTCAGATCGACGGCGCCCACTGCGAGTTCCTCTCGGGGATCAACAACCCGATCGGTTCGAAGATCGGCCCGTCCGCCAGCCCCGACGACGTCGTCGGGCTGTGCGAGCGGCTCAACCCGGCCCGGGTCCCCGGACGGCTCACCCTGATCACCAGGATGGGCGTCGACGCCATCGACTCGTCGCTCCCCCCCCTCCTGCGGGCCGTGCGGGACGAGGGCCACCCGGTGGTGTGGGTCTGCGACCCCATGCACGGCAATACCTTCACTGCCGAGGGGGGCCAGAAGACCCGGAGGTTCGACGACATCATCGGCGAGCTCAAGGGCTTCTTCCGGGCGCATCTTTCCGAGGGCACCTGGCCCGGTGGGGTCCATGTGGAGCTGACCGGTGACGACGTCACCGAATGCCTCGGTGGTGTTGAGGACATCGTCGAGGGCCAGCTCCATCAGCGGTACACCACCACCTGCGACCCTCGCTTGAATGCGCGCCAGGCACTCGATCTGGCCTTCGGGGTGGCAGAGCTGCTCCGCGCCTGACCGCGTTGGCTCCTCCCGACCGGGCCGGATGCTCCGAGTCCGGACGGGGTGCTCCGAGTCCGGGCCGGATGCTCCGAGTCCGGACGGGTGCTCCGAGTCCGGACGGGTGCTCCAGTGGGAGCGTCGGCGGTCTGTTTCTCCAAATAACATTCCCTTGGTAGGCAGATTGGAGAACCCCATGGCCGGGACACAGCCCGACCCCGGGGGGTCATTGACCCGATGCCCCCGAGCAACCAGACTGGTCCAAACCCAGGCCCTGTCCATCGAGGGGGACAGTGGCGGCTCGCCAGTGCGTTCATCCTGGGGGTCCATGCCTCTTGCTACCGGATGGAGATATCCCTGACCATGTCGAATGCGCCTGTCTCCCGTGCTGCCCACGACCGCCCCACCGGAGCGGCACCGGTCACCACCAGGTTCCGCGCCGTCGTGGGGGCGCTCGCCGTGGCACTGATCGCGGCCACCGTCACCGGATCGGTCGCCCTGGCACCGAAGGCCGGCGGTGCGGTCACCCCCCGGGCGACCGCGGCCACCACCGGCAGCTCCGCCTACTGGCTGGTGGCCTCGGACGGCGGCGTCTTCGCCTTCGGCGGCGCCGGCTTCTACGGGTCGACCGGAGGCACCCACCTCAACAAGCCGGTGGTCGGGATGGCCGGTACCCCGACCAGCCACGGGTACTGGCTGGTGGCTTCGGACGGCGGCGTGTTCGCCTTCGGCGACGCCGGCTTCCACGGCTCCACGGGAGCGGCGCACCTCAACAAGCCGGTCGTGGGAATGGCGGCCACGCTGGACGGGGGCGGGTACTGGTTGGTGGCTTCGGACGGCGGCGTGTTCGCATTCGGCGACGCTCCTTTCTACGGATCCATGGGCGGGAGGGCGCTCAACCAGCCCATCGTCGGGATGGCGGCCACACCCGACGGCCGCGGGTACTGGCTGGTGGCCTCGGACGGCGGCATCTTCTCGTTCGGTGACGCCAACTTCTTCGGGTCGACCGGCAGCCTCCGCCTCAACAAGCCGATCGTGGGCATGACGGCCAACCCGAACGGTGGCTACTGGTTCACCGCGTCCGACGGCGGGGTGTTCGCCTTCGGCTCCCCGTTCTACGGATCCCTCGGCAGCGTGCCCCAGAGCCACCCCATCGCCGCCATCGCCGCCACCGCCGATGGCGGCGGGTACTGGTTCACCAACAGCAACGGGGCGGTGACCGCCTATGGGGACGCCACCTACTGGGGGTCGGCGCCCCAGGTGATCACCAAACCGGTCGTGGGCATGGCCGAGGCCACCGGCTCAGGGTCGTTCACCGGGTCGGCGTACCCGTCGGGGAGCTACGGATACGACATCTCGACCTACCAGGCCAACAACTACCCGCCCGCGCCCCACACCATCGGGATCGTCCAGGTTGCCGGCGCCTCCGTGGGCGCCGTCAACCCCGAGCTGGCCTCGGAGGCGAAGTGGGCGGGCGGCGGGCTGAATCTCTACATCTACTTGACCGACGGCACGTCGGCCACCGGTGGCGAGCCCGCCTGCAACTCGAGCTCCGGCCCCTATGTCGCCTCCCCCCAAGCGTGCAACTACGGATTCAATGCCGCCGTGGCCGCCTTCACGGAGGCCCAGGCAGCCGGCGTGAACACCTCGGTGGCATGGTGGCTCGACGTGGAGAATCCTTCCGCGTGGTCCACCGACCTGCCGGCCAACGCCGCCCTGGTCCAGGGCGCCATCGACGGTCTGCACTCGGTGGGCCTCAACAGTGTCGGCATCTATGCCAGCCCGGGCGACTGGAACGCCATCGTCGGGGCCTCGTACGCGCCCGAGGTCCCCTACTGGGCGGCCTCGTGGGGGCTCAATCCGGCGACCACCTGCACCGGGGTGCGCACCCAGTTCTCCTCGTCCAACCTGCCCAAGGGCCCGGTCCAGATCGTGCAGTACAGCTCACCGAGCGTGCCCACCTCGTTCGGCGGGATGAACACCACCTACGACGACGACTACGCCTGCTGAGGGGAGGGCCCGAGGTCGGCACCGAAGCCGGCTGTCAGGTGGGCGGCATCGTTGAACCCGAGCAGGCGCCACCGTCCGGCGTCGACCTCCCAACTGGTCATCGACGAGTGCTGGGTCCGCAGCTGCAGTCGGGCACCGGTCAGGCCCCCCGCCACCGGGACCTTGGCCAGCAGGGAGGCCTCGATGACCCCCGCGTGGCACGCCACCACCACGAGCTGATCGGGGTGCCTGGCGACCAGGGTGTCCAACATGGCGTCGACGCGGTTGACGAACCCGGTCCAGCTCTCCCCACCGGGGGCGATGGGCTGGTCCGGATCGGTGTCCCAGTCCAGCGTGCCGAACTTCTGGGTGAACTCGTCCCAGGTCAGGCCGTCGGCATCCCCGGGGTGGAGCTCACAGAGCCCACACTCGGTGACGATCTCGGGGGCCGGTGCCGGACCGACGGTGGCGCCCACCGCGCCCAGGGCCGGTGCGACCAGTCCGGCGGTCTCGATGGCCCGGGGCAGCTCGCTGGCGTAAAGGGCATCGGCACCAGCCAGCTCGCCGCTCGCCCACAGGCGCTGGCGCAGCGCCGTCACCTGGCGCCGCCCGAGCTCGGTCAAACCACGGCACCCGGTGAGGCCACCGCAGACTCCGGACACGTTGCAGACCGCCTCACCGTGGCGGATGAGCACGAGCCGGGTGGCACCGTCCGGCCTGCCCGACACGGTGCGTATCCCGGCCGGTGGCGACGAGGGGGCTCGGGCCCCGGTGGCACCCGGCGCCGTCGGCGACCCCGAACCCGCACCGGCCAGCCCGTCGAAACCGCCGGGACCGCTGCTCATGCCAGGTCCCCCACGAACCGCTCGAGCTGGCGGAGCGTCCGGCATTCGACCACATCGTCGCAGTGGACGGCGTACTCGCCGACGATCGAGTCCCCCGAGTCCCAGTAGGCACGAGGCTCCGGGTTCAGCCAGTAGACGTGGCGGGCCCGGGCCCGGAGCTCCTTGACCACCCAGGCCTGGGAGGCGTGGTAGTTGTTCCGGGCGTCGCCCAGCAGGAGCACGCTGGACCGGGGGGTGATCTCCTCCCCCCAGCGCTCCCAGAACACGGTGAAGGCGTGCCCGTAGTCGGAGTGGCCGTCCACCCAGATGACGTCGGCCTCGGTGTTGATGCGGTGCACCGCTTCGGCCGGATCATCGACCCCGTCGAAGAACCGGCTGACCTCGTCGATCCCGTCGATGAACACGAAGCTGCGGACCTTGGAGAACTGCGAGCTGATGGCGTGCACCAGGTGGAGCGTGAACCGGGCGAAGGAGGCGACCGACCCCGAGATGTCGGCGATCACGACGATCTCCGGCTTGGACGGGCGCGGGTAGCGGAACTGGGGCTCGACCGGCACCCCGCCGGTCGACAGGGAGTGGCGGACCGTGGAACGGAAGTCGAGGGGGCCCTTGCGGCCGTGGCGCCGCTTGCGGGCCAGCCGGACGGCCAGCTTCCTCGACAGCGGCTGGAGGGACTTCCGCAGGGCCACCAGCTCCTCCCGGGTGGCGTGCATGACGTCGATGTCCTCGGGCAGTGGCTTGCGCAGCGACCGTGCCAACGCCTCGCTTCCCCGGTCGGCCACCAGGCGCCGGCGGATCTCGTTCTCGATCTCGTGTCGGAGCTGGTCGATCCGGACCTGGTACTCGTCCCGGAGGAGACGTTCCTCGAGACCGGTCAGGGGGACCGGGGGCGACCCCGGATCGTCCTGGGCGGGCGCCCCGGTCCGGGCCTCGGCCACCAGCCTCTCGAGGACGCGGTCGAGATCGAGGTTCCGCAGGGTCCGGTACAGGTAGTAGGTCCCACCCACCGGACGGCCCGCCTCCATGCCGGCATACCGGGACACGGCCTGGCGCGCCACCGCTGCCACCATGGCCTGGTTGGCCCCGAGCAGGGCGTTGTAGAGCAGGTCGGCCAGCTCCTCGGCGGTCATTCCCTCGCCGCTGCCGCTGCCACCCCCCTTCCCCTGGCCCCGTCCGTCGCCCTGGCCGGCCAGGCGGGCCGCCCCGTCCGGATCGTCCGGATCGGCGGTGCCGGCGCCGTCCCTGTCCTCGCTGATCTCGTACTCGGGTCCTCGGAGCGAGAAGTAGATCTCGAAGGCGGTCTCGTAGGCACGCCAGTGGGAGCTGGACTTCACCAGGCTGGCACCCAACGTGTACTTGATGGCCTCCCGGTCGTCCAGGGGCACGTGGCGGAGGGCCTCGGCGGCGTCGAGGTGCTCGGTCAGCGAGACGGGGATGCCGGCGGCGCGCAACTCGGCCACGAAGCCGGTCAGGAGGTCGAGCACGGCCGGACCTAGTCCGGGTTCTTCACCGAGGCCAGCTCCTTGGAGGCCCGCTCGATGTCGGTCTGGTACTTGAGGAGGATGTGGAGGGTGTCACGGGCCTGGTCGACATCGATCGACTCCACTCCCAGCACCACCAACGTCCGGGCCCAGTCGAGGGTCTCGGAGACCGAGGGGTCCTTCTTCAGGTCGAGGCTGCGGAGGGAGCGGACGATCCGCGCCACTTGGTCGGCGAGCGCCTGGCTGATGCCGGGCACCCGCGTCTCGATGATGGCCCGCTCGCGCTCCAGCTGCGGGTAGTCGATGTGCAGGTAGAGGCATCGGCGTTTGAGGGCCTCGGACAGCTCCCTGGTGTTGTTGGAGGTGAGGAAGACCAGCGGGATCTGGGTGGCCCGCACCGTCCCCAGTTCCGGGATGGAGACCTGGTACTCGGAGAGGATCTCCAAGAGCAGCGCCTCGGTCTCCAGCTCCAGGCGGTCGACCTCGTCGACCAGGAGCACCACCGGCTCCGGCGACCGGATGGCCTCGAGCAGCGGTCTGGTCAACAAGAACTCCTCGGAGAAGATGTCCTCTTCGAGCTGCTGCCACGACTGGCCCGAGTCGGCCTGGATCCGGAGCAGCTGCTTCTTGTAGTTCCACTCGTAGAGGGCCTTGGACTCGTCGAGGCCCTCGTAGCACTGGAGCCGGATGAGCCGGCTGCCGGTGAGGCGGGCCACCGACTTGGCCAGTTCGGTCTTGCCCGTGCCGGCCGGACCCTCCACCAGGACCGGCTTGGCCAGACGGTCGGCGAGGAACACCACCCCGGCGATCCCGTCGTCGGCGAGGTAGCTCACACCGGCCAGGCCGTCGCGGACGGCGTCGATGGACTCGAACCGGGGCGCCCCGGCCTCGGGGAAGCCCGAGGTGATGTCGTCCGAGGCCCGGAGTGTGCCGGCCGGGTCGGTCGGGTCGGCCACCCCGGTCATGACCGCACCTGGCCGTCACCGGACACCACGTACTTGAGCGAGGTCAGCTCACGGATCCCCATGGGGCCGCGGGCGTGGAGCTTCTGGGTCGAGATGCCGATCTCCGCACCGAGCCCGAGCTCCTCCCCGTCGATGAAACGGGTCGAGGCATTGACCAGCACCGCCGCCGCGTCCACCTCGGCGGTGAAACGGTCGGCGGCAGCCAGGTCCCCGGTCACGATGGCCTCGGAGTGGCCTGAGGTGAAGCGGGCGATGTGGTCGATGGCGGCGCCGAGGTCGTCCACCACCGCCACGGCCAGCGTCAGCCCCAGAAACTCGGCGGCGAAGTCCTCGTCGGTGGCGACCGCGGCGTCGGGGAGCACGGCTCGTGTGGCATCGTCGCCGAGCAGGGTGACCTCGGGCATGGCCCGGGCCATCCGGGGCAGGAACGATGCCGCCACGTCCCGGTGGACGAGCACGGTCTCGGCGCTGTTGCACACGCCGGGCCGGCTGGTCTTGGCGTTGACCACGATGGACTCGGCCATGGACAGATCGGCGGCCCGGTCCACGTAGACGTGGCAGTTTCCCGCGCCGTCGAGTACGTAGGGGACGGTGGCGTGCTGGCGCACCGATGCCAGAAGGGACGGGCCGCCACGGGGGATCAGGCAGTCGACGATGCCCTCGAGCTGCATGAACTCGACCGCGGAGGCCCGGCTGGTGTCCTCCACCAGCCCGATGGCATCGGCGGGGAGGCCGGATTTGCCGAGCCCGTCGCGCAGCAGTGCGGCGATGACGGTGTTGGACGAGATGGCGGACGAGGACCCCCGCAACAGGACGGCGTTCCCCGACTTGAGACACAGCCCGGCCGCGTCGCTCGTGACATTCGGCCGGTTCTCGTAGATGATCCCGATCACACCGAGCGGGACCCGCACACGCTGCACCCGCAGGCCGTTGGGTCGGACCCAGCCGTCGACCACCTCGCCGACCGGATCGGACAGCGCGGCCACCTTGCGGAGCCCGCCGGCCATCGAGGCCACCCGGGCCCGGTCGAGCCGCAGTCGGTCGAGGACGGCGTCCACCGCCCCTGACGACTCCGCCCGCGCCACGTCGGAGGCGTTGGCCGCCAGGATCTCGTCGACGTGTTGGTCCAAGAGATCGGCCGCCCACCCGATGGCCTCGTCGCGGGCGGCCGAAGAGGCCCGGGCCAGCCGCCGGCCGGCGGCCCGGGCCCGGAGGCCGAGGTCGATCATCGGTGATGGTGAGCTGGGTTGCACCGTGTCAGCGTAGTTCGCAGGCCCTGGCATCCGGAGCGCCGGCGGCCCGGGAGCGCCTCGAAGGGTCCCTGCTACTCGATGACGACCAGGTCCCGCTACTCGATGACGACCAGGTCGTCGCGGTGGACGACTTCGGGCGACTCGTCCTCGGGCAGCTGGTCGGAGCGCAGCCCGGCCCACGACGACACCACACTCGACGGCTGACGGACCAGACCCTTGGCGAACACGGCCCCTGCGTCGTCGGCGATCTCCACGGCGTCATCGGCCCCGAACTCGCCACGCACCTCGACCACTCCGGCCGGCAGCAGGGACCGGCCCCGCTCGACCAGGGCGCGCCGGGCCCCGGCATCGACCACGATGGTGCCCGACGCCCCGACGGCGAAGGCGATCCACAGCTTGCGGGCGGGCAGGCGGTGCTCCCGGGGGCGGAACCGGGTCCCCACCCCGGACGACGAGCCGGCCACCGCGGCCAGCACGCCGGGCCGGGCGGCGTCGGCGATGACCGCCTCCACCCCGGACCACACCGCGATCTTGGCGGCGGCCAGTTTGGACGCCATCCCCCCGCTGCCCACCGCCGTCCCCGGCCCACCGGCGATGCGCTCGAGCTCGTGGTCGATCTCCACGACCTCCTCGATCAGCGAACCGCCGGCGGTGCGGCGCGGATCCTCGGTGAACAGTCCGGCCGTATCGGTGAGCAGCACCAGCAGTTCCGCACCGACCAGGTGGGCAACCAGGGCCGCCAGCCGGTCGTTGTCCCCGAACCTGATCTCCTCGTCGGCCACGGCGTCGTTCTCGTTGACCACCGGTACCACCCCGAGATCGAGCAGGCGGGCCAGGGTCCGGCGGGCGTGGAGGTACTGGCTTCGGTGCACGAAGTCCAACGGGGCCAACAGGACCTGACCGGCCAGCAGGCCGTGGTGGGCGAAGGCATCGCTCCACACCCGCATCAGCCCGTGCTGCCCCACCGCCGACACCGCCTGGAGGGTGGCCAGGTCGGAGGGACGGGGCTGTTCGGGCGCCAGGCTGGCCCACCCGGCGGTGATGGCTCCCGAGGACACCACGACGACCCGGTTCCCGGCCGATCGGGAGGCAGCCACCTCTCCGGCCAGCTTGTCGATGGCTTCGGCGTCGACTCCGCCCGACGCAGTGGTGACCGACGAAGATCCGATCTTGACCACCATGGTGCGGGCCCCGGCGGGGGACGACCCCGACGGCACGGTGCGGGCGTCGGCGGGGGGCGACCCCGTCGTGTCGGCGGTCACGAACGGCGCCGGCGGCCGCCCGAGTCGCCCGTGAACTCGGGCTGATCGCGGTACCACACGAAGGAGAGGTCGCCGATGTGGACGAGGTCGCCGTCCTCGGCACCCGCACGGCCCAGGGCCCGGTCCACCCCGAGCCGGCGCAGCCGGCCCTGCACGTAGTCGGCCGCCTCGTCGGTGGTCACATCGTTGAGGGCCACCGCCCGCTCGGCCACCCGGCCCACCACGTTGAACTCGCCCTCACCGATGCGCTCCACGGCGAATCCCTCGGGCAGCGGCCGGTGGATCACGATCATCCCCTCGTCCTCGGGCTGCGCCGCCCGGGCCTGGGCCACCATCTGGGTCAGCCGGCCCACCAGCTGGGGGATCCCCTGTCCGGTGACGGCGGAGATGACCAGGTCGGGGGCGAACGAGCCGTCGCCGCCCGAGGTGTCCACGTCGGGCGCCATGTCGGCCTTGGAGCCGACCACGACACGGGGGCGGTCGAGCAGGTCGGGCTGGTAGCGGCCGAGCTCGTCCAGCAGGATCCGGAACTGGTCCTCGGGGCTGACCCCGGTGACCGGCGCCAGCTCCACCAGCACCACCAGGGCGCGGGCCCGGGTGATGTGACGCAGGAACCGGTGGCCCAGGCCCTTCCCCTCGGCGGCTCCCTCCACCAGCCCGGGGATGTCGGCCACGGTGAAGTTGGACTCGTCGTCGGCCCTGACCACGCCGAGGTGGGGCTCCAGGGTGGTGAACGGATAGTCGGCCACCTTGGGCTTGGCCGCTGAGATCCGCGAGATCAGCGTGCTCTTCCCCACGTTGGGGAACCCCACCAGCGCCACGTCGGCGACCAGGGCCAGCTCGAGGTCGACCCACTGTTCGTGGCCCTTCTCCCCCTGCTCGGCAAAGGCGGGAGCCCGGCGCCGATTGGTCAGGAAGCTGGCGTTCCCCCGACCGCCCCGGCCGCCCTCGCCGGCCAGCCAGCGGTCGCCGGCGCTGACCAGGTCGACCAGGACCTCCCCGCCGGGGCCCTTGGCCCGGGTTCCCACCGGGACCGGCACCTCGAGGTCCGAGCCCCGGGCCCCGTGCTTCTTCTTCCCCCCGCCGTGCCCCCCGTCGCCGCCCCGGCGGTGGGGGTGGTCGCGGAAGGCCAGGAGGGAGGACTGGTTGGTGGTCGCCACCAGCCAGACGTTGCCGCCGCGGCCGCCGTCCCCCCCGTCGGGGCCCCCCTTGTCGACATGGGCCTCGCGCCGGAAGGCCACCGCACCGGCGCCACCGTCACCGGCTTTCACATGCATCTGTGCCTCGTCGACGAACCCGCTCATGGCCTGATCCTACCGACCACCCGTCCCTGGCCCCCGGGGGATGGGCCGATCAGGCGTCCACCAGCACCGTCCGGCGCAGGGCGGTGACCGAGTCGGTGACGCCGCAGCGACTCGGCCAGGGCGCCGTAGCTGCCGTACTCGGACCGCAGCGAGGCGAGGAACTCCTCCATGGTCTCCGGCACGACCTTGAGGACGGCCGGGGCGAAACGCTCGACCTCCTCGACGTTGTCGGGGTACTCGGCCTTCAGGCGGTCGAGCAGCCGCACCATGGCGGCGGCACTGAGCGAGTAGTCCTCCACGATGATCTCGTCGGGCACCCCGAGGAAGGCCAGGATGAGGGCCGCGAGCACCCCGGTCCGGTCCTTCCCGGCGCTGCAGTGGAAGACGGCGGGCAGGGCGTCGCCGGATCCGAGTGCCTCGAAGGCCCCGGTCAGGGCGGGTCCACCCTGGGACACCATCTGACCGTAGCGGCCGGCCACGTAGGAGGCCTCCCCCCAGGACGGCAGCTCCTCGGGGGTGGGGAGCACGTCGGTCAGGGGAAGGTCCACGTAGCGCACGGGCACCCGGTCCACGTCGAACCGGCCCCGCGTCTCGGCCTCGTCCACCGTCCGCAGGTCGATGACGGTGGCCACGCCGAGGCCGACCAGTTGGCGGTGGTCGGCGTCACTGAGCTTGGACAGGCCGTCGGCCCGGAACAGGCGACGCCAGCCGATGCGACGGCCGTCGGCGGTGCGGATAGCCCCCAGGTCGCGGAAGTTCACGCACCCGTCGAAGGCCAGGGTCCGCCTGGGCTCGTCGGCATCGGGCCGCGGAGAGGCATCGGTGGCACACATGGGCGGGATCGTACCGTCCGGGCGACGGACCCGGACATCGTCCGGGGACGGGGCCCGGACCGGAACCGGGGCTCAGTCGCCGGCGACCACGTCGACGAGCTTGCGGCCCTTGCGGCTGGAGAACTGGACCGTCCCGTCGGCCAGGGCGAACAGGGTGTCGTCGCCGCCGAGGCCCACGTTGAGGCCGGGGTGGAACCGCGTGCCCCGCTGGCGCACCAGGATGGCGCCGGCCCGGACCTCGGTGCCACCGAAGGTCTTCACGCCGAGGCGCTGTGCGTTCGAATCCCGCCCGTTGCGGGTCGAGCCGCCGCCTTTGGTCTTGGACATCGGTTACGTCTCCTTGGATCTCGCGGTAGGGACCGGCTCAGCCGGCCGCGCTGATCGACGTGATGGCGATCGTCGAGTACCGCTGGCGGTGACCCCAGCGGGTGCTCTGGTTGGACTTGTTCTTGTAGGTGAAGCCCCTGATCTTCGGGCCCAGCTCCTCGCCGACCACCGTGGCGGTGACCGAGGAACCGGCCAGCTGCGAGGGCGTGGCCAGGACGGTCTCGCCGTCCACCACCAGCAGGGGCGCGAAGGTCACCTCGGTGCCCGGGTCCTCCCCGAGCAGCTCCACGCGGAGGGTCTGGCCCTCGGCCACCCGCTCCTGCTTTCCTCCGGTTTTGATCACGGCGTACATAGGGATGCGACTTTACTACAGCCGACCCGGGCCTCCGGCGGCACCCACGTCCGGCCGTGGCGGCGACCCGGCCTAGAGCTCGGGGTCGTCGAAGACGATGCCGCGGCCACCGCACACCTCACAGGTGGTCGACATCGACTCGATCAGCCCCTCGGAGACCCGCTTACGGGTCATCTCGACCAGGCCCAGCTCCGAGATGTCGAAGACCTGGGTGCGGGTCTTGTCCCGGGCCAGGGCCGAGCGCAGGGCGCTGCCCACCTTGTCGCGGTTCTCCCGGATCTCCATGTCGATGAAGTCGATCACGATGATGCCGCCGATGTCCCGGAGCCGGAGCTGGCGGGCCACCTCCTCGGCCGCCTCCAGGTTGTTGCGGTAGACGGTCTCCTCCAGGTTGGTCGTGCCGACGTTCTTCCCCGTGTTGACGTCGATCACCGTCAGCGCCTCGGTGCGGTCGATCACCAGGGATCCGCCCGAGGGGAGGTAGACCTTCCGGTCCAGCGCCTTGTGGAGCTGTTCGTGCACGTGGTAGCGCTCGAACACCGGGAGCGCTTCGACCTCGGGGTCGAAGTACTCGACCCGGTCGGCCAGCTCGGGATTGACGGCACCCACGTAGTCGCGCACCTGCTCGTAGAGGGCGAGATCGTCGATGACCACCCCCCGGTACTCGCGGTTGAGCTCCTCACGGATGACCCGGACGGCGATGGCCGGCTCGCGGTAGAGCAGGGCCGGCTCCCTGTCCCTTGTTGGCCTCGCCGGCGATGGACTCCCACTGCTCGACCAGGCGCTGGACGTCGTTGCCCAGCTCCTCGGCGCTGGCCCCGGCCGCCGCCGTGCGGACGATGAGCCCGTGGCCGACCGGCCGGACGGCGTCGACGATCTTGCGCAGGCGCTTTCGCTCGGCGTCCTCGAGGCGCTTGGAGATCCCGTAGGCGGTGCTGTTGGGCACCAGGACGACGAACCGCCCCGGGAGGGACACCTCCTGGGTCAGCCGGGCCCCCTTGGCCCCGATCGGGTTCTTCGTGACCTGGCACAAGATGGTCTGGCCCGGCCGCAGCAGCTGCTCGATCCGAGGCTGGCCCGACGTACCCGACTCGATGTCGTCGGTGTCGTAGCGGACGTCCCCGTGGTAGAGCACGGCGTTCTTCGGCGTACCGATGTCGATGAAGGCCGCCTCCATGCCCGGCAGCACGTTCTGCACCCGGCCCCGGTAGATGTTGCCGTCGATCTGGGTGGCGTCGTCCGAGGCCCGGGAGATGTAGTGCTCCACCAGCGTGCGCCCCTCGAGCAGGGCGATCTGGGTCATCTCCGGCCGGACGTGGACACAGATCATGTAGCGGCCGACCGCCTTGCCCCGGCGCTCGCGGCCTCCTCGCCGTCCCGCCACGGCCGGGTCGGCCCCTCCGCCCGACGTCTTGGGCGGCCCCGACCCGCCCGGGGCCTCGCCCGGGCCGGAACGCTGACGCTGGCGTCCCCCACCCTGACGGCCCTGGCCACGCTGGCCCGAACCGGTGCCCGGCCGCCGACCGGTCGGGGTGGCGGCCCCCGCCGACGGTGCCGCTGTCTCGACCGGGACCACCGGGGCCACGGGTCGCCCGGGCCTGGTGTCGCCGATCTTCGGGCGCTCGGGTTGCACCCGCGTGGCGGGGACGGCGCCGGGCCCCGCCGTGTCCGGTGCCGCCGGAGCCTCCGACGACGGGGCTCGAGGCGGTGCGGACCCGCCGTTGTCGGCCGGGCCGCCCGCGTGGTCGGCACCGGACGTCGTCACGACGTCGGCGTCACCGGCGGTCCCCCCGGGACCGCTGCGGCTCCTGCCCCTGCCCCCGCGGCTGCCGCGGCGCCTCCGGTTCTGGCCTCCCCCACTGCCCGGGCCCCGGGACCCGGAGGTTCCGGCACCCGGGGTCTGACCGTCTTCGGGCCGGCCGTCGGCCGGGGCGGACGGACCGGTGGCGTGGTGGTTGTCAGGAACGTCCTGTTCGTGGACAACGCGTGCGGATCCGGGCGAATCGCCCGGGACCCCCACCGGCTGCCCGGTTGCTGCATCTGACATCGAATTCCCTTCCGAAATTGCTCATGAGGCACGCACCAGTGCGTGCCCGGCGCGGTCGGCTCCGGCCGGCACCCCGGGTTGCCCCAGGGGTTCCGTCCGGATCCCGTCGCGCTCGATCCACTGTTGTGTTCTGCACGCCCGGTCGAGGACCGGGGTTCCCACTGCGTCGTCACCCACGGTGACGGGTGCTACCGGGGACCGCCCGTGCGGCGGTCCGGACATGGCGACCAAGCCCCGTACCAGTTCGGCCGGGCGTACCCCGCGGGGCTGGGTGGCCAGATCGGCCACCAGGCCGACCGTGGCGTCGGGGCCGTCGGAACCCCCTTCGTCCGACACGGCCAGGGACAGTACCGAGGGCCGCAGGTCGTCGAGCTCCTCCCTGCCCTTGCGCTCCCGCATGATGGGAACGTTCGGAGCGGCCAGCAACGCCGCCACCCGACGCTCGAGCTCGTCCCGGGTCACGCCGGAGAAGTGCATGATCCACGAGCACGAGGTCACCTGCTGCTGGAGTGATCCGTCCTTGCGCTCGAAGAAGGCCGCCCGCTCCACCTCGATGCCGGCGGGCAGCAGCTCGCTCAGGCGGGCCGGGAGCGACGAGAGGTCGATGGCCGCCGTCTCGGGGCGGCGGTCGTCGAGGACCACGTCGAGGTACTCGGCCAGTGACTCGCTCCCGGTGGGCAGGGCCAGCCCGAAGCTGAGCTGGGGACGGGGGGAGAACCCCTCCGTATACGCCAAGGGGAGGGCGGCCCTGCGCAGGGCCCGCTCCCACATCCGGGCCACGTCCCGCTGGGAGGTGAACCGGATCCGGCCGAGCTTGGAGAAGCGGAAGCGGATGCGCATCTCAGCCTCTCCCCTCTGCGGCACCGACGACCGCTTCGACGCCCGGCCGGGCGGCCGGGTCGGCGCCCGACGGCGCCGTGGTGAGGAATCGTACCGGTACCTGGCCCCCGGTTGAGAGATCCTGGCCCGTGCCCTGGCTCCCGCCCGCCGGGGGGACGGCCGAGGCGACCACGTGCTCGATCCCGAACCCGGTGCAGGCACCGCAGTCGTAGCAGGGGGTCCACCGGCAGTCGGGCAGACCGTAATTGGCCAGCGCATCCAGCCAGTCCTGCCACAAGAAGTCCCGGTGGAGGCCGGCGGACAGGTGGTCCCACGGCAGCGGCTCGTCCTCGGTCCGGTGCCGGTAGACGGTGGTCTCGAGGGACATCCCCTGGTCGGCGAGGGCGTCGGTCCACAGCTGGAGGTCGAAGTACTCGGACCACTCCTGGAAGGTGCCGCCCCGGCGCCAGACCTGCTCGATGACCGCCCCCATCCTCCGGTCGCCCCGACTGACGATGCCCTCGGCGGCGGTGGCCTTGGGGTCGTGCCAGCGGATGGTCAGGCCGCGGACCGGTCGGGCGGCGTCCCGCAGGAGGTGGATCTTGCGGGTCAGCTCCTCGATGGTGTTCTGGCCGAACCACTGGAACGGGGTCTGGACCTTGGGGACGAAGCCGCCCACCGATGCGGTGACGGTGACCCCCTTGTGGTAACGCTTCCCGATGGCCACACACTGCTTGGCCAGCTCCACGATGCCCAGGGTGTCCTCGTCCGTCTCGGTGGGCAGGCCGATCAGGAAGTAGAGCTTGACCCGCTTCCACCCCTGGCTGAATGCGGCGTCGACGGCGGCGTAGAGGTCCTCTTCCCGGATGAGCTTGTTGATGACCTGGCGCATCCGCCAGGTGCCCCCCTCGGGGGCGAACGTGAGCCCCGTCCGCCGGACCCGCTGGATCTGGGCCGCCGTGCCCACGGTGAAGGCGTCGACCCGGAGGCTCGGCAGGCTGACCGACACCTGGCCCGAGCAGGCGGGGTCCTCGATGATCGACGTGACCGTGTCCTCGATGCCCGAGTAGTCGGCACTGGACAGGGACGTCAGCGCCACCTCGTCGTAGCCGGTCCGGGCCAGGCCGCTCGAGACCATGGTGCGGACCTGGTCGGCCGGCCGCTCCCGTACCGGCCTGGTGATCATGCCGGCCTGGCAGAATCGGCATCCCCGCGTGCACCCGCGGAACAGCTCGACGTTGAGCCGGTCGTGCACCACCTCGATGAGGGGCACCAGTTGTTGGCGGGGGTAGGGCCATTCGCCGAGGTCGGCGATCGTCCGCTTGTGCACCCGATCAGGGGTCCCGGGGTGACGCGGCGTGGTCCCCGCCAATCGGGCCGTGCCCCCGGCCGGTGCGTCGTCGTAGGCGGCGGCGTAGCAGGCCGGGACGTATACCCCGTCGACCTGCGACAGTTCCCGCAACAGGTCAGCGCGTGGACGCGACCGGTCGAATCCGGCCAGCACCAGGTTGATCTCGCCCACCGCCTCCTCGCCGTCCCCCAGCACGAAGCAGTCCACGAAGTCGGCCAGCGGCTCGGGGTTGAAGGCACAGTGGCCGCCGGCCATCACGAGCGGGTGGTCCGCGGTCCGGTCGGCGGCGTGGACGGGGACCCCGGCCAGGTCGAGGAGGTTGAGCAGGTTGGTGTAGACGAGCTCCGCCGACAGGTTGAAGGCCATGACGTCGAAGCCGGCGGCCGGAAAGTGGTTCTCGAGCGAGAACAGGGGCACCCCGGCGGTGCGCATGGCCGCCTCCATGTCCACCCACGGGGCGTAGGCACGCTCGGCCACGGCGTCCGGCCGCTCGTTGAGGATCTCGTAGAGGATCTGCAGGCCCTGGTTGGGCAGACCGATCTCGTAGGTGTCGGGGTACAAGAGCATCCACGACACGGCGTCGGGAGGGTGGTCGGTGACCTGGGCGCCCAACTCGCCACCGATGTAGCGGGCCGGTTTGGACACCCGGGCCAGGAGCGGTTCGATACGTGGCCAGAGGGACTGCATTTCCCCCTTCATCCTAGGGCCCGTGCGTGCGCGGCCCGGACCAGGACGCTCAGCCGGTGGTGCCTCCGGGGGTGGACGTCGACGAGGACGTGGACCCCGGTGTGGTGGTGGTGGTCGGCGAGGTCGAAGGCAGCTTGACCGCTTTGGGGTTCTGGATGACGCTCTGACCAGGGGGGATGGCCGGGGCAGTGACCGGGTGGGAGGCCAGGTAGGTGAAGATCTGGCCCACCACCGGAGCGGCGGCGGTGGCACCGAAGCCGGCCTGGTCGATCACACAGACCACGACGTACTGGGGATTGGCATCCGGACCCCACCCGACGAACCAACCGGTGGGCTCCTTGCCGGCTTCGGTGTCGGCGGTGCCGGTCTTGCCGGCCAGGCCTCCGGGGAAGTTCTTGAGGCTGGCCACCGAGGACGCCGTGCCCCCGGTGTCGTTGATGACCCCTTCGAACCCGGTGAGGAGCGGTTGGTAGGTCGACGGGGGCAGGTTGACGTGACCCGTCACCTGGGGGGTGACCTTCTTGACCACCTTGCCGGCCGGCGAGATGATCGCCGCCGCCACCTGGGGGGCGTACCGGGTCCCCCCGTTGGCGAAGGTGGAGTAGGCCACGGCCTGCTCGATGGGCGTGATGACGGTCGCCCCCTGCCCGAACGCCATCTCCACGTTGTCACCGGCGGTCCAGGTGGTGTTGGGGAAGCCCTTCGGGCTCTCGGCGTGGAGCTTCAGCCGTTCGGCCTGGCTGTCGACCCGGGTCTGGTTCGACTCACCGGGCAGGTCGATGCCGGTCAGTGCCCCCAGCCCGTACTGGGCGGCCTGGTCCTGGATGGGGGTCTGCCCGTACTGGGCGCTGGCGTCGTAGAACAGGTCGCCCAGGTTGTAGAAGAAGTCGTCGCTCGACACGGTGATGGCGGTGGAGATGTTGATCTCGCCGAACCCGCCGTCCCCCTCGCTGTTGTGGAAGTTGCACGTCGTGCTCTGGTACTGGCAGTTCCGAACCTTGAAGGTGCCGGTGTCGTCGTAGTACTGGCCCGGCGCCCACAGCCCGGTGTCGAGGGCGGCCGTCGCCGTGTTGAGCTTGAAGGTCGACCCCGGTGTGTACAGGCCGTCGATGGTCCGGTTGATCAGCGGCTCGTTGTTGGCGGGGGCCGACAGGGCGGCGTACTCGGCGGTCGAGATGCCTCCCACCCAGACCATCGGGTTGTAGCTGGGGTAGGACGACAGGGCGTAGACGGCACCGGTCTGGGGGCTCATGACCACCACCGCGCCCCCGGTCGGGTCGGGCTGGCACCCGGCACCGTTGTTGCACTGCTTGTCGTAGTTGGCCGGGTTGTCCTTCAGGTTCTGGATCTGGCTGGCCAGGGCGTTGTCGGCCACCTGTTGCAGGTTGGTGTCGAGGTTGGTGACCACGTTGTCGCCCGCCGTCGCCGGCGAGGACCGGAGGGTGCCGACCACCTGTCCCTTGGGGTTCACCTCCAGCTCCTGCCGGCCGGGGGTGCCCCGCAACTCGGACTCGTACTGGTACTCGAGGCCGGACTGACCGAAGGCGTCACCGGCCTGGTAGCCCTGGGAGGCGCGCGACTGGAGCTCGGTGCTGTTGATGGTCCCGACGTACCCGAGGCTCTGGGCCGCCGGATAGGTGCCGGCGGCCGGACCGGGCAGCTCGCCCTGGGGGTACTGGCGCTCGGTGGTGGCGACCGAGGTCACCCCGGGGAAGTCGTCCTGGTGCTCCCGGATGTAGAGGATGTCGGCCATCGAGGCGTCGGACATCACCGGGACGGGCTTGTAGATGCTGTTCTGTTTGTCGTTGATGGAGGCGACCACCTGGGCGGTGGTCTCCCCGAGCAGCGCGGCCAGCCGGCCCACCACTTCAGGGTGTTGGGTGGCGGCCACCCGCGACAGCGTGATCTGCTCGACCACCTCGTTGTTCACCAGCGGGTTCCCGTACCGGTCGAGGATGAGGCCGCGGTTCGGCTCCACCGGGACGACCCTGATCTGGTTGGCGTTGACGGCCTGGGCGGCGGCAGGGGCCTGGAGCACGGTGAGGGCCCACAGCCGCAGGCCCAGTACCCCGAAGAGGGCGAGCACGATCAGTCCGGTGATCCGCAGGCGCAGCCCGGGACGCGCCGCGTTCGAGTCGGGCGCGTCCAGCACCGACTCCACCGAGAAGCGGTTCTGGTGGATCTTCGGCTGTCTGGCCTTCTTCGGGCGGGACCGCCGGTCTTTTTCGGGCCGGAGATAGTGGCGCGATCCCCCGAAGGGGTGGCGTAGCGATCGACTCACAGCGCCTCAGTATCCCAACCCCGGGCCCCGAATGGGCAGCGGGCGGCCAGAGGGCTCACCGGGATCGCCCGGGCCGCCGCCTCACCGGGGTCCGCCCGACGACAGCGGGGAGGTGGGGACGCCCTCGGTGGATGCCGCCGGCAGGGCCCAGTTCACCAGCCGGACGGCGGGGACGGCCAGGACGGCATTGGTGAGGGACACCACCACGACCACCCGGAGCAGGTCGACGTGGACCATCTGGGGCTGGCCCAACACCGATCCGAGCAGGGCGTAGACGATCTCGTAGACGGCACTCCCCCCGAGGGCGGCGACCACCGGCAGCCACCGGCTGGTCCGGTCGAGCGCCAGGGTGGCCACGCCGACGGCGAAGCCGATCAGGGTGGCCACCAGCGCCGACAGGCCGAACGGGGTGGGCAGGAAGAGGTCGGCCACCAGTCCGGCCGCGAACCCCATCGACGCACCACGGGACGGGCCGCCGACCAGCCCGGCCACGATGGGGAGCAGGATCATGATGTCCGGATGGACCCCGCCCACCCGGAGGTCCAGCATCAAGGTCTGCTGGACGACGACGAAGAGCACGATGACCAGGCCGGCCCGGACCGCTACCCGCGTGGTCACCGGCCCCCACCCGAGGGCCCGGTCGCCGGGCCGGCAACCGGGCGAAGGCCCCTCACGAGGACGGGCCCCAGAGGACCACCGAGACGTAGCGGAGATGGGCCAGGTCGGCCACCGGCACCAACGACACCGTCTCCTGGGACGACGTCAGTCCGTTGCGGTGGGAGACGACCTGGGCCACCGGGATCCCCGCCGGATAGGAGGCGTCGGCCAGCCCGCTGGTGGTGAAGATCTGGCCGTCGACAAGGGGCGTGTTCGAGGGGACCAGGTCGGCGGCCAGGGGTTTGCCCGCGCCCGCACCGGTGAGCACGGCCACCGAATTGCCCCCCGGTCCGTAGCGGACGCCCACGGCGGACTGGCCGTCGGTGATCAGGCGCACCGTGGCCGAGTTGTGGTTGGCCTGGACCACCTGGCCCACCAGTCCCCCCTGGGATCCGTCCGACGTCCCCACCACCGGCATGTTGAGCTGGACGCCCTGGTCGCGGCCCACGCTGATATCGATGGTGGCGGCGAAGTCACTGGTCCCGAAGTCGGTCACCTCGGCGGGAACCGTCTGCAGGTTGCCCAGGAACGGCAGGTTCAACAGTGCCGTCAGCTGCTTCATCTGCTGGTCGACGTCCTGTTGGGACTGCGCCTGCTGCTTCAGGTGGTCGATCTCGGCCTGGAGCTTCTGGTTCTGCTGACGGACCGCCCCGTAGTGGACCGAGCCGGCCAGGAAGCTCCCGATGGGCTCGATGATGTCGTCGATCCCGCCGCGGACGGGGGCGAAGGCGTCCGAGGCCACCGACCGGAACCCCGAGGTGACGCGGTGGAACCCGCCGCGGGCGTCCAGGGTGATGATGGTGATCGATGCCAATACCAGCAGCAGGAGTGTCGTGCGAGGGCGGCGGTAGCGCCGCGACGACGCCACGAGTGACCTGCCCTCCGGTCGATCAGCGAGCCGAGGAGGTGATGAGGACCTGCTTGAGGGCCTCGAATTCCTCGAGGCACTGCCCGCTGCCGATGGCGACGCAGTTGAGGGGGTCGCGTGCCACCACGATGGGCATGCCGGTCTCCTGGGTGAGACGGCTGTCCAGCCCGTGGAGCAGCGCCCCACCACCGGTGAGCACGATGCCCTGCTCCATGATGTCGGCGGCCAGCTCGGGAGGAGTGCGATCGAGCGTCACCTTCACCGCGTCGACGATGGCCGACACCGGCTCCTCGATCGACTTGCGGATCTCCTGGGTCGAGATGACCACCGTCTTCGGCAACCCCGTGACGAGGTCCCGCCCGCGGATCTCCGCATGCAGCTCCTCTTCGAGCTCGTAGGCCGAACCGAGGGCGATCTTGATCTCCTCGGCGGTGCGCTCGCCGAGGGCCAGGCTGTACTCCTTCTTCACGAAGGAGACGATGGCCTCGTCGAGCTCGTCACCGCCGATGCGGATCGACTGGCTGGTCACGATGCCGCCCAGGGAGATGACCGCCACCTCGGTGGTGCCGCCACCGATGTCGACGACCATGTTGCCGGTCGGCTCGTGCACGGGCAGTCCGGCCCCGATGGCCGCGGCCATCGGCTCCTCGATGATGTAGGCCTTGCGGGCGCCGGCGTATTCGGCGGCCTCCATGACGGCCCGCTGCTCGACGCCGGTGATCCCCGACGGCACGCAGATGACCATCCGGGGCTTGGCGAAGCGGCGCTGGTGGACGCGGTGGATGAAGTACCGCAGCATCTTCTCGCAGATCTCGAAGTCGGCGATGACCCCGTCCTTCAACGGCCTGATGGCCTGGATGTGGCTGGGCGTGCGGCCGATCATCCGCTTGGCCTCGGCGCCGACGGCCAGGGGTCGGCCGTCTTTGACGTTGACCGCCACCACCGAGGGCTCGTTCAGCACGATGCCCCGTCCGCGTACGTAGACCAGGGTGTTTGCGGTTCCGAGGTCGACAGCCATGTCGCGGCCGAGAAGAGAGAAACTGTTGTCGCGCATCAGAGATGCACTCCTCCGTCAATAATGGATCGGGACTGCGCCAGGGCGCGTGCGGCGACGGGGAATCCGACGTACACGCACAGCACCTTACGCGGCATGTCCCTGTCAGGCTACGGGAATCGGAGGGTAGGCACAAGGGCGCCCCATGCAGCTGCCCTTGGGGCCTCAGGCCAGATCGGGGTAGAAGATGCCGATCTCCCGGCGGGCCGACTCGGGCGAATCGGAGCCGTGGATGACGTTCTCACTCATCTCGATGGCCAGGTCACCGCGGATGGTGCCCGGGAGCGCCTCGGCGGGGTTGGTGGACCCCATCATGGTCCGGACCACCTTGTGGACGCCGTCGGGGCCCTCCACGACCAGGACCATCACCGGGGAGCGGGTGATGAACGCCACCAGATCGTCGAAGAAGGGCTTGCCCTGGTGCTCGGCATAGTGGCGCTCCGCCAGCTCCTTCGTCACGGTCCGGAGATCGGCGGCCACCAGCCGCAGCCCCCGCCGCTCGATCCGGCTGACGACCTCGCCCACGAGGCCCCGTTCCACGGCGTCCGGCTTGCAGATGACCAGTGTGCGCTCCACGAGGCAGGCAGGCTAGCCGACCGCCCCACCGGTGTCAGACCTACCGTCGGCACCCGGGTCGGCCCGGGGTCCGGCTCACGTCCGGTCGTGGACCAGCAGCTCCCTGGCGTCGGCCACGACATAGAGCGAGCCGCAGACCACCACCCGGTCGTCCGGACCGGCCCGGCCCACCGCCAGGGACACCGCCTCGGCCGGGGCCCCGACCACGGTGACGTCCATTCCCAGCCCCAGGGCGGCCTCGGCCACCACCTCGGCGGGCAGGGCGCGGGGCGAGCGGGGGGTGCAGGCGACCAGCGAGCGGATCCCGGCGGTGAGGAGGGCGTCGAGCATGGCCACCGGGTCACGGCCCGACAGCATGCCCACGACGGCCTGGGCCTCGCCCTCGACGGTGAACTCCTCGATCAGGGACCGGGCCAGGACGATCATCCCGGCCACGTTGTGGGCACCGTCCACCACCACCAGGGGATGGCGGCCGATGACCTCGAGCCGCCCCGGCACCCGAACGCCGGTGAACGCCTCCTCGACGACGTCCTCGTGCAGCGGGTACCCGAAGAAGCCCTCCACGGCCGTGAGGGCACAGGATGCGTTGTCTCCCTGGTGGGCACCGTGCAGCGGGACCAGCAGCTCGCCGTAGGCGGCTTGGGGGGTGCGCACGTCGATCAGCCGTCCCCCGACCGCCAGCCGGTTGGCCGTGCAGGCGAAGTCGGTGTCACGCACCCACACCTCGGCCGCACCCACCTGCCCCGCCGCCTGGCGGAGGAGCTGGACGAGGGTCGGGTCCGTCTCGCCGATGACGACCCTGCCCCCGGACTTGAAGATGCCCGACTTGTCGCGGGCGATGTCCTCGAGGGTGGGGCCGAGGACCTCGGTGTGGTCGAAGCTCACGTTGGTGAGGACGGACACCTCGCCGTCCACCACATTGGTGCAGTCCCACCGGCCCCCCAGGCCCACCTCGATGACCGCGACGTCGACGGCCTCGTCGGCGAACCAGGTGAGCGCGGCCGCCGTCAGCAGCTCGAAGCGGGTGGGCGGGTCCTCCATGAGGGGCTCCAGCCGCGCCAGGGACTCGAGTACCTCGAGGAAGGCGGCGTCGTCGATGGGCTCACCGTTGCGGGAGATCCGCTCGTTGACCCGGCTCAGGTTGGGGCTGGTGTAGGTGCCCACGGTCAGGCCCTGGGCACCGAAGAGCGCGGTGGTCATCGCCGCCGTGGACCCCTTGCCGTTGGTGCCCGTGATGTGGACGGCGGGATAGGACTGCTCCGGATTGCCCAGCAGGTGGACCATCTGGCGCATCCGGTCCAACGTGGGGATGGACCGCTTCGACGGCATGGACGACTCGAAGTCGATGTGGGCGTCGAGCCACGACAGGGCGGTGGCCAGGTCGTCGAATGTCACGCTCGTGAACGGACGCGGCACACGGCCGGTCGGGGGGAGCAACGTGTGCGCCGGGGGCTTCCCCTGCTCAGGAAGCAGCCCTTCGGCTGCGGGCCGACTTGGCCGGCGGGCTGTTCAGGGGCACGAGGGTCGGGTGGACCTTGTCGAGCACCACGGCCCGGTCCACCACGCACTTGGAGATGTCGGTGCGGCTGGGCAGGTCGTACATCACCTCGAGGAGCACCTCTTCGAGTATGGCCCGCAGGCCACGGGCGCCGGTCCCCCGCAGGAGCGCCTGCTCGGCCACCGCTTCGAGGGCGTCGTCGGTCAGCTCGAGCTCGATGTGGTCCAGTTCGAAGGTGCGCTTGTACTGGCGGGTCAGCGCGTTCTTCGGCTCGACGAGGATGCGGATCAGCGCCTCCTTGTAGAGGTGGGACACCGCCCCCACCACGGGGAGGCGGCCGATGAACTCGGGGATGAGTCCGAACTTCATCAGGTCCTCGGGCAGCACATGGCGGAGGAGCTCGGAGTCGTCCCGCTCGGACGCCTTGCGCACCTCGGCCCGGAACCCCATCCCCTTGCGACCGATCCGGTTCTCGATGATCGAGTCGACGCCGGCGAAGGCGCCGCCGCAGATGAACAAGATGTTGGTGGTGTCGATCTGGATGAACTCCTGATGCGGGTGCTTGCGACCACCCTGGGGGGGAACCGAGGCGGTGGTGCCCTCGAGGATCTTCAGCAGCGCCTGCTGCACACCTTCGCCGGACACGTCGCGCGTGATCGACGGGTTCTCCGACTTGCGGGCGATCTTGTCGATCTCGTCGATGTAGATGATGCCGGTCTCGGCCCGCTTGACGTCGTAGTCGGCCGCCTGGATCAGCTTCAAGAGGATGTTCTCGACATCCTCGCCCACGTACCCGGCCTCGGTGAGCGCGGTGGCGTCGGCGATGGCGAAGGGCACGTTGAGCATGCGGGCCAGCGTCTGGGCCAGGAGGGTCTTGCCGCAACCGGTCGGACCCAGCAGGAGGATGTTCGACTTGGCCAACTCGACGTCGTTGTCATGGCCGGCGTTGCTGCCGGCCTGAACCCGTTTGTAGTGGTTGTAGACCGCCACGGACAGGATCTTCTTGGCGTACTCCTGGCCGATCACGTAGTCGTTCAGGAACTCGTAGATCTCTTTGGGCTTGGGGAGCTCCTCGAACGAGAGCTCGGTGGTGTCGGCGAGCTCCTCGGCGATGATGTCGTTGCACAGCTCGATGCACTCGTCGCAGATGTAGACCCCGGGACCGGCGATCAACTTCTTGACCTGCTTCTGCGACTTGCCGCAGAAGCTGCACTTCACCAGATCGCCACCGTCTCCGAACTTCGCCACGTCGGTTCCTCTTGTCCTTCTGTCAGTGGTGCCTGTTGTCGATCCGTGCGCCGGACTGCTGGTCTGTCGCACCGCTTCGGGTTGCGTGGTGCCGTGTGTTACGCGGTGTTGCGCTGTCCCCCGGTGCACACCTGGCGGTGGCACCCCCCTCTTCTGACTCCCAACCCTAGCGGCTGGGAGGGTGTCGACTGTCGGACTAGGCGGCGCCGACCGCTTCGATGGCCACCGAGTCCCTGGCCGTGATGACCTCGTCGATGAGTCCGTAGGCCACGGCCTCCTCGGCCGTCATGATGAAGTCGCGGTCGGTGTCCTTCGACACCCGCTCGGCGCTCTGCCCGGTGTCGCTGGCGAGCATGCCGTTCAGCAGGTCACGCATCCGGAGGATCTCCTTGGCCTGGAGCTCGATGTCACTGGCCTGGCCCTCGACGCCTCCGAAGGGCTGGTGCAACAGGATGCGGGCGTGCGGGAGGGCGAACCGCTTGCCCTGGGTGCCGGCGCCCAGGAGGACGGCGGCGGCGGAGGCGGCCTGGCCGAAGCAGAAGGTCGACATGTCCGGCTTGATGTACTTCATGGTGTCGTAGATGGCGAACAGCGCGGTGATGTCGCCGCCCGGCGAGTTGATGTACAGGTGGATGTCCTTGTCCGCCTCCTCGGACTCGAGGAAGAGCAGCTGGGCACAGACCAGGTTGGCCACCGTGTCGTTGATGGGTGTGCCGAGGAAGATGATCCGCTCCCGCAGGAGTCGGGAGTAGAGGTCGTAGTTCCGCTCGCCGCGACTGGTCGACTCGACCACCCACGGCACGCTGTAAGCCTGTGCGTCCATATCCCTGATTCCCTCCGTTGCGCTCACTCCGAGTCCTCCTCGCCCTGGTTCACCAGGAGCTCGTCCCGCGACACGGGCTTGCCCTCCTCGTCGACCAGCTCGACGTTGTCGACCAGCCAGCGCATGGCCTTCGCCTTGCGCCGATCCGAGCGTACCGCCGTCAGGCGCCCGGCCCGGTCCAACTGGTCCCGTACCTCGTCGGCGTCCATCTCCAGCCGCTCGCCCATGGCGGTGAGCTCCTCGTCGAGCTCCTCGTCGGTGAGGTCGATCCCCTCCTCTTCGACCAGGGCCCGGAGGGCGAGGTCCAGCTTGACGCTCTGGAGCGCCCCGCCGCGCAGCTCGGCGACGAACTCCTCCTCGTCGCGACCGGTGGCTCCGAGGAACTGGCCCAGGCTCATCCCCTGGGCGTCCAGCCGGTGGTTGAGGTCGTGGATCCGCTCGCGGAGCTCCTCCAGCACCAACTGCTCGGGGATCTCCTCGGTGACCAGCTCGACCAGGGCATCGGCCGTCTTCTGCTGCAGGGCCATCTGGGCCTGGACGATGTGGCGCTTGCGGAGCTGCTCGGTGAGGTCGGCCACCAGCTCGTCGGCGGTGGCGAACTCGGAGGCCTCGGATGCCCACTCATCGGTCACGTCGGGGAGCACGAGCTCCTTCACGTCCTTGACCAGCACCCGGAACGAGACGCTCTCGCCGAGAGCCTCGGGCGCGGCGTCGAATGCGAGGATGTCCCCCGTCTTGGCCCCTCGCAGCTGGTCGTCGAGCTCGGGCACCACGGTGCCGCTCCCCACCTCGTAGAGGTAGTCCTCGGCGTCGAGGTCGCTGTCGTCGCCGCCGGCCACGCCGCGGCTCCCGTGGATGTCGATGGTGACCTGGTCGCCGTCGAGCGCCGGGCGGCCCACCTCCACCAGCTCACCGGAGGTGGCCCGGAGCCGGTCGACCTGGGCGGTGACCTCGTCGTCGGACACCTCGAGTGCCGGGAGGGTGACGACCAGGCCCTGGTAGCCGGGGATGGCCACCGTCGGCCGGACCAGGACGAGCGCCTCGAACGAGACCGGTCCCGCCTCGTCGCCGGAGGTGATGTCGATGTCGGGTTGGTCGATCGGGTCGACCTCGGTGTCGGTGACCGCCCGGGCGTAGAAATCCGGGAGCGCCTCCCGCAGGGCTTCGCCCCGCAGTGCCGCCGCACCACCCATCCGGGCCTCGATCACCCGGCGGGGAACCTTGCCGGGCCGGAAGCCGGGGACCCGAACCTCGCGGGACAGCCGCTTCATCACCTGGTCGAGGGCCTCGTCGATCTCGGATTCGTCGATCTCGACGGAGAGACGGACCTTGTTGCCCTCTTCGGGCGCAGCTGTGGCTCGCATACGAATAGGTGAGTGTACTGGCCCCCGGGTCCCGACTTTTCGCCTGCCGATGCGGGTCGGGTCCACCGGTCCGACCCGGGCCGGATCGCCCGCCCCCGGCGGTGTCCGTGGGATCAGGTCATGAACGCCATGGCTTCGAGGACCCGGTAGCCGAGGGCCGTGTCGCCATCGACGGCGACCTCTCCCACCGACACCGCCTCGGCGGCGGTCGTCCGGCCGAAGGAGAGCCGCCAGAAGGGGGTCTGGCCCAGGGTCAGCGTCACCGACGGCGACCGGTCGGCGGGCACCGGGGAGGTGGTGGCCCGGCCGTCGGCCATGGCCACCCAGAGGTGGCGTCCCAAGGCCCCGGTGACGACGAACAGCACCGACGTGCCGTCGGGTGGCGCCACCCGCTTGCCGACCACGTAGGCCATGGTCTCGGCGCACCGGTCGAGCACCACCTGCTCGCCGACGCCGTTGCGCCCGCCCGGACGGTCGACGGCCCGGCGGATGTCCTGCTCGTGGCCCCAGCAGTCCACGATCCGCGACTCCATGAAATGGCGGTACGGGCGTTCACCGAGCGGGCTCCAGCCCACTGCGTCGAAGCCCTGGCGGTCCATCGCCCGGAGTGCGTCGGTCCGGAGCGCGGTGACCTCGACGAACTCGGCCAGCACCTCCTGGCCCGTCGACGTGCGCCTGGCCTCGACCCAGGACTCGTTGAGGGCACCGAACGGGTTGCGCACGTGGGGCGGATCCTGGCCCAGGGCCGGGGGGGCCGGATCCCCCAGGATCATCCGCTCGATGCCCACCAGGTGGGAGAGCTGGTCCTTGACGGTCCACCCGGGGCAGTCCGTCCCGGCCGACCATTGCCACTCACTGAGCCGGTGGCAGGCTCGGGCCGTGGAGGCCCACACCTCGACGAGGTGGTCCACCACCGGCTCGTGGTGCCGCGTCGACCCCGCCATCGCCACCTCTCTCCCTCCCGACGCCGTGCCCCCTCGACCGGCGCCGTGCATCGATACCGTCCGTTCGCACCCGGGCCCGGTCGTCGCCTTCCCGCGCCGCCCGGCTCAGCTGGGGAGGTTCGACTCGATGGCGTCGATCACCTCGGGGGACTCGGGATCCACCATCGGCCGGAAGCGCTGGACGATCTCGCCGGTCGGACCGACGAGGAACTTCTCGAAATTCCACTGGATGTCGCCCGCCTCACCCTCGGCGTCGGGGAACGCAGTGAGCTCGTCGTAGACCGGGTGGCGGCCGTCGCCGTTGACCTCGATCTTTTCGAACATGGGGAAGCTCACGCCATAGGTGGCCGAACAGAAGGTGGCGATCTCCTCGGCGGAGCCGGGCTCTTGCGCCCCGAACTGGTTGCAGGGGAAGCCGATGACACTGAAACCCTTGTCGGCATAGGTCTTCTGCAGCCGTTCGAGGCCCTCGTACTGGGGGGTCAGGCCGCACTTGGAGGCCACGTTCACCACCAGGAGCGTCCGGCCCCGGAAATCGCCCAGCGACGCCGGGTCGCCCTCCAGGGTGTGCAGGTTCGGTTCGTAGATGCTCATCGCCCCAGTGTAGGTGGCGACGCCTCTGCCCGGTCGGCCCGGTGGGCCGGACGCGGAGGGGGAACCGGCACCGCGGGACCGGTAAAGAAATGGGCCGGGATGGTCGAAGATACGGGACAATGGATGTGCAAGGTGCGCCGCGACGGCGGTGCGAGGGGTTGGATGACGAGCGATGACCGTAGAGGTTGAGCGGCGGACGGAGCAGGACGGGGACACGGGCGGCATCTCCGGCCTGGTCGTCAACGCCCTGATCGACATGGTCACGGCCAGGAGCGGGGAGTCCGGGGTGGCCCAGACACTGGCGCTGGCCGGCGAGTCACGCCCCTTCTCCACCCTCGCCGATCCCACCGCTTGGAGCACCCTGGACCAGACGGTGACGCTGCTCAACGCCGCCGCCCTGGTCACCGGGGACGGTGCCATCTCCCGCCACCTGGGTGAGGAGCTGCTGTTCATCCCCGATCCGACGGGCTTCGTCGCTCGGCTCGAGGCGCTGGGCTCCCCTGCCGTGGCGGTGAAGCACATCGGACCGGTGGTCGAGCACTTCGAGACGGCGTCGCAGGCCATGATCCTCGAGTCCGCACCGGACCACGCCCTGGTCAAGGTGTCCCCGAGGACGTCTCCCACGCGGCACGCCCACCTCTGCGAGATGACCCGGGGCATGCTGTCGACCCTGCCCCGGCTCTGGGGCCTCGACCCGGCCCAGGTCACCGAAATCGAATGCAGCGCCCGCGGCGGGCGGAGCTGCGTCTACGCGGTCAGCTGGGGGGACCCGGCGTCCGAGGGATCCCCCGATCCCGACGATGCGGTCGGCCAGCCCTCGGCTCCGTCCCGGTCCGACGTCGACCCCGACGATGCGCTCCGCCCGTCGACGGCTCCGTCCTGGTCCGACGTCGATCCCGACTCCGTCGAGCACGAAGACGCCATGTACGACGACGAGATCCCTGGGGCCGAGGCAGGGACCGACCACTCCCCGGCCGCGGACCGCTCCGTCGCCGAGCTGCGAACCGAGCTCAACCGGATGGGCGTGCTCATCGAGGGGACCTTCGCCACCGCGCTCGAACTGCTGGGGGACGACGTGGAGTCCCTGCTGTCGCAGATCGCCGCCCGGGCCGACGCCGTGGTCACCGCCCACCGCTACCTGCTGATGGTCCGGGTGCGACCCGGCACCCCCATCCAGCTCCACCATCGGGGCCTCGAGCCCGAGGAGGCTCAGCTGCTGGCGGCCGAGCTGTGGCGCGAGCATCCCGATGACGACAACGGCTCGCGGCTGATCGTGGACATCGCGTCCCCGCGGCGGCGGTACGGACGGCTGTGCGAGTTCCTACCCCCGGGCGCTCCCCATCCGACGTCGGAGAACAAGGTCCTCAACCTGTATGCCGAGTACGCCGCCACGGCGTTGGACATCTTCGGCGTGCTCCTCGATGCCAAGCGCAGCGACGCCACCGCCCGCACGCTGCTCTCGTTCTCCGAGGCGCTGTCGCGGATCAACAACGTGGTCGACCTGGTCCAGCTGCTCGCCGACACCGTGCCCGAGGTGACCGAGTGTGCGCAGTCGACGGTCCACCTGTGGGATCGGGAGCTGGGCCAGCTGGTACCCCGGGCCCACACCGCCGGGCCCGGGCCGCAGCACGCCTACCTCGGGCCGATCGTGCCCATCGACGGGGAGAGCGACTCCCCGGCCCCGCCGGCCGCCACCACCTCGTTCGGGGTCCGGGACCGCTTCGAGTCCAACGGGCACGCCGACCACGCTCCCGCCGCCACGCCGGCGGGCGATCCGGACCCCGACGGGAACGCCGCCGAGGCCGATCCGCACCGGCCCCTCAATGTCCACCGTGGCACCCCCCAGATCGGCCGCATGCTCCACGAGCGCGAGGTGATCGTCCTCGACGACTCCACCGACGACCCGCTCATCAAGGACCTCCTGTCCAAATCGGAGGTGGCCGCATCGGTGGTCGCCCCGCTCTTCGCCAACGGGGAGTTCCTGGGCGTGGTGGCCGCCAACTTCATGGCCGAGACCTCGAACGCCACCATCCACGACGCCGACCTCCACGAACGCCTGTCCGGCCTGGCCGATCAGGCGGCCACCACCCTGCAGAACCTGGAGCTGCTGGAGAAGGTCTCGCACATGGCCTGGCACGACTCCCTCACCGGCCTGCCCAACCGGCGGCTGTTCGAGGACCGGGTCGAGCAGGAACTGGTCCGCTCCCGACGGGTGGGTGAGCCGGTGTGCATGTTCTTCGTGGACCTCGACCACTTCAAGACCGTCAACGACACGCTCGGTCACACCGCCGGCGACGATCTCATCCGCCAGGTGAGCCAGCGGTTGGTGGACACCGTCCGGGGGCAGGACACCGTGGCCCGGGTGGGAGGCGACGAGTTCGCCATCCTCCTACCCGGACTGGCCGACCAAATGGCCATCGACCAGCTGGCGCTGCGGTCGCTGGAGGCGATGAGCTCCCCCTTCGTCGTGTTCGGAGAGGAGGTGGTGACGTCGTCGTCGATCGGGATCGCCATGGCGCCCGACCACGGCGACACCTACGACCTGCTGCTGAGCCATGCCGACGAGGCCATGTACCGCGCCAAGGGCAGGGGCCGGAACGCGTTCCAGATGTACTCGGGCTCGCTGGTGAACACCGCCGAGGGCCGCCAGGCCATCGACGAGCGCTCGCTGTACGCCGACCTCGTCCACGCCCTCAAGCACGACGAGTTCTTCGTGCTCTACCAGCCCTACATCGACCTGCGCACCGCCCAGGTGACCGGCGTGGAGGCGCTCATCCGCTGGGACCATCCCACGCTCGGGACCCTCGAGCCCTCGTCGTTCATCTCCCTGGCCGAGCGGAGCGACATCATCGTGGGCCTGGACACCTGGGTCCTCGAGCAGGCGTGCCGCCAGGCCCGGATCTGGATCGACCAGGGGCTGCCGCCGCTGCGCCTGTCGGTGAACCTGGCGTCGCGGGACCTGTCCAACCCCGACCTGTTCGAGAACATCGACCGCACGCTGGAAGAGACGGGCATCGACCCGTCACTGCTGGAGCTCGAGATCACCGAACGGGTTGTCCTCGACCGTTCCGGACCGGCCAAGGCGAACATCGAACGGCTCCGGCGTCTGGGCGTCCGGTTCACCATCGACGACTTCGGCACCGGCAACTCCTCGCTCAGCCGGATCGGGTCGTTCCCGGTCAGCACGCTCAAGATCGACCAGTCCTTCGTCCAGGTGCTCGGCCCCGACGGCGACAACAACTCGCTGGTCTCGGCCATCATCTCCATGGCCGACCGCCTGGGTCTGGCGTGCGTGGCCGAAGGGGTCGAGACCTCCCTGCAGAGCCGGGTGCTCCTGCAGCGTGGCTGCACCACCGCCCAGGGCTACTTCTTCAGCCCTCCGCTCCCACCCGAGGACATCGAGGCGATGATGGAACGCATCTCCACCGGCGATGGTGATCTGGTTCCGGAGGACGGCGACAGCTGACCGGGTGGCGGCCGACGGTCCCGCCCCTCTGCTAACTATTGCAAGCGTTTCCCGTGGCTATCCCCCCCTCGGCCGGGTCGGGCCGATACGTTCGAGCCAACGGACCAGTGGATGGTCACCACCAGAATCACGAGGAGGAGTCATGGCGTCATATGAGGGATATTGCGTGAAGTGTCGTGAAAAACGGGAGTTCGAGGGCGAAGAGGTCGAGATGGCCAACGGTCGGCGGGCGGCCAAGGGCAAGTGCCCGATCTGCGGGACCGGCATGAACAGGATCCTCGGCAAGAAGGCCTGAGGCCGCCGGCAGCACCCGGGTGCAGCCGGCGGTGCACTACCGCGGCGGCGTCCGTTCGGTGCGCAGGGACAGGGCGCCGAGGACGGCACCCTCCCGCAGTCCCCACTCGCTGACGACCAGGCGCTGGAGTCCCAGGCTCTCCACCAGGGTGGAGAGCACGAGCGCCCCGATGGGCAGGAGGGGGGCCCGCCTGGCCTGGACGCCGGGCAGTGCCAGGCGGGCGTCGAGGTCCAACGTGGACAGGCGGTCGGCCAGGTCGTGGAGCTGGCCGGCGGGCAGCTCCACCTGATTGATCGGGAGCGAGGACGAGCCGGAGACCGCCTGGGGCCGGTGGAGCCCCAAGGCCAACCGGGCCAGCGCCCGGATGGTCCCACCACTGGCGATCACCCTGGTCCCCGCCCTCGGTGTCCGGGCCAACATGGCCCGGATCGGCTCCCCCCGCACCAGGGCCAGATCGGTGATGGCCCGGCGGTCCTCGGGCGTGAGCATCTCGCCGGTGCCCAGCTCCCCTCGCAGCCGGGCGGTGCCCAGCGCCACGCTGGCCACGTCGGAGACCGTGTCGATGGTGCCGATGCCCGCCTCGAGGCTGCCACCGCCGAGGTCGAGCCCGAGTACCGGATCGTCCCCCACCCACACCCCGGCCCGCTGGCCGAGGAAGCACAGTCGGGCCTCCTCCTCGCCGGTGAGGAGGGTGATCGGATGCCCGATGACCCGCTCGAGGCGGTCGATCAGACTCGACCGGTTGTCGGCGTCGCGCAGCGCCGCCGTGGCCAGGGCCACCACCACGTCCACCCCGGCCTCGTCGGCGGCCAGACCGAGTCGCCGGACGGCGCGCACGGCGGTGGCGGCCCGGTCGGCCGGCACCCCGCCGGTCCGGGCGACCTCGGTCCCGAGGTGGAGGAAGGACCGTCGGCGCAGGACGGGGATCAGACGGCCGTCGCGGGTGGCGTCCACGACCATCAGATGGAACGAGCTGCTGCCCAGGTCGTAGACGGCTACACGCACGGTCGGCATCGGCGAGACGCTATCTGCTGGTGCACCAGGGGTCGGAATGCCGGGTCCCGGTGACCTACGCTGTGCAGGCATCGACCGTCAACGGGACGTAGCGCAGCTTGGCAGCGCGCCTGCTTTGGGAGCAGGAGGTCGCGGGTTCAAATCCCGCCGTCCCGACTCAAGCAGGTCCAGTTCAACGTCTACATTTTGATCAGCGCATTGCCGATCCCTCGCCCGATGGGGGCACTTGTGGGGGTAAATGCACTCGTAACGTGCCCTGGCAGACAGGGCCATCACCTCCACTACGATCACCCCCGTGGCTGTGCGTTATGAGGTCGATTACCGCGACTACAAGTGGATCAGCGGGCCCGACTGTGACCCTGACGATTACGTCGCCCTCGTCGCTCCTCGCCTGGTGAAGAGCCCACATTCTAATCGGCGAAAGAAGGGCCAGCGGATTAGAAAGGCAGTCGTGGCCGTCGAGCCTGATTCAAATCGACTGGCTCTCAGTATCCCTGAGGCGGCATGGCTCCTGAACTGCTCGCCGAACACGGTCTGGAACATGGTTCGGTCCGGAGATCTGCCCTCATTCATGGTTCGCCGCCGCCGCCTGATTAGCCGGGCCGAAATCGACCGGCTCATTTCTGCCGGAAGGTCCTGATCTAGCTCATTTAACACCTTGCCGATTATCGTCTGCTTGGGACAAAGCCGTCGGAGCGTCAAGATCGTCTGAAAGCCTTGCCCCACGGTGAAGCCTGGCATCGTCAGCCGCCACCCACTGGACGTCGAAGCTCGGCGAGGACATCCTCCATGCCTCCGAGCCCTGCATCCAGAGCGATCTGCTGGACCCACCAATCAACCTGGCTCCCGCGTTCAGCTGGATCTGCGAGGTCGAGAGTCGGATCCGCTATAAGAAGTGCACCGTGAGACGGTCCGGCATCGGCCACTGGGTTTAAGTTCTCGTGGTCAATGAGATCTCTAACCTGAGGACCTGTGACAAACGAAGCATTCGGGGGTTGGCCAACTTGTACTGATTCGACGCCCGCGATGGCTGCAAGGGCTTCCACCACAAACCGGTCGGTCAGGCTCGCGAGAAGTGCGTCAAATGTGTCCTCAAGTTGACGGACGCTTAGCCATTGCAAGGGACTGCCCTTGGGCCAGCCCACTGCGTCGAACAGCCTCTGAAGTCGAACAGTGAAATCGATGGTGATCGAAAGTGCTGATGCCGGAGCACCATAGGAGTCGGGCAGGTCGAGAGTGATTGCGGCTTCTATCGGGTGGGAGTTTTGGCTACCCATCCGGTCCACCGCTTGCCATTCGAGGTGGGCATGTCTGGCTCTATTGAAACCCCGACGGTGAAATGGATTGATTCCCTCCAATCCATAGCGAGACGCCCAGTCCATGAGCATGCGGTTGAGGGGGGACTGATTGATCGAGTCAACAAATCGGTCAATCCCTCGCTCTGACAGTGGACGCCAACTCGAAAAGGCGCGCTCGCTGGCACCCAAAGGCCGGTGCGGATGGCGAAATCGGCATCTGCGCTTCCGTCTGGCTTGGTCGGCAGCTGTGCCGCCTGCACGAACTGGCGTGTCTCAACAGAGGTAGGACCGGGTTCGGTAAACAGGGCTGCGAGCTGGCTGCGGCTGGCTGTCGCGTTCCGGCCATGCAATCTGACCGGCGCGGAGCCACCGAGCAGCAGAGGTCGCGGGGCCTGGCCCGGAATGACCCGCACAACCAGAATAAACCGGTCTGAACTACTTTCAAGTTGCACTGGGACGATCTCGGGGACCCACGGGGGCTCCAATAGAGCATGGCACACGTTGACGGTCTGGCTCAGCACCTCAATCTCGACACCCTGGACACGTTCTGGTCCAGGCTTGTCGTCGATCCCCACGATGATGATCCCGCCGTAGGTGTTCGCCATCGCCGCCACCGACTTGGCAACATTCTTCGGGGCGATGGTCGATTTGAACTCCAGCGTCAAGCTCTCGGCTGATCCAGCTTCAACGACCCGAAGGACCCGTTCCAGGGTGACGTCATCTTCCGAACACGCAAGCAACGAGGGGATTGAGGGCACCCCATGATCATGACAGGCGATTATCGAGACAAGTGAAATGAACAGGCTTGACGGGCCAATCGGGTCTCAGTGGGTGTGCGCTGCAATGCTGTGGCTGCGACGTTGGGTGAGCCTTGTTGGATGTTTCACTATGTGACATTGACGGTTACTACACCCACGTTATAGATCTGCTTGCCCTTTACGCCAACCTGGGCCGTCGTGACCGTCTGCAAAGGATGGTTGCCAACGGAAATGGCCGAACTGATCGTGACCGTGAAAAACAAACTCTCACTCGCTCCCGGCGCGATGTCATCGACATACTGCCGGGTGGTAAATACACCGGCACCAAGACAACCCCCGGTTGTTTGCGGCGACAAGGTTATCCCTGACCCTCCGGTGCTCGAATCGACCAATCGAGGGCTACCGCAAATCACTGTTTCATACGGAGCTAGATTCACACCAAACACCATGCTGCGGGCGACACCAGTCCCAATGTTTTGGACAATCATCACGAACTTCACCTGTTGACCTGGGTGAGCAACGACCTCAGGCGCATAAGCATGGCCCGCCTGATCTCTTACGAGCGTCTGCACAACCAATCTCACACTGCCGTGGTCGACCTCGTATCGCTTGTACCAAGCTTGGCCCCACCGTGCGGCACCACCAAGAATCACAGTTGCTGCAAGCCCAGCGATGACGAGTGTCCGTCCTCGTCTACTTTGCTTGGCTGTTACTGTCGAAACCGCCGTGACAACGACGCCGACCAAGATCGTCCATGCCAGCCCAGAAGCGCTGAAGAAAACATTGAGAACCGAACCCTCCGTCACACGTCTACCCCGGCTACTGCATGGGAGTTCAATGGCAGAGGGCGAGAGGTCACCAGCATCCCTTGTGAATCGGCTGCTTCGTTCACGTGCAAGGGAGTTTGGCCAGTCCGTGGCTCTGATTCAACCTGCACTTGTGCTCTGATCCAGCTCCACATTCCAGGCCAAAGCATGAGAAGCCCCGTCGACAAGGTCTTTGTAGGTGATGACCTCGATGCGGGCCAGGTGACTGTTGTACGTACGAATGGTCTCCGAGATCTCGTCTTCAGTAAACTCCGATGCAAACATCGGATGACCGACGACAACTGTGCCAAAGGATCGTCGACAGTCGATACCGAGTTCGGTGCTGATGATCGAACGTTGTTCGTCGAGCGACCTCAGGTAGTTGATCGTCTGATTGGTCGCTTTGTGCACATCGCCTCCAACAATCAGGTGGTTGCGATGGCGCTCAATCAGATGCGGCAGGTTGGCCTGCTTAATCTCCACCACGTGTAAGGAGCCGTCCGACCGGATCAGCGGAATGTCGAACTGGTCGAGCAGAGCGATTCCTCGGCGGCCCGCTGGGGCGATAAATCGACCGCCAAATACCCACCATTCATCTTGAAGAACCCGCTGTATGTCCGGTTCTGTACTTCCCGGGTCCTCGACCACTTGTCGGAGCCTGGCCAGCCCCTGCTCGTGCCGCTGAAGCTCCAACAGGGCAACCAAGTTGGTTTCAGCGAGGGCCTCAAGTATTTCTGGCGTTCTCGCAATCAATCCTGTCAGCTTCGTCATTTCCGTCTCGTCCACGTGACCCTGCTCCAGGAGGATCGCCATGCCAATCAGCGGTGAGTCAGCCGCAATCAGCGAGTAGTTGCCGGAACTACGCGCCTCCCCCAATAGCAAGGTGGTGACCCGGTCGATCTCCTCGTCAGCGCAATGCCATGCATTCTCGGTCTTATCGAACTCAAATCCTCCGGAGCCAGACTTAGCCCTCCACGTCTGGACCCGAAGTTCACGCTTCCGAATCTCACCTGTCTCCTTGTCACCGAACGTGAGAAGCGTTGCCGTCTTATATGCCTGTGGGCCCTTCTTGACGACCACCTGCTGGGTGTGCATCAGCCCCGGTGCGTCGTATTCCGATCGCAGCCGCAACTGCAAAGCGTCAATAATGGGAGCCTGGTCCGCCATTCTTAAAACAATAGGCTCTCAATCCGGCAATGTCCCCCGGGGCTTGCTGGTCACCGACAACCTCATTCCCTTGGGGTGGGTGACCTTCCTCCACATAAGGGTCGTAGCGTATGGAGCAGTAGTTTCTCTGGCCCCCGCTGTGGGACGGATACTCCCGCCCGGTCGACCGCACAGACACCGCCGCCTCGAACCAGGCGATCAGGGTTGCCTCATGACTAATAGGAACGGCGGCATTTGGCAGCCGCCTGCGAAGACCGGTGGTTCACCGTGCAGCTGCCGTGGTGGAATACCGGAGATTTGGTGGTCCGTCGCCGCTTGGTGTTGAGTGAGCGCGTGACGCTGTAGGAGGCATTGCTGACCGGGTGTAATGCCCGACGGGCCTTCTTGATGCTCTTAGGGGTGGCCGCCCGCTTCGCCGACCTGACCGGGTGGGCAGCTCGGCGGACTCCCCGCGGGATGAACTTTCGTGAGAGGAAGCCCATTACACGCTTCTCGCTAAAACCCGGTCACACGGGGGTGAAGCTGGTTGAGCAGGTCGCACCCCCGACGCTGACGTCGACGGCTACCCCGTAGCCGACCGTGGCGCCACTGATGTCGATTCGGATAGATGCCGATCCGTCAGCCCCGGTTCCTGCGCTGTCGACCGTGGTCGTGGTCTTGTAATGCAGCGTCGCCGTTGCGGTGGCGTTGGGGACATTGGACGCCACATTTGCGTAGATCGTCGAGTATTGACTCGGACTTCCGTTGGACATGGAAACAGAGCACGAGGGCGCGCCGGGTACTGGGCTCGGTGCCGGAGCAACCGGTGGCGGAGCAACGGCCGATCCATAGAAGGGCACACCGAAGGAGAAGATGCCACCGTCGGAAGCGACGAACCAATACCCACCCGTCATGGCGCTCGACGTCATCTCGACAATGGGCTTGTTGAGTGCGAGTGAGCCGGTCGAGCCGTGAAATGCCGCATTTCCAAATGCAAAGATTCCACCGTCTGCGGCCACCATCCAATAGCCGGTTCCATTTGAAGTCGCAGCCATCCCGACCACCGGCTTGTTCAGTCGTACTCGCCCATAGATCCAAAGTACGGCGCATTGAACGCGAACACCCCACCGTCCGACCGGCCAGCCAGTAGCCACCGCCCACGGCATCGGTCGCCATCCCCACCACCGGCTGATTGAGGCGTAGCGACCCCGTCGATCCGTGGAAATGGGCATCGCCGAAGGCGAACATCCCGCCGTCGGAGGCGACCAACCAGTAGCCATTGCCGTCGGTTGTGGTCGTCATGCCGACAATAGGCCGATTGAGGTGCAGCGCGCCGGTCGATCCAAAGTACTTCGCATCACCAAAGGTGAAGATCCCGCCGTCAGAGGCAACCAGCCAGAAACCGCCTCCATCAGGAGTGGAGGCCATGCTCACGATCGGTTTGGCAAGAGTGATCGACACGGAGCCCAGATTTGGGGCGTCTCCGCAGGCCACCACCAGGCCAGCGCTATCGGCGATCCAGTAGCCACCTCCATCGGTCGTTGCGGCCATTGCGGCAACCGAACCCGTTGGTAAATACCCATTACATGTAGTCGAAGCATGCGCCTGTGTGGCGATTTGCGGCCGTATCGCCGCAGACGCGGGTGCTGCCCACATGGCGGCCCCGACAATCCCCAAGGCCAAAGCGCCCATTGAGATCGTCAGCCGATTGAGGTGCTGCTTCATGGTGATCCTCCGTTTGAACTGATCAACCGACCATACACAGGGGTGAAGGCACCTGCCGAGACCGATCCGCGAACCCGCGGCCCTGCTTCTCGATCAAATGAGGGCAGAACTGCGGCGCACCGCCACTCCATCTCCAAGCTCGCCCTTGAAGGCGACTCCCATCAAGCTCCTGGAGTGGGCGAATCGTCGTGTACGTCGCCTGTCCACTGATTGCCGTCCCACCATCGCAGAGAGGCAAGCTTCCACGGATCGGCATACCAGCCAGCGTTCACCGCCGATACCGGTGCCTCGGGAGCTGCGGGAGCCACTGGGCCCGTCTGGGGAGGTGCGATTGCTGTCGGATTCGTCGGAGCGATCTGGGCAGGTTCTGGCGGGCGGTGCTTGTCGAGTTCGTCCAGTCCCTGCTGTAGCTCGGCAACGAAGGCATCGACGGCTCCTTTGTAATGGGCAAGAGCGAGGTCAAGCCGGAAGTCGAACCACCCCGCCAGGCTCGATCCGTAGTGGATCGTCGTGGGCTTCTGCCGGTTGGAGACGGAGAACGTGGTCGACCCCGGAGTTGTCGTCGTGCTCGAACCCGATCAGCTTGGCGAAGGCGCACTCTCGGGTCTGCTTGCCACCTTGGAAGATCACACGTTGGTTCGTGATGAACGTCGTCCCAGTATCGATGGCGGTGGGTGTAGGTGTTCCCTGGCACGAAATGGCCCTTGTTCACTCCCACCCGATAGCGGATCGACCGGCCCCCGAAGTTGGCGACGGGGATCGAGACACCCTGAGAGTGGCCCTGGTAGTGACCCAGCACCCCTACGGTCCTCAACGAGCGAGGTGTTCGTGACCTTGGCGAACACAGCCTCTCCCAGCTTTCAGCATGATTGAATCGTCTCCACCGCCGGCGCTCGTCTTGGCCGTGTTCGAGTAGATCGGCCTGGGCTTCACGGTCCGCCTGCCAGGCGGCCACAGCGTCCTCGTGCTCCTTCGCTGCCTTCTTGGCCTTGTGGTCCTCGAACACGTCCCGCTCCTCCGTGGTGGGCCATCGGACGGTTGAGAACCGTCATCCAGGGCCAATCCTTCCGGTCCATCGTCAGGACCGGAGCTTCACCTTGACTCCGATTTCGCCGATCTACAGACCATCTGAGCACATCTGGAGCTGGGACTACGGTTCCCCGAACGTCGAGAGGAGAGGAACTTCATGGCACGAACGAGAGGGTTCCAGACCCTCGCCCGCGACCAGACCGCCTACGACAGCTTCGCCAAGGCCGTTGGCTGCCCCTGACGATCCTGGCCCTCCTGTGGCTGCCAGTCCTGGTGCTGCCGTACATCATCAACCTGTCGCCGGGCGTCAACGACACCTTCGAGGCCATCGACTTGTTCGTGTGGGCGATGTTCGTCCTGGAGTATCTGATCAAGTTGTATCTGTCTCCCAGTCGACGGGGTTTCTTCACCCACCACCTGCTCGACCTGGCCGTAATCGCCGTGCCAATGTTCCGACCGCTCGAGCGGCACGGCTCCTGAGGATTTTGAACTTGGGTCGAGTGGGCATCGTATTGGCGAATGCGCTGCGCCGAACGAAGGCACTTTTCACCCACCGAGGGCTGCACTTCGTCTTGCTCGCGGTGCTTGCCGTCATTTGCGCTTGCTCGGCCTTGGTCCTGTCGTTCGAGCATCAGGCCAAGGGGTCGACCATCCACAACTTTGGTGATGCCCTCTGGTGGGCCATCGTCACGGTCACCACCGTGGGCTACGGGGATAAGTTTCCGGTTACCGCGGGTGGGCGAGCCGTGGCCACCATCCTCATGTTCGTCGGAATCGGCCTGATCGGTGTACTGACTGCCACGGTGGCGTCGTACTTCGTCGAGCAGGGAGCTGACGACGACCGCGCCGATCTCGTTGAGCGGCTGGACCGCATTGAGTCAATGCTGGTTGAACTCACCGGTCGAGGTTTGGACGAGGATCAAATCGGCAGCCCGGCCGCGACGCCGCCGTGAACGACGGCTATTCAAGACGGAGGTCCTCGACTCTTTCCGTCCACCAGGCGATGAGGCCGTTCCTGATCTCGTCGGTGAGGACGCCATCGGCCATCAGGATCTTGTAGTCGATTTGGCCCAGGTTCAGGACTCCGAGCTGATCCTCCAGCCAGTCAGCGGATTCATCGACCAACTCCTGGTGCTCGGTGGCGATGCGGTCTGAGTACCAGATCTCAAATCCACCCGGGGTTTCCTCGAAGGTAATGTCGCCGGTCAGGTCCTTGGGTGGCCTGCTCGCTGGCCCGTGCCCGTTGAGCATCTCCTCCTGGTCCATGCGGTCATTTTAAGTGCAGAAGCTCATCGCAATGCACCCATAGACCAATCGCGATGGCAGCCGAAACGGAATGGTGCTAACCATTTCCTCAGGCGGGTGTTTGAGGGGCGGCACCCAGGAGCGGAGGGTGTTGATCCATGGGCGGTATCACACGACACGTGCGGTTGTTAATGGCAGGGGCACTGTTGTTGGGTGGCGCACTGACAGCCGCTGTAATCGGCGGAGCGATACCTGCTTCGGCGGCCACAGTCATCAAAACCATCAGCGTCGGTAACGATCCCCTCGGAATCTCATCGGACGGTACCCACATCTGGGTTGTGAACTCAGGCGACGGTTCGGTGAGCGAGCTGAACGCCTTAACCGGATTAGTCATTAAAACCACCACCGTTGGTGGTCCCGGCATCACCAACGAGGTGTCATCGGACGGTACTCACGTCTGGGTGACGGCGAACACATTCCCCAGCAGCACCGTGACTGAGCTGAATGCCTCGACTGGCTCGATCATTCAGGCCGTGGACGTAAGGAGATCGAACCGATCCCTTGGGTGTCTCATCAGACGGTACCCACGTCTGGGTGGCGAACAACTTCACCAGTACGGTGACAGAACTGAACGCCTCGACCGGCGCAGTCATCCAGACCATCACCCTGGCGGCTGGCTCCGATCCCTCGGGCATCTCGTCTGACGGTACCCACGTCTGGGTTACAAACCCAGGGAACAGCACGTTGACTGAGCTGAGCGCCGCGACCGGCTCAATCATCCAGACTAAGACAATCGATATACCCGCCTTCCCGGCAGATCCCAGCGGTGTCTGGTCAGATGGCACGCATGTCTGGGTGGCGGACGGGTTCAACAACAGGCCGGATGAGACAAGCTGAAACGCCTCGACGGGCTCAGTCATTCAGACCATCACCCTGAGCGGAGGTAACACTGGCATCTCGTCCGACGGCACGCACGTCTGGGTGACAAGTTTCTCGAACGAGACTGTCACTGAGTTGAACGCCTCGACGGGCTCAGTCATCCAAACCATCGACAACAGTTCTGGGATCATCAATCCCAGTGGCGTCTCGTCGGACGGTACCCATGTCTGGGTGGCCAACGAAGGCGGCACGACCGTAAGCGAGATCGCCCCTGGTGGAGCTTCTGGCTTCAGGATCACTACGTCATCGCTACCCAGCGCCACACCAGGAGCCGCCTACGGTCCGGTGATCTTGCAGGCTGCCGGAGAAGGGACCAGCACCAGTCCCAGACGTGACCACATTGAAGTGGAAGAAAGTCAGTCTGCCCAAGGGGTTGAGACTGTCCTCGGTCGGAGTACTGTCGGGGACACTCAACAGGAAGTTGGCAGCCAGTCCGAGTTCCGCCACGGTGCAGGTGACCGAAACGGTGATCACGCTCAACGGCAAGAAGAAGGTCAAGACCCCGACGACAGTCCAGGCCACGATCCCCTTGACCGTCAACTGACCGAACTCACCCTCAGGTCGTTCACCGATTTCCGGCCGAGGCGAACTGTCGGTAGCGAAGCGGCCTGGTAATCAGGGGCAGTTCTGAGGGTGTTGAGCGAAATCCAGACATTGGCCCAAGCCGAAACTGCACCTGCTCGGACCAAGTGCAAAACCGAGTCGCCTAATGAGGCGAGGGGTCACACGGCCATTTGGGTTGGCCACGTGTCTAACCAGTCCCGCTATTCCCCCCAGGCCGACTCCCAAGTTCGGTCGATTTCAAACCACTGGCAAATCGTTTGGCAGCCAGTTGGAACGCTGGCCCACCGGGCCATCACCTCCTACAGTCAAGAGATCAGCGGTGGGATCGGGATCGTGACCGGAGGGATCGTGACCGGTGGGATCGTGACCGGTGGGATCGTGACCGGTGGGATCGTGACCGGAGGGGTGGTGACCGGGGGGGTAGTGACCGGAGGGGTAGTGACCGGAGGGGTAGTGACCGGAGGCGTAGTTGGTGGTGGCGCTGTTACTGGGGTCGTGGTCGCGGTCGGTGGCTCGGTTGTCACCGGTGTCCTCCCCGGTGGCCTCGTGGTGGAACTCGTTCCCGAGGGCTTCGTCGGCGACTTCACCGGTGGCCTCGCAGAGGGGCTGTTTGGAAGCGGCGTGGGACTGATCTTCGGAGGGGTTGTGGTCGACGGCGTCGATCGCTTCGTGTGAGTAAATGGAGGGCGCCGGCAGACTCGTCGTCGGCGATGTTGTGTAGATCGACCCTGACTGCGCCGCGGCGGGGCTGGATGTCGTGGGATTCTTCGAATGACCGTTCAACGCCACTGCGATGACCACAAATACCATGAACGCCGCCGCAACGATCATCGTCCACCGCCAGAACGATTCGTCGCCACTCGTCTCAGCGCTCACCCGTCCTCCTTCTAATCGCCCGAAATCAGGCTCGGCCGATCGTTGTGAAGCATTTCAATATCTCTGTGACGTCCAGACCTCGCCAAATGCCTACGCCGACACGCAGCGGCACGTTCTGAAGGCCACCTGACTTTTCCGCCAACTCCGACTTGTTCGGTACTTCAGCGACGGTCCCGAACGGACACTCGGACCTCGGTACACGTTAGGTTGTCCGTCATCCGATATCCACTGCAATAGACGCCCTGTTCAAGGCCATAATCGGTCGAGTCGATTGGTAGATCGATCCGTGACCTCTGTGTCCAGGCAGCCGACCGGTGCCAATGAGTGGTTCGCCGACCGTTAGCAGCAGTTGGAGTTGTTCGGATATTTCTGGATGCGGCTCTTCAAGGTATCGCCGGTCAGTCGATCGATTTGGGAGGCGGGTTTGACCGCGTTCGCATCCCGATCCTGCAGCTGAATCTGCTAATGCAGCCCGGGCATGAGGCACATTTCTGATCCCGTGGTGTTACGAAATCCCTGGACTCTGGCTTGGCCCGAACGGCACCTGCCGGAGTCCCACCACGATTTGATGTCGCTGATGATGGGGGGGGTCGAAGAGCGGAGTGCAGTTTGGCGGGCTCAGGCCGACTCTTGCGCCCTGTCGATTTCCAAATACCGGTAAAGCGTTTGGCGACTTACGCCAGCGAGGCGGGCGATTTCGGTCACAGTCAAATCGCCCTTGTCGTACTGTTCTTGGGCTCTTCGGGCCGCCTTGGGGCTGAACTCGCGCTTACGTCCCCCCTTCCGGCCACGGGCGCGGGCAGCAGCCAGTCCCGAGTTGGTTCGCTCGATTAGGAGGTCCCGCTCCATTACGGCCACGCCGCTGATGATCGTGTAGACGAGTTTCCCGCCGGATGTGGACGTGTCGATGCCCAAGTTGAGGATTTTGAGATCGACTCCCCTATCGGCCAAGTCGTCGGCCAATGAGGAGAGCTGTGAGGTCGATCTTCCCAAGCGGCTTAGCTCCGTGACCATCAGTGTGTCGCCCGGACGCTGCGACCTGAGCAACTCATTCCATTGAGGCCTCACTGCACCCTTCTTGCCGGAGCCGACATCGCTGTAAATCCGCTCCGCTCCGGCTGCCCTCAGTTCGTCCTATTGCCGGTCGAGGGACTGGTCGGTGGTCGATACTCCGCATAGCCATTAATCATGGTCACAGTCTATACAAGTGTACCCTTTTGATTACATTGAATCCCTTACACGAAAGTGACAGCAATCCGGTCCTGAAGCGTCCTGTTTCGAGGTGTTCCACACAACGGTCGTTTGTGGACATCCCCGCCGGACTCAGCCAACAGTAGAAATGGTCACCATCATCGAGTGAGTTCCAGCTCTGATCAGCTTCGCAACTCAAGGTGGCACTCCCCTACTCACCTATACCTGGCACTCCGTGAACCCACTCTGCGATTACTGAAGCGACTTCAGATTGAGTCGAGTCCACCATTCCGCGCCATTGGATCTTGCCAGGAAACCCATGAGGATCCTCTCCAAGGCGAATCAGGAACATGGGAAGTTCTCGGCCTAGTGCCCAACCGATTTCCTGCTGAATCCAGTAGCTCGCCGACGAATCTGGATGCACGAGGCCAACGAACAGCTCTGCCGACGCCAAGGCACGTTCTATCTCTGCTTGCCACTCGTGCGTCACAACAATGTGTTCGTGGGCCACGAATGCATCGATATCGTGCAGCCGAAGCTCCCGGCTCACTTCAGCTGCAAACTGCCGATGAAGTGCCAAGTGTGAGAGAAAGACACGGACGAGACCTGGGCTCCAAAGATCATCACTTCCGGCATCAGTGGATTGGCTCGTCGACCGACCACCTGGTTGATGGCCGTCATTGTCCACGGGCTGGATCCCTGCCGCACTGAGTCCAAGGCTCTGCTGGGTTGCCCTGATCTGAGACACTGCCATCATGCTGAGATGAAGCCGCAAATCTTCCACCGAATGAATGGGTCGAAAGTCGAGGGCAGTCCAGGGAATGTCAATCGTCCAATCTGAACTACCCGGCCCTCCTGTTCCTCCTCCAGCGAGTCCTGGAATCTTCCGAACAAGCTCCTCGGCTCGGTTCAAAATGAACGGCGTCGGAAGATAGTCCGCTACCAGTATTTCCTCAGACAGCTTCGCCTCGTCCCTCAGGGCTATCGAGCGTTGCACGCAGGTCTCAACCAACCACACCATCGCCTCCTGGGTGGCCGGGGCGGTATCAGCAAAAAGCAGGCCGAGTGCTGATAACTCGATGGTCTGGTCATTTGTGATCCATCCAAAGCGCTGTGGAAGTCCGTAGACGTCTGTGGTTTGAAAGGTGTCGTCCTGGGCCGCAGCTTCGTGAGCCAACGTAGAGATTGTGGCCCAGGTTCCCAGTGACTCATACTCTTTGGCCGTTCGATTTATCGTTCGGCGCTGAGACGGTGTCAGATTCAGTTCCAGTCCTGGGTCGTCGATACTCACGCCACAAGGCTATGGCACGCCGAACTTCTCTTGACTGAAGCGGGATCGGTCGCTGGTTGCCAATAACCGCCTCCGACCCGGCGATGGCGGACATGGCTAGGATCGGATCTCTGGATGGCGCAGACACGACGGATACCTCAAAAACAAGGACATAGCGCTGTGAGGGAGGAGGAAATGCGCAGTGGGCTGGTATGCGGGCAAGGGTGGTCCGAGGCGCGGACCCTTCTACAGCGGCTTCAGCTTCAAGACTGGACCCTATATCGGGTATCGGGGACCTAAGGTTGGTGGCGCATACACCGGCTACATATGGTCGGCCCAGGGGCAGCGTCGTCAGTCATCCACCCCCACGAGTTCGGCACCTCTCGGTCGGGTCGGCCGAGCGTTCGTAGTCGTATGTTTCACGCCGTTTCTCTGGCTCTTCGTGTGGTTCCTCGCGAGTATCGCCACCACCAACACGGACGGAGCAAACCCCACCACGAACGGCGGGCTTGCGTTCGCGGTGGCCTCTGCGGTCGCCACGCTGTTCCTACTCATCGGCCTAGTCCTTGCGATACGCGGGTCGAAAACCCCGAAGTAGTCACCGAACCGCGCATAGCTAATCCGGAGCACCTGCTCACTCACTGGCAGCGAACCGACCGCGCGGATATCCGGCGCACGGGGGCACGGTGACCTTGCCTGAGCGTGGTAACTGCGGGTGGCGCCCATGACCCCGGGGCCTCGGGTAGTCAATCCATCTGCCAATCCTTTTCGAGGTGACTAGCGTTGCCGCCGATGGCGTCGAACAAGATAACCATTGGCCCCCCCTCGCAAGTGTCCCCCTGATCGTTGGCGCTGGAGCGGTGCAGAACGCATGGCAACCAATCCTGCGAGCCTTACGCCCAATCCTTATCGAGGAACTTACGGCCATAGTTAAAGAGGACCCGACCCCAGATATGGCAAATGCTTATCTGGCGAAGCTCGTGTATTTGATGCGGTGGGGTCACACCAACCGTGTCGTCAGCGAAGGCTCAGATATCTTGAAGGGTCCCTTAGCTGCCCACTATTCGAAGGTGTGCGAGGCGATACGTTCCGAAATCGTTTCAGCGGAGAAGTCGAAGGAACTAATCGTTCGCCCCGAGTTCGAGAACATGATGAACCGGTTTGTCATGCCTGGACTTCGAACTCTGATGCTTGTCAATGCAAATTGGGACACGGTGGCCGACAAAGCTGCTGAGCGACGGCTGGTGCGAACGCACGACGGGACGCTCTATTCGCTGCACCTGCACGGTAGCGCGGTCGAAGGCCGAGGCTCTCTACCTTCCATCGGAAATGACGCGGGAACCATACAGGACGCCAGAAGAAGATGTGAAGTTCGGAACCATGCATGGTTCAATCATGGATGCCCTGGAAACCGTTGATCGCGCCGTTATCTACGGGCTGTCGCTAGATCCTCTTGATGCTGAGCTATTACAAACTTTAGAGTCTGGATGGAGAGTTCCTGAAAATCCAAAAAGTTCAAAGCTTCGGAAAGTTCATATTGTGAACCCGGTTCATGAGTTGGTTGCCGTAAGGGTTCGGCTTCTCCTCCATGATGATCGGGTGGAGATTATTGGTCATCATCCGAGTGAATTGTCCTAGAGCGTTAGATTTCAAGCGCGCCTAGCGCGGCAGTCCCTTTGATCCAGGTTCAACCTGCAAGAGGAGGGCTCCACGAAGGTCCGAGTCCCGGCGTTCAGGGGCACCCCAGCTCGGTAGTAACGGGCGAATCAGTGCCCGCGACGCCTCGGCTATACGATCACGTGAGGTCTGCAGCTTCCCCGAGTTCGGCAGCGATGATCAGCCAAGTCGACGCGAGAGGAGATCACGTGACCAAGTACGTCGAGGAGAGTTCGAACTTCGGAGCCGATGGACCCTTCGTCCACGTGATCCGTGAGGGACTCCAGGGACTTGTCGATGGTGATGACTTCTTCGATCTACTGGCCGAGGATGTCGTCTTCGAGTACGTGATATCTGTTCCTGGCTATCCCCGGAGGGTGGAAGGTCGACAAGCCATCATCGACCTCTACGGCGACTACGACAGCTACATGATCGTCCGCAGTGCTGACAATCTCCGTGTGTATCGAGATCCAGCGGCATCAGTCGCGGTCCTTGAGTACGAGGTTCATGGTCAGGCCGCTCAGACCGGACGACCCTATGACAATCGGTTCGTCTCCATTGTCACGGTTAACGACGGCAAAGTGGCCTGGTGGCGGGACTACCTGGACCCGCTCGCCGTCTTCGATGCATCCGGTTGGCCGGGCGAACCCGGCTAGCGAGTCCCCGTCAGGTCGAGACGGCCAGCAGTCGGTTCGATTTGCACCCCGTCCCACCCTCCCGGCGTTTAAGGGCGGGTAGGCAGTTGAGTTAGCCCTTCGATCGGCCGATACTGGAACATGGGCAGTACAAGGGAGCGAGATCGCCTCACCTTGACCTTGGCTCCGGCAGGACGCCGAAGGGTGCTCCTCTGTATTGGCTGGATCGACCTGGTTGTCGGTGGACTGTTGCTCGTTGGGTCGGTACCGACGCTGATCGCCCTCGTCATTGTCGAAGTGGTGGGATCGAGACCGGATGGCAATCTCGGGAACATCGGGGTCTTTGCAGTCATCACCTTGTCGGCTTCCGCCGCAACGTGGTCCGGGTGCTTCCTTACGTTTCGTGGCGTCCACTTGTCGAAACAGCGGATCCGAACGTCAACAGATCTGTGGTTCAAGTTCGCGCGACGTGACGCCATTGCGGCGATCAATATCGAGCGAAGTCTGTTTCGGAACCTCCATCGAGCCGTGGCCGTCGCCCAGTTGCGTGATGGCCGCCGACTTGAGCTTTTGCCTCTTTCGATTGGTACTGAGCGATCAGCGGATCCGTTGGTCCAGCAACAGATTGAAGTGATCAATGACCTGCGTGGACGTCTCGGCCTAGGCGGGTCCGACGACGCCCCGGCTCGACCGGTCACAAAGTCTGACGAGAGAAAGTTCGTGCGCCTCCTGCCTCAGGAGCGCCTCTTATGGACAGTGGTCAGATCCAGATATGGGCGCTATGACAACGCGGTAGCAGAAGGGTTGGAGGCAGCCCACGGGCAGCGAGGACGATTTCTGCTCTCGCTGGGTGCCACGAACGTACTCCTGGGCGCCGTCATTTTTCTCATCTACCTGCTGGTGTGTATTGCCACTGGCGCCAGCAGCTTGTGGCCGGGGTACGTCTTCGGGATGGTGTTTGTCGCAATAGGCGTTGTACGGATCGTCCAAGCGGTTCGTTCCCAGCCAGACGGATCAGCTGGGCCCTCGGACGCTGCTCCGCCTGTCCGCTGAAAGATGTGCTCGAACACAGTCGAATCCCTCACAGCTGCTCCCTAAGCCGTCCCGACGTTCCGGAGTGTGACACTCTCCCGGCGTTCGGGGGCAGGGGCGACCCGTTACCAGCCTTAATCCTTGGGATGGAAATAGACGGTGAGGTCGTAGACATCTCCGTCCTCGGTGACCTCGGTTCCAAAGGTCAAATCTTGCACTTCGACCGGACCGAACTCTTCCAGAGCGTCAGCCGTGCGCCGGAGTAGTGCCGGAACGTCAGCCCTGTTGGTTCCAACGGGATTGGCGACGGAGAAGTGACGGATCGTCCATGACTCTGGCATAGGAGAAGCCTCGCATAGCCTCGGTAAACCGACCACCACCCGGCGTTTAAGGCGACCCCTCCCGTTCTGACGGGGGCAGGTCGGCGTAATACGGAATCCCGGCCTGCTTCAGAACGGGGGTGAGTCGCTCCTCCACCCAATCAACACCACGCTGCTCGACGATCCAGAGAGCTTGATGCCCATCATTAGTACGAACGGTGATGTCAGTGACCTGCTTCGGCTTTGATGGGTGCTTCGTGACGGTTGGTTGTGCGCCGAACGCCATGAGCGTCTGTGCCTCCGTGCCACCAACCGATCGCTCGGTTACATCCACGCTGGTGACGCTGGCCAATGCGATGGCATGGGTAAGGCTCAGCTCCCCATGACCAATCTTGCCGTTCTCAATCCAGAGGTGGCGTCCGTGTCCGCCCAGAGCTGGATTCCCCCCACGGTATTCACAGGTGGCAGGGAAACCGATCTTGACCTTCACCGGTTTGGCCTCGAAGTTCATCCGCCCCTGTCTAACAGGCCAGTGATCGACTATCCCACGGACCCGGCGATCAGGGACAGGCAGTGCACCCGACCCCGACCTGTCACTATCGTGACCATGTGGGCAAGTTCATCACACCACGAAGACGAGCAGATAGGGAGCTTTCGGCTCTCCTCCTGGCCGAAGCCCACCGTCTCTATCAAAGTCGGACGCCGTATCCGATGGCCATCGACCGGATGATCGAACTTGCTGGGTCAAACCCTGATGCCTTTCGGTACATCGACGGCAACTTTCGGGAGCTAAGCAGTTCTGCTGAGGGACAGGCTGTCATCCGGCTGATGGGCGCAGCCGACCTGACGAAGCGTGACAGATCAGGTGAAATCCGAGCGCATATATCTCGCCGATCCGGAATGAACGAAGAGCGCCTATTGCGCATCATGAATGAGGTTGACAGCGCACCAGACCCTTCACCGAGTTGGTGGCCGTCGGAAGATTGAAGTCTTGGTGTCCCGCCGAACCGGCGCTTGGGGGCACTCACTCAGTGATCGGGAACGTGCGACAATCAACTTCGATGCTGATCATCCGAACCGGGGCTATGTGGAAGGTTGCTGCCGTCGCACTGGTTGCTATCGGTTCGGCCGCTTGCGGCTCCTCGGAAGTAACGGCCACAGCTACCACTCAACCAAGGAACGACGTAACGATTCCGGCAGGTTGGAAGACCTACAGCTATGGCCAAGCAAAGATTTCGGTGCCGGAAAGCTGGCAAGTCGCCACCCACAAGGGCTGCACGAACGGATCAGCTCCCGGCCTGTTGGTCCTGGGCGTTCCTCACGTATTGACGCATTGCCCTGTCATGGTGAACACGGTGTACCTCCAGCCGCTCTCGTCCGGCACCAAGGACCTGTTGGCGGCTTGTCCGCCCATCACGCTGAACGGCTTGCGGGTTCACGTAGGACCATGCTCGTCCAGTAACGCCTCAGGGCTCGTGAACTACTCCGTTCCGGCACTCAGTATCGAGGCGGTGGGTACTGGCACAAGTAGCGAGAATGTGTCCGGCCCAGGTACCACCACAGTCGTCGGTCGGGTCCTTCACACCCTCCGGTAGCGACCGTGGCATAAGTGCCGGTCGGGGGCACGCATTGGATCAACGCGAAGGCCCGCTCCTGCCGGATAGTTCCTGAAGTCCTTCGAGCAGAGTCCCCAAATCCATTTCGAGCGCCCTGGCAAGCCGCGCGACCGAATCGATGGACGGATTCCGGGCTCCTGTTTCCAATGAACCGATATACGAGTAGTGGATCTCGGATTTGAACGCGAGTTCGGCTTGGGTGAGGTCCAGTTCGTGCCGACGAGCCCTAATCCGATCTCCCAGTTCGCGTTGCAAAGGGGTCGGACCAGTGCCCCGTGATGCCATCCGGCCATGGAATGGCGATTCCTAATCGGAGTAAATAGAATCGAAGTAAGAAACAGAACTGGGGGCAGGCGGAATGTCGATCTACGATCCAGGTGCGGATGAGGCATCAACGTCTGGCGGCAGGGTCAAACGTGTAATCGTCACACTTGCGATCGTCATACTCGTAGTCGCAGTCGCCGGGCTCGGATTTGCTCTGGTACATAAGGACCACAACCTCACTTCATCGGCGGCCACCAATACGACAATCTCTGCAAACAACGAGATTGCGGCGTGTCCGCCGGGCCGGGTTCCCGAGTCAAACCGATGTGTGGTCCCGACCACCTCGACCACTCCGACGACGGCCCCGGCGACCACTACGACGATCGACCAGGCCTTGGATCAATGTGCAGGGTGTGACGGTTCGGGGTCAGATCCAGGCCCAAACGGTGGCAGCGGCGTTACCAACACCACTGTGGCCACCGGCCCAACCACCGAGCAGCTCAATGAGGCCTACCAGCAGGGACTGTTCCGGGGCCGCAACATGGTCGCCCAAGGTGGAAATCCCGGAGAGTGGGCAACGCAGCAGTGCCAGATCCTTGGCAATCAGCAAACCGACTCCGCTGTGGGTGCTCAGTTCGACCAGGGCTGTGTGAACGGATTCAACAGTGACCATTGAGGCACTGCGGTACGAGCCACCCTCAGTGCTATCAGAATGACATACGAGCGGCCCACTGGGCCAGCACCTAACTGGTATCCCGATCCACACGTAAACGGTGGACTGCGGTATTGGGACGGGGCTCAGTGGACTCGGCATTCAATGCCACCTCCACCGGCACCCAGCCAATCTCGCCCAAGGGAATCCATGAAGCCGACCCCCGCGTGGTGGACCACGGCATTCGGTTTCGCCGTAATCGGCTTCGGCTCACTAATGCCCTGGGTGTCGCTGACCTTCCCTGGCCTCTCCCCAAGCGATGCGCAGAGCCTCATTTCAAATGCAGGCACCACAGGCACTGCGACGGGTGGAAACTCGGCGACGGGAAGGCCACGTTGGCGGTCGCGGCATTTGGTCTGCTCTGTCTGATCATCTACATCAACACCAATAAGCGGCGCGAGCTGATCCAGGCCGCAATCTGCGTCGGGCTGCTGACATCGGCAATAGTTGCTGAGCAGCTCTACATCCCCAACCACCACCCCATCCCCGGATTCGGTCAGTCGGTCGATTTCGGTGTGTGGGTCTGTGTCGGCGGCTTCATCGTGGCCATCTTCGGGGTCCGACAACTATTCAACGAAGACAAAGCAAGGAGGAGAGTGCCTTCAGTCACACAGACCAACCCAGGAGCGTGATCTGGCCAGGGTTGGTCGCCGACGATGCCGCAGGGTGATTCACTGCGGCCTGAACGACCTCAGGGGTCACGAGCGCCCGCAGTCCTCTGTGTTCGCCGAGCGGTGGCCTCTTTCTGTTCTTGTGTGGGCGTCACTCGCCATCTCCACCCTTCCCGGCTTCTTCGTCACGACACTGTTCCGGCCACTGACTCGACGATCTCGGAGTCGGAGTGGCCCTCGCCACGTAGGAAGTCGACCACCTCATCCCAGCAGTCGGCTTCGGCTGCCTCCAAATCAACCGATCGACCGCTGCCGTATTCAGCATTTCCGAAGTTGCTCTCCTCTTCGGAGGTGGAGAATCTCCATGCGAACTCCACGAGGTCCTCGTCCTCCTCGATGTCGAGGTACAGAGTGGTGGGCGGTCCCTCTGGATTTGACTCAGGACGGTCAAGGCTGACAATCGCCGATGCAGACGTGATGAAGCCGTCCACCTCTTCGTGCACCCAGTCGATTTCAGTAAACCTGTCTTCATCCATCGGGTAGTCCATCCAGCACTTCATTGGGCACGCTGTACCCGCCGTGGGTCTTCATTCTAATGGCGAGCGATTCAAATGAGGTCGGCTCAAATGGCTCGAAATCACAATCGATCCATGGCCTGCGAACGTCGCAGATTGAGAATGCTGCACCTCCACCGCGGAGGATAGCGAACTGCTCGCAGATGCTCACGACGTTACCGATGCCGACTGTGTCGACGAGGCGCTCGACGTCGTGGTTCCGATACGGCTTCCGATGAGTGAGATAGTCGACCGTGATCGAGGTGCCGTCAGTTCCAATCAAGCGACCCATCTGGTGCGGCGTGTCGATGCTGTGCCGATTTTGAACCCAGTGCAGGGTGTGTCCCCCCAGATAGATCTGGCAGTCTAAAGGGTCCTGTCCACCAGGAATGATCATTTGATCAGGAGTGGCGATGTCGACATAGGCGGGACCGGTGGGTGTGTCGTAAATCTCCAGACACGATTCGCCTTCTGCCCCGCATTCGTGCGTTTCCAGGCTTCCTGGTCTCTCTTGTCCGGTCATGCGACCGATATTGGCTAACACGGACCGACGGAAGCAAGGCACCGGGACCGAGTTGATGACTACCCGAGCCCAAGACCAGTCGGCGATCATTTCACATGGACTACGACACCAGGCATTTGCCAGGACCGATCACGGTAGAGGTTGCAGGTAAGGCCCATGAAATGTTGACTATCGGTCACCTCGGTCGGGCGCTACATAGGACTCCGTGGTCTGTCCGACGCTGGCAGGCCCTCGGTCTTCTGCCGAGTGCGCCACTGACTCTCAACCCCGATGTCCCCAATCTTCGTCGCGCCGTCTTTCCGAAAGTTTTTGTTGAGGCAGTCGCGGACATCGCCAACGAGAGGGGGCTCGGTCCCACGGCTCGATCGGAGGACTGGGCACGGTTTCACGAGGACATCATGGGAGCATACGAGCACCATGTCCTTCCGCTATTTCATGGTGTTGGTAGTTGGGACGGCTCAGACGCGCCGGAACATGAAGGTGGGCAGGCAAATGGGCATCACATGAAATGAGGCGCTTACTGCCTCGGTTCTGTCTCACGCTCGACCTTCGGTGGCAGAAGCCCCAGAGGGCTGGGTCCACCGTCCTCAATCTTATCAGGTGGCCAGGCGATTGCACTGAGCGCTCCGCTGGTGTCACGCGCTACCTCAGCGAGCACAACGGAACTTGGTGGCTGAATGAATCAATACATGGCCAAAGCAAAGTGGCCATCTATGCCGATTCAGCGATCTCCTCAGGCAAGGCCCACTCCCAGTGCCCACTGGGTGGGTCGACATGCGTTTTAATGACGTCGAGTGCTTCGGATGCCCTCCGTAGAGTGCGCATGCTGATCCCCTGCTTCTCTGCAGCCCCTTCGATCTCTTTCACTGGCACCGGACCGTCCCCCAAATGATCACGCATGAACACTGTCGCCCGCTCCATTGCTTTAGCGGGCTTTCTGTCCACCAGATCATCCTTGGTCACTTCGCTGAATCGGTCCCACACCACATGAGCGACAGTGTCCTCGCCGGTCTGTTCCAGATGGAACTCCAGTGACTGCGGAAGCATTGAGAGATTCGATTTCACACCAGCCAGGATGCGACTGTCTTCGTCCTCAGGATTTTCGGCAACGAGGAGGACGGACCGGGCCGCTCCCGTGCTCCCGATCGATCCCCCGACCCTGTACAGAGGGCTGCTTCCTTTGGACTTGTTCAAGTGGCAGATAGCGATGATTGCCACCCCTGTTTCCTCTGCCAGAGCCTTCAGTGGTGACAACGCCCTGCGCATCGAGTGGTTCTGGAAGGAGTTGACCCCATCGGAGAGAAATGCGTCCAAGGGATCGAAGATGACAAGACGAGCATGTTTCTCCAGTATCACTTCCCTGATTTTCGGAATGTCCTCAGGGATGGAGATCAACTGGACGACTTCACCTCCATCTTCACGCACTCCCTCGATTACGAACACCTTTTCCATGTCTGCACCAGCAGCTTGAAGTCGAGGCCTGATGGTATTTGCAAGCCCGTCTTCCGCTGTGAGGAGGATTACCGCACTGGCCTCACCACCATCAGCGCCAAATGGCATCTTGCGGCCCCGGGTCTTCCGTGCAGCAATGTCCAGTACGCCAGTGGATTTACCAAGTCCGGGGTCACCGGCCACGATGGTCAGGTTTCCGTAAGGAACTCTGTCCTCCCACAGCCATTCGACATCTTCTTGTTGGACGTCGGCGATGGCGGTCACGACCGCCGTCCCTCTTTGGCCTTTGCCCCGTCGAGAGCCGAATCCCCTCTTCACCACATCGCTGGCGGCCGCCTTCCAGTCGACATTTCCACCGTCATCTGAATGGTTCAGGAGGCCGTAGGCAGCGAACTTGCTGTATGACCGGTCCGGTTCAACGGCGTAGAAGACGAAAAGACGTGAAGCACCCACCGTTGGGGGTGACCGAAGCTGACGTTCCCTTCGGCTCCTTGCCGGGTCGGCACCAGCGCTCCCAGCCATCGGTCGAGGTGAGAGATGTTCCCAACCATGGGGTTCGAGGATCTCGTCCCACGTCGAGCGCTCATTGAAGTCGTCACTGGGACGCCCGCCCTGTTTGGCTGAACCCCTACTGGGCGGTTTGAACTCCTTGGCCGGCTTTTCGTCGAAGTACCTGGCAAGGGCGCAAATCGAGTCCAGCCCTTCGGCCGTCAGCTCGACGATGGTGTCAAGGCCGCCACTTAGGAGCCGCCAATCTTCTCCGCTTGGGTGAACGGTACCTCCGCTCGGGGCAACGACTACCACTCCGCCTTCACCCTTGGTCTCAATCAGGGGGAGCCATTTGCCGTTCACTAATGCGGAGGCCAACTTCAAGGTCGCCGATTCATCGCAGTAGACCAACCAGTGAATACTCCCCTGACGGTGACTCCTCTTCGTATCCATCCCTGATTTCATTCACCAGGTCACCGAGTCCCAACTCCCCGGCAAGGTCGAGGAAGCGATCGAAATTCCCGTCCTCGACGGCGCGACCTCGAACTCAAAGAGGAGGAGACCATTTGAGATTTCGCCACACACGAAGCAGAGTCCTGTCCGATGGTCCTTCTGGTACCACCTCTCCAGAGTGAGTTCCCCTGCCCGTTGGTGCTGCCGGTGTTTCCACGACTTCTTTCCAACTTCCCTATCCGAACACAACCGGAGTCGTCGCACGACCTGGGTGGTATTTCGCAGAGCGGGCTCTTAGTCCCATTCTCGTTGACCGGAAGCACGCTGATGCCCAGCTTCTCGGCGTGACGAGCCGTCTCATAGCAATAGAGGTATCGTTTCATTGGATCAGTCCTTTGGTCATTGCAGTGCTCGGCCCGCCATCACACGGCGGGCCGCTGCATATTCGGCAGTGTTTTCAGAGCGGGCAGCGGAAACCACCGCGCATCATTGGTCGTCCCCTTGTTCAGACTGGCGTTCGATGAACTCATCGATTGCACTGAGCGGGACGAGGCGACGGCTCCCAATCTTCAGGGAGCGCAGTGCTCCACTGGCCACCAGGCCGTAGGCCGTGGTCCTACCGACTCCAAGCAGCTCGGCAGCACTCTCCATCTTGACGGCCCTGGCGGTGGCCCCGTTCGCACCAATGCGTAGTTCTTCACTCATGTCCCGCCAGCATCCACCCAACTATTTGAGTTCCTATAGTCACTCAGCACCTACCCGCCAAACTTTCCTCTGACCAGGGACGATGCCGATCAGATCAGGCACTTACTGTGTTTGTCCTTGAAAATGATCCATGTGAAGTGGATTTGAATCACCACCGAAGATGTCCTTCGGTCAAATGGGGTAAGCCGGATGAAATCTCAGATGAACGAGGAGGTCAAAGTCCTCTGGCTCGACAGGGCCACGGCCAGGTGTCGGCCGGAGTCAGCCGTCCAGGTCGACCAGGTCGTGGCTCGTCCCGCTTCAACACGGTGGTCTGGCACGCCGAACTCGACCACCGGACCAACCCCGGTGCCGGGCCGCCCAAGGTCACTCGTTCGACGCCGCCCAAATGCCCCCGGGCGCACGTCAACCGGATCTTGCCGGTGCGTCCCTGTGCCACGTGAGGCCACCACCCGGGGTGTGGAACGCGCCCGGGAACGTTGGCGGCCCCGTGAGAGCGCCCTTTCAGGACACGGACACGCTGCCAGTGCAGTTGGCCCCACCGACGGTGGCATCGAAAGTAAGTCGGCTCCGCCGACCGCCGAACTGTCCACCGTGTAGGTGTATTCGGTACGACCACCCCCGTCGGTCGTTGCGGAACCGAGGGGAACGACTGCGTTGGCACCAGGCCCGTTGTTCGTAATGGTGACGGTACCCGTGACCGCCGCATCACGGTCCGTCGACTCAACGTAGAAGTTGACCATGTCCCCGGGGGTGGCGATTCCGCCTCCCGCGGGCGTCCCCACTGTCACCTGACAGGTATACGGGCTCACGGTCGTGGTCGGAGCTGCAACAGTCGTCGTCACGGCGGTCGATGTGGTTGTTGGGGTGCACGAGTTCGTTGCGTCCAACATTATCGATTGCTGCTGGGCGGTCCCCGCCGCCAAATAGCCGTGGGTCTCCAGGTAAACGACAGCACAGTCACACGTGCTCGTAGTCCCACCCCGCTGTTCACAGGCCGCTTTGGCCTTGGTCACGACAGACGCTGTCCAGGTTGCGGATGACGCCGAGGTTGATCCATTTGTGCATGCCGCAACGAGGAACATAGAGACAAGGACTGCGGCGACCGCCCACCGTTTCACGATGCAACGGTACTTCAGCCCAGCATTTGCTCCTGGGCCGCCGTCAGATCGACCACCCTCTTGGCCTTGTGCCGGTAACGGTGGCCAACATGGTGGTGTCCTTGTGGCCGAGGAAATCGGCCACGTCCTCCAACCTCATCCCGGCCTCGACAAGGAGAGTGGCGGCCGTGTGGCGCAGCTCGTTTGGTGAGATGGGCTTGACCTCAGCCTTTGCGCAGATCCGCTGAACAATGCGCCGGAGGTTCGAGGGGTCGATGGGGCGGCCAATCTCGTTGGCGGAACACCAGCCCGTGGTCCTCCCAGGCCGGCGCTTCCTCCTTTACCCGTGCCTGGCGCACCTCATGGACGCCCAGGGCCTCCTGGACGATCATGGGCATCGCCAGGACCCGATCCGAGTGGGCCTTGGTAGCCCCGATGGACAAGGACTTGCCGTCCGGGCTCACCTTGCGGGACTGGAGACGGTGAGCGTGCCAGCATCCAGGTCAGCCTTCCAGGGCAGCCCAGTGACCTCTCCCGGCCGCAGCCCGCAATAGAGCGCCACCACGATGAGGGGTAGTACTTGCCGTCCTCGTCGCCATTGGCCGTCTCTATCAGCGCCTTGGCCTCCTCTACCGACAGGGCCCGGCGGGGTACCGGAGGGGCTGCTCCAACAGGGATGTGGAGCAGCTCGGCCACATTTCGGGCCAGCTTGTCCCGGCGCTCGGCCTCGGTAAGGACCTCAGCCAGGGTACGGCGGACCTTCACCAGTGAGGAGCGACCGAGTGGTCCCCGGTTAGTCCCCCTGGTCCACCTCCTCGGGCGCTTCCTGGTGAGAGCTGCTCCAGCTGGTACTCCACGTCGGCCACTGTCAGGTCTCTCAACCGCTTGCCGCGGATTTGACCGAGTTGATTGAGCGCCCACTTGTTGTGGTCAGCAGTACGAGGTGATTTGGAGGGGTTCGACGTTGGCCAGCCACCAGTCGATCCACTCCCCCAGCCGGGTGTCGCCTTCCAGTGATCCGTTGTCCAGCTCTCTCCTCAGGGCTCGAAGGCTGGAGTTGGCCTCAGCTTCGGTCCAGCCCGAGACCCGGCGACGGCCGTTGGCCGTTCGAAGTTCGCCCCTCCACCGTCCGGTTTCCTTCTCTCGGTAAACCGAGCCGTCGCCGTAGCCAAGCCGTGAAGGTCGCCCCATGGCCATCGACTCTATCCAAATCGTGGGGGCACTTGTGGGGGCACTTCGTGCCTTCAACTGCCTACCAAGGAACACCAGCGGCTCATAAAGATCCTGCTCCGTGGGGGTGCGTATTACTCGTTGTGCGCCCTGTTGCTCTTTTGGGAGCAGGAGGTCGCGGGTTCAAATCCCGCCGTCCCGACGCCGAGGAGCGGCGGATCCTCTGGCCGCGTCGTCGGACGCTGGCGACAGGGAGGCACACCCGCAGGCGGGGGCATGACCGCCGGAGGTCGATGGCCGCCGTCTCAAGCGTGGGCCAGCCCGGCGGCCACCGCGTGCCCGGTCCACCGGTTGTTCAGATACGGCTCCGGGTCGTGGACGCGATGGCCGTTGTCCACCTTGTACTCGGTCACCGGGCCGCTGAACCGTCCCCGTAGGGAGTTCGCCGCGGCCGGATCGCGGGCATCGGCGATGTTGGTCCACCGCTCGATCGAACCGGGCCAGGCTCCGGTTCCGTCGGTGGGACACGGTTCCAGTAGCGGGTGGACCAGGTCGGCGGCCAGCGGACAGCCGATGGTCACGAAGTCCGTCACCCCCCATTCGGGGTGGGCGCACAGGGCCTCGTAGGCCACCAACGTCCCCAGCGAATGGGCGACGACCACCCTCGTGTCCTCGTCGACGGTCGCCTCGACGCGGCACCGGGCCGCCTGACGGATGGTCGGTTGGCGGACGTACGCGTCGGCCTGGGCGAGCAGGCGGTCGAAGTGGTGCTCCGTCAACGTCTTGATGACTTCGTCGAGGTCGACGGTGGGATCGTGATCTCCGACGATGCGGGTGACCGAGGCGATGGCGGCGGCGCGGTCCACCGGAGGCTCGTACCCCTCCTCGGGGTCCGGGCGGAAGAGGTCGCCGTAGAACGCCATCCGGACGTCGGCCTCGTCGATGCCGAGTCCGTGCCAGGCCAGCCCGTCGGCCAGCGCGGGCAGCCACTTCGTCTTGATCGAGGACGGACCCCACAGGTCGTTGCCAGCGCCGTGCACCATCACGATCCGGGACATGCGGGCAGTTCTAACAGAGCCAGGGGCTCGGGTGGGGACCGGAGGGGCCCCTGCCGGTCAGTTCGGCCTACGCCGCCGCCTTCCCCCGATCCAGACGATGAGGCTGGCCACCAGCAGGACGATCCCCACCGCGGCAATCAACAATCCGAAGGCGGCGATGATGTTGCCGAGGAGCGGGGCCGCCGCGTTGCTGTGGATGTTCTGCCACTTCGGGTGGTAGCCGGCCACCGCCACGACGCCTCCGAACACGAAGATGGCCAACCCGGCAGCAGCGACGCCGAGGTCTTGCTCCATCGCCAGTTTCGGGTTGCTTCGCACGGTGGCGATCCACTCACCGCGTTCACGTCGCGGCCTGGGCCGCCTCCCCCGTCCGTTCGCCCGTCGTGGCTGCCCCCGCACAGCTTCACGCTACCGAGGTCCCGAGCCGGCCGGTGCTCGCCGGTCCTGGACGGGGCGACGTCGGGGTCAGGCGCTGATGGGCAGGCCGAACGACGCCACGATCTCGCTCGCCGGCAGAGGCCTCGAGAACAGGAACCCCTGGGCCAGGTCGCACCCGAAGGACCGGAGCAGGCCGAGTTGCTCGATGGTCTCGACCCCCTCGGCCACCACCCGCAGATCGAGGGCGTGGGCCAGGTTGATGACGGCGGCCACGATCTCGCCGGCCTCGGCGCTCACGCCCAGGTCGGCGACGAAGGAGCGGTCGACCTTCAACAGGTCCAGGGGGAAGTGCTGGAGGTAGCTGAGCGACGAGTACCCGGTGCCGAAGTCGTCGATGGCCAGCAGCACGCCGATCTCCTTCAGGGCGCTGAGCACCCCGAGGGCCGAGGCGGCGTCCTTCATCAGCGCGCTCTCGGTGATCTCGAGGGTGAGCCGCTCGGGTGGCAGCCCGGTCCGCGACAGGATCCGCTCCACGGTCCGAACGATCATGGGATCGTCGATCTGGCGGGCGGACAGGTTCACCTCGACCGAGCCCTGCCGACCGGTGCTGTCGCTGGTGGTGCCAGTCACGCAGCTGATGACAGGCCTGTTCGAGCACCCAGGCCCCGATGGGGATGATGAGCCCGCTCTCCTCGGCCACCGGGATGAACCGGTAGGGCGCCACCAGCCCACGTTGGGGATGCTGCCAGCGGACCAGCGCCTCGACGCTCACCGTCGTCTCCCCGGTCAGCTCCACCACCGGTTGGTAGTGGAGCATCAATTCGCTGCGCTCGAGCGCCCGGTGCAGGGAGTGCTCCGTGGTCATCCGGTCGAGCAGCTCGATCCGCATGGACTCGCCGTAGATCTCGACGGTCTTCCCGCCGCGGCTCTTGGCCTGGTACATGGCGGATCCGGCGTTGGCCAGCAGCGACGCGGCGTCGTCGATGCCGAAGGTGTTCAGCGCCATGCCGACCGACGCGTCGAGGAAGATCTCCGCCCCGGCGATCACGAACGGGGTCGCCAGGGCCCGCCGGGCCCGCTCGGCGAAGGCCGCGGCACGGGCGTGCACACTGTCGGCAGGACTCTGGAACAGGGCCAGGAACTCGTCGCCCACCGACCGGGCGATGAGGACGGCGTCGTCGGCGATGGCGCTCAACCGCTCGGACACCGCCACCAGCACCGTGTCGCCGGTGTCGAAGTCCCAGGCTGGTGTTGATGGCCTTGAACCGCTCGAGATCGAGCAGGACGACCCCGACGGTGCCCGGCATGACCTCGGGGCCGGCCAGCGCCGCAGCGAGCTCCTGTTCGAACTGGTCCCGGCTGGCCAATCCGGTCAGCGCATCCACCGGGAGCGCCGCGAACCGGGCGTGGGTCGGCAGGGTCGGGCCAGGCGGGGCCTTGGCCGGTCCCGGTGGCGCCACCAGGATCTGTGCCTCCCCCATCGGACGGTCCATCCACCCGGGGCGGGCCTCCTCGTCGGACGGGCTGATGAACCCGCCGACGCTTCCGTCCGACGCCCGCACCGGTCACGAAGAGGCGGCCGTCGACGGCGAGCCGGTCTCCGGACCGGTGCATGAGCTCGAAGCGCATGTGCTCGCCCCCGGCGAGCCCGGACCGGTCGGGATCGAACCGCTGGCCCACTGCGGTGGCGGCCAGGAACGCCATCGGGTCGCCGAGCACGGCCGGAAGCACCGTCTCGACGGCGGGCCGGCCGACCACCTCGTCGCGCCGCCAGCCGAACACCTGCTCGGCACGCGGATTCCACTCGATGACGACACCGGCGCCGTCCACTTCCAGGTAGGCCTCGGGCCACAGTGCGACGAAGCCGTTGCACCGGTACCGCCAGTTGGAGAAGGTGATCATCGAGCGCCCGTCAACCCCTCCGCCGCCGCCCCCGCACCCTCGGGCACGGCCATGGAAGACCCCGGATCCACGGGTCCCTGCTCACGCTGCTCCACACTGCCTCCACGAGCGATGCTCGGCCCTGGCTCCTCATCCGAATCCCTTTCGGCGACCCACGGCAGATCACCGCAGCCCAGAGCGTTTGGGGGCATGGTAGGCAACGGCCCAGCCCAGAGCAAGGATCATCCCCCGCCCGGGGCCCGCATCGGCCTGCCCGCGAGGTCGGCCGTGTACCGTGCCTGCCGTGGTCGTCGTCACCGGCACAGCGCAAAAAGAGGCCTGGGATCGCAAGATCCTCCCCCCCGTCGAGCAGGTCCGGCCCGGCCTGTGGTCCATTCCCGTGCCGATCCCCGACAATCCCCTCCGCTACGTGCTGGTCTACCTCCTCGAGCTCCAGGGGGCGGCGTGGCCATGGTGGACGCCGGCTGGAACACCGAGGAGGCCTGGTCGGCGCTGTCCGACGGCCTGGCGGCGGCCGGGGGCAGCGTGGCCGACGTCCGGGCGGTCATGGTCACCCACATCCACCCCGACCACTACGGCCTGGCCGGCAGGGTGCGGGAGGAGTCCGGTGCATGGATCGGCCTCCACCCGGCGGACGCCGTCATGCTCGAGTCCCGGTACGGGAACACCGACGAGCTGGTCGCCGACATGTTCGGCTTCCTCACCGACTCGGGCGTCCCCACCGACAAGCTCCCGGATCTGGCCCTGGCCTCCATGGCGGTCAAGTCGATGGTCACCATGGCCGCCCCCGACGTCCTGTTCGAGGACGGGGCCGTGGTCGACCTGCCGGGCTGGCCCCTGCGCACGATCTGGACCCCGGGCCACTCACCCGGTCACATCTGCTTCTACAGCGAGGAGCAGCGGGTGCTCCTCTCCGGCGACCACGTCCTGCCGCGGATCACCCCCAACATCTCCGCCCACACCCAGCAGGCCCGCAACCCGCTGGGCGACTACCTCGAATCGCTGCGCAAGGTGCAGGACCTGGTCGCCGACGAGGTGCTCCCGGGCCACGAGTACCGCTTCAGCGACCTCGAGGGCCGGATCACCCAGATCATGGAGCACCACGCCGACCGGCTCGACGAGATCGAGCACGCCATCGCCGAGGCGCCGGGCTCGACGGCATGGGACATCACGCTCCGCCTGCGCTGGTCGAGGCCGTGGGACGAGATCGAGCCGTTCATGCAACGTCAGGCCAACGGCGAGACCCTCGCCCACTGCATACTCCTCGAGCTCCACGACCGGGTGAGACGCCAGGGCCACGATCCTGCGAGGTTCTTCGCGGTGGGCCGATGACGGCTGCGGACGCCGACGATGCCGTGCGCCGGCGCCGGTCCCAGGAGCGTCGCCGCCTGCGCCAGCGTCGCCGGCGGGCGACCACCGTCACCGTGCTGGTCGTCCTGGTCGTCGCCGGCATCGTCATCGCGTCGTGCACCGGAGGATCCGGCTCGACCACCTCGACGTCCACGCCGACCACCCGGGCGGCGAGGCCGGCCCCCGGTGGCGGGACCGCCGCCACGGTCGGCGCGACGTCGGCGGCCGGTACGGCATCCTCGGGGCCACCCTCGATCGAGGCCGGGGTCGAGCCCTGGCAGCTGGCGGCGCCGCTGTCGCGCGAGTCGGTGGTCGCCGACGGCCCGGTCCTCACCGTCCTCGGGGGCATCACCCCGGCGGGCACCTCGGTGGCGACCGTGTCGACCATCGACCCGCGCCACGGGACGGTGGCACCGGCGGGCATGCTGGCCGACCCGGTCCACGACGCCGCCTCCATGACGGTGGGCCGCAACGCCTTCGTCATCGGAGGCGGATCCCCGGACACGGTCCCGACGGTCCAGTCGATCCGCCTGCCCTCGGTCCCGGTCGGCGCGCCACAGGCCGGCTCGGTGGCCGGCCGGCTGCCCCAGCCACGGTCGGACCTGGCCGTCGCCACCGTGGGCGCCACCAGCTATGTGGTCGGGGGCTACGACGGGACCGCCGAGCTGCCCGGGGTCCTGGCCACCACCAACGGGACCGGGTACACGACGGTGGCCTCGCTCCCGGTCCCGGTCCGCTACCCGGCGGTCGTGGCCGACGCCGGGCTGATCTACGCGTTCGGCGGCCAGACGGCGTCCGCCGGCACCGCCACCACGGCGACCGACGACATCCAGATGATCGACCCGTCCGCCCACCGGGCGACGGTCATCGGCCACCTGCCCCAGGCCCTGTACGGGGCGGCGGCCTTCGTCATCGGCGGGACCGTCTACGTGGCCGGTGGCCAGGTGGCCGGCGGCCCCACGCTCACCCGGATCTACGCCTTCGAGCCGGCGTCGCACAAGGTGCTCGACGCCGGGCTGCTGCCCCAGGCCGACGCCTTCGCCGGGTACACCACCCTGGGAACGGGCCGCGGCGCGGTGGGCTACCTGGTGGGAGGCGAGGTGGCGGCGCAGGCCGGGTCGGACGAGGCCGGCGTGGCATCGGGATCGCTCACGTCCATCATCTCCCTGCGGCCCAGCCGGTACGGCGGTCCGGCCGGAGGCCCTGCTGCCGGCTCCCCCTACTCCGGCACCCTCCTCATCGCCGATCGTGGGAACGACCGGCTCGTCGCCCTCGATGCCTCCCGCACCATCACCTGGGCGTATCCGTCGGCCACCATGCCCCCGCCCCCGGGTGGGTTCTACTTCCCCGACGACGCCTTCTTCTTCAAGCACGGGACCGGCATCATCTCCAACCAGGAGGACAACCACACCATCGTGGAGATCGCCTACCCGTCGGGAAGGATCCTGTGGCAGTACGGCCACCCCGGCATCCCCGGCGCCCGACCCGGGTACCTCGACCAACCCGACGACGCCTACCTGCTCAAGTCCGGCATCATCACGGTGGCCGACGCCTCCAACAATCGGATCCTGTTCATCTCACCCCAGGGACAGGTGACCGGGGCCATCGGCAACGGGGCCGACGCCCACAACCCCCCCACCTCGATCGCCTACCCCAACGGCGACACCCCACTGGACAACGGGGACGTCCTGGTGTCCGAGATCAACGGGTCGTGGATCGACGAGTACACCCAGGCGGGCACCCTGGTCTGGACCCGGCACTTCCCCACCGTGAACTACCCCTCCGACCCCCAACAGCTCGGCCCCGACCTCTACCTCATGACCGACTACGACCCGCCGGCCGAGGGGCGCCTCGTCGAGTTCGACCGCCAGGGCCAGATCAGCTGGCTGTACGACGCCCAGTCCGGCGACCCCATGTTGAAGAAGCCCTCGCTGGCCGAGCGGCTTCCCAACGGTCTGATCATGGTCAACGACGACTACCGGAACCGCGTGGTGGTGATCGATCCGGCCGACTACTCCATCGTGTGGCAGTACGGGCTGACCGACGTCTCCGGCACGGCGACGGGACTGTTGTCGATCCCCGACGGGTTCGACAACCTCCTGGCCAACGGCACGACACCGACCCACCCGCAGACGGGCTGAGCCCGTGGCCGATCTCGGCCGGCCGGCCGGTCAGCCGGTTGGCTGAGGGTCAGGTGTCGGAGGCGCCGGCCGGCGTGTCGACGGGGGCGGGCGGCGACTCGGGCCCCGGCGGCGACTCGGATCCGGTGGTGGTCCCGTCGGAGGAGAACTCCGAGGCCAGGCGGCGACGCTCCCGTCGCTTCAGGACCGTCCGTACCACCAGCGCGATGACGACGACCACGGCCACCACGGCCAGCGACCACAGCCCCACCTGGCTGACGATGTGCTCGAAGGACACGCCGACGATGTAGCCCAGCAGGGTGTAGCCGATTCCCCAGATCAGGCCACCGATGGCGTTGTAGAACAAGAACACCCGGTACCGCAGACCGCTCATACCGGCCAGGCCGGGGATGAGGGCCCGGGCGAAGGCCACGAACCGACCGAGGAACACCGCCGGCCCGCCGTAGCGCTCGAGCATCCCCATGGTCCTCCGCACGCCGGCGTTGCCCTTCAGCGGGCGCCGCTCCATCAAGTACGGACCGGCCCGCTTGCCGACCTCGAAGCCGACCGAGTCGCCGACGATGGCGCACACCACCACCACGGCCATCATCACCTCGAGGTTCACCGCACCGAGACCGGCCAGCACCCCGCCGATGACCACCGCCGTCTCCCCGGGGATGAAGAACCCCACCAGCAGGGCCGCCTCGGCGAAGGCGAGGAAACCGACCAGGGCGTAAGCCGTGGTGCCGTGGAAGTGCAGGAGCCATCCGGTCACGCCGCCGGGGTTGCTCGAACTCGACGACGTGGCCGCCACCAGGAGCTTGGATGCCGCGGCGACGACGGAGGGCGTCACCCGCGCCTCATCGCGCCAGGGTGGCGCTCGTCCAGGTGCGACGGCGACACGTCGGGCAGGTCATCCACCGGTCGAACGTGCGCCCCGGGACCCAGGCACCGAAGGGGAGCTGCAACAACAAGAAGCTGAGCAGGCCGACCCGGCTCACCGACCCACACGAGGAGCAGGTGATCACCAGCATGCCGCGGGCCGGAAGCGGACCGGTGGCGGCGGCGGCGGGATCGTCGTGGTCGCCGGCCGGAGTGGCGGCGGAGAACAGCGCATGCTTGCCGGCCGGGCGGGCGTGGCGCCGCCGGCGGTCGAACTGGACCGGTCGCGAGCCGTGCACCGCACCCTTGTCGGAGTCGCCCCCGTCACCGGCCACCGCCTCTTCCTCCACCGGAAGCCAGTACAGGGCCCGCTTGCCCAACGGGTCGGGGCCGCCCTCGGGCATCAGCCGGGGCTGCCCGCCACCACGCTCATCTCGAGGAGCGTGCGAGCCAGTTGCCGGTAGGCCATCGCCCCCGGTGAGTCCGGCGCGTGCTGGAGGATCGACTTGCCCCGGGCCGGCGCCTCGGCGAACCGGATCGACTTGCGGACCGGCGGCTGGAGGACCGGGATCCCGTAGCGGGACTCCACCTCCTCGATGATGTGGCGGGAGTGCCGGGTGCGGTCGTCGTACATGGTGGCGATGATCCCCCGCACCGCCAGCTCACTGTTGGCGAAGGCCCTCACGTCCTCGATGGTCTCGAGCAGTTGTCCGACACCCCGGTGGGAGAGCGCCTCGCACTGCAGTGGCACGATGACGCCGTCGGCGGCGGTGAGCCCGTTGATGGTCAGGACGCCCAGGGAAGGTGGGCAGTCGATGAGGATGAGGTCGTAGCGGTCGAGGACGGGCTCGAGGGCCCGTTCGAGGACGTGCTCACGGCCGGTGCGGGTCAGCAGGTGCACCTCGGACCCGGCCAGGTCGATGGTGGCCGGCAACAGGTCGAGGAACGGAACCCCGGGAACGGGCAGGCACACGTCGGCGACCGTGTCCCGCCGGACGAAGACGTCGTGCAACGAGTGGTCGAGGGCGTCGGGGTCGAACCCGAGGGAGAAGGTCAGGCAGGCCTGGGGGTCAAGGTCGACGACCAGCGTGCGGCGACCGAACTCGGCCGAGGCGACGCCCAGCGAGTGGACAGTGGTGGTCTTGGCCACCCCACCCTTCTGGTTGGCCACGGCCAGAACGTCGGTCACCCGCGGAGTCTACGCCCCTGTGCCGAAACCACAACGGGGCTCAGAACCCTGCCATCCCCACGATCGGCTTGTTCAACGGCTTTCCGCCCTCCGACCCCAGGAAGGGGGCCGCACCGGTGAACACCCCCCCGTCCGAGGCCACGAACCGGTAGCCGCTGGCGTTGGCGGTGGCCGTCATGCCCACGATGGGGGCGTTGAGCCGGAGCGACCCGGTCGAACCGTAGAACGGGGCCCCACCGAAGCTGAAGATCCCGCCGTCGGAGGCGACCTCCCAGTACCCGCCGGTATCGGTGTCGGTCGTCGAGCCCACCACCGGCTTGTTGAGCTTCTGACCACCCACGGAGCCGGCGAACACGGCGTCGCCGAACGTGAAGATCCCGCCGTCGGAGGCGACCAACCGGTACCCCTTGCCGTCGGCGGAGGCCGACATCCCCACGATGGGCTTGTTCAGGGTCTTGCCACCTTCGGAGCCGTAGAAGCGGGCGTCGCCGAAGGCGAAGATCCCGCCGTCGGAGGCCACCTCCCAGTAGCCCTTGCCGTCGGGGGTGGCCGCCATGCCGACGATCGGCTTGTTCAACGGCTTGCCTCCCTCCGAGCCGAAGAAGTGCGATCCGCCGAAGGCGAAGATGCCGCCGTCGGCGGCCACCTCCCAGTAGCCGCCGGTAGCCGGCGCCATGGCCACCCCCACCACCGGCTGGTTCAACCGGAGGCTCCCCGTGGACCCGCAGAACGGCCGTTGCCCGAAGGTGAAGACGCCCCCGTCGGAGGCGGCCAGGAGGTAGCCCGAGTAGGCGGCGTCGGGAACCGAGCACGCCGGGACGACCCCGGGGAACGTCGGGCCCGCTGGCGTTCCCGGTCAGCTGGGGGTCGTGGTGGAACATGGGCCACGAGCCGGCGGCCACGGCCCGGGCACCGTTGCTACCCGGCAGTTCGTAGTGGTCGATCTGGCCCACACCGCATGGGGACTGCGCAGTCGTCGGACATACCCGGCCAGGGTGATGCCGATGGTGCCGTTCGGATCCTCGGTGACCAGTGGGGAGTTCTGCAGACCCAGGTTGGGGCTCAGGGTGGCCACCGGGTTGCCGGTCCGGCCGTCCAGGATCCAGGCTCCGTTGATGGTGGGGGCGATGACATCGTCGTAACCCTGGCCGAGGTCGGCGGTGACCACCGAGCCGATGACCCGTCCGATGTCCGAGGTCTTCCAGATGACCTGCCCGGTGGTGGCGTTCAGGGCCCACACCGACCCGGAGTTGCCGGCTCCCTGGTCGGTGCCCTCGACCACCTGGAGCGATCCGTTCCCGAGCACGTCGGAGAGCGCCGGTGACGAGAACGTGCTGCCGTCGACGGGCGTCGACCACAAGGGGTTGCACCGGCCGTCGTAGCCCTTGACCGTGTCGGAGTCGGATGCCCCGGGAAAGAAGAGGCCGGTCCCGACGACGATGCCGGGCACCCCGCCGGGCAGGAAGGCGCCGACGGCGGGCGACGAATCCACGACCTCGTTGGTATCGGCCCGGCAGATCTGGCCCCCCTGGGCGCTCATGATGCGCAGATGGCCCCCGTTGGTGTACGTCTGGCCCCGGCCGGTGCCGGCGGTCTGGTCCCCACCCACCACGATCTCGTTCTGGCCGGTTCCGTACAGGTCGTCGAGGGCGGCGGTGGAGTGGGTGCTGTCCGAGTTGACGAAGGGCCATCCCCGGAGCGGCGCCCCATTGGCGGCGTCGAGCCCGTAGGACACCTGGCCCAGGGAGCCGCCGAAGGCGGCCGTGCCCCCTTGGAGCGTCCCGACGGTCAACCCGGCCTGGACGCCGATGTCGGGCTGGGAGTCGGTGGACGGGTTGATCACCGGCGTGAACCAGCGTTGGGCCCCGGCGACGCTGAAGGCCTGGTACCCGCCGGTGGTGGCGTCCGAGTCGTTCCCCGAGCCGGTCAGCACCTCGGTCGTCCCGTTGACCGTGGCCACCGACGGGGTGGAGTCGATGGGCCCGCTCTCGTTGGTGGTGGGCCAACCGGCGACCGACGTGGGGGCGTCGGCCACCGGGCTGCCCAGGTGGAAGGCGTAGAGGTGGTCGCTGCGGTCCCCCACCACCACCGAGGGCTGGCCGTCGAGATCGGCCTCGATGGGCGAGGACAGGGCGATGGGCTGCCCGATGTCATTCAGCGGCCCGGTGGACCAAGTCGGATTCCCCCAGCTTCCCGATGTCAGGGCAGGTCGGGCCCAGCCGGCCCGGGGCACGGTGGCGGCGCCCCCAGGCGACGTGGCGAGGACGACCATCGCAGAGCATGCCAGCACCACCAACGCCAGCACGGACCCCACGGTCCTGGTCAGCGAGGTGCGGGGGCGGCGAGCCGACGGGGCGGGCCGCGCCGCGGTCCCGGATGGAGTAGGCAGCGCGAGAGAACGGATCGGGTCAGGATAGGCGGTGGAAGGCCACCGGCGACAGGGGTGGAGCCGGGTTTATTCCGGATGCCCGCTCCCGACGGGGCCACCCCCGGCCGGGGCCGGTGAGGTCGGATACCGGCGATTTCGCCATCCATCGGCCAGAATCGTCACCGATGAGGACCCGATACGGAGCACCGGCCCCGTGAGCGACACCCCGGCGGCGCCGGGCTGGTGGCTGGCGTCCGACGGCAGGTGGTACGCACCCGAGACCCATCCCGACTATCGGGCCTCACCACCACCACCACCACCACCGCCGCCGCCACCGCCACCGGGCTACCCGCCCCCGGGCCACCCGAACGCACTGCCCGTCGGCTACCCACCTCCGGGCCCACCCGGCTTTCCGGCGCCCGGAGCCGGCTATCCCCCTTCCCCGGCGACCGGATGGGACGCCGGATACCCCCCGCCGGGCGCCCGGGCCATGAACGGCCTGGCCATCGCCTCGATGGTGCTCGGGATCCTGTGGGTCTACTGGATAGGCTCGATCCTGGCCCTCGTCTTCGGGTATATCGCCCGCAAGCAGATCCGCCAGCGAGGGGAGTCGGGCTCCGGAATGGCGGTGGCCGGGATCGTCCTCGGGTGGATCGGTGTCGGATTCCTGGTCGTCTTCATCGTCTTCTTCGCGGTGGTCGGGGCCACCTCCAACAGCACGAACTGATTGCCCGCCTTGGCGGATCCGACGGAGGCCTGCGCCAGGTCACACCCCGTCTGAACTGGACTCTGCGCCCCCGGCACGACTCGAACGCGCAACCTGATGGGTAGAAACCATCTGCTCTATCCAGTTGAGCTACAGGGGCCAACCCGGCGAGGTCGAAGCGCTACGTGTGCCTCCGCCGGTCTGTGCCACACTAGAGGCTCCTTGGTGGCCGTAGCTCAGTTGGCAGAGCGCCGGGATGTGGCCCCGGAGGTCGCGGGTTCGAGCCCCGTCGGTCACCCTCACGCTCCCAGGGAAGCATGACCCTCGTCACGGCACCGGGGACTAAGTTTGATCTACGGGCGCCTCTAGCTCAACGGCAGAGCAACGGACTCTTAATCCGCAGGTTCCCGGTTCGAATCCGGGGGGGCGCACCAGTTCAGAGGGTATTTCGGGTCTTCGCAGACGGCGCTCGCGCCTACAACGCGCCTTGCGCGGGTGGATCTGTTCCCTGACAGACACCTCCCGACGGAGCCCTGACGGAAAAGGACCTATCCGCGAGTGCGGACGTCTGCGAGCCGGAGGATGAGGTGGAGCGGGTCCGTCGGGGAAGCTTCGAAGTCGAAGTGTAGGTAGAATCTGCGAGCTTCCTCGTCCTTGGCATGGACGAGGAGACAGGCGATGCCGACGGTCTCTGCAGCCGCCAATGTCGTATCGATGGCGGACCGAAGCAGAGCAGATCCGAGGCCGTGGCCCCGGTACTCCTCATCTACGGCCATTCGAGCCAGGATGACGGCCGGAATGGGGTCCGGCATGTTGCGGCGGGTTCGACCGGTGACGTCGGAGTGAGCGACCGATGCCGTCGCCAGTGCGTAGTAGCCGATCACTCGACCGTCTTCGATGACCACATGGGTTTTCGTGCTTCCGGACGCTTGATTGGCAATGGCTCGCTTCCGGAGCCAATCGTCCAGTTCCGGCTTACCGCAGAAAAACCCGGAGTGCACATGCTTCGGATCGAGGGGCTCCGGTCTCTGCCAGGACCGGTCTGGCACTCAGTCCCGCCAGGGCGCCGGTTGGGCCAGCAGTTTCTCGAGCCTGGGCTTGTGGACGGGCGGACGCTCCAACAGAGCATTGAACTCAGCCCACGCCGCATCATCAATCGTGAAGTACCGACGATCAGCAAGATCCTCTTTGGCGGCGCTGACCGCATGCCGGACCACGTAGTCCGTGATCGTTTCGTGTTGAGATTGAGCGGCAGATTCGATGACCTCCCGCTGCTGCGGAGTCACGCGGAGCTGCAACCTGTCTGATCGTGTCTCACCCATGCTTCCATTGTACTCCGATTGGCAGTACATAGACAAGGGCTGTTGGTGGACGAGGAGCAACTCAAAATTCCACCGATGGTTCCTCGGGGAGGTCCCGGTTCGAATCCGGGGGGCCCACCAGTTCAGACGGTGTCTTTGCATGATCGGTCACATCGGCCGGTGCGTGATCGTCGAGCCAGGTTCCGAGCACAGCATGTCACCCTCCCTGGTCTCAGCCCACTGGCCCGGCGGCGCTCCCGGCCATCTCGTTCACTGCCCGGACGCCGGCCCCTTGCCGGGCAGTCATCCAGATGGCCGAAGGTCAAGTGACGTGCTGAACTGGCCGTTTGCAGAAATCGGAACGGAACGGTTGCGTTTCGTTCCAGAGGTCGCTAGGTTACAAAGGGACGGAACCGTTCCGTTCCAAGATTGTTCGAGAAAGCGCCACCATGGTCATCACCGAGACGGAAACCGCGGAGCCGGACACCAGGCCGTCGGGAGCGCGGGCCGCCGCCCGGCGCCAGGCGATCCTGGACGCGGCGCTCGCCCTCCTGATGGAGGTGGGGTACGACCGCATGAGCATGGACGCACTGGCCGAGCGTGCCCGTGCCGGCAAGGCCACCATCTACCGGCACTGGGCCGGCAAGGCCGAGGTCGTCGTCGAGGCCATCCGCTGCCGGAAGTGTGACGACTTCTTGGCGCTACCGGACACCGGGTCGTTGCGCGGCGACCTGTTGGCGAGCCTGAACCACAGTCGTGAGTCCTTCTCCGAGGAGGACGCGTCCCTTCTGATCGGCATGGTCTCGGCCATGCACCACGACCAGGAACTGGCCGACCTCATGCGCCGGCAGATCTCCGAGGCCAAGCAGGGCCTGTACGACGAGATCGTGGCCCGTGCAGTACGGCGCGGCGAACCGGTCTCGATGCACGCCGCGCAGGTGGCCAACGAGGTCAGCTCGGCACTCTTCTTCAATCGTGTGGCCATGGGCGGCGGCGACATCGACGCAGAGTTCATCCTCCACATGGTGGACGACGTGATCATCCCCCTGCTCCGCTGCTGACCCACCGCACCCACACCACCGACGAGTAGGCGGCCTCCCCGGGCCGTCCTGTACGTCACGCGCCGCACCCCCGATTGATCCGTAGTACCCCCGCAACCGCATTTTCCCCCCGCCACCCACCTCCACCCCCCAAGGAGAACCCATGACCACCATCACCGAATCGGTCGGACCACCCATAGGCCTCAACCCCCGAGAAGCGGATCCCAAGCGTTGGGCCGCCTTGGCGGTCATCGCCGTCGCCCAGCTGATGGTGGTGCTTGACGCTTCCATCGTCACCATCGCGCTGCCGTCGGCCCAGAAGTCGCTGCACATCTCCACCGACAATCGCCAGTGGATGGTGACCGCCTATACCCTGGCCTTCGGCGGCCTGCTGCTGCTCGGCGGACGGATCGCCGACTACGTCGGTCGGAAGCGCATGTTCATCATCGGCCTGCTCGGATTCGCCGCGGCATCTGCACTCGGCGGCGTGGCCGTCGACGCGCCCATGCTGTTCGGCGCCCGCGCCCTCCAGGGCGCGATGGCCGCACTGCTGGCTCCGGCCGCCCTCTCCCTCATCACCGTGACCTTCACCGAGGTGAAGGAGCGGGCCACTGCCTTTGGCGTCTACGGAGCCATCGCCGGGGGCGGAGCAGCCATCGGCCTGATCATGGGCGGCGTCCTCACCCAGTACGCGTCGTGGCGCTGGTGCTTGCTCGTCAACGTCCCGATTGCCATCGTGACCGCACTGGTGGCGGTGCCCATCGTGCGGGAGTCCAAGGCCCACGGCAACACGAGCTACGACATCCCCGGGGCGGTCACCGTCACGGCCGGTCTCGTCTCCCTGGTCTTCGGCTTCACCCAGGCCGCCCAGAAGGGCTGGACCGCCACCAGCACCTTGGTCTATCTGGGGGCAGCCGCGGTGCTACTGGTCGCCTTCGTGATGATCGAGGTCCGGAGCAAGAACCCGCTGCTTCCGATGCGGGTCGTCCTGGACCGTACCCGCGGCGGCTCGTTCCTGAGCTCGCTGATGGTCGGATCGGGCCTGATGGGGATGTTCCTCTTCCTCACGTACTACTTCCAGGAGAACCTGGGGTATTCGGCCCTCAAGACCGGCTTCGCCTTCCTCCCCTTCTCGGCGGGCATCATCCTGGCCGCCGGGGCGTCATCCAAGATCATCCCCCGCACCGGCCCGAAGCCGGTGATGGTGGCCGGGTTCTCGGCGGCCACCTTGGGAATGTTGTGGCTGACCCAGATCGGCGCCCACACCAGCTTCGCCGCCCACGTGCTGCCGGCGGAGATCCTGATCAGCCTCGGAATGGGACTGGCGTTCGTGCCCATGAGCAGCACCGCCCTGTTCGGGGTGCCGTCCCACGACGCTGGCGTGGCGTCGGCCACGCTCAACACCACCCAGCAGATCGGTGGCTCCCTTGGGACCGCGCTGCTCAACACGGTGTTCGCCTCGACCACGGCGGCCTATCTGGCTACCCGTGTCGGCACTCCGGCGGTGCGCGAGGCGGCGCAGATCCACGGCTACACGGTGGGCTTCGCCATCGGTGCTGCGTTCCTGTTCGTGGCCGCCCTGTCGGCCGCCTTCCTGATCAACGCCAAGAAGGAAGATGTGGCCGAACTGGACACGCTGGCGCTCGCCCCGGCCTGAGTGGCCTCGGGTCCAGCTGCTCCTCATTCGGATGTGGCTGGACCCGGTGGTCGCCGTCTGTCGGGGCGCCGCGGCGTCGAGTTCCCGCCTGGGCGAGCTCAGCGCGGGAACGATCACGCCGCGAATCTCTGTCTACTGCTGCGAGCATCGACCCGATGATCATCTGGCAGATCTCCAAGTTCCGTCGTCGGTGCGCGGTAGGGCACGGTGCCGGGGACCTCGGTGATGAGAATGCGTTGACCACAGGGGCTGTCAGCGCAGGGGCAAGACGCCCCGTCCAGAGCATTCGGTAAACCCATGTCCCTTCGTCGATGCCAAAACACCCCTCTCGGCAGTGAACCCGCACTTCAGGAGACCGAATCCCGTCCGAACCGTGCCATTGGATGTCTCGTACGACCCACCTGTTCGGGAATCTTCACCGGGCGGGCCGAACGGGATGGCTCGAGCAGCGACCCCGGCGCGACCTGGGCCGTCGCCGCAAGAGTTTTCCGGCTACGGCAAGGCATCCGGTACGCCAGTCGACTCATTCTTGAGGGCGGGGTCCGAGTGTCCAGATTGGATCATTCACTGGTTGGCGGTTGGGCTGCCTCGTAGTTAAGATATATCTTAACTACGAGGAGAGACATGCGAACATCGACGACGACGCTTGACCGCACGCTCACGGCCTTGGCCCACCCGGTGCGCCGCGAGATCCTCGACAGACTGATGGGCGGGTCAAAGTCGGTCACCGAGCTCGCTGAACCGTTCGACATGACAGTGCCGGCGGTGTCGATGCACATCGCGACGTTGGAAAAAGCTGGTCTGGTCGCCCGTGGCAGGGATGCACAGTGGCGGCCGTGCCGCCTCGAGGCGGCACCGATGCGTGCGGTCGTGGACTGGCTGGAGGGTTATCGCCGATTCTGGGACGAAAGCCTCGACCGGCTAGAGGCCTACGCCCAGACGCTCGACAATGAAGGCGAGGATCGATGATGTCGACGCCGACCAGTGACACAGATGAACTGGTGCCCAGGGGCGAGATCGTCTTGACACGCACGGTTCGGCTGGCACGAAGCCTGGTTTGGCAGCTGTGGACCGAGTCGCGTCACCTTGCCGCGTGGTGGGGGCCACACGGATTCACTAATCCGGAGTGCTCAATCGATGCGACACCAGGCGGAGAGATACGCATCCTCATGCGCTCCCCAGACGACGAGGAGTACCTGAACGTAGGTACCGTGAGGGTCGCTGATGAGCCGCGGCTGCTGGTCTTTTCGATCGCGCTGGTGAACACAGACGGCACCGTACGACTGGAGAACCTCACCACCGTCGAGCTGGAGGACCGAGGCGCGACCACCGAGGTCACGGTGCGAGTGCAGGTGTTGAATGCCACGCCCGATGCCCGCGAGAACCTGGCGGGCATGCGGGACGGCTGGTCCGAGAGCCTCGACCGGCTTGCCGGTCTGGAGATGAAGGCAGCCGGCGGGTGAGACGGCTCGTGTTGAAGATGTCGATGACCCTCGACGGCTATGTCGGAGGACCGGCCGGAGAGATCGACTGGATCCTGCGCACAATCGATGCCGAGTCCACGTCGTGGATCGAGGAGACGTTGTGGCAGGCCGGCGCCCATCTCATGGGGCGGAGGACCTATGACGACATGGTTAGTTACTGGCCGACCTCGACCGAGCCGCTCGCCGCACTGATGAATGCCATCCCGAAGGTCGTGTTCTCCCGTTCCGGGAGTTCGGCCTACGAACCGACCACAGCGCTGCGCAACGCCACCGACGCGCAGCGCGATGCGGGACTTCCGCTCCTGGAGCAGCCAGCCAACTGGGACGACACGCGCATTCTCACCGGCGAGCTCATCGCGGAGATCGCCGATTTGAAGGCCGAGCCGGGCAAGGATCTCTTCGCCCACGGTGGCGCATCCTTTGCGCAGAGCCTTGTCCGACTAGGTCTGGTCGACGAGTACCAGCTCCTGGTCCACCCGACCGTTCTCGGATCGGGGCTGCCTCTTTTCGACGGGGCAACACCGTTCGATCTCAAGCTCGACAGCTCGACGAGTTTCGCCAGTGGAGTCCACGCTCTCATCTGCCACCCGATCTGATATGCAGCGATCCCTCAATCGTCAGACTTTTCGAGTCCCAGAGTTGCAGAGCCGGCCGACAAAGGAGGACCGACGTGTCTGAACGAGGGCGACGGGTCGTGGCGTGGGTCACGATCTCGATGGACGGCTACACCAGCGGGCCGGGAGGCCCCGCGCAGGACACCTGGCTGTATGAGCATGTGCGGAGGGAATCCTCAGCGGCGCACTTCGAAGGGATCTGGCGTGGCGCATCGACGGTAATAGTGGGCCGCACCAACTATGAAGGATTCTTTTCGGTCTGGCCGGAGATCACCGCTGACCCAGCCACCGATCCGCGCACCCGCGACCTGGGCGTGTTCTTGAACACCGTGGAAAAGGTGGTGGTCTCCCGCACCCTTCAGGAGGCGGGATGGGAGAACTCGCGTATTGCCCGCGACCTTGAGTCAGAAGTCAAGGCTTTGCGGGGCGTTCCCGGCCGGGACATCCTCGTGATCAACAGCGCAAGCATCATCCAGGCGCTGCTGGCGGCCGGACTGATCGACGAACTGCGTTTCGCCGTCGTTCCTGTACTCCTGGGCGGCGGCCTCCGCCTGTTCACCGAGGAACTACCGCACTCGGCCTGGGCCCTGACCCAGGCCACCATCCTGGAAGACGGCGCTCTCGGTCTTCATTACAGCCGTGCCTGATCGTTCATAGTTTGCGGCGCCACCCTCGAGGAACCGTCCACCAGCGGTCACTTCAGCGCGCGCCATCGAGGTGTCCCACTTTGACGGCGCAGTATGCGAGTGGCGTATGCCTCCGAGGTACCGTCCGTGAGCAGGTGACGATCGCGAGTCGCCAGATACTGATCCAGGGCAAAAGCTGAGAATCCGTCCATCGTGTGCTGCCACGGATGAGGGCCGAGGTTACTAAGGATGCTGTTACCCATGGCCAAAGGACGGCTTGGTCTCCTGGGCACTGTCACGAAATGCCACACCGATGAGATGGTCGGCTGCCCCACGAGGACCAGGTAGTCGGGACCAGGTCGGCTGGCCGGGTCCGACGCGGTTTCGTACATCGCCTGGAACCGACCGGCGAGGAAGGCAAATCCATCACGACGGTCTATTCCGATGGTCAGAGCATCGATCAATCCACTCCACCACAATCGCCGAAACCCGGCTCGCCCCGGATGAACTCGATGAGTCGATCGAACACCTCGCGGGCGATCACGTCCGGCTTTCGGGTGGGAGGGACCACGAGGAGGTCCTCGGAGAGGCGGGCGAGCTTGGCCCGGTAGCGGTCACCCAACTCCACGAAGATCGCCTCCCGGTTGGGGAAGAAGCGGTGGATGGCCGCCACCGAGCATCCCGCCTGTTCCGTATGCGGCGCACCGACGTCAGGAAGCCATACGCCTTCCTCGGGCGGCCACCGCTCGATCCCGAGGTTCCAGAGGATGCACAAAACCCCTGCCCTAATCCAGGTTTCGGAACCCCCCCGGAACGCTCGCGAACGTTGGCGAGAACCGGAATCGAGCGTCAGGCACGACCCGCAGCCGCCTTGGTAGGAATACTCCGCAGTCTGCTCTCAGTTCGCCCACGGAGGGACAATTCGGCTTCCATCATCCATAACGGCTTTCAGTCCAGGAGTGGTGCACACCCAGGCCTTTCCTCCTTCAGGACCGCCATCGAGCCGAAGGTCACTTCCTGCTCGGATGAACACGACGTCGCCGACGTCGACGGACGTGGATTCTCCGTTCGTGGAGACAATCAGCTGACCGGAGAGCACCCGGAGGACTTCGTCCCGACTGGGACGATGTGTGGCCCCTTGCAGATTCTGTGGGACCTCGACCTGCCAGGCGCACACGTCCGTCTGCATTCGGGATGGGGCGACATAGGAAAGGAATGTGCTTCCGTGGACCTCGTAGGTCGTGGCTTCGGTGGCTCTGATGATCGGCACGCGGGGTCTCCTTATGGTCAAGTAGATTGACTATATGATCAATCAGATTGACCACTCTGTCAAACTGACGAGATGACCGAACCGGATCGATTCGCCACAGCGGCCCTCCTCCTGGGTGCCGCCACGCAACTCGTCGACGGGATACAGGCAGGAGTTGCCGATCGGGGATTCGACGATGTCCGGCCGGCACACGGCTTTGCCTTCGTCCGGATCAGCAGAGGCGACGCCACCATGGTGGACGTTGCGAATCACCTCGGGATCTCGAAGCAGGCGGCCAGCCAGATGGTCGAACTCCTCGTGCAGCGCGGATACGTGGATCGGATGCCACACCCGACCGATGCCCGTTCGTCAGTGCTGTCGTTGACACCCAAGGGACGGGCCTGCACAAGGGCAGCAGAGGAAGCGGCGGATCGGACGATCGCCGAATGGGAGCGGGCGGCCGGACGAACACAGATTCGAGCATTGACTGCAACGCTCGGTTCGGTCGTGTTACCTGGACCGCTCCGCCCTGCCTGGTAGCTCTCGACTAGTGGAGCTGGCCCACTTGCCAAGCGTTGTACATACGATCGCATCCAATCCTGGTGGCATAAGAGGCGATGACGATGATGCGTATGCATCTTGTCGCACGGGCAGGTAACTATGACGTGCACTCCGTCGCAGTCTGCCAGATAGGTCCAGACGAGTAGCCAGAATTCGTCCGTCTTCCGCCGCCATGAATGAAGGCCGAGGTCGCTCAGGATTCAGTTACCCCATATCTCCTGGATAGGTCACGAAACACCGGCGTCACGGCTGAACTCACAGTGCAGCTAGCTCTCCCCCAGTTTTTTGGGGAAAGTTTTCCTACACCGGTGCTCTCCAGACGTGCTCGCAACGGTAGATGAATCGTCAGCTGAGCTGGAGCTCATGGAGTCCGGCCAGACCTACCAGAGTTAACGACCCGGGGCGATCCCCGATCTCTTAACAAGGGTCGTCCAACCTTGGCACCATGCCCGCCTCCCAGAGCATTCAGTGGACCCATGGATCGTCCTGGTTGTCGGGAAAACCCACCACTGCGGTGAGCCGGAATCTTCCGCCTCCGCTCACCATTACTCCGATCGCAACACCAGTGCCGTCGGTGTCCGGGCCGCCCGCCACGCCGGGACAGCCGCAACCAGATTGGCCAGCACCAGCGCTCCGACGGCGACACCGATGAGCGCCGGCACCGGCACCGTCGGATGGGGCACGGCGTACAGCTCATCGGCGAACAACGTCCACAAGAAGCGACCGAAGGCCACCCCGAGGGGAATGCCGATGACGGTTCCGATGGCGACGGAGACCGACGCCTGCCACGAAACGGACTCGGCCAGCTGCCGGCGGGTGAGACCGAGTGTCTTGAGCACGGCGAGCTCCCGGCGTCGCCTTCGCACCGACGCCCCGAGGGTGAGTCCCAGCGCCCCGAACGCTCCCACCGCCAAGGCGACGGCAAGAAGGGTGGGTGTGGATCCCATCGATCGGTAGTTGACGATCTGAGCCGGGTGCTGGACCCCGAACAGCTGCACGCTGGTGGGAGCCCCGGCGGCATCGGAGATGCCTGCGCTCACCCCCTCCAGCGAGCGGGCCGCCACCGCGCTGCGAATACCGGGACGGGTGCGGATGAAGTAGACGTTCGGTCCCACCGACCCGTACTGCTGGATGTTCCGTTGCAGCGACGGGATGACCTGGACGTCCAACAGGGCACCGGTCCCCATGGACAGATGGAGCCCGTGGCCCACCCCCACGGTGGGCATGGTGGCGGTGCCCACGATGGTCAGCGTCTTTCGTTGCGCGCCGCTGCCGGTCGTCACGGTGTCACCGACGTGCTTCCCCAGATTCCGCATGGTCTCGGTGCCGAGCACCACCTGGTTCGGGCCTTCGAGGCCGTGCCCGTCGAGGGTCGAGGGTTGCACGGAGCCTCCGGGATTCTCCCCCAGGACCGGCACGTCCTGTCCGTCGAAATTCAGCAGCGTGTAGTAGCCGCCCGTCCAACCGACCACATCGTGGTCGTGGGCCAACAGGCGGCCGCTGGCCGATGCCGGCATGTCCCCGTACCCAGCGTTCGACTCCAGGATGTAGTCCCAGTTCCAGCCATAGAGGGCGGGATGGGAGATCAACGTGGTGAGACTGCTGCCGAACGTCAGTGAGGCAACCACCACCACCACGGCCAGCGCGGTCCCGATGATGGCCGAGCGAACCGGCACCGCTGTCCGACCCCGACCGGTGTCCAGGGCGAAGCGGATTCCGGTGGTGGCAGGCACCGACAGCCCCGATGACGCCACCGAAGTGACGATGGCGGAGTTGCGCCCGCCGCCCCGACGCATCCGGGATTCGACGCGATGGGGGGTGTCGCGGATGGAGAACAGCACGGCCATCCCGAGGAGGGCGACCACCAGGGCCGCGGTCCCGAAGCCGATGACCGTCCAGTCGAACGAGATCCGGTGGACGGGCTCGACCTGGCGCACCGGGCCGAACGGTGCCAACGGGGAGAGCAGTACGGACACCCCGACGGCGACAAGGGCGCCCACCACGACGGACGCAGCAATGCCGGGGAGCCCGTCCAGGGCGGTCTCCGTCGGGTTGGCTCCGAGGGAGCGCATCACCTGCCGGTCGATGGTGGACAATCGGACCTGGCGACCCATCGACTGGGCGGCGATGATCAGCGCCGCCGCGCCGGCGATGAGCCCGAAGACGCCGAGGGCCAACGACTCGGGCTTGACCGACTGTTCGGCCTGTTCTTCGATCACCGAGGTGACATGGATGTACGGCAGCGAAGAGGCGGGCAGGTCGGTGAAGTACCGGTGCAGGAACGGCTGGACGCCGGCCGCCCCGTCCTTCAGCTGCACGCCACTCCACGCGTAGCTTCCACAGCAGGCGGCCACCTTGTCGGCAAGTGCCGGGCTGACCACCATCCGGGTGATCCGGTCCACATCGTCTTGGACCACCTCGTCGTTGAAGATCCCGATCCCGACGACGGTCAGCGTCAGGCGCTCCCGGGCCGGTGACGACGGCTGTCCTTCGCCGTTGAGCTGGTCGTTGGCGAACACTCCCTCGTGGACCTTCTGGCCGACGTGGAACCCCAGCAGGCGAGCAGAGAAGCGGCTGACCACCACCTCGTCGGGTCGGTCGGGATTCAGCATCCGACCTGAGACGATGGTGATCTTGTCCTGGCCGATGAACAGCTTGTGGAGCGTGCCCGAGGCCTCGAGGTCGCCGAAGTCGTTGGAGAAATCAGGGAACCCGTCGGCACGGATCGGCACCATGTTGAGGGCAACGTAGGTCTGGACCGATGTGACGTGCGGAAAGCTGGCCACCCGCTGGAGGATGGCCGGATCCCACGTCCCGTTGTCGATGTCGATGGTCGAAGGATTGGTCGACGCCAAAAAGGCGGGAAACGAGGACTGCGTGGTCCGGGCGGCCGCCACCCCCGCCAGCGCCAGGCCCCCCACCAATCCGATGAGGAGCACGAGCCCCAGATATCCGGTCCATCGGGCCCTGAATTGAGACCGCCACCGATACTCGGCCACCCGTGCGTTGTGGAACCTCACTGCGAGGCCGGACTATCGGTCGAGAGGGGGACCGCCATCCCACAGTTTTCTCACATTGTCGGCCGACGAACCAGGTGGGGAGCACGTCCGCTGGGGTGGTGCCAGCCTCATCGATCCCGTCGGAGCGTATGGAGGATCCGGGTGGACAGGGGCCCGGTCGCCTCGATCTGGACATCGAGCGACGGCGCATCCCACTCCAGGGCCAGCGGGGACGAGAAGCCTACGTCCACACTGACTCCGTTGATGGTGAGGGGTCCCGGCGCACGAAGCTGCGAGGACGAAGAGGACCGGTCGGAGGACGTGATCACCACGTAGCTGGCCGAGCCGGGGACCTCGGGGCAGTGGTAGATCACCTTCGGGACGCCCAGGAGGAGCGTTCCCGGCGCTTGGGCATCCGGGCAGTTGGAGCTCCGGCGGACTACCCAGGTCCCGGGCACCGAGACCTCCGCGTCGCCGTAGGAATAGGAGCTCCAGCCAACCGGCGCCCGGACGCGGTGAACCGGTGCGCTCGTGGGCACCTGCCCCGAGACCGCCGACCCGCTGCAGGCAGCCAACGCCAGCGATCCCACGGCGGCGAGCATGATCAGCCATGGCCCCCGTGGACTGCTCCACACCTCTTCGACCCGTCCATCCGACATGCTCGACCTCTCTCGTCCGGGGCAACCGGCGCGGTGCACCCTGCCTCCGTATCCACGCCGAGGGTGCGCTCCAGGTTGACGACACCGCAGCCGGGTCCGGGCCGATTCACGGTCCGGCGACCACCACCCGGTGCCCCAGGTCGAGGCTCTCCATGCTCAAGAGCGGTTGGTGGGTCCGGTGCCACCTTCCGCTCTCGAGATCGCGCCGGAGCCGTTCGATCCCGGGGTCGACGAGCTCGGGCGGAAGCGTGGCGAAGGTCGAGCTCGCGGCTCGTACCTCCGGGTCGAGGTACACCTCCGGCCTCCGCCAGAACGCCGCCTGGAAGCCGTCGGTGAAGTCGTGAGGAATCTCGAACGGCTGCACCGTGTGTGCGCCGAGTCCGTCGATGATGGAGCCGAGCGAGGCGAACCGGCCGGTCTCCAGGGCGTCGACGGCAGGTACGTAGTCCTCGATGAGCCAGAGCTTTTGACGGTGGCCCGGATCCCACGTGAAGACGACCTGGCGCTTCGACACCCGCCGCAGCTCGGCGAGCCCTCGTCCGAGATCGTCCCAGTGGTGCACGGTGAGAATCGCCATGGCGGCGTCGAACGACCCGTCGTCGAACGGCAGGTGCTCGGCCCATCCCACCACCCGACGATCGCCCGGGTGCTGCGCCAGCATCACGCGGGAAGGATCGAGCGCCAACACCGGCCGATCCGATGGCTCGTAGGACCCGGTCCCGGCGCCGACGTTCAGCACCGTCCTCGCCGGTCCGAGCGCGTCGTGGATCACCGCGCCGAGGCGCGGATCGGGTCGCCTTGTGGAGGCGTAGCCGACCCCGATGACGTCGTACTTGGCAAGACGGCTCCGGCTGCCTGGGTTCACCGCCGACGAGTCTCCCCCATCTGGCGCGGATGCGTCGGTTCGGGCCGACCACCCGCACCTCGGCCCGTCACGAGCACCCGAAGGCCGGGCGGCCCGTCCGGATTCCTCCTTCGGGACGGGCTATCGCTCGTGGGTCGCTCGGGGGGCTCCATCCGGAGTCACCCATTCGGCGAGTTCGATGGTGACATCGTCCGGACCCACGACGAAGACGAGGCGACGGTCGTGGAACGACATCACCTGGTTACGGGTCCGCACGCCTGCACTCTCGAGCCGGGCGAGGGTCGAGTCCAGATCGTCCACGGCGAAACAGATGTGGTTGAAGCCCAATCGGGCGAGATCGGGTTCTGCTGGATTGGCAGGGACCTGAGGATGGTGGAAGCGGAGGAGCTGTACCTCTTGGTGGGTGGATGCGCCCGTCAGCGTCAAGGTCACATGATCGGCCTCCCACTCCGGAATTCCCATGTAGTGGGACATCTCGTCCCCCGAGACGACGGTTGCGCCGGTCTGCTCGAACCCGAGCAGTGCGAAGAACCCGACTGCCCCTTCGAGATCGGCGACGGCGATCGTCACGTGATCGAACCCGTCGTGCCTGGACGTGGCCATCGATGCAGCGTAGAACTGGTGGGGCCGGAATGCCGAGTCGACGGGCGGGTCCCCGGTCGGATGCCACATCCGAGGAAATCGGCTGATTGCTGCTCACCGTGTGTCGATTCCGGATACCTGGTTCCGTCGTGATGGCGAGAGAGTGCCGCCCGGTGCTCCGGGACAGAAGGAGACGAGCGATGAGGTCGGAGCAGATCTGGGGGTTCATCCATGTCGAACGGGGCGCCATGGCCGACACGTGGGCGGATCTGACCCCCGAGCAGTGGTCGACGCCGTCGTGGTCCGCGGGCTGGTCCGTCCAGGACGCCGCCGGCCATATCCTCTCGGCCGCCGAGCAGACGCCGTTCAACTTCTACAAGGAGCTGGCCTCGGCCGGGTTCCGGTTCAACGTCTTCACGGAGCGGGGGGCCAAGCGCCTCGGCGCCCTCGACCCGGCCGAGTTGACACGGCGCCTCCGTGCCCGGACCACCACCACCAACCATCCGCCGGCGCCCGTGATGGCCATGCTCGGTGAGATCGTGGTCCACGCCGAGGACATCCGACGGCCACTGCACCTGGACCATCGCGTGCCCGAGGAGGCGCTGGTGGCGCTGGCCGACAGCTGGAAGAACACGAACCTCCTCATCGGGTCGAAGCGGCGGATCACCGGTTTGCGCCTCCGAGCCACGGACGCTGAGTGGACGCACGGGGCCGGCCCCGAAGTGGCCGGCCCGCTGGTCTCTCTCATCCTGGCCATGACGGGCCGCCGAGGGGCGCACGCGGACCTCAGCGGTGAAGGGCTCGCCATCCTCGCCGACCGTCCCTGAGTCGGAATGCCTCCAGACGCGTCGCATCGCACGGCATCGATGGTGGGATGACCTACTCGATCGTCGCGTGGGATCCCGACACGGGAGCGATGGGTGGGGCGGTGCAGTCGCACCATTTCGGCGTGGGTCGCCTCGTGCTCTGGGCCGAAGCCGGGGTGGGGGTGGTCGCGACCCAATCGATCATCGAGGTGTCATACGGGCCTCGAGGACTCGATCGCATGCGGGCGGGAGAGTCGGCGGGTGCCGCCGTGCCAGGCCTCCTGGCCCAGGATGCTCTCGTCTCCCTCCGGCAGGTCGCCATGGTCGACCGGTCCGGCGAGGTCGCCGTACATACCGGAGACGGATGTGTGGGTCGTGCCGGCCACCGGGTGGTGCCTCACGTGAGCGCCCAGGCGAACATGATGGAACGGGGCACCGTGTGGGGCGCGATGGTCGACGCCTACCTCCGAGCAGCCGGGGACGATCTCGCCAGCCGGCTCCTTCTGGCACTGGAAGCTGGCCAACGAGAGGGCGGCGACATCCGTGGCCAGCAGTCGTCCGCGCTGGTGGTGGTGGAGGGACAGCGCCAAGACCGACCGTGGGACGGTCGCCTCGTCGATCTTCGTGTCGATGACAGCGATCGCCCACTCGTCGAGCTTCGACGCCTGCTCGACGTCAACCGCGGCGTGGACCGGATGGTCACCGTGGTGAACAGCGGACTGCTCTCGGTTCCCACCCTGGATCCGACCGGAGCCGAGTTGGGCCGGGCGCTGGAGGACCTGGCGATCGCGCAGCACGCCCTCGGTGCCAACCGGGAGCCGGCACTGTGGTCCGCCGTCCTGCTGGCCAAGGCGGGGCGCATCGAGGAGGCCCGACTTCAGCTCCGGCTGGCCGTCGAGACGAACGATCGGTGGCCGGCATTTCTCGAGAGCCTGGCGGCTGCCGGCGTGCTCCCTTCGGACAGTCCGCTCCTCGATCCGCCGATCCCGAAGTGATCGGTGGGTGCGGCCCTCAGACGTGCGCAAACACCTCGCGGACCGTGAGGTCGAGCAGGGTCACACCCGACATCGGCGGCATCGGATAGAGAGCCGCCTCGTCCGCGTGGTCCTTGGTCTCGAAGACCAGGACCGACGTTCTGATCCCATCGATCGGCTCCAGCCAGTAGCCGCTGACGATACCCGGGGCACGGGACACGAGGGCCTCCCGGGCCTCGGGGAGCAGCAGCCGCGCCTCGTCCGGATGGTCGACTCTCACGGTGGCGACCACCGCGTACATTGGACCTCCCTCGCTGCCGGGCTCCGAAGCGTACATCGACCACCGACGGGTCCTCTTGCCCAGTTGTGCCGTCCACGTGCGAGTACCGGCCACCATCCATCCATCGGTCGGTGGAGACTCGGGGTCTACGACATGACCGGCGTGACGGAGACCAGCCGCCCTGATCCGGTGCAGCGACCGGTGGCGATGTCGATCCAATGGCTGCTCGGCAGTGCCTCGGCCTCGGGCACCAACTCCGGTGCGAGGGTCGAGAGGACGTCGAGGAGCGCCTTCGAGGTGATCGACTCCGCCTCGGCGTCCGGGGCGACGGCGTCGACGAGGTCGCCACCGTGCACCACCGCCTCCACGCAGCGCGTGACCAGATAGTCGGACACCGAGATCGGCCCCTGGAAGGTCTCGATCGTCTCGCCGAGGTCGGCACGCAGGATCGGCTGGCGTGCCACCGCCAGCGGGCCACCCAGATCGAACTTCCCCAGCCTGGCCCCCTGGCGGGCCGACGAGTCGATCAGATCCTTGAACGCCCCAGTCCCGGCGAGATTGTCCGTGAGCCTCAGGGTCGGTCTCCCGCCACCAGCGGACCGAAGGAACCGAAGCACCAGATGGGGCTGGACGTAGAGATGGGCCAGTACCTCCTTGTTGGTCCACCCCTCGATCCGACTTGGCGCCGCCGGGTCGAGCTCGGTGGCGACGTCGGCGATCCGCTGCCACTGGCGGATCAAGGCAGAGCGAACATCGCCGTCGCCGGGCGTCACCCTTTCCATCCGGCTGGCCACCTGTCCGACGTTAGGCGTCCACCGGTGGCCTGTGCACCCACCGGCCCGTCACCGGATACGGGCCGAGGCGACCGACGTCCCCCTGCTGTCGACCACGTCGACCCACCGGACCGACGAGGCGGGAACCGGCAGCGACGCGGTCCATGATCCGTATCCGGCGGCGACGGGGAAGCGGCCTATGGCGCGCCTGGTCCCGTCGTCCAACGTCAGCGTGCAGGTGACGATGCCCGTTGCCGGCGCATCGTGGAGGGTCATGACCAACCACCCCTTCTGTCCCGACGTGACGAGGAGCACCGAGCCGGCGGTGCCCGTAGGCGAGCGGAGCGTCGCGCTCCGCTCTGCCGTGGGCGGTGGGCTGTGGTCGGTGGAGGATACGACCGCCCCGACGCCTGCGCCCATTCCCAGCACGACGACCACGGCGGCGGCCGCCGCCACCCGACGGAACGAAGTCCGGCGCGAGCCTGTCCCCTCGGCCCGGATCCGGGCCATCGTCCGGGAGGTGAACCCCTCCGACGGGGACGCACCGGGCAGCACCCAGGTCAGTTCGTCGGCGGCGGCGGACAGGTCCTCGAGCTCGCCGGCGCACTGCGGGCAGTGTTCGAGGTGGGCCACCACCCTGGCCCGCTCGTGGCCGGTCAGGGCCCCGACGGCGAGCACCGCCAAGTCGTCGTGGAGGGCATCGCACCCAGCGTCACGCGGCGTCTGTTCCATCTACTCCCCCTCCCCGGCCAAGAGGTCGCGGACCTTGGCGAGCCCCAGGCGGATCCGGCTCTTCGCCGTTCCGAGCGGGATCGCCTCGGCCTCGGCGATCTCGGTGGCGCTCTGACCATAGAGTGCTGACCGCACGAGGGCTCGACGTTGGTCCATGGGAACCGTCGAGAGGGCGGCCCGCACCCTGTCGACCGACACCGCGTGTTCGGCGTGGGCCTCGGGAGCCACCGTGTCGTTCACGATCTCGAGCCATTTCGCGTCATCCCGGTCCATCGGAACGGCCCGCTGGAGCCGCACGGAGTCAATGGCCAGATTGCGGGTGATCGTCGACAGCCACGACGTCGCCGGCGCCCGCCTCGGGTCGAAGACGGCGGCGTGTCGCCACGCCCGCAGGAACGCCTCTTGGGCCACGTCCTCGGCCGAGGACCGGTTGGAGGTGATGGCCAGGGCGATCCCGAAGACGCGGCGTTGGTGGCGCTCCACGAACACGGACGCCGCCCGTTCGTCTCCCGCGGCCATCCCCGCCACCAATGTCTCGTCCGATGCGTCGAGGATCTCGCTCCGCTGGCCGTGCCGCTGGCCGTGCCGCTGGCCGCGTCGGTCACCCGGGACGAGTCTCATCTCCGGAAAGCATGCCGCTGTCGGGCCGACCGCGCTCACGACCGGTGACGCCCCTCGCTCGACAGGTCTGCGAAAGCCACATCGAGCGAGAACCGGCCCGTACCCATGATGACGATGACCAGGGCGAGCGCCGCCAGCGCCACGTTGATCTCGTACCCCGACCCGGCGGCATTGGAGACGATCCCGTTGCGCCAGGTGACGGTCGCCATGGCGATGACCATGTCCCCCACCAGTGCCGCGGCCGCCAGGCGCCCGAGGAGGCCTACCCCCACCCCGAGTCCGCCGAAGAACTCGATGACGCCGCTCAGCACGGCGAAGAACGTCCCCGGATGCAGGTGGGCCACGTTGGCGAAGAACACCGCATGGCCGTGGATCCCGGCCTGGCCGAAGGCTCCGAACAGCGTCCCGGCACCGTGATAGACGAAGATCCACGCCAGGCTGATCCGGACCACCAGGAGCGCGATGTCCCGGGCCACAGGGGCCTCCTTGGTGGACTGGATCTGTTCGGTGGCCTTTCGGGCGCGCAGGGCCAGATCGGTCACGTCGGACCCCCCATGGGGTCGCGCCGACGGAACGGCTGCACGAGCTGTGACGCCACCAGGCCGAACGGTGTTGTCGTCGCCTCCGACTCGACCGGCACCGGCCGGCCGGCGATCCCGGTGGGGACGGGTGGGCGGCCGCTCGGGAACTCGGCGCGCCCGAAGAGCTGGTCCCAACACACCAGGACGAAACCGAAATTCACCGTGCCACGGGAGCCGACGGGCGCCAGTGCGTGATGGAGCCGGTGGTACGCCGGGCTCACGACCACACGGCCGAGCGGTCCGAACGACCAGCGCAGGTTGGCGTGGGGAAGCGTCACGAGGCAGCCGTAGACGATCAGGGCGGTCGCCGGGACGGCACCGCCCGCTCCCAGGACCAGTGCCGGAAGGAGCGCGCCGAGGTAGGTGGCGTGCACCAGTGGGTGGGTCCTGAAGGTCGTGAGCACGCTCATGTCCTCTTGGGAGTGGTGGAGGGCGTGGAGCCTCCACAGGGATGCGGAGCGGTGGTTGGCGACGTGTGCCACCCAGTTCATGCCGTCGATGGCGACCAGGATGACAGAGACCACCACCACCTGGGGAGCAAGCCCCAGTCGGCCCACGAGGAGAAAGGCGGCGTGCCGTCCCACCTCCACGGCGAACCCCGTCTCCACCACGGTCAGTACCGGCACCACCGCCACGGCGAAGAGTACGAGATAGCCGGCGTCGACGAGATGGGCACGGGCCAGGACAGGTCTGGGCACGGCCGGCCAAACGCGTTCGGCCACGAGGAGGAGCGCCACCACCGCGATCAGGGCCGGACCGACCGTCCGTCCTTCCGCAGCGGACAAGGACCTCGACAGGTCACCGGCGTCCACCAGACCCTGTGCCCCGACGGCACCGAGCCAGCCCACGAGGCCGGCGACGGCCAGGACGCCGAGCCACCCGGTGGCCCTGGTCGGCCCACCCGGATCCGTGCGTGGTGTCACCGGGTGGGCCGGCTCGCCGTGAGAGGCCCGAAGCTTCGGTTCGGTGATGGTCAAGGGATCAGTACGCGGCGCCCGAGCCGGCCACGGTGGTCGGGGACGAACCTCCGGTCGACGAATCGGTGGCCGAGGGCGCCACCCGCGGGTCTGCCGGATTCACGACCCACCAACGCCCCCAGGTGTCCTTGATGTTCCCGGTCGCCTTGCCGGCCTTGGTATCGCCCACGAACCGGTAGAGGGGCACCCCTTTGTAGGTGACCTGGTGTTTGCCGTTGGCCCGGGTGATCGTTCCGAGTCCGCTCACGTGGTGCCCGATCGGGTGCTTCTGTCCGGCCGCCAGGAGGACCGGCGGCCAGATCTTTGCGCAGGTACCCGAGCACACGCTCTTGTTCTTCGGGTCGGCGGCCAGTCGGTACACGGTGGTGCCGTTGCCGAGCACGAGGATCGTCCCCCACGTCTTGTTGTGGGCCGTGGTGATCGTCGTCTGGGACGATGCCGCCCCGGCCACGGTCGGCGCCACGAACGTCGCCGCCACGCCGGATGCGCCCAATAGGGCCACCGCCACTGCCGCCAGGGGGCGCATCCTCGACCTGGGTGACTTCTGACTCGTTGGATTGGTCATCCTGCTCCTGTTCGATCGCACGCTTCGGGTGGGCCCCTCACATCCAGTACGGCCGAGCGCACCGTTCGGATCACATCGCAGCGGACGATCCGGCCGCGTCCGGCGGCGGCCGGGCCCAGGTTCGCTCCATCACCTGATGCAAGACTGCGACCATGGAGTGGCGCCGGCGGCCTGGGCTGGGCACACGGATTCCGAATCCCACCACGCCCTGGCCAGCGGGTGGGGTCCGGCTCTTCGCCCTGGTCCTCGTAGCTCTGCAGGTGGGCCAAGGGGTGTTCGATCCCATCGCCATCGGCAACGTGAGGTTCACAGAGTCGTACTACCTGGTCACCTACCACCACGGCTTCGTCCGACGCGGCATGCTCGGCGAGATCCTCCGACTGCTGTTCGGCGTACCCACCAGATCAGAGGTCGACGGGACCGAGATTGCCATCGTCGTCCTGGCCGTCGGTGCGGTCCTGTTGCTCATCGAGCTCCTCGTCAGGAGGCGGACCGCCGGCGCCTACGCCATGGCGATCCTCCTCGCCGCCAGCCCGTTCACGTTCGACTTCTTCATCGTCGACCGTCGACCCGATCTCCTGGCCGTGGCACTGCTGGTCGCCCTCGGTGTGGTGCTCGTCCGTGACCCGGGTCCGCTGCTGGCGTGGCTCGTGGCATTCGGACTGGCATTCGGCGTCATGGTGCTCGTGCACGAGGATGTCGTCCTGATCCAGGTTCCCTGGGCTGTCGTCCTCGTGGCGGTGGCCACCATGGACAGGGACGGTGGGCGACCCGGCGGCACCCGGCCGGCCCTCACCCGAAGGCTGGTCGCCAGGGTGGGCGCCCTCGTCGTCCCGACGTTGCTGGCGACTACCGCCGTCCTCGTCGACGGACTGCCCAGCCCGCACCGGGTTGCCCAGCTCGAGGCGGACGTCTCGAGCTGGCACCTCGAGGGGAACACGGTCTTCACCTATCTGGCGGACTCGGTCGGCGCCGCCGTCCGCCTCGTCGGAGGCATACCGGCCGATGACCGCGCGCTCACCTTGCTGCTCGGTGCCATTCTCGTCTCGCTCCAGCTCGGGTGGATCGCCCTGTGGGTGAGGCCGCGGCTGTGGAGTCCGTTCGTCGTGCCCGGACACCGGATGCTGGGGGCCTTGTTGGGGTCGGGAGTTGCCGTCGCCACGGTGGTCCTGTTCGCCACCGGCTTCGACTGGGTGCGTTGGTTCGCCGACTGCGGTGCGTCGTGGCTGATCGTCCAGGCATTCGTCCCGCTCCTCGGGGATCCGGAGCCGCCCACCGGCGGACGCGTGACGGAGGGGGCCGGTCCGGGTGGCGTGCAACTCTCCGCCTGGTTACCGGCTGTCGCCGTCTACCTGGCCATGGTCCCCCCGCTCGATGACCTCTTCATCACGAGCCAGCTGAGGCACTTTCTCCTGTTCGTCTGAGCGGCGAGCTCGATGGGACGGGAGGAGAGGCGCGGGCGCCCGCCCCTACAGCTCCGCGTCGCCGGTCGAGGGATCGAGCAGGTCGCGGACCACCTCGCGGATCATGCTTCCCAGGTCCGCCGAGGGCACCTCGGAGAACACGTTGCCGGTCATCACCAGAGCGCCGAGGACGGCGCCGAAGGCACAGGACATCCGGACACGGTCCCTCAGTGGGATGTCCGCATTGTCCAGCGTCTGGCGGAAACGGTCCTCGAGGTCGTCGTGCTCGGCATCGTGCCGCTCGCGGTGCAGCTCCTCGAGGGCGGCCCGGTTGCGCTCATGGAGGATGAACAGGGCCCGGTGCTCCAGCATCTGGTCGATGAGCGTGTCCAAGAGGGCGGCCCAGGCCGCGGGCGATGTGTCCGCTTCGCCGATCGTGTCCAGCGCCGCCCTCCCGAAGTCGTGCAACCGGAGGTGCAGCGACATCAAGATGTCCTCTTTGCTGGCGAAGTGGTAGTAAATGGCCGCCTTGGAGAAGCCGAGCCGCTCGGCGATCTGGCGCAACGATGTCCGCTCGTAGCCCTGGGCGGTGAACAGTTCCAGGGCGATGTCGAGGATCCTGTCCCGCGTGCTCACGTCACCGGCGGCATCGGCGGTGTCGGCGGCCCGAGGTGGCTCAGGTCGCACCCGGCCCGGTGGAGAGGAGATCTGGCTCACCCCCCTATTCTACTTGACAGCCGGTAAGTAATGCCCTTACCATCCGACAAGTAATCACCACCCGCAGGCAGCCGAGGAGATCATGCCGACCGACTTCATGATCCGTGCCGAGGGGCTGATCAAGCACTACGGCGACACCGCGGCCCTGGCGGGCGTCGATCTCGAGGTCCCGGGAGGTTCCATTCTCGGCGTGCTGGGGCCCAACGGTGCCGGCAAGACCACGGCCGTCCGGATCCTCACCACCCTCACCCTGCCCGACGGTGGATCGGCTTGGGTCGCCGGGCACGATGTGGTCGGCGAGGCGGCCGCCGTGCAGCGGAACATCGGGGTCACGGCCCAGGACGCCACCGTGGACGAGCTCCTGACCGGGCGCCAGAACCTGGTGATGATCGGCCGTCTGAGCGGCCTCCGGCGGGCGGAGGCGCGTGCCCGGGCGGCCGAGCTGCTCGATCAGTTCGACCTGTTGGATGCCGCCGATCGCATCCTCAAGGGCTACTCGGGTGGGATGCGTCGGCGACTCGACCTCGCCGCCGGGCTCGTCACCCGCCCGCCCGTGCTCTTCCTCGACGAGCCGACCACCGGGCTCGACCCCACCAGCCGGGTTCGGATGTGGGACGTCATCCGTGGGCTCGTGACCGAAGGGGTCACCCTCCTCCTCACCACCCAGTACCTCGACGAGGCAGACGAACTGGCCGATCGGATCGTGGTCATCGACCACGGCCGGGTGATCGCCGGGGGGACCGCTGCCGAGCTGAAGGCCGAAACCGGGGGTGCGCGCCTGGAGGTCACCCTGAGTGTCGAGTCACCGGCTGCGGCACCGGCGCTGGGGCCCTTCGTGTCCGGTCCGGTCCAGGTGAGCCACGACGGCCGCCGACTGCGGGCACCGGTCCGGAGCGGCTCCGGACTGGCGACGACCGTGGTGCGGGCGCTGGATGCGGCCGGGATCGGCGTCGATGACGTGGAAGTCCACCAGCCCTCGCTCGACGATGTCTTCTTCGCCCTGACCGGCCACCCGACCGCCGCGGTCGAGGACGGGGCCGAACCCCTGCTGAGCGATGTCGCCCTGGAGGTGGCCCGCCCGTGACCACCGCGCTCGCCCCCGTCGTCGCACCGACCAGGCCTTCCCGGTCGCCCGGTCCGATCCGCCAGGCCTGCGATGTCATCGTGCTCACCGGCCGGAACCTCATGCACATCGCCCGGGAGCCGCTCCAGCTCTCCGACGTGACGGTGCAACCGCTGCTCTTCACCTTGTTGTTCGTCTATGTGTTCGGCGCCGGGGTGGTCCTGCCCGGCGGGGGGAGCTACGCGGACTTCGCCATCGCCGGCCTCCTCGCCCTCAACCTCACCACGTCGTCAATGGGGACGGCGGTGGGCCTGAGCACGGACCTCAACAGTGGGGTCATCGACCGCTTCAGGACCCTCCCGATGTGGAGACCGGCCGTCTTGGTGGGGCGGTCCATCGCCGATCTCGCCACCGCCGCCATCTGTGCGGCCATCGTGGCGGCCACCGGATTGGTCATCGGCTGGCGCCCGAACGGAAACCTCGCATCGACGGTCGCCGGGTTCGCCATCTTCCTCCTGTTCAGCTATGCCCTGTCGTGGGGGTGCGCCTGCCTGGGGATGGTGAGCAAGGGCCCCGAGTCGGCACAGGGCGTCGGGCTCGTCATCCTCTTCCCACTGGCCATCGTCTCCAACGCGCTGGTCCCCACCGAGCGGATGCCCACGGCACTGCGGATCGTCGCCGACTGGAACCCGGTCAGCGCGGTGACCTCGGCGGCCCGCCAACTCTGGCAGAACCCGAATCCCTCGGCCTCGATCCACGCATGGCCCATGCAGCACCCGGTCGTGGCCTCCCTGCTGTGGTCGGCCGCCCTCCTGGCCGTGTTCGCACCGCTCGCCACCCACTTGTACCGGCGCCGGACCGTCGACTGACCGACTACCGGAGCACCCGCTTGCATTCGTCGAGGGTGGTCTGCCCCAGTCGTGCCTTGGCAAAGGCGTCCTGCAGGAGCGTCTGCATTCCCCCGTCCGTCGCCGCCCGGGCGATCACCTGGGCCGGGGCCCGCCCCAGGGCCAGGGTCTTGAGCTCGTCGTCCATGACGAGCACCTCGTGGACCGCCATCCTCCCCTTGTACCCCCGCTGGCCGCAACGGGCGCAGCCCTTGGCCCGGAACAGCGACACCTCGACCGAGGGGTCCTCGATCAGTCCCATCGCCGTCAACTCCAACAGCTCCTCGTGGCTGGCGGGCTCCGGGTACTTGCAGCGGTCGCACAGGCGCCGGAGCAGCCGCTGGGCCACCACGCACTCCAGTGAGGACGTGACCAGATAGGGCTCGAGGCCCATCTCGATCAACCGGGTCGTGCTCGACGCCGCGTCGTTGGCGTGCAGCGTGGACAGCACCAGGTGACCGGTCAGCGCCGACTCCGCCGCGATCCGGGCGGTCTCGCTGTCACGGATCTCCCCGATCAGGATGATGTCGGGATCGGAGCGGAGGCAGGCTCGCAGACCTGATTCGAACGTGTACCCCACCTTGACGTTGACCTGCGTCTGCTTGATGCCCGCCACCCGGTACTCGATGGGGTCCTCGACGGTGATGGTGTTCCGGCTGGGGACGTTCAAGACGTTCACCGTGGCGTACAGGGTGGTCGTCTTCCCCGAGCCGGTGGGCCCCGTGACCAGCACCATGCCCCATGCCCGTTGGAAGGACCGCTGATACCGGTCGAAGGCCTCGGGCATGAAGCCGAGCCTGGCGATGTCGAGCAGGCCCTGGTCCTTTTGGAGCAGCCGGAGGACCATGGCCTCCCCGTAGATGGTCGGGAGGCTGGCCGCCCGGATGTCGACCGACCGCCCACTCGCCACCATGGACACCCGGCCGTCCTGGGGGCGTCGGTGATCGGCGATGTCCATGCCCGTCATGAGCTTGACCCGACTGATGATGCCGGCCTGCTGGGACGACGGCGCCTCCATCACGTCATGGAGGAGCCCGTCGACACGGAACCGGACCCGGAGGCCGGCCTTGGTGGGCTCGAGGTGGAGGTCGGAGGCTCCTTCGTCGGCCGCCCGTCTCAACAGTTGGTTCACGAACGTGATGATCGGTCCCTCGGCTTGGGACAGGTCGAGATCGGGTGCCGAATCGATGTTCGAGATGCCGCTGGACCTTGGGGGGTCGGCGCCGTCGCCCTCTGACTCGTCTTCGTCCTCGAGCAGGTCCATCCGCCCGAAGCCAGTGGACATGGCGTGCCGGAGCTGGTCCGGCGCCACGACCACGAAGCGGACGGGCTGGGTGCTCATCATCGTGAGGTCGTCCAGGGTCTGGATGTCCCTCGGATCCGACATGGCGACCACCAGGAACCCGTCCTCGAAGCCGACCGGCATCACACCACGGGAGCGGCAGAAGGCCTCGGGGATCAGGTCGATGGCGGCCCGGTCGGGTGGTTCCTGGCTGAGGTCCCGGTACGGCAGGTCGAACATGGCGGCCAGGGCACCGGCGAGGTCGGCCTCGTAGAGGGCACCGTGGGCGATGAGGATCTCGCCGAGCCGCTTCCCCGTGTTCCGCTGCTCCTCGAGGGCCTCGTCGACCTGTGCGCTGGTGGCCAGACCCGAGGCGATCAGCTGCACACCCAGCGGGGCGCGCTGACCATACGCGTAGGGCTCAGCGCCACGGTCGGTCGTCTTCGTCACCTCGGTCCATCGTGAGCCACCGGCTCGATGCCACCCAGCCTACCCCCGCGGCGTCACCGAGCCCCCACGGCCCCTGCTCCACGGGCCGTCTTCATCTGTCGGAGCTGACCAGGGAAGCCGTCATCACCAGAACGTGTCGGCAGAAACGCAGTAGAGTCGTAATTGACCTTCAACAGCGAGGGGTCGTCGAGTCCAGGGGCGGAGACTCAATGCGCAATGCTCCGCAGGTCCTCGGAGGGGCATCTCCAAGGTCGGTCCGGGGCGTCCTCGAGCCATGAGGGACACCCAACGGGAGTTGTCGAGTGTCCTGAGCGAGTTCGCACGAACCATGCTCACCGACTTCCCCATTCAGGCCATCCTTGATCAGCTGGTGAGACGGATCGTCGACATCCTGCCGATCACCGGAGCCGGAGTGACCCTGATCGAGCCGCCGTTGGCCCCCCGCTACGTCGCCGCCTCCGACGCCGCGGCCCTCTCCTTCGAGGAGCTGCAGACCGACCTCGGCGTCGGCCCGTGCCTCGTCGCCTATCGGACCGGGCAGCCGGTCTACGTCCCGGACCTGCAGTGCGAACCGTACTTCGAGGAGTTCGGCACCCAGGCGCTCGAGATCGGGCTCCAGGCGGTGTTCACCTTTCCCCTACGCCACCGGGACACCTGCCTCGGGGCGCTCGACCTCTACCGGGACGAGCCGGGACCGATGAGTCTGGCGGAGATCGAGTCCGCCCAGACGCTCGCCGATGTGACGGCGGCCTACCTCGTGAACGCCCAGGCTCGGGCCGAGCTGACGGCCGCGTCCAACCGCTCCCACGAACGGTCGATGCACGATGCGCTCACCGGCCTCCCCAACCGGGTGCTCCTCCTCGAGCGCATCGAGCACGCCATCGTGCGAAGTGGTCGATCGAACAAGCTGGTGGCCGTCCTGTTCATCGATCTCGATCGCTTCAAGGAGGTCAACGACGCCCACGGCCACCAGGTCGGTGACGAGCTCCTGATGGCCGTGGCCGAACGGATCCAGGGTTCGCTCCGGCCCGCCGACACCGTCGCCCGCCTGTCCGGTGACGAGTTCGTCATCCTGTGCGAGGAGCTCGGCCGGATCGACCAGGTGGAGATCGTGGCCGGCCGGATCGTCGATGCCTTGGGCACACCGTTCCTCCTCGGCCAGGTGACCGTCGAGATCTCGGCGAGCGTCGGCATCGCGTTCGCCGGCCAGACCAATCACGATCCCGAACAGCTCCTCCACGCCGCCGACCTGGCCATGTACCAGGTGAAGCGGAAGGGGGGCGCCAATCACCAGATCATCGACCTCCGGGCCCGGAACCGGGCGGAGAACCATTCGGACCTGCGGATCGCGCTGAGCAAGGCCGAGGAGCGGGGCGAGCTTCGCATCGAGTACCAACCGATCGTCCGGACCGGTGACAAGAGCCTCGAGGGATTCGAGGCCCTGTTGCGCTGGGACCACCCGGTCAGAGGTCTCGATCCCCCCGGCCACCATGATCCCCCTGGCCGAGCAGTCGGGCCTCATCATCGAGATCGGGCGGTGGGTGCTCGAGCAGGCATGCATCGATCGCCAGTACGACTGGCACTCCGGCGACGGCGTGATGCTGTCGATCAACGTGTCGGCGTACCAGCTGATGGCGCCGGACTTCGTGGCCATGGTCAGCGCCATCATCTGCCGACACCCATGCCGACCCCACGCTCTTGACGCTCGAGATCACCGAGGGGGCCCTGGTCCGTGACACGCAGCGAGCCCACATCGTGCTCAACGAGTTGAAGCAGCTCGGACTGCTCCTGGCGCTGGACGATTTCGGGACCGGGTACTCCTCGCTCAGTTACCTCAAACGGTTCCCCGTGGACGTGGTCAAGATCGACCAGAGCTTCATCACCGACATCGCCCGCGACCGGTCGAGCCACGCCATCGTGTCCAAGACCATCGAGCTGGCGCACCTCCTCGACCTCAGCGTCGTCTGCGAGGGCGTCGAGACCCACGAGCAGCATCTGGCCATCGCCGGGCTGGGCAGCGATCTGTGCCAGGGCTTCTTCTTCGGTCCGCCGATGAGCATGGCCACCTTCGACAGCGCCGTGGATGCAGCACCCTACGGCTGACGCGTCGACCTCAAGCCTGTGCTGACTCCCGCCGATGAGGAAGTGTGGTCGACCGCCGCGTGAACAAGGACAGGGCGACGCTCAACGACCGGAGAGCACACGCCAACGCACCGGGAACCGACGCGGGCGTGGGGGCGCAGGGCGAGCCGTCGACCGCCGAGGATGGCGGGCTCGAGGACCAGCCCATCACCATCGCCGGTCTCGGACGATCGGGCACGCCCGCCGTCGCGCCGGGCGACGCCGCTGACGACCTCCCCCCGGTCGACCTGAGGGCGCCGGCCCGCGCCGACTGAAGGCCCACCACCGCCCCGGACAGGTCGACGACATCTGCCGTCGGGCGGGTACCGTGGGGCGGGGTACCGGAATGTGCGCAGTTCGAACGGGGGCCGCCCGGTTGGACCCATCCCCCGTCGGAGAGGAGATGGGCCGTGGGCACACGAGCCGTGGACGGGGCCGACGACGCGGCGGCGGCTGGCGACCGCAACATCGACGAGGCACTCGAAGAGTCGTTTCCGGCCAGCGACCCGCCCGCCACCTGGTCCGGCAGAGACCGTGACCCCCGACACAGGCGCACGGGCAGCGGACACGAGGGCGCCGGGATCTGAGGCGCCACAAGGGGCCTCCCGGCTCACCCGCTGACGGCAGGGGCCTCTCGGCGCCGGCGCAGCACCGGCATCGGCGGGCTCACCGGGGCGCTCCGAGCAGATGCACCCGAGCTCCCGGGGCGTGCCCGTTCCTGCGTCCGGAGGGGACGTCGGGTTCGAGTGGCCCGCGCGTCTCTTTGGCATAGCGGGCCGCCAACTGCCGCGAGAATCCGAAGGTCCGTCCCAACTCGCCGATGGAGACGCCGTCGTCCAGGGCCGAGGCGAACACCGCCAGACGGGCCCGGTGGCGAGCGGTCTCCAGCGCCTTGAGCGCGTCGTTCATCCCTTGTCTCGTGACGGCGGGGCCGGTGCTCGCCAGCGCCGACAGGGCGTCCATCCCCTGTTCGGCGCGCCCGATCGCCCGCCTGATCCCCACTTCGGCCTGCCTGGTGGCGACGCGCAGGTCGCTCAGGGCGGTGAGCAGCTCGTCGAATGCGAGCGTCGGCTCCTCACTCGTCATCATCCAACTCCGGATTCCCGCCGGGCTGCGCCCGGCGCATCGGCCCCTCATCACATCCCGCGCCCCCCGTCGAAATCTCGCCGACGGAAGCGGGGATCGGTGGCCTACCGGTGGTGTCGACTCGGTCGGACTCGATCATCGGCGCGGTCCTACGCGTCGAACTGCTCCGCCCGTGAGCCTATACCCGGTGGGCTCGGCGCCCGTGCCGTGTCGGGGCCGCACCGTTGCTCACGCCCCGTCACGGACGGACGCCGCCGTCCGGCTCGGCTGGGCTCCGGGCTGGCGCGCCGCCGGTGGGTCATGGAGGGCGCACCGGTCCGACGGGTTGTAGATGGACAGTCGCACATCGCAGGCCTGATGGGCGCACACCCGGTCGCGCCCGTGCACGGTGGCGCGGCTGCCACCGGTCAGCCTGGCACCGCCGATCCGCTCGTCCTGGCTCCCGTGGAGTTCCATCCGCTCCCGTCCTCGACCCTCCTCATCGCCTACCCGTTCACCACCGGTCCAAACCGGATTTCGGGCGATGTGCGGCGGTTGCCCCGGGCGGTTGTCGGACCGATCAGCGAGGCGTGACGCCCCAGGACCCGGTCCAGCGGGCCCCGGGCCGGAGGACGGCGAGATCGGTGCCCGACCGGAGCGCGTCGGGCGGACAACTCATCGGCTCCACGGCCACCGCTGTCCGTCGCTCGGCCGGCGCCAACGTGTCACCCGTGTACACCATCAGGTAGCCGAACCGCTCATCGGCCCACACGGTGGCGCCACAGACTCCGTCGGGATGGTCGAGGTCCACCCGGACCCGGCCGTCGGTGTCCCGACGGAGCTCGGTGAAAGCAGTGTCCAGCCTGGTCACGCCGATCAGGCGGCCCTCGTTGAAGTCGAACTCGGTCCCGGCCACCTGCTCGCCGGAGACCGGGAGGCCTCGGTCGTCGGTGAGCAGACGTCGGCCGGCGGGCACCTTCAACCGAACCTGGTCGACCGTGCTCGTCCCGACGGTGACATAGGGATGGAAGCCGATACCGAAGGGGAGGTCGGTGGGCCCGGCGTTGTCGGCGTCGGCGACCACGGTGAGGCCGTCCCGTCCCAGCCGGTACTCGATCGTCAGGCGAAGCGTGAAGGGGTAGGCGGGCGTCGGATGGAGCGTGCACGCCAGGGTGACCTGGTTCTGCGCCCGACCGACCATGCGCCATGGCAACCATCGGACCAGACCGTGGATGGCGTTCCGGGCCGCCACCTCGTTGAGCGGGGCCTGGGCATCGACACCCTCGAAGGAGTACTGCCCGTCACCCAGGCGGTTGGGCCAGGGGGCGAGCACCTGGCCGCGGCCGCCGTGGCTCCACTCGGCAGGACCGAAGCCGTCGATCACCGGCCGGTCCTCGACCGTGAACGACCGGAGGGTGGCGCCGACCTCGGTGATCACCGCCCGCTGGTGCCCGTGACCGATCACCCACTGATCGCCGGTCGACGCGGTGGTCTCGGCCGGACGCTGGTCTTCGGCAGGTGGTCGGGGTGTCATGATCGTCTCGTCGGTCCAGCCACCGGCACCCGTGGGGTCGGTACGCCGACCGGTATGGTAGGCGATGACGGCCGGATGGCCCGACGAATCGACCCCGATCCACGCCCTACGGCCCCGTTTCGGCTGCGTGGAGCCCCTCGCGCCCGATCGGAGCACCCTCCATGCGAATCCTGATCACCAACGACGACGGCGTCTTCGCCCCGGGGATCGCTGCCCTGGCCCGCGGGCTCCGTGACCGCTTCGCCGGCCGGCACGAGCTGGTCGTGGTGGCGCCCCTGGTCGACCACAGCGGCGCCGGTGCCGCGGTGGGTGCGGTCTACGAACGCGAGTCCATCCCCTATGAGACGGTGGAGATCCCCGGCCTGGGCGACATCCCCACCTACGGCATCGACGGTCCTCCCGCGCTGGCCGTGATCCTGGCCTGCATCGAGGGATTCGGCCCGAAACCCGACCTCGTGGTCTCGGGCATCAACCACGGCACCAACGCCGGCCGGTCGGCGCTCCACTCCGGCACCGTCGGCGCCACCCTCACGGCCGCGCAATTCAATATCCGAGGGCTGGCGGTCAGCATCGCCTGGGGCAGCGAGCCCGTGCCATGGGAGACGCCGGTGTCGCTGGCCGCCACCCTCGTGCCGGTCCTGGCCACGTGCGCCCCGGCCACGGTCCTCAACCTCAATACGCCGGCCGTGCCGCTCACCGCACTCCGGGGGCTCCGCCACGGGACCCTGGGCACGGTCGGGCTCATCCGGGCGGTCCGGCCCGAGCACACGGCCGAGCCGGTGGCGGGCAACCCGATCGACACCACCTCGAGGTCGATCACACTCACCCTGCGCGGGATGGGGGCGGCCGCCGACCGTCTGGCCGAGCAGGCCGAGGTGGAGGTGGGCACGGATGCCGCCCTGCTGGCCGACGGGTGGGCCTCGCTCACGCCCCTCCTCGGCGTCCACGAGGACCGGTCCGATCTGGGGCGGCAGGCCCTGGCCGACGCCTTGGCCACCTTCGGCCACTCCATCGCCGGGACCGCATGAGGCGCCTTGTGGCCGACCGGGGCCGTCGATGACTGGCGATTATCACTTTAAGTGGCTATATAATCACTTAGTGTGCTCACAAGATTGCCGACCGTGGCCGTGCGAACTTACAGTGACCCGACGCACGTGACTTGCCGTCCCATGGACCGATCCGCCGAGTGCCCATCCGGAGCCGCCAGACGCTGACTGACCCGGGTTCCCCGTCTGCACCTCGTACGGACCTCACCGAACGTCCAGAGCCCACTGCCCTTTCCGGCATCGTCTCGCGAGTCGAATGCGATCCCGACGGTTGCCCGCATCCCGCTGCACCCCTCGAGTCCGTCCGGCTCACGCGTCGTTGAGGAGTCGCGCTCCATGCGCAAGCACCGCACCACCATCGTCTCGGTCGCTGCCGCGGCCGTCGCCGTCACCGTGGTGACCATCCAGTTCTCGGGTATCTCGACGGCCGCGGTCGACCAGTCGACCGCGCACCCGACGCGCCCGGCCGGCGAGACCGCCGCCCAGGTCGGATCCCGGCTGGTCCTCGACCTGTTGGCCGAGCCGGTCGTGACCCCCGTCGACTCGGCGAACACGGCCACGCCACCGGGTGGGCTCACCGTCGCCCTGTCCTCGCTCGCCCCCTCCGTCACCCCACCTTCGGCCACCGGCCCCACTCCCTCCCCCCCACCGCGCCGGTCACCCCGCCGCCGGTCGCCGCACCGCCGGTCACCACGCCATCCACCACCACGACCACCACCGCACCGGTGCCTCCGGCGCTGGAGGTCCCCACCACACTGGTGCCGGTGACCGCTCCGGGCACGGCACCGGGGGTCTGGGCCGAGCTCCGTCAGTGCGAGTCCGGCGGCGACTACGCCATCGACACCGGCAACGGCTACTACGGTGCCTACCAGTTCTCCGCCGCCACCTGGCACGGACTGGGCTACCCCGGACTGCCGAACCAGGCCAGTCCGGCCGTCCAGGACCAGGCCGCCCAGCGCCTGCAAGCACGGAGCGGGTGGGGGCAGTGGCCGGCCTGCTCCCGCAAGCTCGGGCTGTAACCCCCCGGTCGCTTCAGGCCCCGTCGAACCGATCGTCCAACCAGTCGAAGGTGATCTGGGCCGAGAGGCGGATGTTGTCGGACTGGCAGTGGGTCGAGGCGCCGTCGTCGGGGTGGAAGACCACCGGGGTGACCGTCCCGCCGACCTGGGTGACGAAGGCGTCGAACTGGGCCATCGGCTCGGCGCCCTCTCGATCGCCGATCATGGCCAGTGACGGGCACACGATCGAAGGGGCCAGCCCGTCGAGACGGTACGCGGCGATGGCGTCCCGCCAGGCGTGGAACGACGGGACCCCGAAGCGTGAGCAGATGGCGGCGATCCCCCACTGCATCTGGCGGGGCATCAGGTCCTCGGGAACGCCGATCACGTCCTCGGGACGGACGTCACGCTTCATCCGGAAGACGTCGGAGCCCACCCACGCCTCCATGTATCGGCTCATGTCGAGTACCGGCGGATCGGCCACCAGTGCCCGGACCCGGTCGTCGGTGGCTGCACTCCTCGCCGCGAAGTACGAGCCGAAGCTCTGGCCGGCCAGTGCCAACCGGTCGGGGTCGACGTCGGGCCGCCGGCACAGATGGTCGATGACGGCGCCGATGGGCACCTCATAGTCGGGGCGGAACGTCATGGTCGGATGGCGGCGCATGGCGCCGGGCTGGCCCGGGCCGTCGAAGACGAAGACGTTCCATCCCCGCTCCGCCCCCGGCGCCCCGAGATGGAAGTAGAGCTCCTCGGCGCTGGAGTCGAACCCGCCCACCCCGATGAGGGTCGGAAGCCTCCCGCCGGCGTCACCCCGGCTGGCGTTGACCGGCCGCACCAGGTACCCGGGGAGCGCTCCCCCGTCGAAGGGGACATCGACCAGTTCGATCGGGGGGTCGAACAGTCCGGCCGCATCGGTGAAACAGGCCTGGCTCCGCTCACCCATCCGGAGGGACCGGCCGCTCACCCCGTCGGCGTAGTACTCGGCCGTGCGGTGGTACGTGGACGCCCGCAGGAGGTGGTCCCGACCGCTGACCCGCCGTCCCCGCTCGAGGCAGGCACGGCCCCGGCCCTCGACCCGGTCGGCCAGGCGCTCGAAGGCCCCGGCCCAACTCTCGGGGCTGCCGTCGGCGATCTCGGCGACCACGGCGAGACACTCCCCCACCGTGGAGCCCCCGTAGTCGGCCACGCCGAGGGCACGGATGAGTTGGTAGTTGAACTCATCGTCGCGGAAGCCCTCCACCCGGATGGCGCTGCGGACTACGTCGGAGTCTTCGAAGGACACGGCGCCCATTTCTGTGGTGGAGGACATCGCCACGGCGGTGCACGGGCGTACCCTGTGCCATGCGCGTGGCTGCGGTCCAGACTACGGCAGGCCCCGACCGGCAGTTGAACCTCGACGCCGCCGGGGCCCTGGTCGAAGAAGCGGCCGCGGCGGGGGCCCGACTGGTGGTCCTGCCGGAGTACTTCTCGGTGGCGGGCAGCCCGGACCACCTGCGGAGCCATGCCGAACGGCTCGACGGCCCCACGGTGACGTGGGCGGCGGCACTGGCCCGCCGGCTGCAGATCCACGTGCTGGCCGGCTCGTTCCCCGAGTCCGGTGACGGCCCCGGCCGGCCAGGCCTCCCGGCCCGGATCTCGAACACCAGCTGCCTGGTCGACGACTCGGGTTCGGTCCGGGCCGTCTACCGCAAGATCCACCTCTTCGACGTCACGCTCGGGGACGCCGACTTCTGCGAGTCGGCCACCGTCACGCCGGGAACCCGGTTGTCGGTGGCCTCCCTGGCCGACGCGTCCGACCCCAGCGGGGTCGAGGACGCCATACTCGGCCTGTCGGTCTGCTACGACCTCCGGTTCCCCGAGATGTACCGCATCATGGCCCTCCGCGGTGCCACCGTGTTCGCCGTGCCGTCGGCGTTCACCGCCGTCACCGGCCCCGACCACTGGGCGCTCCTGCTCCGGGCCCGCGCCGTCGAGAACCAGGTGTTCGTGATCGGCGCCGGTCAGGTGGGCGTGCTGCCGCCGGGGATGCCGGCGTGCCACGGGCACTCGATGATCGTCGACCCGTGGGGGTCGGTGCTCGGTGAACGGACCGACCCCACCCCCGGTGTGGTGGTGGCGGACCTCGACCGCGAGCGACAGCGACACATCCGTCGCCAACTGCCGGTCCTGGCAAATCGCCGCCCGGGAGCGTACCGTTGGCCCCGTGATGATGAGAGGGGCACGACCGGATCCGAGTCCTGACGGGTCATCGGCGAGTCAGCCGGAGAGCCGGCCGGAGAGCCGGTCGGGGGCCAGAGCCGAGGGACATCCCGGGCGCGCCACCTCGAGCCCGTTCGAGGTCGGCATGTTCGACACCGGCGGGCTCAGCCTCTACTACGAGATCCACGGTCACGGGTCCGAAGGTGCTGGTGTTCATGCACGGGATCCTGATGGACTCCAACATGAACCGGCGGTTGGCGGTCGACCTGGCCGAGCGGGGATTCAAGATTGTCCTGCTGGACCTCCCGGGCCACGGGCTGTCCGACAAGCCCCAGCGCGCCTCGTTCCACCGGATGGACACCTACGCCCGCCATGTGGTGAACCTCCTCGACCACCTCGGCATCGACCGAGCCGTGGTCGGGGGCGTGTCCCTCGGCGGCAACGTGAGCCTGCTGGTGGCGGCCCAGGCACCCGAGCGGGTGCAGGGCCTCGTCGTCGAGATGCCCGTCCTCGAGTGGGCACTGCCGGCCGCGGCCATGACCTTCATCCCCATGCTCTTGGCCGTCCACTTCGCCCGGCCGGTCGTCACCCGGGTCGCCAGCCTGTTCCGCCACCTGCCCCGTACGGGACTCGGTCCGTTGGACAGCGTGATGAACACCCTGTCCAACGATCCGGTGGAGACGGCCGCCGTGCTCCACGGCATCCTGGCCGGCCCGATCGCACCCACGGTCGGCCAGCGGGTTGCCATGGACATGCCCGTCCTGGTGATCGGACACCAGGTCGACCGGATCCACCCGTTCCACGATGCCGAGCAGTTGGCCAAGCGGCTGCCCGACGGCCGACTGCTGCAGGCCAACTCGGTGCTCGAACTGAGGGTCAATCCCGGTCGGCTCACCGGGGAGATCGCCGAGTTCCTCGATTCGGCCTGGGAGGATCCGCCCGAGTCCGACCGTCAGGCGGTCTGAGCCGGCACCGGAACGGCCCGCCCCTACTCGTCGAAGTCGGGGCGCCGGTTTCGCTTCCGCTCGGAGAGGTGGCGCTTCGCCTCGAGCCGCCGCTCCTTGGCCCCCCGGGACGGCCGGGTCGGCCGGCGGGGCTTGTCGACGTGGAGGGCGGCGGCCATCCGGTCGCGGAACCGGTCCACGGCCAGCTGGCGGTTGCGGACCTGGGACCGCTCGTCGTCGGCCACCACCCGGATCTCGGGTCCGACCCGTTCGAGCAGCCGGGCCCGCTGGCGGGGGCCGAGGGAAGGGCGACCCGGCGACGTCGAAGCGCAGCTCCACCCTTGTGTTGACCTTGTTGGCGTGTTGTCCACCGGGTCCGCCGCTCGGGCTGAACCGGAATTGCAGCTCGGCGACGGGAATGTTGAGCGACGACGTGACCCGCACCACTTCTCGACCCGGGCCGGGACCGCTCACCACCGCTCCGACAGTCCCGTGCCCGGTGGGGGCTCGTCCACCACCGGATTGGTCAGCGCCCCGACCCGGTCGACGGTGACGGTGACGACGTCGCCGGCCTGGAGCCATCTCGGCGTCTCCTCGCCGGCCGCCACCCCGGCCGGCGTGCCGGTGGAGATCAGCATCCCCGGTTCCAGCGTGAACGCCGCCGACAGGTGCTCGATCATCTGGGCACAGGTGAAGATCATGTCCGAGGTGTGGCCGTCCTGGCGCAGCTCACCGTTGACCCTGGTCCGCACAGCCAGGTCCTGGGGGTCCTCGATCTCGTCGGCGGTGACGATCCACGGACCGGTCGGCCCGTGGGTGTCGAACCCCTTCCCCATCATCATGGTGGGGGCGCGCCACTGCCAGTCCCGCACGCTGACGTCGTTGACCACGGTGAACCCGGCCACGACCTCGAAGGCCCGCCCGGCCGGCACGTGTCGGGCGCGGCGCCCGATGACCATGCCCAGCTCCCCCTCGAAGTCCACCGCGGAGGAGACCCGCGGCACCTCGATGGCGGCGCCCGGGCCGACGACGCACGTGGGCTGCTTGGAGAACCAGGTCTGGAACTCCGGCCGGTCGTGTCCGAGCTCGTCGATGTGGGCGTCGTAGTTGCGGGCGATGGCCACGAAGGACGGGGGCCGGGGCACCGGTGCGACCAGTGGCGCCCCCTCCAGTGGGATCCGGCGGGCACCGGTCGATACCGCCTGTTCCAGCGCCGGTCGCGCGTCGGCACCCAGCGACAGCAACGCCAGCATCCCGGCGGGGAGGCCGATGAGCGGATCGGTGAGGTCCACCACCTCGTCCCCGACCACGAGGCCGGTCTTCGGCACGGCGTCGAACATGCTCACGAGTCGCACAGCCAGAACTTAGGGCACGCCCGGTCCTACACTCGACCCATGTCCGAGTCCGCCCCGTCCCCTTCCGGCCGAGTGCCGCCCTTCGGAGGGCACACCGTCCTCATCACGGGATCGTCCTCGGGGATCGGTGCGGCCACCGCCCGCAGGTTCGCCAACCTCGGCGCCACCGTGGTGATCAACTCCTCGACGTCGGTTGACGCGGGGCAGGCCCTGGCCGTCGAACTTCCCGATGCCAGTTACGTGCGGGCCGACGTGGCCGACCAGGCCCAGGCCCAGGCGCTCATCGATCAGGTGGTCGCCCGCCACGGTCGGCTGGACATCCTGGTCAACAACGCCGGGACCACTGAGGTCATCTCCCACGGGGACCTCGAGGCGGCCTCCCCCGACGTCTGGCGACGCATCTTCGACGTCAACGTCATCGGCACCTGGCAGGTGACGGTGGCGGCCGTCGACCATCTGCGGGCCTCGGGCCGCGGGCAGGTCATCAACGTGTCCTCGGTGGCCGGCGAGCGGCCCACCGGGAGCTCGATCCCCTACGCGTGCTCGAAGGCGGCGGTGAGCCACATGACCAGGCTGCTGGCCAACACCTTGGGCCCCGACATCCGGGTCAACGCGGTGGCCCCCGGGCTGGTCGACACCCCGTGGACCGAGGACTGGGAGTTCGTGCGCCAGTTCGTGACGGCCCAGGCACCGCTGCAGCGGACCGCCACCCCGGACGACGTGGCCGAAGTGATCCTCGGCCTGGCCCGCTCGGCCTACGTGACCGGCGAGGTGGTGATCGTCGACGGCGGACTCAACCTGCGCTGACCGCCGGCCCGCCGGACGGACGCCGGGCGACGACCGTGGTGGGCGCCGGTCAGGACAGGGTGGTGTCGATGACCAGGCCGGCCGCGGAGGCTCCTGGTCACCGGCGTGCGGGCGGCGATCTCGCGCCAGGCGGGCCTTCTGCTCCTCGGTGAGGTCGCCGGACACGGTGATGGTCCGCTCGATCCGCTCCACCTTGGTGGCGCCGTCTCCGGTCCGGAGCATCCGGGCCCGGACCTTCAGCTCTCCCAGCCCCCAACCCTTGCGGTTGGCGTACATCCGGAGGGTGGCCGCCGTGCACTGGACCAGCGCCGCCAGCAGGAGCTGGTAGGGATCGGGACCCTGGTCGTCTCCACCCAGCTCGGGCCCTCGTCGGTGATGAGCAGGTGCCGGCCGGCCCGTACCTCGCCTCGATAGCCGGCCGCGCTGACCAGCGTGACCATGGCGATCGGATGCTCCCCCTCGACCGGGCCCGCCTTGTTGCGGGCCGTCACCTCGTCGCCCCCGTGCCATGTTCCATCCAGCCTTCGTAGCACCGAAACGGCGCCGGCGGACACGAATGGCTCCAGGCGTAACAAAAGACCCTGAGGCGTAACAAAATCGAGCAAGCGGCGCCAGATCCCGGCGTCGAGGGCCAATACGACTTCCACGGCGACGCCGCGCGTGTGACAGTAGAGGGTATGGGTGCGGTAATCCGACCGACCGAGTGGCAGCGTGGATCCACCGAGGGTGGCAGCGGGGCCGGGCGAACCGACCGGTGGATCATGCTGGCGGCAGTGGTGGCCCCGGTGGCCGCCGCCGCCGCCCTCATCCCGGGGAGGGGCCACCTCGACAGCGCCGACAACGCCCTGATCCTCGTCGTGGTCATCGTGGCCGTGGCCAGCACGGGCCGGAGGGCGGCGGCGGCGGTCGCGGCGCTGGTGTCGGCCGTCGCGTTCGACTTCTTCCTCACCCGCCCGTACAACTCGCTCCGGATCAGCCGCCACGCCGACCTCACCACCGAGATCCTCCTGCTGGTGGTGGGCCTGGCCGTCGGCGAGCTGGCGGCCCGGGGCCGGCGCTACCGGGACGCCGCCGGCGAGGGCCGTCACCAGCTGGCGCTGCTCCACTCGGTCACCGAGCGGAACGCCTCCGGGCAGGAGCCCGAGGCGGTGGTGGCGGCGGCGTCCGGCGAGCTCCGCGAGCTGCTCGACCTCCGGGACTGCCGCTACTCCGAGCGTGAGCCGCCCGGCATCACCGCCCGGGTGTCCCCGGCGGGGGACGTGACCGTGGGGAGCGAGGTCTGGTCGACCGCCGACCTCGGGCTGCCCACCCGGAACGTTGATCTGCCGGTGCGGGCGGGCGGCTGGCTCCTCGGCCACTTCCTGCTCACGCCCACGCCGGGCCGGCCCGTCTCCCACGAGCGCCTCCAGGTGGCCGTCACCATCGCCAACCAGGTCGGTTCGGCGCTGGTCAACGACGACTCCCGCCCGACCCACCCCGGCGGCCCCGAGGGGCGGGGGGTCGAGCACCGGCGCGACGGCGACGGCTCCCGGTGACCGTGCTCGGTCGCCCTCGACTCGGAGCCCGTTCGGCGCGCAACTGACCACGGCCGCCGGCGGGGTCTGACCGGTCAGGACTCGTCGACCGGTCAGGACTCGTCGACCGGGCCGACACGGTCGTCGGTTCCGATCGGTACGTCCCGTCTGGCGATGATGTGGACGTCGATGGCGGCGGTGGCGGCCAGGCGGGCGATCTTGCGGGCGATGGACCCCCCGCCCGCCAGCTCCTGCCAGCGGGTGCGTTGGCTCGAACCCACCACGATCTGGGTGATGTGGTTGATCCGGGCGAACTCGACGAGGGCACCGGCGGGGTCGTCGCTCCGCACCTCGTTCCATTCCGCGCCGACATCGGCACTCAACTGGCGGATGCCGATGAGCCGGTCGTCCGGAAAGCGTGGCGCGTGTCGTTCGGGCACCACGTGGAGCACCTGCAGGTCGGCCTTGATCCGGGAGGCCATGCGCGACGCCCGGCGCATGATGCCGTCGGTTCCGGGTGCCGCGGTGATCCCCACCAGGATCCGCTCGCCGGTCTCCCACACGACATCCTTCTGCTGGCGCCGCAGGTAGTCGCGGAGCTGTTCCTCGGTCTCGTCGGCCAGGAAGCGGAGGGCGAGCTCCCGCAAGGCCGTGAGGTTGTCGGTGCGGAAGTAGTGGTCCAACGCCTGGTGGCACCTGCTCGGCCGGATAGATGTTGCCGTGGACCAGCCGTCGTCGGAGCTGCTCGGGCGAGGAGTCCACCAGTTCGATCTGGTTGGCCTTCCGCAGCACCCAGTCGGGCACCCGCTCGCGCACCGGGACCTCGATGATCCGCTCCACGGCGTCGGCGATGCTCTCGAGGTGCTGGATGTTGACGGTGGTGATGACGTCGATGTCGGCGTCGAGGAGCCGGATGACATCCTGCCAACGCTTCTCGTTCCGCCCGGACCCGGGGACGTTGGTATGGGCGAGCTCGTCCACCAGCGCCACCTCGGGGTGGCGCGCCAGCACCGCCTCGAGGTCCATCTCGGGGAAGCTCGAGCCCCGGTAGTCGACCGCCAACGGGGGCACCACCTCGAAGCCCTCGATCATCGCCTCGGTGCCCGGGCGGCCGTGGCACTCGACGAATCCGACGACCACGTCCCGGCCACGCCCGCGCCGCCGGCGGCCCTCGTCCAGCATGGCGAAGGTCTTGCCGACCCCGGGGGCCGGCCCCAGGTAGACCCGGAACCGCCCGATCGCATCCACGGCATGGGTTGCGCCGGGCGCGTCGTCGCTTGGCTCGTCGGTCGGTTCGGCACCCGGGCCGGCCGGGGTCTCGGCCTGGTCGGGACGGCGCTTCGGGGAGGCCACGGCCACCGGGTGGGTCGGGGCTCAGCGGGCAGTCGGCGGGGAGTCCAACCGCCCACTGGCCCGACGGCGAGGGGTCATCGGCAACGGGTCACCTGAGCTTGGCCAGTGCCTCGTTGAGCTGCAGCACGTCGATGGTGCTGCTGCCGAGGAAGCCCAGCTGGGCGCCACTGGTCTGGCGGGCGATCAGGGCCCGCAGGGCGGCCGGGGCGAGACCGGTGGCCTTGGACACCATGGGGATCTGCGCCATGGCGTCGGCCGGCGTGATGTCGGGGTCGTAGCCGCTGCCCGAGGTGGTGACCAGGTCGGGCGTGGGGTCCACGCCCGCGGGCATGCCAGTAGGCCACCAGCTGCTCGGTGTTGGCCTTCAGTACCGTGGAACGGGGGCCCAGGTTGGTCGCTCCCGACTCGCCTGGGTTCAGCACGCCGGGCTTGCCGGGGATGTTGTTGGCCTCGAGCGGGTTGTCCCCTCCGCCGGCGACCGGGTCCGACGAGCCGGCGTAGGGGCCGAGGCATCGGGGCGGCCCTGGAACACGCAGCTGCCCAGCGGGTGCCCGGGGCACTTCGCCTGTGACCAGTTCTGGCCGATGAGGGTCGAGCCGTTGGCGGTGATCGACCCGTCGGCCTGGTGCTTGAAGAACACCTGGGCGACGCCGGTGCCGGCGTAGGCGAAGGCGAAGGTCAGGACGAGGACGACGACGGCGAGGAGGACCGAACGGCGGAGGTGGACGAGCATCAGGATGGACTCCATCAGTAGGCGTGCAGCGCGACGAGGACGAGATCGATGAGCTTGATGAAGATGAAGGGGACGATGATCCCGCCCACCCCGTAGATGAACACGTTCCGCCGCAGGATGGCCGCCGAGCCGGCGGCACGGAACTTGACGCCCGCGGAGCGCCAGCGGGATCAGCGCCACGATCACCAGGGCGTTGAAGATGACGGCCGACAGCACCGCACTCTGCGGGCTGTGCAGATGGAGGATGTTGAGGGCCTTGATCTGCGGGTAGGTCACCACGAACAGGGCCGGGATGATGGCGAAGTACTTGGCCACGTCGTTGGCGATGGAGAAGGTGGTGAGCGACCCCCGGGTGATGAGGAGCTGCTTGCCGATCTCCACGACGTCGATGAGCTTGGTCGGGTTGGAGTCGAGGTCGACCATGTTGCCGGCCTCCTTGGCTGCCGTGGTCCCGGTGTTCATGGCCACGCCCACGTCGGCCTGGGCCAGGGCCGGGGCGTCGTTGGTGCCGTCACCGGTCATGGCGACCAGCTTCCCGCCCTCCTGTTCGGCCTTGATGAGGGCCATCTTGGCCTCGGGCGTGGCCTCGGCCAGGAAGTCGTCGACGCCGGCCTCCTGGGCGATGGCCGCCGCCGTCAGGGGATTGTCGCCGGTGATCATCACGGTGCGGATGCCCATCTGGCGCATCTCGTCGAACTTCTCCCTGATGCCCTGCTTGACCACGTCCTTCAGCTCGATGACCCCGAGGATGCACCTGGCCGTCGGCGACCACCAGGGGGGTGGAGCCGGCCCGCGAGACGCGCTCCACGATGGCGTCGAGGTCGGCCGGAACGGCGCCACCCTGCTCGGCCACCCACCGCTTGACCGACTCGGCCGCGCCCTTGCGGATCTGACGCGTCCCGATGTCGAGGCCGGACATCCGGGTCTGGGCGGTGAAGGGCACGAAGGCGTGGTCACCCTCGAGCTCGCGTTCGCGGATGTCGAAGCGCTCCTTGGCCAGCACCACGATGGAGCGGCCCTCAGGGGTCTCGTCGGCCAGCGAGGCCAGCTGGGCGACGTCGGCCACCTCCCGTTCGGTGGTGTCCCCCGACGGGATAGAAGTCCGACGCCATGCGGTTGCCGAGGGTGATGGTGCCGGTCTTGTCCAGCAGCAGGGTCTGGACGTCACCGGCGGCCTCGACCGCCCGGCCGCTCATGGCCAGCACGTTCCGCTGCACCAGGCGGTCCATGCCGGCGATGCCGATGGCGGACAGCAGGGCGCCGATGGTGGTGGGGATCAGGCACACCAGCAAGGCGACCAGGACGACCACCGAGACGCTGCCCCCGGCGTAGTGGCCGAAGGTCTGCAGGGACACCACCACCGGCAGGAAGATGATGGTGAGGACGGCCAGCAGGATGGTGAGGGCGATCTCGTTGGGGGTCTTCTGGCGGTTGGCCCCCTCCACCAGTGTGATCATCCGGTCGAGGAAGGTCTGGCCCCGCTCGGCGGTGATCCGGATGACGATCCGGTCGGACAGCACCCTGGTGCCGCCGGTGACGGCCGACCGGTCGCCGCCCGACTCGCGGATGACCGGTGCCGACTCGCCGGTGATGGCCGACTCGTCGACCGAGGCGATGCCCTCGGTGATCTCGCCGTCGGAGGGGATGAGGTCGTTGGCCTCGCAGACGACCAGGTCGCCCTTGGCCAGCGTCGCCGCCGGCACCAGCTCTTCGGTCCCGTCGGGGAGGAGGCGACGGGCCTCGGTCTCCGAGCGCATGCGTCGAAGCGTGTCGGCCTGGGCCTTGCCCCGGCCCTCGGCCATGGCTTCGGCGAAGTTGGCGAAGATCACCGTCAGGAAGAGCCAGATGGTGATGGACCAGGTGAAGATGCCCGGGTGGGCGATGGCCTCGATGAAGGTGATGACCGTCCCGACCAGCACCACGAACATCACCGGGTTCCTGATCTGCTCCACCGGGTTCAGCTTGGTGAACGAGTCGACCAGGGCCTGGCGGAGGATCTCGCCGTCGAACAGGCCGCGGGCCTGGGCCACGCCGTGGGCGTCGGTGCCGGGCTGGGGCTGGGGCTGGGGCTGGGGCTGGGTGTCTGTCATGGTCATCAGAAGAACTGTCCGTGGCTCAGTTGCTCGACGATGGGGCCGAGCGAGATGGCTGGGAAGAAGGTGAGGCCGCCGATGATGACGATCACGCCGATGGTGAGGCCGACGAACATGCCGTTGTCGGTTCGGAAGGTGCCGAGCGACTCGGGCACCACGTTCTTGGCCGCCAGCACCCCGCCGAGGGCCAGGGCCGGGATCATGATGCCGAACCGGCCGATCAGCATGTCGACCGCACCCGATGACGTTGTAGAAGGTCGTGTTGCCGGTGAGGCCCCCGAAGGCCGACCCGTTGTTGTTCCCCTGGGAGGTCAGCCCGTAGAGGATCTCGGTGAACCCGTGTGGTCCCGCGTTCAGTGGGCCGGCCCGCCCGGCGTGGATCGACACGGCGACGGCGGTGAAGATGAGGACGATGATGGGCATGACCAGGGCCGCCAGGCCGGCGAGTTTCACCTCCTTGGCCTGAATCTTCTTCCCCAGGTACTCCGGTGTTCGCCCGATCATCAGGCCGCCGATGAACACGGCGATGATGGCGTAGATGAGGATCGTGTAGAGGCCGCTCCCGGCGCCACCCGGTGTCACCTCCCCGAGCATCATGCCGGTGAGCAGGAAGAACCCGCCCATCGGGGTGAACGAGTCGTAGGAGGCGTCGGCCGAACCGGTCGAGGTGCTGGTCGAGGCCACCCCGAACAGGGCGGTGGTGGTGTCGCCGAAGCGTGACTCCTTGCCCTCGGTGTTGCCCACGTTCGAGTGCACGCCGGCGGCGGCCACCGCCGGGTTCTGCTGGTGCTCGGCGATGCTGGCACCGCCGACCCAGACCCCGAAGATGATCACCATGGCGGCCAGCAGGGCGGCTCCGTGGCGGATGCTGCCCACCATCTTGCCGAAGGTGTAGGTGAGGGCGAACGGGATGGCCAGCAGCAGGTAGATCGACAGCCAGTTGGTGAGGCCGGTCGGGTTCTCGAAGGTGGTGGCCGAGTTGGCGTTGAGGAAGCCACCACCGTTGTTGCCCGAGCTGCTTGATCGCCTCCATGAACCCGATCGGGCCCCGGGCGATGGTCTGGGTGACCCCGTTCAACAGGTTGTGGATCTCGACCGGGCCGCCCAGCGTCTGCACCGCGCCCTGGCCGACGAAGATGATGCCGAACACGAAGGCGATGGGGAAGAAGATGTAGAGGAGGGCGCGGGTCATGTCGACCCAGAAGTTCCCGATGGTCGGGCGAGTTGCGCCGGGAGAAGCCCCGAACCATGGCGATGGCCACGGCGATGCCGATGGCCGGGCTGACGAACTGCTGGAAGGTGAGCGCGCCGATCTGGGAGAAGTACGACATGGTCGTCTCCCCGCCGTAGTTCTGCCAGTTGGTGTTGGTCATGAACGAGGCGGCGGTGTTGAAGCTCAGCGCCTGGGGTACGGCGCCCGAGGTGCTGCGGGTTGAGCGGCAGCGACCCCTGGATGCCGGATGATCAGGTAGGTGACGCCCATGGCGACGGCCGGAGAAGATGACCATCGAGGCGGCGTACCGCTTCCAGTTCTGCTCCTGCTCCGGGCTGGTCCCGAGGGCCCGGTAGACCGGCCGCTCGGCCCAGCCGAGGAAGTGCACCCGGCCGTCGAAGACGGCGGCCATGTAGGAGCCGAGGTACCGCCAGGTCAGGCCCAGGGCGCACGACCAGGGTGACGATGGTCCAGGTGAAGCCCATCTAGAACTTCTCGGGCTTGAACATGGCGAAGCCGAGGTAGATGAACATCACCACGGCGATGCCGAGCAGGATGCCCTGGGTGACGGTCATACCCGGTCCAGAGCCCAGATGAGGCCCAGCATCACCAGGACGAACCCGATGATGCCGAGTGCGGAGAGGAGATCTGCCATGGGACGAGTATCCGCCCGTCCTCCTGAACAGGCTCTCAACAGGTGCGCAAACGTCTGAATAAACCCTGAACAGGCAGTCATCCGGGCGACCGGTGGCACCGCTGGGTGGACAATGGTGAGGTGCAGAGAACCGGAGCCGGCTCCATCGTCGGGATCGTCACCTCGATCGCCCTGGGTGCGGCGATGCTGCCGTTGCGTTCCCACCTGAGTGTCGCCACGGCCGCGCTGGTCCTGGTGGTCCCGGTGGTGGTCGGCGTGGTGATCGGCGGCTTCACCGCCGGTGTGGCCAGCCTGGCCGCCGGGTTCCTGGTCTACGACGTGGGGTTCATCGCGCCCTACGACCGCCTGTCGGTCGGCCGGCCCGAGGACTGGGTGGCGCTCGCCGTCTACGTCGTGGTGATGCTCCTGGTGGCCCGGGTGGTCGCCACCCTCGACGCGTCACGGGCAGAGGCCCAGCGCCGGACGGCCGAGGCCCAGCGCCTGGCCCAGCTGTCCGAGCTGCTGGTCGAGGACCGCATCGGTGGAGGAGCTGCTCAAGACCATCGTCGGCGCCGTGGCCACCGCGTTCGACGTCCCCGGCGTCGCCCTGTTGGTGCTGGACAACGACCGCCTCGAGATGGCGGCCTCGGCCGGTGAGCCGCTGTCGCCCGACGAGCTCCGTCGCCTCGATCCCGGACTCCGGCGTGCCGGTGAGCCTCGGGACGGCAGCCGGGGCGCCCGGATCAGGTCCGCACGGTGGCCCTGACCGCCTCCGGCCGCCCGGTGGGCATGCTGGCCCTGCGGGGGGTCCCGGCCGCCGAGGCGGACCGGGCCCTCCTTGCGCACCTTCGCCAACCACGCCGCGCTGGCCCTCGAGCGGGCCCGGCTTCGGGAGCAGGCCCTCCGGTCGGAGCTGCTGGAGGAGGTCGACCGTCTCCGGCACGCGCTGATGGGTGCGGTCTCGCACGACCTGCGCACACCGCTGGCCACCATGAAGGTGGCGTCCTCGGCGCTGGTCGACCCGTCCATCGTCCTCTCCGACGACGACGCCGACGAGCTGCACGCTCCTCATCGCCCTGGAGACCGACCGGCTGACCCGCCTGGTGACCAGCCTCCTCGACATGACCCGCATCGACGCCGGCGTGCTCGAGGTCCGCCCCGTCCCCACCTCGGTGCCGTCAGTTGATCGCCGAGTCGGTCGCCCCGCTCCGAGCGTCGCGCTCGGCGACCGCCCGATCGACATCGTGCGTGGCACCGGACCTGCCCGAGGTCGACGTCGACCGACTGCTCATCGGCCAGGTACTCGCTAACCTCCTCGACAATGCCAACCGACACGCGCCCACCAGGCAGCCTGATCACCGTGGCCGCCGAGCGGCGCGAGGACCGGGTGGCCGTGTCGGTGACCGACGCCGGCCCCGGCGTCCCCTTCGCCGAGCGCGAGGCGGTGTTCGACCGGTTCGTCCGCTTCGACACCGGGGGCCGGACGGGCCTCGGGCTGACCATCGCCAAGACGTTCGTCGAGGCCCACGGCGAGCACATCTGGGTCGAGGACCTGCCCGCCGGCGGGGCCCGCTTCGTCTTCACCCTCATGCCGGCCGGCAGCGGTGCCGCGTCGAGCGGTGCCGTGTCGAGCGGTGCCGTGTCGGGCGGCGCCGCGTCGAACAACGGCGCGGGCCAGTAGGCGTCATGGCCAAGGTCCTCGTCATCGACGACGATCCCTCACTCCTGCGCGCCCTCCGCGTCGGCCTCAAAGCCGGTGGTCACGAGGTGGTCACGGCCGTCGACGGCGAGCAGGGCCTCGCCCAGACCGCCGTCAGCTCCCCCGACATCGTGATCCTCGACCTCGGGCTTCCCGACCTCGACGGCCTGGCCGTGTGCCGCCGGATCCGCCAGTGGAGCGAGGTGCCCATCATCATCCTGTCGGCCAGCGGCACCGAGGACCGCAAGGTGGCCGCCCTCAACGGCGGCGCCGACGACTACGTCACCAAGCCGTTCGGCATGGCCGAACTCGAGGCCCGGATCCGCACCGCCATCCGCCACCGGGCGGCCGCACCGGACGAGGCCCCGGCCCCTTCACTCACCGTCGGGATCACTCGAACTCGACCTCGTCCACCACGAGGCCCGCCTCTCCGGCGAACCCCTCGACCTCACCACCAAGGAGTTCGACGTGCTGTCGTTCCTTGCCCGTCACGCCGGGAGGACCTGTACCCACCAGATGATCCTGTCCGCGGTGTGGGGCACCGGCTACGGCCGCGAGGCCGGCTACCTCCATGCCTACGTCCACCGGTTGCGCCAGAAGCTCGGCGACGGATCGGCGACGCTGATCCGAACCGCACCCGGGATCGGCTACAGCCTCAACCCCGACCCGGACGCCTTCCGGGAGGCAGCGCACCAGCACACCATGGATCGGCCCTAGGCCCGGGAGGTCATCGGCAGTGGCACGAGGAAAGCTGCGGTTGTATCTCGGGGCGGCCCCCGGCGTCGGCAAGACCTACGCCATGCTGAACGAGGGTTGGCGTCGCAAGGAGCGCGGCACCGATGTGGTCATCGGCTGGGTTCAGGACCACGGGCGACCCCAGACCGACGCCCAGATCCGAGACCTCGAGATCTTCCCCCGGCAGGTGGTCGAGTACCGGGGACAGACCTTCGAGGAGATGGACCTCGACGGCCTCCTGGCGCGCCAGCCCGACCTGGTGCTGGTGGACGAGCTGGCCCACTCCAACGTGCCCGGCTCGAAGAACGCCAAGCGCTGGCAGGACGTCGAGGAGCTCCTCGACGCCGGCATCAACGTCATCTCGACGGTGAACCTCCAACATCTGGAGTCGCTCAACGATGTCGTGGAACGGATCACCGGGGTGGCCCAGCAAGAGACCGTCCCTGACCCGGTGGTCCGGGACGCCGACCAGTTGGAGCTGGTGGACATGGCCCCCGAGGCCCTGCGGCGGAGGATGGCCCACGGGAACGTCTACCCGCCCGAGCGCATCGACGCCGCCCTCGGCAACTACTTCCGCACCGGCAACCTCACCGCGCTACGGGAGCTGGCCCTGTTGTGGGTGGCCGACCGGGTCGACGAGGAGCTCAACGACTATCGCGAGCGCCACAACATCGCCGGGCCCTGGGAGACCAAGGAACGTGTGGTGGTCTCGCTCACCGGCTCGCGGGGCAGCACCGTGCTGATCCGCCGGGCCGCCCGCATGGCCATGCGGATCAAGGGCGAGTTGGTCGGGGTCCACGTACGCACCGACGACAGCCTCTCGGGATCCGCCGCCCAGGGCCTCGTCCAGAACCGGGCCCTGCTCGACGACCTCGGGGGCCGCTACGTGGAGGTGGTCGGTGCCGACGTGGCGCCGGCACTGGTGCAGGTGGCGAGGGCAGAGAACGCCACCCAGCTCATCATGGGGGCAACCCACCGGAGCCGCCTCACCGAGTTCGTCCGTGGCTCGGTGATCAATTCGGTCATCCGGGCGGCCGGGGGATCGCTGGACGTGCACGTGATCGCCACCGAGGCGGAGTTGATGCCCGATTCGGACCGGGCCGCCGGCGGACGGGCGTCCGAGGCACCCGGTGTGGGCGGCGACGTCACCCACGACCGGCCCGGTGGCCGCGCCCACAGGCACCTGCTCTCGCCGCTTTCGGTGCGACGCCGTGTAGCGGCGTTGGCCATCGGGGTGATCGGGTTCCCCATCCTCACCCTGGTCCTCACGGCCGCCCGCAGTGGTGACAGTCTGGCCACCGCCCTCAGCACCTATCTCGTCCTGGTGGTGGTGGTGGCGGCCACCGGTGGGGTGTGGCCGGCGGCACTGGCCGCCGTGGCCGGGTTCTTGTTGTCCAACTACTACTTCGCCCCTCCCATCCACACCTTCACCATCGCCAACGCCCGTGACATCCTGGCCCTGGCCATGTTCCTGGTCACTGCGGGCGTGGTCAGCGTGCTGGTGGACCTGTCGGCCCGGCGGTCGGCAGCCGCCGTGCAGGCCCGCACGGATGCCCGCATGCTGGCCCGGGTGGCCGGCCGCATGGTCTCCCCCGAGGGCAACCCACTCCCCCCGTTGCTGTCCGAGCTCATGACGGCCTTTCGGCTCGAGGCAGCCAGCGTGCTCCGGTCCGACACGGACCGCGACCGGGACCCGGCCGCGCCGGGAAGCCCCGAGTTCTCGACGGGACCGTGGACACTGGTCGCCACGGCCGGGCCGCGACCGCCGGCCGGTCCCGACCAGGCGTCACTGGTCCTGCCGCTCACCGGGCGGGAGATCCTGGCCCTCCGGGGCCCGGGACTGACGGCCGAGGACCGCGAGATCCTGGCCGCATTCGCCGCCCAACTGGCCAATGCGCTCCAGAACGACCGTCTCCATGCCGAGGCGGCCGAGGCGGATACGCTCGCCCGTTCCAGTCAGCTGCGGTCCGCCCTCCTCGACGCGGTGAGCCACGATCTGCGCACGCCCCTGGCCTCGATCAAGGCCGCCTCGTCCAGCCTCCTCTCCGATCAGCTCGAACTTCGGACCCGAGGAGACCCGCCTCCTCGTGCAGACCATCGACCAGGAGGCGGACCGACTCAACGGCATGGTCGAGAACCTGTTGGACATGAGCCGGCTGCACACCGGATCGATGGAGGTCCTCCACCAGAAGGCGGCGGTGGCCGACGTGGTCGGTGCCGCCCTCGACAGCCTCGGTCCCCGGGGCGAGGCGGTGGTCGTCGACGTCCCCGATTCGCTGCCACCGATCAGCACCGACCCCCTGCTCCTCGAACGGGCGGTGGCCGGCCTGATCGACAACGCCCTGACCCATGCCGGCGGTGACGCAGTCCGCGTCGAGGCCGGCCCGGTCGCCCACCGAGTGGACATCCGGATCATCGACCGGGGACCGGGGATCCCCCGCCAGGAGCGCGACCGGGTCTTCCAGCCGTTCCAGCGCCTCGGCGACGCCGCCGGCCGACCGGGGGTAGGGCTCGGCCTGGCGGTGGCCCGGGGGTTCGTCCACGCCGTCGGCGGCGAGCTCGACATCGAGGACACACCGGGGGGCGGCTGCACGATGGTGGTGAGGATCCCCGATCTCACCCCGGAGGCCGCCGGGGTCGACCGGCAGCCGGACCCGGCACCCGGCCTGCCCGACCCCGTCGAGCCGGTGGGCCGCGTCTCACCCTGAGCACCACCCACTCCGTCCGAGCCATCGGCGACCGAGTCAGGCAGGGGTCACCGGGTCGAGTCCATGACCGTCCACGGGCCGCCTCATAGGATGCGCAGATGGAGCGGGACACGGTCGATGTCTATGACCGCCGGGGGCTGGAGTGGGCGGCCAGCCACGCCAAGGCGGGGCGGCGGGACGACGCCGAGGCCTTCGCCCGAACGGTGGAACCCGATCGGCTTCGCCTCGACGTCGGCTGCGGGACCGGGCGGTACCTCCCCCACCTCGGATCGCCCAGGGTGGCCCTCGACGCCTCGGCGGTGATGCTGGACGCCTGTCGCCGCGCCGTGCCCGATGCCCTCTACGTCCGGGGCGATCTGGAGCACCTGCCCTTCGGTCGCCGGACCATCGGCGGGGCATGGTCGTGGATGTCACACCTCCACGTGCCGAGGGTCAGGATGCCTCTGGCCCTGTGGGACCTGCACCGGGTGCTGACGGTGGGAGCCCCGTTGGGGCTGCAGGTGCTGGCCGGCGAGTACGAGGGCGACGCGCTGCCCGGCGACGACGTAGGCGGGCGGTTCTTCGCCGGGTGGACCCCTGAACGGTTGGTCGACGTGGTCACCGGCGCCGGGTTCGCCGTGGATGCCGCTTCGGTCGAGGTGTCCGGTGACGAGCTCCGGTTGCAGGCCGTCCGGGGCCGGACCCTGGCCGACACGGTGGGCCCCGGGATGCGGTTGCTCGTCTGCGGCGTCAACGCCTCGCCCTACTCGGCCGAGGTCGGCGTCGGGTACGGGCGCCCGGGCAACCGCTTCTGGCCCGCGGTGACGGGTGCGGGGATCGTGACCAAGGACCGCGACCCCATCGACGCCCTGGTCCGTCACGGGATGGGCATGACCGACTTCGTCAAGCGGGCCACCCGCACGGCCGCCGAGGTGACCGAGGACGAGTACCGCACCGGCTTCGCCCGGCTCGAGAGACTGGTCGAGTGGCTCGCCCCGGGAGCGGTGTGCTTCGTGGGGCTCTCGGGGTGGCGGTCAGCGGTGAACAAGAAGGCGGTGGCCGGTGTCCAGCCCGAGTCGATCAGCGGCCGGCCGGCCTATGTGGTCCCGTCGACCAGCGGGCTCAACGCCCGGACCGGACTGCCGGCGCTGGTCGAGCACTTCGCCGCCGCCGACGCCCTCGCCGGCGAGCGCCGGACAACCGGGCCCCGGTAGTCCCGGGCGCCATCGACCGGCCCGCCCCCCGAGGACCCGACCCACCGGCTCGCCGCTCAGCGGGCGATGCCGGCCACGTCGTTGATACCGGTGCCTCCCAGGCTCCCGTTGAACGGAGCGTCGCCGTAGGAGAAGACGCCGCCGTCGGCTGCGGCGATCCAGTAGCCGTTGCCGCTCGCCGAGGCCGCCATGCCCACGATCGGACTGCTCAGGTGGATGGAGCCGGCCGAACCGTGGAAGCCGGCGTCGCCGAACGAGAAGATCCCGCCGTCGGAGGCGACCAACCAGTAGCCGTTGCCGTCGGGGGTGGCGGCCATGCCCACGATGGGCTTGTTGAGGTGGAGGCTGCCCGTCGAACCGTGGAATTGGGCGTCGCCGAACGAGAAGATCCCGCCGTCGGAGGCGACCAACCAGTAGCCCTTGCCGTCGGGGGTGGCGGCCATGCCCACGATGGGCTTGTTGAGGTGGAGGCTGCCCGTCGAACCGTGGAATTGGGCGTCGCCGTACGAGAAGATCCCGCCGTCCGATGCCACGAACCAGTAGCCCTTGCCGTCGGGGGTGGCAGCCATGCCGAGCACCGGCTTGTTGAGCCGGAGGTTGCCCGTCGATCCGTAGAAGGCGGCGTCGCCGAACGAGAAGACCCCACCGTCGCCGGCCACCAACCAGTACCCGCCGTCGAGGGGCGTGGTGGCCATGCCCACCACCGGCTTGTTCAGCGTGGCGCCGCTCATGTCACCGAAGGCATCGACGCCGAAGATCCCGCCACCCAGGGTTGCCGAACTGGTGACGGTGCCATTCCCTTCGTAGAGGTTGTAGCCGGCCGGCCGGGTGCTGGGCGGGACGTTCAACCCGACCGTCCCGAGGACGGCAAAGCCGACGAGGGACGTCAAGCACCCGAACTGCAGGGCCAGTGTCGTCACCGTTCCGGCGGTGTCGAAGGCCAGCTGGTCGATGGAGACCACGCCGAGCCCACTCGGCGCGCTGCAGGGATGGGCCCCGCCGACCGCGATGGAGCCGCTCTGGCCGGTGCCCAGGCCCAGGTCGGTGACGGTGGACCCGGCCCCCAGGGGTCCGGCGCCGGACACGGTGAGCGAATTCCCCGCGTCCCACAGGACGACCAACGTGGTCCCGGTGTACGTGGCGGAGATACCGGTCGTGGTGCTCGAGACCTGGGGCGTGGCGGCGGCGGCGCTGCCCGAGGCCGTGGTCACCTTGGAGATGTTGGGTGGCCCGGGGATCCGGGGTGCCTCGGTGTTGGTCGCCGCCACGGGGCTCCCGGGCCGGGCGAGAGCGATGACCCGCTGGGCCAGGTTCGTCGTGGAGGCTCCGGCCGGGGCTGCGGCCAGGACCCCGGTCGCGGCCACCATGGCCAGGACGATGGCGAGTCCGAGTACCGATCGGGCCGATGGCCTCTGGAGGGTGGTGCCCCCGGACGCGCCGTCACCGTTGGTCGTTCCGTTCATGGATGGTTCCTCTCGTCTCTGGACTCGTGACCGCCCCCGGGCCTGCCACGACACACGAGAGGACCGTCCGCACCTCTCCTGTCCGACTGTAGTCCTGCCGGTGGCAGTAAAGAAGGACTATTCCGGACTGCGGCTCGGCGTGTCCGCCCTCGCTGCGACTCAGGCCCCCACCGTGGACTGGGCCGCCACCTTGTCCAACGTCCGGGCGTCGGCGGGGAGCAGGTACCCCTCCTTGACCTCGGCGGCGGTCGCCGCGTCCCACTTGGCCACGAAGGCGGCATGGGTCGGATAGAGAGCCGACACTCGGGCGGCGCTGAAGGGAACCGTCGTGCCGAGGATGCCGCAGAGTACGCCGCTCGAGATGGTGCTGGTGTTGCTGGGCTGGGTCCCCAGTGAGGTGGACGAGCCCGGCTGGCCGATGCCCGAGAGCTTGGCGATCGGGGCCTGCACCTGTGGCGTCCGGATCCCGCCCAGGGCGTTCCCGTTGGCGTCGGTCGTAAAGACCTGGCGATCGGCCGGGTCCACCTCGAGTCGAGGGGACTGACGAGGTGCTGATCCGGTGACGATCCAGCGGTTGACCGCCGCCATGGCGGCACGGAGCTCATAGGTGTGGGATCCGGCATTCACGGGCGCCGCACAGTCGACGATGCCCGGTATCGGGTCGCTCGGAGCGTCGGACATCGACCCGAAGGCGGCGGTGTCGGCCGCTCCGTTGCCGGTGTCCGACCGGGCGTAGAGGAGCCCGTAGGTGTCGTCGTGGGCGGTCCCGGCAGTCTCCCACTCACGGATGTAACGGGTAGGCGGCTGGCGGGCCACCAGATAGCCGAGGCCGAGCAGGTCCGTCTCGGTCTCGAAGAGGAAGACCGGCACATGGAGGTCGGTCCGGATGTAGGTGGGGGTCGGCGTCGTGATCGTCGCCTGTGGCGATTGGGACAGGTCCGAACTGTTGCCGCCGCGGCTGTAGACGAAGTAGGCGTCGTAGATCCCCGGCGAGCGCGCCTGGAGGGCGTCGATGTAGGTCACGAGCCTGAATGCGGACTGCGACTCGCCCAGGGCCAGCACCCGCTTGGGGCGCAGCCCGCCGAGCAGTTTCGAAGCCGACGTGTGGAGGGCCTGGCCGGTCTGCTGGTAGATGCTGTACGAGTAGCTGTCACCGGGATGCTGCAGGGACCCGTACCGCGCCGGGTCCGATTGCCGGATCCCACCGGCACCCACCGCCGTGGCGATGGAACCCGACTGGCCGTTGATCCCCCCGGCCTGGGCGTCGACCCCGACGTAGGCCATGCCGGCCCGGATCATCTGGACATGGGCGTTCAGCCACGCCGCCGGCGCGTCGATGCCGGCGGTCACGTTCAGCCACTCCACGACGACGGTCCCGTCGAAGTGCTTGGGGTCGATCGGCCGGTACACGACGACCCGGGTCTTGTACGGTGCCGTGGTGGCCGCCTTGACATGCCATTGACCGTCTTTGGTGAGGGGGGTCGCACTGGTGTAGGAGGTCGCCTTTCCGGACAGGAAGAACTCCGACTGCTCGTACCCGACCTCGGATGGGGAGAAGAGTGTGGAGCCCAGGAACGAGATCCCGCTGCTCGGGGTGATGGGCCCTTCGACCGCCGGAGACGGCACCGAACTGTTTCCCGTCATCGCTCCGGCCTCCGTTGCCGGGGCGATGAGGACGGAGAGCGACAGGCACGCCATCGCCGCCCCCAGACCGCATGCGATCAACTGACGGACTGAACTCGGATGCACGGTGACTCCCCCCATCGTGATCAATATGGCAGATTGTGACATTTGTGACTTAGCATGTCAACGAATGCGGGGCCCGACGCGGCAGACGTCACGGAAGGTGGGGCGCGGCGCGGGGCTACCCTTCGAGCCAGGCAGGGGACACCGACCGGGACCACGAAAGAGGACGGCATTGGAGGATCAACCGCTCGCCGTTCAGCTACGGGCCAAACGGTCGGAGATGATGGTGGAGACGCTCGAGGGGGTCGCCCTGCGCTTGTTCGAGCAGCGGGGGTTTTCGGCGGTCACCGTCGATGACATCGCCGCTGAAGCCCAGATCTCCACGCGGACCTTCTACCGCTACTTTCCCGCCAAGGACGATGTGCTCCAGGTGCTGATCGAGAGACGGAGCCAAGCCCTCCAGGTGGCGCTGGCCGGGCGCCCGGAGGACGAACCACCGCTCCAGTCCCTCACCCGGGCCCTGGAGTCGGTGCTGTCGGCGGAGGACCCTCAGGCGGTACGCCGATGGATCAGTGTCATCCAGGCCACTCCGAGCGTCCTGAAGGCAGTCGTCGGAGGGATACAACTCAAATCCCAACCGGTGATCGCCGGCTTCTTCGGGTCACGACTGGGCGTGGCGGGCGATGCGTTGGTTCCCACCATGTTGGCGGCGGCGGCGGGAGGGGTCATCATGGCTGCCCATACCCAGTGGTTCTTCTTCGGCGGGGACCTGGCCGTCGCCGTCTCCGAGAGTCTCGAAGTGCTCGAGAGCGGGTTCGGGCCCGATGTGAAGATCTGGGGGCAACCGGAGGCACCAGGAGGCGCACATGGCGGGGGCTAGCCTTCCGGCTCCCGATGGGATGTGTCGTGAGGTCGGGGACGGTCGGTCAGCCGTCCGCTGATCGATCGGCCACGTACACCGCTTCGAAGTGCTCGACCTCCGGTGGCGATTCGAAGAAGGGGCCGATCAGTTCCCGCCATTGCCGGAACGCATCCGACCGGCGGAATCCATCGACGTGGTCCCCGAGCGTCTCCCATTGGACGAGCAGCAGGTACTGCTCGGGGTGTTCCACCCCACGGTCGAGGGACAAAGAGACGAACCCAGGGGACGCGGCAATGACCGACCGCGCCTGACCCAGCGCCGCTTCGAACCCATCACCGGTGCCGGGCCGGATGGTGATCATGGCGTGCTCGAGGACCATGGCCGGGACGCTACCGGGCACCCGGGCGGAATACCAGATGCCCCGATCCGGTTGAGGGGTGGGTAGGTGGTGGGCGCCCGGACGGTCCGTGGCGAGACGAAGGGGAGTGAACGGTGAAGGTCGAGATCTGGTCGGACGTGGTGTGCCCGTGGTGCTACGTGGGAAAGCGTCACTTCGAGGAGGCGCTGTCTCGATTCGGTCACGCCGACCAGGTGTCGGTGACCTGGCGCAGCTTCGAGCTCGACCCCGGCGCCCCGGCGTCGGTCGGGCATCCCCATGACCAAGATCCTCCAGCACAAGTACGGCATGACCGAGGAACAGGCGGAGGCCGCCAACGCCAAGATGACCGCCCTGGCCGCGTCGGTGGGCCTCGAGTACCACCTCGACGACGTCCAGGCCGGCAACACCTTCGATGCCCACCGACTGATCCACCTGGCCGCCACCCACGGTCTGGGCGACGCCATGAAGGAACGGCTGTTCGCCGCCTACTTCACCGAGGGCCAGTCGCCGAGCGGGCACGACACGCTCACCGGGTTGGCCGTCGAGGTCGGGCTCGACGCCGGCGAGGTCGGCGGCATGCTGGACGGGGACGCCTTCGCCACCGAGGTCCGGGACGACGAGTCCAGGGCCGTATCCCTGGGGGCGACCGGGGTGCCCTTCTTCGTGATCGACGAGGCATTCGGCGTGTCGGGTGCCCAGCCCGCCGACGTCCTCCTCGGCGCGCTGGAGCGCGCCTGGTCCGAGTCCCACCCGCTCACCCGCATCGACGCCCCCGACGGGGGGTCCGGACGGCGGCTCGTGCTCAGACGGAGCCTGCGCCATCTGAACGGGCGGCTGAACGGCCCGGCCTAACCCCGCAGCTGACCGTAGGAGCTGGTGGCGGTCAAGATGGCCACCACCCTCCGTTGGGAGACCATGGCGCGGCGGAACTCTTCCCAGTCGGGGTGCTCACCGCTGGCCCGCCGGTACATCTCGACCAACTCGTCGGCCACGGCATCGTCGGCTCGGCGCGCCACCGGCGAGAGCGCAACCGTCCCGTCCAGGACCACGTACTCCCAGAAGTCCGGGCTGGTCACGTGGAGGGCGCCCCGGGGGTCACGGCGCAGGTTCTTCGTCTTGGCCCGGTCGTCGGTCACCGAGATCCGTACCGTGCCACCGGGCCCGGGGGTGTACAGGATGTTGGACAACTGGGGCCGACCGTCGCCACGCAGGGTCACCAGCACCCCTCGGGTGTGCCCGGCCACGAAGGAGAGTGCGTCGTTCAGAGCCATGCCCATGCCTGCCACGGTAGCGGGGAACCGGCTGTCTCGGGTCCCCCACCACCGGTACGATGACCACCACCAGCCGACGAGGGAGGGAACGACCATGGATGTCCGGTCTGTCGAGGACATGGCCCCGGTGATCGAGCACAACGGGACCACTCCGGTGTGGTGGCTGGTACCACCCCAGGAGCTGCGGGCGGCCACCGAAGGTGGCTTCCTCGAGCTGGTCAGCGAATGGGAGGTCGCCGGAGGTGGCGCCGTCGACGCCCACTCCCACCCGACGCACGAGTTCTATTACATCCTCTCGGGGCGCGGGATCATGAACATCGCCGGCGAGGAGCGTGAGGTGCAGACCGGCGACCTCGTGTACACGCCGCCCGACACCGTCCACAGCATCTGGCCGGTGAGCGACAATGCGCCCCTCCGGGGCCTGGCCTTCGCCATCGGCACCGCCGGTGCCGGTGTGGTCGACTACAGCTGAGCTCCTCCGACCGCCGTCATCCCGATCGGGCCGGGCACCGTGGGAGCCCCGCCGGGTCGGCCAGGAGCCTCACAGCGGTGTCCACGAACCTCCGTCCAACCGGACCCGGGTACCGATGAGCTCGTGCCCCACGGCGGCCGACGCCAGCTCACCGTCGTCGGCGATGGCGATGCAGCGGCGTCCGTCCTCGGTGTCGCACAGCGCCACCGTCCGGGTGGGCGTGAGGCCGTCGTAGGTCACGGTGTAGGTGACCACGGTGGCCTCCCCCCGGTACCCATCGAGGGTGGCGACCACCTCGACGGCGCCGGTGGCGGCCTCCGCCGCCTGGGCCAGGTCGTCCAGCAAGGGAGGCCGGCCGTCGGGGACGCCGGACCACACGCCGATGCCCGGTTTGGTCAAGAGTCCGCTGACCGTGGTCACCAGCCCCAGCGAACCGGGTCGTGCCCTCAGCGCCCCGACCACCGGGACCATCGACTGGAACACGAAGTTGTTGAAGGGACCACCGGCGAAGGCCATCCCGCCGGTGACCGTCGGCGTGGCCGCAGGGTCGATGCCCAGCTCACGCTGTTGCACCCGCACGGCGGCCGGGAAGCAGCTGTACACCTCGATCACCTCCACCTCGGCCACCGGGCGCCCGATCCGCTCGGCGGCGGCAGTGCCCAGGATCCCCATGGCCGGCCAGGCATGGGGATCCGAACGTCGCAACAAGGAGAGGGCGTGGCTGGACTCCAACCCCACCAACGGGAAGACCCAGTGGTCGGTGGGGATGCCCAGGCCCTCCGCCGCCTCCACCGAGCACAGCACGAGCGCTGCTGCCTGGTTGACCGTCCACTGGGTGGAGTGCCACTTGTTGTAGGGGAAGGCCAGGGGACGGTTCGACGCCGACGGCGTGAGGATCGATGCGGCATCCATCGCATCCGGAAACGCCGCGTCCGGGTTCGCCCGGGCCACCAGGTTGAAGCGGGCCCACAGGGCGGCCACCTGGTCGATGTGCCCGGCCAGCGTCGACCCCTCGGCCGCCCGCAGGGCGTTGTCGATCATGGCGTACTGCTGGACCGGGTCCCAGAGGCGGTGGGCCACCTCCACCGGTTCCAGCAGTGGCCCTGACCGCCGCCGGGTGATGTCGGGGACCGCTCCCGCCTGGTCGGTCTCCGTCGCCTCGTGACCCGAGCGCTGCCGGTCACGGGCCCACCGTTTGGCCTCGCCGCCCACCACGACTGCCACGTCCGACTCGCCGGCGATGATGGCGGTGAGTGCCTCGTTGATCAGGGCTTGCTGGGGGATGCCCAGCTCCACCAGGTGGGTCCGGGCCGTGGCGGGCACCCACGGCGGCGGCCACCAGTCGTCCCGGGTCGGGGTACTCCCAGCTCCCCTGGGGGACGGCGATCCGGTCGACCCGATCGAGAAGTCCATCGGTCCTGGCGCCGGCGTCATCGGCCGCCGCCTGCACCGCCCTGATCATCAGCTCGGTGGCCTCGGCGTCGGCCGAGCAGGCCCCGACCCCGACCAGGACCGGCGTGCGCGGGTCGAGGGACCGTCGTCCGCCGGACGTCACGGCCCCGACGTCAGGGTCACGGCGACCGGGGCCGGACGCGTCGGGCGAGGTATCCCTGCCAGCGACCCGTCGGGCCCGCATCATCCGGCCCACCTGACGCCAGGTGACAGCGACGGCGCCCAGGTCCAGTGCCTGTTGTCGGGCCCGCTCGGGTACGTCGTAGTGGGACTGGTGGGGGCGGTGTTCCTTGTGCTGGAACCACTCGCGCCGCATGCCCAACCGGTTGGCGAAGTCGTGGAGCTCCGCGTCGCTGTCGGCCACCAGGTGCGACCATCGGTCCTCGACCGGACCCAGACGGGCGGGCTGCCTCCAGTCATCGAGGTAGACGGCCACGGTCTGCGGACCGCGACGCGGGATCAGACGATCCGGCCGATGCCGCCGTCGGACGTGACGACGGCCAGACCGGCCTGCTCCCAGGCCAGCATGCCGCCTTCGAGATTTCGGACGTCGTATCCGGCGCCGGCCAGAGCGCCCGGCCACCGCCCCCGATCGGCCCCCGACACGGCAGACGCACACCAGGGTCCGGTCGGTGGGCAGCTCGTCGACCCGGTCGGCCACCGACCCCATGGCCACGTGAACGGCGTCGGGGGCGTGGCCCGCCTCCCACTCGTCGTCCTCGCGGACGTCCAGGAGGAAGGCACCGGAGTCGGCCAGGCGCCGTGCCTCGGCGGGGTCGACGCCGGACACGTTGGGTTCGTCGGTCACGGCATCACGGTACCGGAGGATGACGCCCGTCGGTGCAGGGGCGGTGCTGGGGCGGTGCAGGGCGGCGTCGGCAATCCCGGCCGGTCAGCCCGGGAGGTCCATCAGCTCGATCCGGACGCCGTCCGGATCGGTGCAGTACAAGAAGTCGAGGGACACCTCACCGAGGTCGAAGGTGGTCCGGGTGCCGCGGACCACCGAGCCGCCGAACGTCTCGACGGTGGCGGCCACCGCCTCGACGTCGTCGACGCGGAGCGAGAGGTGGGTCAGACCCAGCTGGTTCATGGGGCGCCGGGTTCCGTCACCGGTGGCGATCGGCGAGACGAAGCCGAGAAGCTCGAGGGTGACCCCGTCCCGGGTCAGCATGCGCGACTCGAGCTGGACACCCTCCACCTCCATCAGCACCGCGAACTCGCTTCCCACCTGGTGGGACGCCACCTGCTCGAATCCCAGACCCTCGCAGTAGAACCGGAGGGAACGGTCGAGATCGGACACGCAGATGCCGAAGTGGGAGAAGGTCAGTGTCATGAAGGTTCCTTGTGGGTACGGATCCGGAGATGGCCTCCCGCATCCGCCGACATCGTGCCATACGCTCCGGGCGGGGGGAGGCTGCGCTGCCCGGGACCGACCCATTCGTACCCTCCGCGGTCGGGGCGGCGAGACTGGGCGCCATGGACATCCCCGACTCCCCGGCCGGCCGGCCGACCGCACCACCAGTGGACCAGATCGGGAGGGCCGACTCGGACACCGACACCGACCTCGAGGACACTCCGCCGGCAGAGGGCCCACCCCCCGCCCCCGGATGCCGCATTTCGGGTTGGCGGTGATCTGCTTCGTCTTGTTCCTCACCTTCTTGGACAACACCATCATCAGCGCGTCGCTCGGAGACGTGCAGTCATCCCTGCACGCCGGGGTCACGCAGCTCCAGTGGGTGGTGAGCGGCTATGCACTGACCTTCGCCAGCCTGATGCTGATCTGCGGGACGCTGGGCGACCTCTTCGGTCGGAAGAGGCTGCTGATCATCGGCGTGGCCATCTTCTGCGCCGGCTCGGTGCTGAGCGCGCTGGCCCCCTCGACTCCCTACCTCATCGCCGGACGGGTGGTCATGGGAGTGGGTGCGGCCTGCTCGGAGCCCGGCACCTTGTCGATGATCCGGCAGCTCTATCCGGAGCGTCAGGCCCGGGCCCGGGCCCTCGGGACCTGGGCTGCGGTGTCGGGGCTGGCCCTGGCCATGGGACCGGTCATCGGTGGCGTGCTGGTCGGTCTGTGGTCGTGGCGGGCGGTGTTCTGGTTCAATCTGTTGTTCGGGGCCCTGGCCCTGGTGGCCGTGTCCACCGTGCTTCCCGAGAGCGCCGACCCGGTCCGGGCCCGTCTGGACTACCCCGGATTCGTGCTCGGGGCGGTGGCCCTGGCCACGGCCACCTTCGCCACCATCGCCGGGGAGACGTCGGGGTACATCACCTGGTGGGTGCTGCTCCTCTACGGCGTAGCCCTGCTGGGCCTGGTGGCCTTCGTCCTCGTGGAGTTGCGGGCGGAGAACCCCGTCCTCGACGTGCGGTACTTCCGCCGGCCCCCGTTCGCCGGATCCACCATCCTGGCCTTCACCTCCTACTTCGGCATCTTCTCCATCTTCTTCTTCGTGGCCCTGTACCTGGAGGAGGTCGGCGCGGTGTCACCCTTCTCCCTCGCCCTCGACTTCATCCCCATGACCGCCGGGATGGTCCTGGCCTCGGTGTTCACCGGCCGTTGGGTGTCGGCGCGGGGACCCCGCGTCCCCATGATCACCGGATGCGTCCTGGCCGGCGGCGGCATCTTGTTGACCGACGCGCTCATCTCGCCCCATGCCGGCCTGTCCACGGTGGGCTGGACGCTTGCCGTCGCCGGTATCGGGTTCGGCATCGTCATCGTGCCGGTGACCTCGTCGGCGCTGACCAGCGTGCCGGCACGAGCACTCGGGCATGGCGGCGTCCACCAACAACACCAGTCGGGAGCTCGGGGCGGTGGCCGGCGTGGCCATCCTCGGATCGGTGGTCAACGGCCAGCTCACCGTCAACCTGGTCCACCGGCTCTCCGCCCTCGGCATCCCCCCGTCGTACCGGTCCGATGTGATCGCCGCCGTCACCACCGGCTCGATCAGCACCCAGGCCGCCAAGGTGGGCAACGTCAGCGAGAGCATCCAGCAGATCATCAACAAGGTCGAGGGTGCCGCCTACGGCGCGTTCGCCCACGGCCTCGACCTGGCCCTGCTGGCCTCGGGGGCGCTGCTCCTGGCGTCAGCGGTAGTCGCCTACTTCACCGCCTCGCGGGTGGTGCCGCCGCCCCACTCGTAGCTACGACCGCCCGTCCTGGGCTCCGTCGTCGGCGGGCAGGTGTCGCGCCACGAAGTCGCCGACTGCCTGATAGGTGCGGCGACTCGCCTCGGCCCACGGCATCAGGATGGGAAACACGTGGAACATGCCCGGCTCCTCGAGGACCGAGGTGTCCACCCCGGCTTCCCCGAGGTGGTCGACGAACAGGCGGATGCCGTCGCGGAACAACTCGTCGCCCCCGAAGGAGACGAAGGTGGGAGGCCAGCCCTCCACGTCCTGGTCCACCGCGGACACCGGTGCGGCATCGGGGTCCCTGCCGTGCAGGTACGCCGAGGTGGGGATGTTCCAGGGCAGGATGTCGCGGTCGGCGTTCGTCGACACCGACGGCTCGTCGAGAAGCAGGTCCAACTCGGGGGAGAACAAGATCACACCGGCGATGGTCCGGTGGCGGGTCGTCCGCATGGTGTAGACGAGGGATGCGGCCAGGCCACCCCCACTCGAGTCACCGGCCACGAACAGGCGCGAGGGATCGGTGCCGCTGACCAGCAGCGACTCGAGCACCAACACCGCGTCCTCGAGGGCAGCGGGGAACGGGAACTCGGGTGCCAGCCGGGTGTCGGCTACGAAGATGTCGCACCCGGTCCGACGACACAACCAGGCCACGAAGACCCCGTACATGCGGGGTGACGTGCCCACGTAGCCACCCCCGTGCAGGTACACGATGGTGCCGTTCCGACGGTCGTGACGGGGCCGGTACCAGATACCGGGGACTCCGGCGAGGCTCTCCTCGCACTGGTCGACGTCGAGCGAACGCACCACCGGGGTCAACACCGCACCCGACAGGTCGTCCAGCACCAGTTCGATCGACCGGAACTCCTTGATCGGCAGCGCCGTGAGGTACCCCATGAAGGAGCGGATCGTCTCGCGGGTGACGGTGACGGCCAGGTTGTGGGGCAGGCTCCCCTCCCCGGACCAGGGTTTCCGGAACGGCACCCTCCCGAGGCCCGTCGCCAGTTGCTCGGCCAGTCCCATCAGGTCGATGGCGGCGATCGGCCACGAGGAACGCGCCACGCCGGGGCGCCGGCCCATCACCATGGCGCCGTGCCTTCCGTGGCGGCGGGAGCCGCCACCAGCATCCGGCGCGCCGAGGGGACGAGGGGTGTGGTCAGACCGGCTCCGCCGCCAGGGTGGCACCGAGGTGGAGAAGGTGGTCAGTGGCTCCGCCCAACGTGAGCTCGATGTGCTTGGTCATCAAGAAGTACCGGTGGAGCGGGTACTCACGGTCCACTCCCACGCCGCCGTGCAGGTGGACGGCGGCGTGCACCACCCGCTGCCCACCGTCGGCGGCCCAGAACTTGGCCACGGCCACCTCCTTGTCCGCCGGCAGCCCCTCGCCGATGCGCCAGGCCGCCTGCCAGGCGGTGAGTCGGATGGCCTCGGTGTCGACGTAGGCGTCGGCGGCGCGCTGGCCGACCGCTTGGAAGGTGGCGATGGGCTTGCCGAATTGCTCCCGCGTCTTGGTGTACTCGGCCGTGAGTGCCAAGGCGGCGGCGGCGGCGCCCGCCTGGGCCAAGGAGAGTGCCGCCGTGGTTCGCAGCACCAGCCAGTCGATGATGGCACGGCCGTCCTCGACCGATCCGAGCAGGGCATCGGCGCCGACGGTGACGCCGGCCAAGGTCAACTCGGCCTCCGGCTGGCCCGTGTTGGTGACCTGGCGCTGGCGAGCGACCCCCGGTGCCGAGGTATCGACGATGAAGACGGCCACCGAGGCGGGTTCCACCCGGGCGGTGATCAGGACGGCATCGGCCACCAGGCCGGACGGCACGCAGGCTTTCGTCCCCGACAGCGTCCAGCCGTCACCGGTCCGCTCGGCGAGTACCGAGGGGGACTCAGGGACGCCGCCCAACTCCACGAGCGCCGTCGTGAGCACCACGTCACCGGAGACGACACCGGGCAGCCACCGTTGGCGTTGGGACTCGGTCCCGAATCGGGCGATGGCCGGCGCCGAGGCGGCCAGCGTCTCGATGACCGGAACGTACGCGGCGCTGCGGCCGGCCGCCTCGATGATCAATCCGGTCTCCACGAAGCCGAGGCCGGCGCCCCCGACCTCTTCGGGGAGAGCGATTCCCAGCAACCCGGCCGCCGCCAGCTCGGCCCAGAGCTTGCGGTCGAAGTAGTCCCCGTCGGGTTCGGACTCGATCTCGCGCAGTCGTTCGTTGGTGGCCAGGTCGGTGAGGATACGTCCGGCCAGTTCGCGTACTGCCTCTTGTTCCTCGCTGAAGGAGAAGTCCATGTTGGCGGTTCCTGTTCTGTCTCTCGTCTTCGGTGTCGACTGGGTCTATCGGCTCGGCGGCCGGGCGGCTTCGGCTATCGGAGTGACCGGGGCAGGCCCAGGCCGAAGATGGCGATCAGGTCCCGCTGGATCTCGTTGGTGCCTCCGCCGAAGGTCAAGATGACCAGGCTCCGGGCATACATCTCGAGGCGACCGGCCAGGACGGCGTCGTCGTTGCCTCGGGTCAGGTAGCCGGCTTGGCCGACCACTTCCAGCAGCAGCTTGAACGCCTCCATGTAGAACTCGGTCCCGAACACTTTGGTGGTCGAGGCGTCGGCCACGTCGAGGTGACCCTGGGTGGCGGTCCACGCCACCTTCCAGTTGATCAGCTTGAGGAATTCGAGCCGTGAGTAGATACGGGCCAGGTGGACCTGCACCCACTCCTGATCGATGACCCGACGCCCGTCGGCGAGCTTCGTGGTCTGGGCCCAGGCCCGGACGTCGTTCAGGGCCCGCTCGATGATGCCTGACGAGCAGAGGGTCACCCGCTCGTGATTGAGCTGGTTGGTGATGAGCGACCAGCCGGCGTTCTCCCCGCCCACCAGATTCGTCGCCGGCACCCGGACATCCTCGTAGAACGTGTAGTTGATGTTGTGATCACCGAGCAGATGCATGGGCACGACCTTGATACCGGGGGTGTCCATCGGCACGATGAACATCGAGATGCCCTTGTGCTTGGCGACCTCGGGATCGGTCCTGGTGGCCAACCAGATGTAGTCGGCTCCACCGGCCAGTGACGTGTAGATCTTCTGACCGTTGATGACGTACTCGTCGCCGTCCCGCACGGCCCGGGTCTGCAGCGAGGCCAGGTCGGTCCCCGATTCGGGCTCGGTGTACCCGATGCAGAAGTGGATCTCGCCGGCCAGGATCTTCGGGAGGAAGAAGTCCTTCTGCTCCTGGGTCCCGAACTGCATGATGGTGGGGCCGACGGTGTTGATGGTGAGCATCGGCACCGGGGCGCCGGCCCGCATCGACTCGTCGAAGAAGATGTACTGCTCGATGGCGGAGCGGCCCTGGCCCCCGTATTCGGTGGGCCAACCGATGCCGAGCCAACCGTCCTCGGCCATCTGTTTCACGACACGCCGCATATGGGGGCCGATCCCGTGGCTCTCCGCCAACTGGGCCTCCACCTCAGGGGTCAACAGGTTGGCGTAGTACTCGCGCAGCTGATTGCGGAGCGCCTCTTGCTCCTGGGTGTAGCCGATCTCCATGGGTCCCTCCCGATTGTGCGTGCCCGGTCCGACATCAGTGCGTCCTGGGCGCTCCCGGGCCCCTGCACTGTAGAACGATGCCGGCGTCAGGCCGTCGACGTCCGACCGACGATCGGCGCCCACGACTAGAACACGTTACATTCGGCGCGTGCCGGGCGCCACCGGGAGGCCGACCGGCCGTCGGTGCCGGGAGGCGGCTGAAACGCCGCGCCATGTAGCCTGCCCGCTGGGCGGTGCCGGCCGGTCCGGCCCTGGGTGCCCGCTATGGTTACCATCCGGTAACCGACAGTTCGCCACAGTTCCCATCCGAAGACGCGGCCCTGCCGCCCAGTCCCGAGGAGCCACACATGCCCGAAGCCGTCATCGTCGCCACCGGACGCACACCGATCGGACGGGCCAACAAGGGTTCCCTCATCGAATGCCGGCCCGACGACCTGGCTGCGCTCGTCATCCGTGAGGTCCTGGCCAAGGTCCCCCAACTCGACCCCCAGACCGTCGAGGACGTGATCATGGGATCGGGCCAACCCGGCGGTGAGGCCGGCTACAACATCGGTCGTGTGGCCGCGCTACTCGCCGGCCTGCCCAATGTTCCCGGCGTGACCGTCAACCGGTACTGCTCGTCCTCGCTGCAGACCATCCGGATGGCCGCCCACGCCATTCGGGCCGGCGAAGGCGACATCTTCGTCGCCGCCGGCGTCGAGACGGTCAGCCGCTACCTGCACGGTGCTGCCGACACCGGCCCCCACAACCCCCTGTTCGCCGAGGCCGAAGCCCGTACCGTCGCCCGCACCCCGGCGGCGGGAGATCCTTGGACGCCACTCGCCGGTCTCCCGGACGTCTACATCGCCATGGGACAGACCGCCGAGAACGTGGCCGAGTACAAGAAGGTCAGCCGCCAGGAGCAGGACGAGTTCGCCGTCCAGTCCCAGACCCGCGCCGTGGCTGCCCAGGAATCCGGCTTCTTCGAACGGGAGATCATCCCGGTGACCACGCCGAGCGGAGCAGTGGTGACCAAGGACGACGGGCCGCGACCGGGGACGACACTCGAGGGCCTGGCCGGCCTCAGGCCCGTGTTCCGCGAGGGTGGGACCGTCACGGCCGGGAACGCGTGTCCGCTCAACGACGGAGCCGCTGCCGTGATCGTGATGAGCGACACCAAGGCCCGCGAGCTCGGCATCACCCCGCTCGCCCGCATCGTGGCCAGCGGGGTGTCGGGGCTCGACCCCGAGATCATGGGCCTCGGCCCCGTCGACGCCATCCGCCAGACGCTCGCACGGGCGAACATGACCATCGACGACATCGACCTGGTCGAGATCAACGAGGCCTTCGCCGCCCAGGTGGTCCCCTCCGCCAAGGAGCTGGGTATCAGCTATGACAAGTTGAACGTCAAGGGCGGGGCGATCGCCCTGGGCCATCCGTTCGGTCAAACCGGCGCCCGCATCATGACCACATTGCTCAACGCCCTGGAAGACACCGGCAAGACCATCGGCCTCGAGTCGATGTGCGTGGGTGGGGGCCAGGGCATGGCCATGATCGTCGAACGTCTCTCCTGAGTCGTCCTGCCGGCTGAGTTGCTTCGCCAACGGCTGCCTGTCCTGGTGGTGACGGCCGAGGCCTCCGTCCCGGTAATGCCGGCCTCGGGCTTTCTCCCGATAATTTAATTCTAAATAACAAACTCCTAGTATGTAATCTGGAAAACAATTGGCGGCGTCAACCGGATCCGCCTCCCTCGGCCGGGGCTCTCCAACCGGATACGCCTCCCTTGGCCGGAGCTCTCCAACCGGACCCAACAGTCAGTCGGCGACCTCGGATATGGCGAACTCAGGACAGTTGGCGATGGCCAATCGGGCCCGGTCCTCCAGACCGTCGGGGACGGCGCCGTCACCAACCACCGTGGACAGTCCGTAATCGTCGACGTTGAACAGTTGGGGTGCCAGGCCGTAGCAGCGGGCATGGCCCTGGCATTTGTCAGGGTCGACCCGGATCCTCACGGGAAGGCCACGGGGAGCTGCCGGGGCCCGCGCACCTGACCACCCGCCCAGGTCACGTCGGCACGGTCGGCGAGACGGAAGGTCGGGATCCGGGCGAGCCACTCCTCCAGCGCCACCCGGAGCTCCATGCGGGCCAGATTGGAACCGGCACAGCGATGGATGCCCGATCCGAAGGCGACGTGACGGTTGAGCTCGCGGTCGAGGACGACCTGATCGGCGTTGTCGAAGGCGGCAGGGTCGCGGTTGGCGGCGGGGAAGTTCATCAGCACCTTGTCCCCGGCCTTCATCGGGCAGCCCCCGAACTCGACATCCCCGGTGACCACCCGGGCCATCGTCACCGGGGAGTAGGCACGGAGGAGCTCCTCGATGGCCAACGGCATGGCGTCGGGGTCCGCCACCAGGCGGTCGCGATCCTCGGGATGGGTGGCCAGGTGCCAGAGGGAGGATCCGATGGCACTCCACGTGGTGTCAACGCCGGCGATCAGTACCAGAGCTGCCACCCCCAGCACCACGCTCTCCTCGACCGGCTCGCCGTCGGCTGTGCTGTGCAGCAGGTCGCTGAGCAGATCGTCGCCCGGCTCTGACTTGCGGCGGGCCACCTCGCTGACGAAGAACTCGATGAGCCCGGTGGCTCCCCGGCGACGCCGCTCGGGATCGTCGGCGAACTCCAGCACGTCGCGCACCCACCCGGTGAAGGTGTCCGACAGCGAGCTCGGCACGCCCAGGATGGCGGCGATGACCCGGACGGGGATCTGCTGGGCGTAGTCGCGGGCGGCATCGGCCCCGCCGGTGGGCACGATGCCGTCGAGGAGCTCACGGCACAGGGCGCGGGTCATCGGCTCGTACTGCTCGACCCGACGGTGCGAGAACCAGGGCAGAAGGAGGCGGCGGGTCCAGGTGTGCAGCGGCGGGTCCGCCGAGATGGGCGGGAGGCCGTACTGGAGGACCGGCTCCTCGGCCGGCACGCCGTCGAACGGGATGACCGAGATCTCGAGGGAGCTGAAGTGCCCGATATCGTGAGCCAGCGCCACCACGTCGTCGTATCTGGTCGGAAGCCACGTGCTGCCCCGCCGGTCCGTGTGGGCGATCGGGCAGTCGTGGCGCAGCTCGTCCCAGATGGCGAAGGGATCGCTCACGTACTCGGGGCTGAGTACGTCGAAGTCAGTCTCCCAACCGGCAACCGGTCGTATCGTGGTCATTGCGCTCCCGTGCCGTGCCGAGGACCTGGCGGTGGACCGGACCATCTTGGCACGGGCGACCGAAGGAGCGGCACCGGCTCGGACCCCGACCCCGACCTCAACCCCGACCTCAACCCGGGCCCGATCGGCGGGCCGGCCGGCCCCCGATTCAGACGGTGAGCCCACCGTCGACCGAGAGCACCGCGCCGGTGGTGTACGACGACTCATCCGACGCGATGAACGCCACGGACGCCGCGATCTCGGCCGGCGTGGAGAATCCCATCGGCGTCATGATCTTCGTCAGTTCCTTGAAGTCCGCCCCTTCGGGGAGTTCGAAGGTCCCGATCAGTGGGGTGTCCACGCCGCCGGGGGCGACCACGTTGACCCGGACCCCACGCGACAGGAACTCGGCGGCCAACGCCTTGGAGAACATCAACAGGCCGGCCTTGGAGGCGCAGTAGGCGGCGGAGTACGACTGTCCCATCAGTGCCGTGTTCGAAGCCACATTGACGATGGATCCGCCCGCCTCGAGCAGGTAGGGCAGGGTGGCCCGGCACACCAGGAAGGGGCCGGTGAGGTTGACGGCGAGGATCTTCTCCCACCGGTCGAGCGGCATGTCCACGGTGTTGAAGAACCCTCCGATACCGGCCACGTTGCAGACCACGGTGGGTGCGCCGAGGTCGGCAGCCAGCTTGGCCACCGCGTCGCCGACCGACGACTCGGAGGTGACGTCACAGCGGTAGGCCGACGCCGTGCCCCCCTCGGCGACGATCGCCGAGACGGTGGTGGCCAGGGCGTCTTCGGCCACGTCGAGCGCGGCGACCTTCGCCCCTTCCCGGGCCAGCCGGAATGCGACAGCCCGGCCGATGCCGGAGCCGGCCCCGGTGATCACCGCCACCTTGTCGACGAAGCGCCGGCCGGTGAACGAGCTGATGGTGGCGTCAGCGGCGTCGTGCTCGGTGCCGCCCTGGCCCAGTGTCACCCGTTGGATCGGACTCATGATGTTGCTCCTAGGTCTGTGGTTTGGGCGCGAACTGCTCGCGCAGCGTGTGCTTGAGGATCTTGCCCGCCGGATTGCGCGGCACCGTCTCCAACAGCTCGAGTTGCTCGGGGATGGCCTGGGCCCGCAGGCCCTCGCCCTTCAGGTACGCCACCATGTCGTCGAACCCGAACGCCGCGCCGGGGGCGACGGCCACCACCGCACACGCCCGCTCGCCGGTGACCGGGTCGGGCAGGCCGATGACGGCCACATCGGCCACGGCGGGATGGGCGTACAGCAGGTCCTCGACCTCTTTGGCCGAGATGTTCTCACCGTGGCGGATGATCACGTCCTTGAGGCGCCCCGTGATGGTCACATACCCGTCCGGGTCGACGATCCCGAGGTCGCCGGAGCGAAAGTAGCCGTCGGCGTCGAAGGCATCGGCGTCGAGGGAGGGATCGAGATAGCCCCGGATGACCTGGGGCCCCTTCAACCGGATCTCCCCCTCCTCGCCCGGGCCTGCCCGCTTCCCGTCCAGCCCCACCACGATCAGCTCGACGCCGGGGGTGGGTCTGCCCTCGGTGTCGGCCAGCTTCTGGTCGGGATCGCGGTCGGTGGCCATCACCACGATGGGCGCCTCGGTGAGCCCGTAGCCCGACACGATGCCCACGCCCCCGATCTCGCGCTTGAGGTCGTGGTGGAGTTGGGGAGGCTTCGGCGCCCCGCCACCCGGATACGAGCGGATGGACGGGAAGATGGGTGCGTCGCCGTCACTGGCCCGTTGGGCGGCCAGATAGGCCATGTGGAACGGCGTCCCCGACCCGGCCAGGGTGACCCCGTTGGCGGCCAGGAAGCCCGGCGTCGTCTTCGGGTCGAACACCTCGGTGGTCAACAGCGTGCACCCGGTCATCAGCGCGGCGATGAGCCAGCCGATCCCCCCGATGTGGGTGAAGGGGAAGATCAGCGCCGACACGTCGTCGGGCCCGATGTCCAGGCACTCGGCCATGGCCAGCGCCGGCGCCATCACGGTGAGGTCGGTGTGCGGCGCGCCCTTGGGGTCGGCCGTGGTCCCCGAGGTGTAGAAGAGCCACCGGACCGGAGCCTCGGCTGCGGCCGCCGGGGGTGCGGCGACGTCGGGAAGACCGGAAGGGTCACCGGCCGGGAGGTCCCGGTCCACCACCAGGACGGAGAGCCCGGACCGCTCGGCGGCCACCTCGTCGGCCATGGCCTTGTAGTCGAACCCGCGGTAGACGGTCGGGACGATCAGCAGCGACGCCCCGCTCTGTTCGGTGATGAAGCCGACCTCGCGCCCGCGGTAGATGGGGATGAGCGGGTTCTGACGTGCCCCGAGGCGGGAGAGCGCCCCGACGAGCACCAGCGATTCGTTCCAGGTGGGCAGCTCCCAGCTCACCCCGGTGTCGCGTCCCACTCCGTGGTCGGCGTGCAGCCCGGCGGCGGCCCGCAGGCTGGCCTGGTGGTACTCGGCGAACGTCAGCTCCCGGCCGGTGTCCTCGTGGGCCAACACGGCATCCGGAGTGGCCTCGGCCCGCCGCTCGATCAGCCCCCACAGGGTCGGCGCCCCCACCCAGCCCCGCGCCGTCGTCCTGGCCTCCAACTCGTCGATGAAGTCGGTCATGAGGCCGGCTCGGCCCAGAGACGGTCGGTGTACGTGTCGGTGCCGGGGACGGTGCCGATGAACGGGGAAGCCCACGTCACCCGACCCAACCCGGCGGTGGCCAGCTGGTCGCCCTGGTGGGCGAAGACGGACTCCCACGAGCCGGCCGGATCCTCGTCGAGGAAGAAGAGGAGGAGCACCCGCCGGTCCGCCTCGTCGGAGCGGGGCACGTCGCCGGGGGCGTCGGCCAGCAGGGGCAGCGGGCTGAAGGCCAAGACGGTGGCCACCGCTGAGCCGGGGAGCACCGACGGCAGGAACCCGTCGCGGTACCAGGCGCTGATCCGGTCGGGTTCGACGCCGTCAGCCGGGTCGATGAAGACCGAGACCATCCCGGGGAACCGGTGGTCCAAGGTGAGCTCGGCCGGCACCCCGTCCTCGTCGCGGCGGTGCTCCCATTCGAAGCGGTAGAGCCCGGTGTGGATGTGGTCACGCTGCTCGAACATGCGCCCGGCGGCGTGGAGGGCGTTGACCTGATCGACCGCCCACCGGTTCCACTCGTCGTGGTGCCGGTCGAGCACGAAGTACAGCCCCAGGTAGCTGCCGATCTGCGGATCGGCCACCATCGGCCCGGGATCGGACCCGGCCTCGGGGAGGCGGAGCGCCTTGTGGGGTGCGGTGGCCACGAACCTCGCCCCGGAGAAGTTGTAGGCACCGATCTGGCAACCGGCGTAGAAGTGGTCCCGCTCGTACCAGCGGTTGTACGCCACCTCGTGGCCACGGTGCGGCTCGACCAGTGTGTAGAGCATGGTCCCGATGCGGATCGGGTCGTCCGTCACCCCGCCCTCGGCGGGTACTGATCGTCCGGTCATGTTGCGTGGGCTCCGTTCGTCTGTCGCGGGTGGTCGTGGTCGTGGTCGTGGTCGTGGTCGGAGGCCCCGGCGGCCCGGCCGACCCCGGGGGCACCGGCCGTCGTCAGGGCCATGGCCTGCTCGGTCAGGATCCTCTTGTCTACCTTCATCATCGAGGTGAGGGGGAGGGTCTCGGCCACCACCAGTCGGTCGGGGGCCTTGTAGTCCGCCAGGGACGCCCGGGCCCGGGCCCGCAGCTCGGTCAGCAGGGCGCCCGGGTCGGCGGGACCACTCCCCGACGGCACCACGAAGGCCACCCCGATCTCGCCCAGGACCGGGTCGGGAGCGCCCACCACGGCGATCTGTCCGACCGCCGGGTGCCCGCCCAGCACACCTTCCACCTCGGCCGGGTAGACGTTGTAGCCACCCCGGATGTAGAGCTCGTTGGCCCGGCCGGCCAGATGCAGGGCGGCCCCCTCGTCGAGGAAGCCGAAGTCACCGGTGGTGAGCCATCCGTCCGGGGACAGGACGGCCCGGGTGGCGTCGCGGTCGTAGACCACGCCGTCGGCGCCCGGGCCGGTGGGCGGGCCACCCCAGTAGCCCCGCATGACGGCCGGTGACCGGAGGCAGACCCTCCCGACCTCGCCGGCACCCACCGGGTGACCACGGTCGTCCACCACCGCCAGCGAGACGCCGGGTACCGGACGCCCGACCGTGGTGGCCACCATTCGGTCGGGGTCGCCGGGCACGGTGCCGGTCCCCAACGACGCCTCGGTCGAGGTGTAGCGCACCACCACCGGCACGCCCAGGCGCTCACGCATCGATGCCACCAACTCGGGGGGCACCCTCGCCGCCCCCGTCCCGGCGATCCGGAGCGAGGTGAGGTCGGCGGCGTCGAAGTCCGGGTGGGCCAGCACCAGGGACCACTGCGTGGGAACCCCCTGGGCGACGGTGATCCGCTCTGTGGCCATGATGGCGATGGCGTCGGCCGCCCGCCACGGGGTGGGGGTGATCACCGTCGTCACCCCGTGGACGATCTCGTCCCAGGTGCGGGTCATCGAACCCACGTGGGCGAACGGGAGCGGCGACAGGCGCCGGTCGCCGGTCGCCGACAAGACGTCGGTGCCGGCCGCCACCGCGGCCAGGTTGCGATGGTCGAAGACCGCCCCCTTGGGGAGCCCGGTGGTCCCGCTGGTCCACACCACCGCCACCGGGTCCGTGCCCTCGAGGTCGGTCCGGGGGGCCCGGGGACCGGCGGTGGCCGCCTCCATGGCGACGGACCGGGCCAGCACCACGCCGGCCGGGCCCTCCGGGAGCGGGGCGTCGTCGTCCACCACGGTCAGCGTCGGACGGGTGCGATCGATGATCGATCCCACCTCGTGGCGACCCAGTCGGAGGTTGACTCCTGACGTGACCGCACCCAGTCGGGCGGCGGCGGCGTAGCAGACCATGTAGTCGATGGAGCTCGGCACGAGCAGGCACACCACCGAACCGCGGGTGACCCCATGGTCGGCGAAGAGGGTGGCGACACCGTCGGCGGCCCGGTCCCATCCGGCGAAGGTCAGGTGGCGGCGCCCGCGCGACTCCGTCTCGGGCTCGACATAGGCCTCGACGTCGGGGTTGACCGCGGCGGCGGCGGCGAGCACGTCGACGACCGTGTCGAAGGACCCCTCTATCTGACGCGCCGTCATATCGGTGCCGACTGTAACAGCGCCGTCCGGGGCGTATCCGCCCGGCGGCCCGACACCCGGCCTTCAGCCGCTGTCACTCAGAAGGTCAGCACCCCGCGCGCCAGCTTGCCGGCCTCCATGTCCTCGACGATCTCGCGGAATCCCTCGACCGGGCGCTGCTCGGTGACCAGCTCGTCCAGCATCAGCCTGCCCGACAGGTAGAGCTCCACCATGAGCGGGATGTCGTGGTGTGGCCGTGACGACCCGTACCGGCAGCCGAGCAGCCCGCGATCCACATAGGCGAGGGCGTTCACGTCGACGGCCACCTCGGTGCCCTGGGGCGGGATTCCGATGGCCAGGGCGTTGCCACCCCAGTCGAGGACGTCGAGGGCGTTGCGGAGCACGGCCGGGTGCCCGACGCAGTCGAACGACCAGTTCACTCCTCCGGTCCAGCCCAGCGCCCCTGTCACCTGGTCCGGCCCTGGCGGGACCAGCGCACGGATGGCAGCCACGGCGTCGGTGGCGGATGCATCGACGAAGTGGGTGGCGCCGAACTGGCGGGCCAGGCTCTCCTTGGAGGCCAGCGTGTCCACGGCGATGATGCGGCTGGCGGCGGCCAGGCGCAGTCCCTGGATCACGTTGAGTCCGACCCCGCCCACGCCGAACACGGCGGCCGTCTCACCCGGTTGGACCTTGGCCCGGTTGAGCACCGAGCCGACTCCGGTGAGCACCCCGCAACCGATCAGGCAGGCCGAGGTCATCGGCACGTCCTTGGAGATCTTGACCGCCTGGACCTCCTTGACGATGGTGGACTCGGCGAACACCGACGTAGCGGCGAAGTTCGATGCCGGCTCCCCCTTGAAGGTGAACGGCTGGGACACGTTCCCGAGGGTCTTCACGCACCAGGTGGGGTGACCGGTGGCACAGGCGCGGCAGGTGCCGCAGCTGGCCAGGGTGGCGATCACCACGTGGTCGCCGGCCTTGACCGAGCGGACCTCGGACCCCACCGCCTCGACCACGCCGGCGCCCTCGTGCCCGAGGACGGACGGGGCCTTCCAGGGGATGGTGCCGTTGATGACCGACAGATCGCTGTGGCAGACCCCGGCGGCGCCGATGGCCACCCGGACCTCGGTCGGGCCCGGGTCCCCGATGCTCAGTTGGTCCGTGACCTCGACGCCGTCACCGGTATAGACGATGCCTCGCATGGCACCCCTCCTTGTTCGTTTCGAATGCGGGCCCGGGCAAACGACCGTCGGGCGGATGGATGTGTGGTTGGAGACATGGGCGGATGGATCGGTGAACCAGACGATCGTCAGTCCGGCGATGCGTACTGCAGCCGCAGCTCCCGCTTCAGCACCTTGCCGCTGGCGTTGGTCGGCAGGGACGCCAACGCCACCACGGACCTCGGGACCTTGTAGTTGGCCAGCCGTTCCCTGGCCCAGTCCACCAGCTCGCCCTGGAGGTCCTCGGGTCCATCCCCCGACGCCGGCACGACCAGGGCCATGCCCACCTCGCCCATGCGACGGTCGGGAACCCCGATGACCGCCACCTGGCCCACTGCGGGGTGGAGCCGGAGGACCGCCTCGACCTCGGCCGGGTAGACGTTGAAACCGCCGCTCACATACATGTCCTTGAGTCGGTCGGTGATGGCCACGTTTCCCGCCGAGTCCATCACCCCGATATCGCCGGTATGGAGCCATCCGTCGCGGTCGACGGCCGCGTCGGTGGCCTCGGCGTCGTTGAAGTAGCCCCGCATCACGTTGTAGCCACGCACGACGATCTCGCCCGGCTCACCGGTTGCCACGTCGGTCCCCCCCGGGTCGACGATGCGCACCTCGACGTCGGGGATGGCCCGTCCCGACGTGCCGGCGATGACCTCGGCGGCGTCCCCGCGCCGGCACATGGTGACGGTGCCGCTGGCCTCGGTCAGGCCGTAGGCGGTGAGCACCGTCTCGACGCCCAGGTCCGACCACAGCTGCTCGACCAACTCCACGGGGACCAGGGCGGCACCGGTGACGACCAGGCGCAGCGAGGACAGGTCGTACCCCTTGCGGTCCGGGTGGTCGAGGATCGCCTGGAAGATGGTCGGTGGGCCGGGCAGCACCGAGATGCGCTCCTCCTCGATCCGGGTCAGCAGCCGGTCGACGTCGAAGACCGGCTCGGGCACCATGGTGGCGCCCGTCATCAGGCACGCCAGGATCCCCGCCTTGTAGCCGAAGGTGTGGAAGAACGGATTGACGATCAGGTAGCGGTCCCCCTGGCGCAGGCCCACGACCTCGGACCAGGTGGCAAAGGTGCGCAGGGTCTGGCCGTGGGTGGTCATGGCCCCCTTGGGGTGCCCGGTGGTGCCCGAGGTGAACACCAGGTCGGAGAGATCGCCGGCGGTGATCGAGGCGGTCCGCCCGGCAGCGACGTCGGCCGAACAGAGGCCACCTTCGTGGAGGAAGACCTGCCAGTCGACGACCTGGTCCCCCGCCGACGTCTTCGGCCGCGGCTGGCCGTCCCCGGTCCGCAGCACCACCACCCGTTCGAGCTCGGGCACCTTCTGTCCGGCGGCCACGGCCTCGTCCAGCATCTGGGGGTAGTCCGTGCCGAGGAACCCCTGCACGGTGAAGAGCAACCTGGCGCCCGACTCACGCAGGACGTACGCCGCCTCGGTCCCCTTGAACCGGGTGTTGAGCGGGACCAGCAGGGCGCCGGCACCGACGGCCCCGAGTGCGGCAACGACCCACTCGGCGCAGTTCGGCGCCCAGATGGCCACCCTGTCCCCGCGGTCGATGCCGTTGGCCACGATGGCCCGGGTGGCGGTGGCCACCTGCTCGGCGAGCTGGTCGTACGCCAGCCGGATGGTGGTGCCACCGGGCCCGTGGGGATCGACCAGGGCCTCCTGGCCGCCGAATCGGGCGGCGGCATCTTCCACCAGGCCGGGGATGGTTCCCCATTGGAGATCCCCTCGCGGATCCGCGATGTCTGACACGTCGTCAGGGTACTGCATGGCTCCCCCCACCCCACCAGCCGGGCGGACAGGGCGGGCAGGGTGGGCAACCGGACCTCACGGGTGCTGGCTGCTCACCGAGACCACCTCACCGGTCATGAACGTGGAGTATTCGGAGGCGAGGAAGGCGATCACGTTGGCCACCTCCCAGACTTCGGCTCCTCGGCCCAGCACTTCCCGCCGGCTGAGCTCGGCCAGCTCCTCGTCGGCCATCACCTTGTTGAGGAACGGATGGAGGGCCAGGCTCGGTGACACGGCGTTGATGCGGACGCCGTGAGGTGCGGCCTCGACCGCGGTGCAGCGGGTGAGCGCCATCACCCCGGCCTTGGCCGCCGCATAGTGCGCCTGGCCGGCCTGGGCACGCCAGCCCAAGACCGAGGCGTTGTTCACGATGACCCCGCCGCCACCGCGGGCGTAGAAGTGCCGGAGCGCGGCCCTGGTGCACCGGAACGTGCCGGTCAGCGTGACGTCGAGCACCAGGGCCCACTGCTCGTCGGTCATGTCCACCACGGCCACCTGGCCCCCCAGGCCCGCATTGTTCACCGCCACGTCGAACCGACCGTGCCGTTCGACGGCGGCGTCGTAGAGCCGTTGCACCTGGGCCTCATCGGTGACGTTGCACGGCACCGCCAGGGGCCGCTCGCCCTCCGACCCCGGCAACCCGGCCAGGGTGTCGGCCGCCTCACCCAGGCGGCGCTCGTGGGCGTCGGAGACCACCACCGTGGCACCCTCCTCGATGCACCGCTTGGCCGTGGCGAAGCCGATGCCGGTTCCGGCGGCCGCCGTGATCACCACGATCTTCCCGGCCAGCAGACCGTGGCCGGCCGGGGGGGCCGGGGCCGGCGGGAGCGACGGGGTCGGCACGCTGGACACGGCATCGGTCATCAGGCAGTCCCCTTGGGTTCGGGCGGCAGGCCGAGGACCCGCTCGCCGATGATGTTCCTCTGGATCTCGTTGGACCCGCCGTAGATCGTCTCCGAGCGGCTGAACAAGAAGGTGCGCTGCACGGCGTCGAGCTCGTAGGGATACCCGTCGGTGACCAGGCCGGCCATGCCCTCGACGTCCATGGCCAGCTCGCCCAGGCGCCGGTGCCAGCTCCCCCAGTACAGCTTGATGATGGATGCCTCGGGCGGTGCCACCGGACCGTCGTAGCCGGACAGGCTGCGCAGCGTGTTGAAGCGCAGGATCTCCAGCTCGACATACGAGCGGGCCAGGCGCTGGCGGATCAGCGGGTCGGCCGCTGATCCGTTGGCCCGGGCCACGTCGAAGAGATGGTCGAGCTCGCGTCGGAACGACACCTGGTGACCGAGCAGGCCGACCCCCCGTTCGAAGGCCAGCGTGGCCAGTGCCACCCTCCATCCGTCCCCGACGGCACCGACCACGTGCTCGGCCCTGGTGCGGGCCCCGTCGAAGAAGACCTCGTTGAACTCGGACGTGCGGGTGAGCTGGGTGATCGGCCTGACCTCGACCCCGGGCTGGTCCATGGGCACGAGGAGGTAGGAGAGCCCGTGGTGCCGGACAGAGCCCGGCTCGGTCCGGCACACCGCGAAGCACCAGTCGGCCTGGTGGGCGAGCGAGGTCCACACCTTCTGGCCGGTGATCACCCATTCGTCGCCGTCGAGCACCGCCTTGGTCTGGACATTGGCGAGGTCGCTCCCGGCGTTCGGCTCCGAGTACCCCTGGCACCAGAGCTCGGCCCCGCTCACGATGGGCGGCAGGAACCGGGCCTTCTGCTCCGGCGTCCCGTACTGGATGATGGTCGGCCCGATCAGGCCCTCCCCCAGCACACTCACCCGTCCGGGCGCCTTGGCCCGCACGTACTCCTCGTTGAAGATCACCTGGTGGGGAATGGACTCCCCCCGGCCGCCGTACTCCACCGGCCATCCGATGCAGGTCCATCCGTCCCGAGCCAGCTCCTTCTCCCACTCGAGGCGGGTCTCGAAGCCGAAGGTCTCGTCGCCGGATCCTCCACGACCGCCGAGGGCGGCGAAGTCCCCGGTCACATGGTGGTCGAGCCAGGACCGGATCTCCTTGCGGAAGGCCTCGTCCTCGGGTCGGTCTCGAAGGTCCATGATGGCGTCGTCCTGTGGCGTCGAATCGGCGGGTCGTACCCGGACACGGCAGGGATCGGGGCACCGGGGTGCGCCCGGGACGGTTCCGGCGGGATCTGACGCGACGTTAGCAAACGGCCCCGGCCGGGCCCCTGGGTGCGGAGCCCCCCGCAGGAGTGGGGCGCCGGTGGGGAGCGGGCTCGGATGGAGCCCGTCACCGGGAACACCGAGGGGTCCCCCGACGTTGCACACGGTGCCGGGTGGGGGCGACGATCCCGGGGGGCCCGGATGTCGTTCGGGGCCCAAGGGTGTGGAATGGGCGAGAAGCCCACGATGAGTGAGAGGACTGCGATGAGCGAGACGAGGAGTACGGAGGCGGGCGGCCGGGTGGAGCTGACCGACGAGGAGTGGAAGGCGAAGTTGTCCCCCGAGCGCTACGCCGTCCTCCGTCAGAAGGGCACCGAACCGGCCTGGTCGGGCGAGCTGTTGCACGTCGAGGGCAGTGGCATGTTCACCTGTGCGGGCTGTGGTGCGTCCCTGTTCCCCAGCGACACCAAGTTCGAGTCCGGATCGGGATGGCCCAGCTTCTATCGGGCCCTCGAGGCCGGTGCCATCGAGGAGCACGAGGACCGGGCCTTCGGGATGCGGCGGACGGAGATCACCTGCGCACGCTGCGGTGGCCACCTCGGCCACGTGTTCCCCGACGGCCCGGCGCCGACCGGTCAGCGCTACTGCGTGAATTCACTGTCGCTCGAATACCAGCCCGACCAGGGCTGACAGCCAGAGCCTGGCCCGCGGCAGGGCCGAGCGCGCCGGCCAGGCGTGCCTCCAGGAGCGTGAACAGGTCGGCCAGGGCTGCGGCCTCGTCGGTGCGGCCGGCCCGCACCAGGTGGCGGTCGGCATCGGCCAGGGCCTGGCAGGCGGCGAACACCTCGTGCTTGGTCAGCCGGACCGAGCAGCCGAACCGCACCGCGTCCGGTCCCGGGGCGATCGGGGCCGGCACCTCAGGTGGGGGCGTCGAGCGAACCGAGCGGGTCGTCGACGGACCCGGCTCCGGCCGAGGCGTCTTCGGCCTGGTGGCGCTCGGTCCGGTGCACGTCGACGGTGGCGAACCGCAGGCTGGCGCCCACCTCGTCGGCGACGATCTCGACCTTGAAGCGCCGGTCCCCGTCCTCGGTCTCCCAGCTCCGCTGTTCCAGGCGCCCCGTCACGACCACCCGCATTCCCTTGGTGAGGCTGAGGGCCACGTTCTCCGCCAGGTCGCGCCACGTCACGACGTCGAAGAAGGACGTCGACTCCTCCCACTCGTTCGTGGCCCGGTTCTGCCAGCGGCGGTTGACCGCCACCCCCAGGGAGGTGGTCGCCTGGCCCTCGCGGGTGTAGCGGATCTCAGGGTCCCGGGTCAGGTTCCCGACGATGGTCGTGGTGGTCGTGCTCACAGACGTTGCCTTTCTGTCCTGCATCTCGGCACAGGCGTGCTCGGGTGCGTCGCTGCCGGTGTGTCCGATGGACTCCGGTCAGGGCCGCCCACCCTGGGCGACAAGGAAGACCCTGGGGGGTACACCTTGCGCGGGAGCGCCACCACGAGCTGTCCTCCACCTGGCCGGGCCGGACCCCACCTTGCCGGGGCCCCACCGGTGCCCGCCCGGTGCTCGGGCGCCGTCCCCCTCCCCGCCCTGGGTTGACGGCGCCGGCAACGGGTACCAGTTGGGGTGGATTCGCCTGCGACCTACACTGACCCCGTCCCTCGGCGGGGGCGGGCGGCACCGGTGCCGGCCTCGAGCCCGGGGTGCGGGACACACCGACACTCGAGGCTTGGAGACAGGAGCAACCATGAACCATCTGATGCGAGAGCTGGCTCCGGTCACCACCGACGCCTGGACCCAGATCGACGACGAGGCGACCCGCTCGCTCAAGTTGTACCTGGCGGCCCGGCGGCTGGTCGACTTCACCGGCCCGCTCGGATGGGGACATTCCTCCGTGGACACCGGCCGGATCGACGTGCTGGTCAGCGGTGGGCTCGGGACGGTCGAGGTGGCACGCCGCCGGGTCGCCCCCCTCGTGGAGCTGCGCTCGGGCTTCACCCTTGACCGCGACGAGCTGGCCGCCGCCGAGCGCGGCGCTGCCGACCTCGACCTCGACGCCGTGATCGCGGCGGCGCGCATGGCGGCACTGGCCGAGGACCACCTGGTGTTCCACGGCTACGAGGAGGGCGGCATCACCGGCATCATCCCCGCCTCCCCCCACGAGAAGGTCGCCATCAGCGAGGACTACAGCCGCTATCCCGAGCATGTGGCCCGGGCGGTGGCCGCACTCCGGGCCGCTGATGTGAGCGGGCCGTTCGCCATCGCCCTCGGGGCCCGTTGCTACACCGGGGTCACCGAGACCACCGAGCACGGCGGCTACCCGGTCTTCGAGCACCTCCGCCAGATCCTCGACGGCCCGGTGGTGTGGGCACCGGCGGTGGATGGCGCCGTGGTACTCAGCCGGCGGGGTGGGGACTTCGAGCTGACCGTCGGCGAGGACTTCTCGATCGGCTACCGCAGCGCCGATGCGACATCGGTCGACCTCTACATCGAAGAGAGCCTCACCTTCCGGATCAACACCCCCGAGGTGGCGGTCCACCTGGCCTACCTCTAGGACCGTCGGGTCCCGGTGGGCCCGGAAGGGGTGGAGCGATACCGCCCGGTGTGTCCTGCACCCCATACTGTGCTGGCCGGTCGCTCGGCTCGCAGGCGACCGGTTCGTGACGACGGCGTGGCGGAAGGGAGGCACCGATGCCCGCAACCCCGACAGGTCCACTCGAGGGCATCCGGGTGCTCGACATCACGTCGATCGTGATGGGGCCGCTGGCCACGCAGATCTTCGGCGACCTGGGTGCCGACGTCATCACCGTCGAGGACCCGAGGGGGACGCTCAGCCGGGTGATGACCGCTGGACCGCATCCCGAGCTGGGCGGCGTGGCCCTCAACCTGCTCCGCAACAAACGCAATGTGGTGCTCGACCTCAAGACCGGCGAGGGGCATGACGCGCTCCTCCGCATCGCCGCCACCTGCCAGGTCCTGGTCACCAACCTCCGGCCTGCCACGCTGGGCCGGCTGGGCCTGGCCTACGACGACATCGTCGCGGTGCGCCCGGACATCGTCTACTGCCAGGCCCAGGGATATCCCATCGACTCGGACATGGCCGACGCTCCGGCGTACGACGATGTGATCCAGGCGGCGACCGGGTTGCCGGACACGTTCCGGCGGGTCGGGGGCGAGCCCCGGTTCGTGCCCACCTTGATCGCCGACAAGGTCAGCGGGCTGACCATCGCCTACGCCGTGATGGCGGCGCTGCTCCACCGGGAGCGATCCGGCGAGGGACAGCGGGTCGAGGTGCCCATGGTCGACGTCATGACGGCGTTCACACTGGTCGAGCACGCCGGATCGGCCACCGGGCGGCCGCCCCAGGGGCCACCGGGCTACCAACGGATCCTGAGCCCCGAGCGACGCCCGCAACGGACCCTCGACGGCTGGATCAGCGTGCTCCCCTATACCCGCAGGAACTTCGAGGACATCTTCCGGGCCGGCGGCCGCCACGACCTGGCCGCCGACGACAGGATCCGCACGGCACGGGCGCGGATCGAACACGCCGACTCCCTCTACCACGAGGTGGCCGCCATCATCGGCCGGCGGACCACGGCCGAGTGGATGGGGTTCTGCCGGTCGGCCGGGGTGCCGGCCTCGGAGGTCCCCTCCCTCGAGCAGCTGGTCGATGCCCTCCCCGACGACGACCATCCGGTCGCCGGTCGGTACAAGGTGATCCCCCAACCGGTGCGGTTCTCACGCCACCCCGGGCCGACCGTGCGCAGGCCGGCGGCGTTGAGCGGCCAGCACACCGCCGAGGTCATGGCCGAAGTGACGGCGGATGGGCCCGGCGGCCCCCCGGCGACCGCCACCGGTCCGGTCCCCGGTGCGGGTCCGGCATGAACGGCACGTTCGGCGATGTCACCGTGGACCTCCGCCACAACTACGTCGGCGAGGTCGAGCTGCACCGTCCACCGGCCAATTACTTCGACGCGTCCCTGCTCGGTGACGTGGTCGCCGCCGTCGGCTGGGCGGCGGCACAGGCCTGTCGGGCGGTTGTGCTCTGCTCGGAGGGCCGTCACTTCTGCGCCGGACTCGACTTCGGGACATCGGGCCGCCCGACCGCCGAGGGCCTGGACGAGCTCTACGGCCGGGCCGTCGAGCTGATGGAGGGCCCGCTGCCGGTGGTGGTCGCCGTCCAGGGGGCCGCCGTCGGTGGCGGGCTGGGGCTGGCCATGGCCGGCGACTTCCGGGTGGCATCACCGTCCAGCCGGTTCTCGGCCAACTTCGCCCGGCTCGGGTTCCACCAGGGCTTCGGCCTGTCGGTCACGCTCCCCCGGGCCGTCGGTCACCAGCACGCCCTCGAGCTGTTGACCACCGGGCGCCGCATCGACGGGGACGAGGCGCTCCGCATCGGGCTGTGCGACCGCTTGGCCGAGGACCCCCGAACCGGTGCGCACGTGCTGGCCGACGAGATCGCCCGGTCGGCCCCCCTGGCCGTCCAGTCGATCCGCGCCACCCAACGGGCCGAGCTGGTGGCCCGGTTCGTCGCCGCCGTGGCCGACGAAGGGCACCAGCAGCTCCGTCTGATGGAGACCCGGGACTTCGCCGAGGGGATCGACGCCTCGCTGTCGCGACGACCTCCGCATTTCGAGGGTCGCTGAGCGCTCCTGACCGACGAGGCGTGGTTACTCTCCGGCGAGGTCGCCGGCGAGCTCCCCCCGGGTGGCATCGCCCAGGGACGTCCCGGGCAGGCCGTCGGGGTACTCGGGATGGTTGACGGCCAGGGCCACCGGCTGGGAGGAGAAGGCGGCCACCTGTGCCTCGGTGAAGTGGAAGCGCACGTAGTGCACGGCCGAGGTGGTGGTCTCCCGGGTCAGCTGGGCCTCGTGCTCCTGATCGGGGGTGGAGGGGACCACCTCGACCAGGTCGCCCGACCCGATCCGGAACTCGCACGAGCGCTCGATCCCGACCAGGCGGGGGAGCCAGGTCCGAAGCTCGGCCTCGGTGGTGAGCTCGAGGAACAGCGTGGCCGACAGCTCCGCCGGTGCCGGCAGTAGGCGGTTGTAGACGTCGAGCTCGTGCTGGATCTGCTGGTCGGACACCATCCGCTCGGCCCGGGCCATCTCCTGCACCTGGAACCGCATGGTCATCCGGCTCTCGAAGGTCACCGTCACGACCGGACCGATGCTGATCCTCCGCAGCTTCTTCACGGCGATCACCTGGGAGCGGAACTCGTCCCGTTCGCGCTCGTAGGCGCGCTGATCGGCGATGTCGTCGAGCGTGAGCGGTCGTGTCGCGGTCATGGGCTGCCCTCCTCGGGCCTCCGTACGGCTCGACGGGAACCATGGTCGGTCCCGCGCCGCCGTGCGTCGTGGTCGGTGAGCGCAACGGCCGGCCCCGGGTCGATCCCCGGGGCCGGCCGGACGCAGGGGCGCCCCGTGAGGGCGCCGACCCGTCGGATCAGGCGACCGAGGCCAGCCCCTCGGTGAAGCGGCCGGCGTGGCTCTTCTCCGCCCGGGCCAGGGTCTCGAACCATTCGGCGATCTCGTCGAACCCTTCGTCCCGCGCCGTGCGGGCGAATCCCGGGTACATCTCCGAGTACTCGTAGGTCTCGCCCTCGACGGCGGACTTCAGGTTGTCCTCGGTCGGGCCCACCGGCACGCCGGTGACGGGGTCACCGACCTCCTTCAGGAAATCGAAGTGACCGAAGGCGTGACCGGTCTCCCCCTCGGCGACCGAGCGGAACAGGGCGGCGACGTCGGGGTAGCCCTCGACGTCCGCCTTCTGGGCGAAGTACAGGTAGCGGCGATTGGCCTGGCTCTCTCCGGCGAACGCCTCTTTGAGGTTTCCCTCCGTCTTGCTGTCTTTCAGTGCTGGCACGGTGTTCCTTTCCTGGGTGTGACGGTCGTGGACGATTCCACGAGTTGGTTGGTGATGAGCTCGGGCCGCCGGGACACCTAGTGGCCGGCCGTGGCGGCCGGGCGGCGGGACCGCTTCGGCGCCTGGCACTCGGGGCACAGGCCCCGGAAGACGATCTCCGCCGAGCCCACCTCGTACCCGAGCTCGGCGCCCTCGGGGATCTGCAGCTCGGGGAAGGGGGTGAGGAGGTCACGGACGCTGCCGCACTGCCGGCACACCAGGTGGTGATGGGGATGGTCCACGTTGGGATCGAAGCGGGTCATGCCCGTCCCCACGTCGAGCGGGGCGATCTCCTCGAGCTCGGCCAGATCGTGGAGGGTCTGGTACACCGTCTTCAGCGAGACGGTCTCCATCTCGCGGCTGACCATGGCGTGCACCGCCTCGGCCGACGGGTGGGTCACGTTCCCCTGGAGGACACGGAAGATGCACTGGCGCTGGGCCGTGACCTTGCGGCCACTGGACCGGAACACTTCGGTGAGCTCCTCCGGTGTCCTCATGGTGGTCCACGGTATCACCAATGATTGTTCTTCAACAATGATTGTAGAAGTGGCGGGACGGGGCGCGGACGGCCGCGCCGGTGGCGCCGGTCCGGCCGGGGCCCTGTCCGACCTGTGGCAGGCTTTGGCCATGCCGGATCCCGACCGCGTCGCCGACCCGGTCAAGGGCCGGTTCGACCGGGACGACGCGCTCGGCCGCCTGGCCGCCGAACCGTTCGACGTGCTCGTCGTCGGGGGTGGCATCACCGGGGCGGGCGTGGCGCTGGACGCCGCCAGCCGGGGCCTGCGGACGGCGCTGGTGGAGATGGACGACTTCGCCTCGGGGACGTCGTCGAAGTCGTCCAAGCTGATCCACGGGGGCCTCCGCTACCTCCAGCAGCGGGAGTACCGCCTGGTCTACGAGAACCTGGCCGAGCGCCAGCGACTGCTCGACAACGCCCCCCATCTGGTGTCCCCGCTCCCCTTCCTCATCCCCCTGTTCGGGAAGGAGGGCGTGGTCAACCGGGGCGTGGCCCGCGTCTACCGGACCGCCCTGTGGCTCTACGACCTGACCGGTGGCATGCGCATCGGTCGCCGGCACGAGAAGGTGTCGAGGGCCCAGGCGCTCGACCACATGCCCAACCTCCGGGCCGACCGGCTGGCCGCCGGCTTCCTCTACTGGGATGCGCGGGCCGACGACGCCCGGCTCACCCTGGCCGTCCTCCGGACCGCGGTCCTCGACCACGGCGCGGTGGCAGCCAACCATGCGCCCGTGACCGACCTGGTCACCAGACCCGACGGCACCGTCTCGGGGGCCAGGGTCGCGCCCGGTCGGTGGCCTCCCCTTCGAGATCCGCGCCTCGGTGGTGGTCAACGCCGCCGGAGTCTGGTCGGACCGGGTCCGGGCGCTGGAGGAGCATCACGACCCCCACTCCATCCGCCCGGCCAAGGGGATCCACATCACCGTTCCACGAGCACGTCTTCCCGTGCGACATCGCCGCGGTGATCCCGGTCCGGGAGGACCACCGCTCCATCTTCGTGGTGTCGTGGGGGGACCAGGTCTACCTCGGGACCACCGATACGGCGTGGGACGGGCCGCTCGACGATCCGAGCTGCCTGCCCGACGACGTCGACTACATCCTGTCGGCGGCCAACGCCATCAGTACCGCGCCCATCGGCCGGGGCGACATCACCGGCATCTGGAGCGGGCTGCGTCCGCTGCTGGCCCCGGTCGAGGGCCGACACGCCCCCAGCGAGCGGACCGCCGACCTGTCGCGCCGGCATACCGTCCGGACCTCGAAGGGCGGGATGGTCACCGTCACCGGCGGCAAGCTCACGACCTACCGGAAGATGGCCGAGGACACCGTGGACGCGGTGGCGTCGTCCCTTGGGAGGCGCTCCCTGCGGTGCGTGACCAAGGACCTGCGCCTGCGGGGGGCCGGTGGCGGCGTCCACGCGCCGGCGCAGGCCGGGGGCCGGCCGGCGCGGGCGGTCCGAGGCCGACCGGGCGGCCAGGATCGCCGCCCATCTGGCCGGTCGTTACGGGTCGGAGACCCCGGACGTGCTGGCGCTGGTCGGCACCCGACCGGCCCTGCTCGAACCGCTGGTGGACGGGCTGGACTACCTCCGGGCCGAGGCCCTCTACGCCGTGCGGGCGGAGATGGCCACCACGGTGGCCGACGTCCTCGACCGCCGCACCCGGGCGTCCCTCCGCGACGCCCGGGCCGCGGCGCGGTCGGCAGCCGACGTGGCCGCGCTGATCGGACCGGACCTGGGCTGGGACGCCGGGCGGATGGCGGCGGAGGCCGCGGCGTACGCGGCGCGGGTCCGCCACGAGCTCACCACGGCCGGGCTCGATCCCGACGCGCCGTCGGTGCCCACCGGGAGCACGGTCCCCACGGCCCACACCACGACGGAGGCCGGATGACCCGACCCACCCCGGTGACTCCGATCGATGCCGCAGCCGGACGGTGTCGTCGACCACCTGGGAGGTAGCCGGCCAGCCGTCGACGACGGCTTCCGCCGGCGGCTGGCCGGGGCGTGCGCCGAGGTGTCCGACCTCGACGACGAGCGGGCCGAGGCCGGTCGGGACTGGTGGCCGCTGGCCATCGGGTGGGCCACCCGCGGCGAGGTCCCGTCCCGCCCGGCCGTCATCGCCCGGCCCACCGACACCGCCCAGGTGGCCGCGGTGCTGGCCCTGTGCCACGACGAGCGGGTTCCCGGTGACGGCAGCCGGGGGCCGCAGCGGCGTGTGCGGCGCCTCGGTCCCGCTCCACGGAGGGGTCGCCCTCGACATGTGCGGGCTGTCCGGCATCGGGGACGTCGATCCGGCCTCGCTGGTGGCCGACCTGCGGGCCGGTACCTTCGGGCCCGACGTCGAGTCCGGCCTGCGGGGGGACCACCAGCTCACCCTGGGGCACTGGCCCCAGTCGATGGACCTCTCTACCGTCGGGGGCTGGCTGGCCTGCCGCGGCGCGGGCCAGTACTCCAACCGGTACGGGAAGATCGAGGACATGGTCATCGGGCTCGAGGTGGTGCTGGCCGACGGCCGGGTGGTGAGGACCGGCGGCCACGCCCCGCGTTCGGCCACCGGCCCCGACCTGACCCAACTGTTCGTCGGCAGCGAGGGCACCCTCGGCGTCATCACCGAGGGACGGTTCCGGGTCCACCCGCTCCCGACCGGCGAGGGTCGGCGGGCCTTCGGGTTCACCTCGTTCGCGGCCGGCCTCGACGCCTGCCGGCGCATCCTCCGTCGCGGGGCCACCCCGGCCGTCCTCCGCCTCTACGACGCCACCGAGTCGGCCCGGTCCTTCGACCTCCCCGACACCAACGTCCTGATCGTGCTGGACGAGGCCGACCCCGGCATCGTCGATGCCACCCTGGCGGTGGTCGACGCCGAGTGCCGCGGAGGCGGGGCGGCTGGACGACGACGGACTCGTCGACCGGTGGCTCGCCCATCGCAACGACGTCTCCGCCCTGGCCCCCCTGTGGCGGGCCGGCATCGTGGTCGACACCGTGGAGGTCGTCGGCCCGCTGGAGTGCGCTTCCCGGCCTCTACGACGCCGTGCTCGGCGCGCTCGGCGGGGTCGAGGGCACCCTGGTCGCCTCCTCCCACCAGAGCCACGCCTACACCGACGGCGCCTGCCTGTACTTCACCTTCGCCGGCCGGCCGCCCGACGGCGCGCGACACCTCCGACCGGGGCCTGGGCGGCGGCGTACTACCGGCGGGCCTGGGACGAGGTCACCAGGGCCACCATGGCCGCCGGCGGGGCCATCAGCCACCACCACGGCATCGGCCTCAACCGGGCCCGGTTCCTCCGCCCGGCGCTCGGGTCCGGCTTCGACGTCCTGGCGGCCGTCAAGGACGCGCTCGACCCCCGTGGCATCCTCAATCCGGGCAAGCTCGGCCTGGACAGCCCGTTCGGGGAGGTGCCCTGGCCGTGAGCGTCCTGGTGGTCGATGTCGGGACCTCGGGGGTCCGCGGGGCGGTGGTGAGGCCCGACGGCACCGTCGAGCACATCCACCACATACCGGTGCTCCCCGACACCCCGTTCCCGGGCCTGGTCGAGTTCGACGCCCGGGCCATGGCCGAGGCCGTGACATCGGTGGCAACGGCCACGCTGGCCGAGGCGGGCCCGGTGGAGGCGGTGGGCATCGCCAACCAGCGGGCGTCGACCATCGTGTGGGACCGCCGCACGGGGGAGCCGGTGGCGCCGGGCCTGGGCTGGCAGGACCTCCGCACGGTGGGCACCTGCCTCGAGCTCCAGGCCAAGGGGATCCGGGTGGCGCCGAACGCCTCGGCCACCAAGCTGGCGGCGCTGCTCGACCTGGCCGACCCCGACCGCGCCCGGTCCGAACGCGGCGAGCTGGCGTTCGGCACGGTGGACACCTGGGTGGCGTGGACGCTGTCGGCGGGGCGACTCCACATCACCGACGCCTCCAACGCCGGCGTGACCGGGCTCACCTATGCCGACGGTTCGGGATGGAGCCCCGAGATCCTGGAGCACCTCCGCATCCCCGACGCCGTCCTTCCTTCCATCGTCGACTCCTCGGGCGCCATGGGGCATGCCGACATCCTGGACGGCAGCCCGGTGCTGGCCGGCATGGCCGGGGACCAGCAGGCGTCGCTCATCGGCCAGGGCTGCACCCGGCCCGGTCTGGCCAAGGCCACCTTCGGCACCGGAGGCATGCTCGACCAGTGCGTCGGGCCCGACGCGCCCGGACCAGGCGGCCCGGGGTCCGGCCGGCACCATCCCCATCATCGCCTGGCGGCGGGGCGGTGTCGTCACCTGGGGGGTCGAAGCCATCATGCTGTCCGCCGGCACCTGCGTGGAATGGTTGCGCGACGACCTGGCCATCATCGACTCCGCCGCCGAGTCGGACGAGGTGGCGGCGCGCTGCGACGACACCGGGGACGTCTGGTTCGTGCCCGCCCTGCTGGGGCTGGGCACGCCCGTCTGGGACTTCGGTGCCCGAGGCACTTTCGTGGGGCTCACCCGCGGGAGCGGACGGCCCGAGCTGGTGCGCGCCGTGCTCGAAGGTGTGGCCCACCGGGGAGCCGACCTCGTCGAGGCGGCTGCGTCCGACTCGGGCCTGCCCATCGGGTCCCTCCGGGTCGACGGGGGCATGTCGGCCAACGCGGTGTTCACCCAGGCCCTGGCCGACGCCTGCGGCCGGTCGGTCGAGATCGCCCCGGTCGCCGAGGCCACCACCCTGGGAGCGGCCTACCTGGCCGGCATGGCCGTGGGCACCTGGGCCGACGAGGACGAGGTCGGTGCGGCGTGGGCACCGTGCCGGGTGGTCGAGCCGGCCATCGGCGACGACCGCACGCGACCACCAGCGCCAGCGGTGGCTCGAGGCCCGGGCCCGCTCCGAGGGCACCATCCCCGAGCTGTCGGCCCTCGACTTCTGACCGACCGCCACGCCCGGCCCCACGCACCGCCGGTGGCTGGCACGACACCCGGGCGGGCCGGTCCCGGATGGGCCCCGAGCCGGGCCGACCATTGAAGAACAGCCCTGGTAACGCCTAGGGTGGGTGGGACGCCACGCTCGGCGATCACGAGCCGATGCAAGGGGCACATGCAGGGAAATCAGGGGATCGGATGAGCACGGACATCGGGACGGTCGGAGCCGAGCCGGCGGTGCCCCTCGAGGCGGCGCGCCCGTCCATCGACGAGGCGGTGGCCCTGTCGAGAACCCTCCACCACGCCCTGTCGGGCGTGCTCTTGGGCACGCCGAGGGCGGTGACCTTCGCCGTCGTGGCCGCCCTGTCGGGCAACCACCTCCTCATCGAGGACGTGCCCGGCGTGGGCAAGACGGTGCTGGCACGGGCCCTGGCCACCGCCCTGGGGGTGCAGCTGTCGCGGGTCCAGGGCCATCCCGATCTGCTCCCCTCCGACGTCACCGGGGTCACCGTCTTCTCCCCCGACACCGCCACATGGGAGTTCCGGCCCGGTCCCGTCTTCGGCCACGTCGTCCTGCTCGACGAGCTCAACCGGACACCGCCGCGTACCCAGTCGGCGCTGCTCGAGGCCATGGAGGAACAGCAGGTCTCCCTCGACGGCGAGTCGTGGCCGCTCCCGCGGCCCCACCTGGTGATCGGCACGCAGAACCCGATCGGCCAGCTCGGCACCTACCCGCTGGTGGAGAGCCAGCTCGACCGGTTCGGCGTGTCCACGTCCATCGGCTACCCCGACGCCGAGGTCGAGACCCGCCTGGTGCTCCACCAGGGCGGGCGGTACGCCCTCGACACCATGGTGCCGGTGGCCGATCCGGCCCAGTGGGAGCGGGCCATCAACGCCACCACCCTGGTCCAGGTGGTCACCTCGGTGGCCGAGTACGCCGTATCGCTGGTGCGGGCCACCCGGACGGCGGGCACGGTGCGCCTCGGGGCCAGCCCCCGGGCCGCCATCTCGCTCATCCGCTCCGCCCAGGCCTACGCCGTGCTCAACGCCAGGGCCTATGTGACGCCCCAGGACATCCAGGCGGTGGCCGTGGCCTGCCTGGCCCACCGGCTGGTCGCCGAGGGGAGCGGCGGTGAAGGGCCCGGCACTCGTCGGCCGCATCATCGCCGAAGCACCCGTTCCGGCGACGTGAGCCAGCCGGATCCCGACCACCGGCCGAACCGGTTGGCGGACGGGCCTGGCCGTCGTCGTCGGTGTCGTGGGCGGCGTGGGCGGCGTGGTCGTCGCCCGGGCCGCGCTTCGGTCCACGGGCGGTGCCCTTCGGTGCCGCCGTCGGCCTGGCGATCATGCTGTCGGGCATCGCCCTGTCCTGGAGGCTGTCGGGCCCCGCCGTGCGACGGCCGCAGAGCGACTTCCCGGGGGGTCCAAGGTCCGGAGCCGCCTCCACCCGGTGGCATGGCTCGGTCCGGTGGCCGGAAGCGTGGTGGCCGTCCTGGCCTGGGCCGGCGTGGCCCACTCCAGCGGGTCGGGTTGGGTCCAGGCCCTCGGGGCGCTGTTGGCGGCCGTGCTCCTCGTCGGTCTGGTCATGCCGGCCTTCCCGGCCCGGCGGGCCGCGGTCACCTGCACCGGGTCGCCGTCCGACGCCGAGGCCGGGCGACCGGTGACGCTGGAGATGGAGGCCAACGGCCCGCTCCGGGTGCGCCCCCGGTACCCGGTGGGGCCGGCCGCCCGGGCCGAGGGCCCAGCCGCACGGTTCCCGCCGGGTGGAGGTGACCGTGACCCCGGACCGGCGGGGCATGCTCGAGTCGGTGACGGTGGAGGTGGCGTCGTGTGCGCCCTTCGGCATCCTGTGGTGGGCACGGGAGATCGAGGTCGCCGCTCCCCCGTCCCCTGCACGTGGCACCCCGGACGGGTGAGAGCGGGCCGACTCGAGACCGAGGGGGACCATGCGCCCGGAGAGGCCCCGCTGTGGGTGCCGGCCACGGCCGGCGAGCCGCGGGGGGTGCGCCCCTACCGGGCCGGGGACGCCCGGCACTCGGTGCACTGGCCCGCCACCTCGCACACCGGGCACGCTGATGGTCCGGGAGACCGAGCGGCGCACCGACGATCCGGTGGTCGTCGACGTCGTCCTCCCACCCGACCCGGCCGAGGCGGAGGCTGGCGGCAGAGCGGGCCATGGCCACCATCGGTCGTGCGCTGGCCAGCGGCCGGCCGGTCATCCTCGGGACACTCGAGGCCGACGGCCACGTGATCCGCATGGTGCGCGACCGGGTCGACCTCGGACGGCGGCTGGCCCGGGCGGTGGCACGTCCGGCGGCAGGTCCGGTGATGGCGCCCGGCGACGGCACCCGCGCCCGTGGCCGTCACGCGAGGCGCCGGCCGTGACGTTGTGGCAGCGCATCGTCCAGGCCAACCGGCCCGGGGCCCCCGAGCACTCGGTGCCGTTCCGGACGGCGGCGACGGCCACCGTGGTCGTCGCCATCGGCGCCTGCTGGAGCCAGGGCGAGCTGGGCGCACCGTTCGCCGTCTTCGCCGTGTTCGCCACCGTGGTCGGGAACGTGCTGTCGTACCGGCAGCGGACCAAGCCCTGGATGGCCGTCAAGCCCATCCTGGCCGTGTGCGCCGTCGGTGGCTTCGTGTGGTTCATCGCCCGGGTCAGCCATACCGCCACCCCCGGCGACATCTCCACGGTCGAGGCTCCGCTGGCCGTGCTCTTCGCCTGGGTCCTGTGCACCCACGCCTTCGACGTCCCTGCCCGTCGGGACGTGGCGTACTCGCTGGCGGGCTCGGCGGCGCTCATGGCGGTGGCGGCCGCCCAGTCGGTGGACCTCGCCCTCGGCGTCTACGTGGTGGCCTGGGTGGTGTGCGGGGTGTGGGGCCTGGTCACGATGTGGCAGTCGATGTCGGGGACCCGGGGCGTACCGTGGCTGACCCTGGCCGCGGCCGGCGTGGCGGTGGCGTTGGTGGCGGTGGTGGTCATCTCCGTGCTTCCGGCGCCGTCGGTCTCGGCGTCGCTGATCTTCCCCTCGTCGGCCACCAACTCGTCGCCCGTCGACACCTCCAACAACCTCACCGACGGATCACCGTCCCTGCCCGCCCACGCCGCCAGCCCATCGGGCCGCACCGGGGTGGGTGGGTATCTCGGGTTCGCCAAGTCCCTCGACACCGGGATCCGCGCGTCGCTCGGCGACCAGACCGTCCTGCGGGTCCGGGCGGGCCGGCCTTCGTTCTGGGTCGGCCAGACCTACGACACCTGGGACGGCCAGAGCTGGACATCAGCGCCGACGGGCAAGGGCCTGGTGAAGCTGGAGTCCGGGCCGCCGTTCGACATCCCCCTGAGTAGCGACCAGCAGGCCCCGGCGACGGCCGGCACCACCGACATCCAGACCTTCTATCTGGCCCAGTCCGGGCCCAACCTGGTGTTCCACGCCGACAACGCCCAGCGTGTCTACGTGCAGTCCCGCTCCTTGTTCCTGACCGGCGACGGCACCATCGTCTCGGCTGCCTCGATGGGGGCCGGCACCGTGTACACGGTGGTATCCGACGACATCACCGCCACCGCCCAGCAGCTCCGGGACGCCACCTCGGCCCTCCCGCCCACTTCCCCGAACGACCTGACCCAGCTGCCGCCCGCGGTGGAGGCACGCGACCTGCAGCTGCCCCACCCCTACCCTCGGGTCAAGGCGCTGGCCGAGCAGATCGTGGCCGGCATCGGGGCACCCGGTGACAGCAACCCACTCACCTACGACAAGGTCGAAGCCATCGAGCAATGGATGTCGTCACACGTCACCTACACCACCGACATCCCGCCCCTCCCGGCCCGGGCCGACGCCGTCGACAGCTTCCTGTTCGGAACCCGACGCGGGTTCTGCGAGCAGATCTCCACCGCCACGGTCGTCATGCTGCGCTCACTCGGCATCGCGGCGCGGGAGACCGTCGGCTACGTCCCCGGCTCCTACGACCCCATCACCGACCTCTACGACGTCCAGGCCAAGGACGCCCACGCCTGGGTCCAGGTGTGGTTCCCCGGATACGGGTGGCAGAACTTCGATCCCACAGCCAACGTGCCCCTGGCCAATCCCAGCCCGGGGTCCGTCCTCGCCCACACTGCCGGCCGGTTCCTGGCCCATCTGCCGTGGATCCCCATCGGGGTCGTGGCGGCGGTGGCGGTGGCGGTCGTCGAGCTCGGGCGCCGGCGGCGGCGCCGGCCGGCCACCTGGGCCCACCAGATCGCCTCCGATCTGGAACAGGGTGGCCTGCGTCTGGGGAGAGCGCGAGCGGGCAACGAGACCCTCACCGCCTACGGCGAGCGGCTGGCGGTGGCGGACCCCGACCACCGCGACGAGCTGCGCGGGACGGCCCGGCTGGTCGAGCGTTGGACCTACGGCGGGATCGAGCCCTCCGCCGACCAGATCGCCGGGGCACTGGCCTTCACCCGTCAGTTCCGGGCCCGGCACCGGCGGCCCGTCTCCTCACCGATCGGCCGTCAGGATCGTGACAGCGCCAGGGCCTCGTCGAACGAGGCACCGGCCGCCAGCAGGGGCCGGTAGGCCATCAGCTGGCGGGGCTGGCTGAACGCCAGCACCGCCCGGAGCCGGTCGCCCCGGCGGTAGAGGGCCACGAACTTCGACGCATCGGTGGCGCCGTCCGCCACGACCACCTCGTCGTCGGGACCGGGCACCCCGATGACCTGGATCTTGGTCTGGTACTGGTCCGACCAGAAGAACGGGATGGGGTCGTAGGGCTGGGCCGCCGACCGCCCGGCCAGGAGGTTGCGGGCGGCGGCGGCCCCGCCCTCGGCGGCATTGGTCCAGTGCTCCACCCGGAGCTGCTCACCGAGGCCCGGATGGCTCCATCGGGCCACGTCGCCGGCCGCCACCACACGGTCGCCGGCGAACAAGGTCTCGTCGCACACCACGCCGTTGTCGAGCGTCAGGCCCGACCCCTCCAGCCACTCCACCGTTGGAGCCACCCCGATGCCCACCACCACGACGTCGGCGCCGAGGTCGGTCCCGTCCGTCAGGTGGACCACGACCGGGTCGGCCGGGCCCGGTTGGCTGGACAGGCGGTCGACTCCGACCCCGGTGAGAAGGGTGACGTCGTTCTGGCGGTGGAGCGCGGCGCAGGTCTCCCCCATCTCGTGGCCCAGTACCCGGGCCAGCGGTGTCGGGAGCGCCTCGACCACCGTCACCCGGGCGCCGAGGGCATGGCAGGTGGACGCCACCTCCGACCCGATGAACCCGGCCCCGATGACCACCAGTCTGGCCCCCTCCCCCGCCGAGGCCAGGTCGCCACGGATGCCCACCGCGTCGTCGAGGGTGCGCAGGACCCGTACGGTCGGCATCGCCTCGGTGCCGGGCAGGTGGCGGGCCGTCGTCCCGGTGGCGAGGATCAGGCCGTCGTAGTGCAGTGTGGTCCCGTCGTCGCAGGCGACGGTGCGGCTGTCCGTGTCGAGCGAGACGGCCCGTCGACCGAGGCGGAACTCGAGGCCCAGCGTGTCCAGCTTGTCCGGTGCGTGGTGGTGGATCCTGGCCACGTCCCAGGTGCCGGCCAGGAACTGCTTGGACAGCGGCGGACGATCGTAGGGGGCATGGATCTCGTCGCCCACGATGATGACCGGGCCGCCATGGCCCTCGTGGCGGATCTCCTCGGCGGCCCGCAGGCCGGCCAACGACGCGCCGACCACCACGACGGTGGAATCTGGCGAGAGGGGTTCGCTCATGGTCGGCATCGTAGGGGCAACCCGCCGCCCGGGATGTCCGCCGGGCCGACGGCTTGGGCTCAGCGGCCGAACATGGTCATCCACTGCTCGGGCGTGCTCAGGCGGAAGACGTAGTTGTGCGCCCGGGTGTGGCCCATGGTCGCCGACGGGTCCGGCGAGTAGAGGTGTCCGGGGTAGAGGACGGTGTCGTCGGGTACCCGGGCCAGCCGGGTGGTCAGCGACTCGTACATCGCCTCGGGGTCACCCCCGGGCAGGTCGGTGCGCCCGCACCCGTCGAGGAACAGGGTGTCGCCGGCGATGAGCCGGCCTTCGACGAGGAAGCACTGGCTGCCCGGGGTGTGCCCGGGCGTATGGACCATCGTGACGGGGATCGAGCCGACCTCGATCACGTCACCCCCCGCGTGGGTGACCAGGTCGGCCTGGCCCACCCCGGTGGACCGGACCACCCAGGGTGCCTCGTCCGCCTGGACGTGGACCGGCACCGGCGCCAGCTCGAGCAGTCGGCTGATCCCCTCGATCCCCCAACCCATCATGTCCCCGCCCACGTGGTCGGGGTGGTAGTGGGTGGCCAGGGCACCCACGCAGGTCATGTCGTCGGCCGCCAGGATGGCCAGCAGCTCGTCGACGCCGTAGGCGGGATCGATGACGACCGCCTCGCCGGTCGCCCGGTCGCCGACCAGGTAGACGAAGTTGACCATCTGCTGGGCGATCTGGTCGGCGGCGGCGAAGTCCCTTCCCGCCAGCAGCTGGCGGAAGTAGATGCGGTCAGGGGTGGCGTGGCGTGGGTTCGGGGTGGCGTCGGTCACCGGCCCACCTTACGGGTGCCGGTGACCGGTACGGGGCGCTTCGGCCGGGGGTACCATCCATCCGAGCGATCGCCGACGGGCGACGAGGGCCACGGTCGGCAGCCGTGACGGCGGCGTCTCGACAAGCAAGGGGGAGCCATCCGATGACGGATTCGGAGCCGGACACGGGAACCGACGGGCCACAGCCGCGGACGCCGTCCCAGTTGCTACGCCAATGGGCGGCCGTGTCACCGGACTCGCCGATGCTGACCCAGGGGGAGACCACGCTCACCTGGGCCGAGGTCTACGAGCGGGCCACGCAGGTGAGCCGCCAACTGTCGGCGGCAGGGGTGGCCGTCGGCGACCGGGTGGCGTTCCTCGACCGCAACAGCATCGAGTACTTCGAGGTGATGTTCGGGTGCGCGCTGATGGGCGCGGTCAGCGTGGCGGTCAACTGGCGGCTCGCCCCCGCCGAAATGGCCGCCATCGTCGAGGACGCCCGGGCCAAGGTCCTGTTCTACGGCACGGAGTTCGAAGCGGCGGCCAAAGAGCTGCGCGGCCTGGTGGACTGCGTCGACGAGTGGGTGCCCCTCGACGGGTTCGCCGGCTGGCGGGAGCCCGTCGGCGCCGGCGCCGCCGAGGACCCCGGGTTCGACCCCGGCCCCGACGACGTGGTGACGCAGCTCTACACCTCGGGCACCACGGGGCTGCCCAAGGGCGCCATGATCTCGGGACGGAACATCTCGTGCATCCTGGGCGAGGCTGACCGGGTCTTCCACATCGGCCCGGACACCGTCTCGTTGGTGGCCATGCCCCTGTTCCACATCGGGGGGACCGGATGGGCCCTGGCCGGGATGTCCCGGGGTGGCCATTCGGTGATCCTCCGCGACATCGAGCCCGTCGAGGCCCTGAGGCTGATCGAGCGGCACCGGATCACCGAGACCTTCGTCGTCCCGGCCGTGCTGATGTTCCTGCTGGCCACGCCGGAGCTGGCCACCACCGACGTGTCCTCGCTCCGGACCGTGTTCTACGGAGCCTCCCCCATCAGCGAGGACGTGCTGGTCCGGTCGATGGCCGCCCTCGGGTGCGACTTCGCCCAGGTCTATGGCCTCACCGAGACCACCGGTGCCATCACCTCCCTGATGCCGGGCGACCACGACCCCGACGGGCCGCGGGCGGGGTTGCTGCGGTCGGCCGGCCGGCCCTTCGACCATGTGGAGCTCCGGATCGTCGACGCCGGAACCGGGCAGGACCAGCCCACCGGGGCGGTCGGCGAGGTCTGGACCCGGTCGGAGCAGAACATGCTGGGATACTGGAACAAGCCCGACGAGACGGCCTCGGTGTTGTCCGGGGACGGGTGGCTCCGGACCGGTGACGCCGGATGGCTGGATGCCGACGGCTACCTCTTCCTCCACGACCGCATCAAGGACATGATCGTCTCCGGTGGGGAGAACGTGTATCCGGCCGAGGTGGAGAACGCCCTACTCGCCCATCCCGACGTGACCGACGCCGCCGTCATCGGCGTGCCGGACGATCGATGGGGCGAGACGGTGAAGGCGGTCGTGGTCAGAGTGCCGGGCGTGGTGGACGACGACGCGCTGGCCGCCGACATCATCGCCGCCACCAGGGCGCGCCTGGCCCACTACAAGTGCCCGACCTCGATCGACTTCGTGGAGGCGCTGCCGCGCAACCCGTCGGGCAAGGTGTTGAAGCGTGAGTTGCGCCTTCCCTACTGGAAGGACAGCGAGCGCAACATCCACTGAGGCCGGGCCGCGTTCGGTCGGCCGGCGGCTCAGAACAGTCCCCCTGACGCGGGACCGTCACCGCTCGTGTCGTCCTCGATATCCACCTCGATCACCTCGACGACGGTGGCGTCGGCCTGTCCGATCGCCTCGAGCCTGGGCACCAGCTCCTCCACCTGCATGCGGGTCCGCCGGAGCCGCCGGTCCAGCTCGTCGACGATGTCGGTCGCCCGCTGCAGCTGGTCGACCAGGCGGTCGACATCGATGACCCCTGTCTCGAACTCCTCGATGATGGCGTCGAGCTCGGCCCCGGCGTCCGAGTAGCTCAGGTCGCCCACCCCCCCGACGTCGTCGGATCCCCGTTCGGTGCGTCCGCTGTCACGTGTCGTTGCCATTACTGATTCCCTTCCTCTCCGTCTGTGGTCGGCATCGCACGTCCCAGCTGGGGCGCCGGCGCCGCGACCACGTCGATCGTCTCCTCGACGGTGGACACCAGCTCGCCGTCCGTGAGCCGGGTGTGGATGCGTGAGCCGGCTGCGACCGCGGCCACGGACCGGACCACCCGGCCGGACGGGTCCCGGGTCACCGAATACCCCCGCTCGAGCTGGCGTTGGTAGTCATAGGCCCCGAGGAGTCGACTCCACTGGCTGATGCGCCCCTGCTCGGCGACGAGCCGACGCTCGGGCAGTGCCGCCATACGACGGGAACGGACGAGGAGCGCCTCGGAGTCGACGGTCAGTGTCCGCTGGGCGGCGGCGGCCAGGACGCCGCCCCGGGTGGCCAGCCGGTGGGTGTGGGTGTCGAGTTGGCCCCGGGACACCTGTCGCAGGGTGCGGGCCCGATGGCTCAGGCGGTCGGCGTGGCGGCTGATCTGGGAGCGGGCACCGATGGCCACTGACCGCTGTTGCGCGGCCAAGCGCCGATCGGCACCGAGCACCTGATCGCGTGCCATCCGACCCAGTGCGATTCCGGCCTCCTCCACCCGTCGCCAGTAGTCGGTGGCCAGGCGGGCCAGCTCCTGGCCACACTCCGTCGGGGTGATGAAGGAGCGGTTGGCCACCTCGTCGGCAACCGACTGGTCACCGGTGTGGCCGATGCCGGTCCACACCGGCAGGGCCGAGGTAGCGATGGCCCGGGCCACCGGTTCGCGGTCGAATGCGGCCAGGTCGGCCTTGGACCCCCCGCCGCGCACCACCACGATGAGATCAAGGGGCTCGGCCTGCAGGTTCGAGAGGGCGGCGGCGACCAGGACGGGGGCGTTCTTGCCCTGGACGGACGTACGCGCCACGGTCACCTCGAAGGCCATACCCGAGTTGCGCAGGCCACCGAGGAAGTCGTTGAACCCCTCGCTCCCCGGACTCGCCACCAGCCCCACCCGAATCGGAAGGACCGGCACCGGGAGGCGACGCTGGCGGTCGAAGAGGTCCTCGTCGACGAGCGCCTTGATCAGACGGGCGCGCTCGGCGGCGACCTTGCCCAGCAAGGCGTCGGTGTCGAGCTCGTTGAGGATGAAATCGACCGTGCCGCGCGTCTTGTAGAACTCGACCCTTCCCCGTGCCGCGCACCACCATGCCGGCGTCGAGTGCGATGCCCAGGCCGTCGAGAGTCGACCGCACGCTGCGCCACCGGGTCGACCAGCACTTGACGTTGAGCGTCGGGGCGGCACTGTCGTGGGCGTTGGTGGGATCGACCAAGTCGATGAAGCAGTGCCCGCGTGGGAGGACCTTGATCGACCGGATCTCGCCGGTGATCCAGACCTCGTCGGGGAACGAGGACCGAAGTGCCCGATCGACCCGGCCGTAGAGCTCGGTGATGGAGAGCGCATCGGCGCCGCCGTGCTCGGCCACCAGGCGTGCGGCGCGGGATTCGAGGGACACGGCGCCAGGATAGAGGCACCCTGTGACCGGTTCGGTCGGCACTCCCGTCGGGCGGCCCGAGGGAAGGGCGGACGGTGGGTGCGGGCAGGCCCGCGCCTATTGAACCGGGGCCGGTGCCCTGCCCGCCATCGCCCGGGCAACGTCACCACGGAATCCGGCCAACTCGCCATGCAGCGCCTCCAACCGCTTGGCGGCGTCGTCGGCCATGGGCCGATCCGAGTCGACGAGGACGAGCGCCAGGTAGCCGCAACGGGCCGCCAGCAGCTCGAGGCGACCTCTCAGCTCGGAGTCCGGGCACGGATCGTCGGACAGCCACCTCTGGAGGTCGCCGCACGTGCTTCGAAGGCCATCTGGTCTGTCCGACGAGGAGTTGACCACCGTCGCAGCCCAGAGGCGAGCCAGCCTCTCATCTGCGTCACGAGACCATGAACGCAGCGAATCTTCGCCATCGCCCGTGTCCTTCGTACCGATCGGCTGTAGCACCGTATCGCCCCCTCAGGTTCGTCTTCGTCCCCCACGAGGTGGACGCGCAGACGACCCCCACCCCTGGCGGACACGCCACTGTTTCCCCCGTGTCGTGTCGCCAGGCATTGTAGACCGCCGGTGCTGGGCGCGCCGTTCCGCTCGGCCCTGTCGGTGGGCCAAGCGGAAGGGAGGTTTCGAGTTCTTGTGCGGAACGGGCGTGGCGGCGCCGACGGCCGTGGCGGAGCGGGCGGGAACCCTTCGGTGTGTGCGACGATAGAGGCGACGGTGAGTCGGCCGGGTGGCCGCGGAACGACCAGGCAGGGGGCCACCCCTCCTGTCGGGAACGAACCGAGGAAGGTCGGGACTCCACAGGGCAGGGTGCTGGCTAACGGCCAGTCGGGGCGACCTGCAGGAAAGTGCCACAGAGAACAGACCGCCGATGGCGTCGCCCCCGGGCGGCGAACAGGTAAGGGTGAAACGGTGCGGTAAGAGCGCACCAGCGGCCGGGGTGACCCGGCCGGCTCGGTAAACCCCACCCGGAGCAAGGTCGAATCGGGGGGCGGACGGCCCGTCCGGTGTCCCATCCGGGACACCACCCCCAGGTGGACCGCTCAGATGGATGGCCACCCAACCCTCGTCAGAGGGTGGACAGAATCCCGCCTACAGGCCGGCTCACCGTCACCCAGGGCGCCTGAGGCGGAGGATGATGCCCACCCCGAGGTCGCGCGCCATCTTCTTCGTCGTCGAGGCCGACCGGTCCCGGCTCACGGAACTCGCCCAGCGGATGAGGGACGGACGGCTGACACCGATCGTCGGGGAAGTGCGGCCGCTCGCCGACGCGCCTGCAATGTTCGCCCCCGACCGGCGCATCCCCGGCAAGACGATCATCCGGGTCGCCGAGGGCGGATAACAGGCCGAGGGGCCTGCCACTCGTGGCGTCGGGTGGCAGGTCGATTGGCGCCGCCGAGCCGGCGGCAGGGGGCCATCGGTGGGGAGACTCCTGGTCCGGCTTTCCTCAGGGACCTCCCTGAAACTGATATCCGATGGGGCAGTTGCCGATCCCGCTCGTGTCCTCGACGAACATCCACCACATCCCGATCAGGTGCCTCGCACACTCATCGGGAAAGCTTGAATCCCCGACATCGGTGTAAGCCACTCCCCGAGACGGACGCTCCAGCGTCACAAACCTAACAATATGGACCTTGTTGAAGGACGTAACACACACCTGGTACGGGGCGTCGAGCGGTCCGACAGCTCCGCTCCGGACCACCGAGCACGGCAGATATGACTCGTCAGCAGGGCTCACCTTCGTTGGTCCAGGCCGAGTCAGTGCCGCCTGCGCCTGGAGCGTTGCACCAGAGCTCCATGCCAGTGAGGCTGGCAGCGAAAAGGCGAACGTCCATATTGAGGCGACAACCGCGATTGCGAACACGCCGACAGCCATCGCCCGACCACCGCCGACTATCCACGAAGCGATTGCCACGACACACCCGATTCCAAACACGATCACGGTGGGGACGATCAAGGAGTCGCCGGGACTGAGTAGGACCCAGCCGAGATAGCCGAGGAATAGTGCGTCACTGGCCAGCAGAACAGGGACGAACAACCAGCGACGTCCAAAGCTGCGGGTGCCTGTAAGTCCCCTCGAAGGCTCGGCCAGAACAACCATCCAGCAATCGTACGGCCGGGTCAACGGGAGCCAGGGATCTCCCGCCGACCCGGTGATGTGGGCACCCCGGCCTCAGCGACGAGTACGATCTCCAAATTTCTCGGGCCGCTGTCGTCAGCAGTGGTGCTGCCGACAGATCAATCCTCGCTCGCGCACTCGCTGAGCGTCACGACCTGGCATGTCTCCTGCTCGGCGACCTATGAGCCCATGGGCAGAAAGAACTCGAGCTGAATGTTGTCCGGGTCCCGGAATGCGAGACCGGCCCCGTACGGCCGGTCCAAGATCTCACCGTGCTCGATACCCAAGGCATCGAGTCGTGCCGGCCAGGATTCGAGTTCTCCTCGACTGGTGCAACCAAAGGCGATGTGGTCGAGTCCGATTCGAGCTTCATCGAACACGTCTCCCTCGAGCTGGTGTCGATTTTCGTGGATTGCGAACATCGGCTCGAACCAGATCGCCGCTCGAAAACTGTCCTCGTCGATGACCGCAACAGGCGGCGACTCGAAGAGGAGCTCGTACCACTCGATGCTTCGTTGGAGATCGGAAACGGTCAAGGCGTAATGATTGAAAGCCGGAAATGGTGACATTCGCCAACCCTATATATCCACGGAATCCCACGCCCGAGTCCGGCGATCAGGGGCACGGTCGCCAGGCTGGAGCTTGTGCCGATGGTATCTAACGAACCGATCTGCCATGGATTCGCGCCGCCAGGAGGGCTTCGTAGGCTGCGTCACCGATCTGAATCCACCACCCACGCCACCACTGCCGATCGGCGGGCACCATTCGCTCGGTGAGGTCGGGACGCAACTGCCCCAAGTAGCGATTGGCTCGCCGAGCATGGAACCGACCAGACGCGATGGCCAACTGGTCGGCACCCTCGATCAATGGAATCGAACGCTCGATGTTTTCCTGGGTAGATCGCGCCGTTGGCTCGATGTCGACTTGGTGATCCGGTGCCAGCGCTGCCAGTCGCTCCGCCTCGCCTCGATGTCCGCTGGCTACCAGGCTGCCGCCTCCATGCAAAGCCAGAGTCCGCAGTGCGACGGCTATCCGCCACCGCTCCACGGCTCGAAAGCGACCGCCATAGCCCGGGATGAGCACGACCAGTGGCATCGGGTGGGATCATAGTCAGGGCGCGTCGGTCCGCCCACATCAGTCCCCAGCCGCTCAGCGGCAGGACGATGCCCACTGTGTCAGTGGGCGACGGCGATGGCGCCTCGTTCCGGCAGTAGGGGGCACCCTCCAAGAACCCGGCGTATCGTTGAGTGATGCCGCCACGGAAGTTCGAGATCATCTGTGAAGTCGAGCCTGCCACCCGCCCGGACGTGACACACGTCCGTCATCAGATCGGCGTGCTGAGTGAGGTCGCCAGCGCCTTTTTGATCCCGGACAACCACATCGGCCGTGCGACGGTATCGAGCATCGCGGTAGCGCATGAGGTACGACTCATGGGTGGCCGATCGATCGCATGCATCAATGCTCGTGACCGGAATGTCCTCGGGTTCCAGAGGGATCTTCTCACCGCAGCCGCCTATGGAGTGAACGAGTTCCTATTCGTGTACGGTGACCGACCGGAGACGGGCGCCCGTTCGGACGACCTCACGGTCAAATCCATGATTGCCGAAGCCCGGGCCTTCGCCGAACGCACGGAGATGATCGACTCACCCAGGCTCGGCGTAGCGACCGGCCTGCGACCCATTCCGGATTGGAAGCAGGACGCTGACTTTCTTCTCACCCAGGTGACCTACTCGATCGAGGACCTGCTCCGATGGCGCACATCGGTCGAGTTCGACGGTCCGATCTACGCAGGAGTCATGGTGCTCCCGAGTCCCTCGATGGCTCGGAAGCTGTCGGCCGACGTACCCCAGTTGGCCGTGCCCGAGCCGATCATCGGACAGCTGGACCGAGATCGGGGATCAGGCGTGGACATAGCCTGCAATCACATCAAAGCCATCTACGAGTCAGAGGCATTCGAAGGTGTCCATTTGATTCCCGTGAGCCGCTATCGAGAGATGGCAGCCAGGTTGGAATCACTGATCTAGCTGTTCCCTCCGCCACGGCGATCAGGGACAGACTTTAAAGGCACTCGCTGTGGTGCAGTAGTGACGGTCCCGATCGCCAAGTCAGGAGGCACGTTGATGCCACAGCCGGTTGTGCATTTTGAGGTCGTCGGTAGGGACCCGGCTCGCCTCCGAAGCTACTTCGGCGCACTGTTTGGCTGGGAGTTCGAGGTCCCGTCTCCGGTGGCGCAAGAAGTGTCGGAGTCTGAGAGCTACGGGTTTGTGAACACCATCACCGCTGAAGACGGAACCGGCATTCCCGGTGGCGTTGGAGGCGGGTCGGCCTATGAGAGTCGCGCATTGTTCTACGTCGGCGTACCCGATGTCGGAGCGGCGTTGCAGCGGGCGGAAGAACTCGGGGGAACCCGGGTCATGGGTCCCACGACTTCACCGAATGGTCTTGTCGTGGGTCACTTCAGAGACCCCGAGGGCACTCTGCTGGGCGTTGCCGGAGTCGCGTAGCGCCAGTCGATATGCGCCATCCACCGGCGGCATGGGACCGGCGCCACGGTCATTGTCCGGGCCAATTCCTTACGCATATGGGAGAGCTCGGAAGTGCCAAGATCAGTGGCCAGATTCAGGTCGGTAGTGGCGAGGAGGTCTCCCCCATGGCTTTTGCCTGCATTGGGTAACCAATCTGTCCGGCTGCGTCACTGCCTCGTCCGCTCCCTCGACACCGCCCACTGAATACGCCACTGGGGACGTGACGCCGCAGTTCCGGGAACGAGCTCGGGGAGCCTCTGCAATTTCCGGAGTACGCCGAAATGTCGGCTCAGTCTGCTCAACGCCTTGACGCAACCTACTGGTTGCCATATTGTAGCAATCAGTAGGTTGCAATATTCCACTTCTACTCAAGGAGGCCCTCAATGACCACCAGCACCGACTACCGCATCAGCGTCGGGATCAACGCCCCAGCTGGAGTCGTCTTCGACGCCGTCACCTCGACCGAGGCGCTCACCGCCTGGTGGAGCCAGGTGACGGGGTCGGGCATGACCGGCGGCGAACTGCGATTCCCCATGGTGGCGGACCACCGGCCGCTTCTTGTCCACGTTGACGAGGCAACCCGCCCGACGACCGTCCGCTGGACCGTGACCGAGTGCACTTTCATGGAGGACTGGGTGGGCACCCAGCCTACCTTCACCATCACGCCGATCGACGACGGTTCTTGCGATCTCACCTTTGAGCACCGCGGCCTGGACGAGCAGCTCGAGTGCAAGGAGATGTGCAGCCGCAGCTGGGATCATTTTGTCGGTACCAGCCTGCGCGAGCTGGTCGAGGGAGGCACGGGCGCGCCGAACCGTAGTCCGCGTGACCTCGCCCGCCGAGCCGCCGAAGAGAACGGTTGATCCCGGTCCCCCGGGGACTGTCACTCGTGACCGGGCAGTCCCCGGGTCGGCGACCGATGTTCGACATAATCCACAATCACAGCCAAAGGAGGAAGTCATGGCGTTCCCCGACCGCATCGAACGGACGGTGACCTTGACTCGGACACCAAGCGAGGTGTGGAAGGCACTCACCACCGCCGAGGGACTGGGCGCGTGGTTCGGCGAGCGCGCGACCATCGACCTGCGCCCCGGTGGGGCGGCCACGATGACCTTCGCAGGGGGCATGACGGTCGACATGCGCGTAGAGCGTGTCGAGGAGCCCACGGTGTTCGCATACACGTGGCGTCTGCCCGACCTGCCCGAGGCAGACCCGCGCCGCACTTACGTCGAGTTCACCCTCGAACCCGACGGCGACGGCACCCTCCTTCACCTGATCGAGACCGGCTTCGCCCAGCTTCCCGTCGACACCCGGCGGGACACCTACGACTCCCACCATGAGGGCTGGTCGCGCGAGCTGTCTGAACTGGCCGTGCACGTCGATGGAGCCTGACATCGAGGCTGTCGCCGAGCAGGTCTTCGTCGCGCTCGCCGACCCCACCCGCCGCGCCATTCTCGCCGCTCTCGCCACCGACGGTCCGACCACGGCCACGGATCTGGCCGCTCGGCTACCGATCACCCGGCAAGCCGTCGCCAAGCACCTCGCCATCATGGCCGACGCGGGCCTTGTCACGTCCGAGCCAGGCGAACGCCGCCGGGTGCGCTACCGACTGAGGTCTGCACCCGTGCAGGTCGCCCAGCAGTACCTCGCCGCTCTCGCCCACGGCTGGGACGACCGACTCGACGCCTTGCAGCACCACCTGACGGTGCCGTGACCGCCACAGATGTTTCCACCGACCGGGACCTTTGACGACGAAGGCTGTGCAGGTTGCAGCTCCGTCTTCTCCCAGCCTGCCTAGCAAGCAGGCACCGAGTGTTGCTCCGAAGAGCTGGTGGCAGCTCGCGCTCGGGAAGCACCCGATCTTCAATACCTCACCCACAGCCGCCGTGTAGAGACACCGTGCCAACAGGTCCATAGGGGCCCACCCGGTACGGTGTGCGGGTGCTGACGGGAGCCTGGGTCTACGTCGCTGCATTGGCGGCATCGTTCACCGTGGCGACCGTGGCGAGCCCTGCCGGGGTGTCAGGTGCGGCACTACTCCTGCCGTTCCAGGTCGGGGTACTCGGCACGCCAAGCCCCTCGGTGACGCCGACGAATCTCCTTTACAACGTCGTGGCGACACCGGGTGCGCTTTATCGCTACTGGCGGCAAGGTCAGACGGGTGGCCGGTTGACCCGGTTGCTGGTTCTGGGCACCCTGCCAGGGGTCATCATCGGCTCGATCATCCGTGTGGAGTTGCTGCCCGGAGCGGTCGCCTTCGATGTGGTCATCGCTGGTGTGCTGGTCCCGCTCGGTGGCTGGCTCATTCTCGACCGCAGGGTGCTCAGAAGAACGGTGCGACTGTCGGCGGCAGTCATCGGTATTGCTGCGGCAATCGTGGGTGTCGTGGGCGGTATCTACGGGATCGGCGGCGGGTCGATCCTGGCACCGTTACTCATCGGATCAGGGCGCTCGCCCTCCGAGGTGGCCCCAGCCACGCTGGCATCGACCTTCGTCACATCCGTGGCCGGAGTGGCGACCTTCCTGCTGCTCTCAGTTCATCACCACGGCTCCGTCGCACCTGACTGGGGAGTTGGGATCGCACTCGGAGCTGGTGGACTTGTTGGTGGATATACAGGCGCTCGGCTTCAGCCACGACTGCCTGAGTCACTAATCCGCCGACTGCTGGGGCTTCTCGTCCTGGCCATCGGTATCCGGTATGCGTGGCTGGCCGCTACTTGAGATGGATGGGTCGGGGAGGTGCGGCAGAAGTGCCGCAGTGGGTCACTCTCAAGGCGTCCCGAGGCAGTCTGCCGTCCAGATTTTCGGCAGGGTGACAGAGGGGGGCCTGTTGGTGCTTCAAGGGTCGGGCCTTGGCGTTGCCCCACCACCTGCGAGTCGGCAGGCTGACTAGCCGGAGATCGAACTCGACAGGTGGGCAGTCTCAAAGCGACTGACCGTCGACTGTCACCTCGGTGCGGTCTGGGTAGAAAGACAACATCCCTCTCACTTCGGCGGCCTGAGCCGTCGGCGTCTCGTAGCTCCACACGATGCCGTCGTGGCTCTCTCCGTCGATCTCGACAGACCAATATGACGCCTCACCCTTGAACGGACAGTTGGTATGGAACGTCGTGGGCCTCAGGAGATCCATCTGCACGTCGTCTGGCGGGAGGTAATAGCGGGAGGGCAGCCCGGTCTCGTCGAGCTTCATGGCTCGGTCGGTGGTGGCGAGCACCCGGCCGCCAAGCCGAACTTCTACATGAGCGGCGGTTGGACTGATAGTGATCGTATGGCCTGGCGTCATGACACGAAAGGCTACCGGTAGAGACCTAGGTGATTCCCACAGCGGGCAGTGGAGGGCGGTCCTCTCGGGCACTCGGACTTGGGGTTCCCGCCTCTGGTCAGACCATCGCCGAGTCAGGTAGTTGTATCCCGGCAGGCGTCCAAGCCGTCGGGTGCCCCTTGGTCGCCATGGGAGCCACGGTCACCAATTGGGCAGCCATCAGCGCACCTGGGGCAACTTCGAGCCAGATCACTGCTCCGGTTCAGCAGCACGACATAGGGATCCATCCGTCCGGCGGTCAGGCGCACGCTCACCGGCTAGGTCTAAGGTCGTGACATCTGAGCGGGAGGTGGCGGCGTGACGGGCGAAGTCTTTGGGGCAGACGGCTTGATCATTCTCGTGATCGCCCTAGTGACACTCGTCGTCCCGATTTGGGCGCTAGTTGACGCCATTTCCCGACCTGGCGGTGCATTCGTTGCGGCCAGATCGTCAAAGGGGATGTGGATCGCCCTGATCGTGCTCTTTTGGATCTTCACCGGGATAGTCGGAGTCATCCTCTCCATCGTGTATCTGGCTTCGATTCGACCTCGGGTAAAGGCCGAGATGATCTGAGGCCATGACTCGCACCCGGCAGTCAGGGGCACCCTCGTCAAACATGCCCAGCCAGCGGGTCATTGCCCTGCGGTTCTCACGATGCCGGGCAAGATACTCCGACGTGGTTCACAATGGCACCATAGTGATCCGAGCAGTGAGTCTGAGGCGGGCTGTCGCGACGCTGGCTCTCGGGGATTCTTTACGACGATGGCGATCCTCTTATGGATGAGCCACGAATCTGACTGGTCACCCGGATCATCGTCTCGTCCCTGTTGGTCGTGACGATGGTGGTCGGCTTCGTGACGATGGTGGTCGGCTTCGTGACGATGGTGCTCAGCGGTTTCGACTTCGTGAGGTCCCACATGGAGACTGGGTTCCGCTGGCCACCCTCGTTGTTGGCTTACTCGCGTTTGTTCCTCTGATCGGGTTTGCCTCATAGGATTTGAGCCAGGGTCCATAACGCCGCCCACCCGGCGGGAGGGGACACTTGGTCGTCCGTAGTAGCTATGCCTCGATCCCGACTAGGTGTACTCCCACGTCGAGCACCTGTGGACCGCCGTCTCGTGTCATGGGCGCAACCGCTGACTGTGCGTTTGGCTCAGAATCGAACACGACGACACAGGTGCCGGTGCAAGTTCCGTCGTTCATCCACACGCCCTTCTGGAACCCTGGGAGTGCCCGGGCCTCCGGGCTCACAGAGTCATTCAGAATCGAATGTCGTCCGCGACCATCTTCGCTTCGGCGCCCGCCTCAATCCCCGCTGGGACGCCGAGCTAGCCAAGAATCGAATAGCGGATCTCGGCCTCGATCTGAGCCAGAGAGCAGGCAAGCTGTCTGGTGGTCAGCGCGCCCAGCTCGCGCTGACCTTGGCAATCGCCAAGCGGCCGGAGCTGCTCCTGCTCGACGAGCCCGTAGCCAGCTTGGACCCGCTCGCTCGTCGTGAGTTCCTCCAGATTCTCATGGAGAAGGTCGCCGACGGGGAGGTCAGCATCGTGTTGTCGTCCCACCTCGTCTCCGACGTCGAACGGGTGTGTGTGGCAAATGCGCCAGTAGTCTCCCGTCGGCAGGACGATCGCCCGCGTTGCAAGCGCAAACAGCGGTACAACGGTGCGTCGATGAGTTTCACCTCCATACTTTTGTGACGTACCTTCCGTCGAGTCGTTACTGGGCACTGCAGTGCAGCGAGGCCGTGATCTTCGTCGCCGGTGCCGTCGCACTGATTGCAGTCGGCCTCTGGTGGATTCGCAATCACGTTGCCTGAATGAGTTGCGCCGCTCGTTGATTTCTGGCTCAGCCAGTCTGCCCCTGACGAGGGGACCAGTCGGGGTCGAACTCGAAGAACTGGCGAACCAGCCCCTCCAATGCCACCGCGAAGATGGTCCACTCCTGCGGTTCACCGGTCGGGCCCGTAGGACGCACGATCACTCTCCTGACTGCTTCGTCCAGTCGGTCGCGCAGTCCATAACCTTCACTCAACGAGTCCTCGGCAATGACGAAATCTCGGAGGGTGAACTCCTCCCGAAGCCGAAGACCGAGCATTGCCACCATCGCCCCGTAGATCGATTCGATCCGAGAGGCAAATCCGTCGAAAGCAGACAACAGCGCAACTTCGATCTTCTTGCTGGTGACGGTCGATTGCCCGCTGGCGGCCTGCGCCCAAACCCCGATCAGGAGCGGCCAGTTGGTTGATTCCCGCACGGCCTGCGCGTTGAGTTCACCGCCGAGCCGGCAAAGGTCTCGGAGCGCCTGATCGCGAGACCTCACAGTGGTCAGATCGATCGATGCCAGGATCGGGCCGAGTGCCTGTTGGGCCCGATCGATCTCCGTCCCATTCTGACCTCGGGCGACCGTCACCAGAACATCGGTTTGGAAGTCGGACTGGCTCTCCCACACCCTGCGGATAACCGAGGCATTGGTGACCCGAATCCCTGTGTCTCTCTCGATGCGATCGAACACTCGCTTGAAGGTGAGAGCCTCGGCCCCTGAGCTCAGGCCTTCTTCTTGCAGCATGGTCCGGCCGGTGTCGAGGATCAGCGCTCGCAGTTCCTCTCGGCTGTGGCGGGTGCTCTTCGCCATTACGTTCACCTCCGTCGTGTACCGGACCTTAACCCGCCTCGCTCATCTACCCCCGCCTTACCTCTGTTGATTTCTGGACGCAAAGCACCCACCTCGTCGACCGTTGGCCTCGTCGAGGTCTGGGATGAATCGTGAGGACGAGATCCCGTTGCGGCGATTCTTCTCCCATGCGCTGGGGACACCTTTCGTTCGAAATATGTCCCGGCCATAGGGAGGATCGCTCGTCCCGGCGCTCTCGGGCGGCAATATTCAGCAGCTCGACCAGATGATCGCCGGCGCGGCGTTGCCTCCGAAGACTCGACGACGAGCCCGACGCCAGGTCGACCGCGTCATCGGGTGAACGTCAGGTGGGTGACACCGCTGGGCGTGGAGACCGCCTCCACGTCGTACTGCTGCTCCAACGCCTCCAGGCCGTCCCACAACCGGACACCGCGGCCGAGCAGGATCGGCACCTGCACGAGGTGCAGGTGGTCCACGAGACCGGCAGCGATGAACGCTCGCACCGTGGTCGGGCCCCCGCCGATGCGGACGTCCTGACCGGCGGCTGCGTCACGGGCCACCTCGAGAGCATCCGCGGGAGCGGTGTCGAGGAAGTGGAACGTCGTGCCACCCTCCATCTCCAACGACGGGCGGGGACGGTGGGTCAGGACGTACGTCGGCGTGTGGAACGGCGGGTTGTCGCCCCACCACCCGCGCCACTCCGGGTCGTCCTGCCAGCCCGGAGGGCCGAACTTGCCCGCGCCCATGATCTCTGCACCGATCCCGGGTCCGTACTGCTCGGCCATCGCGTCATCGACACCCTCGGTGCCGCCCGACTCGCCGAGGACCACCCGGCGACCGAAGCGAGTGGCGACCATCCACTCGTGGAGCCGATGCCCGGCGTGGCCGAACGGCGTGTCGAGGGCCTGCCCCTCGCCGGTGGCGAACCCGTCGAGCGAGATCGAGAAGTTGTGGATGCGGACGCGCGACATGGCGGCTCCTTCGGGTGGTGGTGGACAGTCAGACTGGTCGACCTGTCCCACGGCGAGATTTCATCGGCCGTGGGTCTCGGGCGGCACCACGCGGCGAACACCGCCTGATCTGGCGTCGAGCACGCCAACGAGGAGGATCTCACGATCGAGAGCCACGTCGTCGGATCGGTGAGGGACGGGGCCTACTCACGGCTTCGTCAACGCCGGTGGGGATGCAGGTCGGTGAGACGAGCGCGGGAGGTGCGCATCGAGCCGGTCGAGACGGAGCTCGCGTGCAGCTCGTGCGTGCTCGGCCCAAGCGACGAACTGCGGCGGAGACGACCTCGAACCGTTCGGGGGCCGTCATGGCCGTCGTCGCCGTCGCTCCCGTAGATACTTCACAGACTAGCTATTTAACAGACTCAATACATATGGTCGAGAGACTCCAGCCCGACTCTCGTCACGATCCTGCTCAGAGGCAAGCAGCCGGGCTGAGGTGCAGCCGATCTAGCCGCCGGTCGGCACCGCGCCGACCCGGTGGGTGACCTCGATGTCCAGAGGCGCTATGGAGCTACGTTGCTGGCGAAACGCATCCACCACCGACTGGACGGACGCTCCCCCGATGGCGCTGGACACCGCGAGCGTGATTCTCGCAACGTCCTCTGGCTCACGGTCGCCGGGCCTCTGGTAGGTGGGCGACTTCAGCTCAACCCGGTGGCCCTCGTCCTCGAGCATCGTGACCAACGAGAGAACCGACGTCGCCGGCCCGGTGTAACAGATAGTGAACACGGACGCGGTGCTACCCCGTGGGAGCGGTTTCAAACCCACGATTCCCCTTACCCGGTTCAGTGCATCTGAGCGGCGCAAGCCTGGCGGCCTCGCAGGCCGAGGACCAGGTGTACCGGGAATGCATGACAGGGATTTCGTCCCTATACGGCCCAAATCGGGCGCAACTATGACGCAGTACCAGGTCAACTGGTCACGTGGCACCGATCGGGCGGCTCTACAGGCACTGAAACGGAAGATGTGCCGGTTGATCGGCAACTCCCCGACGAGGCATCGGTCATCAGACAGGCCGGGCCGGAAACAGTTCTGTCTGGCGGACCGCCACCTTATTGTGCAACCGATTGACACCCGACAGCTCGAACAATAACGTCCGTTCCAGTTGCTGTTGAGGGGCCAGAAGGGGGATCTCTGCGATGGCTCAACGATGGCCGCATCTACTGAAGCGAGCATCGCTCGTGATTCCGGCAGCGCTTCTGCTCGCCGGCTGCAACGTCTGGACCATGTACGGGGGCAACCCCGCGCACACGAGTTACGACTCGTCCAGCGTGATCACTTCGAGCAACGTCAATACGCTGGCGGAAGCGGGAACGACCGCGGCCGTCACCGGCACCAGCAGTTCGATCAGTTCGTCACCCACTGTCGGGGCGAATGGCATGCTGTACGCGACTGCGGACTATGTAGACCCGAACAATTCTCAGGATACGACCGGCGAGCTGTACGCCTACCCGGCGAGCGGTGGGACGACGAGTTGCCCGACCCCGACTCCTGGTCACCCGACCATGAACTGCCAGCCGACCTGGACCGTCATACCGTCTGAGGCGCACGCGTTGACGACGTCCCCGGTTGTCGACACCTCGCTCTCGCCGCCCGTCGTGTACGTCGGAAGCAAGGACGGCGATGTGTACGCGTACAACGCCTCGAACGGCAGCCTGCTTTGGCACTCTGAGACTCTTGGGGGCTCGATCGATGGGTCGCTCACCGTCGCCAACGGATACGTCTACGTTCCCGAGGATTACGGGTGGGTCTATGTCTTCCCCTCGACAACCGGTACCGATGGCAACGACCAGAATTGTTGGTGGGCGGGTAGCTTCAGTGTGACCGAATGCGATCCGGATTGGGGGTACAGCACCGGAGGGAACAACTTCTCGACTCCGGCAGTCGCCAACGGGATGATGTACCAGGCCGCCGGGGACCATGTCGGCGGCCTCGATAATGCAAATCAATATGCACTGTATGCGTTCAACGCCTCATACAACGCCGGCCAGTGTCCTGGAACGTATGCTCCCCATGAATCCGGTCAGCCTCTGAGCGCCATTGCCACGTGCACGCCTGCGTGGTCTGCTCCATGGCAGCACGGAGGGGAATGGGACGGCGGAGGGTCGTCGCCTGCGGTAGCGGACGGCGATGTCTACATCGAATCCGCCGACAATGGGCTGCTCGCATTCTCGGCGAACGGGTCCTCGAACTGCACTGGCACTCAGTACCAGGGGCTGTGGGGGGCGATCTGCACGCCGCTTTGGGTCGGGACGACAGGCAAGATTTACTCGAACGGCGAGACGGGCCCCACTCCCGCGGTGGCCAACGGCACCGTCTATGTCGGTGACAAGACTGGCGTGGTGTATGCCTTCAACGCCACGACCGGGGCCCTTGACTGGTCCTTCGCAACCGGGGGCGCGATCGACTCGTCCGTGGCCGTCGCCGGAGACAGCGCATCCGACGCCGTCGCCTTCGTCGGCTGCTCCAACGAGGTCTCAGGCCAAACTTGCACCAATGGCCTCTTCGCGATCAGCGCCGCAGCGGGTGGGTTGCCCCTTTGGACCGCGAACCCCGGTGGCTCGGTCGACGACCCGCCGATCATCGCCGACGAGGGTTCGGGCAGTGCCGCCGGCGCTGTCTACGTCACCTCGGGCAGCCAGATATTCGCCTACGACCTTCCGACTTCCACCTGAGGTCTCGAGCAGGGTCGGGTCACCATCACACGTTGGGCCCGGGAGCCGGAACACCGTGGGTGTGCGGCACCCCGTTGGCTGTTCTTGCGTTGACCTTCAATGACAGCCACTGTCATCCGGTAGGATCACCGGATGGGTCGCTGGGCGCCGGATGCGCGCGGCCGTCTCGAACAGGCGGCGATGGAGCTGTACGGCGAACACGGATTCGAGAGCACCACGGTGGCGGAGATCGCCGCTCGTGCCGGGCTCACCGAGCGAACCTTTTTTCGGCATTTCGCCGACAAGCGCGAGGTCCTGTTCTGGGGTGCCGGTACGTTCAAGGAGTTCCTCGTCAGCAACGTAGAAGGTGCCCCTGAGCCTTCTCTCCGATCGAAGTGGTCGCGGCCGCATTCGGTGCCGCCTCGAATGAGTTCTTCCAGGAGAGACGCGACCGTGTACGCCTGCGGCAGGACATCATCGACGCCAATCCGGAGCTTCAAGAGCGCGAGCTGATAAAGCTCGCATCGCTCGCATCGGCCCTGGCCGAAGGATTGCGAACACGGGGTGTCGGGGACTCAGCCTCGAGTCTTGCCGCTGAGGCGGGGATCGCCGTCTTCAAGATCGCATTCGAGGACTGGGTTCACAGCTCCGGCGAACGCACCCTGTCGGACGGTATCCGAGCATTCCTGGACGAGCTGAAAGACGTGACCACCCCACCGAGGCCGGTGACTCGTCGCTGAGACCGATCGCCACACCGCCGCCACCGTCGCCGGAGCGTCACGGAGTCAGGGCGGTGTCACGACGGTGATGCCAGCACGTAGCGGGCGCCGACGACACTCGGTGCGAACGCATCAGGGGCGAACTCCTCGGCCAGCGCGGCGTTGGCCCTCCATCCGGTGCAGTGGCCGGGCGCCACGATCTGGGGTCGGATCAAATCGGCCAGGTCCCGGACGGTCGACGGGATCCGTTCCTCGACCGCGGCGCCAGCCAGGTGGTAGCCGCCCAGGACGAGGTCCGTTGGTGTCTCCGGCACGAGGGCCTGGGCCTCGAGGCACGCATTGACGATCCCGGCGTGTGAACAGGCGGACAGCACGGTCATCCCTCGCCCTCGGACGTTCACGACCACCAATCGCTCGTCCAGGATCAACGGATCCTCGGACCCGTGGTCACCGTAGAAGCTGTGATGACCGGGCAGTCCTGTCTCATAATCGGTCTTTCTCGGGATGATCCCGCTCGCACCGAAGAACCCGCCTCCGAACACATGGGGGTCAGCATCGGTGACAACGTGTGCCCCGGCGCCTTCGATGGCCGCAACCGTCGGTTCATCGGGCAGCATGACCATTGGCCCTCCGGGAAGTTGGATCCCGCGTCGATCGGGCCGATCGGGATGGAGGTCCACGACGAGCGGACTCTTGATGCCCCTGGCCCGCTTGGCGTTCGCAATGGCACCGACCACGGTCGGGATGCCTCCCGAATGATGCCAATGCCAGTGGGAGAGGAACAGCGTCTCGATACTGGCAAGATCCACTCCGAGGCGGAGGGCGTTGTCGACCCAGACGTCCCCGTAGGGTCCCGCGTCGAACAGCGCCGTGTGGACCTCAGCGCCCCGGCGACCGGTGATGAGCACCGACAGCCCGTGGCACGCCACGCACATCTGGTCGAACACGGTGATGCAGTCACGACCCTGGTGCTGGCCGGTGGGCGGGATGGAACCGAGGAGGAAGACGATCTCCGGTAGCTCTGGCACCCCGGGGCTGATACTCGAAAGTGAATCTGTCGCATTGTCCACGACGATGGTGACCGTCAGCTCGTCGAGGAGCTGGAGGTCCAGCGGTGATCGTGACGCAGGGCTCACGGCAACTCCTTCGGGTGGCTCGAACTCAGCCTGGCGGCTGAACCTCGCTGCACGAGGCGCCCTTCCGCCCCACGGATCGTAGGTCCGAACGGCTCTTGCCCATAGCACCGGGTCCTTCACGGCCTCCGGCGACTGACCGGACCATCCGATGTCGGGACCGGTCGCTCCCTCCTGGCTAACGTTGGCTGCGACCACGGCCAGGAGCTCGTACATGCGCCCGATCTTTCATCTTTCGTTCCCGGTACAGGATCTCGAGGAGGCCATCGGTTTCTACACCCAGCGCCTCGGCGCCGAGATCGGCAGACAGAACGAATCCTTCGCGGACGCCCTGCTGTTCGGCGCTCAGGTGACGCTCCAGAACGATCCGGCGACGGTCAGCAGCCCGATGCCGAGGACCCGGCACTTTGGCGCCACCCTCCCGTGGGGCGAATGGCAATCGCTGACCGCCCGCCTCCTTGGACAGTGTGTCGTCGTGGAGCCGCCGACCATCTCCCACAAGGGTCAACCCGACGAGCAGGCCAAGATGATGGTCGCCGATCCCAGCGGGAATCTGATCGAGATCAAGGCCTACCGACATCCAGACCAGGTGCTCGGCTCACTCGCCCGATGAGAGGCGCGTCGACCGTGAACGCTCCCTACGTGGAGGCGGTGGCCAAATGCAGCTCGTTCCAGATGAACGGGCCCAGCTCGCTGTCCCACCACGGACCACCGGGCACGAGCCAGGTCGTGTGGCCGGTGCCGGCCAGTTCGACCTCGTAGCAGGCGTTCCCTGCCGCCCGCAGCGCGTCGCACGTCTCGAAGGCATAGGAGGCGGTGACGTGGGTGGCGGTGTCGTAGGCGTACTGGAACAACAATGCCGGGGCCTCGTGGTCGTCCAGGGTGATGGTTGACAACCCCGGCGTCAGGAATGCCCCCGTCGAGACGGCGGCGGCGACCGACGGCGGGTAGCTGGACAGCGGTCCGGTGTAGGGGACGTTGGCGGCCACCCCGGTCGCCAACGCCAGTGCGCCTCCCGCCGAGAAGCCCCTGGGCACGGTTGTCTCACAGCGCAATCTCAGCAACGGGGTTCTCGATCCCATCCCGAACGCCCGGGAGCGAGCGCCCCGACACCTGCCGCCCGGCGTGGGCGGACTGCCACCGGCGACGTCAGCTTCCCGTTGCCAGCCGGCGGAGGTTTTCGACCGACCGCTCCAGCATTGACACCGGGACGACCGGCCACGTGACACCCGAACGCATCTCTTCGGAGGCATTCGACCAGTCGCAGTAGTTGGTCACCTCTGTTACGGCGTCACCCACAGCCTCGAGCTGCCACCCGTACACGTGACCGAAAGGCGGATGGTCCCCGAATCCCACCGTCCACTCGATCAGGTGGTCGGGAACGATGCGGGTGACCGTGTTGCGAACCTGGTACTTCTTCAGGTTCGGGATATCGCCGAGCGGTTCGCGGTCCATGTGCATATCGAACGTCTCGCCGACCTTGGTCAATGGCCGATCGTCAGGAGCGTCATCGAGCATCCCGGATCCGTCGATGGCGACCTGGCCGGACGGCGTGGAGACGATCTTGAACAGCTCGTCGACCGGAGCGGCGATGCGCCGAGTGGCAGATACTCGATCAAGGCTCATGGCTCCTCCAATGGGCCGCGGACGTAACAGTGGCGAGATTAGTGGCCTCCGGCGAACTCATCCCGCCTGCACCATCGAGGCATAGACTCGACATCGTCGCTGGTCCGCCAACCGTCTGCATCGGTGCGCCTGGAGGGTCGTTGAGCACATTCGGCATGGACGACGCAGTACGGGACTACATCGACGCAATCGCGCCGGAGCACCGTCCCCTCTTCGACCGGCTGCACCGACTGGTCGTGCGGCTGCACCCCGAGGCGACCCTGGTGCTCTCGTACCAGATGCCGACCTACAAGGTCGGGAGGCGGAAGTTATATGTCGGCGCATGGAAGCACGGCATATCGATCTACGGATGGGAACAGGGAAGAGAGCTCACCTTCGCATCCAGCCATCCCGGGACCAAGACGAGCAAAGGGACGATACGACTGACGCCCCAGGATTCCGCCACGGTGTCGGACGCGCAACTGGGTGAGCTCGTACGCGCGGCACTGGACGACTGAGCGACCAGCGTGACGAGGAACGTAGGGTAGGGCGCATCGACCGGATGGCCACGAGATCGGTCGTCGCACGCACTTCTGGTCGTAGTTCCGGAAGGACCTTGGCGGTCCCCCCGAGATGGGACGACTACCCCGGGGCACCGGGTCAGACCGAGGCGGAGCGTCGTCGTCGGGTCTAACGTGCACCGGTGGCACCGAGTGCAGCCGGAGCGAGCGAACTCCTCTCGGAGTCGCACAGCCGTTGGACCACGCTTCGCGCCAAGGGGCGTGAGTGGCGCAATCCCGGCCTCTTGGATCAAGCCTGGGCGGCACGTCACGCCAGGATGCGGGCCGAGGGAGTGACGTTCCAGACCTTTGGACCGCAGTCGAATACCCCGAAGCCCGCTGAAACCGAGAACGATTGGCGGATCTGGATCGCACCTCCCTGGAGGCGGGCGCAGTTCGACGTGGGTTCCGAGATGGTCGACGTCGTCTTCAGGGATTCGACGTGGTGGAGCAACGGCAACGGGTTCTCCCGGACCAGCGGCGAGTCGGGCAGGGCCGGCCACGGCTCGGGACCAGGGAGCGACCTTCTCCGCACCGACGACTATCCGTCGCTCATCGACATCACCAGCGTGGACGCGGGGACATGGATCGGACGCCCGACTCTGGAGCTGGCAGTCGACATCCGATCCGATGGCCGTCGGTTCCGGGGTCGAGGGCTTCACGGACTGGTCATCGGCGAGCCGGACGAGATCCAGCTGTCGGTCGACGAGGAACGAGGGGTCATCCTCCGTACGCAGGCGTGGTTCGGGGGCAGCCTCTACCGCCTGGTTGCGATGACAGACGTGGCCTTCGACGAGCAATTCGACGACGAGACCTTCGCCATCCAACCCCATCCGGGCCAGACGTGGACCGATTTGAGCACCTGATCCGGACGTCGGACCGGGCCAGGGCCGGCCCTTGGGTCCGTCGACCGGGCAACCCGGGAGAAGGGCGGCGGCCATCTGCCTGACTGGCCGCCGGTGAGGACGGATCAGCCAAGGTACGGGGACTATGCTGTGCGAGTGCACAACAAGCCACCGTACCGGGTCGTCCAGTGGACGACAGGAAATGTCGGCAAGAGCTCGCTCCAGGCGATCGTGGCCAACCCGACGCTCCAACTCGTCGGCTGCTACGCCTGGTCACCGGAGAAGGTCGGTCGGGATGCCGGTGAGCTGTGTGGCATCGACACGCTGGGGGTGATCGCCACCAACGACATCGACGCGCTCCTCGAACTCAAACCGGACTGTGTGGTCTACAACCCGATGTGGCTCGATGTCGGCGAACTCGAGCGCATATTGTCAGCCGGCGTCAACGTCGTGGCGACCGCGGCGTTCATCACTGGGCACAACCTTGGAGCCGAACGAGACCGGATCACCGAGGCGTGTCGGCGCGGGGGCTCCACGATGTTCGGCACCGGCATCAGTCCGGGCTTCGCCGAGCTGCTGGCCATCGTGTCGACGACCATCTGCGATCGGGTCGACAAGGTAACGGTCAATGAAGCCGCCGACACCACCTTCTATGACTCACCGGCGACCGAGATCCCGGTGGGCTTCGGCAAACCGATCGACCACCCTGAACTTCAATCGATGACAGCACAGGGCACTGCGGTCTTCGGCGAGGCCGTGCGGATGGTCGCTGACGCGCTCGGCGTCGAGCTCGACACTGTCCATTGCGAGGCCGAATATGCCCAGACGACTGCCGACCTCGACCTCGGCTCGTGGACCATCGCCGCAGGATGTGTCGCCGGGGTGGCGGCCAGCTGGAAGGGGACGTTCCATGGCAAGGTCATCGTCGAGCTCAACGTTCGGTGGCGAAAGGGCCAGACGCTCGAGCCGGACTGGAAGATCGACCAGGACGGGTGGGTGATTCAGATCGACGGGCGACCCACGGTGACGGCGGCGATCGGCTTCCTGCCGCCGGCTGACTTCCAGGCCGAGACGATCGCCGACTTCATGGTGCTCGGACATATCATGACGGCAGCCCCTCCGATCAATGCCATCCCGGCCGTCGTGGCCGCCGCGCCCGGCATCGCGACGTACAACGATCTGCCGCTGGTTCTGCCTCGAGGAGTTGTTTCGGTCAGGTAGCTCGCCGACGGCGCAGACGGGCCGCCGGTCCTCACCCGGTCAGCCGGCGGCCGAAGAACCCGGCGCCACCACCGGAGCGCGGAGGCAGCCCTCCGGAAGCGCAGGGCAACCGGCCCGACGGACCGATACCAACTCGTCGTCCCGGACAGTTACCAGGAACGCCGCCGACCTCGGCACCGGATGGAGGGTCGTATACACCTGCTCGATCCCGTACAGTCCCGGGTCCCACCCATCGGACTCGAGCTTCCATGCCACACCTTCGGAGATGACAAGGATGGAGAAGTAGCCTCCACCCGAGACATTGAACGTCAGGGCGACCGGACCGGGTCGAGTCGACTTCTGGACGTCGGCGGCGATCTGGCCGATTGATCTGACGGCACTCGCGTCGAGCCCGACGCTTCCCTGTGCACCGACAGGACTCAGGCTGGTGGCGCCGAGCAGGCCGAAGAGGGCCACGACTCCGATGCCCGCCACTCCCACGACTGCAGTCCACTGGGGCAGGTGCTGATCCAGGCGGGCGGCGGCCCGACGGCGCACAAGGGCCAGCACCACGTCTCCGACTGTCCAGATGGCAACCGCCCACATGAGGAGGCTGATTGCCCACAACGAGCAGATCACGTAGATCAGATTCAGGCCGTCCGTCGATGGGATCAGCGCGAACGAGATCATCGTGCCGACCGAGCAGACCAGCGCGATCAAGGAGAGCGAGCTCAAGCTCCGGCGCCCGAAGGTGCGTGCCAGGACCCCGACCACGGCCAGGCCCACGAGGCAGACGATGCCGAGCACCCTCGAGCTGGCATGGAGTGTTGTGAGCAGGGCGAAATAGTTGGTCGTGCCGTGGCGCAGCCACAGGGGCACCGGTGCGCCGGCGTACGCCACCATGCGCAGGCCGAACCCGATGCCGAACACCTGACCGCCGTGGCCGCTATGCACCAGCGCCGTGAGATTGCCACGTCGGCCAACGTCTTGAAGCAGCGGCGCGATCCAGCACACTGCGGCGACGGCGACACCGATCACCAACCACCGCCAACGGGGCGGGCGCCCCCGCTGCACCGAGCGCGATGCAGGGTGCCGCCAGGACGAGAAGCACCGATGTGATCGTGTAGATCAGGTGAGTCTGCGCCGCCACCGACCCGACGAATACGAGGACCGGCCACCACCCCAAGGAGTGGGAACCGACAACCCAGGCCACCACGATGGCGGAAATCAGGAAGGGAATCGGGAAGTAGGCATTCCACAGGAGGTCCTCCATCACCGTGGGGAGGAAGCAGAGATAGTCCACGGCGGCAAAGGCGACAACGATGCATCCGATCCAGAGCCTGGTCGACCATGCCGCCTCGATCGCCACGGACAGCACCACTCCGCAGACCAGCGCGGCGCCCCACAGCGGGCCGTGGGTGGCGTCGATCCGCACCGGAATGGCCAGGAGCCAGAACAACAGGGGCCCGGGATCGAAGAGGTACTGGCCGGCACCGTGGCCAACCGTCGAGGGCAGACCGACAAGGGGAGGGTGATCCGACAGAACCTGGCGGGCCCGAATGGCAATGGCGGCGTCATCCGAGGACGGCACCCACCCGCGGGCGATGACCACCAATGTCGGGACCAACACCGCGAACCACACCGAGATGTGACTGCCGATCCGACTCAACCGGGGAACGGCCGTGCGCCAATCGTCCTGCCTCTGCACGGGGTCATCCTTCCACGCACGAGGTGCCGGCCGGCCTCTCATCTCCACCATGGGATCCGCCGTCGGCGGTGGCGAGACGGTGCACGCGACTCCGGCCGGCGACCCAACGGGCCCGGGGGCGGACGATCAGCCCGACGCAACGGTCAGATCACAGGCCAGCAGGCCCCACCGGCATGCGCTCGCGCTTCAGCCTGCGTTACTTGTCGGCGAGATGCGTCAGGAAGCGGTCGGCCTCCAGCTGCTCCTCGAAGAACACCCGTATGTCCGTCAGCAGGTCGTCGTGATCGGTCTCGACCAGGTACAGGTGGTGACCCCGATAGATGATCCCGCCCCCCTGCGCCTGGGCATACTGCAGCGCCGAGACATGCGAGAGGCCGACCATCCAATCCACCCATTTCAGGATCTCGAACGTCCCGCTGGTGATCCTCAGCAGCTTGGCGAGGTGGGCTCGCACGGCGTCGGGCCCGTGGAAGACGCCGGCCAGTGGGCTGCGGCCGGGAACGGTGTAGATCACCTGGGGAGACAGGAGGGAGACGGCGTCGGCCAGGTCGTCCGACGCGAACTCCAAGAAGAATTTCCGCGTGTTGACGAGACGGGCCGGCTCGGCTGACGGGGCCATGTCCCAACCTTAGGCGGTGACCGGTCAACCGAAGCTCTCGTCACGGCTGGGCGGCCCCGTCGGGCACGGCGCCGGAAGGGGGCCAGACATCGTCGCGGGTCCGCAGGCTAAGGTCCCCTCGGGGCCCGGTCGATGGCGGCTTGGCCATCTCCAGACAGCGTCCCGGGACGCGGAACGGCGGTGCAGCATGGCGCTCGGTATCTATTTCGTCCACGAGGGATTCACGCCGGAGAAGTACGCCACCGCCATCAAGCAGTTGGAGGCGGCCGGCGGTGGATCGCCCAAAGGGCGCACCTACCACGTTGCACTCGAATCCAACGGACAGATCCAGGTGTTCGACATCTGGGAGTCACAAGAGGATTTCGATGCCTTCGGACCCGTCCTGATGCCGATCCTCACCGAGCTCGGCGTCGGATTGAAGGAGCCGATGGTGGCCCAGGTACACAACGTGATCGAAGGCTGAGGGGACTGAGCCGCAGCGGGTCCCCACCAGGATGGGCGCCCTACGGTCCTTCGTCACGCTCCGGCGATGTCGTCACCAACGTGTCGAGCCGGGCCAGGGTCAGCTCCATGTCCCGCCGGGTCTTGCCCGACCAGATGTCGCCCAGCTTCAGCAACCGACGTTGGTGGTCGGTGGTGATGTCCCAGCTCTCGCGGACCAGGGTCCCACCGTCACGGGGCTCGAGCTCGTACCGCCATATCCGGCCGGCCACGAACCGCTCGAGCGTTCCCTTGGGACCGGTCTGCCAGGCGATGAGGCGATCTTCCTCGAACTCCACCACGGTACTGACGGTCGAGTAGTGCACCCCCAGCTTCATGGCCATGCCGAACGTCGTCCCCAGGGCCAGCCGCTGCGGCTCCGCCTCCTTGCCCCCCTGGAGCATGCCCGAACCGTCGATGAGCGGGTGCTGTGCGGCGTCGGCCAGCACGTCGAAGACGACCTCGGGCGGGACCCGGATCATCCGTTCCACCGTCAGCACGAATCCCTCCATGGGCAGGCTCCCCTTCCGGTGGGCGACGACAACCGTCGGCTTCGGCCGCGGGCCACGGGTCCGACCCAGACCATATCGCCCCGGGCCGACCTCGACCCTGGTGATCGGGGCTGCCGCGTGATCCCTTGGAACGACGCCGGTCTATCATTGGAGCTCGGTCTCGGCCTGAGCGGACCGAGATGTGGGACCGGAAGGGGGGAGGCATGCCACCCGAGTCCACCGTCGGCGACGGACCTGGGGGGGCACGGTGCCCGCACTGCCGCGAGCCGCTGCGCGCCAACCTCTACGAGGAACGGATCGTCCCCGTGCGACCGATCGTCGAGGGGCCGGGGCCCCCGACGGCCTTCCTCTACTGCGGATCGTGTGGAGCGACCCTCCATGTCGTCTCGGTGCCATCGATCCCCCTCCGCGGCCCGGTGTCGCAGGGCGACCTGACCTCGTTGGAGGTGGAAGACCCGGAGGACGCAGAGTCGCCTGAGGGCCGGTTCCAGCTCCGGTGCCGCCAGCTGATCACCGAGATCCGGCTCCTCGGACTCACTCCCTTCGTCTGGATCGAGACGATCAACAGCTTCGGGGCGGTCGGGGCGGTCAAGAGGCTGCTCGCCGACCACCAGGGACTGGTGGCCACTCCATGGCTGATCGAGCGGGGACGCCAGGAGCTCACCATGGAGCACGAGTTCCGCCGGGCCCGCTGGGACGGCCTGTTCACCGACGAGGAACGGGCCGAAGGGGCACGGCGGTTGGAACGAGCCGGCGGGGCCCCGCGCTGATCAACTTGCCATCGGCGGGCCGGGCGGATCCGATCACCGGGTGAGGCGAAGTGTCAGCCGGAGTGGTGCTGGTAGATGGCGTTCTGGCGGATGGCGGCAAGGCCGAGCGTCTTGGCCTGTGCCTTGGTCAGCGGAGGCGCCACGACCGTTGTGGACGTGCTCGTGGAATCCGCTACGGACACGTCGAAGGCGGTGAACGCCACCTTGTCCCCCGTCTTCCAGATCAGCAGGTACTGGGGTGCGTCGGTCGCCGACGAAAAGGCCGACTTCCCCAGCCCTTTCGGGACCGCCAGGCCGGAATCGGCTTTGAACTGGGAGTGGGCAGTGGCGAAGGCGGCCGACGCGGCACCCGAGGAGGTGCAGTTCAAGACATCCGAGATGAGGGCGGTCGCCTTGTTCGAGCTCTCGTAGACGGCCTCGTCGGAACCGGTGCAACCCTTCACGCCGGTGACCTTGATCTTGGCGGCCGGGCGGAGTGTCCTCGGGAAGCCGAACGCCTTGCCCGCCTTGGCGCTGAGCACGGAGGCCGCCGGGGTCGTCGTGGCAGCGCCGGCAGTCGTCGAGCCGACGGCGCCGATCGCCAGCAGGGCGGCCACCGCCACTCCCCCGATTCCTGCCACGGCCCGCGCTGGTGTTGTCGAGATTGTGCCCATCGACGAACCGTAGCGGGTCAGCATAAGAATCAGATGAACGGCCGGAGTCGGTCGTCCGGACGGCGCTGAACCGGGACAGGACCGCCCGGGCGGAGCGTCAGCCGCGTCGTTTGGCCATGGCCAGTGCCTCGGACAGGTCCAGCTCGAGCAGGGAGGAGACGACGAGATCGGCCGCGGACAGGTCCAGATCGTTGGTCAACCCGTGCGGTACCACCACGGTGAACAGCCCGGCCGAGACGGCGGCGGCAATCCCGTGTGGGGAGTCCTCTACGGCGACCGATCGGGAGGGGTCGGCGCCGAGTCGCTCACAGGCCACCAGATACGAACTCGGGGAGGGCTTCGCCGGCATGTGCTCGTCCCGACAGACCAGGCACGAGAAGCGATCCCGGAGTCCCAGCCGCGCCAGATGGCCGTCGACCCATTCGAACGGTGAAGACGATGCGATCCCGACCGCGATGCCCGACCGCTCGGCCTGCGAGAGCCAGTCCAGCACGCCGGGCCGTGGACCACGCTCGGCCTGGATCTCGTCCCGGCGGGCACGCCGGTGTTCCTCGAGACCGGCATCGAGGGGCCGCCCCAGGCGGCGCTCGAGCTCGGCCCATGGGTCGAAGACGTCCTCGGTTCCGATGTTCTCCTGCCAATCGGTCCGTTCGAGCGCCTGACCGTGAGCCGCCCACAGTTCCGACCAGGCCAGGAAGAGCGACTCCTCGGTGTCGAGGATCGTTCCGTCGAAATCGAGGACGAGGCAGCTGGGCTCCACCGGACGAGTCTCCCAGGGTGTCGATCCTCGGCGGCGCCTTTGGGACCCCGGCGGCAATGGGGACTCGGCGGGCTCGGGGGCGTCAGCCCCGTTCCCAGACGAAGTGGTGCTCCCGGCCGTCCTGGTCGGCGCCCGTGACGACGATGTCGGTGGCGACGAGCCGCCATCCCGCATCGGCCCAGGCGTTCAGGTGCTTCTCCATCTTCTCAAGCGGCTTCCGATCTCCCAGATAGTAGAGAAACGTGGTTGCCCGGTATTGCATCGCACCTCCTGGAGTTGGGTCGGACCGCGGCCTTGGCGTACCACTCTGACACCTCGGCCGGCATCGACCCGAGTCGACCGATGGGGACCACGGCCGGTTGTGTACCCTTGCCGGATGAAGCCGGCCAGGCGGCCACGGCCAGGGCTCCCTGACCGCTAGATGTCCACACTTGTCGGCGCCCATACTCACGAGGGCGGTGCGGAGCTGACGGCGCCCGACGATCGCACCCACCGCGTTCGCACGCTCCTGATGGTCGGAGGCGCCTACCTTCTGGTGTCGGTGTTCGTGTGGTGGCACGTATGGGTGCACGACCCGGTGACGACCACGACCTGTGGCTGTGGCGACGCCTCCCTGTTCACCTGGTTCCTGGCGTGGCCCGCCCATGCCATCGCCCACGGCCTCGACCCCTTCTACTCGACGGCGCTGTTCTCTCCGCGGGGATTCAACCTGCTGGCCAACACCAGCGTGCTCGGTGTCGGCACCGTCCTTGCTCCGGTCACCTGGGCCTTCGGCCCGGTGGCGACGCTGAACGTTGCCTCGACCCTCAGCCCGGCGCTCTCGGGGCTGGCGCTCTTCGTCCTGCTGAGGCGTTGGGTGTCGTGGACCCCCGCCGCGTTCGTCGGTGGCCTGTTCTACGGCTTTTCGCCGTTCGTGCTCTCCAGCCTCTCCAACGCCCACCTGATGAGCGGCGTGGCGATCGTGCCCCCCCTGTTCGTGGCCGGCCTGGACGAGATCCTCGTCCGGCAAGAGCGACGACCGGTCGGGGTCGGGATCGGAGTCGGGATCTTGATCGCGCTCCAGTTCTTCATCGGGACCGAGGCGCTGGTCGTCATGGTGATGATCGGATCCATCGGGGTCGCCGTCGTCATCGTCTACGCATGGGCGTTCCGCCGCGTGGTGTTCCGCCGCCACCTCCGGTTCGCCGCCGTCGCCATGGCGGTATCGGCCGGGACGGCGATCGTGCTCCTGGCCTACCCGGTCTGGTACGCGCTCGCCGGGCCTGCTCACTACTCGGGCGTGGTGTGGCCCGACTTCGGGCTCAGTTTCAGGGGGATCGCACCGAGCGGACTGGTGCATGCACCGTCCCCGACCTCGGGTCTGTACGGGATGACGTCCAATGCCAGGGTCGGTGGGTACCAGGGGGCTCCGCTCTCCGACCAGTACTTCGGTTTCGGTGTGGTCGCCGTGCTCGCCTTCGGGTTCATCGCCTGGCGACGGGACCTACGACTGTGGCTGTTCGCCGTCACCGCCTCGTTGTCCGCCATCCTGGCGGTGGGGCTCGATCGGGGCGGATGGACGCCTTGGCGTATGTTCGCCGGGCTGCCACTGTTGGAGAACATCATCCCGGCCCGCTTCCTCATCGTGACCTACCTCAGCGTCGCCGTCATGCTGGGACTGATCATCGACCACGCCTATGTGGCGGCCGGCAAGTGGGCCGGACCCGTATCCGGCCCGAGCGCGCCACGGATGGGAGCGCAAGGCCCAGGGATCTTCGCCGGGGCGCTCGTCGCCGCCTTGGCGCTGGTCCCGGTGTTCGTGTACCTCGCGCCCGGCCTACCGCTGACCACACGGCCGGTGGTGCTCCCCACCTGGTTCCGCACCGTCGCACCCCACCTCCGCGGCCATCAGGTGCTGCTCGTCTTCCCCAATCCCCTGGCGGCGTTGGCGAGCCCGATGACGTGGCAGGCCGTCAACGACATGCACTACTCGATGGTCGGGGGCCAAGGGCCGAGCGAGCTTTCGAGCCGGGCGGGCCCTGAACGAGCGGGTCAGGCGGTCATCGCCCGGGTCTCGTACGCGTTCGGCTTCGCCCAGACCGTCACCAGCGCTGATATCGCCTCGGTCGGGCGGGCCCTTCACGGCTGGGGGGTGACGATGGTGGTCATCCCCGATCAGCCCGGCCTACCCGCCTACGACCAGCCCCAATCCGTGGCCCTCGCCGCCGCCCTCGTCACCGCCGCCACCGGTGAGCGCCCGGTCCTCCAGGCCCGGGCCTGGGTCTGGAGTGGAGTGGGCCGGACCCATCCTTCGACCATCCCGACATCGGTGGCGTTCGCCCGGTGCACGTCGAACCGGGCCTCGAACGCCGTTGCGACGATCGATGCCACAACCCGCTGTCTGACCGGTCGACGGTGATCTTCACGGTGGACGGACGGGCACCCTGTGACGTGCAGCCGGCTCAGCCCTTGGCCGCCCGCTCCTTGGAGACCGCCAGGACGAACCCGTTGAACTGCTGTCCGAACAGCCTGACCGTCGGATTGTCGCTCTTCGACCACCGCCCCTCTGCCTCGATGATGGTGCCCAGGGCCATCAGGGCGTCCTCGATCCGGTCCAGTCGCTGTTGTGTCGTCATCCGACCACCGTGGACCCCTGGTCGGGCCGGTGTCAACGCCGACGAGCCGGGCCGACCGTCCCGGGACCATGGCCTTCCGATGACTATGGTCTTGTCGGGTGGCTGACGGCGGCATCACCCGGCCCCCGGGTAGCGACTCCCCCGACAGGCAGGTCTGGAGCCGCCGTCGGGTGCTCCGGTTCGGTCTGGGTGGGGCCGCCGCGCTGATCGTCGTGGGCGCCACCGGCGTGGAACTGGTCTCCCGCGGCGAGCTCCCCGGACGGCAGATGCTCGACCGACTGGACGGGGCGTGCTCGGTTCCGTCCACTCCGCTCGCCTACTCGACGACAGGGCCGTCCCGCAGCGGCACCTTCTACTCCGAGGCGCGCCGGCGCCGAGGTCGCCTACACCATTGCCTACCCGCCGGGCCACGGTCCCGGGAGCACCCTCCCCCTGGTGGTGATGCTGCACGGCTTCGGGGGCGACCACACCGACGCCCTGGCCGGGATGACCCCGGCCCAGGCGGTGGCCCTCCACATCGACCGGAAACCGCTGGGCCCCATGGCGATGGTGACGGTGGACGGGGGAAACGGGTACTGGACCGCCCACCCCGGCGACGACCCGATGGCCATGCTCGTCGACGAGCTCATTCCCCTCTGTCGTGGCATGGGGCTCGGTCGACCACCCCACCGCATCGGGTCGATGGGCATCTCCATGGGCGGCTACGGCGCCATTCTCCTGGCCGAGAAGCACCCTGCGCTCATCGCCTGCGTCGCCGCCATCAGTCCCGCCATCTGGACCACCTACCCCCAGGCGCGGGCGGCGAACGGCAATGCCTATGCCTCGCGCCAGGCGTTCACCGACAACGATGCCGTCACCCATGCCCATCTGCTCGAAGGCACACCGGTGCGAGTGGCCTCGGGAGCGGACGATCCGTTCCATCCGGGGGTGGAGGCCCTGGCGAAGGCCCTTCCCCCTGGTGCCGTCGCCGAGTTCCCGCCCGGCTGCCACACCGGCGCGTTCTTCGTGTCACAAGAACCGCCGGCGCTCTCGTTCTTGAACGGGCACCTGGTCTAGGGCCCGTCCCTCCACTCCCCGACGGTCAATGACCGGACGACGACGACGAGGCCGCGTGCCAGATGCGTCGTCACGGAGCCGGCGTCGAACCCCAGCCGGTCCATCACCCGTCCCGACGCCCGGTTGTCCGGCTCGTAGATGCTGATGATCGTCTCCAGCCCGAGGTCGTCGAAACCCCACTCCAGCGCGGCGAGGGCCGCCTCGGTGGCGTAGCCCTTCCCCCGGTGGTCGCTACCGAGGCGCCAGCCGACTTCGACGGCCGGGAGCACCTCGGGGAGGAAATCGGGCACGGACAGTCCCGCCCAGCCGACGAGGGTGCCGGTGGACCGCTCCACCAGGGCGTGGAAGGCCACGCCACCCGGTCGGGCCACGTCGGACAGCTGCCGGTCCAAGAAGCGGGCCGTCTCGTCTGGAGTCATCCCCCGCCGCATCGGGAACCACCAGAAGGACGCCTCGTGATGCAGACCGGTCAGCGCGGCGAGGTCGTCGGGAGCGAACGGCCGCATCTCCAGCCGCTCCGTCTCGATCGTGGGGATCACAGGCGGCTCAGCCTGTGCAGCTCGACGTCACCGTCGATGCCACTCAGGCGGTGCACGCCGAGCGGGACGCTCGGCAGTCCCGCCCCGGTGGCCACGTCGCTCGTCGTGACCACCTCCCCCGCCTCGGCGATACCGACGATGCGGCTGGCCAGGTTCACGACCGGTCCGAAGACATCGCCGTCCCGCAACATCACCTCGCCACTGGCCAGGCCGGCCCGCACCTGGGGCACCACGGGGTGCCCCTGGAACGCGTCAGCCAGATCGAGGGCGATGGAGGAGGCCGTCAGCGCGTCCGGGGCGGTGAACAGGATTTCGTCACCGATCAGCTTGACCACCCGGCCCCCGCCCTCGGTGATGGTCTCCGACGCGATGCGTTCGAAATCGCTCAATGTCGCGCCCAGCTCGTCGAGGTCCACCTGTTCACCCAGCTCGGTGGAGCCGACGAGGTCGACGAAGCCGACGGCGAGCTGACGGGTCTCGAAGTCGGCCGACACGGTGTCGGTCGTGTTCAAGCGCCTGGCCATCAGCAGGTGTTGTCGCAACAGCGCGTCCATGGTGGTGGCCACGAACGGAAGTAGCGATGCGACCTCGACGTTGGCACGGGCGACACCGAGGCCGATCGGGTCCATCCGCTGAGCCGGGGTCGCCACGTTGACCAGAAAGGAGGAGACCATGGCATCGGCCACCCGGGCCATGGCTGCGGCCAGGACCCGGATCAGCTGGGTGCTGGCGTCCTGACCGAAGACGGCGGCGACGTCGCGGACACCGGCCGCGAACGCCGCGAACCCCTCGGTGAACACGGGGACGTCGGGCTCCGGGTCCGGCATGCCGGCGGCGAGCGCCAGGCCCTGTACCTCCTGGGTGCTCAGGCCGGAGCGGTCAGCGACCTCCTCGAGGGTGAGCGCCGGGCCTCCCCGGATGGCCAACACACCGGCCAGGGCCGGGAGGGTGTCCTGGAAGGTGGCCAGCTCCTCGCCGGTGGCGCCCATGCCGACGAGGAGATCGAGGAGCTCCAGGCGCAGCCCGGAGTCCGGGGACCGGGGATCGTAGACGCCGAGTTCGGCCAGCTCATGGGGTTCCATCCGCCGACCAGTACACACGACGGCTGTGGCTTCGGCCAACACCGGCCGGGAGGATCACCGAATACCCCCGGCCGGGCACCGGCCCGGGGGCGTGCCGGGCGGTCGCCGGCTGGCCCCGATCCGGCGCACGAGTAGGGTCGGAGCAGCGAAAGGGGTTCCCATGACCGACAAGTCTCCCCGCAAGACCGCATCCAAAAAGTCCGGCAAGACGCTCAAAGAGAAGCGGATCGCCAAAAAGGACAAGGAGCAGGCCCGCAAGGGACTCGGCCGCTGACGGCTCTGTCAGGGTCCCCGTTGCCACCACCGCCGTCTGGGCGGGCGTGGTGGAATCGACACCTCGGGCGGGGTGGGCCTCGGATGCGCACCCGGTGAGGACGCCGGCACCGGGCGTGCGACGGTCACCGGCGGCCCGGTAACGCTCATCAGCCCCACCGCTGCTCGATGCCGGCGGGACCGCCATCCTCGGCGACGTTCGGCCGATAGGGCTATTTTTGGGTTCGGTCGGGTACTGCATGGGGATAGCCGTCAGGAAGGGTGCGCACTGCTGAGGTGGGTCCCACCGGGGAGACGGAGGGAGTCGGATGGCCACAGGCGAGGTAACCGGGGAGACGACGGGCCTCCCGACGACCGAGCGGCCCGAAAAGGGACTGAAGTCCGGTGCTCTCGGATTGATCTCGAGCACGGTGGTGGGGGTGGCGTCGACGGCGCCGGCGTACAGCCTCGCCGCCACCCTCGGATTCGTGGTGGTGGCCATCGGCCTCCAGGCCCCGGCCGTCACGGTCATCGCCTTCATCCCGATGCTGTTCATCGCCTACGGGTACAAGGAGATGAACAACGCCGACCCCGACTGCGGCACCACCTTCACCTGGGGGGTCCGGGCCTTCGGGCCGAAGACCGGTTGGGCGGGCGGCTGGGCCATCGTGGCCGCCGACATCCTGGTGATGGCCAGCCTGGCCCAGGTGGCGGGCCAGTACGTCTTCCTGCTGTTCAACGCCACCACCATCGGCACCGACCCGAGCAGTGGATGGGTACTGCTGGTTGGGATCGCATGGATCGTCGTCATGACCCTCATCTGCTACGTGGGGATCGAGGTGTCGGCGAATTTCCAAAAGGCCCTGTTGGGCATCGAGCTCACCATGCTGCTCGTCCTCTCGATCGTCGCTCTGATCAAGGTGGGGAACGGAAGCGCGCCGGTCGGCCACCTCACCCCGTCTTGGAGCTGGTTCAATCCCTTCGCCATCCCGTCCGCATCGGCGTTCATCAACGGCGTGCTGTTGATGCTGTTCATCTACTGGGGCTGGGACACCACCGTGTCGGTCAACGAGGAGACCGCCGATCCGGCCACGGTGCCGGGGCGGGCCGCGGTGCTGTCGACGGTCGTCCTCCTGGTGACCTATGTGTTGGTGGTGTTGGCCGCCCAGTCCTACGCCGGCATCGGGACCACCGGCATCGGTCTCGGGAACACCAACGACCAGGGTGACGTGCTCTCGGTCCTCGGCCATTCGGTGTTCGGGTCCTCGGGCCTGGGGAACGTGCTGTTCCACCTGCTGTTGCTGATGGTGCTGAGCTCCGCCGCCGCTTCCACGCAGACCACGATCCTGCCCACCGCCCGCACCACCCTGGCCATGGGGGTCTACAAGGCCATCCCGTCGACGTTCTCGCGGATCCACAAGCGCTTCTTGACCCCGACCGTCTCGACGGTGGTGATGGGGGCGGCATCAATCGTCCTCTATGTGATCTTGAACTTCATCTCGGCCGGTTCGGTGATCGCCGACGCCGTGTCGGCGCTCGGGGTCATGATCGCCTTCTACTACGGGCTGACCGGGTTCTCCTGCGTCTGGTACTACCGCGCCACGCTCCGCGACAGCGCCCGCAACCTGTGGATCCGCGGCATCCTGCCCCTGGCCGGGGGCGTGATGCTCTGGGGTGCCCTCGGGTACAACCTGTACTTCTACTGGAAGCCCGTCAACAGCTACACGACGTGGCTCATGCCGTTCTGGCCGCACTGGGACATGGGGGGCGTGTTCCTGATCGACCTCATCTCAGTGGCACTCGGGATCGTGTTGATGTTCACGTTCGCCGCCATCCGGCCGGCCTTCTTCCGGGGTGAGGTCCTCAACCGCGACACCCCGACGCTGGTGCCCGAGGACATCGGCACTCCGGTCGGCCTGTTCGGGGTGGATCCAAAGGCGTGACCCGGACCGGTCACACCGCGGCCAGGACGACCTCGATGTTCCCGCGGGTGGCGTTGCTGTAGGGACACACCTGGTGGGCGGCCTCGATGAGCGTATCGGTGGTCGAGGCGTCGGCCTCGGGGATGTGCACGTCGAGGTGCACCGCCAAGCCGAAAGAACCGCCCTCGATGGTGCCGATGGAGACCCTGGCCGTCACCGTCGAGCCGTCGACACCAACTTTGGCCCGCCGGGCCACCACCTGGAGCGCACTCTGGAAGCACGCCGCGTACCCGGCGGCGAACAGTTCCTCGGGGTTGGTCGCCCCGCCCGGGCCGCCCATCTCGACGGGGGGCTCCAGGTCGACATCGAGCTGCCCGTCCGCGCTGCGGACGTGCCCTTCACGGCCTCCCACCGCGGTCGCCTCCGCGGTGTAGAGGGGCTTGATCAACGCGGTCACCATGGCAATCTCCGTTCCGGGCCCACCCACCCGCTCGCACTTCGTGGTCTGCTCACAGGTTCAACCACCTCCGACCCCGGATCCATTCCGACGGGCCGATGCGGATGCCGGGGCCGGCCCGCTCATTGGTTGGTCTTCACCACCGCCAGCTGGCCCGGGGAGGTGATCGACGTCCCGAGGGTCACCACGGTCGACGCCGTCACGGTGGCCGGCTCGAACTGCAGGTAGACCGAACCGCCGACGGGTGGCACCACCGCCGACGCCACGGTGGTGGTCGTGTTCTTGGCGAAGGTGGTCCCCACCTGGGTACCCGCTGCGCCCCCGCACTTGTTCGACGCCCAGGCCGTGGTGCAGGCGAACAGGGTGAACGTCGGCGAACCGGTGGGATTGGAGACGGTGACCTTGTAGCTGATCGCCGACAGGGGCACGGTGCCGGTGTTGGTGATCGTCGACACCTGATCGGTGTTGGTCGTGAAGGTCATGGACGTGGTGCCGGCCGTGGCCGCCCACTTCCCGCTCGTCACCGATTCGGATCCCGACACCGTGGCTTTGACCGGACCGGCGGCGGCCGCGAGCGACGGAACTCCGGCTCCCGCGAGCACGAGGACCGCCACCGTGGTGACGATCCTCCCCGCCATCCGTCGCTGTGGGCCCTCCCTCACTGTCTCTCCCGCTCGTGATCTGTCGCTGCGGCGACCGGTCGGTGCCCACCGGGAATCGGCTCGGCGGTGACCGACGGCCCCCGGTCCGGGGGCCGGCAGGCCGGGTGGCCGGGGCAGGTGCCCCGACCACCCAGAATCCTCGGTGGCCCTACTGGTTGGTCGCCACCCCGACACGCTGCTGCTCCGTGAAGGTGTACGCCAGGGTGGTCGACAGCCCCTGGATGGTGGGGGACGGCGTCACGCCGTTGGTCGACACCTCGGTGCCCACCAGGCCCAGGCTCACCTGGACGTGGGCGACCTGTCCGGTGGCGGCCGCCAGGGACGGCACGTTGGACAGCGCCACCGCCGTGCCCGAGGTGTTCATCGTACTGATCTGGGTGGAGGGGAGGATGGCCGTGGTCGACCCCGAGCACACGCCGGCCAGCGTCCACGCCACCGAGCACTGGGTGGCGGTGACCGTCAGACCTTCACCGCTGGCGGTCCCGTTGGTCAGGGCGTTCACCGGGGTGCCCGCAACCCACAGGGTCATCCCGGCCGCCGATGCCAGTGTCCCGGTGTTGTTGAGGTTGACATAGACGTTGTCGGTGTCCCCCGGTGCCATCTTGCCGGTGAAGTTGGAGAAGCCGACTCCGACGTCCGGGCTCAGGGTCAGATTGAGCGTCCCCGTGGTGACCGCCTCCGAGCCGGTAGCGATACCGGTCAGACCGGCATACACCCCGGCAGTGGCGAGGAGCCCGACGGATGCGGCGAACACGCCGGCCAGGACTACCCGTCCATGACGCCTGGGCTTCGATCGGGTGTGACGGTGGGTACTCATGAATGGCTCCTTAGTGGTGGATGTTGTGATGGATATGGATGCTGATTTGGTTGGAGATGTTGAAGGGGCGGAGACGGCGACGGGCGGAGACGGTCACGTTCGACGGTCACGCCTTGAGGGGGGCGGCACTCGGCGCGCGGTCCGGGAGTGGCCTCCCGGTGGGGCGGAGGATCCAGCGACTACCGGCCACCGCGGCGCACAGGGCGCCGAGGACGACGAGGATGGTGGCGAGGGCGCCACGCATCCCGGTCACCAGCCCACCCACCCACGGCACCGCCGCCACCACCTCGGGCACCGTGGAGGACGACAACTGGGCATGCCACGGGTCGGGAGCCGGGTTGGCGTCCCCCTTGGTGGTGATGGTGGGATGAGATGACGACCCGGTCACCGTGGTGATGCGGTGGGCGAACTGCACGTGCTCCCCCGGAGGGGTGAATACCACGATCATCCCGGGCCTGACGGAGCTGACGGGAACCGCCCTGGTGACCAGCAACGCTCCCGGGCCGTAGGCGGGCCGCATGCTCCCGGTGAGGACGGGACGGAATCCGAGGTGCAGCGAGAACGTGAGCAGCGCCAAAGCGGAACACAGCCCGGAACCCAGCACCATGCACAGGGTGGAGACGGACCAGAATTGCTCGGTGACCACTGGGGTCGTCGATAGATCGGGGGTTCCGCACCCACTGACATTCGGCACGGCCGACACCGCACTTTAGGAATTTTGACAACACGCGTTGCGCAACCGAGCTTGCGCAACCGCAATTGCAAGGTCCCGAGGCGGTCGAATCGACGGGTACAAGCGTTCTCGCCTCCACTGCGGGACCGTTGCGGACACCACCTCGAATACGACCCTGACGCCTAGGCTGCCGGTCGTGAACGGATCTCGTGACGGTGCCCTTCGAGAGATCGAGGACCTGCTGGCCTCGGCCAGGCGGCTGCGCGCCGACCTCCGGGCCAAGGAGACCTCCTACCGGCGGATGGCCAGGCAGCTCGAGAAGGGGACCGACATCGCCACGGCCATGGCCACCCTGGGCGCGCACGTTGCCCGCCAGGAGCTGACCGACTCCCTCGACGACTTCGAGCACTGCCGCCACCGGACCAGGCTGGCGATCACCGCCGTCGGCCTGGTCGAGGGCCTCTCCATCGGCGACGTCGGGAGGGCGTGGGGGTTCTCGCGGCAGCTGGCCGCCCGATATGCCAAAGAGGCCCGGGGGTCGGGTCGGTGATGAGCCGGATCGGTGTGGCGGGCGCGGCCCCTAGGGTGGGAGGGTCGGGTCGAGCAACCACCTTCCGCCGGGTGGCTGCTCCCCGACGATCTACCGGGGACGGATGGGGATGCGGGGCGTCCGGAGCACGGCTGACGGGATCCGTCTGGTCGAGGTTCTCGATCCGCACCCGGTCGGCGTCCGGGTGACGGTGACGAGCTCGGGGATCTGTGGCTCGGATCTCCACCTCGCCTCGTTCGGACCGTCGGCGGTGACGCTCGGCCACGAGTTCTGCGGCCGGCTGGACGACGGCACGCCCGTCGCCGTGCTCCCGGCCGTCCCGTGCGGAGTCTGCGACCGGTGCTCGTCCGGGAACGACCAGCAGTGCCCGCAGGCACTCGCCACCACCTACGGCGTCAGCCGCGACGGCGGCTTGGCCGACGAGGTGTGGGTGGACCCACGCTGTGCCAAGGTCCTGGACGATCCCCACTCCTTCGGTTCCGCCAACCTGGTGGAGCCGATCGCCGTGGCCCTCCACGGGATCAACCGGTCGGGCCTCGTCCCTGGCGCCCGGGCCCTGGTCATCGGCGCCGGACCGATCGGCCTCTGTGCGATCGCCGTGGCCCGCCGGCTGGGAGCGACGGTCGATCTGGTGGCCCGGCGCCCCAACCGCCTCGAGGCCGGTGAGCGACTGGGTGCCGGAACGGCGCCCGGTGCCGACTACGACATCGTCCTCGAGGCCGCCGGCACCCAGTCCTCCATGGACGAGGCCATCGCCCGGAGCCGTCCGGGTGGGACCGTCGCCATCCTCGGGAACTTCTGGGCACCGGTGTCGGTCGGGCTGACCTTCCAGATGAAGGAGGTATCGCTGATCCCGGCCTTCACCTACGGCCACCACCATGGGACGTCCGAGTTCGAGGAGGCCGTCCGGTTGCTCGCCGCCGTCCCCGAGCTCGCCGATGCCGTCATCACCCACCACTTCCCGCTGGAGGATGCCACCGAGGCGTTCCGGGTGGCAAGCGACCGGGGTACCGACGCCATCAAGGTGGTCGTCCATCCCTGACATGGCCCGGAACAGGGGAATTGTCCCCGGTTCACCCCCTCAATCACCCCCATCCGGACGATCCGGGGTCGGGTGGCGGCCTAGGGTGGCCAGCTCACCGGCAAGGGCTGAGGGGCGACCGATGACTGGACCGAGGGTGGGGCCGTGGCCGGACCCATCGGTGGGCGGCGGTGGCCTGACCCGAGGGGTCGACGGGCGGGTGGCCCGCGGCGCGCGCACCCGGTGCCGCCATTGTCGAGGCCACCATCGACCTCATCGAATCGGGCAACCGTCAGCCCACCACCCCGCAGGTGGCGCAACGCGCCGGCGTCTCGGTCCGCTTGGTCTTCCACCACTTCCGCGAGGTCCGGGAGCTCTATCGCAGCGCAACCGAGCTCCGGGCCTCGAGGACCCGCCCGCTCATCGGCATCATCCCGCCCCATGGGCCCGTCGACCTCCGCACGGCGGTGATCTGCCGCCAGCGCCGTGAAGTGTTCGAGGCCATCGCTCCGGTGCTCCGCGCCACGATGGCCAGGACCAGCGACCGCGATGACGGCACGGCCGAACTCCGTGCCCTCCTCCGGCACCAGCTGGTGGTCGGCCTGCGACCGGAGATCCTCTCGAGGGGTGGCCACGGTCCCCTCCTGCTCGAGTCCCTCGATCTTGCCATCGGATGGCACCGCTGGAGCTCGCTCCGCGACGGGGGCCGGTCGGCCGTCGAGGCCGAGCGGGTCATGGTGCGGACCGTCACCGCCCTGGTGGGGTGACGCAACGGGGGCCGGTCGTCAGGATCAGTCCGGGGCGGCCCAGGGCGTCTCGTTGAACGCCCGGAGTACGGGGGCTCCGGCACCCCATCCGATCCGGGTCACCGACGCCGTGGCCAGGTAGAGGCGCCACGTGCCCTGGTCACCGAGGCCGAGCGCCCAGCAGGCCGCCAGCTTGATCGGCGAAACATGGCTCACCACGACCACCGATCCCGGGCCCGCCGCGCCCGATCCGCCGTCGTCGGCGAAGAGTTCCTCGCAGGCCGAGCGCACGCGACGGCCGGCCTCGGTCAGCGACTCCCCACCCGCCGGCCGGAAGTCGGGATCCGAGCGCCAGCGGGACCAGGTCTCGGGCGGCACCGAGTCGAGGGGCCGCCCGTCGAACTCGCCGTAGTCGACCTCGACCCAGCGCTCGTCGACTTCCACCGCCAGGCCGGTGCCCAGCGCCGCTGCGGTGGCCCTGGCCCGGGCCAGCGGGCTGGAGATGACGCGGCTGACCCGCCCGAGCACCGGTCCCAGGGTTCCCGCCTGGGCCACGCCCCGCTCCGTCAGGGGGGCGTCGAGCCGTCCGACCAGCAGCCCGGCGGCATTCGCCGTCGACTCCCCGTGACGGACGAGGATCAACATCCGGCCGCCGCGTGGTCGACCGGGCCGGCCACGACGGGGGCAGCACCCATCAGGGCGGCGGCCACGGCTTCAGTGCACCACGATGCGATCGCACTCGGGGCACGTGGCGAGCTGATCGGCCGGAAGCCGGCGGATCCGCTCCACCTCCACCGAGGACAGGGTGAGATGGCACCCGTCGCATCGATCCCCCACCAGCCGGGCGGCCCCGACGCCACCCAGACCGGGCCCGGAGGACCTCGTACCGCTTCGCCAGCTCCTCGGGGAGTGCGGCGGCGCGCACCTGGCGCTCGGCCTGCTCGGTCTCGACGGCCGCTCGGATCTCGACCTCGGCCTCGGCGATGGCCCCTCGAGGCGCGCCGTGTCGGCGTCCAGACGCCTGGAAGCCACGCTGGTGCTCGGCCAGCACGGCGTCGAGGGGCTCCTCCTCCTCGAGCAGTGCGATCTCCTCCTCCTCGAACTGCGCCTGGCGGGCCTCCAGCTGATGGACCTCGTGGTCCATGGCCTGCAGGTCACGTGATGCCGAGACGTCGCCCGACTCCATCCGCTGCTCGATCTCGTGACGTCGGCGGGCCACGGAGGCGATCTGCTCCTCCAGCGCCCGCTGCCGGGCGGACAGATCGTCGACCTGGGCCTTCACCTCGGCCATGGCGTCGACGAGGGCCGACCGGCGGTGCTCCACCTGGCGCAGTTCGGTGCGCTCGGGCAGTGTCTCGATGCGGTGCCGGAGCTGGTCGAGGGTGGTGTCGTGCAGCTGCACATCCATCAGCGTGTCGAACGGCTCAGCCATCGTTTCCCTCTCGCTCTCGCCATCGGTCACCGGACAGGCCCGCGCCGGCGCCGATCAGCCTACGGGCCGTCAGCAGCGCCCCGACCAGCGCATCGTCCGCCATGCCGACGGCATCGTCCCAGCTGAACCAGGCCACCTCCTGGCTCTCGCCCGGACCCGGGGACGGGTCATCGTCCGGCGCGGTGAGTAGGTACCGCAGGTCGAGGTGCACATGGTCACGGGCTGCCGGGTGGACGTCCACATGGATGAGGACGGGCCCACCGTCGAGGTGGGCGACCGCCAGTCCCGTCTCTTCGACGCACTCCCGCACCACTGCCACCTCCGGGTCCTCGTCGGCCTCGACGTGGCCGCCGGGTTGCAGCCAGCGATGGAGGACGCGGTGGCGATGGAGGACGACGCCCCGCCGCCCGGTCACGACGCCCGACGCGGTCACGTGGGTGAGGTCGGCCCGCTGGTCGAACGGGTGGTCGAGCCGATCGAGCTCCGCCGAGATCACCGCCGAGGACCAGGCTTCACGCTCATCGATCACACTGTGGTGTGCCAGTGCGGCTCGGAGCCGGTCGGTGCGACCGTCCACGGCACGACCCGATGTCCCAAGACGACCGGGGTCCGGACCCGATGCACCCGTGCGGTTCACTGGCGGGCGGATGGCCGAGGACGACCGGCCCCGACAGGGGCCTCCGCCGGCTCAGGCAGACTTGCGACGCTGGCGGTGGATACGACGCCGCTCACGCTCGGTGGTCCCGCCCCAGATGCCTTCACGTTCCCGATTGGCCAGGGCGTGCTCGAGGCAGGACTCTCTCACTGCGCACTGGTCGCAGACCGACTTGGCCTCACCGGCCTCCTCGTCGGAGACCGGGTAGAACACATCTGGGTCGATGCCCCGGCAGGCTGCGTGCTTGCGCCAGGTGGCACTCATGGGAACTTCACTTCCTAGCAAGGTTGGGATCACGGGTCAGTCCGCCCGACAGAGACTCCGGTGACCTGGGGGAATGCGGCCTACCGGCAAAGAGAGGCGGAACAGACAGTATGGCGCACCGATGGTGGAGATGTCCACAAATCTCGTCCGGTTTCGCCGAGTTTCGGCCGAGTCCGGGCCCGGTGGGCGGCCCGGCGCCGCCGACCTCGGCTCCGTGACCACCGCCAATGGCCGGCCCCGACTCCATCGGGCCTGCTCAGCGGGTTGCCGTCCCGGCCTGGGCCCACGGCCGGGAGCGAGCGTCCACCGGGCCCGCCCACGGCTGTCTAGGATCACCCGGCGTCGGGGACAGGTCCGCCGGAGATCGCCCGAATCCCGTGCTTGCCGAACCGATTGAGGAGCCGCCCATGCCGCCAGTCACCCTCCGGGGCAAATCGATCGTCGTGACCGGCGTGACCGGCCAGGTGGCCGAACCGGTGGCCCTGGCACTGGCGCGGGACAACCAGGTCGTGGGGGCGGCCCGTTTCAAGGATGAGGCGGCCCGCCTCCGGCTGGAGGAGGCGGGGATCCGATGCGTCCCCATCGACCTGCTCGCCGGCGACGTGAGCGGCCTCCCGGCGGACGCCGACTACGTCCTCAACTTCGCCGTGTCCAAGTCCAACGAGTGGGAGCGCGACCTCCGGGCCAACAGCGGGGGGCTGGCCATCCTGATGGAGCACCACCAGGACGCGTCGGCATTCGTGCACTGCTCGACCACGGGGGTGTACAAGCCCCTCGGCCACCACGTCTTCGCCGAAGACGACCAGTTGGGCGACAACCACGGGGTCTGGCCATTCCTGCGCACGTACAGCATCGCCAAGATCGCGGCGGAAGCGACGGCCCGGTGGGGGTGCGACCGGTTCGGCCTACCCACCACCATCGCCCGCCTCTCAGTCCCCTACGGTGATCGGGGCGGATGGCCGGCGATCCATCTCGAGATGATGATCAACGGCAGCGAGATCCCCGTCCACATCGACGCCCCCAGCGTGTACCACCCCCTGCACCAGGACGACATCATCGCCATGGTCCCCGGGCTGCTCGGCGCGGCCTCGGTGCCGGCCACCACGGTCAACTGGGGAGGCGACCAGGCGGTCAGCATCGAGGAGTGGTGTGGCCACTTCGCCGAGCTGACCGGCCTCGAGGCCCGGTTCTCCCCCACCGCCGACACCATCGACAGCGTGCAGATCGATCTCACCCGGATGCACGAGCTGGTCGGGTACCACCACCGTGGACTGGAAGGACGGCATGCGCCCGGCTCGTCGCCGCTCGTCACCCGGAGCTGCTGGCCACCTGAGCCGGCCGTGCGGGTCCGGCCCTCAGTCCGGTCCGGCCGGAAGGCAGTACACCGTCCCGAGCGACCAGGCCCGAAGGGTCGGGTCCGGGGACACCATCAGCGTCGCACCGTTGTCGAACACCGCGGTGAGGTCACCCACCGAGGACGTCCACACCCAGCGGACGGCCGACGGGTAGAGGCCCAGCAGCGGGCCGAGCGCCTTCCAGCGGCGGGGGTCGAGGTAGTGGACCGACCCGTCGATCCCCAGCCGGAACGGGGCGCCGATGACCAGCTCCGTCTCGCCGAACTGCAGCTTGGACTGGTCGTCGACGCGGATGAACGACACCGCCGGCTGCTCGAGGACGAACTCGCTCCCGCCGTCGGGCAGCTCGCGGATGAAGAACCCCTCGTCCACCGACCCATGATCGCGCCTGCCGGCCCGGCCCGCACCGCTCGGTCCGCCGGACGCCGCGCACTCCGGTCCCGGCGTCGGTCACCCCGGATGACGCACCTCCTCGGGCCACAGGGCGCGTGCCAGCTGGGTGGTCAGCCGGTCGAGTTCGGCCGCCGTGGCCCGGTACCGCTCGATCGACCTCCCGTAGGGGTCGGCGACCTCGTCGGCGGCCGACCGCGGTGGCCATCGAGGCCCGGGTCCGATCGCCCTGGGCCGCGTCGATCCACGATCGGATCCCCTGGTCGGGCCGGCGGGGCCCGATCTCCTCACTCCGGCGGACGAGCTCTTTGAGGGTGAAGGCCTGCTGCCAGCACGGCGGGTCCAACAGGATCGCCTCGTGCACGTGCCGACGGCCCATGCCGATGATGAGGTCGCACCCCTGCAGCATCTCGGCGGTGAGGGCCCGGCTGCGGTGGCCGGACAAATCGATGCCGAACGGCTCCATCACCTCGAGAACCTCGGTGGGCACCGAGGATCCACCCGCCGAGCACGCCTGCCGACGAGACCTCCACCGGATCGGGGAAGCCCTGGATCTGTCGGGTCAGCAGTGCGGCGGCCATGGGCGACCTGCAGATGTTGGCGGTGCAGACGAAGAGGAAGTGAACGTCCGGAGTGTATCCGTCGGCCCGGTCGCCCCCGGGGACCGGTCAGGTGTTCCGGGTGGTCACCGATCCACCCCTGCGAGACGCGTACGCTCGACCGTGCGACACCGGCGCGCACGCATCGGGACGCAGGCTGGCCGCGCCCACGATTGCGGCCGGGGTCCGAGACCGGAGGGAGCCACCCGTGACGTCCCATGACCGCTCCGCACACCACAGCACGGCGTGCCAGGGCCGACGCGCCACGGCGTGGCGGAACCGACGCACCGACATGCGGTCGACGGCCACCGTCGCATCCGACGGGCCCCGGTGACCGCGTCGGTCCCCGTCGCCCTCGCCCACGACTACCTCACCCAGCGGGGCGGAGCGGAGCGGGTGGTGCTGTCCCTGGCCCAGGCGTTCCCGGGCGCCCCCGTGTTCACCTCGCTCTACGACCCCGACGAGCACCTTCGGCCAGTTCGCCGATCTCGACGTCTCGACCGCTCGGCCTGGACCGGCTGGCGCTGTTCCGCCACCACCACCGGCTGGCCCTCCCCTTTCTCGCCCCCTCGTTCTCGCGGCTCCGGATCGATGCCGAGGTTGCCGTGTGCTCGTCCAGCGGATGGGCCCACGGTGCCACGGTGACCGGTCGAAAGGTGGTCTACTGCCACACCCCGGCCCGGTGGCTCTACCAGACCGACCGCTACCTGGCTGGTTCGGCCCGGTGGTCGGCCGCCGCCCTCGGCCTCCTGGCTCCGCCCGCTCCGGGCCTGGGACCGGCGTGCGGCCGCCTCGGCCGACCTGTACCTGGTCAACTCCACCGCGGTGCGCCGGCGGGTGGCGGAGCTGTACGGCATCACGGCCGAAGTGGTCCCCCCCGCGGTCGACGTCGACCACGCCGGCCCGGTGGACGCCGTGGACGGGCTGGAGCCGGGGTTCGTGGTGTGCGTGTCGAGGCTCCTCCCGTACAAGAACGTAGAGGCGGTGGTCTCGGCGTTCGAGACGTTGCCCGACCTGCGTCTGGTCGTGGTGGGCACCGGTCCGCTGTTCGAACAGATCGCGGCCGCCGCCCCGGCCAACGTGTCGGTGCTCGGGGAGGTCAGCGACGCCCGGCTGCGGTGGCTCTATGCCAACTCGGTCGGGCTGGTGGCGGCGTCCTACGAGGACTTCGGGCTCACCCCGCTGGAGGCGGCCGGCTTCGGCAAGCCCACCGCCGCGCTCCGGTGGGGCGGATTCCTCGACACGATCGAGGAGGGAGCGACCGGGCGTGTTCTTCGACCGCCCCGAGCCGGCGTTGATCGCCGAGGGGGTGCGGGCCCTGACCGGCGCGGCGTGGGACGCCGAAACGCTGGTGGCCCACGCCGGCCGGTTCTCGACGGCCCGGTTCGTGGAGCGGCTGCGCGCCGTGGTCGACCACCAGCAGGGGCATGCAGTGAACCGGTCGCCGGTGAGCCGGCCGGGACCCGTCCCGGCTCAGGAGGCGCCCCGTCCCCGGAAGATGGTGGTCGGGGTCTGCCACAGGATCTGCATGTCCCACCAGAACGACCACGACGCGACATAGAGATAGTCCAGCCGGCACAGCTCGAGGTGGGAGAGCTCGTTGCGCCCCGAGACCTGCCACAGTCCGGTCATGCCCGGGCGGGCCTCGAAGCGTTTGCGGGCCCACCCTTCGATCTTCTTCGCCTCGGCCACCACGAACGGCCGCGGCCCGACCAGGGACATGTCGCCCTTCCATACGTTGATCAGCTGGGGGAACTCGTCCAGGCTGGTCTTGCGGAGGAACCGGCCGACACGGGTCACCCGCGGGTCGTCTTGGACCTTGAAGAGAGGACCGTCCACCTCGTTGAGGTGGTCGAGCTCGTGGCGCCGCGATTCGGCGTCCTCGATCATGGTCCGGAACTTCATCATCGAGAACGGCTGCTCGTTGCGGCCGGTCCGCACCTGGCGGAAGAAGACCGGTCCCGACTGGTGGCCTTGATCATGGCCGCCACCGCCACGAAGAACGGGGCGCCGACCGACAAGATGAGCGAGGAGACCACGATGTCGAAGGTCCGCTTGGCGAACCGGGCCCCGGCGCTCAGCGATGCCGGGGCGATGTCGAGCATGGGCAACCCCGAGAGGTCCTCGACGTGCGAGCGGGCGGTGATCAGCTCGTAGTAGCGCGGAACGATCGACACGCCCACCTGGCCGGCGAGACTCTTGAGCATCTCCGTGGTCCGCTCGGGGTGGGTCCGCGAGAAGCACACCACCACCCTGGCCACATCGTGGACGCCGGCACAGCTCGGGCAGGTCGTCGAGATCGCCGATCACATCGCCCCGGCCGAGCGGGTTGTCGTCGACGAACCCCACGAACTTCACGCTCCTGTGGGCACGGAGGTGGCTGGCCACGGTCTGGGCCAGCTTTCCCGTCCCCACCACGACGACCGGGACCGACCCGTCGGAGGCGTGGCCGATCAGGCCCAGGGCCACCGTCCGGGCCAGTGGGACCGTCACCACGGCGGCCAGGCACAACGCGAGGATCTTGGCCACGGACAGCTCGTCGAGCCCGAAGCTGCGGCGGGCGACGTACCCCACGACGGCGTAGAGGAACCCGCTGATCATGAGGGCGTGCACCACATTGCGCAGGTCGGAGAAGACACTGTTGGAGATGCGCCGGGTCGCTCCCCGGTACAGGCCGTACATGGCGAACACGCCGATGAACAACGGGATCACCGCCAGGTTGAACAGGTACACCGCGGTGCTGTGCCCGGCGGTGCTGTCCGGGTTGTCGGAGAGGACCGAAAGGATCAGCGGACCGATCATGCCGGCGGCGGCCAGGCCGGCGACATCGGCAGCGAGCAAACGGCGGAGGACATGGCGACGGGCCCGAGCTGCGGCGCCCGAATAGAGCGCAGGGTCGACCCGCGAGTAGCGGAGGTCGACCAGATCGGGGAGCTGCTCGCGTAGCACCCCCTCCATGTCGGGATCGAGTATCGCCATACCAGCCGGCCTGCCCCTTTTCGAACCAGATGTCCGACCAGCTCCGTCCTCGGGAATCGAGAATTCCGGGGATTCAGACATCGATACCGCGTACCAGTCGGCAAGGTACTGCACGCCTCTTACACGCAACGGTGCGGCAGGGCGAAATCTTCGCGAACAACCGGTGCCAGGACCCTCCCCACGCCGTTGGGTCCGGGTTCTGGGGCCCGCGGGGCAGCCCCAGGGGGGCTCGGTGATGGCAGGTGCCCGGTTCCATACCCTTCCATCGGCCGATTCGTCGGTGGTCTGGAGGCCGAACAGGGTGGGAGACCGCCCCGCAGGTCGTCCCCGCGGGGCCTGACCCGCATTGACTCGATGGTCGGACCGGCTCACACTGGCACTATCGGTTGGGGGACATTGGGGGAGACGATGACGACCACTGCCAGGCAATTTCTCGGAAGGGCGGCGGGCGCCCCAGGCGGGCGCCGCCGGTTCGTCTCCGTGCGGGCACCGATGGTCGGGCTCGGTGTGATGCTGATGCTCACCGTGTCCTCGGTGACCACAGGAGGGCCCGCCGGAGCCAAGGTGGCTCCAAAGGCCCAGAAGCCGGGAATGCCGGCCGGGGTGATCGCCCGCCCGATCCCGGGAGGGGCCACCCTGTCCTGGGCGGCGCCTGCGTCCAACGGAGGATCCCCCATCACCGCGTACACCGTGAGTGCCGGCAACGCGACCTGCTCGACGACCGGGGCCACCACGTGCGCGGTGACCGGACTCACGAACGGGCACTCGTACTACGCCCGGGTGCGGGCCACCAACATCGCCGGGACCGGACGACCCTCGTCGGCCGTGAAGTTCGTGGCCGACCAGGCACCGAACTGCGCCGACGTGGCGCCGGGGGCCAATCTCCAGTACTGCCACCTCAACGGCCATGACTTCGACGGCGTGGACCTGGCGGGTGCCAATCTCCTGGGCGCCGGCATCGTGCACGCCACGTTCGACGGGGGCGACCTGGCCGGTGCCACGTTGCCGTACAACCTGACATCGGTCTCCTTCGTCGGGACAGACCTGGAGCACGCCGATCTCTCCAACTCGTATGTGTACAGTTCCGACTTCACCGATGCTGACATGTCGGACGCCAACCTGGCCGGGGCCTCCGTCATCGCCGACGACTTCACCGGCGCCACCCTCGCCGGCGCCGACCTGGGCGTTGCGATGTGGAGCGACGACTTCTGCCCCGACGGGACGAACAGCGACAACGACCACAACACCTGCATCGACAATCTTGGGTGACCTGACCACCTGGTTCGATCCCCTCTGAGGTGGGCGCACCGGAACTGCCATGGTCGGTCGTTCCCGAGCCGGGGATGGAGGAAGGGGACCGCTCAGTGCCGATCCGGCCGGGCCGGCACGCCGGTGGTCAGTGCCGGTATCGGGCGTCGAGCACGGCGGTGGCGTTCGCCCAGTGCTCTTCCATGGGCCCGAGGATGGATGTGAGGTCGACCGAGCGCCCCCGGACCACCCGGGCCAAGGCGAACTGCAGGGCCTTGGCGCCGGCGGCGAGCTCACCGAACGAGGCGGCGGCGTCCTCGGTCCCCGGGGCGTCGTTGCGGTTCAGCCAGTCGACGAACGAGGCTGCCAGCTCGGCGCTCGCCCCGCACTGACGACACGTGCCGAACGAGTACAGATGGAAGGTGTCGATGTCCTGGGTCGCCAGCCAGGGGAGGTCGTGTTGGATCCTGGCTCCCAGCCGCGTCACGGGATTGTCCGACGGGCGTCTGGCCAGGTGGTCGACGGTGAGGGCGACCACCTTGCCGACCAGCCCCGGGTCGTTGCGCCGGACCCGGTCCAGGCGGACAGCCTCCATGTACGGCGGCAGTCCGGCGGCCTCGACGTACGGGCCGAGGCGGAAGACCCCGTCGAAGTCGTCGCCCTCCAGCTCGAAGTATCCGGCGTTGTGGAAGTAGCCGAGGCGCCGGCCGGGGCGGTCGAGCATCTGGGGCACGATGGTGCTCTTCACGTGCGCGGTCCGGTAGGAGACCCCCCGGGTGTCGGGCAGGAACCACGAGTCGACCTCGACGGTGCACAGCCGGCCGAAATCCAGCTGCTCGCCGACGTGGTCGACCACCGGTCTCCACACGTTCATCTCGGCCACCTCGAGGCCGAACAGCACTCGCAGGTCCTCGGGCGGGAACTTGAAGAAGGTCCACTGGTCGCCTTCGAAATCGGCACTGAGGGTGAATGCGCCGGCCGCCAGCGGATCGAGCCCCAGGGCCGACAGGACCTCGATCCACACGTCGACGTAGCAGTTGGTCTCGGTCCAGGTCCGTTCCATGGCATGCAGGGCATGGGGACGGTACCGGGCCGCCTCCAGCGGAAGGAGGGCGACGGTCATCAGCCGGGCGCCGTCATGCCCACAGGGTCTCCCTGACGGCCGACGGCCATGCCTCGGGGTGGGGACCATGCCGGTGCAGCAACGCCAGGGTGATCCGGTCGATACCGAACCCGAAGCACGCCGTATGGGCCACCTCGCCGTCAGCCGATTCGATCCCGAACGGGAGGCCGAAGTGGTCGAGGTGACAGTTCGACGAAGAGATGGCGGTCTGCCGGCCCGTGGCGAACATCGGGGAGACGATCTCCAGCTTCAGCTCCTCGTTGCGCTGGTTGGCGGCCAGCATCCGGCCCGGGCGTCCGAAGAAGGGATCGTTGGCCACCACCGCCTCGACCTCCAGACCCAGGCCGCCGAGGACGTCGATGCCCCGCTCGATCCACACGTCGCGATGGGACCGCGCCCCTCGGGCGTCCCCAGGTAGACGTAGTCGTGCTGGCGGAACGACTGCATCCGGAAGGGATCGGTGCTCGGCTCGCACCGGAAGCAGTACCCGTAGACCTCGAACCGACGCCCGCCCTCGGGGAGGACGCCGCCCATCGTCGGGTACAACGGGTGGCAGACCGCCGGGCACAGGACCATGTCGGTGGTGGTGAGCATCGGTGCCCGGTCCTCTTTCTCCTCCGTGCGCCGGAGCAGCTCGACATGGTCGCGCTCGTTTCCCCGGAACGTGTGCACCGAGCCCATCTGGTCCGGAAAGGACTCGAGGTAGCCGTTGCGCTCGAAGGTGGCCCACGGCATGACCGGCGGGAATCGGACCGAGGTGGCGTCCTGGTCGGCCCCCACCCGCAAGACCAGTCGGTCCATGGCGTCGGCCACCGACTCGTAGGTGCCCGAGCGACCGTAGATCCCGTCGACCCCCGTCGGGATCAGCAGCCCCTCGCCGATGAGGAGGTTCCGGAACGGGGTCCACGGGTCGTCAGCGTCGCCGCCCGGCTGATCCCCAGCCGGGGCCGGACCGGTGGTGGGATCGGTCTGGGTGGTACTCATCGCAGCATCTCCTCACTCGCCCCGATGGACCAGAAGCAGTTGGGCGTTGTTGGCCATGATCCTGTCGTTGTTGACCATGAGGGAGGCCCCCATGGAGTCGCGCAGATGGCGGCCCAGGCTGTAGGGACCATCGAGCCGGTAGCCGGCCAGACCGCAGATCACCATGCACTGGCGGACCACGTCCACCACGAGGGTCGACGCCGACACCTTGAGTGAGTTCATGGCGATGGCGAATCCCATGGAGGAGGACCGCTCGGGGTCGTCCGCCGCCTCGGTGTAGCGCAGCGCCGAGCCCCTGACGAGGTCGGCGAACTGCTGATGGAGTGCGGTGGTGTCGGCCAGGCGCAGCGCCGCCGCCGGCGTGGTCCCGGGCCGCTTGCGGGCCTCGGCCTGCACGAAGCGGCGGGCACGGTCGACGGCCGCGGTGGCGATGCCGAGCCACAGTGAGCTCCACAGGATGTGGGCCACGGGCAGCATGGTCTGGGAGGAGATGTCGCTGTAGGGATCGTCGAACACCGCGCCGGCATCCCCGCTGGCCTCGAGGATGTACCCCGGGCTGCACGTGCCCCGGAACCCCAACGAGTCCCACTCCCCCACCTGCTCGAGCTGGAGCTCCGGCGGGCGGCACAACACGAGGACCTGGTCGCTCTCGGGGCTCTCGGCCGACCGCCGTGACGTGACCAGCACGGCGTCGGCGAAGCTCCCGTAGGAGATCACCGGGGCCTGCTTCTTCAGGTGGAACCGGCCACCCTCCACATCGACGGCGCACACGCTGCTGCGGACGTCGCCACCGGTGCCGACCTCGGTCGTGGCCGACGCCAGCAGCAGCTGCCGGTCCACCGCCTCGGCCAGGAAGCTGCGAAGCAGTTCGTTGCGGCCGTGACGGACGAGGCATGCCACCTGGATGTGATGCATCGCCACCACCATGGCGCTGGAGGCGCACTGGCGTCCGAGGGCCACCAGCCCGTCGGACAGCTCGGTGATCGAGGTTCCCATGCCGCCCAGCTCCACCGGGACCAAAGCGGTCAGCAGGCCTTCGGACTGGAGGGCGCCGATGGTCTCGGACGGGAACCGTCCCAGACGGTCGACCTCGTCGGCAGCCCCCGCCGCCACCTCGTCGGCGATGACCGCCATCTTGCGGGCCACCTCACCCGATTCGGCGACGACTGTTGGTTGCGTGATGGTGCTCATTGCTCCCCTGCTTCCTGTGTGGGTGGCGTCGGGTCCGTCACGTCGGCCTCAGGCGCTCGGTCATCTCGAGCACACCGGCCCGTATGGCCGAGATCGACTCGAACGTGGATTTCTTCAGCATGCTCTCGGCGAATTCGATGTCGAAGGCATCCTCCAGCGCCAGCATCACGTTCACACTGGCATGGGAGGTCATGCCCGAGGCGAACAGGTCGGTGCTCTCGTCGATCGAGTTCACGTCCACGGCGAGCTTGCCGTGCTCGGCCAGGACCAGTCTGATCGTGTCGTCCATGGTCATTCCCTTCTGTCTCCATCGGCGCCGTGGGTGTCGGCGCCCGACCGTTCGGTGGCCCGCCTGTCGGTGACCCCCTCCGAGATGATCGGCCTGTTGGCGACCTGCCTGTAGGGAATCGGCCCGACGCCGGTGGCTCCCCGGGATCCGGTGGCGACCACCACCGCGACACCGAAGGCCGCCTCGTGCGTCAGGCTGACGGCGAATCGGTCGATGCCCGACTGCTCGGCCAACAGGGCGGCCAGCCCGGTGAGGCGCAGCTCGCACCAGCCACTGTCGGCCCGGTGCACCTCGATGGTGCGCCACTCGGGACGTGGGCCTTCGGGACGCAGCACCTTGACGGTCGCCTCTTTGGCGGCGAACCGGGCGGCCAGAGATTCGTAGGCATAACCAGCTGGCCCCGCCGGCGCCCGGCGACACCGGGTCGATCCGGCAGCACTCGATCTCGTGGGGCGTGAAGATCCGTTGCACGTAGCGGTCACCGAAGCGGGCGACCGAGCGGCGGACCTCGGACACCTCGACCATGTCCACCCCCACCCGCAACGCCGCCGTCTCCGGCGCCACCGGTGGCGGGCCGCCCAGCGTCCGACAGACCAGCTGGAGCGCCGCCCGGCCGGCATCGGAGAGGGCCTCGGGGGCCAACGTGCTCATGCCACCGCCTCCCCGCGGCCGGCGTGCATGCCGCTGCCCCCCGGCGGGCCGTCGTCGCCGTCGGCACCGTCGGCACCGTCGGCACTGTCGGCACCCACAACGGTCGAATAGACCTGCCGGTACCGCTCCGCCACCGTGGGCCAGCCGAACGCCTCCACCCGACGGCGGCCGGCGCGGCCGATGGCCTGGCGACCTGCCGTATCGGTGAGGAGCCGGGCCAGCGCCGCGGTGAAGGCCGGCGTGTCGAAGGGATCCACCAGGACTCCCGTCTCCCCGTCATCGACGAACTCGGGTGCCCCGCCGTGGGTGGTCGCCACGACCGCCACCCCGGCCCTCCAGGCCTCGAGGACCACGATCCCGAACGGCTCGAGCCGGCTGGGCATGACGAACAGGGTCGCCCCGTCCATCGCCGCCGCCACGTCCTCCCGCGACAGCCTCCCCACGAAGTGGACGAACCGGGCGATCCCGAGCTCGGCTGCCATCTCCTCGAGCCCGGCCAGTGCGGGCCCGGCGCCGGCAATGACCAGGTCAGCGACGCGCTCTTGTTCTCCGAGGGCGGCGAAGGCCGCCAGCAGCAGGTCGAATCCCTTCTTCTCCACCACCCGGCCGAGCCCCAGGATGTAGGGGCGGGCCGGCTCCCCAGGTACCGGCCGGAACGCCGGTGGGCCGGGCTCGGTGGCAGCACCCGGCTGACCGAGCACCACGCCGTTGGGGATGACCGTGCCCCTCCCCGGCTCGAGGCCGAAACGGGACTCAGCGTCGGAAAGGGTGAAGGCCGAACAGGCCGTCACCGCGGAAGCCCGCTTGAGCCCGGACCGCAGGGCGGCCCGCAACACCCGCGACTCGTCGAAGATGTCGGCGTCGTCCATCATCGTCTCACCCTGCAGGGTGACCACCAGCGGGATATGAGCCATCCGTGACAGTGCGGTGGCGTAGGCGCCGTTGGGGCCGAAGCACTGGACATGCGCAAGGTCAGGGCGGAAGGCGTCGACCGCGTGGCGGAGGGCGAACAGCGTGCGCGGGCCGGTGGTCAGCCATCGGTGGAGGGACGGCAAGTTGGTGGCCGGCAACGGCATGGGGATGCGCCGGACCACGATCCCGTCCCGAATCTCCACCGACTCGGGCCGACCGTCGTCGGGATGAGGGGTCCACACCTCGACCTGGTCACCGGCATCGACGAGCGCCAGGGCGAGGTGGCGCGACAGCTCTTCGACTCCGCCCAATGACGGGGGATAGGAGCTCGGGAGGAGGGCGACGCGGGTCACAATCGTTGATCGGCCCCGTTATCGGCGAGTACGACCGCCGAGGTATCGGTGGCTGTCTCGGACGCTAACAGGCACAGTCGGAAGAGTTCGGGCATCTCAGGCGATCAGGGGATGGTCGGATTCAGCCATGGTTGGACGGCGGTCAGGACGGCGCCGGTCGGCTCGGCGGCGACGGTGCTGAAGCTGCCGACGCCCGGTGACCAGTAGTTGGAGAAGGCGGCGGCGTACCAACCGGAGAGGAACCCCTGCTCGGCGCAGTCACAGTTGGGTGCCCAGCTGGCCGGGTGGATGCCCAGCACGTTTTCGATCTGCGCCTCGCCGCCCTGGGGCTCGACCGCCGATGCGTCCACCTCGTGCCCGATCTCGAACGCGGTGATGGCCGCCAGACGCTGGACGGTCTCGCCGGCGTACACGTACAGCACAGAGGTTCCACCGGCCTGGCCCCAGGTGAAGGTGGTGTTCCCGTAGAAACCGGGTGAGGGGGCATCCGCGATCGGGAGGAACTGGATCGTGTACCCGGGGATTCGCTGCCACGGATAGCGGACGAGGGTCAGGGCCTCGGCCCCCATCTGCGCCGGGGTCAGCGCGGCCGGTGCCGGGGCGGGCGGCGTGGTGGCCGGAGTCGCCGGCGCGGCGGCGGGGATGGCGGCCGGGGCGGTGGTGGCCGTGGTGGTCGGTGTGGGTGCCGCAGTGGTGGCCGTGGTGGTCGGCGTGGGTGCGGTGGAGGACAGTGGCGGAGGGGTCCCGGCGGCCCCATGGGCTGCGGCCGGCACTGTCGGTGCCACCGCCGGCCGGCTCGCCACGGCCCGGAGGGATGCCGGCGGCCGGGCAGCACCCGTCCTCGGGTCGTTGGAACCGATCGACAGGAACGAGGTGACTCCCACGATCGCCACCGCCACCACCACCAGTGCCTCCAACGACAGCAGCGACCGGCGCTGGGCGAACGTCGCCCGGCGCATCCGTGCCACCAGGCCCCGGGCGCGACGGTCGGTGCCCACATAGTGCTCCGACAGGACGAGCCGTGGATCATGAAGGTCGGCCAGCAGTCCCGGGGTCACCTCGACGTCGCCGGCGACACTGCCGGTGGTGAGGCCGGGGGACGCGACGCCTCCGCCGTGGCCGGCTACCCCCACTCCCGCCGCACCGGGGGCCGGCTCACTCCCCTTCAGGTCGGCGCGGGGCGCGGCGCCAGGTCACCCGGGGCCAGGGCCCCGGAGTCGTCCCTCAGCGTGGCGTCCATCCCTGATGGATCGGCATGATCTCCGGTCAGCTGAAGCTGGGCGCACCCGCTTCCAGGCTGACCAGGTGGGGCCCCACCGACGGTGTCCCCAGCTCGGGCACTGATTGTGACATCCGGGCCGAGTCCCCTGAACGGAACGGTTGCCGGCCGCCGGCGGATGGCGGCCGGTGGCGGTCCGCTCGGGTGGTCAGGCCCGGGTGGGCGGGCGGTGGCCCCCGGCCGACTGCCGGGCCGCCCGGGCGGCGCGCTGCGCGGCACGGGACGCAGCCGACGCGGCGCGCGCGAGCCTCGGCGTGCCGATCGGGCCGCCGCCATGGCCTGGAGGTGGGTGGCCCGGGCGGTGGCGCGGGCGGCCAGGGCGGCCGAGTGCCGCGCCAGCTGTTGTGCCGAGGCCTGGCCGGCGTGGCCGGCCGGGCCGGTCCGGGCCCGAATGCCGGTCTGGGCGACCGTGGCCGAACCCCGGGCCGACCTGGCGACGGCGGCCGCAGTCGGGTGGGGGGCCGGGAGCGCCTGGCTCGGTTGGCGGCTGGCCAGCACCGTGAGGGGAACGGCGACCGCCACCGATAGCACCACGATGGCGAGTGCCTCCCACAGGCGTAGCGATCGGCGGCGCGGTGGCGCCGCCCCCCACCGCTCCCACTCGGTCCGGTCACGGCCGGACCGGCGGCGCGTTCGGACCCACGTAGTCGGGCGTGATGACCAGGTCCGGTGCGTGGAGGTCGTCGAGCAACGCCGGGTGCACGTAGACGTCGACGCCGATCGGTCGGTGGTCCGGTGCGCCGCCGAGGAGGGCGCGGGCAGACAGTGCTCCCGCCGCCGACCGGTTCATGAGGGCCGGGCGGCCCCTCCACACTGCATACCCCACGCCCCTCGTATCGGCATTCGTGCCCCGGAACTGAAGGCGTCCCGAGGACACAGGGGGCGGAGCGCCCCACCGCCGCCGAAGCTCAGACGACGAGCCCGAGTGATCGGTAGACCGACGCCGTCTCCTCGGCGGTGCGTTCCCAGCTCAGGCGCCGCACCATCCGGGCCCCCCGCTCGGCGAGCGCCCGCCGTCGTGCGGGGTCCCCGATCAGGTGCCGCAACGTTCCGGCCAGGCCGTCCACGTCCCCCGGCTCGAACACCTCGGCGCCGTCGCCGACCAGCTCGGTCACCGCCGGCACCGGCGTCGACACCACGGCGGCCCCGCAGGCCATGGCCTCGATGGGCGGCAGACCGAACCCCTCGTAGCGCGAGGCGTACCCGACCACGGTGGCGGCGCCGTACAGGCCGGGCAGGTCGTCCAGCGGCACGTGCCCGATCTCGACGGAACCGGCCGGCGGCCGGTGGCCCCACAGGCTGTGGCCGGTGAGCACCAGAGGCACCCCCACCGAGCGACAGGCCTCGGCCAGGGTCGGGATGTCCTTGCGGGGCTCGATGTTCCCCACGTGCAGCACGAAGCGGTCCGGCAGCGAGTAGCGTCCGCGCACCTCGTCCACCGCCTCCTGGTGGGCGGGCACCATCGCCCTGCCCGGGGCCAGGGGCACGACGGTGGCGTCGCGCCCGAGGAGCTGGCGGACCCGCTCGGCGGTGAAGGCGGAGTCGGCCACCACCGCGTCGGCCCGGCGGACGGCGTGTCGTACCAGCAGCTGTTCGCCGAGCACCCGGGCACGGGGAAAGGTCGAGGGCACGTCGAAGATGGCCATGTCGTGCACGGTGGCGACCCGCAGCCCCCGGCGCCGCAGCGGGAGGTCCACGTCGAGTCCGTGGACCAGCTCGCACGGCCCGAAGCCCCGGGCCCCCACGAGCGCCCGCATCACCCCGTCGCGACTCCCGCTGGACCAGGGGCACGACCCCGGCGGGCAGCTCGGCCCGGCCCGACGGCCGGACGGCGGCGGCCAGGGCGACGTCGGTCACCGCCACCATGGCGCCCAGCAGCTCGCGGATGTACGTGCTGACCCCTCCCCCACGCGCGTCGAGGGGCAGGGCGTTGTAGACGATGCGCGGCGTCGGTCGGGGTCACGGACCGGCTCGGGGGCCGCATCGGCGTCAACGGGCGGGGCCGGCGGACTGCGGCGGTGCCCGCCCGGGCCTGCCGCCGTGCGGGCCGGGCCGACGGCCGCGCCGGTGCCGGTGGGCGGTCGGCACCGTGCGACGGTCCAGGTCGCACCGATCGGCGCGCCGGCGCCGGGCCCGGTCGGCCGTTGCCGAGGCGAGATTCCGGCGATGATCAGCGGTCCGGTGGAGGACGCCCCGATCCAGAAGATGTCGAACAGGCCGTCGACGTAGTGGCCGAGCAGCACGACCAGGCCCAACGTCCCGATGGCGTACGGGAGCCGGGCCATGGTCCTCGTCGTCACGAAGACCATGAAGAGGAACGCCAGCGAGCCGATGATCCCGGTGGAGGCCAGGTTGTCGACGAAGACGTTCGGCGGGGCGGTGACCGAGAGGAACTGCGGGAGGTTGTAGAAGCGCATTCCCTCGCCGAGGAGCGGGCTGAGGTGCCAGACGTGCATGGCTGCCCCGAGCTGGTCGACCCGGACGGACACCGAGTTGAACTTCGGGTTGTTCCGGGCGTTGATGCTGAAGCTGTAGTACAGCGCCACCGCCACGGGGATGGCGCCGATCATGAGCAAGGCGCGAGCGCCGGCGCATCTCGGGGTTCAAGAACACCGACAGGGCGACGGCCAGGATCAACAAGATGATCGACTGTCGGGACTGGGAGGCGAGCAGCCCACCCAGGCACAGGTACTTGTTCACCCGGGCCTCGGTGCGGCCGATCCCGGCCCAGGTCGGGTTGATCTGGGCCACGAAGACGGCGACCCACATGATGGCCCCGATGCCGTTCTTCTGGTACACGCCGAACTGGGCGGGCTGGAAGTGGAGCGTCACCGCGTGCTCCATGGTGATGATCGCCAGGATCGAGGAGCCGGCCAGGAACAGCCGGAGCGCCTGACGGGTCCGGCCGTTCGTGGCGATCACCCACCCGACCAGCACGCTCCCTCCGAGGTACGACCAACGGTGGAACCACTCGATGACGTTGTCGCGGAACGGATGGGCCACCACCACCAAGATGAGCACCGCCTGGAACCACACGATCCCCAAGAGGAACTGGCGAAGGAAGACGGCGTCCTTCCACCGGACATGGAACAGCGCCACCACCGCGCCCACGAACACGAGGAAGTCGGCGGCGCTCAGGTTGGTCGAGCTGCCGCCGACCCGTTGGACGAGCAGCGACCCCGGGAGTGCGATGACCACGAGCAGCAAGGGGTCGGCCACGAAGATGCCGATGGCGAGCACCGCACCCGCCAGCGCCAGGCCGATGACGGCGTGACCGGCGACGGCCAGCCCGACGGCGGCGGCCACCACCACGACGGCCGCCCACATCCCCGCCGTGGCGGCCACGTGATCGAGCCCGGTCCGGAGGCTCCGGCCCCCGAGCAACCTGGTCATGGTCGCCCGGCTGTCCCGGCTCATGGTGGGCTGGTCCGGCTCATGGTTGGGGGCGCGCTCTCGCTCATCGGCCTGGATTGGGGCAACTCCGTCGTCTCCAGCGTACCTTCCGCACTGCGCGTCGACGAGCTGTTGGTGGCGATGTGTCACCGTGGAACGGGGTTTGGATCTCAAGATCGGGCGGTACGGTGTCGAGGTAGAGGAGACCCCCCATCCCACGTCGGGCGCCGGTCGGGCGTCGCATCGACGCACCAGGTGAGACGCCTCGAGGACCGCACATGGCAACCCAGAGCCCCGGCAGCAGCACCGACACCCCCGCGGCGCCCGTCCCCCTCGTCTCGTCGCTGGTGGTCTGCTCCCTCGAGCCGTGGGGCGACGTGCGGCGCAGACTGAGGATCCTCGTCGACGAGATCGTGGACATGGAGCCACAGCTCGAGGTGCTGTTCGTGGCCCCGGCGACGGACATCCCCCACCGCCTCCGTCAGGGGGACCTGTCCGGACTGGGCGGGACCCGACTGGAGAAGGTCCACCCGCGGATCCATGTGCTGCGCCCGCGCAAGTGGATGCCCAGGGTGGCCGGCGGATTCGCCGATTCGGCTTTGGAGCGCCAGGTCCTGGACGCCGTCGGCACCCTCGGCCTCCACGATCCCCTGCTGTGGGTCAACGATGCCGGGTACGCCCACTTCGCCGTGCGCACCGGATGGCCGACGCTCTACGACATCACCGACGATTGGCAGCTGGCGCCCCTGGCTCCTCGGCAGCTGCGTCGTCTGGTGGCCAACGAGGAGCTGCTGCTCGAGCAGGCGGGAGCCGTCGTGGTGTGCTCGCCCGACCTGGCGCGCTCACGTGGGCAGACCAGGTCGGTCGAGCTCATCCCCAACGGGGTCGACCTCGAGCTGTTCCGCTCCCGCCGGCCCCGGCCGGCCGCACTCCCCCCGGCACCGGTGGCGCTGTACGTCGGCACCCTGCACATCGAACGGGTCGACGTGGACCTGGTCATCGAACTGGCCCGGGCGAGACCCGACGTGCAGGTGGTGCTGGTGGGGCCGAACAGTCTCCCGCCCGAGGCCACCCAGCGGCTCGAGCGCATGTCCAACATCCACCTCCTCGGGCCCCGCCCCTACGACCAGGTCCCCGGCTTCCTGCAGCATGCCGACGTGGTGATCATCCCCCACATGGTCAACCCCTTCACCGAGAGCCTCGACCCCATCAAGGCCTACGAGTGCCTGGCGGTGGGCCGGCCGACGGTGGCGACGCCGGTGGCCGGCTTCCGCGAGCTCGGGCCACCGGTGGTCGTCGCCGATCGGGCCAGGTTCGTGGACGCCGTGTCGGCGACGTTGGCGTCGGCGACACCGCTTCCGGGTCCGGTGGTGTGGGAGGGGACGCATATCCCCTCGTGGAGGGACCGGGCCCGGTCGATGGTGGCCCTCATGGAAAAGGTACGCAGGAGCGCGGCGTGACCGCCGGCCGGATCGGGCGTGGCACTGGGGTGCTGCTCACCGAGCCCCGCACGCCCTATCCTCGTGAGGATGGAGAATTCCCACTGAAGGCGAGCCTCCCGTGACGTTCCGAGACTTTCTCTCGATCATGTGGCGCAGGAAGCTGATCATCGTGGTCAGCATCGTCGTCGCGGTCGCAGCTGCGTTCGCGTACTCCAAGATCCGGACCCCGCAGTACCAGTCGACGGCCCTGGTCCAGGTGGCCTCCAGTTCGTCGGCGTCCGGATCCACCAGCTCGGCGTCGGCATCGCCGGTCACACTGCCCGACCCGGCCCAGGAGTTGAGCAGCACCTCGGTCCAGCTCGGGGCGGCGAAGATCCTGAAGGACGCCGACGTGTCGCCCCTGGCCAACAGTGTCACCGGCACCGTCGACCCCACCACCGGGGCATTGAGCATCACGGCCACGGCCTCGACCCCCGAGCGAGCGCGGGCGGTGGCCGAGGCGTACTCGCAGTCCTTCGTCGACCAGATCCAGGCGGTGGTCCAGGCTCAGATCAACAAGATCACCACCAACCTGTCCTCGTTGAACGGCAAGATCGAGGCTCTCCAACTGTCCGGGTCCGGCCCGCTGATCACCGCCCAGATCCAGGCCCTGACCAACACGTCGGCGACGTTGTTGGCGGAGCAGTACAACATCCAGTCCGGTGAGCCCTACGCGTCCGTCCAGGTGGCGGCCGACCTCCCGACGACGGCGACCGGTCTCGGCAAGTCCAAACTGATCGGCATCGGCTTCGTGGCGGGCCTCCTGGTGGGGATCGGCATCGCCCTGATACGCGAGCAGTTCGACACCCGCCTGCGGACGTCCCCGGACATCGAGGCCATCACCACGGCGCCGATCCTGGCCGAGCTTCCCCACGACAGCGATGTCCGATCGGGCAAGGTGGCCATCGCCCTGGTGCAGGCGCCCCAGTCCCAGGTCGCCGAGTCGATCCGAGAGCTCCGGACCAGCCTTCGTGTCATCTTCGAGGACACGCCCTGCCCCATGATCCTGGTGACCAGCCCCGAGCCGGGGGACGGCAAGACGTTCGTGGCCGCCAACCTGGCCGCGGCATGGGCCATGAGCGGCAGCAAGGTCATCGTGGTCTCCGCCGACTTCCGGCGACCGCGGCTCGAGGCGATCTTCGGGCTGCAGGCCACCGGTCTGCCCGGACTGGCGGACCTCATCCGGTCCAACTGGAAGAACCCGGATCCCAACGCCTACCCGACGGCGTCGCGGGAGACCGGCCCGGGCGGCCTCCCGTTGCTGGACCGGCCGTCGCCCGACTCCCTCCGGGCCGCGCCGTCGCGGTCCCGGCGCGAGGCGGCGGTGCCTGCCGGTGGTGCCGCCACCGTGCCTGCCACCGTGCCGACTGCGGTGGGTACCGACCTGTCCTCGGTGCGGGCAGCGCTGGTCGAGACGGGGATCTGGGGACTCCAGGTGCTCCCGGCCGGCCGGGAGCTCGACAGCCCGAGCGAGCTCTTCGGCAGCCCCGGCATGCAGCCGGTGCTGGACCAGCTCCCGCTCCTCGCCGATGTCATCGTGTTCGACACCCCGCCGGTGCTGCCCGTCCCCGACACGGCCATCCTCGGGCGCATGGCCGACGGCACCGTGGTGGTGGCCTCGGAGGGACGCACCGACCGCAACGACCTCGAGCGCACCATCAATCGGCTCGAGGCCACCCAGTGCCGGGTGCTCGGGGTGGCCCTCAACCGGGTCCGGCGCTCGTCCAGCGACACCTACACGTCCTACGCCTTCAAACAATGAGCGTCAGGGCATCGGCCCTGCGTCGAGTGGAGGCCGACGCACCGGCGCCGGCGCGGCCGTGCAGCGGTCGCCATCGACCGGGCTGCCCATGAATGCCTCCTCGCACCACCCCGCCGATCCGACCGGGGACGAGGGCGTCGAGGTGCTGGTCGTGGCCTACGGGGCTCCTGAGCTCCTCGACCGGTGCCTGGCGGCGCTGGGAGACGAACTGCCCGTCGTCGTCGTCGACAACTCGTCGGATCCACTCGTGTGCGCCGTCGCCCGACAGCACGGCGCCGACTATGTCGACCCCGGGACCAACCTGGGGTTCGCCGCCGGCGTCAACGCCGGCACCGCCCGCCGACGCCTCCCCCGCGCCGACCTGCTGCTGCTCAACCCGGACGCCGAGATCACCCCCGACGGCATTCGTTCGCTCCACCGCTGCCTCGGGACCATGTCCGACGTGGCATGTGTGGCGCCGGCCCAGACCGACCCGGACAGCCACCGGCACGCCCGCGTGGCATGGCCCTTCCCGACCCCGCTCGGGGCATGGGCCGAGGCCGTGGGGATCGGACGGCACCGCCACGGTGACGAGTTCGTGATCGGTTCGATCCTGTTGATCCGGGCGGCGGCGCTGGCCCAGGTGGGTGCGTTCGACGAGCGCTTCTTCCTCTATGCCGAGGAGACCGACTGGCAGTTCCGCGCCCGACGGCTGGGGTGGAGGAGCGCGCTGTGCCCCGAGGTGGTCGCCGTGCACGTCGGTGCGGGGACCGGAGGGGACACCACGGCACGGGACGTCCGCTTCCACGCCTCGAACGAGCGTTACATCCGCAAGCACTACGGCGGCCCCGGATGGTGGACCTTCCGGTCCGGGGTGATGGCGGGGGCACTGGTACGGGCCCTGCTGCTCCGGGGTGACCGCGCCGGGGCGGCGTCCCGCCGATTCCACCTCTACCGGGTCGGGCCCTGCCGGGCCGAGTCGGCCCTCGCTCCCCCGGCGCCGTGAGCCGACCCTCCCTGCCGCCACGGCCGGGCCCTCCCGGGGGCGGCCCACGTCGAGAACGGCTACGCCAGGATCAGGTCGGCCACGCGTCGCAGGACGTTGTCCCGCTGATAGGCGTCGACCGATCCCGCCGCCTCCCGTCCCCACGCCGCCAGGTCGGCAGCGGCCGCCACGTCGAGGAGTCCGGTCAACTCCTCCACGTCATAGGGGTCCTCGATGATCAGGCCGGTCCGGCCGTGGTGGACCGCATCGGACGCACCGGCCAGCCGGGACGTCAGCACCGGCACTCCGTTGGCCAACGCCTCGATGATCACCAGGCCGAACGGCTCGTACTGGGTCGGCAGCACCATCAGGTCGGCTCCCGCCAACTGCCAGCCGACATCGTCGGACGGACCGTGGTAGTGGACGCGCCCGGTGAGGCCCAGCCGCTCGACGAGGGGCCGGAACGAGGCGATCCCGGTCTTTCCCACCAGGTGCAGCGACATGGCGTGGTCCCCGGCGAGGGCCAGGGCCTCCAGCGTCTGGGCCAGACCCTTGCGGTGCCATTCGTTCGCCACCATCATCAACGCCACCTCCCCCGGCTCGATGCCGAGCTGTTGGCGGACCTGGTCGCGATCACGCTCCCGGCGTTGCAGGTTGAACCGCTCGGGGTCGAACGGATTGGGCACCACGGTGCAGATCGCCGGGTCCACGTCGTAGACGGCGTCGAGGTCCTCGATCTCCCGGTTGGACGTGCACAGGACGTGACGAGGATGGGAGCGGCGGAAGTACTGCGACTCCATGGCCAGCAGCACCCGGTGCCGGGGCATGAGGAATCGGACCTGGGCCGGAACCCTCACCGGGCCCACCTGGATGGTTCTCGCCGCCTCCAACCAGGCCCGATGGACGCTGTGGACCCACAGGACGTCCCCGGGGGGGACCACCGACCCGAAGGTCACCGTGACGCGGGCGTCGAGTGCCGCCATCACCTTCGCCGTCCGCTCCCTCCGCCGCCACATCCCGAGCGCGCCGGGGTCGATGGGCCCGCCGACCGGCACCAGCCGCACGCCCGGGGGGGTGCCGTCCGGGGCGAAGGTGCCCACGTAGGCGGTCTCGTACCGCGGCCCCAGGAATTCGAGGAAGTCCCAGCACACCCGCTCGACGCCTCCGCTGCGGTGGAGCTGGGGGAAGACGGCGGCGACCTCGGGGCGGATCACCGGTCGCTCGAGGCTTCCTCGACCCGTCGGCCACGACGGGCACGACGGGCACGCCGTGGACCTGGTCCGGGTGCTCCTCGTGATGCGTGGGCGGCGGCACACCGGGCGGCGACGGGCAAGACCGGCATGTTACAAGACACCCTCGGGGCCACCCCACCATCCGCACCGCACGCCCGACGGGCCGGACGGGCGTGATGCCGGCCGACACCGGACCCCGGGGTGGCGGTGGTCCGCCGCCCCGGCTGTCCATCGTCCAGCTGGTGCGGAGCGACGGGTTCGCCGGCGTCGAACGGTACATCTGCCAGGTGACCAACGTCCTGGTCGGTCGGGGCCATCACGTCTCGGTCGTCGGCGGGGACCCCGGGCGCATGGAAGCGGAGTTGGAGTCGGGCGTCGGGCACACCCCGGCGTCGTCGGTCGTGCAGGCGGTGCGGGCACTGCTCGAACGGCGGGACGTGGACATCGTCCACGCCCACATGACCGCGGCCGAGACGGCGGCCTGGCTGGCCCACCCGTTCCAACGCGCCCCCATCGTGGCCACCCGTCATTTCGCCGACACCCGCGGTTCGAGCCTCCCGGCCCGGCTCGTGGCGGCCAGGGTCGCCCGATCGCTGGCCCTCGACATCGCCATCAGCCGGTTCGTGGCCTCCGGTATCGCCGGCCCCTCCGTGCTCCTCCCCAACGGGGTTCCCGACCGCAACCAGGCACCCCTGGTGGCCCCCACCGTGGTCATGCTGCAGAGGTTGACCGACGAGAAGGCGCCCGGAGTGGGCATCCGGGCCTGGGCCCAGAGCGGCCTCGGGGACCACGGCTGGCGGCTCGTCGTCGCCGGGAGCGGCAGCCTGCGCGCCGGTCTCGAGCGGTCGGCCGAAGACCTCGGTGTGGCCGGCTCCGTCGAGTTCGTGGGACAGGTCACCGACACCGACCGGCTCCTGGCCCGGTCCTCTGCGCTGCTGGCACCGGCGCCGGCCGAGCCCTTCGGTCTGTCCGTGGTGGAGGCGATGGCCCACGGCGTTCCCGTGGTGGCGGCCGCCGGCGGGGCCCACGTCGAGACGCTCGGCGACGATGGCGTGCTGTTCCCCCCCGGTGATGCCTCCGCCGCGGCCCGGGCCCTGTCCGACCTGGCCGCCGATGCCTCGCACCGGCTCGAGGTCGGTGCCGCCCTCCGGCGGCGCCAGCGGGAGCTGTTCACCCTGGCCGGCCATGTCGATCGGCTCGAGGGGCTCTACCGCCAGGTCGTCACCGGGCGGGTGGGCGCCCGGCGGTGACGTCCCGGTACAGGGCGGCCTGGGTTTCGGCCACCGTCCCCCAGGAGTACCGGGTGGCACCGGCGATGCCCGAGGCCCGCAGGCGCTCCCACAGTCCGGGCTCGTCGAGGAAGCGGGCGAGGGCGGCCGCCAGGGCGCCGGGGTCGCCGGGTGGCACGAGCAGGCCCTCGTCGCCCACCACGTCCGGGAGCGCGCCGCTGGCACTGGCGACCACCGGGACCCCGGACGCCTGCGCCTCCACCACCACCCGGCCGAACTGCTCCACCCAGCTCGGGAGCGGGATCGAGGGCACGGCCAGCACATCGAAGCGCCGGTAGGTCTCGGGGATGTGCTCTTCGTCCACGTGCCCGTGGAACGTGACCCGGTCGTCGATGCCCAGGGAGGCGGCCTGCGCCGTCAAGGCGGGGAGCTCGGGCCCGGCGCCGAAGATCTCGAGCGAGAGCCTCGGCTGGAGGGAGACGGCCTCGAGCAGGACGTCGACGCCCTTGTGGCGGATGAGCCGTCCGACGAACCCCACCCGCAACGCACCCGACGGCGCCGGGTGCGCCACCGGCTCGAAACGGTGGACGTCGACCCCCAGGGGCAGGAGCACCAGCTCCCCGGTGAGCCCCTTGCGCCGGAGGATCCGGCCGGCCTCCGTGTTGCAGGTGTACGCACCGGCCGCTTGTCGCAGCGACCAGTGCTCGAACCACCGGAACGGCGGCGGATACCGCTTGTCGATGTTCTGCGCCGATGTCACGACGAAGGGCGCCGCCACCGAGCGGAGCCGGCGGAGCAGCAGGACCTCGGCCACGGCCAGGCCGAAGGGCTCCTCGTGCATGTCGATCAGATCCCAGGGTCCGGCGCCCAGCAGCCGCCAGATCGGTCGGGGGTCGTAGACGAACAGGTTGGGGTGCCGACCGAGGGTGCGGACCGGGACGGCGAAGTCGTCGCCGGCGGCGTCGAACTCCACCATGGAGCCGCCCTCCTCCCAGCGGGCCGCTGCCACCAGTGTCAGGTCCACCCCGCGGAGGCGCAGCTGGCGTTCCCGTTCCCTCCATGCCGTCACCACGCCGCTCTTGGAGATCCTCAGCACGCGGAGCCCGGAGGCGGCTCCACGGGGTGGGTCGTCGAGGGGCTCCGGCACCCGGCGCATCGTACCGGCCCCCGGCGGTCACGACCGAGATGGCCGCAGGACCGTCACGGCTACCAGCTGATGGTCACCGGCGCGGAGTCGTCGAAGGACCGTCCGTCCGCCGTCCACTGCTCGACGGGGATGCGGGCGGACGGCACGAGGGTCATGGACCCGTGGGGCCCGGGTAGGACGAAGCGGGTGTCGACGGTCGCCGACGTCCCCTGGAGGAGGGTGAACGGCGCGCCGATGAGCCACGTCGGCCCCTCGGCTCCCTTGACCGCCAACGGGCCCGCGCCGGTCATGGTGATGTCGGAGGCCCGGGCCGGGAGGTTGTTCGTCACCATCCCGATGTAGCTGCCGTAGGGGGCGGGATTGTTCGGGAACGGGCCCGCCATGTACTGGGACAGCCCGGCCGGCGTGCCGTTGTCGATGCGGGTGGTCATGGTGACGGTGGTGGCCGAAGCCGACGAATGGGTGGTGAGGTCGACACGGACGGACAGGTACGGGTCCAGCTTGTTCCCCCCGATATTGACCAGGGACACGCCGAGCGAGCTGGGGGCGAGGCTTCCGCTCACGCCGCTGACCGTCCAGGCGGCCTGGGCAACCGGATCCTTCGACCACATCATCAGGTGCCGGCCGGCCACCGCGCTCGACACCGACGCGGCCAGGGACTTGAGGTCGGTGCTCTGCCCCTGGAGCTGGCTCATCACGGCGCGGGCCAGTCCGCCCAGGGCGTCCTGTCGGCCGTTGGCGCCCGACGTGTAGGTCAGTCCGTCGTACTGATCGTGGAGCAGGTACTGCTCGACGGTGTCGGCGCTGACGGTGGACGCCCCGACCTGGACCGGTCCGGTGGCGACGAGCAACTGCCGGAGCCCGGCCACGTCGAGGGCGATGACCCCGTCCACCGCCTGCCCGGTCAGTGACGTCCACATGCGGGCGGCCAGGGGTGCGGTCACATCGAACTGGGGGGTGGTCCCGAGGTTCCGGAAGTCGAGGGACGGCTGCAGCCAACCCCAGTTCCGCTGCAGGTCTCCCGTGACCGCCACCGCTCCGGGGGTCAGGGGGTGGTCCCCCGACGGACCGATGGTCCCGAGGTGCACAGCGCCTGCCGAGGTCGTTGCCACCCCCACATCCAAGAACGCCCCGGAGCCGGCCCGCATCTCGGCATTGTTCGCCGCCAGGACGAGGTAGGCCTGGGGCCCCTGGAGGATCGTCGCCACCACCGCCGACACGGCCGCCGCCTTGGTCAACCGCAGCCGGGCGTCGTTCAGCTGGGCGACGAACTGGTTGTACTTGGAGGCCAGGGGGGCCACGAGCCCTTGGGACGGGCCGGTGTCGATCCCGCGCAGTTGCGACGCCGAGGACGCCGAGATGCCCGCCAGTATCCGCAGCGAGGTGATCCGCTCGGGACCGGCGGCATGGGGCTGGTCGATCACGGTGTGCACCTGGGACAAGAAGGTCGACCCCACCGCCGACACCGTCCCGGCCGCCGTGCTGAGGGCGCGCACCGACCGGAGCTGCCTCCCGATCACCGGCACGACGACCACCGGGCCGAACAGTGGGGAGGACAGCTCCCCCTGGGCCGCGGTGAACTGCGCATGGGCCTCGTCGAGGAGATGCTCGGAACCCGACGATGTCAGGTCGGTGGGAGACAGGTTGGACTTCACCTGCTCGAGGAGGGCCAGGCCGCTCTTGTCGTGCCGGTAGGCCTGCACCGACCGGGCACCGAGCACCACCAGCCACACGACCACGATGACGACGACGATCGAGGCGATCAGCCACCGCCTCCGCCGCCTTCGGCCTCGATCACTCACGGCAACCACTCGGTACTCCAGGCGTCGGGTGCGGGGTGGCACTGGCACGGCCGGGTCGGCGCCGCTGGCGCTGCCGCCTGCGAGGACCGGGCACCCATGATACCGGACGCTTGCTGCGAAAACGGGTACACCGACCGCCGATGCCCCACCCCGACCCTGTCCTCGCCCGCCCCGCCCCGGCGATCGCCACCCGCCCCGGTAGCATCGCGACGTGTCGTTCACGGCCGTTCGCATGACAGTGGGGCGGGTTCTGCTGGTCGCAGGGATCCTCATCCTCTTGTTCATCCCCTACCTGCTGTGGGGGACCGGGCTGATGACCGCCCACAGCCAGAGCCTGCTGAGGCAGCAGTTCAGGGTCGAGCAGCACCAGGCCGGAGCCACCACGTCGACCACCCTGCCGAAGAAGACGAGCACGGTACCCCAGGTCGCCCCCACGATCCCCGCCCCCGCCATCGGGAGTGCGGTGGGGACCATCGACATTCCCGCCATCGGCCTGTCGATGGTGGTGGTCGAGGGCACCGATGAGATCCGGCTCCAACAGGGCCCGGGGCACTACCCGGGGACGCCGCTCCCCGGGGAGGCCGGCAATGCCGCCATCGCCGGCCACCGGACCACCTACCTCCACCCCTTCTACAATCTGAACGAGCTGGTCGCCGGCAACCCCATCTACGTCACCACCACCCAGGGAACCTTCCAGTACGACGTGATCAGCAGCGAGGCGGTGAGCCCGAACGACGTCTCGGTCATCGACGCCACCACCACGCCCGAACTGACCCTGAGCACATGCACCCCGCGCTACAGCGCCGCCCAGCGACTCATCGTCCATGCCGCCCTGGTGGCCAGCATCATCACCACCCCCAAGGCGGATCCGGCGCCAGGACCGGGTGCCGGATCCGGAGCCGGCAAGACCAAGACGACCGCAGGCTCGAAGTCGGCGCACCCACCGGTGCCGACACCCACCCCGAGTTGGCCCGTCGCCATCGCCTGGGGCATCGCGGTCGCCGCCATCATCACGGCGGTCTGGATCGGTGCCCGGCACACCCATCGGGGGGCCCGGGCCCTGGTGCTGGCAGGCGGACTGCTCGGCTGGCTGGTGGTGGTGTTCGTGTTCTTCCAGGCGCTGGCGCCGCTGCTGCCGGCCAGCTACTGAGCGGCTGCCGGCCAGCTACCGAGCTGCTGCCGGCCAGCTACCGAGCGGCGGCCGGCTACCGCCGACAGCCGACCCACCGGCGACAATCGTCGGGAGCCCGGGGCGTCTCCGCCCCGAACTCGGCCGGACGGCCCAGGTTCAGTTGGACATCCGGCGACGGCGCAGCAGGAGCCCGCCGGCCAGGATCGCCCCGGCACCCACCACGGCCAGCTCCTCCACGTCCGCCCCGGTAAAGGGAAGACTGGACGACACCGGCGAGACCGCCGCCGGGCTGCCACCGTCGTTGGTCGGCGTGACGGTTGCGGAATTCCCGTGCACGGTCGGGACGTTCACGCATCCCGATGTCGTGCTGATCGTCTCGGTGACGACGCAGTTGGAAGTCGCCGCACCGGCTGCGGTCGGGACCACCAGTAGCGATGCCACCGCCATGCCCGATCCGATCAGTACTCGCTTTGTCCACATCATGGTTGTGCCCTTCTTTCCGCAGAGGCACCCCTCTGCGTTATCCCCTCGTAACACCACGGACTCACGTCGAGACCTGCGGTTACTTGTCAATAGTGGCGGGCCTGCTGCACCCTTCGCAATCACCAGTCACTAATAGTGACATTCAAAACGCAGTGCGTGGTATTACCGCTGACGCACGTGACCCGCCCTGACTACAACTAGCCCGGGACGATCTGACCGAAGACGCTGCACAGGCCCAGCGCCTCGATGATCACGAACGCCCCCACGATGACCAGGACCACCGGCGTCCGCCACCCCTTGGCGCTGTGGGCCATCGGGGCCGGCATGTACCACTGGGGCAGGAGGCCGGTGGCGTGGCCCAGCGTCCCCAGGTACACCGACATGGGCACGGCGTCCTCGGCGACGGGATCGCTCGGGTCGGCAGCCAGGGCCAGGTCGGTGAGCTGATCCTCGGTGAGCTGATCCTCGGTGAGCATCGTCGGACTCCCTCTCCGAGACCCGGTCGGGCCGCCTCCCGACACTACCCCTGGTCGGGCCCGGCGCTACAGCAGGTGGACCAGGAGCTCGAGGCCGACGATCGAGGCGCCCACCAGCACCAGGCCGAGGACGTAGGCGGCCCTCTTGACCAGGCGGCGATCGCGACTCCCGGCCGTGCCGATGCCCACGACGGCCAGGGCCAGCACCCCGACCACCTCGGCGAGGGTGAACGCCGTCTTGACCGTCCAGAGGTGGAGACCGGCCAGGATGATGACGAGCGTGGCGGGCAACGCCGCCGACACGATCGACCACGACCCGCGGAGCTCCCGGACCACATCGGCCTTCTGAAGCTCCAGCCGCTGCCACGACCGGGTGGTCACCAACTGGGAGAGACTGTGCGCGAGCCAGATGGCCACCGCCCCGACCACGACCACGCCGGCCGTCGTGAGCGCGTCAGGGTTGTTCTCGAACGTGAGCCCGGCGATGGCCACCAGCGTGGAGATCGTCCCGTAGATGTAGTCGGCCAGCCACGCCACCGAGCCGCTGTCGGCGGGTGGTCCGGCCGGCCCGGTCCGCATCTGAACCGGCTCCGGGCCGGGGGGTGGATCGGAGGGGGCGGTCGGCTCGGTCACGGGCGCCGCCGCCGGGGTTCGGCTACCCCCGGCTCGACCGGGCCTCGCCCGCCGGTGCGATGCGCACCAGCGCGTTGTAGGTCACCACGGCGATGGCCAGGTGCATCACGAGCAGTACGGCGACCGCCTTGGCCGGCGCACCGTTCATCAGGATCCACACGTCCGGCAGGAACAGCGCCAGCGTCACCAGGATGGCCAGTCTGAAGAACAGCCACCGGGGTTGCGACGAGATCCGGGTGACGATGGGCCAGGCCGCGCAGGCGATGATCACACCGATGATGGTCAGCTTGGCGTAGTCGGGGAACTGAAAGTGCACGTAGCCCTTGGTCGAAGGGAACACCTTGGTCCCGAGCGCGACCAGCACCGCATCGGCGGCCAGCGAGCCGACCAGCGACACCACCGTGGCGACGAACAGCCGGACCCACGACGGCTGCACGGCCGCCGGGACGAAGTCCACCTTGGCCAGGCCCAGGGCGCGGTCGATGGTGGGGCTCTGAGTGGTGACGCGCGGAGCGGAGTGGCCTGCCATCGCTCGATCCTACGCCCGGGTTCCTGACGATCTGATTACGGTGCGGGCCCGGCCGAACGCCGGACCCGGATCCCGACGTCGGGGCACTCACTTCAAGATGTTGACCGCTCTGGCCACGACCAGGAGCGCCACGATGAGCGAGATCGCCTCCTCGGCCATCATCATGAGCTTCATCCACGGTTTGATCGCCGAGACGTCCGTGGGGCTGAAGGCGGTGGCGGTGGCGAAGCCGAAATGGAAGTAGTCCACGAAGACCGGGCTCCAGTCCGGGCCGACGTGCTCCTCATTCTTCATCTCCGGGAAGACCAGGGCGGGTGGGCGGCCGGCACCGGTCGCCCGGGCCGCCGGGCCGCCCCGATCCAGTGCCCAATACCACAGGCTGAAGGCGATCACGTTGGTCAGCCACACGGCGCCGCCGGCCGCCAGCAGGACCTTGGCGTCGTTCGTGAACGGAGCGGTGTCGACGATGCTGATGACCAGACGGACGGCGGCGTCGGCGTTGGCTGCCGTCATCAGCCCGATCAGTACGCTGGTCAGGACCCGGAGCCACGGCACATCCCGGTCGATGCGACCCGGGTCTCCGACGATGAGGGCGCCGAGCAGCACCACCATGACGACCAGGAACAGCCACCAGGCGTCACCGTTCCGCAGTTGGTGCGGCAGGGTCGCCCGGAGGAGCCCGGCCACCACCACCGCCAGCCCCATCGGCCATCGCGGCTCACCTCGCCCTGACACCGAGCCGGCCGGACCGGTTTCGGTTCGGTTCATCGTCGGGGTGTCGGAGGGAGCGACCAACGAACACCGTCGACAACGGCCACCGGGACGGCTCCGCCGGCCCCGGTTCCACGGCGATCCGGACGGCCGTTTCGTTCAGGGCCGTGCACGCGCGCCCCTCGGCGACGTCGATTCCTGATCCACCTTGATCTCCCCGATCCTGTGTACGTTCCGCCCCGGCCGGGGGCGCCCATCATCATGGTCCCTCCGGCACCGGGGCGCCCATTGCGTCGGTGCCCCGGCGAGGCCGGCGATCAGGAGCGGGACCGCTACTGGCGCCGCGGGCGGTGGTCGGAGAGCCGTCGGGGGCGGGAGCGGTGGGGGGCGGAGCCGTCAGGACGGCCGGGCCGACGACCGGGTGTGGGCGGTGTCGTGGATGAGCATGAGCCTCATCGACCAGAACCCTGGCCGGGGCATGGCGAGCAGGTGCCTGGCCCACACGAACCCGGTCGTCATGACGACGGCCGCCACCAGCCAGCCGACCACCCCGACGGCCAGCACCCACGGCGTGGATCCCGACAACAGCACGATGAGGCCCGCCAAGGCGACCGCCAGCGCCACGCAACCCACGCGGAGGGCCCAGACGGCCATCCTCCAGTGCCCGTCGTACTGCAGCCCCGGCGACTCGTCCATACCAAATGAGTATGCGGGTCCGAACGGTTACATGTCCAGGGTCATTGGTCCTCGGGTGGGTGGGGTGTTCGCAACCGCTCGGATGTCACCTCGGGCGAACCGCGGCGTCACCCGGCGCGGGGGCGGCACTTGGCCGGAAGGGCCTTAGGAGCACCCGCTGGTGGTTCCGCAGCTGGCGCAGACGTAGCAGGATCCGGCCCGCTGCATGGCATTGCCGCACTGGTAGCAGTACGGCGCGTCCCGCTGCTCGGCCCTCGGCAACGCCTGGCCCGACACGGCGGGGGCCGGGGCCACGTGCTCGGGGGTGGCCGACTCGCCGGCACTGCCGTCGAGGACCGTGGCCGTCACCGGGTCCACCGGCTCGGACTCCACGATCCCGGTGGACTCGGTGGCCATCTCCTCCACGCCCGGAAGGGTCGGCTGCATCCGCTCCGCCGTGGACAGCACGCCGAGTTCGGCCCGCTCCTCGAGCGGCAGGTAGTCGACGGCCAGGCGGCGGAAGATGTAGTCGGCCAGGCTGGTGGCGATCCGGAGCTCCGGATCGTCGGTGATGCCCGCCGGCTCGAAGCGCATGTTGGTGTACTTGCGGACGTAGGTGGCCAGCGGCACGCCGTGCTGGAGCCCCAGGCTGACCGAGATCGAGAAGGCGTCCATGATGCCGGCCAGGGTCGAGCCCTGCTTGGAGACCTTCATGAACACCTCACCGGGCCGGCCGTCCTCGTACTCGCCGACGGTCACGTACCCCTCGCAGTCGGCGACTCGGAAGGCGAAGGTCGAGGACTTCCGGCGGCGGGGCAGCCGCTCGCGCACCGCGCCCACCACCAACGTCTCGGACGTCCTCGTCTGCTCGTGGGCCAGTGCCGCCTCCAGGCTCGCCACCTTTTCGGTGAGCTCCCGGGCATGGGCCTCGGCCTCGGATGCCGCCGGGGCATCATCGTCCTCGGCGCCGGCCTTCTTGGTGGTGGAGAGGGGCTGGGCCACCTTGCAGTTGTCACGGTAGATGGCCACCGCCTTGATGCCCATCCTCCAGGCGTCGATGTGCAGCTGCTCGACGTCCTCCACCGACACGTCCTCGGGCAGGTTGACGGTCTTCGAGATGGCGCCGGAGATGAAGGGCTGGACCGCACCCATCATGCGCACGTGGCCCAGATAGTGGATGGTGTTGTCACCCATCGAGCAGGCGAACACGGGCAGGTGCTCGGCCGACAGGTGGGGGGCACCGACGATGGTCTTGTGCTCGTCGATGTAGGCGATGATGTCGTCGACCGCCTCCGGTGAGTACCCGAGCCGGGTCAGGGCCCTCGGCACGGTCTGGTTGACGATGGACATGGTGCCGCCGCCGACCAGCTTCTTGGTCTTGACCAGGCCGAGGTCGGGCTCGACCCCGGTCGTGTCGCAGTCCATGAGGAGCCCGATGGTGCCGGTGGGGGCGAGCACGCTGGCCTGCGAGTTGCGCACGCCGTACTGCTCCCCCAACTCCACCGCCATGTCCCAGGCCTCCTGGGCCGCCGACAGCAGGTCGGTGGGCACCGCCTCCTCGTCGATGTCGGCCACGGCGTCGCGGTGCATGCGGAGCACGTTGAGCATGGGCTCGACGTTCTCGTGGTACCCGGCGAACGGTCCCATGCGAGCCGCCGTACGGGCCGAGGTGGCGTAGGAGTGGCCGGTCATCAGCGCGGTGATGGCCGCCGCCCAGGCCCGCCCCTGGTCCGAGTCGTAGGGAAGGCCCTGGGCCATGAGCAGCGCGCCCAGGTTGGCGTACCCGATGCCCAGCTGTCGGAAGCGCCGCGAGTTCTCGGCGATCTTCTCGGTGGGATAGTCGGCGTTGCCGACGATGATCTCCTGGGCGGTGAAGACCACTTCGGCGGCGGCCCGGAATCCCTCGATGTCGAAGGTCGAGTCCTCGTGGAGGTACTTCATGAGGTTGAAGCTGGCCAGGTTGCACGCCGAGTTGTCGATGTGCATGTACTCCGAGCACGGGTTGGATCCGTTGATCCGGCCCGTGTTGGAGGCGGTGTTCCACTTGTTGATGGTGGTGTCGAACTGCATGCCGGGGTCGGCGCACTCCCACGCCGCCCGGGCGATCTGGCGGAACAGGTCGCGTGCCGGCACCCAGCGGATCGCCTGCGCGTCGCCGCGGGAGGTGAGCGCCCAGTCACGCCCGTCCACGACGGCCTCCATGAACTCGTCGGTGACCCGCACCGAGTTGTTGGCGTTCTGGTACTGCAGGCTGATCGAGTCCTTGCCGTCGAGGTCCATGTCGAAGCCGGCGTCGCGCAGCACGCGGGCCTTGCGCTCCTCGACGGCCTTGCACCAGATGAAGTCCTCGATGTCGGGGTGGTCGGAGTCGAGGATGACCATCTTGGCCGCCCTCCGTCGTCTTGCCACCGGACTTGATGGTCCCCGCCGACGAGTCGGCCCCGCGCATGAAGCTCACCGGGACCCGAGGCCGTTCCCCCGCCCTTCAGGAACTCGTGGGAGGAGCGGATCTTCGACAGGTTGACCCCGGCCCCCGAGCCTCCCTTGAAGATCACGCCCTCCTCGGTGTACCAGTTGAGGATGGAGTCCATCGTGTCGTCGACCGACAGGATGAAACACGCCGACCCCTGCTGGGGCACCCCGGCCACCCCGATGTTGAACCACACCGGCGAGTTGAACGCCGCCATCTGGTGGATGATCATGTACTTGAGCTCGTCACGGAAGATCTCCGCCTCGTCGTCCTCGGCGAAGTAGCCGTCCTTGATCCCCCACGTCGTGATGGTGTCGACCACCCGGTCGGCCACCTGGCGCAACGAGAACTCGCGTTCGGCGGTGTTGGGGGTCCCCCGGAAGTACTTCTGGGCCAGGATGTTGGTGGCATTGAAGCTCCAACTCTCCGGCACCTCGACGTTCAGCTGCTCGAAGGCCACGTTGCCGTCCCGGTAGTTGGTGATCCGGGCATCGCGGCGTTCCCAGACGACCTGGTCATAGGGGTGGACACCCTCGGTCGTGAAGTGACGCCGGATTCCGATACCGATGCGCTGGGGGGCAATGGCCATGTGGTGGACCTCTTTCTTGTTTCTCTGTCCGGTGGTGACTTCGGTTGCCGGTGAGTTGGTCGATGGTTGAGTCGGTTGGTGGCTGATGTTGCTGCGATGGGACGGTGATCGATGTTCCGTGCGTGCCAGTGGCGGCCATTTCGGAGGTGGGCCGCCGGGTGTACTCCGGGGTGTCCGGTGATGACCTGCATGTCGTACCTGCCGACCGACCGGCGCACCGTGGTGGGCCCTGTCAGCACCTCAGGACGACACCGATTCTGCTCCGATTCGGAACCGATTCTGCTTCGAACCGCCGATCCCGGCATTCGAACCGGGCAGACACTGTGCGAAACACTGACACCGTGCAAAACGCTGCCTGACACTGCCTAAACACTATATGTTGTGGTGGTTCCTCCCCCGAGGTACGAGATAGTGGGTCTATTACAGCAGCGTAGTTACACCCCTGTCAATCAATTCTTCCGGAAACCGGGACTGTCGGCTCGGCGAAAACCCTGCTCGCCGGCCGTTCGCGAAGAATTGCAAATGATTGCTGGCCGCGAGCACTCCGGCGGTGGCACGGCCGGGCGTGCACCGGTCCCAGGGCACGGCGCCCGGGGTGCCCTGACGAGGTCGCTACAGTCGCCGGGTGGCCCCCCGCACACCCGTCACCGTCGCCATCGATGCCGGCACCACCGGAGTCAGGGCGCTGGTGGTCGACGATCGGGCCCAGGTGGTCGACGTCGCCTACCGGGAGTTGAGCCAGTACTTCCCCCGACCGGGGTGGGTGGAGCACGACGCCGTCGAAATCTGGGATGCCGTCCGTTCGACCCTCGCCGAGGTGGCCGGTCGGTTGAACGCCAGCGAGACGGTCCCCCTGGCCATCGGCATCACCAACCAGCGTGAGACGGTGGTCGCCTGGGACAAGCGGACCGGTGAGCCGGTTCACCGGGCCATCGTCTGGCAGGACCGCCGCACCGCCCCGGCCTGCCGGTCCCTGACCGAGGCCGGCCACCTCCCCCTCGTCCGGGAGCGCACCGGGCTCGTCCTCGACCCGTACTTCTCGGCCACCAAGATGCAGTGGCTGCTCGGCCCGGGTGGGGTCGGGGTCACCCCCGACCTGGCATTCGGCACCGTCGACACCTGGGTGCTGTGGAACCTGACCGGCGGTCCCGATGGCGGCGCCTTCGCCACCGACATCACCAATGCCAGCCGGACCATGCTCTTCGACATCGTGGCCCGCCGATGGTCCGACCAGCTCTGCGAGCTCTTCGGCGTACCCGCCGCCCTCCTCCCCTCCGTCCGGCCGTCGTGCGGGCGCTTCGGCCTGGTCGACGCCGACGTCCTGGGCACCGACTCGCCCCTCCGAGGGGTCCCGATCAGCGGCATCGCCGGTGATCAGCACGCCGCCCTGTTCGGGCAGGCGTGCATCGATCCGGGGATGACCAAGGTCACCTTCGGTACCGGCAGTTTCGTGCTGATGAACGCCGGACCGGTCTGCCCCGATCCGGTGGACGGGCTGATCACGACCGTGGCCTGGGACCTCGGGACGGCGGGCCAGGCCGCCATCGGGGCCGACCGAGGCGCGGCTGGGGACCGCTCGGCGGTCGCCTACGCCCTCGAGGGATCGGTGTTCTCGTCGGGCGCCGGCATCCAGTGGCTCCGCGACGGACTGGGCATCATCGGCGCCGCCGCCGAGCTCGAACCGCTGGCCCGCTCGGTCGACAGCAGCGACGGGGTCACCGTGGTCCCCGCCTTCACCGGGCTGGGGAGCCCCCATTGGGATGCCGGCGCCAGGGGGACGATCGTCGGCCTCAGCCGCGGGGTGGGCCGCGCCCATCTGGCCCGCGCCATGGTCGAGGCCATGAGCTTCCAGGTCAAGGATGTGACCGACGCCATGGGCTCGGGCGCCGCCGGGCCGGGCGCCGCCGGGCCCACCATGCTCCGGGTCGACGGCGGCGCGTCGGCCATGGGCCTCCTGCTCCAGCTGGTGGCCGATCAGACGCGCCTCGAAGTGGTGCGACCCCGTTCCATCGAGACCACCGCGCTGGGTGCCGCCACCCTGGCCGGACTGGCCGAGGGCGTGTGGGGCTCGCTGGACGAGCTCGCCAGGTTGTGGCAGGGCGAGGCGTCGTTCGCCCCGCAGGCGTCGGTCGAGGACGCCGCCCTGGCTCATCGGGCCTGGCTGCGGGCCGTGGAGCGGTCCCGGTCGTGGACGACCGGTGACGAGCCGCCCGCCTAGACCAGCTGGCGCCAACCGTGGCCGGCCAACTCCGCCATGATCGAGATCCACTGCAGCTCCCGCTCACGGAGGATGGGGTCGGGGCGCCCGACCACGAGCACCAGGCCCTCCTGGGCCATCCCTGCCGCCGCCATGGTGGCGTTGCCGACCACCACGATCCCGTCGGTGAGGACCGAGGCGTTCTCGTCGGGATCGGCGCCCTGCGTTCCCCGCACGAAGACGCCGGCGGCCACGTCGGAGAGCTGGGCCGACGTCGGCGGATCCCCGTCACAGGCCACCAGTTCGGCCGCCATGCAGTCGTAGATGGCCGCGAAGGTCGCCTCCAGGCTGCGGCGGACCCTGACGACCAGGTGCTCCAACAAGCCGCCCGACGACGTCTGCTTGAACAGCTCGGTGGCCATTCCCAACAGCTCGGCGTGACGATCCGGCATGGCGCCCGGGACCGGGCGGACGGACTCGATCCTCACGCCGTCGACCTCCAGGATCTCGTCCTTCAGCAGGTCGACGAGGTTGTCGACGGGGAGGACCACTCCGAGCTCGTCGATCACGACACCGTGCTCGCGCTCGAGGATGTCGATGGAGATGACGTCCCCGCCCACCGAGCCGATACGGCTGGCCACCGCCCCGAGTGCGCCGGGCCGATCGGGGAGTTGGACCCTGATCAAGTAGTTGGCCACTGGCTCAGGGTAGGCCCCGACTGTGTACGGACTGTTTCCGATCGGTTACGGGATCCGAAGAACTGATCAGCACTATCCCCTTCGACGATACGTACCACGCCGCCACGGGGCTCGGCTGACCCATCAAGTCGGTCGCCTGACCCATCAGGACGGTCGACTGACCCGGGACCGGTTGGCATAGAGGTCGACGTACTCCTGTCCCGAGAGCCGGGCGATCTCGGACATGAGGGCATCGGTGAGATCCCGCAGCTCCTCCTTGTCGCAGTCGACGCTCGGGCCGCCGCACTGCCCGGTGGTCATGAGGGTGCCGTCGCGCAGGTACGCGACCGGGGGGCCGAACCGGATGGTCACCGAGTGGAACGGCCGCATCATGTTGCTCCCGGGGGGCTGGACCGCCCGCGTGCCGACGATCCCCACCGGGATCACCGGGACGTCGCAGTGGATGGAGAGCCGGGCCACGCCGGTGTGGCCGCGGTGGAGACGGGGATCGGGTGCCCTGGTCCCCTCGGGGTAGATGCCGAGGAGGTGGCCGGCGTTGAGGACCTCGGTGGCGGTGTCCAGCGCCCGCTGCGATGCGTCCCCGCCGTCGCGGTTCATGGGGATCTGCCCGGCGGCCCGGAAGAACCAGGCGGTGCGCCAATTGTCGAAGTACTCGGCCTTGGCCACGTAGGTCACCTTGCGCCGGACCGCCAGGGGGAGGAAGAAGGAGTCGCAGAAGGACTGGTGGTTGGCGGCCAGGACGGCCGGGCCGTGGGAGGGAACGTGCTCTCGTCCCTCCACCTTCACCCGCCAGAACAGGTAGAACACCGGGCTCAACAGCACCTTGAAGATCCAGTAGGCCACGGCAAACGGTACCGCCACTTGTGCTGTACTGCACTCCATGAGCCCGTCCACCGCCGGCACCCCCCAAACCACTGCCCAGACCCTGGTCAACGGGGGTCCACCCCGTGCCGGGAGCGGCGACCACGACGGGGCCACGTCCTGGACGGTGCTGGGGAGGAAGGTCGGCCTCCCGGTCGAGGTGCGCAAGGCGGCCCAGTGGAGTGTGCAGTACCTCGTGCCGGCCGCGGCCGCCCAGCGCATCGTCGGGCCCACCGGCCTGGAGGTCACCGGGCCGGTCCCCGGGAGGGCCCTGGTCGCCCTGGCCGTCTGCCGCTACGACGACACGGACCTCGACCCCTACCACGAGGTGGCGCTCAGCTTCGTGGTGCGTCCCCACGACGCCCCCGCCCGGGCATCGGCCGCCCAGAAGGCGCGCGAGTTCGCCAGCGGGGCCATCGGCGCCTACATCCACCGGCTGCCGGTCGACCAGGAGTTCACCTGTGCCGCCGGCCGGGACATCTGGGGATTCCCCAAGTGGGTCACCTCCATCGACATCGACGAGCCCCCGCCCGGGCGCCCCCGGGCCGGCTCGGGCACCACCGTGCGCCTGGTCGACGCCGGGTCACACGTGCTGACCCTCACCATCGCCTCGGGCGGGCGGCTCCGGCTGCCTTCGCAGGCACCACCGAGCTACTCGTTCGCCGACGGCGTCCTCCGCCGGACCGAGTGGACCACGTCGTCCAGCGGGACCGCAGGCCGGCCAGGCGGGGCCATCCTGGTCCTGGGCGACCACCCGATGGCCGCCGAGCTCCGGTCCCTCGGACTGCCCAAGCGGGCCCTGTTCTCCTCGTCGGCCGCCCTCATGCAGGCGTCCTTCGGGGGCGCCGCCGTGGTGGGCACCGGGTCGACCTGAGCCGCCGGGCGACCGGTCGGTCTGCGACTCACGTCGCCGAACGTTCGATTGACCTCACTGCACAGGACCCGTAGCGTCAGTGGCTCATGGACCGCCGTCTGACCCCGAAGGGTGTGCAGCGCCGCGCCGAGTTGATGGACGTGGCGGCCCGTGCCTTCGCCGCCGACGGGTACCACTCGACGTCGGTCACCAGCATCGTCAACACGATGGGTGCGGGCAAAGGGGTCTTCTACTGGTACTTCGGTTCGAAGGACGAGTTGCTCACCGAGATCCTGCACGACGCCCTCCGCTCCATGCGACTGGCCCAGCGCGAGGCCATCGCCGGGGAGCCGGACCCGGCCCGGCGCATCGAGCAGGGGATCCGGTCCTCGTTGCGGTGGCTGTCCCACCACCGCCATCTGTACACGCTCATGGAGTTCGCCCGCACCGAGGAGCGGTTCGCCGACGTCATCCGCCAGGGCGACCAGCAGACCGTCGCCGACGCGCTCCCCCACGTGAGCGCCGGCATCACGGCCGGGCTGCTCCGGGGCGAGGACCCGGTCATCTTGACCATGGCCATCCTCGGTGTCACCGGCCACCTGGCCCGGGTGCTGGTCCTCGAACAGGGCCAGGACGCCGACACCGTGGCCGAAGCAGCCATCGCCTTCTGCCGCAACGGCTACGTGGCCACCGCGCCGGCGCTGACACGGAGGATCGCGTGATCGAACCGGCCGTCATGACGGCGACCCCCTTCCTCGACGACCTCCACTTCGCCGAGTGCCCCCGTTGGCACGAAGGTCGGCTGTGGTTCGCGGACTTCTACCAGAGCGCGGTGCTGTCCGTCGGCGAGTCCGGGGATGTCCGGGTGGAGGTCGAGGTCCCCGGCGAGCCGGCCGGACTGGGGTGGCTCCCCGACGGACGGATGGTGGTGGTGACCCGCAAGTCCCGGACGGTGGTCCGGGTCGAATCCGACGGCCGCCTGGCCCACCACGGCGACCTCACCCCGATCGCCGCCTTCCACGGCAACGACATGGTGGTCGACAGCAAAGGTCGGGCCTACGTCGGGAACTTCGGGTTCGACCTCGACACGTTCATCGAAGAGCACGGCGAGGTGGCCCTGGTGGAATCGCCGGGCCCGCCCAAGACGCCCCTCATCCGCATCGACCCCGACGGTTCGGCCCACGTGGCCACCGGGGATCTCGCCTTCCCCAACGGCTCGGTGATCACCCCCGACGGCCGGACCCTGATCGTCGCCGAGACGTTCGCCACCCAGCTGACCGCATTCGACATCGCCGACGACGGGACCCTGAGCGGCCGGCGGGTCTGGGCCTCGCTCACCTGGTGCGTCCCCGACGGGATCTGCCTCGACGCCGACGGGAACATCTGGGTGTCCAACGCCGCCGCCCCCGAGTGCCAGCTGGTGGCCGAGGGCGGTGCCATCCTGGCCCGCGTGCTCACCTCGCAGACCTGCTTCGCGTGCATGCTCGGCGGCCGGAACGGCCGCACCCTGTACATGATGACCGCACCGAGCAGCCGGGAGGCCGAGGTCAGTTCCGTCCGCGCCGGCCGCATCGAGCAGGTCGAGGTGCTCGTGCCCGGCGCCGGCCTCCCCTGACCCGCAGCCGGACGGCCCGGCTGCCGGACGGCCCGGTTGCGGTCAGCGTAGGCGGGTCAGGGCCTTGCGGAGGCTCCTCACGCCCTGGCCGATGCGCTGCTCGTTCTCGATGAGGGCGAACCGAACGTGCTCGTCGCCCCCGGGGCCGAACCCGACACCGGGGGACGTGGCCACGTCGGACTCGCGTACCAGGAACTTCGAGAACTCGAGCGAGCCCATCTCCTTGTACGGCTCGGGGATGGGCGCCCATACGAACATGGTCCCGCGTGGCGGGGTGATCTCCCAACCGATGCGGTTCAGCCCGTCGCAGAGCGCGTCCCGCCGCGCCTGGTAGGTCTCGTTGATCCACTTGGGGTAGTCGGGCGCCTCGTTCATGGCCACGATGGCGGCGATCTGGATGGGCTGGAAGGTTCCGTAGTCGAGGTAGCTCTTGAGCTTGGTGAGGGCTTGGACGATGGCGGCGTTCCCCACCAGGAACCCGACCCGCCACCCGGCCATGGAGAAGGACTTGGTCATGGTGTAGAGCTCGACCGCCACATCCTTGGCCCCGGGCACCTGCAGGATCGACGGGGGTGTGTAGCCGTCGAAGGCGATGTCGGCGTAGGCGAAGTCGTGGACGAGGACGATGTCGTGCTCACGGGCGAACTCGACGAGGCGGGTCATCCAGGCCAGGTCGACGCACTCGGTGGTGGGGTTGTGGGGGAACGAGAGCACCACCACCCGTGGCTTGGGCCAGGCCGACTCCCACGCCTCCATCAGGTTGTCGAAGAACGCCTCGCCCGGGCTGCCGGCCGGCTCGGTCCCCGGCGCGTCCAGGCGGACGTGGCGGACGTCGGCCCCGGCGAACAACGGGGCGTAGATGTGGATGGGGTAGGAGGGGCTGGGGACGAGGGCCGTGTCGCCCGGCCCGACCAGCACCCACATCAGGTGGGACAGACCCTCTTTGGCACCGATGGTGGTGACGACCTCGGTGTCGGGATCCAGTTCCACCTCGAACTTGCGGAGGTACAGGTCGGCGATGGCCTGGCGGATCTTGGGGATGCCGCGGCTGGCCGAGTAGCGGTGGTTGCGGGGGTTGTGGACCGACTCGGCCAGCTTCTCCACCGCCACGTCCGGAGAGGGAAGGTCGGGATTGCCGAAGCCGAGGTCGATGACGTCCCGGCCGTCGTGCCGGGCCTCCGCCTTCAGGTCGTTGATGGTGGCGAACACATACGGCGGCAGGCCGTTGATGCGGCGGAACTCCATCCCGAAAGGTTACTGCGCTCCTCCCCCGGCCCCCGACACCCCGGCTGCGACCGGTGGTCGGGACAGGGCGGCCCGGTCACCTCCCAGTCACGCCCCCGCACCCGACCCCCGCAGCATGCCGGCGGCCTCCGCCACCGCCTCCAGCGAGCCGGGCCAGGCGCATACCGCCCAGGTGGCGCCGGCCTCGGCCAGTCGCCCCAGGTCCGCGGCGATCGTTCCGGCGATCGATCCCACCGGTCCGCCCCAGGTCACCTCGACACCGGCGCCGGTCAGGCGCGCCACCTGGGCCAGGTCCCCCTGCCAGAGGTTCACCGCCGCACCCAGGGCCTCGGCCACCTCGACGGTCCGGGGGTGGCCACCGCCGACCCACACCGGGATCCCCGTCCCCTGCAGGGCCGATCCCACCAGGGCCAAGTGCTCCCGACGCTCGTCCGCCGGGTCGAACGGCACCCCGAAGGCGTCGTTCTCGGGTCGGCTCAGATGGTCACCCGTGCCGATCCCGGCGATGAGCCGGCCCCCGCTGATGGCCGAGAGGCTGCCCAGGACGGCCGCCAACGTGGCGTCGGGCACGAGGCCGATCCGGGCCACCAGAGTCCCGAGCGCCACGGTGGACGTGGATGCGGCCAACGCTCCGAGGAGCGGCCCCGGGGACAGCGCCGGGCGGTCGGGCCGGCCCAACGGCCACAGGTGGTCGAAGCAGAAGACACCGTCGATGCCGAGGCGCTCCGCCCGTTGGGCTGCGGCGATGGCCGGCTCGGCGCGGTGCTCGAACTGGGGCAGCGTGATCCCGACCTTCACGCCGTCGATTCGACCCGTGCCCTCAACTCTCGCAGGGCGATCGACATGATCCGGCTCTGGGCCCTCATCTTGATGAATCCGGGCAGCGGCACCTTCATCTCGACCTCGAGGTGGTAGGAGACCTCGGTGCCGCCGGCGGGTGCGGGCGCGAACACGTACCGGCCGTCGAGCTTGGACGTGATGTCCCCCTGGGTCTGCACCCACGACAGGACCCCCGGCGCCTCGCTGTAGTCGTAGGCCAGGGTGTAACTGGTGCTACGGCCGAAGGCAGCGGCCCGGAAGGTGACCAGCGTCGGGCGGCCCTCGTCGTCCCGCTCCTCGATGATGACGTCTTTGATGTCCGCCGCCCACTGCGGGTAGGCACCGATGTCGGAGCTGACCTCGAAGCAACGGAGGGGTGAGGCCGACACGGTCATTCGCTCGGTGGCTTGTTCCGCCACGATCGGCCTCCTCCTCGAATCGGTTGCTGTGGCCGGGACAGACCCTCAGCCTTCCATGTCGGCAAGCGACGCGGCCAGCCTAGGGGCGAGTCTGTCATAGTCGAAGGATGCCTCGGCCCGCTGGCGGGATGCGGCCCCCATATGCGTGCGCAGGCCCTGATCCGTCAGGAGCCGGGCGACAGCCCTGGTGGCGGCGCCCACGTCGGTGGGCCGCCTGAGGACCACACCGGTCCTCCCATCCTCGACTGCCTCGCCGGCTCCGCCCGAGGCCCCCGCCACCTGGGGCACGCCGGCGGCGGCGGCCTCGAGGAACACGATGCCGAAGCCCTCCCGCTCGAGACCCAGCCAGCGGTTCCGACACAGCATGGCGAAGAGGTCGGCCGCGCCGATCAGCCGGGGCACCTCGTCGTCGGAGATCCCACCCAGCAGCCGGACCGGAGCCGCGTGCTCGGCGATCCTCCCGGCCAGCCGGTCCGAGTCCCGGCCTCGCCCGGCGATGGCGACCACGAGATCGGGGAACCGGGGCCGCAGCCGGACAGCCGCGTCGATGAGGACGTCCATCCCCTTGCGCGGCACCAACCGGCTCACACTGACCACCAGGGGTCCGTCGACGGGCAGCCCGAGATCGCCGCGGGCCTGCTTCTTCTCGTCGGGCCCGAGTGGCCTGAACCGCTCGAGATCGACCCCGGGCGGTATCTGAACCACCCGGGGAAGGGGTCCCTTGCGCAGCGTGCGGGCGGCCTCGTCGGCCGGGTAGCCGCCGGCCGACACGATCAGGGCGCTGTGCCGGAGCACGTGGGCGACGACCTGGCGGGTGACCGGCAGGCGGCCGGGGACGGCCACTTCGGCCCCGTGCAGTACGACAGCGTAGGGAAGGCCCAGAGAAGGGCCCATGACCCCGAGGGGGAACGCGGGGTCGATCACGACCAGGCCGGCGCCGACCCGGGAGGCGGTGTCCCGGATCCGCCTGATCAGTCGGGGGGTGGGGGCCAGGACCCGCTGCGGGACCCGTTCGATCCGGACGCCCCTGGCGGCCTGCTCCTGATCGAAGGCGGCCGCATCGGGGTGCGAGCTCGCCGTCAGGACCACGAAGGTGTCCGGGTCGAGGCGCCGCCAGAGCTCCCACAGGTAGGCCTGGATGCCGCCCACCTTGGGAGGGAAGTCGTTGGTGACGAGCAGGTGGGTCACGGGTGGTGCCCCGGGTCGTCCACGGCCGGGCTCACGACCATCCCGAGCTGGGCCGCCGCCCACCGGGCGTGCTCCGCCAGCATGGGATCGTCGGAGGACATCCAGCTGCGGAGCGCTCCGCGGGTGCGGGGATCGTCGCCGCTACCCACGTTTCCGAGGGCGACGAGCGCATTGCGCCGAAGATACCGGGGATCACGTCCGGCGATGTACCACCGCCCGTGCGACACGAGCAGGTCCTCGTCGGATGCGGCCAACAGGCGGAGCAGGTCGACGGCGGGAACCGAGTCGGCCTCGGGGGCGGGGGGTGGGTGGCGCCGGTCGGCCAACCGGTTGATCGGGCACACCTGCTGGCACTCGTCACAACCGTAGATCCTGCCGCCGAGGGCACGGCGGTGCTCTTCGGGGAACGAGCCCGGGGCCTGCACCAGCCAGGCCAGGCACCGTCGGGCGTCGAGTACCCCGGGCTCCACCAGGGCGCCGGTCGGGCAGGCCCGACGGCAACGGTCACAGGATCCGCACCCGGCCCCCGGGCCGGATGGCACGACCGGGACGGGCGCGGCGAGCGGCGCATCGGTGACCACGCTCCCGAGCACGAACCACGAGCCCAGACCAGGAAGCAGGAGCAGCGAGTTCTTGCCGAACCACCCGAGGCCGGCACGGTGGGCGGCGGCACGATCGACCAATGCGTTGTCGTCGGAGACGACGGCGGCGCGCCAGCCGAGTGATCGGAGGTGGACGGCCACCGGTTCGAGTGCGGCTCGCAGCGACGCGTAGTGGTCCCGGTGGGCGTAGCCGGCCACCTGACCCAGCGGCACCGACGGGCCGAGCCCGGTCCCCGTCACTGCTCCCTCGGCACGCCGGTAGCCCCAGGCGCCCACCACCAGGGAGCGCGCTCCGGGCAGCACCCGGCCGGGGTCGGTGGAGCGGTCCGGATTGCGGATACGTGAACTGCATGCCGCCGTGGAGCCCACGCTCCCGCCGGGCCACGAGATCGTGCCGGGTCGACTCGAATACCTCGGCGGACGTGATGCCGACGGCCGCCAGCCCCGAGCGGCGCCCCAGCTCGACCAGTTCCGAGCCCAGACCGTCGCATTCGGCCGGCGGGGCCGGCGGGCGGGACCGGGAGACCGCGGATCTGGGCACACCCCATGCTGGCACGGGGCCGGGCGGGCTCCGGTCCGGGGCCCCGCCCGCAGGCACCCGTCGACTACTGGGCGGCCTGCAGCGAGTGCCGGACCCCGGGCACCAGTCCGGCGTGCTCGAGCATCCGGACGGCCCGGGCCTCGTCGGCATCCACCACTACGGCATCCTCGGGCCGACGGCCCACGATGAACGAGACGACGCAGTCGTCGCAGACCGGGGTGTCCTGATGGCGGCAGTCGGCACAGTCGATGGTGAAGGAGGAGTCCTTGGCCGGCCCGGCGTGGCGGGTCGTGGGGAGCCGGAGCATCACGGCCGTCGGGGTACCCGGGATCGAGCCCTCGCCGGTCGTCGGCACCTCGCCGGTGGTCGGCAGCTCATCGGTCGTGGGTACTGCGCTGATTTGAACTGCGCTGGTGTTCGGCACGGTCATGCCTCCTGTGGTCATCGTCCCGACATGGGATTCCCTTGTGCCCCCATCCTCCACGACGGGTGTGACACCCGGCACTGCGCCCCTGACCAGGGAAGGGCCGGTCCGGGCGGTCACCCGGGCGGTGGACTCAGTACCCGGCGTCGGGGTCGACCAGGCCCGCCAGTGTCTCGCCGGCGGCGAACCGGGCCACGTTGGTGCGGATGCGGTCGGCCAGCAGGGGCATCACCATCTCGATGGTGTCGGCGGTGTGGGGGGTGATGATGCAGTTGGCGAGGTCCCAGAGCGGATGGCCGTCCGGAAGAGGCTCGGGATTGGTGACGTCGAGGGCGGCCCCGGCGATCTCCCCCGCCGTGAGTGCATCGACGAGGGCGTCGGTGTCGACATGGCGGCCCCGGGCCACGTTGACCAGCCAGGCGCGCTCGTCCATGAGCGACAACTCGGCGCCGCCGATGATCCCCTCGGTCTCCGGCGTCAGGGCCAGGGCCAACACCACGAGGAGGGAGTCGGCCAGCACCTCGTGGAGTCGGGCCACCTGCACGGTCCGCGACGCCCCGGCCATCGGCTCGGCCCGGCGCCGGACCACCGTGGTCTCCACCCGGAACGGGGCGAGCTGCTGGAGGAGGGAGGTGGTGATCCCCCCTCCACCGAGGATCGTCACCTTCTGGTCGTAGAGACTGGTCCCGGCGGGGATGCCCCAGGATCGGGCGGTGATCCGTTCGGGCAGGAAACGGAGGCCGGCCAGGGCGAGGGTCAGCGCATGTTCGGCCACCGGCTCGGCATAGGACCCCTTGGCACAGGTCCAGATCCGATCGTGGTCGAGGAGCCCCTCGTCGGCGATGCGCTCGACCCCGGCAAAGGGGAGCTGCACCCATGCCACCCCGGGGGCGGACGCCAGGTATCGCCGCAATCCGTCGACATCGGCCGGGTCGAGCCAGACCACCGCGTCGGGGCTGTCCTGCACCGGAACCACCGATCCGCCCCCCTCCAGCACCGCCTGTGTGGCGAAGGGGGATTCGAACGGTCCGACGGCGACTCGGGGTGCGGTCATGCCACCGGACACTACTGAAGTGCGGTGTCCCCGGGCGCGGCAGCGGTGCGCTCCGCCGACCGGCTCCATGGTTTGGTTCAATGGACAGGACCAGCGGGCACCGGTGTCCGTCAGGAGGACCAGGGGGACCCATGATCGTTCAGTTCAATGTCCGAGACTTCCTCGACCGCGCCGAGGCGGCATACGCCGACCGGATCGGCCTGGTGGACGAGCCCAAGCAGCCGGCAGCACCCTGGGAGCCCCTGACCTATGCCCGGCTGGCCGCGCAGGCGAGGGCCCAGGCGGCCGGCCTCGACCGCCTGGGCGTCGAGCCCGGCGATCGGGTGGCCATCGTCTCCCAGAACTCCGCCCGCCTGCTGACCTCCTTCTACGGCGTGTGCGGTTGGGGGCGCATCCTGGTACCGGTCAACTTCAGGCTGGCGCCGGCCGAGGTGGACTACATCCTCGACCATTCCGGGGCCACGGTCGTCCTGATCGATCCGGAGTTGGAAGGGCAGCTCTCGACGGCGGGCGTGAAGCACCGGTTCGTCCTCGGACCAGAGAGTGACGAGGTCCTCTTCCCGACGGGCGGCGACCCCAATCCGTGGGCCGCCGACGAGGGCGCCACCGCCACCATCAACTACACCTCGGGCACCACCGCCCGTCCCAAGGGGGTGCAGCTGACCCACCGGAACTGCTGGGTCAACGCCTCCCTCTTCGGTTGGCACGTCCAGCTGTCGGACCGCGATGTCTATCTCCACACCCTTCCCATGTTCCACGCCAACGGATGGGGCATGCCCTGGGCCACCACCGCCATGGGCTGTCCCCAGGTGGCACTGCGCAAGGTCGACGGTGCCGAGATCCTCAGCCGGGTCGAACGCCACGGGGTGACCCTCTTGTGCGCGGCTCCGGCCGTGGTCAACGCCGTGCTCGATGCCGCCTCCGATTGGGACGGCCCGATCCCGGGGGCCGGACGCACGAGAGTGGTCGTCGCCGGGGCGCCCCCGCCGAGCCGGACCATCGAGCGGGTGGAGGTCGAGCTCGGATGGGAGTTCCTCCAGATCTACGGCCTCACCGAGACGTCGCCGCTCCTGACCATCAACCGGCACCGCAGCGAGTGGGATGGGCATCCCTCGCACGAGCGTGCCCGCAAGCTGATGCGGGCCGGCACGCCGGCGGTGGGCACCCGCCTGGCGGTGGACCTGACCGGCGAGGTGCTGGCCCGGAGCAACACGGTGATGAAGGGCTACTGGAACCAGCCCGCGGAGACGCAGGCGGCGCTGGAGGACGACTGGTTCCACACCGGCGACGGCGGGCTCATCGACGGGGAGGGCCACCTCAGCATCGTCGACCGCAAGAAGGACGTCATCATCAGTGGCGGCGAGAACGTCTCGTCCATCGAGGTGGAGGACGCCATCTTCTCCCTGGCCGGCGTGGCGGAGGTGGCGGTGATCGGCGTTCCCGACCAGACCTGGGGGGAGATGGTGATCGCCCTCGTCGTCCCGACGGAGGGGAGCGGGCTCACCGAGCAGGACGTCACCGACCACTGCCGGTCGGCGTTGGCCGGTTACAAGTGCCCCAAGCAGGTGGAGTTCCGCCCGGCACTTCCCCGCACGGCCACCGGCAAGCTCCAGAAGTTCAAGCTCCGTGCCCCGTACTGGGAGGGGAGCGAGCGCCAGGTCAACTGAGCGTCCGGTCGGCCGGCTCCGGGGCAGCCGTCAGGCGGGAGACAGGTCGGCGGCCGCGGTGACCGAGGCGGCCCGCACCGCGGCCGCCCCCCGCCCGTCGAGCCAGGCGTCGATGGTGGCGCTGGTCCACTCCGGCGCCTCCAGCATGGGCACGTGCCCGACATCGGCTCCCACCTCGAACTGCCATTCCGGATGGGTGGCGCTCATCCGTCGGGCGGCGGACAGGGGGATCAACCGATCGCGGTCGCCGTGGATCAGCAGCGTCGGCGGGGCCAGGCCGTCGAGTCGCCGCATGGTCTCGGCCGGGCGGGCCATCAGCAGGGCCAGGGAGCGGGCGGACCGGAGGTAGGCCGCGTCGACCTGGGTGCGGTCCAGGCGCTCGGTCAGCTCCACGTGGGCCTCGACCACCTCGGAGGGCACCCGGCCGGCGTCCACGCAGCAGACGTCGAGGACCCGGTGGACGCTCTGCTCGGCGGTGGTGTGCCGGCGACGTTGGGTGAGATACCCCTCCCCCACCCCGGGCACGGCGCACAGCAGGAAGTTGGCGATGACCCTCGGGTGGACCAGCCCCAGGCGGGCGGTCGGGAGAGCCGGGTCGATCAGGATCAGTCCCGCCACCGACCCCGGCTCTTCGGCCGCCTGCACCGCCGCCACCAGGCCTCCCATCGAGTTGCCCATGAGGATGGCCGGGGTCCCCCCCTGTGCGGCGAGGAACCCGCTCACCAGGCGGCGATGCCCTTCGATGTCCGCAGTCCTGGCTCCCACCGGGGTCAGCCCGTGCCCGACGAGGTCGAGGGCGACGACCCGCGCCCGGCGGTTCAGCGTCGGGGCGATGGCAGTCCAGTTGAGGTGCGAGCCGCCCAACCCGTGGAGGGCGACCACGAGCGGCCCGGATGCGGGGCCGCCCAGGTCGGCGAAGTGGGCCGGGCCGTCGACGTCTACGAACCGGCTGCGGGTACCGGCGGTCATCGTGAACTCACGCAGGCCAGGCTACCGGTCCCCTCGACGGGCAGGGGTCGGGCAACCCCGGGGTCACGCGGGGTCGGGCGGGGTCGGGCGGTCCCCGAGTCAGGCGGGTAGGAAGTCCACCAGCAGTGCGTTCAGGACCTCGGGCGCCTCGAGCTCGATCCAGTGACCCGGGCCCTCGAGCCGTTCGTACCGCCAGGGTCCGGCGACATGCGCCGACGAGCCCGTCATCTGCTCCTCGGTGAGGGCGAAGTCCCCCGTGCTCCATACCCCCATGGTCGGCGCCTGGACGGGAGGCAGTTCGGGGGGCGGATCGACCAGCGCCTGAGCCGGGACATTGGCACGGTACCAGTGGAGGCCGGGGGTCAACGATCCGTGGGCCTCGAGGTCGGCGATCACGGCGTCGACGTCCGGATGGTGCGACCACTGACGAAAATTGGCCCACGAGTCGTCAGTGAGCCACCGCTCGGCGATGCCCTCGAACTGGAACATCAGCATGTACCACGACTTCTCGAGCTGGGGAATCCCGACGGAGCGGAACGACATCGGGTGGCCGACCGACACCGCCACCAGGTGGTCGAGCCGGTCCGGGGCGAAGGACGCCACCACCCACGCCAGTGCCGATCCCCAGTCGTGGCCGACCACATGGGCCCTGGCGATGCCGAGGTGGTCGAGGACGGCGAGCACGTCGCCGGCCAGATGCAAGAGGGAGTAGTGCTCGATGCCGGTCGGCTTGCCGCTGGCCCCGGACCCGCGAAGGTCGGGGACGATGACCATGAACCCGGACGCCGCCAGCGCATCCACCTGATGGCGCCAGACGCGTCCGGAGTCGGGGAAGCCGTGCAACAGCAGCACCGGCCGGCCGGTGCCGGTCACCTCGAAGGAGACCTCCACACCATCGTTGTCGATCAGCATCCCGTCGTGTCCCTCCTGCTCACCGGTTGTCGCCCGAGGGGAAGTGGAGCTCGACGGGAGCCGGGGCGTCGCCCCCCACCGGTGGGTCGCTGTCGGGCCACCGGGTGGTGACCGATTTCAGCCGCGTGTTGAACCGCACCCCTTCCATCCCATGCACGTGGGTATCCCCGAACAGCGACTGCTTCCACCCTCCGAACGAGTAGTAGGCCATCGGCACCGGTATGGCCACGTTGATGCCGACCATCCCCACCTGGACGTCCTGGCGGAACCGGCGGGCCGCATATCCGTCGCGGGTGAAGATCGCCGTGCCGTTGCCGTACGGATTGGCGTTCACCAGGTCGATGGCCTGGTCCAGATCGTCCACCCGCAGCACCGAGAGGACGGGCCCGAATATCTCGTCGCGGTAGACCCGCATGGCCGGCGAGACCCGGTCGACCAGGCTCGGGCCGAGGTAGAACCCGCCGTCGAACCCGGCCACCTTGACCCCCCGACCGTCCACCACCAGTTCGGCCCCTTCGGACTCGGCCGAGGCCAGGTACCCGGCCACACGATCGCGGTGGGCCTCGGTGATGAGCGGGCCCATGTCGGACCGGGGATCGGTGCCCGGTCCGGTGGTCAGCGCCACCGCCCGGTCCCGCAGAGCCCTGACCAGTGCGTCGCCGTCGCCCACCGCCACCACGGCCGAGACGGCCATGCACCGTTCGCCGGCCGAGCCATAGCCTGCCGCAGTGAGGGCGTCGGCGGCGGCATCGAGATCGGCGTCCGGCATGACCACGGCATGGTTCTTCGCCCCGCCCAGGGCCTGACAGCGCTTACCTGCCGCCGTCGCCCGCTCGAAGACATGGCGGGCCACCGGCGTCGATCCGACAAAGGACACCGCGGTCACACCGGGGTGGTCCAACAGGGCGTCGACCGCCACCGCGTCCCCGTTCACCACGGTGAACACCCCTTCGGGCAGGCCGGCGTCGCGCCACAGCTCGGCGATCAGCAGCGAGGGCGACGGGTCGCGCTCGGACGGCTTGAGGATGAACGTGTTGCCACAGGCGATCGCCACCGGGTACATCCACATGGGGACCATCACCGGGAAGTTGAACGGGGTGATCCCCGCCACCACCCCGAGGGGCTGCCTCACCGACGAGGCATCGATGCCGTTGGACACGTCCTCGGAGAACTCACCTTTGAGCAGATGCGGAATGCCGCACGCGAATTCGATCACCTCGATTCCCCGTGCCACCTCCCCCCGGGCATCCTCGAACACCTTCCCGTGTTCGGCCGTGATCAGCCGGGCCAGCTCGTCGCGGTGCCGGTCGGCCAACTCGCGGAACGCGAACAGGATGCGGGTGCGGGCGGTGAGCGAGGTCGACCGCCATCCGTCGAACGCCGCCAGCGATCCCGACACGGCCCGGTCCACGTCGTCCGACGAGGCCAGGCCGACCTCCCCGGTCTGTTCGCCGGTGGCGGGGTCGTACACCCCGGCCGTCCGCGAACGGTCGGCGTCGGCGATCGTTCCGATCCTGTTCACTGTGCACTACCCCCTTGGGTGTCGCCGGGGACCGGTCCCCGTTCATCATGGCCCACCCGCCCACACCGGGACCGCGCCGGCCGGGACACGACGGCCACGTGAGAGAATCCCCCCATGTCAGAACGGGATCCGGCAGCGGAGGCGGGCGGGGCGGACGCAGGCGGGGCGGAGGCGGACGGGGCGGAGGCGGGCGGGGCGGACGCAGGCGGGGCGGAGGCAGGCGGGGCGGAGGCGGGAGACCGGACCCGGCTGCGGCGATTCCCCGAGCAGGGGTCGCACCGTGCCTCGGATCTCCACGCCGTCCTCGACGCCGGTTTCGTCTGTCACCTCGGGATCGTGATCGACGGATGGCCGATGGTCGTGCCCACCAGCTACGGACGGGCCGGTGACCGGCTCTACCTGCACGGATCGGTGGCCAGCCGGAGCCTCCGGGCCGCCAGGAAGCGGGACCTGCAGGCGTGCGTGACCGTCACCCACATCGACGGCGTGGTCCTGGCCCGATCCGTGTTCGAACACGCCGTCAACTACCGCTGCGCCATGGTCTTCGGCGTGCCGGTGGTCCTCGAGGACCCCGACGACAAGCTGGTGGGGCTCGAGGCCATCGCCAACCAGGCGGCGCCCGGCCAGTGGGAGTACGTGCGCTCCCCCGCTCCCGAGGAGTTGGCCGTCACCACTGTGCTGCAGATGTCGCTGAAAGAGTCGTCGGTGAAGTTGCGCCAAGGGCCGCCCAGCGACGGCGACGGGCCCGACGCCGGGCTCGACGTGTGGGCCGGCGAGATCCCCCTGCGTACCCTGCGGCTCGATCCGGTGCCCGACCCGAGCCTCCGTGCCGGCATCGATGTCCCCCCCCACCTGGCCACCGGTCGCCTGGCCCCGGGATGGACCCCGATTCCCGAATCCCCGCTGGGGAGGAAGGGCTCCGGCGGTGCGGGCTGAGACCACCACCACCGTGCGGACGGTAGCTGGTGGACGGAGGGCAGTCGGGGACACGGACGGAACCCCGGTCAGTCGAGGAACGAGGCGAGCGGCACTGTCTCGAGCCCGTGGGCGGCGGCGACCGGCTCGTAGACCACCGAGCCCTCCACGACGTTGACACCCTCGGCCAATGCGGGGTCGGCGTCCACCGCGTCGCGCCAACCGTGGTTGGCGATGTCCAACACGTAGGGAAGCGTGGCATTGACCAGGGCGTGGGTGGACGTGTGAGGTACCGCCCCGGGCATGTTGGCGACGCAGTAGAACAGGGAGCCGTTGACCTCGAAGGTCGGGTCGGAGTGCGTGGTGGGCCGGGTGGACTCGAAGCACCCGCCCTGGTCAACCGAGATGTCCACCAGTACCGAGCCCTGGCGCATCCGGCCGACCAACTCGTCGGAGACCAGCTTCGGCGCCTTGGCCCCGACCACCAGCACCGCCCCGATCACGATGTCGGCGTCCAGGCAGGTCTCCTCGATGGCGTGCGTGCTCGAGGCCACTGTCTCGAGGCCGCCACGGAAATGATGGTCGACCTGACGGAGCCGTTCGAGGTTGCGGTCGAGGATGAAGACCTCGGAGTGCATCCCCACCGCCAACGTGGCCGCCGCCATACCTGCCACCCCGGCGCCGAGGATGACGACCTTGGCGCACCGCACCCCCGGGACCCCGCACACCAACACCCCGCGGCCACCCCCGGACCGCATCAGATGGTGCGCTCCCATCAACGGTGCCATCCGCCCGGCCACCTCGCTCATCGGCGTGAGCAGCGGGAGCGAGTTGTCCGACAACCGGACGGTCTCGTAGGCGATGGCGGTGTTGCCGGCACCGATCAGCGCGTCGGTACAGGGCCGCGAGGCGGCCAGGTGGAGATAGGTGAACAGGACCTGGTTCTTCCTGATCCCCAGCCTCGGGTACTCGTCGGCGATCGGCTCCTTCACCCCGAGGACCATGTCGGAGCCGGCCCAGACGTCATCGGGCTCATCCAGGATGTCGGCCCCGGTGGCGACGAAGTCCTCGTCGGGGATCGAGGACCCCACCCCGGCCCCGCGCTCGATCAGGACCCGGTGACCGGCCGAGGTGAGCTCGCGCACACCTGCCGGCGTGATGGCCACCCGGTACTCGTCGGGCTTGATCTCCTTCGGGATCCCGACGATCATCGATGCGATCCCACTACTCGCCGATCTCGGTGTACGCCACCGGCTTCTGCTTGAAGAAGTCGCCCTTGGTGGTGAATCGGGCCACCAGCACCAGCGGCACACCGAGCACCAGCGTGATGATGTCGGCGTTGGCACCGCTCCAGCCCGCCTTCACGATCACGATGATGCCGACGGTCAGGAGTGTCACCCCTCCGAGGAAGGGCAGCAGGACGCCGGAGACGAAGAAGCTGGACTTTTGGAATGCCACCTTCCGGTAGGCCCAGGCGCACGTCACCCCGGTCACGCCGTAGTAGAACGCGATCAGGACCCCGATGCTCGAGATCAGGTTGGCGAACACATTGCTGATGGACCCGACATTGCTGACCAGCACGATCCCCAGCATGGAGACGAAGGCCAGGATCAGTGTTCCGACCATGGGTGTCTTCAGCTTTCCCTGGATGGTGCCGAACACGCTCGGGAACACCTCGTCCCGAGCCATCGACAGTGTGATGCGGGCGGCCGGCAGCAACGTGGTCTGCGTGGTTGCGACCGTCGACGACAGCACGGCGATGAGCATGACGTAGCCCGCCCAGTGACCGGCCGCCTGCTGGGCGAAGTAGAGGAGGATGGTCGACTGGTGGGCGTTCCACGCGCTCTCGGGAAGCAGCATCTGGGCCGCGATGATGTTGATGGCGAACACCAAGAGCAGCAGGAACATGGCGATGATCCCGGCGTGACCCGGCGTCTTCGTGGAGTTCTTGGACTCCTCGTTGAGGTTGGTGGCGGTGTCCCAGCCCCAGAAGAAGAAGACCCCGAGCACCAGGCCCGCGGACAGTGCCCCGATCCCTCCGATCGAGAAGGGGTTCAGCCACCCGAAATGGAAGCCGGTCGATCCGGCGGGGTGGCTGACGGCGACTTTGATGATGCCCCAGATGGAAAACCCGATGACCGCCACGTACTCGATGATCAGCAGCACCCACTGGAAGTTGGTCGTCCAACGGATTCCCCAGATGCAGATGAACGTGATGAGGGCCAGCCAGGCGGCGGCGGCCACCGCCGCAGTGCCCACCGAGTTGGCCGTCGAGTCGGAGATCCACCCCCATTCGTTGAAGAGCTGCAGGGTGTACTGGCCGGCGACGATCGGGGCCGACACGCAGAACAGGATGCTGGTGGCCACTTGGACCCAGCCGTTGAACCAGCCCACCGTGGGATGGACCAGTTTGGACAGCCAGCTGTACGACGCCCCGCAGGTCGGGTCCCGGCGGTTGAGGTGGAAGTAGGAGATGGCGATGAACAGGACCGGAACGAAACTGACCCAGATCACCGCCGGGCCGGCGTACGCGATACCGCCGGTCAGGAAGAGCACCGCCATGGTGGCGGCCAGGGTGTAGGCCGGCGCCACCGAGGACACGGCCACCACCGTGGAGTCGAACAGGTTGAGGGTGTTCGCCCGGAGCGTCGGCTCCGACTCCTCCGATGTCACCGGCGCCCCGAACGGGCCGGGCACCTCCGGCGGTTGCCCGGTGCTGTCAACGACGTCGGTGCTCATCTGATCTCCCCTTCAGTTGCAGTGGACGGTGGGTGCTGTGTGCCGTTGCCCTCGTTGGTGGTGCATCAGGTGCCGATGTAACTCATGACGTGTTTGATCCGTGTGTAGTCCTCGAAGCCGTAGGAAGAGAGGTCCTTGCCGTAGCCCGAGTGCTTGAAGCCACCGTGCGGCATCTCCGCCACGATCGGGATATGGGTGTTGATCCACACCGCGCCGAAGTCGAGGCCCTTGGCCATGCGCATGGCCCGGGCGTGGTCACGCGTCCACACGCTGGACGCCAATCCATATTGGACGCCGTTGGCCCATGCCAGCGCCTGGTCCTCGTCGGTGAACCGTTGGACGGTGATGGCCGGTCCGAACATCTCCTCTTGGATCACCTCGTCGCTCTGCTCCAGTCCGGTGATCACCGTCGGTGCGAAGCAGAATCCACGCGCGCCGACCGGCTCACCGCCGGTCACGACCTCGGCGTGCGCAGGCAGCCGCTCGAGGAAGCCCTGGAGTCGGGCCAGCTGGGCGGCACTGTTCAGCGGGCCGAAGTCGGCGTCCTCGACGTCGAGTCCGCCCACCGTCTGGGCCTGGGCCTGTTCGGACAGTGCGGCCACGAAATCCTCGTAGACCCCCGGGCCGGCCAGCACCCGGGTGGCGGCGGTGCAGTCCTGACCGGCGTTGAAGTACCCGGCGATGGCGATGCCCTCGGCCGCCGAGGCGATGTCGGCGTCATCGAACACGACCACCGGTGCCTTGCCCCCGAGTTCGAGGTGGACCCGCTTGAGGTCACCGGCGGCAGCCGTCGCCACCTCCATGCCGGCCCGGACGCTCCCGGTGATCGACACCATCGCCGGGGTGGGGTGTTCGACCAGTAGCCGGCCGGTGGTGCGGTCGCCGCAGACGACGTTGATCACTCCGGGCGGAAGGTGCTCGGACATGATCTCCGCCATCAGGAGCGACGATGCCGGGGTGGTATCGGACGGCTTGAGCACCATGGTGTTGCCGGCGGCCAGCGCCGGACCCCACTTCCACACGGCCATCATCAACGGGTAGTTCCACGGGGTGACGGCGGCGCACACCCCGATCGGCTCGCGCCGGATGAACGAGGTGTGGTCCTTCATGTACTCGCCGGCGGACTTCCCCTCGAGGTGGCGGGCGGCGGTGGCGAAGAACCGGATCTGGTCGACCAGTGGGGGGATCTCCTCGGCCAGCGTCACGGCCACCGGTTTGCCGGTGTTGGCCGATTCCACCCGGACCAGGTCGTCGGCCCGGGCCTCGAGGGCGTCGGCGATACGGAACAGTGCCAGACTCCGCTGCGACGGAGTGGCGTCGCTCCAGCCGGGGAAGGCGGCGCTGGCGGCGGCGAAGGCCGCGTCGACATCCTTCGCACCCGACACCGGTGCCTCGAGATAACCCTCGCCGGTGCTCGGGTCGATCAGCATGGACGTGGTGCCCTCAACCGTGTCGACGTACTCGCCGCCCACGAAGTTCGACAGACGCCCTCGCCCGGATGCGCCCTCCCGTGCCGTGTCGTTGCTCACCGTTCCTCCTCCCCGAGGGTCGACAAACGCCTCAGCCCCCGGCCCGAAATCGCGGCCTGGAACAACAGCGGCTCGACTGTTCGCAAGGTCATAGTGGCCGAAGATCTGCCAGCAGACAAGTTTTTTCTCGAACGAATTCACGAGGGACAACTAAATCTGTCGAACTATCGCCCCAAATCTGCTCGAAATGCTATAACGGAGGCAACATGGAGACTCCTTGCCCCATCGACGCGCGCCCCTTCGGACCCGGGCGGACGATCCTCACCGGGGCCACGGTCGAGGGATCCCCGTCATGACCTCCCCCTCCACGGCGACGGGCAATCAGTCCTCCGCCGGTCTCCTCGACGACGTGAACAAGGCCATCTTGGAGGAGCTCCAACAAGACGGCCGGCGGACGTACGGCTCGATCGCCGAGGCGGTCGGGCTGTCGGAGGCGGCGGTGAGGCAGCGCGTCCAGAAGATGCGTGATGCCGGCATCATGCAGATCGTGGCCGTGACCGATCCGCTGCAGATCGGATTCCGGTGCCAGGCCATGGTGGGCATACGTGCCGACGGCGACACCCGCGTGGTGGCCGAGCGCCTGGCCGCCGTCGAGGACATCGACTATGTGGTGATGTGCACCGGCTCGTTCGACATCCTGGTGGAGCTGGTGACCGAGGACGAGGACATGCTCCTCGAACTGCTCAACGGCGTCATCCGCCGGATACCCGGCGTCCGTGACACCGAGACGTTCATGTACCTGAAGTTGACCAAGCAGACCTACTCCTGGGGGACCAGATGAGCGAATTTTCCAACGAGGCACTGCAGGAAAGTGCTCACCGCCACTTGTGGATGCACTTCACCCGCATGTCGGAGGGGAGCGAGATCCCCGTCATCGTCCGAGGCGAGGGCGTCCACGTCTTCGACCAGTACGGCAAGCGCTACCTCGACGGGCTGTCCGGGCTCTTCACCAGCCAGGTGGGCCACGGCCGGACCGAGCTGGCCGAGGCGGCGGCACGGCAGGCCGGCACCCTCGCCTACTTCCCGGTGTGGAGCTACGCCCATCCCATGGCGGTCGAGCTGGCCGACAAACTGGCCCAGCTGACGCCCGGAGACTGCAATCGCATCTTCTTCACGACCGGAGGGTCCGAGGCGGTCGAGTCGGCGTGGAAGTTGGCCCGTCAGTACTTCAGGGTGACCGGCCAGCCCGACCGGTTGAAGGTGATCAGCCGGAACATCGCCTACCACGGCGCCACCATGGGGGCACTGTCCATCACGGGCCTCTCGGACATCAAGACGCCGTTCGAGCCGCTGGTTCCCGGGGCGTTCAAGGTGCCCAACACCAACTTCTACCGGGCCCCGTACTTCGCCGACGACATCGACGCCTTCGGTCAGTGGGCCGCCGACTCCATCGAGCAGGCCATCCTCATCGAGGGCCCGGACACCGTGGCCGCCGTCTTCTTGGAGCCGGTGCAGAACGCCGGTGGGTGCTTCCCTCCTCCGCCCGGATACTTCCAACGGGTCCGCGAGATCTGTGACCGTTACGGCGTGCTGCTCGTCTCCGACGAGGTCATCTGTGCATTCGGGCGATTGGGCCACTGGTTCGGGGCCGAGCGGTATGACTACCGTCCGGACATCGTGACCATGGCCAAGGGCCTGACCAGCGGCTACTCCCCCCTCGGGGCCATGGCCGTCAGCGATCGGCTGATCGAGCCGTTCCTGGCCGGCGAGAGCTTCCTCCACGGTGTCACCTTCGCCGGCCATCCGGTCAGCGCCGCCGTCGCCCTGGCCAACATCGATATCTTCGAGAAGGAGAACCTGCTCGAGAACGTTCGGAACAACGAGGGCGCGTTCAAAGCGTCGCTCGACACGTTGAGTGACCTGCCCATCGTCGGTGACGTGCGGGGTGCGGGGTACTTCTACGGGATCGAACTCGTCAAGGACAAGGACACCCGCGAGACCTTCAACGACGACGAGGCAGAGCGTTTGTTGCGCGGGTTCCTCTCGGGGGCCCTCTACGAGGCCGGGCTCATCTGCCGCGCCGACGACCGGGGCGACCCGGTGGTGCAATTGGCGCCGCCGCTCACCTGCGGCGAGGAGGAGTTCGAGGTGATGACCGGCATCCTGCGTACGGTGTTGACCGAGGCGTGGAAGCGGCTCTGACACCGCAGTCCGGCGAACGGTACCGCCGGCTCTCCCTCTGGTGGGACGGGCTCCCTGCCCCCATCTCGGTCCGGGACCCGCTCCCCGGCGACCTCGACGCCGATGTCGCCGTGGTGGGGGGCGGCCTCACCGGTCTGTGGACCGCGTACTACCTCGCCGAAGCCGATCCGTCGCTCCGTGTCGTCGTCCTCGAGCGCGACACTGTCGGCTTCGGCGCCTCCGGCCGCAACGGAGGATGGTGCTCGGCTCTGTTCGCCGTGCCGGAGCTCCGACTCGACAAGGAGGCCGGCGCCGGCGCCGGCGCCGCCATGCGTCGGGCGATGATCGCCACGGTGGCCGAGGTGGGGAGGGTGGTGTCGTCCGAGCCCATCGAGTGTGGATTCACCCTCGGGGGGACGGTGGTGCTGGCCCGGACCCCGGCCCAGCTCCAGCGGGCCCGGGCGGAGATCGCCGAGGCTCGACGTTCGGGGATCGTCGAGGACGATCTCCGTTTCCTGTCCGGGTCCGAGGCATCTGCTCTCGTCGGCGCCACCGACGTGCTGGGGGGCACCTTCACCCCGCACTGCGCCGCCCTCGATCCCGCCCGACTGGTCAGAGGGCTCGCCGAAGCGGTCGAGGCACGTGGGGTCACCATCCACGAGCAGTCCGAGGTGCGACAGATCCGGCCCGGTGCGGTGGAGACGGATCGGGGGACGGTCCGCGCCGCCACCGTCATCCGCGCCACCGAGGGGTACACGCGGACCTTACGTGGAGAAGAACGCACACTCGTCCCTGTGTACTCGCTGATGATCGCCACAGAACCGCTGCCCGAATCCTTCTGGGCCGAGGCCGGCCTGGCCGGACGCCAGACCTTTGCCGACCACAGGCACCTGGTCATCTACGGACAGCGCACCGCGGACGGGCGGATGGCCTTCGGGGGACGGGGGGCGCCGTATCACTTCGGCTCGGCGATCAGGCCCGAGTTCGACGGCGATGACAGGGTCCACGATGCCCTGCACCGGACATTGACCGGGCTGTTCCCGGCCCTGGCCGGCGCCTCCATCACCCACCGGTGGGGGGGTCCCCTCGGCATCGCCCGCGACTGGTTCACCTCGGTCGGCCTCGACCGGCAAACCGGGATGGGCTGGGCCGGCGGCTATGTCGGCGACGGCGTGTCCACGACCAACCTGGCCGGCCGAACCCTTCGCGATCTCATCCTCGGGCACCGGACCGACCTCACCGCGCTGCCCTGGGTCGGGCACCGCTCGAAGCGGTGGGAGCCCGAGCCCCTTCGCTTCCTGGGCATCAACGCAGGACTACAACTGGCGTCGAGCGCCGACCGGGCCGAGGACAAGGCCGGACACGCCACCTGGCACGCCCGGGCCCTCGCCCGGGTCATGGGCGGCTGAGTACCCGTACTTGCCCGGCCAAGTAGAACGTTCGATGTGATGGCGGCGGTGGTCATCGGCGAACACGCATCGTGGGCACCGGGCGCTCAGCTGGCCACCACGGCAAAGCCGACCGATCGCGCACCTTCGGGGGCGGATCGCCACACGGAGGGGTCAGACCTCGTCGCCGGTGGGCTATCCGGCGCCGAGGAACGGGGCGTCGAAGCCGAACACCCCGCCGTCCTGCGATACCAACCAATAGCCGCCCGTGGCCACATCGGGCGTCATGGCGGACACCGGCGCGTTCAGGTCGAACGATCCGGTCGAGCCCTGGTACACCGCCGTCCCGTACGAGAAGACCCCCCCGTCGCTGGCCACCAGCCAGTAGCCGTCGCCGGTGGGGTCGACGGCCATCCCCACGATCTGTCCCGACAGGTCCTGGGCACTACGCGATCCGAGGTATTGGGCGTCACCGAAGGCGAACACGCCCCCGTCGCTGCCCACCAGCCAGTAGCCGTGGGCATCAGGGGTGGCCGCTATCGAGACGACGGGGGCATCGAGGGTCATGGCGCCGGTGGAACCGAAATAGGCGGCATCGCCGAACGAGAAGACGCCCCCGTCGGCACCGACCAACCAGTAGCCCATGCTGTCCGAGGTGGGTGCCATGCCGACGATCGGGGCGGCGAGCTTCTTCCCTCCCATGGATCCGAAGTAGGACGCGTCACCGAAGGCGAACACGCCCCCGTCACTGGCCAGCAACCAGTACCCCTGGCCGTCCGAGGTGGCCACGATGTCGATGATGGGCGCATTGAGAGCCACCGGATCGGCCGGGCCGTAGTTCGCCACCGCGCCGTGGCCGGAGACATTCCCCTTGGCGTCGGCCAGCCAGTACCCGGTGCCCTGGGGATTCGATGCCATCCCGACCACCGCTCCGGTGAGTGAGCCGACCGGGTTGTAGTTCGCGGTCGGCGTGACCGACACCTCGTTCGACGGGCCCGACACGCCGTCGGCGGTCAGCGCCCTCACCGTGACGAAGTACGTTGCGCCGTTGGTGAGGCCGGTCACGTCGAACGATTGTGTATCGACCGGGGTCGCACCGTTGGCCGGCAGCGAGTACTCGGCGCCGGGCCTGGTCCCCACGTACACGTTGTACCCGTTCACCGGGGTGGTCCCCGCGTTCGGCGGTGCCTTCCACGAGATCTGCGCCCAGCCGGACTCGGTGGTGGCCGGGAGGGCGATCGGCGCACCGGACAGCGGTACCGCTGTCGCCGTCGTCGCCGTTTCGGTGGCGGCCGAGGACGTGAACGGCAGCTTCGTCGAGCCGGGATGGGTCCTGGCGACGCCCGTCGCCGTGGTGGTCGAGCCGGAGGGATCCGTGCCCGCAGTGGTGGTCGAGGAGCGGTCCGACAGTCCGGCCGGTCGGGACGGGACGGTGGGATTGGTCGCGAGACCGGTCGCCCCCGTCCCCGTCGGGGGTGCGGTGACCTCGGACGCGGCAGCCCGGGTCGGAGTCGTGGGCGTCAGCGTCTGGGCCCGCACCGCCTGGGACGTGCTGTGGTAGTTCATGGCCACCAGGCCCACGGTGAGGGCGGCAACCACGCCGACCGTCGCCGCCAGGATGGCACCGGCGCGCCGGTCGGGGAGGGGCGACCCGCCGACGAGCCAGGACCACCATTCCCTCAGTCCCTGAACCCAACTCGACACAGAACCGCCCCTTCGTCCGACTCGCCTGGCGTGACCTGCACGCTCACTCATGATCGAGTCGGCATTGCTAGTGATCCCAATTCCTTCGTGAGTCCCAGGTGACGGGACATCGGTCGGAAGCCTGCGAACCGCCGCCAAGTGTACCAACGGGTACCCCCGATCGGCAGGGATGGTCACCCCCTGTGACCGTCCTCACTTCCGTTCCTGTCACCTCGGGATGCCCACCGCCCTTTCCGTTGTGCACGTGCGCGCTCTATACTTGCCCGTGCACGCACAAGGGCGCTGGGTACATGCCCGTGCACGAACAGCTGGGGCACTGGATACCTGCCCGTGCACGCACGGGCAGGTGCCACTTCAAGGGGCAGGGGCAGGCGGATGGACACGGGCAGGCAGCAGGCGGAGAAGAAGGCGTCCGACGCCGGACGCGAGCTCGGGAGGCTCGGCGCCACCAAAGGGGGGAGGGCCCGGGCCAATGCCCTGAGCCCGGCGGAGCGAAGCGAGATCGCCCGTCGAGCTGTTCAAGTGCGTTGGGCCCGATCGAGCGCCGGTGCCGCGGCAGCCGTCGGGGACGCCGGGGCCGTCGGGGACGCCGGGGCCGTCGGGCCCGAAGGCCCCGCCCCGGACAACGGGCCCGACGGTGAAGTCCCCCGATCCATGTTCCGCGGACAGGTCCGTCTCGGACCGGTCGACGTCGAGTGCCACGTCTTGAGCGACGGCAGACCGGGTCGTGTCCCGGGCCGAGATCCTGCGCGTGCTCGGGACCGGGATGCCCGGCCGGATTGGCCGACAAGGCCGTGCAGCGGATCCCCGCCGCGAACCACCTGATGCGCACCGCTCGGACCGTCCGGTTTCGGACGCCGGGGAACACCTACACCGTCGACGGGTGCGATGCGGTCCTCCTCGTGGAACTCAGCCAACTCATCGTGTCTGCCGGCCATGCCGGGCTGCTGAAGAAGAAGCAGGTGCGCCTGGCCGCGGACCGCCGACGCCATCGTCCAGTCGTGCGCGTGTGACGGTGTTGCACGCTTGGTCGACGTGGCGACCGGGTACGACAAGGTTCGAAGCAGGCAGATCCTCCAGCTGAGGTTGCAGGCGACCATCGCCGACGAGATGGACGAATGGGTATCGATGATCCCGGCCGAGTTCTGGGCCCAGTTGGCCCGTCTCGAAGGCATGCGGGTCGTCCCCGAGCATCTCCCCATCCGATGGGTCTCCTACGTCATGGCGTTCGTCTACGACATCCTCGAACCCGATGTCGCACGGGAGACGAGGCGCCAGGACGGGGGGCCACGATTCGCACCGGATCTCCACCGGTGGTCGGTGGAGGTTGGACGCAAGCGGCTGGGATCGCGCCTCCGCAAGGTCATCGTCGCCATGAACAACTGCGCCGACATCGACGAGTTCAGGACGGCGTTCGCCAAGGTGCTCCTGAAGGGTCCGCTCCACATGCAGATGCTCGGGGACCAGCATCTGAGCCGTCACCGGCGCTGGCTCCTGACGCACCCGAGCGGGTCCTACCCGTCCCCGTCGGGCCGACCGCCCGAGGCGAGGTGCCGTCGTCCGTTCATCCGATCGGCACGTGGGCTCCGAACTAGGGGCGTGACCGTCCCCACCCAATGGCGCCGACTCTGAGCGATCGGCCGTCCACCGAAACCGGCCGGGTCGGAACGCGACCGAACCCCGACAGGGACAGGAGGCTCCCGCCGTCGGAACGCCTCGCCCGGCGTCGTGCCGGGCCCCGAAGGCAGGGACTACCGCCGGGCGCTTCGGGTGGTGCTCGGCCTCTTGTGGATCGTCGACGGTGCGTTCGCAATTCCAGCCCGTCATGCTGACGAAGGGCTTTGCCAACGGCATCATCGCGCCGGTGGCTGTGGGGCAGCCCCGTCTGGTTGCGGCGCCGGTCCTGTGGGCGTCCCATCTCATCGGCATGCAGCCGGTGCTGCTCGACATCGCCTTCGCCTGTACCCAGCTCGCCATCGGCGTCGGGCTGTTGTGGGCGCGGACGGCGCGGCCCGCCATCATCGCCACCGTGTCTTGTGGTCGCTCGGCGTCTGGTGGATGGGCGAGGGCTCGGGGGCTTGGCCACGGGCTCCGGGACCTTTCTCTCCGGTGCCCCCGGTGCGGTCATCTTGTACGCGCTGGTGGCAGTGGCGGCGTGGCCCTCGGTCCCGGCCGGCGCAGGCTGGCGTGGTCTGCTCGCTCCGGCCCGACCCCAGCGCCCCCGGCATGGGTGGCCTCGGTGTGGGCGGTGGTCTGGATCGGGTTCGGTGTACTCACGGTCCTGCCCGCCAACAGCTCCGCAGATGCCATCGCCGGCCAGCTCGGCGCGACTGCGTCATCGTCACCGGGCTGGCTCGCCGGAGTCGTGGCAGCGGTGGAGTCCGCCGTGCGACACCTGGGGATCTGGTCGGTGGTCGGCATCGCGGCAGTGGAGGTGGTGGTGGGCCTGTCCGTCATGACCAGAGGACGAGGGCGACGATTCGGGATCTGGCTGGGGATCGGGTTCGCCTCGGCGGTCTGGGTGGTGGGCCAGGGCATGGGTGGGCTCTTCAGCGGACGGTCTACCGATGTGAACAGCGCACCGCTCATGGTGCTGTTGGCCGTCGCCGTGCTCGGGACCGCCGACCGGGCGGCACGCACCCGCGCCCACCGGCCCGTCGGCTTCGACATCCGCCGCCAGACCATCGCGTCGGCAGCCTGACCGTCCCCGGACCGTCTTCGGGCCCCCAATGACAGTGATCAGGGGTGGTCGACCGGGCGGTTCTCCTCGTCGACGAAGACGACCTTGGGTTCGTGGCCGGCACGCTCGTCCTCATCCAGATCCACGTAGGTCAAGACGATGACCAGATCACCGATCTGGGCCAGTCGGGCCGCTGCGCCGTTGAGGCAGATCTCGCCTTCGGCACCCTCGATGGCGTAGGTCTCGAACCGGGCCCCGTTCATCAGGTTCAAGACCGTCACCTGCTCGTTGACGAGGATGTCGGCCTCCTTCAACAGGAGCGGGTCGATCGAGATGGACCCCACGTAGTTGAGGTCGGCATCGGTGACCCGGGCCCGGTGGATCTTCCCGTTCAGCATCTTGCGGCGCATGCACTCTCCATTCTTCGAAGACCGATCCCAAGGTCCTCGGCGATCGGACGGTGCCCGCAGTAAGAGCAGGCCCCTCCCCCACACACCACAGCGTACCGGGCCACTGGGCACCGGCCGGACGCACCGGCCCACACCGACGCGGTGGCGACACCAATCCCGGCGGTGGCATCGCTACCATCTGGAGCCCAGCCGGGCCCGGTCGATCGATCGGTCGACTGCCGGCCGGCCGGTCGACGAGCTAGGGCTCGATGCCGGTCCGGCCCGGGTGGCACAGGAACGGACGGCCACGAGATCCATGGAAAATACGAAGAGATCGGTACGGCGTCCGTCCGCCGTGACCCGGCGGCGTCGGAGCGTCGGCATCCTCGCCGTGGTGGTCGTGATCGCCGTCGGGTTCGTGGCATTCAGCGCTTCGAGGCGAGGGGACAGGTCGGGGGCGGCGCCGTCGGACGGCGGTCAGGCCGTCGACCCATCGGCATTCGCCCCGGGGGCCTGCGTGGCCTTCGACCCCACGTCCGGCAATCGTCACGAGACAGTCTTCCTCGACGCCGGCCACGGCGGCCTCGACCCCGGGGGTGTCGGGGTCACCGAGGCAGGGACATCGATCAACGAAGCCACAGAGACACTCCCGGTCGAGCTCGACGTCCTTGCGCTCCTCCGAGCCAAGGGGTTCCGCACCGTGGTGTCCCGCACCGCCGACACGACGGTGGTGAAGTTGTCGCCCGCCGATGTGACCCAGGGGACCCTGACGCTGGTTGGGGCCCACGACGACGTGGTGGCCAGGGACCAGTGCGCGGACGCATCGGGCGCCCGATCCTCGTCGGCATCTACTACGACGCGGGCGCCTCGGCCGACGACGCCGGAAGCATCACCGCCTACGACCCCGATCGATCGTTCTCCGTCGGCGAACAAGAAGCTGGCCATGCTGGTCCAGCGCGATGTGGTGTCCCGCATGGATGCCCAGGGCTGGGGCATCCCCGACGACGGCGCCCAGACCGACGATCAGCTGGGTTCGCTGGACGGCGACCCGTCGACCGGCGGGATCGCGGCGCAGGCCGCTGCCTACCACCACCTCCTCTTGTTGGGACCGGCGGCGCCCGGCTACTTCGACACACCGAGCTCGATGCCCGGCGCTGTCATCGAACCCCTCTACATCACCGACCCGTTCGAGGGGTCGATCGCCGCCTCCGCCAAGGGCCAGAAGGTGATCGCCCAGGGCATCGCCACCGCCGTGGAGGCATTCCTCGGCTCTCGCCCGGGCTGAGGCGGGAGCGCCACGGCGAGGGCGGAGGTGGAGCCGGCAGTCGGCGTTGCGAGCCCCGCACGCCGGTACTACTCTGCGGACATTCGTACTGGCGAGATCTGGTAGGGGCCACCGTCGTTCCAACGTGAGGTTGGCAAGGTCGTGAGGTCGGCAGGGTGAAAGGTACCCGGACAGACCCGAAGTGCCCGAGCTGTGGCTCGGCGGACGCGCCCAGGCTCATCGTCCGGGGCGTCGCCTCGAGCGGCACGTCCTCGCCGCCGGCAGTGACACTGCGGTGTCGAACCTGCCGCAACGAGTGGTCGGAGCTGGACTGGTCGGAACCCGCACTCGGGCACCAGCGGACCTCGTAGTCGGGGCCGGGGCGCAACGCCTCGGCCTCCGCGATCTGTCGCCGGGCTGACGTTCCGTGCCTACGGGTTGCCGGGCTGAATCACAAACGAGTCACGGAGACCGGTGAGCTCGAAGAGCCGGACGATGGCGGGCGAGTTGATCCGGAGCCACACGGTCCTGCCGGCCGCCTCGGCGGCATTTCGGATCGACACCAGCGCACCGAGGCCACTCGAGTCGATGAACGTCACCTCGGACATATCGATGCCCAATCGAGCCCCTGGCCCGAGGGACTCGATGGCCCGGGCGCCGGCGGCGCGCAGTTCATCGGTGGACGCGATGTCGATCTCGCCTGACAAGAGCAGCTGCGGAGGCTCCGGCTGCTCGATGACGGCCACGGAGTCAAGATAGCAAAACCACCCTGGATTCCCTCTGCGGAGGGTGGCTCGCCAGCTCGATCTCCGTCGGTGCCTGCTTCCAGCGGGAAGACTGGACCTGTGGATGCCTTCCCGACACCTGTCCCCCTCGGCGGCCACGGTCCGTCGGCGATCTTGGGCCATGAGCAGCAGTGGGGACAGCGGGAGTGGGGACAGCGGGAGTGGGGACAGCGAAGGACGGGGACCGGATCGCCCGACGTCCGACCGGCGGTCGGTCGGAGGGCGACCCCTTCGGCTGCACCGCTGGTCCGATCCGGCCGTTCTGGCGGTGGCCGCAGTAGCCGCCTCGGCCGGATTCGGACAGTTCGGGCTCACCGCTGCACTGGGCGACGTCGCCGCCCATTTCGGACACGTATTCCATGGGAATCTCGATCGCCGATCGCGCCGGCATCTCCGGGACCGAGCTCGGCCTCGGTCTGGCCGTGGTCCGGCTCGCCTCCCTGGGAGGCCTCCCGCTGGCGGGATTGGCCGATCGGGTCGGGCGGCGAACGGTGATGCTCGTGACCTGCGGCATCGGACTGGCGATCACGGCCGTCTCGGCCCTCAGCCCCGGCTATTGGTGGTTCGTCTGCATCTTCGCCCTCGGCCGGCCCTTCCTGTCGGCCACCGCGGCGGTGGCGCAGGTCCAAGCGGCGGAGCAGACCCCATCCACGCAGCGTGCGTCGGCGGTGGCACTGGTGGCAGCCGGGTACGCGGTGGGCGCGGGGATCACCGCCGTCCTCTACGGACTGGCCGGGAGCGCCATCGGCTACCGGGGCATCCTGGTGCTGGCGCCGGTCCCGCTGGTGGCCCTTCCGTTCGTGGGGCGGCAGGTGACCGAGCCCGATCGGTTCGTGCGGGCGGTCGAGTTGCAAGAGGCACCGCCTTCCCGTCCTCGGAGCCGCCGCCCGTCCCTACCGCGGACGGCTGGTGCTGGTCACGACGATCGCGTTCTCCCTCGCCGTCATCACCGGACCGGCCACCGGTTTCGTCTTCGTCTATGCCCAGAACGTGGAGCGGCTTCCCGGTGTCGCGCTGTCCGGCATGGTGGTGGCGGCCGGTGCGCTGGGCCTCGGTGGTCTCCTGGCCGGACGCGCCTGGGCCGACCGGATCGGCCGGCGTCCGACTGCTGCAGGGGCCATGGCGTGCATCGGCCTGTCGGGCATCCTCTGCTACAGCGGCAGCCGCGCCGCGCTGGTGGTGGGCTATCTGGCCGGCATCACCGCCGCAGGAGTATTCGCTCCGGCCGCGGGTGCGTTCGCCAACGAGCTCTTCCCCACTGCCGTTCGGTCCTCGGTGGCCGGATGGAACGTGGCCGGCTCGGTGTTGGGTGCGATGGTCGGACTGATCGCCTTCGGAGCCGTGGCCGATGTCGGCAACCGGTTCGCTACCGCGGCGGTCGTCACCTTCGTTCCAGCTGTTGCCCTCAGCTCGCTCATCTTCTTCCTCCCCGAGACGAGAGGCCACGAGCCCGAATGGTTCTGGCCGGCCGAGGACCAGCGCATGCCGGAGGGCCCTGCCTGATCGTGGAGGGGGCGCCCGGTGGTCCGGCCGCCGTCCGCGGTGGCGTGTGGAGGTCATCCGAGCTGGGCCAGGCCGTCGGTGGCGATCCGCTCGAACACCGCGGTGTCGCTGGCGAACACCGAATCGCGGACCGGCCAGTGCACGACGAGATCGGTGATTCCGAGGGAGCGGTAACGGCCGGCCCAGTCCACGAACGCGTCGAGCGATTCGAGTGGCCGCTCGGCGGTGAGCCCCTGGAGCAGGACCTTGTCGATCGAGCCGAACGATCTCCCAATGGACGAGCACGCCGCTTCGAGTCTTCCCAACTGGGCCCTGACCACCTCGACGGCGCCGGTGGCCGACGGCACGGCGGGTCCGCCGGGCATCGCCGTAGGTCACCCACCCGGCACCGAACTCGGCCGCCAACCGGAAACCCCGGGCTCCGGTGGCCGCCACGACGAAGGGCACCCGCGGTCGTTGGACGCAACCGGGGATCATCCTGGCTTCGACCGCCGAGTAGTGCGTGCCGTGGTGGGTCGTCGACGCACGGGTGAGGAGCCCGTCGAGCAGTCTGACGAACTCCTCGAAGCGGGCCGCGCGCTCGGTAGGAGACCAGGGCGGTGCCCCGAGCACCGTTGCGTCGAAGCCCGTCCCGCCGGCACCGATGCCGACGCTCAGTCGACCGCCCGAGAGGTCGTCCAGCGTCATGAGATCCTTGGCCAACGTCACCGGGTGCCGGAAGTTCGGTGACGTCACCAGGGTCCCGATCCGGAGCCGCTCCGTGGCATCGGCGGCCGCCGCCAGTGTCGGGACGGCGCCGAACCACGGGCGGTCGCGGAAGCTCTGCCACGAAAGATGATCGTATGTGTATGCCCCGTGGAATCCGAGGGCCTCGGCTCGGCGCCAGATCGCCCGACCCTCGGCCCAGGGGTAGATGGGGAGTATCACCGTGCTCAGACGCATGGGAGTAAGAGTGACACTCGGGAGAACCTACCGTCGGGCCTGTCGGCGGCGGTGGCGACGCATCGACCGATAGAGCGCGGGAAGCTCGGCGGACAGGGTCCGATAGCGGTCGACATTGGACGGGACGGGGTCGAAGCGCCGGCCGGCAGGGACGATTCCGTCGATGTCATCCAACCGATGGGCTCCGAGGGCGACGCCGGCCATGAGCGCCATGCCGCGCATCTGGGCGAACATCGGATCGGCAATCTGATCGACGGGACGGTCCAGGACATCGGCGTAGATCTGGCACCACAATTCGCTTTGCGCACCGCCGCCAACCATTCGGACCGGTGCCAGGGTCCGCCCTGTGAACCGCTCCACCTGTGTCAGCAACCACTTCGAGTTGTAGGCCACTCCCTCGAGAACGCTCCGCACGAGGTCGGCAGCGCCGGTGGTGATCGAAAGGTTGGCAAAACCCCCCCGGGCACTGCGGTCGTCGACAGGGGAACGCTCGCCGGCAAGCCACGGCATGAACACCACCCCGTCGGAACCGCATTCGGCGGTGGCGGCCAGTCCGCAGAGCGAATCGTAGGAATCGGGCCGGCCGTCGACGGCGACGGCCGATCGGAACCAGTCGAGCGACTTGGCTCCCGTCTCCTGGTTGTTGGCAACGAGGTATGAGTGGTTGGTGAGGCCCGGGACGGTGGCGACCGAGTGGAGGACGTCGGTCTTCTTCCGGGGGAACGGGACAACTGATCCACGAGGTCGTGGATAGGGCGAGGTGGGCGGCGAACGGCTTGGTGGCGCCGGCTCCCAGGGCTGCCGACTGGAGATCGGGAAGTCCGGTCACGACGGCGACATCGTCGCGGAGTCCGAGTGGGACGGCGACCGCCGGTCGTACGTTCCCGATGATCGAACCGATGGGCCGGAGGGGCGCCAACCGCTCATCGGTGAGGCCCAGGTGGTCGAGAAGCACACGGTCGTACGAGAGGGCGGCGAGCCGACGGTTGTCGGTGAGCCAGGCTCCCTGCATGGATGCGTGGCTGGCCGAGGCCTCGCCCGTGAAGCACATGGTGAGATAGTCGACGGGTTCGAGGCACCACCGGGTACGGGCGAACTGCTCGGGTGCCGCGTGCTTCAGATACAACAGGTGGCCGACTGGGTCGTCGCCGGCCAGGGACGGGGCGCCGCCGGTGTGTCGAACCCACTGTGCGATCGCCGACGGGCGATAGCCACCCGCCCTCCCCCCGATCAGGTCCTTGACGTACCCGGCCCCGCGCCGATCCTGCCAGGTAAGGCAGGGACCTGTCGGCCTTCCCTCGGCATCCACCGGAACAGTCGACGCCCAGTGGCCGGTCACGCCCACGGCAACCACATCGGCGGCCACCATGGGTTGTGCCCCCAACAGCTCGTCGATCGCCAGGAGGATCAGGTCCCACCAGACAGCGGCGTCCTGGACGGCCGCCCCTTCCGGCGTGAACTGGGTGACCATCTCCCGATGGACCTGGGCGACGATCACCCCGTCCAAAGTCACGAGACCGACCTTGGGCCCCCCAGTGCCGAGGTCGATCGCCAGGCAAAGACGCCGACTGTTCATGACGTTACGCCACTGCCGAGTGAACTGGACCGGCGGACTAAAGACCGAGGCTGCGGATCAGGCGTCGGTCCAGCCCACTCGACTTGGCATAGATCTTGCGGCGTGCCACCCGCTTGGCGTAGGACGACGGTCCCTTTCTCCGCCGCCTGCACGTTGCCCAGATCCCGTGCCACACGATAGAGCTGACTCCTGAGTGATGACGTCACGCGCCACGATCGTTCTCCCGGTTCTTCCACTGTCTGAGCCCCCGGTCGCCATCGATCCTGGCAACTCGAACATCCATTGCCCGTCGGGGGATAAGCCGAGTCAAGCACCTCAAGATGGTCGGTGCCGGTTCTGCGACAAGGGCGGTTCCTATGGACCGCCCGGCGGGGGGCGCTCATTTCGAAGCCGATTGTGGAATCCGCACAGGATCCGGCCGTTCTCCTGATTGGTCGCTCCGCCGGCACTGAATGGGAGGATGTGGTCCACCTCGCACGCTCTGGCCGGGACGTCACAGTGCGGGTGGGTGCACTCCCGATCCCGCAGTTCGATGGCGTGCCGAGTGGCCCCGGTGAACAGGCGGGCGGTGGCCCCGACCTCCACCCGGGGCCCCGGCCGGAACACGGCCCGCTCGATGAGGGCCTCGTCCAGCCAGGGGATGAGGGAGCCGGGCGACACCACCGCTCCCCCGGCCAGTTCGCAGATCCTGCCGCGGAGCGTCTCGTAGTCGATCAGCACCGTGAACAGGGGTGCCGGACGACGTCCGTCACCGGGGGCGATCCGGCTGCGGGTGGCCATCTCGACCAGGGCGTCGGCCCGGCGTTGCCCTGGGGTCCGGGGCAGGTCGGCGGTGGTGGGCTCACGCCCGAGGGCGGTGCGGGCCTCGGCCCACTCGGCCTCGAAGAGTTGGCGCTCGAGGCGCTCGAGCTCGTCGGCCACGATGGCTCCGGAGATGGGGTCGAGGGTGACCTTGCCCAGCCACATGCCCCGAAAGCTCTGGTCGAGGTAGACGTCCCGCCGGGATCGGCGCATTCGCTCGTCCTCTTCCACGCCGTCGGGATCGGCCAGCTGCCTCCAGTAGTCGGCGACCCGGACGAAGGCGTCGAACCGGAGGCTTCCGGCCTGGTCCACCAGCAGTCCCTCATCACGGGCCAGCGTTTCCCCGGTGACCTCGGAGCGGAGGGCGGCGATGGTATCCACGTGGTCGGCGGTGATGGCCCCCTCCGACCAGGCCCGTGCACATTCGGGGAGATGGCGGAGTGCCCGGCCACGGCGGACCATACGCCGGGCCCGGGCCTTGGACAGATGACACCGGGAGGCCAACCAGGCCACCGCATTGCGGGCCCCGTCGGCAACCCAGTTGCCCGACGCATCGAAGTGGGCGGTGGCCTGGGTGACGAATGCCTCCTGTCTGGCGAGATCCCGGTGCAGCACCTCGATGGACTCCGCATCCGCGTACAACGCCGGGTCCGCCTGGCAGAGGCCATCGATTGCGCTGGTGAGGACGTCGAGATCCACGTGCTCATTCCATCATCGAGGTGTGACACCGCTTCGATGGAAACCGGAACCTGTCGACGGTCGGACGCCGATTGCTCAGATCGCCGCGTGCAGCCCCGGTCTCACTCGCCAGGGAGGCGCGAACCGGACTGCGGTATTCCGGCGTCGGTCCCGGCCTGGGGCACGGTCCCGGCCTGGGGCACGGTCCCGGCCTGGGGCACGGTCCCGGCCTGGGGCACGGTCCCGGCCTGGGGCACGGGGCCTCCCCCGACGGGTGGAGAGGCAGGCTCTGGAGTGACGGCCACAGGAGTCCCGGCAGCTTCCAGCGCGTCCAGCTGGCTCATGATTCCGGCCACGATCGCCTCGCTGTCGGCGGGCGTCCGGCCCCGCTCACTCAGATAGACGTAGGCGCCCAGCTCACGGAGCAGGTGATCCTCCTGTTTACCCGCCTGCATCTCCTGGAGCTTGGTCTGGCCCTGCTGCACCCCGGTCTGCGCCTTGTCGGCCAGAACGGTCGCCTGGGCCTTGACCTTGTCCATGAATCCCATATCCGGCCTCCCTTGAGTACCACCCGACACCGCCCGGGCCTCTGCGCTCTTCCAACCGCCGCTGTCTGTTCTACCGGGTCACCGGTGGTCGGTCCACCCCGTCGGAGCTCAGGAGTCGCCGGGCGCGGCCCGATCGGCGCAATCGGCGCACCGCCCCAGGATGGCGAAGTGCTTCGGGTCGATGGTGAATCCCAGCTTCGCGCGGGCCGTCCGGGCCAGACCCCGGAAGAGCTCGTCTGGTGCCTCGATCATCGTTCCGCAGTCGGAGCAGATGAAATGGGCGTGGGCCTGCGAAGCCAGGAGATAGCTGGACGGACCGTGTCCGAGGTGCGAGTGGGAGATGACCCCGAGATGCTCGAGTTCCTCCAGATTCCGGTACACCGTGGAGATGTGGACATCAGGAGTCCGGAGCTGCACGGCCTCGGTCAGCGCCTCGGCGCTCATGTGACCGTCGGCCTCGAACAGGACTTCCAGGAGGATCCGCCTGGACGACGTGACCCGGCCCCCGTGCGATCGCAGGTAGGAGAGCACGGAGTCCACCGACGAGAAATCTGCTGCACCGACCTGTTCGAGCGCCTTGCTCATACCCACACGATAGTGGCGCTCCCGCCCCACGACCCCTTCCTTATTGCGGCATCTTCGTATTTGCTCTAGATTTGCCTTTGAGTCCCCGTGCCCAGGAGAGCCAGCGTGTCCGACGCCGCATTTGGAGCGATCTACCCGTCCCGGCTGTCGAGGCTCCACAAGGGGCTGACTCCCCAGGAGTGGCTGCGGGTAGGAGGGATGGTCCTCACGATCATCGCGCTCAACGTCGTCGGATGGGGGCTGCTCGCCGCCGCCGTCGGGCACCACTACCACGTCTCGAAGACCGGACTCTTCGGGTTCGGCACCGGTGTCCTCGCATACACCCTCGGCATGCGACACGCCTTCGACGCCGACCACATTGCCGCCATCGACAACACGACGCGCAAGCTCGTCAATGACGGAAAACGCCCGCTGAGCGTCGGATTCTTCTTCTCGCTCGGCCACTCGAGCGTGGTGTTCATGTTGGCCGTCTTCTTGAACTTCGGGTTACGGGCGCTCGACGCGCAGGTCCGCAACGGGTCCTCAGGACTGCACCGGGCAACCACCGTCATCGGTACCTCGGTGTCGGGTGGCTTCCTCTATCTGATCGCCCTCCTCAATCTGATCGTGCTCATCGGGATCGTCAAGGTCTACCGTCAGATGAGGTCGGGAAGGTTCGACGACGACGAGCTCGAGCGGCAGCTCGCCAGCCGGGGCCTGATGAACCGCTTCTTCGGTGGCTACGCGAGCCGGATCGACTCACCGGGGAAGATGTATCCGGTCGGCGTCCTCTTCGGACTGGGGTTCGACACCGCCACCGAGGTGGGCCTCCTCGTCCTGGCCGGGACGGCGGTGGAAGGTGGCCTCCCGTTCTGGGCCATTCTCTCGCTTCCCATCTTGTTCGCCGCAGGAATGAGCCTGTTGGACACGATCGACGGCTGCTTCATGAATTTCGCCTACGACTGGGCGTTCTCGAAGCCCATTCGCAAGGTGTTCTACAACCTCACCATCACGGGCCTGTCGGTGTTCGTCGCCTTCTTCGTCGGCACCATCGAGATCATTGGTCTCATCGGTCAGGAACTGGACCTGCGCGACCCGTTCTTCAACTTCTTCGCCAACTTCAGCATCAACACCGCCGGATTCGTGATCGTCGGCACGTTCGTGGCCACCTGGCTGGCGGCCCTGGCGTACTGGCACTTCGGCGGTGTCGAACAGAAGTGGGACACGGCGATGATCAGCACCGAACCCGTCGAGGTGCCGGCAGCCAACTGACTCCGAAAATCGCCCCGTCACCTCCGACAGATGCAAAATCTCCTTTCCGGAGCAATCGTTCGCCAATACGGCAATAATGCGGCGTAGGTGAGGACGATGCGCTGCATCCGGAGAAAGTGGGTCTCGACATGAGCCAGGCGGAAAAGGGAAGTAAGGGCGTTCCTTCGAAGATCGTCGTGGGCACGGACGGCTCCGAGACGGCCCAGAGAGCGGTGTGGAAGGCAGCCGCCCTGGCCAGCGCCGTAGGTGCCGAGCTCATCATCATCTCCGCCTACAACAGTCGTGGTCCTACAGGCGTGGCATCAGCCGGATTCACCATGGATGCCCAGTGGGCGGCATCGGCCCAGTCGGCAGCCGAGTCCACGGTCAAGGCAGCGGCCGACGAGATCGGCTCCTTCGCCATACCGTCCGTCTCGGCCAGGGCCGTGTCCGGCGACCCTGCGGAGGCCCTGATCAAGGCAACCCAGGAGGACAACGCCGATCTTCTGGTCGTCGGGTCGAAGGGAATGCAATCGACGGCGCGGTTCCTGCTCGGTCCCATCGCCAACAAGGTGTCCCGACGGGTTCCCTGCGATCTCTTGATCGTCGAGACGAGCGACTGACCGCTCTGGTCGATGCCGGTTCCCGTCGCCTGCACCCTCGGTCCCCGAGCGGCTGCCGATCGAGTGGAGGAGTGGCGGTCGTTGTTGGCTACGGCGTCTCTCGAGTCCAAGCGGGAGTCCGACCGGTCGATACACATCCGCCTCCGCAACGGACCCGACGACCTGGTCCGGGTGGCGGATCTGGCGAGCCGGGAGAAGGCGTGCTGCGGGTTCTTCGAATTCTCGATCGAGATCGGCGCTGACTCGAACTGGTTGGTCATCGAGGTGCCGGTCGACGCGGTTGCCGCGCTGGACGGCTTCGCCGCCCTGGTGCCCCCGCCCGGGTAGCGGCCGGTCCGCCTGTCGGCACGCCACGATCGGGAACTACGTGATGGGTAGCCGGTAGGAGCCGATGGTGCGGCCGTCGGCGGAGAAGGGCCCCTCGACACACCGGTCCGGGATGCCGCTCTGGAAGGCGGCGAAGGCGACCGACGTCGTCAGGGGATTGTTGTCGCCGCTCACCTCGGCCACGTGGACGAACGTCACGCCGTCGTCGAGCCGGAACGCGGCATAGCGCAGGTCTCCGGGATCGACTTTGTCCAACTCGGCGAACACCGCCCGGATCAACTGCTCGTTCTCATCGGCACGCTCGGGCCTGGTGCGGTACCGGATCACCTTGACGGTCATTGACGATTCTCCTTTTTCGAACAGGTAGGCCTTCTCTGGTGGACTTGTCGGCTCGCCGTCCTCTCGCAGGCATCCGCTCCCGTGCCGGGGACTTGGTGGAACCCGTGGGAAGGAGCCGGCCACCCGTCGTTGCCGTCGATCAGACAGCCCGCATCCGGTTGTTCCGAGCGTCATGGGTGAGCTCGGCGAGCCCCAGCGCCTCCAACAGGGGCGGCAGATACATTCCGAACCTCCCCCGGTAGCCGGCACGCAGGCCGTACCAACCGCCGACCGGATTATCCGGCGATCGGCCCCAGGCCTCGACGGATCCCTCCGCCGCCGGCTTCTTCTCGTCGGCGGCACCGAGGAGCACCCAGTCGCCCTGGAGGACCAACCAGGCGTGGAGGTCATCGACGGCCCGGAGACGGTACTTCAGGGTGGTCGAGCCCACCTGGCAGACCAAGGCCGGCGGATCGGCCTCCTCGTCCCGGTAGATCGAGTACTCCGAACTGCCCGGAGGCGTGGTGAGCACCCACGGATCCTCTCTGGTACCTCGAGCCATCAGCCGTCTCCCTTCTCGATTGCCGCCACGAAATGTGGAAGCAGCGTCCTCCAACCGAGGCGATTCCGGTTCCGCAGCTCCTCGGCGCCATCGCCCAGGTGCTCCCAGCCACTGTGTTCGATCTCCACCCGGGTGTCGGCAGCACCGACGGCGACGAAGCGCACCTCCACGTCGGTGGCGTCCTGGCGGTCCTGGCCGAGGTGCCACCGATAGGCCAACTTCGACGGAGGGTCCCAGGCGGTCACCACGCCCCAGTCGTGCTCGATCCCCTCCGATGTCCGTTCGTAGATCCGGCCACCCACACCGCTCTCGAGCACAACCGTCAGGTCCGACGCTCCCGTCACGGTGTGGTCGCTCGGCCACCACGTGGCGATCCGGGACGTCCACACCGCGAACGCATGCTCGGGGGGGCAGGCCACCGCGAACGAGATGCTGAGCGGTGAGGTCACTGCCCGGTCTCGGGATCGGAGTTCTCCGCCAACAGACGGAACCGGGCGGCGGCGGCCCCCCATACGCCTTCGAGATAGTCCTGCACCGCCCGGACGCCTTGGTCCTGCAGCTGATAGATCCGGCGCGTTCCCTGCGCACGCTCCTCGACGAGTCCCGCATCCTTGAGGAGGCGGAGGTGACGAGACACTGCCGGCCGGCTGATGGGGAGTGCGGCGGCGATCTCGTTCACCGGCATGCTGGCGTTGCTCAACAGGTGCAGGATCTGGCGCCGCCTCGGATCACCCAGGGCCTCGAACGGATCGCCCGATGCAGACGGGTCCGCCGTCGGATCAGGCATCGGTCACGAACGCCGATGCCCGATCTTCGTTGTGGCTACGCGGCTGTGGTCGCCCCATCGGTAACACTCTCGTTACCGTAACAAATTCGTTACTAATGGGCAAGGGCCACCGGACCCGGGTGGTAGCACGCAGGGAACGTTGGGGTCACCCACCTCGACGCCACGTTGACGGCGGAAAAGACTGGGGTCGTGGGCATCACACCGACGCAGGGGTCGCAGAGCGGCCCGGACAGGAGGCACCGTGGGCGGACACCGGCATCGATACCTGATGACGACGTGGGACGGTGGAGGAAACGTCCCACCGGAGCTAGGGGTGGCCCGACTGCTACTCGAGCGGGGCCATCAGGTCCACGTCGTCGCAGACCCGACGCTCGATGAGACCATCCGTGCCGCCGGGTGCAGCTTCTCTCCCTGGCGACGGGCGCCTCATCGTTCGACACTCGACCCGAACGAGGATCTGATGAAGGACTGGGAGACGGCGAATCCCCTGGTGCTGCTGAAACGGGGCATTGACCGGTTCATCGCCGGCCCCGCCGCCGAGTTCGCCGCCGACACCGCCGATGCCATCGCCGACTTCCGACCGGACTGCGTCGTTCCGGATGCCTTCATGTTCGGATCGATCATCGCTGCACAAGAGGCGGGACTTCCGGTCGTCCCGCTGGTGTCGAACATCTGGTTCCTCCCATCGAAGGGGTCCCCGTCGTTCGGTCCCGGGTTCCCACCGGCCAAGGGCACGTTGGGCCGGACACGTGATGCAGCCATGCTGGCGGTCTTCAATCGCATGTGCGCCCGGGGACTGCCGAAGGTGAATGCCGCCCGGGCGCAACGTGGGCTCGCCCCCCTCGGCTCCTTCTACGACCAGGTCCTCGGCGCGGACAGGATCCTGGTGTTGAGCAGCGAGACCTTCGACTACGCGTCGGCGTCGATCCCGACCAACGCCCGCTATGTGGGAGCGATCCTCGACGACCCGAGTTGGGCCGAGCCCTGGCAATCGCCCTGGACAGACGGGAAGGACCCGCAGGTGCTGGTCGGTCTCAGCTCGACGTACCAACACCAGGAGCTGTTGATGCAGCGCATCGTCCGTGCACTCTCCTCGCTCGATGTTCGCGCGGTGGTCACGCTCGGTCGCATGCTGTCGCCCGACACGGTCGCGTCGACATCCAATGTGGCCGTGGTGGGGTCGGCACCTCACAGCTCCCTTCTCGAACAGGCATCGGTGGTCATCTCCCACTGTGGGCACGGGACGACCATGCGGGCGCTCCGCGCCGGCGTGCCCATGGTCTGCATCCCGATGGGACGCGATCAGAACGACACCGCGGCCCGGGTCGTCCACCACGGGGCAGGCATTCGCCTTTCACCGCGTGCCTCGTCCGATCGGATTCGAAGCGCAGTGCAAGAGGTGCTCTCCAAGCCCGCATTCGCAATGAATGCACGGCGGCTGGGGGCGATCATGGCCGACGAACATCGACCCGACGCCGCCGTGCTCGAGCTCGAGGACGTGATCGACCTCCATGTCGGGGCGGCGTAATCCGACCGCCGGTGTGCCCTGGCCGTCCGGGCTCGCCCGACTTCGACCGACGATCCGGCCCACCATGACCACCCGGTTCGTTGTCACCGGCGGAACGGTGGTGGTCCGCCGAAGTGGTCATGGAGTGCGGAGCGTGCCGCGAACACGCCGCACATACCGTGCACCCCGGCCCCGGGGGGCGTGGATGCAGACCCCAGGTAGACACGCTTCAACGGCGTCCGGTAGGGGTTCCAGCGGACCGCCGGACGGAAGAGGGTCTGTCTGAGCGAAGCGGCCCCACCGGCGATATCACCCCCGACATAGTTGGGATTGGCATGTTCCTCCTGGGCCGCGGTGACCATCGAGCGGTCCAGGATCAGGTCCGAGAAGCCCGGCGCGAACCGTTCGATCTGGGCCTCGACAGCCGCCGTCATGTCGACGGTCGATCCGGACGGGACGTGGCAGTAGGCCCACAGTGTCTCTCTTCCCTCCGGGGCGCGGCTGGCATCGACGACACCGGGCTGGACGACCAGGCAGTAGGGCCGCGCCGGATGTCGTCCCGCGCAGACGGCGGCCTCGCTGGCGGCCACCTCGTCGAAGGTGCCACCGAGGTGGAGGGTGCCGGCGCGTCGGCACACCTCCGCGCTCCAGGGCACCGGGCCCGAAAGCGCCCAGTCCATCTTGAATACGCCCGGCCCGTAGCGGAAGCGTCGGAGCGCTCGCCGGTACCCGGCGGGGAGCTTCTCCCCGGCCAGGCCGACCAGGCCCTTCGGTGAGGTGTCCAGCACCGTCACCGTCGCCGGTGGGAGGGCGCTGATCGATTCGATCCACTGTCCGGTGACGACGGTTCCACCCAGCCGTTCGAGCTCCGCCACCATGGCGCGGGCGATGGCATCACTACCGCCCGCCACGACCGGCCATCCCTCCGCGTGCCCGATCATGGTGAGCAGGAGCCCGAATGCACCGGTGAGCGGGGAGGTCAGGGGGGCCATCGAGTGGGCGGCGACGCCGGCCATGACCGCCTTGCCGGCCGGGGTGCCGAATCGGCGCACAAGCTGCTGAGCGGGAAGAATCCCGGACACTCCGAACCGGGACAGAGCGACGGGGTGGGCGGGGACGGCACGTATGGGAGCGAGGACCGCGTCGGTGATCTGGCGGGAATGTTCCACGAGTGGGCCCATGAGCCGGCGGTAGGCAGGCCCGTCCGGACCCAGGGCATCGGCGGTTGCGTCCAGCGATCGATGGACGGCGACGGCGGTGCCACCGTCCATCGGATGGGCGAAGGGAATCACGGGCTGGAGGAGCTGGTCACGCAGCTCGTCGAACGCGGAGTGCCGGAAGAAGGGGGAAGCGGCCACCAGTGGATGGGCAATGGAGCAGAGATCGTGGCGAAATCCGGGCAGGGTCACCGAGCCGGTACGACAACCGCCGCCGGCGACGTCGGCCCCCTCGAACACGGTCACGGCCAACCCGGCCCGGGCCAGGGTGATGGCGGCGGCCAACCCGTTGGGACCCGAGCCGACCACCACCGCGTCGAGGCCGGTCATCGCCGAATCCTACTTTGACGGCGGTGTCGGGAGGGCGCTGTCGCGGTGGCGGGCGGCAGGTCGGCGATGAGTTCGGCCACCGCGTAACGTCGTGTCACCATGGAAACGAAGAACCTCGCAGACCTCTACGGCCTCCCCGCGCTGGATTGGGACCACATCGGATCGAGCCTCGACCGGGGGGTCAGCCAGGCGCCGAGGAGCGGCGGACCGAACCGTCACACATGCTGGTTGGCAACGATCAATCGTGACGGAAGCCCGCACGTGACCGGCGTCGGCGCCCTCTGGGCCGACGGCACGTTCTGGTTCGAGACGGGAGAGTCGACGCGCAAGGGGAGGAACCTCGCCCGCGATCCGCGCTGCACGTTGAGCCTGGCCACCGACGCATTCGATCTCGTGGTCGAGGGCGAGGCATTCCAGATCGCCGATGCCCCCACCGTGGCGGCCATGGCGAACCGATGGAACGCCCAGGGCTGGCCCGCCCGCGTCGACGACTCGGGCGTGGCGCTGACCGCCGACTACAGCGCGCCCTCGGCCGGACCCCCGCCATGGAAGGTGTACCGCATCACTCCACGGCTGGCGACGGCGGTCGCCACCGTCGAACCGGGCGGCGCCACGCGCTGGCGCTTCGGCGACCGGGACAAGTAGCCCGGGTCCGGTCCGGCACGCCTGAGGGAATCGCCTGGGCACCGCCCGCTCGGGGGGGCTGACGCCAGTGCACCGGATGAGGTACTCTACTAAGAGTACCTTGGATGGAGGATCGATCCCATGTCCGCTCGAAACCGCAGCAACCCGCTGGCCCTGGCCGTTCTCATCTGCCTCTACGAGCGCCCGATGCACCCCTACGAGGTGGCCGCCACACTGCGTCAGCGCCACAAGGAGGAGAGCATCCGGCTCAATTTCGGCTCCCTCTACGCGGTGGTCGCCTCGCTCGAGAAGCGCGGGCTGATCGTCCCCCAGGAGACCAGGCGTGAGGGCCGACTTCCCGAGCGCACCGTCTACCGCCTCACCGATGCCGGAAAGATCGAGACGCATGATTGGCTCACCGACCTGATCTCCACCCCGGTCAAGGACTACCCGGCCTTCGAGGCAGCCCTCTCGTTCCTCCCCGCCCTGCCGCCCGACGACGTGGTCGGCCTCCTGCGGGAGCGGGCCCAACACCTGGAACTCGAGCTGGCCCAGGCCGGAGCCACCCGGGAGCTCCTCGAGAAGGCCCAGCTCCCGCGTCTCTTCTGGGTCGAAGGAGAGTTTCGCACGACGCTGCGCCAGTCCGAGCTGTCCTTCGTGCGTCGGCTGATCACCGACATCGAGTCCGGATCGCTCGAGGGCCTCGACTACTGGAGGGCGATCCACGCCAATCCCGATGAGCCTGATTGGACTCCGCCCCCCACCGCCGAGGGATGGCAGTGAACGGGCCGGCGGTGGCGACAGCCCGGAACGGCGCGCCCACCTCGGACAAGATCATCTCCACCGACCGCCTACGGAAGTCGTTCCGCTCCCCCTCGGGAAGGGTCGCCGCCGTCAACGGCGTGAGCATCGAGGTGGCCCGCGGGGAGATCTTCGGATTCCTCGGCCCGAACGGAGCCGGCAAGACGACCACGCTCCGGATGTTGACCACGCTGCTGCCGATCGACGAAGGTACCGCCACCGTCGCCGGCTTCGATGTCGCCCGCCAGCCCAAAGAGGTGCGGTCCCGCATCGGGTACGTCAGTCAGCTGGGTGGCGCCGACGACCTGGCCACCGGACGCGAGAACCTGGTGCTTCAGGGGCGCCTCTACGGTGGCGAGCTCGACGCCGTCACCACCCGGACCGAAGCGCTGATGGACATCCTGGATCTCGGTGACTTCGCCGACCGGCGCGTACGGACCTACTCGGGCGGTCAGCGCCGACGGCTCGACGTGGCCCTGGGCATCGTCCACCAACCGGACGTCCTCTTCCTCGACGAGCCCAGTACCGGCCTGGACCCCCAGAACCGGGCCAACCTCTGGGACCATGTCCGGAGCCTGCGTGACCTGGGCACGACCATCTTCCTCACCACCCACTACCTCGAAGAGGCCGATGCCCTCTGTGACCGGCTGGTGATCATGGACCACGGCGAGATCGTCGTCGAGGGCACCCCCCACCAGCTCAAACGACAGGTGTCCGGGGAGTCGGTGGTGCTCAGCCTCCACGGTGACGAGGACACCACCCGACGGGCCCTGGGACTGTTGGGTGCCCAGTCCTTCGTGCGCGAGAACAGCCTCGACGGCGACGAGGTGCGCCTGTACGTCGACGACGGTGCCGCCGCCCTGCCCCGGATACTCCGACTCCTCGACGGGGAGGGCATCACCATCAGGTCCATTCGGCTCTCGGAACCGACCCTGGACGATGTCTTCTTGCGCCAGACCGGCCGGTCGCTGCGCGACGCCGGCTCGAACTCGACAGAAGGGATCACCGCATGAAGGCCATCCGGGACACGGGACTCCTCTTCCAGCGCTACCTCCGCCAGATGCTCCGCAATCCGGTGTGGCTCTTCGTGGGATTCTCCACACCCGTGCTGTACCTGGTGCTGTTCACCCCGCTGCTCAAGGATCTCCCTGGCACCAGGGGTGAGACACGCACCGTGCTCCAGCTCTTCTTGCCCGGGATCCTCGCCCTGCTGGCCTTTGCCAGCGGCAGCAGCGCCGGCTTCGGGACGATCTTCGAGCTGCAGTCCGGACTCATCGAACGCCTACGGGTGACTCCGGCCAGCCGGTTCGCCATCCTGGTCGGCCCGATCCTCGCCGGTCTCGTCATGATGACGGCCTTCGACGCCGTGGTGGTCGCCGTCGGGTACGGGTTCGGCTTCACCCTGCACTGGCCCGGGTTGCTGGTGCTGACGGTGTTGCTCTGGGCCCTGGCCACGATGATGGCGGCGTTCTCGACGGCGACGGCCCTGGTGACGAAGGAGATCAGCAGCTTCGCCGCCATCATCAACGGGATCAACCTCCCCATCTTGCTGCTCGCCGGGGTGCTCCTCCCCATATCCCTCGGACCGACATGGCTACGGGTCCTCGCTCACTTCAATCCGCTGTACTACCTCGTTGTCGCATCTCGGGCGCTGGCCGTGGGCGACCTCGGGAGCCCCGCCGTCTGGCAGGCGTTCGCCGTCCTCGTGCCACTGTGCGTCCTGGTACTCGCCTGGGCCACCCGAGTGTTCCGACGCGCCGTCGCCTGACCCGGTCAACGGCAGCGAGGACCGCTTCGGGACGGGGCTACCGGAGTTCGAAGGCGGACCACTCGAATGCCGGTGACACCGTGCAGCCGACCAAGCTGTACTCGCCCGTCGTCCGAGCACGTTGCCATGCGCCCGGGGGGACGATCACCTGCGGCTGTTGGTCTCCCCCGATGGCGGGGCCAACCAGGTGGATACGCTCGAGGCCGTCCGGATCGGCGACGGCGATCTCCACAGGCGCGCCCACGTAGTAGTGCCAGATCTCGGTGGCATCGATGCGATGGGGCCTCGACTCGTTCCCTCTCGTCAGCAGGAAGTAGATGGCGCTACCGGCGGGACGGATGCCGCCCTCGCCAGGCCCGCGCCACGTCTCGCGGAACCACCCTCCTTCAGGATGAGGTTGCAGGTCCAGCGCTTCGATGATGTCGTCGGGTTCCATAGCCATGGCCCCGGTCATACACCCCCGGAGGGTGCGGTGGCGGCGACGTCGGCGAATCCTCAGGCCGCTGAGCCGAGGAACGGTGCGTCGAAGGCAAAGACGCCTCCGTCGGACGCCATGAGCCAGTAACCGCCCGTGGCGTTGTCGTCGGCACCCCCGATCATGGGTCGATTCAGCCGGATGCCGCCCGCACTCCCGTGGAACGGTGCGCTGCCGAAGTCGAACACTCCGCCGTCGCTGGCGATCAGCCGGTAACCCCGGCCATCCCCCGTCGCCTCCATGTTCACGATCGGCTGGTTCAGGTGCAGCGACCCGGTGGACCCGAAGAACCCGGCACTCCCGAAGGCGAAGATCCCGCCGTCACTCGCCACCAACCAGTAGCCGCGTCCGCTCGGAGCGGCCGCCATGCCGACCACGGGCTCGTTCAAGCGGATCGACCCCGTCGAGCCGAAGAAGGCCGCATCCCCGAAGCTGAAGATGCCACCGTCGCTGGCCACGAACCAGTACCCCTGGCCGTCGGCTGTGGCCGTCATGCCCACCACCGGACGGTTCAGGTGGATCGCGCCCGTCGAGCCCTTGAACGGTGCGTTGAACGAGAAGATCCCGCCGTCCGTGGCAACCAGCCAGTACCCACCGGTCACCGGGTCGACGGCCATACCCACCACCGGCTTGGTCAGCGGCGTGCCGGTCATCGCTCCGTAGCACTTGGCGGCTCCGAAGGCGGCCACGTCACCGGCCGAGTCCACCGCGTAGTACCCCGAACCGTCCGGTAACGGCGCTGTCCCGACCACCGCGCCGGCCGGGAGGTGCTTCAGGCAGGCGGTGCTGGCCGGCGAGCTGGGTGGAGTGGGCTGCGAGATCGCCGTCGGACTGCTCTCGGGTGGGGCCTGCGTGCCCCCGGGGCTCGAGCCGCCGGGGGTGGTGGTCGGAGGGGGTGGGGCGGCGACGAGTTGATACGTGTGCCGGTCGAATACGCCGCCCAGCGCGTTCTCGGGGGTCACCGTCACCGCACCGTTGTCGACGGTCACCATCAAGAAGTTGTAGACGTCGGCGGCACTCACGCTGGCCGCGGCCGGCGCGCTCTGTCCGCAAGCGCTGCCGGCCCCCTTGGTCGGATCGAATCCGAGGGCGTAGACGTCGGCCTGGCTCTTGGCTGCGGCACACAGCCCCGACGGGTCGCCGTTCCCGTCGACGGGCACCAACGTCGCACCCCCGCCGCCGGTCACGTAGCTGATCGGCCCCCCATCGGTCGGGACGAACCGCTGGTAGGTGTGGGCATGTCCGTTGAACACCATCTGCACACCGTTGGCCTTCAGTACCGGGTCGAGCGTCGTCGTCAGGTACGGGTCGGTCGGTTCCGTGTTGTCGACACTGGTCATCGGGTAGTGGAACAGGGCCATCTTGATGCCACCCGGGTGGCTGGCCAGGTCGTGGACCAGCCAGGTCATCTCCCCCGAGGTCGGCTGCCAGTGCTCGGCGGCGTCGATCTCATACCCCTTGCAGTGGATCGCCTCTGCCCCGCACTCGGCCCCGGTGGCGTTCACACCGGGGGTGGCGAGGTAGGTCGCACCGTCGTTCCAGGCCACGTCAAGGACATAGATGCGCACGTCACCGTCGCTGAATGCGTACCAATTGTCGGGTGAGCTGGTGGCCGGTATCTCGCTGTCGGCCTGGTAGGTGTCCAGGGCGTAGACGCCATTGGAATTCATCGCCGTCTGCTCCTCGGGCCAGGTCCGCAGCGTGGTGATGTTCTGGCCGTGGTTCCCGTCGGCGCTGAAGACCGGGATGCCTCCCGTCTGCGACCAGTAGGCCGGACCGAAGACATTGCTCGTCTCCGCGCCCGTCGACGTCAGGTCGCCGTAGTTCGTGTCCGAGCCGTTCTGGTACCCCACATCGCCCGCCGACAGCAGGAACTTGGCATGGTCCTGGGTCACCGACTGGCCGATCTCGTCGTCGATGGCCGCCTGGTCCTCGTTCACCCCGCTGGTGCTCTGGTCGACCCCGGTCGTCTCCCCGAAGTCACCGGCAACGTCGAAGGTCAGGCCGGTCGGCGGCAGGGTGGCCCCGTCCAGCGTCGAGAAGCTCTGGCTCACCCCGGCGCCCAGCAGGTTCACACCACCCGACGAGAACACCTCGTAGCAGTAGGTCGTGCCTGCACTCAGCCCGGTCAGCTGGACGGAGTCCTGGTAGTCGCCGATGGTCGTCCCGATCTGGACCGTCTCGGCGCTGGCCGTGTCCACGTCGGGCACGAAGGCCGGAAGCTTGTTGGTCGCCGACTTACTCAGTGCCGTGCAGCCACCGGCCGGACCCCACTCGACATATCCGGGCGACGCGTTCGGACCCGCTTCGGCCCAGTTGACCTCGGCGGTGGTCTGCTCGAGGTCGGTCACGTACGGCGCCCGCTCCAGCGGCGCCTGGTACGAGAACGACGCCACGTAGGTCGGTGCCGCCACCGCCGTTTCGATCGACACCAGGGAGACCCCGATGACCGTCGCGGCCACTACGGCGCCGCCCACTCTCCAACGATTCGCCACGCCTCGACTGCCCCTTTGTCATCACCTGCGACCGGAGGAAGAAAATAGATGTGGCGCCCCCTGGTGCGTCAAGGCCGGTAGCCGAGATAACCAGGTGCTTCTCACTCGGAGCGGCGGACGTACGACGCAGAGAGGCGGCCCTGCGCCGGAAATCGTCGGAGAGGCGTCAGTGGCCGGCGATCTGGCCGCCGTCGATATGGAGGACCTCGCCGGTGATGAACGGCGACGACTCCAGGAAGAGGATGCCGTCGACGATGTCGCGGACCTGGCCCACGTGCCCGACCGGGGGGAGCTGCGCGCCGAGCCCGGCGTAGCTCTCGGCCGGATGCACCGGCGTCTGGATGATGCCCGGCGAGACCGCGTTCACCCGGATGCCGCGGGAGGCGAACTCGACGGCCAGTGACTTGGTGGCCGAGGCAAGGCCGCCTTTGGTGAGCGAAGTCAGGACAGAGGGCGTGCCCGAGTTGGCGTAGTCGGCCAGGGTGGAGGAGATGTTGACGATGTGGCCGTCTCCTCGCTTCAGCATCTCGACGATGACACGCTGGGTGAGCGTGAAGAATCCGGTGAGATTGACACCGACCACGGTGGCATAGTCGTGGGCGGTGTAGTCGGTGAACGGCTTGGAGATGTAGACCCCGGCATTGTTGACAAGGGTGTCGATGCGGCCGAAGCGCCCCAGGGCGCCGCTGATGATCCGGTCGGTGGTGGCGGGGTCGGTGATGTCCCCGTCAACGGTGAGCACAGCTGGGTCCCCATCGGACTCAATCGTCCGCGAGGTGGCCACGACCGCCCAGCCCCGCCGCCGGTACTCGGCGACGAGGCCGGCGCCGATGCCCTGGGAACCTCCTGTGATGATGGCGACCTTGCGGTCGTCTGCGTCCATGGCCTCTCCCGTCGTCAGTCGCCGGTGAGCGCCGGGTCACTGGGGTGTCGGGTGAGCGGTGTCGTCTCCACCCGCATCCAGGGAGACAGCGGTAGCGACGCCAGGATCGCGTTCATCCTGGCCGCGTCGGGGGCGTACCACAGGCCGAGGGCCCGGCCATGGCCGGGCAGCGTCCAGAGTCGCTCCAGGTATCCCTGGCCGGCGAGCTCCTGGGCCCGATCCGCCTCGCCTCGGATGGCGGCATCGACGGTCCCGGGGGCGGCTTCCGCCGGTTCGGTCACGGTGAACGTGGTCAGAAACTCACTGTCCCCGGGTTCGGGCGGGGGCGCATTCGTCCGTTCGGTCCGTCGGGCGGGGTCGTTGGGGTGTGGCGAGAGCGGAGCGACCTCGTCGGTGCGCCACATCCGCAGTGGCATCGAGGCCAGGACCTCCTCGAGCTCGACGCCGTCGTCGGCTGCGAAAAGGCCGAGCGTGCGCCATTCACCCGGTTGCAGCGGCGGACGCCACAATCGCAGGAGGTGTCCCTCGGCCGCCAGCTGGCCCGAACGTGCCGCCTCACGGGTGCGGACGTCTTGGACGGCCCCCTCCGATGTTCCTTCCGGAACGTGGGTGGTCATCGTGACGAGATACTCCATGGTGAGCGCCTCCTGGGCCGAGGGGGGAGCGGCGTGTCGGTGAATCCGGCGGCCATGAGGTGGCCGGTCACGACGTCGGGATCGAGTCGGCCCCCGCGTCCGTGCCGGCCCTGATCTGCTTGCGGAGCGCTTTGAGGGTGGCGACGTAGATCTCCGAGAAGGTGGGGAACGGTTGGATGGTGTCACGCAGCACGTCGAGCGACACCTTGGCCCGGATGGCCAGCGTGGCTTGCTGCATCCACTCGCCGGCCTCGGGCCCCAAGGCGTAGGCGCCGGTCAGTCGATCGCCGTCGCTGAGGAGGGTCAAAAACCCGTTCGACTGGGCGTAGGCGTGGTTGTAGGTCGCCGTCTTGGCCACCTCGGAGAGGGGGGTCGTCGCATGAAAGGGGGCCTCGGTGGCGCCCACCGAAGCCGCTTGGGGGTCCGTGTACACGACATCGGGAATGCCCTCGTAGTTGGCCTCACGGGGCTCACCGAGGATATTGGCGGCGGCGACCTCGCCCTGGTACTTCCCCACGTGGGTCAACATCCGCACGCCGGTGACGTCGCCGATGGCCCACAGACCGTCTCCGGCGCACAAACGGGCATCGACGGGGATGCCGTGCCGGTCAGCGTGGACGCCGACGGCGTCGAGGCCGATCCCGTCCACGCGTGGGCGCCGGCCCGTGGCGACGAGCAGATGGTCACCGCGTACTTCGCTGCCGTCGTCGAGTGCCAGCACGTAGTCATCGCCGTCCCGTCGAGCCCCTGTGGCCAGCACACCCAACATCAGTTCGACGCCATCACCCCGAAGCACGTCGCCCAGCGCCTCGCCCAGCGGAGCGGGCTCACGGGCGAGCATGTGTTCGGCCCCCTCGACCACGGCCACCTCGCCACCCAGACGGATCACGGCCTGGGCCATCTCGGCGCCGACCGGCCCACCGCCCAGAATCAGCAGGCGCCGTGGCACGGCCTTCATGCCGGTCACCTCGCGGTTGGACCAGACACCCTCCAAGTCGGCCAGGCCGGGGACCGGGGGCACGACCGGGTCCGAGCCGGTCGCCACGACGATGTGGTCCGCGGTGTGAGGCACACCGTCCACTTCGACCACGCCCTTCCCGACCAGCCGGCCGGTGCCGCGCAGCAGGTCGATACCCCTGTCCGCCAGCCAGCGCTCCTGGCCGGCATCGGAGTAGTCCGAGACCATGAAATCGCGATAGGCCAGGGCCGCCTCGACATCGACGTTGGCGACGCCCGCCGCTTCGCGTGCCTCCTGGGCCGCCTCGCCGGGGCGCAGCAGCGTCTTGGAAGGGATGCACGCCCAATAGGAGCACTCGCCGCCGACCAGCTGGCGTTCGACGACGGCGACCCGCAGTCCGCCGTCGGCCAACTCCCCGGCGCAGTGCTCGCCCGGCGAGCCGCCGCCCAGGACGATGACGTCGTAGCTGCTCATGTGCCCGCCCCGGGGGTGGCCCGGCCGGGGAGCCCGGACTGTTCATCCACCATGTACTGCGCGTACCAACCCGGCCAGTCCGGGTCGGGATGCCCGATCTCCTCTTCGTGACGGCCATGAGCAGCCTCGGCCCGACGGAGCGCGGCGGCGAGATCGGTGGCGGAACCGTAGGTGGCTGACATCGGGCTACCTCCTGTCGATCGAGAGAGGCCGACCGGGCCAGCAGCCGCTCCCTGTGTGGTCACCGCCCCGGAAGGCGCGTCGTCACTTCTTGAAGAAACCAGCTGTTACCGTCCGGATCACTGAACGAGGCAAACGACCCATAGGTCTTGCGCTCCGGGGCCGGGCCCGGAGCGCGCCCCTCTGTGCCGGCGTGGTGGAACACGCCACCGGCGTCGTGGAACACCTCGCTCACCTCGACGCCCCGGTCGACCAGCTCGGCCCGCGCCGCCTCGATGTCGGCGACGACGAGTTGCAGGCCTTCGGCCGAGCCCGGTGCGGCCGAGGTGACCCCGCTGCCGAAGATGATCGAGCATGCTGAGCCCGGCGGCGTGAACTGCACGACCCGGAAGCCGCCATCACCGGGGAAATCGGCGTCCAGACGCCACGCCAGCGACTCATAGAAGCCCTTGGCCCGGTCCACATCGGACACCGGCACCACCACCACTTCGAGTCTCATGTCCAAGGCCGCAGCTCCTCTCCGCCGGGTCCGATAGCCACTGCCCTGCCGACGGGGGCCGTTCCCGGGGACACTTTCGCGCCGCTCGCCGCTGAAGTCCAGGGCCCAGTTTGGAAGCGTGTGGCGGCGAGTTGCCGTGGACCAGGATCTGTTCGACGGCCGCCCTCATGCCGGCGTCGGATCCGACCGACTCGACGTGTCGGGATCATTTCCAGTCGGCGAACCCTCCCGCAGCTCGGCCTCGGAGATGTCCCACGCCGCGTTGACGAGCCCGATGTGGCTGAAGGCCTGGGGGAAGTTGCCCAAGAGCGCTCCGCTGACGGGATCGGCCTCCTCCGCCAGCAGGCCGACGTCGTTGACGAAGGCCGCAGCCCGGTCGAAGGCGGCGCGTGCCCGAGCGGTCTGTCCGGACCTGGCCAGGGCTTGAGCCAGCCAGAAGGTGCACAGGAGGAAGGTCCCCTCTTGGCCCTCGAGACCGTCGTGGGACCGGTACCGGTACACGAGTCCCCGCTCATCGGTAAGACGCGCTTCGGTGGCATCGATCGTGGCCAACACTCTGGGCTCGTCGGCGGGAAGGAACCCGACCAGTGGCAGCATGAGATTGGAGGCGTCGAGTTCGTCAGAGCCGAAGGACTGGCTGAAGGCCGCGGCCCGGTCGCTCCAGCCTTTGGTCAGGATCGCCTCACGGATCTGGGCCTGGGTCTGCTTCCATGCCTCGACCCGATCAGAGGCGTCGAGATGGTCGGCCAGGGCCACCGCCCGGTCCAGGGCCACCCAACACATCAGCTTGGAGTACAAGAAGTCACGAGGTTCGCCCCGGACCTCCCAGATCCCCTGGTCTTTTTCCTGCCAACGCCGGGCCGCGGTCTCGGCCAGTTGGACGAAGAACCGTCGCGTGGTGGGTGCCAGATCGGGTGGCGCGGCCCACTTGTCCGGGCCGGCCATCGGCCCGACCCTTCGGGAGTCACTGTCGAAGAGGTGGTCCGAGAGGCGGTAGACGGCGCCGAGCAGCTCGCCGTAGACATCGAGCTGGCGCTGGTTCCAGGCGCCATTGCCGACCCGGACGGGGGCAGAGTGTCGCCAGCCCTCCAGGTGCGGCAGTTCGCGCTCGGTCAGATCCCGCTCTCCGCCGATACCGAACATGATCTGCAGGTCATCGCCCTGGTCGATCGATCCGGCCGCAGAGGTCGTCATGTAGTCGAAGAACTCATTGGCCTCGTCGGGGCAGGCCGCCACCCAGAGGGCCTCGATCGTGAAGGAAGCGTCCCGGACCCAGGTGTAGCGGTAGTCCCAGTTCCGGGTGCCGCCCACCGCCTCGGGCAGCGACGTGGTCGCCGCCGCGCAGATGGCGCCGGTGGGCGCAAAGGAGAGCGACTGGAGCACCCGCCCGCTGTGGTGCACCAGATCTCGCCATGGGCCCACGTACGCCTGGTGGAGATCGGACCACGACTCCCACGCCGACACGGTGTCCTCCAACCGTGCGCCTATCTCGGATTGGCTCCAGACCCTGGCAGAACCGGGCTCGGCCCGCTTCCTGTGATGCAGGGCGAAACCCGCACTCTCGCCCTGGCGAAGCTGGAACTGGCCGGAGACCGTTGCCCGGTCGACGGTCAGGGCCACCGGAGAAGAGAGGACCAACATGTCCGAGCCGCCGAACGCGGTCACTCCCCCGTCGACAGCATCGAACAGGGGACGGACCAACCCGTACTCGGGGCGTGGGACATACTCCAGGGACAGCTCGACGTCCCCTTCGACACAGGTCGCCCGGCGCAAGAGAAGATGGGGCGCACCGCTGCCGAGCGCATGGCCCCGGTTGCCGTCGCCCATGGCCAGGGCGTCGGTGATGGCGACCGCACCCGTCGGTGTGCGGAAGGTGGTCTCCAACACCATGGTGCGGTCGAGGTAGCGGCGAGTCACCTGCGTGGCGCCCGTGGCCCGGATCGACCAGTGGCCGGCTTCGTCACCGAGCAGGCGACCGAAGATCGACGGACTGTCGAAGCGCGGGAAGCACAACCACTCGATCGAGCCGTCCCGGGTCACCAGGGCAGCGCTGTGCCGATCTGACAGGAGTGCATGGTCGGCGATGGGGGTCGTGCTCATGTGAGCTCCTTCGCCCGCGCATCGGCGGGATCGGAATCTGGCAGCTCCGGTGAAGCGTCGGGACCACCCATTATGGTCGGGCCGCCGTGGCCGTTGCTCCCCGTCCGGCCCGGGGAGGAGGCCGGCATCTCCCGACCCGACCGAGGGTCCCGGGTCGGGCCACGCCGCCCTCCCCCACTGACGGCGATGCGGGCGATGAGGAGGTGACGTGGCCGTGGCGACGGGATAATCTTGGCGCCACTGGCCCGCCCGTAGCGGGACGAGATGAGCTCGGCTCCGCTGCGAAGGTTGTGCGCCGGAGGCGACCAAAGAGGCGGTGATCCATGCGATCCGACATCCGACCCGGTGGCACGTTCCCCGACTACGCCCTGCCCGATCACACCAACACGGTGCGCAAGCTCAGCGAGCTCCAAGGCGACGACCCGCTGGTCCTCACACTCGCCCGTGGTAGTTACTGTCCCAAAGAGCACCAGCAGCATCTGGAGTTGGCGGCCAACCAGTCCAAGGTGGCCGTGGCCTACACCCAGATCGTCACCATCGCCACCGACGACCACCACACCCTGCAGGAGTTCCGCGCCTCGGTCGGCGCCCAATGGACGTTCCTCTCCGACCCCGGCCGCATCGTCCAAAAGGACCTCGACATCCAGGAGTACACCGATCCCGAGCACGATCCGATGATCCCCCACACGCTGGTGCTCAAGCCGGGACTGGTGGTTCACCGTGTCTACAACGGGTACTGGTTCTGGGGGCGCCCCTCGTTCTACGACTTGTGGCGCGACTTGTGCGCGGCGTCGAGCGAGGTCCGCCCCGACTGGGATCTGAGCACGCCGGGGCTTCGGGAAGCCTGGGATGCCGGCGACTTCTCGAGCTTTCATGGATGGAACAAGCGGGCTGCCCAGGCGATGCCGACGTCGTATGAGTCGTAGCGGCATGTGGGTCCGCCGGTGCCGGCCGGGGGGACCCCTGTCGCGCACCCGGTCACAGGCGCTGCCAGTGGGAGCGAACGGGTAAGTGGCAGCGGTGCGAACCCCGGTCTGCGACCTCCTCGGGATCGACCAACCCATCGTCCAGGCGCCGATGGCGGCGGTGCCCGAACTGGCGGCGGCGGTCTCCGATGCCGGCGCCCTCGGCACGGTGGCGCTCACGTGGTCCACCCCTGCCGGCGGGCCGGTTCGTGAGACGGCGGCGCTCACCGATCGGCCGTTCGGTGGCAATCTGATTCTCACTTCCGATCAACACCGGCGCCTCGACGAGGCCCTCGAAGCCGGCTTGCGGATCGTGTCGCTGTTCTGGGGAGATCCCGCCGGCTACGTCGAGCAGGTCCACGACGCCGACGGAATCGTCCTGCAAACGGTCAGCAGTGCCGAGGAGGCCCGCCGGGCAGCCGACAGCGGAGTCGATGCCGTCGTGGCCCAGGGTTGGGAGGCCGGCGGACACGTGCGGGGTCGGGTGGCGACGCTCCCCTTGGTGCCTGCCGTGGTGGACGCGGTGGCACCGGTGCCGGTGATCGCGGCCGGCGGGATCGGGGACGCACGGGGAGTGGCCGCCGTCCTGGCGCTGGGCGCCCAGGCGGCGTGGCTGGGCACCCGGTTCCTGCTGGCCCAGGAGATGCCCGTCCACGAGGAGTACCGCCGTCGTCTGATGGACGCCACCGAGACCGATGCGCAGTGGTACCCCGACCTGTACGACGTGGGGTGGCCGGACGCACCCCACCGCGCCATCCACAACTCGACGGCCGAGATGTGGGAGGCGGCGGGCCGGCCCCCCCTGGGGAGTCGCCCGGAAGAGGGCGTCATCGCCCACTTCGCCTCGGGTGAAGAGATCCTCCGGTACGAACCGGCGCCACCGATGGTCGGTACCGCCGGAGCCATCGAAGCGCTCTCCTTGTGGGCCGGACAGAGCGTTGCGTTGGCCAGACAGCCACAAACGGCGGCGGAGATCGTGGCCGAGCTCGTCTCCGGCCTGTGACCGGAACCGGCGTGGCGCTGGTATCGACGACTGGATCGAGCAATGGGAAGAATGCAGCTCGGATGTAGCGGGGAGAGACACGGTGCCTCCGCGCCACCGAAGACTTGGAGCAGACGATGAACTTTCAGGGTGTCGTGATGAACGTGGCCGATCTCGGCCGAGCGATCGACTTCTATCGTGAGGTGCTGGGATTCACCGTGCTGTCCCAACAGGAGCAACTGGCGGCAATGAGCGCTCCGGGGACCGACCGGGCCCAGATCATCGTCCTGCGGGCGCTCGGGACCAGCCCCCTCGGAGGAGCCCGCCACATCGGACTGCGAGCCTTCCTGTTGGACGTGGGGTCCGCCGATCAGCTGGAGCGGATCGCCGGAGACCTCGACGCCCGCCGACTCCTCGTCAGCCGGCGTGACCACAGCGAGTGGACAGCAGTGGTGGGCCACGACCCGGACGGGGTGGCAGTCGTCGTGGCCTGGCACCCCGGTGGGGACGGGAGCGCCGAGGAAAGCTGGAAGGCACTGGATGAGTTTCTGTACGGAATCGGCGAGTAGGCGAACGGGAGGACGGTAGGTTGCGAGAAGACATCGTTGTTGGAGCCACCTTTCCTGACTATCGGCTCGAGGACCAGGCCGGGGCCGCTCGGAGCCTCTCCGAGCTCCAAGGCGGCAACCCGATGGTCCTCCATCTGTCCCGAGGGGCGTACGACCCCAAGGAGCATCGATTTCTCAGGAATCTGGTTGACAGCTACCCGGAGTTCCGGGTCGCGTACACGCGGCTCGCGGTCATCTGTACGGACAACCCGCTCAGCCTGAACGAATTCCGCGACTCTCTGGGGGCCCCCTGGCCATTTCTGGGTGACCCCGAAAGGACCGTGCAACAGGACCTCGACATCGAGGAGTTCACCGATCCCCACAATCCCATGATTCCCCACACCTTCGTGTTGGAGCCGGGGCTTCGGATCTTCAGCATCTACAACGGCTACTGGTACTGGGGCCGACCGACGATGCACGAGCTGCACGTGGACCTCCGCGCCGTGCTCCAGAAGGTCCGCCCCGATTTCGACCTGGGTGCACCAGGGCTGCGCGAGGCCTGGGACCGTGGCGACCGAGACATGTTCCTCGTCGATACCCTCGATGCACCGATCCGGTACACCGAGGGCGCCACCATCGGGATCAAGCGTGGTGGCCTCTAGCGAGGCCGTGGACCGACAGCCGGGGCTCCGCAGCTGCCGGCGACAGGATGCGAGGCAGTGCGCCGCAACCGCAGGGGGGCGGGTCAGATGCGCTGGTGGTGTTCGCTCTCGTCCCGAAAGCGGGCGACCCAGTCCCTCGAGCGGTCGTCAGCCTGCCGTCTCATCGGCTTCTTGCCTTCGGGGGCGGGTGGGTCGATCCCGAGCGCATCGAGCACGCGGCCGATGGTGGCCGCCCGGGACACGGTGAACTCGTCGTAGAAGACCCGTATCGGCTCCCGACCGGTGGCGTGGAACCAATCCTCCCAGCGGGCGTCCCATCGGTGCAGCTCGTTGAGCAGGTACTCGATCGCCCGGTAGTCGTACTCGGCCCCGGGTTCCTCGTCGGTCGGCCTGCTCCGATCCCGATTCAGATTCGGTGCGCCACTGCTGGGTCTGGATGGCCTTCCAGAGGGAAACGGCCTGCGCCACCTTGTCACGCCGCCTCATGAAGATGATCTGCAGTCGGGGAAAGACGGCCTCGAGCCTCTCGTTGAACGACAGATCGCTCAGACCCGGCAGCTCCGCCATCCTCAGCCTGAAATCGTCGAGGTAGTTCCACATCATCTTGGCGCCGAAGACGCCGTTCAGGGTGGTCCCCCGCTGGAGGACGTAGCGGAACCAGTGTTCGAACTCCCCGGCCTGCTCCGGATGTCCCGGCACCGTCGGCGGCAGTCGCTCGGCGATGTCCTGCACGGACGGTTCCTCGAAGTACTGCCGCGGTTGGCGAGGCAGGCCCGTCGCACGCAGCCTCTCGAAGTACTCGTCCGGGCGCGCCGGCCACATCGGTCGCCCTCAGGAGCTCGCAGAGCAGGGTGCTGCCACTGCGCTGCGTGGCACAGACCAGGTAGGAGATACCGTCGACCCGCCAGGCTGGCCCCATCTCCATATCCTACCTTTCCGAGCGAAACAATTGAGATTGCTACCATAGCGATCAAATGAGACCGAACGTCCTGTATCTGCACTCGCACGACACCGGCCGCTATGTGCAGCCCTACGGGTACCCGGTCCCGACACCGAACATCCAGCACCTGGCCGACCAGGGCGTGCTCTTCCGCCAGGCCTTCTGTGCCGCCCCGGTCTGCTCGGGTTCGCGGGCGGCCCTGCTCACCGGCCAGTGCACCCACGCCACCGGGATGCTCGGCCTTGCCCACCGCGGCTATCGGCTCCACCATCCGGAGCGGCACATGGCCAGCGTCCTGCGCGAGGCCGGCTACTGGACCGGCCTGGTGGGCGAACAGCACGTCTCGGCGGAGCCGAGCGGTCTCGGGTACGACGAGGTCGTCGACCTCGACTCGACCCGGGTGAGCGACGTCGCTCCCGCGGCCACGAAGCTCATCGGCATGCGGGCCCAGGAGGAGGCCCCGTTCTTCCTCTCGGTCGGCTTCTTCGAGACGCACCGCGAGTTCTTCGAGCCGTCATCGATTCGCGACGTCCTGTACTCCCGACCTCCGGAGAACATCCCGGACAACGCGCAGACCCGCCGGGACATGGCTTCGTTCCGGGCCAGCGCTAGAGCGCTCGACCAGGGGGTCGGAACCGTACTCAACGCCCTGGAGGAGAACGGGTTGGCCGATGACACCCTCGTGTTCCTGACGACGGACCACGGCCTGGCGTTCCCGGACGCCAAATGCACCATGTACGACCGGGGCATCGGCGTCATGCTTCTGATGCGGGGGCCGGGGGGGTTCGAGCGCGGTCGCGTGTACGACGCGCAGGTCAGCCAACTCGACCTGTACCCGACGATCTGCGACGTGGTGGGGCTGGAGCAACCGCCGTGGCTCGAGGGCAAGTCACTGCTCCCGCTCATGCGAGGCGAGGTGACCGAGGTCCACGAGGAGATCTTCGCCGAGGTGACCTACCACGCCGCCTACGAGCCGCAACGGGCCGTTCGCACATCCAGGTACAAGTACATGCGCCGCTACGACGAAGACCATCCCGGGAAGGTTCTGGCCAACCTGGACGACTGCCATGACCAAGGATGTCCTGTTGGCGGCCGGGTGGGCCGACGTGGACCCGCCGTGGGAGGCACTGTTCGACCTGTGGCTCGATCCCTCGGAGGGGACCAACCGCATCGATGACCCGGCCCTGGCCGGGGTGGCCGAGGACCTCCGCCAGCGGCTGCACGACTGGATGGTGCGGACCGGGGACCCGCTCATCGACGGACCGGTGCTTCCGGCGGAGGGCACGGTCGCCAATTCGGTCGATCAGGTCTCGGCCAGCGACCCCACGACCCCGCCGTCGATCCACAGCACCACGCACTCACGGCGGCCCCGGACGGTGGCGGAGGCTCCCGACTGAAGCGAACGGTCGGGTCCGAAGGCTGCCGAGGTGTGACACCATCGGCACAGCTCGATGTTCCACTCCGGGCCGTACCGCCGCACGCAGCCGGCACGTCAAGGACGCTCGACCGGCCTACCTCTGGGCGAGTTGTCGACCGCCTCTAGGCCTCCGGGAGACGCCACACGCTGACATGCGAGGGGCTGTCACCGGTGAATGGCGAGTGGTCCCACGACGCCCATCGATGTTCCAGCGTCATGCCAGCGATCCGAGCCATCAGGTCCAACTCAGCCGGCCACACGTATCGGAACGGTGCCGTGAATTCGCGGAAGCTGCCATCGGGATTTCGGTAGAAGTGCCGGGACCGGGAGATCTGCCTGTGCGTGCGGTCAATGAAGTCGTCGACAGCGATGTAGTCCTCCGTCACCGCGAACGGGACGCCGGCATTGCCGGGCGGTAGCCGACGAAGGCCAGGCACGCCGTTCTCGATTACGAAGCGGCCACCAGGGCGAAGGTGGCGGGCGGCGTTCTCGAAGCACGCAACCTGTTCGTCCTGCGACGTCAGGTTCGTGATGGTGTCGAAGACCAGGTACACGAGGGAGAACACACCCTCCACGAACATCGCGGCCATATCGCCTTCCACGACGGTGATAGTGCTCGCTTCGGGCTTCGACCGCAGCACCGCCAACATGTCCGCAGACAACTCGATCCCTGCGACCGGAACGCCCCGGGCGGCCAAGGGGATCGCGATCCGGCCGGTACCGATAGCGAACTCCATCGCCGCTCCGCCGTCGGCCAACTCCACCAGGCACTCGACGGTTGCTTCGACAACCTCGGGGCCGAACATCCCCGTCCCGGGCTGATCGTAGGTTCTGGCGATGTCGCCCACGAACTGGTTTTCGGGCACCCCCAAGCTTGACCTGACCCGGACGGGCCCACAACCCGTGCGGCCCACGCCCCGGCCGACGCACTTGGTCGTCACCGTTTGGTGACACCCTCCCGTTCCTGGCCACCGTGGATCAGACGGGCCAGTCGTTGTCGGTTCGTCGCCGTCGAATCAGTGACCTTCACGGTCAAGTCAGGAGATTCCGGTGGCACCCAAGTGGCTCGGGAACGTTGGACCTGGGACCAGTCAAGCTCGTACCAGAGGGGAATCGACCGCTGCCTTCCTTCGATCAAGGACCGGTGAATGCCGGGATCGGCGCATTCGGTCAAGACCATCAGGAATCGTGCGCCCTCTTGCTCTGCGGCCTCTCGACAGTCATCGACTGATGGCGCTCTGGCCACTCCATCGAGTACCACCGACGATCCTCGCCGGAGTTGTGCTCTGGCAAGTGCGCAGAGGATCGACCATCCGACCGGCTGGTGACCGGGCGGGTCCATCGAATCGAGGGCCCGCTGGATGGTCCCAAAGGGTCGCAGCCCGCTCATTGCCCAGTCGTGGCCCAGCACCGGCGCTCCCAGTAGTGCTGCCGCCTGGTCGGCGACAGTGGATTTTCCCGTGCCTGGCAACCCAGTGATCAGCATCAAAGTGGGCTGGGTCGAGCCCGATCCGTGTGCCATCACGATCAGCGTTGCAGATCCGGCCTCGTCCGTCCCCTACTGCATTCGCCGGCCCGGCGACGTCACATGCGCCGGAGTTGACTCTCGGCAAGCGTTCACTACAATGTGTTGCATGGTTCCTAGCAATGATCCTATCTGGCTCGCCCAACTCAGGCGGGGGTCGGTTGAGCACTGCGTTCTCGCACTCCTCCGACAGGGTGAGCGGTACGGGTTCGACCTCGCCCGCACGCTGGCGGACTCCGGTGGACTCATTGCGAGCGAGGGAACGATCTATCCCCTGCTGGCTCGACTACGCAAGAACGGACTGGTCGAGACGACGTGGCGTGAGTCCGTGGAGGGGCCGCCTCGCCGGTACTACCGGCTGACCGAGGACGGCGCCCTGGCGCTCTCGGATTTCATTCACGAGTGGAAGCGATTTCAGGTCGCAGTGAACTCGATCCTGGAACAGGATTCAGCGGCATGAACACCAGGAGCCCTTCGGATCTGGCAATCGATCAGTACCTCGCAGCGCTGGACGCGGCTCTTGTGTCTCTGCCTGCCTCCCGGCGCAGCCAAATCCTGGACGACATCCGCGGCCACATCATGGAGGGTCGGGCGCGGCTCGATGTTGAGGATGAATCATCGATCGGTGCCCTGCTCGAAAGAATCGGGCGCCCCGAGACGATCGCAGCCGAGGCGGGAGCGGTGGATGGGGACGATGAATCCCGGCGGCGGGATGCATGGGTACCGTGGCTTCTCTTGCTGGCTGGGATTCCGGGTGCGGCGCTCTGGTTGTTGGGAATCGGCTGGATCGTCGGGGTTGGATTCCTCTGGACATCGGAGCGATGGGGCTTGCCGCGACAAGCTCATCGGCACGCTCGTCCTGCCCGGCGGCCTGCTCCCACTCATGCTGCTCGTGACCCGGCCGGTCGGGACGTATGGATGTGATTCTCACGGAGGGCCCGGGTCACCGACAATCACCCACTGCACCACCAACGGCCTCGTCCTGGCACCAGCAGTCGCGGTGCCGCTCTTCATCGTTCTGCTCGTGGCTCCGATCTTCACATTCTTCTGGCTGAAACGAGATCCACACTCGAGATAAGTCGGTGGGTCTGGCGACGGATCCGACCCGAACTGATGATCAGCCACCGCCAGCAGTGGCATCGACCCGGCCGTCAGGGGCGGGGTGAATGGCGGCGGAGATAGCCTGCGGTCATGATCGCCGGGGATGGCCGCAGGCTTGCCATCATGGTGGCCGTTGCGGTCGCCTTCGGAGTTGGCGATTCAGTTCTCAAGGGGAACGGTGGAGGCATCCGATCCGCCCTCGGCAATATGAGCGCGACCTGGCTGCTCCTGCCGTTCGCTGGTGGTGCCTTCGTGGGCCGAGGACGCTTGGTTGTCGGAGCAGCAGTGGGGCTGGCGCTCTCACTTGCGGCACTGGGCAGTTTCTATGCCGCCAACTCGTACATCTTGCAGCTCGGACCCCATCCCTGGATTGTTGACCTGCGCCTGGCGTTCGACGCCGGAAAGAGGTTCTTCGTCCTCGCCTCTCTCAGCGGGCCAGCATTTGGTTGGATTGGAAGTTGGTGGGCCAAGACCAAGTCACTCGTGGTCCCGATCGGGATGGCCCTCCTCTTCGTCCTGGAACCATTCGCCGTTTTGGCCGCGAAGAGCAGCGGCTCCGCAATCGTCTGGACGGGAGAGGCGGTACTAGGGCTCGTCGGAGTCCTGGCGATCGTCAGGTTTGCACCGAAGAGGACTACCCCCTGACGTACGGGACCACCTTTGGAGCGGTGACGCTCAACCGGCGATAGACGACGGTCCTGCGAACCCGAGTGAGCGTGTTCGGGGCGAGCGTGTTCGGGGCGAGTGGGCGAGGATCGCTCTACAGCTCCCGCTCGTAGACGTACATCAGCGGGCCGTCGGGTCCACCTGTCCGGTTGGAGAATCCCAAGCTCTCGTACAGATGGCGGGCTTCAGCGTCCGGTTCGTCAACTTCGATGTTCATCGTGTCGGCGCCCCGCTCACGAGCCTCGCTGATGGCAGCGTCCATGAGCGCCCTGCCGATCCCGAGGCGGCGAAACCGAGGGGCCACGAACAGCTCTGCGAGGTAGCACTCGAGACCACGACCCCAGATCGACCTGCGGAACCGTAGGACTGCAACACCGTCGGGACCCTTCCCCGCCAGCAACACGAGCGTGTCACCATCGTCGAGCAACAATCGAATCCGTTCGGCCAATGCCGATGGAGCGGGAGTTGGTTCGCCAAACTCGAGATTGAAATCGTGAAGGAGCTGACCTGCGGAGTCGACGTCCCCAGCGCCGGCAACGCGAATGAGGTGTCGGCTTCCCGTATTCACGTTCTGTGACTGTAGCCACCGGCCCGCCAACAGGAGGCGCCGACGGGTCGGAGCGCATCTGACCGGCGCGACACCACCGAAGAAGGCGTTGCCCGGCTGCCGGACACCTGAATCAGCAGGATGACGACCCCGATGGCCCACCCTGCCACCGCCGCGGCCACCGTCCGCCAACGAAATCCGCCTATCGTCCAACAACGAAGCGCCAGTTGCCGAGAGATACGGTTCCGAGCCACAGCGTGATCGGGATCGAGCCCGAAAGGGAGGCGCTGGGTGTCCCCAGGGTCGATCCGGGGCAAGCCTCCCTTTCGATGACCTTGTTGGCTACAGGCCCAGTTCGCTCAGCTTCCGAGCGACCGGAGCGTCGAACTTGTGATGCACACCGAATGCAATCACTCCGGCCACGAAAGCCACCCCCGGCTTCTGCTTGAAGATCGCCCTGGTGGCGACGGCCACCAGGATTCCGATCAGAACATGACCGACCACGGTGGCCAACGGGCTGGGTGGAGTTCCAATTTCCTCGAAGTCGCTCATTGCAGCCAAGTTGACTACTACTCGTCAGACATTGCAATCGCCGCAGTCTCTGCCCAGGCTAGGCATCGACTGCGGCGTGAGGACGATGCCTTCGGTGACGTCGCACCAGTACGCCGGTCACCAGAGCGCCCGAGACAAGTCCGAGAACAAGAATCAAGATGTCCTCCGTCGAATGGTGGCCGGTGGTGACTCGTCCAGCCCCATAGGCGGTCGCAGCCACGGACCAGGTGAAGGCGATCGCCGCAATGAAGTTCCACACGGCGAACTGGCCGAACTTCATTCGTGCCGTACCCGAGATGATTGCCGGGGTGAAGAACACAGCCATCCGTCCCCACTTCTCGTAGGCACGCTCGCCCTTGTCCATGAGTTTCTGGCGTCCCGCTTGGCGTTTGCCCGGGCGTGCCAGGAGGGCACTCCCCCATCTCGTCCCGACGTAGTAGCCGATCAACCCACCCGCTTCACCGCCGATCGCCCCGATGACGATGACCGCCGTCAGATTGAGATTTCCCTGACTGGCTCCCACCGCGGCTGCCCCGATGGCGGCGGTGCCAATGGCGGGCACACCGGCCCACGATGCCATCACGGCCAAGAACAGCAACGAGTACTCCCACCAGTTGCCACTCTGGGGGGTCGTCGAAGTCGATGCCATGAGTCCCAGTCCCGCCGGTATGGCATACATCGATTTGTCTCCTCGGGACCCGATAGCTACTTCGCTGACGATTCTTGCCCATTGCCGGTCGGTTCTGTGTTCGGGAGGACCAGGTTCCGATCCACCGATCCCGAGTGCCCTCAGGCCACCCGGCGGAAGCCGACGATACGCCTCCCGTGCCCGCCCGTCGGCGGCACTCGCCCCGCTCCGGTTGAGCACGCGTGCGGGGAGGGACCGGCTAGTAAGTCCAGGTGGTGGAGGTGCTGGGACGCTACTCAAACCACGCTGACCAGGGGAAACGGATCGAAAGGGTCCTTGAGGTTCCCCTTTTGGAGGTCGCAACACTTGTTTCCAAGTCCCCGAGGAAGGTTCAGCGGCGGCTTCGGGAAGGCCAGCTGGATGAGATGGCTGAGGCCTACCTAGCCGGGGCAACTCTCTCCGAACTCAGCGAACGCTTTGGAAGGCACCGGAGAACGATCTCGAACGATCTTGACCGCCAAGGCGTGGCTCGTCGCTACCGATTGGTTGAGGGAAAGCGACTCCAGCAGGCCATCCAGAGCTACCAAAGCGGCATGCCGGTGATCTCAATCGCCAAGGAGCTTGGCGTTGCCGGCGACACCGTTCACAAGGCCCTTACCAAAGCAGGCGTAAAGCTAAGGCCAAGGCGAGGCTGGGAGTACGAATGACCTCTAGGTATAGATCCACCTCCGGACTTCGGACAGCCCTTCGACCGGGTATCGGAACCAGCCGCGCACGTTGCGGCGCCTAGCGGTCTCCAAGCCAATCCACGCCGCGGACTGGTTCCGGCGCGGCTGGGCCCAGTTCTGCCAAGTACGGGCTGGCGATTGCCTTGACCACTAGCCTGCCCCCTTCCATGTGAGTAGTTGCCTTGTCGTACCTGATTAGGCGCTGGCTGGCATCGGCAAGATCCACCGACGTAACGCTTGAAATCGTGAGCTCCGAGGCAGCCCGCGTGACGGCCACGTAAAACAAGCGCCGTCCTTCCATCATGGCGAGAGCTTCCTCCTCAGGAACATCGCTCACAAGCGTGGGAAGGACACCATGAATTGCGCCAGCGACGTAGACACTCTTGCTCGTGAGGCCCTTCGACTTATGAAGGCTCATGACTCTGACGAAATCAGGGCTCTGAGGAACATCGTCCTGCGTGATCGCCCCGACGACCTTCCCAGCCAACTCACCAACAGACTCAATCTCTGCCAGACCGTCGAGGGCCGCCTCGCGAAGGTCAGTCGTCTCTTCTTGACCATCGGGAAACAGAGCATCAACAAGCTCGGCCAATTCAAGTTCCCTCAGTTGCTCCACGCGAATCATTGCGTTGCCGAATCGCTTGATGAGGGCTGGAACATTTAGGCCCGCAATCTTCTCTCCTCCGTGCAACCGCGAGAGGACCTGTGTCGGAGTAACGGCGTTTGCCCGGCAGTACTTCAACAAGCGCTGGTAGGCAGCTGTCCTTCCGGCTCCATCGCCGAGGCTGAGTAGTACCCGCATGGCCGGCATGTCATTCTCATCAGCTGCCAAGCGCAGGAGGGCCAAAGCAGTCTTGGCCTCATCCGAGCTCAACTCCTCCTCCGTGAAGAACGAACGAACCGGGATTCCTACTTCCTTGAGCCGCTGACGAATGGCCTCTCCGACCTTCCTCCAGTTGGTGAGGACCAGGATCTCCCCGGGGTCCAAACGGCCTGAAGCGACATCTTGAGCAATCGCGCTTGCAATCCCATCCGCCTCGGTCTGGATGTCCTTCCACTGCACGATATTGACGACGCCGGGCTCCGACTCGTCTCGAGGAGAAGTACGCGATCAGCCCGGCCAGGCGCTTGCCCAATAAGCGAATTGGCCATTGCCAAAATTGTTGACGGGCAACGTCCACAAATATCGATCGCGTACTCCTCCACCTCCGCACGATCCATGAATTCGTGGATCCCATCTGGGTTCGCATACCGAACGCTGTAGATGGACTGATCATCGTCTCCGGCGACACAGAGGCTCGCATCAGCTGCCAAGACATCCAGAAGACTCTGTTCGAGCGCGTTGAGATCTTGGTACTCGTCGACGACTATGTGATCGAAGGCACCCAACTCATCCCCAGCGGGGTTCTGGGACAGGTACTTGTATGCCTCTGGCACCACTTCTCCGATGAGCATGGCGCCGTGCTCCCGAAGCCACCGATCGACGGCATGTTGAAACGCAAGGTCTTCGCCATCTGTAGCGAGGCCAGGATGCTCGCCGACATTGCGCGCCCACCCGGCGACATACGCCTCAAGCCTCCGTCGCCTCTCATGGAGATTCCCGAAGTCACCGGCAATATCACGGAGCATTAGATCTACTTCGTGGTCCAACAGGACCCTTGGGCGTCGGCCGGTGATCGCGAGGACGGAGTCGCGCTGGAGCAATCCAAAGCAGTACCCATGCAATGTCATCGCCTTGACGTCCTCGACACCAGGGACATCGAGGTTGCCAACTTTGTCGCGAAGGTCCGCCGCCGCTACCCGAGTGAATGAGATGAGCAGGATCCGGTCACCCGGAACACCTTCCTCGAGAAGCCGCACTACACGCCTCATCAGGCCGAAACTGGTCTTACCAGTGCCGGGGCCCGCCAACACTCCAATCCTCTCGGACTTCGAGCCAGCTATGTCTCTGTGCGGTCCTTCAATTCCGTCGTCCCATTTCATTGGCTTGCATCGACCCATCTTTACTTGACCAATTGTCTCATGGTCTACTGCGAGACCCAAGGGCCCCATGCGCGTCAGCTGTTGACAGATTCAAGCACCTTGGAGACGGCTCAAGCGCTTCGACATGTCAACCCGGAGGTCTGCGACCTCATCAACTGGCATGCCCGAAAACTGGAACTGCCAAGGCGGCGTCGGCCCCGAGATCTTCTAGATTGATCATCGGGGCTAGATTTGGCGGCTCAGACGGATCGAAGGCGGGCTCCCCATGAATGCATACGCACGCAGCTTGGCTCCACGATGACCGAGGACGATCCAATGCTGCCGCCAGCAGCAATTCGCGACGAGCTACGAGCGGCATTGGGGCACAACGCGGGCAACCTTGGGCGAGTCTTCGGCCTCATGGAGCAAGGAGTTACAAGCAACTCTGACCTCGTCGCTCGTGGAGGAGGGTCTGGCCCCGGCGCCGTAGCCAACTCGCGAGCGACGATAAGGGCGATCCTTGATGGTGTCATCCCAAATGGCCCGAGTGTCGCCACCATGGCCGGTAGGAGCGTCGGTGGGTTACTCCGCGACAACCCCGAACTAAGCGAGGCAGCGGAGAGTCATCTCCTTCGCCTTCGTGAAAGACTTGACAATAGAACGACCAATGAGCATGCAGTTCAGGCTGAGACAGCTGAACTGGGCCAGGCCTCAGACAAGCTGGCCGAAAGCATTGAGCAAACGTCAGGGGTCTACGTTTACACCTTCCCCGTGTACTACCGCACTCCCGTCAAGGCAGATCCGGACCGGTTCTGGATGAAGGTCGGAAAGACCGATCGCTTTATTCGCACCCGTGTTCTTGAACAGGCCAGGGGTACGAGTATGCCTGAAGACCCGGTGATTCTCCGCGCCTACCATTCAGACACCCAGTCGCCAGCCCAGATCGAGCAAACGCTACATCGGCTCCTCGAATCGGCAGGTCACGCCAGAGCGGATGGCGTCGTGACGGGTCGAGAGTGGTTCGCGACAAATCTTGATTATCTTGATTCAGTCGCCCGTGAATTTGGATATCAAGTGATCACTGCCGAACTCCCAGAACAATGACTAGGTGGGAATGCTGCCAACTCACTTGATCTACTGACCATTCACCTGCGGCTCCGGGTCCGGCACACGAATCGCGCAGAAGTTAGGACTTTCGGCCCGTCCAGACTTAGGCCTGTCCTGCCGATGGAGGGGGCACGGGTTGATCACCCTGCGCAAATGGCTAGCCCGATGCCCTCCCGCACTCTCTCTGTGTAGGTGGGCATCGACGCGTCTGGTGCTGGGTCGACTCGGTGCTGAGATTTGACGGCGGTGCTGCCTGGCGGCCGCACCGCAATCGAGGGGTGCCCATCTATGAACTCTCGGAAATGAATAGAGCCTTCTTGCGGAAGTGGACGGAGGCACGCCGAGGGACGAGTTGACGATCCAGGACCGGCAATCGGTTTGGCCGTTGTCAAGCGATCGGTATCCAGTAGGTCGACCTGTAAATCGATAGATCATTCATGTCCGTCCACCTCCTGGCCTCCCACATGTTGTGGCCGGAAGACGCGAGCTTTACCTTGTCGTGCATGTGGTCGTAGACCCGATGGGTAATGCGTGTTGAGTGGGAGGCATCCAGCTCAGTGAGTTTTGCCGCGTGGTTGGCAGCAGTACCTACCCATACGAGATCGTTAGCTCCACGAACGCCAGTTCGAGCCACCCACATCTCGCCAGTGTCCACCCCAACTACGTGTCGAATCTTGAGCTTGTTATCTGGGTATTGCTTGTCCTTCAGGGGTTGCACGATGTTCTTGACCGCCCAATTGATCTTGAGTGCACATCGAACAGCCGAAGTGTTCTTGCTGCCACCGATGAATACCGCCATGACTCGATCACCGTCGTATGCCACGACGACACCGCCCTGCGAACGAATGATTCGGGCAGCCGCATACAAGTAGGTCTTGTAGATCTCAGCAGAGAACGACTTCTTGTGCCCATCGACCATGGCGGTCGATCCGGCTAGATCTGCGTAGAGGATCGCGCCCTCCATCTTGACGGCGTCGTTCCCCAGCCTGAGATTGTCTGCCTCGGGGACCTTTGTTCCGTCGCGGGTCTCCCACTTATCAGCAAAGATCTTGGTGACTTCGGTAGTTATCTCATCCTTGAGTGTCATCAGAACCGCTCCAGGAGTAGGCCAACCACCGCTAGCACTATCGAGATCGCGAATACCCACATGCTGACAGTGACGAGTCGGTACTTTCGAAATGCGATGCGACCAAGAAACCAGATTTGGTCATCCAGACGTGCTTCATAATTTCCTTAGTCGATGCATTCTTAAGAGCAGTCTCAAATGCAAGTCGTCCCTCGTCGCGGCGTTGCTTCCGGTGCCTGAGGGGCCAGAGGGTGGGCCAAAATGCTCGGACGTTACCGAAGTAGTGGAGCTTCTCCCTGTCCATTGTTCTGGCCCTGAGACGCGGGATGACCGCACCGCCCAGGATGCAGACCCCTGCAAGAGCAAGGGCCAGGGAACACCAGATGGCAAGCCTTGCATCGCCGTGGTGCAACTTTTCTGGAGACCAAGTTCCTGCGCCAGCCGCAGCCAGCAAGGCACTGAACGCAATTCCGGTTGCAGCAAGCAGTATCGAGGCCTTGGCATCAGCCTTCTGGAGTTCCTCCCGCGTCTCAGCGAGAAGTGCCTCCCTGTAGCGACCACCATCCTCCGGTTGATTCACGCTCTCCCTTTCACCCGCGAACTCAGAACTCAATGATTCTTCATTGCCAGACCCCGACGGATATTGCGCTTGTCATCCCGGATGCGGCGCTGCGCCAGACGAAATGCGTTTTCTCGCTGGGACTTCTGCAAGCTCTCTGTTATCTGCTCCGCCTCGGGACGCGCTGTCTCACCATTGAGGATCGCCTCGCAGTATTCGGATCCGTGTACGGCACACCACATCGAAGTGAGTTTCCGGCCAGCTCGCTCGCCATCGCCTTCGTGGATCTTGTCGATTACGACATCGCTCCACAGCGTGTCACTAGGTCCGGTTCCGCACGGGCAGGTGACGGCCAAGTAGTCACTACCTTCGACGAAATCCCAGATTGAACCAGTCACGATCATCTCGTGAGCATCCGCCTGTTGGGCACACTTGGCGGCGTAGTTGACGGCCTTACCTGCCCACACCGGCTCTTGATGTGCTGTACGAGGAACTCCAATTCGCTTGACTAGCAATTTGCTGACCGCCATCCCCAGCTTGAAGCCTGTGGCAGGCAATTCCGGCCACTTTCCCTCCAGTCGGGGTACCAGTTCCTTCTCACTGAATGTCTTAACGGTGATTCCGGCACAGATGGCTCGCTCCATACGCTTTTCACCCCAGAAGAGCCCGAAAGCTCCGTCGCCCTGAATCGCGACGAAATCGGCTTCGAAGTCGTTGAAGATCTGCGTGAGGCCGCCGGTCGCAGCCTCATAAATGGCTGCCGTGGAAGCGGCATGTTTGCCAACGCCTAGGTTTGTGGAGCCTTTGAGATCAGCTACGACAGCGACGCCCTCGGTCAGCAAGTGCCATTTGCGAGCAGCGATCGGTAGGGCGTCGACGTCGAGATCGTCGCCCTTGTCGATGATCTCCGGGTTCACCGCCATCTCGCCTTTGACGTGTTCCCCCAGGGCGTCGAGCAATGCTTGAAGGTCAGTGGCCATTTCGTACTCCTGTCGCTGTGAATTCCATCTCAACGTTCCCTGCTGGCGTCAACGGGAAGACCCCACCATGCACCCGGGGTGTATCAGCGAAGATGTGCCGCAATCACAGCGAACACGTGTTCGCAATTCTGGACCCAAACTACGTAGGCAGAGAATCTCCGCTCGTGGACACCAGCCCTTCGAGTCGGACACGACAATTCTCGGTCACCCGGCGGCGGCCTTCACGGACTTCGAGAGGTTTGGCCGCCGCGGTGTAGTAACCGGCCATTCCTCGGGGGTCCATGCCGCTGAGGTGCTCGACTCCTTCAGTGCATCAAGCGCAATGCCGATGGAGTTGGCGATGAAGAACCGTCCTGGAGAACATGCGCGGCAGGAGTTGCGGCTTGCCTGGAGGCATGCGGCGGCTAAGAACAGCTCGATACTGTTCGTTCGTCTCCTGGTAGGCGTGGCCGTGGTGGCGTTCCTCTTCCTACTGCCGATGCCTCTCTGGATGCGCACTTTCGAGCTTGGAATTTTTATGACGGCGATGCTCGGTGCGACAGCGTGGACACTCCATCTCACAACGGGTACCCACAGTCGCTACCTGGGCAAGATCGGCGAAGAGCTGACGGCGGAAGCCGTTCTGAACCGAAGACGCCGTTGGAAGGGCTGGCGACTCGTCAATGGTCTCTACTTTCGTGGCCACGGCGACGTCGACCACGTCTTGGTCGGGCCTCGCGGGATCTTTGCTCTTGAGTCCAAATGGACCTCAGTCCCCTGGCTTGTTGATCGCGAGGGAATCGTCGGACCAGAGGAGCGTGACCCGTTACTCCAGGCCCACGATGGTGCTCACAAGATAGAAGGCCTGCTCCGCTACGGTCCGGAGCGCTTCGACGTGGTCGTCCATCCGGTCGTCGTTCTCTGGGGTGCCGGGGCGCCGAGTCTCACCCAGGGCTGGGCTGAGGTGGACGGCGTGTTCGTCGCCGAGGGGCGTTGCCGGAGGAAGTGGCTCCAACAACTCAACCGTTCTGCATTTGAGCGAACCCTGGTGGAATCCGTTACGAGGACGATTGAAGCACGCTTGTCCGTCGGTGGAACGACCGAGGGTCACGGCTACGCCGCAGGTTCGGCAGTACGACTCCGATGCTTCCGCACTATGACGCCTCAACCACGCTGAGTATCGTTAGCGTGAGTTCCGGCCGGGAATATCGCCACCGGTTCCCGCCAACCGTTGCTGGCGCCTCCCGGCCGATCTCTCGACTGACCTCTCTGCGCATCACATTGGCTCGAATGGACGTCATCGCTACTGGGACTTGAACTTCGCTGATAGACGGTAGGCCTTTTGGCGGCATTTCCAAGGGAGACGGATTGCCTCATTCTTGAAGTCCTTCTTGAAGTCATCGGCTTCACCCTGCTCACCATTTCCTCGCCCAGTGAAACCGCCGCAACGTATGCAAAGGCATTGAGAGCCTCAATAAGGCCCGGATCCTCAAGCTGGTCCGGCGTCGCAGATAGCAAGTCTTGTACCATCCCTGACTCGCGAAGGATCTGGCCTACGAGATAGCACGCAGTGAGCCTCGTCAGTAGCCAGCTTGTTTGGATCCACGGCCGGGAATTCGTTTTTCTGGTCCTGCACCGCTTGCTTAACCCTCTCGGCGAAGAGAACGTGATGGGCATGAATCCGCTCCGAAAAGATATGGGGATGGTTCTCGCTATCGAACAACGAATTCTTCTTTACCGCAAGCCATGGCCATTCGTTGAACACGGCGCAAAGGAGTTGTGCCGCCTCGTCGTTGCTTATTACCAGGTCAACGTCAGGTTGGATAACGTCTGGCCGAGTTTCGTAGACGATGCCGGTGAAAAGGTCTTCAAATTCCGCTCCAGGCGCAGCTAGCACCGTGATTTGCCATCAAGTTCCTAGGATTGACGCCCGTTTGAGTGTTCGACCTACGGCCGACTTCCCTTTCCAACTCCGGACGGCCCTCTACCTCAACCACCTTCATGAACACTCGAAGATCCTCGGAAAGTTGACCCTCCTCGGCTCCGCGGCAGAATGCGAGTACCGACTGTGCTCCATTAACGACCGAGGGTCTTTCGATCTGGATCGATCCACTATCTGCCACAAATTTGTCGCACACAACAGTGAGACCATTGTGGTACGCAAGGAAGTTTCGATGCTCGGGAGGCCTATGGATTGCGCCGTCCAGTGCCTTGCTGACGCGGTTGGAGCGGAGTTCGTGTCGAACGTTAAGAGCAAATAGTTGCCTACTCTCAATCCCGGGCCAACCCGCTACATCCATTGCCTTGACGGGAAGGACTGCGACTCGATTCGGAACCTCACCAGTTATGAGGATCTCTGAATCATCGTAGGCGATGTGAATCGTCTCGGAGAAACACTGGGTGACCGCACTGCAAGGGCCAATGGTCCGAGGCGGTCGATGTCCCAAACTTCGATGTAGTGCTCACCGAAAATCCGCGGAGTGCATCAGCCTTCTTCTTCGCATCACCATTGAGGGTGCCCGTCGTGATGAGCACAAGTCGGATTGCGAGCGTCACTTCTGGATCCGAAAGGACCTGTTCCACCCGAGTGCGTCGATGAGCTGGAGAAGGGTTGCCTCAGGGCCGGAAGCAACGAGATCGGCAAGCGTCGCACTGCTTGCGAAATAGTTGGCCGCCCCTGCGAGCCGGTCGACATCGGTTGGACCGACAGTGCCATCAGGAGATTGCGTGTACTTGGACTGGTAGATCACCAGGGTGTCGACTTCCCTCGCCTCCACCCCGCTCAAGGAACAGCCCATCGATGCCCTTGTCGTTGTCCCCATCGCAGACATGGTCGTACGCTTCAAGTTCTCCGACACCCACTACGTTTCTCAGGAACCAAAGGAGAAGGACCGATCGCTCCTTCGCAAGGCCACCAGCCTCGGCCAGGGTGGCTTGCTCAGCGATGGTGTCGTACATGCTCGTTCTCGTCGGTGTTGGCAAGGCACGTACCTTTCCTATGCGTCCATCGTGTCAGTTGAGCCTAGAAGAGTTCGTCAACTGAGCAGCCATGGGACTGGGACCACGTAGAGATCGTGACTTCGTTCCTGGCTACTAGTGCGGGGCTTGGGCGGCGTGATAGGCCACTTGGACATCGCTGGCCACCGGCTCTGCGCCTCACGCTGGAGGAGTTGCTTGGGCTCCCGGGAGCTTCGCCATGCGATTCATCTCGCTGGCGATGTAATCGAGCATCTCATCGAGCGACGTCACACGCTCAGTCTTGGGTAGAGGTACCTCCTCGTAGGCGGTTCCGGTGGCATCGGGTGCCAAGCGAACAGCCCTGCTCCATCGATGTAGGTATCGACTAGCGATTTCGCCTCACGAGTCAGTCTCTCGATCCGATCCTTTCCGGTCAGTCGCTGTGTCTTTGGACTCACATGCCCACTGGCGAGGCGGGCAGCCGAAGAAAGTACGTCTGTGGAGTGGCGTGGCTGCGCCACGATCGCCAGTTTCGGATTTCCTCCCGTTGCTCGCGACGACCCAGTTTCAGATCAGTGGCCGCGAATTTGATCTCCTTACGCCGGTTTGAGTAGTCGGCGACGGCACCACGCTCGCCAGTGTCACCGCACGGTGGCGCTCCCGTGACTTTAGTTTCGGCGCAAACTAGGACGTCATGCTTTCTCGCCGGCCAGGCCACGTCGATCTGATGGTCCTGTGAGTAGCCCTCCACTTGAGAGCGGGGCGCAAGGTACTGCGAGGTCTGCTGACCGAGCAAGGCAGCAAGGAGATCAGCGAACCAGTTGCCCTTGCCCTTGTAATAGGCCTCCAGGCGGCGGTCAGGGGAGTTGGACGGATTGCCAACGCCCTTCGGAGGCACATTCGCCTGCCTGTAGGCGTCCAGACACCGCATGAGTTCGAGCCACGCAGCTGACACGTCTAGAACCGATGTATGGCGGAACCTTCGACGGATGCAATCAGCGCCTGCCACTTGACGTCAGGATGCCCTACCGTCTGCTCAACCGAGGTGGCAATCTCAAGCGCTATCCGCTCCGTCTCTCGCTTCTCATCCTCCGTCGCCATGTTCTCTCGTCACGTTTCCGATGCGGCGTTCACGCAACGCGTGAGCGGCAGCCTGCAGTTCAGCTAGCTCCGCACACGGTAGCCCATGACTCAAGTCAGCAGCGCTTCATCAACTCGCTTGACGACGTTCGTCCAGAGACCATTTCGGAGCTGACGATCCAAGGTGGATTTCTCCCTCTTGAGAAGTTCCCAAGCTTGCTTGAGTTCTCCAGCTTTTGGAACCGGCAGGACTGCGGCCTCTCGTGGCTCCATCTTCAGTATGCCGCCTCCGTATGAACGCCCGTAAATCTCGGCGCCCAGCATGGTGACGGAGTTCAACGCAACAAGCGGCAGGGCAGCCTTCGGTACGTGGCCGATTCCCGGCTTCAACCGAACTCCGTGCATCGAGTTGACGAAGCTCACCTTGGCGCTGTTTGAGATGAGTTTCGGGTAGCGATAGCTCATGTAGGTAAAGAACAGGTCTGGTGCCGACCCATGGGTGGCCGCCACCAAGGTGTGCGCACCTGGCACTTATAGGCCGACGGCACCCCGAGCTTTCTGCCTGATGCCAGGTAGGCCCGAAGTTGGGAGAGCATCATCGGTGTCTGGATGAAGCAACCAAACTGGCTCATCGGCTGTGCGAAGGATTTCCCAGTCGCCGGCAGTAAAACTCAATCCCTTGAGGTGTCGGGTACCCGGTGGGCTAATTCGGGCCACCTGGCGTTCTGTCAGGCCAAACTTCAGGCGGGTGCTCTCGGAGAGAGCAAAATAGGCGTTGCTTCCGGTGACCGTTCCAAGCTCGGGTGATCCGTAGTCTCCCAAGTCCGACGAAAATGCTCGTCTGTGACCTTCTTGAAGAGCTGACGTTGACGACCTGAGAGGAACAGATCAGTCCACTTGCCTTCGCTGGCTGGCGTGGCATTGAGATGGTCGAAGGGTCGCAACGCTGAGAGATCATCTGCATCGTCGACGTTGTAGAGCGAGAACGAGTCACACCCACCCGGAACCTTGGGCGACCAACAGCACCACCTTTTCGATGGCGTCGGCGAACTGCAGCCGTTCGAACATCACAAGATTGACCTTGGCGAAGCGCCCTCGAAGCCAGCGCCGGATCGGCTTCACATAGTGAACCGTGAGAAGCTCAGCCGGAAGGACCATCGCCAATCGGCCCTCTGGCTTGAGGAAACTAGAGGCATGGACGAGCAGGGCCGCCCAAGACGATGCCAAGCCAGATAGGCGTACCCCCTGGGCGAGAGCAGCTTGAGCCGACCTCTTCCGAGCGTCACCCATGTGTTCCTGGTAGCGAATGAAAGGCGGATTGCCGATGACGGCGTCAACCAGAGGGATCGATCCGGTCAGCTGTTGAGGTCACCTCGACGTCAAAAAAGTCGTTATGAATCAAGTGGGCTGCAAGACCCTCTTCGCCCAAGAGCACGGTCGCCTCATCCAGGGAGGCGCTGTGAACGTCGATGCCAATGACTTGACGGTCGAGGTCATGATCCCCACAGCCCAGCTCACGAAGCCTTCGACCGGCTGCCAGAAGGAATACGGCTTCTCCGCAGCTGGGGTCTACTAAGGACCACATAGTTCAGCTCATCCGGTCGCCACGAGGCGAGGAAACTTGCTATTGGGAGAGGTGTGAAGAACGCTCCACGAGACTTGCGGTCACCACGCTCGTCGCTAGTGCCTGCGTCCAGCTTCGTCCTCTGTGTGGCTCCGCTCACGACCATCCTCCTAGAAAACTACACGGTCGTAATCCTACTCCGCTGAGGCACCGCAAGCGAACAGGCGTTCGCTTTACAGGGCCTGTCTTCGGAAAGAGAAGGCAGCGTAAGCACGGCCGACACCAAACCACGAAGCACTCAAAGATGATCCCCACCCTAAAACCAACGGGCCAGTTCGTCCAATAGGCCGCAGCAATCGCCAACCAGATCGTGACTATTGCAATCGCCACGGATCCGAGCAAGGCCATACCCGGCCTGTGAGTAAAGCACCGTGCAGCAGCAGGAGGGCCGATCATCAGGGTGAAGATGAGCAGGGCGCCGACCACAGGAACCGTCATGGTGGTGGCGACGGCCACGACGAGCAGAAACAGCAGTTCGATCCGGAAGGTCCGCAGGCCCCTTGCCTCGGCGATCTCAGGAGTCAGCGAGCTAAGCAGCAATGGTCGATACATGATCCCGATTGCAACGAGGCTAATAACCCCCAGGATGGCAATGGGGAGGATCTCACCGGAGCTAACACCGAGTACTTCGCCGAAGAGTAATGAGAAAATATCGGCTGATCTTCGGTGCTCTGGCTTAAGAAGGCTGCACCAAGTGCGAGCATCATGACCAGTGCCAACGCAGTCACGGCGTCCGCCCGCCCACGTCAACTGAGAGTCGCGATACCGAGTGCGGCGCCAATGGCGAAGGTGCCGAGACCGAGTAGTGGACTCGCCCCGATCAGGTTGGCTCCGGCAGCCCCGGCGAAGGCGCCGTTCGGGATGGCATGGGCTGGAAATGCCGCACCACGAAGGACGACGAAGAATCCAACGACCCCAGCGACGATGGCCACGATCGTCCCGATCATCCAAGCATTTGCCATGAAGCCAGGAGAACATCAGCTCATCCTCTGTGACAAACCCGTACCGATAGTGCTTCCGCTTTCCACGTTGCTAGTTCCGAGGTGGGATCGACGACCGGCCAGGCGCCCGATGCCCGGCAGGCCCGAGATGAGATAGCCGGTGAAGGTGATAGCCACGATGAAGAAGCTGACCGGCAGTCCCTGACTGGATGGGTCCCAGAAGCTGCTGTCGTCCACGAAGAGGATTCCGAGCAGAGTCGTCGCCACGCCGAGAAGGCTGGCAACGACCAGTGAGCTGCGTATTGACCGGGTTAGGCGCAGCGCAGTGGCTGCAGGACCGATCAATAGCGCTGTCGAGAAGGGGGCGCCGCCGATAGCGATCGACGACAAGCCCACGGCAACAGCCATTGCCAACATGAATACCAGACCAATCCCACGAGTCCGCACTCCGCGTGCTGAATCTTCAGCTCCGGGGAGAGTGAGCTGAGAAGTAGTGGGCGGTGGATCATCGTCACGACGATCAGAGTCGACGCGCTTCAGCACGACGACAAACGGAATCGTTGAGGGTTCCACGGTGAAGATCGACCCCGAAGAGAATCTGCTGCGTGGCGCCGGTCGTCGCCGACGTGGTCGTGTCCAAATAGAGGAAGAGCGCAGCCAGGCCGGTAGCAGCCCCCAGCACGACACCGGTAGCCAGGTCAGCGGCTGCGAACCCGTTGAACACCCGCCAGATCCATTGCACCTGCACCTACCACCCCGCCTCCGATGAAGCCGACAAGCGGTCCGAGGCCGAAGAAGTACGCGGCGGCGCCACCCGTGGTCGCAACGTCGGTCACCGCGTGCCCGGCAAACGACTGGCTGCGAACGACGGTGAAGATGCCGACGATCGCCGAGACAACAGCCGTGATTGATCCGACGACGACAGCGGTGCGAACGGGACCACTGGAGAAGAACCCAGGTTCGATCAGAATGTGCACAGTGACCTAGGAGAGCGTGAGAGTGGGATGATCGGGAATGTCCTGGTCGTCTTGGCCTGGCTCGGCCACGACTAGCACCCTGCCGTGCAGTCGCAGTACGTCGACATGGTGGCCATAGAGCCGACTCAGCACCTCGGTGCGCACGACCCTGGTGGGACACTGTCGCGGCTTCGGCGGCCCGTCCTCCGGTCAGGTACACAATCCGGTCCATCACGGGGAGCAGGGCGTTCATCTCATGGGCGGACAACAGAATGGCCACCTCGTGCTCCTGGGCGACCCGATGCAGCAGTCCGACGATCTCCTGGACACTCCCCGGATCCAGACTTGGCCAGCGGCTCATCCAGGAGAAGGAGCTTCGGGCGGCTGATAAGTGCGTGGGCGATCAACACCCGCTGCTGCTCGCCCCCGGACGGGTCCCGACTCGACTGTCGGCGAAGGCCTCCGCGTCGACATCATGGAGGGCCTGGTCCACTGCGAGGCGCTGCTCCTTGGTCCGACGCCTGAACCCAAACTGGTGTCCGTCGAGCCCGAGTGCCACGAGGTCCCAGGCCCGCATGGGTACGTCAGGATCGAGCATCACCTTTTGCGGGACGTAACCAAATGACCGAACCCGGCGTCCCTGTCCAGCTCCACCGATCCGAACCGAGCCCGTGTCGGGGCGTTGCGAACCGAGTATGACCCTCAGCAGTGTGGTCTTCCCCACCCCGTTGGACCCGATGAGCCCGGTGAATTCGCTCTCGCCTATCTCGAAGGAAACGTCATCGAGTACCCGTCGACCAGCGAAGGAAACTCCCACCCCGTCGAGGCCTCAAGCACCGGGTTGGTGCTCACAGGTGTTCCGTCGACGTGCCGTGATCGACCGCAGATTCGATGGCGGCAACCTCGGCCTCCATCCAGGTCTGGTAGGTGTACCCGGGGGTGGGCATCGTCTACGTAGACCCCGACCACCGGCACGCCGGCCGCCTGGGCAGTGTGCCGGATAGTCGTGGTGAGCGAGTCCGACCACCTGCTGGTTGTAGCAAAATACCGCTACTACATGGTTGGTGAAGAACGATTCTTCCTGAGTGATTGCTTCGGGGGAAGGGTCCACGCCATTCATGATGTCAGCCTGAAAGACGAACGGGGTTACGATGTTCGCCCCCATCGCCTGAAGCAAGTAGTCGGCCACTGGCTCGGTGACGGCAACTGGGGTGGATGGGTGCTGGGCTCGGAAATTGGCGATCGCGGTCAGCCAAGGCTGGAGGGAGGAGTCGAAAGCCGAGAGCCTGGCCTGGAAGTAGGTCCGGTGACTCGGAGCGAGCGAGTCGAGGTCAGCGGCCATCACTTTGGCTACGGCGGGCATGGTTTTGGGGTCGTACCAGAGGTGGGGGTTAGGTGTGTGGTTGGGGAGCCCGAGAACATGTTGGGCGACGATCACCTTCCGACCCCAAATGGGCGATGCCGATTCGATCTGGTTCATGAAAGTGTCGTAGCCGACTCCGTTCTGCACAATCAGCTGAGCACCACTCACCTCCTGCGCCACGCTGGTGCTCGCCTCGTACGTATGCGGGTCGGTATTGGGGTTGTTGAGGATCGACGACACCGAGACGTACTTGCCGCCGATCTGTCCGAGCACGTTCGCGTATTCGTTCTCGGCACCGATGGCGTGGATGACGCCGGAGGTAGTCGCAGTTGACGACCCGCTCGATGAACAAGCGCTTAGGGCAAGGCCAGTGAAGACGAGCATGGCTGCGATGACGATCGGAGCCCGTGTTCTGCGCTCGATCCCGGAATCCTTGCGGCTGTGGTTGAAGGTCATGATGTGAAAGTAGAATGGGAACCAGTCTCATAGCAACTGAGAATGGAGAGTGCCTGTCATGCCGGTGACTGGGCACTGGATCGCCGTCCAGAAGGGAACCAATGAAGACCCAACGAGCGGACGGCTCCCTCGACGAGCTGGTTGAGATCCAATTGCGACGCGCAGACCTTCGCTACACCACTGGGCGCAGAGTCATCGTTGAGCTGCTCGCCTCGTCTGCTCATCCGGTGAGCATGACGGAGATCACCAAGCTTCTCCCTGGTCTCCCCACAAGCTCTGCGTATCGACACCTCGTCGTCCTCGAGGGCGCTGGGATCGTCCGTCGGATAGCCGCCCGGGACGGATTCGCTCGATTCGAACTGGCAGAAGAGCTGACCGAGCATCATCACCACTTGCTCTGCACCGCCTGCGGGCGAGTATTGGACGTCACGCCAACAGCGGAGTTCGAAGCGACGACGGTCCGAATGGTCGAGACGCTGTCAAGAGCCTTCAACTTTCGACCTGCATCGCACTCACTCGACGTGATCGGTCACTGCGTCGATTGTCAGTGAACCTTGCCGTCGAACGGCGTGGAGTGCTCTGGCCCTCTTCACCGGGGCTACGGGCGTCATCTTCGGGAGGCGAGGCAATCGGGGCTGATCAAGGTACTTGCGAACCAATAGCCGAGATCTCCCGGAGCGATCTCCGCAGAATTCGAAGAGGGGCCGCAGCTGTAGCTGCGGCCCCTGTCGGGCAGTCGTCACATCTCGATCTCACCAGAAGGCTCTCGTGACTCGTCATAGGGTCCCCCGAAGATGTTTACAACCTGGAAGTACATTGGGATGCGAACCGTGCAGGCAATCCCAAATTTCATCAAGATGACGCCGACGTAGTGCGGCACCTCCTCGATGGAGCATGAGATCGGGAAGGTGATGGGTCCATCCGTCTTGTCCGGCAGCACCACTCCCCCAAGAACCTCGGAGAAGTACTCGGTGATATCGAGTGGGACGCTATGAAACTCAAGTATGTGACGGAGCAGATCGACGGAACTTGGAAGTGCGCCCATCGGGTGCAGGCGTGCTTCAAGTCGAGCCCATGGATCCATTTGCATGATTCGATCGTGTTGTTGAGCCGGAGAGATAGTGCTCAACGTCACCTCAAAGTAACGCCTGTCGTCATAAGTCTGGGTCTTAGGGTTAAAGCCACTTACAGTGACCTTCGTAAAGATATGCTCGATATCCAAGTTGAGACCTCCTTCGCTCGAAGGTGAATCTGCAGACTGATTGTCAGCATGCAGATCCCACCCCTCGAGGGAGGTGTTCAACCGTCAAAGATCTCGGATATCGACCCACCAATTATACGATCAATATCATTATTAGTCAATGTTGTGTGGTATCACAACGAGGTTATCGATTTGCATCCACTGCCTCGATTCGTACAAAGGGATTTGGGTCAGTTAATGCAAGAGACACAAGTGCGGAGTCCCGGCCCCTCTTGCCCACACCCGCTATCACTGAGCGACGAACCTCATCCATTGGTTGCATGTTTCTCCACCTTCTGTAGAGCAGTTGGAGTTCCGTCATCGTGTCCGTACTGATCCGATCGACGGCTCGCAACGAGTATCCGGCGGTGACTTGGAGGCGGGGATCGCTGGACGAGAGCTTCCGGCAGAGAGTTGTCGCCAGATCATCCGGTCTGAGATGCTCCAAGAAGCTGATCAGAGCATGTTCGATCGTGGGCGGCATCCGCTCACCATTGAGCGATTCCGTGATCACTTCGGCAACGAGTTCACGGTGAGCTGAGGCTGCCACAATCACGCTCGCTTCGGCGCGCAGCTTGTCATCAATGGATTCAATGGCCTGAGCAACAAGACCCAACAACATCAGGTCTACCCCGGCACCGCTGTGGAGGTTGCGAATGATTTCGGATGTCCACCACGCCCTGCTCCCGACCCTTCTCTCCAATTCGGGGAGAGCCAGAGGCGACCTGATCTCGAGGTCGGCCGTGCCCGTGAGGCGCCTTTGCCAACGGATGTCCCGGACATGGCGGTCAGCCAAGACGGCCGCAACCCGGCGCACGCTTGCTGATTCGTCGCCGTCGTCAAGAGGGCCTGCCAATCTTGCCCGTAGCCAGTTCTGAAACTTGTCTGTAAGTAGTTGAGGAGTCGCCTGGAGGTGGTTCGAGAGAGCCTCGAACGCCGCCCGCATCACCCAGTCGTCTGGCGGATTGGACAGGACTTCGGTGATGAGGCCCAGTGCTTCGCGTTCGTCCACCATGCGACCCAGAAGCGTCACTACGAAATGACGGTGAGGGCGGGAGTCATCCCTGAGAGCCCCCCTCAACGCTGGTAGTGCGGGCCCACCCAACTGCAGCAGTTGATCCCCCAACAGCTGACGCTCCAGCCAAGTCTCGGTTGTCCGGTACTGGCTAAGCAGAAAACGGGCATATTCAGTCTGCTGTTCCGTCGATCCAAGGATCGCAGGATCGACATGGCGCGGCTTCGGCGAGCAGCGCTCAGGTGGTGGATCAAGGGCGTGGATCGAAAGCTCCGCAGGATCCGCCTTGAAGAAGCCGCCGCTCCGTCGGCTTCTTGCCTGCAGCCAAGATTGCACGTTGGAGAGGTGACCTGGCTGGAGTCCACAGAGGACCTCGTACTGGGCTAGGAGTTCAGATGGAAGCCAGCTCTGCCCCTTTTCGTACTTGGCCATCCGGTTGACGGTGATCGAACCTCCCCGGCGCCCGGGTTGAAGAAGTCGGGTGAACGGCTCGTAACGATCGCCAAAGCACCGAATCCGATGCGAGCGGGTCAACCAACACATCCGGACACGCGGATCGTCGCTGAAGTTCATGCCTGATGAGGGTCCTGAGCGTGTCACGGAACCATCTCAGCACGGTCGCGCAGCGGGCGTCCGAATTGTGCATTCGCGGGTTGGGACGAGTGCAGAGTTCGGACCTGGTCACGGAATGCGTGCGCACGATCTCTTCGGAAGCACGCCGGGGAGATGCCTCGGAATCTGACGAGAGGAGCACTACACGATGACAGTTCAGACAAAGGATCCTCGGACCAGGCAGGCCTGGCAGCACCGAGGCCGCTGCACGAAGTGTGGCACCAAGACAGCAGGATGTCGACGGGTGCACCACTGCGTCTGCGGCGGACGGGTGGTGGGCCAGTGACTGCTGAAAGTGTCACTCAGGACAGTCCGAGAGAGCAAGCAGAGGTCCCACCAGATCGGTTCGTCGCCTGTTGTTCGACGTGCCGAGAAGTGATCGACATGCCGATCATCGAACGTGAGTGTCCCGGCTGCGCTCGAACGGTCAACCCAACGGAGGTGGGCCGATGAGTTCAATCGTTCCCTTCGACGGACCCCGTCGCCTGCCGAGGCTGGCGAGCCAGCAGATGGCCGCCAGCGAACGGCGGGCTCTAGTCCATGCCACCGAAATCAGAGCCATTGAATTCGTAACCAGGGTTGGGCTTCAGTCGATCGCCGAACTCAGCGAACTGGAGGGTCGGCTCGTCGCTCAATCGCCGATCGCCGAGGCTCGGCTCAAAATGTTGGCTGACACGGCCGCTGGTGCAATCGCCTCAGAGCTAGTCCGGATGGTCCAGTGAGGTCGGCCGAGTTGGTTCTCGTCCTCATCTTTACCGTTGTTGCCATTTGCGTTCTGATTGCCATCGGCTACGAGGTGGTGATCGAAGCCTTCGAGGCCTACGAGAATCGCTACCGGGGCCGCAGACGCTCGGTCGAGGCCGAATGGCGCATTCAACAAATCGGGAGTGACGCCAGAGCCCAGATGTGGGAGGAGGCCACCCGCCACCGTGAGGACGGGGGTGGGTGATCCCAAAGCAGGGTCGGCGCATCACCGAGGCGATCACCACCATGGTTGTGGTCTGTCTCGCGGTGAGGGTGGCGGCGTGGTTAATCGGACCGTTGCTGCCGATGCTGATCGGCGTAGGTGTTGTCTACGCCCTGGCACTCGGTCTACTGAGACGCAGATAGGCGGACTCTGCAAGTCCGAGGTGTGTGCCAGGGGCTGTGTAAATACCTGTTGACAGAAGTCGAGCTCCATGAGATATCGGGGCCAGGGGGCGGGAAGGCCAGGGTCGGCAAAACGGTCGGCCCTGCTCGCCCCCAACACCGTTGACGAGTGTCGCAACAAATGAGAGGAGGTGCCCGTGTCCAGCAGAGATGTCCGTATTACCGTCGTCCGGCGGTCTGAGATCGACGTCAAGCGATTGGCCGAGGCCCTCCTCGATCTCGTGGCAAGCCTCGATGATGACGAGCGTGATCAGGCAACCAAGGAAGGGGCGGCTCTCTTCCAGAGGTTGGATGAAGTGAAGCCGCCCCTCCCGGACGAGGGAAGCGCCGCTTGAGCGCATTTCTTGTAGTTGTGGGACTGTGCGTGGCTATCTACGCCGGGATCGTCGTGGCGAGGTTCGCTGCAGCCGAGCGCCAGCGTCAGACTCTCATCGCTTATCGCCTGAGCTTCCCCAAGGGACTGGGGGCCGAGGACGTTGCTAGCTGTCTTGGTGGACTGTCCGGCATGTTGCTTCCCTGGTACCGGCGCTGGGGAGCTCTTCCACACGTCGTTCTCGAAACCCCCGCACGAGACGCCAAGGGCGGCATCCGGCATCAGATTCTCGTACCCGAACACTGGGCCTCGACCGTCGAGACGATGTTGCAGGCAGGTCTGCCCGCTGTTCGGTTCGAACGGATAGAGGCGATCGAGACTTTGCCTGTGAAGGTCGGAGCCGAGTTTCGGCTCTCATCCCATGGGCGGGCGCTGGCGGTGGACGCTGCCGCCCTGTCTGCAAAGCTGCTCTTTAGCCTCCAGCCGCTCGGCAGCAAGGAAGCCGTGGTTGTGGCCTGGACTCTCACCCCGGCCAGTACAAGTAAACCGGTTCGCGTCGCCCCTCATTCAAATTGACAAGCAACGCTTCTGGCAGCCAGACGGGACGGTCCCGGACAGCGAGACGGCTACCGCCCTCAAGCAGAAGCAGTCACTTCCGCTCATGCTTGGCGTGGCCCGCATCGGCGTCACAGCAGCATCGAACCGGTCCGCTCGGAGGCTCCTACGCCGGATCGAGGGAAGCTGGCACGAAGCCCCAATCCCCCGGTGTCCATCTCAAGCGTCGGACCATCAGCGGGACTGCCGTGGCCCGGGCGATCATTCGACGATCCACGCCGCTCATCACCTGGCCGAGCAGCTACAACGTCGGCGAGCTGGCAGGGCTGGTCGGGATCGCCATGCAGGCGATCTCGGTACCGGGGTTGGTCTTGGGCGGCAGTCGGCTCCTTTCTGCCTCGCCTCTTATCCCCACCGAGGGCACGATCCTGGCCGACTCCAACTTTCCCGGGCAGTCGCGAGTATTCCCCTCGATCTCCAGGGCGGACTGCGCGGCATCCACGTCGTTGGCCCGACCGGGTCCGGCAAGAGCTGGCTGCTCATCCAGATGGTCCTTCAAGACATCGCTGCCGGAAGATCGACACTGGTCTTGGATCCAAAAGGTCGACCTCTCGCCGCGAGATTTTGATGAGAATTCCCGAGGGCCAGCGGGGCAACGTCGTGGTGATGAGCCCTGGTGATCCGCTATCCGCCGTGGGGATCAATCCGCTCTGGGTCAGCAGTGCCGACCAGGCCGAAACCGCCGTTGAGAACCTTCTGGGATTGTTCAGAAATTTCTGGAGCAGCGCATGGGGTGCGCGCACGGACGACATTTGTCGAGCAGTTTTGGCCTCTCTCATCCATTCGGGGAACTACACCCTCTGTGAAATTGCGATCTGTTTGACCGACCCGAATTTTTCCAGTCGCCGAGTCGTCGGCAAGCTCGATGACCCCCTCGGGGTCGGGGCCTTCTGGGGTTGGTTCGAATCGATCAGCGATGCCGAGCGACTTTCTGTCACCGCCCCCTTGCTGAACAAGGTCCGTGCCTTTAAGATGCGCCCACGGCTACGTGCCATCGTCGGCCGGGCCGGGCCGACGATCACGATCAGGGAGGTCATGGCCTCGGCAAGGTGATGCTCTGCTCACTTGAGTCTGGGATGCTCGGCGAGGAGGCTGCAGCTCTCTTGGAGGCACCTGTCTCCGAGATCTGGAGCGTACCGACCGCCCGGGCGGCTTTCCCGCCGCCAGCGTCGACCCGTCATGGTCTACCTAGACGAGTGGCACATTTCGTCCATTTGCCGACGCCCATGTCGAGCGTCCTGGCCGGGTTGCGTGGCTTTGGCGTCGGCTGGACGTTGGCCCACCAGGAGACCGGGCACTCACTCCGGAGCTGCGTAGCGCCGTCTTGGCTAACGCCCGGTCCAGCATCGTTTTCCAACTATCGGCTGACGACGCCCGGCTGTTGGCTCGTCAAATGGGTGGTCCGCTGACCGCCGAAGACCTTCAAGGCCTTGGCGCCTATGAGGTCGCCGCTCAGCTCTTTGCAGGTGGCTCGACGCAGACCGCAGCCACCGGTTGACCCGTCCCCTGGGCCCGCCGTCCGCCGATCCGGAGGAGATCAGGCGGTGTCGGCAGCAGTACGGCGTCGACCGCGAAGAGACCGAGCAGCCATTCGGGAGCGCCAGATGGGCCGAACTCTGCCCGATCGGGCGGCGCCCCAGGCTAACCGTGACGGAGGTGACCATGAGTAAGGCTCAAATCCCGGTTCCGGTCGAGTTGAACCGGGGGAGGCGTTGTCCTGGCCACCCCAGGTAAACCCCCGATTCGCCAACGAATCTCTAGGTGGATTCTCTGCGTGAGGAAGGCCCTTCCGTCCAAGAAGCCCTACGTGACCCGGGCCCGGCGGCCGCCATCGGCTCGTCCCTGAACAGCCGTGAGAGGGCCGTCCTGGACGACGTGGCTCGACTGGGTGTGGTCTCTGGGAGTCAACTCCAACGCCTCCGTACCAGCCCTCTGAGTCTGGTAGTCGACTTGCCCGCATCGAACTGGCCAAGCTCTGTGAGTCTGAGGTCCTGTCCCGATTGGACCGGACAATCGGTGGAGTTAGGGCTGGTTCCGGGTCATTGCTTCGCTCTGGGTGTTACCGGTCTGCGGACTGTCTGGCCCGACCGACGTCGCTACCGACCGCCCTGGACCCCCACCCGGCCCACCTGAGCCACGCCCTGGCCGCGGGCGAATTTACGTCCAGCTGAGAATGGAGATGCGCGACCGGCTCTCACCCTTGACTCCGAGCCCTCCTGTTGGCGCAGCTATTTAGGTCCCGGCGGCGCCCCGGCCATCCTTAAGCCCGACGCCTTTGCCGTCTTCGATCTTGGCCGCTGGGAAGACCGTTTTTGGGGCGAGATGGACAACTGGACCGAATCGGTCCCTGGATCCTCAAGAAGGCCCGGCGTATGTCCGCTACTGGCAGTCAGGCCGGGAGAGGGGAAATTAAGGGGTCTTCCCTCAGGTTCTGTGGGTGACCAGGACCGACCTGCGTCGGGACTTCATGGCATGGCCCTTTACCGCCTTCCAGCCGAACACAGGCAGCTCTTTGCCGTCGTGACAGCCGACGAGGCGGCCGACCAGATGGCCCGAGGGCACGGTCCAATCCATCAGTAACCGAGAGGAGGAACGATCATGACGACAGGAATGGCAACATAAACATCTGGGAAGAGAAGACCAACTGGCCAGGACTGGCACCTCGGGGCTATTGCCGTCGCCGCAGTCGGGCTTGGCGAGCCTTGCCCGTCGGTTGAGATCCCACGGCGTCAGATCCTTCTGGGAGATGCCGTCAGACAGTTGCAGGGCCTGCCTACGGCGTCGGTCGACTGCTGTGTGACTTCTCCTCCCTATTACCAACTGCGTGACTACGCAGCGGCCGGTCAGCTCGGCCTGGAACCGAATGTCGACGACTGGGTCGACTCCATACGGCGGTGCTTGCCGAAGTAGGACGGGTGCTCAAGCCCGCCGGAAGCCTGTGGCTCAACCTCGGAGATTCCTTTTCCCGGCACGCCAAGTACGGCGCACCGCCGAAGGGACTCCTCTGCGCCCCCGAGCGGCTGCTCTTGGCCCTCGCCGAAGACGGCTGGATCGTCCGCAACAAGGTGATCTGGGCCAAGCCGAACCCGCTGCCGACCTCGATCACCGATCGGCTCACGCTCACCTATGAAGTCGTCTACCTCCTCGTCCGCTCACCTCGTTACTTCTTCGACCTCGATGCCATCCGTGAGCCGCATCGCTCCCACACTGGCCGCAAGGCCGGGGCCCGATTGCCAAGCGTCCCGACTGGGCTGGGCCATTGGCTGGCAAACAAGACGGCCTGCGACGGGCACGTTCAGCCGATCAGCCTGGTCATGAGCTGGGGAAGAATCCGGGAGATGTCTGGACGATCCCAACCCGAGGCTTCCGGGGTCCACACTTCGCGACGTTCCCGCCAGAGCTGATCCGCAAGCCAATCCTGGCCACTTGCCCTGAAGCCATCTGCACTCGCTGTGGGACGCCTTGGAACGGGAGGTGACGGTGCAGCGGGTCCCGTTGGGCCCCATCCAAGACGCCCCTTGTTCGAGACAGGCAGGTCATGCGCACGGGGACCGTTGGCACACAGTTCGAGAGGTGGGCGATCTGGTCCCATGCTCATGCAATGCCCCGACCATTCCCGGCGTCGTTTTGGACCCCTTTATGGGTGCGGGCACGGTAGGCCTCGTGGCCGAGCAGTTGGGGCGCGACTGGCTGGGAATCGAAATCAACCCCCAGTACCGGACCTGGCTCTAAAACGGATCGGGAATGCCCGATGAGGCGGCAGACCGATCCGAACCACCTCGTCGGTGGTCTGCGGCTTTCCAGGGGATCTCACCAGGGGATCGCCGGCCGCACCCAACCGAGGAGGACATGTCCATGGGACATCGACAACTCATCCGCTCCAACCGGGAGGTGGCGCTCGTGAAGACGCTCGCCATCCGACTGGAAGAAGACCAGCACGCCCAGCTGGGGATGATTGCCCAGCTCGAGGAACTGACGGTGACCGATGCCATTCGGCAGGCCATCGAGCAGTGGATCGAAGCCAGACGGTCAAACCCACAACTGCAGGCCCGGGCCGAGGCGGTGCTTGCAGATATCGACCGCGACGCCGCTACCCGCAGGGATGCGATCGCAACTCTGCTCGGACGCACCCATGGCATCGGCATCGGCCAAGCGGCGGGGAGGCACGGGTGGCTCCAAGGGCCCCCAAGCCGCACTGGGCAAAGAGGAACCGTCCAACACGGGATACCTCTGACGAGCGCGGGGCAGCTCCTGCGGTAGTGCTTCGGCGCTACTGCGGGAGGCCCCGCCTCCCAACTCACAATAAATGGTGAACAACTATTGTGTTCAGCTATAGGTATATATGGCTCCATTCCGATTTGACATTAGTAGAATATGGTGAGAAAATTTAAGTCCTATTAATTAGGAATTATCCAATGGCAATAGATAGGAAACCACAAATACTAGGTACATTCATCAGAGCAAGACGGTTGTCGCGAGAGCTAACACTCTCCGACGCAGCTGGCCTCTCAGGCCTTCACGTCTCCTATTGGAGCAAGCTGGAGACTGGCCACTACAAGTCGCCCTCGCCAAAGAATCTGCAGACGATCGCTCGCATGATCGATGTCCGCTACGAGGATCTCTACGGTCTCGCCGGGTATGACACCCCCGAGCGTCTGCCCACCTTTGCGCCCTACCTCCGAGCGAAATACGAACTCCCGCCTCAGGCCATCGGGGAGCTTGAGCGCTACTTCGAGATGCTCCGCAGCTACTACGACATCCCTCCTGATCAGCCGGTCTTTCCACCCAAGCCGAAAGATACCGACAAGCCCAGCCCGATCAAGACCGAGGAGACGCCAGATCGGAGGATGACATGAGTCGGGGCGTGATCGCTGACGTGCGCGATCTGGTTCCCATGCGACCTCTCCTCTATGGCGAGGCGCTCCAGATTGCCGAGACACAGGCATCCCGGTTTCTGGCTGCTGCCGGTATCACGGCGCCGGCCGTTCCCGAGAGGATCATCACCGACCTGCCGAAGATTCGAGTCAACCGGATGAGCCCCTTCCCGGTGTCAGGTGCGACACAGTGGTCCCATGGCTGCTGGCATGTCGTCCTCAATGGCGCTGAGCCAGTTACCCGCCAGAAGTTCAGCCTCGCTCACGAACTCAAACACGTCCTGGACCACCCTTTCATTGACCAGATCTACTCAGGCTTCCCTGAGCATGATCGCGAGAATATGTCCGAGCGCATCTGTGACTACTTCGCCGGGTGTCTCTTGATGCCCAGGCCTTGGGTGGAGAAGGCGTGGCACGAGGGCAATCAGCATCTTGGCGACCTTGCCGATTCCTTCGGGGTCTCACAGAGCGCCATAAATGTCCGACTACGCCAGATCGGACTTGGGGAAATCACTCCCCGCTGCGCAGTTCCCGGATCCTCCTTCTCCAGACAGCTCTACCGACGGGGTGAGTGGTCCTCCAGGCACCACCGATCCCGAGCCTCAGCGCTGCACTAGCCATATTCAACGAAAGGAATCCCATGACGAGAGCTACCGCCAATAAGACACAAGAGAAGAAGGCGGTCGCGCGCGGCACAGATTCGTCGGATGCTCCTGCTCCCAAGAAGGCGTACACCTACCTGCGTGTAAGCACCCCCTCCCAAGTCAATACCGACTACAACCCTGAGGGGATCTCGCTGCCGTTCCAGCGCGGCCAATGCCAACTCAAAAGTGTCGAACTCGGTGCCTACGTGGCGCGCGAGTTCCTCGAGCCGGGGCGCAGTGCCACCTCCATCGACAAGCGAGAGGTCTTCCAGGAAATGCTGGCCTGCGCAAAGGAGGAAGGCGACGTCGACTACATCATCTGCTACCACTTCAACCGGATGTTTCGAAACAGCGTTGATGCTGCCATCACCAGGCGTGACCTGGCCAAATGCGGGACCCGCATCGTCTCAACGGTTGTTGACTTGGGCGAAGGTCCTGAGAGCGACATGGTCGAAACCATCCTCTCGGCGGTGGACGAATACCAGTCTGCGGCAAGTGGCGCTGACATCTCCTACAAAATGTCCGCCAAGGCGAAGAACGGCGGGACGCTCGGGAAGGCGCCGCTCGGCTACCTCAATCGACGAGACACCTCCGAAGGGCGCAACATCGGCATCTCGATTCTGGATGAGGAACGGGCACCCTTCGTGAAGGTCGCCTTTGAGCTCTACAGCACGCGCAAGTGGTCCCTGGAGGCACTCCAAGACGAGCTGACCGAGCGAGGTCTGCGCACACGGGGAGGCCGTTACCCGGCCGGTGCGGTGTCAGTCTCGAAGCTTGCCGAGATGCTCCGTGACCCCTATTACGCAGGCTATGTGCGTTACAAGGGCGATATCTTCAACGGACGGCACGAGGCGTTGATCAGCGAAGCCCTTTTCGACGAGGTGCAGGCGGTCATGGACGAGCGCAGCGAACGAGGAACACGCCAACGCCGTCACCACCATTTCCTCAAAGGCATGCTGTGGTGCGGCCAGTGCCACGAAAAGGACATCGAATCTCGGATGCTCATGCAATGGAGTAGCGGCAACGGAGGTCGCTACCGGTACTTCTTCTGCCGCCGTCGCCAACAACACCAGTGCGACTCCCGCCATCTCGAGGGTGACGCTGTGGAGGCAGCCGTGGAGCGGGTCTACCAAAGCATCCGCTTCGACACTGACTTGTCTGCTCGGCTGAGAACAGCCATGCGGGATGCCCTGGACGAGCGGCAGAAGTCAGAGAAACTTCTGGCTCGCCAACTCAAGGCTGAACTGGGCCGCCTCGACAAGCAGGAGGAGAACCTGATCGATCTCGCTGCCGAAGGAGAAATGGCGGTTGCCAAGGTCCGCCAGCGACTTGCGGAACTCAAGCGAAAGCGTGACCTGGCGGCCAGTCGATTGAACGGTCAGGTTGAACAGTTGGAGGTCGGCGTCAGGCTGATCGAGGACGCCTTGCAGTTGCTCAGCAATGCAGCCGACATGTACCTCAGGATGCCCCCTGAGGGTCGCCAGAAGATGAACCAGGCAGTGTTCGAGAAGATCTACGTATTCGACGGTGACGTGACTGCGGTCGTGTTCAACCCTCCATTTGGTGACCTCTTGGGCGCCCAGGAGATCGGCAAGCACAGTCCCACCTACGAGCGGCAGGCTGCGTTGCCAGTCTTCGACTGGAGCCTCGGCCAGGCCGGTCCGGAGAATCTCTCCGAAACCCTGGCCGAAGTTCTCTTTGGCGATGGTTTGAGTAAGGGTCTTCTGGTGGGCGCTATCGGACTCGAACCGATGACCTGCTGGTTGTAAGGCGGGCCCGGTCTGGGGTAGGGAGTGGCACCATGTCGCAGCTCATCGCATTATCCCAGCTCAGCACCCACTGACCACACATGTTCCACTTGTCCGACGACGGGGAGCGACGCGTTGAACTCGAATCGTCGGGGACGTGTGTTGGGATCTCAAGACCCTCTTCCGAGGTTCCGACGCTCAACGCCGCCCTTGGCACCCCAGAAGGGAGTCTGGATCCTCCTCAAGAGATCAGAGGGAAGATCCTTAACCGGACCCTCCCATTCCGGCGCCGTCAATAGGGCCTCGCGGTTGAACTGACAGCTTTGAGTACCGCCCACCAAGGAGCCATTCTGAAACATAGAGATTGCCATCCGAGTCGACTGCCACCGAGTGGGGCGAGTTGAACGTTTCGGGATTGGCCAAATGAGGAGCCCTGGCACGGCCGTCGTTCGTTAGTTCGTTCGGCCAACCTGCCCGGCCGGGCCAACTTTGCTCTGGACCAACATCAGGATCGTTCCCGATATAGCCCACCAAGCTGTCATTGATATCAAGAAGCGCTAGCCGACCGTAGAGCTCGGCGACGACCAATAGGTCTCCTAATACAGCGAACCCACTCGGACTGCTCAAGAACGATTCGCCACAAGTGCGGAGGTAACGGCCATCGAGGTCGAACACTTGGATTCGCCTGTTCTCACGGTCCGCGATGTAGAGCTCGGGACTTCTCTTGGCAGCTCTCCGATCGATGAAGACGGCGTGGGGACAGATGAACCGACCCCCTCCCTCTTCGCCCGACAGAGTGGTCAGTCGATTCCCGCGGCTGTCGAACCGGTAGACCAAACTTGATCCATAGCCATCGGCAATCCAGATATCCCCATTTCCGCCGAACCTCTCTTCGTCGACTGCACAGTCACAGGGGCAGTACTCCCCCATCATGCCGGGAGCAGTGGAATGATCGACTGAAGGGATTGGCAACTCCATTCGGATTTCTCCCTCAAGCGTCACTTTGATGACGCGAGGATTACCATCCACCCGCTGGATGCCCCGGCCAAACAGCGCCTGCCAGTCCTCATCACCCTCGCCAGGTGTAGATGTGAAGACGAATCCAGGATCCGCGATCCAGAGAAACTCTTCGTCGGCTTCTCGCACCAACGTGATCCCGTGGCCCTCGACGAGTCCTGGCCTGATCACTCGTCGGACATGTCCATCTCCGTCAAACGAGACGAGTTGCCCGGCGTGGAATCCGATCAGTTCTCCCTCTTCGGTGACGACCAGTCCGCCGTGAGCCCAAGACGAACTCGCCCCTTCGACAGATGAAAGACCAGCCCACTGAGCCTCAATCTCCCAGGTCGGCGCCTCACCGGCCTCAAGTGGCCCGCTCATCCCGTTCTTCCGCTCGGCCAAGATCGCACCAACCTCACAACTCGCCTCCCTGGTCAACTCCTCGAATTCTAGTATGCTGTACGTAAATTAGACAAGCTGTCGTACGGCCGGGACGACAGCCTCTTCCCGATACCGGAGGATGGCCAGTGACGAATCAAGACATCCCGGGGACCCTCCTTCTGGATCCGGACACACTCGATGATCCGTACCCCTTCTACCGTCGGTTGCGACAACAGGCACCCGTCTGGCAAGTCCCTGGCACCGAGGTCTTCACCGTTAGCACCTTCGAACTGGCGGCTGAGGCCGCCGGCCGCGTCGAGGATTTCTCGTCGAACATGCGGTGCCTTCTCTATCGCGACGAAACCGGCCTACCCGGTCGTTTTGCCTTCGGCGACGGAGGCGGGCAAGCGCTGGCGACCGCAGATCCGCCCCTGCATGCGATTCACCGTAATGCCGTCTTTCCTGAGCTGGTTGCCAAACGAATGGACGCTCTCGAGCCCGAGATCGTAGAGCTGTCCAATGAACTCGTGACACAAGCGCTTGAGCGCGGAACCGTAGAGTTCATGGAGGCCATCGGCAATATTGTCCCGATTACCATGATCAGTCGGCTCGTTGGCTTCCGCGACAGCAATCTTGATGAGCTTTGGAGTTCAGCGGTCAACGGAACCAGGCTGGTGGGTTCGACGCTGTCTCTCGATGAGCTTGTAGAGGCTGCGAGCGGTATGAATGGAATTCTGGCCTGGATCGCCGATCAGCTATCAGAAGCCCTGAAGCAACCGAGCGAGGATCTGCTTGGCGCTGTGGCGCAGGCGGTGGAACAAGGCGTTCTTACTGACTCTGAAGCGATCGGCATCCTGACAACACTTTTGAGTGCTGGTGGAGAGACCACTACGAGCCTCCTCGGCAATGCCGTTCGTATATTGGCAGAGAAGCCGGAACTTCAGGAGCACCTGCGCAATGATCCCGAACAGATACCGATATTCGCCGAGGAAGCATTGCGCCTGGAGTCACCGTTTCGTTACATGATGCGATTCGTTCCGAAGGACACCATCCTGGGCAAGGTCTCCATTCCAGCCGGGGCGACCGTCCTGCTGCTTTGGGGCTCGGCCAATCGCGACACCAACGAGTTCGAGCGAGCCGATGAGATCGATCTGGAACGTCGTATACCACGTCGTCACGTTGCCTTCGGGCGTGGAGTCCATCACTGCGTTGGTGCCCCGTTGGCCCGCGTTGAAGCGCGGAATGTTCTGAGGGTATTGCTCGACCGCACGAAGAGCATCACCCTCGAGCCGGGATATTCGCCCGCATGGGTCGGCAGTCTTCTTGTCAGACGCCACGAGCATCTCCGCGTGCGCCTCGAAGCCCGCTAAATCTCCTCATTGTGCGGTGGAACTCCCCTAGTGGGTTGCCGGCAAGGAACACCTGGCGCGTAGCGAGATCGGATCACGGAATTCGTGGTTGCAATCCTGGCTTTTCGATGTTAAAAGCTAGGTGACTCTAAACGTAGAGTCTCATATCCCATAAGGGGGGACCTGATGAACAAGATGTTGACAGCTCGCTTGCTCGCGGTAGCGGCGCTGGCAGGCTCGGCCGGACTGACAGTGATTCTCTCCAGCGGAGGTCCTGCGGCTGCCAAAGCTCCAAAGCCTCCTGTGACCGTGACTTGTACTGCGCTCTTCGGAAATGCCACTCAACAGCTCGAGTCAAGCTGTACCGGATCGTCAGCCAAGGCGAAGGTGACCGGATCAGGTGTCGTGACCCAACCTTCCGGTAGCACCAGCGTGACCTATTGGACGAACAACAAGACCACCGACGAGAGTTTCTCCGAGACTTTGGTTCCCGGACCGGGAACTTGCCCCACGTTTCTTGGGGTCACAGCCTCCGACGTGATCAAGGAGACTGCCACCGTGACTGGTGGTAATTCCGGTCTAACTGTTGGTCAGTCGGGCACGTCCTCCGTCTGCCTGTACGAAGCCGGCGGCAATATCGCTGTTGTGGGCATGGGACCGATCACCATCTAAACCAACCGAAGCGAATTCCGCCGAAGCGGCCCCCAGCTGAGCTGGGGGCCGCTTTGCGCCACCCAGGCAACTTGACGATAAATCCCGGCAATCTGAAACGACGGTTCAATCATCAGCACGTCGGACATTCTGAGCACCAGTGCCAACGGCCGCGCAATGGCCCCCCGAAGGGGGAGTTCGGAGGGCCATTGCTTGTGCATCGGAATGAAACCCAACGCACTCACCTTTCGGGCGACGAAAGAGCAACCGCCCTCAAGGTGCCGGGGACCGCGGCTGGACTCGGCTTGGGGATCGCCCGAGCCCGTCATAGCGACCCCCAGACCTAGCGACATCTCGTCAAGATGCAACGTGGACGTGGCGTCCCTGCCCGGATCTGATTCCTACATACTATCAATGCGCCAGTACCATTACCACTCATGGAGTATTTCATTCTCCGGCACAACGGAGCGCTTAGCCTCTGCTCGGCAGCAGCCACCGCCGGTGACCAACGTGACCCACGGGTAATCGAAATCAGCAAGTACTCTTCTTTTCCACTCCTCCTTAGACCTGTTAGGACCATGAGGCACTTTGCGACGTGACAGAGGCTGCATTATCAAAGGTTGGGGCGCAGCGCTCCCCGATCGAGTGGTCTCCAACGAGGATATCGCCGGGATTGTCGATACGAACGACAAATGGATCATCGAACGGAGCGGCATCCGTACCCGAAGGGCGGCCGCCGGACCATTTGCGAACGCCAATCAAGTTTCACCGCTGCCCGGGGCGATCGGATCGACCGGCGGGTTGGCAGTTGCTGCGGCACGGCGAGCTCTCGACTCCGCCAACATGACTCCTCAGCAGATCGGAATGATTGTGCTGTGCACTACGATCCCAGACAAGCAGTTGCCGGCGACTTCTGCCATGGTCGCGGGGGCGCTTGGGATTCACAGCGGCGCGATGGATTTGAATGCTTCCTGCGCTGGCTTCGTCTACGGGCTTGTTGCTGCGTCCAGTTTGATCGGTACTGGAGTTGACAATGTACTTCTGATTGGATCTGAAACAATGACGAAGGCGGTTGATTGGTTGGACCGGTCCTCAGCATTCCTATTCGGGGATGGTGCTGGAGCACTCGTCATTGGTTCAGTGGACGAATTTGGATCACTGTTGGCTTGGGACTTTGGGGTCGACGGAACTTTGGCGGACTTGCTTTACGCTGATCACGGCAGCGGAATTGCAATGCGAGGCAAGGAGGTGTTCCGTAACGCTGTCCGGCTTTCGGTTCAATCCTCAAGGATCTCGATGAGCAGGGCTGGCATCGCGCCTTCAGATATCGATCTATTTGTGCCTCACCAAGCAAACGAGCGAATCACGGCATCGGTGGCCAAGAGCCTTGGAATACGCACTGATCGGATTGCCACGTCAATCGAACACACTGGCAATACGTCGTCGGCTTCAATCCCACTGGCGCTGATCGACGCCATCGACGCGAATCGACTTCAGTCCGATGATCTCATTCTCTTCACAGGGTTTGGAGCAGGCATGACGTGGGGGTCGGCAATCTGGAGATGGGAGGGAAATTGACGAGATCTCAACTCGGTCTCACATTTCGTTCGCGTCTGGGGATTGCGCTTGAGAATTTGGAAGCGCCAGCGAGGCGTGATGTTGGCCGATATTTCGCCAACGAGTCGTTACCACCTTTCCTCGAGTGTAGAAGCGCACTCCGTCCGGGCCATAAACGTGAAGATCTCCAAACAGGGAGCTGTTCCATCCACCAAATGAATAGTACGAGACCGGTACCGGTATCGAGACGTTTATGCCGACCATGCCAGCTTCCACTTCCGACTCGAACCGTTGCGCTGCCTCACCGTCAGTCGTGAAGATCGCAGCACCGTTCCCGAATTGGTTTTTCCCAATCATGACAAGAGCCTCATCCAACGTATCCACCCGAACCATCGACAACACGGGGCCAAAGATCTCGTCTGAATACACCTGCATGCCCGGCGTTACCTCGTCAATCAGACATGGACCGAGCCAGAAACCACCCGGCTCTCCCGAAAAGTCGTGATCTCTGCCATCGATAGCAATGTGAGCACCTTCGGTTGACCCCGATGTCAGATACGAGGAGACGCGATCTCGGTGCTCTGATGTGATCAGAGGGCCCATCTCCGATGTCGACATATTTCCGGGTCCCACGGCCAATCGGTCGACTCTGGACCGGATGTGGTCAACAAGCGAGTCGCCGCAACCTCCAACCGCCACGAGCACAGACGCGGCCATGCATCGTTCGCCCGCAGATCCAAATCCTGCACTAACTGCTGCCTCCGCAGCATCCCCAAGATCAGCGTCCGGCAGCACCACCATGTGGTTCTTGGCCCCACCCAGTGCTTGGACCCGCTTCCCATTCTCAGCTGCGGTCGAATAGACGTGTCTGGCCACCGCAGTCGACCCCACAAAGCTCACGGCGGCGACGTCAGGATGAGCCAGAAGACGATCAACCGCAATTTTGTCGCCTTGCACGACATTGAACACACCTTCGGGGATGCCCGCTTGCGCCACCAGATCGGCAAGAAACAGAGAGGCTGAAGGATCCTTCTCCGACGGTTTCAGCACGAATGTGTTCCCGCACGCAATGGCGAGAGGGAACATCCAGAGAGGGACCATGGCCGGGAAATTGAAGGGCGTAATCCCGACAACCACACCAATAGGTTGACGGAGGGAGTGCACATTGACTCCGGTCGAAGCCTGCTCCGTAAATTCCCCCTTCATAAGGTTGGCAACTCCACAGGCGAACTCCACAACCTCGAGCCCACGGGCCACCTCACCCGCCGCATCGCTCTTCACCTTCCCGTGTTCGCTGACCACTATGTCGGAAAGCTTGTCGGAGTGTTTGAGCAAGAGCTCCCGCAGAGAGAAGAGAGCGTTGGTGCGTTTTGCAAGAGATGTAGCGCGCCACTCCGGAAATGCCTCGGATGCAGCGGTAACCGCCGCATCCACCTCAGGTACATCGGCGAGATCGACGAGACCAGTCTGAACTCCGGTGGATGGGTCAAATATCGGTCCCGTACGCTGCGACTCACCAATCCATGGTTTGCCTTTGACCCAATGACTGACTCTGTTCATCCGAACTCCTCTGCATCTATTGCGAACCTACTGACTGACTATCGAATACAAGGAACCATGGCGCAGCTCAGGCTTCTCAACCCGAACACAGAGACCGGCCGATGATCTCCTTCATGATCTCCGTGGTGCCACCAAAGATCGTCGCCACGCGGGCGTCTGCGAAGGCCCGGGCAATAGGGCTCTCTGTCATATATCCATACCCTCCATGCAGTTGAAGGCATGCGCTCACGACCCGCATCTGCATCTCCGTACACCACCACTTGGCCATCGCTGCATCCTCAGCTTTCAGCTCGCCCTGTAAGTGGGTTTCGATGCACCGATCAACGAAGGCCCGCCCCAGTGCGACTTCAGTAGCGCAGTCTGCGAGAACGAACCGAGTGTTCTGAAATGCGGATAGGGGCTTCCCGAATGCCCGGCGCTCCTTGACGTATCTCAGTGTGGAATTCAGCGCAGTCTCGGCAGCAGCAACCGCAGTAATTCCAAGAGACAGCCGCTCCTGTGCCAGGTTGCCGGCCAGCGATCGAAACCCGGCCCCCTCGGCGCCCAATCGATTTGACACTGGAACGTGGACATCGTTGAAGAACAATTCGGCCGTGTCTTGGCCGTGCAAGCCCAGTTTGTCGAGATTTCGGCCTCGTTCGAATCCGGGCGCACCTCGTTCGACGACGAGAAGCGAAAGACCACCATGTCTGTCTGACGGGTCTGTTCTCACCACCACAATGACCAGGTCCGCATTAATTCCACTGGTGATGAAGGTCTTCGCACCGCTAACCACGTACTGATCTCCGTCGAGTTTCGCTGTTGTTGCGATGCCCGCAAGGTCCGACCCTGTGCCCGGTTCGGTCATAGCGATGGCCGTAACCGACGTCCCCGCGCATATACCAGGGAGCCAGCGCTCGCGCTGTTCAGCGTTCGCGAGTTTGAGAAAATACGGCAAGCACACATCATTGTGGAGGGCCAGACTTGCGCACACTGAGGCCAAACCAAGTCGCTGGCATTCCTCGACGATCACAGCATTGAACCGAAAGTCTTCGAGACCACCGCCGCCCACCTCCTCGGGTGCCGCCATGCCCAAGAAACCACCTCGACCTGCTTGCTCGTAGAACGATCGATCGATTCGACCTGACGACTCCCAACCCTCCCAGTGAGGCATCGCCTCACGCACGAGGAACGTGCGGAACGCACTGCGGAACAACTCGTGTTCGGTCTCAAAAATTGTTCGCTCCACGTCAGCCTTTCGATCCCGCATCACCGAAGTTCAATGTCGGCTCCGACGAATCCATGCGGCGCCACCTGAACTCACCTGAGTCTCAATCGCGAGAACATGATAGAACGCTTTCCGCATATTATGTTTTCAGAAATGAGGATACTACTAGCGATCCTCGGCGATGCACCCGCTCGCCTGCGAGGTAAGAGACCTTGATGAATTCCACACGAACCCTCAGAATCGAATCCGATGGGCCAATCACCAACCTCGTCTTGGATCGCCCCTCTGTCCTGAACGCGCTGAATGCGACGTTGGTCAGTGAGTTGCGTTCCGCTCTACGGGGGTTGGCCTCGGACAGATCATGTCTGATTGTCGTGCTCTCTGGGGAGGGCAGGGCATTCTGTGCCGGTATGGACAAGGGCGGTTACGGCGAGACCCCGGGCCTGATCGAGCCGGAGGGCCCGGCCTCTGTGCTAGCTATCCTCGAGGACCTTTCCCAGCTGATGATTGAATTGCGGGCCGTTCACCAGCCCATCATCGCTGCGGTCAGAGGGGCGGCGGTTGGGGGAGGTCTTTCGCTTGTGCTTGGCAGCGACATCCGGTTGGCGGGAGCTTCGGCCCGGTTCAATATCGGGTTTCCCCGCCTCGGTGTGTCAGCTTGTGAAATGGGAGCCTCTTGGCTGCTCCCGCGGTGGTGGGTGCTGCGAGGGCGCATGAGCTGATGCTCACGGGGCGGACGGTCGATGCGGTCGAGGCCGCCGAGATGGGTCTCGTCCTCGAAGTGGTCCCCGATCAGGAACTGATGCAACGAGCATCCGAGATCGCCAGTCAGATCATCGCCGCCAATTCTCCGTTTGGGCTCAGGATGACCAAGCAGACGATGTGGGCATCGCTTGATCAACCGAGCCTCTCAAGTGCGATCGAGTTGGAGAACCGAACACAAGCACTGTGCGCTTCAACGTCCGACTTTGATGAGGCCAAAGAGGCGTTGAGGGAGAACAGGACTCCGAGGTACGGCAGGCGCTCGTAGCTGAGGGCCTCGACGGGCCTGCTCGGCTTTACAACGACTACCTACTAAAGTACCGTTCTTTTTAGAGTAAAGGCATGTTTCTCCATCCTGCCGCAATTCGCTACCGCTCGCTACCGCGGATCGTGATCGTCGAGCAGATGCAGTGGGACCTGGGATCCAAAAAGGGGGACGGCACCGTGGCCGAATCGAATGTCCGCTATGACGTGGCCGATGGCATCGCTGTCATCACACTCAATAGGCCCGAAGTGGCAAACGCCCAGAACGCGGAAGCGCTCAAACAGCTCGATGAGGCCTGGGGCGAATCTGATTCCGACCCGGACGTCAGGGTGGTCGTCATGCGAAGTGAGGGCAAGCACTTTTCTGCGGGCCACGACATGTCCGGTAAAGGGGATCCCTCTCTCGGACCGCAGCGAGTTGGGGGGAAGCTCCAAATCGACACCTACTATGACTGGGAGGAGCGCGGCTATCTCCGCTATGCAAGGCGCTGGCGTGATCTGGTCAAACCCTCGATCGCAGCAGTGCAAGGAAAGTGCATCGCAGCCGGCCTCATGCTGTGTTGGCCCTGCGATCTGATCATTGCCTCAGACAATGCCCAGTTCTCGGACCCCGTCGGGCTCATGGGCATGCCGGGTGTCGAGTATTTTGCACACCCGTGGGAATTCGGTCCACGTCGAGCAAAGCAACTGCTCTTCACAGCCTCTACCCTCTCAGCAGAACAGGCACGAGAGTGCGGAATGGTCAACGAGGTGGTCCCATTGGTCTCGCTCACCGAGCGAACGATGGAACTAGCGGCGCAAATTGCAGCAATGGACCCATGGGCTGTGCGGCTCACGAAGCGGGCAATCAACAATGCTGTTGATGCGATGGGATTCTCTCATTCGATCGCAACGAATTTCGACATTCATCATCTTGGCCATGCCCGCGCCATTGCGGAGACCGATGGGAAGACCACGGTGTTGGCGAACCTTGAGCTGATGAAGGCCCGCGGAAAGCAGTAGCCTCCGACTGAGACGAGCGTCTCTCCAACTTGGTCGTTATCGAACGGAAACCGGTACTCTCGAGTAGCCGGCCACATTGGACATATTGACCCGTTCGAGTCCGTCACGCTCGACTGACAGCCTCGGCCACCGTGCACGGATACCTTCCAACGCAAGCCGACTCTCGAGTCGAGCCAACCACGCTCCCAGGCATCCATGTACCCCGTAACCGAATGCAATGGTCGTCCGACCCGGTCGACCGATATCGAATTCATCGGGCCGCTGATAGACCCGGGGGTCTCGCGTCGCAGAGCCGGTCAACAAGAGCACGGGAACTTCTGCAGGGATCGTCCCCCCGTCGAAGATTACCGGCTCGAGTGAATATCGACCCTGGTACTGCGAGGGCGGACGCATCCGCAGGATCTCCTCGACCGCGGACGGAATGGCATCCTCGTCCGACAGTACAAGGTCCCATTGCGCAGGATGCTCGTCGAAAAGGACGATGCCGCTTCCGATCAATTTTGTGACCGTCTCGCTTCCCGCTCCCGCGATAAGGACCGAGAATGCGGCAACATCATCATCGGAAAGTCGTTGCGGATTTCCCTCGTCATCCTCTAGTACCACTTGGATCAGCTTGCTGATCAGCAGATCGTCCGGATCGAGCCTCTTCGCCCGCGCCAGGTCAAGGAAGTACTCGGCCATGAAGAGGGAGGCCTCCATTCCTTCCTGGGTGGTATTCGGATTACCCTCCTCGCGGTGGAGTAGCGCGTCCACCCAGTGGCGAACCTGCTGGCGCTCTCCTTCAGGTACTCCCAAGATGGCCGAGATCACCTCTACAGGAAAGAGCGCTGCGAACTCACCTACGACGTCAAAGTCCCTACGGTCCATCAGTCGGTTCAAATAGTCAGCGATAACCTCGGCGACCAGTGGCTCGAGACTACCGATGGCACGCCGGCTGAAGGCCTGGCTCACCAGTTTCCTCTGGCGGGTGTGCTTCGGCGGGTCCATGACGATCATCATGTTCATCGTCATCGGTCGCTTCATCATGAGGAGCTCGAGCGTCACCCCATAGGAGCTGACCAGCCGGGCTGCATCACCGTGGGCGGCAACCACATCGGCATGTCGAGACACAGCATAGAACCCATACTGCTCATTGAAATAGACAGGTGCCTCATCTCTCAATCTGGCATACGTCTCATACGGATCATCGAAGAACGTGGCCGAGAACGGGTCGAACTCCAGAAGTGCGCTCACCACAGGTGCCCCCTTATCAATTGACCAGTGCAACCATCAGTTGGCATTGCCGAAACGGACGAATCCCTTCTCCTACGGTCGGGTCCTCCTGACCGTGGCTGAATGAGGACGACGAGGATGTCTGATCCGATGACGGGGACACTCATCGCACCTCGAACCGGTCACGCAGGGTGCGACGCAGCACCTTGCCAGTCTCTGTATAAGGGAGTGATTCGCAGTATTCGATGTAGTCGGGAGTCCGGGAGCCTCGGAGTCGACTCCGAACCCACGAGCGCAGATCTTCGGGTCGACGATCGGCACCCCTGGCGAGAACAACCACCGCGAGGATTCGCTCTCCCCATTCGTCGTCGGGAACCCCTAACACCACGCAGTCTCTTACGTCCGGGTGGTCCGCTAGCACCTGCTCGATCTCAGCAGGGGCGATGTTCTCGCCACCCCGTATGATGGTGTCGTCGGAGCGACCTTCCACAAACAGGTACCCGTTGATATCGAGATGTCCGGAATCGCGGGTTGCGTACCACCCCGATTCAATGAGGGTTGACCCCTGTCCGAGATACTCGCCGGAAACCTGCTCACCTCTCACGAAGATCTCGCCTGATGCTCCGGCCGGCAGGACTGCTCCAGCCTGGTCCCTGATCTCGATCTCGACCCCAGGTACGACTCGTCCGACCGACTGAAGCAGCAGACTGGAGTCCGGATCCGTGCCGTCGAGTGCGCGGCGATGGTCCTCTGGGCCGAGGATCGCAATCGTCGAAGACGTTTCGGTCAACCCATAGGCGTTGACAAATGCCACGCCCGGGAAAAGCCTGAGAGCCTTTTCAAGAACGCCCGGAGGCATCTTGGCCCCGCCGTACACCAACGAACGCAAGCTCGTCGGTGCGAGACCACCGGTTTCGGCCAAGGCGTCGACGATTCGAGCGAGCATGGTTGGCACGACCATTGCATGTGTTATTCGTTCGTCGCGTGCGATCTCCAACCACTCTTGGGCCTCAAAGCTTTCTTCGTACACGACTCGACGCCCGGCAAAGAGGTTGGTTAAGGCGTGGGCCACTCCTGCAATGTGATAGGGCGGAACGGCGACCAGTGCAACTTCGTCAGCTGCAGCGGACGCAAGTTCTACCGTTCCGAACACATAGGCCCCAAGGTGGCGGTGACGCAATACGACCGCCTTTGGTTCTGCAGTTGTGCCACTCGTGTACAGGAGGACGGCAATATCATCCGGATCTGGTTGAGCGTTCCCGTCAAGGCTGTCGTTATCTATCTGAATGAACTGCGATCCGCTGATAGCCGCGAAGCCGGACGCCCTAATTCCGTCAACTTGTGATTCATCAGCAACCACCAACGTATTCGGGTGACGGGCAAGTAGTTGCCCTCGGCGTTCGTCTGACAATCGGTAGTTCAGCGGAAGGAACGGCACGTTGGCTGCGGCGGCGGCGAAAAGAGTGATCGGGAATGCAAGTCCATTAGAACCGATATACGCGACGTGCTGCGCACCCATCGACTTGACCTTCTGAGCCGCGGCCAACGACCTGGAGCGGACTTCGCTCGTTGACACTCGGTCACTACCCTGTTGAAACGCGCAGCGATCAGGATCGCTGGCAATCGCCATCTCGAGCAACAGGAGAGTGTTCATCGATTGTCAGTCCGACGACGGAAGCGGCTTCGGCGCCTTGATCTCCATCGGGTGACCGTCGCAGGCGAGTGGACCAGCACCGCCTTTGGTACACAGCACCTCGGTGCCGGAGTACTCGTCGGAGTACCGCTTCCCAATGAGGACCGGATCACCGCTTGCTTTGCCATCGGGCACCCGAGCGGCGGATGCATCTATTTCCAGCATCAACTCCGCACAACAGGTGAGATCGAGCTCCCGAGCCGGAGATCGGACCACAACCACCTCGGTTTCGCTGACCGCGCTACGCCACCGCGACCCCGATTTCACTTGCATTTGACCTTCTTCCCCCTCGGACAACGTCGCCATTTCGATCCGTGCATCCATCAGCCAATCGGGTGCGGATATGAGACTTTAGTATATGGAAAGCTACACTTTTCCCACAAGTCCGGCGGTCGGGTCCTACGGGAAGGCGATCGTTTTGGTCTCCAGGTACTGCTCCATCCCCTCAAGTCCGCCCTGCCGGCCGACTCCACTTGATTTGTAGCCACCGAACGGCGAGTCGGCTGCGTACCAATTCCCCCCGTTCACGCCAATGGTTCCAGTTCGGATACGCCGAGCAACGGCAAGACCTCGATCTAGTGATTCCGAGGTCACTGCCCCCGAAAGTCCGTAGATTGAATCATTAGCGATCCTCACTGCGTCGTCGTCGTCGTCGAAAGGAATGACCACGAGCACCGGACCGAATATCTCCTCCTGTGCGATCGTCATCGAGTTGTCCACATCGGCGAACAGGGTCGGCGCCACGAAGTAGCCCCGCTCAAATCCACCGCTGTCACCACCGAGAACTAGGCGAGCACCTTCAGATACACCGGTCTCGATATAGTCGAGCACCCGGCGCTGCTGACGCGCACTAATGAGCGGTCCTGCGAGCACCTCTGGGTCGTTCGGATCGCCGTACTTGATGCCTTTGAAGTTGCCTTCGACGATTTCCATCCCTTCCTCGTATCTCGACCGGGGAAGCAGAAGGCGGGTTGGAATTGCGCATCCTTGTCCAGCATTGACGCATGCGTAGATCGTTCCTGCCAGTGCACTCTGAAAGTCAGCGTCGTCGAGGACGATGTGGGCGGACTTTCCCCCGAGCTCCAGAAAGAGCCGCTTCAGGGTCTGAGATCCCAGCTCCATGATCCGCTTACCAGTGGCGGTAGATCCGGTGAACGAGATTAGATCCACACGCCTGTCCGTTACGAGCTGTTGACCGCGCTCGTGAGATGACGAGGTGATGACATTAACGACGCCCGCTGGAATATCAGTATGCTCGGCGACGAGCCGACCGAGGTGAGCGGCATTCCACGGCGTATCAGGCGCCGCCTTCAAAACCACGGTGTTGCCGGTAGCTAACGCCTGAGCAAGCTTGTGCAGTGCTATCTCCAGTGGAAAGTTCCATGGCACAATGGCTCCGACTACCCCACTCGGCTCTTTGACGACAAGCCGTTTGCTCGCACTCATTCCCTCGCCGTTGGGACTGAGTGGACGCTCCCATTCGAACGACATCATCAGTTCGATGGGCGACTTCACCGCGTCGGCAAGCGGCATATCCAACTGCGGGCCGTACGTCATGAGCAGAGGAGTGCCGACTTCGGCGATCAGTTCCTGGCGAAGGACCTCGCGTTCGGACTCCAGAGCCGATTGGAGCTGAGTGAGGCATTGTCGTCGGAGCTCTCTGTTGGTCGACCAGCTCGTCTCGTCGAACGCCTCACGGGCGGCGGCAATCGCCCGGTCGGTGTCGGCAAATGAGGCGTCGGCAACAAGACCGAGGACCTCTTCGGTGGCCGGATTCACATTTGGATAGAGGGCTCCACCCTCCGCTTCGACCATGTTGCCGTCTATCAGCAGCCGGTCCTCGCCAACGTTCCTCATTGACAGCTCCTCAATTGGACTTCAGGTCGAGTGTTTCGTTGCGGCGCTCGCCCACTCTGCGAGTCATCGATCTACTGTGAGCAACGCGCAGCCGCCCGGCACTCCTCCACCGGTGGCGACAATGGCAACTTCCGCCCCCGAAACCTGGCGATCGCCTGCCTCCCCGCGCAGTTGGACCACCGCCTCGTGGATATGACCGAACCCATGAAGTCGCCCGGCAGACAGCTGGCCCCCACCCGTGTTCAGGGGAAGCTCGCCATCCAGTGCGATACGCCTGCCTCCCTCAACAAACGATCCGCCCTCTCCAACCTCACAGAACCCCAACGCTTCGATCCATGTCAGACAGTTGAATGTGAATCCGTCGTAGAGCTGTGCAACGTCAACGTCTGACTGTTTGAGGGACGTTCGACTCCACAAGTGCTGGCTCGGCCCAAACACCTGTGGCTCGTGGGTGAGTGTGCCCTGGTCCCAAGAGACACGATCGGCGATCTTTGTCCCGACGGCATCGATCAACACAGATGGGTGCGGTCGATCCCCTGCCGTATCGCGGGCAGATACGACGACTGCAATCGCCCCATCACAGGGCACGTCGCAGTCGTAGAGACCGAAGGGGGATGAGATCATCCGCGCTGCCAGGTAGTCGTCCATCGTCAACGGCTCCCGATAGACGGCGCTGGGATTGAGTGCAGCGTTCACCCTCCCGTTCAGCGCGATTGCACCCAGCTGCTCGCGAGTCGTTCCGTATCGCTGGAAGTGCTGCGATGCCGTCATGGCAATCCAGTTTGCCGCCGACATGGCCCCGAACGGGGCCCTTCCTTCCATCATCTGAGACGCACGACCTCCGGGAGCCGTCTTGATATCGCCTCGGCGAATGAGCTCCGAGTAGGTGGCCTCCCACACCGTTCGGAAACACAGCACGTGGCGGCACAAACCCGCCGAGACAGCAAGCATTGCTGCGATGACGGCACCGATCTGTCCTGGCATCTCACCGCCACCATTGTGCCAGACGGGCTTCAGCCGCAGTGCCTCAATGAGCGCCGTGGTTCCACCCTCGGAGTGTCCACCCCCAGTAGCCCCCGGATACGTTGAGAGTCCATCTATATCTCCAATTTCAAGACCTGCATCATCCAATGCTCTTTTGCACGCCTCGATCGTCAAAGAGAGGGGGGCCTCATGAGACGGCGCCCCACCTGGGACATTCCGATCCCGGTAATCGCTGCATCGTGTTCGAACTGATGTGAGGATTGGGAAGGAACTCCGGGATCTTTCACCGGGGGACCAGCCACCTCCCAGCTCCAGTCCGTCTCCCCTGTCGGTTCGAAGAGTGGCAGCCATACGTCACCCTGGTGCTCGAACAGGACCCGAACTCGCATTCCGAGGTGCACCTCGCTGGGATCCACGGAAACCACGTTCGTCGTAAGACGGATCTCCGGCGCCTCATCAATTGCGACGACCGCTATTGCGTATGGAGGAACCATTGCCGGCGTCCACTGCTGGTGGTTCACGGTAGACGCCACCACCGTTGCAGCGCCCGAGACGTCGACGATCGACACTTCGGTGGCGTGACAGTATGGGCAGATTGGAGCGATGGGAAATCGCAGGCGGCCGCACAAATCGCATCCCTGGAATCGTAGGACTCCGTCCTTGCCGGCCTCCCAGAAGAACCGGTTTTCCGGGGTAAGGGCCGGGAGAGGCCTCAGTGGCGCGATGTCGCTCATCTGCGCTTCATCCCAGTGGCTTGGGGAGACACTTCCCACACCTCAAGAGATGACCTCGTTGTCCTTCCAAGCGATCAACTGGTCCCAGTCATACCCAGCTTCGATGAGCACTTCCTCTGTGTGTTCACCGTGCTCGGGAGCGCGGCGTCAAATGGACTGCCTCCTCATCGAACTGGACAGGATTTGCTATCAGGTGAAACGTGGACCCATCTCCGGCCTCTACTGGCTGAATGTATCCGTTTGCAGCAATCTGTACATCCTCAAAGACCTCAAGTGGCAGTTGATGGATCGCCCACGGGCCCTCTTGTTCGCCAAGTATCTTGGCAGTTTCGGTCAAGGTTCTCTTGGCGAACTCACTATCAAGCTCCTCGATACAGGCTGCAGCATTGCGCGCCCTCGACGCGGCGTCTGCAAACCGAGGATCCTTGGCCAAGTCATCTCGGCCCAGGACTTCACAGAAGCGAGACCAGTATCTGTCGGACTGCAGCATGACAAGCTGCACATACCTGTCATCGGCTGTGCGGTACGTACCCACGATCGGATTTGGCGATTCCGATCGAGCCCGCGCCGGAAGGTTTGGGACTCCCAACATTTCACACGCAACCAAGGATGGCGCAACGTTCCATAGCCCGTAGGCGAGAAGCGACACATCCACGACAGAAGCTTCGCCCGTCCGCTCTCTTGCAAACAGTGCAGCAGCGATACCACCAGCGATCGTTTGCGCCCCGGCGACGTCGCCAAAGGCCATTGGCTGGGACCGCGGAACGTCGTCACCCTGGGAGATGACAGCCGAAACCCCCGTGCGTGCCCAGTAGGAGGTGGCGTCATAGCCACCATCTCCCGCGTCCGGACCTTTCGGCCCATGGCCGCTACCGCGGGCGTAGATGATCCTGGGGTTGACTGCCCTGATGTCGTCGACATCGATACCGAGTCGTTTCCGAGTATCGGGCAGAAAATTCGTCAGAAATACGTCCGCTCCGGCCACCAATCCGTAGAGGAGCTCCCTCCCCTCATCGCTAGCCAGATTGATGCCGACGCTTCGTTTACCTCGGTTTGGTACTTCGATGATGAAGTTGACATTGCTGCTGGGGATGATTCCACCAGCGGCCAGATTGCGCTGGGGATCCCCACCTACTGGGTGCTCGACTTTAATGACGTCCGCACCCCAATCGGCTAACACGGCCCCGGCGGCCGGAACAAAGGTCCATGCAGCTACCTCGATGACGCGAATCCCATCCATAGGTTTAGCCGGCACGGTGGTCTCCTGAGTTCAGTTGGAGGTGACTTCGACAACCGTTGCGGTGCTCATTCCGCCGCCAGCGCACATTGCCGCCACGCCGATACCGCCGCCTCGCCTCCTGAGCTCGTGGACCAACGTCACCAACATCCGGGCCCCGCTCATGGCGATCGGATGTCCGAGGCTGCAACCGCTACCGTTCGGGTTGACTTTCTCTGGGTCGATGCCCAGCTGTTGGGTCGTGGCCACACACATAGATGCGAATGCCTCGTTGATTTCGTACAGATCGACGTCGTCCAGCGACAGGCCGGCCCTTGCCAACGCCTTTGGAATGCTCTTGGTTGGCGCCAATCCCGTTTCTGCGGGAGGCACCCCGACATTTGCCCAAGCCCTGATCACGGCGAGCGGAGCTACCTCGAGGCGTTCCACGAGCTGCTCAGACACGATTGTGAGCGCCGCAGCACCGTCATTCAAGCCGGCAGAGTTGCCTGCCGTGATCGAGAATCCCTCGATCTCCGGGTGGATAGGAGCGAGCGAGGCGAGCTTCTCCATGGTCGTCCCCCTCCGAGGATGCTCGTCGACGTCGAACGTCGTGAATGAGCCGTCCCGCTGGAGCACCTTCAGCGGAACGATCTCGTCAGAGAAGCGGCCGTCGTCTATGGCAGCGATGGCCTTCTGGTGGGATCGGAGCGCCCATTGATCCATGGCCTCCCGAGTCACCCCCGCGCGTTGAGCGGCGTTCCAGCCGACAGTAACGGTCATGTCCATGTTCGGCGCCTCTGCGGAGTTGGGGTGGCTGGGCGACATCCACGAGTCGAGCTCGTCTGTGCCCGGGACCCTGCGGCGACCGATCGGCATGAGTGACGTCGAGTGTGTCCCACCTGCGATTATGACGTCGTCCATTCCAGCGATAATCGAGGAAGCCGCTGTATTGACCGCTGCCAGACCGGATGCACAGTGCCGGTTCACAGCCAAACCCGGGACATCGGTCAATCCCGATTGCAGCGCCGCGTACCGGGCGATGTCTCCTCCGCCAGCAAGGGTCTCTCCGAGGATGACGTCATCGACCAGATCAGCGGGGAGACCTGACCGGGCAAGGGCCGCAGTTACGACCTCCGTGGCCATATCGAATGGGTCCACGTCGATAAGACTTCCACGTCGAGCTGTGCCGATAGCCGTTCGACACCCTGAGACAATCATCGCTGCATTCATGGCGGTCCCCCATCGGTTCTCTGGCTGCGGATTGAGAATATCCTTCTCATTTTGATAAAGTCAAGATTGCTTCCATGTCGAGTCACGTGCGCAACCCAGCACTCGTACAGCTCGTTCTAGGTTCAGAGCTGCCGGCCGCTGGAGCCGATGCACGACTCGATTTCTCTCACCTATCCTCCGACGACACGAAACTGAGCTCCGCATGACACCCGTAGCAAATGACATCTACTACGACCCATACGACTTCGGAATCGACATCGATCCATATCCGATCTTCAGACGGATGCGTGAAGAGGCGCCGCTCTACTGGAACGAGAAGTTGAGCTTCTTTGCTGTCAGCCGGTTCGCAGATGTCGAATCCTGTTCGATCGATTGGCAGACCTTCAGTTCAGCTCGGGGCACCCTCCTTGAAATGATCCAGTCCGGCATGGAGATACCCAAAGGGATGTTCATCTTCGAGGATCCTCCGATCCACAATCTGCACCGGCGGCTCATGAATCGCGTCTTCACTCCTCGCCGGGTCGCGCTACTCGAGGACCAGATGCGCCGCTACTGCAGCGAGGCGCTCGATCCTTTCGTGGGCGAGGAGGGTTTCGACTTCGTCCGTGATCTGGGAGCTGACCTGCCGATGCGCGTCATCGGCAACATCCTCGGGATCCCAGAAGAAGATCAGGTCGCGGTGCGCGATCGGATCGACGAAAACCTCCAGATCGAGGATGGAAGATTGCCCAACGCCGACGCCGTGATCGACTCCAACGACACCTCGAACTTCGCCGATTACGTTAAGTTCCGGCGTGACCACCCCGCGGATGACCTCGTCACTGATCTGATTGAGGTGACCTTTACGGATGAGGATGGCATCGAACGCCGACTCGGCGAAGAGGAAGTGCTGAACTACGCCCTGCTCTTGGCAGCTGCAGGCAATGAAACCACGACCAAGCTTATTGGCTGGACTGGCTACCTACTTGGATCGCATGAAGAGCAGCGTCGACATCTCCTTGAAGATCGATCACTCATCGGCAACGCCGTCGAGGAGATTCTTCGCTACGAGCCACCCTCGCCGGTCCAAGCCCGTTACGTGCAACGGGACGTCGAGATTCATGAGACCGTAGTTCCCAAAGGGTCGACACTGTTGCTGCTCACTGCATCGGCCAACCGAGATGAACGCCAGTTCGAACACCCTGATCGGTTTGACGTCCGTCGCAAGATCGACCACCACGTGACCTTCGGACATGGGCTGCACTTTTGTGTTGGTGCGGCGTTGGCCAGGTTGGAGGGCCGCATCGCCCTCGAGGAGGTGCTTACTCGATTTCCGAATTGGCAAATCGACCTCGAGAACGCCGAGCGAGTGCACACCTCGACGGTCCGCGGTTGGAGGCGCCTTCCGGTTCGGTTCGTGTAGCGCTAGTCAGGCAACTTCCGGCTCCTTCAAATGCATCCGTGCTAACCGCCCATGCTCAGTCCACCGTCGACGGTGAGCGTCGCGCCCGTGATATACGAGGCCCTGTCATCGAGCAGCGAGAGGACCGCATGGGCAAACTCGTCAGGTCGACCGAATCTTCCTACGGGAACCGAACCCTCGACCACCGACCGCTTGGTCAACGTCAAATCATTGAGCAGGTCCGTCTCGAACCCGCCGAGCACCAAGCAATTCACCGTCACCGACGAGCGTGCAGCACCCCTGGCAAGCGATCTCGTCAATCCCACCAAGCCCGCCTTGGCGGCGGCATAGTCAGCTTGAAACGGTGTACCCATCGTGGCCGAGACCGAACTCACATTGACGATCCGGCCGAAGCACTGCTCCTTCATGCGGATGAGAGCAGCCTGGGACATGAAGAAGGCGGCCGAAAGGTTGAGAGCCAGCGCCTCGTTCCATGCCACCGGCGTGATATCTGGAATGGTGGACTCTCGAACCGCGCCTGCGTTGTTGACCAGATAGTCCAGTCTGCCGTGCGCAGAGACCACCGAATCGACAAGTTCGGTGCAAGCCTCAGCGTTGGTGACGTCGACCATGTGGACATCAAGTCGATCACCGTGTTTCCGCTTGAAGGCCTGCGCGGTGACGTCGTCGTGACGGAAGGCCGCAGCAACCATGACGTTCTTCTCAAGAAGTGCGGTGCTCACCGCGGCTCCGAGACCGCGTGTTCCCCCAGTTACGATTGCCACCCGGTCCTTCACGGAATTGCCCTTCGGTGTTCGTCGTCGTCGAAGCAGCGGGATTCGGCTTCAATCGCTTCGTCCAACCACGAGCCCATGATATGGAGATTCAAAATCCGCTTGGTCTCTTGGACGCCGAGTGCCGGAAAGCCCGCCAGACGCTCCGCAATGCGTATCGCGGCACCAAGGGGGCCGGATTCAACCACTTGGTGAACCAACCCGAGACGCCAGGCTTCTGGCGCGGTGATCCTGTCGCCAGTCAGGAGGTACGCCTTGGCCACTGCAAGACCACCGAGAAGAGGCCACACGAGCGATGCACCATCTCCGGGAACCAGGCCCACCGAGACCCGAGGCTCTGCCAAAAAAGAGGACTCCTGCATGACGACCACATCACACAGGAGAGCCAGAGTGCATCCGGCCCCCACCGCGGGCCCATTGACGGCCGCCACAACTGGAATCTTCAGAGCTGTGAACTCTTCAAACAGAGCGCGGGCCGTGGCCATAGTTTCATCCCGAACAGTGCGGTCATCCTGCATGCGTTTGATCAGGTCCATGTCCGCACCTGCACTGAATGCACGACCTGAGCCGGTCAGAACGGCGGCCCTCGTGGTGTTGGACCCTCGGAGCTCTCGAAGGACGACAAGGAGCGCGCTATGGAGCTCGCCACTGATTGCGTTCAGTTTCTCCGGTCGATTGAGGGTGACGATTCGAACGGCACCACGGTCCTCGACCTTTACCGGTGACGACATACTCAGAGTTCCACCAAGCGGGGTACCTCGCCGCGACGGATGAGAGTCCGCCCGACCACCGGAGCAAGTTCTGACGCAGACCCGAACAACCGGTCCAGAGTGATGCACCGGGCCAAATACGAATGGAAGGGATGTTCTGCGGTAAAGCCGATCCCGGCCAGTACCTGCTGACAGTGCGTACCCACCGACAGCTGGGCGCGACCGGCGATCATCTTTGCAAGCAATGCGGCGAACTCGGGCTCATCGCTCGTCGCGCTTGCCGCGGCCACTGCAATTGCGCCGGCGATCATGACTCGACATAGGGCCAGCCGGTGCCTGACGGCCTGGAAGGTGCCTATGGGCCGACCAAATTGCACGCGCTCGTTTGCGTGGACTACCGCCAGATCGAGCATTGCCTCCATGGCCCCGCAGATGCCGAATGCAAGCGATCGCCGGGCTTCGGCCACAGCGCTTCTCCACCGATCGAATGCCTCGTCCCCTTCGGCCAGCACCTCCCAATCACTGATCTGGCCGGTTACTCTATTCATCGCCAGACGGGCATCGAGACCGCCTGGCGTCGTGACCGTCGCCTGTTGTCGGGGAACTTCGAGGATCTGCATTTCCGGCTCGGTGCCCCCTACTGCGATGAGCGGGCCGGCACTGGATCGAGCACCAACCATCAGCCCGTCAAGTGTGCCCAGGGCTCCCTGTACTTCGACCGATACCTCATGATGCGGCATTGGGATGAGCACGGTCGATTCCCGCGAAATGCGCGCCCCTAGGTTGGCGGCGAGTATATCGTGGAGGGACGAAGACCATGCTCCGGACCGACCCTGCGCCAAAAAAAGCGCAGGTACCGCGTCGGATCGCTCGGTCGCGTAGAGGTCCAGCCATCCGAATTCGTCGAGACGGTCCGTCAGTTCTCCCCCATCGAATCGTTCCGCGACTTCAAAGAGGGTCGCCGCGACGGCCTCAAGCTCCAACGCCTCCATCAGGGCGTCCGAACCAAGCCCAGCAAACGCCCAGAGACGATGTCGCGTTGGATTTCGCTGGTTCCGCCATAGATGGTGGCTGCTCTCGAGTAGAGCCACTCCTTCCGCCACCGGTCGGCCATGGGGGAATCGGCAAACTCGACAATCCCAGGGAGGATTTGCTGGGCCGCGTTGAATACTGCCTGATCCGCTGTGGCGATGAGAATCTTGTCAATGGAGGCGTCTGGTCCCAGGAGCTCTCCCGCTGCCACCCGGTACTGAGTGCCACGAGACTGGGCCCGCAACGTGATGACATCAGCGAATGCCTCGCCGATCGCCCGCTCGGCGTCGCAGTCCCCTGGCATGATTTGCCCGCACAGTAACGACAGATGGTGCAGCAACCATGAATTTCGCTGCCAGAAGATGGGGCCCCGCTCGCAACTCAGGATGAACTGGGCGATGGCCCAACCTTCGTTGATCTCGCCAAGAATTCTGCTCTCTGACACATGGACGTCGTCAAAGAACGTCTCACAGAACTCGTCCACAAGGGCCATCGTCTCCAACGGACGAACCGATATTCCGGGGCTATCCATGTCGACGAAGAAGGCGGTGATTCCCTTCGAGCCACTCTCTGGAGTGCCTGTTCGGGCGAGAACGATACAACGACTTGCGTGATGCGCCCAACTTGTCCACAGCTTCTGTCCAGAGATAATCCAGTCTCCGCCGCTGGAGCGAGCGCTCGTCCGCATGGATCCCAGATCACTCCCAGCCTCGGGTTCGGAGAAGCCCTGACACCAGAGTTCGCCCCCGCTCAGCATCGGAAGTATGACTTCGCCCGCAAGCTCAGGGCGGGCGTACTTCACCACGGCGGGTCCGAGCACCTCCGGCATCGAGAAAGCAGAGGAGTGAACAAGACCCCTGCCCGTCAGCTCCTCGCCCAACACCGCCCGCTGAAGCGGCGATCCGCCGAATCCACCAACCACCTCCGGCCATCCCCGACGCATGAATCCTCGGTCAAACAGCAAGCGCTGAACGGCCCGTTGATGATCGAGGATCTCGACAGTCGAGCCGTGGCCCGCATACTTCGGCGTCAGGTCATCCAGGTGCTCGGCTATCCAGTTCACCAATTCGCTTCGGAATTCCGCTACCTGGTGTTCGCTATTCACCGCAAGGGGCACCCGATCATCTCCGTGGCTATCTGCCTTTCCGTCAGGAACAGTAGCATTCTCCAATTCGTAGTTTGCTTGCGGCTCCGAGGCTACGATCCGGCCAATAGCGGCTCAACCAGTAGCACCAGCTTCTCATTTGAGATCCACCCGCCAAGGAGACAACCGTGATGCATCGTTCCGAATGGTCATTACCCTCCCTCACGCGACCCCGCGACAGTCTCGTCAACGACACTCTGGGCGCCTTCGTGTCGTCTCCCAAAATCCCATGAAGTCGGTCATAGTGGTCACGGGTGCGGGCGGAATGGGCATTGCATGCGCTCGGAGGCTCGGGTCGGGACACCGCATCGTTCTCGCTGAGGCCGACGGCGACAGGCTTGGTTCTACCGTGAGTACGCTCACTGACGAAGGATTCGATGTCGTGGGCTACCAATTCGATGTCAGCAATCGTTCTTCGGTGGATGGCTTGGTCACGTTGACGGCCGAGAGCGGCAGGCTCTCGGCACTGATTCATACCGCCGGACTTTCCCCGTCAATGGCCTCAGGTCGCCGAATCCTCGAGGTTAACCTCGGTGGAACTTCCCTCCTGATTGAGAGCTTCGAGGAATTGTCTGTTCAAGGCACCGTCGGAGTGTTCATTGCGAGTATGGCCGGCCATCTATGGCCGACGTCGAGTGAGAGCGAATGGGCTCTTGCCACCGCCCGTGCAGATTCGGTCGTGGCAGCTACTGGGCTAGGACCGGATGTCGATCCTTCTGAGGCCTACGCCATCTCGAAGCGCGGGGTTATCCTCCGCGTGGTGGCCGCAGCCAAACCGTGGGGCGCACGCGGAGCTCGGATCGTCTCCCTCAGCCCAGGCATGATCGCGACCCCTATGGGTCATCAAGAAAGTGCTGCGCAACCGTTTATGAGTGAGATGCTTGAGGGCAGCCCCGTGCCGCGCATGGGAACGTCCGCAGATATCGCCGGCCTGGTTGCTTGGCTCGTCGGTCCCGAAGCATCATTCGTGACGGGCACCGACTTTCTCATCGATGGTGGAGTCGTGGCGGCGCTACGCGGCTGGTCGTAAGTTCAATACGTCATCGCGAAGCTGAACTCGGGGCGACGCTGACCGCAGCTGGCGGCCCAAGACGGATTGGAGCTTCTGCTGATTTGACTTCCCTCGCCCCGTCGCATCAACAAAGGTAATCTCCTACTTGGGAGCGAATCGCTGAGCCCCATCAAGTCGGATGGTTTCCCCATTGAGGTAGTCATTCCTGGCGATGTGCTCCACCAACTCTGCGTACTCGTGTGGACGTCCCATGCGAGCTGGAAATGGAACGGCAGTCCCCCAACGAGCTTGAGCCTCCTCCACTGGCATGCGAAAAGCGGGCGTGTACATGGTGCCAGGCGCAATGGTCATTACGCGTATTCCCAGTGGAGCAAGATCGCGAGCGGCAACGAGTGTCAGCGCCACGACCCCACCCTTGGCAGCCGCATACGGAGACTGCCCAATCTGTCCTTCGTAGGCGGCGATGGACGCCGTGCTCACGATGACTCCCCTATTGCCTTGCTCATCTGGCTCGGTGGCAGCCATCGCAGCCGAAGCCAGGCGCAGGACATTGAATGTCCCGGTGAGGTAGGCGTCAATTGTGCTTCGAAATCCAGCCAGCGAAAGTGGCGATCCGTCACGCCCGACCACCCGGCCGACCGTGACGGGTCCCCCATGCGCGCTTACGGCAACACGCAGAGGACCTTCGGAGACGGCAGCGGCAACTGCCAATCCGAGTGAATCCTCGTCGGTGACGTCAGTATGAACGAACCTCGCACCAATTTCATCCGCGAGTGCCTCGCCGCGTTTGTCGTCTAGATCAGCGATGACGACGCGCATTCCCGCTGCGGTCAACTCCCGAACTGTGGCTTCTCCTAGCCCTCCGACGCCGCCCGTTACGACGGCTGAGTTGCCGTTCAGGTCCACAACATCCTCCTTTGGTCAGGCCGAATTGCACGATCAGAAGCAACGCGCCGGCAAAGCCGGCAACGACCGCACCAAGTGCGGCCTGATCGCCATTTTCCTCGAGTGAAGTCGGCTGTCTCGAGCAGCTTCGCACGCAACGCACCGACAGTGACACGGACTCTGCAGCGAGTGCAAACGTAACTTTGCTATACCGAGAAGACAAATCTCACTGGCGATCCCAAGATTGAGCGCGTGAAGAAGCCGCCGAGGACCACAGACGCGTTTGGAGGCTGGATGCTGACGATTGATTCGAGTCAACGGTGCACTCTCATGACCGGCGCTTGGCGAGCGGCGTGGCGCGGATCACCCCCTCTGACACGGGCCGGCGCCACCGTCGTGGTCAACGACCTTGGCGATGAGGCCAATGAGGTGCCTGAGGAAAGAAGGGCTGAGGGTGGTGCCAAGCGGCACGATTCGACGTGACGACTTGGCGGATATTCGGCTACGCAATGAACTAGCGACGAAGCAACCTATAGCAAGGAACTCAAACCATGACTACACCTGTTCTGGATCCAGAATTTGCTCATCTCAGTGGACTCGATGTTGGGTTTGGCGGTCCGGCGGTCGACCTAGCGGAGATGCGCGCCTCGCTTGAGAAGTTGATTCAGCCCCCGCCCCCGATCACTGGCGTATCGCGTCGGACCGTCGTCATTGGCGAATCCGAACTTTCGGTCGAGATGTTTGTTCCGGATCAAGATGGGCCATGTCCATGCCTGATCTGGTTGCACGGTGGTGGATTCATGATTGGGTCCGCCATGATGGACGCTGCACGCCTTCAGGATTGGTCCAAACGGTTCGGGTGCATCGCTTTGTCGGTCGACTATCGGTTGGCACCAGAGCATCCTTTCCCGGCAGCGCTCAATGACAGCCGGCAAGCGCTGCGGTGGGTGAGGGATCGGGCCGACGAGCTCAGTATTGACCCAGAGCGGATCGTCGTAGGGGGAGCGAGTGCTGGTGGCGGATTGGCCGCGGCCCTGGCGTTGTCCGCTCGAGACGAGGGCCTGGGATTGGCTGGACAGTTGCTCATCTATCCGATGATCGACGATCGTCAGCACACGACCTCAAGCAGGTGGGATGCGTCCGTCTGGCCACCACAGGCCAACGAACTCGGCTGGCGGGCGTACCTCGGTGATCTCTACGGCGGCACCGTGCCCCCGGTTGCCGCTCCATCCCGAGCCATGGAACTAAACGGCCTGCCTCCCACCATCATGATAGTCGGAGGCGCAGACGGATTCTTCGACGAGGACATCGACTATGCCACGCGATTGACACACGCAGGAGTACCCACCGATCTCCGTGTCTATGCCGGTGCACCTCACGGTTTCGATCTGATGGCTCCCGAAGCGGGCGCTTCACTCGCCATGCTCCGGGAAGCCGAAGCGTGGTTCGAGGAACACGCGGCGATTCGCACGTAGAGACTCTTCGAATCCAGCCAGTACTTGGCTATGTGAAATCGCTTCCGCCGTCGACATTGATATGGGCGCCGGTCATGAAGGTATTTGAACGAGACGCACAGAACGCAACGACCTGGGCCACCTCCGAGGGATCGGCCACTCTCCCCAGGTCGATATGAGCGCCGAATCGTTCAGCCATTACCGCGTACGAGCCGACAGGATCCGAAGGATCTCCGCCGACGGCACGCACTGCATCGGCGACCCCTCCCGTCAGCACGCTCCCCGGTGCCACCGCATTGACCAGAATCCCGTCCGGAGCGAGTGATCGAGCGAAGTTCTTGGTGATACTCGCCAGTGCCGCCTTTGAGGCCGTATAGGCGATGAGAAGTGGCGACTGGTGCTGAACCGACATCGCCGTGACATTGACGATGCGACCCCAATCCGCTGTTCGCATGAGAGGAAGGACCAATTTGATCGAGCGGACTGCACTCAACGTGCCTTCGCTGAAGGCCCGATCCCAGTCCTTAGTGTCTAACTGTTCGAACGAGCCGACAACGCTCGATCCGACCGTGTTCACGAGAACATTGACCTGGTTCCACCGCCCCTTGATCAGGTCGAACGCCTGGCTGAGCGCCTCCAGGTCAGTGGCGTCGGTGGCGATGCCCCACACGGTGCCACGACCGGCCAGCCTTTCCACGGCGGCATCGAGATGATCGGGGTTTCTCCCTAGGATTGCAACCCGTAATCCCTGGTCAAGGAGAATTCCTGCGGTGGCGAGACCGATACCCTGCGAACCACCACACACCACGGCAGTGCCCTGGCCATCACCGGTGATCACCGTCCAGACCAACGAACACCCGATTGCACGACCATGGGAAGGACCGCTCGATTTGGCGGCGGAGCTGCCCATGTGGCGGCTCGGCCCGGTCTTCTTGGGGAAACCGGCGCCGATCTCCGACGTCTACATCGAGGCTCGGACGACAATCGGGCGCCTGCTTGACGGGCTCCGCCTCCATGCTTTCGTCTCGATGAACTCAGATGCAGCCGTACCGGCCTGCCGGTGCCCCGACAACTAGCCACATCGCGTGCAATCAACCTACCCCTCCTTCGTTCCGTCTCCGTCGCTCGCCCGAGCCGATGGTTCGCCTGTTAAGTTGTAGACGTTACAGTCAAGTTCTCTGTCACTGCATATCTTGTTCTACCGCCGCCGAGAAGTCTGAATTCGCCACGTTGCCGCACGCACCGGAGTTGCCCTCATTCTCAACCCCAATGAACGCATCGACTGAGAATGACTGATTACCAGGAAGGACGACTTCTCACCGGTACGATGGTGGGACTCGCTTAGCGACAGCCCGAACTTGACAAGACAACGCCGGAGGGGTGGAAGATTCCATCCAGCGCTTGAAAGGAACCCCCGTGACATCGAGTGGTGGAGCAGCCGATATCGAATCGATTCCTGCATGGAAGAACCAAAGCGTAGAGCGTTCGCTGAAGTCTGCTCGCGCACGGGCAGGGGACCGTTCGGATCGCTTCGTCAAGGCGGGGATCGAGCTGATCAGGGGCACTGGCGATACTGGGTTTACCGTCCAGGAGGTAGTGGATGAGGCCGGCATGTCGATCCGGACCTTCTACCTCTTCTTCGCAACCAAGGACGATCTACTCTTGGCAATCCACGAGACGATTCTGGCTTCCGAGGTCGAACCTCGACTCCGGAAGCGGTGCGATGCCGAACCGGATTCCGTCATCAAGCTGAAGGTCTATATCGAGGCACTCTTCAAGCTCACCGGAAGTGCCGCTCCGGTCACCCGAGCGTTCATGGTTCAACAACATCGCCTGGCAGAGGCGCGGCCAAACGATCTGGACAATGCGATGCTCCCTCAGATTCGACTCGTGGGCGAGCTCATCCAGAACGCCGCAGACGCCGGGAGACTTCGCCCGAACCTCGATGTCGAAAGAGCTGTGCAGCTGTTCCATCAGCTCGTTCTAGGAGTCATCGAGGCCCGCGTCCTGGGTTCCGAAAGGATGGGGTACTTGACTCCGGATCAGGTTTGGGACTTCTGCGCTTCAGCCATCGGTGCCGACCAGAAGGGTAAGCCGGCCCGACGCACCAGCAGTCGCATCTGACGAAAACTTCCTAGCAGTAATTGGATAGTCTCGTTCTCCGTGAGGACGATATGAAGGTCCGCCGGTTGCCCGCGACTATTGGCAGCTGCCTCGAGGCTGCCTTGGACCGCGAGCCTGCTCACATGGCAGTAATCGGGTCAGATCGACGCCTCACCTACGAGGAACTCGATGCCGAAGCGGACGCCATGGCCAAGATTCTTCACGGTTGGGGACTTCGCCGGGGGCACCGGGTGGCAGTGAGCATTCCCAACACAACGGACATTGTTGTGGTTTTTCACGCCGCCATGCGGCTCGGGGCCATATGGGTCGGTTTGAATACCAACCTGGCCCCCCCTGAGAAGGATTTCATCATCACCGACTCCGGCGCCTCCATGCTTCTCGCCTCGAAAAGCGTAATTGATGGTCTCGCGCCAGCAAAGAAGGATCTCGTCGTCAAGGCCATTCCCAGCGACCTGTGCTCCGTCGAATCTGCCGACGGATCCTATTCGCGTCCCGCCGATCTCTTTGACGAACCCGCGGGCATCGCGTACACCAGCGGCACCACAGGTCGACCTAAAGGGGTTATTCACTCCCATCGCAATCTCTTACTGCCGGGAGCTGTGCTGGTCGAAGCGAGAGGCTACGACGCCAGCCTCCGCCGCGGCGATTGTGCAGCCCTCACTATCTTGAATCTGCAGGTGACCAGCACCCTGCTCGCAGCTCAAGCGTGCGGAACGCAGGTTGTCATGGATCGCGTCGATCCCGTCGGAATCGCCCAGTGGATTCAACAGGAGCAGATCAACTCGTGGTTCGGAGTTCCCACGATGCTCCACGGCTTGGCATCAAGCGATGAGGTTGAACCCATGCAGCTTGAGGCACTCCAGGACGTCTGGACTGGCGGAGCCGAGTTGCCGACGCCAATCCGATCCGCATTCGAGCGGAAATTCAATCGGCGAATCCACACGACCTACGGGCTGACAGAGGTCCCGACGGTTGTCTCTATTCAACCTCGTGACCGGGTGTCCGACGATGATTCAAGTGGCTACATCCTTCCTCATCTGAAGGTCGAGACCGCTTCCATTGACGGCCACGGTCGACAGAACACAGAAGGTGAGCTGCTGGTCTCTGGCGCAACGACCGGGCCATGGAGCGGCGTCTACCGTCCGATGCTCGGATACCACAACCGTCCGGCCGCCGGATCATTAGACGATACCGGCCGCCTCCACACAGGCGATCTCGGTCACATCCACGAAGATGAGCTCTTCGTCAACGGGCGCCGCACGTCTCTCATATTGCGAGGGGGGTCGAACGTGTATCCGGCCGAGGTCGAGCGAGTGATCCTAGAATTGACAGGTGTTGTCGGCGCGTCGGTAGTCGGCTATCCCGACGAACGACTCGGTCAACGGGTCGCTGCCGCCGTGGAGTTGGAGCCAGGCTCGAACATCGACGAGGACAAGCTCGTCGCTCATTGCGTTGCCTCACTGGCCAAGTACAAGGTCCCACAGCGGTGGACGTTTCGGACGCTTCCGCGAAACGCAATGGGAAAGGTAATTAGACCCGACGTTGAGAGGTGGTTCTCGTAGACGTCGAGCGGACCCCTTGGGCCAACCGGAACCACCGGCGCACCGCTCCTATAGGCCGTCGTGTACGCCCCCTCGGATCGCGACTAATCTATGTCGAAATCGACCTAGTTGACTTTCGGTTCTGAAGAAGCCTACTTTACCTCCGGAACTGGGGCGGCATGATCCGGTTCGGAGGCCGCTGAGGAACGAGGGTTTGATCAGGTGCCCTGGGGGGTGAACGACGTTGATGCAAGATGATCTCCAGCGCTCGAGTTCGGCAGGTTGCCCAGGGGTTGGCGGCGGCTTCAATCTCCTCGGTTCGGCCGACGTCCCCAATGTGAGGAGCGAGCGGGAGTGGTAGTGCACGGACATATCAGGAAAATGAGAGACCAAGGGGGGAAGATGATGGGATTCAATTCGTCTGTTTGGAATCGGTCGGTATCCGAACGTGAGGCACAGCGACCTTCGAGACGGGGGAGGGCAGCGACCTCGACATTTCTGGCGCTGTCGATGTCGCTCGTGCTCGCCGCCTGCACCGGTGGGGGTGCTGCGACGGCGACCACCGCGGCCTCCGCCGACACCACGAGTTCGTCCGCAGCGGCGACGCTGACGAGCTCAACCGCACCTGCAGGCTCTGTTCCGGGTTGCCCCAGCGGTCAGGCCACCGGCTCGCCAGGTGTGACATCAAAGAACATCAATGTCGCCGCCATATCAACCCAGACGGGACCTTTGGCAGGCGACTTCGGCGCCATGGTGCCCGGAGCAAGGGCCTATTTCTCTTACATCAACAGCAAGGGCGGTGTAAACGGGCGAAAGATCAGTCTCTCCTACAGCCTCGACGACGAAGGCAATCCGAGCCAGTACAGCCAGTTGGTCCATACAGCCATCAACCAGGACCACGCGTTCAGCCTCGTCGGTGTGGCAACGCCCTTCTTTGCGCCCAACTATCTTGCCGAGACGTGCACCCCGACGTACGGCTACAACGTAACCGGCAATTGGGCGGGGCCGCCCAACCTGTACTCGACGGGAGGGTCGGCTCTCTACTATCCCCAAATCGCCTATTACGTGGCCTACCTCATGAAGAAGATCAAGGCCCGCTCTTACGCGACCCTTGCGTACGGGGTCGCAGCATCCTCTGCCGCCTGCAGCGCGGCCAATACCGGGCTCAAGAAGGCTGGGATCAAACAGGCGTACACCGATCTGAACGTACCTTACGGCGGAAACATCACACCTGACGTTCAACAGATCAAGTCTTCTGGTGCCCAACTTGTGGTCAGCTGTATGGACGTCACGGATAACATCTCGTTAGCGCGGAGTCTCAAGCAGTACGGGGTAAAGACCAATCAGTATTGGCTGAACGGAAGCGACCAGACCACCCTCAACCACTACGGGAACCTGATTCAGGGCGTCTACTTTGGAGTCGCACACGTTCCGTTCTCTGCGCCAACTCAGTACTACCCGGGAATGAAGACCTATCTTTCAGCGATGAAGAAGTACGCACCATCTGACGCCCGAAGTGAACTTGCGATACAGGGATGGGCGTCTGCGGCCCTCTTTGCCCAGGCGGTGAAGAATGCCGGATCGAATCTCACCCAGGCCAACGTGGTGCTGCAAGGGAACATGTTGTCCTCGTGGACTGCGAACGGTTTGTACTTCCCTGTGAATTGGGCCACATCGCATACGAGAGCGACGAATACGTGCGAAGCTTTCATCAGGGTCAAGGGAACTCAATACGTGTCGGTTCTGGGCACGGGGCATCAGGTCTTCGTCTGCTTCAACATCAACAGATCGGATCCGGCCCCCCATAATCCGGTGCCGGTCACATCACCGGCCGGAACCCCCGGCACGTGATCCACGAAACGCGCGGCTAGAAGCGAGGATTGGAGTGGAGCAGTTCCTCGGATTCGCAATTCCCGGCATTCCGTACGGCTGCGCCTATGCTCTCTTTGCCGTCGGTTTGGTGCTCACATACCAGACGACGGGCGTATTCAATTTTGCGTTCGGCGCCCAGGCTTTCGCTTCCGCCTTCATATTCATCATCCTCAGCTCAAATGCCGGCCTCCCTCTTTGGCTGTCCTTCGTCATTGCGGTCGTTCTCGGCGCACCTCTCTTGGGTCTGGTCATCGACGTATTGCTGTTTCGGCGCATCGCAAATACGAATTCGATGGCAAAAATCGTCACCGGCATCGCTCTCCTGGTGGGGATTCCCTCCCTGCTCTCGGTGATCTTCGGCAATCAGACGCTGTACAACCCTCCGACGATCCTCTTCAATCAGGACACCGTCTACATGACTCTTGCCGGGTACCCGGTCAATGGACATGACCTGAGTGTCGTCGTAGTCACTGCAGCTACCCTGATCGCCGTCCTCGTTGTCATTAACTTTACTGGCCTTGGTTTGAAAATGCGGGCGGCCGTAGAAAGTCGACGCCTGGTGCAGCTCGAAGGCGGCAACGCCGGTGGTGTCGTCTCTGTCGCGTGGGCGATCTCGAGCTTGCTGGCCGGTCTGGCCGGCGTGCTTCTCGCTCCCGCATATCCAGAACTTCAGGCCCAGAACTTCATCACCTTGATGGTGGCTGCTATCGCCGCAGCCGCATGCGCCAGCCTCCGGTCCCTACCCCGGGCTGCGCTATTCGGAATTCTCCTCGGTGTCGTGTCGCTGCTCTTACAGGGGTACATTCCGACGCAGAGCATCTTCTACTCGTCAGTCCTCCCAGCCATACCGTTCATTGTCCTTGTCTTGGCTCTTCTCTTTGTCCCCGGGCTTCGAACACTCGACCAGAACAAGGACCCGCTCGCCTCCGTTGATGCACCCGCACCTCCGTTGGCAGCTTCAATGCGACTCCCTCAGATGAGGCGGCTCGTAAGCACACTCTGGGTAATTGTGCTCGTAGCGTTTGTCGCCTCCATGCTGAGCTGGGTCCCACCCAACTGGGAGAACGTCCTCAATTCAGGTCTTGCGTTCTCGACCATCTTCTTGTCCATCACCATGGTCACGGGCATGGGCGGTCAACTCTCGCTCGCTCAGGGCACCTTGGCAGGTGTTGGCGCGTTCACCGCAGTCCAGCTAGCCAGCCACTCCGGAATCAACCTCATAATTGGCCTCCTCATCGGAGGATTCGTCGCGGCTGTGATCGCCATCGTGCTGGCCCTACTGTCGCTTCGACTTCGAGGCCTCGGCCTGGCGCTCATGACTCTCGCAGCCGCTTTGTTCTTTGACTCCAGCATCTTCCCCATCCACGCGATCACAGGCGGTAGTGGAATCAACCTGCAGACCGCGTGGACCGCGCCTTTTAACTTCTATGAGACCAGCGGCCATCAATTCTTCATATTGGCGATGGTGGTGCTGGTCCTCACCGTATTCGTCGTCCTCTTGGTGAGAAAGGGAACTGTCGGTCAATACCTCAGCGCCATGCGTGGAAGTGAGACAGCAGCCTCCGGACTCGGCATCAATCTGACACGGCAGAAAGTCATCGTCTTTGCACTCTCCGGTGTTGTCGCCGGCATCGGAGGAACCCTTCTCGTGCTGAACACCCAGAACGCGAATCCAAACCAATTCAACTATCAACTGTCCCTGGTCTTCGTTGTTATCGTGCTCACAACAGGCGTAACCACTGTTGAAGGAGCAATCGCTGGGGGGATTGGGTTCGTGGTGGTTCAACAACTGTTGACGTACGCACCGGCGCGGTTCCAGGGACTGACTATCGTCCTATTCGCAGTCGGTGCATTGACGTACGCTCGTCATCCGGAAGGAATTCTGGAGTTCCAGAAGCGCAAGTTCACGATGCAAGTTCAACGTCTGTTGTTTCCGTCCTCGATCGCGGAGCCTCAGCCCGACGGCCAACCTCGTGAGCGCGATTTGTCCTTCCCCTCAGCGGCATCAGGTGTGGCTCCGCTCGACTCCACCAGGTTCGTCGCAGTCAGCGATGCGTCGTCGGAGCTCGATGGTGGTTAGCTACCTCACCCCTCCTCCCGCCCCGAGTCCGTCGGACGAGGAGAACGACTCACCGCTTCTCGTCGCTCGTTCGGTCAGGAAGACATTTGGTGGTGTTGTAGCTGTCGACAACGTTGACTTCGTTGTTGCTCCCGGTGAGAGTGTCGGCCTCGTAGGACCGAACGGCGCCGGAAAGACAACGTTCTTCAACTGCATCTGCGGCCAATATCGCAGCGATTCCGGGTCAATTGGATTCAAAGGAACCACAGTCGATCGTCTGCCCACCTATAAGCGGGCCAGGCTTGGAATCGGCCGTACCTACCAACGCATCGAGGTGTTCCCTGACCTCACCGTCGAAAGACACCTGCTGATTGCTGAACGGGCGAGGCGCGGGGATGGACGCTTATGGAAGGACCTCTGCAATCGAAGCGCTCCTCACCCCGATGAGCTGGACAATGTCGAGCACGTCCTCGAGCTAGTTGATCTCGTTGCTGTTCGCGACACGCCGGTGTCGGCACTGGGTCTGGGAATGTGCCGGCTTGTCGAACTCGCCCGGGCTCTCGTCGGGAAGCCAGACCTACTTATGGCTGACGAGCCATCCTCAGGCCTTGATGTCCACGAAACAAGGGAACTTGCGGCGGTACTCAGAACCTTGCAGCGCGAGCGTGGGATGGCGGTGATTCTCGTTGAACATGATCTCGGAATGGTCAGCGAAGTCGTCGACAGGGCCGTGGTGATGGACCTTGGGCGAATCATCGCCAACGGAACTTTTGACGAGGTAATGGCGGAGCCTGAAGTCAGGCGCGCCTATCTGGGCATCACATCATGAGCGAGGACCCGACGACCTCCGAATCGGGACCAACAAGCGCCGAGCCAGCCCTTGAGCTTGCGGGTATTTGTGCGGCTTATGGCCCCTATCGAGCACTCTTCGATGTGAGTTTTCACATCCCGCAAGGCGCCGTGGTCGCGTTGCTCGGCTCCAATGGTGCCGGCAAGTCGACAATCGCCCGGGTAGCCAGCGGGCTCCTGCCGTCCACAGACGGGTCTCTCTTTGTCGACGGGGTCAACGTCACCAGGCGGTCGGCCCACAGGATCTCCAGGATGGGTGTCGCTCATGTGCCTGAGGGAAGGGCCATCTTCTCGAGCTTGACTGTGGAAGAGAATCTCACCTTGTCCTATCGGCTGCGTGCGGGACGTAAACAGGTCGACCTGCTCCTCGAGCAGGGATATGAGATGTACCCGATGCTCAGACTCCGGAGAAAGCAACGGGCCGGAACGCTGTCGGGAGGTCAGCAGCGACTCCTGTCGCTCGCCAAGGTCTTGACGGTTCCCCCCAAGCTGTTGATCGCCGACGAACTGTGTCTCGGACTAGCGCCTTTGGTTGTCGATGACGTCTACGGCGGCCTCCGGGAAATCAACAAACTTGGCACATCGATACTTGTTGTGGAGCAACAAATCGACCGAGTGCTGGAGATCGCAGACAAGGCCGTAATCGTTGAGCACGGGAGCGTGGCGTACGACGGCTCACCCGATGGCGCCACGCGCGAGATGGAGGCGATCTTGGCGGCCCGTGGAGAACAGCACATCCTCGTCACCGGAGGTACTGACGTCGACCCCGTTCTGGCGGATGGTCTCCGACAAGGCAGTTCAAATGCCGCTGGCACACCCCGTCAGACCTGAGGGCGTGAGTGAATCCGGTCGCGACATGTTCTTCGGGTGGACGCAGCTGTCTTCCGAATGATTGACCGTCTACCAGGGATTGGATCGAGCAAGACGTGAGACTGCTGATAACAGACGCCGAAGTCGACGGTCGGATCACGTCCGTGTTCATCGACGACGGCCTCATCAGGGACATGGGGCCACACTTGCGACGCCAGGGGGGGCTTCAATGTCGGCGCGAGACGCTGCATTGATTCCTGGCCTTCATGATCACCACGTCCATCTTCGGTCCGCCGCCGCCTCATTGAAATCACTCCAGGTAGGACCACCACAAGTTACCGACACAGAACAACTTCGTCGCTCGTTGGTTGCGGCCTCCCGGAAAGCGGCCGGCAACTGGGTGCGAGCATTCGGATATCACGAGTCGGTTGCTGGCGACCTAGATCGCTACCGGATCGATGCCATGGTTCTCGGCGTACCAGTTCGGATCCAACACCGGTCCGGTTCACTGTGGATGATGAACAGTGCTGGAGTGGAGGCAGCAGATCTTGAGGAAAACCGCCATCCGGGAATCGAACGAGATGGCAACGGAAGGGCGACTGGTCGACTGTGGCGAGCCGATCATCTGATCCGGCACCTGTCCGCCCTGAGCGGTTCGGACCTTGCCGATCTGGCGGCCCTGGCCGCCTCCTATGGAGTGACAGGCTTCACCGACGCCACGGCAGGCTGCTCGTCAAGTGATCTCGATGTGCTTGTCTCTGCCCGCGAGGAGGGCAGGATCCCTCAGAATCTTCATTTGATGGCCCCGACGGGGGCCGAACTCAGAACAACCACCGGGGTGAGCCGCGGACCAGTCAAGGTAATGCTTGATGACGATACGCTTCCGAGCCTTGACCAGCTCACTTCGTTGGTCACCGACATCCATCGCAGCTCCATCTGTGTGGCCATTCATTGCGTCACCGAGGTTCAGTTGGTACTCGCGCTTACCGCACTCAAGGGGGCGGGATCGTGCCGGGGCGACCGCATCGAACACGCGTCACTGTTTCCAACGGATCTCGATCCACTCGCCAATGCCTGCGGTGTAACTGTCGTGACGCAACCGCACTTTATCGCCGAGCGTGGGGACCAGTACCTCGCCACCTTGCGGGCATCTCAACTCGCCATGCTCTATCGATGTGAGTCTCTCCGCGTTGCCGGCATCCCTCTGGCGGCCGGCACAGACGCGCCTTTTGGGTCCCTTGACCCTTGGGCCGCGATCGCCGCTGCCACAGTTCGTCAGTCGCCGTCAGGCCGCGTGCTCGGAAAGGAAGAGCGGATGAGCCCGATGAGCGCCCTCGAGCTTTTCCTCGGCTCTCCAGATGACCCTGCCACGCCACAGAGGATCATCGTGGGAGCCAGGGCCGATCTGTGTCTACTGCACGTTCCATTGGCTGATGCTCTGAGTAGTCCAACCTCAGACGCGGTTCGGGCCACCTTCGTCGGCGGACGGCTGGTCTATGAGGACTAGAACACCCATCACTTCCACACAAGGAGAGCAACCATGCACAGACTCGACTTCCCCGTATTTGATGCAGACAACCACCTCTACGAGACGGAGGATGCCTTTACGAGGCATCTCCCGAACGGCTACGAGGGCCTCATAAGATATGTCCAAGTCAACGGACGGACCAAGATCGCCGTGGACAATACGATCAGTGACTACATCCCCAACCCGACATTCGAGGTAGTCGCCAGACCCGGCGCATTCGCCGACTATTTCGGCGGGAACAATCCTGAGGGTAAGTCACTTCGCGAGATCACCGGCAAGCCCATGCGAGCCGTGGATGCCTTCCGCAGCGCCGCACCCCGCCTTGAGCTGCTGGACGAGCTCGGCCTGGATGCTGCGCTTATGTTCCCGACTCTGGCCAGCCTGCTCGAGGTTCGCTTCACCGACGATCCCGAACTCACTTGCACAGTGATCCATGCCTTCAATCAGTGGCTGTTCGACGAATGGGCATTCAACTTCAAGAATCGGATCTTCGCCACCCCGATCGTGAATCCATGCATTCCCGAGCGCGGTATCGCCGAGTTGGAGTGGTTGCTCGAGAATGGAGCGAGGACCGTACTCCTCCGGCCGGCTCCGGTTGCCGGATTTCGAGGCACGCGATCGCCATTCCTTCCAGAATTCGATCCGTTCTGGGCGCGTATTGAAGACTCTGAGGTCTTGGTCGCGCTGCACGCCTCCGATTCGGGCTACCAGAACTACGTGAATGCATGGGAAGGGTCATCTCGCGAGATGCAGGCATTCCGACCGCAGCCCTTCAATGACGCGGTGACGCCTGGGCGGGCCATCAGTGACGCCATCACATCGGCCATTTGCCACGGCATGCTCAGCCGGTTCCCCGGGGTGCGGCTCGCGAGCATCGAGAATGGTGGCAACTGGGCCCATTCATGCCTCAAGGCGATGGAAAAGACGTATGCCAAAATGCCCCAAGTATTCGCCGAGCATCCCCGCGACGTATTCCTCCGGAACGTCTGGATCAATCCGTTCTGGGAGGACTCCATTGAAGACCTTGTCGACCTGATGTCTCCCGACCACATTCTGTTTGGATCCGACTATCCACACCCCGAAGGAATGGCGGACCCTCTGCACTGGGCGAAGGAGATGGCCGACCTGTTTTCCCCAGATGATCTCAAGAAGATGATGGGAGAAAACATGTACCGGTTACTTCACCTGTCCCCACCAGACCGAGCCAGCTGAAGGTGCCCCGGACTCTCCAGCGTCTGCTGCTTCCACACGCTACCCGGTCGACACCGAGGTAGAATGTGATTAGTCTTTCAGGAGAAGTGCACTTTTCATGGTTGAATATGACGATGACCTCTGGTCAAGAGAAGGGAGGGGCCCGTGCAACTGGAAGATATGATTCTGGTGAGCGTCGACGACCACGTCGTAGAGCCGCCGCATCTGTTTGAAGGCAGACTGCCTGCAAAGTACGCCGATCTCGCCCCGAAGTTCACAACCCGCGACGATGGCACTAGCGCATGGACGTACGAAGGGGTCGAGATCACCAATGTGGCCCTGAATGCAGTGGCAGGTCGTCCCCCAGAGGAGTTCGGGATGGAGCCCACGTCCTTCGAAGAGATTCGCCGCGGGACTTGGGACATCCACGAGCGGGTCAAGGAAATGAACGCCAATGGCGTGCTCGGGTCACTCAACTTTCCCTCCTTCACGGGATTCTGCGGGCAGCTGTTCGCCCGCACGGCTGACAAGGACGTGGCGCTGGCCATGGTCCGGGCATATAACGATTGGCACATCGATGAGTGGTGCGGCACCTATCCTGGTCGCTTCATCGCCTGCCCGATTCCAGCCATCTGGGATCCTCAGATCATGGCTTCCGAAATCCGACGCTGTGCGGAAAAGGGTGCACGTGCAGTCACATTCTCCGAGAATCCCCACAAGCTCGGATGGCCGAGCCTCCACTCCGACTACTGGGATCCTTTTTGGAAGGCCTGTTCAGACTGTGGCGTCGTCGTCAATATGCACATCGGTTCTTCCTCGCAATTGATTGTCACCGCACCCGATGCACCCATCGACGTCCTCATGACGCTGTCGCCGATCAATATCGTCCAGGCAGCCGCTGACCTCATTTGGTCACCCGTACTTCGCAAATTTCCGGACATCAAGATCGCATTGTCCGAGGGCGGGATCGGCTGGATACCGTACTTTCTCGAGCGGATTGACCATTCCTACAAGACGCACAAGACGTGGACGGGTCAGAGCTTCGGCGAGAAGCTCCCTAGTCAGGTGTTCAACGAGCACATCATCACCTGTTTCATCACCGACGCCTTTGGGATCGAGAACAGGCGCCATCTGAACTTGGATAACGTCACGTGGGAGTGTGACTACCCCCATTCCGACACAACCTGGCCTCGGTCCCCCGAGATCTTCTGGGAGTCCGTTGGAGGTGTTTCGGATGACGACATCAATCGAATTGGCCACTTGAACGCCATGAGGCACTACAGCTTCGACGCTTTCTCAGTGCGACCTCGCGAAGAATGCACAGTGGGAGCACTCCGAGCACAGGCCGCTGGGCACGATGTTTCGGTTCGCGCTACCTCGCAGGGTCCCAAGGAACACACGGTGCTGTTGTCATCGGAGTTTCTCGTTCCTAACCGATAGGCCAATCATCCATAGGGCCGGCCCAATTTCCGGCTCGACCCTGATCGCAAAGGGGCCACGTGTGATGATCTGGCAGGGGCTGCCGGTGATCGGAAGTCGCCGCATTCGAGTCAGGATCGGAGACTCCAGGATGGGTACCCACTGGCATGGTTGATGACATTCGGGTCGGACCACCGGAGGAGTTCTGGGATCGGCTCCGCACCATGCTGGGTCCTGAAGGTCTCATCTCCTATTGGTACCTCGGCCGCGCTGTGAATCAGGAAGATGATCCGGCGACCATGCGCATCCGCAGCGACATGCGCAACGGAGCCGGAGGGATTTTGGCCGCTCCGCTGTCGATCGCGGCACCAGAGACGGGAGGATGGCAAGATCGGGAGGTCGTTCCGGCTCCGGTCGCATATTCGCTGCAGATTCTCGATGACGCGGTCGATGTCGCGATGGTCCGGGTAATCCGGTCAACCGTACACAGAGGATCCCGGACTGGGTTCAGTCGATCAGAGATCATCGATGCTTCTGATCCCTCCCGAGTGATCGCTGTTACGACGGGCATTGGAGTCACGCTCGGACCGGTGCCGCCCGGGTTTACTCCGATCGACGTGCCCCCCGACTTGTCAGAGATCAGAGACCTTCCGCCGCTGCACGTCGCGTTCGGGGTGACTCGAGAGCCGGACGGTTGGTGGCTCCCCCCGCTCGATGCCTCGCGTGCATCCACCTCTGCTTCCCTTCACCTCGGACCGATCCACGTGGTATTCGAGGTTGCAGCAACCGAAGCTGCAGCTGAGCGAGCAGGTACAGAGCAGATCCAGGTCGAAGCGTGGGATGTCCACTTCGTCAAGCCAGGGAGGACGGGCCCATTTCTTGTCACCGCGACGGTCATAACGGGAGAGGGCAGTCAGCGAATTGCCACACGAATGGCTATCACGGACGACGGGAACGAAGGTGCACTCGTGGCCAGCGGCACCGCGGTCTTCCGAGTCGGCCCTCGATCTGGGTCATGAACTGGACCGTGGCGATTTGACGGAAAGAATGTCACTTTTGTTATTGTAATACGTTGCTTGCGTTCAGCTACTGACTGATTGCGGCGAATATCGGACGAGCACCGTAAACGGACAATGGAAGTGGGCACGATGGCTGGACGACTTCAGGGGAAAATTGCCGTCATCTCAGGCGCGGCACGAGGTCAGGGCCGAAGTCATGCGATCACCATGGCCGCCGAAGGAGCCGACATAATTGCCGTCGACATCTGCGGCGAGATCGAGACAAACCCATACCCGTTGGCGACTCCCGAGGACCTCGCCGAGACAGTGGCCCTGGTGCAACAACTTGACCGAAGGGCCGTCGGCATCGCGGCCGATGTGAGAGACCGAGAAGCACTTCGCCTTGCCATCGATTCAGGACGGCATGAACTGGGTGCCATCGACATCGTCGTAGCAAATGCCGGGATTCTGCCGATGGGCCATCCGTCACCACTCGCCTTCCAAGATGCAATCGACGTCGACCTGATCGGCGTGATGAACCTCGTCGCCGTAACCCTCCTCGATCTGCCCCAGGGCTCCTCCATCGTGGTAACCGGCTCGACCGCCGGAATGATCAAGAACACTGCAGACAACCCGGCGATGGGTGGTGGAGGGGCCGGCTACAGCTACGCCAAGAAGACCATCATCACGTATGTCGAAGAACTTGCGCTGCAGTGTGCTCACCGAATGATACGTGTGAATGCCATCCACCCCACCAATGTGAACACGCAGCTCCTCCATCACGACGGCATCTACAAGATTTTTCGACCTGACCTCGAAGCACCCACGAGAGAGGACGCGGAGGTTGCCTTCAATTACTTTCAAGCCATGCCCATTCCCTATGTCGAGCCTGTGGACATTTCGCACCTCGTCGTCTACTTGGCCGCAGACGAATCTCGCTACGTCACCGGACAGCAGATCCGGGTCGACGCGGGATCACTATTGCGAGCGCCACCAATCGGCTAAAGCCACAGCTCTTTGGATTGAGCCACCCACGTCCACCCATCCCCGACAGGGGAGGCCGCTACCGGTCAAAGAGCGACCGAAGTGCCCGAAGGTCGACCTTGCCGGTCGGAAGAGTCGGAACCGCAGATCGTTCGACCATCGCCCACCTGGTGGGAACCTTGTAGGCGGAGAGACTCATGCGAGAATGGGCGACGAGCCCCTCGATTGCGGGCGACGATGCTTCCGAAGGCACTACGACGGCGGCGACTTCCTCTCCCCTCACTTCGGACGGGACACCGAATACGTACGCCATCTCTACGTTGGCTGCGCCGAGTAGCACGGCCTCGACTTCGGCAGGTGACACGTTCGATCCGCCGGTCTTTATCATCGTGGTCGTGCGACCGAGGAATCGCAGATGGCCGTCGTCGTCGAGAGAACACCTGTCCCCCGTCGCAAACCAGCCGTCTGGTGTGAAGGTCTGCCACCGTTCGATCTTGTAGATCTGTTCCATGACGAATGGACCGCGCACGAACAACTCGCCGGTCTTGCCCGTTTCTGCCTGCTCCCCGGTCTTCGGGTCGACGATCTTGCGTTCCACGCCAGGGATGGCGCGACCCAGAGACCCCCGATCTGATTCCGCGAGCGGTGTATAGGGATCATCAGGATTCGAATGCGGTCCGCCCGTCTCTGTCATTCCAAAGACCCCTGCATAGAGATCGGGAGACGCCGGTCGCAGCACTTCTGGCAGGGCCTCGGGGAGAGTTCCACCGCGGACGCTGGTGAGATCCCTGCAATCGAACGAACCGTGCTCGGCGAGAGCCTTGGCGGCGTTGGGCCAGACCTGGACAAGAGTGGCTCGTTCAGTCTCCATGAGGTCGAGCGCCTCACCGGGTTCAAACCGCTCTTGCACCAACGCACAAGCGCCACTCGTCAAGGAAGCGAGAGCGACCGTCGTCAGCCCACCGACCCAAAAGAAAGGCATCGGACAATAGATCCGATCGGTCGGGCCGATCTTCCGCAGCCGGCATAGCAGCGCGGCATGCCGGATCAGTCCACCATGGGTATGGACAACCGTCTTCGGATCTGCGGTGGATCCCGATGTGTTGACCATGATGAGAGCATCGGCGGCCACCACCTCAGATTGGGCCGCTTCCACTACCGCGGCCGGAGCCGGTGGCCGTAAGGACCGGGACCAATGCGGAGCTTCGGCGGAAACGACATGGATCCACCGAAGGTACGGGGCCTCAGGCAGCGTCAACTCTGCGTCGGACTTCGCCAGACCCGGTAGGGCCTCTTCCACTCGCCTGGCGAGGTCAATATCGGAGAATGAAGGTCCCATGAGCAATGCCGCGACATCACTGTGTCGGATCGCCCTAGCGAGCTCGGGTCCAGGAGAGAAGGTTGAGAGTGGCACCGTGATCGCGCCGATGCGCGCACTGGCCAACCAGGCCACTACCCAGGACGGACCATTTGGAAAATAGATTCCCACCCGCGTCCCCTTCCCAACGCCGGACGCAAGAAGTTGGGCTGCGAGGGATCGGCTCCGAGCTTCGGCTTCACCGAAGGTCAGACGAAATTCGGGTCCGACCAAGAAGTCATCATCGGGAGACTCTGATCGCAAGCTCAGCGCAGCGGGAACGCTGGCGGGAAGGCTGAGCAGCCCATATTGGCCGGCCAGCGGCTTATTCCAAACGACCCCCTGTGGGTGAGCGAGATCCTGCGTCATTTGTGGTTCCTCTTCTGACTCATCGTAAAGTCCCCTGGATGGACAAGACGGCGCACCGTCCTCCGTCTTCTTGACTTGCGATATGCAAGAGTCCTATTCTACAAATACGCATAGCACGTAGTACCAGGGATCTGCCACGGGGTCATACTTCTCACGCTTCTGCTCGTCGGCCCCTTTATCAGCAAGCGCTGAAATGCGGCACCGCAATAGCTGGGGGCGCCCGGCGACGAAGGGGAGGCAATGGCTCTAGCGCAAGATGCCCGCGATTGGGCGCCAGGCGGACTTCGGGGACTCATCGATTCGCTTTACACGCCGTTCAACGGTCCGGGTGGAGAGACCGTCGACGACGACGGGCTCCGCACACTCGTCTCGCATTGCCTGGGGTCTTTGGACCACGACGGTATATGGGTCGGCGGCCTGTGCGGCGAAGCATGGGCACTGACGACTGACGAACGCAAGCACCTCCTGGAAGTGGCCGTCGCCGAGGCTCGGGCCATCAAGCCTCATGCTCTGGTCGAAGCGTGTCCAGCCAGCACAAACATCCTCGAGATCGTAGAACTGACCCGGCACGCGGCGAAGGCCGGAGCCGACATTTGCTTTGTCATTCCTCCCTTTTTCGAGGCAAGCGGATACGAAGCGACTCGTGAACTGTTCACATACCTCGTTGCTCGGACCGACATTGCGCTCGGAATCTTCAATACGCCGGCGGCAAAATGGGCGCTGACTCCCGAGGAGTGCGCTCGTCTGGCGCGGGAATTTCCCGCCATTTGCGCCGTAAAGAGCGGACTGTTTCGTCCTTCGCATTCTGCATCGCTGCATCGGCTCGCTCCCGAACTCGTGATCTGGGAGTGCGACATGCTCGCCTACAGGGGCGGGTTTCTCCGCCGTGGGATCACTGCTCCCGGCATTCTCGGTGGAACTGCATACCTCTACGAAACGCCGGAGAACAGGATCTACAGCGAGCAGTGGCAGCTCCTTGCCTCCGACAAGCTCTCAGAGGCTATCGACCACTGGTACGACTCGGGTCTTGACGATCTGACCACCAGTCTCCACCGAGCATTCGGAGCGTCGAACGTCGAAGCGCCATACATCCACTGGGGTTCTGCGTTCAAAGCTGCGGCCGAGGTCCTGGGACTTCCGGTGGGCAGTTATCCACGGTCTCGTCCCCCTCAGCCTCCGCTTTCCCGCGAGATGCGGACGGCCGTGCGTGAGGCCTACGTTCAGGCCGGACTGGTCACGGCGATCTGATCGCATGTGCATCCTGAATCTGGATTTTGAGAGGGCGATCGTGTCTGGGCGCAACCGAGGGGTACAAGACTTACGGGTCATCGTCATGGGCGCGTCGAGCGGCATCGGGCGGGGGCTAGCGGGCTCCCTGGCGGAGCGTGGCGCCCGGGTCGTCGGTGCTGCACGGCGAGTCGAGCGCGTCCAGGAGATCGAGGGTGTAACAGCGGTGCGTTGCGACGTGACCTCTCTGGACGAGGTGGATGCACTGATCTCCAAGAGTGTAGAGATCCTCGGTGGACTCGACGCCTTGGTGTATGCCACCGGCCTCGGACGGATTACGCCGCTGCACCAAGCAACTATCGATGACTGGATGGAGCTGTTTTCCATCAATCTGTTCGGCGCTGCCCAACTGACCCGTGCCGCGTTACCTCATCTTCTGGCCGAGGACAGCCAAGGACGAGCAATGTACCTGTCTTCCGACTCGGCTGACGCTCCGTATCCGGGTTTAGTCATCTACGGAACATCAAAGGCGGCCCTCAGCGCCTACACGCAGGGTCTGGCCAGCGAGTTCAACTCCCTCAGAGTTTCCGAGGTCTTAGTCGGGCCTACAGCGGGAACAGAAGTAGCGAACCATTTCGATCCGGCACTTTTCGGAGAGCTGTTGCCACAATGGTTCGAACAGGGATTCGTGCGCTATGACATGCTCCAGGTCGAAGACGTGACTTCTAGAATCATCGACGCCCTCGGCGCACAACATCCCCCCGCCCGCGTGATGGCGATTGGTGCCGAAGGTAGCCAGTCTGCCGAAGAGGCGTCGAGCATGGCTCCGGAGGATCAACCGGTCGTTGGATCGGACCTCGGCCTGGACCACGAATGAACGTCGACTCCGAGATCGGATCGATGCTGTCTCTCAAGGAGCTCAGCCCCCATCACTTCTTGGCCGAGAACCTCGCTCGCCCTGCTCCTGTCGTATTCGGGGGCCAAATCCTCGCGCAGACAGTAGTCGCAGCAGCGACCTCAGCACCTGACAAATCTCTGAAATCACTTCATACCGTCTTTGCTCGTGGAGCTTCACCTATCGAACCGCTGGAAATCGACGTGGTGCCAGTGCAAGAGGGCCGTACCTTTGCGACCTATCTCATTTCGGTTCGGCAAGGTGAGCGGATATGCACTCAGTCAGTTGCACTTCTCCACGGACCAGAGGCGGATCTCATCCGACATGCCAGCGATTCTCCAGCAGTCGACAGACCCGGTGCACTCCGGACACGGAGCGGCGGTCACGATTGGTGGGAACTGCGAGTCGTTGACGACATCGACCTCCAAGATCCTCAGGATGTGGGTCCAGCCGAAGTCAACGTCTGGAGTCGATTCTCCGATGTACCCACGGGACTCGCGACCGACGAGGCTCTTCTCGCCTTTGCGTCCGACGGATTCTTGATCTCCACCGCAATGAGACCGCATCAAGGAATCGGCCAGGCGATGGCCCACGAATCGATCTCGACAACCGTTATTGCACAGACGATCAGCTTTCATGAGGACTTCGACGCATCAGAGTGGCTTCTGCTTGCTCACAGTAGCCCTTATGCAGGGCGCGGTCGATCATTCGGCCGAGCGGACGTGTTCACTGAGGACGGGAGGCTCGTTGCCTCCTATTCGCAGGAGAACATGATTCGGAAGATTCCCGAGGGCCACGGGCCGGCAGCAGCCGGTGAGCGCTCGAAATACTAGGAGGCCTCGCTCCACGGTGCTGTCCTGACGGGCCCGAAGGAATCACTGCCCGGATCCGGACGGACGCGGCGCAGCGTGCGCTCGGGCCACTTCGGACACGGACACATTGAGTCCCATCGATCCAACTGGTCGGTAAGTGCATACTGCTTCGGACCTGGGCGAAACGACCATTCTCGAAGGCACGAATTGTCTGATCGGGCGTGAGGCTCGTAGCTCAGACCTTCATCAGTCGAGACATGTTTCCACCCATGATCTTTCTCACGTCTTCGGAGTCGAGGGACTCCAACTGATCCACGAAGGACACCGGGTTATACATTCCTTCGGGGTGCGGATAGTCCGAGCCGAACACCACATTGTCGGCTCCGACCAACTCGACAAGCCCCAACGGATCCTCTTCGTGGAAAGGATGGACGTAGACGCATCGCTTGAGCGCAACGATCGGATCTTCCATGAAGATCTGCGGAGTCCGGTCGTACAGCCTCTCAAGTACCTGGATCAGGGGGCGAACCCAAGCGCTGCCGTTCTCGACCGGCACGATCTTGAGTCGCGGAAAACGACTCGCCAGTCCGTGGCCGACAATCGAGGCAACGACGTCGTGAATTCCACGATGATCGGCGGAGATGATGCTGGCAAAGGCCGACTGTCCTCCGGCGAACGGCTGAAACTCACCATCTCGCAACCCCTCCCATTCATTCAAAAACCGCTGCGACCCATCATCTGATGCATGCATTCCAACGACGATGTCGGCGTCCTGAACGGCCGCCCAGAAAGGATCGAATTCCGGCAGGGCGAACGAACGCCGTCGGCCGTCGACGTCGGGAACGGGTGCGGGTCGAACAAGAATCGCCTTGGCACCCCGCTCGAGAACCCACGCCAGTTCTTCGAGCGCTCGTTCGACAATCGGCAGAGTGACGACAGGCGTGGCAAATATCCGATCCTCGTAGTTGAAGGACCACGTCTCATACATCCATTGGTTCAACGCATGCACCACTGCATGCGTGGCCTTTGGGTCATCGGCCATCCTCTCTTCGATCAGGCTGGCGAGAGTTGGCCACATCATTGCCCGATCGAGGCCCAGTTCGTCCATCAGCTGCAGGCGTGGCTCAGGTGCGAAATACGCCGGCGGTGACTCAATGTACCTTGGAGGTGGCTCGAGCGTCAGGTCCTCGGCGCTCGTCTTCGAAGAGGGATTCTTCAGCTTGAATTCGATCTCGAGCGCGCCCGGCGGTGCCACCTTGTTGAAAGTCGGATTGGGGATGTAGTTGCTGATCTGTCCCTTGATCGCGACCTTGGTTCGCCCGTTTACCTGCACGTATTGAACAACGTCCTTGTACTCTCGAGGAAGGAACTTGGTGAGCGCATCGGCGGTCTCGTACATGTGATTGTCGGCATCGAAGATGGGGAACTGAAAGTGTCGCTTTGCCATGGTTCTCCTTGGATGGTGATCGTACAGATGCAATGGTGAGCTAGTTGAGGGAGCTAGCGGTCGTGCTGGCCAGGTGTCGATCGATGTCCCGGTCTTTCACCGCCTTGCGGCCTTGGTGTTGGTCCGAACCTCACGGAATGGTCGATCGCGATCGTCTGCTGGTTCCCTAGGCATGCCTAGTACTCGTTCGCTGATCAGATTCCGTGCCATTTCGTTACTTCCGCCGCCGAGGCATGAGCCCTGACGACCGAGGAAGGCGATCCCGACGTTCCCGAGTGGATCGCCTTCCTCCCACGCCACCGCACGGTCTCCACTGATCTCCAAAGCAATCGAGGCAAGCCGCATCCCCAAGAATCCCGTTGAAAGTCGAGGGATCGAACCGGCAGGAGGAGGGAGTCGACCAATGCGAATAGATGTGCCGATGCGGATGGCCAGCGCCTGGTGGACGCGGGTGAGCACCCTCGCTTCAGCGACAAGCTGGCGGATCCTGGGATCGTCAAGCCTTCCCGATCGCTTGGCGACACCTCCTACGCCAAACTGGCCGGACCGTCGATCGGAGGTTCGGGCGCCCACTTCATAGGATGACGCACCACCCATCGCTGAACGCTCATGCGAAAGTAGCCGAGATGCCACTGTCCACCCGTCGTTCTCCTTTCCCAGGATGTCATCGACAGGAATGGGGACATCGTCGAAGAACTCCTGGCAGAATTCCTCTGTCCCGTCAACGTGTCGAATCTGATCGATCTGGATGCCGGGCTGATGCACTTTGACGATCAGCACACTCAACCCTCGGTGCTTCGGGACATCCCAATCCGTCCGGCACACGCACAGGGCATAGTCCGATTTCCATGCGTATGTGCTCCAGATCTTGGAGCCGTTGAGAATGTAGACATCCCCATCTCGCACCGCCTGGGTCAAGGCCGCAGCAAGGTCAGATCCGCCGCTTGGCTCCGAGAGGAACTGCACCCAGAGCTCTTCGCCCCGCAGGATCGCCGGAATGTGACGTTGCTTTTGTTCTTCGGTCCCGAAGTCGAGGATCGTTGGTGCGATGATTGTCAGCGTCGGCGTGTTGAACAGCATCGGCAGTTCGTAGCCGGCTGACTCTTCATTGAAGGCTTGCTGATACGTGGGAGGAAGTCCTTTGCCCCCGTACTCGACGGGGTAACACAGTCCGGCAAACCCCCCGACCCACAGTTTCTGTTGGATGGCCTTGGCCCGAACGACTTGGTCGGAATCATCTTTGGAGTGACCCATGAATGGATCGGCGTCCCCAAGCGGCTCCAGCGCATCAGGCAACCATGCCCGGACCCTTTGCCGAAAGTCTTCCAGATCCTCCGTCGAATCCACACCACTCATCTCATTCTCCTTAGGATGCAGCGAGCAGAGCTATCTGCTCACGTTGCTCGATCGGGTCACCGTACGTCTGACGATGGAGCACCACTCGGCGAAGATAGAGATGGATGTCGTGGTCCCAGGTCACTCCGATACCACCGTGGAGCTGGACGCAGTCTTGGATAATCTCAGGGCAACGCTCCGCCACGTAAGCCTTTGCGATACGCGCAGTCTCGCCAGCTCTAGCCAGCTGGGCGTCTACCGCCTTTGTCGCTTCGACACTGATCGCCTGCGCCGATTCGAGCCACACCTTCATGTCGGCAAACCGATGCTTGAGCGCTTGATAGGACGCGAGAGGACGTCCGAACGAGTAACGATCGAAGGCATATTCGACGGTGAACCCAAATACGCGTTCGGTGGCCCCGACGATCTCCGCACACTGCAGAACCAGGGCAGATTGCAACTGCCGCTCGAACGAAGCAGGGGCCCGCTCAGCGTTGCTGACCACAGACTCAGCTGGGACATGCACGTTGCTGAATCGAATCTTGGCATACCGCCGAGTCAGATCGAGTCCGGACAATCGAATCACCTCGATCCCCGGGGTATCTGCCGGCAGCAAGCACTGGATCATTCCGTCAGGGCTGCGCGCGGTGACGAGTAGCCAATCGGCCTCTGCTCCCGCTTCGACGGGGCTCTTCACGCCGTTCAGCACGAATCCGCTTCCCTCTGGTTCGAGGGTGACTTTCATTCCTTCTGGAGTTACAGGATGTCCAGGTTCGGCAACGCACCAGGCCGCGATCGTCGCTCCATCCATGAGTCCAGGTAACAGCGTTTGACATGTCTCGACCGAGGCATCTAGTGAGAGCGTCTGGGCGACGATGTTCACCGGAATGATCGGGCCGGGTGCCACCATTGCGCCCATCTCCTCGACGACGAGGGAGAGGTCACCTAGGGGATGACCGGAGATGCTCCCTCCGTTATTTGTCTCGCCGACCAGCAGAGACGTCCAGCCGAGTTCTGCGCCGCGCCTCCACCAGCTGGAATCGAATCCGGATGGCATGTCCGCCCACGCACGAACCGTCGTCAACGCCGCCTCTGACCGAAGAAATTGCTCGGTGGTGGCTCGAAGCAATTCCTGGTCGGCCGTCAGCTCAAGATCCATCAGTGTCCCCCACTCTCTCCATCCGATGCCGTTGCCACTAGGCGACGCACGCGGCCCCCTCCTTGGCTAGAGAGCCCGCGATTCTCGCAACCGCAAGAACTATACTTTTCCATGCGGAGAATATCACTTGCCAACCGAAGTCGTGCCAAATCCGCCTCTCATGGGTCAGGACGCCTCGTCGCACCGCACTGGACAACCCAGGGCTAGCGGCTAGCCATAGACCGACCACTTTCGAGACACGACGGGATACGGCCGCTCGATCGAGTTCAGTGGAGAGTCCCACGCTCCTACCGGGGTCTTGAGGCCAGTCGAGAGTCGGGATGAAACTGGCACACGTCGGCACGCGGCATTTGGGATGGTTCCGGCGCTACAGCGCCCTCGGTACCGAATATTCCGGTCTGACGACCGACGGCAGACTGATTAAGGCAAGAGGGCCCGACCACCCTCGAGAGCACCTTGGAGCTCGGACTCCTGACTCTGCTGAGAATCCGTGGAATGCCGCATCGAGGGTGTGAAGACGACAGCATGGTGCCCACCCGCATCCTTTGCTCTGTACAGGGCGGCGTCGGCGTCTCTCAGTAGGTCTCCTGGTTCCGCTCTGTCACCCTCCGCGATACCGATACTGGCAGTGACAACAAGTGGAACTCGACTGCCCTCAATATCAAAGGGGCTCTCGAAGACGTCGAGAATCCGCTGCGCCACGACTTCAGATCCGGCGGCCATAGAGGGTCCTTCCACCAAGACGACGAACTCGTCTCCGCCGAGCCGACCGACCGTGTCCCCCTCACGTAGAGTGCTTGCCATCCTTGCGGCCACCCCGGCAAGAAGCTGATCACCAGCGTCGTGGCCCAAGGTGTCGTTTACGTTCTTGAAATCGTCCAGATCGACAAAGAGTGCCGCAACTGGACCATGCTGTCTGCGTGCACGTGCCAGCATCTGTGCAATCCGGTCGAGTATCAAGGCTCTGTTCGGAAGCCCAGTCAGTGAGTCATGAAATGCTTGATAGTGGAGCTGGTCAGTCCGCTCCTCGACAAGCAGGAGCGCTCGAGATCGACTCGTGGCCAGCACGTAGATCAATATTCCCAGAACGAAGCTGAGGAAGATTCCACCGAGCAATACCACGAGTGCATTTCTATTTCCGGAGACTCCGGATCCGTTGATCGGCCCGAGAACCTGAACACTCCATCCGTTGTGCAGGTCAACCACCGATGATTGCGAAGCCTCTGGGGTTGGTCCCTTGATGAACGTAGCCGTCGATGTGGCACTCCGATAACGGAACACAACTTGCGTATCGGGATGACCAACCAGCGCCGCGGCCAGGATGACGCTCGGCAGGATCTCGGTGCCTGTCCATCCGATGAAGGCTTCGCGGCGGGCCTCGATTGTTGACGGGACTCCCCCCCCCCAGATAGATGGGAGCGCCAACGACCAACTCCGTACTGGCTCCAACCTTGTACGGCTGATACACACTCAGTCCCGAATCCCGAACTCCAAGCAGATCAAGATTCACACCGCCGGAGCAATAGTCGAGGCCCGCTGGTGTCGCTGCTTGGGTACTCCGGGCCTGCCACACAGTCCTCAGACAGTAGAAGGGACGGCTTCCGGGCGGAGTGAGTTGAAATGAGGAGTCGGAACCAGCAGTTGCGCCTGGGGTCTGCTCACCCGCGACGAAGGAGTTGAGCTGGGCCTTCGGGACAATTGCAATTTCGGCGATCCCCTGCAATTCAGGGTAACGGTCAAATGCCCGAACCGTGCTGGACCATTTGAGAAAGGCGGCCTGCGAGGCGTGAGGGTTCTCCGTCAGGAAGGCGCCGACGCTCACGGCCAGATCCTGCTCGTGCTGAATGGCCAACTTCAGGGTCGATGCAACCTCTGTCGAAGTTGTCAGGGCAGTCTGACGTGCCTTCAGAACATCGGAATGGCCCAATGCGTTCGCGGCCAACAATGACCCAGCAGTTCCCACGGCGACGAGAAATATTGACAGTACTAGCCAAATGTTGCGGCCCGACCCCGACGAGAGGATCCCACCTGCTTGAACGCTCTGGTGATCGCGCACTGGCTATTGCCCCTGAGCTGCAGGACGCTGAGGGCGAGCGATCTCGCGCCGCCGTGCGTTCAGATTGTAGAACAATGTGACTGTATAACTGGCCATCTGGCTCCCTGGGGAATGCCCGGAGAACTGGCCACCTGTGCCGAAAAACGTAGTCCTGGTATGGGTTCCGGTTCGGGGACCTTGGAGACCCGAGCATTACCCTGCTGTTATCGACCGAACCGGGCCGTCACTGAAGGAGATCTTCCACATTTGACCTGCTAGCGGACCTGCGCCTCGGCGTCGGTGTTCAAGAGAAGCATCGCCGACAACGTGGGTATTCGAAGTTTGCATACGATAGTTTTCTGTCACGCAACCTTGGCATGTCGCAAAACGCAATCCACCCTTAAGAGGGTCCCCCATCGCGTCGATCACATTGGTATGACGGCGGACGCGAATCAGGATGTCTCCGGAATCTACGTGAAGGTGCTGATGACGCGGCTCATCAACGCGCTCTCCGAGGGCGGCGTCAGACGGGTGCTCCGTACGGCCGGCGAAACCCGGACCCTCAAGCAGTTGACCAACGGATCCTCTTGGAGCTCCTACTCACAGTTTCGGGCACTTCTCAAAGCAGCCGTACAGTCGGGTGGGCCTGGTGTGCTGTTTGATGAAGACCCGGCTCAGGCGATCAACCTCGACTTCGCGGACGCCATTCGCTCCTGTGGATCTCCCAGGGGAGTCCTCTTGAGCGGTACGGACACCAACGCCTTGCTGCCTGCTCGCAGGTACGAGCTCGAAGAGATTCAGGAGTGCGAGTGGATTATACGCGAGTGGTTTGTTGACGGGTCCGATCCGTATCCAGAGTTTTGCAACTTCGTCGCTTCTCAGTATCGAGTCATCCCCTTGTACTTCGGTCTACGGCACGCAGAAGTCCACGAGGAGCAATGTCAATGCAAGGGCGACGATGCTTGTGTCTTCCGGCTTCGATGGGAGCCGAACAGTTCCGATGCCGAGCAGCCCCGCGTCGAAGATCTCATCGTTCAAATCCACCTCCTCAATGCCCGACTCGAGCAGCTGCAGTCGATGGTCACCGATCTGGCCTCGAACGAACGGTATGAAGACATCTTGCAAGGTATTGTCCGCTCTTCGATGTCGGCAGTGGGCGCAGCCGGCGCGATCCTCGTTGTCGACGCCTACAACGAATTCCACCGGCGGGTCTATGCCGAAGGCATGTCGGCTGTCAGCGCCGATTTGATGGCTGGTGCGCTGTTTGAGCGCGGGATCGATACCGCGCAAGGCATCGCAATAGAAGTCGCGTCCGCTCGTCGTCGATATGGCGTACTCGCCATTGACGAGCGGGGCGGCGTCTTCACATCCCAATCGCGTTCGACGCTAGAGACCTACGGGGGTTTGGCAGCCGCAGCCCTTGATTCCGTTGATGCCAGGGAGGAGGCACGCCACCAGGCTGCTACCGCCCAGACCCTCCTTGCGTTGTCGGAGGCGCTCGCCGAACTCGTGAGCACCGAAGAAATGGCTGACAGGATCGCCGAGGCAGTTCCGATGCTCATCGACTGTGATCGCGTCGGGGTGTTCCTGTCTGAGCCCGACCCAGCCGAGGGAAGCGATGCGGGACAGCGTCTCGTGGGTTCCCATGGTTATCCCGTCGAGGCTGAAGAACTACTCCGATCAACGCTGATCGAAGACGGGGTTCGGACGGCAGATTGGATTTCGGCCGACGGCCTCGTCAGTAGTTCAGTGTCTGAGGTAGGAACAATTGCATCCGTTTCCGCTCCCATCACATCGGGCGGGGTGGTGATCGGGTATGTGGTCGTCGGCGTCACTGACCGGCCCGAACGTCTCACGATCACGCCTCGGCTCTCGGAAAGGCTGAAGGGACTGGCGGCGCAGGCTTCGATCGCTATCAGCAACGCAAATCTCCTCGACCAGATCCGCTATCAGGCGCTGCACGATCCGCTCACCGGCTTGCCCAACCGGTCTTTGATTCTAGATCGGGCCGAGCAGATGCTGGCGAGGGCACGACGTTCGTATCTCCCCGTTGCGGCACTCTTCATCGACCTAGACGGCTTCAAAGATGTGAATGACAGGCTTGGTCATGGCGCAGGCGATCGGCTTCTTCGAGCGGTCACCGCGCGCCTTGCTGCCACAATGCGAGAGAGCGACAGCATCGGCCGCTTGGGAGGCGACGAGTTCGTCATCCTCGTCGACGGGTCGAACATGGACGTGGGCCCCGAACTGGTCGCGGAGAGGGTTCTTGAGGTGCTCCGCGAGCCCTTCACGATTGAAGGAACCGAATTCAGCTCGCTGAACTTGACTGCAAGCATTGGTATCGCCGTTGGCAGTCGCGCATCAGCTAACGATCTACTGCAGGATGCCGACACCGCACTCTATGAGGCGAAGCGAGGCGGCAAGAATCGCTACGTTATCTTCGAGCCAGCAATGCATACTGCCATTCAGGACCGACTGGTTCTGAACATGGATTTGAGGGATGCTCTTGCATCCCAGCAGTACTTCTTGGTCTATCAGCCCATCTTCGACCTTCGCAGCGGCCGTACGATCGGCGTCGAGGCACTCCTACGCTGGCGACATCCCGAGCGTGGTGTCTTGCCACCGGACACATTCATTCCGATACTAGAAGGCTCGGACATGATGGACGATGTCGGCTGTTGGGTTCTTGCCGAGGCCTGCCGGCAAGGAGTCATCTGGCATATCGCGGGCTATCGGTTAGCGGTGTCAGTCAATGTGTCCGCCCGCCAGCTGGAGAGTGACCACTTCACCAGAGATGTGGAACGCATCCTCTCGGAGACAGGATTCGACCCAGCATTTCTGATGCTAGAGATCACCGAATCAACGATCATGCGAAATGTCGATGCGGTCAAACCGACACTGGCCGCCCTCAAGGCCATCGGCATCCGACTCGCGATCGACGATTTCGGAACTGGCTATTCGTCACTCTCATATCTCCAGCAATTCCCCGTCGATACGATCAAGATCGACCGGTCATTCATTTCGGCGATGGGCGAGACTGCTCAATCAAATGCCTTGGTCCGGACCCTGATCCAACTCGGAAAGGCCCTCGGAATGGAGACGCTGGCAGAAGGAATCGAACACAGTCATCAGTATGCACAACTCAAAGACCTCGCGTGCGACAGCGGTCAGGGGTTCTTGATGGCGCGACCTCTCGAGTCGGAGGCGATAGAGAAGTTCCTTGCCGCATCCCCAGCAAAGTTTCCCGAAGCGCTCCGCGGAAGTTGATCAAATCTACACAAACGCTGGAGCCGATCCAGGCGCTGCGGAATCGAATGAGAATGGCCGACCATCCTGGTGCCGTCGCCTATTGCAGCAGCTTCAGTCTGAGACCTTCGATGATGGCATCAAATCCGAACTCAAAGAGCTCCGTGCGCGAGAATTGGGCGGACTTTGTGACACTTTCAAGCGTCGCCGTGGGGGTACGGCTGACAATTGCTGCAGACATGCCGTCCAAGTCAATCTGACCCGTCATGAACGTGAATAGCGTGGCGAAACAAAGAACAGAGGCTTTCGGTCCGAAGCCGCCATCGGCAAGAATGGCGAGCACCCCCTGAGCGAGACGTGTGCTTTCGGCAGACCCTGCGTCATTCAACTGTGCCAATACCCCTGGGTGGTCAGCGAACACCCGTCGAGCATCGCTCAGCAAGCTGCGCAGACGCCGATCCCACGTTCCTTCGTCGGGTCCGGGTATTCGAATCTCGCAAAGAATGTGATCGATAACGAGCGTGTGGAGAGCCTGCTTGCTCGGAACGTAGTTATAGATCGTCATGGGAGGCGTGTTCAGTTCCCTCGCCAAGGCACGCATCGACAGCTTGGTCAACCCCACCTCATGAATGAGGCGAAGTGCTCCAGCGACGATTTCACCTTGGCTCAGGGAGGGCGGCCGACCCCGAACCCCAGTCGAATCCTTGGATGGCAGATCTGAATTGGCGACGACAGGAGTTTAACGTCCAATGGCACTCCTGAGGTCCTCGGCGTGTTCGCCCAGCCGAGCCCACCCCAGATGTTGGGTGTGGAAGGCGCGGCCTCCCCCTCCGCTGGACTAGGAGTCGCAACCTCGACCGCGATTCTGACCTCTCGGATCAGAGTCCCTTCCAGATACCAGTGATCGATGGAAGGTCGAGGAACGAGCACACGCCAGGGGGAGCCGCACAGACGACCGGAATGGCATTCACTGCCCGCGCCGCGGTGCCCGTGCAGGCTCCTGTGCTGGCATCAGGTTCGTCGATGACGACCTCGACACGATAGGAAGGAGAGCCTTCGACGACAATCCGAAAGCCGCCGGGCTCAAGCGTTGGCCAGTCAGGACCAGCCTCCTTGTGAATCCTCGTAATGTGCTCTACTCCAATCGCGGGATGATCGTCGACCATGCCCAGAACCTCGAACCGATAGCCGGCGAGCGAACCGCGACCGATGTGACCCATCGACAATTCGAACTCTTCAGGTGCCTCTGCAAACTCCACTGTCGCCACTACTTCGTCGAGCTCTAGTGACAGCGCATTCGCGAGCAGTTCGACGGGCGCCGCCATTCCGGCGTCCAAGATCCCCGCTGCAAACAGAGGCTCTAGCGAATGATCACAGGGGGCTCCCCACATGCCACCATTGGAGATGTGATATCGCGGTTGATTATAGCTGGCATAACTCAGAATCTCCTGCGTTCGCACGGTTCGCAGGTTGCGGGAGACGCTTGTCAAGGAGAGAGCGAAGGCATCGCACATGAATCCCGGCTCAATTCCTGTTCCAAAGAATGTCGACTTCCCCTGGGATGCAGCTGCATCGAGCCTCTTGAACACCGGCGCGCCGAATACTCGAGGATGGATCAATCCGGATATCCCCGTCGAAATCACATTCTTGCCACTCGCCAGAAGCCGACAGATCATGTCAACGCTCTGCCAGGCCTCCGAATCTTCGACTGCAGGATTCGAGTTTGGCTCCGCAGCCATGTAGATGACACAGTCAGCCTCGGCCTGAAGGATCTCCTGATCGTCAAGGGTGGCTTTGATTCCTGACTCGCCCATGCCGACGAGTTCCCCGGCATCACGCCCTGCATTGTCGGCTCGGGACACGTGCAAAGCCACCAACTCAAACGCGGGATCTGTGAGAACGAACTCAAGGGCTTTCGCCCCCGTATTTCCAGTTCCCCATTGCGCAATCCTCAGCGGTGGGCTCATCGTGGTGCAACGCCATCAAGACGGCCGCCGACCATCGACGATTTCCTAGGTGAATAGCACGCGGAACTCTCTCGGTCGCTACTGTCCTGGTCCGCTTGACTCAACGCCATGGACAGGTCGTAGGACACACTTCGCACTCCTGCCGAATACATGGTGGGCCCCCTTTTTCGTCGCCATACGCAGCTCCGTCATGATCTCGGTCTGTGACGATCTTTCGGAAGCACGACGTCTCTGCACTGTGACACAGAGCATATAGCCCTTTTGCCGTTGTAGAACGCTATTCTTTCAACCGAGCGTGCCGATCGGAGATCGAGCGCGACCGCCAGCTGTGTCTCGCTAGGAGGGATCCACCAAACCAAGGATCTCGGCTGCGTCTGCACGGGTTGCGACTGCTCGACCAAGATCCGCGCAGACAGTCGCCGCCGCCATCACCAGTTCCTCATTGTCCGGATGGCCCGGGCCGGCCCAGTCTTCGAGACCAACGTGGAGGTGACCGCCCCGTTCGATAGCCATCCGGGCTACGCCACTATCTATAATGTCGCCGCCTACGACGGCTGCCGACCATGGGAGTGGGCAGCCCTCCAGCATAGCCATGTATGCCTCGAACGCCGGCTTGGTAGGCGGCAGACCGAACACGCCGCCGAGATAACCCTTATCGCCCCCGAAGTACAGCTTGATCATCGTTCCTTCAGGAAAGCGTCCGGCTCTCCACAAGCCAAGCGCCACTCGGAGGAAGCCGGGCTCAAAGACTGCCACGCTGGGTGCGAGCTGGCTTTCCCTGCAAACGGTCAGCTGAAACTCGATATCCGCGCGCGAGTTCACATACACGAAGTCCCCGAGGTTGACCGACCCAACATCGACGACCCCAATGCGACAACCGGCAGCCGCCAATAGAGGAAAATGGGCAAAGCTCTGCTCGACTGGCCCGGCGTTCACGCTCGGATAGAGAAGAGCATCGGGGATGACCTTCCACACCGGGCGCCAGCATTCCAAATAGTGCGCCGCGGCAGTCGCGCCGTCCACCATCACGATGTCTACGTGATTGTGGACAATAGCGGCCCCGGCTCCGAAGCACTTGAGCGCGTCCTCTGCAATCTCACCGGACAGCCGCGGCACCTGTGGGTTTTGCTCCTTCGACGTGACCCCGTTGATCGCTGCTTCGATGATGACCGGCTGCTCCATGAGGTTTCCCACTTTCCGAGTCGTCAGGTTACGATGCCAGACCAATAGGTACCATCGAGCATTCCCCTCAACGTGGCTCGGTGCATAATCAGGTCATCGATATCGTCGGGTTGTGATGCTTCCCCGAAGAAGATGGCTCGTTCGGCGACACGCCTCATATTGAGAGCGTGTCGAGCTGCGGCGTAGGTCATGTGCCAGCGGAGATCGCCGAGGCTTCGGCCGGATTCCGTGCTGTATGCCTGACGGACGTCGGACGGTCTGAGCATATCCGGAAGCCCTGGTGCGCCGAGCTGCACGGCCAGGTCTTGAAAGAAAAGATGGAGGTAGCAGAGCCAACCCAAGTCGACTTCTGGTGGCGCAATCTCAGCCATCTCCCAGTCGAGAACTGCCACTACCTCGTGGTTCCGGAACATCATATTGCCGATGCGTCCATCCCCCCAGGAAAGGGCGTCACCGCTCGAGTCGGTGGGCATATTGTCCACGAGCCAGTCGAAGCACTCCGCCAATAGGGGTGAGGGTGCGGCGCCAACGACAGAGTCGTGATAGGCACGCCAATGCCCCAGACTCCGCTCGAGTGCGGTACTCCCTGGCGCATCGCGCTGAAGGAAACTGAGGTCGAATTCGTCAGGAGTGAGCGCGTGGATTCCCGCCATAGATCGAATCACAGAGCCTTGTAATGTGATGCGCTGAGCAGCATTTGCGTCAAACACCCAGTTATCGCCGAAGGTGTAGGGCAGGATGTCGGGCGGGACCAGACCGTCGACTCTGTCCATGACAAAGAACTGGCCTCCGAGCACTTCCGGATCAGGTTCGTACCAGTAAGTGTCGGGCACGGGGACCGCAGTGTGGTCCCGTACCAACCGCATCACCTTGAACTGTCTTCCCAAGTCATAGCTAGTGAACACTGGCCGAGCGTCGCTGGGAGGTTCGATTCGTACGACCAGCCTGTGGATGTCAGGAACGTCATTATCAGTCCAGGAAGTCGAAACAAGAAGGGTCTCCGACGACATGCCCGTGCTTTCGGGGCGCAAGACCTCAGTGATGACCGGGTTGCTGCCGGGCGGCAGCGTCTCAACAAGCCATTTCCCAAATCGGTCAGCAGTCTCACGAGAATCACGAGTTGATCTGGTGATTCGATCGGAAGTCATCTCGACCGGATGGTCGAGTTCCCGCCCGGCTTCTGACGGTAACTCCGGATTCATCTTCCATCTCCTCCCGCCGCCGACGGGGCCCGCGTCGCCAAGAATCCAGTCGTGAATCGCCAGAGGTGGCTTCCGCTGCCCGAAACAAAGGCTCCGGCGGCGGCACAAGCGGATGTCATCGATATCTTGTCGGTCGGTTGAATCCGACGTACTGGCGACTCCTTGCAGATGGATTCAAGAGTTATCCGGACGGCGATCACCAGAACGAAGCCTCGTCGGTGAGCCCGAGATGGGGGTGAGCGCCTGAGACGGTGGGCTGGCAGTTTCCCCAACCCTCCGCTCCGGTATCCAGATCGCGCACGTGTACGAAGGTGTCACGGATCTGGTGGAGCTCGCGGGCCAAATTGGGTTCGCTGCAATCGTCCAAACGCTCTCCGTCCACATGCAACTCACCTCGCCATTCACCGTAGTGGTGACCGCGCCACCCGAAATAGAGGCCAGTGCCCAAATGGAATCCGGTAGACGTGGGAACTTCGAGCTCGAAATGTCTCGTGGCTCCGTCCTCCATGACCACTTCCACGGCACCGCCGAGAAGCCGCCTGTTGGAGGGGTCGTAGCTCAAGTGAGGGCAGATATCGGCAATACGCTCGATCCGACCGTCGACATGCTCGATCGCCCCGGTGACCGTTCGCTGAACATGCCCAAAGCCGTTCAGGTCGACCAGGTGCATGAAGAGTCCCCATCGGGTGCCGTCGGGATCGACCATGAGGATTGGGCACCAAATCATGGAGAACACCATCTCGGGAATGGGATCGAATGGGTCCATGTCGGTTGGTGGCGCCCCGACGTCATAGCGCACGCCCCACGAATGGTCTCGCGTCGACACCCACTCGTCAGGCGCGATCTCGTGGCGTTCTCCATCGATTTCGATCCAGCCAGAGGCCGTGCCAATTTGGTGATAGCGGACCAGATCGGCACTGATCCGATAACCCAGAGGCGTTCTCATGTGAGTGCGCTCCTCGGTGACAGGGGGAAGCACGGCCTCGTATATCCAGTCGAATGAGAGGGCCTGGCACGGATTGGGCTCGAGCGCGAAGCGGACGCTCTGCATGGGCTGAAGTACCTGATACTGAATCGGGCCGACTGAAGTTAGGTCGGGCTCGGGAAAGAGGCGACGGCTGGCCCGCACGGTGACCTGTTCGACCCCTCTCGACAGCCCCGCGTAGCCGTCCAACACATTGCGGTTGGTGAACTTGCCCATGCCAAAGCCAAGCTGCAGACTGCCATCACGCTTCGCCACCATGGCACACACCTTTTCGGTCCACGACGGATCACTTACCCCGACTGTGGCGAATGTGTCGGCGATCTGGTGGTCGAACCGTTCGTCGGCTGGCCCGAGCGGACCCAGCGGATTTGGCATTCTCTTCTCTCCTCTTTTCCCAGTTGGGACGGCGCTGCCACCTTTGGCTGCAGCTAGCCGCGAAGCACAGTGCCCGGCCACCGCCTCAGGCCTTCGTGAACCGACTGGCCGTCGAGCCGGATTGGCACTCCGTTGACCAGCGTGTGGGTCATGCCCACTGGAGCGTCCGCCGTCAGTCGTTCGCCTGCGGCCGGGAAGTCCACCACCCGGCGGAGTGGGCCAGGTGCCACGGTGTCCGGATCGAATACCACCAGGTCGGCGGCCATCCCGACCGCCACCAAACCGCGGTCATGCAAGCCAAAGACACGGGCTGGTTCTGCGGTGAGTTTGTGTATGGCGAGCTCCAGGCTCATCACTCGGCGGTCTCGAACCCAATTGCCCAACAGATCCGTGGCAAAGCAGGCGTCGCACAGCTGGCTGACGTGAGCGCCAGAGTCGGCCAGGCCCAGGAGGACATCGTCCCTCGGCAGGAGGTATGCGATACCTTCCAGATTGTCGTTGGCCAGCACTGACCAAAACCGAGAGGTGAGATCGTCGGCCAGCGAGAGGTCGAGCAGGACATCGAGAGGAGTCACATTCTGGTCCTCTGCCAACCCGACGACTGAGCGGCCGACCAGGTCTGGCCGCGTCGTCGACTCCGCCACCGACAGCGAGGCTGGGTTGAAGAGGCTGAAGGTCGCTGAGGTGATCTGTTCCTGAGTGGTAGCCCGCCACGCTGGGTCGCGATAGGCGGCTATGCGTTGATCGACGGGACAACCCATGAGAGCAGCAAAATTGGGGAAGGTGTTGAGGGAAAACGGCTCGGCCAGGTTCATCTGGAACACCAGCGGCCGACATGACACCTGCGGCCACACCTCTACCCCGGAAGCCCGCGCCGTTGCGTGCTCAGCCATGACCTGCTCGTGGTAGTCGGATCCGGTGAAGGTGAGCAGGGCCGTCCAGGTAAACGGACGACCGATGTGCCGTTGGAGCTCGAACATCTGGGAGTTGTCCATCACGCCGCCGGGCAACAAGGCGGCAACCCCTCGGCCGCGCTTCCGCAGGGGCTCGAGGAGGGCGGCCAGCTCCCCGAAGTCGGCCACACGAGACGGCACTGGCCTTCCGTGATCGCCGTTGTGAGTGGGAGACCAGCTGGACGCGAATCCGATGGCCCCAGCTTCGAGCGCCTCATCGACGATGTGGACCATGGTGGCCCGCTCGGTTTCGGTTGCGGCCCGTTCGTAGGCACCGGCACCCATGACGCAGAGCCGGACCGCGGTGTGCCCGACATAGCAGGCATAGTTGAGCGCGACCCCCCGCCGTTCGACGGCGTTCAGATACTGGGGGAAGGACTCGAACTCTTCCCAAGGGACTCCGGCCATTAACGTGTCGAAGCTCATGTCCTCAACGTGTTGGAGGGTGCGAACCAGAATCTCGACCCCCTCAGGCCGATTGGGGGCGATTGAGAATCCGCAGTTGCCAGCAACGACTGTGGTGACGCCGTGAGAGGAAGAAGGGCTCAGCCATGGGTCCCAGAACACTTGTGCGTCGTAGTGGGTGTGGATATCGATGAAACCCGGGGCCACCACCTGGCCGAAGGCGTCAAGTTCGGTGGCGCCAGACAGGTTCTCGTCGATGGCAACGATCTTCCCGTTGCGCACCGCTACGTCCGCCCGACGCCCGGGAGCACCGCTCCCATCCACCAGCGTTCCACCCCGAATGACGGTGTCACCATCCATGCCCATACCTACTCACTTGTCAGTCCTTCTCCGGGTGCGTGTACTTTCGCCGTCAACATTGGGCGCCTCTCGATTCTTGGAACCAAAAGCTTGAACCTCATCATGTTGGATTGCGGAGTGCTCCATCGATGAACGTATGGAACTGCTCTGCAGTCAGTGTGCCGAGGTTCGACTCATCAGAGTTGACACCGAATAGGACGAATTCGTTGAGCAGCACCAAGAAGAGATGAGCGATGGACCGGTCATTCCCCGGTCGAATCTGGTCAGCCGCCTGACCCTCTCGAACGATGCGGGCAATATGCAGGACAACTTCGAGATAGCGAGCATCCACATTGTCGGCGAACTCGGCGAGTACCGGACCAGTGACAGCCGGTCCACCGCGGATGTGACGCAACAGAAGGCGAAAATGCGGGCGATCGGCGAAGAAGTCAATTCCTAGGTCGATGACCTGATGGACCTTGTCCAAATGATCCATACCGCTCTCTGCGACTTCTCGCACGACGGTATCCCACTCGTCCGCCCTCCGAATGCAGGTCTCGGACAAGAGATCCTGCTTGTTCGCGAAGAAAAGGTAGATCGCCGCAGGGGAGAACCCGGCGAGCTCCGCGATCTTGCGGAGCGAGCCATCCCGGATACCATCCTCACCGAACACCTTCTCGGCTGCGTCAAGTATCTCGGCCCGGCTCTCCGCTCTGCGGGAAGCCCGACGCTCAGCTCGACGGTCAGGTTGTATGTCAGATTCAGTCACGGTTTCCATGGTAGAAGGCGAGCCGTTCGGAACCAGTCCTGTGGGCATCACCGCGGTGTGACCCGTAGAGGCAACTGCTCGTGGCGCCTGACCATCAGACTTTCGACCCGTCTGGGCGCATCCTCAGTGTCGAGCGTGATGCTGCTGGTTCGCTCAAGAAGCATGCTCAGAACGACTCGCGCCTCCAGACGGGCCAGAGGCGCTCCGACGCAGTAGTGGATGCCGCGCCCGAACGCGACATGGCGGCGAAGCATGGGTCGGTCAAGTTCGACCTCGTTGGGGTCATCGAACTCAGCCGGATCCCGGTTGGCTGCCCCCCACAACAGGAGCACGCTGGCACCTCTTGGAATTTCGGTGCCGCCAAGCGATGTCCTCTCGGGCACGGATCGCATCAGAAATCGGAACGGGGACTCGAGCCGAAGGGCCTCTTCGACGAACGCTGGAATGAGGTCTGAACGCTCTCGCAAATGGTCCTGTAGAGCGGAGTCCTCGGCGAGCACCCGAACCGCATTACCCAGCAGACTCGTTGTGGATTCACCTCCCGCACTTAACAGAGTGTGTAGGACCACAGTGGCCTCATGAACAGTGAATGCCCCATCATCGATACCGAGAGCGACGGCGCCAAGGATGTCGTCATCGGCCTGGCCAGTGGCAGCGGCGACGTGATTGGCAATCCATGCCTCGATCTCGCCGATGCGGACCGCCAGTGCGTTCAACTTCGAGAGCGATAAAGTCGCACCCAACATCGAGGTCGAGTCGAACGCGGCGCGAAGAAGCATGTAGAGGTTGCTATCAGGAAACCCGATGAGTCGGCTGATGAGTGTGATCGGAACGACGTTTCCAACCTCATCCATGAAGTCAAGGGGCCTCGCCCGCTAGGGCGTGTCCTAGGCAGCGATCGGTGGTGGCCGCGATCTCGGGTTCGAGAGCGGCCATCCGCTTTGCGACGAGCTCCGAAAAGACCACGTTTCTATGCACCTTGTGGTCGGGAGGGTCGGCGGTGGCAAGCGCATCGATACCCGCGGCGCCGAATGAGAGGCGACTCGGGAGCCCCTCCTCGTCTCGGTAGAGGAGGGCCCGCATATTCGACGAGAAGTCTTCGACGCGAGCGACGGCCTCGGCCAGCAGCGCAAACGAACTCACGACGTACACCTCCCCGTCTGGAACTCTCCACACAGGGGCATGCATTTGGAGCCGGCTATAGAAGGGATAGGGATCTTCAATCACTCCGGGATCGAGGAGCAAGGTCCCTGGAATCTCTGCGGTCACTTGTCCAACCCCGCCCTCGCAGCAGAGCTGATTCTCCCCAGGTCCGCTCCGAGTTCTCGGCCGACCAGGCGCCCAGCTGCCATGCGTTGCCTCCTTGTTTGTTGATCAGTAGTTTACTACACTGAATGTGTGTTCACTAGAGTCGGGGGACGCGGAAAAGCTCGACCCGCGGCCAGTCCGGGCACCTAGTGCCTCTATCGAGCCAGGCCACGACCTTTGATGGAGCACTGCGGTCGGGGCTGTTGCGCCGAGAGACTCTCGGGGCATTTGTAGGTCGGCCATTGGACCGATTACGTCGGATTAGGCGTTCCGACGTCTCTTTTCACTGGCGGAAACGAAGACGACAAGGGGGATCCTTGCAATCCATCGCCGACGTAGGGCCGCGGCAGCGCTCTTCGCCCTTTACTACAGTCCTTGTCCTTGCGATTGCGGCAATAACGATGGCGGCTTGTTCGTCTACTGCGTCACCTGCCTCCGGGACGTCTTCATTCGCCAAAACCCATACGGAGCCGCCGATTCCCGCTTCGGCATTCAACGACTACACGGGCATCACGGCTTCGTCGGCGTCAATTGGGAATATATCGACCACCACCGCCGGACTTTTCGAAGGTGCCGTCGTTGGAACCCAGGCATACGCGGACTACGAGAACGCCCAGGGAGGAGTCAACGGTCGGAGGATAAACGTCGACAGCGCCAACGACGAATTCGCTGGTGCGCTGAACAGGCAACTGACAAACGCCGCCGTACAGAAGGACTTTGCCACGGTGGGGAGTTTCTCACTTGAGGACAGTTTCGGCGCGACCGTCCTCGCGGCCAATCCCGGGGTCCCCAACATCGCAGAATCCCTCAGCGCCTCAGCTAACGCACTCCCGAACACCTTCAACCCCAATCCTCCGGCTGGCGGGTACTACCTGGGTCCGCTCGTCTACTTCCAGAAGAAGTACCCAAGTGATGTCCTCCATACGGGTGCCCTCGTTGCAGACTACGGGGCGGCGGAGACCATTTGGAACGGCGAGAAAGCGGCCATGAACCATTTGGGATACAAGGTGATCGCCGATCCGACGTTTCCGACCAGCCAAACCGACTTCACCCAGAACATAATTGGCATGAAACAAGCTGGCGTGAAGATCCTGTTTCTCGAGCAGATGCCGGAGAACTACGCCTCCTCTGTGATCGAGGCACTGAATCAACAGGACTTCCATCCGGTCGTGGTACTTGGCACGTCGACGTATAGCGAAGAGCTGGTCCCCAACTCGGGGGGAGCGGCAGCCATCGACGGCGCCTATCTCGAACAACCCACCTCACTGTTCCTCGGAGAGGATGCCGGCAAGATACCGGCTGTCAGCACGTTCCTCACCTGGGTCCAGAAGGCGTCGCCCGGGTTCAAAGCCGACTACTACACGCTGGCCGGCTGGCTTTCGGCGGAACTATTCGTCCAGGCCCTCCGCGAGGGAGGCGCTCATCCGAGCCGGGGGTCCGTGCTCAAGGCCCTTCGGAGCATCACGTCATTTTCCGGTAGCTACCTTGTTGGTACCGGCAATCCATCGGCCAAGAAGCCGACGAACTGTTACATACTTGCCCAGATCGAGCACGGAACGTTCCAACGATTGGATGACCCACCCGTGGACGGGCCGACACACGGATACCGATGCGATCAACCCTATTACTACCCGTCATGACGCATTCTTGTCTCATAGAATCCGCCGCCCGCTGGAAGGAAGTCCTTCACCCATGAAACCACTCCGAGTCGTCCAGTATGCCACTGGAAACGTGGGGTCTGAGATGGTGAAACGCATTGTCGAGCACCCTGACCTGGAGCTCGTTGGGCTGTACTGCTACTCACCGGAGAAGACCGGTCGCGACGCTGGCGACATCGTCGGGATCGCACCGCTTGGGGTGTTGGCCACTGACGACATCGCCGACATTCTTCAGGTGAAGCCGGACGTTGTGAACTTCAACGGAGTCTGGCCAGACATTGACACGTTCTGCAAGCTGCTCGACGCCGGTATCAACGTCGTAACCACTTCAGATTGGATCACCGGGTATCACCGTGATCGGAATCACCCTCACCCGTCCGGGATGAAACCGACCGAACTCATCGAGGCTGCGTGTCAGCGCGGAGAAGCGACCTTCTACGGGACTGGGATGAATCCCGGCCTGGCTCAGATATTGAGTGTGGCGGCGACAGCGGGAATGGCACGGGTGGATCACATCACTGTGCTGGAAACAGTCGATGTCTCGTGCCACCACTCGGTCGACACGTGGAAGAACGTCGGGTACGGGCGTCCTGTGGACGACCCTGAGGTTCCCGGCCTGCTGGAGACCGGCTGCACGGTCTTCGCCGACTCGATTTACATGATGGCTGACTGCTTTGATCTCGACATCGACGACATCGTGTTCGAGTGTGAGCTCGGTGCTTGTACCGAGGACGTCGACCTGGGATGGTGGACATTGCCAAAGGGATCAGTAGGAGGGAGCCTGGCCAAGTTCAAGGGGATCTCCGGCGGTGAGCCGAAGATCGAGGTGCACCTCGAGTGGCAGATGACCCCGAAGACAGAACCCGGGTGGAAAGTTCAGGGCTGCTATGTCACCACCATCGAGGGTGATCCCACCATCGTCAACCGCCACATGATTTTCCCAGCAGCGGGAATGCCGCACGGCGCTTGGACGCCAGAATACTTCGCCTCAGTCGGCATGACCATCACCGGCATGCCGGCGCTGAATGCCATTCGGTCGGTCTACGAGGCGAAACCGGGCCTGCTGACCAGCTCCGATCTGCCGCTCCGCGCCTTCGCTGGCCGATTTCACGAGGAAGCCCCCACCGATGCCTAGTCCGTCGAGCACTGGCAAGGGTCCCAGGTACCCGTTTACCGCTTCGCCCAATGGCTGGTTCAGCGTTGCCGCTAGCGCCGAGGTTGCGACCGGTGACGTCCTGCCGTTGACCTACATGGGACGGGAGCTCGTCCTCTTCCGGGGTGAGGATGGGGTTGCGCGGGTCTTCGATGCTCACTGCCCGCACCTCGGAGCCCACATGGGTGTTGGCGGTCGCGTGTGCGGGGACGGTATCGCCTGTCCGTTCCATGGTTGGCGGTTCGACGGCGATGGCCAGCTCGTCGAGGTACCCGGACTGGCCCGAACCCCGCGTGCCGCCGCTCAGACATGGCCTGTATGCGAACGCAACGGGCGCATCTTTGTCTGGCACCATGCTGGCGGTGGTCCCCCAAGCTACGAAGTGATCAACTACCGACCCAACGAAGCGGACTGGACCCCCTGGAAATGCAACACCTACCGGGTCCGGGTTCATGTCCAGGACCTGACGGAGAACATCATCGATCGGTCTCACTTCTCGGCAGTTCACGACATGGCGCAACCGGAGAGGGAGCACTTCGAGGTTCGATTCGAAGGCCCATCCATGATCGTCGAGCAGAGCCTGAAGGTGACCGCAGTAAACGTCACCGGCTACGAGGTCCAGACGACGAGTACGACGTGTGGACCCGGGATCGTCGCCGTCCAGGTCAGCCAGGACCCGATCGAGATGCTCACCTACATCACACAGACCCCGATCGACGAGGAGCTGACGGAGGTGAACCTATCCTTCTCAATGAAGGCACTCGCGGACGCAAAGGCCACCGAGTCGATCTCTGAGCTCAATGACCGGATCACCAATGAGCAGTTCGAGCAGGACGTCCCAATCTGGGAGAACAAGATCTACCGCGAGCGACCGATGATCACCAAGATCGACGGTCCAGTGGCGCAGTACCGCCGGTGGTTCCGGCAGTTCTACTCAGACAACCACTGATTAGCCGCCGCAACGATCGGCAGGCGCGGCCCCGGAGGCCATTGCATGCCCTCCGTCACGGAAGCCACGAGACGTCTCGCCGAGCCAGAACTGAGTATCGTCGACAATGTTTGCTGGAGCGATCAGGCAACCGAGCCCAGATATCCGTTTGGATCCAGCACGAACTTCTGAGCAGCTCCCGAGTCGAAGGCCGAGTATCCCTCAGGAGCGGCGTCGAGGGGAATCGTGGTGGCATTGACCGCGTCGGCGATATGGACCTTGTCATGCAGGATGCACATCATCAATCCGCGGTTGTACTTCATAACGGGGCATTGACCGGTGGCGAACGAATGCGACTTTGCCCATCCGAGGCCGAGTCGAAGGGACAACGAACCCACTTTCGCGGCGGCATCAATCCCACCGGGGTCGTCGGTGACGTAGAGGCCGGGGATGCCCAGGGCGCCACCCGCGGCAGTCAAGCCCATGAGCGAGTTCAAGACGGCAGCCGGCGCCTCCTGCGCGGACCCAATTCCATGGCCGTGTGCCTCGAACCCGACGGCATCGACCGAGCAGTCGACTTCGGGCACACCGAGCAGGTTCTCGATCTGGTCCTCGGGATCTCCCTCGGAGACATCGACCGTCTCACACCCGAAGCTCCGGGCCTGAACCAACCGATGCTCGTTCAAGTCCCCGACGATGACGACGGCGGCACCGAGGAGTTGCGCAGAGTGTGCGGCTGCCAGTCCAACGGGACCGGCTCCGGCGATGTACACGGTCGAGCCCGGCTTGACTCCGGCGGTGAACGCACCGTGATAGCCAGTTGGGAAGATATCGGAAAGCATGGTCAAATCCCGGACCTTCTCTACCGCCTGTTCAGGGTCCGGAAACACGAGTAAGTTCCAGTCCGCATACGGCACGAGCACATATTGAGCTTGGCCGCCAACCCATCCGCCCATGTCGACATATCCGTACGCGGACCCCGGTCGATCTGGATTGACGTTGAGGCAGATGCCCGTCTTGCCCTCCTTGCAGTTGCGACAGCGACCACAGGCAATGTTGAAGGGAACCGAACAGACGTCGCCGACCCTCACGTATTCCACATCTGGTCCGGCCTCAATAACCTTGCCGAGGATCTCGTGACCCAGCACCAACCCTGCCGGAGCGGTGGTCCGGCCACGGACCATGTGCTGGTCCGAGCCACAGATGTTTGTCGCCATCACCTCGAGGATCACGCCGTGCGGTGTACTGCGGCCCACGTTGGCCGGGTTGACTCCCGGGCCATCCTGGAGCTCCAGTTTCGGATAGGGCGTGTCCTGAACTGCGACTCTTCCGGGTTCGACATAAACCACTGCCCTGTTTCCCGTCATACCAGATCCCCCTTGCTCAACGTGGTCTCAGCGCCGGAACTCCCGCCGCTATGTCCCTGCGGCGAAAGCCATATGATGGCGGCTGTGTCCGAGCCCAGGTGCCGCTCCGTCACGACCCCGCCGACCCTCCGGCGCTGTAGGAATGGGCGCCCGTTCCCGCCAGGTGACCGCCATCGACGATGAGGTACTCGTCGCGGATGGGATTACCCGCCAACCAGCATTCGAGCATCTCCCTTACTCCTGCTGCATAGCGGCTCTGAGCCGACAGGGAAGTCCCCGAGATGTGCGGTGTCATCCCCTCGTGGGGCATCGTTCTCCACGGGTGATCCAGGGGTGCCGGCTGAGGGAACCAGACATCGCCGGCGTACCCAGCGATCTGTCCGGCCTCCAGGGCACGAACCACCGCGTCGCGGTCACAGATTTTGCCCCGGGCGGTGTTCACAAGGTAAGTACCGCGCTTCATTCTGGCGAACATCTCATCATCGAACAGATGCTCGGTTTCCGGATGCAACGGCGAATTGACGGTCACCACATCGCAGTGGGGCATCATCGAGGCTGCATCGGGGTGAAAGGTGAGATCGAGCTCTTGCTCCACCTCAGGAGAGAGCCGGTGGCGGTCGGTGTAGTGAAGCCGTACGTCAAATGGCTTGAGCCGCTTGAGTACGGCCAGGCCGATGCGACCGGCGGCGACCGTTCCGACCGCCATCCCCTCGAGGTCATAGGATCTCTCCGCGCAATCGGCGATGTTCCAACCTCCTTTGACCACCCAGTCGTGTGAGGGAAGGTAGTTGCGCACCAGGCCGAGGATCATCATGACCACATGCTCGGACACGCTGATGCTGTTCGAGTAGGTCACTTCCGCAACGGTGATGCCATGATCGATCGCCGCTTGCAGATCCACGTGGTCCGAGCCGATCCCGGCCGTCACGGCCAGTTTGAGTTTGCCGGCCTTGGCAATCCGCTCGGCGGAGAGATAGGCCGGCCAGAACGGCTGAGAGATCACGACATCTGCGTCGGGCAATTCCTGCTCGAACTCGGAATCGGGACCATCCTTGTCAGAGGTCACTACCAGTGTGTGGCCATTGGACTCGAGGAAGCGGCGAAGGCCGAGCTCGCCGGAAACCGACCCGAGCAACGATCCCGGAGTGAAGTCGATACCGGCGGGAGAGGGAACGGTCTGGCCGTCGGGGTAGTGGTCGAGGCTGGGGATGTGGTCTCTCGGATACGAAGTCGGATATCCGTCGACGGGATCCTCGTAGAGCACGCACAAGATCTTGGCCATTGATTTCCTCTGTTTCTGTGATGGTTGGCCCGGCGAATGTGATTTCGGCTGGGTTGGTGGCTCTTGGTGGTTGGACCAACGGCAGGGGCCACTACCTCGGACCTTGGCATCGGCACGAATTCAGACATTGCGTCAGCCGGCGAACACTGCCAACGAATGGTGACGTCATGTCTCGGACAATGGCGTCACCAGGGACAACCAGCGGTTGGCCACCTCTCGCAGAGATGCGACGTTAACCCCCTCCCGCTCCGCCAGCTCACCCACCAGATCGAGGTCCTTCGTCAATAGCGAAGCGACGTTCGCGGGGCCAGAGGAGGGATCAGAGAGGCGGGGTCTCATCCCCGCTGCGAGTCCCAGAGCGCCGCTATTCGCGCTGCCGTGCTTCAGGCTCTCCACCAGCTCACTCTCGTCTAGGCCGAGGGCGACGCCGAGGGCCAGCGCATCATTGGCCAGCGAAAGGTTGGCGGCAAAGAGCGCATTGTTGACCAGCTTCGCCGTCTGGCCGGCGCCGAGCGGTCCCACATGTCTGATCGGATCGCCGAATGCCGACAACACCGGGGTGACCCGCTCCAGCACCTCGGTATCGCCGCCGACGAGGACCAGCAAACGGCGGTCGTGGGCCGCCGGCCCGCCTCCGCTCACCGGAGCATCGAGGACATCGACCCCACGCCCGACGGCCAGGGCTCCCAGGCGCCTACAGGTATCGGGGTGGACGGTCGAATGGATGACCAAGACCGACCCCTCGTTCATGCCCTCGAGAACGCCGTTAGGCCCGAGAACGACTTCTTCGACGTCGGCATCACCCCGAACGCACACCCCCACTACCTCGGATGCCGTCCCCAGCTCGGCAGGGGTAAGGGTCCGGCTGAAGTCGACGTCGGCGAACGGTGCCAAGGTGGGCTCGCTCCTGGCCCACAGCGTCAGATTGTGACCGGACTCGGCGATGCGTCGGGCCATGGGCGCTCCCTGGCTCCCCAAACCGATGAACCCCACCCTCATGACAGCAGTGAGATCTGTTCGTCGAGGAAGCCCTCTGGGTCCTCTGCCCGGTGGACCAGGATCTCGTGGATCTCAGTGTGGGTGGGCACGAAGAATGTCCCCACCTGGATCGCCGAGACGACCTGATCACCGACGACCGCAGGGTCGAGCGTCGGGAGTGGGGGCCCGCGTACGACGCCAATCTCCCCGAAGACCTGTACCTGTTCGACGATGTTGGTGGCGACCGGGCCCGGGCACAGACAGGTCACACCAACCCCTCGGGGCTTGGCGTACAAAGCCAACGCCTCTGTCAGTGCCACCACGGCGCCCTTGGAGGCAGAGTATGGAAGGCGTTCGTAGCCGTAGGCAAAGAGACCAGCGGTCGAAGCGGTGTTGACGATGTGGCCAGAGCCACGTCGGATCATGTCGTCGAGGAATACGGCGTTCGAGCGCACGATCGAAAGAACGTTGATATCGAGGATCGACTCCCACGCTGACATCGGAATGGCGTTGGGCGACCCGAGGGCGAGCACTCCGACATTGTTCATAACGATGTCGACGGTGCCGAAGGTCTCGAGCGCAAGCGTCCGCAGCGCCTCGAAGTCGTCGTCGAGCCGGACATCGCACCTTGTCCCGATGGCGCGGCCGCCACCGGCGACGATCTCGGCACCGACATCGGTCGCCCTCTGTGCATCGATGTCGGAGACCACCACGGCGGCACCTGCCCGGGCGAGTGAGAGCGCGGTCGCCCTCCCGATGCCGCTCCCGCCACCGGTGATCACCGCCACGCGGCCGTCGACGAGACCGCTCACCCGAGGCCCCTTGGGGGAGCAGGCGTCGGTGCTCGGACACCACCGTCTTCGCCGATCCGTGTCCACGAGTCGGAAGTCACCTGGTTGAGGAAGGACGCCTTGGGCCAGCCCGAGTGCACGGCGAAGTGCAGGACCAGCTCGTACATCTCTTCCAGGGTGATGTCTCCGCTCTTCAGTGCCGCGTACACGTGCGAGCGGATGGGGATGTCGGTGTCGTCGAGTCCCACCGCGGCAACCGTGATGAACCGGCGGTCCCGGTCGGTCAAGCCGGGCCGCTGCCAGACCTCTCCGAACACGTAGTTGAGGATGCCGGCCGCCGTGTAGGGGGTGTTCGCCGGCGGGTAGCGCACGCAGTTGATGTAGCTGAACCACGCCTCACCCCCGGCCATACGAGCGCTCGGGTCCATGCCAGCGGACCACACCGGGAGATCCTCTTGCGGTTCGGGAACAACCCCTTGCTCGCCGCAGATCCGGTCCCATTGTTCGGTTACGACCTGATTGAGGAACGATGCCTTCGGCCATCCGCAGTAGACGGCGAAGTGGAGCACGAACTCCTGCATCTCGAGAAGAGACATATCGCCGCTGTTGAGCGCGGCATAGATGTGCGCCCGGATGGGCACGACGGTGTCTGCCGCTCCCGCGCATGTCAGGCTGATCCAACGACGGTCGCGACGCGGTAGGCCGGGCCGGTTCCATACCTCGCCGAACACGTACTCCAGCTCGGCGGCATCGAAGGGAGTGGTAACCGGCGGTGGTGGCACCGTCATGACCTCTCGATAGGTCCTCGCCCCAGCAGCATTCGCCCCTCTGTGGGCGGGATCGACCATCAGAACCTCATGACCCAGCCGCCGTCGACACTGATCGTCTGACCGGTAATCCACCGTCCCGCATCGGTGACCAGCAACAGCAGGGTCCCGATCAGATCATCAGGAGGTCCCTCCAGGTGGGTCTTCAGGGGGATGGCACTGTGGATGGCGTCTCGGAACGGACCGGCCGGCAGCGCGCGATACCCCGCTTCGTCGTCGATGAGACCGGGGGCAATGGCGTTCACGGTGACACCCAACGGCCCCAGCTGGCTGGCGAGGTTCATGGTGAGACCGACTAGGGCGTACTTGGAGACGCCGTACATACCGCTCGGCGAGAAGGCGCCGGCCGACACCATGTTGACGATCCTCCCGCCTCCGCGACCCACCATCGATTCGACCACCGCCTGGGTACAGACAAGGGGGCCCCTCACATTGACGGCCATCACCCGATCCCACCAGTCCAATGGATACTGGGCCAGGGGCGAGAAGGGAATCTCGGCCATGAGGGCGGCACTATTGATCAGGATGTCAACCCCACCGAAGCGTTCGGCAGCCGCCGACACCCAATCACGTGCAGACTCCGGGTCAGTCACGTCGAGGATCTGGCCGTGGGCTGCAAACCCGCCACTGGTCAGGCCGTCGGCCACATCGGAAACTCCCTCAGACAGGTCTCCGAGGACCACGCATGCGCCGTGCTCGGCCAGGTAGCGGGCGAACACCGACCCGATCCCTCCGGCCGCGCCCGTGATGAGGGCTACCTTTCCTTCGAGGTTGTCGCTCACAGTGCTCCTAGTGTTAAAGGGTCGGTGGGGTCGGTACACACGTCGGCGCTGCCCGAGACGGGGGCACGGAGTGAGCTGGCGCTCTGGGATGGTGGGCAACCGAGACAGCCCGATCGGCTCGCTCTGCTTGGCCCGACCTCGGAACTCCATGACCTGGGGCCGCCCGACCGTGTGGAATTTGTGGCAAACGTAACTTTTCTTCCAAGAGAATGCAAGTTCCTCTCATGTACATCTCACACCCCACCAGTCGGTCCCGGACCGCTCGAATTGCCGACCGGCGTGTCTGCGTCCACACTTCGAACCGCCGGCCCTACAGCCCGATGAACACATTCTTGGTCTGCAGGAATTCACGAAGTCCCTCGACCCCGCCTTCGCGGCCGAACCCGCTCGATTTGTACCCGCCGAAGGGGGCCCCAGGCGGCAGCCCGGGGATGCCGTTGAAAGCCACCGTTCCCGACTCGAGAAGCGGCGCGATGCGGTGGGCCCGGGACAGGTCCCGTGTCTGGACGAATGTACCCAGTCCGTACGGCGTGGCGTTGGCCAGTTCGACGGCCTCCTCCTCGGTCGAGAACGGGGTGGCGGCGAGCACGGGACCGAACACCTCTTCTTGGGCGATGTCGCCGTAGGGATCGACATCGGCGAGCAGGGTGGGCTCGATGAAGTACCCGCCGGCAAGTGACTCGTCGAGCGTAGTCCGGTCGAAGGCTGATCCTCCCACGATCGCCCGGGTAGTCCCTTCACCTCGGGCTTGGCCGAGGGTGGCCAGGATCCGCTGGTAGGCGCCCCGGTTGACGACGGGGCCGACGATGGTCCGCTGGTCGAAAGGATCGCCTACCCGGAGGGCGCCCACGGCGCGGCCGGTGGCTTCGATCACCTGGTCGTAGACGTCGCGGTGAACCAGCATCCGGGTGGCAAGCACGCACCCCTGCCCGGCCATCGTGAAGCAGGATTGGACGGACAGGGCGACGGCCGCGTCGATGTCGGCGTCGGGAAAGATGAGGTTGGCAGACTTGCCGCCGAGTTCGAGGGTCAGCGGTTTGAGCGTCTCCTGCGAGGCTGCGATGATCTTGCGGGCCGTCGGGATCCCGCCGGTGAACGACACCTTCCCGACATCGGGATGGCGGACCAGACGATCACCGGCCTCGGGACCACCGGGCAGGATGTGGAGCACACCCGGCGGAAGGCCGGCATCGAGGGCGATCTGGCCGAACCGAGCCACGGTGTGGGGTGCAAGTTCTGGAGTCTTGACCACCACGCAATTCCCGGCCGCCAACGCAGGTGCGACCTTCATCCCCACCGACACCATGGGACCGTTCCAGGTCAGGATGATCCCAACCACCCCGTAGGGTTCGGACAGCGTGTAGTCGAAACCGGCGTTGAAGAAGGGGGTGACGGGGATGGTGGCCCCTTCGATCTTGTCGGCCAGACCGGCGTAGTAGCCGAACCACGCCGCACAGACGTACGAGAGCGCCGTCGAGGCCATGATCGGATGGCCCAGCTCCAGCGTGGTCAACCGCCCGAGCTCGGACAGGTCGGCCTCCACGAGCTCCTCGATCCGCTGGAGGATCCGGCGGCGCCGGTCCGGCGAGGTGGCACGCCACGCCGGAAAGGCGGCCTTCGCCGCGGCGACAGCAGCGTCGGTCTCCGCCACGCCGCTCATCACCACGGTCCCGTTCACCTGGCCGGTGGACGGATCGACGTGATCGAAGTCGTCGATCGAGGATTTGTCCAACCATTCACCGTCAATGAGAGGCCGGGCCGGGCCCAGATCCCGGGAGATCATCTCCGTGCTCAATGCAATTCCCCCTACGGTCCGTACGCCGAAATGTTGGAGGCCGAAGCCGCAGCCGGAACTGTACCACCCTCATTCTTCCCTCAGTAGTATCTGACTTTCCGGTTCGATCGAGGGGACCCGGGCGGTATCAGTTCACAGGGCATTCACGAGATGTCGCCCTGATCGAAGGCGGACAATTGACCCCAACAAGGTGAAGTTCGAGCGGACCGACGTTGCCGATCCCCGGTCGCGCTCTCCGGCTCGCTGGTTGGGACGGCGGTACCTCTTGCTCGTAGACCCGGGCGGTGCCACCGGAGTCTGGCCGCTGTACCGGCACCTTCCCGGTCAAGTCGGGTGTCGACGAATGGCTCCACCGTGCCTCGCCCTCCGGGTGCCCCACTGTGCGCAAGCGCGACACCATCCGTGGAGTTGGACTACCCGAGCCTTCCGCAACTGAGCGCCCGATTCAGGTCGTTACCAGCGTGCTCCAATTTGCGGTATCTCAATGACGGCCAGGGCTCCCTATTCTTGCCTCTTGCCAGGTTGTTCCGGAAGCGAAGCTGTATTCGGATCGCCGAATTCGCCGCCCAGGGAGTCACCTCTGTCCGCCGGGATGATCACACCAAGGGCGGCGGCACGCCGGCAGCCGTCCCGATCCCCTCGTTGGCGAACCCGATTGGCTCGGGTGATCACGGCGGAGACCGTGCCACGTTGGAGCACCCGGCCAGAGCGACGTATTTCGGTCGGGCGCCATCGCACTACAGTGACCAGCCGTGGGATCACTGGATGGGAAAGTCGCCCTTATCACCGGAGCAGCACGGGGGCAGGGACGTTCGCACGCGCTCGCGTTGGCCGCCGAGGGCGCCGACATTGTGGCGTGGGACGTGCCGCAGGAAAAGTCATCGCTCACTTATCCGCTTGCCACCCAGGAGGATCTTGAACTCACGGCCAAGCTGGTGACCGAGTTGGGTCGGCGTTGTCTCTCTCTGCCGGTCGATGTGAGCGATTCCAGCCAAGTAGACGCCGGCATCCAGCAAACGTTGGAGGAGTTCGGCCGCCTTGACATCGCCCTAGCCAATGCCGGAATCGTTACTGTCGGCCCATTGGTCGGTGTCACGGACCAGTCATGGGACGAAATGGTCGCCACCAACCTCACCGGCGTCTTCACCACGCTCCGGGCTGTGGTGCCTCCCATGATGGAACAGGGTTGGGGCCGCATAGTGGTTACCGCATCGATGGGCGGCCGCATGGGCATCAAGGGCCAGTCCGCCTACAATGCCACCAAGTGGGGCGTCATCGGCTTGGCCAAATCCCTGGCCCTTGAGCTGGCAAACGAGGGGATCACGGTCAACATCGTGTGCCCTTGCACTGTGCACACTCCGATGGTGCAACCCGATCCCGACCGCGAACTCACCGAAGAGCGAATTCGGCAGTTGACCCGTTCCAACCCGATCGCCAAGCCTTGGATCGAAGCTGAGGACGTCACACGAGCCGTGATGTATCTGGTTCAAGACCCCGGGGTGCTGACCGGCACGATCATGGAAGTCAGCCTCGGCTCCAGTGCTCGGATGCCCTGAGTAAAGCCGCGCTGGCGCCGTCAGAGTTGACCACTGGCGAATCTATCGCATCGGATCCGCTCTGACTTTCCTCCCCCTGGGCAAGCTGGCCGGCGCCAATAGCAGCCAGCCGCCTGTCCAGCTGATTTCTCGCTTCAATCTCATCTCAATCGAACACATCCGATTCGCGTGAGGTCGGCGGAACCAGCATGTAGTCCAACGCTCATCGGAGACTCCGAAAGCCGGGGCGAGAGCGCTGGTGGATGTCGGCGATCAGAGTTTCGAGCTCGGCAACTCGCCAAGTAGCTGTGACCCATCGATTCTTGTCCTGCGGTGAGGGACATCACCCCAGCTCGGTATGTTCGTCCTCCTTGTAATGACGGGCATCTTTCGGCTCTGGCAGTTGGCTGTCGTACCGGTTCTGCTTGCGGTCGGGGCATTCGTCTGGATCAGGGCAGAGGATTCGGCGCAAGTCGGCGCTGACCTGCTCCCGACGTGCCGGAGTGTGATACCCGCCCGGCAGTTCGGGGATGCCGATCACTGGCTCGACGCCGAGATGGACCGCGGCGCCTTCCTTCCGCCGATCGTCCATGGATAAACACGGTATGAACAACTCGGGTCCCGCGTTGACTTTCGACTGATCCGATGTGTTCAATCGGATTATGGCTGGCTGCGGGGCCGCTACGGCCCGGAGACTCGACGAATGCGAGTGCAGCCTGCCCCCAGGCCACGCGCCCCCGCATCGCTACAACGGCTGCAGTTCGACGTGGCATGAACACCCTGGTGGGGTCGAGCAAGAGCGAATCGTCGACTCGCCAGACTTGGGTGAAGAACTCGGAGGCTCTAGCGGAGGACCTGTTGGCTAACGGGTCCACTGCCTCTCTTCCTGCTATCAGGGACAGCCCTGGTCTGAGATCATTTGGTTAGTGAAGCCTGAGTCCAACGACGAAGTGAGCGCTCCCGGGAAGTCCCCGAAGGCATCGTCAAGCGGGTCCGTGCGCTATGCCTGGCGCTGCCAGAGGTCACGGGGCGCGTCGACTATTCACGCACCAGAACGAGATCGACGGCGCAGTCATTCGATATCTGCCGAAGGTCATTCTGCTTGCTTGTTGCAACGGAGACATCGACTGGCAAGTCCGTTCCGCTGCTCGTGTTGCATACTGCGCCGTAGAACCCGGGGTGAGCATCGTTCTAGTGCAGATAGTGCACTGCACCAGAGCAAATCATCAGCGATCCCTTTCGGGGTTCATTTTCCCTCAGCCGATGACACGAAGCTGCGCCGGACTCGATGGAGCAGCGGTGTCGCCCAAACTGGCAAAAGCATCGGCGGTGGAATCGTCGGCTGGGAGCCAGGTGATGAGTCGTTGCTCGTCGACATCATCGGGAAGGAGCACCTCGTAGTTGATTCGGAGGCGCCCGAAGTCGGGATGCAGAATGCGCGTTGTACCCCGGCGTTTTTCTGTCGTCGCGAACTTGGACCAGCGCTCCACGAAGTCCGGTGCCGTACGCAGCTCATCCATTAGCTTGACGAACCGTTCATTGTCACCCCAGCGAACGCTGGCGGCACGCAGGCGGCGTACCTGATCGTCCGCCGCCGCTGTCCAGTCGGGGTAGACCGCTGCGCGCATCCTGATGGAGGAACACGTAGCGGGCGAGGTTCGGCTCTGCGTTCTCGAGCATTCCTAGGGGCCGGACGAGGCGCCCCCAAGCTCCGGTTCCCGGCCAACACGTCGTTGGCCGGGCCGACCACGAAGGCGGGTGTGGTCGCCAATCGCTCGAGGAGCGCCCTCACGGTCGGCGCCACAGCTCGGGCTAACGACCCAGCCGCCGGACACAACGCCGCGGTTTCGCTGACCCTGGCCAGCATCGAGAGCTGTCGGAGTCCGTCGTCGTCGAGGCGAAGAGCGTCCGCGAGGGCGACGATCACGCTCGCCGATGGTCGGCTGTCGCGACCCTGTTCGAGGCGGACCAGATAGTCGATGCTGATCCCGGCGAGAGTGGCGACCTCCTCTCGACGGAGGCCGGGTGTGCGTCGGCGCCTGCTGTCGGGCAGGCCGACGTCGGCCGGCTGGAGCTGCTCGCGGCGGGCTACGGAGGAACTCGGCCACAGATGTCACACCACAAGCATGCCCGATTCGGCCCGCCTCTTGCCTGGCCCTGTCAGTACCAGGATCAACCCGGCCTTCTCCGACCGATCGCGAAAGAGGACCATCGACTTTCATGACCACAACTCCTGACAAAGCCACACTGCCCCTGACCCCCGGCCATTGGGTGGTCGACACCAACCATTCCTCGATCGGATTCACTGTCCGTCACCTCGGAGTATCCAAGGTGCGGGGCCGCTTCACCCGTTTCGACGCTGAAGTGGTCGTCGGGGAGACCCTGGCTACAACCAGTGTGAAGGCCACCGTTGACGTCGCATCGATTGACACCGCCAACGCCGACCGGGATGCTCACGTGCTGTCGCCCGACCTCATCGACGTCGCCAGGCGTCCGACCATGGTGTTTCGATCCACCAGCGTGAGGGGAGCGGGAATGGAGTACCAGATCGAGGGTGATCTGACCATCGGCGACATCACTCGTCCGATCGTCCTGGCCGTCGAGCTTGGCGGAATCGAATCCTTCCCGGGCGGCCCCGTCACGCTGGTTTCGAGGCTGCAACCGAGATCCGCCGCAAGGACTTCGGCATCGATGTCACGCTGCTGCCGGGCGTCAGTGTCGTCGCGCTTGGCGATGTAGTGAAAGTCGAGATCGATCTTCAGTTGCTCGAACCCTCCACCTAAATACAGGGCCCGTTCCGTGCATGGGCGCCCAAGGGGCCCCAGAGCTATGTACCCCTTCAGGAATCACCTCAGAGAGAGGAAAGGCCATGACGAGCCATTTGATGACGGCGTCAGCAGAACCTGACGTACCGCTGGCGCAGAACCCCTACCACGACCGGAGATGGCTCATCCTGGCCGTGCTGGGCCTTGTACAGCTCATGGTGGTGCTGGATGCCACCATCGTGAATATCGCCCTGCCCACGGCCCAGCACGCGCTTGGTTTCTCTGATGCCGACCGCCAATGGATCGTGACCGGCTACGCCCTGTCCTTTGGCAGTCTGCTGTTGCTCGGCGGTCGCCTCTCCGACATCCTCGGCCGCAAGCGAGCCCTCATGATCGGTCTGGCCGGGTTCGCCGCCGCCTCGGCCCTCGGTGGCTTCTCCACCAGCTTCACCATGCTGTTGTTCGCCCGGGTGCTCCAGGGTTCCTTCGGCGCCCTGCTGGCCCCGGCCGCCCTGGCCATGCTGACCACGACATTCACCGACCCGCGCGATCGCGGTCGGGCCTTTGGCATCTACGGTGCCATTTCCGCAGGCGGCGGCGCCCTCGGCCTCCTACTCGGGGGCATCCTCACCTCCTATGCCTCGTGGCGCTGGACACTTTTCGTGAACGTGGCCATCGGCGCCGTGGCCATCGCCGGTGCCGCCAAACTCCTGTCCAACAGCCGGGCCGCCAACCGGACCCGACTGGACCTGCCCGGTGCGATCACCGCCAGTACCGGGCTGTTCGCACTGGTTTACGGGTTCTCCCACGCCGAGACAACCTCGTGGGGAAATAGGGTTACTATCGCCAGTCTGGTGGCATCTGCCGTGCTGCTCACCGCCTTCGTCGCCATCGAACGACGAGTGTCGGAGCCGCTGCTCCCTCTGCACATCGTGGGCGATCGCAACCGGGCCGGCGCGTACATCGCCGTGTTCACGGGCGTGATCGCCACGTTCGGCATGTTCTTATTCCTCACCTACTACATGCAGGACACGCTCCATTACTCCCCCGTCCGGACTGGAGTCGCCTACCTACCGATGATCGTCGCGCTGGTCGGTTCCGCCCAGATCGCCACCAACGTCTTCCTGCCCCGCTTCGGACCCAAGGTTATGGTGGCCACCGGCATGGTGATAGCGGCGGTGGCCATGCTGCTGCTCACTCGCATCGGGCTTGACTCGAGCTACGTGACCACGATCCTCCCGGCGCTCGTCATCCTGGGTCTCGGAATGGGGCAGATCATGGCTCCCTCCGCCAGCGTGGCCACCGTCGGCCTGACCAGTGACGCCGGGATCGCCTCGGCCATGGTGAACACCAGCCAGCAGGTAGGCGGGTCGGTCGGCACGTCGCTGCTCAATACCCTGGCCGCCAGCGCGGCTACCGCCTACGCCCTGGCCAACCGAGCGACTGCAACCTCCGTTGCCATGCTTCAGGCTCAAGCCACGGTTCACGGCTACCAGGTCGTGTTCACCGATGCCGCCGTCTTCCTGGTGGTCGGGGCCGTCATCGCGGGGCTGCTACTCCGGCGAGGGGCCGTGGCGTCGCTGGAGATAACGGGTCGACGCGACAAGCCGGGAATTATGGCCCCGGATTCGAGCGGTGAGCCGAACCCGTTGAACGTATGAGTAGAGCACCAGATCGTCATCGGACGTCGCAATCGTCCATTCGGATCGATCACGAGAGAGCCATTGACCCCTCAAGGAAGCTCTGACCTCACAATCAACCACAACACCGAAGGAGAGATCCCATGTCCAGACGCTCAATCTCACGCATAGACACGCCCGCGCACCTCGCACCGGGGGGCATCGGTCGAGGCCACACCGCCGTCGAGGTCATTCAGCCCACTGACTCGAGCGATCCCTTTGTTCTACTCATGGATGACCGCTTCGACTTCGAAGCGCGTCGCCGGATCGGCGGGGCGCATCCCCACGCTGGCCTCGAGACCGTGACGCTGATCCTCGAGGGTACGCTCCACGATCGCGACGTAGGCGACCTCGCCGCAGGCGATGCCATTTGGATGAGCGCAGGTCGTGGCATCATCCACGACGAAAACGTAGAGGTTGACGGTCGAGTACGCATTCTCCAACTGTGGATCGCACTCCCGACGCTGGATCGGGCTCTCGAGCCCCGGTTCGAGATCATTCGCAGAGAGGCAGCGCCCGTCGTTCGCCTCGCGGGTACCGAGGCCGTGCTCTATAGCGGGATCTCTGGGTCCGCCAGCTCCCCGACGCGAAACCGGGTTCCCGCCACGATGACCGACATATCGATCGAACCGGACGCTACGTTCGAACAAGACCTCCAGCCTGAATACAACGGCTTCTTCTACGTGCTCGATGGCAGTGTTCAGGTCGGCGGCGACCCGATCGCAGCCAGTCAAGTCGGCTGGCTCGCGCCTTCTTCGTCCCGAGAGCTGGTGATCTCCGCACAAGACAACGGCGCTCGTCTCGTGCTCTACGCGGGGCAGCCCCTCGGCGAACCGCTGACGCAACAGGGTCCGTTCGTCGCAGGGGCGCGGTCCGAGATCAACGACTTCAACCGACGCTTCCGCGCAGACGAGTTCACCAGCATGAGCGAGCTTGTGAAGGGCCTTTCCGGAGAGGTCCGCCAGCTCTCCAAGGCTTGGGCTGGGCCCCGTTCATCTGCTCCACAGCCCCGGACACACCGCGAGGGATCGCGCACATAGTGCCCCACTTCGTGCCGGCAATAATCAAGTGGGACACGCCACCGAGGTGCCTGGTTGAGACTTATTGGCAGACGGTCAATTCGTAGCGTTTAGAAGTCCAGACGGAGTAGCTCTCTAAGTGCCAGCCGTCGGCTCCGGCTGACTGGCTTTCGGCCGAGTTGCTACCTGTCTGGACTTCGCCGCGAGTGGCTCGAAAGAGGACCAAAGCACGAGATTCAAACCAGGAGTGCCCTCGCGGTTCTTAACCGACCACGAAGGAGGAGCTGATGACAGTTATCATCGGGATCGACCCTCACAAGGCGTCCCACGGCAGTAGCCATCGGCCGGGATGAGAAGCAGTTGGCCGAGATCAAGGTGCGGGCCACCTGTCAGCAGACAGAGCGGTTATTGGCCTGGGCGGAGCCACTTGGTGAGCGCACCTGGGCCGTCGAGTCGGTCGGAGGCATGTGGACTATCTATTGTCCCAGCAACTGGTGGGAGCCGGCGAACAGGTCCTTGATGTGCCGCCAACCCTGGCCTCGAGGGTGCGGGTGCTTGGCACCGGAAAGTCCAACAAGAACGACCCCAACGATGCACTGTCGGTGGCCATCGCTGCCCTCCGGTCGCCCGGGCTCCGATCGGTCGAGCCGGCTCACCACCGGGAGGTCCTGCGCCTCCTGGCCATCCGAAACCATGAGATCGGCAGGCTCCGCAACATCGTCGTATCCCGGCTCCACGCCGCCCTGGTCAACCTCACACCGGGCGGAATTGCCAAGGAACTCAACGCTTCTGACGCCAATCGGCTGCTCAATGACTTCGACCCGATCACCGCAGTGGAACAGACCCGCTTCGACCTGGCCCACGAGCTGCTCGATGACGTAGAGCGACTCGATGTGCAGCTGAAGGAGTCCCACAGGCGGATCAAGACAGCCGTGAAGGCGTCGGGAACCTCGCTGACCGAGCTCTATGGCGTCGGTCCCATCCTCGCCTGTGAACTGATCGGCTACACAGGCGAGGTCCGGCGCTTTGCCACCCGGGACCAGTTCGCCTCCTATGCCGGGGTGGCACCGGTGGAGCGGCCTTCGGGAGGCCGGATCTACTTCCGGCTGAGCCGCCGTGGCAACCGTCAACTCAACCACGCCATCCACATGGTGGCCATCTGCCAGATCCGCCAGACCAACTCGGAGGGCCGGATCTACTTCGAGAAGAAGGTGGCCGAGGGAAAGACCAAGCGGGAGGCGATCCGGTCGCTCAAGCGTCACATCAGCAACGCCGTCTATCGGCAGCTCCTCATCGACGCAGAGAAGTAAGGGCCCGGGAGGAAAAGCGGGAACGACTCGTAGCCTGCGTGACCGGCTCTGCACCCTAGCGGCCGGCTCTTCGGCGAAGTCACTCCCGGGCCCACCGAAATTCTATGCGTCCGTGGCCGCCCGAGGCGGCCTGTCGAGTAGCGCCCAAAACCCCCTGAAATTGCCCTCTTGACTCAAAGAGGATTCGGTCGGGGGCACTTCCACTGGCCAATCGCGTTATTGGGGCACATCGTGCGAATTCGGCAATTTCGATCCTCCAACGAGCTGATCCGGCAGTGGGTCAACATCACAGCGAACGTCACCCTCGCCTCTGTGAGATTGGGACGAACGTCACCCTGAGGAGCGTCGCCACTCCTCCAATGTCACCCCGAACGTCACCCTCGCCTCTGTGGGTATGGGACGAACGTCACCCTGACGACCGTGACCACTCCTCGAACGCCACCCCCGCCCCACGGTGGGCATGATACGGACGTCAAGGTCTTCACATGGCCACCGGCTCCGCCCCGACCCCCGGGATGCCGGAGGCGACGGTGGGACGACCTGATGTCCCAATACCTCAGGCTCACCAACTCCACCGGAGAGGGCCGAACACGATTGCCAGGGCCCCTTTGGCGGTGCATGCCCCCCCGCACTCCGCCGCCGGTCCGCCCTCGCCTCTCCGGCCATTCTGGCCGGCTTTGGCGAGTCGCTGGCCTTGCGCACCTGGAAGGCAGCGCTGTGAGGGTCTCGTAAGACGCGGTCACAGTCAAATGATCGGGCCTGTCGCATCGGCTTCCCTCACGAAGCGGCACCACGGCGGGCATTGAGCCCGCCATGGTCGCCGATAAGAACGTCACCCTCGGCTCCGCCAGACCGGGACATTCGATGTCCACACAGGTGCACTCATGAGTCCGGCGGCCTTCCGGCGGGCTCTGCGGCCGCGCGAAATAGAGTCTCGCGAAAGGCGAGGGTGACGTTCACTCGTCCGAGTGCACAGGTGTGGACATGAGATGTACCGCTTGCGGCGGAGCCGATGTGCTGAGTCACCCAGGCGCCCGTGGTGGGCTCGACGCCCGCCCGGGCGCCTCCCTCGATCACCGGACCGATGTGAGCTCCCGGAACCATCGTGACCAACTGCACGGAAAGACCCGCGCCCCGTAGGGTGCCCTGCCGGACCGGGTCGGGTCGGGTCGGGTCGGGACACAGCAATGCCCCAGCTCGATGCGGCGGGTCTGCTGATCAGGTTCGGTTGCGGAACGGCGCTGACGGCAGGTGAGCCTCTCCTTATCGATTGATGCCGGGTGGGGCGCATTTGGCCCCGCTTGGCCCGATATCAATCGCTGAATGCCGATTGGCCAAGCCGGCCCCGACAGTCAGGAGAGCGAGCGGCGCGAGAGTGAGAAGCGTAGGCCGGATGAAGAGGCGAGGAACGAACCGTGCCCGAAGGGCCACCATCCGTGCGGGCGCCTCGGAGCGTCGACCTTGACGGCCAGGGTGCCGGTGTGCGACCAACAACCCGTGACCTGCAGAAGGTGACGTTGCTCGAGGTCGAGGGTGACGTTGCCCAGACTGAGGGTGACGTTGCCCATGAGCAGGGTGACGTTGCATTCGCAACCGAGCTTTCTTGGATCGACGGATTCGATCGAATCGGAGCGAAAAGGGTGACGTTCAGGGTGACGTCGGACTGGAGAATGTACCCATCGCTGAAAGGACTTTCAGGTGGGTCGCAAACAAGTCACATCGAGGAGTGCTCTGTTGAGCGTCGCAGAGGCAGCCGTGCTGCTCGGGATCGACCGGGCCACCTGCTATCGCGCCATCAGAAACGACACGCTTCCGTTACCGATCGTCCGCCTGGGCGGTCGGATCCGCATTCCGCGACGGGCCGTCGAGCGTCTACTCGATGGCGCCCAGTCGACGGCGGGCTCTCAATCTCCTCAGTTGGCGCCCGCAGTCGACTCCTGCCCGGTCTGTGGATCACGTACTCCGGTAGCTGCCTCGCCCTCGAGGAGGCGGCCAATATGCTCAGCGGCCCGAAGGTCCTCGCCGACGATCACGTCGGTGTAGTGGCGGGCCATGTGCACCGTGGCCCAGCCCAGTCGGGCCTGCTTCTGGCGCTCGGGAACGACCCGGTCCAATGCCGTCGCCTGAAAATGCCGCAGGGAGTGCAGATGGATGTCCTTGGCGATATTGGCCTTGGTCCGTACTTTCGAGAACTCATGACTCATGGTGTCGGGATGCGGCGGATCCGCCGACCCTGGCTCGTAGGAGAACACGAACCCGTCCGCTCCGATCGCCACCTCACACAACGCCGCCAGACTCTCCTGGCTGGTCCGGAGCGATCGAAGTGTCTCCACGGTGCCCGGGTCAAGGGCGAGCCGGCGGATGCTCGCCTTGGTCTTCGGCGCTTTGACCTCCGCTCCCCCGCTGGCCGCCACGACCGACTCGTCAACCACGATCGTCCCCGAATCCCAGTCGATGTCGCTCCACCGGAGCGCACACGCCTCCCCACGGCGGACCCCCGTCGCTGCCACCAGTCGAACGAAGGCGCCAAACCGCTCATCGTGTTCCGATGCTGCAGTCAGGATGGACCTGACCTCGGCCACCTCGGGGGCCCGTACGGTCTGGCCCCGCTCACCGAGGGGCCATACCGGCAGTTCGGTGTCCACCACGGGGTTCGGGAGCGAGTTGGCACTCCACTTCCGGGCCAGCCGGCAGGCCCGGTTGAGCATCGCCCGGATATGTTTCACGGTGGTTCGCCCGGTTCCCTCATCCTTCAGCTTCCGGAAGTAGCGCTCGACCTCGTACGGGTTGAGCTGGGCGATCTCGCGTCGTCCGATGGACCTCTTGATGTGCTTGTCCCACATCTCCTGGTAGTGCCGGACGGTCGTCGGGCTTAGGTCCTGCCAGCCGTTCTGCTTCCACGCCGTGATGGCCTGGTTCACTGTCGTCGTGTCCGTCCAGCGCACCGGGGCTTCCACGGCAGGAAGAGCGCCTTCGTACTTGGCCACCAACCGGGCGAGCTCCCGGTCCGCCTCGCGGGCTCCACCCCGGAAGGTCACGCTCTTCTGACGGACCCGCCCTTGCTCGTCACGGCCGAGGAAGATCCGGAGTTCCCAGACTCCTCGTTGTCCCGGCTTCGATCGCTTGCTGCCGGCCACCTGCCGCCCCTCGCACTGTTGGGTTTGTTGGGATTTTTGTTGGGATTTACCCTAGTACGATGTTGGGGAGAAAATACGCAGGCTTCTGAGCTGGCCTTTCACGGTGGGCGCTATCGGACTCGAACCGATGACCTGCTGGTTGTAAGCCAGCTGCTCTGACCAACTGAGCTAAACGCCCGGCAAGACCCCACGGAGCCCACCGTAGGGTATCGCCCCTCCGGGGTCGGTCCGAGGGTCGTCAACCACCCGATGATCACGTCAGGGCTGGGCCGCCGCCCTGGTCAGTGCGTCAAGCAGCTCGGCGGTGGCCGCCGCCACCGGAGTGCGCCGATCACCGTGCTCCAACGTCACCAGCTCCCTACCCAGCGTCTCGCCGACCACGGCGCCGGCCTCCGTGCAGATGAGCATGCCTCCCAGGTAGTCCCAGCTCCCGAGCTTCGATCCGCCGACCACGGCGTAGCCGTCCAACACCCCCTCGGCCACGGCGCACAGGTCGAGGGCAGCCGCTCCCAGACCGCGGTACTGGTTCCAGCCGAAGTAGCGGGACGGGTACCCGGAAAGTCCGATGATCGCCTCCCCCAGCTGCCGGCACGACGTCGGGTGCACTGGCCGGCCGTCCCGAAAGGCGCCGCCGCCGCGGACGGCCTCGAAACGGACCCCCGAGGCCTGGTTCACCACCAACGCCGCCCGGGGGCCGTCACCGTCGATGGCGCACAGGCTGGTGGCGTACCAGGGGATCCCGCGGGCGGCGTTGGTCGAGCCGTCCACCGGGTCGATCACGACGGTGACGGGTCGGTCCAACCGGTACGGACCGGACTCCTCGGACATGACGCCGAGGCCGGCCCCGTCGAGCACGGCGAGAGCGGCGGCGTCGGCGGCCAGGTCGGACCGGTACTGGCCGGCCCTGGTGCCGGCCAGCCCCCAGTCGGACAGATCCTTGCAGGCGCGTCGGCGACCGCGGCCGCCGTGGCACGGAGCACCTCGACCAGTTCGTCGTCGTCCATGCGGTCGACGTTACCGGAGCCGGCTGGGACCGGTAGGCTGACGGGCCTGTGGCAGTCATCGATGTGGCCGGGTACGTGGCCGACCTCAAGGACCACTCGGTGGACCATGGTTTCCACGTCCACGACGAGCGCCATTTCGTGGAGACGTACTCGCTCCGCCAGGTGTGGGAGGTGGAACTCCACCCCGAGGACGGTTGCGGGGGTCCCCTCGACCTCCATCTGGCCCTCGAGGTCGACCCCCGGACGCTCCTGTCCTTCGAGGATGCTGTCTTCGGGCTGCCCGAGGACGAGGAGCCTCCCGACGAGTTCCACTTTCCCCTGACCTTCACCTGGGCGCTCCCCCCGCTTCCCCACGGTCCGGACCTCCTCCGGCTGGCCATCGACCTGGCCGGCGTGGGCGGCATCGAGCTTCCGCTCGAGGTCTCGGCCATCGACTCCTACGCGTCGGCCACCGACGCCGCCGAGCGACGGCTGAACATCGTGGCCCGCTCGCCGGTCTCGCTCACCCGGATCCTGGCCGGTGAGGAGATGATGTGCGAGGTCTTCGACCGCTGCCTGGCCGTCAGCCGCTACCTGCTCGACTCCGCCGGCAGCTGGCTGGGGTGAGCCCGGTGGCCATCGGGGGGACGCTCCGGCGCCCGGTGCTCGCCCTGGTGATCGTGGCCGGGCTCGGCACCGCCCTGAGCGCCTGCGGCACCAGTGGCACCGGTCTGGCCCAGCAGGCCTGCGCCCACGTGAACCGGTCCCTCACGCTGCTGACCCAGGCCGAGCACGAGCCCGATCCGCAGCGGTCGTCCGGACTCCGCCAGCGCGCCTACTCCCAGCTGCGCCAGGCGCTCCCCATCGCCGCCGAGGCGGCCTACCACGACGGGCAGTACCAGGCCCTCATGACCACCGTCTCCGAGAGCGGCCGGGTACCCGAGACCACCCTCGTCAGCGCCCTCCGGGCCCAGTGCGGCGCCGCCGACAGCACCCCGTTCGGCCAGCCCCCTCCGCCGTCGTCCATCCCTCCCCCGGCGCCGGTCAGCTCGTCACCCTGACGGTCAGGTCGTCACAACGACGGTCCGGCGTGACGACCGCTCAGGGGGTGGAACCGGTACTGCCGACCCGTACCGACGACGGCCGGGCGGCGGCCGATGCAGTACTCGGTGGCACCTGGGTGGTGGTCGGGGTCGGGACCAGCAGATCCCGCCCGGCGATCTGGAGGCGGCCCACCTTCACGACCTCGGGGAGCACGTGGGAATCGATCCAGTCCCCGGCCGCCGGCGTGGGAGCGATGTGCACCCCGTCGCCGTCCCGGACCTGGACGCCGTTGAACGAGGCGGTGAAGACCCCGCCCGGGCACAGCTGGCCACCGAGGTCGTCCACCTCGACGTTGGCCGGATGCTCGGCCGCCACCTCCCTCACCATGGCGTTGTACGCCGCCAGGCGGGTGGGCGAGTCCTCCGGCCACGGCTGGCCGTTGTCCTGCTCACCCGAGTCGAAGCACGGCGACGTCATGAGCACCATCAGTGCACCGTTCGAGGTGGCGACCTGGACCGCCTGCTCCAGCGACTGCTTGAGGTCGGCGTCGAAGGCCGGCTCCCCGATGTGCATCCAGCGACCGTCGATCAACCGGTCGTGGACCTCCCAGCGTCCGGCCAGGACCACGACCACGTTCGGGTGGAACTGCTGGAGGTCGCCCCGCCACAGAGCCGGCCACTGGGCCGATGCCGGCGTCGACGTGTTGCAGGAAGGCGCGGTGTTGTAGTCCACCCCGTGCTCCTCGTACTGGGTGCTGCGGAGCACGCCACATCCGACGATGGCGCCGTTGTCGATGTTCACGTCGTACGTGGTCTGGGGTTGGCTGGCCAGCATCGCGAACCCCATCCGCCACGCCACCGAGTCCCCGAAGATGGCCACCCGTACCGGCGTCCCGCTGTACTGGGCCCCCACCACCCGGACCGTGCCGGCCGCCTCGGCCGTGGACGGCAAGGTGGCGGCCACGGTGACCAGGACCACCGTCACGAATGCGGCGCTGGTGGCGAGCCACGCCTTCCACTCGGTGAGGGTCCGCATGCCCCCACGCCGGATCGGCTCTTCGACCAGGTAGAAGGACCCGGTGGCCACCACCAGCGTGGTGGCGATACGGACAGCCAGGAGGGGATAGCCGTAGAGGTGCAGGCGGGCCGAGTCGAGCAGGGCGAACAGCGGGAAATGCCACAGATAGGTCCCGTAGGAGATCTTCCCGACGTAGCGGAAGACCGGGTTGCCCAGCGCCCGCGACAGGCTGGCCGCTTGGGCGGTGATGGCCACGAAGATGACCACGGCCACTCCGAAGGAGAACAGCAGGTAGCCACCGTCGAAGAGGAAGGGGGGTGGATGCGGCGATCCGGACAACCGTGACCACAGGACCAATCCGGCGGCCACGGTCGCCCATCCGAGGACCTGCAGTGCCGTGCGGATCGACGGGGATTCGATCTCCCACGCGGTGATGGGCCGGATGCCCGGACCCCGGCGGCGGTACTCACGGCGGAGTGAGGACGGCGGCACCTCCCCGGCCGTGCCCGCCGAGGGGTGCGCCCGTCGCGGCGCGTGGGCGGAGCCCGCCCGCTCCCTGTCGACCGGCACCCGCCGGTGCTGGGCCCAGACGGTCATGCCGATGGCAAGGGCCGCACCCACCAGGATGTCCTGGCTCCGGGTGTCGGTCCCCTCGTACACCCGCATCAGGGACGCTCCTCCCCGGTAGGCCAGCCGCATGTCGATCGCCGACGCCAGCGCGCCGACGACGGCGGTGGCCAACAGCGGCCAGAGCCGTCTGGACGGCCGCAACCCCCGCCCGAGCCGGAGCATCACCAGGACCACGGGGGGCCAGATGATGTAGAACTGCTCCTCGATCGACAGCGACCACATGTGGGCCAGCGGCGAGGTCTGGGCCGTGGCCACGAAGTAGCTGCTGCTCCCGAAGATGAAGTGCCAGTTGGACACGTAGAAGAGGGTCGACAGGGAGTCGAGGCGAAGGTTGGCGAACTCCCCGGGTGAGGCGAACACCTTGGCGTACACGGCCACGCCCAGCAGCATGACCAACAGGGCGGGGAGGAGCCTCCGTGCCCGTCGGGTCCAGAATTGGCCGAGCCGCACCGTGAGGCGGGTCGCCCACTCGCCCAGCAGGAGTGAGGTGATCAAGAACCCCGACAGGACGAAGAAGACGTCGATGGTCAGGAATCCGCCACTGAGTGCTCCCCCGTGGTAGAGCATGACCCCGAGCACGGCCATGGCTCGGAGACCGTCGAGCGCCGGGACGAACCCGAAGCTGATCGGCCGGCCGCGAACCACAGCGGCCTTGGCCGTCGGGGAGCGCTGCCTCTTGGTGGCCGCGTGGATTCCAGAACTCATCGGGTTGGGTGCCTCCGGACACGCCGACGCCATCCGGACCGCGGAACGGACGACGGCTCGCTACCTCCATGATCGCAGAACATGTGGCGCGAACGCACGCGATCCCCCATGCCCAGGCATGGTTCGGGCCCCTCCGACCCCCCGTCGTCCGCCTCCGGCCCGTGCCGACCCCCTCCGGGGCGGGCCCGGCCGGGGGCGTGACCGGGCGGCGCCTAGAGCGTGTAGCCGGCCGGGAGGTTGATGGTCTTCTTCTCCAAGAAGAGCTCGAGGCCGTCCTCACCGAACTCGCGCCCGACGCCCGGAGGCCTTGTACCCCCCGAAGGGTGACGAGAAGTCGATGGGGATGTTGGAGTTGACCATGTAGGTGCCGGTCCGGACCTGGCGGGCGATGGCCACACCACGATCGTCGTCCCCGGTGAACACCGCCCCGCACAGCCCGTAATCGGAGTCGTTGGCGATGCGGACGGCGTCGGCATCGTCGTCGTAGGGGATCACCGACAACACCGGCCCGAAGATCTCCTCCTGGGCGATGCGCATCGAGTTGTCCACGTCCACGAAGACGGTGGGCTCTACGAACCACCCCTTGTCGATCCCGTCGGGCCGACCACCGCCCACCGCCACCTTGGCGCCCTCCTCCTGCCCGATCCGGATGTAGTTCTCCACCCGGTCACGCTGGCGTTCCGCCACCAGGGGGCCGACTTCGGTGGCCGGATCGAGGGCGTCACCGACCTTGAGTGCCCGCACCTGCTCGACGAGCGCCTCGGTCACCTCTGCGTACCGGTCCCGAGGGGCCAGGATGCGGGTGAGGGAGATGCAGGCCTCGCCGTTGTTCATGATGGCATTGGGCAGCATGAGCGGGATCGACTCGGCCAGGTTCACGTCGTCGAGGAGGATGGCGGCCGACTTGCCGCCCAGCTCGAGGCTCACGCGCTTCAGGTTGGCTCCGCAGGCGGCCCCGATCTTGCGGCCCGCCGCCGTCGAGCCGGTGAAGGAGACCTTGTCGACACCCGGGTGGTTGACCAGGTACTCGCCCACCTCGCGGCCGGCCGGCACCACACTGAGCACGCCCTTGGGCAGGCCGGCGTCGGCGAAGATCTCCGCCAGGACGTTGGCGTCGAGCGGCGTCTCGGGCGCCGGCTTGAAGACGACCGTGCTCCCGGACAGCAGGGCCGGCGACAGCTTGGCGCACGCCAGGAACAGCGGCACGTTCCACGGGGTGATGGCGGCCACCACACCGACCGGCTCCTTGGACACCAGCACCGGACCCAACAGGCCGTCTTTGACCGTGTCGAAGGCGAAGGTGGAGCCGAGGCCGGCGTAGTAGTCGAGGATCATGGTCGGGGCCAGGACCTGGGCCAACGTCCCCCACGAGACCGGCGATCCCATCTCGTTGGAGATCAGCTCGGCGATCCCCTGCATGTCGTTCCTGATGGCGTCGGCCACCTTGGCCAGGACGGCGGCCCGTTCGGCGGGGGCCATGCGGGGCCATGGCCCGTGGTCGAACGCCTCGCGGGCGGCGGCCACGGCTCGGTCGACATCGGCATCCTGGGCCTCCGGAACCCGACCGACCAACGCTTCGGTGGTCGGGGAGATGACGTCGAAGACGGAGGTGGACGAAGGCTCGACCCACTCTCCTCCGATGAACAGGCGGTCGTAAGACTTCATGGTCCCTCCGTGGCTCTCCGTTGGCTCTTCCCAGGTCGAAGCAGGCACCGGCTCGCGGGCCACCCCCTGGTGAGCGGGGCGTCCGACCCTGGCCAGCACAGAGATTGTAGCCCGATCTGACGCCCCGTCACCTCGATCATGGCTACGCTCCCCTGTCGACGCACCGGCCCGCCCACAACGACGTCGGGCACGCGGCCCCGAGACTCCGAGGACTGACGAGATGCTCTCCCCGCTAGACGACTATCCGGTTCACCAGATCTCGGAGCCCATGCGCTTCGTCGGGTCGTCGGACCGCAATTTCTACGACCGCTACTACTTCAACATCCATGGCGCCGAGGGCGTGCACGGGACCGACGACGAGCTGTTCGCGGTGATCGGGCTGGGCCAGTACCCCAACCTGAGCGTGGCCGACGCCTTCGTGTCGGTCCTGTGGGGAGGGGATCACCGTGTCGTCCGTTCGTCCCGGACCCTCGGTGCCGATCGGATGGACGCCTCGGTCGGCCCGATCCGGGTCGAGGTCCGCAAGGGCCTCGAGCAGGTCAGGGTCATCGTCGAGCCCAACGAGTGGGGCATCGAGCTGGATGCCGTCTACGACGGATTCTCCGAGGCCCATCTCGAGGCCCGGCACTTCGACCGCCAGTTCTCCGCGAGTCACCTTCGACTCCACCCGCTTCGCGCAGGTGGGCTCGTGGACCGGCGCCCTGACGGTGGGTGACCGGAGGCTCGACCTGGCACCCGACCGCTTCTGGGGGTCCCGTGACCGGTCGTGGGGCGTGCGCCCCGTGGGAGAGCCCGAGCCACCGGGGATCAGGGTCACCGACACCGCCAGCGGGTTCTTCTGGATCTACGCGCCGGTGCGCTTCGAGGACCACGCCGTGGTGACCATCATCCAGGAACGGCCGAACGGGGAGCGGATCATGCAGGACGCCCACCGGGTCTTCCCGATCGGATCGGGCCGCGACCCGGAGTGGCTGGGCCGCCCCGAGCACGCCCTCCGGTTCGCGCCGGACAGCCGGACCGTGACCGGTGCCACGCTCTCCTACTACGGCGCCCACGGTCGCAAGACGGCGGAGATCGAGGTCGAGACGCAACTGGCGTTCCCGCTCCTGCTGGGCAGCGGCTACGGGCTCGAGCCGGAGTGGAAGCACGGGATGTACCAGGGCGACCTGGTGGTCCAGGGCCAGACCGTGGCCCCGGCCGACCCGAGCTACTCGAGCTGGGGCCTGACCGAGTACGCCGCCCGGTTCACGTCCGACGGGCAGGTGGGCTACGGCATGTTCGAGAACGCCGTCATGGGCCCCCACGAGCAGTACGGCTTCACCTCCTAGGACGGGCTGGAGGGACCGGCCTCCCCGCCGGGCCGGAGGCTCACGAGGCCGGCGGCACGCCGTCCCAACCGGACCGGTCGGCACACCAGGCCCACAACTCGGCGCCGGCCCGCTCGAATTCGGCGTCGTCCAGTCTGGTCCAGGGCACCTTGTGCTCCCAGCGGGGTCGACGGTCGAGCCAGAACCCGCCGGTGGTCTCCACCGCCTCGGGCGCCGACGCCAGCCACACCGCGGTGTCGGCGCCCTCGTCGGCGGACCGGAGGAGGGGGCCCATCACCCGGGCGAACCCGGGCAGGCCGGACCGGATCCCGGGCGTGTCGGCCCACCCCGGATGCATGGCATGGAACGCCAACCCCGAGCCGTCGAGTCGCCGGACCCACTCGTGCATGAGCACCAGCTGGGCCCGCTTGACCCTGGCGTAGGCCGCCGTGCCGTCGTACCCGGTCGGTCCCATCTCCAGGGCGGCGAGGTCGAAGCGCTGGGTGTACATGCCACCGGAGGAGACCTGGACGACCCGGGACGGGACGGCCGCCTCCAGCGAGGGCAGAAGGAGCCCGCTGAGGAGGAACGGGGCGATCAGCTGGCTGGTCACGGTCAGCTCGGTCCCCCCACCGGTGACGACGTACTCCCTGGACAGGGCTCCGGCGTTGTGGACGAGGACGTCGAGGCGGTCGTGCTCGTCCCCGAACTGGTCCGCCAGCGCCCGCACCTGGTCCAACTCCCCCATGTCGGCCAGGAGGAACCCGACGTCGACGCCGGGGGCGGCGTCGGCGATGACGTCCACCGCCCGCCGTGCCCGGTCGGGGCTGCGGGCCACGAAGCGCACGGTGGCGCCCAGTCGGGCCACACCGACGGCTGTCGCCAGGCCGAGGCCGGAGGTCGCCCCGGTGATCAGCACCACCCGGCCCACCATGGAAGGGGGTGTCGCCCATCCGGCCAGCCGGCTGCGCACGGCGGGACCGACCGACGAGAAGCTCCCGACCACCGACGCCTCCAGCAGGCCATCCACCACGTCGGCCACCCCGACGCCGAACGGGCCTCCCCGCGTAGGGGAATCCGGGCCGGGTCCCGCGCCGGACAGTGCCTGCCGCAGCCCGGCGATGCCACGGTCCCCGATCCGTCGGAACGGGAGGGCCAGGAGTCCGTTGAATGGGGCGAGCCTGCCCTTGAGCTCCAGATCCGCCTGGTAGGTCAGGATGGATCCGCCGCCGTCCCGCGGTACGACGACGACGGTGTCCTCCGAGCGGAAGGCGGCGTTCTCACCCACCAGCACGACCCGGTGGGGACGGTCGTACGAGCGGATGCGGTAGTCGAGGGGCGTCGTGCGCCCAGCCGTCGTGATGTCGAGCCGGAAGCCGCTGCCCAGGCCGACCGGGCCTTGGTCGAGGCGCACCGCCCCGGCCACCCCCGGGTCCCACTCGGCCGCGTTGGAGAACTCGGCCAGATAGTCGAAGGTGTCGGCCGGAGACCGATCCGAGATGACGACTCCCCGATACCGGGCCATCGGTCCGTCCTCTCCCCGAGCATTGAGTGACCTCGTCTCGAATATACCGGCGCGCCCGTGCCGGCCCGCCGTCTCCTGCGGCCCCGTCCCGACGGACAGCCCCTCATCGAGCTGTGTGTCATCCGACCGCCCGTCATCCGACGAATGCGCCGGCGCCGAATACCTATCGCCGTATCGTCTACCCCCTTGAGGAGCGCTGCACACCGATGAGGATCGCCATCGTGGGAACAGGTGTTTCCGGCCTCGTCTGCGCCCACCTCCTGAGTCGGCATCACCAGGTGACCGTCTTCGAGGCCGACCACCGGCCCGGGGGGCACGCCCATACCGTCCGGGTGGATCTGCCCGACGAGACCCATGAGGTGGACACCGGATTCCTCGTCTACAACGACCGCAACTACCCCGGACTGGTCCGGCTGTTCGATCAGCTGGGCGTCGCCACCAAGGCCAGCGACATGAGCTTCGGCGTGACCGACGACATCAGTGGGATCGAATGGCGGGGAACCTCGCTCGACACCGTGTTCGCCCAGCGGCGTAACGCCCTCCGGCCGGCGTTCCTGCGCATGGTGGCCGATGTGGTCCGTTTCAACCGGACCGCACGAGCCCTCCTCGAGGGCCCGGCCGACTCCACCCTCTCGCTGCGGGAAATGCTCGAGTCGGGACGCTGGTCGTCCGGGTTCGTCGACTGGTATCTGATCCCGATGGGATCATCCATCTGGTCCGCCGACCCCAAGACCTTCCTCTCGATGCCGGCCGTCACGTTCGCCCGGTTCTTCGACAACCACGGACTGCTCACCTACGGCGACCAACCTGCGTGGCGGACGGTGGCGGGCGGGTCCCGGCGCTACGTGGAGGCGATCCTGTCGCCCCTCGGCGGAGCGCTCCGGCTCTCGTGCCCGGTGTCGAAGCTGAGGCGCACCCACGACGGCGTCGAGATCCAATCGGACGCCGGCCTCGAGCACTACGACCATGTCGTCGTGGCGGCCCACAGCGACCAGGCCCTGCGGCTCCTGTCGGACCCGTCCCCCCTCGAGCGACAGGTGCTCGGTGCCATCCGCTACCAACCCAACCGGGCCACGCTCCATACCGACACCGGGGTGCTGCCCCGGAACCGGCGGGCCTGGGCCAGTTGGAACTATCACCGATCGGCCGACCAGCCCGACGCCGCCACGCTCACCTACCGGCTGCGCAGCCTCCAGGGCATCCAATCGACGCACGAGCTCCTGGTCACCCTCAATCGCGACGACGAGATCCGGGACGACCGGGTTCTCGCCCGGTTCGATTACGCCCATCCCGTCTTCGACGTGGCGGCCATCGCCGCCCAGAAGCGCCACGAGGAGGTCAACGGCGACCGCCGGACCTGGTTCTGCGGCGCATACTGGGGGTACGGCTTCCATGAGGACGGCGTGCAGAGCGCACTGACCGTGTGTCGTCGCCTGGCTGGGGAGGACCTGTGACCGATACCACGCCATCTCCGCTCTCCCTCCGCCGATCCGGCACCCCTGCGTCGGGTCCCCGTTGGTCGCGCGGGGCGACGATCGTTCCCCTGGTGCCGTACCGGACCCCGGAGCCCGCCGGCACCCTGGGCCGCCGACACCGCCGTTCTGCGCGGACAACGTCGAGGCCCCCGGAGCGCAGCGCCCTGTACGAGGGCGTCGTCACCCACCACCGGTTCGAGCCCGTCGACCACCGCTTCTCGTACCGCATCGCCATGACCTACGTCGACCTGGCCGAGATCGACGCCATGTGCCGACTCCACCCGCTGTGGTCGCCCGAGGCCGTCAATGTCGTGTCGTTCCACCGCGCCGACTATCTCGGCGATCCTGCCGTTCCCCTGGACAAGGCGGTCCGGGACCTGGTCGAGGAGCGGACAGGCCGGCGGCCCGACGGCCCGATCGGCCTCCTCACCCAGGTGCGGACCTGGGGCTGGCTGTTCAACCCCATCTCCATCTACTACTGCTTTGGCGCCGACGGCCTGACCGTCGACCAGTCGGTCGTCGAGGTCACCAACACGCCGTGGCACGAACGGACTGCCTACGTACTGCCGGGTGCGGGCAGCCACGTGGTGGACAAGGCGCTGCACGTGTCACCCTTCCTCCCCATGGAGCTTCGCCACCGGTTCACCATCGGCGAGCCGACGGGTCGCCTGGTGGTGGGCGTCGACGACCTCCGGGGGAAAGACGTCGTGTTCTCCGCCTCGATGGCGCTCGAGCGGGTACCGGCGGATCGCCGATCGCTCGGCCGGGTCCTGTGGCGATTCCCGCTGATGACCATGCGGGTGTCGTGGGGGATCTACCGCCAGGCGCTGGCCCTCAGGCGGAAGGGCGTCCCGTTCCATCCCCACCCGGGTCCCGCGCGGCGGGGACGGCCTGATGACCGATTGGACCGAGGATCTGGCCGCCCGCTTCCTCCGCACGGTGGCGTCCCGCATGCATGGCGGCTCCCTCACCATCGTCGACCGGCAGGGAACCCACCGGTTCGGTGCCGGGCCTGCCCGAGGCGACCATGGTGGTGCACGACCTGGCCGTCTACCCCATCGTGCTCCGGGAGGGGTCGGTGGGCTTCGGCCGCACGTATGCCGACGGACTGTGGGACTGCGACGACCTCACCTCTGGTGCAGGGTCCTCTCGCTCGGACTGCGTCCGGTGACGGCGCTCCAGGACCGGGTCGGCCAGTGGTGGGGCGCAGCCACCGACTGGGCCCGACGACCTGCGACCCCCGGACCCGCAGACCGACCGGACGAACATCCGGTCCCACTACGACCTGTCCAACGAGTTCTTCGCCCTGATGCTGGACGAGACCATGATGTACTCGTCGGCCATCTTCGAGACGCCCGGGATGACCTCGCCGACGCCCAACGGGCCAAGCTCGATCGCCTGTGCACGAAGCTCGGGCCTGGGCCCGGACGACCACGTGCTCGAGATCGGCACCGGATGGGGCGGCTTCGCCGTCCATGCCGCCCGCGCCTACGGATGCCGGGTCACGACCACCACCATCTCCGATGCGCAGTACTCCTACGCCTCCAAACGGGTCGCCGACGCCGGACTGGCCGACCAGGTGACCGTGCTCGACCGCCACTATCGCGACATCCACGGCACCTTCGACAAGCTGGTCTCGATCGAGATGATCGAGGCGGTCGACTGGCGTCACTACGACCTCTTCTTCAGGACGTGCGCCTCGCTTCTTCGGTCCGATGGGCTGATGGCCCTCCAGGCGATCACCGTCGACGACCGCAGCTTCTCCCGGGCCAAGAACGGTTCGGAGTTCGTCGTGGAGCTCATCTTTCCCGGCGGATGCATCCCGTCGGTCGAGTCCATCACCCGCTCCCTCCGACGCGCCACACCCATGACCGTCGTGGACCTCGAGGACATCGGCCGCCACTACGTGGAGACGCTCCGTCGATGGCACGAGAACGTCGACAGACACCGGGCCGAGATCAGCTCGTTGGGACTGGACTCCCGATTCCAGAGGCTGTGGGACCTCTACCTCTCCTACTGCGAGGGCGCGTTCGCCGAACGTCACATCAGCGATGTGCAGATGGTGATGGCCATGCCCAACTGGCGGGCACCGATGGCGGTGCGCTCTGCGGTGAGCGTGGACGACGCCGGGCTCAGGGAACGTCTGCGGACGGCGTCGGGCTCCCAGAAGGCCCGGATGGAGGCCAGCTTTCCGTCAGGCGAGCGGCGGTAGACGTAGACGCCGTCGACCTCCACCGCCGAACCACCCTCGAACGTGATGCGGATCATGCCCACATTGGCCACCTCGTCCCCGCACAGGAACGACTGGCGGATGTCGAATGTGATCGACTGGTTGGCGGCGATCACATTGTCGTAGAAGGCGGCGATGGCGTGGCGGCCATGGTGCCCGTTGCCCTCCGGATCGAACATCGACGGCCCGACGGGGTCCTGTACCACCGCATCCTCGGCGAACAGGTCGAGCCAGGCCTCACGGTCGAGGGCCTCGACCGCCGCCATCGAGGCCCGGCCGAGGTCACGGGCGGTCGTCATCGGCCCACCTTCCCGATCACATCGTCAGCGAACCGCCGCAGGTGGTCGAGCTTGGTCTGCAGCGGCTCGGCGTCGGCCCCGGTGACGTAGGGCCAGCGGAACCCCACGATCACATCGGTGACCCCCTGCGCTTCGAGCCGGTGGATCCCGTCCACCGAAAAGGCGTCCACGGAGATCACGTGGACCTCGAAGGGTCGATCGGAGGTCCCCTCCTCCTCCCTCAAGCGCCCCAGCTTCTCGAGCAGACCGGGCAGGTCGGCCGGGTCGCCGCCGCCGTGCATCCACCCGTCCGACCGGGCCGCCCGACGGAGGGCCGGGGTGGCGTGTCCGCCGACCAGGATGGGGAGCGGTGATGTCGGGGTGGGACTGATCTTGAGGGGCGGAAGGTCGTAGACCTCGCCGTGGTACTCGAAGTACCCTCCGGCCGACAGGCCCCGGACGATGTCGATGGCCTCGTCCATGCGCTTGCCGCGTCCCTCCCAGGGGATCCCGCAGAACTCGTAGTCCTCGGGCCACGGACTGGAGCCCACGCCGAGGGCCAGACGGTTGTCGGTCATCACCGCCACCGAGGTGGCCTGTTTGGCGACCAGCAGCGGGTGGCGCATCGGCAACTTGAGCACGAAGGTGATGAACCGGAGCCGGCTGGTGACCGCACCCATGGCCGGGATCAGCGAGAACGGCTCGATGAAGGGTTTGTCGTCGAGGAACTCGCGGGAGTGGTCGGGTGAGAACGGGTACTTGGACTCGGACTCGAGGGGATAGCAGATGCTGTCGGGCACCACCATGCCGTCGTAGCCCGCATCTTCGGCCGCCCGGGCCAGCGGCAGGTAGAAGGCAGGATCGACCATCGACTCGGCGTAGGAGAAGCGCATGCTCAGCTCCCCCACTCGATGTGGGCACGGACCGCACCGTCGGCGGCCACCCATCCCTTGGAGGCGGCGTACTCGAGCATCGACGAGAACCCGTCGTCCCATTGCTGGCCGACCGTCGTGCGCCGACCCGACGATGACTCCCGCGCCAATCTGCGGATCTCCGCCGGCGGGATCAGCGCATGGCCGTCCGGATCGACCGTGCCGACCGACCGTGCCTCCAGCGCCTGAGCCACCGCCGAGAGGTCGACGCACCCGGACCCCTTCCCCGGTCGGGGGATCGCCCGCACCGAAAACCGCGTCAGGTCGTCATCGTCACGCAAGGTGACCTCCTTCGTGGCCAGATCCACCACCAGTTCCATTCTTCGTCGGTCCCCTACTCGCCTCGGATGCCCCGGACCCTAGCTCCCGGGGCGGCACGGGCGGCAGGGCCGCGTCGCCCCGACACGTCGGTGCACCCCTCAGGACGGTGGCGCCACCGTGAGGCCGTTGGCGCGGAGTTGCTCCGCCACCCACGAGATCCCGTTGGGTTGGGCCATGTGCCCGGGCCAACCGGCCAGGATGCGCTCCACCTCTTCGAGCGTGGCGATGGTGCACAGGACGGTCACCAGGACCCGGTCGACGGAGAGGGATTCGACCTCGATGTCGCCGAACGGCGTCCACGAGTCGGCCTCGGGCACGAGCTCGAGCATGGCATAGAGCTCACCGGTGTCCTGGACCCAGCTCAACTCGTACCGGCTGCCCTTGTCGTCGAACCAGTTGGTCCCGAACTCGACCTCGGCGGACTGCCGTCGACGTTCGTCTGCGCTGTAGAACTGCTCGATGTCCATTGGTCTCCTCTCGTGCACCACGTGCGTCACGCCGCGACCTCCCCGCCGTGAGCGCCGTGCCACCCGTGCGTGGCCGGTGATCGAACCCGGCGCAGCGGGTGCCGGAGGCCCACCGTCGGGGTCCGCCGGGCGCCCCGGGACCGGTGGGCAGAGCGTTCGCCGACGCAGAGTATCGCATCACCCGTGCGGACAGCCCCGCGCACGGCACGACCATCGCCCGCCGATCAGGTAGACCTGGACCGTGGGCCGCCGACATGCCGTTGTCGCCGCTGCCGGACTGACGCTCTGCGCCTGGTGCGGCTGGGTCAGCGGATTCCACCGTTCGACGGCGCCGGCGCTCGTCACCTGGTCCGTGTCCCTGGGAACCGTGGTGGCCATCGACCTGCTCTTCTGGCAGGGCCGGCGGGGGCGCCGACCGGGCGTGCACCTCGCCCCGGTGGCCCGGCCCTGGCCACGCCCGGAGCAGCCGGGGGGCCGGGCCGGGTGGGGCATCAGCCCATGGCTCGGGCTCGTGGTGGTCGTGGTGGCCTGGGAGGTCCTGGCGGTCGACACGGGCACCACCGAACCGCACCTCACGATCAGCGCGCTGACCCAGGCCTTTCGGCCGTTGGACGCCGGGGTGCTCCTGGCATGGATGCTGGCCGGCATCGGGTACGGGGCGACACGGGCCCGGTCGCCCGTTCCGACACCGTCTCGGGCCCCCCGACAAGATCCCCGAGAGACGCCGGGTCGGTCGGTGGTGGCACTCCTCCACGGCCCGACGGTGGGTCCGGCGCTCCTCCTGCCGGCCAGCCGTGCGGCCGGGGTGGTCTTCTGGCTCGGGCTGGTCGGCACGGGGCTGATCGTCGAGGTGGCCGCCCGCGGCTCCCGGGGTCGCCTGGCCACGGCGGAGGAGTTCCTCCGCCACGCGACCGGGCCGGCGGCCGCCAAGGTCCTGGCCGTGGCGGCCTGGATGGTGGCCGGATACCACCTGTTCGGCCGGTGACAACTCCTGTGGTCATCGGGTTGTCCCGGGGTACCACGCCTGGCAGAGTATGGCCGCCGCCGGCACCCGGTGGCTCCGCCACACCGATCGACACAGGAGCGCCTCGTGACCAAAGACGCCTCGCCTGTCGAGGGCAGTGCCAACCGATTTCTGAGACCGGGGCGTGTCGGCCTCTACATCGGGATCGTCGGACTCGTGATCACGGCAACGGTGACCGCCACGGCCTGGACCCTCAACCGCAACAACGAACGTCGACTTCTCCAGGCCCAGACCCGCCAGGCCGGAGGGGTGCTCGCCTCCACCATCCTCACCATCAAGAATCCCCTCGACACCGCGCTCCAGATCGAGTCGGCGACCGATGGAAGCGTCCAGCAGCTCGACCGGTTCCTGGCTGCCTACACGGGGCCCGGCCGGCTCTTCGTCCACGCGTCCCTGTGGCGGACGGACGGGACGGGGCCTCGCCCGGTGGCCGCCATCGGAGTCGCACCGGCCTTGTCCCCAGGGACGACCGGGGCCCGCTCCTTCATCGCCCGGGCATCCACCAGCGCCACCTTCGCGGTGACCGGCATCCCGGCGGGCCGGCCCCGCCGGATCGGTTACGCCATCGGCAACCCGACGTTCGCCGTCTACGCCGAACGGGCGATCCCCGCCAACCGACGGGTCGCCGTCGAGAGCAATTCGGCCTTCGCCGACCTCTACTACGCCACCTACCTGGGCTCGGCGCCGGACCCCTCCGAACTGGCCACGACCGACCTGCCCCCGGGCCAGCTGCCGCTCACCGGTGACACGGCCCGGATCAACGTTCCCTTCGGCGACATCAGCCTCACCCTCGTCACTGCCCCGATGGGGCAGTTGGGCGGGACGCTCGGCGGCCAGCTCCCCTGGATCTTCCTGGTGGGTGGCATCCTGTTGACCGTCGCCACCGCCTTCGGTGTCGAGCAGATGGCGCGGAGGCGGAGCGAGGCGGAGCGCGACGCCAGGACGATCACCGGGCTGTACGGCCGCCTGGACCACCTCTACGGCGAACAGCGTACGATCGCCGAAACCCTGCAGCGGGCGCTGCTGCCGCAGGGCAATCCCAAGATCTCGAACCTCGAGATCGCGTCCCGGTACGTCGCCGGCGCCCATGGGGTCGATATCGGCGGCGACTGGTACAGCCTGATCCCGGTCGACGATCACCGCTTCGCATTCGTGGTGGGCGATGTGTCGGGAAGGGGCGTCGACGCCGCCGCCATCATGGCCCGCCTCCGCTTCACCATCCGCGCCTATCTGACCGAGGGCCATGCCCCCGAGGTCGTCCTCGACATGTGCTCCCGCCAGATCGACGTGAACAGCGATGGACACTTCGCCACCGTTCTCGTGGGAGTCGGAGACCTCGATACGGGCGAGATCGTCCTGGCGAACGCCGGCCACCTCGACCCACTCGTGGTCGCCGGCCCCGTCCCGTACTTCGTCAGCACGAACGTCGGGCCCCCACTGGGTGTCACCAGCGGTGCCTATACGTCCGATGTGGTGCAGCTCCCGGCTGGTGCGACCTTCCTCGCCTTCACCGACGGGTTGGTCGAGCGGCGGGGTGAGGACATCCAGCTCGGCCTGGATCGTCTGAAGCAGGCAGCCGCGGGCGGGGACGTCGGGCTCGAGGATCTGCTCACGATGCTGCTCTCCCACATGGCCGCGGGCGGATCCGAGGACGACATCGCCATCCTGGCCTTCCGGACGGGCTCCACCGGAGCACGGGCGGGAGACGACGCCGTCAGCTCGTCGAAGTGACCACACCAGCCCCGATCGCCCCGTCGCGTCGTCGCAGTCCGTCGAGGCGGTCGATGACGCCGTCGCCCGGGCTCCTCACCGACGGATCGCCGACCCGGTCCGATGCCGCCGCCGTGGCTGCGCATTCGGGCTCCCCCATGCGGACGCTGGACGGACACGGCACGTAGATTGCCTGGGGTGGACCGGACCAGTCGCCCACGGCGAGGGTTTCGCCGCGACATCGAGGGCATGCGGGCGGTCGCCATCCTGGCTGTCGTCCTCTATCACGCCCATGTCGGCCTGTTCCGGGGTGGCTTCACCGGGGTCGACGACTTCTACGTGATCTCGGGATTCCTGATCACCGGGATGCTGTGGCGGGAGCTCGAGCACGAGGGGCGGGTCTCGCTCCGGAACTTCTACTCGAGGAGGATCCGCCGGTTGCTCCCGATGTCCTTCGTGGTCCTCGTGGCCACGGCGGTCGGTTGCGCCATCCTCCTGCCTCCGCTGCAGGCGCACGCCAACCTGAAGGACGGCATGTCGGCCGCCCTCTACGTGTCCAACTACCGTTTCGCCGCCCTGCAGACGAGCTACCTGACCTCGGGCGCGCCCCCTTCGGCCTTCCAGCAGTACTGGTCACTCAGCCTGGAGGAGCAGTTCTACCTGATCTGGCCGGCGTTGTTGGTGGGCGCCTCCCTGGTCTGGGAACGTACCGGGCGGGGCGCAGGCAGGCGCCGCCGGCCCTCCCTGGGCTCCGCCGTCGCCGCCCTCTCCGTCCTCGGCCTCGGGTCCTTCCTCCTCAGCCTGTGGCTGACCAACGCCTCCCAGCCGTGGGCGTTCTTCTCCCTCCCCACCCGGGCGTGGGAGCTGGCGGCGGGAGGACTCGTGGCCTTCGCCGCGCCGGCACTCCGACGGATGGCCGAACGGCCGGCCGCCGTGCTGGGTTGGGTCGGCCTGACCGCGGTGGTCGCCGCCACGGTGTTCCTGTCCGGGTCGGTGCCGTACCCGGGCACCGCCGCCCTGCTCCCGGTGCTCGGGACGGCGGCGGTGATCGCCTCGGGATGCTCGGCCCCGGCGGCCGGGCCGGTCCGGGTCCTCGGCCGGGTCGGCATGCGAGTCATCGGCCGAGTGTCGTACTCGTGGTACCTGTGGCACTGGCCGGTACTGATCCTCGTGCCTGCCGCCGTCGGGCACTCCCTGGGCCTGGTCCCCAATCTGGCCCTGGCGGTGGCCAGCTTCCTGCTGGCCGTGGCGTCGTTCGTGACCGTGGAGAATCCGGTGCGCCTGTCGACCTGGCTGCGGGCCGTCCCCCGACGGGTGCCGCGGGCCGCCGTCGTGCTCACGGTATCGGCGCTGGCGGTATGCCTGGTGTGCACGGCCACCCTCCCGTCCCTGGTCGGAAAGGGTACGGCCGCCACCGCCGCCCCCCTCACCTCCGCCTCCGGGCCGCCCGCACTCGACGTCGCCTCCCCGACCGACCAGTACGGCCGGCAGTTGGCCTCCGCCACCGCCCAGGTCCAACGAGCCATCCGGCACTCGTTGCCGGTGCAAGACGTGCCGGCCAACCTCACTCCGTCGATCTCCGACGCCGCCGCCGACGAGCCACCGGTGTTCGTGGACGGATGCCTCGACTCGTACCTGTCGACGGCGGTGGCCAGCTGCGAATTCGGGGATACGTCCTCGACACGATCCGTCGTCCTCTTCGGCGACTCGCATGCCGCCATGTGGTTCCCGGCGGTCGACCACGCCGCCAACCAGCTCGGCCTCACGCTCTACAACTGGACCAAGGCCACCTGTCCCCCACTGATGATCCCGATCATCAGCCCGGTGCTCGGGCGCAACTTCGTCGAATGCGACCAGTGGCGCCAGGACGTACTCGACCAGATCGCCAGAGTCCACCCGGCCCTGGTCATCCTGGGAGTCGCCCGGCACTACACCGACGTCTACGGGTTCACGCCCTACAGCACCCAGTGGATCCAAGGGATGTCGGCGATGGTCTCCGCCGTCCGCAGGCTCGGTACCCGTGTCCTGGTCGTCGGGCCCGTCCCCAAACCGCCGGCGGACGTACCGGGCTGTCTGTCTGTGCACCTGAGCTCGGCCACCGCGTGCAATGTGCCCGTGGCCGCCGGCATCGACGAGACCGGCAAACGGGCCGAGGAGCGGGCGGTGGCCGGGGCGGGCGGCAGCTACCTCGACGTACAGCCCTGGCTCTGCGCATCCGCCTGCCCGGCCATCGTCGGCAACCTTCTGGTGTACCGGGACGACAACCACATCACCGCCGTCTACGCGTCCTACCTCGGCCCGGCCATGACCGACGAGCTGGGGATGCTGGTCGGTCCCCCTCCTGCGCCCGGCCGGCATCCCGCACCGTAGGGGCCCGGGCCGTCACCGGATGGCACCGGTGCCTCCGGTGCCTCCGGTGCCTCCGGACTCGGGTGTCTCAGCCGCCGGGATCGGTCCCCTCCCGCCGGGCCGACCGCTCGAAGGCGTCCGCCCCGGCCCGCCAGGTGCCGTCGAGCTCGGAGCCGGGAGGGTAGCGGTCGTCGAGCTCGAGGACCACCATCCCGTGGGCGAACGACCACAACGCCTGGGCCAGGAGAGGATCGCCGGTGACCACGAACCAGGGGTTGCCGGCCCATTCCTCCAAACCGTCGGGCAGCCGCTCCCTCGAGAGGCCGCCGCTGGTCGCCAGCCGATAGAGGTTGGGATGGGCGAGGCAATAGGAGCGGTAGGCGACGAGCAGGCCGCGCAGTGGACCGTCGGGGCCGGGCACCCGCAACACGCGATGACCCACCTCGCCGATGGCGAACAGTGCATCCTCGATGAGGAGCAGCTCCAGGTCGGCCTTGCCCGAGAAGTGCTTGTACAGCGACGGCGCCTGGATGCCCATCTCCTCGGCCAGCCGGCGCATGGTCAGGGCGGGGGCACCCTCCTCCTCGAGGATCCGGCGGGCGGTGGCGGCGGCCTCGGCCACCCGCTTCGGACGGTGCGGCGGCGGCGATGGTCGCTCCAACTCGCCGGGGAGGAGGTCCGTGTCGGCATCGGCGCCAGCATCCGCGATCATGGCACCGGACGAGCGGGACGGGTCGGCCACCGCGGTGGTTCGTGCCGGGCCCATGTCAGCTCCCCACCTCCGAGAGGAGGAAGACCGGATGGTCCGGGGCGATCCGCTGGACGTCCCTCTCGTCCGAGTCGGCGGTCACGCCGTCGAAGAAGACACCCACCTCCATCTTCCACCTGCGCAGGTAGGCCCGGAGGATCGGGGACTTCTCGTCATCGGGCACCTCTCGGGTGTCATATTCGGCGCGGTGACGACCGAGGAGGAGGGCCAGACGCCCACCTCCGGCACGGACGTTCTTCACCCACTGCCCTTCACCTCGGGGGGACACCAGGTACTGGCGGCCGTCGATCTCCAACAGGTTCACCGGGGTGCGCCGGGGACTCCCGCTCTTCCGGCCCCGAACCTCGAGGATCCTGCTTCCCCAGATGCTGATCCCGGCCCGCGTCATGAGAAGGACGAAGGGATTGAGCACCTTCCTGGTGAACAGGCCGGGCTCGGCGTAGTGCGGTGACTTCTCCATGGCTTTTCTCCTCCCGAGCGAGTCCCTCCCTGGGGCTAACGCTGTTAGCTATTGTGGCTTACAGCGTTAGCTTTGTCAAGGCTGAGCTTCCTCGCCGACGGCACGGCAGGCCACCGGATCGGATCGGGTGGCCCACTGGGCCACGCGGATCGCGATCGCGGCGCGGTCGGCGCCTGTACGCCAGACCGCCCGGATCCGCCCGCCACCGCGATGCGACCTCGCCGGGCCGAGTCGGTCCGGCGATACTGGGTGGGTGACCACCGAGGGACGGCTGACTCCGGTCGGTGCCGACAGATCGCTGAGCGGCGGACAGGAACCGGCCAGACGGAAGGCAGGTCTGGGACCGTTCGTGACCTTCGTCGAGTACGAGCGGCCCGACGGTGTCATCGCCAAGTGGGATTCACGTCGCCAACGGAAGTCCGAGGGGGCACACGGCCCACACCCCGGGGGCATGTGGTGGGCGCCCCGGGCCCGGGGGTGGTGGATCGCGGTCCTCTTCGCCGCCGGCTCTGTGCTGTTCGCACTCGGTGCCGTCCCCGGCTACGCCGCCACGCTCGGCGTCCGGGCCGACTCGATCACCTTCTTCATCGGTTCACTGTTCTTCACGTCGGCCGCCTTTCTGCAGTACCGGGAGTCGGTCGATGCGGGACGGGAGGTCCCCCACGGATTCCGCCGAGTCCTCGCCTACCGGCCCCACCAGATCGACTGGTGGGCCAGTGGGGTCCAGCTCATCGGGACGCTCTACTTCAACGTCAGTACCGGCAACGCAGTCCGGGTCGATCTCAGCGCACAGGCCGCCCACCAGCACGTGTGGAGACCCGATGCCATCGGTTCGCTGTGCTTCCTCGTCGCCAGCGGCCTGGCCTGGTTCGAGGTAAGCCACGGTTGGACGTCATGGTCGCCCCGTGACCTCTCCTGGTGGATCACGCTCCTCAACCTGGTCGGATCGGTCGCCTTCGGGATCTCGGCCGTGGCCTCGTACGTCGTGCCGGCGACCGGCCAACTTCGGAATGCCGAACTGTCCAACCTGGGGACGTTCGTCGGGGCCCTCTGCTTCCTGGCGGGGGCGGTCCTTCTCCTCCCCGAGCGCACCCGCGCCGCGGTGCCGGCGCCGCCGGGCTGAGAACGTCAGGTCAGCCGGGCCAGTGCCTGCGCTGACCGGGCCTCGACAACCCGGTAACCGTTGGCGGCGGCAGCATCGTGCGCACGGGCCAGGTGCTCGCGGGCCCGGGCGTTGTCGTCCACGGTTCCGCGCTCGGCAAGAGCCCTTCCCCACGCCAGATGGCTGCGAGCACCGTAGAACTTCGCCCCGACCCGTTCGGAGAGCGCGGCCGCCTGTGAGAGGTACTTCTCCGCCTCACCGTAGCGACCCAACGCCGCCGCCAATCCACCCACATAGTGGCTGACCGGACCGGCCGAGGTGACGACGTCGTAGACCATCTGGTCGGACCAGGGAGCGAGTTTTTCGAAGAGCGGCCCGGCGATTTCACCACTCCCGCACTCGATCGCCGCCTCCGCATATAGCGTCATGCCGGTCAGCCAGTTGAGGTTGAGCGGAAACTCGAACTCCCTGGCGGCGAGGTCGGTGAGGTAGGGAAGGGCCAGGTCGGCGCGGCCGCTCTCCACGTGGGCGAGGGCCAGGGCGGACGTGAAAGCCGGGATCCCTGGGTTGTCAGCCGCGGCCTGTTCGATGAGCGGCACCAACTCGCCGAGGGTTCCCATCTCGAACCTGACGCCGATCAGCTGCGGCCCGAACAGGCTCATGGCGTCGGGCTCACCGGCATCGGAACCCACCTGCAGCGCATCAGTGGCGCGTTGCTCGGCCAGGATTGGATCTCCGGCGATGAGCGCCCGAGTGGCGCCGACGAACGCCTGGATCCAGTTGAGTGACGGCTGATTGAGCCGGCTGGCCATCGAGTCCGTGATCTCCGTGCAACGGTCCAGTTCGTCGATGTCCGTGGCGCAGGCGGCCACGACCCCGCGGAGCGTGGCTGACCAGTAGATGAGGATCGGGTCACCTACCCGCTGGGCCCGGTCCAGCGACTCCGCGGTCCGGGCGAGCGACTGGTCCAGCTGTGGCGGCACCAGCAAGGAGATGGCCACGTCGTTCAGGACCGTGGCGATGATCACATCGTCATCGGTCGCATCGGCCAGGGCCACAGCCTCTTCGCCCAATTCGAGGCGCCTCTCCAGTGACGCTCCGAAAGCCAGCTCCTTGCACAGGCTGGCCAGCATCAAGGAGCGGTAGCGATCGTGGGTCGTCAGGCGTTCGATGGCCATCTCCAGGACTGCGATCTTCTCCTCGTCGAGTCTGCCCAACGCACTGAAAAAGCCCCGGTCGTTGCTCCGGGCGGCGATCACCAAGTGTTTGGAGCTGTCGGCGTCCGAGGCCAGATGGGCCGCTTCCAGGAGCGTCTGGCGGTACGCGGGGATACCGGCCTGCCGTTGGGATCTTCCGAGGTCGATGAGCAACTCCGCACGACGGAGGGCGTCGGGCCCCTCGAACTGCGATTCCAACTCGAGGGCCTGGGCAAAGTAGGTGACTGCCTCCTCGGGGGCAAGGTCGTCCAGCGCGGTTGCGCCCGCCAGGCGCAGGTACCTGACCGCCTTGTCCAGATCGACGGGTTGGGTGGCCGATACCCAGTGGTGGGCCAGCTCGCCGATCCGCCTGTGTGGCTGATCCCCACAGATCACCTCCAGGCCCTCGGCTACTTGGCGGTGCAGCCGGGAGCGTCGAGCCGCACCGATCTCCTGTTGCAGGCACTGCCTGATCAACGTGTGGGCAAAGCCGTAACTGCCGGGAGCGTCGGCGCTCTCTCGGACCAGGGCGGCCCCGGCGGCCCGATCCATCACGTCCAGGAGCTCATCGTCGCTCCGACCGGTCACCTGCTTGAGCAGGGCCAGATCGAATTCGTCCCCGATGGTGGCGGCCACGGCCAGCACTGCCCCTGACTCAGTACCCAGTCGCGCCAGTCGGGCGCCGACCACCTCTCTGACGCTGGCCGGGAGTCCCGCCCGCGCGAAGTCACCGGTGACTGTTTGGAGGCCTCCGGTGCCGCGTGTGATCGAACCCTCCTCCAGGAGGTGGAGCATCACCTCCAACACGAAGAATGGGTTGCCGTCGGTCTCTCGGTGCAAGGCATCGGCGAACTGCAGGACGCTCTCGTCCGGAACGTGGCCAGTGGCCGCTTCCACCAAGGAGGCGATGTCCTCGATGCTCAGGCCCACCAGGTCGACACTGTTTACGTTTCCGTCCCGTCGCAGGGCCCCGAGAAGCTCCAACAGCGGATGGGCTACCGACAGCTCGGTGTTCCGATAGGTTCCGACGATCAGCCAATTGCGACGATGGCTGCCGGCCACGTGGCGCAACAGTTGCAGCGTTGGTTGATCCGCCCAATGCAGGTCTTCGAGGATGAGCACGGCCGGTGCCGTCGCGGCAATGTCGGCCAGCACGGCGACGATGGCACCGAAGAGGAGGTGGCGCTCGGCCCCCGGCTCTGTCGCGGTCGGTTCCGGAAGGTCGGGGAAGCGACGGCGCAACTCCGGCACGATGCGACTGAGCTCTGCCAACGGCCCCCGTTCGTGGAAGAGAAGGGCGTTGTCGGAGGCACCCTCCACATAGGCGCTCAGCGCCTCCACGAACGGCTGGAACGCGACCACGAGGTCCTCGTCGCAGCGTCCGTAGAGGACGGCGATGCCTTCCTCGCAGACCTCACGAGCCGCGGCAGCGATGAGGCTGGTCTTGCCGATACCGGCCTCACCGATGACGAGTGTCGTATCGGTCTGGGATGACGCTCGGCCGCCTCGCATGGCTTCGGCCAGTAGGTGTTGTTCCTCAGCACGGCCGACCAGACCCAGCTCGGGGATCCTCTCCAGCCGCTTGGGCAGGCGCGACCCCCTCGGCTCATCGGTTCCCGACGGGGCCGCGGTCGGTTGGCTACGGTCGACCGGGTCAGCGGCAGGCCCGGGCCCGCCGGAGCTGGGCATCGCGTGATCGAGAAGCGCCGGATCCTGCATCAGGACCGCCGCCTCCAGCTGTTGGAGCTCAGGACTCGGGTCGATGCCCAGTTCCTCCACCAGGAGCTCCCGGAGCTCTGCGAACGTGCGGAGGGCCTCGGCCTGTCGTCCCGCCCTGTAGAGGCTGATGATTCTGGCCCTCCAGAATCCCTCGCTGTACGGGTAGGAGGCGGTCAGCTCCTGAAGCTCGGCGATCAACGCAGCGCCGTAACCACGGTGCAGGTCGGCGTCGATCCGCGATTCCAGTGCGGCTAGGCGGACCTGCTCCAGGTGCACCTTCCGCACCCGGCCCGTCTCGCCGGGGAATTCGCTCAGCTGCGGGGTTCGCCACAGAGCCAGTGCTTCGCCGAGTGTGTGGGAGGCACGGTCGAATTCGCCGACGGCAAGCTGGCGCTGTCCTATCGCCAGTAGGTCCTTGAACGTGCTGGCGTCGACCGAGACCTCTCCGGCCATCAGGTAACCCTCCGGTCTGGTCACGATGACTTCGGGTGAACCCTGTCGGGAGAGCGTCTTTCGCAGCCTCGAGACGAGCACTCTGAGCGCACCCACGTGAGATTGCGGGAGCCCGTCCTCCCACAGATCCTCCACCAGACGGTCGACCGTGATCACCTGACCGACGTCCAGCGCCAGCAGGGCGAGCAACGCCCGCTCCTTGGCGCTTCCGAACTGGACTGGCCCCGAAGGGCCAAGCACATCGAGGGGTCCGAGGATTCGGATCTCCAGTCCCACTGCCCGATGGTACCGCAATGACGCACATAAACCGCAGGTCGGGGGCCACTCGTCATCCCATGCACGACGACGGGGGCAGTGGCGATCACCTGGATGCGGCATCGCAGAGGGCGCCTGGGCGTCGACGGTGGTGCGTTCGGGCCGGGAGGCCGGAACCTCGCCACGGATCAGTACAGCGATTTGAAATCCATCTGTAATCGCCATTCTTCATGATGACAGGAGACCGCCGATCGGTGGTCACTGACTGAAAGGCGGCATTCGTGCGATCTACCTGGTATTTGCAATCTGTCAGCCACCCGCCCCGGCGACGGGAGGGTGGCGTCGACCGACCCACTCGCCATCCGATGGCCTCGTTTCGTCGATTGGCGTCGCTCCGCCATCTCGTGAGGGGGCTGACGGGCGTCGTCCTCGTGGCGGTGCTCGCGCTCGGATTCGCCGGTCCACCTGCGACGGCGGCCTCAGTGCCGGCAGCATCCGCGGTGCCTTCCAACAAGTGCGCCACCAGCTTTCTGCCTTCGGCGAAGAGCAATGACTGGGGTACTGCCGCCAACTGGTCGAACGGGGTCCCCAACGGAGACTTCGCCTGTATCCCCAGTTCGGTGCCGTTCACCGTTGAACACACGCTGAACCTCAGTCCCCCACAGAAGATCACCGGGCTCAAAGTCTCGAATGCCGGTGGGGTGTGCGTGTGCCGGGGAGTCCTCGAGATCACCGGGAGCAGGAGGCCCTCAAGCATCAGGAACCTCACGATGGGCAACAGCGAGATAGCGATCGACTCCGGTGCCACACTCGAGCTCAAAGGGATAAGCCCCAATGTGACGGGCGGGGGCGGTCCCGCGATCACCGGTCCCGGAACACTCGAGATTCCCAAGGGATCGAAAGCCACCGTGGAGACGGGTTTCGAGGGCGGTCTCCAAGTCGTGAACCTCGGGACGCTGACGACACAATCTGCCTCCATGTGCCAAGGCGCCGAGATCGCCAACTGGGCGACCCTCGACTTCACTGCACCGGGAGGAATCGGTGGGGCCAACTTCTGCCCACCGCCGGGCGGGAGTCTCGTGAATGAACCAACGGGAACCATCAATGTGTCGCTGACCGGAGCCGCACCACAGACGTTTGCGTTCGCATCTGCGTTCGGCTTCGTCAACGAAGGAGCGGTCAACATCGCCAACGGGGCGGAATTCTTCGTGGGCGGAAACAGCAACAGCGGCCACATCGACGCCGATGAGGGCACGTTCGCCGTGCAAGGCCCGTACGACCCAACGGCGGGATCGTCTCTGAGTCTGGAGATCGGCGGCTCACGGGCGGGAATCAACTACGGCCAACTCGTCACCGCCTTTCCTGCTGTGCTCCGGGGCACTCTCGACCTGAGCACGGCGCCCTCGTTCGTTCCCGTCCTTGGAGAGACGTTCGAGATCGGAAATATCGGCACCGTCGTGGGGGGTCTCAGCGGTTCGTTCAACGTCTCGGGACAGTGCCTCCCCAAACTCGGTGCCCACGCCGGTTATGACGTGACCTACAGCTCACAGGTGACAGCCACCGTCGTCTCCGCCGCTACCGGCTGCTAGCGCTAACCATCGGCTTCGTCTGTCCTACCGGACCGGCGAACGCGAACAGCGAGGTGCCAAGCGCCCCGGCTCCGGCCGGGGCGCTTGGCATCGGATGCTGTCACTCAGCTCGCAAGAGCTGCCCGACGAAGTCGACCCTTGCCAGCGGACTGCTCCGCACCCACTCGTCGAGCTCGGCTCGCGGCCACTCGCTGTCGTCGCCGCGCCGCAGATTGAACTGGTCGACCAGCGGGGCCAGCAACCGGCGACGTTCTGCCTCATCGGTGATCACCGTGGCGACCGCTGGCAGATCGGCCAGCACGCCGTGCTTGAGATGGAAGGTGAAGTGCGGCTCCGCGCTCAGATTGGCCAGCCAATCGCGGCTACGAGGTGCCGGAATCCCACTCAAGTAGACGGACTCCTCAATTCGATAGAAGACGATCTCGATCCGTCGCGGCCTCCCTGACCGTCGGCCGGTCGTGGTGATGTCGATCGTGCGGTCCTCCATGGTCGAGGATGGGCCGATCGCCAACGCTCGTCGAACATCGTCACGCATCAAGAAGTCCCCTCGTATCCGAAGTGCATGGTCCTCATTCCTCCCCTTCGGCGGAGCACGGACCCGCAGGAGAGCCGGAGAATCCAGTCATCGCTGCGGACCGAATGAATGATACCCAGGGGTGCCGGTGACGGCTCCCGCATCGGTCGAGTGCTGTCACTGCGCCCGACGGCAGCGACACCCGATGGCTGGGATGCGGTCGGGCTCAATCCACCTCGGCCAGCATCCTCTCGAGAACCTCGACGCGTCCATTCAGGGTGGTCACGGTTGTCCGAAGTGCCTGTAGCTCCCGGTCGCTTCCCTCAAGAGATCGCACAGAGCGATCGGAGAGCTCGCGGTATTCGGTTTCCTTCTTGAGCGCGGCCCGAGCCTTCCAGATCGAGGTGACGGGCCACAGGATGGCGGCCACCAACAAGAGTACGAACACCAACGATCCAAACGTCCACCACATTCCACTGTCAGCCATTTCCATTTTCTCCCTTACTGTCGGCGACGGTTACGGTCGCGGCTGCTACTGCGATGAGATTCGGTGTGAGGTTCAAGGAAAAGGGCGCCACGTCGTAGAACTTCATCGACTTGCCGTCGTCGGAGAGCTCCAGTACCGAGGAGACCAATCCAGCCTGTTCCAGTTTGCGCAAGTGGATCTGCAACAGGGGCCGGCTGATCTGGAGCTCGCGGGCCAGCTGACTGACGTATTTCCGGCCTTCGACCAGAACCCCCAGAACCCGGAGGCGATGCGGGTTGGCCAATGCATGAAGGACCCCAAGAAGCTCGTCCCCTGAAACAGGCTGCGGTGCCGTCCTCTGGCTGTGCGTGTTCATGCAAGGATTATTTTGCATGTGCAAGGTGATTTTGTCAAGCGGCGACGGGAGTTGCCGTTCCGGAGCTCAGCCACCGATCGTCAGGGTGGGCATGACGGCTCAGATCTCCAGCTGAGCATGACGAATGTCATTCGCCCCCTGGTGGAAGAACGTAAAACACGTCCCGCTCTTCTTTGATCTTTTCGTGCTCGTCGATCCAATAGAGACAGGAACGCACCATCGTCAGCATCGACCCGTTCGGACCCAGACCAATGCTGAACGTGGCCAGAATCAGTGCGTTGTGCTCATCGCCCATCGCAGAGAGCACTTCGACGCTTCCGGGCTCGATGAACTGCGCCGCCTTCACCTTCGGCTCCATGTAGCCGTCGATGCCTACAAATTCTCCGGTGCCAAATTCCGGCTGCGTACTGGACACCCAGACGTGCACATCCGGTGCGAGCAGCTCTCTTGTCTTGTCCCAATCATGGTGACTCCATGCGTCGATGTGAGCACGGGCCACCGATACGGCCGCTGAGTCCAGCGTCTTCATCTTGGTCCTCTGTTCAGGCACTGTCTTCCTCCTTGGGTCTAGGTTGTCGGGTGTGCGGGCGAGCCGACTTGTGTTGGCCACAACTGACCGGAACTGCGACTCATCTATACCGACACCGGGTCGAGGGAAAACTGATCGGTCCCAAGCGGCCCCAACTCGGGGCCAGCGATGCGGGTATCGGTAGTGCGATCGAAAAGGGGAGCCCGACGACCAGGTGAAGCGCGGATGGAACGGTGAACGTGGATCTTCTCCGTCGTTCCCGGTCCGGAGACCAACAGGCGTTTGCGCAGCTGACGGACAGGTACCGTCACGAGCTACAGGTGCACTGCTATCGGATACTGGGCTCGACGCAGGACGCCGAGGACGCCCTTCAGGAGACCCTCCTCAGCGCGTGGCAAGCCCTCGGGACCTTCGAGGAGCGGGCCTCCATCCGAACCTGGCTCTATCGCATCGCCACGAACCGGTGCCTGAACATGCTCCGTGCCGCAAGCCGGCGACCGAAATCACAATTACCTCCGTTCGACGACGGTCTTCCGGATCCGACCCGGATCGGAGAGGCGGTCTGGCTTCAGCCATACCCCGACATGCTCCTCGAGGGACTCCCCGATGACAGCCCCGGGCCCGAGGCCCGCTACGAGATGAAGGAGTCCGTCTCGTTGGCGTTCGTAACGGCCCTTCAGCTGCTCCCGCCGCGACAGCGCGTCGTCTTGGTCCTCCGAGATGTGCTCGGCCTCAGAGCACATGAGGCAGCGGAGATGCTCGACTCCACCGAAGCGTCGGTGACGAACGCGCTCACGCGCGCGCTCGGGCAGCCGTGCACGCCCGCCTCAGCGACCCCGGGCATCGCCAGCCTCCCCCCGCCCCGAATTCGGCCGCTGAACAGGACATCGTCTCCCGCCTCACCGCTGCATACGAATGTGCGGATGTGGACGAGCTCGTCAGCCTCCTCACCGATGACGTGTGGGTGACCATGCCACCGATGCCCATGGAATACCAGGGTCGCGAGCTGGCGGGACGCTTCTTCCGCAGTTTGTCGTTTCGCCCCGGACGGACGTTCCGGATCGTGCCGACCAGAGCGAATGGGCAGCCTGCGCTGGCAGCCTACGTTCGGGATGGACAAACCGGCCCGTTCGGCGCCGGTGGGCTCGCTGTCCTGACGTTGTCTGGGCGTCTCATCTCGGCGATGACCGGATTCGACGACAGCGTCTTTCCGCTCTTCGGGCTACCACCCGCGTTGCCGGCGTAGTACCCGGAGCCGCCCACCGGTAAGAGCGCGACGGGTGGGTCGGTCGGTCGGCCGCTTGGTCGGCCGGTCGATCGGCCGAGGCCGGGATCTGGGTTCGCACCGCCCCATATTCTGATATCATTTTGATATAACTTCGGTTCACTTCATCGAGGCTGTTCTCGAGGGGGCAACATGACAAGGACGAGCCAGTCGTCCAGCGAGCCCAACGCCACTCCGGTCGGCCACGCGGGAACCCGAGTCGAGATCCGCGAGCGGCAAGCCTGGTCCGTGAGCGGCTGGTTCGGCGTCCTCGTCGTGGCGGCCTGCATCGCGGCGAGCTTCCCACTTGCCCACGGCTCGTCCAGGGGCCTCATCGCCGTTCCGATCGTGGTGGCCGTCGTCGTCTTGTCCTCGCTCGTCATCGTGCAGCCCGGCGAAACCCGGGTGGTGAGGTTCTTCGGCAGCTACGTCGGCTCCGTGCGTCGAACCGGCCTTTCGTGGGTACTTCCGCTCGCCGACCGACGGAAGGTCAGCATCCGGGTGAGGAACTTCGAGACGAACCACCTGAAGGTCAACGACGCCGACGGCAATCCCGTGGAGATCGCGGCGATCGTCGTCTGGCAGGTTGCCGATACGTCGCGTGCCCTGTACGCCGTCGACGACTACCTCAATTTCGTGCGGGTGCAGGCCGAGTCGGCGTTGCGGCACGTCGCCACCACCCATCCCTACGACAACCCGACCGATGATGGGCTCTCCCTGCGCGGCTCGACCGACATCGTCGCCGGTGAGCTGGCCGTGGAGATGGCCGAGCGCGTCGTGATCGCCGGGATCGAGATCATCGAGGTGCGCATCAGCCACCTTGCCTACGCTGCGGAGATCGCCCAGGCGATGCTCCGCCGACAGCAGGCCAACGCCGTCGTCTCCGCCCGCTCTCGCATCGTGGAGGGCGCAGTCGGAATGGTCGAAATGGCGCTCGAACGGCTGGATGAGCGAAGCATCGTCAACCTCGATGAGGAGCGCAAGGCTGCGATGGTGAGCAACCTGATGGTCGTGCTGTGCAGTGACCAACCCGCTTCGCCAGTCGTCAACACCGGCACGCTCTACTCATGAACCGTGAGTGAGCGCAAGCAGGTACTCCTTCGGATCGATCCTGCAGTCCACGATGCGTTGGCCCGGTGGGCGGCTGACGAATTCCGCAGTCTCAATGCCCAGATCGAGATGCTGTTGCGACATGCCCTCGACGACGCCGGCCGGATGCCGAAGACAGCTGGTGCCATGCCCACGCGTGGCCGGCCACCCAGGGAGCCGCGAGCACCATCAGCGCTGCGAACGCCGGCTCGCGAGCAGGTCTCGATGACCCGGGAACCAAAGACGCAGAATCGAAAGATTCGCCGGTGACCGACCTGTTGGAATTCGACGGCCTGAGCCGTCGGTTCGGTGCGGTCACCGCCCTCGACGATCTGAGCTTCTCGGTCCCGTCGGGCCAGGTCGTCGGCTTCCTCGGTCCGAACGGTGCCGGCAAGACCACGACGATGCGGGCCGTCTTCGGGCTCACCGACCTCGACGCCGGCTCGGTGCGGTGGAACGGGGTGCCGGTCGGGGCCACCCAGCGCCGGCGCTTCGGGTACATGCCAGAGGAGCGGGGCCTGTACCCGAACATGCTGGTGGCAGACGAGCTCGAGTACCTGGGACGGCTGCACGGAATGGACAGGAGCAGCGCTGCGACGGCGACCGAGCACTGGCTGGAACGCCTCGATGTGGCCGACCGGGCAACCAGCAAGGTCGAGACCCTCTCGCACGGCAACCAGCAGCGCGTGCAGCTGGCGGCGGCCCTGGTGCACGACCCCGAGATGCTGGTGCTGGACGAACCGCTCTCCGGACTCGATCCGACCGGCATCGATGCCATCGCCGAGGTGCTCGCCGAGCAGGCCCGCGCCGGCCGATGCGTGCTGTTCTCGAGCCACCAACTCGACTTGGTCGAGGCCCTGTGCGAGTCGGTGGCCATCATCGACCATGGTCGGCTGGTGGCCAGGGGGACCGTCGACGAGCTGGCGACCAGCGGGGAGCGGCGCCTCGCCATCCGGGTGGAGGGCGACCGCCAGGGGTCGTGGACGGAGGGAATTGCGGGCGTGACCGTGTCGGAGATCGACGGGGGCGAAGTGCGACTCGTCCTCGACGACTCGACAGACAGTGACGTCGTACTGGATGCGGCACGTTCGGCCGGGCGGGTTACCGAGTTCGCCTTCGAACGCCGTCGCCTGTCCGAGGTGTTCCGGGAGGCGGTGGGCCGGTGAAGGTCCCGATCATCCTCGCCGCCGTGGCGGTGGTGCTGCTCGTCCGCTTGGGTTTGCGCCGCAGAGGCCGGGGGCGATCGCCCCGGCCCGCCGGACCCGCACGCGGCCTTCACGACGGGAGGCGCTTCGGGACTACCGGACTGGTGGCTGGTCGCGAGATCCGGGAACGGCTACGGGGCCGGCTCTTCCGGGTCGTTACCCTGGTTCTCTTCGCCGTGGTGACGGCAGCCGTGGTCATCCCCACCATCGGCAGCGGTACCATCACACGCCAGAAGGTGGGTGTGGTGGCCGGTTCGCCCGCCCTTGACGCCGAGCTGCAGAGGCTGGCCACGGCCGTGGGGCTCCGGGTAGAGCTGGTGGGCGATCCAGATCTGAGCGCCGCTCGTACTGCCCTGAGCGCGAACCGTCTCTCCATGGTGGTGGACGGTAGCGGGACCATCCTCGTGCAGGACCCGGTCTCGGACACTGACACCTCCGCCGGGGCCCGCTACGTGCGGGCTGTGGCCACAACCCTGGGAGCACAGCAGGCATTTGCGAAGGCCGGCCTGACCCCTGAGCAAGCGACTGCGGTGGCCGAGGCCAGGCCGTGGCCGGTCGCCAGCATCCATCCGGGCAAGAAAGCCACCACGACAGCGGAGGCGACGGCGTTGATCGGGATCGTCCTCATCTTCATCATCCTCACCCAGTACCTCACCTGGACGTTGATGGGAGTCATGGAGGAAAAGGCAAGCCGTGTCGTGGAGGTCCTCCTCGCCACGGTGCGGCCGGTCCAGCTTCTGGCGGGCAAGGTGATGGGCATCGGAGCGGTCGCTCTCTTGCAAGCAGTGTCCCTGGTGGCCTTCGCGCTGGTGCTGGCCAAGGTGGTCGGCTCGAATCTCGTCCACGGGGCAGCACCGCTCGTGGTGGCGGCCACACTCGTCTGGCTGGTCCTCGGCTACGCCTTCTACAGTTGGTTGTATGCCGCCGCCGGCTCTCTGGCCGAGCGCCAGGACCAGGTTCAGAGCTTGGCGTTGCCACTGAGCGCACCGCTCATCCTCGGTTACATCGTCTGCCTCACGGGGGTCAGCTCTGGCAGCGCCTCGGTTCTTGTCAAGGTGCTGGCCTACCTGCCTCCCACCGCCCCCTTCGCCATGCCGACACTGGTCGGGTTCGGGGAGGTCACCTGGTGGCAGTTTCTGCTGTCGGTCGTCGTGAGCGTGGTGTGCACCGTGTTGGTGGCGCTGGTGGCAGCCCGCGTCTACCGCACGGCCGTGCTCCGAACCGGCGGACGCGTGCGGCTGCGCGATCTTGCCCTGACCTCGACCAAGTGAACCCCCGAGATCGGGGACTCGTAACCGGATCCGAGTGCAGGCCACTGGAGAGCGGGCAATGAGGTAAACCCCTTCGGATGGGAAGTGCCGTCAGGTCGGGTTGGGCACCGGGGCCGTGGGGGTCGCGCCGGCCGGGCATGCCCGAGGATCCCATTGCTGGAGGGTCGAAGTGCTCGGTGACGGAGTGGCGATCCCTGCCGCCGCAGGAGTGCCCGTGGCACCGGTGGCTGGCGTCGCCGACGCGGAAGAACTTCGTGCGGCTCGCGTGGTCGGCACCGATGGGGCATCGACAGCGAACTGACTGCCGGTAACGACCGTCACTTGGGCCCCGTCCGCTACCTGACCTGGGTCATAAGCCATGATGACCGCGCCGGTCAAGGAACGGACCACTGATTCAGCCGCCGCCTCGGTCACCTGGGCGCGTGACCCGTAGTACACCACGGTCTCGGCCACATCTCCCACCGGAGTGGCATCGCCCACGCCGGTGGTGTGGAATCCGAGGGTGGCGAGCGCAGACGCAGTGTCGGTGGCCTGGTCGACGGCACCGGTGCCATTCATCACGGAGACGGTGACCGACGACGGGTGGGGAAGCGGGCTGCCGGTCATCGAGTCGACGGTCGGTCCGATCCCCAGCACCTGGTCGATCGTGCTCTGATCCTGCGACTGGGCGGGGAACTCGACGTCCAGCTCGTTGATGCCGTTGTATCGGTAGTCCCCGGTGGAACCCCCGGCCGGATCGTTCACTTCTGCCACCGGCAGGGTGAGCTGGGGTACCGAGTCGATACTGGCGGCGTGGAAGTCGAGCACCAGGTTTGCCATGTCGTGCACCGACCACAATTGATCGAAGGTCAGGTCCCTCTTCACCGAGTTGATCAGGTCGATGTCGGTGATCGGGTCCCCGAGGCCCTGCTTTGCCGCCGCGCTAGCCAGCACCCGGAGGAACTCGTGATCCCTGCGAATGCGAGCCAGGTCGCTCTGGGTCTCCTGGGGCCAGGTCGTATCCACGACGTTCGTCGATTGGACCGTCTTGTACTGCAGGTGGCGGGCCCGAACGACCTGGAGGGCTTGGGTCCCATTCAGATGGACGCAGGCAGCGGCCTGGACGTTGAGGCCTGAGTCGGCATCGAACACCGACACCGGAAACGACATGTTGATGCCACCGAGTGCACCCACGATGTTGGCGAACTGGTCGAAATTGAGCGAGACGGCGTGCTGAATCGGGATTCCGAAGTCCTCCTCGATGGCCGCCACCACCTGGGAGAGCCCTTCGTAGAGCCCGGCATCGATCTTGTAGGCGCCTTCGGCCCGGGCGTTGGGGATGAACAGGTCACGGGGAATGGACAGAAGGGCGAGGCGGTGGTGCACCGGATCGATGTGGAGGATCATCATCACGTCGCTGTTCACACCGTTGACCGGCGCCGAGGTGGCCGATCCTCGGCACAGCCCGTAGGCGGGGTTCTGAACGGTCAGCGCACAGCGCGACGTGGAGCCCACCATCAGGACGTTCTCGGTACCGCCTTCCTGTCCGATGGTAAGGGCGCCGCTCAGGCCCCGCACCTCGACTCGGCGCAGGTCCCGGGTCAGGTAGTAGGTGTACCCGGCTCCCCCCAGAATCACGACCACCAGTGCCACCAGGCCGATGACGATCCCCCGGCGAGTGCGCCGCCAACGACGGACCTTGGTGGCGGAACGGCGACGGCCTGCTCCGGGCTTGCCGTACCGTTGCACCTTCTCGGCCAAGGAAGCACGGCTCTCACTGTCCGCCCGTGCCCGCTGACTGCTCATTCCGCTGATCTGATCGCCGAGGGACCGCAGCCCTTTCTCGTTCGCCGTCAACTCGGGCTGGTGGGTAGCGGTTTGGCTCCGGCAGCCGAACTGGGGCCGTTCGTGAGGATCATCGAACCGCCATTGGGCACGAGCACCTGGCCGGGAGACACAACGGGTTGTGCGAAGGCTATGCAACTCCCTTCAAGCTCACAGGAGACCGACGGCACATTCCCGACCTGGGATGGGAGCGTGACCGGTTGCCACGTCGCACCGCCATCGACGGTCGCAACCATGCCCGGCCCGCCCAGGAGGCAGTCGGTCACGGAGGTGCAGCTGACGGACTGCCAGCCGTTGCTCAGTGTCCCCCCTTGGATGGGAACAGAGGGCGTTGTCAAGGATGTCCAGCTGCTCCCGCCATCAACCGAGCGGAGCACGCCGCTGCCCGTGGGGACCCAGCATTCGTTCGCATCGGGACAGCTGATCCCCGGAAATACCTGATGAAGGCCCGGTATCTGGGTTTCCCGCCACGTCTTTCCGGTGTCGGTGGTTCGCCAGACGTCGACGAAGCCCTGACTCGGGTCGAACCCCGACAGCGCGCTGACGGCGACGCACTCGGAGCTCGTCGGACATGCGAGCGCCGCCGCATTGCCATTGGGGACCTGCTCCTCGAAGCCCGACTCCGCCGCGGTCTCGGGCAAGATCGATGACGACCAGGTCACGCCACCGTCCGTCGTCCGAAGGAACATCACCGTATCCGGGATGATGCCCGCACTCTGGTCGTCGTTGTTGAGGACGTGGGCCATGACGTTGCAGACACCGGGTGCCGTACAGGTGACCGCGTCCACGATCCCAGGCCAGTAGGTCGTCTCGGCCGGAAGTGAGCCGTAGGCGGGCAGCTGCTGGACGTCAGGCGGAATGGGCACGGCGTGCATGGTCCATGTGTCGCCGGCATCAGTGGTGGTCAGCAGCTCCGGATCCCTCATCTCCTTCTTGGCCGCAGGATCGCCGGTCGATGGATCCAACAGTCCGCCTCCAGCCGCACACCACGTCGAGCTGACGCAGGAGACCGATGTCGCTGTCGCAACCCCTGGCGGCAACACCGACGGATCCCACGTGTGTCCGGCATCATGGGACACATAGGTGGCACCGGTGAGGGACGTGTCCCCGCCGACCCCGTAGTACGTGGAGAGGAAGCAGGTCGATCCACCGCATTCGACTTCGGACACGCCCCCACCGGGATTGCCCGTGGCCAGCTCGTAGCTTGCACTGGAGAGGTCGGCGGTGAGTTGCCACCTTGCTGCCTGCCGAACGTGGGTATTCGCCGATATGGGCCGGTGGCCCCCGCCAACGTTTGCAACCGCGACGAACGTGCCGAGTGCCACCAACGCGACGATGACGGCAGCAACCGCAAACGGGCGCAGGAACGTGCGCTTCGGTCCAGCACCGTGATCATCCCCCGCGCCCGGCAAGTCCTGACGAATTGCCGCACGCCTGTTGTCGATCTCATCGATCGTCACCGGTGGCGCGCTCCCGTCGATCAGCTGCCGGATCTGTTCAGCGAGCTCAGACATCGCTTCCCACTTTCAGTGCAGCTCGTAGTTTTCGCATGCCTCGATCAAGGTGGTTCTGCACACTCGTGACTTTGACGTCGGTGCACTCGGCAACCTCTCGCAGCGTCCACCCGAACCCGTGGACAAGCACCACCGCGGTTCGCTGGCCCTCGGAGAGTGTTTCGAGGGCCGGAGCGAGGGAGGGCTCGTACCAGGGCTCGGGATGCTCGGGGCGCGCGAAGAGCGGGGGCCTCAGTCGTTCTCTGGTTCTGCTCTGACCTACTCGGTACAGATATCCGGTCACGTTGGTCATCGGTCCGACTCGCTCCCAGTGCTCCCAGGCGTAGGCGAGGGCCTCTGCCGTCGCCTCGCGCCCGTGTTCCGTGCCGTAGGCAGCAACAAATGCCCTGCGGAGGCGCGGCTCTGCATGCTGCATGAACAAGCGGAACTCGCTGTCGATGTTCTCGGTCACTCAGCTCCCGTGCCCATGCCTCTACTTGGATAGACCACCGAGCGGCATGGGGTTACCACAGGAGTTTTGCTCTTCGACGTCACTTGTTGCCGGGCCGGAGTCGAAACCCCTCCATGGAGGTCTCCCACCCCGGAGCATCTCAACGGGTTGCGGGGGCGGGGAGTGCGTTGAGGGGATGTCGATCCTCGACTTGTCCCTGACTCCTGGAGCCCCGGGCTTCGGCACCGCGGCAGTTCCCCCGGATGGGCCAAGGCACTACCGTGCCCGAGCGGGCGGGCTCCCCTGACCGGTCACGGCGAGGCGTGCTCCGGATGGAAAGCTCCATATCTCCGACTTGGTGGGGCAGGCAGGGATCGAACCTGCGACCGAGGGATTATGAGTCCCCTGCTCTGACCACTGAGCTACTGCCCCGGGTGACGCGTCGTGAGCCCACGGCGCTCGGGTGGCCCGGTCACGGAAGGGTACCGGCTCCATCGGGACGATGGTCGACCATCCGCTCGGCGCAGGCTCCCCGACGGGAGGCCATGGGACGGGCACGGCCGTGTGGTTGGTGGCCTCACCCGTGATGCGGAGGTCGCTCGTCGTCCTGTCGCTGCGACCAGCACCGGTCGCAGTCCTCGCAGAACGGAGGGCCCCCCGACGCAGGACGCTCGGTACGGGAGTGCGCGCCCGGATGGCCGCAGAAGCCACAGATGCCGGCGAGGCGGTTCGACTCCATCGAGAACGAGTATGACCGAAGACCAGGAGATCGGGCGAGGCACCGGGGTCCGTCCGGATAGCTCTGGCCGGGGCAGAACGCCCGTGCCGCTGCGAGGCCTGCACCGGGCCCGGTGGTCCGACGCCGGCCGAGGATCGACAGCGCCTCTGACCTGGGAAAGCTCCGGGGGAGAGACTCGAACTCTCAACCTAGCGGTTAACAGCCGCTCGCTCTGCCGATTGAGCTACCCCGGAAGGGACTGCGCTGGGACGGCACCTCGCCGCAACGTGCCTGAGGACATTAGCCGGTGTGCACCGGCACGACGGCAACGGCCGGGGCACGACCGATCCCCACGGAGGTACCGCTCCCCCACCGGTGACACCGGTCCCGGACGCCCGAAAGTGCACGAACCGGCCGGGACGTGCACAATGGGTCGGTGAAGTTCCGCACCGGCATCGGCATCGGGTTCCTCGTGGGCTACGCACTGGGGGCCCGGTCGGGGCGCAACCACTACCAGTCCGTGGTCCTGTTCGCCGGCCGGGTCGGACGGTCGGGGCCCGTATCGGGCACCGCCTCCCTGGTGGCCGACAAATCCAAGGCGGTGGCCACGCTCGGGGTCGAGCGGCTGAAGGACACCATCGGGGTCCGGCTCGGATGGCGTGACGGGGATGACGCCGCCGATGCCATCGTGCTCGATCTGGCCGAGGACCTGGCCGTGGCCATCGCCAACCGCCGCCAGCTCCCGGCCATCCGGGTCAGCCACCCGGCCGCGACGGCGGGCGGCTCGGCTCAGGCCTCGTCGAGATAGTCCCGAAGCAGCTGGGCCGATTCCGGCCGGCGCAGCTTGGCCAGGGTCTTCGCCTCGATCTGCCTGATGCGCTCCCGGGTCACCCCGAACGCCTTGCCCACCTCTTCGAGGGTGCGGATCTTGCCGTCCTCCAGTCCGAACCGGAGGCGGACGACGTCCTGCTCACGCGGGGACAGGTGGCCGAGCGCCTCGCGCACGGCATCGTCGAGCATCATCCGGGCGGCGGCGTCGTCGGGGACCACCGCCTCCCTGTCCTCGATCAGGTCGGAGAGGCTGAAGTCGTCCTCGTCCCCCATCGGCTGTTCGAGTGAGACGGTGTCCTGGTTGATCCGCTGGATCTCGCGCACCCGCTCGATGCTGAAATCGACCCGTCCGGCCACCTCCTCGGCGCTGGGCTCGCGCCCGAGCTCCTGGAGCAGCTGGCGCTGGGCCCACACGACCTTGTTGATGGTCTCCACCATGTGGACGGGGATGCGGATCGTCCGTGCCTGGTCGGCGATGGCGCGCGTGATGGCCTGACGGATCCACCAGGTGGCGTAGGTCGAGAATTTGAATCCCTTGGTGTGGTCGAACTTCTCGACTGCCCGCATGAGACCCAGGTTTCCCTCCTGGATCAGGTCGAGGAAGGCCAGACCCCGGTTGCGGTAACGCTTGGCGATCGAGACCACCAGTCGGAGGTTGGCCTCGATGAGGGCCTCCTTCGCCGCCTGGCCCCGCCGGACCAGCAACCGGTCCGTGGATCGGTCCGGATACGTCTCGCCCGGACCGCCGACGAACGCCGCCAACCGTTCCGCGGCCTCGTTGCCGGCCACGATCCGCTCGGCCAACTCCACCTCGAGGGCAGCATCGAGGAGTTTGACCTTGCCGATCTCCTTCAGGTACATGTGAACCGGATCCGCCGCCGACCCCCGGAACACGTCACCGTCGCTGTAGCCCTGACTGGCCGCCGATCGTCGGGCGGGCCGTTCCTTCTTGACCGGAGTGCGTGCCTTTCCCGGCGCTGTCGGGTGGACTTCCCCGTTGGCCGCCGCCGCCTCGTCGACCAGCACGATGTCGTCGACCGCGGCCCCAGCGGCGCGGGCCGGATCCAACGGCACGATCCGGGCGCGCTCCGGCGCTGCCGGGTCGACGACGGCATCCGACGGTTCGTCGATGGCGGTCAACGGCTCCATCAGCAGTACGGGCACCTCGTCGGAAGCACTGGCAATGGGCACGATGGTGCTCTCTCCGGTGTCGTAGGTGAACTGGATGCCGGCCGCCCGTATGCGGAGGACCACAGCCGTGATGAGGTCGGCGTCGAGCTCCACCGAACGGAGCACCGTCACCACGTCGTCCTGCGTCAATCCCCCACGGGCACGACCCTTGCGGATCAGTGCGTCGAACTCCTCGTCGGGCAGACCGACCACCGCCTCGATCGGCTCGGATGCCGGCGACACGGCGGGATCGAGGGGCGCGCTCCCAGCAGGATCCGCCGCCACGGACACGAACCCTGACTCCTGTTTGGAGATCACGGCCTCTGCCCCGAACCTTCCGTCGTCGATCTCACCACCAGCCAGGCTACCAACCTTGCCGTCGCCGCGATCGAGGCGTCCGGATCGTCCAGTTCCTGCATCCAACGGGCCACATCCACGGCCTCGGAGGCAGCGGTGGGCGAGGTACGGGCTTCGGTTGTCAACAGGGACAGTTCGAAGCGGCTTGCGTCCCTGACCAGCTGAAGGACGACTTCACCCGGCTCGCCGGTGGGCTCTTCGACCGTGAGTCGCACCAGGAGGGCACGGACCTCGGGCGGGGCCCCGTCGATGGCCTGATGGAGATCGTCGGCATCGACGAGGGCCTGGAAGGCCGCCCGCTGCAGGGGGTCGCGGAACAAGGAGGCCTCGAGCTGCTCGCCCACGTCACCGGGCCGGTGGATGGCCAACCGCAGTGCCTCCAGGCCGGGCCGGAACTCGCGCACCTGGCGCCCGCCGCTGCCCGGGGACCCCACCGCCCCTCGGGCCCGGCGGTTCCCGCTGGCACCATCGGGGCCTTCGGCGTCCCAGCCGTCGTCAGGATCGCGAACCCATGCGTCACCCGGGTCGGCGACCTGAGTGCCCTCGCCGGATCGCCGTGTCGGGGAGGCCCCGCTCGGCGTCCCGTTGTGACTGCCGTGGCGGCGCCCGGATCCCGCCGCCGGCGCCGGTCGCGGGCCCGCCTGTCGGAGCTCCTCGAGCCGGTCCCTCAACAGCTGGGGCTCGAGCCGGCAACGCTCGGCCACCTGCATGAGGTACTGGTCACGGACGATGTTGTCGGGATGTTCCGCCACCGCAGCCAGCGCCGTGTCGGCCGCCTTCGCCCGGCCCTCGGCGGTGGACAGCTCCGCACCCTCGAGAATGCGCTCCACCCGGAACCGGAGGTACGGCATGGCACCCTCGATGGCGGCCCTGAGCCCGTCCGGATCGGTCCGGGCCAGCTCACCGGGGTCGGAGCCGGGCGGCAGGGCGGCCACGGCCACGTTGACCTCCAATCGGCGCTCCCACTCGTAGAACCGGCCGGCGGCGGACTGTCCGGCGCCGTCGGCGTCGAAGGCCAGCACCACCCGGGAGGCGAACCCGCGCAGGAGCTTCACGTGCTCCTCGGCCAGTGCCGTCCCGCAGGTGGCCACGGCACGCTCCACCCCCGCCTCGAACAGCCCGATGACGTCGGTGTACCCCTCGCAGACCACCACCTCGTCGGTCTTGATGATGTCCTGCTTGGCCCAGTTGAGCGCGTAGAGCGTCTTGCGCTTCGAGTAGATCGGGGTCTCCGTGGAGTTCTTGTACTTGGCCGGGTCCGAGCTGCCGGGGAGGACCCTCCCCCCGAGCGCCACCGGCTTGCCGGAGGGGTCGCAGATGGGGAACAGGACGCGCGCCCGGAAGGCGTCCTGCAGGCGGCCCGCCTTGTTCACGAACCCGAGCCCGGTCCCCACTGCGATCTCCTGGTCGATCCCGAGCCCCCGGCACAGCTCGTCCCATCCGTCGGGCGCCCACCCCAATCTGAACCGCCTCACCACGTCTCCGTCGTAGCCCCGGCTGCGGAGGTAGTCACGGGCCTGCCCGGCGTCGGGCCCCACCAGCAGGCGCTGGTGGTACCACGCCGTGGCCTCTTCCATGGCGTCGAAGAACACCTTCCGCCGCTGGCTGTGCCGCCCGCCGGTGGCGTCCTCCCGGATGGTGATGCCGGACTTGTCGGCCAGGCGGCGGACGGCATCGACGAAGTCGAGGTGCTCGATCTCCCGCACGAAGGTGATCACGTCACCTTTGGCCTGGCAGCCGAAGCAGTAGTAGAAGCCCTCGTCGGCGTTGACACTGAACGAGGCGGTCTTCTCCCCGTGGAACGGGCACAGGCCCACCCAGCGGCGACCCAGGCGCTTCAGCGCGGCGTGCTCACCGATCAGGGCGACGATGTCGGTCGCCTCCCGGACCCGGGCCACGTCCTCGTCGGGAATGCCCATAGGCCACGACGGTACCGCGTGGCCGGCTCACCCCGTCCCGGGGGTCCCACCCGCACGGGCGGACCTTCTCCGACGGGCCCGGTCCGGCGGCGCTCCCGTTCCGCTAGTGCTTGGACTTGCCGCCCGGCTTGGGGGCACCCTTGGACTTGGACTTACCGGTCGCCTTGGGCCTCGGCCCCGTGTCCCCGGCCAGGACCGCCTGGGCCGCCGCCAGCCTGGCGATGGGCACCCGGAACGGCGAGCAGCTGACGTAGTCCAGCCCGGCCTTGGCGAAGGTGGAGATCGACTCGGGATCGCCACCGTGCTCGCCGCACACCCCGATCTTCAGCGACGGCCGGGTGGCCCGGCCCCGTTCGACGCCCAGGCGCACCAGCTCGCCGACCCCGTCGGCGTCGACCACCTCGAAGGGGTTCCGCTTCAGCAGGCCCTTCTCCAGGTAGGTCGACATCATCCGGCCCTCGACGTCGTCCCGGCTGAAGCCGAAGGTCATCTGGGTGAGGTCGTTGGTCCCGAACGAGAAGAAATCGGCCTCCTCGGCGATGTCGCCCGCCCGGAGCGCGGCCCGCGGCGTCTCGATCATGGTGCCGATCAGCACCTCCAGCGACCCGCGGGCGGCCTTGGACGCGGCGGAGGTCCGGGCTCCACCGGAACGCTCGGCCGCCGCCTTGGCCTCGGCGACGGCACCCTCGACCCACGAACGGGCCAGGGCCATCTCCTCGCGGGACACGGTGAGGGGGATCATGATCTCGACGATGGGATGCCCACCCGTGGCCACACGCCCGAGGGCCGCCTCCATCAGGGCCCTCACCTGCATGGCGTAGAGACCGGGCTTGATCACGCCGAGCCGGACTCCCCGGGTGCCGAGCATGGGGTTGTACTCGTGCCACGCCTTGGCCGCCTCGTACAGGCGGGCCTCCTCGGCGGTCAGGCCGACGGTGGCTTCCTTGATGGCCAGGTCCTGGGTGTCGGGCAGGAACTCGTGCAGGGGCGGGTCGAGGAGCCTGATGGTCACCGGCAGGCCGTCCATGGCTTCGAGGATCTCCTCGAAGTCGGACCGCTGGGCCACCCGGAGCGCCTCGAGGGCCGCCTCCTCCTGGGCCGGTGTCGAGGCCAGGATCATCTGGCGCACGATGGGGAGCCGGTCCTCGGCCAGGAACATGTGCTCGGTGCGGCACAGCCCGATCCCCTCGGCGCCGTGGCGGCGGGCGTTGGACGCGTCCGGCCCGTTGTCGGCATTGGCGCGCACCCCGAGCCGGCCGGCCCGTACTTCGTCCGCCCACTCGAGGATGACCCCGAACTCCGGTGGGGTCTCCCCTTCGACCACCTCGACCTGGCCCAGCACCACCGTGCCGTTGGTGCCGTCCACCGAGATCCAGTCCCCCTCGTTGACCACGGTGTCCCCCACGGTGAAGGACGCCCCCGAGATGCGGAGCGCCTCGGCTCCCACCACGGCGGGCTTTCCCCAGCCCCGGGCCACCACGGCGGCATGGCTGACCAGGCCGCCCCGGGCGGTGAGGATCCCCTCGGCGGCCAGCATGCCGTGGACATCCTCGGGAGAGGTCTCGCTCCGGACCAGCACCACCCGCTCGCCCCGTTCGGCAGCCGCCTGGGCATCGTCGGCCGTCAGGTAGACCCGGCCCACCGCCGCCCCGGGGGAGGCCCCCAGCCCCCGGACCAGCACCGGATGGCCCGACCCCGAGAACTGGGGGTGGAGGACCTGCTCGAGGTGCTCGCTGGTGATCCGCCCGAGCGCCTCCTCCTTGGTCAGCTTGATGGCCCGCTCCCCGACCATGTCGACCGCCATCTTCAGCGCCGCCCTCCCCGTGCGCTTGCCCACCCGGGTCTGGAGCATCCAGAGCTTGCCCTGCTCGATGGTGAACTCGGTGTCGCACATGTCCCGGTAGTGGCCCTCGAGGCGGGCGAAGATGGCCAGCAGCTCTTTGTGGATCTTCGGGAACTCGTCCTTCAGGGCGGACAGGGGCTCGGTGTTGCGGATCCCGGCCACGACGTCCTCCCCCTGGGCGTTGACCAGGAAGTCGCCGTACTCGCCGGTGGCCCCGGTGGCCGGGTCGCGGGTGAACCCGACGCCGGTTCCCGAGGAGTCGTCACGGTTTCCGAACACCATGGCCTGGACGTTGACGGCGGTGCCCAGGTCGTGGGCGATGCGCTCGCGCACCCGGTAGGCGACGGCGCGGGGGCCGTTCCACGACGCGAACACGGCCTCGATGGCACCGCGTAGCTGATCGTCGGGATCCTGGGGGAAGGGCGACCCGGTATGGCGCTCCACGATCTGTTGGTAGGCGTCGACCAGGTAGTGGAGGAGCTCGATGGGGACACCGGCGTCCGACGTGGTGCCGGCCAGCTCCTTGGCCGCGTCGAGGAGCAGGTCGAACTCCTCACCGGGGATGCCGAGGACGATCCGGCCGTACATGGCCACGAACCGCCGGTAGGAGTCGTAGGCGAACCGCTCGTCGTCGGTCTGCTTGGCCAGGCCCTGCACCGACTGGTCGTTGAGACCGAGGTTGAGGACGGTGTCCATCATCCCGGGCATGGAGAACTTGGCACCCGACCGCACCGACACCAACAAGGGGTCGCTCGGGTCGCCGATGCGCTTGCCCATCTTCTTCTCCAGGCGGGTCCGCGCCTTGGCCACCTCGCCCGACAGCGCCTCGGGCCAGCCGCCCTCCATGTACGAGCGACAGGCGGTGGCGGCGATGGTGAACCCCGGGGGCACCGGCAGCTTCAGCACCGACGTCATCTCGGCCAGGTTGGCACCTTTTCCGCCCAGGAGGTCCTTCATCTCCATGGGCGGCTTACGGTGGGTGTGGTCGAAGTCGAAGACGAACGGCATGGGGACGGGGACTCCTGAGGTTGATTCGAGGTGGGATGGCGCATCGGGCGTCGGCGCTGGGCGCGTCCGCAACCAATCAACCCTACCTGCCGCAGGTCCGGATGCGGAACGGGAGTGGGCCTCAGAAGCTGGGCGGCAGCATGGTGTTCACCGCACCGAAGAAGAAGAACAGCACGACCAGCGCCAGGGGTGCCGCCACGAGCGGAGCCAGCCAGCGCCTCGTGGGGCGCCCGCGCCGCTGGAGTGCCAGGGCCGTCACGACGAGTGCGATGCAGGCCAATCCCCACACCCCGAGCCGTGCCCAGTCACCCGCCTGGTGGATCGGGTCCGAATCGGCCGATACCGACGCCACAGGGCCATGGCCGGCGGCCGGCGTGATCGCCGGTCGCGCCGTGGCGGCCGGAGACACCAGCCGGGCCACCACCACGAGGCGGCGGGCGGCGCTGTAGCGCGGCGTGCACGTGGTCAGGGTCAGCTCGGGGACGGTCGACGGGTCGAGCACCGTCGTGTCGGTGGGCGCCACCACCTCCGAGCGCGACACCAGGTATCGGAAGGTGCCCTGCACGGTCGTCACGACCACGGGGTCGCCGACGACCAGCGCGTCGAGGTCGTAGAACGGGCGCCCGTGTGTCGTGCGGTGCCCGGCGACGGCGGCGTTGCCGGGCTGGCCCGGCAGGGCCGTCCCTGGGTAGTGGCCCGGCCCCTCGGCGAGCTGGGCGGCACCGACTCCTTCCACCACCACCTGGTCGATCCCGATGGCCGGGATGTCGATGGTCGCCACCGGTTGGCCGGTGGCCGGCGCCGCGGTCGGGACCCCGGTGGCCGGGGCGGGATCCGCCGGCTGGGCGGGGGTCACCGTCCGGTGGTCCGGGGTCCCCGGGGGCCGGGCCATCGGCCCGTGACGGGGGGCCAGGATGCGATCGAACTGCTCGCGGAGGCTGTGCTGCTCCCGAGATTGGACGATCCCCGTTCCCCAGAGCTGATAGGCCACGAATGCGGCCAGGAGGAGGCCGAGGACCACCAGAAGCCGTCCGACGGAGGCCAGCGACGGCATCCGACGGCCGGAGCCCACGGGATCAGCGCGAGCGGTCGTCGTCCGTCGAATGGCCGAAGGACCGCCTGGTGCTCCGGACGCGGTCGATGATGATGAGCACCAGGCCAGCGAGGACAATGGCCATGGCGACGCCCAGGGGGAGCTCGACGTTGGTGCCGGTGGAGGCGAGTTGGGGCACGGGCGTGGTCGACGAGGCTGCCGAGGAACCACCTCCGGCCGAGGCGGCCGTCGTCGTGGAGGTGGTCGTGGTGGCCGGGGCGAATGCAGTGAACGCGTTGGTGAACGCACAGGTCACGTGGGGATCGGCGGCGGTCAGGGTGACCAGGACATCCGACGAGGTCGGGTCGGTGGCGGCGCCGTTGCAGCGGATCGACACCGGGGACCACGTCCCGAGGGGGGTGTCCTCGGGCCCCTCCTCGACGATCGAGTACCGTCCCGGGGCCAGTGGGTCGAGGGGAACGCCACCCGTCCCCACGGCGGTGGCAGCGAGGCCGGGGTGGCTGGTGACGGCGGTCAGGACCGAGACGGAGCCCTCACCGGTGCCAGGGGCCGACGGGTCGTCCGGCGGGGAGGCCAGGCTCACCACGAAGTCGGTCGAGCCGACGCCACCCGAGGTCGTCTTGGTGATGGTCAGGCCGGCATCGGGCGTGAAGAGGTTGGTGTAGGAGCACTCGAGCGACTCGCCGGTCAAGATGAACGCCGATGTGACGACGAAGGACTCCGAGGCCGGCGTGGCGGCCGCCGTTCCGGTCACGCCGTCACAGTTGAACCCGGCAAGAGACCAGGTGCCGCCCTCCGCCGCGGCGTTGGCCGCCGACAGGTCCTCGGTGAATTGATAGGTGCCGGGCGACAGGGCGGGCGCGAAGGCGGCCCCCGAGGCCGACGTGGCCGCCACCGGCTCGCCCGGGGCTGTGGTGGACGGAACCACCAGCCCGGTGGCGGAGAGCGCCGGGCCCGACACCGTGAAGTCGAACGGCCCCCCGACCCCACCGGTGGTCTGTTTGAACAGGCTGAGGGTCCCTTGGGCCGGGCGGGCGTCGGTATAGGCGCAGACCACTGTGTCGCCCGCTCCGAGTGTCACCGTCGCAGCTGGATTGGAGGTGGACGGGGCGGGGAAGGAGCTGGTGCCGGGGCCCGTGCAGGAGAGCGACTGGAAGGCGAAGGCCGGGTCGGCCACCTCGGTGAAGCTCCACGGCACACCCGACGAGCGGACGAACGAGATCGAGCCGGGCGTGGCCCCTGTCACCGGTACGTCGAAGCCACCACCCGGGTTGTAGGACACATTGCCCTGGAAGTGGAAGACGTTGGTCTGGGGCTCCGGCACGGCCAACTGCTTGCTGATCACGATGGTCCCCGACGCCGGCACCTCGTCGACTGCGTAGTAGTAACAAAAGACGCTGGTGGACCCCGAGGCGAACCCGACCCACTCCACGTTGTCCCCGTTGAGGTTGTCGATCGAGCACCGCAGCGCCCCGAAGGCGTACCGGCTCCCGAACGAGGAGGTGACCAGGGGATCCGAGGGGGTCCCGCCCTGGACCCAAAGCTTCCGGCTCAGGGCCGCGCTCACCTGGGCCTGGGTCAGGGTCACCGTGGTGGCGGCGGCGATCGACTGGCCGGTTGGACGGCCCTGTGCGTCCAGGAGGGGCACCGACGGCTGCACGGTGACCGGGGCGCCGGGTCCGGACACTGTCGAGAGGTTCGAGGACTTCCCGGCGATCCCACTACCGAAGGTGAACTTCCAGCCGTTCAGGGGGGTGCACGCCGGCTGGTTGGGGCCCTCGACGGCCGGTGAGATGGGCTGGCCGGCCGAGTACACCGAGTTCTTCCCCAGGTCCTGCAGGCTCTCCTGGATGTTGTTGCGGGCCAGGTTGGCCATGATGTCCGTGTAGGTGGGGCACTGACGCGCCACGAGGGTCACCAAGTAGGGGGCGGCCGGGGTGGCTTCGGAGCGGCCGGACCCGACGACGAGCAGGCACGCCGTGAGTAGGGGCAGGGCCACGAGCAGCGCGCCGACCAACCTCAGCGCGGCACCCCACAGGGAGGACGGGGTCACACGGTGAGCCTCCCATAGCCGGCCCGACGCCACGGTGATGGTCGCGCCGTGACGACAGCCGGTCCCGGGTCAGTCAGGCCGGAGGCCGGTCAGACGGCGGCGTCCATCCTCCGCTGCACCTCGGCCACGAGGTCGTCGATGGGGACACGGACCTGGTCGGTGGTGTCGCGGTCGCGCACCGTCACCGCCTGGTCTTCCAGTGAGTCGAAGTCGACCGTCACGCACCACGGCGTGCCCACCTCGTCCTGGCGGCGGTAGCGCTTCCCGATCGACTGGGTCAGGTCGTAGTCGCACATGACGTGGGGCTGCAGCAGGGAGAGCACCTTCCGGGCCAGCGGCTCGAGCGTCTCCTTCTTCGACAGCGGCAGCACCGCCACCTGGTAGGGCGCCAGGCGGGGATGGAGGCGCAGCACCGTGCGCGCCTCCCCCCCGATCTCGTCCTCGTGATAGGCGGAGAGCAAGAAGGCCATCATGGTCCTGGTCGCCCCGGCGGCCGGTTCGATGACATAGGGGACGTAGCGCTCGTTGGCAGCCTGGTCGAAGTACTCGAGGCGCTCGCCGGACGCCTCGGCGTGGGCCCGCAGGTCGAAGTCGGTGCGATTGGCGATGCCCTCGAGCTCGTCCCATCCCCACGGGAACAGGAACTCGACGTCGGCCGTGGCCGCCGAGTAGTGGGACAGCTCGTCGGCGTCGTGGTGGCGGAGGCGCAGCTGGTCAGCCGGGATGCCCAGTCCGAGGTACCAGTTGAACCGCTCGTCCAGCCAGTACCGGAACCACTCGTCGGCGTCGGCGGGGGGTACGAAGTACTCCATCTCCATCTGCTCGAACTCGCGGGTGCGGAAGACGAAGTTCTGGGGCGTGATCTCGTTGCGGAAGGACTTCCCCACCTGGGCGATGCCGAAGGGCGGCTTCTTGCGGGTGGTCTGCAGGACATTGGCGAAGTTGATGAACATCCCCTGGGCCGTCTCGGGGCGGAGGTAGGCCACCGCCCCCTCGTTCTCGAGCGGCCCGGCGTGGGTCTTGAACATGAGGTTGAAGGCCCGGGCCGGCGTGAACTCGGTCGACCCGCACGCCGGGCACACGCCGTCGATCTTGTCCTCCCGCCACCGCTGGTTGCAGTTCCTGCAGTCCACCAGGGGATCGGTGAAGTTGGCCAGGTGCCCGGAGGCCTCCCACACCGCCGGGGGGGACAAGATGGCCGCATCCAGGCCCACCACATCGTCCCGCCGCTGCACCATCGCCTCCCACCAGGCATTCTTGACATTGCGCAGGAGGTTGACCCCCAGCGGCCCGTAGTCGTAGGTGGAGCGGAAGCCCCCGTAGATCTCCGCCGACTGGAAGATGAACCCGCGCCGCTTGCACAGTCCGATCACCTTGTCCATCAGGTCGGAGGGGACCTCGTCGGGGGTCTCGGCGTCGGGCATAGGGGGGAATCGTACCGGGTGCCGGTCGGTGCCCGGCCGGCGCCGGCCGGCGTCACACCCCGACGACCAGCCGGGACGTCACGGCATTGGCCAGCAGGCGTCCCTGCACGGTGAGCACGGCCCGGCCGCCGGCCCGGTCGACCAGCCCACGGAGGGATCCGTCGTCCGGCAACGCCCCGGTGGGAACCCCGGCCGGCGTGCGCAGGCCGAGGGCGAGGGCCTCGAACCTCCGTTGGTCGGCGTCCAGGACCTCCTCGCCCGCCACCGCCGACCGGCCCCCGGCGACGGCCGCCACGTACCGGTCGGGGGTACGGACGTTCCACCACCTGCGGCCGGCCCGGTGCGAGTGCGCGGCCGACCCGATGCCGCGGTAGTCGCCCTGGTCCCAGTAGAGGTTGTTGTGACGGCACTCGTGGCCGGGACGGGCCCAGTTCGAGACCTCCTCCCACCGGTAGCCCGCCGCCGCCAGCACCCGGTCGGCCGTCTCGTACCGGTCGGCCTGGACGTCATCGTCGGGGTGCCGGGCGGGATCGCCGGCCAGTGGCGTCCCGGGCTCGACGGTCAGTGCGTAGGCGCTGAGGTGGGGCGGTGGCTCGGGCAGGCCGAGCACATCACCGAGGCTCCGCTCCCAGTCGGCGTCGGACTCCCCCGCCCCTCCCAGGATGAGGTCCATGTTCCACGAGGCGAAGCCCGCCTCGGCCACCGCCGCGGCGGCATCGAAGGCCTGTGCCGACCCGTGACGGCGCCCCAGCCCGGCCAGCACGTGGGACCGGGTGGACTGCACCCCCAGCGAGATCCGGGTGACCCCGGCGGAGCGGTAGGCCGCCAGCCGTCCCGGCGTGACGTCCTCGGGGTTGCACTCCACGGTGACCTCGGCGCCGGGGGCCCTGTCCACGGCGTCGAGGATCCGTACCAGCAGGTCGGCGGGCAGCCGCGACGGGGTCCCGCCGCCGAAGAACACCGACGTGGCCGGCGGCGTCCCCTCGTCGCGTCGAGCCCGACCCAGCTCGGACACACAGGCGTCGGCGTAGGCCTCCATCAGGTGGTCCCGGTCGGTGTAGGTGGCAAAGGCGCAGTAGTCGCAGCGGAACCGGCAGAAAGGGATGTGGACGTACACACCGAAGGGGCGGCCCGGACTCACGACGACGCCGCCAACGCCAGCTTGGCCTCCTGCCAGCGATCCAGCGCCTCCAGCCGCTCGGCGGAATGGTCGACGATCGGCGTCGGGTAGGTGGAGCCTCCGGCCTCGGGCACGTAGCGCGCCACGTAGGACCCGTCCGGGTCGAACCGCTCGGCCTGCACGGTCGGGTTGAACACCCGATGGAACGGGGCAGCATCGGTTCCCGTCCCGGCCACCCACTGCCATCCGTGGTTGTTGGAGGCGAGGTCGCCGTCGACCAGCCGGTCCATGAACAGCGCCGCCCCCCGCCGCCAGTCGAGGTGGAGGTCCTTGACCAGGAACGACGCTGTGAGCATCCGGACCCGGTTGTGCATCCAACCCTCGGCCAGGAGCTGGCGCATCCCTGCGTCCACCAGGGGGTACCCGGTCTCGCCGGCCGCCCAGGCGTCGAACCGCCGATCGGCGAGGACGCCCGTGTCCCAGCGAACGTGGCGGCCCACCGGGAGCAGCGGCTCCCAGGCCGAGCCCGGGTGATGCCACAGCACGTCGGCGTAGAACTCCCGCCATGCCACCTCCGACCGGAAGACGTCGGCCGGTCGCCCCCCGTCGAGGCGGTCCAGGATCTGGCGGGGGTGGACGGTCCCGAACCGGAGATGGGGCGAGAGCCGCGATGTCCCGGGCCGGTCCGGCCGGTCGCGGTCACCGTCGTAGCGGGAGGCCGGCCCGGTGAGGAACGCCTCCAGCGCGTCCAGGCCGGCGAGCTCGCCCGCAGCGGGGAGGCACGGGGACAGTGGCCGGGCGTCCACGTCCGTCACGGTGGCATCCGAGTCGGCCGCCCTCCACCGGACCCCCGAGGGCCGGGCGGCGGGAGCGGGCCACCCGTGGTCGGCCCAGCCGCGGCGGAACGGGGTGAAGACCTTGTAGGCCGCGCCGCTGCCGGTCAGGACCCGTCCCGGCGACACGGCATACGGGGAGCCGACCAGGGCCAGCCGGCGACCCTCCCCGGCCAACGCCCGGGCCACGGCGGCATCCCGACGGCGACCGTACGGGGTGCAGTCACCGGTGGCGAACACCGTCTCCGCCCCGACCTCGGCGGCGAACTGGGTCACGGCCCTGGTGCTCGGACCGTGCCGGAGGGTCAAGGACCCCTCGACGGCGGTGTCGAGCCCGAGGAGTGATCCGGCCAGAAAGGCGCGGCGGTTGGCGCCGGATCCGGCCAGGAGGCGGCCATCGACCACGAACAGGGGTGCCACCCGGCCCCCTCCGACGGCCGCTGCCTCGGCGGCGGCGAGGAGCGCCGGGTGGTCGGCGGTGCGGAGGTCGCGCCGAAACCACATGACCGACGACCCACGGTCGGGCCCCGGCACGTCAGCTGACCTGGCCCGAGTGCACCGATCGCAGGCGTCGGTCCAGGTGGGCCTCCATGGCCTCGGTGGCCAGGGCGGTCACCTCGTCGGTGACCGGCGACCGCGGCTCGGCCAGGACACCGGCCAACCCGCCGCCGAGGGTCCGGCGCAACAGGGCCAACCCGTCCGGTGTCAGCGGCCGCCCCCGCCGGCAGTTCCGGCACAGCGCCCCGCCCTCCACGAGGTCGAAGGCCACCAGCTCGTCGGAGTCCTCCTGCCCGCACGACACGCACATGTCGAGCACCGGCGCCGAGCCCTCCAGCGCCAGCACCTTCAAGAAGAACCCGGGGGCCACCATGGGCGAGTTCCGCTCGGCCAGGGCACCCACGGCGCCGACCAGCATGGCGTAGAGGCGGGGGTTGCCATGGCGCTCCTGACCGATCTGGTCGACCACCTCCAGCATGGACATGGCGGACGACATTCGGTCGAGATCCTCGCGGACGGGACGGAAGGTGTCGATCACCTCGACCTGGTTGATGGTGTCGAGGTCACCACGCCCCTGCCATCCGAGGAGCGCGACGTGGCTGAGCGGTTCCAGACGGGACCCGAACTTCGAGGTGGTGCGGCGGACGCCCTTGGCCACGGCCCGCACCTTGCCGTGCTCCTCGGTCATCAGCGTGACGATCCGGTCCGCCTCGCCCAGGCGGATGGTGCGGAGCACCATCCCCCGGTCGCGAAAGAGGGTCATCGTGGCGGGTTGGACTCCGCCACCTGAGGGGTGCTGCCGGCGACGTCGGGTCCCGCCGGCTCGGCCGACGCCACCGGGCGGCCGACGGACCGCCTCTGGCCGCGGCCTCCCCCCAGCAGGCTGTTGGCACCGATCAGGCCCACCACGACCGGGGGGATCACCACCAGCGGAAGGACCTCGGTGAACCCGGCCACGTCCATCAGGACGACCAGCCCGTACACCAGCACCCCGAGCAGGACGCCGATGGCGATCCACACCCCGCCGGCATCGTCGCGACGCCGGTGGTCGGTGGACGGGTGATGGCCGGGGGTCCGGCTCGGATCGGAAGGGCTGGTCACGTGACACCACCGTAACGGCGCTGGCGGCGCTGGAAATCGCGCACCGCCTCGAACAGGTGGGTCCGCCGGAAGTCCGGCCACAGGACGTCATCGAAGACCAGCTCGCTGTAGGCCAGCTGCCACAGCAGGAAATTGGAGATCCGGTGCTCCCCCGAGGTCCGGATGACCAGGTCGGGATCGGGTTGGTCGGGGAAGTAGAGCCGGGAGCGGATGGCCTTCTCGTTGACCTTGTCCGCCGGGACCCCGTCGGCCACCAGCCGGTGGACGGCGTCGACGATCTCGGCCCGTCCCCCGTAGTTGAAGGCCATGGTCAGGGTGCACCGGCGGTTCCCCGCGGTCAGCTCGATGGACTCGTCCATGCGGCGGAGGACCCGCTTGGGGACCCGCCAGTCGCGCCGTCCGGCGAACCGGATGCGCACCCCCTTGTCGTGGAGCTCGTCCCGCCGTCGCAGCAGCAGGCTCTCGTTGAAGCCCATCAGATAGCGCACTTCGTCGGCGGGTCGGCGCCAGTTCTCGGTCGAGAACGCGTACATGGTGATCCACGGGATGCCGAGGTCGAGGGCCCCCTCGACGGCGTCGAGGAGTGCCGCCTCCCCGGCAGCATGCCCTTCGGTCCGGGGCAGGCCCCGACGCGCCGCCCACCGTCCGTTGCCGTCCATGACGCACGCCACGTGGGCCGGGATCGGGCCCCCGGCCACGTCGGCCGCCGACACCACGGCGCGGCCGCCGTCGTCCCGGCCATCCGGCTGCACCCTGTGATCCTCTTCCACCCCGTGAACCTATCCTCTCGCCGGCTGGTCACCGGCCCCGGCCCGGGGGACCTTTTGAGTACCGGGGCTGCGGGCGCTAGACCCTCTCCATGTCGTTGTGGGCCGCGCTGGCCATATTCGCCGCCGGGCTGGCCGCAGGCACGGTCAACGTCATCGTCGGGTCGGGGTCGCTGATCACGTTCCCCACGTTGCTGGCCCTCGGGTATGCCCCGGTCCTCGCCAACGTCTCCAACACGGTCGGCCTCGTTCCCGGCAACGCCAGCGCCACGGTCGCCTACCGCCGCGAGCTCGTCGGCCAGCGGCGGCGCCTCATCCAGCTCGGGGCGGCCTCGGTCGCCGGCTCCCTGGTCGGCGCAGCACTGCTCCTTTCCCTACCGCACAGTGTGTTCAAAGCCGCCGTTCCCGCCCTCATCGCCGTGGCCGCCGTGCTCATGGCCGTCCAGCCCTGGATGCGGGCCCGGCTGGAGCAGCGAGGCCGACCTGCGGAGCACGGTGGGGCCGGGCTGCTGGGCGGCGTCTTCCTCACCGGCGTCTACGGCGGCTATTTCGGGGCGGCCCAGGGCGTCATCCTCATCGCCCTGCTGGCCATCTTCATCGACGACGACCTCCAGCGGCTCAACGGAACCAAGAACGTCCTGGCCTTCACGGCCAATGCCGTGGCGGCGCTGGTCTTCGTCGTCACCACCCACATCTCGTGGTCGGTGGCCGGGCTGATCGCCGTCGGCTCGATCATCGGGGGGCAGGTCGGAGGTCGCTACGGTCGGCGCCTCCCGGCCCCGGTGCTGCGGTGGGTCATCGTCGTGGTGGGGCTCGGCGTCGCCGCCGGCCTGGCCGTCGAGTGGCACTGAGCCCATGCCGACAGGTCAAGGAGGTCCGGGGGTGGACGGCGCCCCCGGTAGGGTCGCCTGATGGTCGACGAGGTCACCGCCACCCTGAATGCGGTGGCCGAGCGGCTGCCCGGTGGGGGCGAGCACCGACCGGGGCAGGAGGAGATGGCCACCGCCGTCGGACGGTCCATCGCCGACCACCGCCACCTGGTGGTGCAGGCCGGTACCGGCACGGGGAAGTCCCTGGCCTACCTGGTCCCCGTCGCCCTGTCGGGCCGGAGGGTGGTCGTGGCCACCGCCACCAAGGCCCTCCAGGACCAGCTGGCCACGAAGGACCTGCCTCTCGTGGCGGCCGCCCTGAAGGGCGGCCTGTCCTTCGCCGTGCTGAAGGGGCGCAGCAACTACCTGTGCCGGCAGCGGGTCTCCGAGGTGGGGGGCCGGGGCGAGCAGCTCTCGCTCCAGCCCGGCGCCGCCGACCCTCCCGACGCCGACGACCCGCTCACCGGGGACACGAGCGACCCGGGCGGCGACCCGGTCGAGACCGGTCGCCTCGGCGACCAGGTCCGGCGCCTGGTCCGGTGGGCGGGCGAGACCACGACGGGTGACCGGGCGGAGCTCGACTTCGAGCCCCACTACCGGGCCTGGGCCATGGTGTCGACCACGGCACGGGAGTGCCCCGGCGCCTTCCGGTGCCCGTCGGGCCGGGAGTGCTTCGCCGAGGACGCCCGGGCCCGGGCAGCGGGGGCCGAGGTCGTCGTGGTCAACACCCACCTCTACGGGGCCCACCTGGCCAGCGGCGGGGCGGTGCTCCCCCCCACGAGGTGGTGATCTTCGACGAGGCCCACGAGGTCGAAGAGGTCATGACCGACAGTCTCGGCGTGGAGATCGGACCGGGGCGCTTCCGCGCCCTCGCCGCCACCGCCCGACCCGTGGTCGATTCCAGCCCGGCCGGGGCGGACTCCGTCGACGCCCTCGCCGACACGGGCGAGCTCCTGCAGCGGGCGCTCCGTCCTCTGGCCGGGCTCCGGGTGCCGCGCTCGAGCCTCGGGGGCTCGGACGGCGCCCCCGATCCGGTGAGGGCGACCGGGGCGGCACCGACGACCCCTGCGGCGGGGCCCGGAACGGAGCCGGACTCGCTCGGACTCGACCTCGGGCCGGCGCCGGTGGCCAAGACGCCGGACCGACGGGGAACGGGGGCTCGTGGGCCGGCCGGTTCGGGACCGAGCGGGACCGGAGCCGTCGAACCGGGCCTGGCCCAGGTCCTCGAGCTGGCCACCGGACGCGTGGGCCGGCTCCTCGACGCCCTCCGCCGGGCCGAGCGCGAAGCCGGCGACGACGAGCCCGGGGCCCAACGGTCCCGGCGGGACCGTGTCTTGCTGGCCGCCGGTCATCTGGCCGGCGATCTGGCCCGGGTGGCCACCCTGACCGACGACGAGGTGGCGTGGGTCGACAGTGGGGCGCCGCTCGCCGAGCCTGCGGGTGTCCCCCGTCGATGTCGGGCCCCTGCTGTCGGAGCAGCTGTGGGGCACGGTGACCGGGGTGCTCACCTCGGCCACGGTGCCTCTCGGCCTGCAGGAACGGCTGGGCCTGCCGCCCGAGACCGACGCCCTCGACGTCGGCAGCCCGTTCGACTACCGCGGTCATGCCCTGTTGTACGTGGCCCAGGCCCTGCCGGACCGGCGGCGGCCCGAAGCCGAGCCCGCCCTCCACGACGAGCTCGAGGTACTGATCGAGGCCGCCGGTGGCCGCACCCTGGCCCTGTTCACCAGCTGGCGGGCGATGAACGCGGCCAGGACGGCGCTGGCCGAGCGACTGCCCTACACGCTCCTCGCCCAGTCCGATCTTCCCAAGCCGGCGCTGATCGACGCGTTCACCGAGGACGAGTCGACCTGCCTGTTCGCCACCCTCGGGTTCTGGCAGGGGGTGGACGTGCCCGGACGCACGTTGAGCCTGGTCACCGTGGACCGGATCCCCTTCCCCCGTCCCGACGACCCCGTGCTCGAGGCCCGCCGCGAGCGGGCGGGCCCCGGGGCCTTCAGCGCCGTCGACCTGCCCCGGGCCGGGACCCTCCTGGCCCAGGGGGCGGGGCGCCTGATCCGCTCGGACAAGGACCGGGGGGTCGTCGCCGTCCTGGACAGCCGGCTGGCCACCGCCCGGTACCGCGGCGCACTGCTGGCCCGTGTCCCACCGATGAAGCGGACCATCGACCGGTCCGAGGTGGTGTCCTTCTTGCAGGAGATCGCCGGTGGGCGGGAAGCCGGCACCCGAGCCTGAGCGACCGCGGTCAGAACCCCAGACGGTCCAGTGCGTCCTCGCGGTGCTGCCAACGCTTCTCCACCCGGACGAACAGCTCGAGATAGGCGCCGGGGGGCATCTGGCGCCGCACCGCCGTGCCCACCTCCTTCAGGGTCACCCCACCCTTGCCGATCACGATCCCCTTCTGCGAGTCCCGTTCGACCAGGATCTCGCAACGCACCCGCGGCCACTCCCACTCGGTGACGCGACAGGCGATGCTGTGGGGCAGCTCGTCCTGGACCCGGTGGAGCAGCTCCTCACGGACGAGGTCGGCCACCCAGAACGCCTCGGCGACGTCGGTGACCATCCCCTCGGGGTAGTAGCGGGGGCCCTCGGGCATCCGGGACACCACCGCCTCGACCAGGGCCGCCACCCCTTCGCCCGAGGTGGCGGACACCGGGAAGTACTCCACCGGCACCGGCGGCTGACCGTCCTCGGCGTCGATGGTGCCGATCACGTCCGCCACCGCGGTGAGATGGGTGAGTACCCCGTCGCCACCGACCCGGTCGATCTTGTTGACGACCACCAACAAGGTGGGGTCGCCCACTTCTTCGCCGTCGCCGACGGCCAGCTCCCGCTGGAGCCGGGCGGCCCGGGCCATCGACCGGACCCGGTGGGCCGACTGGGCCAGCACCATGCGGTCACCGGGGCCCACCGCCCCGGTGGCCTCGACCATGGCCACCACCACGTCGACGTCGTCGAGGGAGGAGGTGGCCGACTCGTTCATCCGCTCCCCCAGGGCGGTGCGGGGCTTGTGCAGTCCGGGGGTGTCCACGAAGACGACCTGGGCGTCCGGGCGGTTGAGGACACCCCGCACCTGGGACCGGGTGGTGTTGGGGCGGGGCGAGGTGATGGAGACCTTGGTGCCGACCATGAAGTTGACCAACGTCGACTTCCCCACGTTGGGCCGTCCGACCACCGCCACGAATCCGGACCGGAACAAGGTCACGACCCCGCCTCGGTGGGCTCCGCCTCGGCCGACTGGCCGGCCAGCGGGACGATGCGGACCCGCTCGATGCGCCGCCCGGTCACCCGGTCCGCCACCAGCCGCAGCCCGTCCACGGTCACCGACTCGCCGGCGACCGGGACATGGCCCAACAGGTCGAAGACCAGCCCACCGACGGTGTCCCACGCCCCGGTGGGCAGCTCGGCGTGGATCAGCTCGTTGACCTCGTCGACGGGGAGCCGGGCGCTGACCCGGAGCTCGCCCGCCCCCAACCGCTCGACCGGCGCCTCCTCGACGTCGAACTCGTCGACGATCTCCCCGACCAGCTCCTCGATGAGGTCCTCCAACGTCACCAGCCCGGCGGTCCCGCCGTACTCGTTGACCACCACCGCCTGGTGGAACTTGTCGGCCTGCATCTCACGCATCAGGTCCGACACCCGCTTGGTCTCGGGGACGAAGTGGGCGGCCCGGAGGTGCGCCCGCACCGGGTCGGACCCGCGGCCGAGCCGGACCGTCCGGATCAGGTCCTTGGTGTACCCGACCCCCACCACGTCGTCGACCTGTTGCTCGACCGCCGGCATGCGGCTGAACCCGGCCTCCAGCGCCTGCTCGAGGGCCGCCTCGACGGTCTCGTCGGCGCCGATGGTCACCATGTCGGGCCGCGGCACCATCACTTCGCGCACCACGGTGTCCCCGAAGCCGATGATCGAGTGGATCAGTGCCCGCTCCTCGGTCTCGATGACCTCCTCTTCGAGGGCGACGTCGGCCATGGCCAGGAGCTCGGACTCGGTCACCGCCGAGCCCAGGTACTGGCCCTTCTCTCCGATCAGGAGGTTGGCCAGACCGATCAGGGCACCGGACACGATCCGCACCGGCCAGAACCGCACCAAGGCGGACACGAAGGGCGCACTGAACAGGGCGGCCTGCTCCGGATGGTGCACCGCCCAGTTCTTCGGCACCGCCTCCCCGAGGACGAAGATGACCACGATCTCGAACACGGTGGCGGCGAAGACGCCCCAGGCCCCGAACCAGTTGGAGGCGAGGACACCGACCAGGGTGGCCACCACCAACTGACAGATCAGGACCAGCAGGATGACGGGATTGAGAAACCCCTGGGGGTTCTCCGTCAGGCGGAGCAGCACCTTGGCGCCCCGACGACCGTCGTCGACCAGTGCCAGTGCCTTGGCCCGGCTGGTACGCACGAGGCTCGTCTCGGCCAGGGCCAGCAGCGCCGACATCCCGAGCAGCACCACGACCACGACGATCAAGATCCCGTCGCTCCAGGTGAACGACCCCGAAGCGATCAGCACGGGCTCGGCCGAGCCGGATCGTGGCCGCGCCACCGGGGCCCACTCACGTGGCCCCACCACCGGGGCCCACTCACGTGGCCACGCGATAGAAACGAGACAACAGTTGCTGCTCGCGTCGTTCCATCCTCTCTGCCTCCTCGTCGGCCTGGTGGTCCATCCCCAGGAGGTGGAGGATCCCGTGCACGACCAGCAGTGCCAACTCGTCGTCGACGCTCACCCCGTGGTCGACCGCATTGCGGGCCGCCACCGCCGGGCAGATGACGACGTCACCCAACAAGAGGAGGCGACCGGAGTCTGCCTCGATGGATCCGGGGCCGGTACCGCCCTCGTCCGGCGATCGACCGCTCCGGTCCGCCTCGTCCTCGATGGGGAAGGACAGCACGTCGGTGGGCCCGGCCTTGTCGAGGAACCGCTCGTTGAGCGATGCGATGGTGGGCTCGTCCACGAAGAGCAGCGAGACCTCGGTCTCATTCACCACCCCTTCGGCCTCGAGGACGGCGCGGGCCAGGGCCGACCAGCGCCCGACGGCTACGGGGTGGTCCGCCTGCTCGTCGGCGGCATAGATGTCAAGACTCACCACGGTGCTCCGGTGGCGTCCCCCGCTCGTAGGCGGCCACGATGTCGGCCACGATCCTGTGCCGGACGACGTCGCGCTGGTTGAGATGGACGAAGGCGAGGTCGGGCACCCCGGACAGGACCGGCTCCAGACCGACGAGTCCGGAGCGCCCACCCGGCACGTCGATCTGGGTGACGTCCCCGGTGATGACGGCCTTCGATCCGAATCCGATCCGGGTGAGGAACATCTTCATCTGCTCAGGGCTGGTGTTCTGGGCCTCGTCGAGGATGATGAAGCTGTTGTTCAGGGTCCGACCCCTCATGAACGCCAAGGGAGCGACCTCGACGGCCCCCCGGTCGATCAGGCGTTGGGCCCCTTCGGGCTCGAGCAGGTCGTGCAGGGCGTCGTAGAGGGGTCGCAGGTAGGGATCCACCTTGGCCATCAGGTCACCGGGCAGGAAGCCGAGGCGCTCGCCGGCTTCGACGGCGGGACGGGTGAGGATGATCCGGTTGACCTGCCGCGCCTGGAGCGCCTGGACTGCGAGGGCCACCGCCAGATAGGACTTGCCGGTACCGGCCGGGCCGATCCCGAAGGTCACGATGTTGGAGGCGATGGCGTCGGCGTACTGCTTCTGCCCTCCGGTCTTCGGGCGGACCGCACGACCCCGGGACGACCGCAGCAACTCCGACGTGAGTACCTCGGAGGGCCGGATGTCATCGTGCATCATGTCGATGGTGCGGTGGACCTGGACGGCATCGAGGCCCTGGCCCGACTCGAGCAGGATGATCAGCTCCTCGAACAGCGCCCCCACCCGTTCGGCACCGTCACCCTCGATGGAGATCTCGTTGCCGCGCACGACGATGTGCACATCGTCGAATGCCCCCTCCACCAGGCGCAACAACTCGTCCCGCTGGCCGAGCAGGCCGGCCATGAGATGGTTGCCGGGGACGAGAATTTTGACCTTGGTGCCTGCCACGTGCGTTCTGGACCCGACCCTACCAGCGGGCCGGCGTCGACGATCCCATGGTCCCCGCCACGCACCAGCGGGCAGGCGTCGACGATCCCATGGTCCCCGCCGGCCCGGTGCCGATCAGCCCGGTGGCCAATCGAACGTGCGGCCACCGAGGACGTGCAGGTGCAGGTGGTCGACCGAGTTGAGGGCGTCGGGCCCGACGTTGAACACAAGCCGGTAGCCCCGGCCCTCTCCTCCGATCCCCTCGGCATCGGCCACGGCCTTGGCGGCCGTCAGCAGGGCGGCGACGTCGTCGGCATCGGCCGGCGTCACGACCGACGCATTGACGATATGGCGGCGCGGGACCACCAGGACGTGCACGGGCGCCTGGGGATTGAGGTCCCGGAAGGCGACCGTCCGCTCGTCGGTGGCCACGATGTCAGCGGGGACCTCGCCCGCCACGATGCCGCAGAACAGGCAGTCGGCCAACTGCGATCAGGCCCCCCGGGCCGCGCCGACCCCGTCGCCGACGAAGTGGGGCCGACCGTTGGCCCCCTTCACCTCCGGATACAGGTGCTCGAGGCTGCCGGGCGCGATCCGACTGGCCTCGATGAACCGTTCCACGTCCGACTCCTGAATGCGGATCACACGGCCGAACTTGTAGGCCACCAGGTCACCCTCGTCGATGAACCGGTAGAGGCTGCGCAGGGTGATGCCCAATCGCTCGGACGCCTCCTTCGTGCTCAGCCAGGTGATCGGCTCACTCATCGGGGTCCCTCTGCCGTCACACACTCACGAGCAGGCCGAGCTCGTCCAGGCGGGAGCCCATGCTGTCGGGGGTCACGCCGAACAGGCAGGCGATGGCCCGGACATCCTCGGCCCGGATGGTGATCATCCGACCGTTGAAGTCCTGGCGGTGCACCTGGATCATGCTCAAGAACCGACGGAGGAGGTCCCGTTCGGGCCCGCTCACGGTGTGGAGCTTGGTCAGATCGATGGCCACCCGCTCGCTTCCCGACGCCGCCTGGATGGCCCGTCGGGCGCTGAGCGGTGCCACGACCTCGGCGCTGGCACCGTTGGCCCCCCACCGGGTCACCGCCACGTCGTCCGGGGGGAGGAGCTGGTCCACCGGCACGTCGTACAGCTTGGCCAACCGCTGGAGGCGGGGCACGGAGATGGCCCGCTCACCCCGCTCGTAGGCCCCGAGCACGGAGGCCTTGAACTCCTGCTCGGACATGGCCTCGACCGCTTGCAGCGAGAGCCGCATCTGTTTGCGCATCGTGCGGAGTCGGGCACCGACGGCCCGCGCGTACGCGATCCGAGCCGCAACTTCCTGCTCGTCCTCGTCGTCGAGAATCTCGACGCCATTCTGAACCACTGACATGTGCACCTCCGCTCAACTGCACCGATCGCCCCATAGCCTCGGCTCTGCCCTTCGATGCAGGCGCACACTCAGTTCCGACGGCTCCTCACGGAGCCACACTCAGTTCCGCCGACCCCCGAAGGGGCCCACGGCCTCCTAAAAGGAGCACCCTGCCTCTAGGTGTAGTTTTGCTCACGCAGCGTGGTTACGCAAGAGGTCCGACCACACGACCACGGAGAGCGCACAAGACGGTTCCGGCGACCACAGCCGCCGTCTCGGACCGCAGCACGGTGGGACCGAGGCCGACCCCGGGTCCGAAGCGGGCCAGCTCGTCGTCGTCCCAGCCCCCCTCGGGCCCCACCGCCACCACCGCACGGTCGAGGTCGGGACGGCCCCCTCCCGGTTGGGCCAGGCACGGATCGGCCCCCACCAGCCCCGCCAGCTCCTCCAAACCCATGACCCCTGTCACCTCGGGGAGATAGGTCCGGCGGGACTGCGAGGCGGCCTCCCGAGCCACGCGGCGCAGCCGTTCCACGGCCCGCTGACCCCGTTCCCCCTGCCATCGGACCACGGAGCGGCGCGAGGTGATGGGCACGATCCGGTCCACCCCGAGCTCGGTGAGCTTCTGGGTCACCCATTCGGGGCGATCGCCTTTGGTGGGCGCGAACGCCACGGTGATCTCGGGACCCGCACGCGGTTGGGTGGTCACGGCCCCGTCGGTCGCCAACTCCCCGGATCCGCCGGCCGAGAGCCGGCACCGGACCCATGAGCCGGCGCCGTCCGAAGCGACGATCAGCTCGTCGGGGCGGAGACGGAGCACGTCGACGAGGTGGTGGACGGTGGCCTGGTCCACCACCGGGGCGGACAGGTCGTCCACGAAGACCATGGCCGAGGCCGATACCAGTACCGGATCGGGCCCGCCCGAGGCCACGGTCAGCTGAGGGCCGAGCGCAGCTTCGAGAAGATCCCCTCACCGTGCGGCGCCTCGCCGAGCTCCTCGCCCCGCGCCGAGGCCAGGGCGGTCAGCAGCTCGCGCTGGCTGTCATCGAGGTCGGTCGGGGTGTCCACCTCCACGTGGATGAACAGGTCCCCGCGACCCCGTCCGCGGAGCTTGGGCACGCCGAGGGACTTCAACTGGATGACGGCGCCGCTCTGGGTACCGGCGGCGATGGCCAGGTCACGCCGGTCGTCGAGCGTGTCGAAGCCGATGCTCCCCCCGAACGCGGCCATGGTGACCGGGATGTGCACGGCGGCGTGGAGGTCGACGCCCGACCGCTCGAACACCGCGTCCGCCTGGACGGAGATGTGGACGAAGAGCGCCCCGTTCGGGCCTCCCCGGAACCCGGCCGGCCCGTGGCCGGCCAACCGCAGTGTGGAGCCGTCGTCGACGCCCGCCGGAATGTCGACGGTGAGGGTCCGACGCTCGTTGCGCCGGCCCTCGCCACGGCAGTCGGGACAGGGGTCCTCGATGGCCTGGCCCGTGCCCTGGCAGCGGGGACAGGGCACGGCGGTGATCACCTGGCCGAGGATCGACTGGCGGACACGGCGCAACTCACCGGCCCCCTGGCACTCGGGACAGCGGACGGGCGAGGTTCCGGGCCGGGCGCCGGTCCCCTCACAGGTGTCGCAGTGGACGGGGGTCTGCACTTCGACGTCGCGCTGGACCCCGAAGACCGCTTCGCGGAAGTCGAGGCGGAGGACAAGCTCTGCGTCGGGTCCCGGGACCGGGCCGGTGCGTCGGCCGCGCCCCCTCCAGGCGCTCCTCCCATGCCGTTGAAGAAGGCATCGAAGAGGTCGCCCAGTCCGCCGGCGAACGGGTCGCCGGCCCCACCGCCGCCGGCACCGGGGCCGAAAACGCCCTCGGGACCGAACCGGTCGTACCGGGCCCGTCGCTCGGGATCCTTCAGGACCTCGTAGGCCAGGCTGATCTCCTTGAACCGCTCACCGTTGTCTCCGTCGTCGGCGTCACCGTGGTTGGTGTCGGGATGGAACTCCCTGGCCTTGGATCGGTAGGCGCGCTTCAACTCCTCGTCGGTGGCGTCCCTGCCCACCCCCAGCAGCTCGTAGAGGTCGGTGGAGGTCATCGGGCGTGCTCGCCCAGCCGCTCACCCAGCCGGTCGCCGACGACCCGGGCCGCTGCCAGCGCCAGGGGGTAGTTCATGCGCGTCGGGCCGAGGAGGCCGATGGTGCCGGCCTCGACGCCGTCGATCGACACCGGCATGACGACGATGGCACACGACGCCAACGGCTCGATCCCGTGTTCGGTACCGATGGCCACCGTCAGCCCGGTGTCGAGAATGTCGCGCAGCAGCGACACCACCACGAGTTGCTGCTCGAGGATGGTCAGGACCGACCGGACCGTCTCCACGGCGTCGAAGGCGGCCGCCATCCGCGAGGATCCGCCCACGAACAGCTGCTCTGAGGCCTCGGCCCCGCCGAGCGAGTGCAGCGCGTCGACGGCAGCGGCCACCACCGCGTCCGTTGCCCGGATCGCCGGTGGAGGTGAAACCGATGCCGACCTGGGTCATCGGGACCCCCAGCGAGTGCGCGGCCAAGCGGGTGCCGGCATCGGCCAGCCGCCGCTCGTCCACCTCCTCGGTGAACTCGATGGACTGCTTCTGGACGGCGCCGTCGGCCAGGACCACGACCAGCAGGGCCACCCGGGGCCCGAGGCCCACCAGCTGCACCGAGCGGATGGCGGCGGACTCGTGCGACGGGCCCACCACCATGGCCGTGCAGTCGGTCAGGTCGGCCAGCAGACCCGAGGTCCGCTCCAACATCGACTCGATCTCACCGTGGGCGTGGTCGAAGAACTGGCGGACCTGGTGACGCCCGACCGGGTCGAGGGAGCTCGGCCGGCCGAGGTGGTCGACGAAGAACCGGTATCCCTTGTCGGTGGGGATGCGGCCGGCGCTGGTGTGCGGCTGCGCCAGGAACCCGTCCCGCTCCAGGGCCGCCATGTCCGAACGGACGGTCGCCGAGGACACGCTGACGCCCGGGGCGTCGACGACGTGCTGGGAGCCCACCGGCTGCGCCGAGCCGATGTACTCGGTGACCACGGCGTTCAAGATGGCCGCCTTGCGGGCGTCGAGCTCCCCAGCAGTGGTGGGCCGCTCGTCTGGAGGGCTGTCGTGAGTGGTCGGCATGGTTCTCGTGCTGGGGCCGGTCCCGCCGACCGCCGCGGTGGGCCAGACGTCGGTGCGCTTCTGGCACTCCACTCTAGTGAGTGCTGAACCGTTTCGGGCCTCATTGCCCCTTGGCGCGCCCGCAGCGGGCCGGCCGGAGGCGGTTCCGAGGTGCCTGGTGCGCCCTCCAGAGGCTGGACGCCGGCGCGGTCAGGCCGGGGCGACGAACATCCGGGCCGTCATGGCCGGCCCCAGTGCGATGGTCGACTCCCCCACCATCAGGGTCAACGTGCCATCAGGCGCCTTGGACTGGATCACCGCGGTGATGCCGGGCGTGAGCCCGTGGTCGCCCAGGTAGGCGAGCGAGGCAGGCTCGTGCTCCACGCTCTCGGTGATGCGCTCGAGACGGATCCTCTCGCCGGGGACCGTCTCGTCCAACGGCTTCTGCTCGGACGCCGCCCGGTCGGCGCCCGGGATGGGGTTGCCGTGGGGGCAGGTGGACGGATTGCCGAGCAGGGCCACCAGCCGCTCCTCGACGTCATCGGAGATGACGTGCTCCCATCGGCCCGCCTCGACATGGGCCTTGTCCCAGTCGAGGCCGATCACGTCCACCAACAGTCGCTCGGCCAGGCGGTGCTTGCGGACCACTCCCTCGGCCAGCGCCATCCCCTTGGAAGTCATGGCGATCTGCCGCGAGCTGCGGGTGATCAGGTCGTCGGACTCGAGACGGTCGAGCATCTCGGACACCGAGGGGGCCGCCTTGTCCAGCCGCTCCGCCAGGCGGGCCTGGATGACGGGGATCCCCTCTTCTTCGAGGGCGAAGATGGTCTCGAGGTACTCCTCGACCGGTGGGTGGAAACGGTCAAGCACGAGCCCGAGCCTACGGCACCGGGCGGCGGCCCGACCCGGTCGACCGTCGACCACACGTCCGGCTCCGGTCTGCCCCCGACCGGCAGGCGGCGGCCCGGGGGTACCGTGGGTCCGTGGATCCAGAACCCGGCGACCCGGAACCCGGCAACCCGGAACCCGATGCGACGGCACCGGCCGAGCCGGAACCCGCCGAGCCGGAACCCGATGGCCCCGGGCCGGACATCGAAGGGGACGTGTCAATCCCCGAGGTCGACGCCGAGGCCGGCAACCGCGGCGACGACGCTGCCGGCGGGGTGGTGGACGAGCAGGAGCCACCCGAGGGGAGCGATCCGCTCAAATTCAGCAAGTGGATGAAACGGTCGGCCACCGGCGCGGTGATGACGGGAATCAGCATCGGGCTGCGTGAGGCGCTTCAGACCACGAAGAAGGAGCCCGCCTTCATGATCGAGGCATCGGGTCAGCCCGACGACCCCGACAACCCGATCCAGCTCCACTTCGATCCGGACAACCCGGCCGACACCGTCGCCGTCATCCGACAGCCGACGAACAAGGGAGACCAGACCCCGCCATCGGGCGACTAGGTCTGCGGGAGGGCGCCGTCCGCGCCGGCCCGGACGTCCCGGCCGTCCCGGCCAACAGAGCGACGATCGAGGTGCTCCGAGATCAGCCCGGCCGCTCCGTCGACGAGCAGGACGACACCCGCGCCGAAGGCGACTCCGGCGACAGCGTCGGTCGGGAGGTGCCACTGCAGGGACACCACCGCCACCGCGACCCACAGCGTGTAGACCGAGGCCCCCACCGCCGCCACCGCCCGCCACCGGGACGGCACGGCCAGGACGGCCACCGTGCCGAGCGCGGCGGCCCCGACCGTCGAACCGGACGGGTAGGAGAGCGCACCACCGAGCGTTCTCCCCACCAATGGCTTCATCACGAGCTCGCACAGCAGCAGGGCCGAAGGAGGGGAGACCAGGCAGGCGAAGGCGCGCCAACGGTCCCGCCGGACACAGACGGCGGCGGCGATCACCGAGCCGATCACGATGATCGCCGGGTACCGGAACCTGTTGACGTCGGTGAGCCACACGCTGTGGCTCTGGGGCACCAGGTCCCCGAGCCACCGATCGAGCGCCCCGGCTGCGGGCCGGATGGACAGATAGAGCCCGCCGAGCGCCACCGACGCCACGAGGGCCACCCCCACCCAGAGCTCCACCCGGGCACCTTCCGGCCGGCCGCCAGGAGCGGGCACCGCCGCGCCGTCGTCCCGATCGAGCACTTCCACCGGGTGACTCGGAGGGCCGACCGATCTCACCTTCTTCAGGGTATCGGAGGCGGAAGGACCGCTGGTCGCGGCATCGGCGATCCAGGGTCGGAGCCATGGGACCGATCGGCCGGCGCCGGGCCGACGCTAACGTTGCTCATCTTCTCGTCCGCCCAACGTCCGTCGGCGCAGGTGCCGGACCCGGTCCCGCCGTCGGATCCCCGACCGCGCCCTACCCGCTGCGACCACCGGGGGTCCCGGTGACCCAGCGCCTGGCCCTCGCATCCATCGCCGTCGGGAACCCGATGGGCCAACAGGTGTACGAGCGCGAATTGCTCCGTCGGGCCCCGACCGAGCTCGGAGAGGCGTGGGCGGTCGACGAGGTGACCGTCCGGTCCCTCCGGTCCCCGCTCGCCGGCACCGTCCGTGTTCCCTCTGCCGTGCTGATCGACGCATCGCCGCAACTGCGACGACTGGCGGGCCGGGTGATCTATCGCGGGCACGACGTCGTGCACCGACTCGATCTGCGACTGCCACCGGCACCCCGCCCGGAAGTGCTCACGGTGCTGGACGCCGTCCCGTGGCGGTTCGACGACGAAGGCCAGGCGCCCGCCGATGCGGCGGAGTCGGCCCGTCGCGCCGCCCGGGTCATCTGTCCTTCCCAGTTCGCCGCCGACGAGGTGGCATCCGTGCTCGGCGTCTCCGATCCGGTGGCCATCCCCCTCGGGGTCGACCGGAGGTTCTTCGAGTCCACGCCCTTGTCGGAGGAGGCGCTGGCGGACCTCGGGATCCGCGGTCCGTTCGTCGTCCACGCCGGAGGCTGCACCGAGAGGAAGAACCTGGCCGGGCTGGCCGACGCCTGGATGCTCGTGCGATCGGCCCGTCCCGACGCCATGCTGGTGCTTCTCGGACCTCCCGACCAGCGCCGCAACCGGCTCTTCGATTCCCTCCCCGGGACCGTGCTGACCGGCCGCGTGGACGATGCCACCTTGCGCGGGATCATGGCCGGGGCGTCGGCCCTCGTGGTGCCGTCGATCTACGAAGGATTCGGGCTCCCGGCACTCGAGGGGATGGCGGTCGGGGTGCCCGTGGTGGCATCCCGACGCAGTTCTCTTCCCGAGGTCTGCGGTGACGCCGCCTACCTCGTGGAGCCGGACGGACCCGGACTGGCCGAGGGTCTCGTGGCGGCCATCGGCGGCGGCCCGGAGATCGAGGCCATGATCGAGCGGGGGGCGACGAGGGCCGAGAGGTTCACATGGGACGCCACCTGCGAGGCCCACGCGTCGGTGTGGAGGTCCTGCTCCCACTGACCGGGTCCGGCATCGGCGCTGCACGCCGACGGGCGGCTCGGTCAGTCGGTCGGCACCATCGGCGCGTCAGGGTCGGACCTGGTGCCGAACAGATGGCCGTGCAGGAGGTCGACGGCCCCCCGACGTCCCTGGTTGATGTAGAAATTGTGGTCCAGACCGTCCACGACGGACAGGGTGTACCCGTCCGGCCGCGTGACGCCGCGGAGGGTCCTCCGCTCTCCCCGGGCGAAGTGGACGGCGGGCTCGTCCGGCCCACAGATGGCGAACACGGTGGTCCCCCGGTTCACGAGGCGTCGGATGGTCAGCGCGGGAAGTGATGCGCCCGTCAATCGGTTGACGGCCCACCACGCCGGCTCGGGGAGATGCTCGATGACCGGACGGAGGATCTTGCGGCCCCGCAGGGCCCCCAGGTCGACGAGCGTGCGGGGACGCTTGGGCAGATAGTCGCTCACGACACCCGCCGGTTCGGTCCCCCCGGAACCGTCGGCCGCAACGGCCAGAGGCTCGGGCCCGTCGGTGGGGGGACGGAACCGCGTCGGGTTGATGACGGCCAGTCCGCCGATGGTGCTCTGCAGGGCGAACATCGCACCGTGGTAGCTGCCCGAGCACAGTCCGACGATCACCACGTCGCGGGGATCGACAGGGGACAGAAACCGCACGGCGGCGTCGATGTCCTCCATCGCCGCCACGGGATACTCGGGATGGATCGGCGGCTCGCCGCCGTGGCTCGGACTGTCACCGAGGCTGTCCAGGTCGATGCGGAGGCACCGCATTCCCTCTGCCGCCCACGACCGGCTCAGATCGACCCACTGCCGGGCCGGCCCGATGTGGAGGAGGCTGCCGGCATTCAGGAACAGGGCGGCTCGGTACCGATTGGCGGTGGCGCCGCTCCGCTCCGATGGTACGGGCTCGGTCATGACCCCGAAGAGGCCGCCATCCCCGATCCGGACCGGGTACTCACGCGAGTCCCCGCGTGGATCGTTCACGACGGCAACGGAACGACCGACCTCGGGGGCCGGCACCACCGGGTCGAGCGGCCGGCGGCTCGTGATGTACGCCACGATCGCCTCGACGTCGGCCGGATCGACGGCCGCGTGCACGGGGTCCACCTCGAACAGGTGCCGGGCACCGGTGCCGCCCTGCCAGGTCCACCGCCCGGACACCCCCTGGTCGGGATGGTGGGTGCGGTTGAAGTCCTCTTTCGATCCGACGACGAGCACGTCGTCGGGGAAGGCGCCGACGTGATCGATCACCCTGAGCTCCGACACCTCGGACGCCGTCGGCCCGTCGAGCACCGACCCGTTCAGCTCGACGGCGTCCGTGTCCAGACCGGGGTCGGGGCCGAAGTGCTCCATCCGACGGAGCGCCTTCTGGTAGCGGAGGAACTGGCGGCCGGTGACCCACGGGTACCAGAGCGTGACCGAATCGACGTCGTCGACCCGGGACAGCGTGCGGGCGGCCAGCGTGGCCCCGAGCTTGGCCCCCACCAGGTGCAGGTGTGCGATGCCGGCCTTTCGCAGCAGATCGAGCCCGTCGACGATGCTCTCCACCCATGCGTCGACCCTGTCGGGATCGACCAGGGTGCCGACCGAGTCCCCGGTGCCGTCGTAGTCGAAGCGCAGGACGGTCAGGCCGGAGTCGGCCAGCGCCGGCGCCAGGGACCGGAACGCCAGTTGGCTGGGCTCGGCCTCGAGACCGATCGACGGGCACAGGACGACGCCGGCGTTCACCGGGTGCTCGGGTCGGTAGAGCCACCCGAACCGCGACCGGTCCTCGGGCCCGAACCACAGGGGCTCCAACGACGAGCCGCCGAACGTCCACCGAACCGGAGCCGGGGTGTCCGTGGTCAGGGCGTCGCCGGCCTGGTCACGCTGTTCCACAGGCGTCACGATCGTCGGCCGTCCACTGCATGTGCGCACCTCGCCATAACCCTGGTTGCATCGGCCCGATCCGCGGCCAACTATAACGATTCGTCACTGCCGGTCACGGGCCGGGTCAGGATCGGAACCGCCGAATTCCCCTGGTGACAGCGCTCCGGATCTCCGGTTCCGAGTGGGCCGTGATGCCGACCATGGTGATCCACGCCGCCACGACCACCACCGTGGCGCCCACGGCCGCCTGGACCCCCCGGTGGACGGTGGTGCCGGGTCCGATCGGGTCCAAGAGGTGGATGGCGGTGGCCACCACCGCAGCCACGATCACGGCCGGGACCACCGGCGCCAGCGACGACCGCGGTAGTGGGCGATGCTGATCCCGAGCTGCCGGCAGACGATCACCGGGAGGACGATGAAGTCGATGACGATCACCGGAGGCAGGGAGCCGATGGCGGGGCCGATGGGCCCGAGCCAGTAGGTGGCGGCGATGCTTCCGGCCAGATTGAGCAGGGCGCCGAGGACGGCGAACCGGACCAGGAGATGGTTGCGGCCGACTCCGGTCAGGTAGGTGAAGCACTGGCTTCCGGGCAGTTGCAGCGTGATGACGATCCCGAGGGCGATCATGATCCCGTAGGTCTTGGCCGGAACCGAGCCGAGCCACAATTTGAGGATCGGATCGCCGAAGGTGATGAGGGCGATGACGATGGGAAGCGAGATGGCCAGCCCCGCCATCACCGACAGGCAGAACATCCGGGTCTGCCGTTCGACGTCACCGGTGGCGTCGGAATGGGCGTAGACGGGGAGGAGGAGCTTGGTTCCCTGTTGGGTCAGGCTCTGGGTGAAGTTGGCGGTGCTGAGCGCGATGTCATAGGGAGCCACCTGGCTGACGGGGAGGATGAGGCCGATCACGAGCGCGTCGAGGTCGTAGGAGAGGGTCCCGCTGATGGAGATGATGGCGTTCCTTCCCCCGAACCTCATCAGCTCCCTCAGGAGCTGACGGTCGAAGTGCCCGTGGCGCACCGATGATCCGGTCACCCGGCGCACCAAGGACGCACTGAAGACCAGACCGAAGAGGGCGCCGAGCGCCGACACCACCGCCAGGCCCACCAGTCCCCCTCCGAGCAGGACCACGACGACCTGCCCGATCTGGGTGAGGAAGAATCCGATGATCCCGAATTGGGACTGGCGATCACTTCGGCCCGAGCCGATCAGCGTCGCCGTGGGGACCAGGGCCAGGAACTGGATCGCCGTCGTCACCCCGAGGATGATCAGCGTCGCCGCCGCCGCCGAGGTGCTGATGGCCCCGAGGTGCAGGATCGACCCGATGAACGGCGCCAACACGAGGACGACGGCGACGGCGAGGGCCCCGGACACGGTGAAGAACAGCCACGCCGTGCGGATGAGGTTGCCGACCCCCTCGTAGTCCTCGTTGGCCGTCATCTGGGCGATGCGTTGGACGGCGGCCGTCGACACGCCGGCGTCGAACAGGCCCGTGTAGCCGACGATGGCCAGCAGGACGATCCAGAGGCCGTACTCGCTGGTTCCGAGGTGCCGGAGCAGGACCCTGGTCAGCACCAGCCCGATCAGGAGTCCGATGAACAGGTTGGCGTAGGACGAGACGAGGTTCATCGCCAGCTGCCGGCCGCTGGCGTTGGCCGCTGCCGGCCTGCCGGCGTCAGACTCCGGTGCTGGGCTACCTTCTTCGTCCACAGGACATCGTACCCCCACCCCGCGCGCATCCATCGGTACCGGTTCGACCACGCGACACGCGAGGAGCCCGTTGGTACAGTCGGATCCGATGCGCATCCTCCACGTGCCCCCGCCCCTGTCGCGCCAGGGCAACACGTTGATCACCGTCGCCGACGAGCTCGGTCGCCGGGAGAACGCGGCCGGTGATCACGTCGGTGTGGTGGTGAGCCACAACCGCGACGCCCACATCGCCGGAGTCGACAACCTGGCCGTCGACTACACCACCTACTGCCCAAGGCAGTGGTTCACCGTCAACGAGGTCCGGCTGGACACGATCGCCGGTCGTCTGGGGCGGCGCCGGAGGCGGACCGCCGACCTGTTCCTACCGGCCATCGACGCGGCGGCGGCGTGGAAACCCGACCTGGTGCTCCTGTACGAGGGGGTCTACGCCGCCACCTCCCTTCCCGACTGGCGCCGGGCGCTGCCCGATGCCGCCATCGACCTGTACCTCCACAGCGCGTTGTCCCGCGCCTACGGTCGCCGCGAGCTCACCCGGGTGCTGGCCGCCGCCGACCATGTGGTCTGCGTGTCGGACTTCCTCCGCGCCTCGACGGTGGAGCGGGTGCCCGACGCCGCCGGCAAGGTGGTGACGGTGCTGAACGGCGTCGACCACGACACCTTCCACCCGGCGGCACCCGGCACTGTCGGACCGGCCGACGACGGTAGCTTCTCGGTGCTGTTCGCCGGACAGATCGCCCCCCACAAAGGACCCGATCGGCTCATCCGCGCCCTCGGTGTCGCCGCCGGGCGGACGGACAGGGCCATCCGGGCGACGATCGTCGGGAGCAGCGCCTACGACGCCGACGACCGCCTCACCGAGTACGAGGAGTCCCTCCGTTCGCTGGCCGCCGCCACCGGCGTGGACGTGGCGTTCGTCCCCTTCGTCCCCCGGTCCGAGCTGGTGGGCCTCTATCAGCAGGCGTCGGTGGTGTGCATTCCGTCGGTCTTCGACGATCCCTTCCCCCTGGTGGCCCTGGAGGCGATGGCCTGCGGCACCCCACTGGTGGCATCGCGGCGGGGCGGCCTGGTCGAGCTCGGTGGTGCGTCGGCCGTGTTCATCGACCCCGACGACGCCGAGTCGTTCGGGGCCACCCTGGCGGCGCTGGCGGACGACCCGGAGCGGGTGGCGAGACTGGGCCGGGAGGCCCGGGCCCAGTTGGACCATCAGACGTGGGAGGAGGCCAACCGCCAGTTGGTCGGCCTCGGGTCCCGCCCCTGAGCCGGCCGGCGCTCAGTCGTCGAGGCGGAGGGCCGAGACGAAGGCCTCCTGGGGGACCTCCACCCGACCGATGCTCTTCATCTTCTTCTTCCCCTCCTTCTGCTTCTCGAGGAGCTTGCGCTTGCGGGTGATGTCGCCGCCGTAGCACTTGGCCAGGACGTCCTTTCGCCGGGCCTTCACCGTCTCACGGGCCAACACACGACCACCGATGGCGGCCTGGATGGGCACGTCGAACATCTGCCGTGGGATCAGCTCGCGCAGCTTCTCGGTCATCCGCCGTCCGTAGAAGTCGGCCTGGGACTTGTGGACGATGGTGGAGAAGGCGTCCACCGGGGTGTGGTTGATGAGGACGTCCACCTTGACCAGGTCCGAGGTGGCGTACCCCTCTGGCTCGTAGTCGAGGCTGGCATAGCCCTTGGTGCGGCTCTTCAGCTGGTCGAAGAAGTTCACCACCACTTCGGCCAGCGGGAGGACGTAGACGAACTCGACCCGCTCGGGGGAGAGGTACTCCATCTTGACCATCTCGGCGCGGCGGCCCTGGCACAGGTCCATCACGCTGCCGGTGTACTCGGACGGCGTGAGGATGGTGGCCCGGAGCATCGGCTCGTCGACGTGGTCGAGGGAGGTGGGATCGGGGAGTTCGCTCGGATTGTCGACGTCGACCATGGTGCCGTCGGCCAGGTAGGCCTGGTACGCCACCGACGGGGCGGTGGCGATGAGCGACAGGTCGAACTCCCGCTCGAGCCGCTCGCGGACGATCTCCATGTGCAACAGGCCGAGGAAGCCGCACCGGAACCCGAAGCCGAGGGCCCGGGAGGACTCCGGCTCGTAGGTGAAGCTGGCGTCGTTGAGGCGCAGTTTCTCGAGTGCGTCGCGCAGGTCGGGCAGCTCGTCGCCGTCGATGGGGAACAGACCGCAGAACACCATCGGCTTGGGATCGCGATACCCGTCCAGTGCGGCAGACGCCGGATGGCTGGCGGTGGTGACCGTCTCCCCCGAACGGGCTCCGCCCACGTCCTTGATCCCGGCGATGAGATAGCCGACCTCCCCGGGTCCGAGCTCGTCCACCGGGACGGTCACCGGGGTCCGGATGCCGATCTCTTCGATCTCGTGGTTGCTGGCCGCCTGCATGAACCGGAGCTTGGCCGATCCCACCAGGGTCCCCTGCATGACCCGGATCGAGCTGACCACGCCCCGGTACTGGTCGTAGGCCGAGTCGAAGATGAGCGCCTGCAGGGGTGCGTCCGGATCGCCGGTCGGCGCGGGGATCCTGGCCACGATGGCGTCGAGGAGCTCGGGCACTCCCTGGCCCGTCTTCGCCGAGATGTGCAGGATGCCCGACTCCTCCAGCCCCAGCACGCGCTCGATCTCGGCCGCGGACCGGGCCGGGTCGGCGGCAGGCAGGTCGATCTTGTTGAGGACGGCCACGATCTCGAGGTCGTTCTCGAGCGCCTGGTAGCAGTTGGCCAGGGTCTGGGCCTGAATCCCCTGGGAGGCGTCGACCAAGAGCACCGCCCCCTCGCAGGCGGCCAACGACCGGCTGACCTCGTAGCCGAAGTCGACGTGGCCGGGGGTGTCGATCAGGTGGAGGGTGTGGCCCTTCCACGGCACCCGGACGTTCTGGGCCTTGATGGTGATGCCCCGCTCGCGCTCGATGTCCATGGAGTCGAGGTACTGCTCCCGCATGAGGCGCGGGTCCACCGCACCGGTCAGCTCGAGGATGCGGTCCGACAGGGTCGACTTGCCGTGATCGACGTGGCTGATGATGGAGAAATTGCGGATGCGGTCGACGGGAAGCACGGAACGGCCAGCGTACCCACGCCGACCCGTCGGTCGGCGCACGCCTCCGTCCACCAGGTGGAACGGAGGCCGGACGCCGGTGCCGACGGGACGGACCCCACGGGGCTGCTACCCTGTGGGGTCCCCGGGAACGGGCCGCTCACGGCTGACCGGGGTCTGATCTCCACCAGGTGCTGTCGGCGGCCTGTCCGACCGACGCACCCGGCCGCCCGCCGGCCGACCAGCCGGCCAGAGCAGGACGGCAACCACACAGACCGCAACCACACAGACCGCATCGACAAGGACGACGAGGAACACGCAGTGGCAAACATCAAGAGCCAGATCAAGCGCAATCGCCAGACGGTCAAGCGACAGGCGCGCAACAAGTCGGTGCGCTCCGAGCTGAGGACCCGGACCAAGCGGGCGGTCAGCGCCATCGAGGGCGGGGCGGAGGACGCCGACGAGGCGCTGCGCCTGGCCATCAAGCGGATCGACAAGGCGGCGGCCAAGGGCGTGATCCACAAGAACCAGGCGGCCAATCGCAAGTCCCGCCTGATGAAGCGGGCTGCCGCCTCAGCCGACGCCTGATCCGGCCCTGATCACCGGGCACCGGTCCCCGACGTCGTTCCGCTGCTCCCGAGGCCCGACGGCCCGATCGGGACGGACCGGACCGGATCGAGGAGCCCGGGTGCCGGTTCACTTGGGCGGATAGAAGTAGTACGGCTGATCGCAGCGGAACCCCTGGGTCGAGCTGTTGACCGGGGGATCGTCGAGTCGCTGGTACTTCCCGTCGACGATCTTGGCGATGATGTAGCAGTTGCCGGGGATCTTCTTGGCCGGATTGGCAGTGGTGATCATCCCGTTGCCGTTGTACGCGGTGATCTTGGACAGCTGCTGGAGGACCGAGCCACGCGTCGGACTCTTGCCGGCCGCCTTGAGGGCCTGGGAGAAGAGCTCGGCCGACATCCAGCCGTACAGCGTGTAGAGGTCGGCCTTGAACCCGGGTGATGCCTTCTGCACCCAGGTCTGGAAGGTGGCCACCGCCGGAATGGTGGCGGCGTCCTCGCCGAGGAACAGCGCCGTGTTCTGCTCCATGAAGGACCCGTCGATGGCCGAGGCACCGCCGGCGTCCTGGACCAGGGCCTCACTGTAGGTGGAGCCTCCCAACACCAGCACCGGATGGAAGTTCTGCTGGTTGAGTGCCCTCACCACACTGGCGGCGTAGTTCTCGGGCATCTGCTCGAGAAAGAGGATCTTCACGCCGGCGTTCTTCATGACGACGGCGTTCTGGTCGAAGTTGGTCTGGGTGATGTCGAAGGTGGGGTCGTAGACGACCTTGTACCCGATGGAACCCATGGCGGCCTTCTCCGCAACCCATTTGTCCTCTGCCGACGGCTGATCGGCGATCAGGGCCCCGGCGTGGGTGATAGCGGACGGGAACTTGGACTTGAAGTAGGCCAGCGGCCCGAGCTGCCAGCCACCGACCGCCGGCGACGGGCTGAAGGTGTTCGGGAGGTTGTTCGCCGCCGGGCTCAGGGAGACGGTCACGTTCGGGACCTGGGGGTTGGCCGCCAGCACGGTGGCCCCGAAGCTGTCCTCCAGCGAGAAGCCGCCCACCAAGGCGAAGTCGGACTGGATGTCGGACTGGGTCAGGTCCTTGTTGGGCGCCCCCGAATACGTGTCGTCGCCACTGTCCACGATCAGCCTGCGCCCATTGACCCCACCGAGTCCGTTGATGTACTCGGCATAGGCCTGGGCTCCCACCGCAGCCCCCTTGAACAGCCCGAACGGTGTCAGCGTCGACACGTTCCCGATCCGCACCGAGTTCGACGTGAGACCGGTGGTGTCGCTGAATGCCGACGCCGGGATGGCGCCGGTCTTCGACGTCGGGCTCGAACCCGACGGGCTCGTCGTGGTCGCGGTCGACGAGTTGGTCGACGAGCAGGCCGTCAGCGAGGCGGCCAACACCACGGCGGCCACGCCGGAAATCAGCCTGGGCGTGAGTCGGCCCCTCCACGCTCGGACATCGGTTCCATGCATCAGTGGTCTCCCCCATGTGCTCGCAGAGCCCGCTGGACGATCATCTGATCCTCCCCCCGGCGGCCTCTTTGTCGGTATGACTCTAGGAAACGTTGGAGCGGTGTGCTCGTCGGCCACCGATCATCGGACATCGGCGCTGCCGGCCTCCTCGTCGGGCACCGGCGGTTGGCCCCGGCGGTGCATCGATGTGATCCGTGACCGCTCCATGTTGACGAACTCGCCGACGGCCTCGACGGTGACCACCCCGCCCTGGATCAGATGGCCCCGGCTGTGGGTCCGGCGTCCGTCGAGCGAGGTCACCCAGGACTCGAAGAGGGCGGGCTCGGCGATGCGGGTGGGCTTCAGGTAGCGGATCGAGAGGTTGACCGTCGGGCCGGCACCGTTGGCGATGACGTTGGCGGCGGTGAGCATGATGTCGAAGGCACCCGCCAGCGCGGCCCCGTGCACACACCCGGGCGCACCCTCATAGGCAGGGGTGAAGACGCCCCGCCCGATGGCCTTGGGCGGATCGAACTCGATGTCGATGGGGACGGCCAACGGATTGCACGAGCCGATGATCACGTCGAAGGGCATGGCCGAAGCCAGGGTGTGGACCTCGTCGGGGGCGACCGACGCTTCGGCGAACCGGGTGGTCGGCTCCCGGCCCGGCTCGGGTACGTACGCCTCGAGCTCGTCGGCCAGGGCGGTGGCCCGGGCGGCGGCGTCGGCCAGGGCACCCGGAGGGGCGGTGGCGGTCACCGTCAGCGCGATCAGCCGACGCACGGCGGCGGCCAGCTCCTCACGACCGCCCCCGCTCCACGGTTTGGACGTCGGGATCTCCGGGTCGGCCCGCTCAGCCATCGTCGGCTCCGAACCGCCCGACGTAGCCGGCGTGGGCGTCGAGCACCTCCATCATCTCGTCGCGACTCCCCGAGGGGACCCGCAGCACCACCTCGTCGATGCCGAGACTCCGGAAGTGGTCGAGCTTCTGCTCGCTCGGGACCGTCCCGAAGGGCACCACCCTGATCTGGGCCGGATCGCGACCGGCCTCCTCGACGGCCCGGTGGAGCAGGGGGACGGCATCGGTCAGGCCCGCCCCGCCGACGGGAAGCCATCCGTCGGCGTACTCCGCCACGGCGGCGAACACCGAGGGATGGGCACCGCCCCCGACCAGGGTGGTGACCCGGGGCTGCTGGACGGGCTTGGGCCAGCTCCAGCAGGGGTCGAGGTCGACGAACTCCCCGTGGTACTCGGCCTGTTCCTGGGACCACAGCGCCTGCATGCACAACACGTGCTCCCGCGCCCGCTGGCGGCGCGTCTCGAACACCACCCCGTGGTCGGCCGCCTCCTCGCGGTTCCACCCGAATCCCATCCCGAAGACGACCCGGCCCCCGCTCACATGGTCCAGCGTGGCAAGCTGTTTGGCCAGGACGATGGGGTCGTGTTGGGCGACCAGCATCACCCCGGTCCCCAACCGGATGCGATCGGTCACCGCCGCCGCCGCCGCCAGCGCCACCACGGGGTCGAGGCCCCGGCGGTAGTCGTCCAGATGCACCCCCTCCACCAAGGCCGGCGGTGTGTCGGCCCGAACCGGGAGGTGGGTGTGCTCGGGCACGTAGAACGAGTGGAAGCCACGGTCCTCGGCGGCGCCGGCGAGGTCGGCCGGGGCCATCGACCGATCGGTCAGGAAGGCGGTGATTCCCAGGCGCAAGGGGGCTCAGCGTCCCAGGCCGGCGGTGAGCTGCGCACCGGGGTTGGCGTCCGGATCGGCGAACAGGGCGGCGAACGCCGACTCCTCCCGACCGCGGGCGGCGACGATGTCGTCGCCACGCGCCGCCATCATCAGCTGTTTGATCTGGCGGGTGGCGTGCGGTGCGTACGACGCGATGCGGACGGCCAGATCCATCGTCTCGGCCAGCACCGTGCCCGACGGGCACACCCTCAGCGCCAGCCCGCACTCCACGGCCTGGCCGGCGTCCACCCACTCCGAGGCCAGCAGCGCGGCGGCGGCCCGCTGCCATCCCATACGCAGCGGGAGCAGCAGGCTGCTGGCCGCCTCGGGAGGTACCCCCAGCTCGGCGAAGGGCGCCCGCAGCCGGGCGCCCTCGTCCATCAGCACCAGGTCGACGTGGCCGAGGAGGGTGAACCCGAGCCCCACCCCCACCCCGTGCACGGCGGCCAGGAGGGGCTTGTCGAACGACACCAGCCTGTCGAGCAGGTCCCGGAACCCCGAGCCGGCGTCGGGACCGGCGTCGCCGGTGGCGATGGCGGCCATCTCGCGGAGGTCCTGGCCCGAGGTGAACACCGGGCCGCGCCCGGTCAGCACGACAGCCCGGACCGACTCGTCCTCCATCGCCCCGGCCAGCGCCCGCTCCACGGCGGCGTACATGGCAGCGTCGAAGGCATTCCGTACCTCGGGGCGGTCGAAGGCGATCAGCCGGACACCGTCACCGTCCTCGACATCGACCCGGTGCTCGGTCATCGCATCACGGACGGACCACTTGTCCTCCGTCCACGTTGAAGACGTGCCCGGTGATCCACGAGGCTTCGTCGGACAACAAGAACAGGCACATCCCCACCAGGTCGGAGGGCTCCCCTTGGCGCTTGAGGGCCAGGGACGCCAGGATCGGCTTCATGAAGGCGTCGGGAACCACGGTGCGCGACGCCTCGGTGTCGATGGGACCCGGAGCGATGGCGTTGGTGCGGATGTGCTGGCCGCCGAGCTCGTGGGCCAGCTGCTGGGTCAAGGAGTTCACTCCGGCCTTGGCCAGTCCGTAGAACCCGGCGTACAGGTACGCCGCCGTGGACGACTGGTTGACGATGGCGCCGCCGCCCCGCTCCTTCATGGCCGGATAGCAGGCCCGGACGCAGTTGAGGGCGCCCAGCATGTTGACGGCGATGAAGCGGTTCAGGTAGTCCCAGTCGACGGTCAGCAACAAGTCGAGCTGCATCCCCCCGAAGATGGCGGCGTTGTTGACCAGGTAGTCGATGCCGCCGAACGCCGCCGCGGTCTGCTGCGCCATGGCCGCCGCCGAGGCCGGGTCGGCCACGTCGACCCGGACCGACTCGGCGGTCCCGCCCCTCGACACGATCCCCGCCGCCACCTCCGCTGCCTTGTCCTCGGCGATGTCGGCCACCATGACGGAGGCGCCGGCGTCGGCCAGCGCTTCGGCGTAGGCCTGGCCGATCCCGCCGCCCGAGCCGGTGACGATGGCCACCTTGCCACCGAAGTCGAACCGCACCATGGGCGGCTGGGTCCCCGGGGCCGGGTCGACGGACGCCGCCGCCCCGCTCACGAGTCGGCTCCCTCGGCGCCGCCGGCACGGTGGCGGCGGGCGATCACCCGTTCGGCCACTTCGTTCATCCCCGTCGACAGCGGCCACCCGATGTAGTGGGTCAGGTGGGCCACCGTCTCGCGTACCTGGTCCTCGGTCAGCTCGTCGCGGTCGAGGGCCGATTGGAACTGGATCTCCATCAACGGGGGAAGGCCCAGGGCGGCCAGCGCGCCGATGGTCATGAGGCGCCGGTCCCGGGTGTCCAGGGCCGGCCGGGTCCACACCTCGCCGAAGAGGTGATCCACGGTGAAGGCGGCGTACGGACCCGGCAGATCGGCAGGATCGACGGAGAAGCCGTAGACCTCCTCCATCTTGGCGATGCCCTTCGCCCTGGAAGAATCGGGGTCGTACCCCGCATTTGCATCGGTCACTGCCGGCCATCCTCTCTCCGGGCGGCACCCCGGCTCACGCCGGCTCCGCTCTGCTGTTTCGGCTCCGACCGGCTCACGCCGGCTCCGCCATCGACTTCGTCTCGAGGTACTCCTCGAACCCGGCGACGCCGGACTCCCGTCCCACGCCGGACTGCTTGTACCCGCCGAAGGGCATGTCGGGGCTGAACCACAGTCCTCCGTTGATGCCCACCGTTCCGGTGCGGATCCGCTGGGAGACCCCGACGGCCCGGTCGCGGTCCGCCGACCACACCGAGCCCGACAGGCCGTAGGCCGAGTCGTTGGCCAGGGCCACGGCGTGGTCGTCGCCGTCGTGGGGGATCACGATCAGGACCGGACCGAAGATCTCCTCCTGGGCCACGCGGGCGCGGTTGTCGACCCCCACGATCAGGGTGGGCTCGACGAAGTAGCCGCGCTCGAAACCGTCGGGCCGGCCGCCACCCGTGACCACCGTGCCGTGCTCCTCGGACGCCAGCGCGATATATCCCTCGACCCGCTGCCGTTGACGGTCGCTGATGAGGGGTCCGCATATCGTGCCGGGGTCGGTGGGGTCCCCCGCCGGCAGCTTGCCCAGCACCTTGGCCGTCGACTCCACCGCCTCGTCGAACTGACGCCGCGGCACCAACAGCCGGGTGGTGATGGCACAGCCCTGGCCGGCGTGGGTGCACACCGTGAACGCAGCCGTGGCGCAGGCGCCGCGCAGGTCGGCGTCGTCGAGGATCACGAAGGCCGACTTGCCCCCGAGCTCGAGGAAGACCTTCTTCAACGTGTCGGCACCGGCCACCATGATCTTCTTGCCGGTGGTGGTGGACCCGGTGAAGCTGATCTGGTCCACCCGGGGGTCCGAGGACAGGAGCCCGCCGACGCCATGGTCCGACGAGGCCACCACGTTGACGACCCCGGCCGGGATGTCGGTCTCCTCGGCGATCAGGCGTCCCAGGAGCGTCGCGCACCAAGGGGTGTCGGGCGCCGGCTTGAGCACCACGGTGTTCCCGGCGGCGAGTGCCGGACCGAGCTTGGCCAGGTTGATCTGGTGCGGCACGTTCCACGGGGTGATGGCACCCACCACGCCAGTCGCCTCGCGCCGGACCCAGCGGTGGGAGGGCATGCCCAGCGGCGACGCATCACCGAGGTCGGTCTCCCACGAGTACCCCTCGGCCAGATCGGCCACCCAGGCCAGGGACTCCACCGGCGCGTCGAGCTGCGCCGAGTAGGTGAGTGAGAGCGGCGTGCCCGTCTCGGCCACGGTCATGGCCCGGATGTCGTCGGCATGGGCCAGGAACGCCGCCTGCAGCTGGCGGATGCCCCGCACCCGCAGGTCGACATCGGTCGACCACGAGGTCTCGTCGAAAGCCCGGCGGGCGGCGGCGATGGCGTCGTCGAGATCCTCGGGACCCCCGTCGGCGACCACGCCCAGCACCTCCTCGGTGGCCGGGTTCACCGTCTCGAACGTCCGTCCCGAGCGGGCCGGCCGCAGTTCTCCGTCGATGAGGAGCCGCTCCTCCCCGGCTGCCCACGGGGCGGGGGCGGTCACGACCCGACCTCGCTGACGCCGAAGATGTTGTCGCACCGATCGTCGGCCATCACCGCCAGCGGCAGCTCGATGTCGAGCTCGGCGGCCAGCTCGAGTGCGGCAGACAGGTCCTTGTGGGCCAGCTGGGCTGCCGCCGCCATGGCGCCGACGAGGCCCTTGTCGTCGGAGTCGGTGAACGGTGCCACGGTGGGCCGGAACATCAGTGTGGACGCCCCGCCGATGCGGGCGTCGCTGGCCCTGATCACCGCAGCCAGGTCGGCCAGTTCGACACCGGCCGCCTCGGCCAGCCGCTGGCCTTCGTAGGCGGCCAGCCACGACCCGTACTGGACCAGGTTGCGGGCCAGCTTGGCGGCCAACCCGGTGCCGAACGCCCCCATTTGCACCGTCAGGGACCCGATGGCGTCGAACACCGGGCGGACCCGCTCGACGGCGGCGGGATCTCCCCCGACCATGCACACCAGTTCACCGGTGGCCGCCGACGAGGGTCCGCCACTCACGCCGCAGTCGAGCACCGGGACGCCGAGCGCGGCCGCCTCGGCGCCGATGGCATGCACGCAGGGCATGGAGATGGTGCTCACGATGACGAAGGTCGTCGACGGGTCGGCGGCGGCCAGGCCGCCGTCGGGCCCGGAGAGGACGGCGTGGACCTGCTCGTCGTTGACCACCGCCACCACCACGACATCGGACCCACCCACCAGGTCGGCCGGCGATGCGGCCACCGTGGCCTTGTCGCGGTACGGATCGGTGGCCTCGGCCCGGACGTCGCACACCACCACCGGGAACCCCTCGCGCACCAGGCTGGAGGCCACCCCGTCGCCGATGGCGCCGAGGCCGATCACCCCCACGACCGGCTTGGCACCGGGTCCACCCGGTTCCGTCGGATCCTCGTTCGGCACTGGTCACTCCCCCACTCGATGGTCACGCCCGTCCGGCAGCCCACGCTGGCCGGGTGATGATGCCACCTGGACAGTTCCACGTCGGCGCGGCACCGGCCCTCCGGTCGGTGCCCGTCATGGGAAGGTGACCTCGACGGAACACCGCCCATTGTGCTGGACAGCTGTCCAGACTATAGTCCAGCCCTATGAGCGATGCCACCGTGGGGGGCCGGCCGGGGGTACGCCGGACGGGGCCGTCCCGCCCGGGCCGGTGGCGGCGATGAGCGAGCCGGCCGCCGTGCGGGCCCTCGACGACTCCCCCGTGTTCGAAGCCACCCGCCGCCGGCTCACGGCCCGCCAGGCCGAGGTGGTCATGCAACTGGTGGCCGCCACCGAGGCGGAGGCCCACGAGGTGGGGTACTCGGGCCTGACGGTCCGATCGGTGGCCCGCCGGGCCGGCGTGGCGCCGGCCACCGCCTACACCTACTTCGGCTCGAAGGACCACCTCCTGGCAGAAGTGCTCTGGCGCCGCATGCAGTCACTTCCCCCCGTCGACGAGTCCGCCGAACAGACGGTGCACGAGCGCCTGTTGGCCACCGTGCGGGCCATGGTGCTGTTCACCACCGAGAGCCCGGGGCTGGTCGACGCCTGCACGGTGGCCCTCCTCAGCACCAGCCCGGACGTGAAGCACCTCCGGGACCGGATCGGGGCGCAGATCCACCGCCGGCTGTCGGCGGCGGTGGGCCCGGGCATCGACCCCCGGGTGGTCCGCGTCCTCGACGCCACGTTCTCCGGGGCGCTCCTCACCGCCGGCATGGGCCACATGTCCTCGACGGACATCCCCGAGTTCGTGGCCGGCGCGGCCGACCTCATGATCGACGGGGCCCCCAGGGCCGCCGGTGGCGGCGGCGGACCCAAGGGGGCCCGATGACCGCGGCACCGACGAGCGCCGGCCCGGTCACCTACAGCCCGTACGCCTACGAGATCCACGAGGACCCCTACCCGGTCTACGCCCGGCTCCGACGCGAGGCTCCGGTGTACCGCAACGACGAGCTCGACTTCTGGGCCCTGTCCCGTCACGAGGACGTGCTCGCCTCCTTCCGCAACCTCGATGGATTCTCCAACGCCTACGGCGTGTCCCTCGAGCCCAGCGCCTTCGGCCCCGAAGCCCACCGTTTCATGTCGTTCCTGGCGCTCGACCCGCCCCGCCACACCCGGATGCGCTCGCTCGTGGGCAAGGGTTTCACCCCCACCAAGGTGGCCCAGATGGAGGACGACATCCGGGCCATCGCCCTCGAGCACCTCGAGCCGGCGCTCGACCGCGGCTCGTTCGACTTCATCGCCGACTTCGCCGGAAAGCTGCCCATGGACGTGATCTCCGAGCTGGTGGGTGTCCCGCGGGTCGACCGGGCGGAGGTCCGCCGGCTGGCCGACCTGGTGGTCCACCGTGAGGACGGCCTGTTCGACGTACCCCCGGCCGGCATGGACGCCGCCTTCACCCTGGTCGGCTACTACCAGTCCATGGTGGACGAGCGCCGGAAGGCACCGCGGGACGACCTCACGTCGGCGCTGCTGTCGGCGGAGATCGACGGGGACCGGCTCACCGACGACGAAATCATCGCCTTCCTCTTCTTGATGGTGGTGGCGGGGAACGAGACCACCACCAAGTTGTTGGGTAACGCCTGGTACTGGGGGTGGCGCCACTCCGATCAGGGGACCAAGCCCTTCGACGACCCGACCCGCGTGCCGGACTGGGTCGAAGAGACCCTCCGGTTCGACACCTCCAGTCAGATGCTGGTGCGGGTCAGCCGCACCCCGCTGGAGCTGCACGGTTCGACCATCCCCGAGGGCGAGCGGGTCCTGCTGCTGGTGGGCTCGGCCAACCGCGACGAGTCCGTCTTCCCCGACGCCGACCGCTATGACCTCGACCGCGACACCACCCGGTTGGTGAGCTTCGGCAGCGGCCGCCACTTCTGCATGGGCGCCCCTCTGGCCCGCCTGGAGGCACGCATCGGCCTCGGTGAGCTGACCAAGCGCGTCGCCTCCTACGACGTCGACCCCGCCGGCATCGAGCGTGTCCACTCCGTCAACGTCCGGGGACTGGCGGCGCTGCCCACCACGGTGAGCCTGCGCTGATGCCCCGGTTCGATCCCAACCCCGACCGTCGCCCGGCCGTGGTGACCGGGGCCTCCTCGGGCATCGGGCAGGCCACCGCCGTGGCCCTGGCGTCAGCAGGGAACCCCGTGGTGCTGGGGGCCCGACGGGTTTCCGAGTGCGAGGAGACGGCCGCTGCCATCCGGGCCGACGGGGGCGAGGCCACCGCCGTCCACCTCGATCTGGCCGACGGCGACTCGATCGAGCAGTTCGCCAAGGCCGCCGTGGAGATCCTGGGGACCGTCGAGATCCTGGTGTCCAACGCCGCCCAGAACATCGCCGGGTCGGTACTCGACACCACCCCCGACGCCTTCGACGGCGTCCTGGCGGTCAACGTGAGCGGCACCCATCGCCTGGTCCGGGCCCTGGCGCCGGCCATGGTCGCCCGCAGGCGCGGGGACATCGTGTTCGTGACATCCGACGTGGCCGAGCGGCCCCGGCCCGCCATGGCCGCCTACGTCACCTCCAAGTGGGGGCTCGAGGGGTATGTGCACTCGCTGCAGATGGAGCTGGAGGGGACCGGGGTCCGGGCCACCATCCTGCGCCCCGGGCCCACCCTCACCGGCATGGGCATGGACTGGGACCCCCAGGTGACCGGGGCGGTCATCGAGCAGTGGGCGGCGTGGGGGTTCGCCCGGCACTCCAACTTCATGCGGCCGGCCGGCGTGGCCCAGGCGGTCGTGGCGGTCGTGTCTCTGCCACGCGGCACCCATGCCACGATCATCGAACTACAACCGGAAGCACCGATCAGCACCGATCCGAACGATGGGGAAGAACCATGAGCATCACAGTCGAGCGGCGTGAGCCGCCACGGGTATCCGGGGGCGAACAGGAGAACGGCCACCTCGACGAGCTGCGGGTCGACCCGCTCACCCTGCTGGCCCGGGTCCGGTCCGAGTGCGGCGACGTCGGCGTGTTCCGCCTCGCCGACCGGGACGTCGTCCTGTTGACGGGGGCAGGGGCCAACGAATTCTTCTTCCGTGCCCCCGAGGAGGTCCTCGACCAGGCCGAGGCCTACCCGTTCATGACCCCGGTGTTCGGGGAGGGGGTCGTGTTCGACGCCCCTCCCGAACGACGTCGCGAGATGCTCCACAACCAGGCGCTCCGGGACAAGTTCATGCGGGGGCATGCCGCCACCATCGCCGACGAGGTCGACCGGATGGTGGCGTCTTGGGACGACGAGGGGGAGATCGATCTCCTCGACTGGTTCGCCGAGCTCACCATCTACACCTCGTCGGCGTGCCTGATCGGGAAGCGGTTCCGAGACGAGCTGGACGGGCGATTCGCCCGCCTCTACCACGACCTCGAGCAGGGGACCGATGCCATCGCCTACGTGGACCCCTACGCGCCCATCGAGAGCTTCCGCCGGCGCGACGAGGCACGGCGCGGGCTGGTCCGGCTGGTCGAGGGGATCATGGGCCGCCGGGCGGCCGGGCCGCCGTCGTCGGACAAGGAGCGCGACCTGCTCGACGTGCTGATGTCCATCAAGCACGAGGACGGATCGGACCGCTTCAGCGCCGACGAGGTCACCGGCATCTTCATCTCCATGATGTTCGCCGGTCACCACACCACGTCGGGCACGGCGGCGTGGACCCTGATCGAGCTCCTCCGGCACCCCGACGAGCTGGAGGCCGTCGACGTCGAGCTGGACGATCTCTACGCCGAAGGGGCCGAGGTCAGTTACCAGGCCCTGCGCGAGATGCCGCACCTGGAGTCGGCCATCAAAGAAGCGCTCCGGCTCCATCCGCCTCTCATCTTGTTGCTCCGAGTGGCCAAAGAGGACCTCGACTTCGACGGGTTCGTCATCAGGGCCGGCCAGATGGTGGGGGCGAGCCCCTCGGTCTCCAACCGGATCGCCGAGGACTTCGCCGATGCCGACTCGTTCCAACCGGGCCGGTACCTGGCCCCCCGGGAGGAGGACCGCACCAATCCATGGACCTGGATCCCCTTCGGTGCCGGTCGCCACCGCTGTGTCGGAGCGGCCTTCGCCATGATGCAGCTGAAGGCCATCTTCTCCGTGCTGCTCCTGGACTGGGAGTTCGAGCTGGCCCAGCCCTCCGACACCTACCGGAACGACCACTCGAAGATGGTCGTGCAGCTGCAACAGCCGTGTGCCGTACGGTACCGGCGGAGGGGGACGGCCGGGTCCCGGCGCCCCGCCTCGTCGCGTGCGACCGGTCCGTCCGGGGCATGATGCGGGTATCGGTCGACCCCGATCTGTGCCAGGGTCACGGGGTGTGCGAGTCGGAGGCGCCGACCGTCTTCTCCCTGGCCAAGAACGCCATCGTGACCATCCTGGAGGAGCGGCCCGACGAGTCGCTCCGCGGCCAGGTCGACGCCGCCGTCCGGTTCTGCCCCACGTCCGCACTACGCATCACCGAGGAGGAGTAAGACCATGCCGGCATTTCCACGAGCGGAATTGGAAGAGATGATGCAGCGGTGGCTGGACATCAACAGGGCGTGCGAGGAGAAGCTCGACTGGACACCGATGGCGGAGATGTACACCGAGGACGCCACCTACGGGTGGAACAACGGCCCGAAGGACGAGTTCATGGCCGTCGGGCGCGACCAGATCCGCGAGTACGCGCTCGGCCTCGAGATGGAGGGCCTGGGGGGATGGACCTACCCCTATCAGCGCGTGCTCATCGATGATCGGCAGGGGGAGATCCTCGGCCTCTGGAAGCAGGTTGCCGACGCCACCCGCCCCGACGGGAGCCACTACGAGATCGCCGGCCTAGGTGGCAGTTGGTTCCGCTACGCGGGTGACTTCCAGTGGAGCTGGCAGCGCGACTTCTACGACGTGGGCAACGCCACCGCCACCTTCGTCGAGATGATCGGTGCCGGCGCGCTCACCCCGGGCATGCAGCAACGGATCGAGAAGTTCTCCACCGGCAAACGCCAGCCCGGGCACTACCGCGTCGGCGAGGCGCCGGCGGGCCTGTGGGAGGGTGTGTAACGGAGCGCCGGCGGAAGCGGCATGCTGGAGTGATGCGGTTTCCACGGAGGGCCAGCCCCGAGCCGGGTCACGCCGGGGACCAGATCGGCGGGGGCATGGAGTCGGTGTGGGACTATCCCCGCCCGCCGCGCCTCGAACCGGTCCCCCGTCGGATCCGGGTGGTGTTCGCCGGCGTCACCATCGCCGACACCACCGACGGCTTCCGGGTCCTCGAGACCAGCCATCCTCCCAATTACTACCTCCCGCCCGATGACGTCATCGACGGCTGCCTCGAGCGCACCCAGCGGTCGTCGTACTGCGAGTGGAAGGGCATGGCCCACTACTACGACGTGACCGTCGACGGCCGGGTGGCCCCGGACGCGGCGTGGGGGTATCACACCCCCAACCGGGCCTTCGCCCGGATCGCCGGCTATGTCGCCTTCTATCCCGCCTTGATGGACCGGTGCCTGATCGACGACGAGGTGGTCGATCCCCAGCCGGGTGGGTTCTACGGCGGTTGGATCACCGCCGACCTGGTCGGTCCGTTCAAGGGGGACCCGGGCACCCAGGGCTGGTAGTGGTCAGGCGGGCCCGAAGGCCGCGATCACCTGGGACCGCCAGCGCTTGACGTCCTCGGAGTGGTCCGCCTCGGTCCGGCCCATCCGGACGGTCACCAGGTCGAGGGCGGGGCACACGTCGATGTACTGACCCTCGTGGCCGGCCGCCCAGAAGACGCCGAACGGGTCCGGCCGGGTCCACCAGTGGGCGCCGTACTCGTCGCCGTCCTCGACGTCGACGGAACGGGGCCGGCGGCCGTGGTCCACCCACCCCTCGGGCAGGAGCCGGCGGTTCTCCCACACCCCGTCGCGCAGGTAGAAGAGGCCGAACTTGGCGTAGTCGCGGGCCGAGGCGTGGACGTAGGCCGATGCCACCCAGGTGCCGGCATCGTCGAAGGTGCCGGTGGCCGTCGTCATCCCGAGGGGCCCGAACAACCGGTCGGACAGGAACCGCCGGTACGGCTCCCCCGGACCGAGTGCCCGGGCCACGATGCCCGAGAGCACATTCGTCGAACCACTCGAATAGTTGAACCGTGTCCCCGGTGGCGCGCACAGGGGCCGGTCGGCGGCGAAGGCCGCCATGTCGGACGCCCCCCGGCCGAACAGCATCTGCATCACGTCGGACCGCTCGGCGTCCTCGTACTCCTCGGCGAAATCGAGCCCGTCCCTCATGTCGAGGAGGTTCTCGACCGTGATCGGGCGGCGCGGGTCGTCGGGAGCCTGCCACTCCACCACCGGGGCCGGCCCCTCGAGAGACAGCCGTCCCTGTTCGACCAGCATGCCGATGACGGCGTGCAGCATCGACTTGGCCATGGACCACGACAGCAACGGCGTCTCCGGCACCACCGGCTTGCCCGGCTCGTCCCACTGGGGGACCTCCCCGCCGTACCGCTCGAAGACCAACCGGCCCCGGTGGACGATCACCATGGCGTAGGTCTGGCGCAGCGGGCCGTCAGGATCGAAGGCCGCGTCCACCAGCGCGTCGAGGTCCACGCCGGCGGGGATCGGCCCCTCGGGCCACCCGCGGGTCGGCCACGGCACACCTTCGGGCTGGGGCGGGAGGGGCTGGAGCGGAGCGGTCCGGGACACGGCGTCGGTCATCGGCGGATCGGGAGTCACGGACGAGGGCTTCGCGCCGACTCACCGGAGCGCCACAATTCGAGGACCGCCGGGGCGACCGTCCGGCCCTGGGCCCGACCGGCCCGGGCCGACGGCGCCCTCACCTCGGGATCGAGGGGATCGGCACCGAATGCCCCGAGCGACTCCTCGTCGGGGGTCACCACCAGGGCCCGGCCCCGGGCGTCGATGGCCGAGACCTGCGCCTCGAGCGACGGGTCGGCCATGGGTGCCAGCACCAGCACCCGGGAGTGCCCCACCACCAGATCGGCGTTGCAGAGGGAGTCGATGCCTCCGTCGACGTAGCGGAACGGTCCGATCGTCACCGGCGGCCATACCCCGGGGACGGCGCTGCTGGCCGCCACGGCATCGACGAGCTCGACTCCGGATCCGCTGTCGAACACCCGCCGCTCCCCGGTCGCCGCGTCCACGGCCACGACGGCGACGGGCCGCGCCGGCCATCCCCCCGTCGGGAGCCGTCCGGCCACCACCGCCCGCCGGACGGCTTCGGTGACGGTGGGTGCGGCCAGGGCCATGGCGCCGATTCGTCGGCGCCGCTCCGCGGCGTCGGGGACCTCCTCGATCAGGCGGGCCAGCATCCCCCACAGCTCCTCCGACGACAGCCCGGCCGGTCGGAGCTCCGCATTCTGGAGGGCGGGATCGACCTGGCGCCGGTACCAGTCGTCGGCGGGGATGTCGCTGGCGATCTGCGCGGCCACCGTGGCCCCGGCCGAGGTCCCGACGATGGTGTCGGCCTCCCCCAGGTCGAGACCGGCGTCGGCCAGTGCAGCCACCACCCCCGTGTGCCAGGCGATGCCGGCGATGCCACCGCCGCCCAGCACCAGGGCCCGACGCCCGGTCATGGCATCCCCGTCCGGCCCCGGCCCGCGCAGACGATGCAGGTCCCCACAGCCGGGAGCGCGGCGAGCCGGCCCGTCCCGATGTCGTCACCACAGAGGGCACACTGCCCGTAGGTGCCGGCGTCGAGTCGTGCCAGCGCGCGGTCCAGTTCGACGACCGCACCGCGCGCCGACTCCACCAGGGCAGTCACCCGGGCCCGCTCGAAGGCCACCGTCGACCCCTCGGGGTCGTGCTCGTCATCCCCGTTGGCGTCGGCCGCAGCCGAGACGATCTCGTCGACCTCGGAGGTCAGCGCGGCGATCCGGCGCTGGTGCTCCGTCCGCTCGAGCCCAAGGGCTGTGCGTACGTCCGGCTCTTCGATGTCCATCTCGGAGCCGATGCTACCGGCCGGCCGCGACGTGCGGTCAGGTGTGGCACGGTGGTCCGGTGCCCGAGTACGAGCGGTTCGCGCCCTTCTACGACGCGGTGATGGACGACCCGGGGCCGAGGGCAGACCGGGTGCTGGCGTTCATCGGTCGGCACCGGCCGGGCGCCTCGTCGTTGCTCGAACTGGGGTGCGGGACCGGCTCGATCCTGGCCCGCCTTCCCGAGGTCCCCTCGCTGACAGGACTCGACCGCTCACCGGAGATGCTGGCCATCGCCTCGCAGAAGGTGCCACGGGCGCGACTGGTCCAAGGCGACATGGCCTCGTTCTCGCTGGGCCAGCGGTTCGACGTGGTGGCCTGCGTGTTCGACAGCCTCAATCACCTGCTCACCCTCGATGCCTGGCGGGCCACGTTCGAGGCGGTCCACGCCCACCTGGCCGACGACGGGCTGTTCGTGTTCGACGTCAACACCATCGGCGAGCTCCGGCGCCTCGGGAACGAGCCGGCCTGGGTGTACGACTTCGACGACAACGTCATGATCATGGATGTCGACTTCACCGAGGACGGGCTGTCGCGCTGGGACATCCAGATCTTCGAGCACGTCGATGACTCCGAGTACCGGATGCACCACGAGCAGATCGGAGAACTGGGCGTGAGCCTCGACCGGCTCAGGGAGGCCCTGGCCCCGTGGTTCGTCGTCCTGGAGGAGCAGGACGAGAACGGCGACGCGCCGACGGACCAGTCGGTCAAAGCCCACTTCGCGCTGCGCCGGATCTCGGGGGCCGGCCGCCCTCGCCCCGCCTCAAGCTGATCCGGCCTGCGGCCGATACTGAACCTGCCGGGTCCGCCAAACTGCGACGGCGTCGAGTTTGGCGGACCCGGTGCCCGAACCGGTCCCTTTGCCGTAGGCCCGAACCGGTCCCTTTGCCGTAGGCCCGAACCGGTCCCTTTGCCGTAGGCCCGAGCCTCCTCATGCGGAACAGGATTTGCGGAACAGGACGAGGACCAGGACCGGCGGGGTGCGGCCGATCAGGTGTACAGGAGGGATCCTGGCGTGGTCAGCAACTCGCCGGTCTCCAGCCACGTCTTCAAACCGGACAGGATCATGGGCCAGCCCCCGTAGAGCTGGGAGTTGGCGTCCGGTGCCAGCTCGTCGTGGACCACCGTGAGACGACACGAATCACCGATGGGCTCGATCTCCCAACTCACCCTGGAGGGACCCTCGCGCTTCACCTCGTCGCCCCACAGCGCCACCATGGTATGGACCAGCCGCCGGGGTGGGTCCACCTCGAGCACCTCGCCCTCGCCCAGAGGCCCGGTCCCACCCGGCCCGGCCATCTGGAGGTGGGACCCGACGGTCCACTCCGAGTACACCCCGGCGCCGAAGTTGTACTTGCTCCGGATGTCCGGGTCGGTGATCGCCTCCCAGAGGCGTTCGGGCGTCGTGCGGATGTAGATCTCGAACACCTTTTCCATCGGGTTCTCCAGTCTGGTCTTGAGGCCGCTGAGCCCAGTCACCCAGGGCTCGGCAAATTTGCTCACCCACCGGTCGTGGACGAGCCGGATGGGGACGGCATTGAGGAAGTGGAGCTTCTCCCGGCCACGGCGTCGGGAGACCACGAGTCCCGCCTCCTCGAGCTGGTGCAGATGCTTCATCACCCCGAAGCGCGTCATGTCGAAGCGCTGCTCCAGTGCGGTCAGCGTCTGGCCGTCCTGGCGGAACAGCTCGTCGAGCAGGCCCCGTCGGGTCGGATCTGCGAGCGCCCGGAACACGTCGTCCACCCATCCGATAATACGTGACTAATTAGTCACGTGTCAAGGGGTCTGGTCGGTCACACACCTCGGAACGGGACAGCGGCCATTCCGGAATGGGAACATCGGGCGATGCACGAATGGGCCAAGTCGGTCTACGGGGATCCGTGTCACCAGTGCGGTTACTCGTGGGCCGTCGAGACCACCGACGCCATCACCATGGTGGCGGACGTGCCCGGCGCCTACCGGTCCCTGGTGGAGGGGGCCACCGGTGAGGAACGCCACGCGACGCTGGATTGGTCGGTGTCGGCATACGTGTGCCACGTGGGCGACAACCTGCGGATCTGGGCCGAACGCCTGGTGGGGATCGCAGCGGGCGCCGACCGACACGTCGTCGGTTACGACGAATCGGCACTGGCGAGAGCCCGGCAGTACGAGGCGATCCCTCTCCCGGCCGCGCTGTGGTCGCTCACCTCGGCGGTGGCGGACTGGCGCGACGCGGTCCGGCGGTCGGTGCCGGACGGCCCGCTTCTCCTCCACCCCGCACGGGGCGAGCAGACGCTGGGCGAGGTGGTCGTCTCGAACGCCCACGACGCCTTCCACCACGGCTGGGACATCGCCAGGACGCTCGAGATGGTCCGATCGTCGTGAACCGGTGCCCTGCCCCGGGGGTCCTATCCCACGGGCCGCTGGCATCGATCCACGCAACCGCGCGAAAGTGAAGACCAAGCGCGCACGGCCCTGGCCACCGTGCCGATGGAGGTACGCATGCCGGCACTGACCTGGCTCACCCATCACCGGCTCTGGATCCTCGGGCTGGGCTTGACCTCCTTGTTGGTGCTGGCCGCAGCAGCGGTGTGGTTCTTCATGATTCGGAGCCCGGGGACCCAGATCGACCTGCGCCAGGCGCTGCGGCTCTACCGCGATCAGCAGGCCGGGTCCGCCGATCCCGATCCGAACCTTCCGGCGCCGGGCGTCTACCGCTACCGGACGTCGGGAGGCGAACAGCTCAGCATCGGCAACATCGACCGTGCCTTCCCCCCCACGACGCAGATGGTCGTGACCAACACCGGGTGCGCCACCATCACCTGGTATCCGCTGGAGCAGCACACCGAGGCTCTGGTGGTGTGCTCGGCGGGGAGGGCGCTGGCCATGACCTCCACGAGGTCGGACGAGGAGATCGCCGGCATCCACTCGATCGACGAATACCGATGCCCCACCGGACCCTCGTTCGTCCCCGACCGGGCCCGGGCGGGTGAGCAGTGGCATGCCACCTGCCGTGGCTCCGGCGAACGCGTGGCGTTCGCCGGAACGGTGGTGGGGATGACCCATGTGCGTGTCGGCGGCCAGGTGGTGCCGGCGCTCCACACCCGCATCACCTTGTCGTTCTCTGGATCCGAGGACGGGACCAACCCCACCGACTACTGGCTCTCGCCCGGGAACGGGCTGATCCTCCAAGAGCGCGAGACGGTGGACATGCACCAGGGGAACGGACCCCTCGGCTCGGTGCAGTACCACGAGCAGATCCGGCTCGCCCTCGACTCGATGGCGCCGGCCCACTGAGCCGGGCGCCGGCCGGACGCCGGCCGACACGCCGGCGAGGTGCCGACGGTGCTGTCCGGCCAGCAGATATCGATGACCGGACGGTTCCGTGTCACTAGAGTGCGCCCCCAGAGCGGCAAGCCCCAGACCCCCACGACCCTGGAGAGGACCAGTCATGTCGGTGCCCAATCGCAGAGCCGCGGATGACATCCTCCTCCCGATCTACTTGGAGGACGACGACCGAGCGGTACCGGTGGTCGACGGGGAACTGTTCGGTTTCGGGTACAAGGCCTATCTCGACAGGGAGCGGACCGTCGAGCTCGTCGAGAACGACCGCGCCCCGGTGCTTCCCGGTGTGTTCTTCACCCGAGTGACCGGCGTGTCGTTCCACGACGACGTCCTGCAGCTCCCCCATTTCGGCGCCGGCCAGCCGATCGAGATCAGGACCGAGCCGGCCAATCCGACGGACCTCGACGCGCTGGCCGTGCTGGGCGGAGGGGTCCGGGTGGGATTCGTGCCGGCCCCGATTGCTGGTTGCCTGGCCCCTTCGGGCACCCGGGTCGGTCGGGGGGTGGTGTTGAAGGAGTGGTCGACGAACGGGATTCGCCAGGACATCTGGATCCTGGGGTCCATGCACGTGCGGCTCTCCATTGTCATCGGGGACTGACCTGTCGCTGAGCAGGTTGTCCACGGCGAGGAAGGGCGCAGGTCGGTGATCAGCATCGCCGACGGGATCGGCCTCCTCATCGGCATCGTGGTCATCGCCACCCTCGCCGACCGGCTGAGGATCGCCTATCCCATCTTGTTGGTGCTCGCCGGCATCGGCATCGCCCTGATCCCGATCCACCACCGGGTGGAGCTCGACCCGGACCTGGTCTTGTTGGTGTTCCTCCCCCCGCTCATCTATGACGCGTCGTTGGACACCTCGGCACGCGAGCTGCGGAGGCACCTCCGCCCGATCGCGTTCCTGGCCGTCGGGTTGGTGGTCGCCACGATGGTCACGGTGGCCGTGGTCGTCCACTCGCTCGTGGGCGGGACGAGTTGGGCCGTGGCTTTCTGCCTCGGCGCCATCGTGTCCCCACCGGACTCCGTCGCCGCCACCCAGATCGCCGGCAAGCTCGGGCTCCCCCGGCGCCTGGTGACCATCCTCGGCGGTGAGGGGCTCATGAACGACGCCACCGCCCTGACCGCGTACCAGGTGGCGATCGCCGCGGTGGGAACTGCATTCACCGCCGCCGACGTGCTGGGGAAGTTCCTCTTCGCCGTGATCGTCGGCGTGGGGATCGGCATCGCCGTCGGATGGTTCGGGAGCCGCATGCTCCGGTTCACCGAGACCCCGGTCATCGAGAACACCATGTTGTTGATCCTCCCGTTCGCGGCCTACCTGCCTGCGGACAAGGTCGGCGCATCGGGGGTGCTGGCCGTGGTGGCGGCCGGGCTCTACTTCGGTCGCTACGGGCTTGCATCGCTGACCGCCGCGGCCCGATTGCAGCAGCGCGAGATCTGGGACCTCATCGTCTTCCTGCTCACCGGGCTGTCGTTCCTCCTGGTCGGGTTGGAGCTGCGTCCGATCCTGGACAGCCTGGTCAACCGGGAGTCCGGGTCACTGGCTCTGGAGGCACTGGCGGTGGTCGGCGTGGTCATCGTCGTGCGCATCGTCTGGATCTTCGGGGCCACGGCCCTTCCCGGTGGGCAGCGTCTGGTGGGAGCCAGCCAACGGTCGCCACGGTCGTGGCGCGAGACGGCCGTTGTCTCATGGGCCGGCATGCGGGGTGCGGTGAGCCTGGCGGCCGCACTCGCGCTCCCTCAGAACTTCCCCCAACGGGATCTGTTGGTGTTCCTGGCGTTCGCTGTGATCGTTGCGACGCTGGTCGGCCAGGGCCTCTCCCTCCCGCCCCTGATCCGGCGGTTCGGACTGGTGACGCGGGACGAACAGGACATGGTGCTGGTGGCCGAGGCACGCCGCCGATTGACGGTGATCGCCCTGTCGCGTATCGACGACCTCACCCGGACCGATCAGTTCCCCGACGAGGTCGTGGACCGCATCCGCGTGGGCTACGAGTCCCAACTGGCCCGTATCGATCGACGGCTGGCGGCACTGAGCGCGGGCGATGACGACGCGGACGACACCCGGGACGGAACCGGAACCGGGTCCGGTGGTTACCTCGAGGCCGAGCGGGAGCTGCGCCGGCTGGTGATCGCCGCAGAGCGCGCGGAGCTCGAGCAGCTGGTGGCCCGGCGGAAGGTCACCGACCGGGTGGCCGGGGGCGTGCGGGCCGCGCTGGACGTCGACGAGACCACCATGCGACCCTGAGCGGCGGCCCTGAGCGGCGGCCCTGAGCGGCGGCCCTGAGCGGGGCCCTGAGCGGCGGCTCGGGCGGCCCTGGGGCGGTGGTGCTGGGGTGGTGCTGGTGGCCGGGGGCGGGCATCGACGGCTACTCGCCGGTATTGTTTTTCCAGATAACATTCTTTCGGTATGCTATTTGGAAGAACAATCGGCCGGCGTTCTCCGCCTGCCGGCGGACCGCATCCCTTCCCTCGCCCGGGCATACTGAAGGGCGCCTCCGGAGAGACGCCCTTCAGATACAGGTGTTGCTGATTTGAGTGCACCGGGGTTCCCGTGAGGCGCCGGATGGGACCTGGGTCCGACTAGGTCGCCCGGTGGGTGTCTGGCTGGGATTCGCCAGGCGGTACAGCAAGCCGACTTAGCGGCCAGCCACCTCCAGGGTCCCAAAACGTTGACTGCTCAGTTGGACCACCTCCTCTCTCTGGTACCCACATGCTAGCGAGCAGATCGGGCCCACTGGCGCACCCCGGGCCGGCTACCCGACCGGCTACCCGACCGGCCCCACCGGGCCATTGGCCAGACCGCACAAGGGCCATTACTGTACGAACATATGTTCGTTTCACCCATGGATCGGGCCGCCGCCCGGTCGGATTCCGATGGCCGGGGCAAGGAGCCAGGCCGGGAGCCGGGCAAGGAGCCGGGCCGGGAGCGGGCCCGGGAGTCCCTGGCCCTTCTGGCCGAGCGCAGCCGCCCGGTCGCGTCGAGCCAGACCCGCCTCCTCCCCGTGCTCCCTCCCCTGGCCGACCTGTTTCCGGACGGCAGCGTGCGCCGGGGCAGCACCATCGTCGTCGACGGGCTGTCAGGCAACGGTGTCCGCACCCCGGGCGGAGCCCACAGTCCGGGTGCCACCCACAACGGGGACATCAGCCTGGCCCTGGCCCTCGTGGCCGCAGCGTCGGCGGCCGGCTCGTGGTGCGGGGTGATCGGGTTGATCGGACTGGGCGCGGTCGCCGCTCACGACATCGGCATCGACCTCGACCGGCTGGCCCTGATCCCGCGCCCGGGTGCCGCCTGGGCCGAGGTGACCGCAGCGGTGATCGACGGGCTCGACCTGGTGGTGCTCTGCCCCCCCTTCCCTCCCCGCCGGGCCATGGCCCGGCGGCTGGTGGCCCGGACCAGGGAGCGGCGGTCGGTGCTGGTGGTGGTTCCCGGGCGCGCCGGATGGCCGGAATGCCCCGACCTGCAACTGGCTGTCAGCGACGTGTCCTGGGAGGGCATCGGACCCGACGGGGCCGGCTATCTCGAGCAGCGGCGGATGACGGTGACCGCCACCGGTCGGCGGTCGGCGACGCGTCCGCGCCGCCGTCACCTGTTGCTGCCGTCGGCAGTCGGAGCCGTGACCACGGCCACCGGAGCCGAGACCCCCGGCGATCGGGACGTCTGCCCGGCGGAGCTGGCGGAGTTGGGGCCACCCTCGTGAACCGCCTGCTCGTCGTGCGGTGCCCGGACCTCCTCGACGAGGACGAGGGGGGAGCCTCGCGGCGGTCGTTCGTCCAGGTGATCGGGGCGGTGGAGGCGTATTGCCCGTGGATCACCACCGTCCGCCCGGGCATCTGCTCCCTCCCCTCCCGCGGGCCGGCCCGTTACTTCGGTGGGGAGGGACCACTGGTCCGGCTGATCACCGAGGCCATCTCGAGCATCACCACCGTCGAGGTCGGCGTGGCCGACGGGCTGTTCGCGGCGGTGCTGGCCGCCCGACGGGGCCTGGTCGTCCCCGAGGGGGAGACCCCGGCGTTTCTCGCCCCCCTGCCGATGGGCGTCCTCGGCCGTCCCGAGCTGGCCGAGCTACTGGACCGGCTGGGGGTCCGCACCCTTGGCGACTTCGCCGCACTGGCCGAGTCCCATGTGCTCGGTCGGTTCGGAGCCGACGGGGTCCTCTGTCACCGGGTTGCCGGCGGTCACAGTGGCGAGCTCGCCGACCTGCGCCCGGCCGCCGGTCGGCGGGTTGGAGCCCAGGGGGTGGGGACGGGACGGACCCGCGCCCCGGCCGGGCACGGGGAACCGGAATTCTGGGGTGGGGTGAGCGACGCGGATGCCCGGGCAGCCCGGGCCCTGGCAGCCGTCCAGGACCTGATCGGGGCGGACGGCGTGGTGACCGCCTGTCTGCAGGGGGGCCGTGGCCCGGCCCAACGGGCCCGGTTCATCACCTGGAACGCCCGTCAGGGCCACGAGGACGAGGACCCCGGGGCACCATGGCCCGGTCGGATCCCCCCGCCGGCGCCGGCGGTGGTGCATCCCCGGCCTCTCCTCGCCGAGCTGACCGACGCCGGGGGCCGGCCGGTGTCGGTGTCGGGACGGGGCCTCCTCACCGCCGTCCCCGATCGCCTGTCGGTGGAGGAGGGCCCGTGGTCGGCAGTGACCTCCTGGGCCGGGCCGTGGCCGTCGGACGAGCGGTGGTGGTCGAGGTCACGCCAGAGGAGCGCACGCGTACAGGCCGTGGCCGGAGCCACCGCCCACCTGTTGGTGGTCGAACGGGGCCAGTGGCGTATCGAAGCCACCTACGGGTGATCCCGGTCCCGACCGATGCCCTACGCCGAACTCCATGCCCACTCCAACTTCTCCTTCCTCGACGGTGCCAGCCACCCCGAGGAACTGGCCGCTGAGGCGGTCAGACTCGGCCTCTCCGCCCTGGCACTGACCGATCACAACGGCCTCTACGGCGTGGTCCGCTTCGCCGAGGCGGCCCGGGCCTTCGGCCTCCCCACCATCTTCGGCGCCGAGCTCACCATCAGCGGTGCGGACATCTCCCATCCGCGGACCGGCGTTCCCGATCCGGACGGTACCCACCTGGTGGTGCTGGCCCGGGACCCCGAGGGGTATGCCCGCCTCAGCCGGGTGATCGCCGAAGCCCACCTGGCCGGCGGGGAGAAAGGGAAGCCGATCATCACCTTGGACGCGCTGTCCGACCACCACGGAGGGCACTGGCAGGTCCTCACCGGATGCCGCAAGGGAGCGCTGGCCACAGCCCTCACCGACGGTGGCCCGTCAGCCGCCGCCCAGGTGCTCGACCACCTCATCGGACGGTTCGGACGCGACCACCTGGCGGTCGAGCTATGGGACCACGGCAATCCGGTCGACGCCACCCGCAACGATGCGCTGGCCCTCCTGGCCACCGGGCGGGGGGTGGCCCCCGTCGCCACCAACAACGTGCACTATGCCACCCCGGCGCGGTTCCCCCTGGCCACTGCGCTGGCCGCCGTACGGGCCCGGCGGACACTGGCGGACCTCGAAGGATGGATCCCGTCCTCGGCTTCGGCCTGCCTGCGTGGTGGGGCCGAGCAGGAGCGCCGGTTCGCCCGGTGGCCCGGGGTGGTCGAGCGGGCGGCCGACATCGCCGCCGACTGCGCCTTCGACCTACGCCTGGTGGCACCGCGACTGCCCGACTTCCCCGTGCCGGCCGGGCACACCGAGCAGACCTGGCTGGTCGAGCTGGTCCGCAGGGGCGCCGTCGACCGGTACGGGTCGAAGGGGTCCGAGCGGGTGCCGGGGGCCTACGCCCAACTCGACCGCGAGCTGGCCATCATCGGGGCGCTCGGGTTCCCCGGCTACTTCCTCACCGTCTGGGACATCGTCATGTTCTGCCGTGACAACGACATCTTCTGCCAGGGTCGCGGCTCGGCGGCCACCTCGGCGGTCTGCTACGCCCTCGGCATCACCAACGTCGATGCCGTCTCCCTCGGGCTGTTGTTCGAGCGATTCCTCTCTCCGGCCCGGGACGGCCCCCCGGACATCGACGTCGACATCGAGTCGGGTCGGCGCGAGGAGGTCATCCAGTACGTCTACGAACGGTACGGCCGGCTGCACGCCGCCCAGGTGGCCAATGTCATCACCTACCGCTCCCGATCGGCGCTCCGTGACGTGGGAAAGGCGCTCGGGCATCCGCCCGAGGAGGTGGACGCCTGGTCGAAATCGGTCGACCGGGGCGAGCCCTTCGCCGAACGTGCCGACCTTCCGGATGTGGTGAAGAAGTTGGCCACCGAGGTGCTCGACTTCCCCCGACACCTCGGCATCCATTCGGGCGGCATGGTCATCTGCGACCGTCCGGTGGTGGAGGTCTGCCCGGTCGAGTGGGGACGGATGCCGGGGCGGAGCGTGCTCCAGTGGGACAAGGACGACTGCGCCGCGGCCGGCCTGGTCAAGTTCGACCTCCTCGGGTTGGGCATGCTCACCGCGCTGCACCACATGGTCGACCTGGTGGCCTCCTTCCACCACGTCGAGATCGACCTGGCCCGTCTGGACCAGGAACCCGAGGTCTACGACCTGCTGTGTCGGGCAGACACCGTCGGAGTGTTCCAGGTGGAGTCGCGGGCCCAGATGAACACGCTCCCCCGCGTCCAGCCGCGCTGCTTCTACGACCTGGCCATCGAGGTGGCCCTCATCCGGCCCGGACCCATCCAGGGGCATGCCGTCCACCCCTACATCCGGCGGCGCAACGGGACCGAGCCGGTCACCTACCTCCACCCGCTGCTGCAGCCGGCCCTGGAGCGGACACTCGGCGTGCCCCTCTTTCAAGAGCAGCTGATGCAGATCGCCATCGACGTGGCCGGGTTCACCCCGACCGAGGCGGACGAACTCCGCCAGGCCATGAGCGCCAAGCGCTCGGGCGAGCGGATGGCGCGGCTGCGCGACCGGCTGTTCGCCGGCATGGCCGCCCGGCAGGTGTCGGCCGAGGTCTCCGAACAGGTGTACGCGGCGTTGGCCGCCTTCGCCAACTTCGGATTTCCCGAGAGCCACTCCGTGGCCTTCGCCCACCTGGTGTACTCCACCGCCTGGTGCAAGGCGCACTATCCGGCGGCGTTCACCGCCGGCCTGCTGAACGCCCAGCCCATGGGGTTCTGGTCGCCCCAGAGCCTGGTGGCCGACGCCAAGCGGCACGGGGTGGTGGTCCGCCGGCCCGATGTGAACGCCGGAGGAGCCGATGCCTGTCTCGAGGAGCGGCCCGACCACGAGGGGGCGTGCGGACCGGCGGTTCGGCTCGGGCTCTCCTCGGTACGCGGTATCGGGGAGGAGACGGCGGAGCGGATCGCGGCGGGGCAGCCCTGGTCGGGGATGGAGGACCTGGTGCGGCGGGCCGGCGTCTCCCGGGCCCAGCTCGAGGCCCTGGCCACCGCCGGCGCCCTCGACGGGCTGGAGGCGGGGCGGCACTCGGGGAGCGCGAGCGCCGGCCGGAGGTCGATGGTGTGGGGAGCCGGGGCGGCCGCCCAGGCCACGGCGGACCGGCTTCCGGGGGTGATCACCGGAGCGGAACCGCCGCCGCTCCCCGACCCCACCCCGTGGGAGGGGGTGGCCGATGACCTGTGGTCGCTCGGGATGGCGCCGGACACCACCGCCATGGAACTGGCCCGTGACGACCTGAGCGGTCGCGGGGTACTGCCCACTGCCGAGGTGAGGGCGAGGCCGACCGGTGACCGGATCACCGTCGGAGGAGTGGTGACCCACCGCCAGCAACCCGAGAGCGCCCACGGGGCGGTCTTCTTGAACCTCGAGGACGAGACCGGCATGGTCAATGTCGTCTGTTCCCGTGGTGCCTGGGTCCGGTGGAAGCCGGTGGCACGGTCGTCCCCGGCGCTACTGGTACGGGGTCGGATCGAGCGGTCCGAGGGATCGATGACCCTGGTGGCCGAGCGCTTCGATCCGCTCGACCTCGGACCGGTCCCCTCCTCCCGGGATTTCCACTGATTTCCACTTGACTACTGAGGGTGCTCTAGTCAACACTTACAGTGATATCCAACCCAGTGCCCATACTGCGCCGCAGCAACCAAATCACCGCATTCCCCATCATTCCCATACTGCACCCGGCCGGCATTCCACCGGCCGACCCCCACCCGGCGTCCCATCAGCGGCGTCCAGTGACGAGTCAGTCGACCCGGAACGCGCTCCACCGAGCCGTTGCGGACCGAGGGCCGGCGTGACCGGCTCGGCATTCGAGCAGTGATGAGAGTGAAACGGTGACACAAGGAGGCTGTGGTTCATGAGTGGTCTACTGGCGAGTACAGGAAACCTGTCCTTCGAGTTGGTGGGAGTGATCATCGCGACATCGATGGTCGTCGGCGCCATCGACCTTCTGCGCCAACCGGGGTGGGCCTGGAAGCGGGCCGAGGAGCACAAGGCCGCCTACTTCGTCCTGGTATTGCTGGTCCCCCTCGTCGGGCTGGGGATGTACCTGCGCATCGCCCGACCCAAGGTGACGGCCATCGCCGCCGCCGGGCGGGCGGCCAGCCTCCCATTCGAGTGCTTCGGTGACGATGCCGTCCAGGCCCAACGCGAGGAGGGGTGGCCCGTCGGGACCGTCATTGCCGCGCCGGAGCGGTTCGAAGGCTTCGGGGCCACCACCATCGCCGACGGGGAGATCCGACTGGTCGGCGCGCCGTCCTGGTCAGGCCGACCCGATGGTCCAGACAACTCCGGCGGTGGGGAGTTGGTCGGCGGTGGAGGTGGTGGCACCGCCACCGCCACCGCCACCGCGGCCGCACCCGTGGCCCTGGCACGTACGTACCGCCCGAAGCAGCGGACCAGCCTGCCTGTCCCGGCGGGCGTGTCGGCGCCGACACCCTCGGTTCCCCCCGGATGGAAGGCCGACCCGACGGGGCGCCATCAGTTCCGTTACTGGGCCGGCAGCCAGTGGACGGAGAACGTCGCCGATGACGGCGAGCAGTCGATGGACGCCGTCACGTCCTGAGGACACCGGACGTCCTGGGCGCAGTGACGTCCGGACAGAATCGTCGGTCCGGCAGGGCCGGGACCCCCGTCCCTACCGGCCCTGTCGGGCCAGACGGCTGAGTCGGGCCACCAGGACCTCGAGGACCACCTCTCCCGGGAGATCGGTGACCCCCCGGAGGTCCATGTCCGCACCGGCCAGCAGTGAGAAGGCCCGACCGATGCGCGCCGATCCCAGACGGCCGGCCTGGGCGAGCGCCTTCTTGGCCGGGTACGAGCTCCGCAGCCCGAGCACCTGCGCGGCCTGGTCGGCGGACGTCACGCCCGCCCCGTCCAGGCGCAGCATCTGGCGGTAGTGGCGGTGGAGGAGGGCCATCACCACCAGGGGGTGGGTGTCACCGGCCCCCAGCATGCGGTGGAGCACGGCCAGCGCCTTGGCCGTCTCCCCGGCGTCGACGGCGTCGGTCAGGTCCCACGGGGCGAGCGACCCGGCCTCACCGAGGAACGGTTCGAGGTCGGCCACCGAGACGGTCGCTCCGGCACCGTACGCCGACGCCAGGGTATCGAGGAGCCCCTCGAGGCGGCCCATGTCCCCGCCCAGATGGCCCGAAAGGAGGGCGGTGGCCTGGCCGTCGAGGCGTACCGGGCCACCTTTCAGGTGATCGGCCAGCCACTGCGAGCGGGCCTTCCCCGTCCCCACGGAGGTCTCCACGACTTCGCCGGCGGAGCCGACGGCCCGGCTCAGCGCCTGGGGGACGGTGCCCCCTCCCCCCACCAGCACGAGGGCCGTCGTGGGCAGCGGATCCTCCAGGTACGCCACCAGGCGCTTGGCGTCCGCCGCATTCAGCTGGCCCGCCTCCCGGACGACCACCACCCTCCGGTCGACCAGGAAGGGTGGGGTGGTGCAGGCATCGATGACGGCGGCGACGTCGAACTGGTCGGTGGCCGGCCCCCCGAACTCCTCGACCATGAGCGAGGCATCGCCTCCCCCGACCAGCCGGGTGGTGAGGGCATGGGCGGCCTGGGCCACCAGCGTGGGGTCGTCACCACGGACCAGGTAGGCGGGGCGGGCGGCCGCACCACCCTGGGCCACGGCCCCCTCCGGCTCGGCGGTACGAGACGGGCTCATGCCGGGTCCGCTTCCACGGGCAGGGCAGATCCCTGCTCCCGGCGGGCCGCGCTGATGGCGGCCATCACGTCGCACACCTGACGGTGGCCGGCTACGTCGTGGACCCGCATGATCCGACAGCCTTGGGCCGCACCGAGGGCGGCGGCGGCCAGCGACGACTCCCGGCGCTCCCCGATGCCGAGTCCGAGCACCACCCCGAGGAACGTCTTGTTGGAGGCGGACAACAAGAGGGGGTAGCCGAGCCGGGCCAGCTCCTCGGAGGTGCGCAGCAGTGCCAACGACTGCTCGGCCGTCTTGCCCAGGTCTAGACCGGCATCGAGCACGATCCGGTCCGGCGGGAGGCCGGCCGCCAATGCCCACGAGGCCCGCTCCAGCAGGTACGACCGGACCGCGTCGGCGACATCGGCGTAGACCGGTTCGGGATCGGGGATACGGGGGCCCAGCCGGATGTGGGTGGCGACCACCGTGGCACCCGCACCGGCGGCCACCGTCAGGTACTCGGGGTCGGCGAACCCGCTGATGTCGTTGCCCACCACCGCCCCTACCGCGTAGGCCTCCTTGGCCACCGATGCCCTCCACGTGTCCACCGACAGCGGGATGTCGAACCGGGCCCGAATTGCTTCGAGGGCCGGAATCACCCGGTCCAGCTCCTCGGGCTCCTCGACCACCGGTCCCGGGCCGGCCTTGACTCCCCCCACGTCGAGCAGGTCGGCGCCGTCGTCGACCAGCCGCCCGGCCCGGACCACCAGGTCGTCGAGGGCGAACGTGGCCCCCTTGTCGTAGAACGAGTCGGGCGTCCTGTTGAGGATCCCCATCACGAGGGCCCGATCGGTGATGTCGAAGGTCTTGTCGCCGAGCGTCAGCTGAGTGGCGTGCACCCTCGTGACGCTATCCCCCACCACACCGATGGGCGACGCCCCGAAGCTGCGATGCGGCCGGGAGCGGACGCATCGTCAGAACAGCCGAGCCGCCAACGCCTTGCGGTAGTCGGAGGTGCGGGGGTCGTCGGCACCGAGGGTCTCGAGCAGATCGAGGAATTCCTGGCGGGCGGCGGTGTCGTCCCGCACGCGGTCGAGCAGGCCGTCCAGCAGGTCCTCCACGCCGACCGCGTCGACATCCACGTTCTGGCCGGACAGCCGGGCCTCGGCCATCAGTCGCCTGGTGTCGGGTGTCTCCGGGATCCGCCCGAGCAAGGTGATGGCCTCATCGGGCTCCCCGCTGGCGATCAGCATGCCGGCCAGCGAGGTGATGGCCCCCTCGTGGTCGGGCTGGAGCGCCAGCGCCCGGCGGAGGGGCTCTTCCTCGCCGGCCTCCACACCTTCGGCGACCAGCAGGTCGGCCTCGGACGGCGCAGGGACCAGCTTGGCCACGAACTCGCCGACCGCAGCTTCGGGCAGGGCGCCGATGAACCCATCGACCACCTTGCCGTCCTTCAGCGCGAACACGGCGGGGATCGACTGCACCTTGAAGCTGGCGGAGATGGCCGGGTTCTCGTCCACGTTCACCTTGGCCAGGGTCACCGCACCGTCGGTGGCGTCGACCACCTGTTCGATGATGGGCCCGAGGGTGCGGCACGGCCCGCACCAGGGCGCCCACAGGTCCACCACCACGGGGACCTCCTCGGATCGCCGCAGCACCTCGTCCTCGAATGTCGCATCGGTCACGTCGATCATCGCCACGACGATACCGGGAGCGCGCCCACGGTCGGGCGTGAGCGGGTGGCGGGGCGCCACGCGGGTAGCGTCCTATGACATGGATCCGGCCACTCCTGGCGAACAGCACGACATCGAGGGAATCGACCGTGGGCATGTCACGGAGTGGATGGCCACGGCCGTTCCCCAGGCCAAACCCCCGTTCACCTTCGAGCTCATCGCCGGGGGAAGGTCCAATCTCACCTACCGGGTCGCCGACCAGGCCGGCGAACACTTCGCCCTGCGCCGGCCACCGGTGAGCCATGTGCTGCCGACGGCCCACGACATGGCCCGCGAGTTCACCGTCATCCGGGCCCTCGGGGAGACCGATGTGCCGGTGCCCGAGGCGCTGGCCCTGTGCACCGACGACTCGGTCAACGGCGCCCCCTTCTACGTGATGTCGTTCGTCGAGGGCCACATCGTCCGCGACGAGCGGGCGGCCGCCGAGCTCTCGGGGCCCGCCCGTGCCCACGCAGGCGATTCCCTCATCGACACACTGGTGGCGCTCCACGGCGTCGATGTCGACGCCGTCGGGTTGGGCGACTTCGCCCGCCGGGACGGATACATCCCGAGGCAGCTGAAGCGGTGGCACGGCCAGTTCAGCCAGTCGACGGTCGGGGGTGAGCCCGGGCCGGCGGTGATCGACCGCGTCCACGAGCTGCTGGCCGCCCGGATACCCGAGCAACAGGGCGTGGCCATCGTCCACGGCGACTACCGGTTGGACAACACCGTCCTCGACGACCGGGGCGACGTGTTGGCCATCCTGGACTGGGAGATCTGCACCCTCGGGGACCCGCTCGCCGACCTCGGGCTGCTGCTCGTCTACTGGGCCGAGCCCGAGGACGGGGACGCCGCCCTCGCCGGGGTGGCCCCGACGGCGTTCCCGGGGTTCGGCCGCCGCTCGGATCTGCTGGGCCGCTATGCCGCCGGCACCGGTCGGGACGTCTCGGAGATCGCCTACTACCGGGCGTTCGGATTCTGGAAATTGGCCTGTATCCTTCAAGGAGTCACCGTGCGCTACGCGGGAGGGGCCGCCGCCGGCGACCGCTCCGGAGTGGACCAGTTCGCCGCCACCGTGGGGCGGCTGGGTGAGCGTGCGCTGGCCGAAGTGGAGTCCCTGTGACCGATCGCAATCCGCTGTACCAGTTCGATCCCGGTTGGGGCGAGCCGGTCGACGCCCGCACCGACCGGCCGATCATGGTGGTGTCTCTCGAGGGCTGGGTCGACGCCGGCATGGGCGCCTCCGCCGCGGTGGCCGAGCTGTTGGGCTCGTCACCGACCACAGAGGTGGCGGCGTTCGACACCGAGCTGCTCATCGACCAGCGCGCCCGGCGCCCCATCGCCAGGCTCGAGGACGGGATCACCACCAAGCTGACCTGGCCCGCCATCAAGCTGGTGGCGGCCAAGGACCGGGTGGGCGCCGACGTGGTGTACCTGACCGGCCCCGAGCCCGACTTCCGCTGGCCCACCTTCATCGGGGACGTGGTGGACCTGGTGCAGAGCCTCGGCGTCCGAACGGTGATCGGCCTGGGGGCGTTCCCGGCGCCGACCCCGCACACCCGGCCGGTGCGGCTGGCGTCCACGGTGCCGCCTCAGTCGGCCGACCTGGCCGGTCGCCTCGGGTCGGTGCACGGCACCCTCGAGGTGCCCGCCGGCGTCCAGGCGGCGCTGGAGGTGGCGCTCGGTGATGCCGACGTGCCGGTGATCGGCCTGTGGGCCCGGGTGCCGCACTACGTCTCTGCCATGCCCTACCCCGAGGCCAGCGCGGCGCTCATCGACGGACTGTGCGCGGTGACCGGGGCGGTGCTCGACTCCTCGTCCCTACGGTTGGCGGGCGAAGCGTCCCGCCGTCAGGTGGACGAGCTGATCGGCTCGAATCCCGAGCACCTCGACATGGTCCGCCGGTTGGAGGCCGCCGTCGACTCGGAGGAGATCGACCCGCTCCGTCTCGACGGGGACGTGCCCAGCGGGGACGAGATCGCCGCTGAGCTCGAGCAGTTCCTCAAGAACGAAGGGCACTGACGGCCCGCAACACCGCGCCGGGCGCCGGTGCGCCAGAGTGATTTCCGTGGACTACGTGCTGCGCGTAGACGGCCACGAACACGAGGGCCACCATCAGCACCACCACCAGGACGGCCAGCACGAACCAGGGACTGGACCGACGGGCGACCGTGCCGGCCGGCAGGGGGGCGTCGTCGGGCGACGGTGGACGAGCGGGGCCACGGCGCCGGCGGGCCGGTGCGGCGCCGGGTGACTCCAGGACGGGAAGCACCGTCACCAGCTCCTGCAGCCGCTCGACGGTCGTGGCCTCGGCCAGCGCACGCAGCCTGACCTCGTACTCCGCCGGGGAGAGCAGCCCGCGTTCGGCGGCGCGATCGAGCAGCAGACCGTAGCGGGTGCGCTCCTCGTCCCCGATCACGCCGGCGGGGGCATCCTCGCCGGCAAATGCGGACAGGACCTCGGCCACGCTGTCGACCACCACCAGTTCGGGGATGGGCGCAGCCATCGCCGGGGCGGTCGCCACGGCCGAGCCCTGGCCGGGGGGGCCGCCGGGCGGGCGACCGTCGTTCATGTCATCGGGCACCGGCCAATTCTGCGTCACATTACGTGCTCAGTGCAACACTTTGTGCGCGAAAATAGGCATTCGCCACGCCAGGCCGACCGGATACCGTGGTGCATGCGCATCGACGGAGGCATCGGATTCGACCCGTCGGGCGTCATCGAGGCCGCCCGCCTGGCCGAGCGGGTCGGCTACGACGGGATCTGGTCGGCCGAGACCAGCCACGACCCGTTCCTCCCCCTGGCGTTGGCCGCCGAGCACACCGAGCGGATCGAGCTCGGCACCGGCATCGCCGTGGCCTTCGCCCGCAATCCCATGACCCTGGCCCAGGTGGCCAACGACCTCCAGACCTTGGCCCAAGGGCGCTTCATGCTGGGCCTCGGGTCCCAGATCAAGCCGCACATCGAGAAGCGGTTCTCCATGCCCTGGTCCCGGCCCGCGGCACGGATGCGCGAGATGATCCTGGCCATCCGGGCCATCTGGGCCAGCTGGTCGGACGGCAGCCGGCTGGCGTTCCGGGGCGAGTTCTACCGCCACACCCTCATGACCCCGATGTTCGATCCGGGCCCGAACCCGTTCGGCAACCCGCGAATCTTCCTCGCCGCCGTGGGCGAGCGCATGACCGAGGTGGCCGGCGAGGTGGCCGACGGCATGCTGGCTCACGGGTTCACCACCGAGCGGTACCTGCGCCAGGTGACCGTCCCGGCGCTCGAACGGGGTCTCGCGGCCAGCGGTCGTGACCGCGAGGCCGTCCAGATCTCCTATCCGGGAATGGTGGTCACCGGGGCCGACGGGAAGGGGTTCGACGCGGCCAGGCGGGCCGTCAAGGCTCAGCTCGCCTTCTACGGTTCCACCCCGGCGTACCTCCCGGTGCTGGACCTGCACGGATGGGGCGATCTCCACCTCGAGCTCAACCGGCTGTCCAAGCGCGGGGCCTGGGACGAGATGGCCGACCTCATCGACGACGAGGTGCTCAACACCTTCGCCGTGGTCGGTGCGATCGACGACATCGCCGGCATGGTGCTCGAGCGGTTCGGTGCCCTGGTCGACCGGTTCAACTTCTATGCGCCCTACCCGATGGAACCGGAACGCTGGGCCCAGGTGCTCGACGGGTTCCGCTGACCCGACGGACTCCGGGCGGGAGCCTCGTCCCCGCCCGACCGGTCACACCACGATGTTGACCAACCGGGGCGGCTTGGCGATGACCCGCCGGGGTGGTGCCCCCTGGAGCGCCTCGATCACGGGGCCCGACGCCATCGCCAGCGCCTCTGCCTCCTCCACGGTGACCGACGGGGCCACCTCGATCCGGTGGCGGACCTTGCCGTTGACCTGGACGACCATGGTGACCGACTCCTCGGCGACCAGGTCGGGGTCGGCAACCGGCCAGGAGCGGAGGTGGATGTGGTCCCCGTTCCGGCGCTCCCAGGCCTCGGCGGTCAGGTGGGGGGTCATGGGGGCCAGCACCAGCAAGAGGGTGTCGACCGCCTCCCGCACCACGTCGGCGTGTCCGTCGCCGCGGACGTAGGGCTGGACCAGATTGACGAACTCCATACACGCGGCGACGGCCGTGTTGTAGGACCAACGGTCGAAGTCCCGGGTGATCCGGTCGATCAGGCGGTGGGTGGCCCGGCGCACGGCAAGGTCCTCGTCGGTGAGGGGCCCGTTCCGCCATTGGTGGACTGCCTCCGGCCGTGCCGACGGCCAGGCGCCACACGCGATCGAGGAACCGGGCGCACCCGTCGATCACGCTGTCGGTCTGCGCCGTCCAGTCGACGTCGTCGGCCGGGGGCCCCACGAACAGGTGGAACAGCCGGAGGGCGTCAGCCCCGACGGTGGCGAGGTAGCTCGACGGTGCCACCAGGTTGCCCTTGGACTTCGACATCTTCGTCCCGTCCATGCGGATCATGCCCTGGGTGAACAGTCGGGCGAAGGGCTCCTCCAGTCCGGCTGGGGCCAGCCCGACGTCGATCAGGGCCCTGGTGTAGAAGCGGGCATAGAGGAGGTGGAGGATGGCGTGCTCGATACCGCCGATGTACTGGTCGACCGGCATCCAGTGGCGGGCGATCGTCCGGATCGAAGGGGAGGTCGGGAGTCCAGGGATCGGTGAATCGCAGGAAGTACCACGAGGAGTCGACGAAGGTGTCCATGGTGTCGGTCTCACGGGTGGCCGGCCCCCCGCACTCCGGGCAGGTGGTGTTGAGGAAGTCGGGGTTGGTGGCCAGGGGCGACTGGCCGGTGGGGAGGAACTCGACGTCGTCGGGAGCCAGGACCGGCAACTGTTCGACCGGGACCGGCACGATGCCGTGGTCGGGCAGTACACGACCGGGATGGGACATCCCCAGAACCGCTGGCGGGACACCAGCCAGTCGCGCAGCCGGTAGTTGGTGGTGCGGATGCCGATCCCCTCCGCCTCCAGCCACTCGATGGCCCGCTCCTTGGCGGTCGGCGATGTCGAGGCCGTCCAGCCAGTCGCTGTTGATCTTCTCGCCGGTGCCGGTGAAGGCACCACCGGGGCCGCCTTCGTCATCCCATCCGGAAGGGGGCCGCACGGTGCGCACCACCGGGAGGCCGTAGGCCTGGGCGAAGTCCCAGTCCCGGGTGTCCTCGGCGGGCACGGCCATGATGGCACCGGTGCCGTACCCCATCAGCACGTAGTCAGCCACGTAGACCGGTACGGGCCGACCGGTGAACGGGTTGATGACCGACGACCCGGTGAAGGCACCGCGCTTGGCCAGGCTCTCCGATCCGCTCTCCGACATCCGCTCGACATCGGTCGACGACGGCGGCCCGCTTGCGTAGAGCCTCGACGTCGTCGCGGTGCTCGGGGGTGGTGAGCTCGTCGAGCTGGGGATGCTCCGGGGCCACCACCGCATAGGTCATGCCGAACGACGTATCGGGCCTGGTGGTGAAGACGCGCAGCGCCAGCCGCGACCGACCGTCGGCACCCGACCGGCCCTCGACCACCAGGTCGAACTCGGCCCCCTCGGAGCGGCCGATCCAGTTCCGCTGCATCGTCTTGACGCGCTCGGGCCAGTCCAGCCCGTCCAGTCCGGCCAGAAGGTCGTCGGCATACCGGGTGATCCGGAAGAACCACTGCTCGAGCTCCCGCTTGACCACCAGGTCACCGGAGCGCTCACAGGTGCCGTCCGGCAGGACCTGCTCGTTGGCCATGACGGTCTGGCAGCCCGGGCACCAGTTGACGGCGGCCTTGGCCCGGTAGGCGAGGTCGTTGGCCAACAGCCTCTCGAAGATCACCTGGTTCCACCTGATGTACTCGGGATCATGGCTGCGGATCTCCCGCCGCCAGTCGTAGACCGCCCCGAGCTGGGTGATCGACTGCTTGAGTTCGGCGATCCGGGCATCGGTGAAGATCCGGGGGTGGGTGCCGGTCTTGATGGCGGCGTTCTCCGCCGGCAGTCCGAAGGAGTCGAATCCGAAGGGGGACAAGACAGCCTGGCCCAGCATGGTGCGGTGGCGAACCAGCAGGTCGCCGAAGGTGTAGTTCCGGACGTGCCCCATGTGGGCGGGTCCGGAGGGATAGGGATACATGGTGAGCACGTAGGACGGGGGCCGGGGATCGTCGGCGTCCACCTCGTAGGTGCCGTCCGCCGCCCAGCGCTGTTGCCACTTCTTTTCCACTTCGATGACGTCGTAGGCCCGTGCCATGGCCCACGATCGTACCGGGGAGTGGGTCGCGCCCCGGTGCCCGGGCTGCCGGCGTCCAGGTCCGGGGCGGCCTCCCTGCATCGACTCGGATCGAAAGGGGGCGGTCCGGAGCCAGACCCCACCGCTCTCGGGAGAGGACCGGAGACGAGCCGCCCCGACCGGTGATGGGCTTGTAGGGGCCCGGCCGTTGCCGGCCTCGGCTACGATGCACTTTCCGTCGTAGGAGTAGCTGGTGTGCTGCTGCCCGGGCCGAAGATTGACAGGATCGCCCGGAGGCCATGAGGCCTTCGGGCAGCTACGGGGGCGTAGCTCAGCTGGTAGAGCGCTTGACTGGCAGTCAAGAGGTTCGTGGGTTCGAGTCCCATCGCCTCCACTCGAAATCCCAGGTCAGAGTATCTGTGTGCTGGGGCAACTGAACGGCGAAGTCGCCCCTCCGCGCTATCCGCCGGGCGAATTCACTGACTGAGGCCGGGGCGGGGACGTCGGTTGACCAAGGCTCCCAACCTGCTGGGACGTGCGACTCCGCTGCGACGCTTCGGCCGGGCGGTGTCCATGGGGTCCGCCGCCGAGCGGAGATCGCCGGGGCAGAGGTGCGGAGGTGCAGACGATACGGACACTCCCCTGCTGGGCCATCGAACTCGCTGCCACATCGGTAAGCCGTCCGGATATACGCCGTAAGACGTCAGGAGATGGCCGCCTCCACGGTGCGCCCCGAGACCAAGCGGAAGCCGATGACGCGGCCCCGCTTGTCGGTTGACATGCCGTCGTTGTCGGGTCGATGGCGCAGCACGCGGTGAGCGCGGAGATTCGACCTCAAGCGACCTGTCCTCATAACGCGGATCCGCCTGCGAAACGTACATGAACGGCACATTGGTGATTGTCAGTTCGAGCAAATCTGTCCACGAACTGTCAGATTGAATCGGCCCGGGAATCCTGGAGGCTCCTTCCCTTGAGAGGATGGAGTAATGCCAAGGAACACCCGATACTCCCCGGAGGTCCGTGAGCGGGCCGTCCGGATGCTCGTCGAGCACCGAGGTGAGTACCCCTCGGAATGGGCGGCCATGACCGCCATTTCGGCCAAGCTGGGCATGACGCCCGAGACGTTGCGGATCTGGGTCCGTCGGACCGAGATCGACGACGGCAAGCGACCGGGAACCACCGAGGATCAGAAGAAGATCAAGGAACTCGAGCGGGAGGTCAAAGAGCTCAAACGAGCCAACGAAATATTGAAGGACGCCTCGATTTTCTTCGCGACCGAGCTCGACGGTCGAACAAAGAAGTAGTCCGCTACATCGATGCCCGAAAGGGTCGATGGGGAGTCGAGCCGATCTGCGCCACGCTGCAGTTCGCTCCCGCCACCTACTACGCCGCCAAGAAGCGCCCGGTCTGTGCCCGGCGGGTCCGGGACGAGCAGCTGAAGGTCGAGATCAGGCGGGTCCGGTCGGAGAACTTTGACGTTTACGGGGCCCACAAAGTCTGGACCCAGTTGAACCGGGAGGGCCATCGGGTGGCCCGCTGCACCGTCGAACGCCTCATGCGGGACCTGGGACTCCAGGGCGCACGGAGGGGACGACAGTGGAAGCGGACCACCATCGGGGACGACACCTTGGAGCGACCCGCCGACCTGGTCGACCGCCAGTTCACCGCCGTTGGGCCCAACAGACTGTGGGTGGCCGACCTCACCTACGTGAAGACCCACACCGGTTGGGTCTACGTGGCCTTCGTGGTCGACGTGTTCAGCCGCTACGTCGTCGGATGGCAGACCTCGACCTCACTGCGCAGCGATCTAGCCATCGACGCCCTGGAGATGGCCATCCACGGACGAAAGGACTCCGGCCTCGGCGGCCTCATCCATCACAGCGACCGCGGAGTTCAATATCTATCAATTCGACACACCGAGCGCCTGGCCGAAGCCGGCGTCGTGAACTCGGTCGGGTCCAAGGGGGACTCCTACGACAATGCCCTGGCCGAGAGCTTCAACGGGCTCTACAAGACCGAGTTGATCCACCGCCAGGGCCCGTGGCGCAATGTCGAGCACGTTGAATGGGCCACCCTCACCTACGTCGACTGGTTCAACAACCGCCGCATCCACAACGAGATCGGCAAGATCCCTCCGGCAGAGCTGGAAGCGAACTACTACCGTCAGATCGACACAACCCAACCACTGGTTTCACAGACAACCGAGTCTCTATGAAACCCGGGCCGATTCAGATCGTCGATTGGCACTCAGCGGTCAGGCGTGATCGCATCCAATCGACTCCGAACCTCCGACGTGTTTACGTCGAGACTTTCCAGTAGCTCCACCACAGGATCTGGTGGCTGGAGAGCGAGGATCTGAGCCAGCACCTGCTGAGCCGTGACCTGGGTCTTGCGACGGTTGGGCTTGACCGCATCCTCAAGCACTTTCTTTGCCGCGGGCGTCATTCGGAGGCGATCCTTTTGCGCGACGTCTCTGATCCTCGGCTTTTTCGGTACGGCACGCATCGGAATTTGGAGGAGCGTCGGCACCGGACCCCAGACCCAGGCTGCCCAGGGCTTCGTGATCGAGCGTCTCAAGGGCCTGGCGAGCTTGCCGCAGACCCACGCCCAACACGACTTCGATCGAGGGATCCTCCAACAGGGAGAGCAAGACGTGCTCGGTGCCTGTCCGGCGATCTCCTCGCCGACGAGCCTCCTCGCTGGCACGCAAGTAGAAGGCCCAGACGTGAAGCACCTCAGGCGCAACAGATTCGGTGGTCATGATGGCTCCTTGTTGTATTTGGTGTGCACAGATTGGCGGGTGACGCCCAACGCGTCTCCGATCTGCTGCCACGACCAGCCCTTCTCTCGGGCCGAGGTGACTTGGTTAGCTTCGACCCTCTCAGCCAGGCGATGGAGCGCCAACGAAGCGCGGAGCCCGACAGCCGGGTCATCCGACGAGAGATTCAGGTTGAGATCTCCGGTGTCCATGTCTGTCAGTTTAGACTGACATATGGCTATGTCAACCTAAACTGACACCAGATCGCCACAGCCCGGTGCCCCCGATCGCCGGCTCGGAACGCACTACCGGCCCACCCAGCTTGCTGTTGGCCGACCACCCATGAACGGCACATCGACGGTCTTAGGAGGCCACGAGTTGTACCCGAAGCTCCTCATGACGACGGACCATGAGGCTGTTCGCCCACTTGGGCGGATTCTGTGGATCGAGCGTGATGTCACTGGTTCGAGCGAGCAGAACAGTGAGAACGTTCCTTGCCTCAACCCGAGCAAGGGGTGCCCCGACGCAGTGATGGATCCCCCTGCCAAAGGCCACATGTCTCCGTGGAACTTTTCGATTGAGGTCGATTGCGTCAGGTTGGTCAAACACCTCCGGGTCACGGTTGGCGGAACCCCAGAGCAGGAGCACCGTCGCTCCGGCGCCTATCTGCACGCCACCGAGTTCGGTGTCGTGTGGCACGAACCGCAGGTGGTAGCGGAACGGTGGTTCCAACCGCAGGGCCTCCTCCACGAACATCGGGATCAGCTCCGGGTTCTCACGAATCTCGTTCTGGAGGTCAGGGTGCTCGGCCAGGATTCGGACGGCATTGCCAAGCAGACTGGTTGTTGATTCACCACCTGCGCTGAGCAGGGTGTGCAGGATGACGAGGGCCTCGTACTCGGAGAACGCCCCGCTCTTGACACCTTCCGCCACGGCTCCGAGGAGGTCGGTTGTCGGCTCGATCATTGCTGCCGACAGCTGGCGAGCAACCCACTCCTGAATCTCGCCGGTCCGGGCGATGAGCGCAACCAACTCGTCGTGGGAAAGCGTCGATCCCAGCATGGCGGTCGAGTCGAAAGCTGCGTTCAACAACTGGTCGAGTGGACTGTCTTGAAATCCGATGAGACGGCTGATCATCGTGATGGGCACGACATTGCCTATCGCCGCCATGAAGTCCACCGATCCATCGGTGAGAGCCTGGCTGACACAGTTCTCGGCGATCTCGACAATGTCCGGTTCCAGGGCAGCCATTCGCTTGGCCACGAGCTCAGGAAACACCGTGTCTCGGTGCAGTGCGTGCATCGGAGGATCTGCCGTGGCCAGTGCCTGAACCCCGGCATCGCCGAAAGGGAGGCGACAGGGCATTCCGTCCGTGTCTCGATAGAGGAGGCAATTGATGTTCGAGGAGAAGTCCTTCGCTCGGCCAGCGGCCTCGGCGACGTGCTGAAACGTGGCCACGGTAAAGATCTCAGTGCCAGGCACTTCCCACACAGGCGCATGTTCTCGTAGGTCTTGGTAAAAGCGATAAGGCTCGTCGATTACGGTTGGATCGAGCAGGTGCGTTCCAGAGATCACTGGGGCCATACCTGGAAGTCTGCCACCGTCTCGGCCCCTGCGGTGCCCCGATAGGGACACAGACATTTCAGATCGCAGCGCTAAGACGAGTGAGAGCATCAGCCAGCGAGCGTCGGACATCATCCGAGTCGATCGTGCCGTCCGAACCGACCGAACCTCGTACGACGGGAATGCTGACGCACGCCTCTTCAACGATTCTGGCCCCCAGATAACCGAGCACCCTTCGAAGTGCAGCGTGCGCATCCGTTGCACCCCGAGGTGAGCAGTTGATCCATGCCACCGGCTTCTCGTAGAGGGAGGCGGACTGGTCGTCTCCGACTGCCCAATCGAGGAGGTTCTTGAACGAGCCTGGTAGGTCCCCCGCATACTCGGGAGTCGAGAAAATGATGGCACTCGTGGAACGAATCTCCGCCCGTAGGTTCTCCACGGGTGCGCTCCTCGGAGGCACGTCATCATCGGGGTTGAAGTGCGGCAGTTCCGACATGCCCTCATAGAGCGACAGCACGGTGGACGCTGGCCCGAGTGTGCCGGCTGTCCGTAGAACTGCCGTATTGGTCGAAGCACTCCGTAGGCTTCCCGAGATCATGAGAATCTTCACGTTTGGTGGCACGGCAAGCACAACGCTGGGAACTGGTGCCCTATGCCCCACATGGCCGGGTCGGAGCGCACTATCGACCCACTCGGCTTGCTGTTGGCTGACCGCCCATGAATGGCACTTATGGGCGAGCCCTAAACACCTGCGATGCCCTGCCCGACCAGCACCACGCCGAACACTACGAAGAGAACCGACATGACGGTGGCATTGTTCTGCCGGAGCCACGCGTTCCACCCTTCAAGCACCTCATGCGCTTTATCTCCGAGCGACACCATCACAACTATGGGTGCGACGACTCCGAGTACGGCGACCACAAGATAGACGGCACCTGCGACCACTTCCTGAAAGGTGGTGAGCCCACCGTCAGAAATGGCAGCGGCACTGGCCAGGCCGACGACGAGATTCTTGGGATTCAGAGCCCCAAGAGTTGCACCGGCCCCGAGCGCCTTCGTAGTGGAGTATCCGGCGATTCCATCCATCCACTTTGGCAGCGAGCCTTCCTGGCCGGCCCTTGGGCGACCACGAAACTTCTTGACCGCTGCGAACAGTAGGTACGCGCCGAGACCCAGCTTCAGTATCCCGGCCCAGGTCGAGTGGCCCGCATCCGTCGATAGGTTGACCGCCCCCCCGAGGGAGACCAGCAGCCCGAGCACCGCGGCGATGCCTCCCGCGAAGCCCGCCAGAAAGCTCATGGCCTTCGGCAACGGTTTACTAGTGAAGAGGAGAAGAATCGCCGGGATGATGTTCAGTGGTGAGAGGGTCACTACCAGAGCGAGAGGAAGAATCTCTCCGATGACAACCTTCAGCACAAGCCTCTCTTTGTTTCTCTGGTCATTTGAGCTACGAAGCTAGTCGTCGATGCGACTCACAGTCGGTCTCTGCCGGACTATCCCTGAACGTCCGCTCGGAGCGCACTATCGACCCACCCGGCATGCTGTTGGCTGACCGCCCATGAACGGCAAATTCGGGACGACACGGCACCGAGCTGATATGGCCGTCTAGGCCCTGCCACGCCTTTAGGTCTGTGGTGGAAAAGTGGATGCCCAACCCGACAAAGGTGTGGCCAGTGCATTGCACTGGCCACCCAGTTGGCCGATGTACTGAGGGGCATCCGAAACAATGCTGCCACCCGGTTGTCTGTCGATTTTGCCGAACCAGCAGGCCCCACTAGCCGAAAGGGAAGCTACCGTCACCGTCTGGCCGTTGGCCGCCACGCTCATCGTGTCGCCATTGCCCGAGTTCGCCGATCCAGAAACCCAGGTCAACTGGTCATGCGGATCTTCGGCCATGACGGCCGGGGTAATGCCGGAGAAGGTCGACTGGTTGAGCCCGTACTGCGCCTCGAGATAGACGAAAGCGCCTCTCAGGTTCACCTGAGTCGCACGATCCTGAGCCGTCGACGTAACTGGTGTCGACACCGCCACTGGGCTGCTTTTGTGCAGAACGGTTTTTCCGACCGTCAGGGCTGCCACAACGAGGACGACGACGACGCCAAGGACGAGGAAGATCGATTTGGAGTTTGGTCCACTCCGTCGTGGTTTGGCGGTGTCGGTGGGCAGTCCTGCGATGCCTCCATCGGCCGAGGGCCGAGCTGTCGTCGTTGCCGACTGTGCACCGACGTACGGGCTGGGCCTCGCACTGAAGTCCATGCCCTGTCCGAATGTCGGTAGGCCTGCCGATGCTGGGGCCTGATGGGCGTAGGCCGGCTCCTCCCGCACGGCTGGATGAAGCTCCGGCGCATACCAATTGCCATCAGAGGCTTGCCACCACCCCGGTGCCGGTTGCTCGCTACTCACTCTTGTCTCCTTCGCCGAGCGCAAATGCTGAGCCGCCAAAGATCATCGGCAAATGGAGAACAGAGCTTGAACCGGGTATGCACGATGGCCGCCTCGATCGATTCGACCATCCCCCAACGCCGGCACTGAACTGCTCAGATGTGGACGGTCCCATCAGGATCGATCGACCACTCAGGGTTGTGCGCCACTTCCCAGACATATCCATCAGGATCGGCGAACGCTCCCGTTGTCCCACCCCAGACGGCAATGGCTGCGTGACGAATAATGGATCCACCGGCCACTGACCAGCCGAGAGCTTCATAGAAGCCCCGTGCTCGGGCGAGATCTGCGACGCCGAGCGTGATCAAACTGATGCGCTGTTCCATCCGACAATCACGGCAAATCGTGATGACGACGGGAAACGCCTGCGGTGTCCCCAAGGCCGGATCGGAGCGAACTATCGACCCGCCCGGCTTGCTGGTAGCTGACCACCCATGAACGGGCACATCGGGGATAGCGCTACGAGGTATATCGAACGTTGACCAAGTCGATGGTTCCCGTGAAGGGAAACGGTGCTCGGTCGTAGTAGTCCAGTGATACCCGGCCGCCCAGGCACACGCCGATGTCGAGGCAGTCGTTCGCCGTGAACAGCAGCGGGGCACTGATCGGCACCTGACCAGATGCAACTGCCTCCCCGTTCACTCCCATCGAGATGTTGAGGGGACCTCCCGGTCGGGCAACGTCATAGGTGGTGTCGATCTGGATCGTCACATGGCCACCGGGAATCGGTGCCGCGGATCGGATCTTGGTTCGTTGCAGGATGAAGAGGTTGTACTCGTAGCAGAGGTAGCCCTCATCGAAGTAGCAGGTCAGCCCGCCGCCTGCCCCGCCCAATGCGTAGAGCACTCCGTTCGCCGAGGACGGGAGGTCGGCCGTGATGGTCACCCGGTTCTCCCGGTTCCCCAGCGCCGGTGCGCAGAACTCGGGCATCCGGGTGATGTCACCGGTGAAGTTCCACTCCCGATAGGGCGTCGAGATTCGAAGTTCGGGATGGAGGGCCACGATCCACAGGCCACCGCCGACCGGGAAGACGCTGTTCTTGGCCGCCTCGATGGCAAACGTCTCCCGCATCTGGGCCAGTTTCTCTGGCTCCGAGTCGGCCAGGTCGTTGGCCTGGGACCAGTCCTCGTCGAGGTGGTACAACTCCCAAGTGTCCTGATCCGGGGTCCACTGCTTGATCCCTGGCGGTAGTCCCGGCACCCAGGGGACGCGTGGTCCGAAGGCCGAGGCCATCCACCCGTCGTGGTAGATGGACCGGCTGCCCATGATCTCGAAGTACTGCGTGCGGAGTCGGCCTTCGGCTTCTGGCTCGTCGAAGGTATAGGCCAAGCTGACCCCGTCGATCGGATCTTGCGGGATGCCGTTCACCACCCTCGGCGGGGTGATCCCCACCGCTTCGTAGATGGTGGGGACGATGTCGTTGCAGTGGTGGAACTGGGTGCGGGGAGTGCTGTCAGGAGCGATCTTGGCGGGCCATCGCACGGCCATGGGATTCCTGGTGCCGCCGAGGTGGGAGGCCAACAGCTTCAGGCCCTTGTAGGGGGTGCTCCCGGCCCATGCCCATCCAGCGTGGTACATGTTGTCCACCTTGGCCGTCCCCAGCAGGTCCAGACCGCCCATCTCCTCCAAGGCCTGAATGTGCATGTCAACGGTGGTGGGAATCCCGTTCTGGGCCAGCAGTTCGCTGATGGTTCCGTTCTGGCCCTCACCGGAGGAGCCGTTGTCACCCCATATGTAGAACACCAGGGTGTTCTCCGAGAGCCCCATACTGTCCATCTCGTCGAGGAGCCTGCCGACCTGGACATCGACGTGTTCGGCGAACCCGGCCGCCACCTCCATCAGCCGTCGCTGGAACGGGCGCTCGGACTCGGGGATGTCGTCCCACGCTGGCATCAGCGGGTGGCGGGGGGTGAGTTCGGTCTGCTCGGGGATCCAGCCCTTCTCCCTCGCCCGTGCGAACACTCGCTCCCGGTAGGCATCCCAGCCGTCGTCGAACTTGCCTCTGTACTTGTCGGCCCACTCCTTCATGACGTGATGGGGACCGTGCAGGCAGCCGCTGGCCCAGTACATGTAGAAGGGCTTGTCGGGTTCAAACGCCTGATGTCGATGGAGCCAGGTGATGGCGTCGTCGGCCAGGTCCTCGCTCAGGTGGTAGCCCTCCTCGGGGGTCCTCGGAGGAGGCACGATGGTGGTGTTGCGCACCAGGTTCGGTTCGTACTGGGACGCCTCACCGGCCAAGAAGCCGTAGAAGTACTCGAAGCCGTTGCCGGTGGGCCAGTTGTGGAATGGCCCGGCGGCTGATGTCTCCAATGCCGGGGTGTTGTGCCACTTGCCGAAGGCAGCGGTTGCGTACCCGTAGTCCTTCAGGACCTCGGCGGCCAGGGCGCTGGACTTCGGGATCTCCCCGGCATACCCGTCCCAGTCATTGGCCAGTTCGGCAATCTGACCGTTCCCGATTCGGTGGTGATTGCGGCCGGTGAGGAGGGATGCCCGGGTGGGCGAGCACATGGCCGTGGTGTGGAACCGGTTGTAGCCGATTCCTTCACCCAGCACTCGGGAGAGTGCGTCAGTGGTGACCTCCCCTCCGAACGTATCGGGGAGTCCCGGCCCGGCATCGTCGATCAGGATGATGAGGATGTTGGGAGCGCCCTCACGAATGTGCTTCTCGGGCACCCGCTGGGCGTATGTGGACTCCTGCATGGTCCGCCCGGCCTTGCTGGCTGACGGCGTCGGCGGAAATGGAAGTACGTCAGGGGGCACGCTTCTGCCTCTCGTTGGGTCTTGGCAATGGGATCCGGTGAGCCTCATCCACAGGGTAGAACCGAAGGTCGCAACACGGCGAACGATCAGGGTGCCACAACGCCGGATCGGCGGGGCAGTACATCGGGCTACGTGCGAGCATTGGTGAGTGAGTGGTTTCGAGCCGGGTGAGAAGGCCTGGGCGGATCGTTTGACGAGCCTGCGCAATGTGGTCCGGCAAGAGGTGATCGCTCGTCAGATCACTCCATTGGCTCGACCAGGGGCCACCGTGCTCGATGTGGGTTGTGGGCAGGGTACCCAGGCACTTCGACTGGCATTGGCCGGATGCAGGGTCACGGCAATTGATCCCTCGGCTGATCTACTCCAGCTGTGCTCAGAAGCAGCGATTGCAAATCAGCTCGACGTCGAGTTACTCGAGGGGGGCATCGAGGATCTCGGCGAGCTGTGCGGGGGCCGCACGTTTGACCTGGTCTGCTGTCACGGTGTGATGATGTATCTGGATGAGTGGGTGCAACCGGTCAGGGACCTTTCGGAACGGTTGACCGTCAACGGGCGAATGTCAGTCACATTTCGCAATGGACATGCGCTGGCAATGCGGCCTGCACTGAGGGGTGACTGGCCTGCGGCCCTCTCAGCGTTCCATTCGACGGCATACGTAAATGAACTCGGCCTCCCGGCACGGGCCAATCGAACCGACGAGATAGAGGCGGCGCTGACAGCAGCCAGGTTGCGCGCCATCCACTGGTACGGGGTGCGGGTATTGACCGATTCGGTACCGGCGGATGCCCTTCCGCCCGATCCAGAGACTCTCGCGGTTCTGCTCGACGCAGAGGAGCAAGCAGGTTCGACCGAGCCGTACAAGTGGGTCGCTTCCCAGCTACACGTCATCGCCGGACCGGCCACCTAATTGAGTGCCGCCCTCTCTGCCGGCTCGGTGGGTCACCCCGGCACACTGGAGTCATCTTTGATCGTGGCGAGAATCTGCTTCTCGATGGTGACTTGCTCCAAGCGAATTGGGACAGTGGCCGACAGTGGGCCAGGGCTGATCTCGATCCACTGATCGACGCCTGGAAAAGTGGCAATCATGGTTGCAGTCGAGGTATCCAGCGAAACATCAGCCTCGAGCCCGTTGATCGCGGTTGGCTTGCCGCCAGGGTTGAGGCCCGACTCCCCCTCGTAGAGGTGAAGGCCGGATGGCGCATCGCTGCTCTCCTCTGGACAGTTGCAAACCGCCCCTCCGCCCTGAGGCCCGTTGTCGAGCGTCACCGTATCGGGCAATCCCCAAGCGCAGCGGCATGGTCCGAAGCTGACTGCCCACGATAGAGGGACCCTGAACGAGATCCGTCCCGCCCTGACGGCTTGCGGCAAAGAAACCGGGGCCGCCCGATGGGTCGTCGTCTGGTGACCCGATTGCACAGCCCCACCGCACGCGGCTCCTAAGACGGCAATGCCCAACAAGCACAGCGGCGGAGTTCTCAATCGTCTCGACCTCATCACCTCTTCCACGCACGAGCACCAGGCCTAGGTTGACGCGGGCAAACAGCGGAGAATCGGAGCACGGCTACGCGATGGCGATCGGTCCGGAGCGTCGTCGAAACTGAAGCCAGACAGGCATTGTCGAGGCCACGAGCGCGAGGACTATCGTCCCCGCAAGAATGGCTGGGTTACGGGGGTGATCGACAGCAGACCGAACACCCGTACAAACGCCACCCCTGTCATCTTTCGCCGGCTCGGCAGCGGTCATCGAGTGCGGCTGACATGGCACGACGGTGTCGTCGCCGGAATCACGCTTTGGGGACGGGCCCGTCGTACAAGAGGAGCTCCCCTTCGTCTGGAGGTTGGAACATCGTCGCCCACTCGTCAAAGTGAGTCCGATTCATCGGTGAGGCTCTCCATTCCCCCGACACGTTGCGACGCGCAGCTCGCTCGATCAGTTCCTCCAAAGGCGCATCGAGGTAGTGCAACTCCACCCCCACCCCCAGAGCCCGCGCTCGGAGTCGTTTCTCATCCCGTTCGGCTCGCGCCCAGTGGCCCCACTCCAAGATCACGCTCTGACCTTGGGCGAGGAGGTCCTGGGCAAGTGTCCACAATTGCCCTTCGATAAGGAGGCGAAAGTTGTCGTCCCACGGGTCATGACCCAGTTGGGTCGTCCACTGGTCCTTGTCCAACCTGATCGCGCGAATCTTGGGGGCGAGCCGGCGAGCAAGCGTCGACTTCCCCGAGGCTGGGAGCCCGCAGATCAACACAAGCCGAGCCCGGGGTCCCGCGACGGGATCGGCAGTCCGGTCTGAGGCCACGGGGAAAGGCTACGGCTCCCTGGGCCGCTGCACCCAAACGTCTGGAGGAGGCCCGGCCGCCCGGCCGCAAGAACGAACGCCTCAGCGTGGAGGGTGTTGACCTCACGGTTCTTGTTATCCCCTCGCCATTTGTACAGAATCGGCATCGCAACATTCGGGACACGGCTCATCGAAGTTGTGAGGGGCCACGCGGCACAGGAAGGGTGCGAGTGGCTCCACGTCGATTTCGCCGACGAACTTCATGACTTCTACATCGGAGCCTGTGGATTCACTCCGACGTCGGCGGGACTTATCCACCCTTAGGTACCTGCCCGACAATGCCGGGACAATGGGGCTTGTCACCGTGGCAGCGGTTCTCTGTTGGCCCCCGACTGCGCCGTCCCAGGGCAGCTCAACTGAAAGGCGAGATGCAAGATGCTGTCCACCCTGGCCAGTCCCCCGCCCGCGTTCGTGATTCGCCCCTAACTGGCGATCAGGGGTAACCGAAGCCCAACCTCACCGGGCACTACCAGCGCAGACGATCTGGGGTTTCAGCTCAGGATCCGATCGACGAAGACGTAGATCTACCCGATGATGTCCTCGCGGTGGTTGTTCCCCTTACGCTGTGCGTCTATGGACTCTCCGTTCACCGAGATCTCGGATGGGGACACGACGTGGCGATTCGACAGCTCGTTCCTCACTTCCAATTGGACCTGCATTTGGGGTCGGGGTTGCCTGGGGATCCTGCCGGACCCAGCAGCTGAACTCGGCCAAGGATGTTGCTCGATCGGTGCCGAACTCGATGGAGATGACGAAGCGCGAATGATTAGCGCACTGGCGGACACATTGGAGCCTTCTCGCTTCGAGTATCACGCCACGGCGGCCGAGGGTGGGGTGTTCGGCGATGCCACCCGCAGCAACACCCGGGTGGTCGACGGGGCCTGTATCTTTCTAAACCGGCCCGGTTTCAGCGGGGGAGCTGGTTGCGCTCTGCACTTGGCGGCCCTCGATGCAGGTGAGTCGCCGATCGACACCAAGCCATCCGTCTGCTGGCAGTTGCCGATCAAAGTCGACTGGGAACCAGGACACGACGGGACCGAGATCGCCACGGTTCGGGGCTGGACCAGGCGCGATTGGGGCGCCGAGGGGGACACCATGGCCTGGTGCTGCACCGAGGGGACACGGGCCTACGTGGGCGATCGGCCAGTGGTCGAGTCGATGGCCGAGGAGCTGGGCGCCATCGTGGGTTCTACGGTGTACGTCGAACTCCGGCGTCGCCTCGACCACTGACGAATCGTCTCGACCTGGCACCCCAATGGAGCTGGGCGCAGTGTGCTTCAGCTGCATTTCTGAGGCCACCAGATGGGGTCGCGCACTCTGCAATCTCCTGCGCCATCACGTGCTTCGTGAGTACAGTGCAACGAAAGGAGCGGACGAATGGGCGAGCACGGGGGCGACATCGACCGAAGTGAGGAGTGGGAAGCCCTGAAGGCCCGCCACCTGCGACCCCTGGACATGCGGCCGACCTCATCGGCCCGGGGATTGCATCACTTCGCCTTGCTGTCCAGCGATGTTGAACGAACCATCACCTTCTACCAAGACCTCCTCGGGTTCCCGCTCGTCGAACTGTTCGAAAACCGCGACTACCGCGGTTCCACCCACTTCTTCTTCGATGTTGGACACGACAACTATCTCGCCTATTTCGACTTCCCCGGTCTCGACCTCGGAGAGTACCGCGAAGTACTCGGTGGCCTGCATCACATCGCCATCTCTGTCACCCGCGAGCAGTGGGAGCGGCTCGTCGCCAAGTTGCAAGCGGCTGGTATCACAACTCAGATCGTCAACGGTGATTCGGCTTACTTTCCGGGACCCGACGGCGAGCGGCTCGAGCTGCTCTCTTACCCACTCAACGACATGTACGGGACGATCGTCGGCTGATGGATCCTTGCACTGCTTCTGGTCGGATGTTGGGCCGGGTCGAATCGGTCAGAATTTGGATTTCCGACCGATGGAATGAATTTACGGGACCGGCAACGTCCAATTGCACAAAGCCGCTGAGGTGCGCTGGGTAGAGCAGACGCAGAGTGCAGGCGCAGAGAGAAGGAGGGGCCTAGACCATGGCAGAGGACAGCAAGCCGGTCGAAGTGTCACGCAGAATCGAAGCACCGGCGGCCCTCATCTTCGAGATCCTGGCGAATCCGCAACGCCACATGGATTTCGACGGATCCGACATGCTCCGGGGAGCCGTCCGCGACCGTCCAATCTCCACGGTGGGCGACACCTTCACCATGAGGATGCATCGGCTCGGAGACGACTACCTCATGCTCAATTATGTGGTGGAGTTCGAGCCAGATCGGCGTATCTTTTGGGAACCGGCCCCGGGAGACCCCTCTCGGGCTGAGGGTAATGATCCATCCAAAGTCGGCATCGCGGCGGGCTACCGCTGGGGCTACATCCTCACTCCGGACGGTGACGATGCCACGGTGGTCACCGAGGTATTCGACTGTGGCACCGTGACGGAGGCGCTGTTGACCGATGGCGGGACGTGGATCAACGGGACCAATTCGGTGCTCGAGTCCATGACGGCCAGCCTGGAGAGACTCGAGAAGATCATTGCCGAGTAGAACCGCTACCCCTGTTGATGAATCGGCCTCGGGAAGTCCTCGTAGGCAGACCCGTCCCCGGCCGGATGGCTGACGCTGTCCAAGCCACGATGCCGTAAGCATCGGTTGGCCACGTTGCCAAGGGGAATGATTGAGAGAACAGGGAACGAGCTCACGGCTCCTACAGTGAGGTGAGGTTTTGGATGTCCGACAAACTGGCAACATGCTTGTGGTTTGATCATGGCGAGGCCCGCCCGGCGGCTGAGTTCTACGCCAGGACCTTTCCCAACAGCCACGTTGACGCCCTTCACCGAGCTCCGTCGGATTACCCGGACGGAGCACCCGGGAACGAGCTCACGGTCGAATTCACCGTGCTCGGCCGATCATTCGTGGGTCTCAACGGTGGACCGAACTTCGTCCCGAACGAGGCCGTCAGTTTCATGGTGCTGACCGACGACCAGGCAGAGACCGACCGCTTTTGGAACGCGATCGTCGACAGCGGCGGGCAACCCAGTGCCTGTGGCTGGTGCAAGGACCGGTGGGGCTTCTCGTGGCAAATCACACCTCGAGCCTTGCTGGAGGCAATGAATGGCCACGATACGGCCGCGGCAAAGCGGGCGATGGATGCGATGATGGCGATGACGAAGATCGACATCGGTGCAATCGAGGACGCGGTGCGAGGAACGGCGCAGCGCCGTCCAGGGTGACGAACCACACGGGCAGCCGGAGCACACCTCGTCCCGACCGACATTCCGGACTCCGAACAGGGTCGGGAGCGAGCGACTGCGTCGAGGGCGTCCTGATTGGAAGATATTTGCCGATCGCCGGTCCAATTCGTACCAGCCACCGGGTCAGAGGTCAGCGGAATTAGTGTTTGAAATGGCCTTTTGGGGAAATCGGCCGGCAACTGCCAAGTCGGCGAACCTGCCCAAAGCACTGGCGTCGAGAGGTTCGTTTCCCGGCTCGATGGGTGACGAGGCTGCTTGACCGTCACCGGGTCCTATGCAACCATGCGGACGGCGGCAAGCGGAGAGGTGGGCGGATCGGTGGGATTCAAGGTGCGTCGTGGGGTCTTGTCTGGCAAGGCTCCCGGCAAGAAGGCCCGAGTCGGACTCCTGTCGGTGATGGCCGGCGGGCTGATCGTCATCATGGCAGCCCTTCCGGCGGCCGCAGGCGCATCGACCGCGGTGGGTCTGCCGGCCAGTTCGTGCTCCTATGTCTCTCCGGCCGCTGAGTCCACTGTCGGGGATGCGCTCTGGGGTCACCGAACCGTTACACGGACCAGCTGCCCCACGCCGGGTGTCGGTGGGCCGACTGCACCCTCTAGCGCGTACAACGGCACGCCGCCCCTGACCTTCCACGGAGGGGCGGTCACCGGGACAACGACCCCGGGCGAGCTCACGGTGACGCCGGTCTACTGGATCCCGAAGGGCTCGACCATCCCGACGGCGTACGAGAGCCTGATCAACCGATTCATCGCCGATGCTGCGGCAGACAGCGGAAAGACCACCAATGTGTTCTCGAACCTCACCCAATACACGAATGCCGGTGGCAAGAACCTGAGCTACAAGTTGCATGCCGGGGCGCCCGTCACCGATACGACGAAGTTCCCGACGAACGGCTGCACGCCGGACTCGGGCCGCATCTGGTCTGACGGTACGGCCTATTCGAATTGCATCACCAACGCCCAGCTCCTCAGCGAGGCAAGCGCCTTCACCACTTCGCACGATCTGGCGAACAACGACCTGGCCCACCTCTACATGTACTTCCTGCCCAAAGGCGTCGAGACTTGCTTCACGAGTACCAATGGGGCGGGCGGTGGCGAATGCAGCATCAACGCAAAAGGTGGATTCTGCGGCTATCACGCGTTTGGCTCGCCGCCCCTGGTGGCCGACATGAACTATGCCGTCGTCGACTCACCGCTGGGATGGACCTGCAGCTCGGATGGTGGCTCCAACACGGGAGGCAACCAATCGCCCAACGGGAATATCGACGCTGATTCTGAGATCAGCATCACAAGTCACGAGATCTCCGAGACCATCACCGATCCTCAGGGCTCGGCCTGGCTCGACAGCTCCGGCAACGAGGTAGCAGACGACTGTGCCTATATCTATGGCGACAGCCTCTCGTTCCAGGGGTCGCCAGGGGCGTTGCGCAACCAAACGATCAATGGTCACGGGTACTTCCTGCAAGAGGAGTTCAGTAATCAGGACTTCGCCGCAAAGAGGGCCTATTCGTGCATCCAACAGGAAGAGGCCGCCGCGATAAGCCCGATCTCCGGACCCACGAAGACGTCGGTCGTCGTCTCCGGGTCCGGCTTCGCCAGCGGGGAGACGATCAAGGCCGACTTCTACGCCTCGCTGACCAAAAAGGTCCTGATCTGTACGACGACAGCAACCGGAACCGGATCGTTCTCGTGCACCGGAAAAATCAAGAAGGCTCCCCTGGGGCTCCACTACATTGGCGCCTCGGGATCCACGTCATTGCGGCAGGCATACAGCTTGTTCGACCTGACCTGATCTCGAGGACCAGACACCATTTCGATGACGGTGCCAGGACCGGCCTTGCGTACGAATGTACCGACGTATGCACTCGGGCTCCGATGGGCACTTCCACCCGCGATCGGGCGCCTCGCTCACTGATCCATCGGGCGCGGCTCACTCAGAAGAACTCGGCTTCCAGAGCCGACGCACCGGACCCCACTCAAGCGGTTGCGGGAGCGCGCCACAGGTCGATACCTCCGTCAACCGCGTAGCGGTCGATCATGGCGAGCTCATCAGCGGTGAAGTCAAGGTGGTCGAGAGCCGCGATGTTCTGCTCGAGTTGGTCCACGCTGCTGGCACCGATGAGCACGGAGGTGACCCGAGCGTCACGCAGGGCCCATGCGATGGCCATCTGAGCCAGCGACTGGTGTCGATCCGTGGCGATGTCGTTGAGGGAGCGGACGCGGGCGAGGTTGACTTCGTTGATCATGTCAAGGGTCAGTGAGCCACCCGACGACGCCCTCGAGCCCGGAGGGACACCGTTGAGGTACCGGTCGGTGAGCAACCCCTGCGCCAAGACGGAGAAGGCGATGCAGCCGATCCCTTCCGCCGCGAGAACATCGAGGAGACGGTCTTCGATCCAGCGGTTGAACATCGAATACGAAGGTTGGTGGATCAGCAATGGAGTGCCGAGCTCGCGCAGGATGGCCGCGGCCTCGTAGGTGCGAAGGTCGGAGTAGGAGGAGATACCGACGTAGAGGGCTTTGCCGGAGGTGACCGCGGTGTGGAGCGCGCCGAGGGTCTCCTCGAGCGGGGTCTGGGGGTCGAAATGGTGGTGATAGAAGATGTCGACGTACTCGAGGCCGAGGCGCCGGAGGCTCTGGTCGAGGCTGGCGAGGAGGTACTTCCGCGAGCCGAGGTCGCCGTAAGGGCCGGGCCACATGTCCCAACCGGCCTTGGTGGAGACGACCAGCTCGTCGCGGTGGTCGCGGAAGTCATCCCGAAGAATCCGACCGAAGTTGATCTCGGCGCTTCCGTAGGGAGGTCCGTAGTTGTTGGCCAGATCAAAATGGGTGATGCCCAGGTCGAAGGCTCGGCGCACGATTGCCCGCTGCGTGTCGATGGGCCGGTCGTCGCCGAAGTTCTGCCAAAGCCCCAATGACACCGGGGGCAAGAGCAGCCCGCTGCGGCCACATCGGCGGTAGGTCATCGACCCGTAGCGGTCCTCGTCGGGGAGGTAGCTGGTCACGTCGGCTCCGTCTCTGGCGTTGGAGAGAACCTTCTCAACGTACCCCGATCAGCCGACCGGACCGGGCGACGTCGGGCGTCACGACGGCAACTGGCACCACCGATGGGAGTCGGGCCCTCTCGCCCTCACTGTCGAACACCGAGGATCCCCTGTCTGGGCCCCGTTTTCAAGATTCTCTCAACCCGTCATCCGGCGAGGACGAAACGAGTAGGAACGGACTGCACCACGACGTGCACCCAAAGGTTCATACGTCGACCGGACGGGAATCCCATGTTGATCGACCAGACGAAATGGCCAGTGCTCGACGGGACGCTGCATGACTACATGGGCGAGCTCCCCGCCGGGGACCGCAACAATCTCCTCGCCTACACCATGGCGCTCCATCGAGCCTGGCGGTCGGTACTGCAGATGTTGAACGTGCCGAATGACTGGTCGGTACTGGACGTGGGAACCGGCTACGGACTGCTGGCGTTCGAACTGTGTGGCCAAGCCCCGATGCAGGTCCTGGGCATCGACATCGAACCCGATCTGATCGAGGGTGCCAGGGAGCTCGGACTCCGGCTGGCCGACATCGACTACTTCGTGCCCGACAGCAGTATCAGGTTCGAAGTCGGGGACATCATGGGACTGCCGGCCGAGGACGCGGCGTTCGACTTCACCGTGGTCCGGGAGGTACTCCAGTTCCTACCCGACCCGGAGTCGGCCGTGGCCGAGTTGATCCGAGTCACCCGCCCGGGTGGGTACCTCTGCCTGAGCGACCTCGACGACCAGCTCTATCTCACATACCCCGGGCCGTCCCCGGCGTTCGCCCGCCTGAATGCCGCCCTGGTCGCCGTCCAGGAACGGCGTGGTGGGGACCGTCACATCGGGCGCAAGCTGTCCGCGCTCCTGCGCCAGCAAGGTTGCACCATCGCCTCGGTGGTTGTCATCCCGGAGGCTCAACATCTCCTGGTCGACGCCCAGACCTTCGAGCGGGAACTGGTGATCGCCCAATTCGCCGCGGCCAGGGAGCGGGTGGTGGAAGCACAGCTCCTCTCCGCACTCGAGTTCGACGCCGCTCTCGACGCCGTCAGAGAAGAGCCGCCGGTGGAACAGTTTCGGACGAACTCGCGGATCGTCGTCATCGGCTCGGCGCCCGCGGGCTGAGTCCGGCCAACGCCCGATCCGGGCCTCCGAGCGGTCCATCAGGCCAGTGGTCCTCAAGTCCGCGGCTCCCGTGCCGATGTATCTAACGTAGGACCACGATCCCGTATCGTGCGACTTGGGTGTCCCTGGTGCGGAATCCTCCGGGCAGCCGGCTCGTCCCGTACTCCATCGGTGGATACCCGTACAGGAGTGTGAGCCATGGGACGCCCGGCAAGGGGGACGAATCCGCCCTTCCTCCGACGGCGTCGCTCCCGAGCGACCCGGCGCCTCGTTCCCCTGACCGTCTCGTTCGGCGTCTTGAGCTTCGTACTGACCCTGGCCTTGGGCGTGGTCCTCGGCGGCCAGATCCAACACCAGGTGACGCGGCGGAGCGTTGCCCAGCTGGCGACGACGACACAGATCGCGACCGCAATCACCATTCACACCATCGTGTCTGGACTCTCGTACGGGGACAAAGGCATACCGGCCACTGCCGGACAGAAGCTCGCCCAGGCCGGAACGATTTCCTCGGCTGCACGGGTCCTCGTCGACAACAGCGATGTGGTATCCGTCGACGCCGTCCTGATCGACGGCACCGTCATCGGTGGTGCCGCCGGGCCGCCGGTGGCCTCGAAGATCCCGCTGACCACCGGTTTCCACGCCGCAGCGGACGGCGTGACGCAGGTCCGGACGCTTCCGGCGGAGGGCACGGGGATGACGGCCGCCGAGCAGCGTATGGTGCGACGGTACGGCGATCTGATGCTGGTCCAACAGGGCGTCCGGCTCTCGACCGCGGGACCCATCGTCGCGGTGGTGAGTTCGTATACACCGCTGGGCCCGACCGACCGGCAGGCGGGATCGGACATCCGTTCCATCCTCGAGTTCCTGGCTGTCGGGCTGGTCATCTTCTGGGCCGTGCTCTTCCGATTGGTCGTAGGGGCCTCACGTGCGTTGACACGGCAGTCGAAGGCGACCGCGCATCAGGCGACCCATGACACGCTGACAGGGTTGCCCAACCGCGTCCTCCTGCGGGACCGAACGGAACGGGCGGTGCTGTCGAGCAGGCGGACCGGTGCCCACGTGGCCCTGATCCTGATGGATCTGGATCGCTTCAAGGAGATCAACGACACCCTCGGTCACCCCTACGGAGACCTGCTGCTTCAACAGATCGGCCCCCGGCTGCGGGCCCAGCTCCGCGACTCGGACACGGTAGCCAGGATCGGTGGCGACGAGTTCATCGTGATGCTGCCCGACCTGCACTCCCCGTACCAGGCGCTGGCGGTGGCAGAGAAGCTTGCCGCCGCGCTGCACCAGCCGTTCCTTCTCGAGGGCGTGATGGTCGACATCGGGAGCTCGGCCGGAGTGGTGTCGACACCCGAGCACGGGACCGAGTTCGACGACCTGTTGCGGCACGCCGACGTCGCCATGTACGCAGCCAAGCAGAACGGTCGGGAGGTGGTGGAGTTCGACCCGCTGCTCGACACCAACGATCCGGCGCGGTTGTGCCTGCTTGCCGATCTGAGGATGGCGCTGGCGGAGCCCGACCAGATCCTGGTGTACTACCAACCGCAGGTGGACCTGGCCACGGGCCGGGTCTCCGGCGCCGAGGCCCTCGTGCGTTGGCAGCATCCGGTACAGGGACTGCTCTCACCGGCTGTTTTCATTCCCTTCGCCGAGCGGACCGGGATCATCCGACCGCTGACCTGGTGCATCTTGCGCAAGGCGCTGGAACAGAACCAGCGTTGGGCCCAAGACGGCCTGGCCATGCGGGTTTCGGTGAACATCTCTCCTCGGTGCCTGCTCGAGTCGGGCTTCGCCGACGAAGTCGCCCGGTTGCTCGCAGAGACGGGAGTCCCGGTGGCCCGCCTCGAGCTCGAGCTGACAGAAACCGCCATCATGACCGACCCGGACAGGGCACTGGCCGTCCTGCGGGACCTGGCCGGGCGCGGGATCAGGTTGTCGATCGACGACTTCGGCACCGGTTACTCCTCGTTGGCCTACCTGAAGGACCTTCCCGTGCGCGAGATGAAGATCGACCAGACCTTCATCTCCGGTATGGCAGCGGACGACAGCAATGCGGCGATCGTGCGCTCCTGCCTCGAGCTGGCCCGAAACTTGAATCTCACCGTCGTGGCCGAAGGAGTCGAGACCCGCGAGGTCTGGGAGCACCTGGCCGCGCTCGGGTGTCCGACCGCCCAGGGCTACTACCTCTCGCGGCCCTTGACGTCTGCCGCCTTCACCGCGTGGATGACGAAACGGCAGCAGGACCCGGCCCCGACCACCGATCCGGCGGGATACACGCTGAGTCCATCGGACCGATGTCGTCAGGGCCCAACCGGTCTCGCGGCGCCAGGCCTCACCCGCGCTTGAGCCGACGTGATCTTCTTCAACGTCGCGATGTTCACGACGAAGAAGAACAATGCGATGAAGGCAGGGGGATGACCACCGATATGTCCCGAGGGACGGCCCGGAGCGCCCGGCCGGCGATCGAACTCAAGTCGCGCCGGCCCCCAAGGCCCGTTGGGCCCCAGGAAACCGTAGATCTCCCCGGCCGGAATCCGGAGGTCCACCCCATCGACGGCGCGAACCTGGCCGAAGTCGCGCACCAACGACTCGGTGTCGATGGCGGCACGGTCGCCGGCGCTCACCGCAACCAGAGCACGGCCCGGTGCTTCCCCCATGCCGACTCCGGCCCGCTCACGGATTGGGCGTTCGGAGCTTGAACTCGGCGCCCGCAGGATCGGACACCGTGGCGATCCTCCCGTAGGGAGTGTCCGCGGCCTCCGCCACGACCGAACCGCCGAGAGCCTGGACCTGGACGATTGAGGCGTCGGCGTCGTCGACCTCCCAGTAGATGGACCAGTAGGCGCCCACGCCATCGGGCAGAATCGCCGAGGCATCCATGATCCCAGCCAGCTCTCCGCCTCCACCGGGGTCGCGCATGGTGAGGTATCGGAACTCGTCGGTGTCGCCGACGAGTTCGGTCTCCCAGTGGAACACCGCGCGATAGAAATCGGCGGCCGTGGCGAAGTCGCGGGTGAAGAGCTCGAACCAGCCCGGGGCACCGTGCTCTCCGATGACGGTGAACCCCGGGAAGGTCCCCGGCTGCCAGGCACCGAGGGTCGCACCGGTCGGATCCTCCAACACCGCCTGGATGCCAAGGTCGGCCACCGCCATGGATGGGGAGTGGACCTGGGCACGGGCCTCGGTGGCCAGCTCGATCGTCTTGGCGATGTCGTCGGTGTCCAGATACACCTTCCAGGTGTTGTCGGCCGGCATCTCGTCCCCCATGTCCCCCATTCCTCCGGCGACGGGGACGCCGGCGCGCGTGAACATGAAGTAGCCGCCGAACTCGGGGTTCGGCTCCTCGGCCTCCCAACCGAACAGGGTGCTGTAGAAGGCGCGGCTCCCTTCGACATCCGAGGTCCAGAGGTCGACCCAGCACGGAGATCCGATGGGTGCACGTTCTCGGGTGGTCATGATCGCTCCTTGGCTAGTGACGGTCGAGTCAACTACTACGACTGGACCCGGGCACGAGAGTCATCGGTGGGCCGCAGGGTGCGGTCCGACCGGGCCGTCGCTTCCGGTGGCGCCTCACACGGGCGTCCGGTTCCGGTCGGCATCCGATGAGATCTCGGATCGCCGCCCGTCGACCATGTGATGTCCATCGTCCAGCCGTGGTGCACGGTCACGCTACTGGGACCGGAGGGCGTGGCGCTGGCGTCTTGGGCCCTCGAAGGACCAGGCCCACCGAACCTGGACACGGTGGGCCACGTCGCCCATCTCGCGCTCGTGGCCGGTCGGTTCGGCGGGACCATCGTCCTCTCCGACCTGGGCCAGGAGTTGAGAGGGCTGATCGACCTCGCCGGACTACCCGTCGAGATGAGCGGGGAGGCCGAGGGCAGGGAAGAGCCGTCCGGGCGCCAGAGGGGCGAGGAAGAAGTTCATCCCGGTGACCTGGCCTCCTGAGATCTCCAGCACCTGGATCGCCCAGGGGGCATAGCCACCAGCGGGATCGGGGCGGTACTGGCCGAACGCCGGGCAGCCGTTGGCGGATGCCGGCAGCAGACGGGAACCCCTGCAGCCGCTGGGCCCGGGTTCCACCATCCACCGACCGATGTTCTCCGCCCCACGGATCCACATCGCAAACGGCGGCATCGACTGGAACGCGTCCTTTCGGAGCAGCGACACCAGCCGATCGATGTCATAGCGCTCGAATGCGTCCACGTACTTGCCGAGCAACTCGGCATCGGCCTCATCCAACGGCTCAGGCGGATCGTCGGGGGCCTGGGCACGGAGGGTGGCCCGCGCCCGCTGGAGCGAGCTGTTGACCGCCTGGCTGCTCGTGCCCAGCAGTTCGGCAACCTCTGATGCCTGCCAGTGCAGTACCTCGCACAGGATCAGCGCGGCGCGCTGGCGCGAAGGAAGGCACTGGAGGGCGGTGACGAAGGCGAGTCTGATCGACTCGCGGTACTGGGCGATGTCGGCCGGGTCGCCCGACTCCGGGGCGACGACGGCGTCGGAAACCGGGGTCACCCATCGCGTCTCGGGCAGCATCGGTCCGAGGTGAGCCTCGAGGGGAGGCGAGTCGGGCCCCATGTCGAGGGGCCGCGCCCGGCGCTGGACGCTGCGTTGCATGTCGACGCAGACGTTGGTGGCGATCCGGTACAACCACGAGCGGAGGCTGGACCGCCCCTCGAAGCGTCCCGCATTGCGCCAGGCCCGCACCATCGTCTCCTGGACGGCGTCCTCGGCCTCAAAACCGGAGCCCAGCATCCGGTAGCAGTAGCCGGTGAGCTCGCGCCGGTACGGCTCGGTGTCGAGGTCGGTGGCAGGTGCGTCGCGGAGGGCCACAACGCCACATGCTACCGACGCCCCGCCGAGCCCGTCGACCGGGCCCACGAGGGACCAGTGATCCGCCAGGTACCGGGCCGATCCCACGAGTACGCTGCGGCCCGAGGGCGGTGGAGTTGTCCAGAGCGGAGGACGATGGCGCATGACACTCAACAGTGCCGACGAGATGGCCGGCCGCAGTGCCGACGGGATGGCGGGCCCGGACGCCGGGGAGGAGTCAGCCATCGGCCTGTCGGCACTTCCGCTGGCCAAAGTGCTCTCCGACGAGCCCATTGCGGAACCGGCCCAGGACCGTCTGGATTACGGAGCCTATGCCGATGCGCTCGGGGAGCTGATCGACAACCCCGACACCGCCACTCCGCTCACATTGTCGATCAGCGGCCCGTGGGGCGCAGGAAAGACGTCGTTGGCCAGACTGATCGAGTACCGGCTCCACGAGTGGTCGCGGCTGCGGGGCGACCGGCCCCACATCATCTGCTGGTTCAACGCGTGGATGCACAGCGACGCTCCCAAGTTGGGACCGGCGCTTGCGGCCGTCGTGGGGAAAACGGTGGCCAAAGAACGTCCGATCTGGCAACGGCTGCTCAGGCCACTTCCCTCCGCCATGCTCTCCCCCGAGGAACGCTGGCGTCGCCGGGCACTGCTCATGGCCATCTCCGCCATCATCGCCCTGGCCGCCTTGTTCTTCACCCCGGTCTTCAAGCTGTTGGACGGGGGCGGACAGGTCCCGGACCTGTCGGCGGGGAGGCTCTCGGTCGGCGCCGTCATCTTCGTCGGCCTCCCGATCGCCGCCACGCTGTGGACCCGGGTCTTCTCGGTGGCCCAGGCGGCCGCCTCGTTCGTAGACGATCCGAAATCCCAGGCCGCCACCGGATCGATGGCCGACGTCAACAGACAGTTGAGCCAGTTGGTCCGTTCGGCGACAAGGGGGAGAAGAAAGCTGGTCATCTTCATCGACGATCTCGAGAGATGCCAGTTGGAGCGAGCCATCGAGATCAGCGAGACAGCCAATCTCCTCCTGGCACAAAAAGACGTCGTCACCGTGCTCATCGGTGACCTCCACAGCCTGCGCGAATTCGCTCGGAAGCACTTTGCGGGCGGTCAGTTGGACGGATCGTCCGACAGCGGCTCCGACGGGTTCGGACGCTCCTACTTCGACAAGATCGTGCAGATCGAGTTCTCCCTACCGCCACCCGACGGGGCGGTTCCCGGGCTCATCCTCGCCGAGGCGAACCGCCACGAGCAACCGATCTCGGGCGGCGGGACCCACGGGCCCCGGCGCCGGGCTGTCCGGGGCCACAAAGGGGGGGAAGGTAGGACGAAGGGCCCGATCCGCCGGGCGCTCGACTTCGTGGCCGGGACGCCCAGGAGATACCTGGCCCTCCTCGGGGTTTGTATCGCCGTCTTCATCGTCAACGACATCATCCTCGGCCTGCTGTACTCGAATACCACCCAGGGTGTCCTGTACGACGTGTTCGTGATCGTCGCATCGGTCGCCTTCCTCTTTCCCCTCGTCGTCGCCCCGTACGTCCTCTTCCGGTGGGTGAGGAACCGCAGGAGACGGTCCACCTCAGCCAACCTGGACGAGGCGATCCGCCGCAACATCGAGGCGTCGCCCGGACCCAACGTCGGGAGTGTCGACGAGGCCGTCTCCGAGTCGCGGTCCGACATCGACGCCAGCGCGTCGACGCGAGGGGCCTCCGAACGACTCATCGAGCACCGTGCGAGACGGGTGGTCGTGGAGGGACTGGTGCGCGAGGCGAACGTGGAGATGCTGCCGTTCATGCCCAGGCTTCCGCGCAGCGTCAAGCGGGTCGTCAATCGGGAGTACCTCTTGATCGCCATCGCCGTCAGTCGCAACATGATGGGTGGGACCCCGGCCCTCGTACCGGCGCACCTCGGAAAATGGGCCATCATCCTCGAACGCTGGCCGGACCTGGCCATCGCCATCTCTCGCGACCCGGATGAGGCCCGAGTCTACGAAGAAGCCACCACCCAGCCGACGTCGCTGCCCGAAGACGTCCCCTGGACCGGGGACCTCAAGAGCCTGATGCACTCTCGGATCCAGATCGGGCCCGTCGCCGAGCGGATGGTGGCCGCCGCGCGGCATACCTGAGCACTCCACCGACTGCGCCACGGCACCGTTACCGCCGCCCGATCCGGGCGTGGGGTCCCGTGCCTGGAGTCATCCGGTCGAGGTGGCCTGTCCGGGCACCGCGCCACAGGGCATAGGGTGGCCCGAGAGGGGCCTCTCGCAGAAGCAGAAGGAACCGACCGTGCCCGCTGGCCCCGGCCCGATTTCGGTGGTGTTGGCAATCGATGGCTCATTCGTCGGCGACGGACTCGTTTCCCAGCTGGCCGGGGTGGCCGATGTGGACATCGTCGGTCGCAGCGACAACCCCCTGGATCTCTGCGAGTTGACGGCCCGGGTGCTCCCACAAGCGGTAATCATCAGTGCCGGATCGCCCTTGGTCGGCGCCATGCCCGCAGGAGAGGTCACGGGACGGCTCCGTCTCGCGTTCACCGACCTCGGCATCGTGATCCTCACCCATCCCTCCGAGCCACCGCACCCCGAGGCCGTCGGCGAACACGCTCCGAGGACGGCGTTCTTGTCGGATGGACGGCAACTCCACATGGGCGACGTGCTGGGCGCGCTCCGGCTGGTGTGCGAACCACCATCTCCGGCGTGTCCGGGGGTGGTGGACTCCGTGGTGGGACCGGGCGGGCACAGCCTGGACCAGGCCCTGTCGAATCGCGAGCCGCGCGTGCTGCAGCAGATGGCCGAGGGACGCTCGAACCGGGCCATCGCCTCCAGGTTGAACATCTCGCTCAAGTCCATCGAAAAGGACGTGAGCGCCATCTTCTCGAAGCTCGGGCTCGGCGACGCAACCGCGGTCGACCGCCGGGTCCGTGCCACCCTGTTCTATCTCCGCTCGTCCCGCGGGTCCTTGGCATCCGGGTCCGGTCCCGCTGGGAATGAGTACGGACCCTGGCACCCGACCGGGCCTCCCCCGGGTTACCGTGTCGTGCGATGAAGATGGAGAGGGTCCGAGCCCACCGATGACGCGAAAACTGACCGTGATCGGCCTTCTCGTCGCCCTGCTGGCGGCGTTCGTGGTAGTGGATGCCACTCGCGGCCCCGGGGGGCGCCCACGGTCGCAGCCGAGCGCACCGTCGGCTCCGGGTGGTCAGGGCTACTGGTTGGCATCCTCAGACGGTGGGACCTTCTCCTTTGGCGCTGCCACCTTTCACGGCTCGGCCGCGACCTTCCCCATGAAGAAGCCCATCGTCGGCACCGCTTCCACCCCCGACGGGCAGGGCTACTGGCTGGTGGCCGCCGACGGAGGCGTGTTCTCCTTCGGTGACGCCAAATTCCACGGCTCGACCGGGTCCTTGGCCCTCAAGAGGCCGATCGTCGGAATGGCCTCCACCCCCGACGGGCAGGGCTACTGGCTGGTGGCCGCCGACGGAGGCGTGTTCTCCTTCGGTGACGCCAAATTCCACGGCTCGACCGGGTCCTTGGCCCTCAAGAGGCCGATCGTCGGAATGGCCTCCACCCCCGACGGGCAGGGCTACTGGCTGGTGGCCGCCGACGGAGGCGTGTTCTCCTTCGGCGACGCCAGATTCCACGGCTCGACCGGGTCCTGGGCGCCTGAAGAGGCCCGATCGTCGGAATGGCCTCCACCCCCGACGGGCAGGGCTACTGGCTGGTGGCCGCCGACGGAGGCGTGTTCTCCTTCGGTGACGCCAAATTCCACGGCTCCACCGGGTCCCTTTCGCTCAAGAGGCCCGATCGTCGGAATGGCCTCCACCCCCGACGGGCAGGGCTACTGGCTGGTGGCCGCCGACGGAGGCGTGTTCTCCTTCGGTGACGCCAAATTCCACGGCTCCACCGGGTCCTTGGCCCTGAAGGCACCGATCGTGGGGGTCGCTCCACCCGGCTCAGCGGGCCCAGCGAATGCCCCACGCAGCGGCGGCAACGCCTACTGCGGCACGAGGTTCGAGCCCGCCACGACGACGAAGCTCCTCGTGATCTGGGAGGAGAACGCCAATGCATCGTCGGTCTACGGCAACCGCGGGGCGCCCAATATGAACACCTACGCCCGGGACTGCGGGTCGGCCACCGACTACGTGAGCCTTGGGCATCCCAGCCTCCCCAACTACCTCGACGCCACCTCCGGTGTCGGGTACAGCACCAGCCCCTGGACCAATGACTGCGAGGCATCGGCCAGCGGCTGCCAAACCGCGGCCCAGAGCATCTTCGGGCAGGTCGGACCCGCCGGATGGAAGGGGTACGCCCAGTCCATGCCGACCGCGTGCGACACGAGCAACAGTGGCCCCTATCTGGCGAGACACAACCCGGCCGTCTACTACACCGGCCTCGGGGCCAGCTGCAGTGCCAACGACGTGAACATCGGCACCCCAGCCGCCGGCCCGCTCCACACCGACATCGTCAACGGCACTCTTCCGACCTTCGCCACCCTCACGCCGGACGTGAACAACGACCAGCACAACGGCACGCTCGCCCAGGCCGACGCCTACCTCGGATCGTGGATCCCCCAGATCGTGGCCGGGCCCGACTACCAGTCGGGGAGGCTGGCCATCGTGATCGTGTACGACGAGGGTTCGGGATCGGGCACCAACTCGCCGTCGACGGTCGCCGCCATCTTCCTCAGCCCGTTCATCACCCCGGGGACCACCTCGGGCACCGCCTTCACCCACTACTCACTGCTGGCGGCGGCAGAGGACATCGCCGGGGTGCCCAGGCTCGCCCACGCCGCCACCGCCAACAACCTGCGTACCGCCTTCGGATTCTGACCAGCCGAGCCTGGTCGAGAATCACTCGGTGTCGTTAGCGCTCAGTAGCCACCCGACGAGCACCGGGTCGCCGTCGATGAGCACCGACTCGGGGTGCACGCGCCCGTAGAGCAACAGGACCAGGTCCGATGCCGTGGCGTGGACGGTCGCGTGAGGGCCCCGCTGATCACCCACGATCCACTCGCCACCGCTGTCGTCGGCGACCAGTGTGATCGACCCGGGCATGGTGTTGGCGGAGGATCCCATGACGACCTGGATGAACTCCGCCACACCATCGTCAGCCACGGCCGGATCGAGAGGAGCGGGCTCCCCTCTGGCCCGTTCGGCGTCCCAGCGGTGCACGGCCACCTCTTGGACCTGATGCCGGGCCACGGCACCGCTGGTCCGTGGCGATCCCCACCACGTCCAGCACGGAGCGTCGTCCGATGCCTCGCCGAGCGCGGCCACGAGCCGGGCCGTGCTCTCGGACATCCATCCCACCAGGTCGTCATCGCGCAGAGGGGCCGGGTGCTCCACCCGGGAGGGCCGGTCCGGATTACCTGCTCGAACGGTGTCGGCCCAGAACCGTTGGACGCCACCGAGATGCGCCACCAGTTCACGCACCGACCACTCCGGGCACGACGGGACGCTGACGGCCAGATCGGTGCCGGCAACTGCCGAGCCGAAGCGGGCGCTCTCGGCGCGGATGGCCTGGAGGTTGTCGAGCATCAGCCCGATCGTAGTGAGCGCCGGACGGCCGGGCCGGGTGGAATGTCCCGATCAGAGCAGGAAGGTGAACAGTGGCGAGCCCGGTGGGACCGGTTCGACCTCCAACGGGCTGGCGTCCATGCGGGCCAGCAGCCCCTGCAGGTCCGACGCCTGCTCGAGCTCGATCCCCACCAGTGCGGGTCCCGTCTCGCGATTGTTCTTCTTCACGTACTCGAACGCCACGATGTCCTCCCCGACGACGAGGACGTCGTCGAGGAACCGGCGAAGAGAGCCGGGCTCCTGGGAGAAGGTGACGAGGAAGTAGTGGCGGAGCCCCTCGTACAGCAGGGACCGCTCCACGATCTCGGCGTATCGGCTCACGTCGTTGTTGCCCCCCGACACGATGCAGACCGTCGTCCCCGAAGCCGGCACCCCGTCCAGTCTGAGCGCGGCACTGGCGAGGGCGCCGGCCGGTTCGGCGATGATGCCCTCCGACTGGTAGAGGTCGAGCATCTCCGAGCACACCGCTCCCTCGGGGACCGCCACGACGTCGTCGACGAGGTCCCGCACGAGGGGAAACGTCAGATCACCCACCCGACTGACGGCGGCACCGTCGACGAACGTGTCCAGGGCATCGAGGTCCACCGGAGATCCCCTGGACAGGGCTGCCCCCATGCTGGCGGCGCCCGACGGCTCCGCCCCCACGATCCGGGTGCCGGGGGAGTGCGCCCGCAGCCACAGCGCGACCCCGGCGATCAGGCCACCGCCACCGACGGGAACGACCACCGTGCTGAGTCTGTCCTCCGACTGCCCGGCGATCTCGATGCCCACGGTGCCCTGGCCGGCGATGGTCCTCGGGTCGTCGAAGGCGTGGACGTAGACGGCACCGGTGCGATGGCAGTCTTCGAGGGCGGCCGCGCTGGCCTCGTCGTAGGTGCCTCCCGAAAAGATCAGCTCCACCCACCGGCCACCGATCGCCTCGATGCGCTGGCGCTTCTGGCGCGGAGTGCTGGTGGGCAGGTACACCCGCCCGTGCAGGCTCAGCTGGCTGCACGCGAACGCCAGTCCCTGGCCGTGGTTGCCGGCGCTGGCACACACCACACCCCGGCTCCGCTGGCCTGCATCCAGCGAGGCGACGACGTTGTAGGCACCCCGGACCTTGTAGGACCGGCACACCTGGATGTCCTCCCGCTTCAAGAGGACGGGGTGACCGGTCGCATCGGTCAATCGGTCACTGCGCTCCAGGGGCGTCCGGCGCACCACCGGACCCGAACAGTTCGGCTGCCTGTTCGATGGTGGCCGCGCTCAGATCGTCAGGCACCAGTTGATGGTAGTTCGCCGACCACCGCCGGCACGCTCCACCGCGCCCGGGCAGGCCGGTCGGGCGACGCGGGCGAAGCGGAAAGGAGCCGGGCGGCCGGTAGGGTCCCTCAGCATGTTCCCGTTGTCACAAGTGGATGAGGCACGGGCGCTGGGGGAGTCGATCGCCAACGACGGATTCGACCGCTTGCGGGGCCAGATGCAGGCTCAGATCCGGCGGAGCATGGGGGTCACCGAGCGGCCCGCGACAGGCATGTGACGATCGGGCCGAGGCCTATTTCGAGCCCGGCTCCATCACCCGCCAGGTCCATTCCGACCTTCCCGTCCATGCTGATCGGCGGCATCGCCGCGCTCCTGCTCCAGATGCTCCATCCGCTGGCCATGGCGGGCGTGGCCCAGCACTCCAACTACCGCAAGGACCCCCTCGGACGGCTCGAGAGAACAGCCGGCTTCCTCGGGGCGACCACGTTCTTGTCCAGAGCCGAGGCCGAGGCGGCCATCGCAAAGGTCCGCGCCGTCCATTCGCACGGTGGTGGGCACGGCACCGGATGGGCGCCACTATGCAGCCAGTGATCCGGACCTTGTCTGCTGGGTCCACGCGTGCGAGGTCCGCAGCTTCCTGAGCGCGTCGACGATCTACGGCCCGAGACGGCTGACGCCCGATGAACAGGATCGCTACCTCGACGAGATGGCCCGGGTGGCGATGGCGCTCGGGGCCGAGGACGTCCCCCGCACCGTGGGTCAACTCGACCACTACTTCGCAATCGTCCGGCCCGAGCTCCGGCTGACCCGGGAGGCCAGGACCGCCCGAAACTTCGTGCTGAAAGGGGTCGGGCGCTGGCCTCACGAGATGACCACCTACGGGTTGTTGGTGGCCGCGGCCCAGGGTGTGCTGCCCCCATGGGGTCGTCGGCAGCTCCGTCTGGTCTCCGTCCCGGCCGCCAACCGACTGGCCGTGCGGCCGACGGTCCAGGTGCTCAGCCATGCGATGCGATGGGTCGCCTCGCCTCCGGGCCGGTGAGCCAACCCGTCCACCGTCCCTTCAGCCACCGAGCGCGGTACCACCCCGCGGGCAGGGCGGTAGGGTTCGAGCGGTGACCGGAAGGGACGACTCCATGGACCTCGAACTGGCGGCGGCGTCGTTGCGCGCCGACAGTTCGGATGTGCGAATCCTGGTCAAGGTGCTGGCTGACCAGTTGACCGACGCACTCGGCTCACGCCTCGAGGTGAAACGCTCCGGGGGGAGGTTCCGGAAGTCCGAACAGATCCAGTCCATCCGCATCGCCATGGGCGACGACCAGTTCGACGCCGAGGTCGACGGCGACGTGCTCCGATGCACCGTCGGCCACTCCTCGGGCGGCATCCGCATCCGGAGCGAGAAGGTACCCGTGGACGTATGGTTGTCGCGGCTGCTCGCCGCGCTCAAACTCGAGGCGGATCACAGCCAGGCGGTTCGTCAGGCACTCGAGAGCATGGTCATCGGAGGATCGGCATGAGCGACACACCCCAGGACCTCCCCGAGGGAGCCAGCCACCGCCTCGAGGAGCTCGAGAAGGGCCTCTTCACCTCGGATCTGTCGGTCAACGAGTTCCTGCTGATCAAAGAGGTGGGGTTCCACCCGCTGGGGTTCGTGATGGGCTCGTCGATCTATCACACCGGCATCCAGACCCGCAAGTGGGGTCAGAGCCAGGAGCTCACCAAGCTCACCGGAGCCATGTACGAGGCTCGGGAGCTGGCCATGACCCGCATGGAGGAAGAGGCCGCCGAGCTGGGGGCGGACGGGGTGGTCGGGGTGCGGCTCGACGTCAACTACTACGAGTGGGGGAAGGACGCCGCAGAGTTCATCGCCGTCGGGACTGCGGTCAAGGCGGAGAACGGCGTCTCCCATCGAAACAAGCTCGGCAAGCCGTTCACCTCGGATCTGTCCGGGCAGGACTTCTGGACGCTCATGCAGACGGGTTACATCCCCCAAGGACTCGTGATGGGCACCTGCGTCTACCACATCGCCCACCGTGGCCTCGGGCAGACGTTGGGCTCGGCCGGACAGAACGTCGAGCTCCCGAACTTCACCCAAGCCCTGTACGAGGCGCGAGAGCTGGCCATGACACGCATGCAGGACGAGGCAAACCAACTGGAGGCGTCGGGCATCGTCGGTGTCCGGCTCGAGGAGAAGTCCCACCAGTGGGGCAGTCACACCATCGAGTTCCTCTCGCTCGGGACTGCGGTGGTGAAGACCTCGGACGAGGTGACGCTGCCCACACCCCTGACCATCATCTCGCTCGACAATTGATGGCTGATGTGCCTGCGGACCTGCCCGAGGCGGCCGAGCGGCGGTTCAGCGACGGCGCGTTCACGTCGGGCCTCACCGTTCCCGACTTCGCCGCCTGCCTCCAGATGGGACTCGAGCCGGTCGGCTACGTCCAGGGGTTCTGCGTCATGCAGTGGAACTGGTACGGCATGGGGTCGCCGTTCGGCGGATTCGGCCCCAACTACGCCGGTCAGGCTCGGGGTTACGCCGAGAGCTGGCAGTGCCCGCACGGCTTCGTCTCGGCCGAGCACCGCGGGTGGGGCCAGAATTACGAGCAGTCGTGGATCGAGGACGCGTGGCGCCAGGGATTCGACGGCGCCTACGGGCGGATGCTCGAGGAGGCATCGGCCGGTGGCGCACACGGCGTCGTGGGGGTGGCCGACACCGCTCAGCCACTCGGCGACCTCGGTGTCCTCGAGTTCCGGGTCCAGGGGACCGCGGTCAGGGTGAAGGGCGGTCGGCTGCCTGCCGACGGTCGCCCGTGGACCAGCTACCTGGCCGGCCAACGCCTGGCCAAATCGATCGAGGCCGGGTTCGCTCCGGTATCGATCGCTGCCTCGGTTTCATCCGTGCGGGTCTGGGCCTACTGCGTGACGGAGTACCTGACCGAAGGGTCCTCCGGCAGTTGGGGGTACCAGGTGCCCACCGCCGAGATCGAGCAGACGTCCCGTGCCCACATGGCGGTGCGCCGGATCGCCAGGGAGCAGGTCCGCGCCCAACTCGGCCAGGACTCGTTGCACGGCGCCTCGATGATCACCACCCAGCGGGAACTGGGACAGGGTGATGCCGAGCTCCAGTGCATCCTGCGCGGCAACCGCGTCCGACGGTTCAAGGCGTTCGACCCCCTCCCCGCTCCCCGGCCCACGGTGCGCCTCCTGTGAGCACCGCGACGGGCGGCGACGACACGGGACCCGTCGACATCTCGGCCGAGATGCGTCAGGCCGCCGACTTCTTGAGCGCACCGGCACGCTCGGGTGGGTCAGGGGGCTCCAAACGGGCGGCGCGGACCTCGGACCTCTCCATCGACGAGGAGATCGCCCTCCACGCCATCGGATGGGAGCCGCTGCAGCTCGTCTGCGGCGCGACCCTCTACTCGATCCCGATGGGGGTGTGGAACTGGGGGCAGGGGGAGATCGCCTACGCCTCCAACGCCTACGCGCAGGCTTTCGCCGGAGCCAGTGACCACCTCCACCAGGAGTGCACCAAGGTCGGTGGGCGTGGCGTGGTGGGCGTCCACGTGACCGCCGAGGTGCATCGCCACCACGTCGACGTCGTGCTGGTGGGGACGGCGGTTCGTCCCGTCGACTCTACGGGCCTGTCCGCCGAGCCGGTGTTCGTGTCGGACCTCTCGGGACGGGATTTCTCACTGCTCCTGACCTCAGGATGGGCGCCGCTGGGCCTGGCGGTCGGAGCCAGCTTCGTCTATGCGCCTCGCCGATCGGCGGGTACGGTCATGAGGCAGAAATCGCAGAACGTCGAGTTGACCAACTTCACCGAAGCCATGTACTCGGCACGGGAGTCGGCGATGGAGCGGATGCAGCGGGCAGCACTGTCGATGGACGGGACGGGGGTGGTCGAAGTCAAGGTGTCCGAGGGCCCCATGGAGTTCGCCCGGCACGCCGTCAGCTTCATCGCCTACGGAACGGTGGTCCACCTCGTCGCCGATCAGCACCGCTCGCTCTCGCCACAGATGATCCTCCCACTGGACGACCCGGCTCTGGAGTTCGACATCACCTCCCTCCGAGGCTGACACCGCAGCTGGACGGCCGGGGTCGGGTGCCCCCATTAGATGCCTGCTGGCAAGCATCTAGTTGATAGAATGGGGCCATGGCCGACCACGACGGGGTAGATCTCCCCAACAGCATGCGCACGGTGATCGCCCGCCTCGGGCGACACCTGCGTCAGACCCGCGCCGGGTCCGGGCTCTCCCCCACCCAGTACCAGGTCCTGGCCTCGATCTTCCGCCTGGGGCCCGTCCGCCTGTCGGACCTGGCCGCCGAAGAGGGCCTCAATCCGACGATGCTGTCCCGGATCGTCGGAAAGCTGGAATCCGCCGACCTGGTCGTGCGCACGCCTGACGTCGCCGATGGCCGAGCGGCCTTCGTCACCGTGTCCAGGGACGGCCGGCGCCTGGTGGACAAGGTTCGGCGTGAGCGCACCGATGCCCTGACCAGGGCCCTCGACCACCTCGACGATGATCAGCGACTCAAGCTCTCCGAGGCATTGCCCGTCCTGCAGGTGGTGGCCGAATCGCTGAAGGGCCTCAACCGGTGACCATCAGGGCCGCGTCCCGGCGCACCTTCTCGTCCTTGTCGGTCCCCAACTACCGGCGCTACTTCACCGGTCAGGCCATCTCCCTGGTCGGCACCTGGATGCAGACGACAGCTCAGGCTTGGTTGGTGCTGACCCTCACCAACTCCGCCACCGACCTCGGCCTGGTCGTGGCGCTGCAGACACTCCCGGTCCTGCTCCTCGGCCCGTACGGCGGCGTGATCGCCGACCGGGTCGACAAGCGCCGGTTGATGATCGTGCTCCAGTCGCTCATGGGCGTCCAGGCCCTCGTGCTCGCCGCCCTCACGCTCACCCATACGGTCACCTTCATCGACGTGTGCGTCCTGGCCGTCGTCCTGGGGCTCAACAACTGCTTCGAGAACCCCTCGCGCCAGGCGTTCGTCCTGGAGATGGTCGGACCGAAGGACCTGCGCAATGCCGTGAGCCTCAATTCAACCTTGGTCAACGCGGCACGGGCCGTGGGTCCGGCCGTCGCCGGGCTCCTGATCGCCACCGTCGGCACGGGGTGGTGCTTCGCCATCAACGGGCTCAGCTTCGTCGCCGTGGTGGCGTCCCTCACCACGATGGACCGCGCCCAGTTGCAGCCGGCCCCACCAACGGCTCGGGGACGGGGGCAACTGCGCGAAGGCTTCCGCTATGTGGCCAGGACACCGCAGCTGGCGGTGCCCCTGCTCATGATGGGCCTGGTCGGGATGCTCGCCTACGAGTTCCAGGTGACACTGCCCGTGGCGGCCAAACAGGTGTTCCACGGCGGCGCAGAGGTCTACGGAGTCATGACTGCGGCGATGGGGATCGGCGCCGTCGTCGGGGGCCTGATGACCGCAGCCCGGGGGAAGACGGGGCTGCGGGCGATGGTGGGGGCCTCCTTCCTGTTCGGCGTAGTCATCCTCTTCGCCTCGCTGGCCCCGTTGCTGGCCATCGAGTTCATCGCCCTGGCCATGGTCGGCTACGCCAGCGTGTCGTTCCTCTCCATGGGGAACTCCACGCTCCAGCTGGCCACCGATCCACAGATGAGGGGTCGTGTGATGGCGCTGTGGTCGGTGGCGTTCCTGGGGTCGACGCCGATCGGAGGCCCGGCCATCGGCTGGGTCACCGCCCATGCCGGGGCGAGGGTCGGGCTCGGGGTGGGCGCCGCCTCCTGCTTCGTGGCCGGCGTGCTGGGCCTGCTCGCCATTCGCCACCTCCACGCCCGGGGCCTGGCGCGGCAGAACGGGTCGACGGGGCAGAACGAGTCGACGGGCCAGGTGGGAGTGGACGGGGATTGGCCCTCGGGTCCACCGGTCCCAGCAGCGGGTCGCGGCTAGCTCCGTTCACCCCCGGGGCGATGCCGACGACGCCTCCTCCACCACAGTCCGCCGAGCCCGAGCACAACCACGACCCCAGCCACGATGCCGGCCACGCCGACCGCCGGGGTCCCTCCGCTGCCGGCGGCGACCGGAGCGGCCACAGGGCCCGTGGGCCGACCGGTGGTCGGCGGAGTGGTGGTCCCCGCCGTCGGCAGGGTGGTCGTTTCGCTGCCGGACCTGGTGGCGAAGGCCACCACCCGGTCGGAAGAAGGGGCCAACAGCAGCCCGTCACCCACCGCCGGGGTCGGGAAGTGGTTGGCCGGCGTCCCGACGCTCGCCTCTTGGCGCGTCGCTCCGTCGGAGGGGTCGAGGCCGTAGAGCACCCCGTTCTGGCCGATGGTCCACACCAGCCCGGCAGCGACGATCGGAGGCCCGCCACCGGTACCGGAGCTCCACAGTGTCCGAATCGTTCCGGCGGCGGTGACCGATACCGCGATGACACCGCTGAGGCAGGGCAGGTAGACGGTCCCGTCGACGTCTGCACTCCCCCCGTCCACGTCGTCGCTGCAGGGCAATGGGAACTGCGCCTGTTGGCCGCCGATGCCCGCGAGGTGGGAGCCGTCGAGAACATAGGCGATGCGGGACTTGCCGGCGATCAGGACGTGCCCATCGGCGAGGAGTACCGGCTCCATCGACATGTCCAGGTCACGGGCGTTGTTGGACGCCCAGTCGGCGGGAGCGAAGTACTGCTCGAGGTCGAGGGACGGTGACAGCTCGAGCACCGAATCGCTGTCGTCGTAGGGATGCGACGACGAGGTCACCGACCCGTTGCCGACGCCGACCCAGATGTTCCCGGCCGCGTCGACGCCAGGAGCGGCCCCACCCATCCAGATGGCGCCCTGGGACTCGCCTGTGGCCGCATCGACGGTGAAAATGGTGGGCGTTCCTCCGGCCTCGGGCACCGCCACCACCCGGCCCCGGTAGGACGCACAGTCCCCGTAGTTGCCCCCGAACGTGAGCACGACCTCTCCCCCGTCCAAGGCGAGGCCGCTGCGCTGCAGGAGTGCGGCCGGATCAGCACCGGACGGGTCGACGTCCTCGGTCATCTCGGTCGCGCCCGATGCGGTCGACAGGCCGACGAGCACGTGGGTCGGCCTCCCGCCCGAGAGCTCGTCGGCCACGGCGTACAGTTCGCCACGAGCCAGGTCGATGACCGGGGTGCCCGTGATTCCCACGGTGGGCTGGATGTCGCCACACGGCAATGATGTCGCCGGCACCGGTTCGGCCACCCGGGTGGACCAGACCACAGAGCCGGTGGTCGACGAAAGGGCGTAGACCACGTCGTCCTCAGTGGCGACGTAGACCCGCCCCCCGGCAACCAACGGTTCCCCGTAGATCTGGCCGTCGAGCGCCGGGGAGGTCCATGCCCGGGTCGACGTATCGACGGAGGTCACCACCGGAGCCACCCCGTTGCCGGCCGCGTCCTGGTGGTACACGGTCCACGCGGCAGGGTCGGTCACGGGGCCAGCACCGGCGGCTCCCGCCCATCCGGCACCGACCACCGTCACCAGGACGACGGCCAAGGCCCTGCACGTCGTGGCGCGGACCCAGGTACTCCCCATCGCTGGCAGGTTACCGACGGACGGCCACTGGTGGACTGCGGGCCCGACCGGGATGTCGCCGCCGCCGCCCGATCCGGGCCCGGCGGACCATCTCCGCCTAGGCCGCGCCAGGCCCCTGCTGACGGACCGACTCGACTGCCTGCATGGCATCGCGTAGATCGGCGAGCCACGCGTCGGTGTTCGTGGCCACCAGCTTCACGCACCACGCCAGCGCGTCAGAACGGCTGCGCGCCACACCGCTGTCGACCAGGGTGTCGAGGACGAGTCGCTCCGGCTGCCGCAATCGCGTCATGACCGGTACGGAGAGGTTGGTGAACAACGAAGTGCTACCGCCCACCTCGGCCCCCCAGGCGATGCTCCGCCCGTAGCGATGCTGAGCTTCGCGGTCGATGGCCATCCGCTCGTCGCGCGTCTCCTCCCGGAACCGGGTGATCCGACCCGCCTCTGCCGCGGCTGTGGTCACTTCGTCGCCTCCGGCCGGTAGCGCTGGTGCGGCTACCCGGCCGGTGATCACGATCTCGTCCCGGTCGACGGTCACCGACGGCTGGCCTTCGAACCAGTCCTCGGGCAGCCGACCCACCAGCCAGCCGTCCAGTCCCTCGATCGAAGGTCTCTCGTCGCTCACTCCGACGGCGTGGCGCCGCCCGCTTCCTCGAGGTCCCATGGTCTCTCCCTGACTGTTGATTGCGGTGATGATTACATAGTTACATTACATATTTGATTACACCATTGCAATCCGGCGGGGAAGAGGCCACCAGCATGACCTCCCAACGGTATGTAATTTTGGAAAGTGATCGGCCAAGGTTCCCGGCGAACCCGGCCCCGGCCCGGCCGACCCGCCCGGCCGACCCGCCCGGCCGATCGGGTCGGTTCAGGGGGCGAGCGCCTCCGACACCACCGCGCCGACCTGGTCCATCTCCAGCAGGAACCCGTCGTGTCCCGACACCGACTCGATGACGGTCACCGGTCGGTCCCCGGGCAGTAACCGGGCCAGTCCCTCCTGCAACGTGAGGGGATAGAGGCGGTCGGTGCGGATGCCGGCCACCGTCACGTCGGCGCGCACCCGGGCGAGCGCCCGTTCGGCACCACCCCGACCCCGTCCGACGTCGTGTCGGTTCATGGCCTCGCTCAGCACGACGTACGAGTTGGGATCGAACCGCCGCACCAACTTCTCCCCCTGGTGCTCGAGATACGACTCGACCGCGAACCGCCCGCCTTTCAGCGGGTCCTCGTCCGCCTGGGCCGAATGACCGAACCGGCTCTCGAACTCCGCCTGGCTGCGGTAGGTGACCTGGCCCATCCCGCGGGCCAGCGACAGGCCCTCGTCGGGTCGGGCACCGGTCAGGTAGTAGTCGCCCCCGACGTAGGCGGGGTCGGCACTGATGGCCCGCACCTGGAGCGAACACAAGGCGATCTGCTCGGCGGAGGCCGCCGCCCCGACGGCCAGGACGACGGCCCGGTCGACCCGATCCGGGTGGCCCACGCACCATTCGAGTACCCGCATCCCGCCCATCGATCCGCCGACCACACCCGCCCACCTCTGGATACCGAGGCGGTCGGCCAGGGCCACCTCCACCGCCACCTGGTCGCGGATCGTGACCAGCGGGAACCGGGACCCGTAGGGCGTGCCGTTGGGTGCGGACGAGGCCGGCCCCGTGGTCCCCTGGCACCCGCCCAGCACGTTCGGGCACACCACGAAGAACCGGTTCGTGTCGATGGGGGCGTCCGGCCCGATCATCCCTTCCCACCATCCGGGCTCCACGTGGCCGGGTCCGGCCGGTCCCGCGGCGTGCGAGTCACCGGTCAGTGCGTGGAGAACCAGCACCGCGTTCGTCATCCGCGGGTTCGGCGATCCCCAGGTCTCATAGGCCACCGTCACATGGCCGAGTGAGCCACCAGCCTCGAGATCGAGCCCCGTGCCGTCTTCGGCGTCGGCCACGACGGCGAACTGACGGTGGCCGGGATCATCACCAGGTTGCCAGACCCCGGCCAGTACCGGTCGCGTCACGCACCCTTGATGGCGCGGAATCCGGCTTCGAGATCGGCGATGATGTCCTCGATCGACTCGAGGCCGATGCACAGGCGGACCAGGTCGGGCGTCACGCCGGTGGTGATCTGCTCGGCCTCGGTCAACTGCGAATGGGTCGTCGAGGCCGGGTGGATGGCCAGACTGCGTACGTCGCCCACGTTGGCCAGGTGGCTGAACAGCTCGAGACCCTCGATGAAGGTGCGCCCGGCCTCGGCCCCGCCGTCGATGCCGAAGGCCAGGATGGCCCCGCCTCCTTTGGGCAGGTACCGCTCCTGGCGCTGGTGCCACGGGCTCGACTCCAGACCCGGGTAGGCCACCCATCGCACGTCGCCGCGGGCCTCGAGCCAGTTGGCGACGGTGGTGGCGTTCTGGACGTGACGCTCCATCCTGAGGCTGAGGGTCTCGAGCCCCTGGAGGAAGAGGAACGAATTGAGCGGCGCGATGGCGGGCCCGATGTCCCGCAGGTACTGCAGCCGGGCCTTCAGGACGAACCTGGCCGGAAACAGCGCCTCGGGCAATTGACCGAAGACGAGTCCGTGATAGCTGGGATCCGGCTCCGTAAACCCCGGGAACCGACCGCTGCCTTCGTAGTCGAACGCCCCACCGTCGACGATGATCCCCCCGATCGACGTGCCGTGGCCGCCGATGAACTTGGTGGCCGAATGGACCACGATGTCGGCCCCGTGGAGCAGCGGCTGGGCCAAATACGGCGTGGCCAGTGTGTTGTCCACCACCAGGGGGATGTTGTGCTCGTGGGCGATGGCCGCCACGTTCTCGAAGTCCAGCACGTCACCCTTGGGGTTCCCGAGGGTCTCGGCGTAGAACGCCTTGGTGTTGGGGCGGATGGCGGCGCGCCACGCATCGAGGTCATCGGGATTGTCGACGAACGTCACCTCGATCCCGAACTTGGGCAGTGTGTAGTGCAGGAGGTTGTAGGTCCCGCCGTAGAGGGAGGCGGACGACACCACGTGGCCACCGTTCTCAGCCAGGTTGAGGAGGGTGATGGTCTCGGCCGCCTGGCCGCTGGCGACGGCGAGTGCCGCCACCCCTCCCTCGAGGGCCGCCACCCGTTCCTCGAACACCGCCTGGGTGGGGTTCATGATGCGGGTGTAGATGTTCCCGAGCTCCTCGAGGCCGAACAGGGCGGCAGCGTGCGCCGTGTCGCGGAAGGTGTAGCTCGTGGTCTGGTAGATCGGCACGGCACGGGCGCCCGTGGTCGGGTCCGGAGATGCACCGGCGTGGATCTGGCGGGTTTCGAAGCCCCAATCGGACATGGCAGTGGCCTCCTTCGAACGATCCCCCGGCGGCACTCGCCGAACGTGGGGACGGCGTTCGTCACCCTGATCTTTCCAAATCCGACTGATTTGGTCAACTACTACTGGCCGCCCGACCCCCCGGTGGTGACCGTTTCGACCGGAGTCCGATCGGTATGGTGAGCCACCAACGTGACCCGAACCACCGACAGCCCTCGTGTCGCGAGGAGTCGCCGCCGGGCCAAGGGTTGGCTCATCACAGCGGCGGTGGTGCTCCTCCTCGTCGTCGCCTTCTTCCTGGTGGCCCGGAGCCCGGCGCCCGATGTGCTCCGCGGTGGGGGGAACGGGGCCGGGGTGGGCGCGGGGAACGGGGTGGGGAACGGGGCCTCGGGGACCTCGGCCGGAACGCAGGGGCCGGGGACGCCCGGAGTGCCGGGCACGGCGGCCACGGCTGAGATCGCCACCCGGTGCCCGTGGCTGCAGGCGGCCATGGACCGCCATCTGTCCGCCGCCGCGCTGGCCCGCCTGGTTGCCGGACGGATGACACTGGCCGAAAAGCTCGGCGAGATCGTGCTGGTGGAGTCGGGTGAGTTCGAGAACATGAACGCGGGGGTCCCCCGACTGTGCATCCCCGCACTCACGCTCCAGGACGGGCCCCAGGGTGTGGCGTTCGGTGCCGTGGACGTGACCCAGCTGCCCTCCCCGCTCGGGCTGGCGGCGACGTTCGACCCGTCGCTGGCCCGGTCGTACGGGCAGGTCCAGGGGAGCGAGGCGGCCGGGCAGGGCATCGACGTCATCCAGGGACCCACCCTCAACGTCGAACGGGTGCCCGAGAGCGGTCGTGACTACGAGGGGTTCGGTGAAGACCCGTTGCTGGTGGCCGACATCGGTGTGGCCGACATCGAGGGGATCCAGTCGACCGGGACGATGGCCATGGCCAAGCACTTCGCCGTCTACGGCCAGGAGACCGACCGTGGCGCACTCGACGACGTCGTCTCGGAGCGGGCCCTCCAAGAGATCTACTTCCCACCGTTCAAGGCTGCCGTCACCCGGGCCCACGTCTCGACGGTGATGTGCGCCTACCCCAAGCTCAACGGGACGTACCAGTGCCAGGACCCTCAGCTGCTGTCCGTGCTGGCGCAGTGGGGGTTCACCGGCCTGGTCCGCTCCGACCTCGGCTCGGTCCACGATCCCATCGCCGCGTTGGGCGCCGGCACCGACATGATCAAGCCGGAACGGGTGAGGACGCTGGCCCAGTTGGTAGCCGAGCACCAGCTGCCGACGGCAAGCGTGGATGCCGCCACGGTGACGGTGCTGACCCAGATGTTCACCGCCGGCCTGGTCGGGCAGCCGGGAGGTGGATCCCCCGACACCGATGTCGCCACCGACGCCCACACCGACTTCGCCCTGCAGGTCGCCGAGCGCTCCGCCGTGCTGCTCCAGAACCAGGGCCGTGTCCTCCCCCTCTCCCCCTCACCGGACCGGTCCCTGGCCGTCATCGGGGCAGACGCCTCGACGGCGCCGGTCACCACCGGCTACGGCAGCTCCAGGGTCGTCGCCCCCTTCGTCTCCACACCCCTGCAGGCCATCCGTCAGCGGGTGGGCTCCGGGGCCAGGATCACCTACGTCAACGGGGGGAGCACCACCCGGAATCTGCCCGCCGTCCCCACCAGCTTGCTGACCCCGGCGTCGGGGGGTGCGCACGGCCTCACCCTGACACTGACCCGGACGGACTCCGATTCCGGGGCCGCCCAGTCGATCGAGATGGTCGAGCCCACGGCCGACCTGCAGTTGAGCCCCCACCCGGCGATCAAGCCACGACTGGGCGGCTCGGCGTCGCTCCCGCCGGTGGAGCGGTCCACCCACGCGATCTCCCTGGGTCGGGGCGGACTATCGCTGGGTGCGGCCACCTCACCCACCCGGACCCGGGTCATCCTGCCGGCGGGGTGGACGGACGCCGCCGCCACGTTCACCGGGACGCTCACACCGCTTCGGACGGGCCTCTACACGGTCTCGCTCCAGGGACCCGGGACGGCCAGCCTCTCCCTCGACGGGGCGCCGGCGGTCTCCGACCCGCTCGCCCACGGGCTGGGCCGGTGGTCCCAGACGGTGTCGTTGACGGCCGGGCGGCACTACCGGGTCCACCTGGCCTGGGAGCCCATCGACAAGACGACACCGTCGGGTGAGTCGACCGTGGTGCCAGGCACGTTCACCCTGGGCTGGCAGTACGTCAGCGGCCAGATCGCGGCGGCGGCCAGGGCGGCCGCATCGGCGCACACGGCGGTGGTCTTCGCCGGCGATTTCAACTCCGAGTCGTTCGACCGGCCGTCGCTCTCCCTCCCCGGCGACGAGAACGCCCTCATCGACGCGGTCGCCTCCGCCAACCCCCGGACCGTGGTGGTCCTGAACACCGGCGGCCCCGTGCTGATGCCGTGGCTCCACCGTGTGGCCGCCGTCGTGGAGGGCTGGTACCCGGGCGAACAGGACGGCGCCTCCATCGCCGCCCTCCTCTTCGGGGACGTCGACCCGGCCGGCCGACTGCCGATCACGTTTCCTGCCGACCAGGCTGCCTCGCCGATCGACACGGCGGCGCAGTGGCCCGGTGTGGCATTGACCTCCACCTACTCCGAGGGCCTCGACATCGGCTACCGCTACGACCACGCCACCGGCGTGCGGCCCTTGTTCCCCTTCGGCTTCGGGCTCTCCTACACCCGGTTCACCCTGAGCCATCTGCGTCGCCACGCCGACGTGGGCGGTGGGGTGAGCCTGACCGTCGCGGTCACCAACACCGGACGACGGGCGGGCATCGCCGTTCCCGAGGCCTACGTCACCCAGCCGGCCGCCGCCGACGAGCCCCCCGCCCAGCTGGCGGCGTTCGCCTCCGTGGCGGTGGCCCCCGGGCGGACCCGGACGGTGACGATGTCCATCCCGTCCACCGCGTTCGCCGCCTACCTCCAGGGTGGCTGGACCACGGTGCCGGGCAACTACACGGTGGCTGTCGGGCAGTCGTCCTCCGACCTTCCCCTGTCCTTCACCCTGCCCGCCCCCTCGTCCGCGCCCTGATGGCGCGAGACGAACCGGGCCGGCCCACGGAGGCGGTTCAGACCGGTTTGCCGCCCTGGCACCACGGGTTGGACGGCACCCCCGAGCACGGGTCGGGCATGGTGCCCAGACCCTGGGGCAGCGGGTGCATGACCACCCCGGTGCGCACGGGATAGTTGGCGCCGGCCGGGCAGGCGCTGAACCCGGTGTCGCACAGCACCTGGGCCAGCAGTGGACCGCCCGTGTTGGCGGCGGTGGTGATCTTCCCGCACGTCGGCTGCAGCTGTTCGAGGTTGGAGGGCACGCTGCCGTTGGGTGCGACGTTGCCCGAGTAGCAGTTCTGGGGTTGGCCGGGGTCGAGGACGATCTGGCCGTAGTCGGCGTTCCCCGGGTTCCCCAGGTAGCCGTTGTGGCTGAAGGTGTTGTCCTTCAAGGCGTTGGACATCGGGTCGTACACGCAGCCGAACCCGGGCGTCTCCACGCCTCCCGTGGCCGGACACGACTGGTTGAGCGACGGTGTGCCCGAGTCCGGGTAGGGGACCATCAAGAACCCCCATGCCCCGTTGTTGCTGAAGGTGTTGTCCATCACCGTGTCGTTGCGACCGCCCGACAGGGTCATTCCCGTTCCGGTAGGACCGGCGGCGGCGTTCCCCGCCTCGGGCACGTTGGGGTTGTTGTTGTCATGCACGTTGTTGTGCATGAACACCCAGCACGAATGGGTGTGGGTGATGGGGCTGGTCCCGTTGCCCGGGCAGGCGCCGTTCTGCGGGGCCGGCGGGTCTCCGTCGATCTGGGTGTTGGTGTCGAAGCCGTCCTGGTTGTTGTCGAACTGTGAGTTCTCCACCACGACCGCGCCGCCCGAATTGGTTCCCGAGTAACCGAGTGCGTTGAACTCCATCCACGCGTGGTCGATGGTGATGCCACACACCTGCAGGCATGCGCCGACGTACATGCCCGAGTCGTTGAAGTTGCTGGCATACAGCTGGTTCCAGGTACCCGGGCCCTGGGCGTTGGACGAGAAGATGCCGTACTGGGCAGCGGTCGCCTCCTGCTGGTCGGCGGTGCCCTGGTTGCTGAAGTACGTCGACGTCGCCGTCAGATAGCTTCCCGAGTACCCCTTCAGCCCGACCTTTCCGCTGTCGGCTCCCCCGTTCCACCAGATCTCGTTGCCCGAGTCGCCGGTGCCGGCGAGGAAGTTGCAGGCGGTGAGGTTGTCGACGGTGACGTCGTCGGCCTTCCACACCATGATGCCGTTGCGGCCCACCGCCTTCCCGTCACTGCCGGCCGCCCCGAAGTTCTGCGCGCTCGGGTCGGCGCTGCACGCACCGGACGAGCCGTCCTTGGTGCCGTCCACGATGACCGTCGACCGGTCCATGCCGCGCAGATGGATCCCCGAGGTGGTGATCATCACCCCGCCCATGTCCCCATGGGTCGGGTCCGTCTTCACGCCCGACTCGTCGGCGTTCTCGTGGTAGTCCCCCGGCGCCACGAGGACCCAGTCCCCCGGCTTGGCGGCATCGACGGCCGACTGGATGGTCTTGTAGTTGCCGGCGTGGCCGGCGAAGGTCCCGACGAGCAGGACGGCGCTGCCCGAGCGCGGTGGTGGAGGAGGCCGATCCGGACGAAGAGCTGCAGGCGGCGAGTGCGCCACCACCGATGACGCACGTGGCGAGGAGCGTGAGGGTCCCCCGCCACCGTCTTGTCGTCGGGGTGCCACGGTGCCGACGGAATCCCGGTCTCTTCGCTGTCGGTCGTCCCACCAAGGTTCTCCCCTATCGCTCGCGCACGGGCGGCCTCGACGGGCTCCGTGCAGGCCGATGGTAGCGGCCCGCTGCGGCGTGCCCCGAGGATCGATCGGGGAATCCCCGGGCGGGGGCGGCCCCACCGCCTCCCCGCGCCCCATCGGTCGGGTCCGGGGGGCCCACCGGCCCGGTTCCCGGCCCGGTGGGCTACGATGCGGGGGTCGGATCCGGGGCGAACGGACCTCTCGCACCTGGTCCAACCGACCCCGGTCCGGTCAGACGCGGTCAAGCAGGACCCGCGTGCCTACGATTGCCCGTCCTCAGTGTGTGGCCGGGCCCGACGAAGGAGCCCCATGAGCAGCGACCAGCTTCGACCCGACTTCAAGGTGGCCGATCTTTCCCTGGCCGAGTTCGGACGCAAGGAGATCGAGCTGGCCGAGCACGAGATGCCCGGCCTCATGGCCATGCGGGACGAGCACGGGAGCGAGCAGCCTCTGCGCGGCGCGCGGATCACCGGTTCCCTCCACATGACCATCCAGACCGCGGTGCTCATCGAGACGCTGACGGCCCTCGGGGCCGAGGTCCGCTGGGCCAGCTGCAACATCTTCTCCACCCAGGACCATGCCGCCGCTGCCGTCGCCGTGGGGCCACACGGCACCGTCGAGCGCCCGAGCGGGGTACCGGTATTCGCGTGGAAGGGCGAGTCGCTCGAGGAGTACTGGTGGTGCACCGAGCAGGCGTTGGCGTGGCCGGGGGACGGTCCCACCATGATCCTCGACGACGGAGGCGATGCCACGCTCCTCGTCCACAAGGGGGTCGAGTTCGAGAAGGCCGGCGCTGTTCCCGATCCGTCCACGGCCGACTCCGAGGAGTTCGGCGTGGTCCTCGAGGTGCTGACCAGGAGCCTGGCCGAGGACCCCAGCCGGTGGACCACCATCGCCAACGGGATCAAGGGGGTCTCCGAGGAGACGACCACCGGTGTCCACCGGCTCAACGAGATGGAGCAGGCCGGCGAGCTGCTGTTCACCGCCATCAACGTGAACGACGCCGTCACCAAGTCCAAGTTCGACAACAAGTACGGGTGCCGGCACTCGCTCATCGACGGGATCAACCGGGCCACCGACGTGCTCATCGGCGGCAAGGTGGCGGTCGTGTGCGGGTTCGGCGACGTGGGCAAGGGCTGCGCCGACTCCCTACGGGGCCAGGGTGCCCGGGTCGTGGTCACCGAGGTCGACCCGATCTGCGCCCTGCAGGCCGCCATGGAGGGCTACCAGGTGGCCACCCTCGAGGACGTGGTCGACTCCGCCGACATCTTCGTGACCACCACCGGCAACAAGGACGTCATCACCGCCGACCAGATGAGTCGGATGAAGCACCAGGCCATCGTGGGCAACATCGGCCACTTCGACAACGAGATCGACATGGCCGGCCTGTTGAAGATCGACGGCGTCGAGCGGGTGAACATCAAGCCACAGGTGGACAAGTGGGTCTTCCCCGACGGGCACGCCGTGATCATCCTTTCCGAGGGCCGGCTCCTCAACCTGGGCAACGCCACCGGACACCCGAGCTTCGTGATGTCGAACTCCTTCACCAACCAGACGATGGCCCAGATGGAGCTGTTCAACAACGCCGACGACTACGAGAACAAGGTGTACGTGCTGCCCAAGCACCTCGACGAGAAGGTGGCCCGGCTCCACCTCGATGCCCTCGGGGTCCGCCTGACGACGCTCACCAAGGAGCAGGCCGAGTACATCGGCGTCTCGGTCGACGGCCCGTACAAGCCGGACACCTACCGGTACTGATCCCGACCCCATGGCTACCGCGGTCCGTAGCGGGCGGGGCGGTCGCGGACCCCGGCACGGGTGACGTCCCCGGAACCGTCCGGCCCGTCCGGGCTCGAGGCCACCCGCTACGAGGTCCGCCACCAGGTCGCCACCATCACCCTCGACCGTCCAGAGCGCCTCAACGCCTGGACGAGCAGGATGAACTCGGAGTACCGCGGGTTGCTGCAGCTGGCATCGGATGACCCTGACGTCCGGGCCATCGTGGTGACCGGGAGCGGTCGGGGGTTCTGCGCCGGCGCCGACTCCGACGACCTGGCCGGGCACGCCGCCCGTGGCACCTACCGCTCCTGGGATGCCGACGGCCCGGCCACCCCGGGGTTCGGGGTCCGGCCCGAGTTCGATGCCGAGTTGGCCTACCACTTCGGTATCCCCAAGCCGATCATCGCCGCCATCAACGGACCGGCAGCCGGGGTCGGATTCGCCCTGAGCTGCTACTGCGACGTGCGGATCGCCGCCGCCGGGGCCAGGCTGACCACGGCGCACGGGAAGCTCGGCCTCCCGTGCGCATTCGGTCTGGCCTGGCTGCTCCCCCGGCTGATCGGGCTCTCCCGAGCGCTCGAGCTCATCGTCTCGAGTCGCACGATCACTGGCCGACGAGGCGCTCGCCCTGGGCCTCGTCAGTGCCGTGGTCGACGACCACGAGCTCGCCGACCGCGCCCACGACTACGCCCGGACGCTGGCCACCACCGTCTCCCCGGCCTCGATGGCCGCCTCCAAACTCCAGGTCTACGACGCCTTCCACCTGACGGCGGCCGAGGCCGTCCGCGCGGCCGAAGAGCTCCTCGATCCGATGATGGCCGGTCCCGACTACCGCGAGGGGGTCGCCGCCCTGCGGGAGAAGCGGCCACCCTCCTTCGGCGACCTGCGCCCCCCGGGCTGACCCGTTCGCCCGCCCGGGGAGCGCAGGTCCTGGCCTCAGCGGTCGGCCGTCTCCACCTCCAGCAGATGGGCGAAGCGTTGCCGGGCATCGGCCCGCCGGGTCGGGACGTGCTCGCTCGGGACCTCCACCGGCTTGTATCCCTTGAGGGTCTGGCGGGCCACCGTCACCTTGTGCACCTCGTCCGGCCCGTCGTAGATGCGGGCGGCGCGGGCGTGGCGGTACATCGACTCGAGCGGGAGGTCGGTGGAGAAGCCCAGGGCGCCGTGCACCTGGATGGCCCGGTCGATCACGTTGTAGAGGACGCCTGCTCCGTAGTACTTGATCATGGCGATCTCCACCCGCGCCGCCGACGCACCCTCGGTGTCCATCTTCCATGCCGCGAACAAGGTCATGAGGCGGGCCGCGGTCATCTCGGCCAAGGAGTCCGCCACCCAATTCTGGATGGTCTGCTTCTCGGCCAGCAGGGAATGGTGGGTGGTCCGTGAGACCGCCCGCTCGCACAGCATGTCGAAGGCACGACGGGACTGGCCCAGCCAGCGCATGCAGTGGTGGATCCGACCCGGTCCCAGCCGCTTCTGCGCCAGGAGGAACCCCTCCCCCTCCACGCCGATCAGGTTCTCGTAGGGCACCCGGACCTCGCGGTAGCGGATCTCGGCATGGCCACCGAACTTTCCGAAGTGCTCGACGGGGTCCTCCATCGTCGCCACGTCGCGCACGATGTCCACACCGGGCGCGTCGGCCGGCACCACGATCATCGAGCACCCCTGGTAGGGATGGACGTCCGGGTTGGTCACCGCCATGACGATGAGGAAATCGGCCACCGAACCGTTGGACGTGAACCATTTGTGGCCGTCGATCACCCACTCGTCGCCGTCCCGGACCGCCGTCGTGGCGATCATGGTCGGGTCGGCGCCGGCCCCGGGCTCGGTCATGGAGAACCCGCTCCGCATCCGTCCATCCAAGCAGGGGCAGGAGCCATCGCTCGCGCTGCTCCTCCCGGCCGGACGACTCGATGCCGATGGCCAGCAGCTCGGCGTTGCCCGAGTCGGGTGCATTGTTGCCGAAGACCACCGGTCCGTAGGGCGTCTGACCGAGGATCTCGTGCATCAGGCCCAACTTGACCTGCCCGAACCCCCCGCCCCCGAGCTCCGGAGGGAGATGGGAGGCCCACAGCCCTCGCCCCTTGACCTCCTCCTGCAGGGGTTTCACCGCCTCGATGAGGACCTCATGGGTGAGGTCCAGGGTCTCGAGCGGGAAGATCTCGTCCCGCACGAACTGGCGCATCCAGGCCAGCTGCAGCTCGAATTCCGGCTCGGTCGAAAAGTCCCATGCCACGATGTTCCCCTGTCGTCTTTTTCTGCTGGACCCGCCGGCCAACTACCGTAACGGCATGCCCGGCGACACCACTGACACCCCCATCCGTACCACCGTGGCCCTCTCGGCGCCCAACCTGCGCCGCAGTGGCCCGGCGGTGGACCGGCCCGACGTGGATCCAGCCCTGGCCCGGGCCCGACTGCGGGCCGCCGAGACGGCGCTCATCGACGAGCGCCGGCTCCTGACCGCACCAGAGCTCACCGACCTGGCCGGATTGACCGACCAGTGGGTGACCTCGCTGGCGGCGCTGGCCCACCAGGTGCGGCTGGCGTGGTGCGGTCCCGAGGTCGAGGTGGAGGGGATCCTGTCGGCGAAGACCGGGGGCTGCCCCGAGGACTGCCACTTCTGCTCCCAGTCCTCCCGGTTCGACACCCCGGTGAAGGCCACGCCGTTCCTCGACACCGACGAGGTGCTGCAGGCGGCCGAGGAGACGAAGGCCGCCGGCGCCTCGGAGTTCTGCATCGTGCTGGCCGTGCGGGGTCCCGACGAGCGCACCATGCAGCGGATCCTCGAGCTGGTCCCGATCGTCCACGAGCGCACCGGTCTGAACGTCGCCGTCAGCGCCGGCCTCCTGACCGACGAACAGGCCCGACGTTTCGCAGCCGGAGGGGTGCACCGCTACAACCACAACCTCGAGACGTCCCGTTCCTTCTTTCGCAAGGTCGTGACCACCCACACGTGGGAGGAGCGCCAGGAGACGTGCCGGCTGGTGCGCGATCACGGCATGGAGCTGTGCTGTGGTGCGCTGATCGGGATGGGCGAGACCGACCAGCAGCGCATCGAGCTGCTGGTCCAGCTCCAAGAGCTCGACCCGACCGAGGTGCCCCTCAACTTCTTGAACCCGCGTCCGGGCACGCCGCTGGGGGAAGCACAGCCGGTGGCGGCGTGGGAGGCGATCCGCTGGATCGCCCTGTTCCGTCTGGGGCTCCCCGGCGTGATCCTGCGGTATGCCGGCGGGCGCGAGGTGACGCTCCGGGAGCTCCAGTCGATGGGGATGACCTCGGGAATCAACGCCCTGATCGTCGGGAACTACCTCACCACACTGGGCCGATCCGCCGACGAGGACCTCCAGATGCTCTCCGATCTGCGGATGCCGGTGGGCGCGCTCACCGGCATCCTGTGACCCTGGCGTGAGCACCGGTGGTTCCGGCGGTGGAAGGGCAGGAACCAGCGCCTACTGCACCGGCTGTGGGGCGGCTGCGGCCCAGTGCGGGGGGTGCGTGCGCCCGCTCGACCCGCCCCGTTTCTGCCCGGTGTGCGGTCGCCGGCTGACCGTGGCGGTCTCACCCGGCGGGTACCGGGCCCACTGCCGCGATCACGGTGCGCTGGGGGCGGCCTGACCCGGTGCGGTGTGGTGGCCGGCCACCGGCGGTATGCGCTCGGGGATGCCGGAGGGCGCCCCGGGTCAGCCAGCCGGGATCTTCCAACCCCGGGCCTCGGCGATCTCCTTGCAGGTGGGGCAGATCGGGTAGCGCTTGGGGTTGCGGCCCGGAACCCAGATCTTCCCGCACAGCGCCTTGACGGCGGTGCCGTTCACCATTCCCTCCACCACGGACGGCCCGGCCGAGACGAAGTCGCCCTTCTCCGGTTTGAACCCCTCCAACACGATGTGGGACATCCGTTCGTGATCGCCGTCGAGCTCCGGATCGACCTGGGTCGGTGCGACGGTGATGCCGGTGTCGGTCATTCCCCCAGGATCGCGCATCCGAGGCCTCCGTGCGATCGCCGGTACCGGGTCGTCCGCCTACGCTCTGGGGCATGGCCCGACGCTCGCTGGTGCTCGCATCGGGGTCACCGGCCCGGCTGAGACTCCTGGTGGACGCCGGATTCGACCCCAAGGTGGTGGTCAGCGGCGTGGACGAGGACGACGTCGGACCCGTCGGCACCGAAGCGATGGTGGCCATCCTGGCCGAGCGCAAGGCCAGGGCGGTCGCCGATCCCTCGGGCGACGCCGTGGTCGTGGGGTGCGACTCCATGCTGGAGTTCGACGGCCGGCCCCACGGCAAGCCCACCTCGTCCCGGCAGGCCAGAGCGTGGCTCACGGCGATGCGGGGCCGATCGGGCACCCTGTTCACCGGCCACTGCGTCCTCGACGAACGGACCGGGGACCAGGTCGTCGGCGTCGCCGCCACCACCGTCCGCTTCGGAGTCACCACCGACGCCGAGCTGGACGCATACCTGGCCACCGGAGAGGCGATGGGGGTTGCGGGCGCCTTCACCCTGGACGGGCGGTCGGCGCCGTTCATCGACGGCGTGGACGGCGATCCCGGCAACGTGATCGGGCTGTCCCTGCCGCTGGTGCGGGCGCTCCTCGTCGAGCTGGGCATTCCCATCACCGACCTCTGGGTGGACCGGCGCCCATGACCGAGCCCCGGGGCGGACTCCCCTCGACAGGCGGGCGACCGGCCGTCGTCGGCCTCAAGCTCGGAACGCTCGCCGTCGATCCGCCGGTGGTGCTGGCGCCGATGGCCGGGGTGACCAATGTCGCCTTCCGGCGCCTGTGCCGCTCCTTCGGAGCGGTGCTCACCGTCAGCGAGATGGTCACCGCCCGGGCCCTGGTGGAAGGGAATGCCAAGACGATGGCGATGGCGGCGTTCGCCGATGACGAGCCGGTGCGCAGCGTCCAGCTGTGCGGCGTCGACCCCGGGGTGATGGGTGCGGCCGTGCGCCGCCTGGTCGACGAGGTCGGGGTGGACCACATCGATCTCAACTTCGGGTGCCCGGCCGGCAAGGTGACCCGCCAGGGGGCGGGGGCGGCACTCCCCGCCCACCCCGCCCTGTTCCGCTCGATCGTGGGCGCCGCCGTCCATGCCGCCGGGACGGTGCCGGTCACGGTCAAGATGCGCACCGGCATCGATGACGGGCACCTCACCTACCTCGACGCCGGCCGGATCGCCGAGGACGAGGGCGTGGCGGCCCTGGCCCTCCACGCCCGGACCGCCGAGCAGCTCTACTCCGGAGTGGCGGACTGGACGGCCATCGCCCGGCTCAAGGAGACGGTGGCCTCCATCCCCGTGCTCGGGAACGGCGACCTGTGGGAGGCATCGGACGCACTGGCCATGGTGACCGCCACCGGGTGCGACGGCGTGGTGGTGGGCCGGGGATGCCTGGGACGTCCTTGGCTGTTCCGGGACCTGGCCGACGCGTTCGCCGGGCGACCGGCCCAGGGCCCGCCGTCACTCGGCGCGATCTCGACGATGATGCGCGACCACGCCGAGCTGCTGTGCCGCTCCTTCGGGGACGACATCGGGATCCGCCAATTCCGCAAGCACGCCGGCTGGTACCTGACCGGGTTCCCCGTCGGGTCCGCCGTACGACGGCAGCTGGCCCAGGCGGGATCGTTGGCCGAGGTGCACGGGCTGGTCGACACCCTCCCGTCCGACCTCCCGTTCCCGGACGAGGCGTTGCGCATGGCCCGGGGGCACACCAACGGCCCGCGGCCGGTGCGACTCCCCGAGGGTTGGCTCGACGCCGTGGACGACCCCACACCGCCGGCGGGGGGCGACGTGCTCGTATCCGGGGGATGAGCCCGTCCGCGATGGTTCCCCCGGGCCGCCGGATGGCGGTGGCCGGCGCCAACGGATTCGTCGGGCGTCAGCTCATCCCCCACCTGGTGGCATCGGGTCACCCCGTCAACGCCCTGGTGCGCGATGCCGCCACGATGGCCTCGCACCCCGGCGTGGACGTCTGCCCGGTCGACGTCTCCGACACCGGCGCCGTCGCCACCGCGCTGGCCGGGTGCGAGGCCGCCTACTACCTGGTCCATGCCATGGCCGGTGGGCCCGGGTTCGCCCAGCGGGACCGTGAGCTGGCCCGATCCTTCGCCGACGCCGCGGCCAGGGCCGGCGTGGGCCGCATCATCTACCTCGGGGGGCTGGGGCACGGCGAGCTCTCCGAACACCTGGCCAGCCGTCAGGAGGTGGGCCGGGTGCTGGGCTCGACCGGTGTCCCTGTGGTGGAGCTGCGGGCGGCGGTGGTCCTCGGGGCCGGCAGCATCTCGTTCGAGATGATCCGCTACCTGACCGAACGGCTCCCGATGATGGTGTGTCCCCGGTGGGTCAACACCAGGGTGCAACCCATCGCCCTGCGGGACCTCCTCGCCTACCTCGGCCAGGCGGTCGGCGTCGACCCGGGCGTGTACGAGGTCGGGTGCCCGGATGTGACCACCTACCGGACGATGATGGACGTCTATGCCCGGGTGCGCGGGCTGCGTCCCCGGTTGATCGTGAAGGTCCCGGTGCTGAGTCCCTCGCTGTCGGCCCACTGGGTCGACCTGGTCACCCCGGTGGACCGGACGGTCAGCCATTCACTCATCGGGAGCCTCACCAACGAGGTGACGATCCGCACCGGCGACCGCACCACCGACGCCTTCTCGGTCCGACCTCTCGACGTGGAGTCGGCCATCGCCGCGGCCCTGGACGAGCAGGCCGACGCGGTGGCGGGATCGCTGTTCGAACGCACCGGGGGCCTCGAGGACGGTGTGTACACCGACCGTTCGTCGGCCCGGGTCCGAGCGACCGGTGTGGCGGCGAGTGGCGAAGTGGCCGGCGTCGAGGCCGATCTCGACGACTGCGGAGGGCAGCTGGCCTGGTACGGCTGGCCCTATGCCTGGCAGCTGCGCATCGCCCTCGGCCACCTCTTCGGGGAGGACCTGAGGCTCGGGAGGCCACCGACCATCGAGGCAGGGGCCACCGTCGACTGGTGGAGGATCGAGGCCCGCGATCCCCAGATGCTGGTGCTGAGCTCGCGACTGTGGTTCTGCGGCGAAGCCTGGCTCGGCTTCCGGGTCTCGTCGACCGAGCCCACGCGGATCGAACAGGTCGGCTCGCTCCGCACCAAGGGCCTGGTCGGCATGGCGTACTGGTGGCTGCTGCTCCCGGTCCACCAGATCGCCTTCCGGGCCATGGTCCACCACCGGGTGGTGCGGGCCCGGCGGATGGCACGGGCCGTCGGGTCACCCGGCCGCCGGATGGCGCGGCGCGGCGCCGTCCGGCCCTGACGCCGGAGGCCATCGAGACGTGTGGGACAATGTCCGAGGTTGATCGCGCCGGGACTCCCGCCGTCGACACGGAGGTCGACTCCGGTCGTGACCAGGTCAGCCCCCTCCCCTGATGATCGTCGGTTCCTCCCTCACCATCGAAATCGGCGACCGGACGCTGCTGCACGACGCCTCGTTCGTCGTCGGCGCGGGCGAGAAGGTCGGGCTGGTCGGCCGGAACGGCACCGGCAAGTCCACCTTCATCTCGGTGATCATCGACGAGCCCGGCCGCAACGTGCGGTCCACCGGCAACGCCGCCATCCGGGGGACCTACGGCTACCTGCCCCAGGTACCGGTACCGCACGGGCTCGGTCTCGAGCCCAACGGCTTCTCCCACGTCTTGTCCGGGCGGGGACTGGATGTGCTCGACGATGCGCTCAACAAGGCCAGGGGCCAGATGGCCAAGGACCCGAGCACGGAGAACATCGAGCTGTTCTCCGATCTCGAGGAGCAATTCCGCGAGAACGGCGGCTACGAGGCGGAGTCCACCATGGCGCGCCTGGCCGATGGCCTCGGGCTGCGACAGGAGCTCCTGCTCGAGGACATCGAGAGCCTGTCGGGGGGTCAGCGCCGGCGGGTCGACCTCATCCGCATGCTCTTCCAGGGTCCGGACACGATGATCCTGGACGAGCCCACCAACCACCTCGACCTTCCGGCCAAGCGCTGGCTGATGGAGGAACTCGAGCGCTTCCCGGGTGCGATCCTGGTGGTGTCCCACGACCTCAAGCTGCTGGACCGGTCGATCAACAAGGTGCTGCACCTCTCCGACGGGCGTCTCCACGAGTTCAAGGGCACCTACTCGTCCTACATGGTGCAGCTCGAGGCCGATCAGAGCCAGCGCGAGCGCGCCGCACTGCTCGAGGGCCGTGAGATCAAGCGGCTGTCCACGCTGGCCGACTCCATGCGTGGGAGCACCAACCGGCGGGCCAGGATCGCCAAGTCGATCGACAAGCGGGTCGAGCGCCTCGAGTCGGGCAAGACCGAGGTCCACAAGCGGGAGAAGAAGAGCTCGTTCCGCCTCCCCACACCGATTCGCTCGGGCGAGGTTCCCCTGCGGGCCACCGACCTCGGCGTGACCTACGGAGCGGCCACCGTGCTCCACCAGGTCAACTTCCACTGCCGCCGGGGTGACCGGGCGGTGATCATCGGGCGGAACGGTGCCGGCAAGTCGAGCCTCCTGCGCTGCCTGGCCGGTGTGCAGGAGCCGTCCGCCGGAAGCGTCGAGATCGGGGCCAACGTCACGCTGGGCTACTTCGCACAAGAGCACGAACAGGTCGATCCCGAGGTCACCGTCCTGGCGAACATCGACGACACCGTGCTGGTGCAGGAGACGGAGCGTCGGGCCCTGCTCGGCATGTTCGGGATCGCCGGAAAGGCGGCCCACCAGATGCCCAAGACCCTGTCGGGAGGCGAACGGGCCAAGCTGGGCCTGGCCATGCTGGCCGCCGGCCGGGCCAATGTGCTGCTCCTCGACGAGCCCACCAACAATCTGGACCCGTCCTCCATCGAGGCGGTCGGCACCATGCTGAGCCAGTGGCCGGGGACCATCGTCGTGGTGAGCCACGACCGTGCCTTCGTGGAGGCACTCGAACCGACCCACGCCCTCAAGCTCCCCGACGAGGTCTTCACCCACTGGAGCGACCGCTACCTCGACCAGGTGGAGATGAAGTAGGCCACTCCGGCTCTCCTTGCCGGCGGCCCTTCCGGCGGGGCGCCCCGGCTATGCGCTCTGTGGCGCCTTCCCGTTGCCGTTGCCCGACACCCCGGCCTCCCCGGGAAGTCCGGCGTCCTTCATGGCGTCGACCAGCACCTGGGCCGCACCCACCAACCCGGCAGCCTCGTAGGGGACCACGATCTTGGAGTTGGGCGACGTGGCCAGTGCCTGGAGTGCCCGCAGCTGCATGATCGCCAACGTGTTGGGGTGGATGGTCGAGGTATCGATGGCATTCAGCGCCGCCGATTCTCCCTCTCCCCGCAGCTGGGCGGCCCGCTTCTCGCCGTCGGCACGCAGCTCGAGCACCTGCTTTTGGGCCTCGGCGGCGAGGATGGCCGACGTCTTTTGGCCCTCGGCCTCGAGCACGGCGGCCTGCTTGCGCCCCTGGGCGCTGTTGATGGCCGACTGCTGATCGCCCTCGGACTTCAAGATGGCAGCCCGCTTGTGCTGCTCGGCCTCCTTCTGCTCCGACATGGCCTGGAGGACGTTGGCCGGTGGGGTGATGTCGAGGATCTCGATCCGGTTCAGCCGCACTCCCCACTTGAGCGTGGCCTCGGCCATGTGATCCTGCATCTTGGAGTTGATGGTCTCCCGCTCCGACAGCGACTCGTCCAGCGTCAGCTCACCGAACACCGCCCGCAGCGCGGTCCGGGCCATCTGGTCGATCGCCAGCCCGAAGTCGTTCACCTCGAACAGGGCCAGCTTCACGTCGGTCACCTGACAGAAGATGGTGGCGCTGACCCACAGCGACACGTTGTCCTTGGTGATCACCGCCTGCTGGTCGCCGGTCCGCGGGAACTCGCGCACGTCCACCTTGTCCATGCGGTCGGCCAGCGGGAGCAGCACGTGGAGCCCCGGCTGGTAGATGGTCTTGAACTCACCGAACCGCTTCACCACCCCCACACACCCCTGCTGGACAACCTTGAGGCAGGACTTCAAGAAGACGACGATGAAGGCGAAGATGGCCACCGCCACCACGGCCAGGGCGATCGATGTACCTGCGGAACCGATGATCATGGCGACCACCTCCTACGCACCACTGTAGGCACTCGGAGGGGTACACGCACCGTCACGCCCCGGAATGCGGCGCCGGTGCCGTCTGCGGGCGCCGGCGCCTCAGTCGGCCGGGTAGACCACCAGGAGGCCCCGTTCGACGTCCGCCACCACGACGGTGGTTCCGGTCTCGATCGTGGTCCCGGGGAACAGGGGGACGGCGTACCACTCCTCGCCCCGGCTGAACACCGAACCGGGCTGGTGGCTGTCGGACACCGCCTTCTTCACCACCGCCGTCTCGCCGATCATGCCCGAGACACCGTTCAACATCGCCGACTCCGTTTCCGACCTCGAGTTCGAGCGCGCACCCATCGCCGCAGTCTGATCCCTATCCGGCACTATACGGCGTTCATCCGTCCGTCATCCCCGCCGGACGGTGCCGCCGGCGCCACCCGGAGGCACCGAGGGGGTTCGGGTACCGTGGACCATGGCTCCCCGCCCCGCCGGCTCCCCGCTGTCCCCCCTCACCGCCCGCAAGACATGGCGGTCGGTCGAGCCCCTCCACGGCATGATCTACTTCGCCCCCGAGGCCTCGGAGTCCTACGCCCGCCTCGGGATCAAGCAGGAGGCCGGCTACTTCGCCTCCCGGGCCGCGCCCATGGGCAGGGTGGGCGCCGACACGGTGATCGCCACGTTCTTCAACTTCAACCCGGGGCTGGTGCGCTCGGCCATTCCGGAGGCATGGGAGGCGGCACCGCCGTCGGCCGTGCTCGATGCCCGCCTGGGCGCCGCCGATGCCGCGCTCGACGCGGATGCTCGGCGGAGCGGTCGGCTCGCCCGAGATGCTCCGGGCGGCCGGCCTGGCCCGGCGGGCGGCCGAACGGGCGGCACTCCGGTACCGAGGGCCGGCCCCTGTTCGCCGCCCATGCCGGACTGCCGTGGCCCGGAGCCGCCACATCTGGCGTTGTGGCACGCCCAGACGCTGCTCCGGGAGTTCCGGGGCGACGGGCACATCGCCACGCTTGATCCTGCACGATCTCGACCCGGTGGAAGCGCTGGCCCTCCATCTGGCCACCGGCGAGCTGCCCGAGGCGTTCCTGAAGGGGACGCGGGGTTGGCCCGACGCCGAATGGGAGGCCGGCGTGGAGCGGTTGGCCGGTCGCCGGTTGGTGGAACGGGTGCAGCCGTCCGACACCCACCGGGCGTCCCTGGCGCTCACCGACGACGGGGCGGCGCTGCGACAGGAGCTGGAGGACGCCACCGACCGAGCGGCGGTCTTCCCCTACGAGGCGCTGGGCGAGGAGGGGTGCGCGGAGCTCCGGGCGCTGGCCCGACCGTTCAGCCGCGCCGTGGTCGCCGCCGCCGGATTCGGGGTCTGACCACGCCGACGGCAGGGTGGCCGGAGTTGCAGCGGTCACGGGGTCCACACCAGGTCGGCCAACTGCTGCTCCTCGCCGGGGAGGGTCACCACCTCGAAGTGGTCGCGGGCGGTCAGCCACTCGAGATTGCGGCGGTGGATGTCGTGATGGCCGTCGAACCGGTCCAGGACCACCACCGCACGGGTGGCCACGCTCCCCTCGGTGACGGCGGTCAGGGCCTCCATCGACAGTCGTACCGCGTTGATGGTGCCGAGTCCGGCGTCGGCGACCAGTACGACGAGGTCGGGCTCGAGGGCCGCCAGCACGTGCGTGGCGTCCCCGTCCGACGCCTGAGGGGACCGCACGCCCCCGGCCAACTCCACGACCCCCACCTTCACCCGTTCCGACGGCCAACCCAGCTCGTCGACCAGGTCGGCCACGGAAAAGCGGGGCAGCCCCAGCGCCTCGGCGGCCATCGGGGGTGCCATGGCCCTCGTGTAGGAGCGGAACGAGTGGCATACCGCACCGGGGTGCTCGCCCGATGCCGCACCGAGCACCTCGGCGTCGGTGGCGCCGCCCAGCCGCCCACCCTCGGAGTCGACGTCGAAGGACTGGGCCGGCTTGCGCGCCGCCACGGTGAGCCCCCGGTCCCGCAGCTCGGACAGGATGCGAGCCGCCACCCACGTCTTGCCCACCTCGGTGGCCGTGCCGCAGATGAGGACCAGCCGCTCAGGTCTCACGGGAACCGCCGTCGGCGGCGTTCACACCCAGCACCCGCAGCCCGCTGACCAATCGATCGACCTGCTCGTCGGTGTGGGCGGCCGACAGCGTCACCCGCAGCCGGGACGTGCCCACCGGGACGGTGGGAGGACGGATGGCCGGCACCCACAGGCCCTCGGCCAGGAGCGCGGCCGATGCCTTCATGGCCTCGTCCTCGCCCCCGATGATGACCGGCACGATGGGCGAGACCGAGTGGCCCCGCCCCGACGGCCTCGGCCACCCGGGTGGCGTGGCGGGCCAGTGTGGCCCGAAGGCGGTCACCCTCGGGTGACTGCACGATGTGCACGGCGGCCAATGCGGCGGCGGCATCGGCCGGGGTGGGCGCGGTGGTGAAGATGTACGGTCGGGCCCGGTTGACGAGAAGCTCGATGAAGCGGGCCGGGCCGGCCACGAAGCCGCCCAGGGAGCCCAGGGTCTTGGACAGGGTCCCCACCGACAGGACGTCGACGCCTCCGTCCTCCCTGCCGGCTCCGGCCACGTCGGCCAGGTCGGGGCCGAGGACGGCATGGGCCTCGTCCAGCACCAGCAGGGCCCCGTGGCGGTGGGCCAGCCGGACCAGTCCCTCGAGGTCGGCGGCGTCACCGTCCATCGAGAAGACGGAGTCCGAGACGATCACCGTCCGCCGCCGGGACGCGGCCAGCATGGCATCCAGCTGTCCCAGGTCACCGTGGGGGTAGACGTGGACGGAGGCTCGGGCCAGTCGGCACCCGTCGATGATCGAGGCGTGGTTCCACGCGTCCGAGAAGACGTCGGCCTCCTCGGTGCCGAACACCGACAGCACCGACAGGTTCGCTGCGAACCCGGTCGGGAAGACCACCGCCCGCTCGCACCCCTTGAGGGCCGCCAGCGCCGCCTCGAGGTCGTCGTGGACCGGACGCGACCCCGTAACCAACCGGGAGGCTCCCGAACCCGTCCCCCAACGGTCGAGGGCCACGTGCGCCGCCGCCACGACCCCGGGATGGCACGACAGGCCGAGGTAGTCGTTGGAGGCGAACGAGACGACGGTCGGACCGACTCCGGGACCCCAGGGCGACGCCGGCTCCGGGCCGTCGTCAGCCGCCAGGCGGCCGGACGGGCCCCGCGCATCGAACCTCCGGGGCTTCCGCCACTGGCCGGCCACCTCCACCTCGGCACAGGAACGGTCCACCCACGCCGACCACGACGACGGCCTGGACGCCACCGTCCCGGTCCAGCCGGTCACCGGCCGTCCTCGTCGGCCACGGCACCGATCGACTCGGCCAACGCCTCCACCACCCGGTCGACCTCGTCGACGGTGGTGGTGAGCGGTGGCATCAGGACCACGACGTCACCGAGCGGCCGCAGCAGGACGCCCCGCGCCACCGCCCCGGCGCAGACCCTCCTGCCCCACCGGACCCCGTCCCGGGGCGGGTCGAGCTCGACGCCCACCATCAGCCCGCGCTGGCGGACGGCGGACACGCCCACCGACCCGGCCACAGAATCGGCCAACCGCATCTCGAGATGGGCGGCCGTGGTCGCCACCGTGGACAGCACGTCCCACTCCTCGATCAGCTGCAGGTGGCGCAGCGCCACTGCGCAGGCCAGGGCGTTACCGCCGTAGGAATGGCCGTGGTAGAAGGTGGTCTCCCCCAGGTCGGGGCCGTCGAAGGCCCGGAACACCGGGCCCGACGCCACCGTGGCCGACAGCGGCAGGTAGCCCCCGGTGATGCCCTTGCCCAGGCAGAGGATGTCGGGGTGGAAGTCCGCTCCTCCCCACTCCGACGCGAACAGCCGCCCGGTGCGGCCGAACCCGGTGGCCACCTCGTCACAGATCAACAGGACTCCGAGGGCCCGACAGGCCTCCCCCACCCGGGCCAGGTCGGCCGGCTCCGCCACGAGCATCCCCGACGCCCCCTGGACCAGCGGCTCGATGACCACGGCGGCCAGGGACGGGGCGTTGGCCTCGATGGTGCCGATCAGCTTGGTGGCCCAGTCGGGGGAGGCGTAGCCCGGACTCCGGACGACGGGGAAGCGGAGCGGGTCGAACAGCCCGGTGCCGAATCCGCCGTCCCCGAGCGAGAGCGCCCCGATGGTGTCGCCGTGGTAGGCGTCGCCCAGGGCGATGAACCGGTCGTGGCCGGGCTCGCCCCGGTTGACCCAGTACTGGAACGCCATCTTGAGCGCCTGTTCCACGGCCACGGCACCATCGGACGCGAACATCACGTGGGGCTCGGGCACGGGGACCACGTCGGCCAGCGCCTCGGCGAACTCGACGGCCGTCCGGCTCCCGTTGCCCAGCAGCGTGGCGTGGGCGACCCTCCCCAACTGGTCGATGATGGCCCGATCGAGCTCGGGGACGTGATGGCCGAGGGTGGTCACCCACAGGGAGGAGATGGCGTCGAAGTAGCGCCGGCCGTGCACGTCGATCAGCTCGCGTCCCTCGGCCCGGTCCACGATCACCGGCGAGGTCCCCGGGTACGACGACATCTGGGTGAAGCCGTGCCACACCACGGCGGCGTCCCTCTCCGCCCACGGGTCGCCCGCCACGTGAGGGGGGTCGGACGGGTCGCTCATCGCCCTGATTCTTGTCGACGCGAACGAGGTGGTCGAACCGACCCCCGTGGGCCGGCGGCCGCCGGCCCACGGGGGTGACCCGTGGCGGGGCCGGTAGGATCACGGCATGGATCTCATCGGGGTGGTCGACACCATGTTCGCCCGCTACGACATGGGGGCCGAGGCGGTCGACGAGCTCAAGCAGTGCCCGGGCTTCGGGTCGGAGTTCGACGTCGTGCGGCGCACGGTGCCCGGGTTCAAGGACCTGGCCGTCGAGTGCAAGCGGCTGATCGAGAACGAAGGGTGCCTGATCGTGGTGGCACTGGGCATGCCCGGCAAGGCCGCCATCGACCAGGTCTGTGCCCACGAGGCCTCACAGGGGCTCATGCAGGCCCAGCTCATGACGTCGACCCACATCCTCGAGGTGTTCGTGCACGAGGGCGAAGAGGAGGACCCGGCCCGACTGGCCCAGGTGTGCGTCAATCGGGCCCGCAAGCACGCACGCAACGCCTACTGGATGCTCTACCAGCCCGAACAGCTGCTACGGCAGGCCGGCCAGGGAGTCCGCCAGGGGTACGACGATGCGGGCCCGCTGCAGGCCTGACGCCGGCTCCTGACGCCGGCTCCGCACCGGGCCTCACGGCGGAGGGTCGCGCGGGAGTCCGAGGGTGCGCTCGGCGATGATGTTCCGCTGCACCTCGGCGGTGCCCCCACCGATGGTGAGCGCCGGGGCGAACAGGTAGCCGAAGCTCCAGATGGAGTCGGCCGCCGCCTCCCCGACCGGACCGGCCCCGGCCAGCATCCCCCGGCTCCCGGCCAGGTCGCGGGCCAGCCCCATGACGTGCTGGCCGTGCTCGTCGGCCAGGGCCTTTCGCACGGACGCCTCGGGACCGGGCTCCATACCGGCCAGGGTCGCCGACACGGTCCGCATCCGGAGGAGTCGCAGGATCTCGCCTTCGGCCCACACGCGGGCCAGTCGCTGTCGGTGCAGGGGGTCGGTCGTGCCCCCGGAACGGCGGACCACGTCCACCAGGTCGGCGGCGGTCGGGCCCATCCCCCACAGGGCCCCTGAGCCCGACAGCGACACCCGCTCGTTGCCCAGGGTCACCTTGGCCAGTGCCCATCCCTGTCCCCGCTCCCCGACCAGGCTGTCCGACGGGAGCCGGACGTCCTCCAGGACCACCTCGTTGAAGCTGTGGGCCCCGGTCATGTCCACCAGCGGTCGCACAGTCACCCCGGGTGCGTCCATCGGGCACAGGAAGTAGGAGATCCCCTGGTGGCGAGACGCGTCGGGCTCGGTCCGCGCCAGCAGGATGCCGAGCCGGGCGACGTGGGCGAACGACGTCCACACCTTGGATCCGTTGACCACCCACTCGTCGCCGTCCTGGTCGGCCCGCGTGGTCAGTGCGGCCAGGTCGGAACCGGCCCCGGGCTCACTGAACAGCTGGCACCAGATCTCCTCGCCGGCCAGGAGTGGGAGCAGGTACCGCTGCTGTTGCTGCGGGCTCCCGGCCACGAGGATGGTCGGGCCCGCCCAGCCGATCCCGATGGTGTTGGTGGGCCGGCGGACCCCGGCCACCCTCAGCTCGTCGTCGATGATCAGCTGGTGGGTGGGGTCGGCCGCGAGTCCCCACGGCACCGGCCAGTGGGGGGCCACCAGGCCTGACTCGGCCAGCTGGCGACCGGTGGGGTCGGGGTGGTCGGCCAGCCACGAACGCACGGCCAGGCGGCGGTCGTCGTCGTCGGGCGGCAGTGCGAGGTCCACGGCACGGAGCGTAGGCTGCAGCGGCCGGCGAGGACAGGCCCGGCAGCACGGGGGATGGGGAGCGACCAGTGAGCAAGTGGAACTACGCCGACGTGTGGGAGGCGGTGGCCGACGAACAGCCGGACGCCCCGGCCCTCACCCATGGGTCGCAGACCCGTTCGTGGGGGGAGCTCGACCGTCGGGCCGACGACGTGGCCCGGTGGCTGCTCGGCGCCGACGTGGGCGCCCAGGACAAGGTGGCCCTGTACCTCTACAACTGCCCGGAGTACCTCGAGGCCACGTTCGCCTGCATGAAGATCGGCCTGGTCCCGATCAACACCAACTACCGGTACGCCGACGACGAGCTGATCTACCTGTGGGAGAACGCCGACACGGTGGCGGTGGTCTTCCACGGCGTCTTCGTGGAGCGGATCGAAGGGATCCGGCACCGGGTCCCGACCATCACGAGCTGGCTGTGGGTGGACGACGGGACGGCCAGCTGCCCGGCCTGGGCCACATCGTACGAGGAGGCCGCCGGCACCTCGGGTGCGGTCGGGCCCGGTCCCCACGAACGGGTCCGCGCCCTGTGGGGTCGCAGCCCCGACGACGTGTACATGCTCTACACCGGGGGCACCACCGGCATGCCCAAGGGGGTCATGTGGCGCCAGGACGACCTGTTCTCCCGGCTCAACAGCGCCGGCTTCCGTCGCTATCCCGACGACGGGGGACCCGACGACGTGCGCGCCGAGCTGGCCCGGAGCGGACCGGGCATGACACTGCTCCCGGCCTGCCCGCTGATGCACGGCACGGGTGGGTTCACCTCGCTCGAATGCCTGAGCGAAGGCGGCCGGGTGGTCACCTTGACGTCGCGCCAGTTCGACACCGTCGAACTGCTGGACACCGTCCAGGAGCAGAAGGTGAACGGACTGATCATCGTGGGTGACGCCTTCGCCAAACCCATCCTGGCCGCCCTCGACGCCGAGCCGGACCGCTGGGACCTCAGCAGTCTGGTGGGCATGATCTCGTCGGGCGTGATGTGGAGCGAGGAGACCAAGCAGGGGCTCCTCCGCCACCGACCGTCGCTGTTGCTGGTGGATGCGTTCTCGTCCTCCGAGGCCATCGGCATGGGCAACTCGGTGTCGTCCGGGGACTCGTCGGCGCACACGGCCGAGTTCAGGCTCGGTCCCGATGTACGGGTCATCGACACCGACGGCCGTGATGTCCCGCCCGGATCGGGCCGGAGCGGGGTCCTGGCCCTGGGCGGGAGGATCCCGCTCGGGTACTACAAGGACGAGGCGAAGACGGCCTCCACGTTCAGGACCATCGACGGCGCCCGCTACTCCATCCCCGGCGACTACGCCGAGGTGGGAGCGGACGGCGCCATCCACCTGCTGGGGCGGGGGTCGGTGTGCATCAATACCGGCGGCGAGAAGGTGTACCCCGAGGAGGTCGAAGAGGTGGTCAAGACCATCGATGGCGTGGCCGACTCGGTGGTGGTCGGGATCCCCAACGAACGGTTCGGTGAGGAGATCGTGGCCGTGGTCGAGTTGGCGGACGATGCATCGGGATCGGTTGGGGCCGAGGCGGTGATCGGCCACGTCAAAGCCAGATTGGCCGGGTACAAGGCGCCCCGACGGGTGCGTTTCGTCACCACCATCGGCCGTTCCCCCGCCGGCAAGGTCGACTACGCCCGCCACCGGGCCGAGACGGCGGAGTGGGCCGGCGTGGCCCCTTGAGCAGGACGCGGTGCGGCCGGGCGGAGCCGGCCGCCGTCAGCCCTTGTTGGCCCCGTGGGTCCGGACGAAGTCGTTGACGGTGTAGTACGCGTCGATCGACTCGCCGGCATCGCCCCAGAACCCGTCGAGGACGTCATAGGCCATGGTGCCCTGGGAGATGTAGTGGTTGTTCACATCCGTGATCTCGAGCTCGCCCCGCCCTGAGGGGACCAGGGTCGGGATGACCGTGAACACGTCGGCGTCGTAGCAGTAGATGCCGGTCACGCCGAAGTGGGATTCGGGCTGTTCGGGCTTCTCCACGATGCCGGTCACCCGCTGGTCGTCGTCGAATGTGGGCACGCCGAGGTGGCGCAGGTGCTCGACCTCCTCGACCGGGGTCAGGAGGATTCGGGCTCCGTGGGGTTCGGCCCGGAAGGCGTCGACCATCGGCTTGATCGACCGCTCGACGATGTTGTCCGCCAGCATGACCAGCACCGGCTCGCCGTCGACGAACTGGGCGGCCAGCCCCAGGGCCTCGGCGATGCCGCCCGGCCGCTCCTGATAGCCGTAGCTGAGCCGGTCGATACCGTACTCGTGACCGTTCCCGAGGAGGCGGAGGAACTCACCGGCGTGCGTCCCGCCGGTGACCAGCATGATCTCGGTGATCCCGGCGTTGACGAGTGCCTCGATCCCCCAGTTGATCATGGGGCGGTCGTAGATCGGCAGCAGGTGCTTGTTGGTGATGCGGGTCAGGGGATCGAGGCGCGATCCGGTCCCGCCGGCCAGGATGACACCCTTCATCCGCCGCAGCCTAGGCGTGATCCTCCCGGGGCGCCCAGCGCCCCACCGGGCGGCGCCGGCTCCATGATGGCCGAAACCGTGGGTTATATGTCATTGACGCCATAGGCCCGGGGGATCACGATGGGGCCGTGAGACAACGTCAGGTCGTCATCGTCGGGTATCCGGGCCTCCAGTCGCTGGATGTCACCGGCCCGTTCGAGGTCTTCGCCGGCGCCGCGGCGGCAGCCCGGGCACTCGGGCGGGCCGGCCCATACCAGGTGGCCCTGGTCTCCCAGGGCGGCGGACCGGTGCGCTCCGAGAGCGGCATCGGACTGTGCACCGCGCCGCTGCCGTCGGCCGGCGAACGGATCGACACCTTGGTCGTGCCCGGGGGGCGCGGGGTGGGGGACGCCTGTGGGGACGCCTCCTTGGTGTCGTGGATCGCCGCGGTGGCGCCGCGTTGCCGCCGGATCGCCACCGTGTGCAGCGGCACGTTCCTGGCCGCGTCGGCCGGGCTGCTCGACGGTCGGCGGGTGACGACCCACTGGGCCAGGGCGGCCCAACTGGCCGCCGAGTTCCCGTCCCTGGTGGTCGACCCGGACCCGATCTACACGCGGGACGGGAAGTACTGGTCGAGTGCGGGCGTGACCGCCGGCATCGATCTGTCGCTGGCGCTGGTCGAAGACGACCTCGGCTCCGAGGTGGCCCAGACCGTGGCCCGCTGGTTGGTCATGTTCCTCCACCGCCCGGGCGGCCAGTCCCAGTTCGCCTCGCCGGTGTGGGCGCCGCGGGCGGAGCGCTCCTCGGTGCGGGCGGCCCAGGAGCGCATCGAGGCGGCACCGGGGGCGGACCACTCCGTGGCGGCACTGGCCGGGTCGGCATCGATGAGCGCGCGCCATTTCGCCCGCCTGTTCGCCCACGAGGTGGGGGTCACCCCCGCCCGGTACGTGGAACGGGTGCGGGTGGAGGCGGCACGGGACCGGCTCGAGACGACCGACGACACCCTGGCCGTCATCGCCGGGGGGTGCGGCTTCGGCACCGACGAGACGCTGCGGAGGGTCTTTCACCGACGGCTGGGCGTGAGCCCGGATGCCTACCGTCGCCGGTTCCGCTCCGGCCCCGCCGACGACGAACCCGGCGACGCAGCCACCGACGAACCCGGCGACGCACCCACCGAGACAGCCAGAGTCAGGAGACCGGCATGACCGAACCGACCCAGGTGGTGATCCCCCTCTTCCCGGGGTTCACCGCCCTCGACGCCGTGGGCCCCTACGAGGTGCTCCAGCGGGTGCCCTCCATCGACGTGACGTTCGTCGGGGCCAGGCGGGGCGAGCTCCGCAGCGAGAACGGCCTCCTCGGGATGACCGCCGACCGGACCTTCGACGAGATCCCGCGACCGGACATCATCGTGTTTCCCGGGGGGTTCGGGACCCGCACCCTCACCGACGACACCGCCGTGCTCGAGTGGGTCCGGCGGGCCCACGCCTCCACCCGGCTCACCACCTCGGTCTGCACGGGCTCGCTGGTGCTGGCGGCAGCCGGTCTGCTCGACGGGCTCACCGCCGCCACCCACTGGTCCTGCACCGGCGAGCTGGCCGCACTGGGCGCCGTCCCCACCTCCGAACGGGTGGTGGAGCACCTCGAGGAGCGGATCATCACCGCGGCCGGCGTCTCGAGTGGGATCGACATGGCCCTCCGGGTGGTCGAGCTGTTGGTGGACCGGACCGGCGCCGAGGCCGCCCAGCTGATGATCGAGTACGACCCCCACCCACCCTTCGACTGCGGGTCGCCGGACAAGGCATCCGATGCGACGATGACGCGTGTGGTGGAGTACGCCCGCATGCGCCGCTGACGAACCCGGCGCGCCGGTCCACCGGTCAGCCAGTCCACCGGTCAGCCGGTCGACTGGGCCGACCCGGACCACTCGGCCAGGACCGTGTCGGCCAGGCGGGGCCACGCCCCCGAGGCCCACACCCCGAAGGGACGGTCGGCCAGGCCGGCGCAGATCAGCCCGGCCACCGGGTCGACCCAGAGGAACGAACCGCTCCGGCCGAAGTGGCCGTAGGTGGTGTCCGAGTTCCCACGCCCGGTCCAGTGGGGCCACTTCGACCCGCGGATCTCCACTCCCAGCCCCCAGGGGCACGGGTCGAACCGCCCGAAGCCCGGCACGACGCCGGCCAACCCGGGAAACTGCGGCGAGGCGGCGGCGCGGTGGGTCTCACCGCTGACCAGGGTGGGCACCGCCCACTCCCGCCCCAGTGCCAGGAGGTCCCCGAGCGGTCCGGCCAGCCCGGCCGCCGATCCACCCGACGGATCCCCGGCCACCTCGGTGCCGGCCATGCCCAGGGGCTCGAGCACGCCGAGGCGCAGGTACTCGTCGAAGCCGATCCCCGAGCGCTCGGCCAACAGGTCCCCGAGCAAGACGAACCCTGCGTTCGAGTAGATGCGGGACGTCCCCGGCGGCGCCACCACGCCTCCATCCATGCCCAGACCCGAGGCGTGGGCCAGCAGGTGCCGTACGGTGGAGCCGGATGGCCCGGCCGGCTGGTCCAGGTCGAGCGTCCCCTCCTCCACGGCTACGAGGACGGCGAGGGCGGTGGCGGGCTTGGTCACCGAGGCCCAGGGGTACTTCCGATCGACGGGACCGTACGTGGCGAGCCGGTCACTGTCCGGGTGGCGGCCGACACCACCGAGAGAGTCGCCATGACCACCATACGGGCGAAAGCCCACTACACCGACGGAAGCGTGGGTGACGGGCCAGTCCTCGACTGTCGAGAGCGCGTTCATCTCGGCTCGAGCGTAGTGACGTCGGGACAACCGCCTGGCTACTCTGCACTGTGATGGTGGCGAGATGCCCCCGGGGCAGGGAGCAGAGATTCGGCGACGCCACCATGCGCAAGGTGCCATGGTCGGCCCGCCTCGTCGCGGCACTGTCGATGGCGGCGTTGGCCGGCTGTGGATCGATCACCGGTGCCGCCACCACCGGGAGCCCGGTGCGGGCCCTGAGCGCGGCGGCCGTAGCCGACCCCTCGGCACAGGACGGGACCCTCGCCTCCTTCTACCAATCGCCCGACCCCCTGGAGCCCGAGCCTCCGGGGGCGATCATCCGGTCGGCGGTGATCCCCTCGGGCGGCCAGTTGCCCCCCGGCGCGGTGGCCTACCGCGTGCTCTACCACTCCCAGTCGATCACCGGTGCCGACGTCGCCGTCTCCGGCGTCGTGGTCGTGCCCGGCGGCAGGCCGCCGTCCACCGGGTTCCCGATCGTCAGTTGGGCCCACGGGACCACCGGCCTGGCCGACCAGTGCGCGCCCTCCCTGGCCGGATTCGCCTCCATCCCGATGCTCGACTCGCTCCTCGACCGACACGCCATCGTGGCCGCCACCGACTACGAGGGCCTCGGGACCGCCGGGGTCCACCCGTACCTGATCGGCCAGAGCGAGGCCCAAGGGGTCCTCGACGCCGCACGGGCGGCACGGGCGCTGGTGGGGGCCGAGGCCTCCAATGCGGTCGTGGTGCTCGGCTACTCCCAAGGAGGGCAGGCGGCGCTGTTCGCCTCCCAGATCGCCCCCGCCTACGCCCCCGAGCTGTTCCTGGCCGGAGCCGCCGCCGTCTCGCCGGTGACCTCACTCGGGGAGTTCGTGCCCCGGGTGACCGGTTCGGGTGACGACCAGGCTGCCGTCTACGCGGTGATGGCGCTGGCGGCGTGGTCAGGTGTCTACGGCAATGTGGACCTGTCCTCGGTACTCACCCCCGGCGTTCTCCGCCGGATCCCGGCGGTGACGTCGGAGTGCAGCGGCGAGCTGGCGGCGGTCTACGACAGCACCGCCACCAGTCGGGTGTTCCTGCCCGGATGGGACCAGAGCCCGTCCCTCCAGGCCGACATGGCCCAGAACGCCCCGGGCCGGTCCCCGGCCGCCACGCCCCTGCTCGTCGTGGAGGGCGCGAAGGACACGCTGACCCCGTACCCCGTCGTCACGGCGTTCGTAGGCGGTGCGCTGTGCCACGCCGAGGACGATACGGTGACCTACCTGCCGCTCGGAGGAGTTGGTCATTCGGGCGCCCTGCAGGTGGCGACGCCGACCATCCTCCAGTGGATCAGTGCCCGGCTGAGCGGTGCCCGCGCCGTCGATTCCTGCGCCCGCCTCTGAGCTGGCACCACCATCCGGACCGCACCGCGCCGACATCGGTCGGTGCCACGTCGGACAGGTCAGACGTCGAGGAACCGGCGCACGGCGAAAGCCGAGCCCACCACGCCGACCACGACCCCGACCACGCCGACCAGGATGCAGGTGCCGGCCACCTCCCACCCGTCGAGTGACATCTGGGCGATGATGTTCGACTGGTTGGCGGCCGTCTTCACCGTGTCCAGGCCGATGCCCCAGTAGAGGGCGAGAACGACCAGCACCGCCACCGCGGCCCCGAGCAGCCCCTGGATCAGGCCCTCGGCCATGAACGGGAGCCGGATGAACCAGTTGGTCGCACCGACCAGTTTCATCACCGACACCTCCCGGCGGCGGGCGAAGATGGCCATCCGGATGGTGTTCAGGATCAGGACCGATGCGGACAGCAGGAGCACGACCGCCACCGACAGGAACACCCACTGGAGGATACGGATCACGCTCTGCATGGTCTTGATCTGTTGCCCCGGGTACTTCACGTCGTAGACGCCGGGTTTGCCGATGAACTGCTGGTAGACGGCGGATGCCTGTGACGGATTGGTCAGGATGCATCGGTACGACGAGGGGTAGTCCGACTCGGTGGTGGCAGCGAACTCGTCGGCCGGCTCGATGGTGCGCGCCTCGTTGTAGTCGAAGAGCTGCGAGCGGTGGATGCACGACTTGATGTAGGGGGACTGGTTGAGCTCGGTCCCGATGGCGCTGGACAGCGACGGGGACGCGGCGGGCTTCACCCAGACCACGGCATTGACGCCATTCTGCCACTGGATGGTGGCTTTGGAGGCACCCTGCTTCAACAACAGGGACGACCCGACCAGCGCCAGCGAGACCGCCACGGTCAAGATGGCGGCCACGGTCATCAGACGGTTGCGCCACAAGTTGGTGGCGGCCTCCCGCCCGACGTACGACGCAGAGAGCGGCATCAGGTTCGGGCGGCGACGCTGCCGGGCACCCCTTCAGGGGCCAACCCGGGCGGTGCCTGGTCCACCATGGAGCCGGTGGGCGATCCTGCCCCGGCGGCGGCGGTGGCGCTGTCGATGCCGTAGACGCCGTGGGCCTGATCCCTGACCAGGAGCCCGCGGTCCAACTCGATGACCCGTCGACGCATCTGGTCGACCATGCCGGCGTCGTGGGTGGCGATGATCACGGTGGTTCCCGTTCGGTTGATCCGGTCCAGCAGCCGCATGATCCCGAGGCTGGTGGTGGGGTCGAGGTTGCCGGTGGGCTCGTCGGCCAGCAGGATCAGGGGACGGTTGACGAACGCCCGGGCGACGGCCACACGCTGCTGTTCGCCGCCGGAGAGCTCGTGGGGCAGGTTGTCCCGCTTCTTCGTGAGGCCGACCAGGTCCAGTACCTGGGGGACCTGCGCGGCGATCACGTGCTTCGGACGGCCGATCACCTCGAGGGCGAACGCCACGTTTTCGAACACGGTCTTGTTGGGGAGGAGCCGGAAGTCCTGGAACACGCACCCGATGTTCCGGCGGAGGTACGGGATCCGCCACTTGGACAGGTGGCCGATCTCCTTGCCCGCCTCCCAGATGCGGCCGGAGTCCGGGGTCTCCTCGCGGAGAAGGAGCCGGATGAAGGTGGTCTTGCCGGAACCCGAGGGCCCGACGAGGAAGACGAACTCACCCTTGTCGATCTCGACCGTGCAGTCGTTCAGCGCAACGGTGGAGCCCTTGTACGTCTTCGTGACGTTCTGGAATTTGATCATGTGGGAGTGCTGTCAGCGATGGCCATGAGCGTGCGAGTCGATGTTCTCATTTCGGGCAATGCTACCGCTCCGGTACAGCCAAATGGTTCAGCCCCTCTGACCTCCGTCGCAATACTAATCGCGTGACCTGATCGGATGGCAATCGCCCCGGCGGCGGGGCGGCCCTCACTCGCCGTCGCGGCGCTGCTCGGCGCGTCGTCGCAGCTCCGCCTCGATGAAGGCATCCAGGTCGCCGTCGAGCACCGCCTCCACGTTGCCGGTCTCCTCGTTGGTCCGGAGGTCCTTCACCAGCTGATAGGGCGCCATCACATAGGACCGGATCTGGTTGCCCCATGCGTTGTCGGTGCGATCCCCGGACAACTGCTCCAAGGTGGCTTGGTGCTCGGCCCGTTGGCGCTCGGCCAGCTTGGCCCCGAGGACCTGCATGGCCTTGGCCTTGTTCTGGGTCTGGCTGCGCTGGTTCTGACACGTGACCACGATCCCGGTCGGGAGGTGGGTCAGCCGTACCGCCGAGTCCGTCTTGTTGACGTGCTGGCCCCCGGCGCCAGACGACCGGTAGGTGTCGACGCGCAGGTCCTTCTCGTCGATCTCGACGATTCCCGAGACGTCTTCGAGGAAGGGGACCACATCGAGAGAGGCGAAGCTGGTCTGGCGACGGTGCTGGGCGTCGAACGGCGAGATGCGGACCAGTCGGTGGACCCCCCGCTCGGCGGCCATCAGTCCGAATGCGTAGCGGCCCTTGATGATGAAGGTGGCCGACAGCAGTCCGGCCTCTTGGCCCTCGGTCGCCTCCTCGACTTCGATGTCGAAGCCGCGCCGCTCGGCCCAGCGGGTGTACATCCGGAGCATCATCTCGGCCCAGTCCTGGGCGTCCGTGCCACCCGCACCGGCGTGGATCTCGGCTACCGCGTCGCCGTCGTCGTAGCGGCCACCGAACAACGACCGGAGCTCGAGGGCGCGCAGACGCCGGTCCAACGAGTCGAGCCCCTCTTCGACCTCGGGGCGCAGGGAGTCGTCGGCCTCCTCCTCGATCAGCTCGTTGAGCGTCTCGGCGTCGGACAGGTCCCTGGCCAGACCGGACAGCTGGTCGAGGTCCTCGTTGACACGGCCGAGCTCGGTGGTGACCTCCCGAGCGTGGTCGGCGTCGTTCCACAGATCGGGCTCGGAGGCCAGTTTCTCCAGCTCGGCGCGGCGTTCGGCCAGGCGGTCGGCGGCCAGGAAGTGCTCGGCCTCGCTCAGGCGCTCGGCCAAGGAAGCCAGCACCGACCGGATGTCCACGCGGTCGGGCTCCCCCGACCCCCTACGGGGGCCGTCCGGCGCCATGTCAGTTGGCGCCGTGGCAGAACTTGAACTTCTTGCCGCTCCCGCACCAGCACGGGTCGTTGCGCCCGAGCTTCTCGCGATCGGACTTCACGATGGGCACCTGGGTCTCGCCGTCGTCGGCCAGCCGGTTGGTCACGCCGCCCACGGCGCCGTTCCCACCGGACAGCACGGCATTGGCCTGCTCGAGCTCGGCCGGGGTGGCCGCCGCGAAGGCGGCGGTGATGGCGCCGTCCCCCTGCACCGGGTCGTCGGCAGCCAGATAGCTGGCACGTTCGAGATCGGGCTCGGCGGCCGGTTCGGCCAGGACCTGCACGTGGAACACGTAGCGCAGGTAGTCGTCGTTGATGCCCTCCATGAGCTTGCCGAACATGGAGAACCCTTCACGTTGGTACGCCACCAACGGGTCCTGGTTCCCCATCGCCCGCAGGTTGATGCCCTCCCGCAGGTAGTCCATCTCGGCCAGGTGGTCCTGCCACCGCTGGTCGATGATCTGCAGCATGATGTCGCGCTCGAGCTGGCGGGCGGTCTCTTCGCCTCCGGGGATCGACTCGTCCCGCTCGGCGTAGAGGCCGAGCGCCTCGGTGAGGATGCTCTCGGTGATCTGGCCCACCGTGCTGGCATCGGCGAGGTCGTCGGCGACGAATTTCGTCGGGTAGTACTGGGTGATCTCTGTGACCAGCTGGGCGAGGTCCCACTCCTCGGGATAGTCCGACGGGCACGACGAGGCCACCAGCGAGGTGACGGCGTTCTCCAGCAGCTCGATGGTCTCGTCGTGGAGGTCTTCGCCCTCGATGATCTGGAAGCGCCGGCGGTAGATCACCTTGCGCTGCTCGTTCATCACGTCGTCGTACTTCAGGACGTCCTTGCGGGATTCGGCGTTCCGGCCCTCGACCGTGTTCTGGGCCCGCTCGATGGCCTTGGTGACCATCTTCGCCTCGATGGGGACGTCGTCGGGAAGCGCCCTGCCCATGACCCAGTTCATCGCCCCGGTGGCGAACAGACGCATCAGGTCGTCCTCGAGCGAGAGGAAGAACCGGCTCTCGCCCGGATCGCCCTGCCGGCCCGAGCGCCCGCGGAGCTGGTTGTCGATCCGCCGACTCTCGTGACGCTCGCTGCCCAGGACGTAGAGGCCACCGAGGGCGCGCACCTCGTCGCCCTCACGGGCACAGGTGGCATCGAACTCGGCCTGGAGGGCCTCCATCTGGGCCTGGCCCTCTTCCGTGGTGACATCGAGGCCGCGGGCCTGGGCCTCACGGACGGCCAGGCCCTCGGGATTGCCGCCGAGGATGATGTCGACCCCGCGGCCGGCCATGTTGGTGGCCACCGTCACCGCACCGACCCGTCCGGCCTGGGCCACGATCTCCGCCTCGCGGAAGTGCTGCTTGGCGTTGAGCACCTCGTGGGCGATGCCCCGCTTCTCCAACAGGCGCGAGAGGTGCTCGGACTTGGACACCGAGGCCGTGCCGACCAGGACGGGTTGGCCCGTGGTCTGGCTCTCGACGATGTCATCCACCACGGCGCCGAACTTGGCATCCTCGGTCTTGTAGATGAGGTCCGGCTTGTCCTCGCGGACCAGTGGCTTGTTGGGAGGGATCGGCACCACCGGCAGGTCGTAGGTGTTGGCGAACTCGGAGGCCTCGGTCTCCGCCGTTCCGGTCATGCCCGAGAGCTTCTCGTAGAGGCGGAAGTAGTTCTGGAGGGTGACCGTGGCCCAGGTGTGGTTCTCCTCTTTGATGCGTACGCGCTCTTTGGCCTCCACCGCCTGGTGGAGGCCGTCGGACCATCGGCGCCCGTCGAGCGTCCGACCGGTGAACTCGTCCACGATCTTCACTTCGCCCTCGGCGACCAGGTAGTCCTTGTCCCGTCGGTACAACTCCTTGGCCAGCAGCGCCTGGGTCAGGTGGTGGACGTAGTTGACCGCCACCGCGTCGTAGAGATTGCCCACCCCGAGCTGGCGCTCGACCTTTTCGATGCCGGCCTCGGTGGGGACGACGATCCGCTTCTCCTCGTCGACCTCGTAGTCGTCCTCCGCCCGGAGGGTGCGCACGATCCCGGCGAACTGGTAGTACAGCTGGGCCGACTCCGCCGCCGGTCCCGAGATGATCAGCGGTGTGCGCGCCTCGTCGATGAGGATCGAGTCCACCTCGTCCACGATGGCGTAGTGGTGGCCGCGTTGGACCATGGCGTCCTTGGAGCGGGCCATGTTGTCGCGGAGGTAGTCGAACCCGAATTCCGTGTTGGTCCCGTAGGTGACGTCGGACCCGTACGCCTCCCGCTTGGCCGCGGGGTCATCGATGTCCGGTCCCACCCGGCCCACGGTGAGCCCGAGGAACCGGTGCAGCTGACCCATCCATTCCGAGTCCCGGGTGGCGAGGTAGTCGTTGACGGTGACCACGTGGACGCCGTCGCCGGCCAGCGCGTTGAGATAGACCGGCAGCGTCGACACCAGGGTCTTGCCTTCGCCCGTCTTCATCTCGGCGATCCAGCCGAAGTGGAGCGCCATCCCGCCCATCAGCTGGGCGTCGAAGTGGCGCTGCCCCAACACGCGCCACGCCGCCTCTCTCGACCAAGGCGAACGCCTCGATCAGCACGTCCTCGAGCGTCTCGCCGTCCTCGATGCGCTGGCGGAAGGCCGGCGTCAACGCCTGGAGCTCCTCGTCGGAGCGCGCCTCCATCTCCGGCTCGAGGGCGTTGACCAGCGGGACCAACTCCGCCAGCCGTCGGACTTTCTTGCCCTCGCCGGCGCGAAGGACTTTGGAGAACATACTCATGGCCGCCCCACTCTACCGTCGGCAGTACCGGCGGATGGCGGTCGGTGGGGTCGGTGATGTTGGCGGGCGGGGGCCCGTCGCCGGAGGTCCGGTTCGCCTCAGGCCGTGCGCACCCGCTCGCGGAGGATGGAGACGGAGTTGGCCGGGCGACGGCGGGGATGGGACCGGCCGACCAGTCGGCCCTTGGTCTTCTCCAGCTGGTGCTCGAGCTTCTCCACCACCAGGTCCACCGCCACCAGCGGGAGCGGGCCGGCGGCGTGGGCCCGGATGGACCGTCCGTGGCCGAAGATGATCACCTCGCAACACTCCTTGTCGGCGATCCTCGGATTGCGTTCCTCGGAGAATCGAACCTCGGCACGGTCGAGCCCGGGGCAGAGGTGGCCGAGGCGGCCCACCTTCTCCAACGTCTGCGACCTCACCTCGTCAGGCACGATCTTCCTGCCATACGCAATGACCACGTCCATATGCTCGCCTCCTGGTTGTGATGCAGGGACACTGTGCGGTCGGCCGGTCCTCCCGATCGGTCGTGGAATCTACGATGTGAGCTGCATGCGGCTGACCTGGTCTTTGACCCCACACTCGCCTGCAGGGAGAATGACGGCCGAGCCCCGGCGGCGCCGTACCGTTTTGGTCGACGTCCCTACAGGGCCACTGATGGCACGCATCATCTCCTCTCCACCCGCCCCCGACAGCCGGGAGCCCGATGGGCAGGTCTTACTCCTAAGTCGCACCATGCTCAGCAACCACGAGTTGCCTTACGTGGGTCGTTTTGCCTGCGACTGGCTTCGACTTGCAACCACAGACCCGCAAACAGCTCACCCATGGAGTGTACGCCTCTGGGGTCGGAAAACCAGGGGTCGGCCCACCCGGTCACCAGGTTGTGACCCGGTCGTCACGCGATGGAAACATGACGTCGGCCCGGTCACGCGGTGATGGAGATTCCCCAGACTCCCAGGTCAGGGGCGGTTCTACTGGTCCGGCCCGACCTCACCGGGGCCCGGTGGCCAGCTCCCGCTTGAGGTCCACGAGGACCGGGATCGGTCCGGGGTCGATCCCCTCGTTGCCGGCGAGGTGGAGCGAGACGAAGTCGCCGACCAGCGCCAGGTCGAGCAGCTGGGCGAGGTCGCCCTCGCCGTCCGCCCGGACCTCGATCACGTCGGCCACCACCTCACGCAGGACCTCGGAGACCAGATCGAACCGCCTGCTCACCTGGGGGTGCTCCGCATCGTGGCGGAGATTGACCAGCGTGATCAGCTGGCGGGTGGCGTCGCCGTTCTGCCCCCAGCCGGCCAGCTCGTTGTGACACAGCTCGGGATACACGTTGAAGAACGCCGGACTCTTGGCGTTCTCGTTGACCTGGGCCTTCCACCGCAGTGCGGCGGCGGCACCAAGGTCGCCGGAGCTGTGCACGAGGGGGAAGGTGCGCCCGAGCCGGCGGGCCACGTCCTCGGCCAGGCTGCCGGGCCGGACCAGCTGGTCACGTCGGGCCCGGAGCTGGGCCACCGCCTGGTCCACCCATTGGAGGGCACCGGGGAACAGGCCGATCTGCTCCAACAGCACCAGCGGGGGGATGGCCATGGCGCCCAGCGCCGCCCGGGGCTGGGGGATGTCCTTCGGGACGGGGACCACCGGCACGTTCCACTCGCCGGCCAGGTCGACCAGTGCTCCTCCCCCGGCCACCACGATCATCGACGCACCCGCCTCGAAGGCGCCGGCCGCCGCCTCCAGCGTCTCTTCGGTGTCACCGGAGAACGACATGGCGAACACCAGCGACCCGGTCCCCACGAAATCCGGGGGCTCGTAGCCCTTGACCACCGTCACCGGCACCGGCATGAACGGAGCCGCCGCCGCCACCAGCACGTCGCCGGCGATGCCGCTACCCCCCATGCCCAGCACCACCACGTTCTCCACCCGTGTCGTGGCCGGGCAGATCGCCGATTCCCTTCGCCGCCGAGACGGCCGCCTCGACCTGCTCGGGCAGGCCGGCGGTCGCCCCCCACATGTCGAGGGAGTCCACCGGGAGCGGCGAGGGATACGTGCCTTCGCCCTGCGCCACGGTCACGAAGGGGATGCCCCGCTGGTGAGGGAGGCACCACCCGCCTCCGCCTTGGCGGTGAGGCGCTCGTGCTCGGCGGCGTCGACGGTGCTCGACTCGTCGATGAGCATCACCGGGATTCCGTCCCTGACCGGATAGGTGCGGTGGAGCCTCGGGTTGTACAGCAGGTCCTCGTCGGCGAAGTAGAGGAGCGGTCCCTTGTCCTCCGGACACGCCAGCACGTCGATAAGGAGCGGGTCGAGCGTCATCATGCAATCCTCTCAGGTCGAATCGGTTCGGGCGGGCCCACGGGTCAGGTGCCGAGCAGTCCGGCGATGTCCGCCTGCACCTCGGCCACGTGGGCGGCACAGGCCTCCTCGTCCGGGGCCTCCACGTTGAGGCGCAGCAGGGGTTCGGTGTTCGACGGGCGGAGGTTGAACCACCAGTCTCCCCGATCGACCGTGAGCCCGTCGAGGCGGTCGCCGGTGCCCAGCGTGCCGCCCGCTGCCTCCACCTCGGCCGCCATCAGCTCGACGGCTCCGGCCGGATCGTCGACGACGGTGTTGATCTCCCCCGAGTCGGCGTACCGCTTGAAGGGCTCGAGCAGTTCGGACAGTGCGGTGCCGGTGACACTCAACAGCTCGAGGACGACCATGGCCGCGATGATGCCCGAATCGGCACGGTAGTTGTCGCGGAAGTAGTAGTGGCCCGAGTGCTCACCGCCGAAGATGGCGCCGGTGTCAGCCATGATCTGCTTGATGTAGCTGTGCCCGACCTTGGTCCGGATGCCGACACCGCCCTGCTCGGCGATGACCTCGGGGACGACGCGCGAGCAGATGCAGTTGTAGAGCACGGTGGCCCCGGGGTGTTTGGCCAGCATCGACGAGGCCACCAGCGCGGTGGTCAGCGACCCCGAGACGGGCTCGGACCGCTCGTCGACGAGGAACACCCGGTCGGCATCACCGTCGAAGGCCAGCCCGACATCGGCACCCTCGGCGAGCACCGCCGCCTTCAATGCCACCAAGTTCTCCGGCTGGATGGGATCGGCGGGATGGTTGGGGAAATTCCCGTCCAGCTCGGGGAACAGGATGTCCACGTCGAAGGGGAGACCCTCGAATACCTTGGGGGCCACCAGGCCGCCCATGCCGTTGGCGGTGTCGGCGATGACCCGGAGTGGTCGCAGCGACGAGACGTCGACGAACGAGCGGACGTGGTCGGCGTACTCGTCCAGCACCGACCGCTCCTCGAGTGACGCCAGCCGGTCGGGATCGAGGGCGGGGGGACCGTCGGCCCCCCACTGCGCGAGCAGTGACTCGGCGGTGGCCTGGATCACATCCAGACCGGTATCGCGTCCGATGGGACGGGCCCCGGACTGACAGAGCTTGAGCCCGTTGTAGCGGGCCGGGTTGTGCGACGCCGTGAACATCGCCCCGGGTGCATCGAGACTCCCGGCCGCGAAGTACAAGAGATCGGTGGAGGCGAGGCCCAGGTCGGTCACGGCCACTCCCTCGGATCGGGCCCCGTCGGCGAAGGCCCGGGCCAACTCGACGCCGGACTCCCGCATGTCCCGTGCCACCAGCAGGCGGGGCCCGCCCGTGAACCGGGCCACCGCCACCCCGATGGCGCGGAATTGGTCGGCGTTGAGCTGGTCGGGAACCACCCCTCGGATGTCGTACGCCTTGAACACGTCGGAGAGGCTGCCCATGGACGGGTCATCCTAGCCAGCCCTTCCGCCGTCCTCGCCGGTCTTCCCAGGCGGCGCGTACCGATCCCGGGCCACCCCGGCTGTCGCTGTGCCAGGATCGGGAGGTGGTGCGCTCCGAGTTGGCCCCCCGGGCGGGGCGGATGGTCACGGGGCGGACCGTCACGGGGCGGACGGGCACGGTGCGGCTGCTCTCGCTGCTGGTGGTCACGGTGCTGGTGGTGACGGCCGCCGTGGCCTCGGGCCTGGCCATCGCCTCCGGCCCCGCCATCGCCGCCGCCGGGACGGCCGGGCGCTCCATCCCGCCCACGGCCCGCCAGAGCGGGTCGGCCGTCCCCCGTGACCCGGCGGTCCGACCGCTCAGCCTCCACCTGGTGGTGGGAGCCGCCGCCGACCCGGTCACCGGCGGCTACTGGCTGGTGGCGGCCAACGGCGGCGTGTTCAGCTTTGCCGCCCCGTTCCACGGATCGGCCGGCGCGCTCCCCCTGGTGAGGCCCATCGTCGGCATGGCGGCCACCCCGGACGGCGGGGGCTACTGGCTGGTGGCGGCCGACGGCGGCATCTTCTCGTTCGGGGACGCCCGCTTCTACGGCTCGACGGGAGGACGGGCGCTCGACAAGCCCATCGTGGGCATGGCGGCCACCCCGGACGGCGGGGGCTACTGGCTGGTGGCGGCCGACGGCGGCATCTTCTCGTTCGGGGACGCCCGCTTCTACGGCTCGACGGGAGGACGGGCGCTCGACAAGCCCATCGTCGGCATGGCGGCCACCCCCGACGGCGGGGGCTACTGGTTCACCGCCGGCGACGGTGGGGTGTTCTCCTTCGGGGACGCACCGTTCTCCGGGTCGACCGGTGGCATCGTCCTGCGCTCCCCGGTGGTCGGGATGAGCGCCGCCCCGGGTGGCGGCTACTGGTTGGTCGCCGGCGACGGCGGAGTGTTCGCCTTCGGTACGCACTTCGAGGGATCGGCGGCCGGGACCCTGGCCCGGGCGGCGGTGGCACTGTCGGTCCCTGCCGGTGGCGGGTACCGGGTCGTCTCGTCCGACGGCTCGGTCGACGGATTGGGCGGCGCCGCCGTGTTCGGCTCGGTGGACGTCCCGGTCCCGGCCGGGGAGACCGTGGCCATCGACCCGGGCCATGACGGAGGCAACGGCGGGGCACCCTCGGTCATCTCCCAGCCGATCGACGGTGGCAACTTCACCGAGCCCTGCGACACGGTCGGCACCGAGACGGCCTCGGGCTACACCGAGCACGCCTTCAACTTCGACGTGGCCAACCGCCTGGCGGCCCTCCTGCGGTCGGCGGGGGCCACGGTGGTCATGACCAGGGATAACGACACCGGGGTGGGGCCGTGCGTCAATACGCGCGCCGCCATCGGTAACGCCGCCCACGCCGATGCCGCCGTCTCCATCCACGCCGATGGCGGCCCGGTGTCCGGTCGCGGCTTCGACGTGATCGAGCCGGCGCCGGTGGTCAGTCCGATCAGCGACAACACCTCGATCGTGGCCGCCTCGGCCCGACTGGCCGCCGATGTCCGCACCCGGTTCGGAGCCGACACCGGCGAGCCCCCGTCGGACTACTCGGGGAGCTCGGGGATCGACGAGCGGGACAACCTCGGCGGACTCAATCTGAGCACAGTGCCCAAGGTCCTGATCGAGGCGGCCAACATGCAGAACCCGATCGATGCCGGCCTGACCGCCAGCCCGCAGTGGCGCCAGCAGGCCGCCGTCGGCCTCGACGACGGGATCACCGGATTCCTCGAGGCCCAAGAGGTTCCCTGACGCCGGCGGAGCCGCCGGGCCTGCCGGTGGCGGGGGTCAGCCGTCGGCACCCCCGGCCAGCAGCCCGATGACATCGTCGGCCATCGCATCACACAGTCCGGTGAGCAGCTCCATCTGTGCGGTGCGATGGGGGGCGCACAGCAGCTGCTGGCGATCGATGAGGTTGAGGGGGGCGAGATCGCACAGCCGCCAGCCCACCGATTCGTCGGGGCCTCCGAGGTCCAGGTCGTGGGGAAGGGCGGGGAGGTCACCGAGCTCCGAGAGCAGCGAGCGAAGCCGGCGCACGGCGGCCTCGGCGGTGCCGACGGCCCCGGCGTCGTCGAACCCGGGCTCGAGCGGGAACTCCTCCACCTCGGCGGACGGGTAGGGATCGTCCGGCAGCCACGACGTGACGCGCAGCCGTCCGGCGCCGCGGGCCATCACCAGCATCCGGCCGTCCTCGAACGCCCCCACCTCGGCGATGCGGGCCACGGTCCCGACGTCGACCCGTTGGTCTCCGCCCCCGACCTCCGAGCCCCGGGCGATCAGCACCACACCGAACTCGCCGCCTCCGTCGATGCAGTCCGCCATCAAGCGGCGGTAGCGCGCTTCGAACACGTGCAGCGGCAGAGCCGCCCCGGGGAACAGCACCATCGAGAGCGGGAACATCCCGAGGGTGCGTGTCGCCCCCCGTCGGGTCACGGTGGCGCCGCCCCGGCGACCCACTCCCTCCTGCGGGCCCGGCGGCCGGCCACGGCCAGTCCCACGGCTGCCACCAGCGCCGCCAACGAGATGAGCGCACCGGCGTTGTCCGACGCCGAGGAACCGTAGGTCAGGGAGACGTCGTGGCTGGTCGGAACCACCACCATCAGGTTGGGAGCCACCCGCCACGGACCGTTGGCCCCGGTGGCCACCCAATTGGGGAAGTACGACACCCTGACCTCGACCGGGGTACCGACCCGGCTGACATGGAACGAGACCGAGCTGTCGGTCTGGACGACGGCGGTCACCGCCGTCTTCGGTTCGGCCACGGCGGCCGGCTGCGTGTCGGTGGCCGGAACCCTGGGCCAGTCGGCGGGCCCGCCCGCCGCCGGCACCACATCCCAGCGGGAGGGGTCGTCGTACCAGCTGACCGCCGGACCCAGCCAGCTGGCCTGGCTCGGCCCGACGTCGCTCCACACCACCGGACGGTTGGCCAGCGGCTGCACCAGTGGCGAGTCCTTGATCTCGTAGACCTTCCAGGTGGTGTCCAGGGTCTCGCCGTTGTAGCTGGTGTGCCAAGGACCGCTGGAGTCCACCTCCACCAGGTTGGGGTCGGCGGCGGCGGCCTGTTCGACGGTGGTCGAGGCAGCCAGGAAGTACTTCACACCGAGCTGTTGGAGGTGCTCGATCCCGAGCGGTACGTTCAGGCCGCCGTAGGTGAGCCCGACGACGGCGTCGGACGGGTTGACCGACAGCTCGTTCTGGTTGATGAAGTGGAAGGGCGTGGATGAGGCCGACTCGAACAGCAGCCCCTCCATCGAATCGACACAGCCGTTGGTCCAGTAGGGCAGGAGCATCAGCGCCATGGTCGTTCCGAACCGGTTGAGTGACGGGTCGTACTCCCACATCGCCCGCCCGCACCCGTGCCGTGCACCCACGGCGGCCATCATCTGGACGACGGACCGGTACTCGGGATAGTCGGGCTTGCCCTCATAGCCCGAGTAGTTCCAGGCGGCCCAGGAACTCGGCTGGTTGGCACCGACGGTGACACCCACGGCGCTGAGGGTCGTGGCCGGCAGCACGAGCGGCGGCACCACGGCCAGGCACGCGGCGGCCAGGGCGATGATCGGGCCCACCACCGAACCGGGCGGGTTCCCGCCCGGGGTCGGCCTCCGGAACCGGGTGATCCTGTCCCCGGGCCGCCAGGCCATCCCTCGCGTCCTCGCCATGCGCTGGCGGACCACCGACACCCACAGGTCGAGTCGGCGGCGCCGGTGCCAGCGGGCCACGGCGGCCACCGACTCGGCCAGCGCGTAGCCCGCCATCAGGTAGAGGCAGAGGAACCAGAACGGCAGGAACCTGGCGTTGTAGAGCTTGTTCGCCGGATCGAGGCACACGGCGGCGGCGGAGATCCCCGCCATCACCGCGATGAACAGCGCCACCCGGTTGCGACGCGCCACCATCGCCACCAGGCCCACCACATCTGCGGCCAGCACCCACCGCGCCGAACCCGGGAACAGCAGGTGGGGGAAGCCGAGCACCTTGGTGTAGCCCATGTTGGTGGTGTAAGCCTGTTCGGCGCCGAACGGGACGAGCCACCAGGCGGTGAGTCCCACGCCGACGGCGCCGACCACCACTTCCCACAGCAGGCGACGGGACCAGCGCCGCCGTGCCGCCGAACCCCGCCGGCCGCCGCGGACGCCACGGAACAGGTCGGCGTCGAGCAGGAGCCACACCACCGCCCCGGCGGCGGCGAACAGCGCCGGCAGCAGATGGCACAGAAGGGTCACGGCGATGAGGACGGCGGCCAGGGCCCGGTGCCTGCCGGTGCGGAGTCCGGAGGCCACCACGCCGAGGAAGAGGAGGGCGACCGAGAGGCTCAAGGAGAAGGAGAACTCACCGGCCAGGGTGGACAAGATGTTGCCGCCGTAGATGGTGAAGCTCGGCTCGAACAAGAACGGCAGGGTGGTGGCGGCCAGGCACGCCGGGCCCGGATCCCGGAGCCCGGCCATGCGCCCGAAGGCCCACGCACACACCGGCAGGGTGAGGGTGCCGAGCACGGTGACGAACTTGAACGCCACGTTGTAGGGCATCACGGCGTTGAAGATCACCGTGATGAGACCGGGCAGCGGGAAGTAGAAGGTGTACAGCGGGTACCCGTCGTACCAGTCCGGGTCCCACCCGGTGAGGCGACCGTGGGTCAACAGCTGGGACTTCAAGAAGGCGGGCAGCATCACGTGGGCGCCGGTGTCTCCCCCCGTCGTGGTCGTGTTGGCCACGAGCAACGACGGATGCAGCTGGCTCAGCGCCACCAGGGTCACGCTCGCCACCACCACCAGGTTGGCCCAACCGGGCCACGACGATCGCCGCGTGAGACGCCGCACCCGACCCGGCGGTCCCCCGCCCCCGGGCGGGGCGAGATCGACCGGAGCCGCCCGTTCCGTCACCACGTCCACCGGCGCGGTCATCTCAGAACGGGATCCCGTGGACCAGCGCCATGGGACCCACCACGGCGGTGGCGGCCACGGCCACCAGGTTGAACGACGCGTGGGCGACCATGTTCATGCCCAGACGACCGGTTCGGTAGGAAACGAACGAGAGGATGATGCCGAACACCGCCAGGCCGATCAGTTGGAGCGACTCGGCATGGGCCAGCCCGAAGAGCACACCGGTGACGATGACGGCCAGCGTCGGTCCCACCCAGCGTCCGACCGTCCCGAACAGCCTGGCCAGCGACCGCAGGAGGACCCCGCGGAAGAACAGTTCCTCGAAGAACGGTGCCCCCAGCACGGTGAGGACGGCGATCACGGCGAACGAGAAGCCGTGCGATCCCCCGGTGAGCCGTTGGCTCGGGGCGTCGAAACGCTGATTGAAGTTGTGCACGTGGTGGGAGATGGGTATGTAGATGAGCGCCACGACGAACTGTCCACCGACGCCGATGGGAATGCCGACCAGGTCGACCCAGCGGAAGCGGAGGCCGAGGTCCCGCCGGAAGCTCTTGGTGCCGCGCACGCCGGTGGCCAGCCATGCCGATCCGAAGAAGCCTCCCCACAGGCCGAGCAGGGTCGAGACGATGTACCAGGTGGGAGGCTCGCTGAGTTTGGAGATGGCGGTCAGCGAGCTCGTGTCCCCGCTGACGGCGGCGGCCACGGCCACGAACACCCCGGCCAACACCTGGCCGCCCAGGAATCCCAGTGCGGCGAACAGCAGCCACGTCCAGCCGGCGGACCTGGTGGCAGGGGCCCCTCCCCCGGCCAGTTGCCTCCCCAACGAGACGTCCGACGCCGGATTCCGGCCGAGTGGGACGGGCCGGTCCGTCCAGCCTGGCGGAGGCCCCGGGGGCGGTGGTGGAGCCCATCCCGGCGGAGCAGTTGCAGCCGGTGGGGGCGATGGGGCCGGTGCCGCCGGCGGAGACCACCCGGGCGGCGCTGAAGCCTGCGGACCAGGGGCAGGAACCGGCTCGTCCAGGGGTGGACCGCCTGACGGCGCGCGCCGGTCCGCTCCGTGTTCGGACCGCTCGATCACCCTTCTACGTTACCGAGGCGAGGGTGGTCACACGCAGCGCCTCGGCCCGGACGGGCGCCGATGCCTCAAAACACCTCCGGTGCGCATAGCATGATGGGGTGACTCCACCGAACCCCAATGCTCCCGGTGGCCCTCCTGGTACCGGCGGCCCCGGGCAGGAGACGCCGGGCCAGAACAAGAACCGCATGGTGCTCTACGTGGTGATCCTGGTGGCCGTCCTGGCGGTCCTGATCATCCCCGGCCTGGTCCACAAGTCGGCGACCAACACGCTCACCTACAACACCTTCCTCTCCGACATCCAGGGCAAACAGGTCAAGAACGCCACGGTGAACCTCTCGACCGGCGTGATCACCGGTGACCTGTCCAACGGGGGCACGTTCACGGTCAACGGTCCCAACCCGATCATCGATTCGGAGATCAACGCCCTCAAGCCGCTCGGCTCGAACTACCACCTGTCCCCCGGCACCACCAACCCCCTGGTCGGGATCCTCCTCACCTGGGTGCTGCCGTTCGCCATCCTCGGGGGGATCTTCTTCTACATCAGCCGAAAGGCGCAGGGTCAAATGGGAAGCATCATGTCCATCGGCAGGTCCAAGGCCAAGCTCTACTCCACCGAGCGCCCCTCGACGACGTTCGATGATGTCGCCGGCTATGACGGGGTCAAACTGGAGATCAGCGAGGTCGTGGACTTCTTGAAGACCCCGGCCCGGTTCAAGGAGATCGGGGCCCGGATCCCCAAGGGCATCCTCCTGGTCGGCCCCCCGGGGACCGGCAAGACCCTTCTCGCCCGGGCCGTGGCCGGCGAAGCCGGGGTGCCGTTCATGTCGGTGAGTGGTTCCGACTTCATGGAGATGTTCGTGGGGGTCGGCGCCAGCCGTGTCCGCGACCTCTTCGCCACGGCGCGCAAGCAGGCGCCGGCCATCGTGTTCATCGACGAGATCGACTCCATCGGCCGCAAGCGAGGCGCCGGACTCGGCGGCGGCCACGACGAGCGGGAGCAGACGCTCAACCAGATGCTGTCGGAGATGGACGGCTTCGACCCCACCGAGGGCATCGTGGTCATGGCGGCCACCAACCGGCCCGACATCCTGGACGCCGCCATCCTCCGGCCGGGCCGCTTCGACCGTCAGATCGTGGTCCCACTCCCCGACCTCGACGAGAGGCTGCCCATCCTGCAGGTCCACTGCAAGGACAAGAGGGTCGATCCCTCGGTCGACCTCGGCACGGTGGCCCGGGGCACCCCGGGGATGAGCGGCGCCGATCTGGCCAACCTGGTCAACGAGGCCGCGCTGCACGCGGTGCGGCGAGGGTCCAAGGTGATCCAGAACGTCGACTTCGAGGCGTCGCGTGACCGGGTCCTGATGGGCCAGCGGCGCGAGAGCCTGGTGCTGTCCGGCGCGGAGAAGGAGCGCGTGGCGTTCCACGAGGGCGGTCACGCCGTGCTGGCCTACGTGCTCCCCGAAGCCGATCCCGTGCACAAGGTCACGATCCTGCCGACCGGGATGGCGCTCGGGGTCACCATGCAGCTCCCCATGGAGGAGCGCCACATCCACCCCCGCCAGCACATCGAGGATTCTCTGGCCGTGCGGATGGGTGGCCGGGCCGCCGAGCTCCTGGTCTACGGGGACCTGTCCACCGGTGCCAGCAACGACCTGGTGGGGAACACCGAGTTGGCCCGCAAGATGGTGCGCGAGTGGGGCATGAGCGACAAGATCGGCCCGATGGCCTGGGGGTCGCAGGGCCAGGTGTTCCTGGGTGAGGACCTCATGCACACCCGCGACTACTCCGAGCACACCAGCCAGATCATCGATGACGAGGTCGAGATCATCCTGCGCGAGCAGGAGCAGCGGGCGCTCGAGGTGCTCGCCCGTCACCGAGGTGGCTTGGATGCCGTGGCCCGGGCCCTCCTCGACGAGGAGACCATCGACGGCGAGACGGTGGGTCGCCTGGTCGACACCGCCTACGGCCGTCCGGTCCACGAGCACGGAGTCAAGACGGTTCCTCCGATATTCGTCGCCTCCCAGCACGGACCCACCGGGTCTGAGGACGCGGACGGGCCGCCCGAGCAGGGTTCCGGCTCCGGCTCCGGCTCCGGCGGTTCGAACGGGTCGGGCGGACCGACCCCCGTCACCGCCGGCAGTCCGACCGGGTCTGGCGGCGAGTCAACGGCCGACTCGGACGCACCGGTCGACTCCGGAGTGTCGGGTGCCAACCGGTCGACCGACCAGCCCGGGGCGACCGCTCCCACCGACCAGGGGCAGGGACGGAATGGCGCAGAACCGTGGCCCCCGCCTCCCCCCGGGCACTGGCCGCAAGCGCCGTCGCCCCTTCCCGCGCAGCCGGCGCCGAACCATTGGCCCAAGCAGGCACCGTGGCCGCCGCCTCCGCCACCACCCACCTCCCGCTGAGGATCAGGGCGGTCCCGGCCCGTTCGTCGGGCCGGGCCGGCGGGTGCCGTCGGGTGGGTCCGGCTGTCGGGCAGGTGCCGGCGGGCTGGCTACCGCCATGGTGGGTCGGTCCCCCGGCCAATTGTTTTTCCAGATAACAAACCCCCGGTCGGTTATTTGCGAAAACATAGGCCGGGCGCACCGGGCCGGGCGGGAAAGAGCAGCGCTGGGGCGACCGGGGCGGGCGGGTGACGGGGCGGGCGGGTGACAGGGCGGGCGGGTGACAGGGCGGGCGGGTGACAGGATGGACAGATGATCGATCATCTGTCCATGCAGTGCGCCGACGTGCGATCCAGCGCCGCCTTCTACGACGCCGTCCTGGCCCCGTTGGGTGGAGGTCGCCTGGCCGACTTCGGGGAGGTGGTCGGCTTCGGCATCGGATCGAGGCCCGAATTCTGGGTCGGCCCACGGCAAACCGGTGACGGGTTCCGTGAGTGCCACATCGCGTTCACCGCCACCGACCGGGCCGCGGTCGACGCCTTCTTCAGCGCGGCGACCTCGGTGGGTGCCGAGGTGCTGAACGCACCCCAGGTGCGGCCGGAGTACCACGAGCACTACTACGGAGCATTCGTCCGCGATCCTGACGGGAACAACGTGGAGGCGGTCTGCCACGACGCACCGTGACTCCGGTCCACCCCGGGGGAACCGAGAGTCCGGCTCACTCCAGGTCGACCTCGAGGGAGATGCCCGGGTCGGTGGCGTTGTGGGCCACCGACAGTCGGTACCGGCCCGGCCGCACGACCATCGAGTGCGAGGCGACGTCACGTTCGGCCAGGCTGGCCGCCACCACCGCGATCTCGGCGTCGGCCACAGCGCCGGCGGCGATGTCGATCCGGGCGAAGCCGACCAGCCGGGCCGGACGCGCTGAGCCCTGCCGCTGGGCATAGATCTGGACCACGTCGGAACCGTCCCGTTTCCCCGTGTTGCGGACCGACGCACTCACCCGGACCGATCCTTCGGCCACGGTCACCCGAGCCGCCTCGACGACGAACGTCGTGTAGCTGAGACCGAAGCCGAACGGGTACGCCGGCACGGTTCCCTCCCGGGCCAGGTGCCAGTAGCCATGCCAGGCGTCGTAGGTGAACGATGTGGCCTCTGCCTCGAAGGCAGGAAGGTCGGACTCCTGCCGCGGGACGCTGAAGGGCAACCGTCCCGATACATCGACCCGGCCGAGCAGTACGTCGGCGAGACCGTTGCCACCCTCCATCCCCGAGTACCAAGCCTGCGCCAACGCCGGGACCGATCCGTCCCACGGAGAGGTCACCACGGCGCTGCCGGCCACCAGGACCACGACGGTCCGGGGGTTGGCGGCCGTGACCGCGCCGATGAGCGCCTCATCGGCTGCGTGGAGGCGGAGTGACACCCGGTCGCCCCCGACGGCGAAGCCACCCGGCTCGGGCCGCTCGGCCACGTGGGCGGGTGGTTCGATCAACCGCTCGGTGGCGATGGTGGCCCCGAATCGCTCGACCAGGACCGGGTCGTCCTCCCCGGGGAACAGATCGGTCAGATGGGACGTGGCGACCTCGCCGATGTACTCCCCTTCGTCGGCGCGGGTGTACCCGGCCACGACCATCACCAGATCCGACGCCGCCGCCAGGTCGGCGGCCCGCGCCAGGTCGGTGCCGTCGTCCTCGGTCACCCCGACCGAGGGCAGTGCGGCCCGCATCCCCTCCGAGACGGTCACCGCGTCGGGCGCCCACACGTCACTCGACCCGCCGTCCCCGAGGTTGACCGTCGATGCCAGCCGCCCGATCAGCGCCAGCGACGACAGCGAGTCGGGATTGATCGGCAGGAGCGGGGACCCTCCCACCGGATGGTTGCGGAGCAGGACCACCGACTTGGCCGCCGCCTCACGGGCGAGATCCCGGTGGTCCCGACATGCCAGCACCGAACGGTCGGGGGCGGGCCGGCTCAGAATCTCGTCGAAACGCATCCGGGTGGCCACCACCCGTGTCGCCGACAGGTCGACGTCGGCCCAGGACACCGACCCGTCCTCGAGGCCACCGGCGAGGCGTCCGGCGAGCGCACCGGCGAGATGGTCGGCCCGGATCATCCGGTAGGGCATCTCCACGTCGAGACCGGCCCGGACCGAACGGGCGGCGTCACGGATACCGAGGATCCAGTCACTGATCACGAAACCGGTGAATCCCCACTCGTGGCGCAAGACGTCCGTCAGCAGCGCCCGGTTGTCCCCGCACCACTCGCCGTTGACGCTGTTGTAGGCGCTCATGACCACGGCGACCCCCTCGTCCACGATCCGCTTGAAGTGGGGGAGGTAGACCTCGTGGAGCGCCACCTCGTCAACGGTGACATCCACCTGGAACCGGGCGTTCTCCATCGAATTGCAGGCCAGATGCTTGACGCAGGCCATGGCATGGCGTTGGACCCCGCGCGTGAGGGCGGCACCCATCTCCCCGACATGGTGGGGATCCTCCCCGTAGGTCTCCTGGGCGCGACCCCAGGCCGGGTGCCGGAGGACGTTGACGCACACGCCGCCGAAGAGATCGGCGCCGACGGCCCGCAGCTCCTTGCCGATGGCGTCACCGATCCGCTCCTCGAGATCGGTGTCCCAGGTCGCCCCGCGCGCCATGCTGACCGGAAAGCACGTGGCCCGATCGACGACCACCCCCCGGGGACCGTCGGAGAACGCGAACCCCGGGAGCCCCAGCCGGGGGACACGGGCGGCCCGGAAAGGGCTCTTGTGGTAGCCACCCTCGCCCAGATACGTCAGCCCGGCCCAGAACGGGGCATCGCCGTCGAGGCACCAGAGCTTCTCGTCGGGGGTCATGGAGGCGACGACGGCACGCGCCTGCCCGAACCACCGGTCCCCGGACCCGCTGGCCCCCTCGGCGATCATGGGCTCATTGTGGCAGGTGAGGGAAGATCAGGGTGCGCCGAAGGCAATGGAGAGGTTCTTGACCTTGGACCGGCCGGCGGTCAGCTTCACCGGGGTCGCCGTGGTCCCGATCACCTCGCTGTAGAACGGACTGGCGACGTAGCCGGGGTAGAGCAACCACTTGCCCGCCGGCAGCGTGCTGATGCTGTCGGCTACGCCGGCAGGCTCTCCGGTGGTCACGCACTCGATGGGTACGATCCCCCCCGTGTAGGGGAACAGCGTCGGGCACGCCAGCAGCAGTGTCTCCTCGATGACCTGACCGGAGGGTACGCCGGTCACCGTGACCTTGGAGCTGATGGTGGCGGGCGGCGCATAGGGCACGGTGAAGTTGAGGCTGATGACCGAGCCGCCGGCCACGTCCACCGACTGGACGGGACTCAGGAACTGGCCGCCGTAGTAGGCCAGCTCGTAGAAGCCGGCCAGGTTCCAGTGCCCCGGTGCCAGGGCCAGCTGGTAGCTGCCGCCAAGGCCCGACAGGGCGTACTCGGGATTCGGGCAGGCTGCTGACGGCCCCGAGACGGCGGGACAGCCGCCGACCCCGCTGGTGGCGCTGAACCCCGGGGGTGCACCCGTCACCGTCACGGTGCCCTCCACCAGCGCGTCGGGTGACGGCTGGTACTGGGCCGTGAGGTCCACGGTGGTCGATTCACCCTTCTTGAGTGTCACCGTTGTGGAGGTGGGCGAGTTCGTGAACCCCAGGGCGGTGTAGTACCCGACGGTGAGCAGCCAGGTCCCCTTGAAGAGGGTGGGAAGGGAGTAGGTGTCCGCGCCCGGGTTCAGGTAGACGGAGGCGCAGAGCGGGGACGGGATCCCTCCGGTGAACGGCGTGTCCGCCGGGCAGGCCGTCACCTGGTACTGCTCGATGGTGAGCCCGTTCGGGATCCCCGTCAAGGACACCGTGCCGCTCACGCCGCTCGGCACCTGGTACCGCACGGCGATGTTCAGGCGCGTCGTCACGCCGGCGGTGATCGTGACGGTCTTGGCGGCGCCGAGATACGAACCGCCCTGCGTAGCGCCCTCGTACCCGGTCGAGTAGAAGGTGTGCACCTCCCACGATCCGGCCTGGAGCACCAGGGTGTAGCTCCCCCCCGACCCGGAGAACGCATACTGCGGGGACGCGCACAGCCCCACGCTCGGGGTGGTGGCGGGACATGCGACCACGCCCACCTCACCGGAGAACCCCGCCGGAGCATCGCGCACCACCACACTGCCGGTGAGAATGCCGTTGTCGGGGAGCGCGCCGGCGGGGGCCGACGCCCCGACCACGCCGACGAGTCCCACGAGACCGACCACCAATGCCAGGGCCACCCGCAGCGGTGCGCGCCGGAATGACCGGTGAGCGGGCGGACCACTCCGAGCTCCAGGGTCCGCACCACCCGTCCGCCTGATCGGGGGCACCCGTCGAATGACCGGCCGCGACTCCATGGGAACTCCTTCCGCCTTCGTGCTGCTCACAGTACACACCAGCCGACCCGGGTGCAGGGTCTTCCGGGGCCCGTCACCGCCGCTAGGAGGGGAAGGGGAAGCCGGTCGACGAGACGATCCCCGGAGCGCCGGCGGGTCCGCTGTCCTCCTCGACGTAGACCGGCTGGTCGGATGCGACCGTGAGGGCGGACAGCCCCCCGACCATCTTGGGGCCGAGCACCATCACCCCTTCGGGTCCGACCGTGACCCCGGCCACCATGCGGCCCGAGCCCAGCATGGTCACGGTGACCCGGGCGGCGGTCGGTCCCGGGTTGGCCAGTGCCAGGCTGTCCACAGTGGCGCCGGCCGTTCCCGGCGCGTGGAGCACGCCGGGCCCGGGCACCACCCAGTGGCTGGCGGTCGTCACCGTCCCCGCCGACGACCCCCACGCCGGGTGGGGTGCCCCCGGTGGGGCCTGCACCGATCGGCCGACCACGATGGGCGCGTCCGTGTTGACGGTAAGCGAGAACGGGACCTGCTTCGGCAGGCCCGCCGACGACGAGGCGGCGAACACGAGGGTGGAGGCGGGGGGCACGACCACCTGGCGGGGAACCACCGATCCCGATGACAGCCCGAGGGTGATGGTGGCCGAGACCGCCGCCTCCCCCGGATTGGCCAGCGTGAAGTTGACGGCGGACTTCTCTTCGATGGTGGTCTGGGCGAACCGCCACACGGTGGAGAGGGCCGGGGCCCCAAGTTGGAGGGAGACGCCACCGCCGGATCCGGACCCCCACTGCTGGAATTGGTTGGCGACGAGGGAGCCGGCCTGGGCGGTGACGAAGGTGGCGATGGCGGACGCGTCCTGCACGTAGTCGCCGACGTTCTCCACCACCACCTGGCCGGCCGGCACCACCAGGCCCTGATAGGCCTGCGGCGTCACCCGGCCGCTACCGGTCAGGAACGAGATGTTGACCACCGCCTCGGTGGACGACGGGTTGAACAGGGTCAGGGTCAGCGTGTTGCCGGCCGTCGTGGAGCCGCCGGCGAACGCCCACTGCGACGAGGTCTGGGAGGCGCACGGGGCGGTGCTCCAGCCGTCGGCACCGGACACGACCTGGTTGGCCACCACACCGCCCCCGGCGAAGATGATCGACGAGGCGATGGCGCCGTGGTGGATCCCGGTGGCGGGGTTGACGGCCGTGGTCCCGAGCGCCGGCACCGACACCGTGCGGAAGTAGGTCGGCACCTTCCCCGCCGAGACGGGCGCCGGGTTGACCGAGCTCATCACCCCGGAGACGGCGCTGGTGGTCGAATTGGTCAGGTACACGGTGCCGGCGGCAGCCGAACCGGTCCCCGCCGTGCAGAAGGCCGATGTCGAGTACGCCCCGGCCGGTGGGACGCCGATACTGTCGAAGAGGCCGCTGGCAGGGGCCGGCGCCGGAGGGGGGAGGCGGCAGCCACGAGCGCCACCACGACCACGATCACCGCCGCCGCCAGTACGGCGGCCCACCGACCCGTGGTGGGATGGAGGGTGGCGCGACGGTCGCGGCCGGCCACCAGGACCGGGTGGTTCGAGTCGGCGGTTGCCCGGGCACGCGGGCTGCGGGGCGCCTGCCCGTCCGGCTCGACCGGTCCGGTCACGGCGCAGCCCCCCCGACAGCGGGTTCAGCCGGGTCGTCGCCGTCGACCGCCTGGCCAGGATCGTGCGGCCCGACATCCGACCGGCGCCACCGGGACCGGACCGGGCGCCAGATCGTCATCATGCGCCGACCCATCAGCAAGGAGGCGGCGGCCAGCCACACGAGGAGCGAGTACAACCAGGCCAGCGGGGTCAGGGCCCCGCCGCCGAACCGCAGGGTGGCGACCCCCCGGGCCGCCACCCGGTAGCTCCCCGCCCAGCCGAACGACGTCGCCCGGGGCGCCACGGTGCCGCCGGACGCCACCAGTGTCCAGCGACCCGCCGGTGCCAGCGCCGTGAGCACGGTGCCCGCCGGCACGCGGCCCTGATAGGAACGGGATGCGGCCGCACCGGGGAGGGCCGCGACCGCCCCGGGGACGATGCCGGCGCCGGGCGACCCGGTCAGCGGGCCGGGATCGGTGGGCGCGTTGGCCACCGGCGCACCGCCGGGGACGACCGCCCGCTCCGGGATCCAGGCGGTGTTGGCGTAGACGGTGATCCCCGTCCCCGAGACCACGGGGTCGAGGTCCAGCTGGCCGGCCAGGGCCGGCGGCAGGCCGGCGGGCACCGGGTACTCCGCTGGGCTCTGCTCCCCGTTGATCTCGGGGGCGAGCGACGTCAACAGGACCACGTACCGGATGCCGGCAGGAGCGAGCATCCTCCCCAACTGGTTGGTGCGGTCGTCGATGGCGGCGGTGACCGACGCGGCCAGCCCGGCGGCCGGGCCCGGGCCGGCCGAGTTCCACAGCCAGCGGGCGTCGGGCGGCCCGTCCTCCGAGGTGGCGTAGGCCAGGCCGTCCCCGGCCGGCCACGAGCCCTGGTTGAGTGAACGGGCGTCCCCCAGCCAGAGGACCCGGAACGCGCCGGATGCCGACTTTGCCTTCATCCACGAGACCGACTGGCTGAAGTCGTTCACCGGCAGGTCCCATCGACCGGGCAGGGCCGAGGCGACGGTCGGGACGGACCCCAGGACGGCCAGGACCGAGGCCACCACCACGACGAGCTGCCGCCAGCCGAATTGGGCGGCCCGCAGGTCCTCCTCGAAGGCGGCGATGCCGAGCCCGATGGAGGCGGCCACGGCCACGGCGGCCGGCCCCAGCAGCACCAGGGGCTCGATGGCCAGGCTGCCCGTCCATCCCCGTCCGGTGGCCCAGGCCACCACCCAGAAGACCAGCGCGATCGACCAGAATCGGACCGCCCACCGGAACCGCTCCCCACGGGCCAGGATCAACGGCACCACCGCGGCGGCGGCAAAGCCCCAGGCCAGCGGTGAGTCACCGATCGGTCCGGTGGCGAAGCGGAGGATCGCCCCCCATGTCGCCGCCTCCGATGCCGGGACGGGAACGCCGAGGACCGTCATCGCCCCTGTCCCTGCCCACAGGACGCCGATGAGCCATGGCAGGCAGAGGATCGCCGCCACCACCGTGGAGCCCATCCCCACCAACACGGCACGGCCCGTCGAACGCCAGTCGCCGCCGATGCACGACGACAGCAGCAGCGCCAACGCGGCCAACAGCACCACGGCGGCGGCGGCCGGCACGAACGACACCAGCACGGCTTCGAGGAGCCCGAGTGCCACCACCTGCGCGCAGCGGGCCCCGCCTGCCAACTTCCGAGCCGGGCCGGGAGAACGGGGCCGTCCCGGTGGCCCGGAACAGGCGGGCCAGGACCCAGGGGGACCCGGCGTAGACCACCAGGGCCCCCCACCGGCCGAGGGCCACCGCGTTGTAGGGGACGGCGACGGCCAGGTACGCCAGCCCGGCCACCAGGGAGGCACGCTGCGAACCGAACGGCCGGAGGAGTCGGACCACCCCCCACACCCCAAGGGGCACGCACGCGAACACCAGCACCTTCTGGGTCAGCCCCATGGCCCCCAGCAGGACCGTCCCGACCAGCCCGGAGAGGGCCAGGGCGGTCGACGCGGGGGCGGTGGTCCCCACCCCCGACGGGTGCCAACCTCCGACGAACTGGGCGAGGGTCGACGCCCACCCGGGGAAGGGCGTGAACTGGCCCACAGCCGGGAGCCGGCCGCCGATGACGCCACGGGAGCCGATGAGGACGACGACCGCGGCGGTGATCCAGGTGGCCGCCCGGATCCGGCCGCGCACCCGGCCGCGCTCGGCCGGGAGGGGATCGGGGTCGGCGGCACTCTCGTCGGTGGCGGCGAGCTCGTCGGCGTGGGCACCGTGGAACCCGTCCTGGAAGAGGCGACGGCCGTAGGTGGCCAGCCGGGCACTGCCACCCACCTGGAGCAGCCTGATCTCCTTGTCGGGCAGCCGGCGGTGGGCGTGCAGGGCCTTGCGCTGGGCACGGATCACCCCCAGCCGTCCGAGGTTCCAGCGCCACGCCCGAACCACCGCCCGGGCCCGGGAGCGGTTGCCTCCCAGCTCGGCGACGATCGCCTCACCGATGGCCAGCGCCAGCACCTGGGGGACCACCCGGATCAGGTGGAAGGTTCCGTAGCACTTGAGGACGGCGAGCAGCTCGTGGCGCCGCTGGAACTCCTGGAGGGTCGCAGGGGACGCCGCCGCCTCGTCGGTCCCCGACCCGGCCCACTCGGGGTCGATCGACCGGGCGCCTGACGCCAGCTCCTCGAGATGGCGGACGCGGGCGTCGGGGGCCACGATGATCCGGGCCCCCACCACCTGGGCCCTCCAGCACAGGTCGAGGTCCTCCCCCATGGCCACGATGGCGGGGTCGAAGCCTTCGAGCTCGTCGAACAGGTCGACCCGCACCAGGGTGGCGCCTCCGGGGGCGATGAACACGTCACGGACGGCGTCGTGCTGGCCGTGGTCGATCTCGTTGGGCTGGACCCGCTCCACCACCGAGCCGCCCTTGTCCATGGTCATGCCCACATGGATCAGGCGCTCGGGGTCGTCCCAGCTGATGACCTTGGGCGAGACGACGCCGGCATTGGACCGGAACGCCTCTTCGACCAGGAGGGCGACCGTGTCGGGGAAGAGGGCCACGTCGTCGTGGCAGAGCAGGTAGTACGCGGCCCCGTCGACCATCCCCCGCACCTCGTTGCAGGTGGCGCCAAACCCCGGGTTGGCGTCCATCCGGCGGACGTAGGCGGTGGGGAGCACGGCCGCCACCCGTGGGGCCACGTCCACGGCGCTGGCCGCATCGAGGACCAGGACCGACAGCTCCGCATACTCCTGCGAGGCGAGCGAGGCCAACGTCTCTTCGAACCACGGACCAGGATCGTGGGCGACGACGACGGCGACGACCGGCGGTGCCAGTGTGTCCATCAGGGGCCAGAGGATATCGGGCAAACACCACTCTGCGGTGTCTCCCCAGGTCGATGAGTGACGAACTCCTGCACGCCTGGGTGCTTGCAAATGTTTATCAGAAGAGATACAGTTGCATTCACCGGTCGATCAGTCAGCACCGGACCCGACGAGGCCCCGTGACCGGCCCCGACCATCAGAGTTCCCGTTCCTCCGGCAACCCGGAGCACGAGGCAGAAGGAGAGCACATGCCAACCATCAAGAAGCCCGAGATGAAGTTCCCCGAGTTCAATGCCGACATCACCAAGGCGGTCAAGGACGTGGCCACCGTGGCCAAGGACGCCACCTATGTGGTGATCGGGGCCGGGGTGCTGGGGTTCCAGCAGATCCAGGTGCAGCGTCACGAGCTGATGAAGCGGATCTCTGACCCCAAGGTGGACTTCGAGGGCAAGGTGGCCTCGGTCCGGAGTGACCTGAGCGGAGCCCTCCACACGGTGGACACCACCGTGGAGAGCCTGATGGAGCGGTTCGAGGAGATCGTCGAGCGGCTCGAGTCGGCGGTTGCCCCCCTCGAGGACCGGCTGCCGGCCCAGGCCCGCGACCTGGCCAAGCAGGCGCACGTGCAGGCCAAAGAGGCCCGGGCTCAGATCCGCAGTCGACGCCCCAGCGCCGCCTGAGAGGACACCCGGCGTCCGCCCCGTCCCGGGCGCACCAGGACGTCGCCACTACGAACGGCCCGCCCCGGCGGGTCGTTCGTCGCGTCCGGGGTCAGGAACCGGCCTGCTGGCGCCAGTAGGCCAGGACGTCGGCCAGGGTCCGGTCCAGGGCGATCTGGGTCTCCCATCCGGTGGCTTCCCGCAGCCGGGTCGGATCACCCCGAAGCACGGGGACCTCGACCGGTCGCATCAGATCGGGGTCGGTCTCGAACTCGAGGGAGGTGCCGGCCAGGTCGAGGAGGCTGTCGGCGATGTGCCGGATGGAGACGTCGCGGCCCGAGCAGACGTTGTAGACCTCGCCGGGGCGGCCCGACTCGATCAACAGCCGGTAGGCGCGGACCACGTCGCGGACGTCGGTGAAGTCCCGCCGGGCCGACAGGTTCCCCACCGGGATGGTCCGTGTCCCGCTTCCTTCTGCCTCCACGATCCGCTTGGCCAGCGCCGGGACGGCGAAGTTCGGGCTCTGTCCCGGGCCGATGTGGTTGAACGGGCGGACCGTGATCACCGGTTGGCCGTGTCCGAGCCAGGCCTGGGCCACCAGGGCCTCGGCGGCCAGTTTGCTGGCGGCGTAGGGCGTGAGGGGGGCGGTCGGGGATGCCTCGGTCAGTGGCAGCCGGGAGGGGTCGGTCACGGCGCCGTAGACCTCGGCCGAGCTGGTGACCAGGACCCTCGGGTCGGTGCCGCACTGTCGGGCGGCGGCCAGCACCGTGCCGGTGCCGATGACGTTGACCTCGACCACCCGGAGGGGCTCGTCCCACGACTGCCCGACGTGGGTCATGGCGGCCAGGTGGTAGACGGCGTCGGGCCTCGCCTCACGGAATGCCGACACCACCGCCGAGGGGTCGGTGATCTCGACCTCCTGGTCGATGGCGACCACCTCGTCGCCGATGCTGCGGAGGTGGTCGGCCAGCCAGTGGCCCACGAAGCCGCGACCACCGGTGATGAGGGAGCGCACGACGGGTCACCCTACCGGTTGCGGACCGGCGCCATCATCTCGGTGGGCCGGGGCCGCGACCCGACCGCCTCACGAACCGGCCGGCCGGACGGTCGACCAGTTCGCCTCCGACGGGGTGGTCACGCCCGCCGGGCCCTGGCCGAAGAGCTTCAAGATGTTGCCGGTGATCTTCTGGAGGGATGCGGCCGGGCAGTCGGCGACGGTGGCCGGGCACGGGGCCATGGCGGCGATCCAGTTGACCGTCCCGGTGTCGATCACCCCCGAATTGCTGTTGGGATCGGTGTAGTAGGTCATGTCGGAGTAGGAGTACCCGCCCCACGACCCCTGGTTGGTGTACATCTTGGCCAGGGGGATGGGCGAGTGCCCGAGCACCTGCAGGTTCTGGGGCATGGCCGCGGACATGCCCAGGTGGTCGACGTCCGACATGACCACGCCGGGGAGCTGGGAGCCGTTCTGCAGGCCGGTGCCCGAAAAGGGCCAGGCGGCGGCGTCGTAGACGACGAAGGGGACCGAGTTGCTCCCGTTGAGGTAGCCGCTGTACGTCTCCCCCACGAACGGGTCCTCCGACCAGCTGGCGGGAGGTGAGGACCAGGTGTTGCCGGTGACCAGCAACGGGTTCCCGTGCCCGTCGAGCGGGTCCTCCGACGAGTCGCGGTAGTTGACCTCCTCGCGCCCCGGACCGAGAGGTGAGGCCTGCATCCGGACATGCCTGAGCACCGCCGCGGATCCGAAGAAGACGAAATTCATCCCGTGGGTCTGGGCGGTCTGGGCGGCCTGGCGCTCGTTGTACGACCAGGTCTCGTCGTGACCCAGCGACAGGAGTACGCGGTGCTGGGCGGTGATCTGGGGATCGGCGTCGAGGGTGGCGTCGGAGACATAGGTGACGTCGAGCCCGTGACGCTCGCAGAACTGGATGAGCGGGAACTCGTCGCCGAGGAAGTCCGCGGCCCCTTCACCGGTGTCGTAGGGACGGTCGAAGGAGACCACCCGGGCCCGGTTGCAGACCGGGTACGGATTCGAGCCCGGAGGACACGGGCCGACCCCCTGGTAGAAGGAGTAGCCCCCGTAGGCGTTCCAGCCCTGCTCGGTGAAGGTGCGGTTGACCACCAGGTAGGTCGCCGTGCTGGTCGGGCTCCACACGGTCAGGGGCACGTAGCTCTCCTGGCCCCCCGCCCCCACCAGCTTCAAGAGGTAGTCCCCCTGGACGAAGGAGGGGGTGATCGGGAAGGACAGTGACGAGGTCCAGTTGTCGCAGCTCACCATGTTGATCCCCGGCGTCAGCGGGCAGCCTGGCTGCGCCCCACCGGCAGCCGGTCCCGACGTCCAGACCTGACGCGCCCCCGTCCCGCCATACCAACCCATCCGGTAGGCGACGACGTGGTAGGTGGGAGCGGGGGTGGACACATAGAGCCGTACGGTGTCGCCGACGGCCGCGTAGGCGTGATCGGCGAACCCTTCGATCCCGTGGGGCGGGACGGTCGGGGGGATCACCCAGGACGTCGTCCCCGGTCGCCGCTCCTCGGCGACCACCCAGGAGGCCTCGACCCCGTAAGGGCCGTCAAAGGTGGTCGGCCCCGGCGTTCTGGGGGACGACAGGGCGGTGGCGGGCTTGCGGGACGGGACCTGCGTGCGGGGGGAGGCCTTCGGCGCCGCCGCCGGCGACTTCTGCCTCACCAGGCCGACGATCCCCACCACGAACACCGCCAGCACGAGGAGGACGATCAGCACCCGTCCGATCAGCCGTGACGCAGTCCCCCTGCCCTCGGGTGGGTTGGCCCCCTGTTCCACGCGACTCCTCGAACGACGCATTCTCTCCCCCGGGCGCTCGGGCCGCCCTGCGCCGACAGGACTCTACCCGCCCGGAACGGCCAGATGACGGCAGCGGGCCTCCGACGGGCCCACCGTGACGACCCGCTCGTCTGGCTGCCCGCCGGGCGCTCATGCCGACTGGCGAGCCTGTTCGAACAGGTCATCGAAGGTGGTCGTCACGGTCAGGAGCATCGGCGTGCGGCGACGGCGCATCTCGGCGCTGGAGGGCCCGTCGGGGACCAGGTCGGCGATGGCTTCGGCCAGTGCCCGGGCATCCCAGGGCGGGACGAGCACCGCCGAGGACGGCGGGACGTCGGCCAGCATCTCGGGGGTTCCACCGTGGTCGGTCGCCGCCACCGGCACCCCGCTGGCCAGCGCCTCGGCCAGGACGGTGGAGAACGGCTCGGGGTTGGTGGATGCCAGCGCGAAGGCATCCAGGTCGGCGAGCAGGTCGGCGACGTCGTCCCGCTGGCCCAGCCAGTGGACCCCTTCCATGGCGGCGGCCCGGTCGGCCAGCCCGGCGGCATAGGCCTCCTTGCCGGTGACCGGCCCACCGGCGATGACCACCTCGGCGTCGGGCCGCAACCGACGCAGCGGGCCCACCGCGTCGAGCACGACCTCGAATCCCTTCCAGGTGTCGATGCGACCTGCCGCCCCTACCAGCCGGACCTGGTCGTCGATCCCCACCCGGGCCCGGAACCGGCCGGCGTTGGTCGGACAGAACTCGACCGCGTCGGGGACGTCGTGGATCACGACCACGTCAGAACCGGGGAGTTGCGCGGCCACCGGTCCTGACACCGCCACGACCTTCCAGGCGAAGTGGCGGCACAGCCACTGCTCGAGCCGCAGCGCCGCCGCCGACTGGATGACGATCTCCCGGGCGTGCCAGACATGGGGAAGCCTGAGTACCCGGGCCACCGCCCACCCGTACCACGAGTGGAGCGAGTTCGAGTGGATCACCCCGGCGTCGATCCGCCTGGCCAGAGCGGTCAGACGCACCTCGGCCAGGGGCCAGCCCATCAGGTAGCCGAGCCAGTACGAGATCGAGCCGCTCTGGGTGATCCGGCGCATCGGCACCACGTGCACGGTGGCGCCGGCCGCTTCGAACTGGTCGTGCAACGGAGACGGCCCGGGCATGGCAATGTGACAGTCCCAGCCCGCCGCGCCGAGGTCGCGGACCATCCGGAGCAGGCAGAGATCGGATCCGCCCCGTTCCGCGACGGGTTGCACAGAGAGGATGCGTTTCGTGCGCGTTGCCGTCAACGTTGAGCAGCTCCTGTTTCGGGCCCCGGGGGGAACCGGCCGGTACACGGCGAGATTAGTGGCGCTGCTGCCGCGCCTCTCCCCCCAGGACTCGGTCGTCCCGTTCACGGCACGCCACTCGCGTGAAGCGGTGGCGGCGGCGTACCGCTCCTTCGGCCTCGACCGGGAGCACGGGGCCGACCCGGTTCGCCTCCTGCTCCCGCGCCCGGTCCTCTACGAGGCATGGCACCGGTTCGCCTTTCCGCCGCTGGACTGGGGTTCACCGGCCCTGGCCGCTGTCGATCTCGTCCACGCCCCCTCGCCGATCGTGCCGCCCCGCGGCCGGCGACCACTGGTGGTGACCATCCACGACGTCGCGTTCGAGCTGTTCCCCGAGGCCTACCCGCGCCGTGGTCGCCGTCTGCACCAGCGTGGGGTCGAGATGGCGGCCCGGCACGCCGACCTGGTGATCACCGGCACGGATGCCTCCGCTCAGGAGATCCTGAACCACACGTCGGTGACCGCGGACCGGCTGCGTGTCGTCCCGCACGGCGTCGACCACATCGAGGCCGGTCCCGGCGAGGTGGCCGAGGCCATCGAGCGCTTCGGTCTGGGCGGTGCCCCCTACGTGCTCTGGGTGGGCAGCATCGAGCCCCGAAAGGGGATCGGCACCCTGGTCGCCGCCTTCGCCAGGCACCGGCCGACCGGAGACGGACCCGAACCGCGGCTCGTGCTGGTGGGGCCGGCGGGTTGGCTGGACGGTGGCGGGATCGACGCGGCGGACGTCCGTCGCCTCGGGTCGCGGCTGCGCACGCTCGGCTCGGTCGACGACGGTGCGCTACGGGCCCTGTACGCCGGCGCCGACCTCTTCGCCTTCCCGAGCCGGCACGAGGGGTTCGGGCTGCCGGTCCTCGAAGCCATGGTTCAGGGCACTGCCGTCCTCTGCTCGGATGTCCCCGGCCTCCGGGAGGTGGCGGGCGGGGCGGCCCGCATGGTGGAACCCGGCGACGTGGAGGCCTGGTCGACGGCGCTGGAGGAGCTCCTGGGCGATCCACGGGCACGGGCCTCTCTCGTCGAGGCGGGCCGCACCCGGGCAGGAGCCTTCACGTGGGAGGCCACGGTGGCCCGGACCCGAGCCGTCTACCTCGAGGCACTGGGCGTCTCATCCCGACCGCCCGAGCCCGGCCACCCGAGCCCGGACGACTGATGCCGACGCCTGATCAGCGCCGGTGCTCCCGGACGGCCTGGCCGTAGAGGTCGGCCAGACCGGCGGCGCAGGCCGTCCACGTGAAGACGGCACTGCGCCGCCGGCCGCGGGCCACGAGCTCGTCGATCTCCCCGCCGCCGCCGAGGACCCGGGCCAGCGCGGCGGCCAGGCCGTCCCGGTCCCCCGACTCCACGAGCAGGGCTCCGTCCCCCACCACCTCGGGGATCGAGCCGACGGCCGTCGTCACCACCGGCACCCCCGCCTGCATGGCCTGGAGCGGTGGGAACCCGAAGCCCTCGTAGACCGAGGGATAGGCCAGGACCGCGGCCCCCCGGAACAGGTCGGCCAGACCGTCGTCGTCGACATAGCCCGGGCGGAGGATCCGGGACCGGAACGGCGACGACTCCAGCGCGTCGGCGAACTGCTCCACACCCCACCCGTCGTTGCCCACGATGACCAGGGCGACATCGGGATGGTCGTCGGCCAACGCCGAGAACGCCGACAGCAGCAGCGGATAGTCCTTGCGCGGCTCGATGGTGCCGACGGCCAGGATGTACCGGCTGCAGCCGGCCGGGAGCTCCACCGGCGGTGGTCGCTCCTCCCCCGCCGGCGGCTCGGGCAGCGGCGGCACCCCGTAGGGGACCGTCCGGACCCGGTCGGGGTCGACGTTCAGGTCGGCGATCACCTCGTCGGTGACGAACCGCGACGGGGTCTGGACCCAGGCCCCCTCGTCGACGGCCCGCCGGATCAGGTTGGGGAAGGCCAGGGTCGGCGGGCTGCACAGCTCGGGGTACTTCACGACGGTCAGGTCGTGGACGCTCACGACGCGGACGGCCGACCGGGACGGCGGCACTACGAAATTGGAGCCGTGCACGACGTCGTGCCGGCCGATGAACCAGTCCACCGAAGGATGGGTCCCTCTGCCCCAGGCCCAGTGGAGCGGTCGGGCCGGCATCGGGTGTTGGCGGCTGGAGACCCCGCGCGGCAGCAGTCCGTCGATGCCCCGGCGTCGGCGCCAGCTCACCGCGAACGCCGACATCTCCACATCCGGTCGGAGGGCCAGGGCCGAGAGGGCCCCGGCGCAGAACACGCCGACACCGGTGGGGCGCAGGAGCAACGGGGTGGCATCGAAGGCGATCGCGAGCCGGCCACCGTCCGACGCGGGAAGGTGCTCCGGCGGCATGGGGGGAGCTTTGCACATCTCCGGATGCGGACCGCCGTCCGGTCGGCGCCGCCCGGACCGGTAGCCTGCCCGAGTGCGAACCCCGAAGATCGCTGCCCTGGCCGGCGGCGTGGGAGCAGCCCGCCTGCTGCGCGGCATGGTCGAGGTGGTCCCGGCCGAGGAGATCGTCGCCATCGTGAACACCGGCGACGACACGGTGCTCCACGGCCTGCACATCTCGCCCGACCTCGACACCGTGCTGTACACCCTGGCCGACGCCATCAATCCCGACACCGGGTGGGGCCTGGCCGGCGAGACATGGCAGGTGATGGAGTCGCTGGGCCGGCTGGGTGGGATCACGTGGTTCAACCTCGGGGACAAGGACCTGGCCACCCACTGCTACCGCACCCAGCGCCTGAGCGAGGGGGCGCCGCTCGGCCAGGTCACCGCCGAGCTGAGCCGCGCCTTCGGGGTGGATGTGCGGCTGGTGCCGGTCACCGACGACCCGCTGCGCACCCACCTGCAGCTCGTCGACGGCCCTGAGGTCGGGTTCCAGGAGTACTTCGTCCACCGGCGGCACGAGGTGGCGGTGACCGGGGTCCGGTTCGAGGGCGCCGAGGACGCCACCCCCGGGCCCGGGGTGCTCGAGGCGATCGACGGGGCCGAGACCATCGTGGTGTGCCCTTCGAACCCGGTGGTCTCCATCGGCCCGCTCACGGCCGTGCCGGGGGTGCTCGACCGGCTGGCCGCACGGCGGGACCGGATCGTCGGGATCTCGCCCATCATCGCCGGGGTGGCGCTCAAGGGTCCCGCCGACCGGCTGCTCTCGGAGATGGGTTTCGAGCCGTCGGTGGTAGGGGTGGCGCGGTGGTACGCACCGTGGGTGGGAACGCTGGTGATCGACGAGGCCGACGCCGGCCTGGCGCGGGCCGTCGAGGCCGAGGGGATCCGTTGTGTGGTGGCCCCGACCGTCATGGCCACGCGGGATCGCTCGGCGTCGCTGGCCAGGGCGGTGCTCGATGCCGCCGGTTGAGCCCGACCGGGCGGCCGGCCCGGGCGGGCCGCCCGTCGCCGGCGGCGCCGGAAGCCTGACCGTCTACCCCGTCACCGGGCTGGGAGAGGTGGCGCCCGGCGACGATCTGGCCGAGATGCTGGCCTCGATCCTCGTCCCCGGCCCCGGGAGCACGGCCACCCCGCCGGTACCGGGGGGCCTCGCCCACGGCGATGTGTTGGTGGTGACCCAGAAGGTCGTGTCCAAGGCCGAAGGGCAGATCGTGGCGTTCGACGCCGATGACCCTGATGCCAAGCGGAGGCTGGTCGAGCAGGAGTCGGTGCGGATCGTGCGGCGGCGCGGCGACCTGGTGATCACCGAGACGCGCCACGGCTTCATCTGTGCCAATGCCGGCGTCGACCTCTCCAATGTGGCCTCCGGAACGGCCGCCCTGCTCCCGGTGGACCCCGACCGGTCGGCCCGCCGGCTGCGCGAGGTGCTCGAGCACCGGCACGGCGTGTCGGTGGGGGTCATCATCTCGGACACGTTCGGCCGCACCTGGCGTCGCGGGGTGACCGACGTGGCCATCGGGGTGGCCGGGGTGGCGGGCATCGTCGACCTACGGGGGACCCCCGACGCCAACGGCCGCGTCCTGGAGGCCACCGAGCTCTGCGTCGCCGACGAGCTGGCCGGGGCGGCCGAGCTGGTCATGGGCAAGGTGCGGGGCATCCCCGCCGCCGTGGTTCGGGGTGTCGACCCGGCGTGGCTCCGTCCCGGCTCGGTCGCCAGTGAGATCGTCCGTCCCCCGGCCGAGGACCTGTTCCGCTGAGTGCCGGCTCAGCCGAGTGCCGGCTCAGCCGACGCCGTGGAGGTCGACGACGAATACCAGCGTCTCGTTGGGTCCGATGACGCCGCCAGCTCCCTGCTCGCCGTAGCCGAGGTGCGGTGGGATGGTCAGGCGGCGACGCCCACCCACGGACATGCCGGCCACGCCCTGGTCCCACCCGGGGATCACGTGACCGCCGCCGAGCGGGAACGAGAACAGCTCGCTGCGGTTCCACGACGAGTCGAACTCCTGACCGTCGGACCACGACACCCCGACGTAGTGGACGTGCACCGGTCGGCCGGACACGGCAGCGGGGCCGTCGCCGATCTCGATATCCTCGATCAGCAGCTCGCCCGGAGGCGGGCCCTCGGGAATGGTGACTTCGGGTTTGGTGTCGGTGGCCATGCCCCGACTGTAGATGGCCCGGGGCCGGCACGGCACCCCGGCTCAGCCGGCTCGGCGCGACCCACCGGGGCGGCCCGGCCCCGCTCCGCTTGGCACCGACCGGTGCCCCACGTCGCTGGTCGTGGCCGGATGCGCCACCGCTGCTGCGGCCACCGCCGCCACCACGACCCGACGATGCCGACCCGGCGGACGGCTTGCCGGGCCGGGACGGGCGTCCCGGCTTGCCCCGCTTCTCCCAGGTGCCCCCGGCGGGTCGCTTCTTCGGTGTGCCCTCGCCTCCGCCACCGGAGGAACCGGCACCCGACCCGGACCGGCCGGAGCCGTTGCCGGACGAGCCGTTGCCGGACGAGCCGTTGCCGGACGAGCCGTTGCCGGACGCCTGGGGACGGGCCTTCCACGGCTTGGTCGACCGTCGGGCCCGGTCGGGGCGACCGCTCCTCGGATGGTCCTTGCTGTGGTCGGTGCGGTGCGCCGGTGCCGTGGTCCTGACTGGGACGCCGCGCCGGGGGGGCGCCGATGACCGCGGTGATGGCGGCCGAATCGGGGGTCGTCGTGCCGATGGGCACCCCGAGGTCCCGCTGGAGGCGCTTGACGGCGCCGGCCTTGTCCGGGGTCACCAGCGTGACCACCACGCCGGTGGCACCGGCCCGGGCGGTCCGACCTGACCGGTGCACATAGTCCTTGGCATCGGCCGGTGGGTCGAAGTGGACCACCGCGTTGACACCGTCGACATGGATGCCCCGGGCGGCCACGTCGGTCGCCACCAAGGCGTCGACGGCGCCCCGGACGAACAGGTCCAGCGCCTTCTCCCGCTGCTTCTGGCTGCGATCGCCATGGATGGCGGCCGCCCTGATCCCACGCTGTTCCAACTGGCGGGCGATCCGGTCGGTGGCATGCTTGGTCCGGCTGAACACGATGGTGGGCCCGGCAGCGGCCGCGATGTCGGCGGTGACCCCGACCCGGTCGCCGGAGGAGGCCCTCCAGAACAGGTGCACGGCCGCGCTGGCGTCGTCCTCGTCGACCTCGAGCTCGTGACGGGCCGGGTCGTTCTGGTAGCGGCGCACCAACACGTCGATGTCCCCGTCCAGGGTGGCGGAGAACAGAAGGGTCTGGCGGGTCGCCGGGGTCAGGTCGAGCAGGCGCTTGACGTCCGGCAGGAATCCCATGTCGGCCATGCGATCGGCCTCGTCGAGCACCACGATCTCGACGGCGTCGAGCCGGATGCTCCCACGTTCGATGAGGTCACCCAGCCGCCCGGGGCACGCCACCACCACGTCGACACCGCGGGACAGGGCTTTCAGCTGTGGCCCGTATCCCGACGCCCCCGTAGAACGAGTCGACCCGGAGGTTGCGCGGGGTGGCCAGGACCTGCAGCTCCGAGGCCACCTGGGCGGCCAGCTCCCGGGTGGGCGTGAGGACGAGAACCCGGGGGTGCTTGGGACGAGATGGCTTGCCGGTCAGCCTGGCCACGGCACCGATGCCGAAGGCCAGGGTCTTTCCGGATCCGGTCGGGGCCTTTCCACACACGTCCCGGCCGGCCAGGGCGTCGGGAATGGTCATGGTCTGGATGGCGAAGGGCTCGGTGATCGACTTGCGATCGAGGGCGGCGACGATGTCGGCGGGTACGCCGAGAGAGGCGAAGGAAGGCTGCAAGGGGGGCATTGGGGTGCTTTCGTGCGACAGGGACAGGCACGGGGGTGTGCCCGACGGGGACGGCCTGTCGCCAAGTCGGCGCACCAGGACCAACCCAGGTTAGTGCCTCGGGAGCACCCGGCCGGCGCGCGGGGCCCCGAACCACCGCCGGTCGCCGTCATCCAGGCCCCGGGCGGTGCCCAGGCACCCATGACCACGGTTGGAGGAACTGGCTTCAATCACCGTCGGCCAGCCGGCGGCCCACGAATGCCAATACCTCGGCCGTGCCGCGGCCCAAGGTCGTCCACGGCTTCCACCCGAGCTGGATACCGGCCCGGCTCGGGTCGAGGGAACTGCGGAGGAGCTCCCCCGGTCGGAGGGGCTTCGAACGCGGGCTCGGCCTCCACGCCGGCCTGAGCGGCCATCTCCTGGAAGAGCCGGTTCACCGACGTCTCCTCGCCGGTACCGATGTTGCAGACCAGTCCCCCACCCTTGGTGGAGGCCCTGACGAAGGCGTCCACCACGTCATCCACGTAGACGAAGTCGCGGGTCTGCTCACCGTCGCCGAAGATGGTCACCGGCTGTCCGCGCAGCAGGCGCTCGGCGAAGATGGCCACGACGCCGGCTTCGCCGTGAGGGTCCTGGCGTGGCCCGTACACGTTGGCCAGGGCCAGCGCGGCGAACTCGAGCGAGTGGAGCTCGCGGTAGGCGACCAAGTAGTCGAGGACGGCCTTCTTCGACACGCCGTAGGGGGAGAGCGGCCGCTGGGGCAGCGACTCCTTCAACGGCAACTCGGACACGTCGGGCTCGCCGTAGAGGGTTCCGCCGCTGGCGGCGAAGACCACCCGTTGGGATCCTGCCGACCTCGCACCCTCGAGGATCCGCAGGGTGCCGAGCAGGTTGACATCGGCGTCGAACACCGGGTCGGTCACCGATCGCCTCACGTCGGCCTGGGCGGCCAGATGGAAGACCACCTCGGGTCGGCGGCGGGTGATGAGATCGACGACCTCCGCCGAACGGATGTCCATCTGGTGGACGGTGAGCTGGTGTCCGGCCGACGCCCGGGACTCGGCCAGGTTGGCCAGTGATCCGGTCGAGAGGTCGTCGACGACATCGACGGTGTGGCCCTCGGCCAGGAGGCGATCCACCAGTGTCGAGCCGATGAAGCCGGCCCCCCCGGTGACCAAGGCGCGCATGCTCAGCTCGCCGCCGGCACCCGTTCGCCGTCGATGACCGTGCCGGAGGCGGTGACCGCGCCGGCACCGATCACCGAGATGCCGTGGATCACGCACCGCTGGCCCACGATGGCCCCCGGCCCGACGATCGAACCCTCCACGCTGGCCTTGGACGCCACCCGGGCGCCGGGCAGGACCACCGACGCCAGGACGGACGCGTTCTCCTCGATGACGGCACCCGCCCCGATCACCGAGTCCTCGACCACGGCCCCGGCGGCGACAGATGATCCGGCGCCGAGGAGCGATCGGGCGACCGATCCACCTTCCACCTCGACGACCCCCACCCGCCACACGCCCTGGCCGATCGAGGAGTCCAGGGTCGCACCCGGGGTCGGGTATCCCCGGACGCCGGCCGGACAGCAGGTCACGATGGGCCCTGAGGTAGGCATCCGGCGTGCCGGTGTCCAGCCAGTAGGCGTCCGAACCGAGCGCGTAGAGCGTGCGGTCCTTCACCAGGTCGGGGAAGGTCTCCCGTTCGATCGACACCCTGCGACCGTCGGGGATCCTGTCCAGCACCGAAGGCTCGAACACGTAGGTGCCGGCATTGATCAGCTTGGTCGGGGCCTCGTCACGCGGCGGCTTCTCGATGAAGGCCTCCACCCGGCCCTGCTCGTCGGTGGGGACGACACCGAACGCGCTCGGATCGTCCACCGGGGTCAGTCCGATCGTCGCCTCCGCTCCCCGCAGCCGGTGGAACTCCACCAGGGCCGAGAGGTCGGCATCGGTCAGGACGTCCCCGTTCACCACGACGAAGGTCCCGTCGACGCCGGCGAAGCGGGCGGCGAACCGGATGGCACCTGCCGTGTCGAGTGGTGAGGGCTCGACGGCATAGGTGAGGTGCACGCCCGAGATGGAGCCGCTCGGATAGGCACTCATGAAGGCGTCGGGGCGGTAGCCGAGGGAGAGGACGGCGTCGTCGATCCCGTGGTCGGCCAGATGCCCGATGACCCGCTCGATCATCGCCTGCTCCACGATCGGCAGCATCTGCTTGGGGGCGGTCAAGGTGAGTGGTCGCAGGCGGGTGCCCTCCCCGCCCACCAGTACGACGGCTCTCACTTCTTCGTCGTGGTGGTGGTCGAGGGCGCCGTCGTCGACGTGGTGGACGGGGTCGTGCTGGCCGTGGTCGGCACCGAGGTCGGGGTGGTGGCCGAGGTGGGGGCCGAGGTGGGGGTGGTCGGCACCGAGGTCGGCGTGGACGAGCTCTGCAGCGCCGTCAGCAGTGCGGTGATCGCCGATGCCGGTGGCTTCGGGACGTTGGCGGTGGCAGGCACGAAGGCCATCGTGATCATCTGGCCGTTGGAGAACAGGAGGTTCTGGGGGTCGCCGCTGGTCTCGGTACCCTTGCCGTTGGATTCCGGGCTCGACCAGCTGTCGACGATGACCACCCCCGGCTTACCGGAATCAGGGGTGCCCTTGGGGCAGACGTCACCGTTGTTGTAGAGGGTCTTGCCCGGATAGCGGAGGCTCGACGAGGTCAGCTCGAGTCCCTTGTACCCGGCCACGAACCTACCCAGCGTGGCGTTGGCACCGGACTCGGAGCTGTTCTTCGGGGCCACGGTGACGACGCCGTTGCCGTTGGCGGTGAGTCCGGTCTTGGCTGTGTTGGTACTGGCCGGCAGGCTGGGCTCGATCGTGCCGCACACGTCGATGCCCAGGGCGGTGTGCCACACCTGCGAGGTGGTCGGCGGACCCGACGAGGAGGCGGTCCGGTGCGTGTTCTGGTAGCGGCTGAAGCCGATCAGTGCCAGGCCGACGATGCAGATGATGGCCAGGCTGGCATACCAATTGACCGGCATCTGGCCGCGGTAGGTACGGCCACCACCGGTGGTGGCGGCGCGCTCCACCCATTTGCCCGTCGAGTTGCTCGGCATGATCGGACGACACCCTACCTCTTGGGGTCGGATGCCCCGGTACGCCCGGTCACCGGCCCGTGGCCCGGGCCACGCAGGCCAGGCCGGCCCGCACCGAGATGCCCAGGGCCACCAGCGGAAGCAGGATCCGGCGCCACCCGAGGGTGGTCCGGGCGGCGAAGCGCATGAGGGACCGGTGGTGCTCGGCGATCATCCGGTACGGGTGACGATCGGTGGACACGCCCTGGAGGTGGACGACCTCGGCCTCGGTCACGTAGCCGACCCGCCAGCCGCTCCGGCCCAGGCGCCAGCACAGGTCCACGTCCTCGGCGTACATGAAGTACGCCTCGTCGAAGCCGCCGACCTGCTCGAATGCGGTGCGCCGAACCAGGAAGCACGCCCCCGACACCCAGTCCACCGTCAAGGTCGGGCCGGTGTCCTCCAGTTCGGTGCGCTGGTACGACCGGGTGAACCGGTTGTCCGGGGAGAAGATCCCCAGCACGGCATGACCGGCGGCATCGACCATCGAGGGGAACTGCCGTGCCGACGGGTAGCGCTCCCCGGCCGGGGTCCGGATCAACGGTCCGACCAGCGCGGTGCCCGAGTCGTCGGCCAGGGCCCGGGCCAGCCCACCGAGGGCGCCGGGGCGCACCTCGAGGTCGGGATTGCACACCAGCACGGTCGGGGCGGAGGTGGCGGCCACCCCGCGGTTGGCGGCTGCGCCGTACCCGAGGTTGCGCCCGGTGACCAGGACCTCCACATCAGGGAAGCGGAGGCGGAGTCCCTCCACCGAACCGTCCGTCGACCCGTTGTCGACCACCACCAGCTGGCCGGGGCCCTCGCCCCTCCAACCCTCGACGCACGACGTGAGGGACGGGCCCGATTCGTAGTTCACGATGACGACGGCGACGCCCGCGCCCCGGTCCGACGGCGTGTCTCCGATGTCGCGCCCCGCGGCGCGCCCGCTCACGGGTCGAGCCGGGTGAACCGGTACCTGACCAGCGCTTTCAGCGCCCCGAAGCCGTCCCGCCACGTGATCTTCTTCCCCTCGTCCATCTCGCGTCCGGCGTAGGAGATGGGCACCTCGTAGATCCGGTATCCGCGCCGCAGGACTTTGGCGGTGATCTCGGGTTCGAAGTCGAATTTGTCGGACTCGATGGTGATGCCCTCGAGGACCCGCCGGTCGAACAGCTTGTAACACGTCTCCATGTCCGAGAGCGTCGACGAGTACAGCAGGTTCGTCACCAGCGACAGGAACCGGTTGCCGATCCAGTGGAGGGGCAGCATGTTCTTGCGCTCGCCGGTGAACCGGCTGCCGTAGACGACCTGGGCCTTCCCCCGGAGGATGGGGTCGAGCAGCTTGCCCCAGTCGGCGGGGTCGTATTCGAGGTCGGCGTCCTGGACGAGGACCAGGTCCCCGCGCACGGCCTCCATGCCGGTCCGGATGGCCGCCCCCTTGCCCTGGTTCTGGTGGTGGTTGATGACCCGCACCGTCGAATCGCCGACCGCGGTCAGCACTTTGTCGGTCCCGTCCGATGAGCCGTCGTCGACCACGATGACCTCGATGTCCACGGGCAGTTCGACCGCCCTGATGCGCCGGATCACCTCGGCGACCGTCGCCCGTTCGTTGAACACCGGCACGATCACCGACAGCAGTTCGTAGCGATGATCACCACCGGCCGCCTGTCCGCCCACTTGCTCAGCCATTCCGTCCGTCTCCTCGGTCCGTCGTCCCCGGCGCGACTGACTCACTCTCTACCAGATCCCCCCCGCCGCCACCGGCGGCCGCCGACGGGAAGGGATTGGTCAGCCCCGCCTCCTCGGCCAGGAACACCGCCGTGCGGGCCAGGCCGTCCCGCAGCCCGGTGGTGGGCTCCCAGCCCAGTGTGGCCCGGGCGACGGTGATGTCGGGCCTCCGGCGGGTGGGGTCGTCGATCGGCAGCAGCAGGTGGACGATCTCCGAGGTCGAGCCGAGCAGGTCGACGACGGCCCGGGCCAGTTCCAGCACGGTGTACTCGTCCGGATTGCCGATATTCACCGGTCCGGTCACATCCGAGTCGAACAGGGCGATCAGTCCGGCCACCTCGTCGTCGACGTAGCACAGGCTCCTCGTCTGGCTCCCATCGCCGTAGACGGTGATCGACTCGCCCCGCATGGCCTGGAGGAGGAAGTTGGAGACCACCCGGCCGTCGTCGGGTCGCAGGCGGGGCCCGTAGGTGTTGAAGATCCGGGCGATGCCGACGTCGGTGCCGAGCGTCCGGTGGTGGGCCATGGTCAGGGACTCGGCGAACCGCTTGGCCTCGTCGTAGACACTGCGTGGTCCCACCGGGTTCACCTTTCCCCAGTAGCTCTCCGGTTGGGGATGGACGTCGGGATCGCCGTAGACCTCGCTCGTCGACGCCAGCAGGAAGCGGGCGCCGGTCCTGTTGGCGAGCTCGAGGCCGTGGCGGGTGCCCTCGCTGCCCACCGCCAGCGTCTCCAGGGGCCGCGCCAGATAGTCCGGGGGGGAGGCGGGGCTGGCCAGATTGAACACACCGGTCACCGCACCGTCGACGGGCACGGACCGGGACACGTCCGCCTCGACCAGGGTGAAGTGCGCATGATCGGTCAGGTGGGCCACATTGGCATGGCGCCCGGTCGAGAAATCGTCGACGCACACCACGTGGTCGCCCCGCGCCACGAGCTGGTCGCACAGGTGCGAGCCCACGAAGCCCGCTCCGCCCATCACCACCATCCGGCCGCTCATCGGCGGCCGATCCCGGTGTACTCGAAGCCGAGTCGCCGCAATTGGGCCGGGTCGAGGAGGTTGCGGGCATCGACCACCACGGGCTCGGCCATGGTGGAGAGGACCTTGTTGAAGTCGAGCCAGCGGAACTGGTCCCATTCGGTCAGCACCACGGCGACCGCCGCACCCTCACAGGCGGCGTAGGCGTCGGGATAGGCCCGCACGGCATCCGCCGGGCCGAGCCTTCCGTCCTCGCCGGCAAAGGCCGGGAGCTCGTCGACGGGGATGGAGGCCTGGCCGGCCGGGACCACCACCGTCGGGTCGAAGACTCGGACGATGGCCCCGTCGGCCACCAGCCGCTGCACGATCTCGACGGCGGGCGAGTTCCGCAGGTCGTCGGTCCCGGCCTTGAAGGTGAGGCCCCAGACGGCCACGACCGCCCCGGTGACGTCGCCCCCCACCGACAATTTGACCTTGTCGACCACCCGGACGAACTGCTCCTCGTTGGTGGCGATGGCCCCTTTCAGGAACGAGAAGTCGTATCCGGCCTGCTCGGCGATGTGGACCAGCGCACGCGTGTCCTTGGGCAGGCAGCTCCCTCCCCACCCGGGTCCGGGGCGCAGGTACTCGAAGCCGATCCGCTTGTCGTACCCGAGCCCCAAGATGACGTCCCGCACATCGGCCCCGACCGCCTCGCACAGCCCGGCGACCGCATTGACGAAGCTCAATTTGGTGGCCAGGAAGGCGTTGGACGCGTACTTGATGGTCTCGGCGGTGGCCGCATCGGTGATCAACAGGGGCGCGTGGGTCCCGGCGAACAGGTCACCCACCCGGGCCGCCGCCGATTGGTCGTCCGCACCGACCACGATGCGCTCGGGATGGAGGCTGTCGGGGACGGCCGTCCCCTCCCGGAGGAACTCCGGGTTCGAGACGACCTTGATGTCGTGACGTCCGAGGACCCGCTCGACGACCAGCGTCGAACCCACCGGCACCGTCGACTTGTTCACGATGATCGTCCCCGGCAACAGATGCGGGCCGATCTCCTTGGCCACCGCCTCGACGAAGGAGAGGTCTGCGGACCCGTCAGGCCCCTGCGGGGTGGGGACGCACAAGAAGACGAACTCGGCTCCCTCGACGGCAGCCGTCGCCCCGACCACGAACCGGAGCCGCCCGGCCGCCTGGCCCTCTGCCACCAGCTCCTCGAGGTGGTCCTCGACGATCGGCACCTTGCCGCTCTCGAGCATGGACACCTTGGACGGGTCGGCGTCGCCACAGGTGACCCGGTGGCCCAGATGGGCCAACGTCGCCGCCGTCGGGAGCCCGACATAGCCGACCCCGATGACCGCCACGGTGCGACCCCGGCCGTGGGGCAGCACCCGGACGGCGGCGCCACCGTGCCCGAAGTAGGCCCCGGCCGGCCCCGAATCATTCGGCTGCGCACGCGCCGACGTCGACGAGCCACCGGATCCACCCAGATTCCACGACATCACTGACCCGTCCCTGTCATCGGTGCCACTCCCCATCCGGCCTTGCCGGGCCGTTCACGTTTTCGACTCATCTCGACCGGATCTGAAGCGATTGCGCTGGTCGGGCGCCCGTCGCCCCGGGTGCTCACGCCATCACCGACAACGCCTTCACCAGCCGGTTCAGCGCATCGGTCCACTCCGGGAGGACGCCGAGCCCGGACAGCCGCAGGGCGACATTGTCCAGTCTCGAGTTCGCCGGACGGGGCGCCGGTCGCGGCGGGACCAGCTCGGCGGTGGCAATGGGCTCGACCCGGCCGGGATCCAGCCCGGCCGCGGCCAACGTGGCCCGTGCGAATCCGAACCAGGTCGTCTCCCCGTGGTTGGTGACGTGGAACGTCCCCGGCCGGCGGTCGAGGGCCAGCCGGACCACCGCCTGGGCCAGATCGGCGGTGAACGTGGGGCACCCGTGCTGGTCGTCGACGAACCGGAGCGGACCGGAAGGATCGGCGGTGGCCAGGCGGAGCACCGTCTTGGTCATGTTGGCGCCGTGGGCGCCGCTCACCCAGGCGGTGCGAACGATGGTGGCGGCCGAACCGGACAGCGCCTGCACCTCGAACTCACCTCCGAGCTTGCTCCGCCCGTAGACGGAACTGGGGTCGGGTCGGTCCCACTCCACGTAGGGCCGGTCGAGCCGGCCGTCGAAGACGTAGTCGGTGGAGACGTACACCAGGTGGGCACCGGCGGCGGCGGCGGCCTCGGCGATGTTGCGGGTCCCGAGCGAGTTGACGGCGTAGGCGGTGTCGGGGTCGGACTCACAGGCGTCCACGGCGGTGAAGGCGCCTCCGTGGATCACGACGTCCGGTCGGAAGGCCTCGACCGCGGACCGCACGGCATTCCGGTCGACGACGTCGAGGGTGTCGATGTCGGTGGAGAGGACGTCGACGGCCCCGGCGGCGATGGAGGGGAACAGATCGGTGGCGCCTTCGGTGCCGGGCGCCAGGCCGCCGGCGGGCACCACGCCGGCGAGTACGTCCTGCAGGTCCCGTCCCAGCTGGCCCTGACCCCCGGTGACCAGCACCCGCGTGGTGGTGGTCACGGCGACTTGGTCGTGCCCGTTGACGAACCGCTGGGGGACCAGTCTCCCTCGACGACCGGGGCACGGTCCCGCAGCGGCTCCCACCAGGCCCGGTTCGCCGCGTACCACCTCACCGTGTCCGCCAGGCCCTTGGCGAAGGGGACGGTCGGCTCCCACCCCAATGCCCGCCGGATCTTGGTGGAGTCGAGCAGGTAGCGCCGGTCGTGGCTCGGGCGGTCGGGGACGATCTCCTTGAGACTCTGGGGTTTGCCGGTCGCCTCGAGCACCGCGTCGGCGATCTCTTCGATGCTGGCCTCGACGCCGCTGCCGACGTTGTAGGTCTCCCCCACCTCGCCGTGCTGCAGGACGAGCTCCACGGCCTGGCAGTGGTCGTCGACGTGCAGCCACTCCCTCCGGTTCTGCGTCGAGGCGTAGAGGGGCAGCGGCAGATCGTCCAGGGCCCTGGCGGTGAACAGTGGGATCACCTTTTCGGGGAACTGGTAGGGCCCGTAGTTGTTGCAGCAGTTGGTGATGGTGGCGGGCAGGCCGAAGGTCTCCACGTAGGCCCGGACCGCGTGGTCGGCACCGGCCTTGGATGCGTTGTACGGAGTCCGGGGCCGGTAGGGGGTCTCCTCGGTGAACACCTCGTCCGAGTCGAGGGGGAGATCGCCGTAGACCTCGCAGGTCGAGATGTGGTGGAACCTGGACACTCCGTGGCGGCGGGCCGCTTCGGCCAGGGTCTGGGTCCCGAGCACGTTCGTGCGGAAGAACCGGGACGGGTCGAGGATGGCCAAGCTGTTGTGCGACTCGGCGGCGAAGTTGACGATGACATCGATCTCATGCTCGGCCAGGGTCTTGGTCACCGTTTCGAGGTCACCGATGTCCCCCCGGACGAAGTCCATCCGCCCTTCCAGGTCGTCCAGGTTGGGCAGGTTCCCCGCATAGGTGAGCACGTCGAAGGCCACGACCGCATCGTCAGGGTGATGGTTGACCCAGTACCGGACGAAGTTCGAACCGATGAAGCCGGCACCGCCGGTGACGAGTAGTCGCATAATCCGGGAATGCTAGTCGGGCCACCGGCGAATTCCGGGGGCGGCCCAGCTCACGGCACGGATCGGACGTGCACCACATCGCCGGCGACCACCGTCCTCCTCTCACCGGCCACCTCCACCACCAGCTGCCCCTCGGGGGTGAGGCCGGTGGCGTCGCCCTCGAACCGGCCGTCCACCATCTCGACCCGGACACGCCGGCCCACGGTGGAACACCGCACCTCGAGCTCGGCGGCCTGCCTGGCCCGTCCGGTCTCCCCGTCCAGGTCTGCCACCCTCGGCTCCAGGGCCGCCAGCAGGGCGCCGAGGAGGTCCTCGAGGTCGACCTCCCCGCCGATCTGCTGGAAGAGCGATGTGGCCACCCCGATCAGCTCGGGAGGGAGGTCCTCATCGCGGGCCGGCCAGTTGGCGTTGATCCCGATGCCGACGACGATCGGGGCACGGTCCCGTGCCGGCGAGCCGGCCAGGTCGGCCTCGGCCAGTACGCCGGCCACCTTCCGACCGTCTCGGGCCAGGAGGTCGTTCGGCCACTTGACGTCCAGCTCGACTCCGACGGTGGACCGCACCGCGTCGGCGGCCGCCAGAGCCACCACACCAGCCACCAGGTGCCGTTGGCCCACGGCCAGATCGGGCCGGAGCAACACCGAGACCAACAGGTTCGATCCGGGTGGGGCCTCCCACCTGCGGCCCAGCCGGCCGCGTCCGGCGGACTGGTGCCCGGCCACGGCCACCAGGCCTTCGGGAGCCCCGGAACGGGCCTCGTCGAGCAGGTAGCGGTTGGTGGAGTCGATCGAGTCGAAGCGCCGGATGTCGGTGAATCGCAGTCCCGGCATGGCACACACCCTACGGGCCGTGACAGTGTTATATCGGCCCGGGGCAGGGTGCCACCGCCCGAATCCCCAATTCCCACTCCTCCGACCTCATTCGACCCACCCACTCGACCTCATCCGACCCACCCACTCGACCTCATCCGACCCACCCACTCGACCTCATCCGACCCACAGATACGAAAGGCGCAGCGTGCTCAAGAAGGTTCTCATCGCCAACCGGGGGGAGATCGCCGTCCGGGTCATCCGAACCTGCCGGGAGCTGGGGGTGGCCACGGTCGCCGTCTACTCCGAACTGGATCGGGACTCGCTGCATGTGCGGCTGGCCGACGAGGCCTACGCACTGGGCGGCCAGACCGCCGCCGACAGCTATCTCAACACTGACGCAATCCTGTCCGCCATCGAACGGAGCGGTGCCGACGGCGTCCACCCCGGCTACGGGTTCTTCTCGGAGAACACCGACTTCGCCCGGGCCATCACCGAGCTCGGCGTGACGTTCATCGGGCCCCCGCCCGAGGCAATCGAGGTCATGGGCGACAAGATCAGCTCGCGCCACGCCGCCGAGCGGGCCGGGGTGTCGGGGGTGCCGGGGAGGTCCGAGGTGCTGGTGTCGTCCGACGAGGTGACGGCCTTCGGCGAGGAATTCGGCTGGCCCGTGGCCATCAAGGCCGCCTACGGGGGCGGTGGCCGGGGCATGAAGGTGGTGGCAGGACCCGAGGAGGCGGCAGAGGCGCTCGAGTCCGCCATGCGCGAGTCGTTGGCCTACTTCGGCCGGGACGAGTGCTATGTCGAGCGTTATCTCGCCTGGCCCCGCCACGTCGAGATGCAGGTCATCGCCGACACCCACGGCAACACGTTGTGGCTGGGCGAGCGGGACTGCTCGGCGCAGCGCCGGCACCAGAAGCTGGTCGAGGAAAGCCCTGCGCCCAACTTCCCCGACGACGTGCGCCAGTCGATGGGCGAGGCCGCGGTGAAGGTGGCGGAGGCCTGCGGCTATGTCAACGCCGGCACCGTCGAGTTCCTCTACCAGGAGGGCGAATTCTTCTTCCTCGAGATGAACACCCGGCTGCAGGTGGAGCACCCGGTCACCGAGCTCGTGACCGGGCTGGACCTGGTGGAATGGCAGCTCCGGGTGGCCTCGGGCGAACCCCTCGGCTTCACCCAGGACGAGGTGCGCCGCCACGGTCACGCCATCGAGGTCCGCATCAACGCCGAAAACCCCACCGGCGGGGCCTTCACGCCGTCGCCGGGCACCATCTCGCAGTTCGTCGTCCCCGGGGGTCCCGGCGTGCGACTCGACGCCGGTTACGAATCGGGCGACACGGTCAGCCAGTACTACGACAACCTGGTGGCCAAGCTCGTGGTCTGGGGACACGATCGGGAGGCGGCCAGGCGCCGGATGCTCCGGGCCATCGACGAGACGGTCGTGGTCGGGGTGGACACCACGCTTCCCGCCGACGTCGCCATCCTCACCCATCCGGACTTCATCGCCGGCGAGCACTCGACCAACTGGGTCGAGCAGACGCTCGACCTGAGCGAGGTCCGGTCCGATGGCGGGACGCCCGAGGCCAGCCCGGTCGACGACGGAGCCGAGCCGGCACCACGCGTCCTCCGTGATGTCACCGCCGAGGTCGACGGCCGGCGCTACCAGGTCAAGCTATGGGTGCCCGACCTCGGCGACGCCGTCATCACCGCCGGAGCAGCCGGAGCGGGCACGGCCCGGGGAGCAGGTCCCAAACGCCCCAAGGCGGCGGCGTCGGGGGCGGGCTCGGGGACCGTGGCCGTTCCGATGCAGGGCACCATCGTGAAGGTACTGGTGGCCGAAGGAGACGCGGTGGAGGTCGGCCAGACCATCTGCGTGCTGGAGGCGATGAAGATGGAGAACAACGTGAACGCCGAAAAGGCCGGAACCATCACGGAGGTCCGGGTGCAGGCGGGCGAGTCCGTCGGCCCCGGGGACGTCATCGCGGTCATCGCGTAGTGAGGAGCGACGAGTCGGAATGACCGATATCTCGACCCAGAAGGACGCAGCCCGAACCGCCATCGATGCGGGACTGGACGAGCTCGTCGGTCTCAGCCACTCCATCCACGACCATCCCGAGACGTCCTTCGAGGAGGAGCAGGCCTGCGCCTGGACGGCCGAGCTCCTTGACCGGTCGGGCTACTCGGTGAGCCTCGGCACCGCCGGGATGCCCACCGCGTTCAGCGCCGAGATCGGGTCCGGGCCCATGACCATTGCGGTGTGCGCCGAGTACGACGCGCTCCCCGGTGTCGGCCACGCCTGCGGGCACAACATCATCGCCGCCGCCGCGGTGGGCGCGGGGCTGGGGCTCGTCGAGCTGGTGGGCGAACTCGACCTGACCGTCCGGGTCCTCGGGACTCCGGCCGAAGAGGGCGGGGGCGGCAAGATCACCATGCTGGAAGCCGGCGTCTTCGACGACGTACACGCGGCGATGATGATCCATCCGTGGCCCTTCGACCGTCTCCAGGGGACCTGCCTGGCCGTGTCCCACTTCGATGTGACCTTCCTGGGCAAGAGCGCCCATGCCTCCGCCGCCCCCTGGGAGGGGGTCAACGCCGGGGACGCCATGACACTCGCCCAGGTTGCCATCGGTCTCCTTCGTCAGCAGTTCCGTCCCGGAGACCAGGTCCACGGGATCGTCACGGACGGGGGGCAGGCGGCCAACATCATCCCCGAGGCGGTCACCGGCCGGTTCATGTGCCGGTCGACCTCGCTCGAGGGGCTGGAGACCCTCGAGCCCCGGGTGATGGCCTGTTTCGAGGCAGCGGCTCTGGCCACCGGGGCCACCATGCGCCGTCAGGACCTGGCACCCGCGTACTCCCATATGGAGAGCGATCCAGGGCTGTTGGCCCTCTACCGCGCCAACGCCGAGACACTCGGGCGGCGGTTCGGACTCGATGACGACGGGACCCCGAGACCCACGTTCTCCACCGACATGGCCAACGTGTCGCTGGCGGTGCCCACCATCCATCCACTCGTCGGCATCGATGCCGCCGGCTCGGTCAACCATCAACCGGAATTCGCCGCCGCCTGCATCGCTCCTTCGGCGGATGTCGCCCTTCGGGACGGCGCGCTGGCCATGGCCTTCACCGCCATCGACGCGGCCAGACCGGGCCCGATCCGTGATCGGCTGCTCAGTCGCTAGCTGGGGGTCGACCCTCGGTTCCCGCGCGGCCCGTGCTTGGCCTGTCTGTCCTCAGCCTCTGTCCTCAGCCTCTGTCCCTCGGCCGATTGTTTCTCCAAATAGCATCCGGACAGTCTGTTAAGGCGGATCACTGTTAAGGCGGGTCACTGTTAAGGCGGGTCACTGTTAAGGCGGGTCACTGTCAAGGCGGAAAGGTGACCGTTGACGCAGGGTCGGCGATGGTGGCCGGCCGACCGGGCGGGGCCGCTCAGCCGTTGGGATGGAACTCGCCGAACACGCCCCGGAGCACGTCGGACACCTCTCCGAGGGTCGCCATCCGGGCCAGGGCCACCTTCATCGGGACGAGCAGGTTCTGGGTCCCGCGTGCCGCCGCTTCCACGTCGGACAGTGCCGCGTCCACCGCTGACTGGTCACGCTCGCTGCGGACCCGCTTGACCCGGGCCACCTGCGAACGCTGCAGCTCGGGGTCGATGGGGAACACGTCGGTCGGGTCGAGCTCGTCGTCCACGAACTTGTTGACCCCGACGATGACCTTCTGCCCGGAGTCGATGTCCTTCGCATAGGCATAGGCAGCCTGTTCGATCTCTTGTTGCATGTACTGCGCCTCGATGGCGTCCACGGCCCCACCCATGCCGTCGATGCGCTCGAGGTAGAGCCAGGCATCCTTTTCGACCTCATCGGTGAGCGACTCGATGAACCACGAACCGGCGAGCGGGTCCACCGTGTCGGCGATCCCGGATTCGTAGCCGACGATCTGCTGGGTGCGGAGAGCGATCTTGGCCGCTCGCTGGGTCGGAAGCCCGAGCGCCTCGTCGAACCCGTTGGTGTGGAGGCTCTGGGTCCCCCCGAGGGCGGCGGCGAGTGCTTGCAGTGTCACCCGCACGATGTTGTTCTCCGGTTGCTGCGCCGTCAGCGTCGACCCCCCGGTCTGAGTATGGAACCGGAGGAGGGTCGACCGCTTGTCCTTGGCCGCGAATCGCTCGGTCATGATGCGGGCCCACATTCGACGGGCGGCTCGATACTTGGCCACCTCCTCGAACAGATTGTTGTGGGCGTTCCAGAAGAAACTGAGCCGTGGGGCGAACGCGTCGACGTCGAGACCGGCAGCGAGGGCGGCCTCGACGTAGGCGATCCCGTTGGCGATGGTGAAGGCGATCTCCTGCACGGCCGTCGAACCGGCTTCGCGGATGTGGTAGCCGGAGATCGAGATCGTGTTCCAGGCCGGCAGATGCTCCGCGCAATACGAGAATGTGTCGGTCACCAGTCGCATCGACGGCCGCGGGGGGTAGATGTAGGTGCCGCGCGCCACGTACTCCTTCAGGATGTCGTTCTGTATGGTGCCCCCGAGGAGCTTGGGATCGACGCCGTTCTCCTCGGCCACGAGTTGGTAGAAGAGCAGGAGGATGGCGGCGGTGGCGTTGATCGTCATCGACGTCGTGACCTGGTCGAGAGGGAGGCCTGCCAACAGGAGGCGCATGTCGGCCATGGAGTCGATGGCGACCCCGACCTTGCCCACCTCACCCTCGGAGCGTGGGTGGTCGGAGTCGTACCCCATCTGGGTCGGCAGGTCGAAGGCGCACGACAGGCCGGTCTGGCCCGCCCCGAGGAGGAACTTGAATCGCTCGTTGGTCGACTCGGCGGTACCGAAGCCCGCATATTGGCGCATGGTCCACAGCCGCCCGCGGTACATGTCGGCCCGTACGCCACGCGTGTACGGGTACTCGCCCGGTTCCCCGAGTTGGTGCTCGGGGTCCCAGCCGGCCAGGTCGGTGGGGCCGTAGACGGGCCGGATCTCAATTCCCGAATCGGTCAGACGTTTGTCCTCGGACTTCGGGGCTGCGCGGTCAGATGCCATGCGCCACAGGTTACGGTCTCCGGCAACGGCGGGAAAAAGCAGTAGGCCGACCGGGCCGCCGGCCCCGGTTCAGGCGGGGGCGGCCACCGGATGGGGCATGCAGAGGTCGTCGTACTCGGCGATGACGATCTCGGCCGCATCGGGCCCACACGCCGGGCAGTGGGGATCACGATGGACCTTGAAGGCCCGGAAGCTCTGCTCGAGTGCGTCGTAGGCCAACAGCCGACCCTGCAACGTCTCGCCGATGCCCAGCAGGATCTTGATCGCCTCCACCGCCTGGATCGACCCGATGATGCCGGGCAGCACACCCAGCACGCCGGCCTCGGCACAGCTGGGCGCCAACTCGGCCGGCGGCGGCTCAGGGATCATGCATCGGTAGCACGGCCCCTCGTAGGGATTGAACACCGTGGCCTGCCCTTCGAACCGGAAAATGGACCCGTGCACCACCGGGATCCGCTTGAGCAGCGAGGCGTCGTTCACCAGGTACCGGGTCGGGAAGTTGTCGGTCCCGTCGACGATCACGTCGTAACCGTCGATGATGTCCAGAATGTTGTCGGCACCGAGTCGGACGTCGTAGGTCACGACGTTGACATCCGGGTTGATGAGCGTGAGGGTCTTCTTCGCCGAGTCGACCTTGCGCTCACCGATGCGGTCCACGTTGTGGAGGATCTGACGCTGGAGGTTCGATGCATCGACCACGTCCATGTCGATGATACCGATGGTGCCCACCCCGGCGGCGGCCAGGTACAGCGCAGCCGGTGACCCCAGACCGCCGGCGCCCAACAGCAGCACCTTGGAGTCGAGCAGCTTCAGCTGCCCCGTCTCCCCCACCTCGGGGAGGAGCAGGTGACGCTGGTAGCGGTTCCGCTGCTCGGGGGTGAGTGACTGCGGAGCGGCCCATGTCCGGCCCTCGTCCTTCCAGCGGTTGAACCCGCCGATGACGGACGCGACGTCGGTGTAACCGAGCTCCTGCATGGTCTGGGCGGCGAACGCCGACCGGGTACCGCCGGCGCAGTAGACGACCACATGGCTGGACTTGTCCGGGATCCGGCCTTCGACCGAGGTTTCCAGCGTCCCACGTGGGATGTGGACGGCATCGGGCAGCGCCCCCTGCTCGTACTCGTCGGGTTCCCTCACGTCGAGAACCACCGTCTTCCCCGCGGCTATCTCCCGTTCGGCCTCGACCGGCTCGATCTCACGCACGGCCGCTTTGGCTGCGGCCAACATCTCCCTGAAGGTGGGCACGACGATCACAATCCTTCCCGGCAGGCATCGGGGGTCTCGCCCCCCGACTCGCTCGTACCGGTATAAACACTACCAGCGGGGTCAGCATTCCCGGAGGGGAGCCGGCCGGCCCGGGGTCAGCTCGTGACGTACCCGGGCGGAGGGATGGTTCCCGGCCCGCTGGTCTGGCACTGGGCCAGGATCGACGGGTCCGGTGCCGGCGCCAGGGTCGGCGGCGTCAGGAAGTGCGGCGGACTGACGAGGTCGATGCTGTCCAGCAGATTGTCGGCGGCCAGGTCGCGGTACGTGAGGGCGGGGAGGTTCCACTTCGATTCGACGAGCTTCAGCACCGAAGTGTGGTCGTGGACGACGCTCGACACATAGTCGGGGCGGGCAAAGGGGGACACCACGCCGGCCGGGACCCGGAACCCGTATCGGTTGTAGGAACCCGGGTGGTCGCCGGAGGCCAGCACCGGCCTGACCGTGTCCGGTTTCACCGCCTTCGGCGGTGCCACGTGGTCGTAGTAGCCGCCGGACTCGTCGTAGCACCACACGAGCACCGTGTTGGGCCATTGCGGGGACGCCATCACGGCGTTGACCACCTGGGCGAGGAACTGGTCCCCGTACTGCACGTCCTGGGGGTTCTCCTCGGACTGGCTGTTGAAGTTGGGGTCGACCAGGCTGAACGCGGGCAGCGTGCCGGCCGTGGCGTCACTGAAGAAGTTGCTGATGTTGACCAGGTTCCCCAGGATGCCGGGCTTCCCGGCCAGGTAGGTCCAGATCAGTGCCGAGGGATCGCTGGAGTAGTAGTTCTTCCACGAGATTCCGTGGGCATTGAGCGATTCGAAGATCGATCCGTTGGGCGGCTCGTCGGTGTTCAGGGTGTCATTGATCAGGCCGAGCGCGGTGCCGGCCATGTAGAAACGCCGGTTCGGATACGTTTGGGCCCCGACCGAGCAGAACCAGCGGTCGCACACCGGGAACGTCTGGGCCAGCGAGTTGACGAAGGGCACCACCGACGGCTCGAAGTAGCCCATCGACACCGGACCGCTCTGGCTCTTCACGAACCCGTCGTTCCGCCCTCCGGCAAAGGATGTCCAGTAGGCGTTCCAGGTGTTGTACGGGTAGCTCTGCTCCTGGCAGGGGTTGGGCATCGGAAATGCGTTGACCACCGCGTTCTTGAACGGGGGCGGCGTGGTCGACTTCTTGGGCCACGGATTGGACGCGGTGGGATGGCCACCGGCGCCGAGGACGAACCCGTCGCCGCGTCCCTGCATCATGCCGAGCATGTTGTCGTAGGAGTGGTTCTCCATCATGACGGCGACGATGTTCTTGATCTCGGGGATCTGGTCGGTTCCGGCCGGCGCGCTCGGGTTGGGGAGGGTGCCCGGTCCGGCCTTCTTCAGCGCGATCGCCTTCGGGCGCCCGGCGGCGGACGCGCTGCCCGGGGCCAGGCCGATCGCCGCCGCTCCCGCTAGTGCGCCCCCGAGCAGTGCCCGACGGGAGATCGGAGGGTGCTCACTCATGCCAGCGACACTAACCAACCTCGGGGTGCGGCGCTCGCCTGCATTGTGGGCCCGGGGATCCGGCGCCGGTAGCGTTCGGCCCATGGAGGTGCAGTGGAACTGAACGAGGCGATGCGACGGCGCCGGATGAGCCGCAATTTCTCCGGTCGACCGCCCGGACCCGGCGTGGTCGACAGGCTGATGGAGGGTGCGTTGAGGGCGCCCTCGGCCGGCAACACCCAAGGGCGGGAGTTCGTGGTGCTCGAGGGGGTGGCGCAGACCTCCCCGTACTGGGAGGCCGCCACCGACGCGGCCTGGCGGGAGCGGTCGCCCCGGTACGCCGGACTGTCCCGCGCCCCGGTGATCGTCCTGCCCTTCGCCGACCCGGACGCCTACGTGGAGCGCTACCACGAGGAGGACAAGGCCCGCCGGCCGGACGGCGGGGACGTCGAATGGGCGGTCCCCTTCTGGTTCGTCGATGTGGCGTTCGCCACCATGTCCCTCTTACTCGGGGCCGTGGACCAGGGGCTCGGTGCAGCGTTCCTCGGGAACTTCCGGGGCGAATCCCGGGTGCGCGACGCGTTCGGGGTGCCGGCACGGCTGCGTTGGCTGGGCGCCGTGCTGCTCGGCGAGGCGTCCCTTCCCGATCCGCCGAGTTCGTCGGCCGCAAGGCCCCGTCGGACACTGGCGGACAGCGTGCATCGCGGTGGGTGGTGAGGGCCCGTCCCCACGAAGGGGTCCGTGGTCGCCAAGCTCGTTGAAATCAACACGGCCCCGGCCTACGATCACGGCGACGAGTGGATCGTCACCGGCGAGGGCCGTCGCTGCCGGACGGGAGGACTGGAGTTGGCTGATGACTGACACTGCGGTCGAAGTCGGTTCGGCACCACCGGGCCACGAGTCCGGACCGCCGCCGCCGCTCGAGTTCTCGATCGTACCGGTTCGGGGGATCCCGATCGCTGCCGCCCTGCTCGTCGGCCTCATCATCGCCATCTCCACCAACAATCTGTGGGCCCTCACGTTCTTCCACGTCGGAGGCGGTGGGCTTTGGACGAGTATCGACCTGTTCCTCGGCCTCATCATCGGACCGATCCTCGGTCGGCTCTCGATTCCGGCCCGCGTGGAGTTCACCGTCCGCTTCATGCCCAAGATGGTGCTCATCATGCCGACGCTCGTGGCGATGACCTTGGGGGCGGGATTCCAACTGGCCCGCCATGTGGGGAATCTCGATGCCAACTACCCGCATCACGGCTGGCTCGTCGCCTCGTACATCATCGTCGGGGTGATGGCGGTCATCGCGCTCGGTCTCTTGGAACCGGCCAACCTGGCGGTGCTCTTCGAGCTGAAGAAGCCGCAACCCAACGGGGAGCGGATCGGCAGGCTGATGAAGGTGTTCATCTACACCGCCGGCATCACCGGCGTCATGCAGATCGCCACCATCCTCATCATGACGTTCCTGGCCAGTCGATGAGCGAGGTGGCGGGAGCCCTCCATCCTCCGGCGGACGAGGTCGACCTCAGGCAGGCGAGCCTCCCTCCTGTCGCCAAGCTGGCGACCCTGACCCTCGCCCTGGTGGTGGCGGGAGGGATCACCATGGCCGCCCAGATCGACCGGACCGCATCGTTGGTGGCGCCCACCGCCCTGGCCATCGCCGCCGGACTGGTCCTGGTCGTCAACGTCGTCCTGGTGTCGCGGATCAAAGAATTTGCCTGGAGCACGTTCTACCGGGTGTTCGGTTGGGCATTGTTGGCCTACGCCGTGTTCGCCGGCATCCTCGAATTCGTCTTCGTCTACGACCACACGCCCGGTCGCCAGCTGGTCCTGTTCACGGTCATGCTGATCATGTTCGCTGTCAACGTCCCGCTGCTCCTGGCCTTCTCCGTCGCCCGATATCAGCCGGTGCCGGCCTGAGGGGCATCGCCCAGGGTCGGTCCGACCCGCCCGTCAGTCCGCACAGGTGGCACCGGGGCCCGGCGGCGTCAACGCCACCAGGTAGGACTGGACGGCGGCCCGAACGCACGGGCTGTAGAAGTACGCCACGTGGCTGTCGCCCCTCCAGGTGAGGAGCGCGCCTCCGGTCAGCTCCCTGGCCAAGGAGACGGCCCAGGCATACGGGGTCACCGGGTCGCCGGTGGTGCCCACCACCAGGATCGGAGGGGCACCGGGGTCGGACGCAGGGGCCGGTGCCCTGGTCGGGAGTGCGGGCCAGGTGGCACACCCCAGCAGACCCCAGATGAGGAGGGGACCGAATACCGGCGCCGATCGCGCGGAGAGGGCGGCCAGGGCCGGGTAGCCCGAGGGATCACGGTCGACGGGGTGATCGAGGCAGTCGATGGCCTCTTCGGCATCGGCGCCGTTGGTGGAGCCCCCGTACTCGTAGCGACCGGTCATGGAGGTGACGGTGGCGCCGCTGCCGGCTTCGGCACCGGCCAGCGCGCCGGCCAGCGTCGGCCAGGACGTCTGGGACTCCAGGCCGGCGAGCAGGGCGTCGTAGATCTCCCCCGGACCGGCCGTCTCCGATCCCGACACGGTCAACGGGGTTGTCCGGGTGCGCTGGATGAGTGCGAGGAGAGCGGCCGTGGGATCACCGACGACGTGCCACGCGCAACTGGACGTTGCCGCGCACCACGAGAAGAAGTTGTCGAGCTCCGACTCCAGGCTGTCGGCCTGATCGATGGCGTACTGGGTGGTGCTCAGCGCCGGGTCGATGGCTCCGTCCAGCACCATGGCCCGGACATGGGTCGGGAAGAGCGTGGCGTAGGTCGCACCGAGCAGGGTGCCATACGAATGGCCGACGAAGGTGAGCTGTGCGTCCCCGATCGCCTGCCTGATCCGATCGAGGTCCCGCGCGGCGTCTACGGTTCCCACAAACGGCAGGATCGACGCACTGTCCGCCTCGCACTGCTCGGCGAAGCTCTGGTCGTTCTCGAGCAGGTGCAGCTGGGCCGCCTTGGTGGTCGGGACCGGATCGATCAACTGGGAGGTCGATGCCGATTCACCGGTGGCTCCCGAGCCGCTGGTGCACTGCACCGGGCTGCTCCGCTCGACGCCCCTCGGATCGAAGGACACGATGTCGAACCGGTCGAGTAGCTCGGGGGTGAGCACCGACAGCTCGTTGGCCAGATCGTCGATTCCGGAGCCACCCGGTCCACCGGGGTTGATGACCAGGGACCCGATGCGCTCAGATGGATCCTCGGCGGGGTGTCGGGCCACCGCGATCTGGATGGTCGTTCCGTCGGGGTTGGCGTAGTCGAGCGGGGCGGTGACCGATCCGCACTGCAACTGCCCGCAGGGCGACCACGTCACCGGGGTCACCGGCAAGGGCGGCTCGGTGGTGCTGGTCGTGGTGGGGCTCAGGTGGACGGCCGGGTCGGGGGTCGTCGTGGTGCGCTCAGCCGTCGACGCCGGTCCGGCGCACCCGGCGACCAGCACCGCTCCGATCAGAAATCCGGCGAGCCCGGCAAGAGTCCTCCCCGAACCGGTACCGGCTGCACGCGCGTGAGCCACGTCAGAAGTCTGACAGGAAGACAGGGCAGGCCGGCATCGTCATCTCCCGTCCTGATCGTCGCCTCGCTGCGTTATCGATGGCCGGCCGACCACTGCCGGGCCCAAGCGTCAAGGGGCTGGAGGGCGGCGCCCAGCGCGGCGCCGATATCGCTCAGCACGTACTCCTCGTGCTCGGTCCGAGCCACCAGTCCGGAGTCAGTCAGTTCGCGAAGGCGTTCGTAGAGCACGCTGGACGACATCCCGTCGCACTTGTCACGGAGCGCCCGGGCGCCCACCGGTCCGTCGCGCAGCTCCCATAGGATCCGGAGCGCCCAGCGTCGACCCAACAGGTCCAACGCCACCATGAGCGGCCGGCCTGTCGTCGAACCCCGGACCCTCCGACCAGATCCGTCGGACTTGCGATCGACCATGGGAGCTCACCCTTTCGTGGTCTTGCATTTCGATATCAGAAACATTACCGTGGGCCGTGTTTCTGATTCCAAAACACTGCGACCAAAGGAGCGGGACATGGCCAGGATCGATCCGGTGCAACCGCCGTACGAGGGTGCGGTCGGGCGGCGCCTCGAGGCGATGATGCCTCCTGGCGTCCCGCCGATCCTCCTCTTCAGGACCTTCGTCAGAAATCTCCCCATGGCCGATGCCATGGGTTCATGGGGTGGCTACGAGTTGAGCAGGCGCCTCTCCGTGTCGATGCGTGCACGTGAAGTCGTCATCGACCGCACCTGTGCCCGGTGCGGGTGCGAGTACGAGTGGGGGGTGCATGTCGCCTATTACGCCGATCGGGTCGGCCTCACCCCCGCACAGCTCGGCTCGCTGGTTCACGGAAGCGCGTCGGATGGCTGCTGGAGCAGTGCCGGCGACCGGATCCTCATCGAGGTGGTCGACTCGCTCCACGACACCGGGCAGATCGCCGACGAACTGTGGAGCCGGCTCGTGGGCGAGTTCCAGGAGCCCCAGATCCTCGATCTGGTGCTGCTGTGCGGCTGGTATCACGCCATCAGCTTCGCGGCCAATACCGTCCGGCTGGACCCCGAGGAAGGGACCCCCCGGTTCACCGATGTCGGATGACGGACCCGACAAAGGGGCCCCGGGCCCGCTCAGGTCCGGTCGAGCTCGGTCAGGATCTCGCCGATGATCTTGGTGGTCTCGTGGGCGGGCAGGGGCTCCCCACCCTCGGCGTGCGCCACCTCGGTCGAGAAGTCTTCGACCGAATGGACTCCCCCGACCAGTACGTGGCGCAATGCCTCACCGCTTGCCTCTGGATCATCCAGTGACTCCACTGCGGCTGCGACTGCGTGATCCGGGGAGCTCGCCACCTGGTGGACGAGCGTCATCGCTTCTTGCCGTCCGTTGGCTGTCGACACCACCGGCTGACGATCGGGATTCTGCTGGAGGTCCCATTCCGCGAGTGCCTCGTCGTATCCCCCTTCACCCGGGTGAAGGAGCCGGGTGGTGGGCGCCGCGTCAGGGTGCGGCGCCTCTCCCCCGGAGGGTTCACTCTCCTCCACGTCTGGGGCGTGCTGCCGTGCGGGCTCGACCGGGACGACGAGGGTTCCGTCAGCGTTGCGGACGATGTCCATGATGCGGACCTCCTTGTACTCACGACGACGCCACTGGGCGCCCGAGGGCCATCCTTGTCCAACATCGCCGGCGGCGCCATCGGCCTCGTCCGTGGCAGATGCCCGAGGGGTGGTGGCCGCCGCCCGGCCCACGGCGCCCGGATCTAGGGATCCGTGGAGGTGGGAGCGGCCCGGGGGCCGTAGGTCCACCCGTGGGAAGGCTCGCCCCCCGACGGGTACTCGAGAGCGTGGACGTCGAACCAGATCGGGAGCAGGTAGCGGACGTAGAACAGCCGCTGGGTCACCCGGGGGTTGACCAGGTCTTCGAAGTCGAGGATCTGGAGCCGATCGTCCTTCTCGGCGAAGGCCGAGCACGCCTCGTGGAGGGCGTCCACTTCGGCACGGCTGTCGACCAGCACCCCCAGGTGGTCCAGACCCGGGGAGGAGAGCGGGTCATCGGACTCCATGAGCAGGAGAAACTGTCCCTCGTCCGGGATGAGCAGGTGACCGATCTGCCCGAAGAGCTCGTAGGGGATGCACCGCCAGCCCAGCAGGTCGCCGTAGAAGGCGTCGATGTCCGACCGGGTGGCCTCGTCGAGCGTGCCGCGGGCGAAGGTGAGCTCCATGTGATTGAACCGCATGCAATCCCCTGACGACGGCCAGCTCGTTGACGGGTCGACCGATGGAAGCATATGGCCTGCGGGCTCGGCGGCGCGCTCCCGCCGGCGCCGGAGGCGACGCGCAACCGCTGTCTGCGGACACACGCCACGCGCCGGCTACCCGTCCGACTGACGGGTCGCAGACCGCCCATGTAAGGCCACGATCAATAGTCGATCCGCTCCCGTCGTTGCGGGCTACTTGGCTGGCTGACGATGGCCGGGGTCATTGAGTGGAACAGGTGCTAGAACCGAGACGATGACGAAGTGGCGGCGTACCGTGCGTCTACTCACCCCCATTCTGGCCACTGGGGCCGGTCTGGCGGCATGCAGCGGGCCGGGTACGTCGACTCCAGCCACGGCGCCGTCGTCGGGTACCGGTACGACGCAAGTCGCTCCGCCAACGGCCTCGACATCGAGCACCACGGAAGTGGCCCCATCGACATCGACTTCGGTAGTCGCTGCATCCTCTTGTCGAGTCGGTCAGCTTCGGATCGGGGCGGGCGGAGGCGGTGGAGCGGCGGGCAGCTTCGGACAGACGGTCGTATTCACGAACGTCAGCCAGACCACCTGCATCATGAACGGCTATCCAGGCGTCGCCGCTCTCAATTCTCTGGGAAGCCAAGTCGCACAGGCTGTGCGCCATGAGACCGGGATGATGGGCGGCTTGCCGAGCGACAGCTCCCCACTACCGCTCGTGACGCTCGCCCCCGGTCAGGCGGCGTCGGCAGAAATCGAAGGGACCGACATGCCTCCCGGCAACGCAACGACCTGCATCGGCTATCCGTCGTTCGTGATCACGCCGCCGGGCGAAACGCATTCGGTGAGGGTGGCCGTCCCCATGGCGAACGCCTCCTACGGTGGGTTCCCGGGCTGCCGTCCCATCAGCGTCAATCCAGTCGTACCCGGTACAACCGGAAGCGACCAATGACTCGAAGCTGCCGCCCCACGCAATCTCCGCACGCCCACATGTTCCGGTCAACCGCGGTGGCAGTCGCCCCGCTCACGTCATTTCAGGAAAAAGCAATTGTCCATTCGTCGTGAACACCGTGGCCGGAGGTCACCTAGCCTCGAGACGTGTCGAGAGAAGACCACGTAGCGACGGCCCGAGATGTGTATGAGCTGGCGGCACGGACGTATGTCCAATTCGTAGGCACTGCCATCAGCTCGATGACAGAACTCCCCAGCGACCAGTCGCTGCTGGTGGCCTTCATCGAGTTGATCAAGGGACAACCCACCAGTCGGGTTGCCGATGTTGGGTGCGGACCAGGCCGGGTGGCGGCGTTCATGGCGGACCGCGGTCTCGACGTCATTGGCGTGGACGTGTCCCAAGCGATGCTCGCCTTCGCCAGCACCACACATCCGCACATTCAGTTCGAAGAGGGCCAACTCGATGCGCTTCCCATCGAATCGGGGGTGCTCGCTGGTGCCGTCTGCTGGTACTCGATCATCCATACGCCTCCGAATCGGCTCGGCGAGGCGTTCCACGAACTGGCCAGGGTCTTGATCCCCGGGGGCCATGTGCTCCTGGCGTTTCAGGCCGAGGGTGAGCCAGTGCACCGAGAAGATGCTTTCGGCACCCACCTGCCGCTCACCAGCTACAGACACCGCGTGCAAGAGGTTGCCGGATGTCTGGAGGACACAGGATTCGAGATCTACACCACGGACCTCAGGGCACCTGAACTGGAGCACGAGACCACCGCACAGGGATTCGTGATCGCCACCAGCCCACTGCCACGACCGCCGAGGAACTGACCTCCGACGCTGAGGCACTGCCTGCCTCGAAGGTGCGAGCCTGCACGAGACCCTCAGCCGGCGGTCTGGGACGCCTTGGACCGGGATCGAGGAGGCGGTCCTACAACGCAGCGGCAAACGTCTCGGCTTCTTGCTTCGTGAAGTCGCCTGAGACCTGCAGTTGGTTGTGGAACGAGCTGAATTCCGATTGCGATGGCTGGGTGAGGGGTGCCGAGACAACTCTGCCCTCGTACACGACACCGACGATGGCGTGGAACTGAAGTTGAGCCAATGCATTCCACTGCGTCGCGCCCACACCGTTGAGGTCCAGCTCGACGACCCACTGCCCGTCGCCGACCAACAGCGCCCTCGCGGATTCGACCCCACTGCGCGTCATGCCGGCCGGACCAAGCACGAACCGACCGCTCCCCGCTGAGGGTGACCCCGGCAACAGCACGGTGCTCCTGTCGTCGGCTCCGGAGGCGGGCGTCGCCGGGTAGGTGGCGAACTGCGGGTCCTGCGGAGGAGTGACCGTCGCCTGACCGGTATCCGTATTGACAAAGAGATTGGCGGCGGTCAGTCGGGAGGCAGGCGCACATTCCGGGAGCGGCCCAGCCGAGGGAGTTTCGCCGACTGACAGATTGAGTGCCGGCGCGTAGCAGAGCACCGGTCGGAGGCTGAAGTCGAACCCATTGTGAGCTGCCACCGTGATCGTCGCCGGATTCGCATCAGCCGGCGAACGTCCGTTGCCGCCTCGGCCACTCGTAAGTCCGATCGTCAGAATCAGCACGATGGCCGCGACGCCGATCGTGATCCCTGAGACCAGCCATCTCCGACGCCTTCGCTGTTTCGCCTCCCGGAAGAGAACCTGCGTCTCACCGGAAGTCGATCCCTCGGTTGCCACGTCGGTGACGGTCATGACCGACCTCGCATCCCCAAAGCCATGGAGCTACTATGACTAGAACCATGCTGTCTGTCAACATCGACCGATCCGAATCGGTGACCCTCCACGACCAAGTGGCGGCAGAGCTGCGCAGAGCTATCGCTGACGGAGAAGCCGGACCAGGTGAACGCCTACCCTTGGCCAAGGACATGGCAGCAATCCTCGGGGTCAACAAGAACACGGTCCTTCGTGCGCTTCACATGCTTCGCGACGAAGGCCTCCTCGACTTCCAACGGGGACGTGGGATCACGGTGGCCGGGACTCCCGAGCGCAGTGCGGTGGTGAAGCGGGTCCGCGACCTGGTCGAGTTCTGCCGGAGCCAGGGCTACCGTCCAGACGAGGTGATCCAGATCATCGAGGGACTCACCTGAATCTGCGACGAGTGAGTGGGGGGATTCCCCTCGAATTCCCCGTCTCCGCGTGAACAGCCGACCAACCGGTTGTCGGTGGCACTCCACTGACCGTCCTCGACCCTCAACATGCCCACGCTGAGGCCAGCAGACCCCGGTGCTGATCAGCGTTGTCGTCGGTGATCGACCCTGCTAAGCAATGACCAGACGGGCGTACGATCGGCGACCAGAGCGGAGGGCGTTGACCCATGGGCGGAAGCAAGAGAAGTATGCGAGTGGTACTGGCTGGGATCCTGGTGACCGGAGGATCGGTAGTCGTCTCACTGGTGGTCGGCTCCCTACCGGCCGGGGCGGCCGCGGTCGTCCAGACGATTCAGGTGGGCGCCGCTCCCTACAGCATCTCATCGGATGGCACCCATGTGTGGGTGACGAGCCAGGACGAGAAGACCGTGTCCGAGCTGGACGCCTCTACCGGCACGGTCATCCAGACGATTGACATGGCCAACGTTCCCGAGGGCGTTTCCTCCGATGGCACCGATGTTTGGGTCACGGTCTACCCCGACACGGTGACCGAGCTGAACGCTTCAACGGGGACGGTTGTCCGGTCCATTCCCGTGGCTACCTTTCCCGGCGGTATCTCCTCGGACGGCACCCACGTCTGGGTGGCGAGCGAGAACGCTGTCACCGAACTGGATGCTTCGACCGGAGCTTTCGTCCAGACCATTCCTGAGGGCAGCGACCCCACCGCCCTATCTTCGGACGGCACTCACGTCTGGGTGGCCAACCCATTTTTCGATACCGTGACCGAGCTGGATGCTTCGACCGGGGCATTCGTCCAGACCATTCCCGTGGGTAGCTTTCCCGGTTCCGTCTCGTCGGATGGCACCCACGTCTGGGTCGGGAACGCCGAGAGCAACACGGTGACCGAGCTGGATGCTTCGGACGGATCCCTCGTGCGGACGGTCGAGGGTTTCAATCCGGGTGGTATCACGTCGGACGGCACTCACGTCTGGGTGGCCAATGGTATCGACGACAACGATCTCGACAACACGGTGACCGAGCTGGATGCTGCATCCGGAGCGGCGGTGCAGACGATTACCTCGGTGGGCACCGGACCCGACGCCATCTCGTCGGATGGAACCCACGTCTGGGTGACGAATACCGGCAATGACGAGTCGCCCGAGCTCGACGACAACACGGTGACCGAGATTGCCATCAACTTCGCCATTGTCATTCCCAACCTGCCGTCTGCGACACCGGGCGATTCCTACGCACCGACGACCCTCCGGGCAGCCAACCTCGGAGTCAGCACCACGCCTTACACGACCACGGTGCAATGGAAGAAGGTCAGCCTGCCGAGAGGGCTGAAGCTGTCCCCGGCCGGGGTGCTGTCGGGAACTCCGAATGCCAAGCTGGCCGCCGGCCCCAGTTCGATCACGGTGTCAGCCACCGAAACCGTCACCACTCTCGACGGAAAGCACAAGGCCAGAACCAAGACAACGGTTCAGGCCACCATTCCTCTGACCATCATCTGAGCGACGTGTCCCGTTCGATGGCCCCGGCTCGGGCCGGGGGTCCCCTCGCGTGGTTCGGTCCATCCCTTTGGCGGCTATCGGGCGACCTGGTCGATGCCTGCCACGGTGCCGGCGTCATAGGTAACCAGGACAGGCACCGTATGCGCCGTCTCCGCAGGGTGGGGGTGCCCCAGACCGGTGGGACGACCAACCGCCGCAGAACGAACAACAGCGCCAACGTTGACCGGCGGCCTTCAGGTAAGTGCCTCGATCACCGCGGCAAAGTCGGGCCATTGACCTCCAGCATCGATGACGGTTGTCAAGAGGTCTTCGGCGGCGGGGCCAATGCGCACACCAACACCGGCCTCCTCAGCCAGGTCGATTGCCAGGCGAAGGTCCTTGCGGGCCAGTGTCGGCGAGAACCAACCAGGGTGGGTCGGATCGAGCAGACTGTCCAACCGAAGACTGCTGGCAAGACTCAAGAGCGGGCTGTCGGCCAGCAGGCTCTTCAGGAGGTCGTCAGAAACGGCGTGCTGTCTCGCCGTAGCAATGACCTCGGCGAGCGAGGTCACCCCGGTGATCAAGAGCAAGTTGGCCAGGACCTTCATCGTTGCCCCGGCACCGACCGGGCCACAGAGGGTGTAGCCGGCCCCCAGGTCATGCCACAACGGGTCGACCACGGCGATCGTCGAGGCAGAACCGCCGATCAAGAACCGACCGGAGCCCGCCGCGATCATCGATGGTGAGCCCATCACCGGCGCGTCGAGGACCCGACCCTCCGGGCCCGCCTCGGCCAAACGTCGGGCGGCGTCCGGGGAGACGGTGCTGATGTTGGCGAGTACCGCGCCTGGGCCAAGTGACGCCAGCGCACCGTGACCGCCCAGACAGACGTCAAAGACGGCCGTGTCGTCGGCCAGCACGACGAGAACGGCGTCGGCACCGCTCACCGCCGTGTCAGGAGATCCGGCCTCGACGGCCCCGTTTTCCACAAGTTCGGCCGCCCGACCTGGGGAGCGATTCCACACGGTCACCTGGTGACCGGTGTCGAGACCTCTGGCGGCGAACGCCCGGCCCATGTTGCCCAATCCCAAGACAGTGATCCGCATGCGGGCAGCCTACGTTCACCCATGGGACCGCGGGCATGGACTCCCTGCGTTCCGGCGATCGTCGGGCGATGCCTTTCGGTCCCTGACCGCAAAGGGGCGGGCCTACCTGCGGCCAGTTGGGTGCTCGCTACCGCCGGTCGGGTTGGGCGGGTACCGGTATCGCCGAGGTGCCGGTAGCCGAAATGTCGACAACTGCCGCCGACCTGGCGACCACAGATACCCGGCCCGTGGGTCCGGAAGTGGTGAATCGGCGACGCAGGAGTCGGTCGGCCCGGGCGATCGAATCACTATTCCCGCCGGTGCAGCGGAGTCCTTGAACGTGTGCCGTATATGGCCGAACAATCAGCCGACCCGGATTGATACCGCCAGGATCGTGCCGCTGTTGAGTCTCGACGTGTTGGTTCACCCTGGGATCTGGGTCGGGCAGCCGGGCACGAAGTCGTCATTGACCCAGAACTGTGTCGTACGTTCCTGGAGGGCGCCGCACGACCACACAGTAAGCGGCGGACACCCAAGGCCATTGTCATTGGTCTGGGGCACCCTTCAGGGAGTGCGTTAGTGCTGGACTTGGCCCTATGCCACGTCCAAGCGGGCCGACGTCGTCTTCACGGAGGAACTGGCTCGCAGGACCCGAGACGACGCCACCGGGGCGATCGTGGTCCACCCGGGTCTATGGCCAACCTTCAGCAGCACCGCCCTGGTTTCGCGATCCGAATGCTTTCGCCGGATCTGCGCAGACTGTTCATGGGATCGCCTGAAGGGGCCGCCTGGCCTTCGCTCTACGCATCAACCATTGCCGACCTGCACAGTGGCGAGTTCATTGGTCCTAGTGGCCGGGACCAGACCTCGGGCACGCCGAAGCCGATCGGACTTCCCCCTCTGGGAAGCGAGCGGGGTCTGACAGGCGTGGCCTCCACGGTTTGACACGACGCAACGGTTGCCCGGCGACTGGGCACAGGTCCCTGGGTAGAGACACTCTCCACCAGCTGCGACGGAGGCGGTGGTGGCCGACGAAGGCAGCGCCGGCAACGACCTCGTCGCAGTCCTGGGTTTGGGCTCGGATCCGCCCCGGCCCACCCTCCCCGCTGCAAGGTCGTCGTCAAGGTACCCGGCAGGTCGAGTCCGTCACGGTAGGTCGGACAGGCACACCTTCCACGACCTCGGAGATGATCATGCTCGACACCACCGCCCTGCCGCCAGGTCCAGTTCCGGCCGGCACCGTCGCACCGATGGGCGTTCGCCGCTCAGCGATCCGCCCCACGGCGCCCTCCCTCGCGAAGGGCCCGGACTCCAAGAAGCTGCGGGTCGTCCCCTGGGTCGACCCGGTGGCCGACCCCCATGGCCTCCACCCGTGCTCCCGCTACGTGGAGCTGTATTGGCTTCCGGTCATCGGGCCGTCGACCACCTGGCTGCTCAGACGGCTCTCGTACGGGCTCGACGTTCACGGCCAGGGATTCGACCTCGACCTGGCCGAGACGGCCCGGTCGCTCGGGCTCGGTGAGCGGATGGGCAAGAACTCGCCGTTCCGCAAGGCCATCGTCCGGCTCGGCACCTTCGGACTGGCCCGTGGCCACGGACCGGACGGACTTTCGGTCAGGACGGTCGTGCCGCCGCTGCCGCTCCGCCATCTGAGTCGGCTCCCCGAACCGCTCCAGGTCGGCCATCGCCGCTGGACAGCCGAGCAACGACTCCCCGAGCCCGAACAGATGCGACGGCGGGCCCACCGCCTGGCTGTCGGGTTGGCCAACGCCGGTCGAACCGTCGAGGAGGTCGAACGGCAACTCGGCGCCTGGCACTTCCACCCGGCCGTCGCATTCGATGCCGCCCGCAGCGCAGGGACGGCGGGTGCACGGCCAACCAGCCCGTCCTGAGTGTGGGACTGGCTCCCTACTTCCGCAGCCTGAGTGGGACGGTAGCGGTGTTGGACAGTGGGAACGACAAGAGGTCGGCCGTGTAGGTGACCGTAGCCGTGAACGTTCCGTGGAGGTTTGCCGGCACGACGAACGAACCCGAGAGCTTGGGCGGGGTGAGCGTCGGCTTGACGTAGGTCGCCGGCGACACCGCGATGGTATTGGGGGCGATGACCGACGCCTTGGTCCTGGTGTTCGTCAGCGTCACCGTCACCGTCGGTTTGGGGCCTCCGCCTCCACCGAGCAGGCCCGTCAGGGAGTAGAGGGTAGACAGCCACCAGTACGTGGTCGCCCCGGTTGCATCACGCACGGCCACGCTGTGGCCGTCGATGGCACTCGCCGTGGACAGGCTCAGCGTGGGTCCCGGCGGAAGCGCCGGCTCCCCCCGATACTGCAGGACAGCACTTCCGGCACCCACCGTCTTGAACGACGTCAGGTCGATCATGGCCAGACCGCAGCCGATCAGTCCCGAATTGAACTCGTGGGTGCTGGGCGGGCAGGTGGCATTGGGATCACTGGCCTGTGATGTCGGCACCGTGTACGAGTAGTCGAGGTTGCCGGTGAGCCCGCTGACGGCGACAGCCAGGGCCTTCGGGTTGATCTCCGGGAGCGCGGCGAGTGCCGCTTCGAGCCCGGCCAGGGACACGATGTTCCCCGACAACAGGGGGGCGGCCTTCGGATCGATGCCCAGCAGCAGGCTGGTCTCCAAGATGAGGTAGGGATGGAGGGACGACAGACCGCTGCAGGCGATGGCCACCTTCCCGCCGGCCGTGACGCCGGTGACCAGCGCCAGCGAAGACCCGTTGAATGTGCACTTCGGTCCAGTGGCGGCGGGTAGGGCGGGCGAGGCGGCCGCCTGTGCCGCCGGCGCCCCCGCAACCACCAGACTGGCCACCATCGCCGACACCCCGACCAGCAGCACTCTCACACGAACCGATTTCATCAGTACCCTCCCCCTGGATCCATCCTGGCAATGCGCGTGGCGCAGTGCACTCTGAACAACCCTGCCCTACCCGTTCGCTGGTCAATCGAAACCCGTGGGCACGGTCTGCTCGACCCGTGTCGGGAGCCGGCGCCGCAGGTACGACGCCGATGGCGCTCAGCCAGGGTCGGCCTCGTGGCCGGGCGGCGTCAGTCCCCAGTAGGCGTGGAACGGCTCGATCTCCCCCTTCACCACCTTGTCGATCATGGCGCAGATGGGAAGGTCCAGCCCGTGCCGCTCGGCCAGTCCGAGCGCGACGGTGGCCGTCCTCACGCCCTCGGCGACCATGTGCATCTCGTCCAGGATGTCCTCGAGCCGGCGCCCCTTCCCCAACTGCTCACCGACCCGCCGGTTGCGGCTGTGGGGGCTCATGCAGGTCGCGATCAGGTCGCCCATCCCGGCCAGGCCGGCGAAGGTGGCCGGCTGGGCGCCCATGGACACCCCGAGCCGGGTCAACTCCGCCAGCCCGCGGGACATGACCGCGGCGCGCGTGTTGTCCCCCACGCCGAGACCCTCACCGATGCCGGCGGCGATGGCGATGACGTTCTTCAGTGCACCACCCATCTCGCATCCGACGACGTCGTCGTTGAGGTAGACCCGGAACACCCCCCGGGTGATGACCTTCTGGATGGCGCTGGCGACCTCGAGGTCCTCGGTGGCGATCACGGCGGCGGCCGCCTTGCCCGACATGATCTCGTGGGCCAGGTTCGGCCCCGTGAGCGCGGCAACCGGGTGGCCCGGCACCACCTCTTTGATCACCTCGGTCATCCGGAGGTTCGATCCCTTCTCGAGGCCCTTGGACAGGCTCACGACCGGGATCCACGGCCGGATGCAGCCGGCTGCCTGCTCGAGGACGGCGCGGAAGCCCGAGGTCGGCACCCCCACGATCAGGAGATCGGCCTCGCACACGGCCGCCTCGAGGTCCGAAGTGGCCGCCAGCTCCGGCGGCAGCTCGAAGCCGGGCAGGTAGGCGGCATTGGTGTGCTCGGTGTCGATGGCCTTGGCCACCTCGGGATTCCTGGCCCACAGCACCGTGTCGTGTCGCGGGGCCACGAGCGACGCCACCGTGGTCCCCCATGATCCGGCTCCGAGGACGGCGATCCGCACCGACCGAACCTACCGCGCCGGGTGCGACGATGTCGGGTCCGTCGGGTCAGGTCGGGTCAGGTCGGGTCGGGCGCGCCCAGCCCGGCCAGCACAGCGGGGAACCCGTCCGAGGTGATCAACGCCACCAGCGTCCGGACTCCGAACCCGGTACCGCCCTTGGCCAGGTAGCGGCTCGCCTCGTCCGACCGGGCCGGACCGGCGATGTCCAGGTGGGCCCAGGGCACGTCCCCGACGAACTCGCGGAGGAGGAGGGCGGCGGCGATGCTGCCGGCCTGACCCGGGCGGCCGACATTGCGCATATCGGCGACATCGGAGTCGATGTGGCTCCGGTAGTCCTCCGGCATCGGCAACGGCCAGCTCGGCTCACCGGCCCGCTCGCCGGCGGCGCGCACCTCGGCGATGAGCGCCTCGTCGTTGCCGAGGAGCCCGGCGATCTCCTTGCCCAGGGCCACCACGGCGGCGCCGGTGAGCGTGGCCAGGTCGATCACGGCATCAGGCTCCGATTCGACGGCGAGGGCCAGTGCGTCGGACAGCACGAGACGGCCCTCGGCATCGGTGTTGAGGACCTCGATGGTCTTCCCACTTCGGGTGGTGAGCACATCGCCGGGCTTGACGGCGGACCCGCCAGGCATGTTTTCGGTCAGCGGGGCGAGCACGGTGATCCGGATGTGGGCACCGAGGGCGGCCACGGCATCCATGGCGCACAGCACGGCGGCGGCCCCTCCCATGTCGGTCTTCATGGACTCCATGCCGGTGGCCGTCTTCAGGGACAGCCCGCCCGAGTCGAACGTGATCCCCTTGCCCACCAGCGCCAGGTAGGGGACGCGCCCGCCGATCTCGATGGGATCTTCCGGCTCGAAGTCGACCCGCAGCAGCCGGGGGGGCTGGCTCGATCCTCGTGCCACGCCGAGCAGTCCACCCAGGTGCTCCAGGGCGATGCGGTCCTCTCCCCACACCTCGACGGTGAGCTCGGGCACGTCGGCGAAGCGCTCGACGAAGACGTTGGCGAACCGTTCAGGCGTGAGGGAGCTCGGCGGCTCGTTCACCAGGTCGCGTGCCAAGGTGACCGATTCGGCCAGGCGGGCACCCCGCGCCGCGCCCGTCGCGGCCTCGGCCACATCGGCCGGGCCGGCAGCAATGACGAAGGTACTCAGCCGACCGGGGTCGTCCGCGGTCCGGAACTCGAGGTACCGGTACGACGCCAGCAGCGCGCCCTCGGCCACCGCGCTCGACCGGCGGCCGGCCTGTCCGTCTCCGCCGGGCAGGACAAAGGCGGCAGCCGCTCCGGTGCCGACGACCCGGACGAAGGCCGCCGCTGCCCGGCGCAGGGACTCGACGGACCGGTCGTCGAAGGACGTGGCCTCGCCGGTGCCGATCAGCACGATCTCGGGCTCGGTACTGGAACCGGATGAACGCATTACCAGGGTCTGCCCGACCTTGCCGGTGAAACCGTGCCGTTTGCACCAGTCCGCATCGAGCTCGGCGGGAATCCCGAGGCGCTCGGGCAGCGCTTGGGCCGGTGGCTCCAGACGGGGCCCGCCTGCGTGGGTCGATACCGGCAGCCCCAGGGAGACGAGTCCACCGGGAAGGTCGGCGACGTCGACCACTTCGACGTCCGTCACTCGGATCTCCCTCCGTCGGGGTCCGCAGGCACGGTGGTGGTACCGCCACGCCGGGGCCGGGTGCGCGCCAGCAGGTGCAGCTCGCCCTCGGTCCAGCGGGCCATGGCCCACAGCAGATCGGAGAGCCGGTTCAGGTAGGGGCCGACCATCGACTCCCCGATGGGAGAGGACACCACCAGGCGCTCGGCTCGGCGCACGACGGTCCGGGCCAGGTCCAGTGCGGCCGACGCCCGGTTGGCACCGGGCACGACGAACTCGGTCGGCATGTCGATGCGGTCGATGAAGGCGTCGATCTGCCGCTCGACGGCGAGAACCATCCCGGGGGTGACCAGTGTCGACCCGGCCTTCAGCCTCGACCGCTTGGCCGGGTCGGTCGCCACCTCGGCCATCAGCACGTACAGGTCGCGCTCCAGACCGGTCAGCAGCGTGTCCAACTCCGAACCCGGCTCGGCCTCGGCCCGGGCCAGGCCCATCACCGCCTGGGCCTCGTCGACCGTGCCGTTGAGATGCATCACCCAGGAGTCCTTGCCCACCCGGCCCCCGTAGAGGAGCCCGGTCGTCCCGTCGTCACCTGTCTTCGTGTAGATCTTCAGCGGCCCGGCCATCACCGCGATGATGCTAAACGACATTGGCCGGGGACCAGCCCCTCCGATTCGGGATCCGGGCGGGGGCGGGACCACCCCCCTCGGCGGACTGGCCCGTCAGGGGTCCTCACCCCGATAGCCTTGAGGGGCCATGACGTCCAACCTGCCTGCCTCGAGCTACCTCGAGGCCGCCTCCCGACGGGTGGTGGTCTTCGACGGTGCGATGGGTACGAACCTCCAACTGGCCGACCTGACCGCCGACGACTTCGGCGGTCCCGATCTGGAGGGCTGCAACGAGCTGCTGGTGGTCACCCGCCCTGACGTCGTGGACCGGGTCCACCGCTCGTTCTTCGAAGTCGGGTGCGACGTGGTCGAGACCGACACGTTCGGCGCCTTCGCCCCGGTGTTGGCCGAGTACGGCCAGGGCCACCGGGTCCGGGAGCTCAACCTGGCGGCCGCCGGCCTGGCACGGGGAGCGGCCGACGACTTCTCCACCCCGGACCACCCACGGTGGGTGGCCGGCAGCATCGGGCCGGGGACCAAGTTCCCGACCCTGGGCCAGATCCGGTACGCCGACCTGCGCGACGCCTACGAGGAGCAGGCCTCGGCGCTGATCGAGGGTGGGGTGGACCTGATCATCATCGAGACGGTCTTCGACCTGCTGCAGGCCAAAGCGGCCATCAACGGATCGCGGCGGGCCATGAAGGCGGTGGGCCGCCTGCTTCCGATCCAGACCCAGGTGACCATCGAGCTGACAGGGACCATGCTGCCCGGCACCGAGATCGGCGCCGCCCTCTGTGCCCTCGAGGCCATGGGCGTCGACCTGATCGGGCTCAACTGTGCCACGGGACCGGCCGAGATGTTCGAACCCCTCCGCCACCTGTCCGGCCATACCGGCATGCCGGTGACCTGTCTACCCAACGCAGGGCTGCCCTCGGTGGTCGAGGGCGCCATGCACTACGACCTGACCCCCGCCCAGCTGGCCGAGTTCCACCGCCAGTTCGTGAGCGAGCTGGGAATCTCGGTGATCGGTGGATGCTGTGGGACGACCCCGGCCCACCTGGCGGCGGTGGTGGAGGCCTGCGCCGACCTGACGCCGGCATTGCGCCAAGTCGAGCCGGAGTACGGTGCGGCGTCGATCTACACCCAGGTGCCGTTCGCGCAGGATACGTCGTTCCTGGTGATCGGCGAGCGGACCAATGCCAACGGATCCAAGCGGTTCCGCGAGGCCATGCTCGAGGCCGACTGGGACACGTGTGTGGCCATGGCCCGCGAACAGGTGAAGGAGGGATCCCACCTGATCGACGTCTGCGTCGACTACACCGGCGCGGACGGGGTGTCCGACATGGACGAGATCGCCCGACGCTTCGCCACCCAGTCCACCGTTCCCCTCGTGGTCGACTCGACCGAGGCTCCGGTGGTCGAGACTGCGCTGTCATGGATCGGCGGGCGGGCGGTGATCAACTCGGTCAATCTCGAAGAAGGGGACGAGCCCGGCACCCGCCTCGACTCGTTCCTCACCTTGGCCAAGGAGTTCGGGGCCGCGGTGGTGTGCACCTGCATCGACACCGAGGGCCAGGCCCGGACCGCCGACTGGAAGGTGCGGTCAGCCACCGCCATCCACGACATCGCCGTGGAACGCTACGGCCTCCGGCCCCAGGACCTGATGTTCGATGCCCTGGCCCTCCCGCTGTCAACCGGCATGGAGGAGAGCAGGAAGGACGGCATCGAGACCATCGAGGGCATCCGTCGGATCAAGGCCGAGCTTCCGGGTGTCTTCACGGTCCTCGGGCTGTCGAATGTGTCATTCGGGCTGAACCCGGCGGCTCGCCAAGTGCTCAACTCGGTGTTCCTCCACGAGTGCGTGGGCGCCGGGCTGGACGCGGCCATCGTGCACGCCTCCAAGATCCTCCCGCTGTCGAAGATCGACGACCGGGCACGGGAGGTCTGTCTCGATCTCGTCTACGACCGCAGGCACGACGGCTACGACCCGCTCACCGAGCTCCTGTCCCTGTTCGAGGGGGTCTCGGCCTCGGCGGGAGTGGCCACCGAGGACCGTTCCGGCTGGACCGTGGAGCGCCGGCTCGAGCACCGGATCATCGACGGCGACCGAAACGGCATCGAGGAGGACCTCGACGAGGCGATGGCGGGTGGCCACACGCCGTTGATCATCATCAACGAGTTCCTCCTGGCCGGCATGAAGACGGTCGGCGAGCTGTTCGCATCCGGCGAGATGCAGCTGCCGTTCGTGCTCGGATCGGCCGAGACCATGAAGTCGGCGGTGGCCTACCTCGAACCGCACATGGAAAAGGCGGACCAGGGCGGCAAGGGCGTGATGGTCCTCGCCACCGTCAAGGGCGACGTCCATGACATCGGCAAGAACCTGGTCGACATCATCCTCACCAACAACGGCTACACGGTGAAGAACCTCGGGATCAAGGTGGGGATCACCGACATGGTCGCCGCCTTGGAGGAGTCCGACGCCGATGCCATCGGGATGAGCGGCCTCCTGGTCAAGTCCACGCTGATCATGCGCGACAACCTCGAGGAGCTCAATCGGCGCGGCCTGTCCCACATTCCGGTCATCCTGGGCGGTGCCGCCCTCACCCGGACGTATGTCGAGCGCGACCTCCGCAAGGTGTATGACGGGAGGCTCTTCTACGGCAAGGATGCGTTCGAGGGCCTCCGCACCATGGACCGGCTCGTGGAGCTGACCCGGTCCGGTGAGGACGATCCCGAGTTCGGGACGGTCATCGGCGGCCGCGATCTGGGTCCTCGCAAGAGTGAGCTCCGCAAGCAGGCCGCGGCGGAAGCCCTCGAGCGAGGAGAGGTGCTGCCCGCCCGATCGCCGGAGGTCGTGACGGACAACCCTGTCTTCGAGCCTCCCTTCCTCGGTGCCCGGGTGGCCAAGGGCATGGCCATCGACGACATCGCCGCCTACCTCAACGAGACCGCCCTCTTCCGGAACCAGTGGGGGTTCCGCCCGGAGAAGGGCGAGAACGATCCGGCCTTCAAGGAGCGGGTGCGGAGCCTCCTGCGAGAGCAGCTGGCCGTCGCCAAGGAGGAGCAGCTCCTGGTCCCCCAGGTGGCCTGGGGACACTTCGCCGCCAACGCCGACGGGGACGACCTCGTCCTCTTCGACGACGAGAGCCGGACGACGGAGCGGATGCGCTACACGTTCCCCCGTCAGAGCGAGGATCCCTGGCTCTGCATCAGCGACTTCTTCCGTCCAATCGACTCCGGAAAGCCGGACTGGGCCAGCTTCATGGTGGTCACCATGGGGTCGCGGGTGTCCGAGGAGGCGGCCAGGCTGTTCAACGAGAACGAATACCAGAAGTACCTGTACCTCCATGGCCTCGGGGTCGAGATGGCCGAGGCGCTCGCCGAGTACTGGCACCGCCGGATCCGCGAGGAGCTCGGCTTCGCCGACGAGGACGGGCCCAACCTGACCGGGCTGTTCCGGCAGAAGTACCGTGGCGGTCGGTACTCCTGGGGATATCCGGCCTGTCCGGCGCTGGAGGACAATGCCAAGGTCGTCGAACTACTCGAGGCCCACAACATCGGGGTGGACGTGAGCGAGGGGTTCCAGCTGCACCCGGAACAGTCGACCACGGCGATCATCTGCCATCACCCCCAGGCCAAGTACTTCGTGGCGTAGGGGCGGAGGGTGCCAACTCTTGGGCGGCGTTACCGGGGCGGAGCGCGGACAGTGGCTCCGGCCCGAGCCGGGTGGCGGCGTCACGGTCATCGTCTCGCGGCCATCATGGTGACGGCCGTTGCCGGCTCGGGTGGGCCAGCCGGAGCGGTGGCGTCGACGACCGGGCCCAACGTGCCCCCGCTCCAGTCGATGGTCATGACGGATCCGTTGCCCGGGTTCACCGCGGTACCGGCGCGGATCCACCAACGGGCCGCTGACGGCAACGGAGTTCGCGTCCCAGTCGGCGAGTCCGCGCCAGGCCGAGGCCCAGTTCGCCGCCCTGGCGTCCCAATCGGGCTTCGGTGCCTTCATCCGGCTGTGGACGGACCGGGGAGGTGCGGGCGACGGGGCCAACGATCTGGCGGTCCTCATCTTCCGCATCCCCGACGCCTCGCAGGCCGGCGCCTTCACGTCCGGCCTCCTGGCGCCCTTCGACGGTTCGCACGCCACGCACCCCTTCTCGGTACCCAGCATCGCCGGTGCACGAGGGTTCTCGATTCAGGTCACCACTCCGGTGGACGCCACCGAGCAGGTCGTGGTGTTCCGCTCCGGACAGTACGTGTCGATGCTTCAGCTGGCCTCCACGACTTCGGCGAGCAACCACAGCCCCCTCACCAGCTCGCAGGCCGTCACCGCCGCCTTCCAGCAGTACGAACTGCTCCGCTCCGGCGATCCTGCCGGCTCGGCACCGGCTGCCGCCACCGCGGTGCCGTCGGGCCGGCCGCGAGTGCGCCGGCGGCCGGAACGCCGGCGTCGGACTCCTCGTCCGCTCCGGTTGCACTCGTGCTCTGTGGCGGCCCTCGCACTGGCGTCCGTCGCGGTGGGCCGTGCTGTTCGTCCGCCGTCGCCGGAGGGCAGGAGCGGTGGGTACCGGACCCCGAGCGACCCGTGGGGTCCCGAAGGGATCTTCGCCGTCGTTCGGGGCCATCGACCCGCGAGCCACGCGACGACCAGCAGGACCGCTCCCTGCCGACACCTTCCGCACCCACCCCGGCCCGCCACCAGGGTCCGGCACAAACGGTCCCGGCGCTCATCCTGGCCGCGGAGCGGGAGGTACCCTGCGTACCTCGGACCCGTGAGCAGATCCCTCCGCAGCCGGGCGACCAACTAGCGGCACACCGACCAGCACAGTCATCACTGCGGAAACGCGCCCTGATCACTACCATGGTGGGACATGTTCGCAGTCGCCCCCCAGGTAGCGGAGAGCTTCACCTCGGGTACCAGCACGTCGGCACTGGAGTTGGCGGTGGTCGGGGTGATCGTCGGCCTTCTCGTCATCGTCCTGGCGCTGCGGGCGACCCGTGACCGCCGAGCGAGGATCCGTCGCGGCGCCGGCGAGGGATACTACGACCGGGATGTGGCCCGCTACACCCAGGGCGCGACCGGAACCGCCAGCCGGCCACAGGCACCGATCGATCCGTCAGCCCAACCGATCTCCCCGACGTTCAGCTCGGCACCGAAAGGCTCCGAACCGCCACAAGGGCAAGCGCAGCGCCGCCCGTGGCACCCCAGCCCGTCCCCTCGTTCGGATCGGTGGACCTGGCCCACGCCGGGCCGGTGCCGGCATTCGACCAGGGGCAGCCCAGAACCTTCGACCCGGCTCCGAAGTCGCCCCCCCCACCGCCACCTCCTGACCAACGCCCACCGCCACCCTCCGCCATCCGGCTCTTCGCCGCCTCCTCCTCCGCCACCACCTCCACCGCCTCCGCCGCCTCCGCCAGCAGGTCCCCCCTCACCACGTCGGAGCCGACGCCCACGGATCCGCATTCGGCTCCACCTCCACCGCCTCCGCCGCCGCCGCCTCCATTGCCGCCGTTGCCCGGCCTCGACCAGGCCCTTCCCGTTCCGCCGACCGTCCCGAGGAGGACCCGGCGCCGTCGTGACGCCGGCCGTCCCCGGGGTCCGCGCCTACGGCACGCAGTCGGGCCGACCCCGCGGCCGATGGCGATCAGCCGCATGCGGATCTCGTCGAACCGGCGCTCGATTCGGCACGCATCGACGGACTCAGCCCGTCTGTCGACGCGTCGAACACTGCCCGGCGCCCGTCCGGGCTGCATCGGCCACCATGGAGACCACAGAGGCACGGCCGTCGGCGAACGCCTGGTTGATGTCAGCGTCGTCGATCCGGGCCAGGTCAGCACTCATCAGTTCGGCATCGCCGTCGAGTGCGCGCCGCAATCCACTGATGGCCATGGCTGCGGCGCCGGACCACAACAGATCGCAGACCAGGTGGGACCACACGATCGGCTCCGGCATGAGCAGCAATCCGACTGCCGATCGTGGCGGCCACCCCGGCCCCAACGCCGACCACCAGCAAGAGGGAGGCTCGTCGGCGTAGAGCGAGAACAGCACGCCCAGCATGTCGACGCCGGCCAGAAACGGGTGGCGCTGCATCCCGTTGACGGCCTGCATCCTGGTCATGGTGGCCGTGGCCGTCACCGCCTGCACGAAGGCCATCCCGACACCGGCGGCAAGGATACGGGCAGGTGCGTCGGGAACGTCCCGATCGACTTGGCGGTGGGCCCAGGCGGCGAGGAAAGCCCCGGCGCCGACCACCGGAACCACAGCCCAGGGGGAAGATCCGCTGTCGCCGATGGTGTCGAACGCCCAGACTGCGCCGATGATGAACCCGGAGGGTCCGATGTCGACGGGAGTGAGGCCCCGGTCCTTGTCAGCGGGGATGACAAGGAGCACACCGTCGACGAGCAGCCTCCGGGCGGTGGCCGGGCGCGATGCCTCGTCCGGATCGAGGAGGGCGACGGGGACCCGGCCCCGCAGGGTTCGGGCGTCCAGGGCCGACTCGAGCCACCGCGCCTGCGCCCCGGTCAGCAGCGCGGTCCCTTCTCCAGGCCGGAGGTCGAATGTCACGTCGGCATCCAATGCGTGGTGGGTCGTGTTGTGCCGACGTTCCCACTGCGCCAGCGCGACGCCGAGGAAGGTGCTCATGGTCATGATGTCGGCGGCCAGCGACTGCTTCCAGGTGGCGAGCAGCTTTCCGACCACGTTGTCCGCCGGGCCGGACGCGAGGAGCGGTGTGGTCCGGCTGAGGAGATCGACCACGGAGTCGGCACCCATGGCCACATCGTTCTGGCCGCCGACGTAGGCCTGGTTCAACCGTGCACCGAGCTCTTGGCGGTGCCGGGCCAGCACCGCTCGGCGACGGCTGCGCCCGTAGGCGGCGAATCCGATGCCCACCGCCACTCCGACGGCCTGCCATCGGAAAGAGCTCGTCGAGGCCGGGAGTTTTCGGGCTCGACGCACGGCCCCGGTCACCGTGGCGCCGGCGACCGGCACGACCAGGCCCAGCGGACCGAGCCGGATCCCTGATTCGATGGCCAGCGGCAGTCCGGTGATCGCCGCCAGGTCGCAGTCCCTCCCGCTCCCGCCCCAACTGATCGTGTCCACGATGTCGAAGACCATGCGCGGCACCAGTCCGAACCGGGGAGACCTCCGGAGGAAGGCGGCGCCGGCCACGTCGCTGGCCATCCAGGCGGCGGCGACGCCGGCCCGGGGCGCCCGCGGACCTCCCTGGCCGGACAGGACCAACTGGATGGCCCGACTGGCGAGTCGGTAGGAGAGGTGCGTCCGCGCCCGTTGTGCGAGGAACGCACCGTCCTCGGGGGCCGGGTTCCAGTTCCGCCGGAGTCGACTCACCGGCCAATTGTTGCGGTTGCATCAATCCGTGTCGATTCGCGTCCGGTCGTGCCGCCCATATCGGCCGGGCGGACGATGCTTTGCCGCCATTTCCGGCCCGGAGTGGGCGAAGCTGATCCGGGTGACGCACCCGCATGCCTCAGTGACATCGCGACCAGGAGGAACATGTACCACATTCGCGTGGCCAGCCCCATGGGCGGCACGTCGGCGATACTCGACGTCCTCGGGGCGAGCGCCGGGGCCGTCAACGTGACGGTGCTGAGCGCCTCCGCCCGGTTCCCCGACGGTGACATCGTGGAGTGCGACCTGAGCCCGGAGGTGGCCAACGAGGTGATCCACCAGCTGCGGGAGCTCGGTCCCCGCCAGCGGGGGCCCATCTCGGTGGACAGGATGGACACCGCCCTCATCAAGGCCCACCGCGACATGATCAAGCCGATGGTGAGCGATCGTGAGATCGCCCCGGTCTGGGAGGTGGTCGACGCCACCATCCGGTCCAATGCCGTCTATCCGGTCAGCTTCTTCCTCCTGCTGATCGCAGCCGGGATACTGGCGGCGGTCGGGATCCTCACCAACTCGCAGATCCTGATCGTCGCCGCCATGGTGGTGGGACCCGAGTACAACGCCATCCTGGGCGCCGCACTCGGAATCACCGAAGGCAGCCGCAGACCGGTCAGACGGGGGCTTGACCGCGCTGGGGGTCGGGTTCACATTCGCCATCCTGGCCTCCTTCGTCTTCTCCTCGGTGATCCGCCTCACCGTCGGCGCACCTCGCGACTACCAGCTCGGCTTCGTGCCCGTGGCCGATCTGATCAGCAAGCCGGACCTCTATTCGGTGGTGGTTGCCGTCACGGCCGGCATCGTGGGCGTGGTGTCGATCCTCCAGGCGCGCGCCAGCGCACTGATCGGGGTGTTCATCTCCGTGACCACGATCCCCGCCGCGGCCGACATGGGCGTCTCCGCCGCCTTCGGGCACTGGGAGGAGACGTTGGGAGCGACCGAGCAGCTCTTGTTGAACGTGGTCATCCTCCTCGTCGTCGGCGTGGTCGCCCTCGTCCTGCAACGGCGTTTCTGGGAATCACGAGCAGTTGCATCGACGGAGCGAGCCGGTGAGCGGGCGGATCACAGCGCCAACGTGGCGCCCCCGTCCACGACGATGGCGGCGCCGTTGAGGAATTTCGCCTGCTCGGAGCAGACGAACGTGGCCACGCTACCGAAGTCGGACGGCGCTCCCATCACTCCGGCACCCCCCAGCTCCCGCATTCGTTCGGTGGCGTGCGGCCCGGGGCACAAGAGGTTCAGGGTCACGCCTGTCCCTTCGTCTGCGAGGTCCTTCGCCGCTGTCTTGGCCCATGCCCACAGCCCCGCCCGGGCGGTGTTGGACAGGGCGAGGGTCGGGATCGGCTGGACCACCGAGTAGGAGGTGATGCAACAGATTCGCCCCCATCCCGCGCTCCCGCATCAAGGGCACCGCCCCCCGGGCCAGGCGGATGGCGGACAAGAGGTTGGCGTTGAGCGCGGCGGTGAGCATCTCGTCGTCGACCTCGAGCGAGCGGCCGGTCGGTGGGCCACCGGCGTTGGCGATGACGATGTCGACGGACCCGAACGCCTCAACGGTGGCCTCGATCAGTCGGCCGGGGGCGTCCGGAAGGGTGACGTCGGTCGCCATGGTCGCCACCGTGGCCCCAGCGGCCCGAAACGATGTCGCCAGGGCGACGAGCGAAGCCTCGTCACGCGAGGACACCATGACCCGGACCCCTTCGCCGGCCAGGGCCTCGGCGGTGGCGCGGCCGAGGCCACGCGAGCCTGCCACCACCAGCGCCGCCTTTCCCTCGATGCCCAGGTCCACTGTCCCTCCCTCCTCCTCGTGCACCGCCTGCCCGACCGGCTGTTCGAACGGTCAGGTCTCCACTACGACCAGACCGTGGTCGGCCGAGTTCAGTGGCTCGGGGGCACCGTCCTCGCCGATGACCACGATGTCCTCGAGGCGCATGCCGAACCGTCCGGCCCGGTAGATGCCGGGCTCGACGGAGAAGGCATGGCCGGGACGCAGCTCGTCGACGTTTCCGGATACCAGATACGGGTCCTCGTGCTCCTCGATCCCGATGCCGTGCCCGGTGCGGTGCACGAAGAACTCGCCGAGGCCGGCGGCCTCGATGATGTCCCGGGCCACCTTGTCGACATGCTCGGCGGTCACCCCGGCCCGGGCCGAGGCCACCGCGGCCTGCTGGGCCGCCTCCAGCACCTGGTAGGAGGCAAGGATCTCGTCGGAGGGTGGTCCCGTGACCACGGTGCGGGTGATGTCCGAGCAGTACCCCACGTCGCCGTCGACGGAAAGCGTGCCGCCGAAGTCGCACACCACCGTCTCGTCGCGCCCGATCACCCGCCGGCCCGGCTCGTGGTGGGGGCTGGCCGCGTTGGGCCCACTCCCGACGATGGCGAAATTCACATGGCTGTGACCCTCGGAGACGAGGAGGGCGGCCAGGTGAGCCGACACCTCGGCCTCGGTCCGACCGATCAACGGCAGCTCCCCGGCCTGCAGGGCGGCGGCCACGCGGTCAGCCGCCGCTCCCGCCCTCCGCAACGCCTCAACCTCCGACGCGTCCTTGACGGCCCGGACGGGCGAGGTGACCCGCGACGCCTCGATCCAACCGGCTCCGGGCAGCCGGTGCTGCAGGGCCAGTACCGAGGCGGCCCAGGCCCGGTCCGACACCGCCAGGCGGAGCCCGCCTCCCCGTCGCCGGCGCCGAGGAGCGAGGCGACCAGTTCGATCGGATCGTCCCCGTCCGACCATGGATCGACGGCGAAGAGATCGCCGGCAGTGGTCACCCTGGGCGCCTCGAGCGCCGGGCACCACCAGATGAGGAAGGTCGGTGGCCGACAGCACCAGCATGGTCAGCCGCTCGAGGGGCATCGCCTCGTAGCCGGTCAGCCACGGGAGGTCGGCGCCGTGCGAGAGCAGGAGGGCGTCGATCCCCAGCTCGCCCATCCGCGCCCGGACCCGGGTCATCCGTTGGTGGCGGGCCGTGCCGGGCGGTGATGCGGCCGTCACGACCAGCCTCACCGGCGGCCGCGGCGACGTGACGCGGCCCATCCCGTCGGCCGGGGCCGAGCCGACATCTCGGCGGCCTCCCGGGCGTGATAGCTGGAACGGGTCAGGGGTGACGCCTGGACGTGGTGCGAAGCCCATGGCCATCCCCGTCCTGCCGGAGCGACTCGAACTCCTCGGGTGTCCACCAGCGGGCCACGGGGACGTGGCGGACGCTCGGCCGCAGGTACTGGCCCATCGTCACGATGTCGACCCCGACGGATCGGAGGTCGGCCGAGCGTCGAGTCGCACCTCGGACGCGTTCCTCGCCCATGCCCAGGATGATCCCCGACTTGGTGGTGAGACCGGCGTCCTTGGCCCGGGACAGCACGGCCAGGCTCCGGGCGTAGCCGGCGGAGGGGCGTACCGCCCGCTGGAGCCGGGCCACGGTCTCGATGTTGTGGTTCAAGACGTCGGGCCGGGCGTCGAACACGGCTCCGAGCGACCGCTCGTCGCCCTTGCAGTCCGAGATCAGCACCTCGACGGTGGTCCGGGGCGACCGACGCCGGACGGCGGCGATGGTGGCGGCGAATCGCACCTGCGCCCCCGTCGTCGAGGTCGTCACGGGCCACACAGGTGATGACGGCGTGGGCGAGCCCCATGCGCTCGACGGCCTCGGCCACCCGTTCCGGCTCGGCCGGGTCGAGAGGCAGGGGGTGCCGGGTGTCGACCTGACAGAAGCCGCACGCCCTGGTGCACCGGGACCCGTTGATCATGAAGGTGGCCGTGCCGTCGGACCAGCACTCGTAGATGTTCGGGCAGCCGGCCTCCTCGCACACCGTCACCAGGTCGAGCCGTCGTAGGTCGTGCTGGAGCCCGAGGTAGCGGTCGCCCATCGAGGCCTTGACCCGGAGCCACGGCGGCTTCCGCTCGCCCACGGCCAGCCCGGCGCCGACCCCGGCCCGCCGGAGCCGCTTCTCGAGGGGGCCGGCTTCCGTCCGGGGTGGGCCGAGGGCCACGGGCACCGGACCGGGCCCACCGTCGGTCGGGCCGGCGGTGCGGCCGGCGCCGGGCCGGCCCGCTCCCCCGGCGCGGCCGTCGCCCCGTCGGTCACCCGCTGGATCTCCTGTTCCGGTCCCCATGCGGTGCCGGCGGCGCCGGATCACCGCGTCGACCGCCTGGGCCATGGTCACGTCGACATCCTTCGGCGGCGAGGGAGGTGACCGGCATGCCGGCGATCCCGCAGGGCACGATGTGCTCGAACATCGAAAGGTCGGTCCCGACGTTGAGCGCGAAGCCGTGGGTCGTCCGGCCCCGCGCCGTCCGCACCCCGATGGCGGCGACCTTGCGTGGGCCGACCGGGCCGTCGTCTCGTCGAGGCCGACCCATACCCCGGGGTAGCCGGCCAACCGGCCCACACCGGACGCCGGGAGCCCCAGTGAGACCAGGGCATCGATGAGCACCTGCTCGACCCGGCGCACGTGTTCGGGGCCCTGGTGCGGGCCCCGGCCCACGGTCACGACGGGATAGCCCACCAGTTGGCCGGGCCCGTGGTAGGTGACGTCGCCCCCCCGGTCCACCCGGACGAGGTCGGCACCGACCGAGGCCGGATCCACCAGCACGTTGTCGGGGTCCCCATGGGTTCCGAGGGTGTAGACGGACGGATGCTCCAGCAACAACAGGTAGTCGTCGGACGACCGCTCCGCCAACCCCCGTTGCAGGGCCCACGCCTCGCGATAGGGGACACGACCGAGCCAGCGGATCCTCATGGATGGGCCATCGGGGGTGAAGGGTCCACGGACGCGGTGCTAGAGCTCGCCGGCCCAGTCGCGCTCGTTCAGGATGGCCGACAACCTGGCCAGGAACCGGGCCACATACGCACCGTCCACCGCCCGGTGGTCGAACGTCATGGCGGCCAGACCCACCGAGTGGATGGCGATCGACTCGGTCCCGTCGGGGAGCGCCACGACCACCGGCTTGCGGGCCACACCGTCGGTCGAGAGGATGGCGACCTGCGGCTGGTTGATGATCGCCCCGGTGAGCAGGGTGCCGAAGGGCCCGGCGTTGGTGATGGAGAAGGTGCCACCACTGATGTCATCGAGGCTGAGCCGCTTGGTCCGGGCCCGGTCGGCCAGGTCGCGGATCCGACGGGCCATGCCGAGCAGGTTCAGCTCCTCGGCGTTGTGGACGACCGGGACGATCAGTCCCTCGTTGTCGAGGTCCACGGCGATCCCGAGGTTGACATCGTGGTGGACCACCAGCGTGTCCTCACCCACGGACGAGTTCAGGTGGGGGAACTCGGCGAGCGCTTCGACCGTGGCCCGGGCGGCGAAGGGGAGATAGCTGAGGGTGAAGCCCTCCTCCGATCGGAACCGGTCGCCGTGCGCCCGTCGGACCTGCTCGACGTGCTCGTAGTCGACCTCCTTCACCATCAGGGTATGGGCCGAGGTGGCCTTGGAGCGGACCATGTGCTCGGCCGTCCGACGCCGGATGTTGGTGAAGGGGACCACCTCGTCGCGCGACCCGTCCGGGGCGCGGCTCGACGGCGCGGCCGTCCGGCGGGGACCCGGCGGAGGCGGGGGTGGACCGGGCCGGAGCCGGGGCAGCCGGGCGGTCGACGATGCTCGGAACCGGCGACGGCTCGTGGGACCCCGGGTCCGGGGTCCCCGTCCGCCGCGATTCGATGAGCGCCTCCACGTCGTTCCGGCTGATCCTGCCCCCCAACCCGGTGCCTTTGACGGTGGCCGGGTCGATGCCGTTCTCGTTGAGCAGCTTCCGCACCACCGGGGACAGCACCATGCCGCTGCCCGACGTGCCGCCGGTGACGCCGATATCGCCGCCGCCACCGGCGCCGGTGCCGGATCACCGGTGTGGTCCGACGCCGGGATGCGGTCGGCTTCGGCCCTGGCCGCCTCGGCGCGGATCGGGGACTCGGACGGTCCGTCGTGGGAGGCCGCCGGCGTCGGGGCGGGGGGCTCCGACGTGGCCGCCTGTTCGGGCAGTCCCGGTGTGGCCGTCGGACGCCGGGCCGTCGCTGATCTCGGCCAGCTTGACTCCGACGTCGACCGTGTCGCCCTCCTCCACCAGGATGGCGGAGAGCACACCGCCGGCCGGCGAGGGAACTTCGGAGTCCACCTTGTCCGTGGACACCTCGAACAGCGGCTCGTCTCGGTCGACCTGATCACCGACGGCTTTGAACCACTTGGTGATGGTCCCTTCGGTCACCGTCTCGCCCAGCTGCGGCATCGTTACGTCAGCCAACGTGCAGACCCCTTCCGGTCAATGCCAGCACCGTCTCCCCGAAGGCCTCGGACAGGGACGGGTGGGGTTGGATGAACTCGGCCACCTCGTCGGCCGTGGCCTCCCAGTTGACCGCCAGGTATCCGGCGCCCAGCTGCTCGGTCACCCAGGGCCGACCATGTGGACCCCGAGGATCCTTCCGGTGGTTCCGTCGGCCCGCCGCTCGGCCACCACCTTCACCAGGCCGTCGGTGTCCCCGATGATGCGCGCCCGGCTGTTGCCTCCGAACGGGTCCTTCTTCACGACGACGTCGTAGCCGGCCGCCTTCGCCGCCGCCTCGGTGAGCCCGGCGAAGGCCACTTCAGGATGGCAGTAGATCGCCCAGGGGACCCGTTCGTAGTCGACGGGGACCGCGGCCTCGCCGAGGATTCCCTTGATCACGAGGATTCCCTCGGCGAACCCGACGTGGGCGAGCTGGGGTGTGTCGGCCACCACGTCACCGACGGCCCAGACCCCGGACGCGGCGGTACGCATGGTGGGGTCGGCCACCACGAACCCACGGTGGTCGATCACCACACCGGTGCCCGGAGCGAGGAGCCCCTCGGTGCGGGGCCGCCGCCCCACGGAGACCACCACGGCGTCGACGGCCAGCTTCTGCCCGTCACCGAAGAGGATGACCGTCCCCTCGCCCGTCGGGTCCGGGGTGTGACCCTGGAGCTGGACGCCCGCCTTCACATCGATGCCCCGCTTGCGGAACGACCGTCCCACCGCTTTCACGACGTCCTCGTCGCAGCTGTTCAAGATGGAGGGGAGGGCCTCGAACACGGTGACCGTCGAGCCCAGGTCGCTCAGCATGGAGGCGAACTCACATCCGATGGCCCCTCCGCCGACCACCGCCACCGAGTCGGGCAGCCGCTCCAGGGCGAGCACCTCGTCGGAGGTCATCACCACCTGGCCGTCGATATCGAACCCGGGGATGGTGCGGGGCACCGACCCGGCCGCCAACACCACGTCGGTGCCGACGATCTCACTGGTCGATCCGTCATTGCCGGCGATCCGCACCCGATGGTCGGGGAGCAGCGTGCCGCTGCCGTTGAACACGCTGACGCCGCGGCCCTTGAGGAGGCCCGCCAGCCCCTTGAACAGGACATCGACCACCTCTTGTTTGCGGGCCTGGCTGACGCTGAAGTCGAGGGAGGGAGGCGTGGCCTCGGGTGCTTCGAGGTTGACCCCGAACCGCCGGGCGCCGCTCACCGTCCGGAATACCGCCGCCGTCTCCAGGAACTCCTTGGCCGGAACGCAGCCCCGGTGCAGGCACGTGCCGCCGACCTTGTCGAGCTCGACGATCGCCACCGACAGACCCGCCGCCGCCCCGTACAGGGCGGTGGCGTACCCACCCGGCCCACCGCCGATGACCACCACGTCGAATTCGCCCGCCCCGTCGCCCCCCGATGTCGACGCCTCCGTTGTCACCTCGGGTACCGTTCGAACCACCTCCGTTGTGCGTCTGCGCTCTCGTCCCGGCCGGGCCAGCCTACCGGGTCGTCCCGGGGCCCCATGTCCGGATCCGGGGCACGGTGGCGCCGGGGCCAGCGTGCTGGGCCCGGCCCCAACTCGTCACCGCCCGGCGGTCACCGGTCTGCGGCCCCACCCCGAGATCACCGGGAATCCCCGGTCGTCACGGCACCCGTCGGCCCCGACGGCTCACGACAGCACCCGGCGTCGGAAGTTGCGGAGCCCGAGGCCGAGGAAGAGCGCCAGGAACCCGAAGAGCACGGGATAGATGACGTAGAGGTGCATGTGATGGGCATCGGTGAACGCGGCCCGCATCCCTTCGTTGACATAGATCAGGGGATTGATCAGGACGACGATCTGGAGCCAGTGCCATCCTCCGGCCTCGACCGGGGCCAGCCGGGTCCACTGGTAGTAGGTCCCACCGAGGAACGTCACCGGCAGGATGATGAAGCCGAACATCAACCCGATGTTGCGGGGCTCGAAGCTGGTGCCGAGGAGGAGCCCCAGTGATGCCATGGTCACGCAGGCGAGCGGCACGATGGTCACGATGATCCACCAGTGCAGCGTGAGATGGGCCTCGACCCCTTTGGCGTGCACAACCGAGGCGATGGGCAGGACGATCACGGCCGAGATCAGTCCCTGGACCGCCCCGGAAAGGACCTTGGCCATGGCTACCAGCCAGATGGGGCACGGCGCTTGGACCCGGTCCTCGATCTCGCGCGTGAAGCCGAACTCCTGGGACATGGTGAGGGCGACCGACTGGACGCCCTGGAACAGGATCGAGATGCCCACCACCCCCGGCACCAGCACGGTGGCGAAGGCCGACTGGGCCTCGGGGTCGCTGCCTCCGCCGATGCCCTGGCCGATCTTCGGGAACACGTAGAGGAACACGAAGCACAAGAGGAACGGCTGGACCAGGGTTCGGACGACGAACTCGAAGAGGTGCTTGCGCAGCACGACGAGGTCCCGCAGGATCAGCGCCCACAGGGCGACACGGCCCGCGGACATCGACGAGCGCACCGGCGTCGTGTGGACCCGGTCGGAGGGGACGGTGGGGACGACGGCGGTCATCCTTCCCGCAGCTCCTTCCCGGTGAGATTGATGAAGACGGTCTCGAGGGTGGGTTCGGTCACGGACAGGTCGAGCACCGGAAAGCCCGCACCCTCGGCGGCGGACACCACCGTCGGGAGCAGCCGGTCCTTCCCCTTCACATGGAGTTCCACGCCGCCGTCGATGGGTCGGGTGCGGGTCACCCCGGGCACCGCCTCGGCGAGGACCCGGCCCAACGCCGCCTGGTCACCGCCGGCGGTCACGGTGACGATGGTGTCGGCGTCCACCTGCTGTTTGAGGGCAGCCGGCGTGTCGAGGGCCAGGATCTTCCCGCGGTCCATGATGGCCACCCGTCCGCAGAGCTGGTCGGCCTCTTCCATGTAGTGGGTGGTGAGCAGGATGGTCTGCCCCTCGGCGTTGAGCTCGCGCAGGGTGCCCCACAGGGCCAGGCGGCTCTGGGGGTCGAGCCCGGCGGTCGGCTCGTCGAGGAACAGCACGGCCGGCCGGTGGAAGATGGCCCGGGCCACCATCAGCCGCTGGGCCATGCCGCCCGAGAGGGCGTAGACGGAGGCGTCCGCCCACTTCTCCAACTGGAACTGTGCCAACAGGGCGGTCGCGGTGCGTCGCGACTCCTTGGCCGGGATCCCGAACAGGCGGCCGTGGAAGTAGAGGTTCTCCCAGACGGTCAACTGGCGGTCCAGGGTGTTCTGTTGGCTCACGATGCCGATGATCTGCTTGGCCAGGGCCGGGTGGGCGACCACGTCGATCCCGCCGACGAAGGCGTGTCCCTCGGTGGGGACCACCCGGGTGGTGAGCATGCCGGCGGTGGTGGTCTTGCCGGCGCCGTTGGGGCCGAGTAGCCCGAAGATCTCCCCCGGGTCCACGGCGAGGTCGAGGCCGTCGACTGCCCTCAGGTCCGACCCGGCATAGACCTTGGTCAGCTGCACCGTGCGGATGACCGCCCCGTCCGGTACGGGACCGTCGGACCGCGAGGTTGAGACGGTGGAGATCATGGCGTCCCGGCCACCCCGTAGCCCGGGACCTACCGGCCGATCCTCCTACTTGGGGGGCATCCGGATCCCGCCGTCCAGCCGGATGACCTCGGCGTTCAGGTAGCTGTTGGAGGCGATGTGGGCCACCAGCTCGCCGAACTCCGCGGGGTTGCCGAGGCGCTTGGGGAAGTTGACCGACTGGGCCAGCACGTCGCGCGCCTCGTCGGGGAGCATGGCGAGCAGGGGTGTGTCGAAGAGGCCGGGGGCGATGGCCAGGACCCGGATCCCGACGACGGCCAGGTCCCGGGCCGCCGGCAGCGTCATGCCCACGATGGCGCCCTTGGACGCCGAGTAGGCCAGCTGGCCGATCTGCCCGTCGAAGGCCGCCACGGAGGCGGTGTTGACGATGACGCCCCGTTCGCCGTTGGCCAGGGGCTCGACGGTGGACATGGTCGATGCCGCCTTGGTCATCACGTTGAACGTCCCGATCACGTTCAGGTCCTGGATGAACTTGAAGGGCTGGAGGTCGTGGGGCGAGCCGTCGCGGTTGATGACCCGACCGACCCAGCCGGTCCCGGCGCAGTTGACGGCGATCCGGAGGCTGCCGCCCTCGGCGGCCTGGTCGACCGCCCGCTGGGCGTCATCGGGGTCGGTCACGTCGCCGGCCACGAAGTTGGCGCCGGCACCGATCGAGGCCACGACTTCCTTGCCGCGCTCCTCGTTCCGGTCGAAGACGGTGACGCGGACGCCCTCCCCGGCAAGCTTGCGGGCGGTTGCTTCACCGAGCCCGGAGGCGCCCCCGGTGATGATGGCTGAACTTCCGTTGATCTCCATGCCGTCAGATTAGGTGGCCGGGGACCGGGCCGGGAAATGACCCGCCGGTCGCCGTCCCGGGGTCGCCGCCGACCGGGCGGCAATCAACCGGCTGGAAACTGCTCCGCCGCCGCCTGGGTGGCCAACAGGTCGACCAGGTCGTTCATCCGGTGGCCCGAGTGCCCCTTCACCCACTCGAACGTGACCGGCCGGTCCGACTCGAGGGCCAGGGGGAGCAGCTCCTTCCAGAGGTCCTGGTTGGCCACCGGCTTGCCCTGGCTGTTGCGCCAGCCCCGGCGCTGCCAACCGACCCACCAGCACTGCTTGAAGCAGTTGACGACGTAGGTGGAGTCGCTCACCACGTGGAGGGGACCGGGCAGGCTCCCGAGGGCCTGCACCACCGCCTTCACCTCCATCCTCTGGTTGGTGGTGTGGGGCTCCCCCCCGCTGTCGGACGGTCCCCCATCCACCGCCCAGGCCCATCCACCCGGTCCCGGGTTCCCGCGGCAGGAGCCGTCGGTGTAGACGACGGTCGGGCCCGAGGGGTCGGGCGGCGGCTGGGAGCTCATGGCCACAGCATGCCCGCTGGCCGGCCCCGGGCCGTGCATCGACCGCCTCCGCCCCTGTGAATTCCCCCCGACCCGTCGAGTGGGAGCATGGGAGCATGCTGTTCGACGGTGTCAGCCATCAGCTCCCCGATCGTGACCCACTGGAGACCTCGGAGTGGCTCGACGCCTTCGACGACGTCGTCGACGCCTACGGGCGGACCAGGGCCCGCTACCTCTTGATGAGGATCCTCGAGCGGGCCGGCCAGAAGCAGGTCGACTTCCCCGCCACCGTCTCGAGCCCCTACGTCAACACCATCCCCACCGACGAGGAGCCCGACTTCCCGGGCGACGAGTATCTCGAGCGGCGCATCCGGGCCTTCATCCGGTGGAACGCCGCCGTCATGGTGGTCCGGGCCAATGTGCGTTCGGAGTCGATCGGGGGCCACCTGTCCACCTACGCCAGCTCGGCGTCGCTCTACGAGGTCGGCTTCAACCACTTCTTCCGGGGCAAGGACGGCGGGCGTCCCGGCGACCAGGTCTACTTCCAGGGGCATGCGTCGCCGGGCATCTACGCCCGGGCCTTCGTCGAGGGCCGGCTGACCGAGGAGCAACTCGACGGGTTCCGGTTCGAGGTGGGCGGCGGGGGGCTCTCCTCCTATCCCCACCCCCGCCTGATGCCCGAGTTCTGGGAGTTCCCGACCGTGTCGATGGGGCTCGGTCCCATGAACGCCATCGCCCAGGCCCATGTGAGCCGGTATCTGCATGCCCGGGACCTGGTCGACACCTCGGGCTCCAAGGTGTGGTGCTTCGTGGGCGACGGCGAGTTCGACGAGCCCGAGACCCTGGGGTCGCTCGGGATGGCGGGACGGGAGCACCTGGACAACCTGGTCTTCGTGGTCAACTGCAACCTCCAGCGGCTGGACGGACCGGTCCGGGGGAACGGAAAGGTCATCCAGGAGTTCGAGGCGCTGTTCCGCGGGGCGGGTTGGAACGTGATCAAGGTCATCTGGGGCCGCACCTGGGACGACCTGCTGGCCAAGGACGTCGACGGCGTACTGCTGAACAAGATGAACTCGACGGTCGACGGCGAATTCCAGAAGTACGCCACCGAGTCGGGTGCCTACATCCGGGAGCACTTCTTCGGGCCCGACCCCCGCTTGACCCAGCTGGTGGCCCACCTGTCCGACGAGGAGCTCCAGTCGCTCCCCCGGGGCGGCCACGACTACCGGAAGCTGTATGCCGCCTATCAGGCCGCCACCGAGCACGTCGGGGCCCCGACGGCCATCCTGGCCAAGACCATCAAGGGGTGGACGCTCGGGCCCGAGATCGAAGCCGCGCAACGCCACCCACCAGATCAAGAAGATGACCAAGGCCCAGCTGCTCACCTTGCGCAACCGGCTGTTCCTCCACGAGGAGATCCCCGAGGAGGACCTCGACGCCGACCTCCCCCCCTACTACCGGCCGGCGCCCGACTCCAAGGCCGGCGCCTATCTGACCGAGCGTCGCCGTGCCCTCGGGGGCCCCCTGCCCCACCGGGTGGTGCGGGCCCTGCCGCTGATGGCGCCGCAGGACACCCCGTTCACCGAGCTGATGGCCGGCTCGGGCAAGCAGGAGGTGTCCACCACCATGGCCTTCGCCCGCCTCCTGCGCTCACTGGTGCGCGATCCCTCCATCGGCCGCAGGATCGTCCCCATCGTCTCCGACGAGGCGCGGACCTTCGGCCTCGAGTCCCTGATCAGCGAGGTCCAGATCTACGCACCCGAGGGCCAGCGCTACACGCCGGTGGATGCCGGCCTGGCCCTCCACTACGCCGAGAGCGAGTCGGGCCAGGTGCTCCAAGAGGGGATCAGCGAGGCCGGGGCCACCGCCGCCTTCACGGCCGCCGCCACCTCGTATGCCACCTGGGGCCAGCAGACCATCCCCTTCTACCTCTTCTACTCCATGTTCGGCTACCAGCGTGTGGGCGACCTGCTGTGGGCGCTCGGCGACAGCCGCGGGCGGGGCTTCCTCCTCGGATGCACGGCAGGACGCACCACCCTCAACGGCGAGGGCCTCCAGCACCAGGACGGGCACTCGCTCCTCCTGGCCTCGACCATCCCCAGCGTGGCGGCCTACGACCCGGCCTTCTCCTACGAGGTGGCGGCCATCGTCCAAGACGGGATCCGGCGGATGTCCGGGGCCGAGCCCGAGGACCGGATCTGGTACCTCACCCTGTACAACGAGAACTACCGGATGCCGGGGCTTCCATCCGATCCGGCCGAGGCCGAACGAGTGCGGGTGGGCGCGGTCAGAGGGATGTACCAGTTCCGTCCGGACGAGCCCGGGGACGGGCCCGCCGCGCCGTCGGACGGGCCCGGCGGCGCGGGCGGCGGCGACCCGGCCAGGGCGTCGATCCTGTTCTCGGGGACGGCGTGGCGGGCGGCGGTGGCGGCACGGCGCCTGCTCGGGATGGACTGGGGCGTCGACGCCGACCTGTGGTCGGTGACGTCCTACAAGTCGCTCCGGGAGGACGCCATCTCGATCGAACGCTGGAACCGCCTCCACCCCGGCGAGGCCCCGCGGGAGCCCCTGGTCACCGAGTGCCTGACGGGGACCGGGGGGCCGATCGTCGCCGTCACCGACTTCATGCGGTCGGTTCCCGATCAGGTCTCACGGTGGATGCCGCGCCGGTACACGTCGCTCGGGACCGACGGGTTCGGGCGGTCGGACACGAGGGACGTCCTCCGGAGGTTCTTCGAGGTAGACGCGGCCCATGTGGTGGTGGCGGTCCTGGCCGGGCTGGCCGGCGACGGGGCCATCCCCGCCCGGGTGGTGGACGACGCCATCGAGCGGTACCGGATCGACCCCGACAGCGCCGATCCCTGGTCCTACTGACGGCCGGCTGGTCCTACTGACGGCCGGCTGGTCCTACTGACGGCCGGCGTCCGCCGGGCCGGTGACGCGTGCCTGGCGTGCCGCCCAGACCATGGCCGCCTGCAGCGGCAGACGTCCCCACGCGACGGCGGCGTTGTCGCTGGCCCCGGGGTTCCGGCCCGAGCCGGCGTCGAGGGCCATCTGCACATTGGCCGGGAACACCGCCACCAGCACGGCGGTGCTGAGTGGCGACGCCCACCGGGACCGCCGGACCAACCCGGCCGCGCACACCAGCTCGACGGCCCCGCTGACGTAGATCAGGGGCCGGTGGAGGGCGACCGGGATGGCCCGCGGCATGATGGACTCGAAGAAGCGGGGCCGAGCGAAGTGGACCACCCCGCTGGCGGCGAATACGCCGGCCAGGGCGATGGGGGCGGTCGGGCGGAGTCGGGGCACGGCCAGACTGTAGGCCCAGGGCGCGCCGGCCGCCGGTCCTGGTTGCGCCGGGCCGCTCGACTGGGCAGGCTGACACGATGAAATCGATTCTGGTCACCGGCGCGTCGACAGGGATCGGGCGGGCGTGCGCCCTGCACCTGGCCGATGCCGGGCACCAGGTGTTCGCCGGCGTGCGCAACGAGGCAGACGCCCGGGGCCTCGACGGGTGCGGCCGGTCCCAGGTCCACCCGGTGTTCCTGGATGTGACCGAGCCGGACCAGATCGACGCCGTGGCCGAGCTCATCGCCAATAAGTCGGGCGGCCTGCACGGTGTCGTGAACAACGCCGGGGTGGCCCGCGGCGGACCGGTCGAGTACATCCCGATCGACGTGTGGCGCGACCAGTTCGAGGTGAACGTGTTCGGCCAGGTGGCCGTGACCAGGGCGATGATGCCGCTGATCCGGGAGTCCCGGGGGCGCATCGTGTTCATCGGGTCCATCGGCGGCAAGTTGGCGACCATGATGATGGGGCCCTACAACGCGTCCAAGTTCGCCATCGAGGCCATCGGGGAGGCGCTCCGGGCCGAACTCCGCCCCTGGGGCATCGGCGTCTCGGTGATCGAACCGGGGGCGGTCAGGACGGAGATCTGGGAAAAGGGCAGGGAGTCCGCGGATCTGCTCGAGCGCCAGCTCCCCAGCGAGGCCGTCGACCGGTACGCCCCCCACATCGCCGCCATCCGCAAGGGGATCGACATGCAGGACAAGGCCGGCGTCGACCCCGTCAAGGTGGCCGAGGCCGTCGACCACGCCCTCTTCGCCGAGCGACCGAAGACCCGCTACGTGGTCGGCGGTCCGGCCCGGGTGCAGAGCGCCATGGTGCGCGTCCTGCCGGACCGGCCGCGTGAGGCGATCATCAGGCGCTTCGCCGGGCCCTGAGGGAACGGCGTGAGCCGACCCGGGGCCGACTCACGGGTCGGCAGGCCTGGTGACGATCCAGCCTCGTCGCTCCAGTTCCTCGGCCAGCCGCTCCGAGGGAACATCGCCGATCCCGCCGACGGTCCCGGAGGTCCGGGGCGTCCGTATCGTCGTGGGCGTCCGTATCGTCGTGGGCGTCCGAACCGACGGGCGGGTCCGGCCCGGCCGGGAGACCGGTGCCGGGCCAGGACCGGGCGGACCGCTCGATTCGGATGCGTCGTCCTGCAGCCGCTCGATGAACGCCGCCGCCTCATCGCGGGTGAACTTGCCGCCGGACTGACGCTGGGTGAATCCCATCGGCCCACGGGCATCACGGAAGTCGGCGTGCCCGGCCTCGTGGAGAAGGGTGGTCAACTCCTCCAACTGCCGGAACGTTGCCGGTGGTCCTGCTGGTTGCCCGAAGGCCATGTCCGAAGTCTGGCCCAATCTCCGTCGGGGCGCCCGCCGGGCCGCACCGGACGGTCCGCCAGCGTCGACCAGGACCAGAGAGGTTCTTCCATGTCCGGCTCATGGCCATGAGTTGGACCAGGTCAAGCAGGCCAATGCCCGTGGGGGCGCGCCGGTCGTGCTCGTCCACGGTCCATCCGGACGGTCCATCCGGACGGTCCGTCGGACCCGACCGGGCCGGACTCAGCTGGTCCCGACCGGGTCTCGCTTCCTCCCCAACACGATCCTCGGCCCGGCCAACGCCACCGCGGCGGAGACGGCCACGATGATCAGGGCGGCGAGCACGGTGCCGTCCGCAGATGCCTGGCACTCACCCACGAACGCCAACCACTGCTCGTGGCTGGCGGTGTCCGACGCCAACGGCTCTTTGCCCGCCCCGATCGATACCGGGTCGAGCGCGGCCACGATCGGGGCCTCCGATGTCGCGCCGGGCCCGCAGGTTCCGCCGGCGGCCGGCTTGGGGAGCGCGATCAGGAGCCCGGAGATGGCGAAGACGGCGCCGAAGACGCCGATGGCGGCGAAGGCCAGTCTGACCCCGAGCCGGAATGACGGCTGTCTCACGTGCGAACCCTTTCCCACTTCGGTCGATGTTAGACGTGCACCAGGCCCACCATGCGGCCGCGAGGGCAGGGGGAGCCGGCCACGGGCCGTGCTAGACACGCGGCGTGGACCACCGCCCACCGCCCGGCCGGCTCTCCTGCGGCGGCGTCGGCAACAGGGTGGGTCCCTGATGGACAAGGGACGCGTGGAGACCTTCAGCGACGGAGTCTTCGCCATCGCCATCACGCTGCTGGTCCTCACCATCGCCCAGCCCACCGACTACGCCGAACTCGCCCACCAGCTGGCGCAGCGATGGCCGTCGCTGGCTGCCTACGTCGTCAGCTTTCTGGTGATCGGGATCATGTGGGTGAACCACCACGCCATCTTCAGCCGGCTCCGCCTCGTCGATCGGGCCATGTTCTACCTGAACCTGCTCCTCTTGATGACCATCGTCTTCATCCCCTACCCGACCGAGGTGTTCGGAGACGCCCTGCGCCGGGGGAAGGGTGCCGAGACCGCCGCCGTCTTCTACAGCGTGACCATGACCGTCAACGCCCTGGCGTGGGCGGCGGTCTGGCTCTACGCCTCTGCGGGGCGCCGGCTCCTGAGCCCCGAGTTTCCCGAGTCACAGCGGAAGACGTCCACGCTGCTCTTCGTGGCTGGCACCGTCTTCTATGCGATCTCCATCGCGATCGGGTTGTTCGCCCCCATCTTGTGCCTGGCGTTCCATGGGGCGCTGGCCGTCTACTACGCGTTCGACCCCATCTCCCGCCGCGTCGAGCACTCGATGCTCGAATGAGGCACCGCCGGCCGTCGGCGGCGACCCACGAATAGCGGCCGTCGGGGCCTCCGAATAGTCTGAGCCGGTGCTGTTCCTCTCGGGTGACCCCGACGCCGATGCCCTGCTCTCGAACGATCCACTGGCCCTGCTGATCGGCATGGTGCTCGACCAGCAGATCCCGCTGGAGCGCGCGTTCAAGTCGCCGTTCGACCTGCAGCTGCGACTCGGGCGACCACTCGACGCCGGCTCCCTCGCCTCGATGGACCCCGAGGCGCTCGCCGGGGTGTTCGCACAGACGCCGGCGCTCCACCGATTCCCCAAGTCGATGGCAGGACGCGTGCAGGAGCTCTGTGCCATCGTGGTCGAGTCCTACGGCGCAGACCCGGCTGCCGTGTGGAGCAGCGCGGCCGACGGGGACGAGCTGTTGGCCAACGTGAAGGCGCTCCCCGGGTTCGGCGAACAGAAGGCACGCATCTTCATCGCGCTCCTGGGCAAGCAGCTGGGTGTGCGGCCCCCCGGATGGGAGAAAGCGGCGGCACCCTTCGGCGACGCCGGATCGTTCCGATCGGTGGCGGACATCGACTCGCCGGAGACGCTCGCCAAGGTCCGCCAGTACAAACAGAAGATGAAGGCCCAGGCCAAGGCCAAGGCCAAGACCAAGCCCAAGGCACCTGCGCCCCGCTGACCGGCGCCGGCCATCCACCGCTCGGTGTGCCGGTGGAGCGGGGGCCACCGACCGGGCAGGCCCGGACAGCCCCGGGGGCTGGCGGTCAGCCCCCGGTGCTCGGCACCACGGGGGCGGCGACGATCCTTGCACCGGCCGGCAGCGCCACCGGTGGGGACGATCCGATGGCGGTGAGCGTCAGCTGCACCGACGATCCCTGTGCGGCCAGACCCAGCTGCGACACGTAGCGGCCACTGACCGTATACGTGAACGTGATCGTCACCGGACCCTGCGACGAGGTCTGCTTCAGCGTGAACGTGTGCGTGCTTCCCGATTGGGTGACATTTTTGGCGTGTACGGCATACGGCAGGTAGTGCTGGGCCGGGTCGGTGAGGGCCGCGCTCTGGCTGGCCTGGCGGTAGAACGTCAGATGGGTGGTCGGTGCCGAGGCCGAAACGGTCACGCTCTGGTACTCGACCGATCCGCCGCTCTTCGACGGCAGGATGTACACGTAGGAGCGCTTGTTCCCGCTCTGGATGTACCCACCCAGCTTGTCCGGTGCCTGCCACACCAACTGGTCGGTCTGGGTCCCCTGCGGCGTCTTCTCCACCACCGTCTCCGTGTAGTTGGGCGCTGACAGTGTGTTGGTGGCGGCGGCCGACAGGGTGGAATTCTTCGGCGCACCCGAGATCCCGAGCACGGCGCCGCCGAGGCCGACCACCGCCACGAGCACCAAGAGCAGCCAGCTGATGATTCGTCGGAGGTCGGTCATCGGGGAGACGCTAGGCCACTTCGACGGCACCCGGGTGCCACCGTGGGGCGGGACGGGACCGGGGCGTCCGCCCTCTGGCAGTCCATCGATCCGGTGCTCAGATGCCGATGCGCTGCGCCAGCAGCTCGCGGTGGTAGGAGGGATCGCCCAACATCAACTCCGAAGACTTGGCCCGCTTGAAGTACAGGTGGGCCGGGTGCTCCCAGGTGAAGCCGATGCCGCCGTGGATCTGGATGGTCTCGGCGGCGGCGTGGAAGAACGCCTCGGAGCAGTAGGACTTGGCCAGGCTGGCCACCACGGGCAGCTCGTCGGAGTCCTCGGCGGCAGCCCAGCCGGCGTAGTAGGCGGCCGACTTGGCCGACTCCACCTCCAACAGCATGTCGGCACACTTGTGCTTGATGGCCTGGAAACTGCCGATGGGCCGCCCGAACTGGATGCGGGTCTTGGCGTAGTCCACCGAGCTGTCGAGGCACCACTGGGCCCCGCCCACCTGCTCGGCGGCCAGGGCCACCGCCGCCAGGTCCAGCGTCTTGGCCAACCCGGGCTCGGCTCCCCCGTCCGTTCCGATGAGCCATGCCGGTGTGTCGGCGAACTCGAGGCGGGCCTGCTTGCGGGTCTGGTCCATGGTGGCGAGCGGGGTCCGGGTCAGGCCGTCGGCATCGCCTTTGACCCCGAAGAGCGACAGCCCCTCGGACGTCCGGCCCACCACCAGGATGAGGCCGGCCAGGTGACCGTCGATCACGAACGACTTGTGCCCGTTGAGGGCCCAGCCGTCTTCGGTGGGGGTGGCGGCCAGGGTCACGCCGGACGCATCCCAGCGGCCCGAGTCCTCGGTGAAGGCCAGCGTGCCGATGGTCTCGCCCGCGGCGATGCCCGGGAGCAGGTACTCCTGGGCACTCTGGTCGCCCGACGTCAGGATGGCGTTGGCCGCCAGGGCCACCGTCGAGAAGAACGGGGCGCACAGCAGGGCGGCACCCATCTCCTCGAACACCACGATGAGCTCGACATAGGAGAACCCGGACCCCCCGAACTGCTCGGGGATGGCGAGGGACTGCAGGCCGAGCTGGTCGGCCATCTGCGCCCAGACGGCGGGGTCGTACCCCTCGGTCGTCTCCATCAGCCGGCGGACCTCGGTCTCGGGGGACTTGTCCTCGAGGAAGCGCTTGACCGATTTGCGGAGCTCGTCCTGCTCCTCGCTGAAGGCGAAGTTCATCGTGTTCTCCATCTGGTGGGGCCCCGGGCAGGGGGACGTGGTGCTCCGTTTGTCTACCAGAACGGAGCCGATCGTGACCAACAGGTCCGGGTGGCCGCTACGCTCGGCACGAGGAGGTCGTCAGGCTGTGGTCCCCACCATCATCGACTATCAGGACAGTGACGTCGAGGTCCACCGGCTGGTCGTCGGCCCTGTCGACAACAACGTCTACGTGGTGCGGTGCCGCGCCGACGGGCGAGTCGCTCCTGATCGACGCGGCCAACGAGCACGACAAGCTCCTCGAGTTGTGCCGGGCCCTCGACGTGCGCCAGGTGGCCGAGACCCACGGCCACTGGGACCACATCCAGGCCGTCTCCGCCGTACGGGATGCGGGCATCGATGTGGCCGTCACCGAGGCCGACGCCGGAATGCTCCCCTCCTACGACCAGCTCCTCGAGGACCGGTCCGTCCTCGAGGTGGGGCGCCTCCGGGTGGGGACGATCGCCACCCCGGGGCACACGTGGGGGTCGATGTGCTTCTCCGTAGAGGGGACGCCGCTCCTGTTCACCGGGGACACCCTCTTCCCCGGCGGGCCCGGGAACACCTCGTTCGAGCACTCCGACTTCGCCACCATCATCGGCTCCATCGACCAACGCCTGTTCGGGTCGTTCGGACCCGACACCATCGTGCTGCCCGGGCATGGCGCCGGGACCACCATCGGCGCCGAGTCCTCCCACCTCCAGGAGTGGGTCGACCGCGGGTGGTGACACCCTCGGCCCGGGTGGGAGCCGGGCGGGGGTTCACACCGCCGTCGAGGGACGGCGGGGCTCGCGGACCAGCTCGATGGAGGCGGGGAGTCCGCTGACGGATACGCCGCCAGGAACCTCCGAGCCGACCTCGATGGTCACCCTGGAGCCGGCCAGCGGGATGCCCTCCACCTTGAGGTAGCCGATCCAGTCGGGCAGGTTGGGGCACAGCCACGTCTTGCCGTAGGGCACCCAGGGATCCAGCCGCAGCAGGGTGCGCAGACACAGGAGCGGTGAGGCGGCCGCCCACGCCTGGGGGGAGCACGACGTCGGGTAGCCCACCGGCACCGAGAGCTCGTCGCGGTCCAGCCCGCTGAACAGCTCGGGCAGCCGCCCACCCTGCGCCTGGGCCGCGTCCATCAGTCCGAAGATCAGCTTCTGGGCGGCGGCGTCGAAGCCGTACCGGGCGAGGCCGGCCGCCACGATGGCGGTGTCGTGGGGCCACACCGAGCCGCAGTGGTAGCTGATCGGGTTATAGCCGCCACTGGCCTTGGACAGGGTGCGCACCCCCCACCCGGAGAACATGGCCGGGGAGGTCAGGGCCTCGGCCACCCGACGGGCCTTGTCCTCGTCGACGATTCCGGTCCAGAGGCAGTGTCCGATGTTCGAGGTCAGCGAGTCGATGGGCCGTTTGTCGGCGTCGAGGCCGACGGCGAACCAGCCCTTCTCCTCCAACCAGAAGTCGCGGTTGAACGCCGCCTTGAGCTGGGTGGCCTTGGCCCGGAAGCGGTCGTAGGTGGCGGTGTCCCCCACCTCGAAGGCGAAGTGGGCACTGGCCAGATAGGCGCCGTAGGTGTACGCCTGGACCTCACACAGCGCGATCGGGGCCTCGGCCACGGTGCCATCGCCGTAGCGGATGCCGTCCCAACTGTCCTTCCAGCCCTGGTTGGCCAGTCCCCGCTCCGACGAGCGCTGGTACTCCACGTACCCGTCCCCGTCGGCGTCGCCGAACTGCTCGATCCACTCGATGGCCCGGGCGGCGTTCGGGAGCAGTTCGTCCACCATCTCGCGGGCCACGCCCCACCGCCTCATCTCCCCGAGGAGCATCACGAACAGCGGCGTGGAGTCGGCCGACCCGTAGTAGATGCTCCCGCCGCCCAACGAGAGGGAGGCGGCACCGCCAAAGCGCATCTCGTGGAGGATGCGACCGGGCTCCTCCTCGTGCCGTGGGTTGACGTCGGTTCCCTGAAACCGGGCCAGGGTCTGCAGGACGCCCCGGGCCAGATCCGGATCGACCAGGAGTGCCATCCACGCGGTGAGCAAGGAGTCGCGGCCGAACACGGTCATGAACCAGGGCGCTCCCGCCGCCACCACCACCCGCTCGGGAAATTCGGGGTCGAAAATGCGCAACGCCCCGAGGTCCTCGTTGCTGCGGTCGATGACGCCCTTCAGGCCAGGGTGGTCGGTCTCGACCTGAGGGACCAGCCGCCGCCACTGGGCCAGCCGCTCGCTCGGTGCGGCCAGGTCCACCGGCTCGTTGCACCGGTACCGCGGATCGAACGGGACGTCGTCGATGACCGGGGCGAACTCGATACAGGTGGACCACTCACCCCGGGCCGGGACCTCCACCACGAAGGTGACCACGTCATCGGCGACCCGGGTGGGCTGGTGGAACCGGATCTCCATCCCCCGGTTCACGCCGCTTCTGGCGTGCGAGTAGGTCATGGTGGTGGGCTCGTCGGGGGCGCCACCGCCGGCGGGCCGGTGCAACGAGGTCCGGACCGCCCCGTTGGCGGCGTCGGCATCCACCCGTCCCTCCTTGACGGCGAACAGGTCGGCGAAGTCACACCCCAACAGCAGGTCCACGGTGCACGACGCCGGCTCGTCGGCGAAGTTCCGGATGCTCAGGTCCTCGCGCATGCCCCGGCCGACATACCGGGACCGGAACACCATGAGCGTGGAATCGGCCATCCCCGGGGGCGGCTGGCAACGGGACACGAAGCTCGACGAGAACGGGTTGTCGGTCACCGCGGCCAACGGCTCCGTCCGCACCCCGTTCACCAGGACCTCGAATCGGGAGAGGATGCGGGTGTCACGGAAGAAGAGGCCCTGGGCCCCGTCGCTGATGTCGCCGGCACCCCCGCTGATGGCGAAGGTCGACTCGTCGACCAGGGTGACCACCCCGGCCGTGGAGTCGAGTCGGGGCACGGGGCCGGCGAAGTTCCAGGGGTCGGCCATCCGGTTACCGTACCGGCAGCGCGCCGCGGGCGCGTCATCCCAGACGCGAAATGGCCGGTGCTCCGGGCCGCGACATGGCGAGCGCGCCGGGGGGCGCGACATGGCGAGCGCGCCGGGGGCGCGACATGGCGAGCGCGCCCGGTGGGGCACGCGACACGGCCGGCGCGCCGGGGGGCGCGACATGGCGAGCGCGCCCAAGGGCCACACGGGCGGCGCGCCCGGTGGGGCACGCGACATGGCTGGCGCTGCGGGGGGCCGCGACAGGGACGGGGCGTCGAGCCGAGCGGGACCGTGACACCGGCGCCCGCGGGGCACTGGCGGAGGCCGAATCGGTCCCCGGATTGCCCCTATTCTTGTAGGAGAAAATGCGGATTGGAGCTACAATCGGTGGGGTGACGACCCAATCACCAGACCCGACGGCTGGGCCCGTCCCCCTACTCCAGATCCGGGACCTGCATGTTTCGGTCGAGGGTGCCCCCAATTCTCCGGGGGGTCGATCTCACGGTGGAGGTCGGGCAGGTACACGCCCTGATGGGACCGAACGGCTCGGGCAAGTCGACCCTGGCCAACGTGCTCCTGGGGAACCCGGCCTTCGTCGTCGACTCGGGATCCATCCGCTTCCGGGGCGAGGACATCACCTCCTGGCCCACCGACGTGCGGGGCAAAGCCGGGATGTTCCTCGCCTTCCAGGAGCCCGAATCGATCGCCGGGGTGCCGGTCATCCAGTTCCTCCGCCAGGCGCTGTCGGCGCGCCGGGGCATGGACATGTCGGTGCTCGAGGTCCGGCTGATGATGATGGAGTGGATGGAGAAGCTGGGCATGGATCCCGCCTTCGGCGAGCGCCACCTGAACGACGGCTTCTCCGGTGGGGAGAAGAAGCGCAACGAGATCCTCCAGATGGCCATCCTCGAGCCTGAGCTGGCAGTCCTGGACGAGACCGACTCCGGGCTCGACGTCGACGCCCTTCGGACCGTCGCCCGGGGGGTGCACACCGTGCGGGAGACGAGGCCCGATCTCGGCGTGCTGGTCATCACCCACTACCAGCGCATGCTCGACGAGCTGGCCGCCGACCGGGTCCACCTGCTGGTCGACGGGGTCATCGTCGCCGAGGGCGGCCCGGAGCTGGCCAAGAAACTGGAGATCGAGGGGTACGACGCATGGCGCAGATGAACGACACCGCTCGCACACCGGGCGTGCTCGACGTGGCCACGCTGCGAAAGGACTTCCCGCTGCTCGGTCGCGAGGTGCACGGGCACCCGATCACCTACCTGGACTCGGCCTCATCCGCCCAACGGCCGACTCGGGTGCTGGACGCCATGCGCGCCTACGACGAGACCACCCATGCCAACGTCCACCGGGGGGTGTACTCCATCGCCGAGGAGGCGACCCGCCGCTTCGAGGCGGCCCGCGTCAACGTGGGGCGGTTCATCGGCGCGCCGGCTCCCGGGCGCGAGATCGTCTTCACGAAGAACGCCACCGAGGCGTTGAACCTGGTGGCCCACACCTGGGGTCGGACGAACCTGCACGAGGGGGACGCCATCGTGCTCACGGAGATGGAGCACCACGCCAACATCGTCCCCTGGCACATGCTGGCCGAAGAGCGTGGACTGGTCATCCGGTGGATCCCGACCGACGACGACGGCCGACTGGTGCTTGACCGGCTCGACCAGCTGCTCGACGGGGCCAAGCTCGTCGGCGTCACCTGCATGTCCAACGTGCTCGGAACGCTCAACCCGATGGCCCTGATCGCCGAGGCCGCTCACGCCGCCGGCGCGGTGGTGGTGGCCGACGGGGCCCAGTCCGTCCCCCACCTGCCGACCGACGTCGCCTCGCTGGGGATCGACTTCCTCGCCTTCAGTGCCCACAAGATGCTCGGGCCGACCGGCATCGGCGTGCTGTGGGGTCGCGAGCAGCTGCTCGAGGCCCTTCCTCCGTTCCTCGGAGGCGGCGAGATGATCCTCGACGTACGCAAGGACGGCTTCACCCCCAACGACATCCCGTGGCGGTTCGAGGCGGGAACCCCCCCGATCACCGAGGCCATCGGTCTGGATGCCGCCGTCGACTACCTGACGGCGGTCGGCATGGACGCCGTCCGCTCCCACGAGATCTCCCTCACGGACTACGCCCTCACCTCGCTGCGACAGCGCTTCGGGGACGACCTCCGCATCTTCGGGCCCCCCGACGCCACCGGCCGGGGAGGCGTGATCTCCTTCGCCTACCGCGACGTCCATCCCCACGACATCTCGCAGATCCTCGACCAGTACGGGGTCTGCGTCCGGGCCGGCCACCACTGCGCCAAGCCGCTGATGCGGCGGCTCGGGGTCAACTCCACCGCCCGGGCGTCCTTCGGGTTGTACAACGACGAGGCCGACGTGGATACCCTGGCCGACGCGCTGGCCGAGGCCGGTGCGTTCTTCGGATGAGCCCCCACCGGTACGCTGGCATGGTGACACCCACCTGGAAGGAAACTCGGCGATGGTCGACCGCCGGCGCGTCCACCGTGGCCGCGGCGGACGTCGACGCTCCCCCATCCGGGTGCCGGGGAGGCCGGTCCTGATGCCTGGGCTCGAAGACCTCTATCGCGAGATCATCCTGGACCACTACCGCTCGCCGCGGAACCGGGGGGAGCTCGAGGCGCCGCCGGCCCAGCGGGTCGAGGGATTCAACCCCCTGTGCGGCGACGAGGTGGTCGTGACGCTGGAGGTCAACGACGGCGTGGTGTCCGACATCAAGATCGCCGGGACGGGATGCTCCATCAGCCAGTCGTCGGCGTCCCTCATGTCGGCGGCGGTGAAGGGAAGGCCGGTCCCCGAAGTGCGCCAGCTGATCCAGACCTTCAAGGGCATGATGTCCATCCACGAGTCGACGCTGCCGGCCGCCGCCGGTGGCGGTCCCGGGGCCCAGGTCGAGACCCTCGAGCCCGAGGCCATCGACATCGATGCGCTGGGGGAGTTGGCCGCCCTCCAGGGTGTCGTCAAGTTCCCCGTGCGGATCAAGTGCGCCACCCTCAGTTGGAACACCTTGGCCCAGGGCCTCGACGAGGTCGATGCCGGCAGCCTGAGCCGGTCACCGACGAGCCGCTCAACAGGGGGTCGGGTCGAAGTCCGTCTCGATGGAGGTGGTCGTGCTCGACGATGGGCTGGTCGCCGGCGTCGAGCCCCCACTCACCCCCGCCGGCAGTGTCGTGGTGGTGGAGGTGGGGGTGACGGTCCCCCCGTAGGGATCCGGGGGTGGTGTGGTCGCCGGATCGGGCGTCCCCCCGAGGAACTGATCGATGACCTGTTCGGCCTGGGGCTGTTGGACGTAGAGGACAGAACCGAGGTAGCCGAAGACCGACGAGTCCTGGGAGTACGTCGGCAGGGTGGCGGTGGCCAGTGTCTGGGACGCGAAGGTGTGGAACTCCCGGGCCAGGGAGACCAGGTCGGCGACGCTGAAGGTGGAGTCGATGGTGACGCCCTGGACCACCGAGCCGACGAAGGCGTTGAGGGTGAGCGGGTTGTACTTGGTCTCGGCCTGGTTGATCACCGCCTTCAAGAACGCGTTCTGGCGCTGGATGCGGCCGAAGTCGCTCGTCCCGTCGTACTCCCAGTACCCGTCCTTCTCGTACTGGTAGTGCCGGCTGCGGGCCAGCGCCAGGGCGTTCTGGCCATCGAGCAGCTGGCACCCGGTCTGGCTCACATCCAACCCGGTGTAGGAGTCCTTGGCCGGGAAGGGAAAGTCCACCTTGATCCCTCCGATGGCGTCGACGGCACCCTCGAGTCCGTCGAAGTTGATCTGGACCACGTGCTCGATGGGGATGCCGAAGTTGGCCTGGATGGACTCGACCAGCTGATCGGGACCGGCATTGTAGGTGGCGTTGATCCGGTTGTACTTGCCGGTCTGGCTGGTGTCACCGGCCACGGCGATCATGGTGTCCCGGGGGATCGACAGCACGCTGACCTGGCCGGTGGCCGGCACGATGTGGACGATCTTGACCACGTCGCTGCGCTGTCCACCGTTGCTGGCGGCGCTGCCGAACTGGGCCTGCTGCTCCGGAGTCAGCCCCGCCCTCGAGTCCGACCCGATGAGCAACACGTTGAAGGGCTGGCCCACGGGCGCCTTCTTCAGATGCTTGACCGAGACCTTGGCCACCTGGCTGAACCGGTAGTCGATGTAGAAGTAGCTGAAGCCCACCGCCATCAGCGCCAGCACGACCAGCACCATGGCCGCCAGCAACACCCGGTCCAGCCACGGGTGCTTCGACCTCGGCCGTGGTGGCGGTGTCGACGGGCCGGATCGGCGTGCCGACCGAAGCTCCCGGCGGGTCAGGGGCACCCCCCGATCGTCGGACCGGTCGGAAGGGCTGTGAGCGCCGCTCCGACCCCTGTCACCTCGTGCCATCCGATGACGCTAGCAACGTCCGGATCGGGGACGGTGCCGGGATATCGGCCGGATCGGCGGGAACGGTGACCGGGCGGCCGTGCCGACCGCCACTTCAGCCGTAGGCGGCGTACCCCGTGCGGTCGACCAGCTCGGCGAGCTCGGCCGAACCGGTCGCCACCACGCGACCCTCCGACAGGACGTGCACCACATCGGGGTGGAGGACGTCGAGCAGTCGGCGGAAATGGGTGATGGCCAAGACGCCGAGTCCCCACTCGGCCGTGGCCTCTTGCACCCGGCGCCCGACGGCGCCGAGGGCGTCGACATCGAGCCCGGAGTCGATCTCGTCGAGCACGGCGAACCGGGGTCGGAGCACGCCGAGCTGCAGCGTCTCGTTCCGCTTGCGCTCGCCGCCGGACAGGTCGACGTTGAGCGGCCGGTCGAGGAACCGCTCGTCGAACCCGATGCGACCGGCCTCCAGGCGGAGCCGCTCCCCGATATCGGCTCCGGGTCGCCCGTCCCCGCCCGGACCGTCGGGCACGGGCGATCGGGCCGCCGCCAGGGACCGGACCAGCGACACCCCGGGTACCTCGATGGGATGCTGCATGGCCAGGAACAGGCCCGCCCGGGCCCGCTGCCAGGTGGGCAAGGAGAGCAGGTCGATGCCGTCGAGGGTGACCGACCCCTCGATGATCTCGTAGCCGGGGCGACCCATCAGTACGTGGGCCAGGGTGCTCTTGCCCGATCCGTTGGGGCCCATGACGGCGTGCACCTCACCGCTCCGCACGGTCAGGCTCACCCCCCGGAGGATCTCACGCCCGGGCACGCCGGCCCGAAGGCCCTCGATGCACAGTTCCCCCGTGCTCACGGCACCACGACCGACACGTCATCGCCCTCGACGACGAGCTCGTAGACGGGCACGGGCCGGGTGGCCGGCAACGAGCACGGCATGCCGGTTCGCAGATCGAACGTCGATCCGTGCTTGGCGCACTCGATCTCGCACTCGGCAGGCCACACCTCGCCGTCGGCCAGGGAGAAGTCCTCGTGGCTGCACCGGTCCCCCACCGCGAAGAAGTCGTCGCCGATGCGGACCAGCGCCAGCCGGAGCCCGGCGACGTCGAACCGGCGGGCCTCGCCGGCGGCCAGCTCGTCTCGGGCGCAGAGGCGGACGACCTCGGTGGGGCCGACCGCGGTCGGAGTCGGCTCAGGCACCGTGGGCCCCACTCCGGTCGACCAGCGCCTGGCCGACCGCCGACCGGATGCCGGCGATGGGCACCTGGGAGGCGATGTCGCCGAAGAAGCCGGCCACGATCAGCCGCTCGGCCATCTCGGGCTCCACACCCCGCGACTCGAGGTAGTACCGCTGATCCTCGTCGACCGGGCCCACCGTCGACCCGTGGCTGCACTTCACGTCGTTCTCCTCGATGTCCAGGTTCGGGACCGAGTCGGCGTGGGCACCCTCGTCGAGGACCAGGTTGTGATTGGTCTGCATGGCGTCGGAGCGGAAGGCGCCCCTGCGCACCCGGATCAGCCCGCTGTACACGGAGTGGGCCCGGTCGGCCACCGCACCCATGAACAACAGGTCGCTGGTGGTGCGGGGGGCGAGGTGGTCCTGGAGGGTCCGGAAGTCGAGCATCTGGTCGTCGCGTCCGATGAATGCCGCCCGAAGCCGGCTCGTCCCCGCCTCGCCCCGGAGGGCGGAGTCGGTCCGCAGCCTGGCGTACTCGCCCCCGAGGGCGACGGCGAAGCTGTCGAGCACGGCGTGGTCACCGATGGTGCTGGCCTGGTGGGCCAACTGCCACGCATGGGGGCCGAGCGCCTGCACGCTGACATAGGACAGGTGGGAGTGGTCCCCCACCGTGATCTCGCTGACCGGTACCACCAACTGCCCCGTCTCCGCCCGGGCCGCAGTCGGCGAGGGCGCGGAGGGGAGGCCGGCCAGCAGGCCGGCGTCGACGTCGACCACGATCTCGATGACGGCACCGCTGGAGCCGGAGCCGGTCCGCACGAACGTGCGCGGGAACACGGCCGTCGACCCGGTGCCGGCCACCACGTGGACCACCACCACCGGGTCCTCCACCGACGCCCCCGGGGCGATGTCGACGACCAACGGATCGACGGCGAAGGCATCGTTCAGGAGCAGGAAATCCCGTGGACCGTCCAAGACGCCGCCCAATGTCGCCTCGGCCAGGTCCCATTCGGCGGCCCGACCCAGCGTGAGCACGTCGTCCCCGACCGAGGAGGCCACCGTGGCCAGCACGCCGTCGATGGTGATCATCAGGCCCGAGCGAGGGCCCAGGCTCGTGACCAGCGACCGGATCCGGTCCGACGGGGACGCACCGGGTCCATCGGCGGAGTCCGCCGGCTCGACACCGGCCGGTCGGAAGCGGTCCAACTCGAGCTGATCGATCCGGCTGTACCGCCACACCTCGTCCTTCTCGCTGGGCAGCGGTGCCGCAGCAAACACCTCGGCCGCCGCCTCGCGTCGCCTGCGGAGCCAGGTGGGCCCGGGCAGTGCCGCGGCGGATTCAGGGGTGAATGTGGACAGGACGGAGCCTTTCGCGCAGCGAGGCCCCTCACGAGCCTCGGGCCCCATCCTACCTTCCTGCCCCGGCCCTCCGACCCGCCGGTGGCCGACGTACGCTCGGGTCCATGACGCAAGCCACGACGACCATCGAATCCTTCGCCTCGGAGGTCCTCTCCATCGAGGTGGACGGCCATGTGGCCACCCTGTGGCTCGACCGGGCCGAGAAGCGCAACGCGCTGGGCCCGGACTTCTGGTCCGACCTGCCCCGGGCCATGACCGCCATCGGGACCGACCCTGAGGTGCGGGCGGTGGTGGTGGCGGCCCGGGGTCCCCATTTCACCGTGGGACTGGACCTGGTGGCCATGGCCGGACTGGCGGGCCCGTCGGAAACGGGAGACGGCACCCGGCTGTCGATGGCCGCCCGCGCCCGTGCGGCCCGAGCCGCCATCTTGGACCTCCAGGCCTCGGTGACCTCGGTGGCGGACTGCCCCGTACCGGTGATCGCCGCCGTCCACGGCTACTGCATCGGGGGAGGGGTGGACCTCATCTCGGCCTGCGACGTCCGGATGGCGAGCGCCGATGCCCTCTTCTCCGTGCGCGAGACCAAGATCGCCATCGTGGCCGACCTCGGGAGCCTCCAGCGGCTGCCCCACATCATCGGCAAGGGGCACGTGGCCGAGCTGGCCTACACCGGCAAGGACATCACCGCGGCCCGTGCCGAGTCGATCGGACTCGTCAACCACGTCAGCGAGGATGCCGGCGCCACGCTGGACGCCGCCCGCCAGATGGCCGTCGAGATCGCCTCCAATTCGCCACTGGCCGTCCAGGGCACCAAAGCCGTGCTCACGGCCGGAGAAGGCCGCTCGGTGGCGGAGGGCCTGGAGTACGTGGCGGCCTGGAATGCGGGGGCCCTGGCCTCTGACGACCTGGCCGAGGCCATGGCCGCGTTCATGGAGAAGCGACCGGCGGCCTTCACCGGGAGGTGAGTGGGGCCCCGCTTCCCGTGGCGGTCAGCGCCGGCGGCGCCACCACCGTCCGCCGCTTTTGCGCTCGTCCTCCTTGCGCACATCGGCGAGCACCTCGGGCCCGACGGCGTTGATGATGTCCTCCGCCTGGTCGAGGAGTTTGGCCGCCTCTTCGCTGGGGACGTCGGGCATGGGCTCGAGTGCCGGCTCCACCAACGTCCCATGGGCCCACCCGACATCGGCCAGGCGGCGGGCGTAGGAAGCACAGTTGTCGGGGCACTTCCACGGGGCCTCCGGCGCCAGGTCCAGGATGCAGAAGCGGGCCACTTCCCCCGAGTCGTAGGTCCGACTCTGGAAGTGCTTGCACTCTTCCCTCATGGGCATGGCGCCTCCCTCATGGGCATGGCCTCATTCTGCCTTGATCCGCCGACTCCCGCTGCGCGCCCGAGGCGGACGGCTCGGAGTCGCTCGGAAGCCGGCGATCCGAAGGGGTCAGCCGACCGAACCTTCCATCTGCAATTCGATCAGCCGGCTCCACTCGACGGCGTACTCCATCGGCAGGGTGCGGGTGATCGGCTCGATGAACCCGTTGACGATCATGCCCATGGCCTGGGTCTCCGACAGGCCCCGGCTCATCAGATAGAAGAGCTGGTCGTCCCCGACCTTGGATACCGTGGCCTCGTGCCCGATACGTGCGTCGCGCTCGCCGACCTCCATGTAGGGCTTGGTCTCCGACACGGCGGTGTCGTCGAGGAGGAGGGCGTCGCAGCGGACGAAGCTCTTGGCGTGCTTGGCACCCTCGTCCACATGGACCAGGCCGCGGTAGGTGGTGATGCCGGCATCCTTCGAGATCGACTTGGACACGATGGTCGAGGTGGTCTCCGGCGCCGCGTGGATCATCTTTGCCCCGGCGTCCTGATGCTGACCGGCACCGGCGTAGGCCACCGACAGCACTTCGCCGGACGCCTTCGGGCCCATCAGGTAGACCGACGGGTACTTCATGGTGAGCCGGGACCCGATGTTGCCGTCGATCCACTCCACGTGGGCCTCGGCCTCCGCCCTGGCCCGCTTGGTGACCAGGTTGTAGACGTTGTTCGACCAGTTCTGGATGGTCGTGTAGGTGATCCTCGATCCCTCGAGGGCGACCAGTTCGACCACCGCGGAGTGCAGCGAGTCGCTGGTGTACACCGGGGCGGAGCACCCCTCGATGTAGTGCACCTGGGAGCCGACGTCGGCGATGATCAAGGTGCGCTCGAACTGGCCCATGTTCTCGGCGTTGATCCGGAAGTAGGCCTGCAAGGGCTGGTCGACCACGACGTTGGGCGGCACGTAGATGAACGATCCGCCCGACCACACCGCCGAGTTGAGGGCGGCGAACTTGTTGTCGTTGGGCGGGATGATCGTCCCGAAGTACTTCCGGACCAGGTCCGGGTACTCGCGGACGGCGGTGTCCATGTCGCAGAAGATGATGCCCAGCGCTTCGAGGTCCTCGCGGTTGCGGTGGAAGACCACCTCTGATTCGTACTGGGCGGTGACGCCGGCCAGGTACTTGCGTTCGGCCTCGGGGATGCCCAGCTTCTCGTAGGTGTTCTTGATGGCGTCGGGGAGGTCGTTCCAGTCCTCCACCTGACCCGAGGTGGGCTTGATGTAGTAGTAGATGTCATCGAAGTCCAGGTCGGGCATGTTCACGGCGAACCACTCGGCCATGGGGCGCTTGTCGAAGCGCTGGAGGGCCCGGAGCCGGAAGTCGCGCATCCACTCGGGCTCCTTCTTCATGGCCGACATCTCACGCACGATCGACTCGTTGAGGCCCTTCTTCGGCTTGAAGACGTAGTCCTCCGCGTCGGACCACCCGAGCTTGTACTTGCCGAGGTCGAGGTCAGTCGTCGTCATGTGCGCTCCCGAGTGGCCATCCGGTCGGACGGACCATTTCTCCTATACAGATAGTAACAACCCCACGCACCCGGCAGTACCCCTGCCGGCGCCGGGCCGGTGGGGCGACGTGCCATCCTGGTCGGATGCCCCCACCCATGCCACCTGACCAGGTACCGGACACCCTGTCCCCCCCGTGGCCGAGCGACGTCCGGTGGCCCTCGAGGCCCACGGCGACACCCGGATCGACGAGTGGTACTGGCTCCGCGACAAAGACGACCCCGCCGTCATCGCGCACCTCGAGGCGGAGAATGCCTACACCGGAGCGGTCATGGCCGGCACGAGGGGACTGCAGGAGACCCTGTTCGACGAGATCGTGGCCCGCATCGAGGAGACGGACCTCTCGGTGCCGGTGCGCAAGGGGCGCTGGCTCTACTACGGCCGCACCCTGGAGGGAAGCGACTACGCCATCCACTGCCGGCGGCCGGCCGACCGGCCCGGCGCCGAGCCGGCCGGCGGGGTCCCCGCCGATGAGCAGATCGTCCTGGACGAGAACCTCCTGGCCACCGGGCACGCCTACTTCGCCCTGGGCAACCTCTCCGTCAGTCCCGACCACCGGTGGCTGGCCTATTCGACAGACACGTCCGGCGGCGAGCGCTACACCATGCACTTCGTGGACCTCGACGCCGACGCCCTGTCCCCCGAGTCGATCGAGGACACCTCGTACGGAGCGGCCTGGGCCAACGACAACGCCACCGTCTTCTACGTGCGGGTGGACGAGGCCATGCGTCCGTACCAGCTCTGGCGTCACCGCGTGGGCGCGAACCCGGCCGACGACGTCCTGGTCTACGAGGAGGCCGACGACCGCTTCTACCTCGGAGTGGGCAGGACCAGGGACGACCGCTTCATCCTGGTGGGGCTGGACTCCAAGGTGACCTCCGAAGTCCGGGCACTGGACGCCGACCACCCGCTCGCCGATCCCTTCGTGATCGAGCCCCGCCGTCAGGGGGTGGAGTACTCCGTCGACCACGACCGGGGCGACCCGGGGCCCGGCGGGGCCGGCCGGTTCCTCATCGTGACCAACGACGGCGCCGAGGACTTCCGCCTGATGGAGGCACCCGACGATCGACCGGGTCGTGCTCACTGGCGGGAGGTCATCCCGGGACGGCCCGACGTCAGGCTGGACGGCATCGACCCGTTCGCCGACCACCTGGTCGTCTACGAGCGCCAGGGCGGCCTGGCCGGCATCCGGATCGTGGACCGTGCCACCGGCACCTCCCGGCCCGTCGACCGGCCGGAGTCGCCCTCCACCGTCTGGGCCGGTGCCAACCCGGAGTACGACTCGACCGTCCTCCGCTACGAATACTCCTCGTTGGTCACGCCCCGTTCGGTGTTCGACCTGGACCTGGGTTCGGGGGCGGTCACGCTGATGAAGCGCCAGCCCGTCCTGGGCGACTTCGACCCCGGTCGCTACCGGACGGAACGACGCTGGGCCCGCGCCGACGACGGGACCGACGTGCCCATCTCCCTCGTCTTCCGACCCGACCTCGTCGCAGGCGCCGAGGAGGGCTCGCCGTGCCTCCTTTACGGATACGGGTCGTACGAGACATCGATCGACCCGACGTTCGGATCGCTGCGGCTGAGCCTGCTCGACCGCGGGTTCATCTTCGCCATCGCCCACGTCCGGGGCGGCGGGGAGATGGGCCGCCGGTGGTACGAGGAGGGGAAGCTGGCCGCCAAGCCCACGACCTTCACCGATTTCGTGGCCTGCGCCCGGACCCTCGTCGACGAAGGACTCACCTCCCCGGACCGCCTGGTGGCCAGGGGGGCGAGCGCCGGCGGCCTCTTGATGGGCGCGGTCGCCAACCTGGCCCCCGAGCTGTTCCGGGCGGTCGTGGCCGAGGTTCCCTTCGTCGACTGCCTCACGACCATCTTGGACGAGACCCTGCCCCTCACCGTGCTCGAGTGGGAGGAGTGGGGCAACCCGGTCGACGACGAGTCGATCTACTCGGTGATGAAGTCCTACTCGCCCTATGACAACGTGCGTTCGGTCGACGACCTCGGGCTGCCCCTCCGCTACCCGGACATCCTGGCCACGGCCGGGCTCTCGGACCCGCGGGTGGGGTTCTGGGAGCCGGCCAAATGGGTCGCCCGCCTGAGGGCGGCGAATCCGGAGAACCGCGTGCTCTTGAAGACGGAGCTCGGTGCCGGCCACGGCGGTCCGTCCGGCCGGTACGACGCCTGGAGGGAGGAGGCCTTCGTCTACGCCTTCATCCTCGACGCCCTGGGCATGGCCCGGAGGACCCGCCGGAGTAGCCGGCTGTCCGAACGGGGCAGGTCAGCCCGTCGGCGCCGATCCGGTCGGCGAGATGGTGGTCGTCGTCGTGGACGTCGTGCCCGCCGTCGTCGTGGACGCGGTGCCCGCCGTCGGCTGGAACGTGGCCACGAACGGGGTGTGTATCGGGGTGGGGAACACCACCGGTACCCGGTTGACGGTCAACAGCACGTCGGGTGCGCCCAGCTCCAGCGTCACGACGCCGGAGGCGGAGATGACCTGTCTCTCCCCGGCCTCCATCGTTCCGGTCCACAGCGTGGAACCGGTGGACGTCGACGTGGCCAGTACCCAGCACGGTCCGGAAGCGGTGACGGCCAGCTGGTACGCGGCGGTCGTCACGGGATAGGTGGCCGAGGTACCCGAGGTCGACACGGCGACGATCCGGGTGGGTGCCGTCGTCGTGGTCGTCGTCCGCGTGCCCCGGTGCGTGCCGGAGCCCCCGTGACGGGAGGTGTGCAAGACAGCGGTCGACGGCGAGGTGGACGTCGTCGGGTGGGTGGCTCCGGTGGACGGGCCCCTGGTGGTGGCGGTCGAGGCGTGGCCGGGAGGCTTGGAGCGCCGGCTGCCGGCGTACGCCAGCACGGCGAACAGCGCCAGCACGATCACGGCGGCCACGATGGTGGTGGTGCCGGCGCGGGCGGTGGTTCATCGACTCGAGGGCGTGCCGCTGGGCCCGGTCGACCCTCGCCGGGGCCGGGCCCTCGTGGAGGGGCTGGCTCCGGGGCCGGTCAGAGGGACGGGCGTCGTCGAAGACCAGGGGCGTGCCCGGGTCGGGGAACTCGTCGGTGCCCCGGACCGGCACCGGAGGCACGACCCCGGGGCCGACAGGCCCGGGATCGCGGCGACGTGACGCCGCCGGCTTCCCCGCCGGGCCGACCACCTGGACGGGAGACGGTCCCGTCCGGTCCGACAGATGTTCCAGGGTGCCCAACGCAGAGTGGTAGCTGCGCACGGAGTCGAGGTCGCCCCCCCTCGGTCGGAGGAGCAGGAACGCCAGGACGGCGACGACGGCGACCACCACCACGACGATCAGGACGAGCGACATCCCGACCATTCAACCCCACAGGGCGGCTCCGTGGGCAGCGAGACCCTGCCCACACCGCGAATTCCGGTGTCCGGAGCCCAGGTCGGAGTGGTCGCCGGACTCAGATCGCCGTGACCGCGGTCAGCCCCCCGTCGACCGTCAGATGGGCCCCGGTGATGAAGGAGGCCTCGTCCGAGAGCAGGAACCGGATGGGTCTGGCGATCTCGTCCGGCGTGGAGACCCGCTGGAGGGGGGTCCGTTCCTCGAGCTGCCGGCGGAATCCGGGCAGCTCGAAGGCCGGCGCCAGCATGGGCGTGGCCACCGCCCCCGGGCAGACCGCGTTGACCCGGAAGCCCTCGCTGGCGAACCGCTGGGCGATGGAGCGCATGACCCCGAGCACGCCACCTTTGGAGGCACAGTAGGCAGTGAGCATCGAGCTGCCGAAGAGCCCCTCGATCGAGGAGATGAGCACCACGGCCGAACCCGGGCCGGCCCGCCGGAACGGGTCGAGGAGCATCCGGGAGATCATCACGGCCGCCCGCAGATTCACGTTCAAGGTGGCGTCCCAGAGTGCATCGTCGATGAAGTCGATCCCCATGGCACCCGATACCCCGGCCGCATGGACGAATCCGCCCAAGGAGCCGAGGGACTCGGCCGCTGCCGGCACGCTGGCCTCCACCTCCGAGGTGTCGGACACGTCGACCACCGACCAGTCGACCACCGTGCCGTACCGGTCCCGGCACAGGGTCGCCGTCTCCTCGGCGCCGGCGGCGTCGATGTCCCACACGGCCACCGGCCGGCCCACCTCGGCCAGGGCCAGGGCGGTCTCGCGCCCGATGCCCGAGCCGCCGCCGGTGACCAGGACACCGGTGGCGGGTGCGCCGAGTCCGCCGGCGGCGCCGGTCACGTCCGGAGGCCGATGCGGGGCTGCACGCCGGGCTCGATCTCGGAGCGCAACGGGTTCGAACGGTCACGCTCGGACAGGACCGGGTCGGTGAGCCCCCAGTCGCCGCCGATGGCCGGATCGTCCCAGGCCACCCCCAGCTCGTCGTTCGGGGTTGTAGTAGCTGTCGACCAGGTACCAGAGGGTGAGGTCGGTCAACGAGGCGAAGCCATGGGCGACGCCGGGCGGGATGAACAGGCCCCGGTCGTGGTCGCCGTCGAGGTCGAGGGACAGGGTCGCCCCGTCGGTGGGAGATCCCTGGCGCAGGTCGTGCAGCACCACCCGGGCCGTCCCCCGCAGCACGTACCAGTAGTCCGCCTGGTGGAGGTGGTAGTGGAGCCCGACGATGGCCCCGGCCTGCTTCTCCGATCGGTTGGCCTGGGTCATCTCGCGACCCAGGGGGAACCAGCTCCGCCGGTACGTCTCCACGAACCGTCCCCGCTCATCCCCGTGGGCGCTGGGCTCGACGACGATCACATCGGCGATGACCTGGGATTCGATGATCTCTGGCACGTCCTACTCCCTGTCCTGGCCGCCGCTGCGCCCGGCAACAGTAGCGAACTTGCTCCGGAAGTACAGGAGCGGCGAGCCGTCACCGGAGGCGACGCCGAGGTCGAGGACCCGGCCGATGATCAGCTCGTGGTCGCCGGCGTCGTGGACCAGCTCCAGCCGGCAGTCGACCCACGCCAGGCTGCCCTCCAGGACCGGGGCGCCGGTAGCCGGGGCCGGATGCCACGCCACCCCTTCGAACTTGTCCCCGCCCGACACGGCGAAGCTCTGGCCGAGCTCGCCCTGGTGGTCACCCAGCACGTTGACGCAGAACTCTCCGGCTCTGGCGATGCGGGGCCAGCTGGTCGAGGTGCGGGCCGGGGCGACGGCCACGAACGGCGGGTCGATCGAGAGCGACACGAAGCTCTGACAGGTGAACCCGATGGGGAGGCCGTCCTCGATGCCCGAGACGATCGTCACCCCGGTGGCAAAGGTCCCCATGGCCTGCTTGAACAGGTCCGTGTCGAAGCTCACGAGCGGGCCCCGCCCAGGTCGACCGACGACCCTTCGGCGGCCGCACTGACCTCCAGAACCTCGAGGGCGGGGGCGCACCGCCGGGCCTGGGCGAGGATCAGGTCGATGTCGGCATCGGTGTGGGCAGGGTCGTGGTGGAACAGCGCCAGTCGACGGGCCCCCGCCTCGCGGGCGACGTGGACGGCGTAGGCGGCCGTCGAGTGTCCCCAGTCCGACAAACGCGAGAACTCGCCGTCGGTGTACTGGGCATCGTGGATGACCAGGTCGGCGCCCTCGCACAGCTCGAGGACGTTGTCGGCCACCGACCGCCCGTCCACCGGCGCCTGATGGTCGGACAGGTAGGCCAGCGTCCTCCCCCCGGCCTGGATGCGGAACCCCAGGGTGTGCCCGATATGGGGGATCGACCGCACACTGATCGTGGTGGCACCGATCTGGAGGTCTTCGGTCCCGTCGAGGTCGTGGAACCGGAGCTCACCGTCGAACTCGGCCATGTGGATGGGGAAGAACGGTGGCTGCACGATTCCGGCCAGCACCTCGCCCACCGGACCGTCGTCCTGGGTGGGGCCGTAGATGTCGAGCTGGGCGGCGGCGTCCTGCATCGGGGTGAAGAAGGGCAGCCCCAGCACGTGGTCGTAGTGGAGGTGGGAGAGCAGTGCGTTGGCCCGGAGCGGCCCGGCACCCCCGCCTCCTGCGGGCTGGAGGTACTCCCCCAGCGCACGCAGCCCGGTGCCGAGGTCCAGCACCAGGGGGTCATCCCCCTCCACTTCGACCAGGACACAGGAGGTATTGCCCCCGTAGCGACGTTGGCGGTCGGAGGAACACGGGCAAGAGCCCCGGACACCGAAGTAGGAGATTCTCACCGAGCAAGGAGGTTAGTGGTTCTGCCGACGCCCCTCCGGCCCGGTCTCCCGGGACTTGCGCCGGGGCGTCCGGCAGGCACCGGTTGGGTCACCCCGAGTACCCTCCGGTCCATGGACGAGCGCACCGTCACGGCCAACGGCGTCGAGTTCGCCTGCCTCACCGACGGCCCCGACGACGGTCCGCTCGCCCTGTGCCTCCACGGGTTCCCCGACACCGCCAGCACCTGGCGCCACCTCCTCCCCCGCCTGGCCGAGGCCGGCTACCACGCGGTGGCGCCGTACCTGCGCGGGTACGCACCCACGTCGGTCCCGGCCGACGGCCGGTACGACACCGGGTCCCTGGCCATGGACGCCTGTGCGCTCCACGAGGTGCTCGGTGGCGACGACGACGCCGTGATCATCGGCCACGACTGGGGTGCGACGGCCACGTATGCCGCCGCCTCCCTCGAGCCGGGGCGGTGGCGCCGGGCGGTGGCCGGGGCGGTGGCGCCGCTGGGCTCGATGGCCGACACGTTCTTCGCCTACGACCAACTGCGGAGAAGCTGGTACGTGTTCTTCTTTCAGACCCCGTTCGCCGAGATGGCGGTGGCCCAGGACGAGTACGCGTTCATCGACCGCCTGTGGGCCGACTGGTCCCCGGGCTACGACGGGTCCTGGGACGCCGCCCAGGTGAAAAAGGCGCTGGCCTCCCCCGAGAGCCTGGCTGCCGCAGTCGGCTACTACCGGGCGATGTTCGCCGGACCGCCCGAAGACCAGGAGCCGGCGACCCAGGCGGCGGTCGGAGCCGTCGCCCCCCAACCCACGCTGTACCTGCACGGCGGCGACGACGGCTGCATGGGGATCGAGGTGATCGGCCCCGTGATCGAGTTCCTCGGGCCCGGATCCGAGGTGGTGGTCGTGGAGGACGCCGGCCACTTCTTCCACCTCGAGCGGCCCGAGTTCGTCAACGATCAGATCATCGGATTCATCACCGGCTGATGGGCCGCCACGGAGGGGTGCCCGACACCGGGTGGGCGGCAGGTGGGCGCTCCGGCGCCGTTCGACGACCCGGCCTCGTCGGCGTCGCCGTCGTGGCGCTGGCCCTGCTCCTGGCCGCCTGCTCGGGCGTCAAGTCGGCCGGAGACCACTCCACGACCACCACCACGACCACTGCGACGGCGGCACCGCCGACGTCGACGACCACCACCACCACGGCGGCACCCGCCCGTCACCTGGCTGTGCCGACCGGGTATGGCGGACGACCCCTGCCTCAGCAGTCTCACGGACCACCGTGGTCGGCCCCGGCAACCGCGCCCGGATCCAACCGGCGGCACCGGCGCCATCGCCCAAGATCGACTGCTTCTACGTCTACCCCACGGTGAGCACCCAGCCGACCACCAACGCCAACCTCACCGTCGACCCCCAGGAGACGGCGGTGGCCGTGGCCCAGGCCGCCCGCTTCTCCCAGGTCTGCAATGTGTACGCCCCGATGTACCGCCAGATCACCGTGGCCGCCATCGACGGGCGGGCGCCGCTGACACCGGCGGCCCGCATCACCGCCTACGGGGACGTGCTGGCTGCCTGGCAGTCCTACCTGGCCGACTACAACCATGGGCGGGGAGTGGCGTTCATCGGCCATTCGCAGGGGGCGGCCATGCTGATCGCCCTGCTGAAGAGCCAGGTGGACCCGGTACCGGCCATGCGGGCCCGGTTGGTGTCAGCCATCCTGCTCGGCGGCGGCGTGACGGTCCCGGTGGGGAAGACGGTGGGTGGCACCTTCGCCCACATCCCGGCCTGCACGAGCGTCGTCCAGGCCGGATGCGTCATCGCCTACTCCAGCTACGCCCAGGCGCCCCCGGCGAACAGCATCTTCGGTCGGGTGGCTTCGCCGATCAACGTCCTGAGCGGCCAGACCCCGGTGGGCCAGCTCCAGGTGCTCTGCGTCAACCCGGTATCGGGCACCGGGGCCACCCCGTCCACCGCGCGCCAGCGCCGGCCGCCGTGCTCAGCCCGTACTTTCCCACCCAGGTGCTCACCAGCACCTCGGTGGCACCCGTACGCACGCGGGTCCGCCAACCGGTCGTCTCGACACCGTGGGTGACCTATCCGCGCCTGTACCGGGCCCAGTGCGAGAGCAGGGGCGGGGCGACATGGCTGCAGGTCGACGACATCGCCAGGCCGGGCGACAACCGGCCGGTGGTCCAACAGACGCTCGGACCGGCCTGGGGCCTCCATCTGGTCGACATCAACATCGCCCTGGGCAACCTGGTCAGCGACCTCACCCGCCAGGTCAACCACTACCGGGGCTGACACCGGTGGTGCGAAGGACCGGTCACGGCAGGCGGAGGACCCCGTCGTCGTCACGGACCACCAGACCGTCCCGGACCAGGCCGTCGACGATCCGCCCGGCCCGCTCGAGATCCCCGGGCCAACCCGCCGCCTCGGCCGCGGGCCGCCCTGACGCCACCGGGCCTGTGCGCAGCCGCTCGACCAGCCGCCCGCGCCCCTGTCGGTCGGAGCCGTCGAAACGACCCTGGGCGGTGGACACACCGGCCGAGCCCCGGGCCGGGTCCGGGCTGCTCCTTCCCTGCCGGGCCCACCGACACCGACGACGGACGGGGCACCGTTCGCACCGGGGACCCTCGGCGGTGCACACCAGTGCGCCCAGATCCAAGAGGGCCTGGCCGAAGGACCACCCGGTCCCGGGCGGGACCATGGCGTCCACCAGCCGCTGCGCCTCGGCGGCGCTGACCGCCCGACCGGCCACGGCCCGCGACAGCACCCGACCGGCGTTGGTATCGACCACCCCGACATCGGCCTCGAAGGCGAAGGCCAGGACGGCCCGGGCCGTGTAGGCACCGACGCCGGGCAGGGCCAGCAACTCGTCGAGCGAGGACGGCACCGCCCCTCCGTGCCCGGCCACGATGGCGGCGGCGGCCAGATGGAGGTGACGGGCCCGGCGGTTGTAGCCCAGCCCCTGCCATCGGCGCAGGACCTCGCCGAGGGGTGCGACGGCGCATGCCGCCGGGGTGGGGAAGGCGGCCAGGAACGCCAGGTACGAGGGAACCACCCGCGAGAGTTGGGTCTGTTGGGCCATCACCTCGCTGACCAGCACGGCCCACGGGTTCCGGGTCGACCGCCACGGCAACTCGGGCCGCCTCGACCCCGACCCGAGGCCTGTCCCCCACTCCACCACGGCCTCCCCCAGGGCACGGACCTGCCCGCGGAGGCCGGATCGCCCCCGTGTCCCCGGGGCCCCGGGTCCGGGGCGGCCGTGGCCCCGAATCCACGCCGGGCGGTCCGCTCAAACCCAGACGTCGTCCTCGTAGGGCCGTCGCCGGGCGGGCGCGGCGGCCTGCTTCCACACCATGACCTTGCGACGGAAGAAGCACACCTCCTCACCGCGCTGGTTGAATCCCTTGGTCTCCACCGTGACGACCCCCCGGTCATCCCTCGACTTGGACTCGACCTTGGAGATCACCCTGGTCTCCGCATAGATGGTGTCGCCGTGGAACGTGGGGGCGCGATGGACCAGCGATTCGACCTCCAGGTTGGCGATGGCCGAGCCACTCACGTCGGGAACGCTCATCCCGAGCACCAGCGAGTACACCAGGTTGCCCACCACCACGTTCTTGCCCTGCACCGTTTCGTGCTCCGCGTACCAGGCATTGGTGTGGAGCGGATGGTGGTTCATGGTGATCATGCAGAACAGATGGTCGTCGGCCTCGGTGATGGTCTTGCCGGGCCAGTGCCGGTACACGTCCCCGGGCTCGAAGTCCTCGAAGAAGCGGCCGAAGGGACGGTCGAAGGTGGTCATCGCGAACGCCCCGTCACTCCCGCACCAGCGTGGGTCGGGTGGTGAAGCCCAGGACCCAGTCGGTCTGCGACTCCCCGTCGATGGCCATCCGCCACGTGTAGCGCGTTCCCGGGGTGAGTGGGAGGGGCCCGAGGTTGACGGCCAGGGCGACGTCGATGGGTGAGCCCTCGGGGATCCCCGGTGGCCGGCCCGACGGTGAACTCGCCGCGCACCTCGACCGGGTGTTCGCCCTCGGGCGTGTCCACCAGCACGGGCCGCCCGTCGGCATCCTCGAGGAACAGCTCCCAGTGGTGGGCGGCCTCGGCCTCGTGCCAGCCGACATCGATCTTGAGGGCGATGGCCGAGGGAACCGGATCAGGACCGGTCATGCTCCAGCCACCTCCGAGCACGTACAGCTTGCCGTCGGAGACTTGAGCGGCATCGCAGAGCATCATGGTCACTCGCACGAAAGGTGAGGTTACCGGCTACAGGAGGGCCGGTTTGCCGATTCGGCCGATCCCGCCGAGGTCCCGACGCCCGACCCCGGGGCCGGTGACGGCACGGCCGGTAGCCTGGCCCGATGGAACTGCGAGGCCTGCGGGACGATGTCTACCGCCGTCCCCTGGCCACCGCCTTGGAGCGGCTGGGCATCCGGTCGGGCTGGACCTGCGTCGACGTGGGGGCCGGGCGGCGGAGACGTGACGGTGGCCCTGGCCGAGATCGTCGGCCGGGAGGGACGGGTCTACGCCGTCGACAGCGACCCCACCGCCCGTGACGAGGTGGCCGAGGCGGCGGCGGCCCACAGCCAGGTGCTGGCCATCACCCAGGCCGGGGAGGACCTCCGGCTGCCCGAGCAGGTCGACCTGGCCTTCTGCCGGTTCCTCCTGCTCCACGTGGTGGACCCGGCCGCGGTGCTGTCCCGGATGGCCGGCGCCGTCCGCCCCGGTGGGTGGGTGGTCGCCCAGGAACCCATCACCACCGCCGGGCGCATCGACGGCGCCCCGTTCTCGATGCCGGCGGCGCGCCATCCCGACATCGGTGCCCTCCTGCCCCGACTGGCCCGGGACGCCGGCCTGATCACCGTCGATGCATGGGCCGAGGCGCCGGCCGGCGCCGGTCCGGGGCCGGTAGCCGACTACCTGACGTTGCTCACCGAGGTCGACCCCGGCGATGACCCGGTCGTCCTCCCGCCGCTCGTCACCGTGGTGGCCCAGGTCCCCACGTGAGCCGAGCCGAGGTCGCCGGCGGGACCGCCCGGCTCGCCCCCGCCTGAGACAGATAATTCGGTAAGTCTCAGTCGATGGCTACTACCGGTTTTCGCCAACAAAGCCGGACCTCTGTCCGACGGGAACGAGCGGTCCCGATCGGCGCGTGCCGAGGCGGGCGGTGCTCAGCGTACGGGGAAAAGACCATCCACTCCCCTGAATCGGCGCGATCCGACACGCCGCCGACCATGTGGCCTAGAGTCGGGAAGCGGTCGGCACCTAGCCGAATTCTTCAGCTTGGACCGATCGCCATTCGTAGAGCCGAACCAGGGGATGTTCGGGGATGACACAGGGGGAACGGTGCAGCCGATGCTGACGAAGTCGCGCGTGATGGCCATGGGACTGGCCGTGCTGATGGCGGTGGGGACGGTGGCCTGCAGTTCGACCAACTCGTCGACCACGACCACCACCACGGCGGGAAGTGGGGGCGGCTCGAACACGTCCGCCATCCCCGCCAGCGCGTTCAGCGACCACACCGGGATCACGGCGACGGCTGTCGACGTGGCCAACGTCGCCACGCTGACCGACCGGCCTGTTCAAGGGAGCGGCGGTGGGCGCCGAGGCCTATGCCGGCTACGTGAACTCGACGGGCGGCGTCAACGGCCGGAGACTGGTCGTCGAACGGAATGGACGACCAGTTCAACGGCGCCTCCAACAAGCAGGCGACCCAGAACGCCATCGACAACGACTTCGCCATGGTGGGGAACTTCTCGTTGGAGGACAACTACGGCGGCACCCTGTTGAAGGCCAATCCGGGCGTGCCCGACGTCTCGGTGGTCCTCGACCCCGCCACCAACAAGCTGCCGAACGTCTACAGTGCCGTCCCGCTCAACGACGGTTGGGAGGAAGGCCCCATCCAGTACCTCAAGAAGAAGTTCCCCGATGATCTCAACGGGGCCGGTGCCATGGTGGGCGGCTTCCCCTCGGCCGAGTCCGCCTGGACCGGCCAGAAGTACGTGTTGGAGAAGGTCGGCTTCAAGGTCGTCTACGACCCCACCTACACCGTGTCCACCACCGACTTCACCCAGTACGTCATCGGCATGAAGAACGCCGGCGTCAAGATCCTCTTTCTCGAAGGCATGTCCGAGACCTACGCGGCCTCGTTGCTGAAGGACCTGGTCCAGCAGAACTACCGCCCCGACGTGGTCCTCGGCGCGGCCACCTACACCAACACGGTGGCCAAGGATTCGGGTGGCGCCGGCGCCATCGACGGCGACTATCTGGAGATGAACACGTCGCTCTACCTCGGGCAGGACGCCTCGACCATCCCGGCGGTGGGCACCTTCCTCCACTGGGTCAACGTGGCTTCGCCGGGGTTCCAGCCCGACCTCTACACCCTGTACGCATGGCTCTCGGCCGAGCTCTTCTCCCAGGCCCTCAAGAACGCCGGCTCCGATCCGAGTCGGGGGTCCGAGCTCCAGGCCCTGTCCAAGATCACCACCTTCGACGGGAGCCAACTCATCGCCCCCACCGACCCGGCGGCCAAGACCATCGGGAACTGTTACCTGATCGCCCGGGTCGTCGAGGGCAAGTTCGTGCGTCAGGACGACCCCCCGGTGAGCGGTCCCACCCACGGCTACCGGTGCGACTACAGCTACGTCAGCCCACCCGCATCCTGAGCCGGTGGGCCTCGCCGTGGTCCATATTCCTGGCGCTTCGGTAACCTTGGGGGGTGACCACCGACCACCTCCCCGCACCTGATCTCGCCGCCGCCGCCGATGCGCTCGCCGTCGCCCACGCGGTCGTCGACGCCGGCATCGTCGCCCTGGTGGCGGCCGGAGGGCCGGATCAGGCCGAGGTGCTCGCCTATGACGTCGCCCACGCCGCCGCCGGGGTCAGGACCGCCGATGCCGTCCTGAGCTACGGCTCGTTCGGTGACACCGAGGCCAGGATCGCCTGCGCCTTCGCCGCCGACGCCGTCGCCGACCTCGCCGCCCGTACCATCGGCCGCTCCCGCGAGTGGGGGGTGGCTGCCGACTGGATGGCCCCCGCCGAGCCGTTCGTGGCCGCGTTCCGTGATCCTGCGTTCCTGGCATCGCTGGCCGACGAACAGGGCGACCGGCACCTCGACGCCGACTTCGAACTCGTACGCGAGACCTTCCACCGGTTCGCCGACGAGCAGATCCGTCCCCGGGCCGAGCACATCCACCGGGCCAACACCGACATTCCCGAGGAGATCATCTCGGGGATGGCCGAGATGGGCGGCTTCGGTATGTCCGTCCCTGAGGAGTACGGGGGCTTCGCCACCGGCGGCGAGGCCGACTACATGGGGATGGTGGTGGCCACCGAGGAGCTCTCCTGGGCCTCGCTCGGTGCCGGCGGCTCACTCATCACCCGTCCGGAGATCCTCACCCGCGCCCTCGTCCACGGTGGCACCGAGTCCCAGAAGCAGGAGTGGCTCCCGAAGCTGGCCACTGCCGAGGTCATGGGAGCCGTGGCCGTGACCGAGCCCGACTTCGGCTCTGACGTCGCCGGGGTCGTGACCTCGGCCGTGCCCACCGAGGGTGGCTGGCTCATCAACGGGGTCAAGACCTGGTGCACCTTCGCGGCGAGGGCCGACGTGTTGATGCTGCTGGCCCGCACCGATCCCGACCGGGAAAAAGCCCACCGCGGACTGTCCTTGTTCCTGGTGGAGAAGCCCCGTGGTGAGGGGCACGGCTTCGTGTTCACCCAGGAGGGCGGTGCCGGCGGGCGCCCGTCCGGGCCCTCCGGGGCGGATGGAGGGACGGGCCATCGACACCCTGGGCTACCGGGGCATGCACTCCTATGAGGTCTCCTTCGAGAGCTGGTTCGTGCCCGACGCCAACCTGGTCGGAGGAGCGGACGGGCTGGGCAAGGGGTTCTACCTCCAGATGCAGGGGTTCGAGAACGGCCGGCTGCAGACGGCGGCTCGGGCCATCGGCGTCATGCAGGCCTCGTACGAGGCCGCCCTCGAGTACGCCCGCAACCGGGTGGTGTTCGGATCACCGATCGTGGACTACCAGCTGACCCGGGCCAAGTTGGGCCGCATGGCCGTGCTCATCCAGGCAGCCCGCCAGTTCTCCTACGAGGTCGCCCGCCTGATGTCCAAAGGCGAAGGCGCCCTCGAGGCATCCATGATCAAGGCCTACGTGTGCCGCGCCGCGGAGTGGGTCACGAGGGAGGCCCTTCAGATCCACGGAGGCATGGGGTACGCCGAGGAGTTCCCGGTGAGCCGCTACTTCGTCGATGCCCGAGTGCTGTCCATCTTCGAGGGTGCCGACGAGACCCTGGCCCTCAAGGTCATCGCTCGCCGGCTGACCAGCGACGCCAGGGCCTGACCCTGCTACGGCGGGCCCTCGGCCCTCGGCCCGGCCTTCAGCCGGCGGGTGCTTCCGACTACCGTGCACGACATGGACCACGACTCGCTCGTCCGCGCCGCCCGGATGGAGAGCGAGGCCCTCACGCACGCCCTCGGCTCAGGGGAGTCCGACGTGCCCGTCCCCACCTGTGAGGGATGGACGGTGCACGACCTGGCCGTCCACGTGGGTGAATTCTGCGGCTTCTGGGGTCACGTCCTGTGCGAGGCCACCGGGCGGCCCAAGCCGCCGCTGCCCGACCCGCCGGCCGGCGACGCCGTCGCCCCGTGGGTGACCGACGCCGCCGGCATCCTCATCACCGAGCTCGAGGCCACGCCGGCCCACACGCCGGCCTGGACGTGGTTCGAGGGCGACCAGACCGCCGGCTTCGTGGCCCGACGGAGCGCCCACGAGCTGGCTGTCCACCGGTACGACGCCGAGGCCACGTGGAGCATCGGGACTCCCGTCGCCGCCGAGCTGGCCGCCGACGGGATCGACGAGGTCCTCGACGTCCTGATCACCGCCCGCGACCGGACCGAGGAGGGCTCGGGACGGGTGCTGGTCCTCCGCTCCGCCGACCTCGGCATCGAGTGGATCGTCACCCTCCAGCCCGACCGGGTCGTCGTCGACCGCCGGTCACAGGAGGATCCGCCGATCGAGGGCGGCAGTCTGGTCGTGAACGGGACGGCCAGCGACCTCGAGCTCACCTTGTACAACCGGCCCACGTTGAGCCCGGTCGACGTGCAGGGCGACTACACGGTCCTGGCCGAGTGGCACCGCCAGTTCAGGTTCTGACCGTCCCGGCCGCGCACCGGTCCGGCTGACCGGGACCGTTCAGCCGGACGTCCGCACCAGGCCGGCCCGCTCGCCCCGGGACACGAACTTGATGGCCATCTTCCGCGATGCCTCGTCGATCATCTCGTCACCGAACATGACGGCTCCGGTGCGGTCGTCCTCGGTGGCCTTGCGGTAGGCATCGAGGATGTCCCACGCCTTGTCGAACTGCTCCTGGGTCGGGGAGTAGACCTCGTTGAGGACGCCCACCTGGTCGGGGGTCAAGGCCCATTTCCCGTCGTAGCCCAGGACGCGGGTCCGTTGGGAGAACTCCCGCAGGCTGTCGAGTTCGCGGATCTTGAGGAACGGACCGTCGATGACCTGCAGACCGTTGGCCCGCCCGGCCATTAGGATCTTCGAGAAGACATAGTTGAAATGGTCCCCGGGGTACTCGGGGATGGAGACGCCACCGGTGAGCACCGGCATCTCCATCGATGCGGCGAAGTCGGCAGGTCCGAAGATGATGGTCTCGAGCCGCGGAGAGGCGGCACAGATCTCCTCGACGTTGATGAGCCCGGTGGTGGTCTCGATCTGGGCCTCGATCCCGATGTGGCCGACCGGGAGGCCGACCTTCTTCTCCACCTGGGTGAGCAACAGATCGAGGGCCACCACCTCGGCGGCCCGCTGCACCTTGGGCAGCATCAGCTCATCGAGACGCTCGCCGGCGTTGGACACCACCTCGATGACGTCCCCGTAGGTCCACTCGGTGTCCCAGGCGTTGATGCGGACGCACAGGACCCGGTCGTCCCAGGCCAGGTTCTTGATGGCGTCGGCCACCTTCGCCCGCGCCGCCTCCTTCTCCAGGGGCGCCACCGAGTCCTCCAGGTCGAGGAAGCTCATGTCGGCCGGCACCGTCGGGGCCTTGGCCAAGAAGCGCTCGTTCGACCCGGGGGACGACATACACGAGCGGCGGGGCAGGGTGCGTGAGCGTTCGGACATGCCCGAATGGTACGGCGCAACCGGGTCCAGCCCCAAATGGATCGGCGGCCCACCCCCGGCACCCGTCCCCGACGTCCGGATCGGCGCCCGGGGTCAGGGCCCGACGCCGTCCGACCGGCCCGGGGCCGGCCCGTGCGGCCGGTGGTCGGTGCGGACGGCATAGCGCTCGGTGTAGTCGGCGAACTCCTCGGCCAGGCCGGCGTAGGTCCAGCCGAAATCGGCCGGGTCGTACCGGTGGTGCCCGAACGCGTCCTGGGGCCGCTGCTCCAAGAAGGTCTCCATTCGCCGTGCGTGGAGCGTGCTCACCTCATCACCGAAGTTGCCATACAGCGCCGAGACGGTGCCGACCGGATCGGACAGCAAGCGCGTCGTAGTGGATGTGCTGGCACCACCCCTCCTCGGCGGCGGTGTCGTAGGCCATGGCCGAGCCCAGGGCGAAGGAGCACTTCTGCTTCCACTCCTCGGCGGTTGGCCGGGGGTCGGCCCGCCAGGTCAGTGGACGCTGCCCGGCGTTGGCCAGACTGGCCAGTGACGTCACGACCGGGCCGGGGTCCCGGTGGGTCCAGATGACCCGGGCGTCCGGGTAGGTGGCGAGCAGGGTCCGGATCTGCCACAGGTGGTTGGGGGTCTTGAGGATCCAGCGCTCGGTCGGCTGACGGGACTGCAGGCTCTGGAGGGCGAGGAGGTGCTGGGCATAGGCGGGGGCCATGTCGGCCGTCTCCAGCCACCGGGCGTAGGTGGGCACATGGGCCTGGGTCTCCAGGGCCAGCGTGCGCACGTCGAACATGAAGAGTGAGACGCACTCCTGCGCCAGGGTGGCACCGAAGGGGTGCATGGCCCTCAGCGGCGGGTTGAGCTTCATCAGTCCGTCCAGCTCCTTGGCCGTCCGCGCGATGCGGGGATCCTCGTCGGCCTGTTCCAACGTCGGAGGAGGGATGATGTGGGCGGCCTCCCACTGGCGCAGCGGGCGGGCCATGGGATCGAGTCCCAGGAGCATCGACAACACACTGGTACCGGTGCGGGGAAGCCCCACGATGATCCACGGGCTGTCGATGCGCTCCTCACCCACCTCGGGGTGCTCGACCGCCCAGCGGTGCAGTTCGATCCGGTTGGCCAGAGCCGCCGCCAACATCTTGGAGATCAGGATCCGGCCGAAGGTGGTGAGGTCGGCCTCCGTCTCGCAGGCCTCGAGGAACACGGCCAGCGGCTGGCGAAACGAGTCGCTGCCGAAATCGTCACCGCCGGCCAGCTTGGCGGCCGACGCCATCACCGAGTCCGGCGACAGTGACGGCAGGTCGAACCCGTGCCGTGACAGCCGGGCCCCCACCTGGTTGACGGCCCGGAGCGGGCGGCTCTTCAGCTCGGAGTCACGCCACGTGTAGTCGATCTGGGTCACCGCTCCGACGGCGCCGCACCGGTGGTCGGACCCGAGATGACGACCACGGACCGGCCCAGCGACTGGCGCGCCTCGTGCCGGTCGAGGGCCGCCCCGGCCTCGTCCATGGAGACCCGTTGTCCGACGACCGGTCGGATGGTTCCGGCGGCGGCCAGGTCCAACAGGCGGGAGTGGACCGTGTCCGCCATGGCGCGGCCGAACGGGTTGAAGCCGAACCGACGCATGCCGGGGTCGACGCTGTCGACCCACGCCAGCATCACCCCGACGATGTCGATGTTCCCGATACAGGCCATCCGGAGCGGTCGCCCGGTCATGCCATTGTCGTCATCGTCGGCAAATCCGACCGCCAGGTAGCGGCCGCCGCGCGCCGTGCACCGCCACGACCGCTCCACGAAGTCACCGCCGGCCAGGTCGTAGATCACGTCGGCGCCCACGTCACCGGTGGCCGACAGCACCTCCTCGACGAAGTCGGACGTGGTGTGGTCGACGAACAGATCCGCCCCCGCCGACAGGCACAGCGCCCCCTTGGCGGGGCCACCGGCCACCGCGATCACCCGGGCCCCGACCGCCTTGCCCAACTGGATCCCGGCGGTGCCCAACCCGCTGGCCGCCGAGTGCACGACCAGGGTCTCGCCATCGTGGAGCCGGCCCCGTTCGAACAGGGCCAGATACGAGGTGTGGAAGGTGAGCACGAACGCGGCCGCCTCGGCGTCGTCGAACTGGTCGGGCGCATCGAACACCGAAACGGCCGGGGCGATGGCGTATTCGGCGATCCCGCCCAGAGCGTCGGCGGTGATGGCGACCACCCGCCGGCCCAGCCACGCCTCGGCGCCGTCGCAGGCGGCGTCCACCACACCGCACACGTCCATCCCCAGCGTGAACGGTGGCTGCACCGGGACCGACACCAGGTTCCCCCGGCACCGGTCGATGTCGTTGAAGTTGAGCGACGCCGCCCCCACCTTGACCCGCACCTGCCCGGGACCCGGCTCGGGGCGCACGACGGAGCGGACTTCGAGGACCTCGCCCGGCGCACCGTGGCGCGACACCTGTAGGGCGTTCATCTCGGACACGGCACTCCCCCTTGTCGTCCGGCGTCGTCCGGCCCGGGACGGGTAGGCGCCCCGGGCGGTTGTGAGACACCTTGACCATAGTGTCTCACGGCGGCGTGGCTCAGGGGGCCGGCGAGGGGGCCCATACCGCCCTTTCGAAGGCGGGCAGGAACCAGTCGGCCAGTTGCCGGCGGATGTCGCCGGGGCTCCGGCCGCCGTCGCCGGGCACGGCGGCATAGGAGATGAGCACCCGGAGGATCCAGTCGACCAGGTCGGCCATCCTGGCTTCGTCGATGGTGCCCTCGGCGAGCGGCGACGCCAGGAGGGGACGGATACCCGCCTCGCCGATCCGCCGCAAGGCCTGTTCGCGAATGGCCTGATTGGCGGCCCAGGCGGCCGATTCGCCTCCGAAGATGGCGGCATGGACGGGGCGGCTCCGGATCTCCTCGATGGCGAACATCATCCCCTCGAGGACCCGCCCGGCCGGGTCGTCCATGCCGGACAGGTGCGCCTCGGCGGCCGTCGCCATCTCCTCTGACTCGCGGGCCAGGACGGCCAGGAAGATGGCTTCGTGGCTCCCGAACCGGCGGTAGAGGGTGGCACGGGAGATCCCCACCGCCCGGGCGATATCGGTCGCGGTGGTCCGCCCCACCCCGAGCCTGAGGTAGCAGTCGGCGGCGGCGTCGAGCACGGCACCGAGTCGCTCGTCCCCGTGGTCGTCGTGGTCGCCGCGGTCGTCGCGGTCGTCGCGGTCGTCGACGTCGCCGTCGGGTGGGGGCGTCTGTCCGCCGGTAGTTTGTTTTTTCATTTTACATACCACCGGTCTGTTATTTGGAAATACGATACCGGAGAGGAGGGGCCGGTCGCCCGCCCATGGCCCGCCGCCCGGTCGCCCGCCCATGGCCCGCCCACCCGATGGCCCGATCGCCGGGCCGGGCCCGGCCGGGCCGCGCCGCCAGGGCTGTTGGGACGGACGCTCAGCGACCGGCGGCAGAACTGTCTGCCGCCAACGGCTCCGGGCGAATCTGCCCGATCAGGTCATCGGGCGTGAGCTGCTCGGACAGCAGGCGGTCGAACCGGTCCGGATCGCCGCCCACGAACGCCCGGCACAGGGGCAGGCCCTCGACGTAACAGGTCAGGTAGGCCCGCCAGGTCGGGTGGACCAGGAACTCCACCGCCTTGGCCGCCCGGTCCGGCGAGAGGAGCCCCCAGTGGGCCACCTCGGCGCTCACGGTGTCGACATCGGCGCCGTCCTCATGGAGGCGGAAGGCGGCATTCTGACGAACCGCGCCCAGGGCCTCGCCGGCCTCGGCCACCGCCGCCACCACCTCGGGGTCGTAGCGGATCCCCAGAGGGCGGAGGTGCTCGGCCACGGCGGCCTCCGGTCTGCGGCCCATCACCACCTCGAGTCCCAGATCAGCCAGGCCCTCGGCCAGCAGGCACTGCGGTGTCCCGACGAGGAAGATCGACTCCTCCCACCAGTGACGCCTCCGGACCAGGCCCACCTCCTTGCGGGTGTGTTCGGTGTGGTGCCCGGGGTACGACTCGTGCGCCACCAGGTGGGCCAGGCTGGTGGAGAGGACCGGGAGGTCGGTGTTGACGGCGACACGGCTGTGCAGGTCGCCAAGGTAGTAGTTGAAGCCCGACCAGGGCTGGCCGGTCACCAGCTCGAACTCGACGTGCTCGCCGGGAGGAAGGCCGAAGAGGGTCCGGGTCCGGTGGCGTAGGTCTTCGGCCAGGCTGTCGATGGCGGGGCGCAGCTTCTCCACCGGCACGGCGTGCGCCTCCCGCCAGGCGACCAGGCGCTCACCGAGGGGCCCTGAGCCCGGGAGCACTTCGTCGAGCCGACGGTGGGCGGCCAGCAGCACCTCTTCGTCCACCCGGCCCGGACGGACCCCGTAACACGCCTCGACCTCGTCGGCGTACCCGATCTCCTCGCCGGCAAGCTTCCTGGCCGTGGTGAGCAGGCCCACGAGCTGGGCCCGCAGCCAGTGTCGGCGGGCGGAGGCCGAGCCGTCTCCACCGCCGGCACCCGTCTCGGGGTCGAGGGGCGCATCGGCGTCGACGCGGGACAAGAGGAGGCGCACGTCGTCGACCAGCTGCGCCGGGGGCGGGGGTGGCGCGGCATCGACCCGCGCCCGGAGGGCGGGAGGGCCGTAGTAGGCGTCGACCATGCCGTCGATGTGACGACCGAGCCGGAGGCCGACGGCGAGATACTCCTCGACGAGACCTGTCTGCTGGACCACCCGGGCTCAGCCCAGCGTCTCGCGGAAGAACTCGAGGGTCCGCGACCACAGCAGGCCGGCCGACTCCTCGTGGTACACCTCGGGCCGGTCCTCGTTGAAGAACGCGTGTCCCGCCCCCGGGTAGTGGTAAAACTCCACCGACTTGCCCAGGCCCCGGAGCTCCGCCTCCAGCTGACGGGCGGCGTCAGGGTCGAAGTAGTCGTCGTCTTCGGCCGCGTGGCCCAGTACGGCGGCGTCCAGGCGGCTGTAGTCGGGCTGCGCATCGGGCCATGGGATCAGGCCGTAGGCCGGCACCACCGCCTTGACGGCGTCGGGCCGCTGGGTGGCCAGGACCAGTGCCAGGCCCCCGCCCATGCAGAAGCCGATCACCCCCACCTCGGATCGCGCCGTGCGAGCCAGCAGCTCGTCGACGGCGCCGCTCAGGTCCTTGGCCGCGCCCTCCATGGTGAGGGCCATCATCTCCTTGGCCGCCTCGTCGGGCTCGGTCAGCGGCACGGTGGTCCCGTGGTACAAGTCGGGGGCCAGGGCGGTGAACCCGGCCTCGGCGAACCGGTCGCAGGTCCGTTTGATCTGGTCGACCAGTCCCCACCACTCCTGCAGGACGATGATCCCCGCCGTCGACTCCGCTCCCCCGGGCGGCACCGCGATATATCCCTGTCCGGTCTTTCCATTACTGGCAAATTCGATGATTTCACCCATGGATGACGACCCTACCCCGATGGTCGGGGCCGACCCCCGGCCGCCCACGGTCACGGCCGAAATCCGGGTTGCCCACAACCGCTGTTGCCCGGTGGAGGCACCACTGCCCGCCCACGGCCAATCAGCTATAATCCCAGTTCACGACTACATTTAGTGGGGCCATCCTTGTGGATCTGTGCCCGTTGGACTAGACAGTAGGGCGATATGACTCACGCCGAGCAGTACTCGACGTCAGAGCCGTGTACCCCCGCCCCCACCGGAAAGAGCAGCCACAGGCGCGTCGTTTTCGTCGCTGCGCTGGCTGTCGCATTGGGTATCACCGGCACCTTTATTTCTGCCGTGCGTCCGGCCTCTGCCGACCAGATCGCCAGCGACCGGGCCCAGGCGGCCGCCATCACCGCCCGGATCGCCGCCACCCAGACCCAGATCCAGGGCCTGACCGATCAGGTGCAGTCGGCGGACTACCACCTCTCCCAGCTCGGGACCGAGATCGCCGCCAACCAGGCCGAGGTGACCAAGGACCAGGCCGAGGTGGACAAGGACCAGTCCCAGCTCCGTACCCAGGCCATCGCCGACTACACGAGCAGCGGGACCACCAGCCAGATCACCCAGATGTTCTCGGGGAACCCCAACACCAGCGACGTGCGGGCCGAGTACTCCCAGATCGCCACCGGCAACGTGACCACCACCATCGACCGGCTCCACACCGCGCAGACGCAGCTCCAGGCCACCCAGAGCACGCTGAAGCAGCAGCAGACCCAGCAGGTCGACACCCGGAACAGCCTGACCTCCTCCGAGGCCCAGGCCAACGCCCTCGTGGCCCAGGACAGCCAGACGCTGGCCAACGTCAACGCCGACATCAAGGCCCAGGTCCTGAAGCAGCAGCAGGAGGCGGCAGCGGCCGCCGCGGCCCAGGCCCAGTCCCAGTTCAACGCCCGGGTGGCGGCGGCCCAGCGGGCGGCCACCCAGACGACGGTATCGTCCGGCGGCGGCTCGGGCAGCTCGTCGAGCTCGGGCGGCGCGGTCGGAACGACCGTGTCGGCGACGGCCGCCGATCCCCCGCCGGTCCCCTCGGGGGCGACCGGCGCCATCGAAGCGGCCGAGAGCCAGCGTGGCGTCCCCTACGTGTGGGGCGGCGAGACCCCGGGGGTCGGGTTCGACTGCTCGGGGCTGGTCCAGTGGTCGTGGGCCCAGGCCGGTGTGTCACTCCCCCGCACCTCAGGTTCGCAGTTCGCCGCCACCACCCAGATCTCCCTGGCCGACATCGAGCCCGGTGACCTGCTGTTCTACGGGCCCGACGGCTCGGACCACGTGGCCATGTACGTCGGCGGCGGCGAGATGATCGAGGCGCCCCAGACGGGATCTTTCGTCCACATCACCGCGGTGCGCACCGGTGACGGCTTCGCCGGCGTCGGCCGGGTCGGCTGACCAGACCCACCGCCTGGGCCCGGGTGCCTGAGCGCCCGATCACCCCTGGTCGTGGGCGGCCATCTCCGTGGGCGGCATCTGGCCGACGGTACCGCCGGCCCGCGGGCCGGGCGGACGGGCGAAGCGGAAGGCCAGCGCCTCCCTCCCCGCCTGGATGACCATGGCCTGACCGGTCTCCTCGCCGGACAGGCAGTCCACCACCGCTGCCGACACCGCCGAGGCATCGATGAGCGGGAACCCGCTCCCCTGCAGCACCTCGCGGACGTCATCGATGAGGGGGGTGTCCACGATGCTCGGGCACACGGCGTTGAGGGTGATGTGGTGCTCCGCCAACTGGGGCCCGAGCGAGCGGACCAGCCCCACCACCGCATGCTTGGTCAGGCAGTAGACGGGGTCGGGTGAGAACCCGATGAGCCCGGCCAGGGAGGCGGTGGCCACCATGGCACCGCCGCCACGGGCGGCCATGGTGGGCACCAGGGCCCTGACGCCATAGAAGACACCGTCCACATTGACCCCCACGGCACGGCGGTAGATCTCGTCGGTGACCTTGGTGATGTCCGCCTCGCCCGTGGTCACGCCGGCGTTGAGATGGGCCAGGTCGATCCCACCGAACCGGGAGGTGACGGCGTCGACGATGCCCGGCCAGGCGTCCGGGCGGCCCACGTCGGCCTGGAGGCCGAGGCCTCCGAGTTCGGCCGCCACCCGTTCCGCCGAGTCGCCGTCGAGGTCGACCAGGGCCACCGAGACCCCGGAGTCGACCAGGCGGCGGGCGGTGGACAGACCGATACCCGAACCGCCGCCGGTGACCACGGCCACTTTTCCGGAAAGCGTTCCCATCGGTTCCCCCTGGCTCGGCGTCGCCGTCTTCCCACGGCCCGCTGTCACCCTACCGGGCACCTGGGGCATACTGTGAGTGTGCCGACGGCGCCCCTCGACCGGAGTGCCACCGCCCCCAGGCCCTCCTCCCCATGAGACCCATCCCCGTCGCCTTCCACGTGTGGTTCCTCGAGGTCCACACCTACGGGATCGGTCTGGCCCTCACCTTCTGGTTCGGCCTCCGCTACACCGAGCGCCGCCTGCGCAGGGCCGGCTACCCCTGGCAGTGGGTGACGGGCATGTTCGTCTGGGTGATCGTGGCCGCCATCGTCGGGGCCCGTGCCCTCCACGTCCTGTCGAACCTGTCCTTCTACTCCCACAATCCGGGCCAGATCGTGGCCATCTGGCAGGGCGGCCTGTCGTCGTTCGGCGGACTGATCTTCGCCGTGCCGGTCGCCATCGTGAGCAGCAGGCGTCGCTGCCCCCAGCTGTCCAGCATGCGCTTCGCCGACCTCATGGCCCCGGTCCTGATGGCCTGCTGGGGCATCGGCCGCCTCCTCGGGCCCCAGCTGATGGTGGCCGGTGGCGGTCACCGCACCAACCAGTGGTTCGGCATGTACTACGCCGGCCAGGTCGGGAAGCGGCTGCCGGTCCCCATCTTCCAGGCCATCGAGGACCTCACCATCTTCGGGATCCTGCTGCTGGTCGAGCGTTGGCTCGCCACCATCGCCCCCACCCCACCGATCCCAGAGGCCGGAGAGCCGCCCGCACCGCGCCTGCTCCCTCCCTCGGGCATCGTCATCGGGGTGGGCATGGTGCTCTGGGGCATCGAGCGGTTCCTCGACGAGCACCTGTGGCTCGGTGAGGACGGACACCTCGGGTCGCTCCTGGTGCAGTGGGCCGGCATCGGCCTGGCCGTGGCCGGCATCGTGCTGCTGGCCACCCGCGTCGGCACCCCTCCGGCGGTGGCGCCACGGGGAAGGCGGTGACCCGGCACCCACCGCCACGGGTCCCGAGGCACCGGGATCGACGGCGGTGGAGCCCGGATCCGAGCCCGGGTCCGGGAGCTCCGGTCTACCCGAGCCCGCCCCCGTCCCGTCGCGGGCTATCGGGCCAGGGCTCGCCGACCGCGAGTAGCCACCACCACCTCGACAACTCCCACCCCGGCGACTCCCACCCCGGCGACCGCCACCGCCACGGGCGAGCCTGACGCCAGGGCCAACGCCGAGCATGCCGCCAGCTCGGTGACGATGGCAGCCCGACCGGCGGTGGGACCGGCGGCGGTGAACCGCCGGTGGAACGCCAACAACGCGGCCGGGCCGTCCAGGCGACGGGTCAACAGGACGGCGAGACCCCGGAGGGTGCCGAAGGAGGTTCCGAGTGCCAGCGCGACGACCGGATCGCCGGTGAGGGCGCCGAGGACGATGACCAGGTAGACGGCGGCGGTGGTGATGTAGGTGGCCACACCGCACCCGATCTGCCATCCGAAGCCGGCCCCGTAGACCCACGGCCGGTACTGGTCGAGCCAGCGCTCGTTGACCTGGCGGCGATGGATGGGCAGCCGCACGCCGACCACCCCCGCATCGGACAGCGCGGCGATCAGCGCGGCGACGAAGGCCGTCGTCACCACCACCGTGTCTGTCGGATCCAGGGCACGCACCCCTCCTGCCAACAGGGCCATGGCCGACCCCAGCGTGGCCCCGCCCACGACGGCTCCGGCCACGAACCACGCCGCCGTCGCCCGGTAGGAGTTGCCCTTGGCCCGCTCGCTCACCGGCGTGATGGTCGACAGCATGGAGAGGCCGCACGGCGACCACGTCGAACGGACGGCGGCGGCGGCGACCACCGCCACGGCGACCACGGACAGGCACAGCATCATGGGGCTCCTCCATCGGTGGGGTGGACGGGACTCGGGGACACGACTAGGCGGGGGAGCCGAGGAACGGGGTGGCGAACGTGAAGATGCCGCCGTCCGCGGCGACCAGCCAGTACCCGTCGCCCGATGGGGGGGCGGCCATCCCCACCACCGGCTGGTTGAGGCGGAGGGAGCCGGTCGACCCGTGGAACCGGGCGTCGCCGAAGCAGAAGATCCCGCCGTCGGATGCCACCATCAGATAGCCCTGGCCCGACAGGGTCGGCGTCATGCCGACGATGGGCTTGTTGAGGGGATGGGCACCCATCGAGCCGTAGAACGGGGCGGCACCGAAGCAGAAGATCCCGCCGTCGGATGCCACCGTCCAGTAGCCCTGGCCCGAGGGGATCGGCGCCATTCCGACCATCGGTTTGTTGAGGGACCGGCCACCCATCGAGCCGTGGAACGCGGCGTCGCCGAAGCAGAAGATCCCGCCGTCGGATGCCACCATCCAGTACCCGAGTCCCGACGGGGTCACGGCCATGCCCACCACCGGCTTGTTGAGGGGGAAGGCACCCATCGAGCCGTAGAACGGGGCGGCACCGAAGCAGAAGATCCCGCCGTCGGCGGCCACCAGGTAGTAGCCGCCACCCGGGTGGACCGCCATCCCGACCACCGGCTCGGACAGCCGGGCGCCGGAAGGGTCGCCGTCGTCGGTGAAATCGCCGTAGGCGAGCACCCGGCCGAAGGAGGTGACCATGGCGTAGCCCAGCCCGTCGGTGCTGGGTGCCAGGCCGACCACCTTGCAACTGGTCAACGGGGAGCTGCACGGTGCGGGGGGCGGGGTCGGGAATGCGGGCGTCCAACACGCCTCGTTCTGCTCGGCGGTGCCGTCGTCCTGGGCGTTGGCGGTCGTGCAGGTGGGGTCGATCTCCCACGGGGGCACGCAGGCCACCACCCGGCACACGATGCGGCCGATGCAGTCGATGTCCTGGTTGCACTGCCCGTAGCGGAATTGGAAGCACCCGGTCACGTAGGAGTCGCATCCGTTCGGGCCGCAGCCGCACTGGCGCCCGTCGCAGCCGGGCTCGCAGAATCCCCACCCGTTGCCGCATCCGGTGTCGCACCCGCAGGTGGCGTTGCAGTCCATGTAGTAGCGGGGCCCCCCGCAGTAGGAGGAGTTGTCCGCCTTCCACCAGCCCGCCATGACCGTGTCGGTCGGACAGTAGTTGTACCCGCCGTTGACCGAGCAGCAGAACTCGGTGAAGCCGGCGCAGCAGGTGGACCCACAGCCGCAGTTGCTGTTCCCACAGGTGCACACCAGCCCGTACGCCGTACCGGGTTTGAGCACCAGGTCGAGCCCGGCGCCGATGGCGACGGCGCTGCCGGCGTAGGCGGACCGGTTGATGAAGCTGCGTCGGGACAGCTTGGACTCGAGAAAGCTGGAGGCCCGTTCCACCAAGGTGACGCTCATCGACGGCCCCGGTGGGCCCATCGGGTCATCCGGGGTCCCCGAACGTCACCCCGGTCAGGCGACGGGCGGCCTGCAGGTCGGCCAGCACCGACAGGGCCAGGTAGCACAGCCATGCACCGAGGAGGCTGAGGGCGACGAGCGGCCCCCCATGCCAGGGCTGGTGGGCCAGGACCGCCACCAGGGTCCCCGTCGGAGGCGACCCGGCCACGGCGATGGCCGCGAGGGCCAGCCCGGCGTTGACCACCACGTGGAGCACGGTGGCAGGAGTGTCGGGGGTTCCGAAGCACCCACAGCTGGCCATGGGACCACCCCTGGCCCGGACCACCCCCACGTACACGGCGAAGGCGCCGTAGGACAGGGCCACGGCCGAGGCGGTCACCGGGCCCGGGACGATGAGAGCGGCGGTCCCGAGGGTCGCCTCCACGACGGCGCCGACCCGGACCAGCCGGACCATGCGGCCCAGCCGGACGTGCACCACGGCGCTGAGGGCGCGGGCGGTGTCCCACGGGCGCACCGCCTTGGACGCGCCGGCCACCACCAACAGGGTGCATGCGATCAGGTACGGGCCGATCAGTTCCACGGGGCCCCTGGGGTCGGCACCTGCGCCGGGCTGATGCCCACCGAACCGAGCAGGCTGTTGACCCGGGGCACCAGGGAGGCCCGGCGGGTATGGCTTCCGAGCACGGCGTAGAGGCTGAACGGCCTCCCCGAGTCGGTGAAGAACCACTGGGTGCCCGACTGGCCGCCGATCCCCCGTCTCAGCACGTAGGGGCGGAAGTCGTCCGGGGACAGGACCCGCGGCATCCCCTGCCGGGCGAACAGGGCCCGGCCCACACTCTCGGGGCCGTACTCGAAGAGGACGACGAAGACGTCGTTGGGGCCCATCAGGTTGACAGCGCCACCGCCAAAGTCACCGACGTCGGCCGGGAGCGGGAAGGTGGCGAAGTGGGCCACCGGATAGGTCATCTCGCGGCCCACCGTGCCGCGCACGAAGATCCGGCCCTCGAACCCGCTCGGGAGTGGCGCGTCGATCCCGTGGGCGCGCAGCGAGGTCGTCGTCACCCGGCGCGGTGGAGGGACATGCCGTCGGGGCCGGCGGGACGGCGACCGTACAGGTCGTCCAGCGAGGCGGGGTAGAGACTCGGATCACCGGGGAGCACTCCGGCCCTCATCAGCTCGAGGTCGTTGGCCGACTCGCGTTCGGGCCCGTCCAGCCCGCCCGCCGTCGCCTGGCCCCGGCTCCCGAGGCCGAAGGGTTGGGCGTCGGCCTCGGCCCGGCGGACCAACTCGGACACCTGGGAGAAGTGGTTGGCCACACCCTCGCCGATGCGCCGGCCGCTCCGGCCGTCGACCAGGACGAAGAACGGGGAGCCGGGTACCTCGTAGTCGCCCCATGCCTCCGTGGACATCACCACCGGGAGCCGCGGCGGCGCCTGGCCGGCGACCTCGGCGGGGATCTCGAGATCCGGCCCCTTGGTCACCACCACCAGGCGGGTGTGCGCCGGCAGGTCCAACCGGTCGGGCTGGTGGAGCGCCCGCCACAAGCCCGCGCACGTGGCGCACCCCGACGACAGGAAGGCCAGCAGGGTCAGGTGGTCATCCCCCTCCATGGTCACGGCCAGGGCGTCACCGGTCGGCGTCACACCGGCCACGGTCGGCGCCGACGTCGAGTCGCGCTCACCCGGCAGCGGTGGGCCCATGGTGACCGGCACCTGCACCGGAGTGCCGGCAGCACCGGTGGCGGTGTGCCCACCGGTCTCGGTGGGCTCACCGACGCCCACCCCCAGCTGGTGGAGGGACTTGAGGATGTCGGCGTGGCTCCGCAGGAGGCCGGCCACCAGGACGCCCAACAGGGCCACCACGACACCGAGCACGACTACCAGAGCGACCACGTTCGACCTCCACGATGCGATGGGAGGCAGCGCCCGCTGTACGACGCCTCCTGCCCGGTCGTCATGCTAGGGAACGCGGATCACCAACTGGTGTATGTCCGATGCGGCCTCGACGCCGACGCGTCGCACCAGGACGTCGGCGTCACCGGGAGGCGCTACCCGGGAGCAGACAGGTCGGCCTGCATGGCCTCGTCCTTGGCCTGCGACCGCTCGGCCAGCGATCGCTGGTGGTCGAGGAGGGCCCGCCGCAGCCCGGTGTCCCCGACGGCCAGGATCCGGGCGGCGAGAAGCCCGGCGTTCTGGCCGGCACCGATGGCGACCGTGGCGACCGGGATACCGGCCGGCATCTGCACGATCGACAGGAGCGAGTCCAGCCCGTCCAACCGGGACAAGGGGACCGGAAGGCCGATGACCGGGAGCGTGGTGACCGACGCCAGCATCCCCGGGAGGTGGGCGGCCCCGCCGGCCGCACCGATCAGGACGCCCAGTCCCCGGTCGGCGGCGGCGGCGCCGTACTCGAGGAGCTGGTGGGGTGTGCGGTGGGCCGACAGCACCCGCACCTCGCTCGCCACCCCCAGTTCCTCGAGGATGTCCCGGGCCGGGGAGGCCACCGACCAGTCGGAGTCGCTGCCCATCACGATGCCCACGCGCGGCGTGGTCATGAGGCGGTGGTCATGAGGCGGTGGTCACAGTGCGGTGGTCATGAGGAGAGCAGCACCTTGGCGGCGGTGCGGGCCGAGGCGAGGGCGGAGCCGGGGTCGTCGGCGAGGACGGTGACGTGACCGAGCTTCCGACCGGCAGAGTAGGACTTGCCGTAGAGGTGGACGCGCACGGAGGGGTCCTCGAGTGCCAGGGGGACGGTGCGACGCAGGTCGATCGGTTGGGCCGGGCCCAGCAGGTTGACGGTGGCGGCGGCCGGGGCGAGCTGGGTGGTCGCCCCGAGGGGCCAGTCGAGCACGGCGCGGAGGTGGTTCTCGAACTGCGAGGTCGTCGAGGCGTCGATGGTGGCGTGCCCGCTGTTGTGGGGGCGGGCGGCCAGTTCGTTGACCACCAGCCCACCCGCCGCGGTGACGAACAGCTCGACGGCCAGGATGCCGGACGCATCGATCGATTCGGCGATGTCAGTGGCCACGGCAGCGGCCCGCGACGCCACCTCGGCGGGGATCCGGGCCGGCATGACCAGCTCGTGGCAGATACCGTCCCGCTGCACTGTCTCCACCACCGGATAGGTGACCGACTGCCCGCTGGGTCGTCGGGCCACCAGCACGGCCAGCTCGGTGGCGATGGGGACATGGGCCTCCAGCAGCCAGCGGTCGAGGGCTGCCAACCCGGATTGGGCGTCGAGGTCGTCGGGGCCCTGCACGGTGAACACCCCCCGCCCGTCATAGCCGCCGCGGGGTGCCTTGATCATCAGCGGCCATCCGTTGGCGGCCGCGAACGCCACCACCGCGGAGCGGTCGCCGGTGGCCACATCGGCGAAGGCCGGTACGTCGAAGCCCGCGTCGCGCAGAACCCGGCGGGCGATGCTCTTGTCCTGGGCCAGGAGCTTGGCGGCGGGGTTCGGATGCACCCGGTGGCCGGCGTCCGCCAGGGCACGGAGGTGGGCGTTGGGCACGTGTTCGTGGTCGAAGGTCACCACATCGGTCGTGTCGGCCAGCACGAACAGGGCGTCCAGGTCGTCGGGATCACCGGCGAGGAACCTGGCCCCGGCCTGCACCGCCGGATCTCCGTGGTTGGGGGTCAGCACGTGGAGCTCGATCCCCAAGGCGATGGCGGCCTGTTGGGTCATGCGGGCCAGCTGGCCGCCACCCACCATGCCGACCACCGCGGTCGGAGCGACGGTGCGGGCCTCGGCGACCACGCTCATCGGGGGCGTCCGGGCCGCCCCACCCGCGGGCCGGTGGAGTCGACCTCGACGGTGACGCCACCCCGTCGGGCGCCTGCATCATCATCGGGGAGCACGGGTGCGAGCTTAGCCAGGGGTGCGACCGCACGGTGTCGTGGTGGCACTCCCCCCTCGCGCAACGGTGCCGGCGTCGTGGTGCAGGGGGCGCCGGCGGGACCTAAAGTGCTCGCGCACGGGCACGGCGCGGAGCTCGAACCATCCGGGGAGGCACCTCATGGTCCTGCGTATCGAATCGGTCAGCATCGACGCAACCGAACCGCTCTCGCTGGCCGGCTTCTGGTCGGCCGTGCTCGGATGGGGCCACCGCGTCGACGAGGACGGCGACGTGTGGGTCGAGCCCGGCGAGGACCACCCCGATCATGGATCGGCACGCCCGCTGCTCTTCTTGCGGGTGCCCGAACCGAAATCGGTGAAGAACCGGCTCCACCTCGACCTGCTCCCCGACGACCAGGAGGAGGAGGTCGACCGCGTGGTGGCGCTCGGTGCCACCCGGCCCACCATCGGGCAGACGGGCCACGAGAGCTGGGTGGTGCTGGCCGACCCCGAGGGGAACGAGTTCTGCATCCTCGGCGACGGCTGAGCCGATGCCACCGGCGCGGTCAGGTCGGAGAGGCGCCCTCGGCGGCCGCCTTGGCCTCGGCTGCCTTCCGGTACTCCTCGAGCTGGTCGAGCAGCGGCATGCGCTCCTGCCCGACCGTCGAGTCGAGCCGGGCGGCGATCTGCTCGGGAGTCCACCGACCGTCGGCATACATGGCGCGCACCTCGCGCGGCTGGTTCCACACCGCGATCTTCGGCCCCACCGAGGTGTAGACCTGGCCCGTCACGTGCCTGGCCGCATCCGACAGGAGGTAGACGACCAAGGGGGCCACGTCCTCGGGGTCCCCCATCTCGGCCAGGTCCATCGGCACGTTGGCCGACATCCGGGTGCGGGCCACCGGTGCCACGGCGTTGGCGGTGATGCCGTAGCGGCTCAGTCCGGCGGCGGCCGACCGCACCAGCGACACGATGCCCCCCTTGGCCGACGCGTAGTTGGCCTGCGCCACGCTCCCGGCGAACGCTCCGGACGTGAAGGCGACCAGCGATCCCCCTCCTTCCTGCTTGCGCATGATGGCTGACGCAGCCCGGAAGACGGTGAAGTGGCCCTTCAGGTGGGTCTCGATGACGGCGTCCCACTCCTCTTCTGACATGTTGAACAGCATGCGCTCCCGGAGGATGCCGGCGATGGCCACCACACCGTCGATCCGACCCCAGCGCTCCACCCCGGCGCCGATGATCTTGCCACCGCCCTCGAGCGTGGTCACGCTCTCCCCCACGGCCACCGCCTCGCCGCCGGCCGCCTCGATGTCCGACACCAGCGCCTCGGCCACCTCGCTCTTCGGGTCCTCGCCGGCCAGGCCCACGCCGATGTCGGCCACCACCACCCGGGCACCGTCGGCCGCCGCGGCCAGGGCCACGGCCCGACCGATGCCGCCGCCGGCACCGGTGATCGCCACCACTTTGCCCTCCAGGAAACCACTCATCGCGCACTACCTCTCTGTCTCGTCACTGCTCGTCACTGCTCGTCACTGCTGTCTCGTCGCCCGACGGTGATGCGGTCGGGGTGCCGGTACGCCCCGAAGCGGACGGAGGGCGCCAACCGACGGAGAACCCCCAGCGCACCGGACCGGGACCCTCGGGAGGTTGACCGTATACGAGAACCTGTTCTAGCGTCCCCACCGGGGTCGGCGCCACCCCCGGGCCGGTCCTGTCGACCATGCCCGGGCCCGAGCAGCGCCGTCACATCGAAGACGCAACCGGCCGTCCGTCGGCCTAGGAGAAGGCACCACCATGGGCGATCTCGGATTTTGGGCGCTGGCACACGAACAGCCGGACAAGCTGGCGCTGGTGGCACCGGACGGGAAGGAGTACACCGCCGGTGCGCTCCTGGGCCGCACCAACCAGGTGGTGCACGGGCTGCGGGGACTCAACCTCAAGCCCGGCGACGTGGTGGCCACGCTGCTCCCCAACTGCGTCGAGATGTTCGAGCTCTACCTGGCCGCGCTCCAGGCCGGTTGGTACCTGGTCCCGATCAACCACCACCTGATCGGGCCGGAGGTCGCGTACATCCTGAAGGACTCGGAGGCCAAGGCGTTCATCGCCCATGAGCGGTTCACCGAGGTGGCCCTGGACGCCGCCGAGGAGGCCGAGCTGCCCTCGTCGCGGTGCTTCGCGGTGGGTGAGATCGTGGGATTCGGCTCGTACGCCACCATGCGGGACTCCCAGCCCAGCACCGACCCGCCCGACCGCACCATCGGTGATGTCATGAACTACACCTCGGGGACCACCGGCAACCCCAAGGGTGTGTTCCGGGCCCTGAGCGGCGCCAGCCCCGAACAGGCGGCACTCGGCCTGTCCGGCATCCTGTTCCTGTTCGGGATCCTGCCCGAGGAGGAACACGTCCACATCGTGGGCTCTCCGCTCTACCACACGGCCGTCATGCGGTATTCGGGGGCGTCGATCCACCTGCTCCACACCATCGTGCTGATGGACAAGTGGATCCCCGAGGAGATGCTCCAGCTGATCGAGAAGTACAAGGTCACCAACTCCCACATGGTGCCCACCCAGTTCCACCGGCTGCTGGCGCTGCCCGAGGAGACCCGCACCAAGTACGACATGTCCTCCCTCCGGCACATGATCCACGCCGCCGCCCCCTGCCCCGTGGACGTCAAGTACAAGATGATCGAATGGTGGGGGAACTCCATCGACGAGTACTACGCGGCGTCCGAGGGCGGCGGCACGCTGGTCACGGCCGAGGAATGGCTGGAGAAGCCGGGGACGGTGGGCAAGGCGTGGCCCATCTCGGAGATCGCCATCTTCGACGACGCCGGCAACCGGATCGACGAGCCCAACGTGATCGGGACGGTCTACATGTCCATGCAGACCGGGGACTTCGAGTACCACAAGGACGAGAAGAAGACCAAGAGCAACCGGATCGGCAAGTTCTTCACCGTCGGTGACGTCGGGTTGATCGACGAGGACGGGTACCTGTTCCTCCGGGACCGCAAGATCGACATGATCATCTCGGGCGGGGCCAACATCTACCCGGCCGAGATCGAGAACGTCCTGCTCGGATTCCCCAAAGTCGGAGATGTGGCCGTCTTCGGCATCCCCCACGACGACTGGGGAGAGGAGATCAAGGCGGTGGTCGAGCCGGCCGAGGGCATCGAGGCCACACCGGAACTGGCCGAGGAGATCCTCGAGTACTGCGCCACCCGTCTGGCCAAGTTCAAGACGCCCAAGTCCATCGACTTCACCGACGCCATGCCCCGCGACCCGAACGGCAAGCTCTACAAGCGCAAGCTGCGCGACCCCTACTGGGAGGGCCGCCAGAAGATCTGAGCGGGCCTCACCGCGGCGATCGGGCCGGGCCGATCGGGCCGGGCCTCGTCAGGCCGACGGGAAGCCGGGCACGTCGGAGGCGGCACCGGGTCGGGCCGCCTCGGCCCGCATGGCATCGAGCATGGCCGGATCGGCGATGTCGACGTTGCCCTCGGCGATGGCCACGAACCGGTCCGGGCCCACCTCGACGAAGATGCCTTCCGCCTCGGCGGTCATGACGTCCCCGTCGTACATGGCGGCCCAGGTGCGGATCTTGCGCCCGTCACGTCCGAGGCATCGGGCCTCCATGCGGAGGTCGGTCCGCAGCGGGGTGGGCTTGCGGTAGCGGATGGTGAGGGTACCGGTCATGGCGGGGTTGCCCGCGACCATGTTGGCTGCGCCCAGGACCTCGTCGAACGCCTCGGCGATCACGCCGCCGTGGACGCAGGTCGGCGGGCCCTCGTAGGCGTACCCGAAGTTCACGTCGGCCCGGATCTCGCGGTAGCCACCGTCGACCCCGTCGACCACGTGGAGGCGCACGGGAGGGGCGACCGGGTTGATGATCCCCATCACCGGGCTGGTGGGGAAGAACTCCTGGGGCGGACGGCTGGCGTCGGGCTGTTGGCGCACCCGTTTGCCCGGTCCGGCCCGAGACGCCAACCGGGCCGTGACCGCTTCGACGGCCACGGCCGCGTCGGTGACGTCCCCGTCCTCGAGGACCCCGGCCACCGCCAGGTCGATCAGCGGGCGGATGGCCTCGGCCAGCCGCACCCGACCCGGAGTCGGTGGCTCGCCGAGATCCCCGGTCCACCCGTTCTGGCTCATCGGCGTTGGAAGTTGGCCGGCCGCTTTTCGGCGAAGGCCTTCTGGCCCTCCTTGGCGTCCTCGGTGGCGAAGATGGGCCAGCCGAACTCCAACTCCATCTTCAGCGCCTCCTCCTCGGGGATGCCCTCGGTGGCCTTCACCGACGCCTTGATGGCCTCGACGGCGAGGGGGCCGTTGGCGCCGATCACCTCGGCGATCTCCAGTGCCGTCTCGAGCGCCTTCCCGTCGGGGACCACTCTGCCGATGAGGCCGATCTCCTTGGCCTCCTGGGCGGACACCTCGCGCGCCGTCAACAGCAGGTCCATCGCCACCGTGAAGGGGATCTGGCGCCGTAGGCGAACCGTCGAACCGCCGAGGGGGAACAGTCCCCGACGCGCCTCGAAGACACCGAACTTGGCCCCGGTCCCAGCCACCCGGATGTCGGTGGCCTGGAGGATTTCGGTGCCCCCGGCCACCGCCCACCCCTCGACGGCGGCGATGAGGGGCTTCTTCAGCGAGTAGTGCCGGAGCAGGGCCTTCCAATGGAGGTCGGGATCCTCGGCCATCCGCTGCTTGACCTCGTCGTTGCCCGGTCCCGACATCGATTTCAGGTCCATGCCGGCGCAGAACGTACCCCCCGCACCGGTCAGGACCGCACACCGGATGTCGTCGTTCGAATCGATCTCCAGCCAGGCGTCCGCCATGCCCACCAGCATGGGCCCCGACGAGCGCGTTCTTCGCTTCGGGCCGGTTCATGGTCACCACGGCCGTGCTCCCTACGACCTCGTAGGTCAGGTGTTCGGTGCCGATCACAACTGCTCCTTCCTCGGGCGGGCGGGGATCGCCTCGTACCCCGGCGCCGAAACGCCGTCGTCGACGCGGGGGCGGGCGGCGGCGCGAACGGCCACCCGCATCCCGGCAACGAGTAGAACGTATTCTAGTTTCGGCCCCCGGGCCGCGTCGGAAGACGCCGTGACGGTCCGATCAGGAAACGGGCGACCCGGTGGCGACGCCCACCACCGGCCGCACCAGGGCGATGCCGCCGGTCGATCCCTCGAAGGCGGCCGCCCCGTAGGAGAAGACACCACCGTCGGAAGCCACCAGCCAGTAGCCGCCGCCGCCCGGCGTGACCGACATGCCGACGATGGGCCGGACCAGGTGGAGGGAGCCGGCCGAACCCTCGAAAGGCGGACCGAACGAGAAGACCCCGCCGTCGGAGGCCACCAGCCAGTAGCCCGGACCTACCGAGTTGGCCGCCATGCCGACGATCGGTGCCGACAGCACCAGGCCTCCTGTGGACCCCTTGAACGTGGCGTCCCCGAACGAGAAGACCCCGCCGTCGGAGGCCACCAGCCAGTAGCCGCCCCCGTCGGGGGTGGCGGCCATGCCCACCACCGGCTTGTTCAGGTGGACGGCACCGGTCGACCCGTGGAAGCGGGCGTCGCCGAAGGCGAACACGCCGCCGTCGGAGGCCACCAGCCAGTAGCCGCCCCCATCAGGGGTGGCGGCCATCCCGACGATGGGCCTGTTCAGGTGGACGCCGCCGGTCGACCCGTGGAAGCGGGCGTCCCCGAAGGCGAACACGCCGCCGTCGGAGGCCACCAGCCAGTAACCGCCGTGGTCTGGCGTGGTGGCCATGCCGACGATGGGCTTGTTCAGGTGGATGGCCCCGGTCGACCCGTGGAAGCCGGCACCGCCGAAGGAGAACACGCCACCGTCCGAGGCGACCAGCCAGTAGCCGGGGCGGACGGGCGCCAGCGACGGCGGGCCGGGCAGGCCGGCCGGCCCTTCGAAGGCGTGGATCTGCGTGGACGAGGGGGCGAGGACCAGGCCGTCGGCGGCGGCCGGGGACGGGAACGACGACGCGGAGGACCCGATGGCGAACTGCTGGGCCACCGTGCCGGTGGCTGCATTGAGCGCGTAGAGGGTGCCGCCTCCGATCGACCAGACGAGGCCCCCGGCCACGATGGGCGATCCGGTCGCCGCCGACGCCGCCGACGTCCAAGAGGGGGTGGGCGTGGCGGCCGTCACCGTGACGGCGTGGACCCCGTTACTGCACGGGACGAACAGGGTGCCGCCGAGATCGGCCGACCCTCCGTCGGAGAAGCAGAAGCTGTTGTTGACCGCCACCTGCCCGCCGACACCACCGAGGTGGGACTGGGACAGCACGTACCCCTTCGTCGACTTGCCCACCTCGAAGACCAGGCCGTTGGGGAGCAGGGCGGGTGCTCCCGACCCGAGGTCGGCGTCCGAGGCATTGTCGGCGTACCAGCCGGCGGGGGCGAACGAGTCGAGCAGCTGCATGGTGGGACTGAGCTTCAGCACGCTGTCGCTCTGGTCATAGGTGTCGGTGGACGCGTGGTGCTCGCTGTTGCCGGTCGCCACCCAGATGTTCCCCTGGGCATCGACGGATGGGGCCGCCCCCCCATCCACACCGCCCCCTGGCCGTCACCGGGCTGGTTGGCCACCGTATAGGTGGACACAGCCGAACCGTCTTCGGGGGCCGAGACCACGAGCCCGTGGTACGGCTCGCAGTCCCCGGAGTTGCCGCCGAACCCCACGATCACCCGTCCCTCGTCGAGGCCGAGCGAGACCCGTTGCAGCTGGAAGGCCGGATTGGCGCCCGGGGGATCGATGGCTTCGTCGAGGAGCACGGCGCCGGTGTAGAGGTCCAGACCGATCAGGTGGTGGACGGCGTTGGCACCGGACGCCACCGTGGCCACCACGAAGATCTCCGAGCGGGCCGTGTCGATGACGGGCGTGCCGGTGATTCCCACCGTGGGATGGATGTTGCCGCACAGTCCGGCCACCGAGGACGGGTTGAGCGGGGTCCCGAGATGGCTGGACCACAGCACCTGGCCGCTGTCGGCGGCCAGGGCGTAGACGGTGTCGTTCTCGGTGGCGGCGAATACCCGCCCGGCGGCGATCAGTGGCTGGCCGTAGAGCTCGCCGTCCAGGGTCGGGGACGTCCATGCCGGCGTGGCCGGCGAGAACGAGTTGCCCGACGGGTCGACCCCGGTGCGGAGGGAGTTTTGGTCGTAGGTCGTCCACTCCGACGCCGCCACCGACTTGCCTCCGGCGGTCGGCGTTCCGGCACCGGCGACGGCGGGCGACCCGATCAGGACGACGGCGGCCGCCACGGCGGCGCCCGTGACGAACAGAAGGCGGGCGCGACGGAAGATCGATGGCATCCTCCACTTCTACCCCCCGGGCGCGCCTCCACACCATGGGTATTCGAGAATTCCGCTACGGGTAAAGGGCTTCCCGGGCCGGGAGACGTCCAAGGGCGCCAGGATGCACTCGAATCGACTCGAAGGGGCTCAGATCCGCTCGATGATGGTGCCGGTGGCCAGGGCGCCCCCGCAGCACATGGAGATGAGGGCCAGGCTCTTGTCACTGCGCTCCAGCTCGTGCAGGGCGGTCGTGATGAGCCGCGCCCCGGTGGACCCGACGGGATGGCCGAGGGCGATGGCACCGCCGTTGACGTTGACCTTGTCCCAGTCGACCTCGTGCACCTTGCCCCACGACATGACCACCGAGGCGAAGGCCTCGTTGACCTCGAAGATGTCGATGTCGTCCATCGTCATCCCCGCCTTGGCCAGCACCCCTGCGGTGGCGGCGATCGGACCGTCGAGGTGGTAGTAGGGGTCCGAGCCGACCAGGGTCTGGGCCACGATGCGGGCCCGGGGACGCAGACCGGCCTCGGTGGCCTTGTCCTCCGACATCCACAGCACGGCGGCGGCACCGTCGGAGATCTGGGAGCTGTTGCCGGCCGTGTGCATCCCGTCCGGGAGCACCGGCTTCAGGCCCGCCAGCCCTTCGCGTGTGGTGTCCCGGGGGCCCTGGTCCTTCGAGACCAGCGTCTTCTCGCCGGTCGGGCCCTCGGGTCCGACCACCGGCGCCTCGAGCGGGGCGATCTCGCGTTCGAAGCGCCCCTCGGCCACGGCCACGGCCGCCTTGCGCTGGGACTCGAACCCCAACCAGTCGACGTCGTCACGGGTGATGCCGTACTTCTGGGCGATCCGCTCGGCCGCCCCGAACTGGTCGGGCATGTCCCAGGGGAACTCCGCGGGCTTCGACTTGCCCGGGCCGTTGTAGGCGTTGGCACCCAGTCCCACCCGGCTCATCGACTCGACGCCGCAGGCGATGCCGGCCTCGATGGCACCGGCGGTGATCAGATTGGCCACGAAGTGGTTGGCCTGCTGGGCCGATCCGCACTGGCAGTCCACCGTGGTGGCGGCAGTCTCGTAGGGAAGCCCCTGGCTCAACCAGGCGGTCCGCGTCACGTTGGAGGCCTGCTCACCGGCCTGGGTGACACAGCCGCCGACGATCTGCTCGATCTCGCCGGGATCCACTCCGGCCCGCTTGACCAGCTCGACCTGGGCATTGCCGAGGAGCTCGGCGGCGTGGAATCCGGACATCCAACCGTTGCGCTTCCCGATCGGGGTGCGGACTGCTTCGACGATGACGGGCTGGGCCATGCTGGTTCTCCCCTTTGGAGTTTCGGCCGTCTCGTCGAGACGGCGGTGACGCGAACACGGAGCCGGTGTGGCGAGAGGGCCGGGCCGCTCCGCCCGCAGTATAGAACCGGTTCTACTGCGCTGACCCCGGCTGGCCCCGGGGCGGCCGGTGGCGGGAACCGGGGGGGTACCTGCCTGGGGCCCGGGCCTCGCCCGCCCCCCGGGGCAACCCCTACCATGACGGCATGGCCGACCAGGGCGCTCCCCACCCCGTCCCATGAGCCAACTGGCCTTCGCCGTCGGGCTGATCATCGTCTTGGCCACCGGGGCCAGCGTCCTGTTCACCATCGTGCTGCCCCGCGAGCCCCGGGGGTTCGAGCGCCTGTCGTCGCTGGTGAACCGGGTCGTGCGCCTGGCCTTCATCGTGCTCTCCCGCCTGGCCAAGAGCTACGAGGGCAAAGATTCCCTGCTGGCCCCCACCGCCCCGGTGGCGCTCATCGCCCAACTGGCCGTGTGGGCCATCTGCTTCATCGTGGGCTACGCGCTCATGCTCGCAGCAAACCACGCACAGCCTGGTCTCGGCGCTGGCCCAGGCCACCGGCGCCGTGTTCACCGTCGGCACCATCGACTTGAGCGGCCCGGCCAACTCGGCCGTCGACATCGCCGCCGGGGCCACCTGGGTGGTCATCGTGGCCCTGCAGATCGCCTACCTGCCCGCGCTCTATCAGGCGTTCAACCGGCGTGAGAGCCTGGTGGCCATGCTCGAGAGCCGGGCCGGGATCCCCGCCTGGGGCCCCGAGGTGCTCGCCCGCCACCAACTGGTCGGCATCATCGACACGCTGCCCGACTTCTACTCGTCGTGGGAGGAGTGGTCTGCGGATCTGGCCGAGAGCCATACGACCTACCCGGTGATGATGCTCTTCCGGTCCCCGCAGCCGTGGTTCTCCTGGCTGGTCGGGTTGCTGGCCGTTCTGGACGGGGCGGCCATGCATCTGGCCCTGGCCCCCAGCACGGCGTCGTCCCAGTCGCGCCTGTGCCTGCGGATGGGGTTCACCGCGCTCAACCGGATCGCCAACGTGCTCGGTTGGGAGGTCGACCCTGATCCCGACCCCGACGGCGAGATCTCGTTGACCTTCAAGGAGTTCGAGGAGGCGGTGACCATGCTCACCCAGGTCGGGTTCCCGATCGAGCGGTCGGCGGCCGAGGCGTGGCGGGACTTCCGGGGTTGGCGGATCAACTACGAGTCGACGGCCTACCGCCTGTGCGACCACCTGACGGCTCCACCGGCGCCGTGGTCGGGAACCCGCCGTCACCTACGTTCGGGTCCCGTGGCTCCCCGACGACCTCCTCAGCGCGCCCCGGGGAAGCTGGCCGGGCTGCGACCCGAGGTGGTGGTCCCGCCCACCGGCCGTCACCGGGGCGGCTCCCCATCCCCCTGAGGCCGGGCCCGGGGCCGCCGAGTCGGGCCGGCGGGCAACGGGGGGAACAGCTCGGACAGCTCGGCCGCCGAGAGGGTCCGGGCGACGACCCGGGACGCCACATCGGTGAGCTTGGCACTGTGGTTCCGGGCCAACGAGTGCAGCCGCACGAAGGCATCGTCGGTGTCGACGTGGGCCAACTCCGAGATGACGCCTTTGGCCTGCTCGATGGCGATCCGACTGTTCAGTGCCCCCTGCAACTGACCGGTCAGCCGGTGCGAGTTCACGGCGGCCTGGTTCTGGAGCAACGTCAACGTGGCCGCGTGCGCCAAGGCCTGGGCGACGGCCACGTCGGTCGGGGCGAGTGGCCCGGGCTCCGCCATGAACAGGTTCATCGTCCCGAGCACGTTGGACCGGACGACCATGGGGAATGCATGCACCGACAAGAAGCCCGAGGCCGCCGCCAGGACGGCGAAGCGCGGCCACGGGCTGGGACGGCGGAGATCGGGGTGGGTCACGGCCACGCCGCTCCGGAAGGCGTCGAGGCACGGGCCCTCTTCGTTCTGCAGATGGAACAGTTCGAGCACGTCGGTCGTCTCATCGGAGGCCGCCATCACCTGGAGCGTCCCGTGCGAGTCCACCAGCAGGATCCCCGCGGCCGCCGCGCCGAGGATGGTCACACACCGGTCGCTGAGGGTGCTCAGCACGTCGATGACATCGAAGTCGTCGACGAGGGTATCGGCCAACGTCAAGAAGGTGTCGGCCAGGAGCGACTCGCGGTCTCTCAACGCCGCGGCTCCCGGGGCCCGGGTCCGCTCATATCGAGATCTGCAGGTTCTGGGAGATCACCTGGGCGGCGACCTGTTGGACGGTCGTGCTGGTGGCGAAGGCATGGGCCCGCATGCAGGCCATCGCCTCACCCACGCCGATGTGGAGCTGGGCGGAGACCATACCGGTCGCCTGATGGACTCCGACCACATCGACACGGCCCTGGAACAGGCCGGCAGCGAAGTGGGCGTCGCTGGCCCCGGCCTGGAGACCCAGGATCGACCTGGTGATGACACCCGACATGACCAGGGCGTCGGCATAGCGCCCCTCGTCGAGGGCTCCGACGACGGTCTGATAGACGGTGAAGGCGCCCAGTCGCTCCGTCCCCGCCTGGAGGGGGAACGAGAACGCCGAGCGCACCCCGGCCCGCAGCGCCTCTCCGGCGAAGCCGGGCCACTGCAGGGGTGGATGGTCGAGGAGATCGGGCTCGGCCACCGGACGCACGCTGCCGGAAGGCGTCGAGCGCCGGCCCGACCCCGAGGGTGAACTGCAGGTCCTCGAGCTCGTCGAACGAGGGGTTGGACGAGTACACGGCCACGGGTTGTTCGTGGGTGGCCAACAGCACGATCGCCACGCCTTCGACGGACAGCAGCTCGGCGCTGACCGAGCAGATTCCCATCAGGGTCAGCTCCACGACCTCACGGTGGCTCCGGCCCCTCACCACCGGCACGCCTCCCACCGCCCGGCCCGTTCCGGCACTACCGCTCCACCAGATCGCTGAGGCCGGCGATCGCCAGCGTCCGTGACAGCATCCGAGAGGGACGGCGGATGGTCAGCGTGCCCGATCGTGCGCGCAGGGACCGACGGGCAGCCACGATCACCCCGAGCCCGGACGACCCGATGAAGCTCAGCCTGCTGGCGTCGAGCACGACCAACGGAGGGTCGCCCACCCCGGCCAGCCGCAGGGCGCGCATCAGTACGGGGACGGTGGCAAGGTCGACTTCGCCGCACACCGCCACGGTCACGCCCACCGGGACTTCTCTCAGCGTGATGTCGAAGCCGCCACAGCCGAAGAGGGTGCACGTGGGGCTCGAAACCTGAGGATCGATCACACTGGTCATAGTTCCTCCGCACAGGGACAGGCCCCAGCTCGGGGCTCTGCTACCGGGGTCCGGAGTAGCTATGCACTTCAGGCATCCGGTCCCGACCTCGAGGTGGAACCAGCACCTGTTGCGACGTTACCGCACCGCAGGAGGAAAATCCTCTGGGCCCGAGTCGGGCGGACGGCGACGCCATCGTGCCAGGTCACGAGTGGGCCGACGCGTCGACCGCCACGGTCTCCCGGCCCAGGGCCGGCACCTCGGGGGCACCGTCGGCTCCGTCCCGACGCGCCGTCCTGTCCCGGAACAGCACCCGGTCGAGCAAGACGTACTGCACGACCCACAAGGACCCGTAGGCACCCACGTTGGCGGCCAGCACCGCCACGGTCCGGGCCCCCGACGACCATCCCGACGTGTGGGCGGCCACCATGCCGACGGCCAACGTGGAGACGACCAGGCCGGTGAACGACAGGGCGCAGAACGGAACGACCTGGCCGAGCCAGGATCGCCGGCCCGCTCCGGGCCACACCCAACGTCGGTTGAGCTCGAACGAGGGCACGGTACCCACGCCGGTGGCGATCACGTTCGACCAGGTCGCCGGCAGGCCGGCCAGCCCCACCAGGATCCCGAGCGTGACCAGGCTGGTGGAGGTGGACACCGCCGACACTCCCGAATACCGGATCAGCCGGACCAGCGGGAACCGCCCCACCGTCCCCCGGCGCGGTGCCTGAGGTACGAGGCGCCGGTCCGTCCCGACGCTGCCGGCGGTGGGATCGGTCCTCACGACCGGGTCGTCAGGTCGTAGACGGTCTGTCCCCCGATCGTCCTGGCGGCGAAGTGGGATTCCACCCAACTGGTGATGGCGCTGTCGCTGTTGGTGCGCCCTCCCGGTCCCCCGCCGCCGGTGCCCGAGGCGATGAAGTAGTGGATGTCGCCCGCTGCCACGTCCGACTCGAACGTGGCCAGGCTGATGTTGCCGCCCTCGCCGTTGAACCCTCCGATGGCCATCACCGGATCGCCGGAGGCCAGTTCCAAGGTGGCGGCCGACTGGGACCCGAAGGTGGCCGCCACCCACCGGTAGTGACCTGCACCGGACCGGAGTGCGGCCGTGAGGGCGGCGCTCGCCGTCCCCCCGCCACCGCCGGCCCCCCCGGCCCGGAGCGACGCACCGCCGCCGGCTCCGGAAGCACCGAGCCCCGGCGGCGCCCCACTCGAGGTGGCCCCGCCGAAGCCGGCCGATCCGGCCGGGCGGACGCCGGACACACCCGGAGGCCGGACACCGGCGGCACCCGGACCGGATCCGCGAGCGGCGCCCCCCGGGGCACCTCCTGGGGGCCCACCGGCCCCGGTCCCGGCTCCTCCGGGTCCGCCGGCCCCACCGCTGACCGCCGGTCCGGCCGACGGGATGCTCCCGGTGTGGGCCGTACCGATGGTGGTGGCCGTGTAGGCGATCGGTCCACTGAGCGCGGTCACCAGGGCGAGGCAGACGGCCGTCGTGGTGAGTTGGCGCTTCCGTGCCCCGGCCGCGGGGGCGGCCACCAGGGCGACGCCGGACACAAGCCCGGCCACGAGGATCACCGGTCGCAGCCACGGGACATAGGACGGGGTGCGGTCGAGGAGGACCACTGCCCACACCGCCGTGCCGCCGATGGCCACGGCACCGACGACACGGGCGGCCCACCGCGACCGGTTCTGCCACCAGATGGCGCCCCCGACGCCCACCAGCGCGGCGATGGCCGGCGCCAACGCGACGGTGTAGTACGTGTGGATCACGCCACTGCTGAAGCTGAAGACGGCACCGGTGACGAGCAACCAGCCACCCCAGAGCACGAGCGCGGCACGGGTCCGATCGGTCCGGGGTGCCCGGCCCCGCCACACCAGTCCGGCAATCAGGGAGACGAGTGCGGCCGGCAACAGCCATGAGGCCTGGCCACCCATCAGGTCGTCGAAGAGACGGAGGATGCCGGTCGGACCGCTGAACCCGGAGCCGGCCCCTCCGGTCCCGCCGGTGAGCCGGCTGAGCCCGTTGTAGCCGAAGATGAGGTTGATGATGCTGTTGTCCGGTGAGCCGTCGATGAGCGGGCGGGATGCGACGGGCCAGAGCGCCACGACCGCCACCCACCATCCCGCCGCCACCACCACGGCCAGACCCCCGAGGGCCAGCTGACGGATCCGGCGCCCCAGCGTGGTCGGTGCGGCGAGCAGGTACACGGCGCCGAACGCCGGAAGGACGGTGAAGGCCTGCAACATCTTGGCCAGGAAGGCCAATCCGATCAGGGTGCCGGTGGCCACCATCCATCGGGTGCCGGCCCGCTCGATCGCCCGGGTCAGGGTATAGGCCGCCGCCACCAGCAGCAGGACCATGAAGGCGTCCGGATTGTTGAACCGGAACATGAGGGCGGCGACGGGAGTGCACGCCAGGACCACACCGGCCAGCAAGCCGGCCGGTGCCCCGAACCACCGCCGGACCGTGGCGTAGACGAGGCCGACCGCCGCCACCCCTTCGAGGGCCTGGGGGGCGAGCATGCTCCAACTGCTGAAGCCGAAGACGCGACCCGAGAGCTCCATGACCCACAGGGCGCCGGGCGACTTGTCGACCGTGATGAAGTTGGAGGAGTCGATCGACCCGAAGAAGAACGCCTTCCAGCTCTTCGTCCCGGCCTGGACGGCGGCGGCGTAGAAGCTGTTGGCGTCGCCCGACGCACTCAGGTTCCACAGGTACGCCGCCGCGGTGAGGACGAGGAGGGCGACGACGGCTGGTCGCACCCACCGCTCCGGTGGGACTCCGGCACGGTCCTCCCCGAGCGCCTGTTGCGGGGGCGACATCTGGTCGGCGAGGTCCGGCAGGGCGGTCGGTGGCGGGGACACGGCGATGGACATGCCGACATCCTCGGATGGTGCGCTGTGCGCGGGCTGGGGAACCCCTGAGCCGACCCTTGGACTACCCGAGTCCTGCGACCGCCCTCCCGGCCCGGGACCGGATCAGGCGTCGCGGCGGAGGACCCTCTGAAATGCAAGCCCGATGCATCCGGCGGCGATGAGCACGAAGATGGCCGACTCGATTCCCTGGAACGGCCAGAACCGGTTGTCGGGCTGGTAGGTGACGAACTGGTGGAAACCATGTGCGGCGACGCACGTGGTCAACGCCTCGGGCCCGCCGGTGACGGCGTTCCGGCACACCGCTGGGACGTCGGCGAGCGAGACGCCGTTCCCGAATATCTGGCCGTGGGGCCCGACGAGGTTGCTGGAGATCACCCAGGCGCCCGGCGGCCCGACGTCAAGGGGCGCCCGCTCCCGGAAGTGGTTCGACGCGGGCGTCGGTTGCCAGCTGGGCCTCGGCCACGCTGTCGTGGATGTCGATCAACACCTCCTCGGGCTCGGGACCCCGCTCGAGATCGGCCTCGATGGCGGAGAGGATCCCCGGCGTCCGACGGCTGACGACATAGAGCCAGGCCGCCCCGAGGATCATCCAGCCGAGGAAGAGGTACGGGAACAACCGGACCGGGTAGGGAGGGAGCGGATAGAAGCTGCCGATGGTGGGGACCAGCAGGCACAGCACGGCCACGACGGCCAGCACGATGTGGCCAGGCCTGAGTTCGCCGATCTTCTTCAGGTACGCCGGGGCGGCGATGGTGATGAGGAAGTACGCGAGCAGGAACCCGAATGCGGCCAGTGTCCCGGCATCGCCGAACGTCGTCAGCGGATTGGTGAAGATCTCCAGCACCATCGGGACGGCCAGGATCAGGACCATGTAGACGCTGATGGCGATGTGCGGTGTGCGGTTCGTGGTGTGTGCTCTGCCCAGGTGCCCACTGAAGATCCCGTGGCGGGCCATGGGGTAGATGATCCTCGACCCGGCGTTGAGGCAGGACAGTGTGAGGCCGAAGAAGCTGACCATTGCTCCGATGGAGAGGGGGATCTTGAACCAGCTGACCCCGTAGAGGTCCGACAGGGTGTTGAGCGGTGCGGCGAGCCCGCTGAGCGGCGTGCTGTAGCCGCGGGTGCCGGCCACCTCGACGTAGCTCATGAACACGAAGAAGGCACCCGTGGCGATCAGGCTCCAGATCACCGCCTTTGGCACGTTGCGCTTCGGGCTCTTCGCCTCCCCGCTGAGCGCGGTGGCGCTCTCGAAGCCGACCAGGGAGAAGATGCAGGCGACGACGGCCAGTGCCATGCCGTGCACCTTGACACCTTGCAGATGGGTCTGGGCCGTGTCCAGGACGAAGCCGTGCTTGAACAGGATGATCGCCGCCAGTGCCAGGATGGCCGCCACCGATGCCGCCTCGAGCACCAGGGTGAGGATGGAGGAGACCCGGATGTCCTTGAAGGCGATGAACCATCCGGCTGCCGCGCTGATGACGAAGAAGATGATCGGCGGCACGGTACCGTGGAAACCGAGTGCATCCAGGAGTTGTTGGCAGAACACGGCGAACCCGCACAGCCCGGCCACGGCGATGAACAGGTAGGACCAGATGAGCGTCCACCCCGAGAACACGCCGGCCTTCGGTCCGAGCCCGCGTCCGGTGTATGCGTACATGGTTCCGGCCGACGAGGTCCGCTTGGCGAACTGGTTGAGGCAGAACACGACGAACAGCAGCATCACCGTGCCGAACCCGTAGGCCAACCACGTGCCCTCGCCGGCGTTGGAGAATGCCAGCGGGATGATGAGCACCGCCGTCATGGTCGGGGAGATGAGGGCCACCGACTGGGCGAACAGCGCCGGGAACCCGAGCACATTCGATCGGAGACCCACCTGCTTTTGCACATTCAGCGTCGAAGGGGTGTTTCGGATCATGGTCACGGTCACTTCTCCTTGTGCGTGGTCCCCCCACGGTTCAAGCGGATCAATGCAGTGGCGTCGTGCCGGCGGCCGGCACGGGACAACGGGGTGCTACCGCGGGAAGGACTGGTCCTCGAGAAGGAGGTCTTCGTAGAAAGCCCCGAAGCGCCGGTCGGGATGGACGATGGCGATCTCCAGCACCCACAGGTTGGGATTCGGTCTGAACTCCACGTCCGCCAGCGACCCGTCGTAGTGGGCCGAGTGCGGATAGTCGGACAGCCGGTGCCCGGAGAGGTCGAGGTTGAGCCGCCACCCAAGGCTCTTGGTCGTCTCGATGGCGAAGTCGTAGAGCTCGTGCCCGGTGGTCCCCTCGGCGAACCACTGGTCACGGACCCGGTCCCAGATGGTCCTCACGTCCTGCTTGGCCCGGTGGTGGTCGGGGTCGGAGCCGACCACGAAGGTGTCGCCGGCATCACCCTCACAGCCGTCGTAGATCGGCCCGATGTCCACGAAGAAGATGTCGTCGGCCCCGAGGACGACACCCGGATCGGAACGCTCCATGAAGTCCTTGGTGGTGTTGGGCCCGAAACGAACGATGATGTGGTGCCAACCCCGCCTCATGCCGAGCCCCGACAGGGTCTCGCGCGCCATGACCTTGGCGTCCTCTTCGACCATGCCCACCTCGACCTGGTCGGCGATCGACCCGACAGCGTTGCGAGTCCGGCTGCGCACATCCATCAGCTGAGCCACGGAGAAGGTCTCCCCGGTGCCTTCGAGGTCAGAGAGCATTGTCATGTGTATACCTCCATGTCAGGGCCTAGTGGCCACGGTCGTTGGAAGGGAACAACGGTCGGTTGCGGGCCTCGTGGGGCCCGTCGACGGCGATGACCATCAGCTCGGTGGTCACCCCTTCGGCGCCCAGCCGGTGGGGCTGGTCGGCGTCGAAGTGCACCGATGACCCCGCTTCCAGGACGTGGACGTCACCGGCGTACTCGAGCCGCAGCCGTCCCCGCACGGTGTGGATCCACTCCTCGCCACGGTGGCGGGCCAATGACGGCGGGACCCGGTCGGGCTCGATCACGATCCGGAGCGCTTCCATGGCCGAGGAGCCCGGAAACCCGCTGCAGGCCGAGACGACCAGGCCGTTGACGACATGGGTCGGCTCGCGGTCGGAGTACACGGCGAGTGCGGTGCCGCCCTGGGTTTCTCCGAGCAGTGCGGCCATGGAGATGCCGAGCGCTCGCGACAGGCCGATCAGCGCGGCCACGGAGGGCTGGCGGGCTCCCGACTCCAGACGCGAGAGGTGGGCGACGGAGAGCTCCGACCGGAGGGCGAGCTGCTCGAGGGTCAGGCCGGCCCGGATCCGCTCCTCGTGGAGGTTGGCGGCTATCGAGGTGAGTACTTCGTCGAGCTCCATGGGCTGACTATGAACTGTATTTGCCTCACAGGCAAGTTATTTTGCCTCAGTTCACGTGCCGGAAACAGTGCGTGACCCGTCGGGCGTCACACCAGGTCGACCAGGTCCTCACGCCCGGCGTGGGCGGCCACCAGTCCGGTGAACCGGTCGAACACCAGACCGCTCCACGGGGCCAGACGTTCGATGGCATCGGGTGTCGCCGCCCGGACAGCCCCGGGCCCACCTTCGACGGCGTCGGCGTCGGCGGCGAAGGCGACGAGAAACCCTTCGACCGCCGGCCCGGTGACTTCGAGATGGAACTGCATGCCCCAGGCTGCCTCCCCGATCCGGAAGCACTGGTTCGGGTAGTTGGCGTTGCTCATCAGGCGTTCGCCACCGTCGGGGATCTCGAACGTCTCCCCGTGCCAGTGCATGACGGTGAGGCGGTCCGGGAGTCCGTCGAACAGCCGGTCACCGGTGCAGGCGGGACCGAGCTCGACCGGGCCCCAACCCACCTCGGGGCCGTTCATCCCGCCGGACACCGATCCCCCGGTGGCCAGGGCCAGCAGCTGAGCCCCCAGGCAGACGCCGAGGGTCGGCAGCCCGCTGTCGACGGCGTCGGCCAAGAGCCCCAGTTCGGCCGTCCGGGTCGGGAAACCTTCGTCGGACCGCGCCGACATGGGTCCCCCCATCACCACCAGCCCGTCGAACCCGGTACATCCGTCGGGCACCTCGGCGCCCTCGAACACGGGTCGGATGTCGACATCGAAGCCGGCACCGGTGAGCGACTCGCCGATGGCAAACGGCGACTCCGGGGCAACGTGCTGTATCACCAGGCAGTTCGGCATGGGAGTTGGAGGGGTACCCGTACCCGGGGGGGTCGTGTCCGCCCGCTGGTCCTTTCGGTTCAGGATCGGAATCAACGTGTCGATGGTGAGGTTACGGGACCGGGACCGCCTTGGACCAGCTCGCTGCGTTAACATGTTGGAAACAATTGGTCGTGCGGAAAGCGTGCGCGGCCCGAACACACCAGGCGAGGCACAATGTTCCCACGACTGCTGGTAGCCATCGACAACGACGGCAACGCCGACGTCACGCTCAGCTTCGCCACGGCGGTCGCCCGGCAGTCCGACGCCGCCGTCCACCTGCTCCATGTCAACGAGCACATCGTCGGCAGCCGTGGCGTTCCCCTGCTGACCGACGAGGAGGCCACCCGACTGCTCGTCGATGCCGTCGACGGCCTTCGGCTCGAGGGGATCCGGGCGAGCGGGAGCGTCCGGAGGGCGCCCTCCCGCCAGGTGGCCCGGTGCATCGCCGCGATGGCGGCACAGTCCTCCGCCGACGCCATCGTGCTCGGCTCGAGCCGACGGCGCGGCATCGGCCGCCTGTTGGCCGGGCGGGTAGGCCAGCGAACCATCGCCCAGACCATGCTCCCCGTGATCACCGCACCCGCTCCGCTCGAGCTCCCTGCGAACGGGCGGCTCGACGTCGCCGACGTCTTGCAGCTGACGCGGGGGCAGCGCCAGCACCTGGAGGCGTAGCCGCGTCACCAGCGGGTGGCCAGGGCTCACCGGAGCGATCCGCCGCCCGTCCGATCCCCACCGATGGAGGCTTCGGCTTCTGGCGTGGGCGCCAGCGATCTCATTGCCTAACCGATGTCGTGCTCGTGATCGCTCAAGACCGCGGGCGTCCGCGCTCCTTCGCTCCCGATGCTCACGGGCCCGCCGTCACGTCCGTCCCCGGGGCGTGACCGGCTTCGCCTCCGCCACCGGCCTCCCCGTGAATCAGACCCGAGGATCCGGTTCGAAGAACTCCAGGACCAGCGCATGGAGGCCGATGCCAAATATCGTCCATGACTGGTTCTCCCCCTGTGGTCCGGTGGGCCGGACGATCCCGAGCATCTTGGTGTCGACCCGGTCCCGGAGCGAGCACCCTTCGGACAGGGCCCCGACGGCGTTGAGGAACTGAGGAATGGTCAAGGGTTCCTTGATCCGGTACCCGAAGATCGACATCAGTCCTCCGAACGCCTCCTCCCCCTCTTCGTTGATGGCGTCATAGCTCTGCATGAGCGTGGAGAGGACCCGCTGATGTCGGTCGGGGATGTCGCTCGAGGTCGCCATGGTCCACACGTTGATCCACACCGACCAGCTCGCCGATTGGCGAAGGGCATCGCTGAGCGCCTCACCGACCACCCGGCACACCTCGGACAACGCATCCGAGCGCGCCGTGGCCGTCGACAGGTCCCAGTCGGCCAACACGGCCGCCACCAATTCAGCGACTTCGGGGACGTTGGAGCGACTCGTGTCCGACGCCAGTTCGACCAGTACGTCGGTCTGATAGTCGGCGAGGCTCTCCCACACACGCCCGATGACCGAGGCGTTGGACAGCGTGATGCCCGTCTCGGCCTCGATCCGGTCGAAAGCCCGCTTGAAATTCAGGGCGTCGGCCACCGAACCGAGGCCCTCCTCGAGCAGAATCGACCGTCCAGCAGCCAACAGGAGTGCCCGGAGGTCCTCTCGACTCTGGCGTGGCCGCCGATCCGTGGGCATCACGACCTCCCGCCTTCCGGCGCTGCCGGCGCCGGAAGAACCGCGACCCCTCCGGCACCAGGATCCGCCAGTGAACCGGTTCCCGCGCCAGGCCCGACACTACCGAATGCAACTCCAAGTAACAACTGGGGGGGCAACGTCCCCACCCCGGCGTCCGTCGATCTCGGAACGGCGGTGACCGTGCACTCGATCGCTCCGCTGGTGGATCGAACGGGCGCACGGTCGACCACTTCGGATGTAGGCCGGCGCGGGCGCCATCGTGTCCAGCGAGCGGCATTCGCCTAACAAATCGCTTTTCGCTGCCAGCTACGCGAGGCTGTTGGCCCGGCTGGGGCTCAGGGTCAGGCGTAGGGGGAGTTTCGTGAAAGTTCCAAGGGCCACCGCGGTGCTGGTCGTCGCGGCCTTGCTCGGGGCTCCACTCGCCATCGGGGGTGTCGCGGCAGCCAAGGCCGTCCGACCGAAGAGGCCGGGTGCTCCAACCTCTCTCGTCGTGACGCCCGTCAACGCCGGCATCAACGCTTCGTGGTCGCCGCCGACGTCCGATGGGGGCTCGGCGATTACCGGGTACGTCGCCACCGTGGCCCCGGGCGATCAAACCTGCGTGACCACGACGACGACCTGCACGGTGAGCGGTCTGACAACCGGCAAGCGGTACACCGTCAAAGTCAGGTCGGCGAACAGCGTGGGACTTGGAAAGTCAGTAGCGGCGACCACGTTCGTTCCGGCCGCCGGGGACAGCTATTGCGGCACGAAGCACGGAAGTCCGGCGACCACCAAGTTGATGGTGATCTACGAGGAGAACGCCGACGCCTCCTCCATCTACGGCTCGCCGTCGGCGCCGAACATCAACAAGTACGCCGCCGACTGCGGTTCGGCCCAGCACTATCAGGCGCTTACACACCCGTCGCTGCCCAACTACATGGCCTCCACCTCCGGGCAGTCCTATGCCAACTCTCCGTGGACGAGTGACTGCGACCCCGGCGGCACATGCCTCACCGGCACTGACAACATCTTCCATCAGGTGGGAGCATCGGGATGGAGGGCATACGCGGAATCGATGTCGGCCAATTGCTCGACGAGCGGGAGCGCCTACGCCTCAAGGCACAATCCTGCCGAGTACTACACGGACGTGAGCGCACAGTGTCCGACCGATGACGTGCCGATGGGCACCACCACGGCGGGAGCACTGCACCGCGACGTCGTCGGTGGCACCTTGCCCACGTTCTCCACGGTCACACCCAACCTGGATGACGACATGCACGACGGTACGCTCCAGCAGGCCGATTCCTGGCTGGCCGGATGGATCCCGCAGATCACCGGAGGCCCCGACTATCAGGCCGGTCGGCTCACGATCATCATCGTCTGGGACGAGGGTTCGGGCAGCGGCAACCTCCCCAGCACGGTCGCCATGATCGCCATGTCTCCCTACATCTCCCCCGGCACCACCTCGTCCACCCCATTCACCCATTACAGCTTGCTCAAAGCCGCGGAGAGCGTGGCCGGGGTGTCCCCACTCGGAGGAGCCACCACCGCCAACAACCTGCGGGCGAGTTTCGGCTTCTGACGACGCTCCACCCGGCATACCGAATGTCCCGGGTCGTGCCCGACACGCATGACCTTCGAGGGTGGAGTCCAATTGCCTCAGGAGGTTCCGCTCGGGCCCGTCCCGCACCGATGAACGTGGCGAACATCGCTCATCGTCACGGCGTGCCGAACCACATGGCCAGGGCGTCACGCAATCCGGCATCGGAGCCGTCGCCCACCCAGGCGACGTATCCGTCGGGCCGGACCAACACGGCGGCCGGAGCGGTGACCTCCCCGAGTACGGGAAGCTCCCACTGACCGACGTAGTCAGCATCGATCAGGTGGACCCGGTCGTCCCAGGGAGCGATGTCGAAGGTGCCGGGCTCACCGAGGTTCACGAGCACCGGCTCGGCCTCGTGCAGCAGGGTGAAGACCCGCCGGGGCCCGTCGGAGGTGACGAGATCCAGATCCGGCATACGGCGTCCGAGCAGCGGGTGACCCTCACCGAGGTCGTAGTGGATATCCAGCCCGGAGATGAGCCCGGCGAGCCGCTTGCGGGGCCCGTCCATGCCCGCCAGATCGACCACCATGTCAACCAGGGCCTTGGTGCGCTCGTCCGAGCGCTGGAGAGCGGTCTGGGCCATCGTGTGCCGGAGGGCGCGTGCAGCCACCGGATGGCGCTCGCCCTGATACGTATCCAGGAGGCTCTCCGACGAGGTCCCGTTGACCACTTGAGCCAACTTCCATCCCAGATTGACGGCATCCTGCACGCCGAGGCTGAGGCCCTGTCCTCCCGCGGGGTAGTGGACGTGCGCCGAGTCGCCGGCGAGGAGCACTCGGTCCACGCGATAGGACTCCGCCTGACGGGTCATGTCGGTGAACCGTGAGATCGACGTGGGACTGTGGACCCCGAAGTCGGTGCCGTACACGGTGATGAGCGCCTCGCTCAGATCGTGCAGGGTGGGTTGACCGGTGTGTCCGATGTCCTGTTCGGTCACCATGACACGCACCGGACCGTCCTCCAGCCGGGAGAGGGCATGGAGGCCCTTGTCATCGTTGCGGATACCCCATTCGGGTTCCTCTTCGAGCTCGACTTCAGCGATCAACTTGCTGGTTGTCGGATCCCAGCCAGGGAACTCGATGCCGGCCGCCTTGCGGATCAGACTGCGCCCTCCGTCGCACCCCACGAGATACTGCGCCCGCAGCACCCGGCCCTCGGACAGTTCGACATCGACACCGGTATCGTCCTGCGCGAAGCCTGTCACCTCGCACCCGTAGTAGACCCGCACCGGTAGCTCGGCGATCCAGGCAGCCATGATCCGCTCGATCTGGTTCTGCCAGATCCCGAGCGAATAGGGATGCCGCGTCGGGAAGTCGCTCATGTCCAACGGGGTCAGGGCGATCATCGCGGCCTGAACTTTTTGACCTTCTGCGAGGAACCGGTCTGCGACCCCACGCTGATCGAGCACCTCGATCGTGCGCGAGTGAAATCCGCCGGCCCGTGAGCCGACGAGCACGGCGTCCGGTCGTCGCTCGACGATCGCGACCTCGACCTTGGCCAACGCCAACTCGGCAGCCAGCATCATCCCTGTCGGACCGCCTCCGGCGATCACCACCGCATGCCCGGCCATAGGCCACCACTTCCTCTTCCGTATGTCCTGGTTGTGCCGGAGATTCTGCACACCGACATGGTGCTTGCCGCAAGGGCCGGGGGGGCGCTACCTTGGGAATGGCGGAGGGAATCCGAGGCCTCCATGCTCGGTGCGGACCGACATTTCCACTTCGACTGGTTCGTGCGGCGACACAGCAGTGCAGTCGGGCCCCAAGGACACACCGGTGGGTCCTTGGGAGTTGCAACCGACCTGGTTTCTGCGTCTCCGTCGATCCCCGCGAAGGAGCGGCATCGGTCCTGTCGGCTGGGAGTTCCTCGCTCCACGGGTGAGCGATCCCCAGGTGACCGGCGCTGGCAGGAGCCGACTACCTTCGCCGAGCGCACAATCTTGTTGGCCACGGCTGGCCCTGGGAAGTTGCCCTCTGGCGCGACGGATCCCGCAATCGTCCGGCGGTGCCCGCGGAAGGTTCGGCCGGCCGAAAGGTGGAAGGATCCCGAGATGCCCATCGAGACGAAGCGCTTCTCCCATGTCCGCCTGACCGTCACCGATATCGAGCGCTCCCGCGCGATTTTACGATGCCATATTCGGCCTCCCTGTTCTGCTCGAGGTCCCCCCTGGCGTCGAGGACGCAGCAGCGGCCGGACTCGGCTTCCTGTTCGGAGGAGTGATCTATCAGCTCGGTGACTCGCTCTTTGGCCTGCGACCGGTGGCAACGGACCGATTCGACGAGGACCGAGTAGGACTCGATCACCTCAGCTTCGCGGTCGAAGATCGTGCGGAGCTGGAGCGTGCCGTTGCAATCTTGGACGAGCAGGGCATCGGTCATGAGGGCGTCAAAGACATTGGCGTGGCCTTCATTCTCGAGTTTCGCGATCCAGACAACATCGCACTGGAACTGTTCGCACCCAAGCGCTAGGACCGAGGACTCCGACTGTCGCCGGAGTCGGAGTCGGAGTCGGAGGAGTGAGTCCGCTTCGATGTGGTACATCCGGCCACGGCGCGATCGGTGTCAGGCCAAGCGGCACCGCGTCAAGCGCTGAACGGACGGGAAGCTGATCGGAATCTCCTCCGGACTTTTCCGAACATCCGACAAGTGGTTTGCGCAAGTTCGACGAATGTGGGAAATTCGAGCACTTCCGGCGCAGCACTCGTTGTCAAGTCCGGGACAAAGGGCATGGGGGCAGGATGGCGGAAGGGAATGGCATCGGTCGGAAGCGCTGGCTCTTGCGGAGCGCGGTCGTCATCGTGGCGCTACTGGTTTCGTTCCCGATAGCCGCTTCGGCTTCATCAGCGGCCGGTGGATCACCCACGATTTCACTTTCTGCGACAAGCGGATCACCCGGAGTGGACATTCGCGTGTCTGGGGTCGGATTCACCCCGGGTGAAGAGGTCCAGCCGGTGTGGAACTACTCCGGTCCCGGCACCGGAGTCGCGCAGGCCAGCTTCTACTACTTCAACCCGATCGGTGTCGCTGACCCGACCGGTGCGGTCACGGCCGACTTCTTCGTGCCCGACACTGCAGGAGGCGTCTACACGGTCGCCGCCGTCGGCATGACGAGCCACTCGGTCGCCACCGCACAGTTCACGGTGGTGCCTCGCATCGACATCGGAAGCTCGTTCGGTGCCGCGGGCACGGTCCTCGATCTCACCGGCTGGGGGCTCGGCGTCAAAGAGCCACTGGCGGTCACGTGGGACTCGACCGGCGCGGTGATAGCCAATGCGACCACCGACTCGAAGGGCTACTTCCATGGCCGTACCTTCACCGTGCCCGCCGGCACGAAGCCCGGAGCCTACGGGATCACCATGACGGGTTCGGTGTCCGGACTGAAGGCGCACGCCACGTTCCAGGTCGGGACGGCCCCGCAGAGTCCGTCGCCGGGGCCGGACGACTGGGCCACGTTCGGATTCGATACGCAGCAGACCCGCGCCTACCCGGCTTCGACGGCCGGATTCAGCTCGAGTGCGCTGGCCCTCAAATGGCAGTTGACGACAGGACCGGTGCGTGAGATCGACAGCTCCACCACGATCTCCAACGGGATCGCCTACGTCGGCACCGTCCACGGGACGCTCTACGCCATCAACACGACGACCGGTGCTGTGTTGTGGACCTTCGCCGCGCACGGACCGATCTACGGATCACCGAACATCGTGAACGGCGTCCTGTACTTCGGTACGGTCGACACGCCCAACGAGGGCATCGTCGGCAACTACGTGTACGCCCTCGATGCCGCGACGGGAACGGTCCTCTGGGCGGACCCGCTCCCCAACGGTGGCGCCTGGTATGCCCCGACGGTGAACGCCGGCCGAGTGATCGTCCCCATGGCGAACAAGGAGGGGGAATCGGGGGGAATCGTCGCCTACAGCGCCACCGACGGCACCCAGCTCTGGTACGACAATCTCCTCGAAGGGGTCTGGTCACCAGCGTCGTTGGACCCGACGGGCACCCAGCTCTACGTCGACACCGGAAATCCGTGCACCAGCGTGTCGAGTCCGAGTCCCGGGGACGGCTGCTCGGGCTCCGCCCTCGACATCGACCCGACGACCGGTGCGATCCGCTGGGAGTACCGCGTCCCGGACCTCAGCGGCGATGACGACTGCGGCACGGCCCCCGCCTACGACGACGGAATGGTCTTCGTCGGGTGCAAGAACGGGATCGAGTATGCGTTCAACGCGCTCACAGGAGCGATCGTCTGGCAGTTCAACACCGGGCTCAGCGGCGACTCGGGAATCTTCTCCAGCGCCGCCGTCGCCAACGGCGTCGTCTACTTCGGCGCCGGCGATTCGAAGATCCACGCGGTGAGCGAGTCCAGCGGCGTCCAACTGTGGAGCTACCCGACGCAAGGCGCCGTGATCGGCTCGCCCATCGTCGCCGACGGTGCGGTCTACGACGCGAGTGCAGGTGGCACTCTCTACGCGCTCAGTCTCGGGGGCACCCTGCTGGCCAGCGCTTCGCTCGGCGGACCGACGCTGGCAAGCTCCTCGCTGGCGGACGGCGTGCTCTACCAGACGGTCAAGACCGGGGCGGTGGACGCATTCACGGTCGCTTCGTACGGCACGGTGAACCACCTGGTCGTTTCGCCGCCCACCACGACCGTCGACGCCGGCGTCCCCCAGGCGTATACGGCGACCCTCTACGACCAGTACGGAAACTCGCTGGGCGACGTCACAGCCTCCACGACCTTCTCGATCGCCCCGGACGGCTCCTGCAGCGGTGCGTCGTGCTCGGCGTCAGTGACCGGACCCCACACCGTCACGGCGACCGACGGGACTGCGTCCGGCACCGCCGTCCTCACCGTCAAGCCTCCCACCGCAGAGGACAACTTCCTACGCGCCAACACGACCGCCGGGTGGGGCACCACGACGAACACCGATGGGATCGCCAATCTTCCCTGGCAGAAAGAGCTCGACGGCTCCAGCCCTGACGGGTTCATGAACAACCAGAACGGCGTGATCGTGTACACGGGGACGACCGGTCACAAGCTCGCCGGTTACATCAACACTCCAGCTGTGCTGGGCGGCGACACGCTGGCGCGATTCCGGGTCACCGCAACCGACGCGGCGCTTGCCGGTGTGATCGTTCAGCACAGCGACTCATCGAACTGGTATCAAGCGGACATCGCCACCACCACCCAGTACGGTTTCACGAAGAACACCCTCGAGCTCACGGTCCGACGAGCCGGTGTCATGATCCACGCCGCCGATGCGCCGTTCGCCATCGTGGCGAATACCAACTACTGGATCCGAGAGGTCGTCCAGGTGACCGGAGGAGTCGCGCACATCGCCGCTCGCGCCTGGGCCGACGGCACGCCGGAGCCGAGCACCTGGTTGGTCACCTACAATGACCCGACACCGCTTCCCGCCGGCAACGGAGGAGCCATGGGTGACTGGCTCAGGAGCCCGCAGGCAGGCGAGCAGGTTCAGTTCAGCGCCTGGTCCTACACCAGTCCTTGAGCCGGATCGAAAGGGTCCACCGGGTGCAACTCGGGATGCGCGGCTGAGATAGCCGCCACGGCCGGTGACTGTCCGGTGGGCCATCCGTTCCAAGGCAGCGGCTGAGGCCAGATCTCCTCGTCACTCCGCCGGGTGCCGTTCAGTCGGCGCGGAGCTCCCAGTTTCCGGATTCGGAGACTGCGGGTTTCCTTGCACGCCCATCCAGATCAAACCGGTGGGTGCCCGGACATCTGGGCCGCGACCAACTGCCCCGACGCCCGCCTGTCTGTCACCTAGATGACAGACAGGCGATGGCGAGAGGCACAGACTCACGTGAAGGAGTTCCTCGGCGCGTGGCCCGGGGGACCGGCTCTTTGCTGATGGTGGGACGCGGAGATCGCAGGAATTCCCGTTTGGTGCTCGAGAAGAGAAGGTGACGAATGCGTAATCGGAGCGGTCGTGTCATTGCTGTCGTGGCGATGTTGGGGTCTTTCTTGCTCGGAGGATTGACCTATGGTGCGGTTCAGTGGGCAGGGGCCGACGGGGCGGGTGTGACGTACTACGGCTGCCTGTCGGTCAAAGGGGCCCTGTCGAAGGTCGGGACCGTTTCAACCACCCTGTGCCCGAAGAGTGACCAGCAGATCTCGTGGAACTCGGTTGGCCCCCAGGGACCCCCAGGACCCGCAGGGACGAGCGCATTCGGGACCGCACCCCCATTCGCTCCTGTGAGTAGCACCGGAGCGCAGTGCACGATCGGTCAGATCATCCTGACCGCCGGCCCCTTCGCTCAAGGTGTGATCGCAAACGGGCAGTACTTGAGTCGCACCATCGACCCGGTACTTTTCCAAGTCATCGGAACACAGTTCGGTGACGATCCGAACGGCAATGGCGTCTTGTTCCGAGTTCCCGACCTGCAGGCCGCGGCCCCTAACGGCCTCACCTACAGCATCTGCGACCGGGGTGTGTTCCCAACACCTTGATGTGCGGGCCCGCACCCGACGCCCGCCGCATATCGGAGCTGGCGAGGTTGGCCAACGCAGGTGAGCGTCGCCCCAGGGCTTCCATTCGAACCTCGGTTCGGGACCACCGCCACACCGGGGGTGACCGTGACCACCGGAAGCGTGACACCTGCCCGTATGGGTGAGCCACGATGGAGCGAAGAGACTCACGAATTGTGATGGTCTGGGTGCGCCATGGTCGATCGCTCGGCGAGGTCGCGAAAGGCCGCTTCGTCAGCCGGTGAGGTGAAGGCCCGCCTGGGAATGATGAAGTATCCCGGACCGTTCCCGACGGCAAGAAGATAGAGATCGTCGCGCACCTTCACGTCCGAGAACATCGCCCACCTGAGCATGGAGTCGCTGAGCGCGGTGTGGCGGGAGATCCCCTCGTCTGAGATGTCGAGCGTCCTGACCTCGAACTGCTTTTTCACTCGCTTCCAGATGCGGTTGGGGGTTACCGGAACGAGTACGAAGAAGATCAACAGGACGACAAGGCCCAAGGTCAGCAGGACAACCCAGGTCACCTTGTCGGCCGGAGCCAGCACCCGCACGGCTGCCCCAGAGATGACCAGGGAGAGCCCTGCCACAGGCAGGCACCAGGCCCGCCACTGGCGGAAGCCCTGCCAGTACACGACTGGGACCACCTCGTCCTGAGTGAGTTGGTGCTCGATCGTCCGGATATGGACCGACGGCGAGCTTGGATCCGACATCGACCGCCTCTCTGGTCGGGAGCGAGCTTCACCGTAGTCGGTACCGATCCTGCCTGACGTCCGGCTCCCCGTTCTCGCCAGGTCGTTGCGGGCCCCTACCGAGCGCCGGACGGGTGCGACACTTCCGACCTACGCGAGCGTGGATGAGTTCAAGCGGTCTTCCAGGTGCGCTTCACAATCCGGCCACTCGGGACGGATGATCGAGTACATCGCCGAATCACGCAGTTGACCTTCCTCGCCTGGCGCCCGTGAAGGTGACCACTGCCGCAATATGCCTTCAAAGGTTGCCCCCAGCTTTTCGATGGCCCGGCGGGAGCGGTCGTTCCTCGTATCCGTCGTGATGTCGACTCGGGCCACTCCCAAATGCTCGAAGGCGTGTCTGAGAAGAAGGAGTTTGGCCTCGATGTTGATTCCGGTGCCTTGCGCGGATGCTGCCAGCCATGTCCATCCGATTCCGACGGCACACGGCTCGTTGGGACGCCCCGGCCACGCTCGCGGGTCGAAGTACGCAGTGCAGCCGACGGCCCGACCGTCGGCCAGCCGGATCTGCGCCAGAGGGGTGAGAGTGCCCGATTCGGCCTGCTGGAGCTGGCGACCGATGTATCGGTGGACCTCGGATCGGCGCGGGACCCACGTGTGTCCGAACTGGGAACGATCCTCTTCCACCGCGTGCGACAGATCCGAGGAGTGGCTGAGCGAAAGGGGCTCTAACCGAACAAGGCCGCCACTGAGGACAGGGATATCGAGCACCAGCGGCATGGGGCCTCCTCATCGATCCTGGCGTTGGCACCTTGCCGTCATGCAGGTTGCCGGATCCTCATCGGGCCAGGTCCCTCAGATCCTCTGGATGAATGAAGAGACGATATCAAGGAATGGTCGTCCGAACCCAGGGCATCCACGAATGCCGGGAGGGTGTCACGCTCCGCTGCTCTCGGACTGCGGCGGACGAGGCAGCGCTCGTTGGTAGTCGGATTCAGCAACCGCGCATGCAACATGTTCCGAGAATTGCAGCCATCGCGGAGGGCCCCACGAGTGTGGAAGATCGACGGACTCGAAGTAGGCGAACGGGTTCTGGCAGTGGCGCCAAATTCTCGCTGCCGGACAGGACTTCACCTGTCGGCTCGTCCTGTCGGATCGCAGGGTCATGACGATCCGTTCGCCCCACTTCGCGTCGACTCTCGGCCTGGCCCGGTTTGCCCGTTCACGAATGGAAACTTCGATATGCCTGGTCGAAGTGGAGTCTGTCGCGTTCAAAGGGGGCTTTTGGGGCTCGGTCCGGATAGAGACCCGGGACGGCACGCGTAACTACGTGGCATCTGGCATCGGGAGCAGGTGGCTTCGGCTCCTGGCCTCCCAGATTCCGACCCAGGGGGGGCCAGAAGGCGATCAGGCGTCACCGGGCCACTGACACCTGTCGGCCATCAGGTAACAGTGCCGGGCGCCGTCGACCGGGCAGGCAACCGTGGAAGGCTGAGGCGGATGCATGCAATCGAGATCATCTTCGCCATCGGATGGGTGGCGTTCTGGATCTACTGGCTCGTGGCGGCCTTCTCCATGAAGAGGGGGAGCATCGCCTGGTCCCGCGAGCTGCGCATCAGGGGAGTGATCCTTGTCGCCGCGATCCTCCTGATCCGCTTGGGCGCATTCCGACACAACGGCCTCAACTCGGATCCATGGCGTGCTGGCCTCGGCCTGTTTCTCTTCGCGCTCGGGCTGGGGTTCGCGATCTGGGCCCGCGTGCACATCGGGCGCAACTGGGGAACCCCGATGTCGCAAAAGGATGACCCAGAGCTTGTGACCAGCGGCCCGTACCGCATGGTCCGCCACCCCATCTATTCCGGCATCCTGGTTGCGGGTGTTGGCACCGCGGTGGGGTTGAGCTGGCTGTGGCTGATCGCCGTGGCCCTGGCCGGGATCTACTTCGTCTACAGCGCCACCGTCGAGGAGCGCTATCTGACCGAGCAGTTCCCCGACACCTACCCGGTGTACAGGCACACGACAAAGATGCTCGTTCCCCTCATCTTCTGAACGCCCTCAGCATCGTCGACAACGGACAGCGGCGGCTACGAGATCTACCGGTTCAACAGGTCCGCCCTCGACCGACTCATGGGCAGCTACGGCGCCCCGGCACCGCAGCGACATCTGCTCCAGGCACCGGATCATTGCCCGGCCCGGAGGTACCGGGGAGCCCATCCCCCAAGAACCTGCCCGATATCGACAGCACATACAGAACAGACACTCGCGTGGTCGGACAGCGAGCGCCAGCCGGCGATGTTCTCGGGTATTGTCCCCCCGGGGATCGTGGTGGTGTACGGCGGAGCACCCGGCTGGGGTGGATCCTGAGGCCAGGAGTGAGTTATGTTCCTGCGGTTTCGTGCAGTCTCATCGGTGTTCCGTGCTGCACTCGAGAACCCTGTGCTGCGCAGAGTCGGCCTCGCCTACGCACTGTTCGGGGCAGCCGAATTCGGCGCGTGGATAACGCTGTTGGTCTTCGCCTACGGTCATGGTGGACCGAGTGCGAGCACGCTGATGGTTCTGGTTCAGCTCATCCCGTGCATCGCCCTCGCCCCGTTCCTGGGCGCTCTTGCCGATCGCCGACGCCCGAGCCGTATGTTGTGCGTCGGTTACGGGCTGCAGGCGCTTTCGATGGGAGCCGTAGCCGTCGCAATCGGTCTCGGTGCACCACCGGTCGTGGTGTTCGTCCTCGCACCGTTCACGTCGCTGAGCTTCACGCTGACACGACCGCCGCAAGCCGCGCTCCTGCCCGGGATCGTTCGAACCCCTGATCAGCTGACCGCGGCCAACGTGATGACCGGCTGGACAGATGGAGCCGCCGCCCTGTTCGGGCCCGTAACAGCTGGCATCCTCCTCGCGTGGCGAGGCCCAGGGCTGGCGGTGGCGGCGATGGCCGGCCTGACAGTCCTCTCCACCCTTCTGGTGTTGCGCGTGGTGGGACCTGCTGCTGCCATCTCATCCGATGTGGCCCAAGGGGATGCGGCAGACGACGAAAAGGACGGCGATGCTGAAGGCCTGCTATCCGGGGTGGGGCGAACCGTGGCCTCCATCAGAACCGGCGCAGGCTCGAACCTGCTGGTGACCGTGCGCAATCCGGAGATCAGGGTTCTCCTCGTGTTGTACACCTTCTATTTCGTGCTCATCGGTGCCCTCGACGTGCTCTGCGTAATCCTTGCCGTGGACTATCTGCACATGGGGCCGGGCGGCCCGGGGTTCCTGAACGCCGCGCTCGGCGGAGGAGCACTGCTCGCCGGGTTCGTCACCGCCTTTCTCATCGGTCGGCGCCATCTGGCGAACACGCTCACCGTCGCCCTCTCGATTGCGGTGGTGGCACTCGCACTGATCGCTGCGATCCCCAGGGTGGCTCCCGCCATCGTTCTGATCGGAACGGTGGGTCTGGCGGGCGCTGTCTTCGACGTCTCCGGTCGGACGCTCCTGCAACGGTCGGCTCCCTCCGATGCGATCGCCGGGTCGTTCTCAATTCTGGAAGCCCTCATGGACTCCGGCCTCGCCCTGGGCGCCGTCCTGGTCCGTGTTGCGATCGCAATCGGTGGCCTGAAGGCAGCACTCTTCGCCCCAGCCGTCATCGCCTTCTTGCTGGTTGCGGTGCTGTGGCGCCGGATCCAGAGGATCGATGGATCTGCGACGGTGCCCCAGGTCGAGATCCAGCTCCTGCGCTCGATCTCCATCTTCGCCGCCCTTCCCGCCCCTTCGCTCGAGGGCATCGCGCGAGACCTGAGGCCGCTAACGGTGTCGGAGGGGACTGTCGTGATCAAACAGGGCGACCGCGGCGACTGCTACTTCGCCGTTTCCGAGGGCGAGCTGGCGATTTCGCAAGATGGCCAGCTCCTCCAAATGGTGTCGCGTGGCGACGGGTTCGGTGAGATAGCCCTGATCCGCGACGTTCCTCGCCAGGCAACGGTGACGGCAGCCACCGCGGCCTCGCTCTACACACTCGACAGGGAGCTGTTCGTTCAGGTCGTCACCGGCCATGCGATGGCCATATCGGCCGTGGGGAGGATCATCACCGGGCATATGGGACACAACGACGCGGAATGATCGTCTCGCGGTCGGGTGGCGATCGACGACGGGGGGACCCAGACGCTGACCTGGGCTTGGTCAGCTAGCCGAGCAGCTTCTTGGCGATCACCACCCGCTGGATCTGGTTGGTGCCCTCATAGATCTGGGTGATCTTGGCATCGCGCATGAACCGCTCCACGGGGAAGTCCTTCGTATAGCCGTAGCCCCCCAGCAGCTGAACGGCGTCGGTGGTCACCGACATGGCCGTATCCGATGCGAAGCACTTCGCCATGGCACCGACCATGGGGAGCTCACCTTCGGGGTCGCCGCCGTCCACCAGCGAGCAGGCCCGGTAGACGAGCGACCGCGCCGCTTCGGTGCGCATGGCCATGTCGGCGATCATGAACCGGAGGCCCTGGAGATCGGCGATGGGCCGGCCGAACGCGGTCCGCTCCCCCATGTACCGAGCCGCCTCGTCGATGGCCCCCTGGGCGATGCCGACAGCCTGGGCGCCGATGGTGGGTCGACTCCGGTCGAGCGTATGCATGGCGATGGTGAATCCCATCCCCTCGTCCCCGATCCGGTTGGCGGCCGGCACCCTGACCTCGTCGAACGAGACCGCCGCGGTCGGGCTGCCGCGCAGCCCCATCTTGTCCTCGTGAGCCGCCACCTCGACACCCCAGTCGGCCTCGACGACGAAGCAGCTGATCCCCCTCCGCCCGGCGGAGGGATCGGTGACGGCAAAGACCGTGTACGTGTCCGAGACCCCGGCGTTGGTGATCCAGTGCTTGTTCCCCGTCAAGAGGTAGTCGCCGCCGTCCCGCACGGCCCTCGTTCGCATGGAGGCCACGTCGCTGCCGGCGTCGGCTTCGGACAGGCAGTAGCTGGCCTGGCACTCGCCGGAGGCCACGGGGGGCAGGTACCGACGCTTCAGCTCCTCGGATCCCCAGTTCATGACCGGGAGCATGCCGAGCTTGGAGATCAGCAGCGTCACCGAGGTGGATGCGCACACCCGGGCGACCTCCTCGGCCATGATCGCCTGCGTGATCATGTCGGCCCCGGCACCGCCGTACGCCACGGGCACGCCCAGTGACGGCAGCTCGAGCTCCACGCAGGCGTCGAACGACTGGCGGGGATACGACGACTCGCGGTCGGCCTCTGCGGCATGGGGGGCGATGCGCTCCTCGGCGAACCTCCGGAGCGTGTCGCGAAACTGTCGGTGGGTGTCCTCCAGGGCGAATGCGGCAGTCTCCATCATCCCAAGTTACCCACCGGTAGCCAGTGGCCCGGACGGGCCCACCGGGGCCTCGAGCCCACCGTCGGGCCGTCGGGACCGGGTTCCCATCGCTGACCTGGTCTCCCACCTCAAGGCGGACACCGAACCTGCCGACAATCCACTGGTGTATCGGCCATATCCGGGGCTACGATTCAATAATCAATAACGCATAGAGTGGTGGAGGCAACCCGATGAGTGACAAACCCGAGGGGCCAGGCTGGTGGATCGCGAGTGACGGGAACTGGTATCCGCCCGAGCTCCACCCGTCTGTGAGGGAGGGTTCACGGATGCAGTCGCCGGTCGACACGCCGGTGAGGCCGGCCGGGTCGGAGGCTGCCGAGGGCTCCCAGGCATCCCGGTGGCAGGGGAATGCAGACGACGAGCACATCGGTCCCCAGTTCCCCGACCTGTTCCAAAAGGCGCTCCAGGGTTCCCACCTGGCCGACAACGTGACGGTGAACGGCTTCGACGACGAGGGACCACAGGCCGCTCGGGGCAGTACCGGCGCTCGGGGCGGAGCACCGGTCGGTGCCGGTACCGGGCCTTCCAACCGCCGCAGATGGCGCCGGGGCACCTGACCGGCGGACTGCCGGCCACGCGCACAGGGGTGTGTCAGTCGACCTCGGGGAGTACGACCAGATCCCGCCACTGATCGATGCGGCCGGCGACAGCCTCCGGCGTCAGCCGGAGCGTCTCTTCCAGGACGGAGTCGGCGATGGCTCGCTGAGCCAGGTAGTGGTGGGATGCGGACCGGAAGAGCGGCCCCCTGGCCTCGACGAGGTCGGTGGGGGCGTCCCCGAGGAAACCCCACAGGGTGAACGCGAACGTGAGGTCGTAGATGGCTGGCGCCCGACCGAACCGGGCGCAGCGCCGAAGGGCCACTGCCGTGCAACCGGCGGTGGCGTCCTCGGCCGTCTCCCCCGCCACCAGCTCCAGTCGGTCCTCGAACCTCCGGGCCAGCTTGAGCGCGAACCCCTGATCTGGGCCCGGGTTCCCGAACTGCCGTCCGGGGGGTTGGGAGGTGCCCCGCAGTTCCGAGGGCCGCGACTGGGTCCAGATGCCCGGAACCTGCAGGCGGTAGGTCGGCCGGACCTGGTCGGCTTCGACGATGGGGACGAAACTGGGTTGGGTCAACGTGGTGCTCCTGATGGTCGGCGGTTCGTCACCGGGGGCTCCGGCGACGCGCCGGCGGCCGGGGCCGCGTGGAGCAGACCGTAGACGATGGAGTCGGAGAGGGCCTGCCAGGAGGCGGCGATGATGTTCTCCGAAACTCCGATGGTGGTCCAGGTCCGGTCGCCGTCGGTCGAATCGATGAGGACCCTGGTGACCGAGCCGGTCCCCCTGGCCGAATCCAGCACGCGCACCCGGTAGTCGACCAGGTGGACGCCGGCCAGGGCCGGGTAGTGGGCCCCGATCGCGCCACGAACCGCACCGTCGAGCGCATTGACCGGACCGTTTCCCTCGGCCGTGGCCACGATCCGCTCCTCTCCGACCAGCACCTTCACCGTGGCCTCGGTGGAGAGACCCTGGGTGTGGTCGGCGATGACCCGGTAGGACTCGAGCTCGAAGAACTCCTGCTCCCAGCCGGTGGCGTGCCGCAACAGCAGCTCGAGGGATCCGTCCGCCACTTCGAAGTGGTAGCCCTCGTACTCCAGCCGCTTGAGCGAGTCCAACACCGAGGCCATGGCCTGCGAGTCGAGCTCGAGCCCCAGCTCCGCCGCCTTCAGCGACAGGGTCGACCTACCCGCCATCTCCGACACGACGAAGCGGGTTCCGTTGCCCACCAACTCCGGAGCGATGTGTTCGTAGGCGTCGGACCGCCGGGCGATGGCCGAGGTGTGGAGTCCCGCCTTGTGGGCGAAGACCGAGGCGCCCACGAACGGCTGCTGGGGGTCGGGGGCGATGTTCACCAGCTCGGCGATGTGGTGTGACACCGGCGTCAACAGCTCGAGGCGCTCCCGCGGGATGGTGGCGACCCGTAGTTTGAGGGCCAGGTCGGGGATGGCTGCCGACAGGTCGGTGTTGCCGGCACGTTCCCCGTAGCCGTTGATGCAGCCCTGGACGTGGGTGGCCCCCTTGCCCACCGCGGCCAGGGCGTTGGCCACTGCGCATCCGCTGTCGTTGTGGAAGTGCACGCCGACCTGGGTCTCGTAACGGTCGCGCACCTGGGCGACGACGCGCTCGACTTCGAAGGGCAGCGCGCCCCCGTTGGTGTCGCACAGCACGAGGGTCTCGGCCCCTGCCTCCTCGGCGGCGCGGAGTATCCGCAGGGAGAACTCGGGATTGGCCTTGTAGCCGTCGAAGAAGTGCTCCGCGTCGAGGAACACCCTGAGGTCGTTCGCCCGCAGGAACTCGACCGAGTCGGCCACCATGGCCACCGCCTCGTCCAGGGTCGTGCGGAGGGCGTCGACCACATGCACCTCTGACGATTTGGCCACGATGCAGACGGCCTCGGTCTGGGCATCGACCAGCTGGCGCAGGGTGGAATCTTCCTCCGCCTTCACCCCGGCCCGGCGGGTCGATCCGAACGCCACCAGCGTGGCCCTGGACAAGGAGAGCTCGGACGGGGCACGGGCGAAGAACTCCTCGTCCTTGGGATTGGCGCCGGGCCATCCGCCCTCGATGAACGTCACGCCGAGGTGGTCGAGTTGCTCGGCGACCCGCAGCTTGTCGTCGACGGTGAGCGACAGGCCCTCCTGCTGGGAGCCGTCGCGCAACGTGGTGTCGAACACATCGACCGCATCGGGGAGTGCCGGAAGGTCGAAGTCGTGCCCGGCAGACACCGGTACCCCACCGATGCCACTGCCCTGGGCGTGGGCGCGCTGACCGGGAGTCAGCGGATGGGTGTGGGTCGCACCTCTCCCATGGGAGTGGGCGTGCCCGGCGCTGCGGGTCGTCCCGCCGGCGGCCGGCCCGTCGTTGAGGGTGGGACCGTCATTCGACATAGTCCAGCCAGTCCTTGTACTGGTCCACCTCGCCGCGCACGGCGGCGAAGTAGGTCTGCTGGAGCTTCTGGGTGATGGGGCCGGGTCGGCCGTCGCCCACCTGTCGGTCGTCGATGGCCCGGATGGGCACCACCTCGGCGGCGGTGCCGGTCAGGAAGGCCTCGTCCGCGGTGTAGAGGTCCGTCCGGATGATCTGCTCGTAGGAAACCCCGTAGCCGAGGTCGCGGGCGATGGTCTCCACCGACTGCTGGGTGATCCCCTCCAGGGCGCCCGAGTCGGAGGTGGGCGGCGTGATGAGGCGGCCCTTGCGAACGATGAAGATGTTCTCGCCCGTACATTCGCTCACATTTCCGTCGGGGGCCAAGAGGATGGCCTCGTCGTAGCCCGCCTTGATGGCCTCCACCTTGGCCAGCGACGAGTTGACGTACATTCCGGTCCCCTTGGCGGCCGTCGGGACGGCATTGGGATCGTGACGGCGCCACGAACTGATCTTCATCGAGACGCCGTTCTCCACCCCCTCGTCGCCCAGGTACGTGCCCCACGGCCAGGCGGCGATGGACACGTTGACCGGGCACGGCAGTGGGTTGAGGCCCATCTCGCCGTAACCCAGGTAGACCAGTGGCCTCAGGTAGCAACCCTCGTCGAGGCCGTTGACCCGGACCACGGTGCGACTGGCGTCCACCAGGTCGTCCACGGAGAAGGGGACGTCGATCATGAACACCTTGGCCGACTGGAAGAGCCGCTCGATGTGGTCGCGGAGGCGAAAGACAGCCACCCCCCGCTGTGTCGGGTAGGCGCGGATGCCTTCGAACACGCCCGACCCGTAGTGCATGGTGTGGGTGAGCACGTGCACGGTGGCGTCGGCCCAGTCGACGAGCTTCCCGTCCATCCAGATCTTCTCGGTAGGGGTCAAGGGCATGGCTCAGAGCCTTTCTGCGATGGCGTCGCCGATGGCGGCGGTCGAAAGTGTCGGGTTCGGTTGTGAGGCGATGAAGTCGTTGACCGCCTGGCTGATCTTGTCGGCGGCCGACGACTCACCGAGGAAGTCGACCATGAGTGCGGCCGAGCGGATGGCGGCGGCCGGGTTGGCCTTGCCGGTCCCCGCGATGTCGTGTGCCGCGCCGTGCACCGGTTCGAACAGGGAGGGTCCGGTGCGGTCCGGGTTCAGGTTGGCGGAGGCGGCGTATCCGATCCCACCGGCCACGGCGCCGGCCAGGTCGGTGATGATGTCGCCGAACAGGTTGTCGGTGACGATGACGTCGTAGCGTCCCGGATTCTCCACCAGGTAGATGCAGGTGGCGTCCACATGGTTGTAGTCGCGGGTCACCGTCGGGTGGTCGGCTGAGACCTCGTCGACGGTCCGCTGCCACAGGTCGCCGGCGAAGGTGAGCACGTTGGTCTTGTGGACCAGGGTCAGATGGCGCCTCGGCCTCGACTCCGCCAACCGGAAGGCAAACCTCGCACACCGTTCGACGCCGTGACGGGTGTTCACCGATCCCTGGGTGGCCACCTCGAAGGGGGTGCCCTTCCGGAGGAACCCGCCTTCACCGGCGTACGTCCCCTCGGTGTTCTCGCGGATCACCACGAAGTCACAGTCCGGGGCCAGTGCCCCCGGTACGCCGGTGAACGGACGCATGTTGACGTAGAGATCGAGATCGAACCGGAGCCGCAGCAGCAGTCCCCGCTCGAGCGTGCCCGACGGGACGTCGGTGGAGCCGACCGGCGGACCGACCGCTCCGAGGAGGATGGCGTCCTGGCCCCGGAGCTCGGCGAGGACGGCGTCGGGAAGCACCTCTCCGGTGCGCACGTACCGGTCGGCGCCCAGGTCGTAGTCGGTGGTGTCGAGGGAGACCCCGGCCGCCTCCACCACCTTGATGGCCTCGGCCACGACCTCGGGACCGATGCCGTCCCCACCGATCAGTCCAACCCGGTACGTGCTCACCGTTCACACATCCTTCTACTCGTGTCCACAACTCGTCCTGTCCACCAACTCAGCAACCGGGCCCTCGTTCCGCTCCGTGGCCCCGACCACCGCGCCCCCAATTGAAAAACCGCCCACCGAGTGGACGGTCGAGAGGCACATACCGGGTCCGGTCTGTGCCTAGTCGATAATGATTACGCCCTTGCGAGCATGGTTCGCAGCCGTCATGAGGGCACCAGTCTCCCTTGTCAGAGGTATGAGCGTCAACCCCGGTCGGCCCCGGCGGGGCGGGAGACGACCCGGCTGCTCCGGTCCGGCTCAACGGGGACGGCCCCCCATCGACCCCGGCGCCCCCGGGAAGATCTCCTCCCAGGGGATGGCACCGGCCCGTAGCCCCCGGGAGGCGGGCCCCCGACACTCCACCACCGTGGACGGCGTCCCCTCGCACACGCCGCCGTCGATGACCAGGGTGAGACCCTCGCCATGCCGGAAGGAGGTCATCACCTGGCCGGCCGTGGTGGCCGGCGGCATGCCGTGGGCATTGGCGCTCGTCACCGCCATCGGCCCGACCTCCGCACACAGGGCCCGCACCAGCGGGTGGTCCGGCAGCCGCACGCCCACCGTCTGGCGCGCCGCCGGTGGTCCGCCCAGATCCGCCTTGAAGCCGGGCCGGCGAGGGAGGACGAGCGTGAGAGGACCAGGCCAGAAGCGGTCGGCCAGATGCCGGGCCGCCGAGTCGAGCGGACCGGCGATGTCGTCGACCTGGCTGCGGCTCCCGACCAGGACCGGCAGGGCCACCTCGGTGGGCCGCGACTTCAGCGTGAACAGCCGGGCGACCGCCTCCGGCAGCGAAGGGTCGGCGGCCAGGCCGTAGACGGTGTCGGTGGGGAGGGCGACGACCGCCCCCTGCGCAAGCGCCGCAGCTGCCAGTGAGACCGCCCGGGGATCACCGGCGTCCACATAGTTGGCCACGATCAGCGCCTGGCCACCAGCATGCGGACCCGCCCGGCCAGGTCCGGGGCCGTGCCGACATGGCCGAATCCCGCCCGACGGGCTGCATCCACGGCGGCCCGGGCCTGGGAGGGCGCGATCTCGACCACCACCGCTCCCGACTGGCCCAGCCAGTGGGGGGCTGCCATCACGATGGATTCGATGGCCGCCATGCCCCCGACCCCGCCCGTACCGGGCCCCGCCGACAGGGCCGAGCGGGGCTCCCAGTCACGGATCACCGGATCGAGGGCCGGGTACTCCGACTCGGCCACGTAGGGGGGGTTGGACACCACCAGGTCGAGCCGGCCGGCCATCCCGTCCGGCAGCGCCGCGAACCAGTCGCCGAGGACCACCCGAACCCGGCCGGCGGCAGCGGGATCGGTCAGGGCCAGCTCGCCCAGGTTCCGATCCGCCACCGCCAGTGCGTCGGCGGAGGCGTCGGTGGCCCACACCTCGAGGCCCGGGACCACCGAGCCCCCCTCGACCGCCAGGGACAGGGCGATGGCGCCGGATCCGGTCCCGAGATCGGCGCACACCCAGTCCGACCGGCGCTCGGGTCCCTCCGCCTCCATCGACCGGGCCAGCTCCGCCAATGCCACCTCGACGACCTGCTCGGTCTCGGGGCGGGGGATCAGCACCCTCGGGTCCACGTGCAACTCGAGGGACCGGAACTGCCATCGCCCGAGGACGTACTGGAGCGGTTCACCGACCGCCCTCCGGTCCGCCAGCGCGTCGGCCTGCTCGACGCCGCCGTGCTCGACGATCCACGTGGCTTCCCGACGCGAGCCCAGCCGGGCACCGATCGACTCGACCAGCCGCCGCCGTTCGAGGCTTCCGGCATCCTCCCGTCCGCCGTCGCCGGCCCGGACGTCGGAAGTGGTGCCCGTGTCGACCGCCCGCACCCGAGTCACTTCCGGTTCAGTCCTCTCCCAGTTGGCGGTACCGCTTGTCGGCCATCAACGCCTCGGTGAGCTCGTCGAGGTCACCCATCAGGATCCGGTCCAGCTTGTGGAGTGTCAGCTTGATCCGGTGGTCCGTGACCCGGTTGTCCTTGTAGTTGTAGGTCCTGATCTTCTCCGAGCGGCCGCCGCCACCCACCTGGCTCCGGCGCTGTTGGGACAGCTCGGACGCCTGGCGGTCCTGTTCGGCCTTGAGGAGCCGCGACCGCAGGACCACCATCGCCTTGGCCCGGTTCTGGATCTGGCTCTTCTCGTCCTGCATGGCGACCACGATGCCGGTCGGGAGGTGGGTGATCCGCACCGCCGAGTCGGTGGTGTTCACCGACTGCCCACCCGGCCCGGTGGAGCGGTACACGTCGATCTTCAGGTCGTTGGGGTCGATGGCCACGTCGACCTCCTCGGCCTCGGGCAGTACCGTCACCGCCGCCGACGATGTGTGGATCCGGCCCGAGGACTCGGTGACGGGCACCCGCTGTACGCGGTGCGGGCCCCCCTCGTGCTCGAGGCGCTGCCATGCATCATCGCCCTTGACGACGAAGGTGATCTCGTTCAGGCCGTCCCGCTCGGACGGGCTGGAGGAGAGCACCTCCACCTTCCACCCCTTGGTGGCGGCGTAGCGGGTGTACATCTCGTAGAGGTCCTTGGCGAAGAGATTCGCCTCTTCCCCTCCCTCGGCGCCCCTGATCTCCATGATGACGTTGCGGCCGGCGTTCGCATCCCGAGGGACCAACAGCACCCGCAGCTCCTCTTCGAGGCGGCCGATTCGCTCCTCGGCGTCGACCACCTCGAGTTGTGCGAGCTCACGCTCGCCTCCGGCCGAGTCACCGAACATCTCCCGGGCCGCTTCGAGGTCGGACTCGGCCGCCTTGAGCCGGCGCCAGCAGTCGACAGGCTCCTCGAGCTCGCGATGGCGGCGGGAGACCTGACGCAACCGGTTCGGGTCCGCGGAGAGCGAGGGGTCGTTCAGCTCGGAGAGGACACCCTCGTATTCCGTCGCCAGCTCCTGCATCCGGTGCTCGAGCTGGTCGTGATCGTTGAACACGGGCCCAGGGTAGCGCCGCCGCCGTCAGGAGCTCCCTGCACGGGCGCCGGCGCTCGGGACGACGCCCCGCCGGCGGCGCGGCGGTCTCAGGACGCGGGCGGCGCCGTCGACTTCTTGCGGGACCCGGTCTTGGCGTAGCGGCGCTGGAATCGCTCGACCCGGCCGCCGGAGTCCACCAGCTTCTGCTTGCCGGTGAAGAACGGATGGCACTCGTTGCACAGTTCGAGATGGATCTCCGGCTTGGTCGACCGGGTGGTGAACGTGTTGCCGCACGAACAGCGCACCGAGGACTCGATGTAGGTGGGGTGGATGTCGGTCTTCATTGGGTTCTCCTGTGGTGGCGGCGCACTGCCCTCGTGGAACAGCCGACGTGCAGGCACCGATTCTAATGGATGGGGCCGGAGGTCCGTCCGGTCCGATCAGGCAGCCGGGCCCTTGGCGATCTCGGCCAGGAACTCCTCGTTGCTCTTGGTGGTGCGGATCTTGTCCATCAGCAGCTCGAGGCCGGCCGCCGCACTTCCCTCGTTGGCCAGGGCGTTGAGCACACGTCGGAGCTTCCAGACCTGCTGAAGCTCGGACCGGTCGAACAAGAGCTCCTCGTGTCGGGTCGAGCTGGCGTTGACGTCGATCGACGGGTACAGCCGCCGTTCGGCGAGGCGCCGGTCGAGCCGGAGCTCCATGTTGCCGGTCCCCTTGAACTCCTCGAAGATGACCTCGTCCATCTTCGACCCGGTCTCCACCAGCGCGGTGGCCAGGATGGTGAGCGAGCCGCCCTCTTCGATGTTCCGTGCGGCACCGAAGAACTTCTTCGGGGGATACAGGGCACCGGAGTCGACGCCGCCGGACATGATCCGTCCGGTCGCCGGCTGGGCCAGGTTGTAGGCCCGGGCCAGCCTGGTGATGCCGTCGAGGATGATGACCACGTCCCTTCCCGACTCGACCAGGCGCTTGGCCCGCTCGATGGCCAGTTCGGCAACGGCGGTGTGCTCCTCGGCCGGTCGGTCGAACGTCGAGGCCACGACTTCGCCTTTCACCGAGCGGCGCATGTCGGTCACCTCTTCGGGGCGTTCGTCGACGAGGAGCACCATCAGGTGGACGTCGGGATTGTTGGCCTCGATGGAGTGGGCGATGTGCTTCATCACCGTGGTCTTGCCCGCCTTGGGCGGGGACACGATCAGGCCGCGCTGGCCCTTGCCGATGGGGGACAAGAGATCGACGATGCGGGTCGTCATGTTCTCCTTCTCCCCCGGCATCTCGAGGTTGAGCCGCTCGTCGGGGAAGAGTGGCGTCAGGTTCTCGAACCGCGGCCGGTTGCGGGCCACCTCGGGATCGAGCGAGGACACGGTGTCGATCTGCAGGAGCGCGGGGAACTTCTCCGTGCTGCCCGCCGGCCGGCAGAAACCCTCGATGCTGTCTCCTTTGCGGAGGGCGAACCGTCGGGCCTGGCTGATCGAGACATAGACGTCCTTGGCCGACGGCAGGTAGCCCTCACACCGGAGGAATCCGTACCCTTCGTCACGCAGGTCGAGCAGGCCACGGACCGGGATGAGCTCACCTTGGTACTGCTGCTCCTGATTGCCCGTCGTGCCCTGGAGGTCGCCCTCGGCTCCGCCGCCCTGCCGGTCACGACCCCGCCGCCGGCGATTGCTGCGGCGGTTGCCGACGTCGTCGTTACCACCGCCCTGGTTGCCCTGGTTGTTGCGGTTGCCCTGGTTGTTGCGGTTGCCCTGGTTGGCGTTCTGATTGTTGTTCTGGTTGTTGTTCCGGGTGTTCCGGTTGTTCCGGTTCTGGTTGTTCTGATTGCCGCCACCCGGCTGGTTGGCCTGGCGGGAGCCGTCGCCGCCCTGCGACGGCCCTGCGTCCTGGCGGGGCTGACTGACCGACGCTGCCTGCTCCGAACCGGTCCCGTCGCCATCACCTTCACCATCGGACCCGCGGCTCACGGTCTCGATGAGATCGTCCTCGAGGTCGACCGGGCCATCGGACGCAGCCAGGTCATCGTCGGGGCTGAACGAGAGTGCCGCCGCCGGGCGCCGGCGCCGGGTCCCGTTTCCGTTTCCGTTTTCCGGAGCGGCTTCGGATCCGGCTGCTCCCCCATCGGTGGAGGCGGTGCCCCGGGCCGGCCGAGGCGTCCTGCGAGCCCCGCCGGACGGGCCGTTGCCGTTGCCATTGCCGTTGCTGTCGGCATGGTCACCGTTGGTCGCGGCAGCGTCACCGGCCGTGTCGGTATCGACCGACACGCCGGTGGCCTTCAGGATGCCATCGATCATGTCGGCCTTTTTCGTTCTGGTGTTGGTCTTCACAGAAAGTGCCTGTGCGATGGCCTGGAGCTCATCTCGCTCCTTGCCCTCCAACACCGAGCGCTCGAGCTGCTGTTCGGCAGTCATCGGCTTCCTCGTTTCAAATGTCCTCGTTGGCGGGTGGATTGACTCCACCTGCCAGGGAATCAGGGGTGGGGCGTTGCAAGGGCCGGGATCGACTCCCGGTTGCTACTCCCCCCGTCGCCGGATACGGGCTGACTGCGTCATCGATGCAAGCCAGGAGGTCCCGCCCACAAGCCCGGACGGGCGAATTGTGGAAGCGAAGGTGAACACATACTACAGGGAGCGTGGACCTCCGGCAACCACCCTAGCCCTCCGAGGACCCCGGCCCCGGGGATGGACACCCCCGCCTACAGCGACAGCTCCTCGAGCACCGCGCCCAGGTCGGCATCCACCACCGTCGGCACGGAGATCTGACTGATGGCGATGTCGGGGTCCTTCAGACCGTGGCCGGTCAGCACGCACACCACGGTCGAGCCCGACCCGACCCCCTCGGGGAGCCCGTACTTCACCAGGCCGGCGACCGACGCAGCCGAAGCCGGCTCACAGAAGACCGACTCCTCGGTAGCCAGGAACCGGTATGCCTCGAGGATCTCGTCATCGGTCACGGCGGCAATGCCGCCCCCGGATTCGGACGCTGCCGATGTCGCCCCGTACCAGCTGGCCGGATTGCCGATCCGGATGGCGGTCGCCACCGTCTCGGGATGCTCGACGGGGTGGCCCTCGACGATGGGTGCGGCGCCGGCGGCCTGGAAGCCGAGCATGTGGGGCAGGCGGGTCGACCGCCCCGCCTCCTTGAACTCGAGATACCCCTTCCAATACGCGGTGATGTTCCCGGCGTTCCCCACCGGGATGCAGTGGACGTCGGGAGCGTCGCCCAGGACGTCCACGACCTCGAACGCCCCCGACTTCTGTCCTTCGATCCGGTAGGGATTGACCGAGTTGACCACCGTCACCGGGGCCCGGTCCCCGAGCTGGCGGACGATGGTCAGGGACTCGTCGAAGTTGCCCCGGACCTGGAGGACGCGCGCTCCATGGATCAACGCCTGGGCCAGCTTTCCCAGAGCGATGTGCCCCTCGGGGATCAGGACGGCGCATGTCAGGCCGGCCCGGGCGGCGAAGGCGGCGGCAGACGCCGAGGTGTTGCCGGTGGACGCGCACACGACGGCCTTGGCGCCCTCCTCGGCCGCTTTGGAGATGGCCACGGTCATGCCGCGATCCTTGAAGGAGCCGGTGGGATTGGCCCCTTCGACCTTCAAGAGCACCCTGGCCCCGACCCGGGCCGACAGCCGGGGCGCGGCCAGCAGCGGGGTCCCGCCCTCGAGCAGCGTCACCACCGGCGTGGCGTCCGAGACCGGCAGGAACTGGCGGTACTCCTCGATCACTCCCCTCCATGCGGTCCGGTCCCGTCCCGGTACCGTCATCACACGCCGTCCCCGACGATGCGCATGACCCCACCGATCGACTCCACCACGCCGAGGTCGTGGAGCGCCGCCAGGGTCGCCTGCAGGTCCCCCTCCCGTGCGGGATGGGTGATGAAGAGCAATCGGGCCTCGCCGGCGTAGCCCTCTTGCTCCATGGACCGGATCGAGACGTCGTGGTCGCCGAACACCGTGGCCACCGTACCCAGTACCCCCGGCCGGTCGGCGACGTCGAGGCTCACGTAGCAGGGCGTCACCAACTCGGAGATGGGCAGGAGCCGGGCCGGGCCGCGGTCCGGGGTCGGAGCTGTCGTGCCCGCCTGACGATTCCGCACCGCATCGATCAAGTCACCGACGACCGCGCTGGCGGTGGGGAGACCGCCCGCCCCCTGGCCGTAGAGCATCAGCTCTCCCGCCGCCTCCCCCTCGATGAACACGGCGTTGAACGCGTCACGCACACCGGCCAGCGGGTGGGACTTGGGGACCATGGCCGGGTGTACGCGCACCGACAGCGCGTCGTCGCCGGTTCGCTCCACGACGGCCAGCAGCTTCACCGAATAGCCCAGCCGTTCGGCGAACTCCACGTCGACCGCCCGCACCGACGTGATCCCCTCGCGCATGACGTCGGCGCCGGCCACGTCGTAGCCGAACGCCACCCCGGCCAGGATGGCGGCCTTGGCGGCGGCGTCGTACCCCTCGACGTCGGCGGTGGGGTCCCGCTCGGCCAGCCCCAGGGACTGGGCCTCGGCCAGGACCTCTGCGTAGTCGGCGCCCTGCTCGCTCATCTTGGTGAGGATGAAGTTGGTCGTCCCGTTGACGATCCCCATGACCCGGTGGATGCGCTCGCCGGTGAGCGACTCACGCAACGCCCGGACCAGGGGGATCGCACCGGCCACGGCCGCCTCGTACAGCAGGTCCACTCCCTGCTCCTTGGCCAGGCCCCGCAGGGCCACGCCCTCCGGGGAGGCCAGGAGCGCCTTGTTGGCGGTGACCACCGGCTTGCCCGCCTCCAGCGCCGCCCGGACCAGTGGCCCGGCAGGATCGAGACCGCCGATCAACTCCACCACCACGTCCACCGCGGGGTCGGCGACCAGCCCGGCGGCGTCGGCGGTCAGCAGTGCGGTCGGGATGTGATCGGCCCGGCTGCGGGACAGGTCGCTGACGGCGATACCGGCAACCTCGAGGCGGGCGCCGCACTGGACGGCCAGGGCATCGGCCCGTTCGGCCAGGATCCCGACCAACGACGACCCGACATTGCCGCACCCCAGCACCGCGATGCGCACGACACGTTCGAACGGGGGCGCCGAGGTCACCCGGTCACGCTACCGCCTGGCCGGAGCGGGGTCGGTCCCCCGGACCGGTCACACGTCGAGCCGCACCAGGTCGTCGAGTGTCTCGCGACGGACCACGGTTCGTGCCTCGCCCCCGGCGACGAAGACGACCGCCGGCCGGGGGACCTTGTTGTAGTTGGACGCCATCGAGTGGCCGTAGGCGCCGGTCACCGGGGTGGCCAGCACGTCGCCCACCGCCAGGTCATCGGGGACGAAGGCGTCGGAGACGAGCACGTCACCGCTCTCGCAGTGCTTGCCCACCACCCGGACCGGCTGGGGACGGGTCGCCGTCACCTCCCGCGGGAGGAACGCCTCGTACCCGCTCCCGTACAGAACGGGACGCGGATTGTCGCTCATGCCCCCGTCCACCGAGACATAGGTGCGGTGGTCGGTCACGTGCTTCACCGTGCCGACCCGGTAGAGGGTGAGCGCGGCGGACGCCACGATGGCCCGGCCCGGCTCGGCGGTGACCCGGACGGACTCACCGATGCCGGCGCGCCGGCACGCCTGGCGGACCGATGCGGCCCACTGGGCCATGGGCGGGGCCTCCTCGCCGTTGACATAGGCGACCCCGAGCCCGCCACCGACCACCAACTCCGGGAGCCCGAGGGGGGCGAAGAACTCGGCCAGGACGTCGATCGCCTGGGTGAACGGGGCCAGTGCGAACACCTGGCTCCCGAGGTGGGCATGGATGCCGACGAAATCGACGACCCCCCGGCGCTGGAGACCGACGAGGCGCTCGACGGCGACCGCCGCCGCCCCCGACGCCAGGCCGAACCCGAACTTCGAGTCCTCCTGGCCGGTCCGGACGAACTCGTGGGTGTGCACCTCGACGCCGGGGGTGATGCGCGCCAGCACCTGGGGCCTCGGTTGGCGCCCATCCCCGCCCACCCCGGCGACGAGCCGTTCGAGGCGGTCGATTTCGTCGAAGGAGTCGATGACGATGCGCCCGACGCCGACGGCCAGTCCGGCGGCCAGCTCCTCGTCCGACTTGTTGCTGCCGTGCAGCACCAGGCGGTCGGCCGGGACACCGGCCGAGAGGGCGACATGGAGCTCACCTCCGGTCGACACGTCCAGGCACATCCCCTCCTCGTCGGCCAGCCGGGCCATGGCCACGCACAAGAAGGCCTTGGTGGCGTAGGCGACCCCGTCACCCCATGCCTCGACCGCGTCCCGGCAGTGGGCACGGAGGTGGGCCTCGTCGTAGACGAACAGGGGCGTCCCGAACTCTTCGGCCAACTCGATCACGTCGACGCCTCCCACGGCCAGGTGGCCGCCGGCGGCGACGGTGGCCGTCATGGGGAGGAGGGTCGGTGCCACCGGGTCGGTGGGGTCCGCGTAGGCCGGGCCATCACCCGTCGGGGCCCCACCCGTCGGGACCGGTTCGCTCACATCGCCTCCGGCGCCGACACCCCGAGGAGGCCGAGTCCGATGGCGAGCCCGATCCGGGACGCCTCCACCAGCCACAGCCGGGCCTGGGTCAGTGCCGGGTCCACGTCCTCGGCCAGGATCGGACAGTCGTGGTAGAAGCCGTGGAAGCAGGCGGCCAGGCGCCGCACCCAGGTCGTCACCTTGGTCGGGGCACGATCGGCAGCCGCGTCGGCCACCACCTCGGGGAGCTCCTCGAGGCAGCGGATGAGGTCGAGCTCGCGGGGGTGGGCGAGCAGCGCGAGGTCGACGGTGTCGACCGGCGCCCGCGACACGTTGCGCTCGGCTGCCTTGCGCGCCACCCCGCCGATGCGGGCGCTGGCCATCTGCACGTAGAACACCGGGTTCTCGACCGACTGCTCGCGTACCGAGGCCAGGTCGAAGGTGGTGGCCTGGTCGAGTGTGCTCATGAGGCTGAGGATGCGGGTGGCGTCGGGCCCGATGTCGGACACCAGCGACTCGAGCGAGATGGCGTTCCCGGCTCGTTTGCCCATCTTCACCGCCTCGCCGTTGTCGACCAGGGACACCATCTGCCCCAGTTTCACCTCCAGGCGCCCGGGATCCACCCCGAGCGCCTCCACCCCGGCCCTCAGGCTGGCCACCTGTCCGTGGTGGTCGGCCCCGAACACGTCGATGACCCTGTCGAACCCCCGCACCAAGAACTTGTCGCGGTGATAGGCGATGTCGCCGGCGAGGTAGGTGGCGTCGCCGTTGGACTTGCGCAACACCCGGTCGCGGGAGTCGCCCAGCTCGGTGGCCCGGAACCAGGTGGCCCCGTCCTGCTCGAACACCAATCCCCGCTCGGCCAACAAGGCGATGGTCTCGTCGACCGCGCCGCTCTCCTCGATGGACGCCTGGCTGTACCACTCGTCGAAGACGATCCCCACCGAGGCCAGCGTGGCCTGGATGTCGGCGAGGATCCGCTCGGCGGCCCACCGGCCGGCCGCGGTCACGTCCTCGGGGCCGTCGAAGCCGGCCGCCAGGGCCTGCAGGTACTCCCCCTGGTACCCACCTTCTGGCACCGGCCGGTTCCGCCGGAGGGCCAGCAGGCTGCCGCCGAGCGTCCGGATCTGCCCCCCGGTGTCGTTCACGTAGTACTCGCGGCTGACCTCGTAGCCGGCACGGTCGAGCACCCGGGCCAAGGCGTCCCCGTAGCTGCCCCACCATCCGTTGCCGACGTGGATCGGACCGGTCGGATTGGCGGAGATGAACTCCACCTGCACCCGTTCACCCCGGCCGACGTCGGGACGGGCGTAGGCCTCCTCGCCGGCGGCCAGCAGCTCTGCCAACGCCTCGGTGAGCCAGCCGTCGTCGAGGCGGAAGTTCACGAACCCGTGACCGGCGATCTCCACCGACGCGGTGTGCGGGGCGGGGGAAGCCTCCAGCTCGGCCACCAATGCCGCGGCCAGGTCACGCGGGACTCATCCCGGCCCGCTTGGCCGTGACGAGGGCGATGTTGGTCGACCAGTCCCCGTGCTCCCGTCGGGCCGGCCGCTCCAGATGCACCGAGCCCGGCTCCACTTCGACGTCCACTCCGTCCCTCTTGCTGATGGTGGCGAGGGCGCGGCTGACCGCTTCGGCAAGTTGATCCCGGGTCGACATACTGCAGCGAGGATACGCCGTCGGTGGAGGTGACCGGTCTGTGCCGGGAGTCCGGCGGGAGTCCGGCGGGGACCGGTCGCACTACAGTTGGCAGCCCGGCATCGGGAATGCCCGGCTGGAGTCGCCGGAATCCCCGAAAGACGCCCCCGTAGCTCAGCGGATAGAGCACCGGCCTCCGGAGCCGGTGGCGCAGGTTCGAGTCCTGCCGGGGGCACGTTTGCCGGGGGCACCGGCGACGTGGTGGCCCCGGTGCGAACGACCCGCCTTCTGATCCTGCGAATAACATTCGTTTGGTATGTGAAACGGGGGTAGCATCGCGTCATGCCACCGAAGAAGACCGCGGTCCAGGAGCCCAAGACCCGGAACGCCGCGCTCACCCGCCAGCGGATCCTGGAGGCCGCCGTCGCCCAGTTCGCCGAAGAGGGGTTCGCCAGGGCCAGCATCGACCGGATCGTCGAGGCGGTCGGTCTCACCAAGGGTGCGGTCTACCACCACTTCAAGGACAAATCCGAGCTTTTCGAAGCGGCATTCTTGTCCCTCGAGGATCACTTCTCCGAACGCCTGCAGGCCGGTCTCCGAGGGACGGACGACCCCCGGGCCCGGCTCGGCATCGGTATCGACTTGTTCCTCGCCGCCTGCCGTGACCCCCGGTACCTCCGGGTGGCGGTGCTGGAGGCCCCAGCCGCCCTGGGATGGGAACGGTGGAGGCAGCTCGAGGCCGACTATCTCCTCGGCGTCGTCACCGACTCGCTGACGGCGCTGCTCGGGAAGGAGGCCGCCGGCGACCTGGCCCCGCTGGTGGTGGGGGCGGCATCGGCGGCCGGGCTGGCGCTGGGTACCGCCGGCGCCTCGCGCTCGGCGGGCGAACGGCAGCGCCTCGCCGGGCTGGTGGCGAGGATGGTCGACAGCCTCGAGTCCTAGTCCCTCGGTGGCCCGGGCCGGTGGGGAGCGACGAGATCGGGCAGCCCGGACTGGCGCACGGTGAGGTTGATCCGACCCTGCCGGATCCCGATCACCGGATCAGCGGTCCCCGCCAGCACCTTGGGCACGCCGTGGAACGCCCACCGGGCCGGCCCCCCGAAGACGAAGAGGTCGCCGGACTCGAGCAGCACGTCGGTCCATGGGCGCCGCCGGTCCTCCACGTTGCCGAAGCGGAACACTGCGGAATCACCGAGGTTCAAGGACACCACCGGAGCATCGCACCGCTCGTCGCGATCGGCGTGCATGCCCATCCTGGCTCCCGGCCCGTACCAGTTGATCAGGGCCACGTCGGGCCGGTACCCGACGACCTCCCCGGAGCCGGCGACGGCCGGACCGGCCCGATATCCCCCCGACAACGCCGGGTCGACGGCCGGGTCGACGGCCGGGTCGACGGCCGGGTCGACGGCCGAGGCGTCGGCCACGGCGCGGACGCTCAGTTCGGTGAGCCCGGCCGGGAACGGCACCACGGGTCGACCGTCGTCGTCGTCGACGGTGCGTGAGTAGCGGTAGGGGGACCAGTGCCATCCGAGGCAGGCGATCTCCACCGACATCACCCCACCGCATGGCATGCGCGGGGACCTCGTCCCCCCGCAGGCGGCGATCCACCGCCGACACCGGCCGAGGAGAGCACGTTGGCCGTCGACGTCGAGCCACCCGGGGAGGTGGACGGCACCGGGCACCACCGACACCGGCGCACGTGGGAAGAGTCGGGTGGGGCCGGCCACGATGCCAGCATCGCACCTCAGGCCGGCGTGGTGGGCTCCTGTTTGGCCAACCACCGGAGGCGGGCGGCCCGGGCGTCCCACGAGTAGACGACCGCCGTCCCGGCGATCCGGTCGTGCAGCGTGTGCCGGTCGCGGTTGGTGAGGATGCCGAGGAATCCGAGGCCGAGGATGAGGAAGCTGAGGGGGAGGGCCAGCGTGCGGACGACGGCCTGGCGCCAACCGATCGGCGTACCGTCCGCCCTCACCACCCGGATGCCCAGCACCGCCATGCCGATGGTCTTGCCGCTCAGTGCCCACTGGTAGGCGAAGTACACGAACTCCCAGACGACGACGGCGACCAGGGTGACGATCTGGTGCTTGGTCAGCGAGAACTGCCCCCCGGTCACCAGCTGGATGGAGAAGTCGAGGGCAGCCGCGCCCAGCGTGAACAGACCCCACGAGGCACCGACGTCGGCGGCGAAGGCGGCCAGTCGGCTCACCGCCCCGGCGTAGTGGCCCTGGCGACCCTCGATCGGTGGCACGATCGTGTCGGTGGCCATCAGCCGCCGCCCACGGTCAGCTCGGGGGCGGCCGGCGGCGGGGCCACCAGGGACGGCGGGCCCAAGGGGACGGACTGCTGCGGACGGCGGAGGATCCGGTTCACCCAGCGGGCGAAGAAATCGTCGAGGCCGACCCCCTGGGCCCTGACCACATCGAGGACCTCCGAGGCGATGCCGGTCGTCGACCTGGCGATGATGGTCCCGAGCTCGGTCTGCTCCACCAGGGCGTCGATGTCGACCCGCTCGATGATCTTCTTCACGTCGACCCGCTCGATGATCTTCTCCACGTCCACACGGTCGATGATCTTCTCCACGTCCACGCGGTCGATGAGGCCGTCCACGTCGACCCGTCCCACCACGCCATCGACGTCGACGCGGGAGATGAGGGCGTCGACGTCGACACGCTCCAGGAGGGCGTCGATGTCGATGGCGTCCATCACGATGGTGACGACGCGTTCAGCCACGGCCTGGGCCAGCTGCTCGATGCGGGCGGAACCCGGCACCGGGCTCATGCGGGCCGGGTCGACGGCCGTGCATCCATGGAGACAGCTTCCCATCGCCACGTCGGCCGGACGGGGACGGTGCACCACCCCGAGGGGAGGGGTCGAGGCCGGCGAAGGCTCAGCTCGGCGAGTAGGACTTCAGCGCCTCGAGGGCCCGGTCGGCGTGCACGTTCATACGCACCTCGCTCTGGATGACCTCGATCACCTTGAGGTCCGGTCCGATCACGAAGGTGGCCCGCTTGGTGGGGGTGAGGAGGGTGAACCGGCGGCGAACCCCGAACTGGGTGGCCACGGCCCCGTCGGGGTCCGACAGCAGCGGGAAGTCGAAGGCGTGCTTGTCGGAGAACTTCTTCTGCTTGTCGACCTGGTCGGCGCTGATGCCCACCCTCTGGGCGCCCACGGCGTCGAACTCCGCCTGCAGGTCCCGGAAGTGGCAGCTCTCGGCGGTGCAGCCCGGTGTCATCGCCGCCGGGTAGAAGAACAGGACCACCGGCCCGTTGGCGGCGAGGTCGCTGAGCCTCCTCGGGGTGCCGTCCTCGTCGGGGAGCTCGAAGTCCTGGACCTGGTCGCCTTTTTCCATGGGCCGAGGCTATCCAAGCCATGGCCGTCGCGCCCCTCCCGCACGTGGTCGCCGGTCGCCCGCCACGTCCTAAGATGCGCCTCCAGGAGCCCGGGGGTCCAGAAGCGCCCCGTCCCCCACTCCCCGCCGCCCCGTACGGCCCGCTCCCGCCCGCGTCCTCGCACGTCGGCCGGCGCCCACCCACCAGACAGGATCTCCCCCATGCCCCTCGCCATCGAAGCCGACCAGCTGAAGAAGACCTTCCGGGGCAAGCGTGAGGTCCGCGCCCTCGACGGCGTCAGTTTCACCGTCGAGGAGGGTACGGTCTTCGGCCTCCTGGGTCCGAACGGCTCGGGGAAGACCACCGCGGTCCGGGTCCTGACCACCATCCTGCGGCCCGACGGTGGCGCTGCCCGCGTCCTGGGCCACGACGTGCAGAAAGAGGCCGGCCTCGTCCGCAGCCTGATCGGCCTGGCCGGCCAGTACGCCGCCGTCGACGAGAACCTCACCGGGCGGGAGAACCTCGTCATGGTGGGCAACCTCAACCATCTCGACCGCTCCTTCGTCACCGGCCGGGCCAGCGACCTGCTCAGCCAGTTCAACCTGGCCGATGCCGGTGACCGGCCACTCAAGACGTACTCGGGGGGCATGCGCCGGCGTCTGGACCTGGCTGCCGCCCTGGTGGCCCGGCCCACCGTCTTGTTTCTGGACGAGCCCACCACCGGGCTCGACCCCCAGAGCCGCAACGACCTGTGGGAGGTCATCGAGAGCCTGGTCGGGAGCGGCACCACCGTCCTGCTCACCACGCAGTACCTCGAGGAGGCGGACCGACTGGCCAGCACCCTTGCCGTCATCGACCACGGACGGGTCATCGCCGAGGGAACCCCGACGTCGATGAAGGCCGACCTGGGTGCGACGGTGCTCGAAGTCGGGCTGTCGACCATCGAGGACGCCCGCCGTACCGGCACGGTCCTGGACGCCCTCGGGCCTCATGCGGCACTGGTGAACGGCACGGTGGTGGAGGTCACGGTGGACAACGGCCCGCAGGCCGCCATGCGGGCGCTCCGGTCGCTCGACGCCGAAGCCATCACCCCCGCCACGTTCCGGTTGCGGGAGCCGAGCCTCGATGACGTGTTCCTCTCGTTGACCGGCCACCGCACCGAGGGGTTCGAAGAGTCCGACGGTCCCGAGGAGTCCGACGACGCCGGGGGCGGCCGGGGTCGCCGGCGGATGCGCCGGGCCGAGCGTGCCATGCCCATCGTGACAGGAGAGCTCTCGTGACCACCGCCATCGCCGAACCGACCGTGTCGGGTGCACCGCACTCGACCGGGCTCGCCAGCCGGGCCAAGTGGGCCGTCTCGGACACGCTGACGCTCACCCGGCGGAATCTCCTGGCCGTCACCCGCATCCCCGAGGCGCTGTTCTTCTCGACGGTGCAGCCCATCATGTTCGTGCTGCTGTTCCGGTATGTCTTCGGCGGTGCCATCCATACCTCCGAGGCGGAGTACGTCAACTACCTGATGCCGGGCATCTTCGTCCAGACGGTGGCCTTCGGGGCGGTGAGCACCAGCATCGGGCTGGCCGAGGACCTCCAAAAGGGGCTCATCGAGCGCTTCCGTGCCCTCCCCATGTCCCGGGGCGCCGTCCTCACCGGCCGCACGACGGCCGATCTCGTCCGCAACGTGTTCGTGGTCATCATCATCACCGTCGTGGGGTTCCTGGTCGGGTTCCGGCCGACCACGGGCGTCGCCGCCTACCTGGCCGGGATCGGGTTGATCCTCTTGTTCGCCTATGCCCTGTCCTGGGGATTTGCCGTCATCGGCCTGTCCGCCCCCAACAGCGAGACGGCCCAGATCATGTCGTTCCCCATCCTCTTCCCCCTCACCTTCGTCTCGTCGGCCTTCGTATCCGTGTCGTCGATGCCGGGGTGGCTCCAGGGGTTCGCCACCTACCAGCCGGTCAGCGTGACCGTCACCGCCTGTCGGGCGCTCATGGTCGGTGGGCCGACGGCGACCTGGGTCATCCAGACGTTGCTGTGGACGGTCGGGCTGCTGATCGTGCTGGTCCCCCTGGCCGTGCACCGGTACCGCACCCGCACCTGAGCCGGGCCCGGCTCGCCGTCCGGGCCGCAGCGGAGCAGAATGGGGTCATGGCACTCTCCCCCACTCCCGCCTCCGGTCCCGACTCCTTCGGGGCCCGGGGCAGCCTGTCGGTCGGCGACTCCACCTACGAGATCTACCGGATCGGCGCCCTGGCCGACCGGTACGACATCGCCCGACTGCCGTACTCGATCAAAGTGGTGCTGGAGAACCTGCTCCGTCACGAGGACGGGGTGGCGATCCGGCCCGCCGACATCGAGGCCGTGGCCGACTGGGGCAACCGCCCCGAACGCCACGGCCTGGGCGGGGAGGACGCGGCGGAGATCGCCCTCACCCCCGAACGCGTGCTGATGCAGGACTTCACCGGCGTGCCCGGCGTGGTCGACCTGGCTGCGATGCGCGACGCCCTCTCCGAACTCGGTGGCGACCCCGCCAAGGTCAACCCGCTGGTCCCGGTGGAGCTGGTCATCGACCATTCCGTGATCGCCGAGGCCTCGGGCCGGCCTGAGGCCTACGACCTGAACGTGGACATCGAGTACCAGCGCAACATCGAGCGCTACCAGCTCCTGCGCTGGGCCCAGCAGGCGTTCGACGGGTTCCGGGTGGTGCCCCCCGGCACCGGCATCTGCCACCAGGTGAACCTCGAGTACCTCTCCCGCGTGGTGTTCGCCACCGACGACGGCCGGGCCTACTGCGACACCCTGGTGGGCACCGACTCCCACACCACCATGGTCAACGGGCTCGGCGTGCTGGGCTGGGGCGTCGGGGGGATCGAGGCCGAGGCGGCCATGCTGGGCCAGCCGCTGTCCCTCCTGGTCCCACCCGTGGTGGGCTTCCGTCTGACCGGGGAACAGCCGGCCGGCACCACGGCCACCGACCTGGTGCTCACCATCACCCACCTCCTGCGCCAGCGCGGCGTGGTGGGCAAGTTCGTCGAGTTCTACGGCCCCGGGGTCGCGGCGGTGCCCCTGGCCAACCGGGCCACCATCGGGAACATGTCCCCCGAGTACGGGGCGACCTGCGCCATCTTCCCCATCGACGACGTCACGCTCGACTACCTCCGGTTCACCGGCCGGGACGACCGCCACGTCGACCTGGTCGAGGCCTACGCCAAGGAGCAGGGCATGTTCCACACCGCCGGGGGCGTCGAGCCGGTCTACTCGGAGACCATCGAACTCGACCTGTCCACCGTGGTCCCGAGCATCGCCGGGCCGGCGCGTCCCCAGGACCTCGTCACGCTGGCCGGTGCCGGTGACTCCTATCGGACCGCGCTCGGGCGCCAGCAACGCTCCGGTGGTGCGTCGCTGGCCGACGGATCGACCGCCGAGATCGAGGACGGGGCGGTGGTGGTGGCGGCCATCACGAGCTGCACCAACACCTCCAACCCCCAGGTGATGGTGGCCGCCGGGCTGGTCGCCCAACGGGCCGTGGCGCGGGGCCTCAAGCCCAAGCCGTGGGTGAAGACCACCCTGGCCCCCGGCTCCCGGGTGGTCATGGACTACCTCGACCGGGCCGGACTGACCGAGCCGCTGGCCGCCATCGGGTTCGACCTGGTGGGGTACGGGTGCACCACGTGCATCGGCAACTCGGGCCCGTTGCTGCCCGGAGTGTCCGAGGCGGTCCACGAGCACGACCTGTCGGTGGCGTCGGTGCTCTCGGGCAATCGGAACTTCGAAGGCCGGATCCATCCCGACGTGCGGATGAACTACCTGGCCTCGCCACCCCTGGTCGTGGCGTACGCCCTGGCCGGGACCATGGACACCGACCTGACCATCGAGCCGTTGGGCACCGGCTCCGACGGCGAGCCGGTCATGCTGGCCGATCTGTGGCCCAGCCCCGAGGAGGTCACCGAAGCCATCCGGACCTCACTCACCTCGGAGATGTTCCGTCAGCGTTATGCCGCCGTCTTCGACGGCGACGAGCGCTGGACGGCCGTGGAGACGGCCACCGGCGACACCTTCCACTGGGATCACGAGTCCACCTATGTCCTGCGTCCCACGTTCCTCGAAGGGCTGTCGATGAACCCGACCCCGGTCACCGATGTGACCGGGGCACGGGTCCTGGCCAAGCTGGGGGACAGCGTCACCACCGACCACATCTCGCCGGCCGGCAACATCGGCCCCTCCACGCCTGCGGGTCACTACCTGGCCGACAAGGGGGTCGAGCGCACCGACTTCAACTCCTACGGGGCTCGTCGGGGCAACCACGAGGTGATGGTGCGGGGTACGTTCGCCAATGTCCGGCTCCGCAACCAGCTGGCCCCGGGCACCGAGGGTGGCATCACCATCCACCTGCCCGATGGCGAGCAGACCACCATCTACGAGGCGGCCCAGCGCTATGCCGCCGAAGGCGTCCCGCTGGTGGTGCTGGCCGGCAAGGAGTACGGCTCGGGCTCGTCCCGCGATTGGGCGGCCAAGGGAACGTCACTGTTGGGGATCCGGGCGGCGATCGCCGAGAGCTACGAGCGGATCCACCGCTCCAACCTGATCGGGATGGGCGTCCTGCCCCTCCAGTTCGCCGACGGCCAGAACGCCGAGTCGTTGGGCCTCACCGGGCACGAGGTCTTCACCATCACCGGGCTCGATCCTCTCAACGAGGGGACGACCCCCAAGAACGTGGCGGTCCGGGCCGAGGACGGAGGGCGGGTCGTCGAGTTCGAGGCGCGGCTGCGGATCGACACACCGATGGAGGCCGAGTACTACCGGAACGGGGGGATCCTCCCCTACATGCTCCGTCAGATGGCCGGATGATCCTGATCACCGCTGGAGTGCCGGTGGCGGCCGCCGGTGAGCGGGCGGTCACTGGGCCAGCGGCAGCACGAACCAGGCGATGACCACGAAGTGCAGCGTGGCGCCGACGACGGTGCAGGCGTGGAACACCTCGTGGTACCCGAAGACGCCGGGGCACGGATCGGGCTTCTTGAGGGCGTACACCACGGCGCCCGCCGAGTAGGCGACGCCGCCGGCCAGCAGCAGCAGGAAGCCTGCGGGCCCCAATGCCCGCTCCAGCTGGGGGAGGACCGCCACTGCGGCCCAGCCGACCACGACGTAGGGCAGGGCGATCACCCACTTGGGCGCGTCGAGCCACACCTGGCGGAGCGTGATGCCGATCACCGCTCCGCCCCAGACGATGCACAGCACTGTCGTCCGGGCCCAACCACTCAGGGCGATCCCGGCCACGGCGGTGTACGACCCGGCGATGGCGATGAAGATCGTCGAGTGATCGGCCCGCCGCATCCGGCGCCGGCCGACGGGGCCCCAGGTATGCCGGTGGAACAGGGCGCTCACCCCGAACAGCAGCGAGACCGACACCGCGTACACCGCCATCACCAGTGACGATCCCGGCGTCGGGGCGGCGATCACCAACACCGCACCGGACAGCAGCGACACGAAGAACGCCACCTCGTGGAAGACGCCCCGCAGACGGGGCTTGACCGGTTCGGTGCCGGGTCGGTCCCTGACCCCCGTCCCGTCGGCCATCAGGACGGCGCCATCAGGACGGCGCCACCGGCCACGACGTCACCGGGCGCGACGCACCAGGCACTCGGAGACCACTAGGAAGAGGCCACGACATGGAACGCCTCGGCCAGCCGGCCGTCGGCGAGGCCGGCGGCCAACGCCGTGCCGGACATCCAATTGGTGAGGAGCTCCTCGAGATGTTCCCCGCCGCCCACCTGGCTCCGGTGCGATCGGAGGGCGGCCAACTTGAGATCGAAGAACTCGGTGGTGTCCACCACCCGGTCGGCCCGCTCGGTGGCCATGATCCACAGCTCGGGAACCGTGTGCGGTTCCAGTCCCTCCTCCAGCAGCTCCGGAAAGGCGAACGGGTTGCGTGCGTCCGGGTACACGGCGCAGATGGCGGCCTCTCCGGCGGCCAGGTGATCGGGATGGCTGGCATAGATCCGGGCCCAGTTCCGCTCGGGTGACTGGGCCACCACCCGATCGGGTCGGAAGCGGCGGATGACCCGGGAGATGGCCTTGCGCAACTCGAGGTCGGCCGAGAGCCGGCCGTCGGCGAATCCGAGGAAGGTCACGTCCCGCACGCCCACCACCAGGGCCGCTGCCGTCTGCTCTTGGCGGCGCGTGGCGGCCATCTGGGGTCGCGGCACCGAACGGTCCGATCCACCGGCATCGCCGTCCGTCACGATGCAGTAGGCGACCTCGATGCCGGCGTTGGTCCATACCGCCACCGACCCGGCGGCGCCGAAGTCCACGTCGTCGGGATGGGCGGTGACGACCAGGATCCGCTCGACACCCTCGGTACCGGCGCCCACGGTCATGGGCTGCCTGAAGTGGTCTTCGGGCAGGGTCAGTCCTTGGTGGGGTTCCACCCGGCCAGGTCGGCCAGGCGAGGATCGTTGGAGAAGATCTCGACGATCGGAGACCGGAGCCCGATGCGGGTCTGGATGCGCTCGATCTCGAGGACCTGGTTCCACTGGACCAGGGTCACCACCAATCCGGCCTCACCGGCCCGGGCCGTCCGACCGGAGCGGTGCAGGTAGGCCTTGTGGTCCTCCGGCGGGTCGAAGTGGACGACGACATCCACCATGTCGATGTCCAGTCCCCGGGCGGCGACGTCTGTCGCCACCAGGGCGGGGAGCTTGCCGTCGGCGAAATCCTTCAGCGTTCGCTCCCGGTTGGTCTGGCGGAGGTCCCCGTGGATGGCGTCGGCGTTGATCCCCTCTTTGCGCAGCTGCTCGACCAACCGATCGGCACCGCGCTTGGTCCGCACGAATACGAGGGTCTTCTCCGAGTTCCGACAGATGGCCGCGCAGACCTTCACCCGGTCCATCTGGTGCACCTCGAGGAAGCGGTGCTCCATGGCATCGACCGTGGTGTTGGGCGACGCCACCTCGTGGAGGACCGGATCGGTGAGGTACCGGCTGACCAGCCGGTCCACTGCTCCGTCGAGCGTGGCGGAGAAGAGCAGCGTCTGGTGCTCGCGCTCGAGCCGGCGCAGTACCCACTCGACCTGGGGCATGAACCCCATGTCGGCCATCCTGTCCGCCTCGTCGAGCACCAGGGTCTCGATGTCGGCAACCGAGAGCTCGCCGCGATCCCCCAGGTCGATGAGCCGGCCCGGGGTGGCGATGATCACGTCCACACCACGGCGCAGCTTCTTGACCTGGCGTTCGATGTCGGCGCCCCCGTACACGGCGGCGATCCTGAGCCCGGCCTCGGCCGAGAGCGGCTCCAGCACCTCGCTCACCTGCACGGCGAGCTCGCGGGTGGGAACGAGCACGAGGGCCCGGGGCCGGCCCGGCTGGGTCGCCCTGGATGCCATGGTCCTCTGGAGGAGCGGCAGGCCGAATGCCAGTGTCTTTCCGGAACCGGTCTTGGCCTTCCCGCACACGTCACGACCGGCCAGGGCGTCGGCCACGGTCATGGCCTGGATGGCGAAGGCGGTGGTGATCCCCTGGGCCTCGAGGGCCCGGACCAGCGACGGGTCGACCCCGAGCGATGCGAAGGTGCGAGGGGCGTCCTCGTCAGCGGCTGTCTGTGCGGCGGAATCGAGGACGCGATCCGACGGATCGGCGATGGTGGTCATGGGTCTTGAAACTCTCTCTCATCTGTTCGGTGACAGCCGGCAGCCGGCCGTCGACGCCGTGGGTGTCACGAACGCCTGCGGGCCCGCCTCGGGCCATTGTTCCGGTCCGCGTCGGCGATCCGGAGAACAGGATGAGGAAGACCCCGGTGGGAGGCACGGTGCCGCCCACGCCCACCAGTGTAGCGGTTTCCGGCCGTAACACCAGGTCAGACGGAGCCGGGGGTCCGAGATGGGGTCATCGTCCCGGACCGGGGCCCCCTCGTTGCCCCTCCATCCGGGGTGACAGGAGGCTGCGGCCGCCGAGCACTTCTCCACTCGACATACCGCGCGGCATGTTGTTTGGGAAAACATTCGCCCGAGAGTGACCGCCCGTCTCCGCCCCCCAACGGAGCGCCGGCAGCCGGGCCCCAAGGCGCGCCGGGCCGGCCAGGCCCTACCCTGAGTCTCTGTCCGGACGCCCCGGACCCCGCCCCCACACGAAAGGACCCGCTCCCATGGGACTACTCGCCGCCGGTGACAAGGCGCCTGCATTCACCCTGCCCGACCAGGATGGCAACAAGGTCTCGCTGAAGGACTTCGCCGGCCGCCAGGTGGTGATCTACTTCTATCCGAGGGACGACACGCCGGGCTGCACCAAAGAGGCGTGCCAGTTCAACGACAACCTCCATGCCTTCGCCAAGGCCAAGGTGCCCGTCCTCGGGATCTCCGCCGACAGCGCGGACAAGCACCAGAAGTTCCGGGCCAAGTACGGCCTCACGTTCCCCCTCCTGACCGATGCCGACCACAAGGTGGGCGAGGCCTACGGGGCCTGGGGCGAGAAGACCCTCTACGGCAAGAAGTCCATCGGTGTCATCCGGTCCACGTTCCTCATCGCCGCCGACGGGACGATTGCGCGGCCCTGGTACCACGTGAAGGCCGATGGCCACGCGGCCAAGGTCCTCGCCGAGGTGGGCGGCTGACCCTGGGCACCGGTGGGCGGCTGACCCTGGGCACCGGTGGCCGGCGGCACCGGCGGCACCGGCAGCACCGGCGGCACCGGCAGCCCGGTCAATGCTGGTGGGCCGGGCACCACCACGAGGTGCGGCCACCCACCGTCGACCGGACGAGTTCGGTTCCGTCCCGCGGGCACCGGCCTCCGGGGCGGCGCTCGTCCATCAAGTCGCCGCGGTGCGAACCACCCCGCTCGGTGAGGTCCGAAAGGGTCCGTCCGAGGTGCCGATGGAGCCGCCTGACCTCGGCATCGGTCAGCGACGACGACGGACGGAGCGGGGACAGGGCCGCCCTCCAGAGGACCTCGTCGGCGATGAGGTTGCCGATGCCCGCCACCGTCGACTGGTCCAGCAGCCGGGCCTTCAGGGGCGACTTCGAGGCGCGGAGGGCGGCGGCGAGCTCCGCCAGCCGGACCGTGGTGGCGTCGGGCCCCAGATGGGAGACGTCCGGGTCCAAGAGGACGCCGCCGAGTCGTCGGGGATCGTGCACCACGAGGGAACCGCCATCCTCGAAGCCCACCGACCACCGGTCCCAAGCCGGCTCCCGCCGACGAGGGGCGTACTGCATCTGGTCGACACCGGCATCGCCGTCCACCCCCAGGTTGCCGGTCATCCCGAAGCGGATCCCGACCGTCGGCCCGCTGTCGACGTCGAGCAAGAGGAGCTTCCCGATCCTCCGTGCCCCGATGAACCGGTGGCCGACGAGCACCCGGCGCAGGACCGGCCCGGTGGCCGCGCCCTTCAAGAACCAGGCGTCAGGGCTGGAGACCGTGGCCATCGTGCGGTCGAGGGCCCGCTCGGCCAACAATCGATAGCTCTCGACCTCGGGAAGTTCGGGCACCGCCAGAAGATAGCCACCGTGTGCACAGTGCCGCAGGCGTCCCTCGCTAGGGTTGGGCCATGCCTCCCGAGAAGCCGCACTGGTCCGAGCTCCTGACCGAGGTGGTGACGTCGGGCCTGTGCACCGGCTGCGCCGCCTGCGTGGTCGCCTGCCCGTACGACGTTCTCTCCTACGACGACACCGGCGGGCGGTACAAGCCGTTCCACATCGACGCCGAGGGGGGACCCGACAGCTGCACCCACGGGGTGAAGGGCTGCACGATGTGCACGAGGGCCTGCCCCCGGTTCCGGCTCTGGGAGCCCGAGATCGACACCCACCTGTTCGGCCGTGAGCGCACGACCGACGAGGTCGCCGGCATCTCGTCGGACACCCTCCTGGTCAGGGCCACCGATCCCGAGATCCACGCCAAGGGCCAGGACGGCGGCCTGGTCTCCGCCCTGTTGATCTGGGCCCTCGAGCACGACGTGATCGATGCGGCCCTGGTGTCGAACCTCGAGGGGGACGGGTCCACGTGGAAAGCGGTGCCGGGCGTGGCCACGACCCGGGCCGAGGTGCTGGCGGCGGCGGGGTCGCGCTACACCTACTCGGCCAACCCGTTGGCCTACCCGCTCGCCATCGAAGGCGGAGCCGAGCGCATCGCCCTGGTGGGGATGGGGTGCCAGGCGTCGGCTGCCCCCGTGATGAAGGCGCGCAAGGCCGGCAAGATCGCCCGGCGGCTCTCCTTGACCATCGGCCTCATGTGCTCCAAGACCTTCGACGACGCCATCTTCCCCGAGCTGTTCGAGGCCAAGTACGGCATCGCCCGGGCGGACATCGCCAAGATGAACATCAAAGGGGTGTTCCAGGTCTGGACCCGTGACGGCGAGTACCACGAGATCCCGCTCAAAGAGGCACATGCCTGGACCAGGGAGGGGTGCACCTCCTGCCCCGACTTCGCCGCCGAGCATGCGGACATCTCGACCGGCGGCATCGGCGCGTTCAACGACTGGACCCTGACCATCGTCCGGACCGATGCCGGCCGCCAGCTGCTGGAGGGCATGATCGCCGACGGAGCCGTCGAGACCCGACCGGGGGACGACGACCCCGGTGCCATCGCCCTCCTCCATCGGCTGGCCCGGGTGAGCCGGCGGCGGTGGCCCGAGACGGCGGTACCGATGCCCCGGAGGCTGCCCGCCCCCACCTGACGGCCGGACCTGAGAATCTCCTAAAAATGCCAACGGGGGGGCCGTTTGGCCCTATGGGGTGGGGGGTGCCAGATCTAGGCTGAACCGTGAGGGGTCCAGCCACCAATCGGTGGCCGCGGTGCCCTGGTGTGGACGAGCGGTGCTCCCGGTCGTGCGGCCGGAGTACCTCGCCGTGGGCTCCCCACGAAGCCCCAGGAGGATCTCCGTTTGTTCGCCGCCCTAGGACGGTTCACTGTGCGCTTCCGCTGGCTGATCATCGCGGCGTGGGTGGTGGTGACCGTGGTCCTCACCATCTCGCTCCCGTCCCTCTCCAGCGTCGAGAAGAACAGCAACTCCCAGTTCCTCCCCTCCAGCTCGGCCAGCGTCAGGGCCTCGGTCCTGGCCACCCCGTTCAGTTCGTCGACCATCTCGGACGCCACCTATGTGGCCGCCGTCCCGACCGGATCGCTCACCTCGGCGGACAATCTGGCCGTCGATCGGGCCGAGCAGGCCATGCGCTCGCTGCCCAAGGTGACCGCCGTCGTCGACGAGGGCGAGTCGGTCAACGGAAGGGCCCGCACCGCGTTGATCGAAGCCGCCGTGCCTTCCAACGCCACCGGTCGCGACAAGGCCGCCATCGTGGCCGGCCTGCGGTCCACCTTCACCACGTCCGGCTCACCGCCGGGCCTGGCCATGCACCTGACCGGGTCCTTGGCCCAGTCTGTGGACCAGCAGGACCAGAACGGCAAGACCCAGACGCTGACCGAGGTGCTCTCGGTCCTGTTCATCATGGTGCTGCTGTTCCTCACCTTCCGGGCGCTGTTGGCACCACTGATCGCCCTCCTGCCCTCGGCCGTGGCACTCATCGCCGCCGGACCGGTGATCGCCGCCTCCAGCCACCTCGGGGTCCAGGTCTCCGACCTCACGCCGATCCTGCTGGTGGTGGTGCTGCTCGGGGCGGGCACCGACTACGGCCTCTTCTTGATCTTCCGGGTGCGCGAGGAGCTCAGGCGTGGGAAGGACGTCGACGAGGCGGTGGCCTTCTCGCTGTGCAAGGTAGGGGAGTCGATCACCTTCTCAGGGCTGACGGTGATCGGGGCCCTGGCCACCGTGGTGGTGGCCACCTTCGGGCTCTACCAGGGACTCGGGCCGGCGCTCGCCATCGGCATCGCCGTGGCCCTCGTGGCCAACTTGACCCTGCTCCCCGCACTCCTGGCCGTGTTGGGCCGGAGCGTGTTCTGGCCCCGCATCCCCAGGCCCGGCGTCCATCGGGGGGGCACCTGGGGGCGGATCGCCGGAAAGGTGGTGGGGCGGCCCGTGCTCACCCTGGTCGTCGGCCTGGTCATCTTCGGCGGGCTGGCGGTGTCGATGCTTGCCTACGCGCCGTCCGGCTTCAACGACCCGCCCCCGCCGGCGACGTCGGATTCGGGCCGGGGGCAGGCCATCCTCACCGCCGACTACCCCTCCGCCGAGACCAACCCCACCGACATCTTGTTCCGGCTGCCCCACTCGGTGTGGGACGATCCCCAGCTCCTGGCCACGGCCCAGCGGGCACTCACCCGGACCGGGGAGTTCTCCTCGGTCACGGGCGCTCTCGACCCCAACGGGACGCCGATCACCGCAGCCGCCCTCGCCGAGGCCCATACCCAGCTGGGCGCCCTGGGACCGGCGGCCCAGCTCCAGGCGGTCCCGCCCGACACCACCTCGCTGTCGGCCGCCGCCTACCGGGACTACCGGGGCTCGGCCCAGTTCATCAGCGGGGACGGCAGGACCCTCCGGTTCGAGACGTCGCTGAAGGCGGGCTCACCCGAGAGCACGGCGGCGGCGGCGGCCATACCGTCCATCCGTGCCGCCGTCACCGGTGTGGGCCACACCATCGGGGCCACCGCCAGCGGTGTCAACGGCGATGCCGCGCTGGCAGCCGATGTCGGGTCGATCTCCGAGAACGACCTGTTCACCATCATCCCCATCGTCATGCTCGTGCTGGCGCTGCTGTTGGCCATCGTCCTGCGGAGCCTGGTCGCCCCCCTGTACCTGGTGGTCAGCGTCGGCCTCTCCTACCTGGCATCACTCGGACTGGCCGTGCTGGTCTTCGAGCTGATCGGGGGCCAGGACGGGATCAACTTCGTCCTCCCCTTCTTCATGTTCATCTTCATCATGGCGCTGGGGCAGGACTACAACATCCTGGTGATGACCCGCATCCGCGAGGAGGCCCACCATGCCCCGATCCGGGTGGCGGTCAAACGGGCGGTGGAGGCCACCGGCACCACCGTCACATCGGCCGGGCTGATCCTGGCCGGGACGTTCGGGGTGCTGACGGCGACGGGGAACGCCCAGGTCCAAGAGATCGGGCTGGGTCTGGCCGCCGGCATCCTGCTCGACACCTTCCTCGTCCGCACGCTGCTGGTCCCCTCGGTGGTGGTGCTGCTCGGGAGATGGAACTGGTGGCCGTCCAAACTCTCGCACGAGGACCACAGCGGCGATCCCGTGCTGCCCGACGACGACGGGCCCCTCGACGGGTGCGACGCCGCCGAGCCCCGACCGCGCGCCCTGGCCACCACGGCATCCTGACCGATCGGCCCTGGGGCACGACAGAGTACGGTGAACGGGCGTGGCCACCCGACGGAAGACCCCCCCGAGACCCACCGTGGTCCTCCTGGTCCGCCACGGAACCACCCCGACGACGGGGAAGGTACTCCCGGGGCGGACGCCGGGCCTCCACCTCTCCGACGACGGTCGGGCCCAGGCCGAGGCGGTGGCCGAGCGCATCGTCGCCATGGCCGAGTCCGGACCCGGGCGACCGGTGGCCGTGTACGCCTCGCCGCTGGAGCGCACGGCCGAGACGGCCAAGCCCATCGCCCGCCGGCTCGGGCTGCGCGCCCGCGTCGATCGGGGCCTGATCGAATGCGACTTCGGCGAGTGGACCGGCGCCGAGCTCAAGGACCTGGCCAGGCGGCCGGAGTGGGCGCAGGTGCAGCGCTGCCCGAGCGGGTTCCGCTTCCCGGGTGGGGAGTCGTTCCTCGAGATGCAGGCGCGCATCACCTCGGCGGTTGCCCGCCTCACCCAGCGTCATCCGGGAGAGACGGTGGTGGCGGTATCCCATGCGGACCCGATCAAGGCGGCGGTGGCCGCCGCCTCGGGTACCCACCTCGACCTGTTCCAGCGCCTGAGCATCTCCCCGTGCTCGGTGTCCGCCCTGGCCTACAGCGCCGCCGGACCCCACGTCCTGACAGTCAACTCCACCGGTTCCCTCACCGAAGTGGGCATCGCATGAGCCGGCGACCGACGGGCGGGATGGCATGAGTGACGGGTACGACCTCTCGTCGCCGGACCGGTTCACCGTCGGGACGGTCGGACCGGTGGGTGAACGCCTCTTCCTCCTCCAGTGCCGGCAGGGTCCGACGCTGCTGACGCTCAAGATCGAGAAGCAGCAGGTGGCGGTGGTGGCCGACCTCCTGGCCCGGATCGTGAAGGACCAGGAGCGGCCCGGACACCTGCCCGACGACCTCGGCCTCGAGGAGCCGACGGAGCCGGCGTGGGCGGTCGGGACCATCGGCGTGTCCTTCGACGACGTCGACGACCGCGTCATCCTGGTCATCGAGGAGCTGGTGGCCGAGGACGAGACCGGTGCCATCGCCCGCCTGTCCGTCTCGCGGGAACAGGCGGCCTCCTTCGCCATCCAGGCCACCTCGCTGGTCGAGTCGGGCCGTCCCCCCTGCCCGTTGTGCGGCTCGCCCCTCGACCCGTCTGGACACGAGTGCCCCCGGACCAACGGCCACCGCCCCCCGGCCGTGTGACCGGCTGGAGCCCCGAACTCGGACCCGGGCTGGACACGGCACTGGAGGAACTGTCCACCCGCGAGATGACCGTGGTGGGGCGCCTGCCGTGGAGTTCCAACCTGACGTTCCTGGTCACCTTGGGCGACGGGGGACCGGGCTCGCTCAACGCCGTGTACAAGCCGGCCGGTGGCGAGCAGTCCCTGTGGGACTTCCCCGACGGGCTGTACCGCCGGGAGGTGGCGGCATACGTCCTGTCGGAGGCGTTGGGGTGGGGCCTGGTGCCGCCCACCGTCGAGCGCGACGACGGACCGTTCGGGCCGGGCTCGGTGCAGCTGTTCGTCGAGGCCGACTACGAGGAGCACTACTTCACCGTGCTGGAGCACGGTGGCCACGAGGCGGTCCTGCGGGCCATGTGCGCCTTCGACGTGCTGGCCAACAATGCCGACCGCAAGGGCGGACACGTCCTGGTGGGGGCCGGGGGGCGGCTGTGGGGCATCGACCACGGGCTGTGCTTCCACCGCCAGCACAAGCTCCGCACGGTCATCTGGGACTTCGCCGGCGAGCAGGTGCCAGAGGACGTGCTCGCCGACGTGGCCGGGGTGGCGGCGGAGCTCCCCGAGGGGCTGTCGCAGCTGCTGGCCCCGTCGGAGTGCCAGGCCCTGGTGGACCGGGCCCGTGACCTGGTGGCGTCGGGGGTCTATCCCGAGCCCGTCGGTGACCGCCCCCCCTACCCGTGGCCGCTGGTGTGACACGGACCGGGCCCGGGGCGGCCTACCGGTGCCGGGCGGCCGGGTGGTGTCGTGCCGGCGCGGTGGTGGAGGTCGGCGGGGGGTGGCTCGGGTGGAGGGGGGCCACCAGGGCCTCGGCCAGGAGGAAGGCGTAGTACTTGGCCCCGCTCGGGTCGAGGTGGACACCGTCCGGATAGAGGCACTGCGAGCAGTTGGCGCTGTCGGCGTCCCAGTTGACCATGACGGTATCGGGATAGGTCTGGGCGACGGTGGCGATGGTGGCGTTGACCTGGGGTTGCCATGGCCGGGGGACATGGGTGTTCACGAGCACGATCTTCTGCATGGGGCCGAGTGAGTTGAGCAGTGTCTCGAGCTGGGCCACGGTGTAGGGACCGTTCGTCCCGAGCTCGAGGATGAGCCGGTTCCCGATCCAGCCCTTGGCCTTCAGCTGGGCCACGGCCGCCTGGACCTGGTAGAGCTGCTGGCCGACCTGGGCGTCGATGGCGATCCCCGGCAGCAGGGTCTCCAAGGTGGGGGCGGCGTCGATCATGATCGAGTCCCCGATGGCGGTCACCCCCTGTCCGGCCGGCGGAACCGTCGTGGTGGTGGAGCTGCCCGGCGGGGTCGCCAGCGTGGTCGACGGCGTCGAATGGTGGGGGACGATGCTGGTCACCTGGGTCCCGGGGTCGGCAGCCGACGCGTCGACCACACCGAAGAGGCCGAGGGCACAGACCACGGCGTTGACCGCCGCCACGCCGACCACCGTCCAGCCGAGCGGTCGGAGCTGGGGTCGCGTCCACTGGCGACGGCGCACCCCCTCCCACAGCCTCCCCAGGGCCCCGTGCCGGACGGGGTCCTCGACGTACCTCCAGGACAGGGCGGCCAGGACGAACGTGGCCCCGGTCTGGAGGATGGCCCGCAGGACACTGGGGGCGGCGTTCAGCGGCGTGGTCAACACGATGACCGGGTAGTGCCAGAGGTAGATGGCGTAGGAGCGCTCCCCCACCCACCGGAGCGGCTCCCATCCGAGGATCGAGCGCAGTTGGGACCCCGGATGGACGGTCACACCGATGACCATGGCGGTGAGCAGGGCCAGGAGCACCATGCCACCCTCGTACAGGAACGGCTGGTACTGGTCGGTGCCCACGAACATCACGAAGATCCCGAGCAGGCCGACGCCACCCGCCAGGTTGAGCACCCGCCGGGCCCCCGGGGTGATGGCACCGAAGACCCGGTTGCGGGGGAGGCCGAAGGCCAGGGCGGCACCGATCAACAGGCGCGAAGGCGCGGGTGTCGGTCCCGTCGTAGACCCGGGTGGGGTCTCCCGACGGGGAGGCGGCGAACAGCAGCCCCATCTCCACGGCGGAGGCTGCGGCGGCGGCGAGCGTCACCACCATCAGGGTGCGCCGGGTGTGGAGCCACTTCAACCCGGCCAGGACCAGGAGCGGCCAGACCAGGTAGAACTGCTCCTCGATGGACAGCGACCACAGATGGCCGAGCGGTGACGGTGGCCCGAACCGGGCGAAGTAGGAGATGTGGTGGAAGATGAACCACCAGTTGCTGAAGTAGAAGATGGACGACGGCAGGTCACTGCGGAGGGCGGCCAGCTGGCTGCGGTCGAACAGGGTCGCCCACCCGACGGTGACGAACAGGACCACGAACAGGGCCGGCAACAGTCTCCGGGCCCTGCGGAGCCAGAACTGGCCGAGCTTGATGGCCTGGTGACGGCGGTACTCGGCCACGAGGAGGTCGGTGATCAGGTACCCCGACAGCACGAAGAACACCTGGACCCCGAGGAGGCCGCCGGACGCCCACCCGAAATTCAGGTGGTACGCGATCACGGCCAGGACGGCGATGGCGCGGATGCCGTCCAACCCCGGGAGGTAGGGGCTGGTCCCCTCTACCGGCTTCGGCACGGCCTGCCCGGGCCCGGGAGGTGCTGCTCGATCACGTTGTCAACCGGCATCGGCCCGCGCCCGGTGCGGAAAGGGAGCCGGACCGGTCCCGGGTCTGTGGTTCGGGATGGACTGGCGCGGTGACGGAATTGGGGGTTCGGACAGAGCATGGAACCGTCTCGAAGGCATCGGTGGAATGGGAGCGCGGCGCGCCTGCGTTGCTTCCGGACAATACCTGCCCGACGGTGACATTCCTTTGATCGCCGTCGCCCCCAGGGACGCCGCAGGTTACACCCGGGTTCCCGCCGCCCTCAGTCGCTCGGGTGCGTCGATCGCCGGAGCGATGGTGCCCGGCCGGAAACGGCCGGGCACGCCGTCAGGCCCGGGCCTTCAGCGCTTCGATCAGCTGGGGAAGCACCTTGTGCACGTCGCCGACGATCCCGAGGTCGGCCACCGAGAAGATGGGCGCGTCCTGGTCCTTGTTGATGGCCACGATGTTCTTCGAGTTCTTCATGCCCACCAGGTGCTGGGTGGCCCCCGAGATCCCGCAGGCCACGTAGACGGTGGGCTTGACGGTCTTGCCGGTCTGGCCGACCTGATGGGAGTAGGGGACCCATCCGGCGTCCACGATGGCCCGGCTGGCGCCGGGCGCACCCTTCAGCAGGGTGGCCAGCTCCTCGATGAGGGCATAGTTGTCCTTGTCCCCGAGGCCACGGCCGCCCGACACCACCACGGCGGCCTCGTCGAGCTTGGGACCGGTGCGCTCCTCGACGTGACGGGCGACGATCCGGGCCGCATTGGTGGCACCGGTATCGGGGACCGGGGCGGCCACCACGGCGGCCGGGGACCCGCCGGACGGCTCGGCCGCGAACGACTTGGCCCGCACCACGAAGATGTGCGGGCCTGGGCCGGTGAAGCGGGCCGAGAGGATCTGGCTGCCGCCGAAGATGGCGTGCTGGGAGACCAGTCCCCCGTCGCCGCTCGTCAGGCCGACCACGTTGGTGAGCACCGGGCGGTCGAGCTTGACCGACAGGCGCCCGGCGATGTCCCGGCCGTCGTAGGTGGCGGGGAACAAGATGGCCTCGGGACCGTTTCCCGCCTCCACGGCGGCGGCGATGGCGGCGGCCACCGGGGTGCCGGGCAGCGCGCCGGCCAGGTCGCCCACGTCGTGCACGGTGGTGGCCCCGTACTCGCCGAGGGTGCCGGCCACCGCTGCGGTGTCCTCGCCCCAGGCGACGGCCTCGACCGTGCCGCCCAGCTCGCGGGCGGCGGTGATCAGCTCGAGGGAGGTGGTGATGGGGGACCCGTCGGCCACTTCGGCCAGGACCCAGATCTTGTCGACAGACATGTGCGTTGTTCTCCTACCGGTCCTAGATGACCTTCAGTTGCTCGAGGAATTCGATGACGCGGGTATAGCCCTCGCCCTCGTCGGTGACGATCTCCCCGGCCGAGCGGGCCTCGGCCTCGGCCACCTCGGTGATCTCCTGGCCGGCGCCGGCGGCACCGACCTGACCGGCATCGATCCCGAGATCGGCCACCGTCAGCGTCTCGACCGGCTTCGACTTGGCCGCCATGATTCCCTTGAACGACGGATAGCGGGGCTCCACCACGCCTGCCGTCACCGTCACGAGCGCCGGAAGCGGGCTCTCCACCTCGTCGTAGCCGGACTCGGTCTGGCGCTCGACCTTGACGGCGTCTCCGGTGACCTCGACCTTCTTGGCGAACGTCACGGAGGGCAGGCCGAGCAGCTCTGCGATCTGCACCGGCGTCGTGCCCGTGTAGCCGTCCGAGGACTCGGTGGCGGCCAGGATGAGGTCGGGCTCGGCCCGCTTGATGGCGGCCGCCAGCACCTTGGCGGTGCCGAGGGCATCGGTCCCGGCCAGCGAGTCGTCGCTGATCAGGATGGCCTTGGCCGCTCCCATGGCCAGTGCGGTGCGGAGTCCGGACGTCTCGCCGTTGGGGGCCATCGAGACCAGGGTGACGTCTCCGCCACCGGCGGACTCGGCCAGCTGGAGGGCCATCTCCACCCCGTAGGCGTCCGAGTCGTCGAGGATCAATTTCCCTGCCCGGACGAGGGTGTTCGTGGCCGGATCCAGCGCCGGGGGCGCGGCCGGGTCGGGGATCTGCTTCACACATACCACTACGTTCATGGGCCGCATTGTTGACGAAAAAAGGGCCTTCGACCAATCGGGCCGTGATCCCAGGTCAGAGCGGGCCGATCCGCGACCCGCCGGCGGCGCCGTCCCGGCCGGCGCCGATCGGGCCCGACCGGACCGACGGTCAGGGTCCCCGGAGCGCCGAGACGGCCATGGGCACATCGTCGGTGATGACGGTGTCGACGCCCGCCGCCACCAGTGCGTCCAGCCCGTCACGGTCGTCGACCGTCCACGCCGCAACGGTCAGCCCGGCGGCGTGGGCCGCCCCCACCAGGGCGCCGTCGACCAGGCTCCGGTGGGGGTGCACGGACGAGCACCCGAGCCCGAGGGCGGCCGGGACACAGTCGGCCGGGTCGAACCAGTGGGCGACCAGCAGCCCGGTGGCGAGGTCCGGGGCGCCACGGTGGACGGCCTCGAGGGTCTGGGGCCAGAACGACGAGACCAGTACCGCCGGTGAGCCGAGGCGGCCGACCACCGCCGATGCCAGCCGGCGGCCGGCCACCAGGTCGGCGACGGCGGCGGCGAGTCGCTCGTCCCCGTCGTAGCCGGGCTCCCCGGGCAGGTTCTTGATCTCGACGTTGACGGTCATCCCCGTGCAGGCCTCGAGGGCCTCGGGCAGGAGCGGTACGTAGCCGGGGAGCTCACCGGCGGAGAGCTCACAGATCGGCCCCAGCCCGGGGATGGCCGGGTCGTGGTGGACGGCCATGGCACCGTCCCGGGTCCGCCGGACGTCCAGCTCGACCCCGTCGGCACCCAGGGCGCGGGCACGTTCGAAGGCCGCCAGCGTGTTCTGGCGGATCCCGGCCGCGGGGTCGGGGCTGCCTCGGTGGGCCTGGACGGCCACGGACACCACTGTTTCCGGACTCTCCTCGTTCTCCTCGCCACGGGGAGCGAGTACCACGTCAAAAGGCGTGCTGCGGCGTCGGAAACTGCTTGCAACCCCACAGGCAGCTGATTACTCTAATGAACGAACCCTGAACGGCCGGTGACATTTTGGCGCCGAGCCATGTGAAAACGATCACAAACAGTGTGAAATCGATCACGAACGGGAATTCTCTGGGACGAAGACGAGAGCGGAGGGATCAGCGTGGCTCTGATGTGGAACCGTACGGTCGAATGGGACGACGGTGATTGGAGGCTCTCGGCGGCGTGCCGCAGCACAGAGCCCGATCTCTTCTTCCCGATCGGGACGACCGGGCCGGCCGTCGACCAGATCGAGGCGGCCAAGCGGGTGTGCCGTGGATGTGACGCACAAGAGCCGTGTCTCGACTTCGCCCTCGCCACCAACCAGGAGTCCGGTGTCTGGGGCGGCACGTCGGAAGAGGAGCGCCGCAAGCTGCGCAAGGCCTGGCTGGCCGCCCGCCGCCGCGCTTCCTGAACTGCGCCTCCCGGACGAGAGCCTCTCGAGCTAGGGGCCTCCCGGACTAGAGGCCTACCCGCTGGGCCTCCTGGACGGGCACCTCGATCGCCACCACGGTGCCCTGGGCCCCCGGGTCCGAGTCCCGACGGTTGCGCATGGTGATGGTCCCGTCGAGTTGGCTCCGGACCAGGTCCCGCACGATCGAGAGTCCCAGGCTCTGGGTCTGGTCGATGTCGAATTCCTCCGGCAGACCCGACCCGTCGTCGGCCACCTCGAGCGTCAGGCTCACCAGGTCGTTGACCAGGTTGACCTGGATGTGGCCGACCGGGTGGATCGAGGCCACCTGACCGACCTCGTCCTCGACGACGTCGGGGAAGGCGTGCTCGACGGCGTTCTGCAGCAGCTCGGCGAGCACCACCGCCAACGGGGTGGCGACATCGGCCGGAACCTCACCGAGGACGCCGACCACGTCGAAGGTCAATGGGCGCGACTGCACCACGGAGTCCTCGGCCATACGGATGAGGGACGTGACGATCTCGTCGAAGGGGACCTGTTCGCCGGGGTCACGCGAGAGGATCTCGTGGACGATGGCGATGGAGCGCACCCGCCGCTCGGCCTCGAAGAGCGCCACCCGCCCACCACCCGGGGGCAGACGCCGGGCCTGGAGCCGGAGGAGCGCCGAGATGGTCTGGAGATTGTTCTTGACCCGGTGGTGGACCTCGCGTATGGCGGCATCCTTGGACAGCAACAGCCGGTCGAGCCGTCGGACATCGGTCACGTCTCGGAGGAGCACCAGGCAGCCGGTCACCTCGTCCTGGGCCAGGAGCGGGATGCAGTGCAACAAGACGGTGACGTCGGGGCGGCGCTCGACCTCCTCCACCACCGGGAGCGCCGAGGCCAACGCCCATTCGATGGCCGACTCCTCGATGCCCAGATCGGTGAGGCGCCTGCCCTCGATCTGGGAGTACATGCCCATGCGGTGCAACGCGTTGGTGGCGTTGGGCGACGCATAGCGGACGCGCCCCTCCTCGTCGACCAGGACGACCCCGTCACCGACCCTGGGCGCCTCCTCGGTGGCGACCTCCTCGCTCGGGAACGGGAACGTCGACTCGGCCAGCATGACCGCGAACCGGTCGAACAGGTCCCGATAGGTCCGCTCCAGGTGCCCGGGCCGGCGGCCGGCGCCGGCCGACAGGCGGGCCAGGACCGCCACCGTGGTGCCCTCACACCGCACGGGGATGCAGTGCAGGCGGGCCGGCTCCTCCCCCGGCTCCAGCTGGGCCTCTCCCCGGGTCACCTCGCCCGTCTCGATGGTGAGCACGGCGAGTGGCCAGTCGGCCGCCCCGGCGGGCTGGCCCACCAGGTCGTGCTGGACGACGGTGGCGCTGTTGGACGGTCGCATCTGGCCCAGGATCACCAGCTCCAACCCGTGGCCGTGGTGCTCGCGGGCGTCGGGGGCCATCGGCGCCAGCAGCACCAGGTCGGAGAAGGACAGGTCGGCGAGGATCCCCCAGGTCCCCAACAGGCGTTGGAGGTGGGCGAGCTGGAACTCGTCCAGGTTGGTCCGTTCGAAGGCCAGCTCGGCCGGGGTGGCCATCGGTCAGGTCCCGTCCGCCCGCTCGACGGGGACGGGGTGGGCCCGCCGCTTCTCGAACGCCTGCAGGTGGGTGACGCCGGCCCCCAGGAGCAGGCCCCGCAGGTCGTCGGCGCGGTCCGCCACGTCGGGCAGGGAGTGGGCGTCCGACGCCGTGGTCAGCGGCACCCCGGCGCGCACGAACCGCTCGAGCAGCGGGGGGGCCGGGTACTCCTCGCCGACGGGTTTGCGCCAACCCGCCGAGGACAGTTCGGCGGCCATGCCCGACCGGACAGCCGCCTCGGTGATCCGGTCGTAGAACTCGTCGGGCACCGCCGGGACCCGCCCGGCGATCTTGACGAGGTCCGGGTGGGCGAAGACGTCGCACACCCCGGACTGGCCCAGCTCCTCCATGGCCCGGGTGTACTCGTCCCAGACCGCATCGATGTCACGCACGTCCCATTCGGCCAGGACCAGTGGGTCGTCCAGGACGTCGAACCGCCAGGTCCCGAGCCAGTGGACCGATCCCAGCAGCACGTCGAAGGGGTAGCCGGCGAGCAGGTCGGCGACCTGGTCCATGCGGTCCTGGTAGAAGTCGACCTCCAGGCCGAGGACGACAGGCAGCCCCTCGGCCTTGACCGCCTGGACCACCTCCACGTAGTCGTCGAGGTCCACCCGGGCGTGGTGGTCCCAGTACGCCGCCATGCCGGGCCGCAGGGCCTCGCCGGGGAGATCGTCCCAGAATCCCCCGAGCCGGTCCTTGGCCTGCGTGAAGCGGAACAGGTGCTCGGTGAGGGCGATCTCGGTGACGCCGGCCCGTACCGCGTGCTCGCAGTAGGCGGCCACCTGCTCCACGGTGGTCCGGGCGTCGCTCTGCGCGTGGGGCCACAGATGGAGGTGGTAGTCGAGCACCGAGGAGCCTGCGCCCTATCCGGCGTGCCGGATGAGCGTGACGCCGTCACGGACGGTGGTCTGGACCACCACCACCCGGGGGTCGTGGGCCAGCGCGTCGTTGAACCGCCGTAGCGCCTCGGTGTCCTCGCTGGTGTCGGAGGGGTCGAGGAGCCGCCCGCTCCACAGCGTGTTGTCGGCGGCGATGAGTCCCCGGGGGGCCAACTTGGGGAGGACCATCTCGAAGTAGTCGGGGTAGCCGGCCTTGTCGGCGTCGATGAACACGAAGTCGAACGGCCCCTCCAGGTCGCCGATGGTGTCGAGGGCCGGACCCACCACCACCTCGATGGCGTCGGCAAAGGGGCTGGCGGCGATGTGGCGGCGGGCGAACTCGGCATGGACGGGGGAGATCTCGCAGCTGATGATCCTCCCTCCGGGTGCCAGCCCCGGTGCCATCGACAGTGCCGAGTAGCCGCCGAACGTCCCGATCTCGAGCACGGTGCGCGCCCCCAGGGCGAAGGTCAGCATCTCGAGGTACCGACCCTCGAGCCGACCGACCATCATCCCCGGGGACGCCAAGGTGGCCACCAGGTCGGCGGCCAGGTCCTCGAGATAGCCGGGGGGGGCGGTGGTGTGCTCGGCGGCGTAGGCGTCGAGGGCAGGAGCAACGATGTCGGTCACGGCTGCATCGTAAATCACCCCGGGCAACGGTCCAGAAGCCGGTGCTCCTGGACCGGGCCTAGTCCCAGATCTGCTCCCCCAGCCGGTACAGGCCGGCCAGGTCGTAGAGATCGGTATCGAAGAACGGCACCGTCGCCAGCACGTCGGGCACCACCGACAGCAGGGCCTGCTCTTCCATCTCCCGCAGGGCCACCACCTGGAAGTTGAGGTAGCTGTCGGCCACCTCGTTGAGCACCCGGGCGATCTGATCGGTGTCGTGGAGGGACGGGTCGACGGTCGCCAACGACGGGGCCAGGAGTCCGGCCAGCTCCGAGGAGCGGTCCTTCATCGTCTCGGCCAACGCCGCACCGTCGGTGCCGCGCAGGTAGTCCGGCAGGACCTTGTTCAGCACGATGGCTCCCAGGTGGAGGTGCCGGGAGCCGAGCTGTTCGGCGAAGAACTCGGCCTCCCGCAGCGGCACGGCCTCGAGGGTGGACACCACGACGAAGGTGGTCCGACGGTCGGACAGGAGACGGCCCACGGACTCGGAGCGCTCGACGAACCCGTCGTACATGGACTGGAAGAGGATGAAGAACTCGGAGATGTCCCCGAGGAACTCGGTTCCGAGGATCCGGTCGGCGATGCTGTAGAAGGGCTTGGTGGCCGCGTTGACCAGGCGGGACCGGTACGGGACGATCAACCACCGGAGGAGGCGGGACGAGAAGAACTCCGCCATCCGCTGGGGTGCGTCGAGAAAGTCGAGGGCGTTGCGTGTCGGCGGCGTGTCCACCACGATCAGGTCGTAGTCGCTCTCCGAGTGGATCTCGTAGAGCCGCTCCATGGCGATGTAGTCGTGGCTCTGGACGAACCGCCCCGAGATGTTCTGATACAGCGGATTGGCCAGGATCTCCTCTTGGGTCTGGCGGTCCGGCGCGTGTCGCCGGATGAGCGCGTCCCACGACTCCTTGGTATCGAGCATGGCCGCCCACAGCTGGCCCCGGGGCTTCAGCCCCGCGGCACGGAACGCCTCGTCGGGAACCCGGTGCTCGGCGTTGCCGATCCCGTCGAGGCCGAGGGCGTTGGCCAGCCGCTTGGCCGGGTCGATGGTGAGGACCAGGACCTTGCTGCCGTGACGGACCGCGGCCATCACCGCCGCCGCCGCCGCCGTGGTCGTCTTGCCCACGCCGCCCGGTCCGCAGGCGATGGCGATCTCCTTGGTGGCCAGCAGCCCGTCGATGGAACCGTGGCCCGCCGGCGTCCGGTCCCTCGACCGCCGTGACCCACGGCCGGCGGCCCGGCCCTGGTCCCCCCGGCCCGACCGCCCCGGCACCGTCGCACCCGCCGCCATCAGTACCCCAGCTCCTCGCCCAGCGAGGCGCCGACCTGACGCGTCGTCCGCATGCCGTGCGATCTCGTGAAGAGGTAGGGGAGGTAGAGCATCGGCACCGACTCGTCGATCCCGTGGCGGAGGCGGACCAGGTGGGTGGAGCGGGTGCGCCGCATGGTGACGGCCAGGCGGGCGGCGTCCAGTACGGGGCCGGCATCACCACCGACCAGCTCGTTGAGACGCTCGGCCGGCTCCCTCGTGCCCAGGGCGTCGAAGACCGCTTCCTCCTGACGTCCGAAGAGCTCGGGGAGCACCCTGTTCACCACCACCGCGGACAGCTGCACGGTCGTCTCGGACCGGATCCGTTTCGCCAGCTCGATGGTCTCGTTCACCGGCATCTCCTCGGGGGTGCACACCGCCACCAGACCGGTGGCGCGGGGGTCGGAGAGGATCTCGAGCATCCAGTCGGTCTGCGATCGGATGAGGCCCACCTTCACCAGGTTGTTGATGGCCTGGGGTGCGGCCAGCTGGCCGATGATGTGGCCCGAGGCCGGGGCATCCACCACCACCAGGTCGTAGTTCCGCTCCCTGACCTCGTAGCAGAGCTTCCCCACCGTGAGGATCTCCCGGACGCCTGGCGCCGCGGTGGCCACGAAGTCGAACGCCTTGGCCAGCGGGCCGATCCGCCCCACCACCGGGATGCGCAGCTGGAGCTTGAGGTACTCGCGCAGCGACGCCTCGGTGTCCATGGTCATGGCGAAGAGCCCCGGGAGGATCTCCTTCTCGTTGAAGCCGGTCGGAGGCGCCTCGTAGAAGCCGGCGACGTCTCCTTTGGCGTCGACCTCGCAGATGAGGACCCGCTTCCCCCGGGTGGAGGCCAGCAGTGCCAGCGCCGATGCGACGGTGGTCTTCCCCACCCCGCCCTTGCCGGTGACGAACACCAGCTTGAGGTCGAGCAGGTCGGGCGGTCGGGGCAGCTCAGCCGGGTCCGCCAGTCCGGCCGCCTCGGTTGCCTCGGTTGCCTCGGCCGGCGGGCTCACCGGTCCACGGCCATCAGTCGGGCCCTGCCGGTCCCCGCCGGGGTGGGCCAGGGAACTGGGGGGTGTGGGCGGCGGGTCGGGCCGAGGGCCGGCGCCGGATCAGGAGATCCCGAATCCGACCCTGCGGTCGGAGACCGGCGGGTCGACTTCCACATAGGCGACCTTGGCCACCGGCACCCCGACCTGGCGACCCTTCCGATCGGTGAGCCACAGGATGGTTCCCTCTGCGGCCAGCGCGGTCTCGATGTCGGCCAGCACTTTGTCGTGGTCCGCATCGTCGGGCAACTCGATGTCGAGCTCCTTCATCGATTGCACGATTCCGATACGCACATCCACCTGGCACGCTCCTGTTCGACCCGGGCCGGCGGATCTGCCGACGGAACCGACGATACAAGGTCCCGAGGTATCCCCGTCCCCGGCCCGTCCGGCGACGCTCCCGTCGCCCGCGCCCGTCTCCCGCGCCCGTCTCCCGCGCTCCCGCCCTTCCGCAAGCCCTTCCGCCCGCCCGGCCGCCCGGACGTCGCCCGGGGGTCACATCCATCGGGCACACTGGGCCCCATGGACGATCGAGATGCGGCGGACGGGGGCGGTTCGGCCGAGGGTGGCGCCCCGGACGGCGGCCAGAGCGAGCGGAGCCGCCGGTGGGCGGCGACCATGGCCGGCCACGGGGGGCCCGGGGTCACGTTCGCCCACGCCGACAGCCACGCGTCGGCCGGACCTCCCGGACCGTCCTCCGGCCTCGACCGGCCGGCACGCGAGTCGCTCGAGGATGCGCAGCTCGCACCGGGGGCGACCCGGGGTGACGGTGCAGGTCACCGGATCCGACCCGAGGAGCCCGACCCTTGGCGGACCTGCTTCGAACGCGATCGGGACCGGATTCTCCACGCCACCGCGTTCCGGCGGCTCGCCGGCAAGACCCAGGTCTTCGTCTTTCCCGACGACCACCAACGCACCCGGCTGACCCATGCGCTGGAAGTGGCCCAGGTGGCTACCAGCGTGGCCCGGGCCTGCTCACTGAACGTGGCGCTGACCGAGGCCATCGCCCTGGGCCACGACTGCGGGCACGGTCCGGGTGGGCACGCCAGCGAGGACGCGCTGTCGCCCTACCTCGACGGTGGCTTCGACCATGCGCTGTGGGGCGCCGACGTCTCGCTGGCGCCGCTCAATCTGTGCACGGAGACCCTCGACGGGATCCGGAACCACTCGTGGTCGCGTCCGGCCCCGTCCACTCCCGAGGGCGAGGTGGTCAGCTGGGCGGACCGGATCGCCTACGTCTGCCATGACTTCGAGGACGCGGTGAAGAGCGGGATCGTGACCCCGAGCGCCCTGCCGGCGCTGGTCCGTGACCGGTGCGGTGACCGCAGGAGCCAGCAGCTGGGCACGTTCATCGATGCCCTCGTCTCCACCATCCTCGGTACCGGCAGGATCGGCATGGACGACAGCGTGGCCGAGGCGCTCGCCGCCTTCCGGGCCAGCAACTACGAGCGCATCTACCTGCGGCCGAGCTCGGTGCAACAGGGTCGGGCCGTGGTAGGCGTCCTGCGGGCGCTGGTCGACCACTTCGGGGACCGACCCAATCTGATCCCCGACAGGGGGCGACGGTCCGCCGACCTGACCGGAGGTGAGCCTGATGCCGTCCGCGAGGCGGTCTCCTACGTGGCCGGGATGACCGACCGTTTCGCCTTCGGTCAGGCGGTCGCCCTCCTCGACTGGGACCCGGACAAGCTGCCGACAGGAATCGGCGTCACCAGGCACCTGTAGCGGACTCCCCCCGACCTGTCGCGAACGGCGAATCGCCAGGGTGGGCACGACCATAGGATCGGTCTCGGCTTCGGAATGAGGCGACCGTTCAAGGAGGTCGGAGATGGTCACCCGTACATCAGAGCAACCCACGGCGCTCGGCCCGTCGGATGGCCTCACCGCCGGCACCGGGTACCGCACCGGGCCCGGCCCGTCGGTCCCGGCCACGCCACCTGACGGCGAGAGCGCGGCCGACGCGCTGGCCCCACTCCTCAAGGCCCTGGTCGGGGCGACGGTGCCGGTGCGGTTCCAGTTCTGGGACGGGAGCAGTGTCGGCCCGGCGGACGGGCTGGGCACCTTGGAGATCCGCTCCCCCGATGCCCTGCGCCGGATCATGTGGGCTCCGGGAGAACTCGGTGTGGCCCGGGCCTTCGTGACCGGCGACATCACCGTCGACGGCGACCTCTACGGACTCCTCCGGGTGCTCCACCAGGCATCACCAGGCGACCTCCGCTACGTCGGGCTCCGCAGCGTTCCCACTGCGATCCGTGCGGCGCGGAGGCTGGGGGCGCTCGGGCCACCCCTGCCCGTACCTCCCGAGGAGTGCCGGCCCTCCGGCCGGCTCCACTCGAAGCGCCGCGATGCCGAGGTGATCAGCCACCACTACGACGTGGGCAACTCGTTCTACCGACTGGTGCTCGGACCGAGCATGACGTACTCGTGCGCCCGGTTCGTGACACCCGAGTCCACGCTGGAGGATGCCCAGGCGGCGAAGTACGAGCTCATCTGCCGGAAGCTCGGCCTCGACAAGGCACCCGGGTCACGCCTCTTGGACGTCGGATGCGGATGGGGGTCGATGGCCATGCACGCGGCCCGCCATCACCAAGCCCGGGTCGTCGGCGTGGCCCTCAGCCGGCAGCAGGTGGACGAGGCCAGGCGGCGAGTCGAAGCGGCCGGGCTCGACGGGCAGGTCGAGATCCGGATGCAGGACTACCGGGACCTGCACGGGGAGCAGTTCGACGCCATTTCGTCCATCGGGATGTTCGAACACGTCGGCACCTCGCGTATGGGCCGCTACTTCGAGACCCTCCGTGGCCTGTTGGTGCCGACCGGTCGCCTGTTGAACCACGCCATCTCCACTCCCGGGGGGTCCAAGCTGGGACCGAGGTCGTTCGTCGGTCGGTACGTCTTCCCTGACGGTGAGCTGCTCGATGTGGCCGAGGTGATCCGGGCCATGCAGGAGCACGGGTTCGAGGTCAGGGACGTCGAATCGCTCCGCGAGCACTACTCGAGGACGCTCCATCACTGGGTGGCCAACCTCGAGGGGAGCTGGGACGAGGCGGTGTCCCTGGTCGGGCTGGGACGGGCCAACATCTGGAGGCTCTACATGGCGGCGTCGGCGAACGGGTTCGACGACGGGGGCCTGGCCATCCACCAGGTGCTCGGCGTGGTCCCTGACGCGGACGGGACGAGCGGGATGCCCCGGACCCGCGCCGGGTGGGACTGAGTCCTGTCCGGGGTTCCGGGGTTCCGGGGTTCCGGGGTTCCGGGTCGGGGGCGTGTGGGGTCTCCGCGGTGAGTCTCCGCCGCCATCACTTTCGAAAATAACATACCTTTGGTTGGTTATTTACAAGAGTAATGCGCCGACGCTGAGGTCGTGCGCCGACAACAGCGTGCAGGCCGGATGCCCCGGGCCAGGCCGGGCCGGGCCGGGCCGGGCCGGGCCGGGGCGGGCCAGGTGGGGCCGAACCGGGCGGGCCACTAAGAGCGGAGGTTGAGCTCCTGGCGGTAGACGCGGGCCGGACCCAGGTCGACGATGGACTTGGCCAGCGCGACAAAGACGGAGGAGGCTTCGCTCCCCGGTTCGGAGACCACGATGGGCACTCCGTCGTCGCCGCCCGCTCGCAGGGCCGAGACCAGAGGGACCTGTCCCAGCAGCGGCACCCCGAGCTCGTCGGCGAGTTGACGACCTCCCCCGGCGCCGAACAGTTCGTAGCGTGTCCCGTCGTCGCCGGTGAACCAGCTCATGTTCTCGATGACGCCCCGCACCGCCAGTTTCAATTTCCGAGCCGCGTACGCGGAGCGTTGGGCCACGCGTTCGGCCGCCGGCTGCGGCGTGGTCACCACATAGACCTCGGTCTTGGTCAGGTACTGGCCGAGCGACAGGGTGACATCGCCGGTTCCTGGAGGCATGTCGATCAGGAGAAAGTCCGGCTCGCCCCAGTATGCGTCGACGAGGAACTGCTCGAGCGCCTTGTGCAACATCGGTCCGCGCCAGATGACCGGGGTGTCGTCGGCGACGAAGTAGCCCATGGAGAGGCAGCGGACACCGTTGGCCGTGGGCGGGACCACCAGGTCGCCGATGATCATCGGGTCGGTGTGGACGCCGAGCATCTTCGGCACCGAGAACCCGTAGACGTCGGCATCGAGGATGCCCACGTCGTAACCCATCTCGGCCAGGGCGACGGCCAGATTGACGGTCACCGACGACTTGCCGACGCCCCCCTTCCCCGAGGAGATCCCGAGGATCCTGGTCTTCGATCGCGGCAGCATGAACCGGTTCGGACGGCCCTCTTCGTGTCCGATCTGACCGCCGTGGGCATGGCCGTGGCCGTCATCGGGAGCGTGCTGGGTACCACCTTCCACCGGCTCGCCACGGAGCAGCATCCGCAGGCGCGCCCTCGGCTCCTCCTCCATCAGCACCGTCTCCACGACGACCTCGTCGACACCCGGGAGCGAAGCCACCGCGTCCGTCACACGACCCACCAGCTCGTCGACCTGGGGATAGTGGGCCACAGGCAGGGCCACGTCCAGGGCCACCCGCTTGCGCTTCGTCCGGACCGGACCGACCATGCCCAACTCCCCCAACGGACGCCGGAGCTCGGGATCGGTGACGCCAGCAACCGCCGCTGTCACCTGGGACTCGTCGATGGGCATCCAGCATCTCCTCGGGGAATTTCGCCTTCACCGGTAGACTAGGGGACGTGCAGACGAACTTGAACGGCGTGGCGCCCGGGGCCGCTGCCTCACCGGAGGTGACCGGGCTGAACGAACCGGCGGATTCCAGCGAGTCGGACAACCACTTCTCCGCCGCCGTCACCGCGGTCACGGCCGCCTTCGGTGACCCCACCCGGCGGGAGATCTACCTGTTCCTACGGTCCAATCCGGGAACGACGGCATCCGAGGTGGCGGCCCGGTTCTCCCTCCACCCCAACGTGGCACGCCACCACCTCGAACGACTGGCGACGGGCGGCTACGTCGAAGTCACCATGGAGCGCAGCGTCGGCAGCGGCGCCGGTCGTCCGTCCAAGCGGTTCCGGGTCATCGGCAACGACCCCACCCTCGACCTGCTGACCCGGCGTGACGACCTCTTGGTCCTCCTCCTCCAAGAGGCGCTCCAGCTCCTCGGTCCGGTGGCCGCCGAGGGCATGGCCGAACGTGTGGGCGAGGAGTACGGACGCACCCTGGCCGGGCAGATGTCACCCGGCGACAGCCAGCGGTCGCTGCGCACCGCCATGCACGCCATCGCCGACACCCTCACGGCCCACGGGTTCTCCGCCCATGCCGAGGACCAGGGCAACACGACGGCGGTGGTGGCGGAGAACTGCCCGTTCGGCAATGCGGCCTCGCAGTACCCGGTGTTGTGCGCCGTGGACCGCGGCATGGTCAAGGGCCTGCTCGCCGGATTGTGCGGGGAGAGCGTCGACGGCACCGTGCCGGTCGTGCTGTCGTCGTCCCGCGCCCGGGGCGACGACTCCTGCGCCGCCGTGGTCTGACCGGCGAGTCGTTGGCGCGTCACTACCTCGACCACGCGTCGACCACCCCCCTGCGCCCTGCCGCCCTGGCCGCCCTCCGCCAATGGCTGGAGCACGCGCCCCCCGGGGACCCCGGCCGGATCCACACCGAGGGGCGCATCGTCAGGGCCGCACTCGAGGACGCACGCGATCAGGTCGCCGGGCTGTTCGGGGTGCGGTCCCGCCAGATCGTGTTCACGTCCGGCGGCACCGAGGCCGTCAACGCCGCGGTGTGGGGGGCCACCCGGGCCGCACCCGGACCGGTCCTCTGCTCGGCCGTCGAGCACTCGGCGGCACGGGACGCCTCGGCGCGTTCGGCCCCGGTGGTGGCGGTGGCCGCCGACGGGCTCGGTCGAATCCGGCCCGAGGCGGTCGACGAGGCGTTGGACCGCTGCCGGACCGAGCACGGCGCCAGGCCCTCGCTGGTGCACTGCCAGTGGGCCAATCACGAGGTCGGCACCGTCCAACCGGTGGACGAGGTGGTCGGGAGGTGCCGTGACATGGGCATCCTCGTCCACGTGGACGCGGTGGCTGCGGCCGGGCATGTGCCCGTCGACCTCGGTGCCCTCGACGCCGACCTCGTATCGGTATCGGCCCACAAGCTGGGGGGGCCACCGGGCATGGGGGCATTGATCGTGCGGAGGGGACTCCGGCTCGATCCGTTCGTGGTCGGCGGCGAGCAGGAACGGGCCCGCCGTGGCGGCCTCGAGAACGTCGCCGGGGCGGTCGGCTTCGGCGCCGCGGCGGCAGAGCTTGCCCGGGCCGGCGTCCTGGCGGGAGAGGGCGCCGACGCCCGTCGGCGGACCGAGCAGCTGATCGCGGCGGCCACCGCCGTCGACGGGGTTCGGCTCTTCGGCGATCCGGTCGGCCGGGTGCCCCACATCGTGTGCCTCGGCATCGAGGGGGTCGAGGCCGAACCGGTGCTGCTCGGCCTGGACCAGTGCGGGATCGCCGTCCATTCGGGATCGTCGTGTTCGTCGGAGGCCCTGGAGCCCTCCCCCGTCCTCGAAGCCATGGGGGTGGACGCGGACCGGTCGCTCCGCCTGTCGGTCGGATGGTCGACCACCGAGGCCGACGTCGACCGGTTCTGCGACAGCTTTGCCGGTGTGGTCCGAGGACTTCGCGCTCTGCGCACCTGAGCCGGTCCGTCGGTGACCCGGTAGGTTCTCGGCCATGCGTGCCATCGTCTGTCCCGAACTCGGACCTCTCGACGCACTGGTGGTCGACGAGCGAGAGGCCCCGGTCCCCGGTGACGGCCAGGTCGTGGTGGACCTGAGGGCGGCAGGGGTCAACTTCGTCGACGGGTTGATCTGTCAGGGCACCTATCAGCTGAAGCCCGAGGCGCCGTTCGTACCGGGCAGCGAGATCGCCGGCGTCGTCTCGGCGGTGGGACCGGGGGCCGGCGACACCATGGTCGGCGACCGTGTCATCGCATTCGTCGGCTTCGGGGGCTTCGCCGATCAGGTGGTGGTGCCGGCCCTCTCGCTCATCCCCATGCCCGACACCATCGACTTCGCCCAGGCCGCCGCCCTGATCCAGAGTTACTGCACGATATTGTTCACGCTGACCCGCCGTACCACCCTGCAGCGCCGGCGAGTGGGTGCTGGTGCTGGGCGCGGGCGGCGGGATCGGACTGGCGGCGACGGACATCGCCACCGCCCTCGGTGGCCGCGTCATCGCGGCCGCGTCGACTCCGGACAAGCTGGAGGCCGCCCGGGCCATGGGGGCGGAGGCCACCATCGCCTACGAGGAAGAGGACCTCAAGGTGAGGGCCCGCGAGATCTCCGGCGGCGCGGTCGACGTGGTGGTCGACCCGGTCGGCGGCCGCCACAGTGAGGCCGCGCTGAGGGCCACCGGTCATTTCGGGCGGTTCTGCGTCCTCGGCTTCGCGTCGGGCCCCATCGCCTCGGTGCCGCTCAACCAGGTGCTCCTCAACAACCGGACCGTGGTCGGGGTCGACTGGGGCGGTTGGACGTTCAAGGACCCGATGGGGCAGCGGGCCCTGATCGAGGAGCTCATGGCCATGGTGGCGGCGGGCAGGCTCCACCCCGTGCGGCCGGCCACCTACCCGCTGGCGGAGGCGCCCCGGGTCATGGCCGGGCTGATCGAGCGGTCGATCGCCGGCAAGGCCGTGCTGGTCCCCTGACCAGCCCGACACCGGCACTGCTGGCATCGGGATGCGGCTCGTGCCGGCCGGACCGGCCGTCGGTGGCTGGACGGCGGCGATCCACTCAGTTCGCCGGCACCTGGGCAGGGACGGGGACCCCCGCCTCCTGGTACGCCATCCGCAGGACGGGTGCCGCCTGGTCCAACACGGACGACGGCGGACCGTCCGACAGGAACTGGCGGTACTCCCCCACCGCGCCGGCGGCGTTGCCGTCCTGTTGCAGCAGGACCGTCCCCAGGTAGAGGCGGACGGCGTAGTCGCCGGGAGCGAGCTGGACGGCCCGGTTCAGCTTCGCCCGGCCGTCGTCGATCAGTGACGCACTCTTCCCCTGCTGGCCGGTCTCGACCTCCAACCAGCCCAGCTGGGCCAGGGCCACCTCGTTGTTCGGATGCTTGGCCAGCACCGATTGGTAGAGGGTGGCGGCCTGGCCGAGGTCTCGTTGGTTCTCGTCGGTGGCCGCCTGGGCCAGCGTCTCTTCGAGCTGTTGCTGCTGGGTCTGGGCGAAGCTGCCGGTGGCGGACTGGCCGGGCTGTCGGCTCGAAGAGAACAGGATCACCGACAAGAGGAGTGCCGCCCCGAAGGCAGCGACGGCGCCGCCGAGGAACCACCAACTCCTCTTGCTCCGGCGCGGCGGCGCCGACGGGGCGCCGGTGGCCACCGGCTCGGCATCGGGTTCGGCCACATCGATCGACCGGTCGGGATCAGAGACCAGCACGCCGGTCCCGGTGCCGACGGGCTGCATGGCGGGAGACGGGGTGGCCCGACCGGTCGGTCCCGGCGCCACCGCGGCGGTCCCGATGGCGGCCAGCCGGGCCATGTCCCGACGGCGGAGCGCCAGGTAGTCGCGGTCGGAGAGGTCACCGGCCAGGTACTCGGCATCGGCGTCGGCCAGCGACTGCTCGAGGAACCGCCTCCGCTCCTCGCCCGTGGCTGTCCCGTGCCCGGCGTCGTCCTCGGCGGACGGGGCGGCACCGGCGACGTTCCGCCGACGGAAGAGGTACACGCCCAGGACGGCCAGGGCGATGGCTCCTCCGGCCAGGGGCACCACCCACACCACCAGAGACCATCCGCTGGCCGGGGGCTCCAGCACGATGGCGGACCCGTAGCGGTCGATGAGATACTCCTCGACCTGCTGGTCGGTCCTCCCCTCGTCGATCAGCTGGCGGACCGTGGCCCGGACCGTCACCGCCGTCGGGGCACTGGAGCTGGCCACCGACAGGTCCTCGCAACTCGGACACCGGATGACCGAGTCGATGGCGGCGGCACGCTGGGCGGCCGAGGGTGGCGACGAGTGCAGGACACCGGTGCCGACGACCAGTGCCACCACCAGGACGACACCCAGGACGGTCCACAGCGGGAACCTCCGTCGGCTCATGCGCCGGTGGCCTTGGCCTCGGCGATGATCTTGTCGAGGTCGGCGGCGGTCACCGGGGCGATGATGAAGGCCACCACCCGGCCGTCAGGGGCGATCACGAAGGTCGACGGGGGCGCCCGGACCCCGAAGCTGAGGGCCAGTCTCCCGCCGGGGTCGACGAGGGTCGGCCAGGTGGCGCCGAGCTGGGCCTGGTAGAGGGCTGCCTGACTGGAGCTGTCGTCGAAGACCACGCTGAGCATCGACGCATCCCCCGAGCGATGGTGCTCGAACTCGAAGGTGGCCAGATCGGGCCCCTCGGTCTGGCACGGCTCGCACCAGCTGGCGAAGAAGTTCAACACCACGAAATGGCCCGGGGCGGAGGGAAGGTGGAACCGGGCCCCGGTGACGGTCACCCCGGCGATGGGAGGCGCCGGCCGGCCCACCAGTGGGCTGGCCACCTCGGAGACCGATGCCGGGGGGCGGGTGGCGAGGACGGCCACCAGACCGGCGGCGATGACCAGCACGGCGAGCGCCACCCACCGGGCGGTGTGCCGGGTCCGTATCGGTGGCGGTGGCGCCGGTGACCCGGCCGACACCGGCGACGGATCGGCCGGGCCGGCCGCCCCGGCGGCCGGGATGGGCTCGCTCCCGGTGTCGGTCCCGGTGGTCATGACGGGTCTCCGGCGCCGACCGGGAGGGGGTCGCCACCCGGCTCGGTGGGCTCGCTTCCCGCCGGGTCGGCCACCCCGGCGGCGGGAACCGCCGGCGCCACCGCCCCCAGCACCGGGGCGGAGACCGGATCCGTCGGCCGACGCCGCCGGCCCGGGATCGCCGACAGGGCGGAGCCGGCGGCCATCAACCCGGCCCCGATCCACAGCCACTTCACCAGGGGCTGCTCGACGACGCCGAACGTCCACGCCGATCCCTTGTCGGGGATGGACACGATGGTGAGGTACAGATCGTCCTGCCAGCTCGAATCGATGGCCGGTGTGCCCACCGCCGAGCTCCCCGAGCCGAACTGGCTGATGGCCGGGGTGAACGTCGCACGGTCGACGCGGAGCACCGCCTCCTCGGCCGAGTGCGACGGCGTGGTGACCATGCGGGTGCCCGTGAAGGTGACGGTGTGCCCGGCGAACGTCGCTGACTGCCCGCGTGCCAACTCCAGCTGGCCACGGTGCAGGAACGATGTGGCGGCAGCCAGGGCGACGGCGATGACCACCACCCCGATGTGGACGACCATGCCCCCGTTGGCCCGCCCCACGAACCCACGCCATCCCGTCAACGCCGCACGCGCCGGCGTCGCCCCGGACGCGCGCGCCCCTCTCCAGGCACCCCGCACCGACAGCACCAGTGCCCGCACCGCCGATGCGCCGGCGAACGCACCGAGCCCGAAGGCCAGCAGGGGCTCGAGACCGTGGACGCCGGCCAGGACGCAGACCACGACGACCAGGACGCCGACGGCGGCGGGCACCGCCAACCGGCCCCGCATCACCTCGACGGTGGTCTTCCGCCACGGGAGGGCCGGGGCCACCGCCATGAGGAACAAGAGCGCCAGCCCCACCGGGATGAAGAACCGGTTGAAGTACGGGGCCCCCACGGTCACCGCCCCGCCGTTGAGCGCCTGATAGAGCAGGGGGAAGACCGTGCCCAACAACACGATGACGGCGAACGCCACGAACAACAGGTTGTTGGCCAGGAACGCCCCCTCGCGGCTGATCGGCGAATCGATGCCCCCCACCGAGCGGAGCCGGTCGCCCCGCCAGGCGATCAGGCCGACGCCGGTGACGAGCACCAACCCGAAGAATCCGAGGAGCAACGGGCCGATGGTCGAGTCGGAGAAGGAGTGGACGGACTCGATGACGCCGGACCGGGTGAGGAACGTGCCCAAGATGGTCAGGCTGAACATGGCCACCACCAACGAGAGGTTCCAGATGCGGAGGAGCCCCCGCCGCTGCTGGACCATCACCGAGTGCAGGTAGGCGGTACCCACCAGCCAGGGGAGCAGCGCGGCGTTCTCCACCGGGTCCCACCCCCAGAACCCGCCCCAGCCGAGGACCTCGTACGACCACCAGGCGCCGAGCAGGATGCCCATGGTGAGGAACGCCCAGGCGAACAGCGTCCAGCGCCGCGTCTCGCTCTGCCAGTCCTCGTCCAACCGTCCGGTGATCAGCGATGCCACCGCGAACGCGAAGGGCAGGGTGAACCCCACGAATCCCAGGTAGAGCAGAGGAGGGTGGATCAGGACCAGCGGGTTGTCCTGCAGGAGTGTGTTGGGACCGAGCCCGTTGGTGGGGATGGCCCCGACCACGTGCTGGAACGGATCGGCCGGGCCGAGCATCAGCCCGAAGAAGAACGCCGCCACCACGTAGACGACCAGGGTGGCCCACGCCACCAGTGGCTCACTCGACCGGCGCCGGAACCGCCACACCATGGCCGTGGCGTATCCGCCCAGGACCACCGCCCACAAGAGGATGGAGCCGGCCAGCGCCGACCACAGTCCGGTGACGGAGTACAGCAGCGGCGTGGCCCGGCTGTTGTTGTCGGCCACGTAGGTGAGCGAGAAGTCGTGCGACACGAGCGCGTGGATCATGGCGGCCACGGCGAGGACCCCGCCCACCAGGATGACCGGCGCATAGATCTGGCCGCTCCGCATGGTGGCGCCCTTGCCCCGGACGAGGCCGACGGCGATGACGACGATGCCGACCAGCGCGGCCACGAAGCCGAGCAGGACGCCGGTGTGGCCGAGTGTCCCGTTCACCGGCGGGCGCCAGGGCGGAAGCGGTTTCCGACCGGTGCGCCCGTCATCGCTTCGTCCCGTTCGGCGCCGTCACCCGACCGGGGTGGGCGGCGATGTAGTCAGAGGAGTGCTTGACCAGGATCTGGTCGGAGACGAACGTGTCCCCACTGAAGTGGCCCACGGCGATCACCGGGATGTCGGGCTGGAAGAGCTGGGGAGGGCTGCTGGAGTTGTCCACCTGTACCTCGGTCGAGCCCGACGTGACCACGAAGTCGACCCCGCTCGGGGTCGAGTGGATCGATCCGGGCTCGACCACGCCCTCGAGGTTGAACGTCTGGGAGCCCAGGTGAGCCCGCTCGGCCGCCGCCTGGTCGGCCGGGATGTAGAAGTTGAGCGCGGTGCCGAGGCCCTTGACCACCAAGAAGGCCAGCGCGCCCACCAGCACCAGGCCGACCACGATGTAGCGGAGCCGGTGGCCGGCACCGGCGGTCTTGGGCAGCGGCGGCGGTGACCCGGGTCCGTCGGGGGTGCCGGCCGGCCGGGGAGCCACCGGGGGGGCGGTGGTCATCGGTCCGGTGCCAGGTCGGCGCCGGGGGAGGCGGGGGCGGCCCGGGCGGCGCGCACCCGGTCGACGGCCCGGGTGAGCCGCCGGCGCCGCCACACCAGCTGGAGGCCGTAGAGGAACAGGATCCCGAGGACGATGGCGTACCCGGCGTCGACGTACCTCATCGCGCCCCCTCGGGCAGGACCGGTCCACCGACGAGATCGCCGGGGTTGCCCACCGGGTCCGCGGGGCCGTCCCCTCCCAGCGGGCCGCCGTTCACCGGGCCGACCACGGGGGCCTGCCCGCCGGCCGATCGTTCGGTCACCGCACCCTCGGCGCGGCGCTCGCTCAGGGCCACGTCCAGTTCGCCGCTCCCCAGCCAGTCCTCCATGACCCCGATCCGGTAACGCACGAGCAGCATCCACACGAAGACCAGGGTCAGGGCCACGAACCCCAGCAGCAGCGTCCAGGCCATGGAGCCGTGGATGGTGGGCGACAGGTTGGCGTTGAGCACCGTGGCGCCCTGGTGGAGGGTGTTCCACCACAGCACCGAGAAGTGCACGATGGGGATGTCCACCGAGGCGAAGAGGGCGACGAAGGCGCTCCGCCGGGCCCGGACCTCCGGCTCGGCCGGCACCCGGCGGATGGCCATGTACCCGAGGAACAGCACCAACAGCACGGCCGTGCTGGTCAACCGGGCGTCCCACGCCCACCACACCCCCCAGGTCGGCTTGCCCCAGATGGAACCCGAGATCAGCGTGCACACGTTGAAGACCACTCCCACCTCGACGGCGGCGGCGGCCAGGCGGTCCCAGAACAGCGACCGGGTGCGCGGCCACAGGTAGAGGAGGCTGGACCCGGCGGCCAGACCGAAGGCCAGGTACAGCGCCACCCACGCCACTCCCGGATGGATGTAGACCAGTCGGACCAGGTCGCCGGGCACGGTGTTGCCACGGGTGGCGTCGGGAGGGGTGATCCACAGGCCGAGCCACACGGTGAACGCCGTGCCCACCGCGGCGGCGGCCCCGATGGCCCGTTCGACCCGGCGGGCCCGCGGGCGAGGGGAAGGGCGTCCGGGGGGCGGCAGTCGGGTGCCCGGTCGGAGCCACATCGGTGTTCGTACTCATGCGGACTCCTGGATGGGCCCGTAGATGACGATGCCCAGTGCCACGTAGACGGCGTCGAAGACGGCCAGCAGCCGTAGCCACTGGGTCCCGTCCGACGGAACACCACCGGCGGTGGCCGCCTGCCAGATCCGGGTACCGGCCAGGAGCACGGGGGCGACGATGGGCAGCAGCAGGAACGGGAGCAGCGTCTCTTTGACCCGGAGCCCGGCCGACAGGGCACCGTAGAGGGTGCCTGTTGCGGCCAGCCCCACGGTCCCGAGGACACAGGAGGCCACGATCAACCAGGGGGTCTCTATCTTCGCCCCGTACAACAGCACCACCCCGACTCCGAGCACCACCTCCAGGACCACGAGCTGGGCTCCGACCGCCGACGCCTTGCCCAAGAACTGACCGGCCGGATCCAGTCCGGACATCCGGAGCATGTCCCGGGCTTCGTCCACCGACTCGACCGACACGCTGCGCTGCACCGCCAGCACCGTGCAGAACAGCACCGCCACCCAGAACAGCCCGGGGGCACCCTTGGCCATCAGCGTGCGGTCGGGGCCCAGGGCGAAGGCGAACATCACCAGGGCCACGATCCCGAACGGCGCCACCTGGGACAGGGCCACCCGGGACCGGGCCTCGATACGGATGTCCTTGCCCGCCACCAGCACGGCGTCACGCCACATGGAAGACCGGCCCGTTCGACGGTCGGCCGAGCCCCGGCGCCGCCAGCACCGGCGCAGCCGCCTCCGGCCCGGACGGGCCCCCGGCGGCCGGCACCGGTCGATCGGACACCACGCGGCCCCCGGTGACGGTGACCACCCGGTCGGCCAGCGGCGTCGCCAGCTCCGACTCGTGCGACGTCAGGATGACGGTGGCGCCCCAGTGCGAGGCTTCGACGACGAGCTCGTTGAGGGTGGCCCGGGTGGTTGCGTCGAGCCCGGCGTGAGGCTCGTCGAGCAACCACAGCTCCGGCCAGCGGGCGACCAGGACCGCCAGCGCCACCCGCCGGCGCTGGCCGGCGGAGAGCTTGCCCGCCCTGGTCGTGAGCAGGCGTCCCACCAGCCCGACGCGGTCGCACGCCCCGTTGATCCTCTCGGGATCGGCCCCGGCTGCACGGACGGCGAACCGCACGTTCTCCCGCACCGTGAGGTCGTCGTAGAGATGGGAGGCGTGGGAGAGCAGGCCCACCTGCCGGCGGACCCGGATGCGGTGGCGGGTCGGGTCGAGTCCCAGCACCGTGAGGCTCCCCGAGGCCAGCGGCACCAGGCCGCCGCAGACGCGGAGGAGGCTGGTCTTGCCGGCACCGTTCGGCCCCTCGACCAGCACCCGCTCCCCGCGTGCGACCTCGAGGTCGACGCCGGCGAGCAACGGGAACCGTCCGGACAACGCCACGGCGTCACGGAGGGAGACCGCTGAAGAGGAAGGAGCTGCGGGGGCCATAGGCGCCCACCATGGTACGGGGGACGGCGTTCGGGAGCCAGGCGGGACAGCCGGCCCGGCGGGGCCGACGGGCGGCGGGCGGACGGGCCAGGCGTCCCGGCGGGTTGCCCTGGGTCGGTGGGCGGGGCCGCTCAGCTCACGGACAGGCGGTTGAGGTGCAGGTCACGCAGCCAGTTGGCGATATGGACGGAGATGATGTCGACGTTGCCGGTCAGGAGCAGGATCCCGAACACGACCAGCACCGCGCCGCCGATCAGATCGACCCACCGGAGCCGGCTGCGGACCCGGGCCAACACGTCCGTCATCCGGCCGAAGGCCAGTCCGCTGAGCAGGAACGGGACCCCGAGGCCGAGCGAGTAGGCCAGGAGCAGGGCGATCCCCCCCGTGGCCGATCCCCCGGTGCCGGCGGCCAGAGCCAGCACGCTGCCGAGCACCGGCCCGATGCAGGGGGTCCAGGCGAAGGCGAAGGCCATGCCCATGACCGGTGGCGCCCAGGCGCCGAGGACCGAGGGCCGGACCAGGAACCGCCGCTCGCCGGAGAGGGCCACGGGCAGGGTGAGTCCGAGGGCCATCGCCACCAGTACGGCCCCGAAGACGACGATCAGGACACCTGAGACCGTCTCCAGCGCCCGCTGATGGGTGAGGAACAGCCGCCCGACGGCCGATGCCGACGCGCCGAGGATCGTGAAGACCACCGTGAATCCGGCGATGAACGACAGGATGCCCCGGAGCAGGCGGCCCCGGCCCCGCCGTCTCTCGTCCGGGCTCGGGAACGGATCGGTGGCCGGGGTGGGCCGATCCACAGGGAGGGTGGCGGCGCCGGCCGCTCCGACAGCCAGGCCCGATGCCCCGACGGTCACGACCGCCGGAGGCGTCACCGGGGCGGCGGGTCGATCCAGCGCGCCGAGCTCGGCGGCCGACAGCCCGGACACCATCGAGAGATAGGCCGGCACCAGGGGCAGCACACACGGCGAGAGGAACGACAGCATCCCGGCGCCGAACGCCACCAGCAGGCCGAGCGGATCGGCATGGATGGCGGCCAGTCCGTGCATGGCGTCGGCTAACCCAAGGTGCGCTGCACCAGGGCCAGATCGGCCTCGACCATCATCTGGACCAACCTGGCGAAGTCGACGTCCCGGTGCCAGCCCAGGGTCTTCTCCGCCTTGGCCGGGTCCCCCACCAACAGGTCGACCTCGGCCGGACGCAGGTAGCGCTCATCGATGACGACGTGCTTCTCCCAGTCGAGGTCGGCGGCGGCAAACGACAGTTCCACCAGCTCCTTCACCGAATGGGTCTCCCCGGTGGCCACCACGTAGTCGTCGGGCCGGTCCTGCTGGAGCATCAGCCACATGGCCCGCACGTAGTCGGCGGCGAAACCCCAGTCGCGCTGGGCATCGAGGTTGCCGAGGGCGAGCGTGTCGTCGATGCCCGCCTTGATCCGGGCCACGCCGTGGGTCACCTTGCGGGTCACGAACTCGAGCCCACGGCGGGGGGACTCGTGGTTGAACAGGATGCCCGACGAGGCGTGGAGGTCGTAGCTCTCGCGGTAGTTGACGGTGATCCAGTGCCCGTAGACCTTGGCCACGCCGTAAGGACTGCGCGGGTAGAAGGGCGTGGACTCCTTTTGGGGGACCTCGAGCACCTTCCCGAACATCTCCGACGAGCTGGCCTGGTAGAAGCGGATCCCGGGATCGACGATCCGGATGGCGTCGAGTACCCGGGTGACCCCGAGCGCGGTGGTCTCCCCGGTCAGGACCGGCTGGTTCCAGGACGTCTGGACGAACGACTGCGCGGCCAGGTTGTAGACCTCGGTGGGACGGCTGTCGCGCAGGATGTTGATCATCGACACCTCGTCGAGGAGGTCGCCGGCCACCAGGTTGATCCGGTCCTGGATGTGGGCGATCCGCTCGAAGTTGAGCGTGCTCGATCGGCGCACCATGCCGCAGACCTCATACCCCTGGTCGAGGAGGAATTCGGCCAGGTAGGAGCCGTCCTGGCCCGTGATGCCGGTGATCAGTGCTCGTTTCGCCATGCGGTGGGCTCCTCGGGTGTCAGTGCTCGTCGGTGGTACCGGAGGCGTTCTGCCAGGCCGGCGGTCGTTTCTCGGCAAAGGCGGCGATCCCCTCCGCCGCCTCGCTGGTCTGACTGGTGATTGTCAGCATCGAGTGCAGATAGGGCAGGGCCTCGGTGGCCGCCGAGTCCAGCACAGCGTAGAACGATTCGCGGCCGAGCCCCATCACCCCGGGCGGCTTGGAGGCCAGGAGGGTGGCCATGGTGTCCACCTCCGCGTCGAGCCGGTCATGGGGGACCACCCGGGTCACGAAGCCGATCCGGTCGGCCTCCTCGGCCCCCACCACCCGGCTGGTCATCATCAGTTCGAGCGCTTTCTTGGCCGGCATCGACCGCAGCATCGGGACGGTGACCATGTACGGCCACAGCCCCACGTTCAGTTCGGGTGCCCCGAACCGGGCCCGATCGGAGGCGATGACCATGTCGCACGCCAGCGCCAGCCCGAACCCTCCGGCCATGGCCCAGCCCTGCACCCGGGCGATGGTCGGCTTCCCCAGGTGCCAGAGCTGTTCGAACAGCTCGGCCAGCCAGCCCCGGGCCTGGTGGTGGCGGGCGAACTCGTCGGTGCCGCCGGAGCCGTCGCCGTCATCGTCGCCGTCACCGTGGGGCACCATGCCCGACAGGTCGGCGCCGGCACAGAAGGCCTGGTCGCCGGCGCCCGCCAGCACCAGCACACGGACCCGGGGGTCGGCCCTGGCCCGGGCCACGTGGTCCCGGAGACCGGAGATGACCTCCCATGTCATGGCGTTGCGCCGTTCAGGCCGGTTGATGGTCAGGGTCAGGACCGGCCCGACCCGCTCCGACAGCAGCTCCGGCTCCCCGACGGGAACGGCCGGGGCCGGCCGGTCCTTGTCCGGGCCTGATTCCTGCTCGGTGTGTTCGGGCACCGGACGACGCTAGCCCGATCGCTCCGGTCCTGTCCGGTTGGCCCGGTCGGTCCCGACCCTCCGCGGCGACCGGTACGGTGACCGCATCCCGACCGCCGCCCTGCTCTCCTTCCGCCTCGGCGGGTCCGACGGCGTGTCCGTCGAAGCGGCCAAGTGGCGCCGGGCGCTCGAGGAGCTCGGCTTCGTCACCGTCACCGTGGCCGGAGGCGGTCCCGTCGACCACCTGCTCCCGGGGTTGTCGATCGGGTCCGAGGAGCCTCCCCTCCGCTCGGAGCTGGTGGACGCCCTCGACCGGGCCGACCTGGTCGTGGTGGAGAACCTCTGCTCGCTCCCGCTCAACCCCGGCGCCGCCACCCTGGTGGCCGATGTCCTGGCCGGGCGACCCGCCGTCCTCCACCATCACGACCTGGCCTGGCAGCGCCCGCGGTTCAGCCGCCATCCCCCACCCCCCACCGACGACCGCTGGAGCCACGTCACCATCAACCAGCTGAGCAGGCGCCAGCTGTCCGAGCACGGCATCACCGCCACCACCATCTACAACTCGTTCGTCATCCCGCCGCAAGCCGGCCCCGCCACGACGGCTCCGGAGGCAGAACGGCGACGTCGGACGGTGCGGTCATCGCTGGGTATCGGCGATGGGCAACGCCTGGTCCTCCAGCCCACCAGGGCCATCCCGCGCAAGAACGTCGCCGGAGGGCTGCAGGTGGCCGCCGAGCTCGACGCCACCTACTGGCTGCTGGGCCCGGCCGAGGACGGGTTCGGGCCCGAGCTCGACGCCCTGGTGGCCGGGGCCGACTGCCCTGTCGTCCTCGGGCAGCCGCCCGACCTGGTCGGCATCGCCGTCGACGACGCCTACGTTGCGTGTGACGTGGTCGCCCTGCCCTCCACCTGGGAGGGCTTCGGCAATCCGACCGTCGAGTCGGTGGTCCACCGCCGCCCCCTGGCCATCGGGCCCTATCCCATCGCTGCCGAACTGGCAGCTTTCGGGTTCGAGTGGTTCGGACTCTCGGAGACCGACCGGCTGCGGCGCTGGCTGGAGGCACCCGATCCGGGCCTGTTGGACCGAAACCTGGCCGTGGCCTCGGCCCACTTCTCCGTCGACGATCTGCCCGAGCGGATCGCCCGGGTGCTCCCACCCTGGTGAGCGCAGCGGGACGCCTGACCAGCCGGTGCCGGCACCCGACCCCCGAGTACGATGAGGGCCATGGACGGCGCAGCGACCTCGGAGTCGGCCACCCGGTCCCACGGCGGGCAACGAGCGGTTCCGTCGGGCTCCGGTGGCCGCCGGCTGACCGCCGACGCACGGCGGCGCCAGCTGTTCGAGGTGGCCCTGTCGCTGTTCGCCGAGCACGGGTACCCCTCCACCACCATGGACGACATCGCCGAGGCGGCCGGGGTGACCAAGCCGCTCGTATACCAGCACTTCGAGTCCAAACGGGCGCTCTACCTCGAGCTGATGGACGTGTTCTCGAGCGAGCTCGTGACCCGCATCGTGAAGGCCACCGCCGCTGCGCAGGGACCTCGCCAGCAGGTTGAACTGGGGTTCGCCGCCTACTTCGAGCTCATGGTCGACAACGAGCAGGCCTTCCGGTTGCTCTACGGCCGGGACGCCCCCGACGACCCCGAGCTGGGTGCGGCCCTGCGTCGGGTGGAGGACACCATCGCCCAGGCCATCGATCCCCTGATCGACGCCGACCTCGATCCGGAGCACCGACTGCTCCTGGCCCATGCCGTGGTGGGGATGGCCGAGGGCGCCAGTCGACACTGGCTCGGCGCCCAGCGGCAGTCGACCATGGGGTCGGGCGCCGAAGGCGTCGGTGGCGGGGCCGAAGCGGCGGCGCTGGCTGCGCAGCTGGCCGACCTGGCCTGGGCCGGCCTCCGCCATGTCCATCGGATCTGACCGGATCCGACGGGCGATCGCTCAGACGGCGACCTGTCCGGCCACCACCGGCTGATGGGTGCTCTGGACCACTCCCCCGGCGTGCTCGGCGGTGATGGCGAAGGCGCTGACGGCGGACCCGCCGGCCACACTGAAGGGGACGACCCTCGGTTGTGCGCCCAACAGTCCGACCGAGATGGTCTGGTGGCCGATGACGGCCCAGAGTTGATAGGTCTGGTCGCTCGGCAACGAGCTCAGGTCCCCGGCCTCCACGAACCCGGTCCCTGACGGCGTCAGCACCAGTGTCACCGCCCCCGCCGGATGAGTGCCCGAGGACGACAGCGCGGTCAGTGACACCTTCTTCGTCGCCGGGTCGCGCAGGATGGACTGCTCGACCGCCGACAGCTGGGGATGGGACTGCAGGGCGTTCACCTGGTGATGGAGATGGTCGACCTGGACGCCCAGGATGATGGCCACCACGGCGGCTGCCGCGGCCACGAGCGAGACGGCCCGGACCACCATCGGGCTCCGGCGACGCCCGTGGCCGATCGGGACCACGTCGCCGTCACCGGTACGGTCGTCCCCGTATCCGGGGGCGGCTGGCTCCTCCAACGACTGGCCGGGAGGGAGGCGTGACGCCAACTGCTCCCACGATGGGGGCACCGAGCCGTCCAGCCGGGCGGCGATCCCCTCCCACAGCGCGGCCGGGGACGAGCCGCCCGAGTTGGCCAGGAGCCCGGCCACCTCGTGGTGCTGGGCGACCTCGACCGTGCAGCGCACGCACTCGCCGAGGTGCTGCTCGATCATCTCGGCCGTCTCCTTGTCCACGGCGTCGAGGGCATAGGCCCCCAACAGCTCTTGGATCTCCTGGTGCTGCGGCTCGGACAGCGGGGTCGTCACAGGTCCGCCCCTGCCGGTTGGACGCCGCGCTCGGCCAGGTTGATCCGGAGGCGGCCGAGGCCCGTCCGGATCCTGCTCTTGATGGTTCCCTCAGGTGCCTCGAGCATCACCGCCACCTCTTTGTAGGTGTGGCCGCCGAAGTAGGCCAGCTCGATGGGTTTGCGGAGCTCGTCGGGAAGGGCGCCCAACGCCTCTTGCACCTGCTCGGCGACGGCCATGTCCCAGACCTCGCGGTCGATGTCGTAGCCGGCGGTGGCCGTCTCTCGTGAGGTCCGCTCCTCGCGCCGCTTACGCGCCACCTCCGAGCGGACGAAGTCGACGGACTTGCCGTGGGTGCGGGCCAGGAGGAAGGAGCGGAGCGTGCCGCGCTGGGCATCGAACTTCTCGGGATGGTTCCACAGATCGAGGAAGACCTCCTGGGTGATCTCCTCGGCCGGCGGGTCGCTCCGGAGGATGCGACGAGACAGGGAGTGGACGGCCCCCCCGTGCCTTCGGTACACCTCGGCCAGCGCCGGTTGGTGCCACCGTCCGACGGCCACCACCAGATTGACGTCGCTGGCGTTCTCCATGTCCATCAGCACGCACTGTATTCGGCGCGGAGCCCGGCTCCGGATGAACTCGACCGCCGGCGGCCCCGGGGACGGCACATCCGGATGGGTGACGGCTCCGAACAGACCCCGTGACCGACCCCCCGGCAACGCAGACACCGACCCGACAGCGCCCCACCTTCGGTGGGGCGGCTCCCGGTCGGCGGGCACGGAGACTGGCCTCGGTCGCACTCTTCGGGGTGGCACTCACCCTGGCGGCCTGTTCGTCGGGTGGGAGTGCCGGCCCGTCGACGACCGGCGGAGGATCGTCCACACCCACCACCACCGGCTCGACGGGCACGACAGCCACGACGTCGGGAGCCGACACCATCACCATCCAGAACTTCTCCTTCTCCCCGACGTCGATCACCGTGGCGCCGGGTGCCACGGTGACCATCGACAACAAGGACCAGGTCGCCCACACGGTGACGGCGACCGACGGGAAGTTCGACACCGGTGACATCGCCCCCGGTCAGTCCAAGACCATCACGGCACCGAACACGGCGGGTGCGTACCCCTACATGTGCTCGATCCACCAGTACATGACCGGGACGCTCACCGTCTCGTAACGACCCAGAGGTCTGCCGGAACCGCCTCGGCCACCCCGTAACCCGACAACCAGGAGGACATCATGAGAGGCATCCTGAACAAGGACCGATCGAAACGCCAGGACGGCGAACTCGCCGTCGATCCGCAGGCCATGGGGGTGTTGATCGAGGAGTCCCAGGACATCCACCACGACGCCACCACCGTCACCAATGACGCGCTCGACGAACTGGTGGAGACGGGGAGGGATGCCCGGGCCCGCGGTGCCCTCGACGTCGACGAGTCGCGCCACGTGGCCGCCCGGCGCTCGACACTGCTGACCGGGGCCGCCTTCGGCGGTGGGATCCTCGCCGCCGCCGGCATCGCCACCGCACTGGAGTCGGTGTTCGCATCGCCGGCCTTCGCGGCGTCGGCCACCGACGTGCAGATCCTCCAGACGGCCGCCTCCATCGAGGTGCTGGCCGTGGCGACCTACAAGACGGCGTTGACGCTGCCGTTCATCGGGGGGGCATCGGCCAATCAGGTCGTGAAGGCGTTCGCCACCATGACCATGCAGCAACACCAACAGCACCTCGACGCGTTCAATGCGGCTATCACCGGCCTCGGCGGGCAGACCCAGATCAACCCGGATCCGGCGTTGCAGAAGGTCGTGGCCGCCGCGGTTCCCACACTGACGTCGCCCGGGCCCGTGGTGGCACTGGCCCTCGAGCTCGAGCAGGGTGCGGCGGAGACCTACGTCGCCGACGTCGCCGCCCTGTCGGACGAGAACGCCAAGAAGCTCACGGCTTCCATCATGGGCGTCGAGGCACAGCACGCGTCCGTCCTGTTGGCCGTACAGGCACTGTTGAACGCCAACGCCCCTCAGCTCATCACCCTGTCGCCCGGCAACGTCGCCGACCTGCCCGCGGCCGCCGGCTCTGTCGGCTTCCCCGCCGCATTCTTCCCCACCGACCAGGCCCGTCCGGCCACTGAAGGAGCATCCGCATGAGGCGTCGCCATCGCAACCAAGAGGTCATGGCCATCTCCGAGCACGAGCTGACGGTCATGACGATGGATCTGGAGCAGATCCACAACGACGTCGGGATGCCGGCCATGGACCGTGCCGTCCACGAGTGGACCGAGCGGTCCCGCACCAGCCGCCGTGGGTTCCTCATCGGCGCCGGTGCCGTGGCCGGAGGGGCCCTGCTGGCCGCCTGCTCCTCGGGATCGTCGAGCTCCACGACCACGACGACGTCGGGCCCCGCTTCGTCTGGAGGCGCGTCCGGCAAGCTGACCGGTGACCTGGCCGTGGCGGCATTGGCCGCCAGCCTCGAGAACCTGGCCGTGGCCGCGTACGGAGACGTGCTGACGGCGGCGACGGCGGGCAAGCTCGGAACCGTGCCCCCCGCCGTGTCCAACTTCGTGACCACGGTGAAGGCCCAGCACACCCAGCACGCCCAGGCATGGAACTCGGCCATCGTGGCGGCGGGCCACCCGGCCATCACCGCCACCGATCCGGTGCTCACCCCGGTGGTCACCAAGGACTTCGCCAAGGTCACCGACGTCTCGGGTGCGGCCATGCTCGCCCTGACGCTGGAGGACGCGGCGGCGGCCACGTACCAATCGGCCATCGGCGCCGTCAAGGCCACCTCCTCGGTCAAGGTGGCGGCCAGCATCCAACCGGTGGAGATGCAGCACGCCGCCATTCTCCACTTCGTGCTGGGCCAGTACCCGGTGCCGCTCGCCTTCAGCACGACGACGAGCGCACGACCCCTCACCGACTACACCGGTTGACCATCCCCCGGCCGACCCCGGTCGGATCCGCCTGATCGGTGTACGAAGGCCGGCTCATCCGAGCCGGCCTTCGTGGTGCTCGGGTGGCCGAGGAAGTCGACGGCGTGCACGCAGGGCGGGACGCGGAACGGCGCGTGTCATCCCAAGTCGATGGGGTAACGAATACACGACATGAGTTTCGACATGACTACCTACCAACGGCTCTCGGAGAAACTCGAGATCGACGACCTCGACTTCGACACCTTCCGGGACCACCCCCTGACCCCAGAGGCACTCCGTTGTCTGCGGTACATGCACGACGTCGAGAACCACACGGTGTGCTACCTGCGCGACGTCCTGGTCACCCGGGCGCACCGCGACCCGGAGGTGACGTCCTTCCTCACCTTGTGGAACTACGAGGAGTTCTGGCACGGCGAGGCGATCGCCGCCATCCTCGCCGCCCACGACGAGCCGGCCGGCAAGGGTCGGATCGCCGCACTCCGCCAACGGCTCCCCAAGGGCGACGCGTGGAAGCCGGTCAGCTTCCAGTTGGCCTCGAGGATCACCCCGCACCTCACCGCCGTGCACATGACGTGGGGTGCGGTCAACGAGTGGACGACGCAGGCCGCCTATGCGCGGTTGGCCAAGCTGGCTGACCATCCGACGCTGAGCGAGCTCCTCCGCCGGATCATGAAGCAAGAGGGCCGGCACATCGACTTCTACGCCACCCAGGCCAAGTCACGGCTGTCGGACAGCCGGGCGGCCCAGAGGCTGACCCGTTGGGCCCTGGCCCACTTCTGGGCGCCGGTGGGCAGCGGGGTGGTGCCCGACCAGGAGGTGGCGTTCCTCAGCACCTATCTGTTCGGCGACCCCGACGGCGTGGCCATGGCCGACCGGATCGACCGCCGGGTCGACCGGCTCCCGGGCCTCGAGGGCCTCAAGCTGCTGCGGGGAGCCGTGACCCAGGCCGCCTGACCAGCGGGCCGGGCGGCGGCGGCGATCGCCGTCCGCAATAACCGATCGATCCGGTAAACTATGTGGGTGTTCAGCTTCCCCAATCCGGTCAACGAGTACGCGGCGAGAACGGTGGCGGCCGGTGTCGTCGTCATGGCCCTCGCCGCCATCGCCCTCCGGCAGCCGTGGATCCTCGTCCCGTTGGCCTACGGGTTCTGGGCCCGGGTACTGACCGGTCCCACCCTCAGCCCGCTGGGCCAGTTCGCCACCAGGGTGGTGGCGCCGCGACTGCCGTGGGAGCCGAGGATGGTGGCCGGTCCCCCCAAGCGGTTCGCCCAGGCCATCGGCGTGGTGTTCTCCACCACGGCGCTGGTGCTGTGGTTCGGGTTCCATCTCACCGCCGCCACCTGGGTGGTCGTGGCCCTGCTGGCGACGGCCGCCCTCCTCGAATCGGCGTTCGGGATCTGCCTGGGGTGCATCGTCTTCGGGTTCCTCATGCGGTCCGGCGTGATCCCCGAAGAGGTGTGCGTCGCATGCGCGGACATCTCGCTGAGGCATCCCCAGCTCTCGAGGAACCACACCGGCTGAGCGACGCCGGGCGCCGGCGGTCCGGTGGGGCCCCCGGGTCAGGTGAGACGGGGCAACAGATCCAGGCAGAGATCGGCGAGCTCCTTGGCGCACGACACGTAGCGCTCGTCGTCACCTCCGGCCGGGTCCTCCACGTCCTCCCACGATTCGATGGCGAGGTCGCCCAACCCGAGCCCACGGACCCGCTCGATCAGCGGCGCCGGACCGTCCGGGAGGTCGCGGCAGAGGCGCTTGATCGATCCGGTCTTGGCCGCCGCAGCCGGGTACCGGCGCCGGACGAAGGCCACGTGCTCGGCCGCCATGGCCACGACGAGGTCGGCGTCGTCGATGTCCTGATCGGTCAACTGGTGGCTGCGGTGGCCGTCGGCGGAGAAGCCCACCGAGACAAGGGCGTCCCTCGTCCTCCGGCTCATCGGCTGGCCTTCGACGACGTGGGTGCCGGCCGTGACGATCCGTAGCCCGTCCGACGCCAACATGGCTCCGGCCATCACCGACCGGGCCGCATTTCCGGTGCACAACGTCAGCAGTCGGGTCGGGCGGACGGTGGTGGGTTCCGAATTCATGCCCCCAGTGTGGCCGACCGCCGCCGTCACCGTCTCAACGCCGTCGTCAGGCCGGTCGCGCCGGCGACAACGGCGGTCAGCAGCGGGACGACGAACAGCGCGATATGCAGTGAGGACGCGGACGCGATCCCTCCCAGGACGACCGGGCCGACCACGAACCCGGCCCATCCACAGCCCGCCACGGCGGCCACCGCCTTCCCGGCGTGAACGCCGCGGACCTCCCCGGCGGCGCTGAGGACGGTCGGTACGACGCAACCCAACCCGGCACCGAGGAAGACGAATCCGGCGAGGACACTCGCCGTGGTGTCCACCACGAGGCCGGACGCGAACCCGAGGGTGGCGACGCCGGCCAGCACCGGCAACAGGCGGCTGCCGGCGAAGCGGGTGAGCAACCGGTTGCCCAGGAGCCGGACGGTCACCATTGCCAGTGCGTATCCCGTATAGGCGAGCCCGGCGATCAGGGGTACGGCGTCCAGCGAGCCGTGCAGGTAGACGGCGGCCCAGTCGGCGGCGGCGCCCTCGCACAGCATGTCGGCGAAGGCGATGGCACCGAGGACGACGATCGCCTTCTGGAACACCCCGACGCCGACGTTCGGCGGACCCGGCGCGGTCGACGTCCGGGCCGACCGCTGATCGGGGATCATCCGGGTTGTCAGCCAGCCGACGACGAACAGGCCCGGGACCGCCAGCACGAGCAGCTGGGTGCTGAGGGAGACGCCGAGCCCGACGGCCAGGGCACCGGTGAGCGCCCCGGTGAGCGCGCCGATGCTCCACGAGCCGTGGAACCCCGGCATGAGCACACGGGCCGACAGGCGCTCGACGGAGATCGCCTGGGTGTTCATCGACACATCGAGCGCCCCCTGGAAGAACCCCCAGAGCAAGAAGGCGATGAAGAACGAGGTCAGAGAGCCGGTCAGGCCCACGAACGGTCCCGAGATGCAGTAGCCGATCAGTGCGAACCGCACCATCGTCCGGCTCCCCAGGCGCGGCAGCAGCCGTCCCGCCACCATAATGGCCAGGACCGAGCCGACCGGTGCGCCGAGCAGCGCCAGACCCAGCGAACCATCGCCCAGGCCGAGATGGGCCTTCACCTGCGGGATGTGGGCCGTCCAGGAGGCGAAGAGGACGCCGTGGACGAAGAACACCGCCACCACGGCGGCGCGGGGCCATCGATCCGCGGTGGTACGCGGGGTCGTGGGTCGGGGGGCCGGAGCGACCGTCAGACGCGACGTACGTCGACCCCGGCTGCCACCAGGTCCACCACGACCTGCTCGTCAGCGTCCGCGTCGGTGAGGATGATGTCGACGTCGTCGAGGTCGCAGACATGCCCGAAGGCGACCCGCCCCAGTTTGGATGAGTCGGCAACCACGATCACCCGTTGCGACGCTTTGGCCGCCGCCCGCTTCACCACCGTCTCGGCCAGGAGATGGGTGGTGATGCCGGCCTTGGAGTCGATGCCGCACGGGCCCATCACACAGGTGTCGAACCGCAGTTGCGAGAACGCGTCCTCGGTGAGACGCCCGGTCAGGGAGAGCTCTCCCGGGCGGACCTCGCCGCCGGGGAGCAGCAACGTGACCTCTGGACACTCGTGGAGCTCGAACACCGGGCGGAGGGCCAGAGGCATCACCGTCATCCGCCGGTGCCGGAGCGCACGGGCCACCTCCATGGCGGTCGTCCCACCGTCGAGGATGACCGTCTCCCCGTCGGCCAGGAGGTCGGCGGCCGCGGCCCCGATCGTCGCCTTGGCATCGCTGCGTTCCAGCGCCCGAATGCCGTAGGGCGTCTCCTCTGCGCTGAGGAAGACACTCACCGCTCCCCCGTGGACACGCCGGAGGCCGCCGTTGCGCTCCAGTGACTCGAGGTCGCGTCGCACCGTCATCTCCGAGCATCCCAGTTCGTCGGCCAGCTCACCGACCTGGACCCGGCTGCGTTCCTGCACGGTCCGGAGGATCAGCTGTTGGCGCAATTGCACATCCATAGTGTGCATATTAACATCCTTTATGTGAATACGAACAGATCAGATGTTCCACTCGAACCAGCCGTCTCCGGCGAGCCGGCGGGGCCGGTCGAGGCGGTGGTGTTCGATCTGGGCGGCGTCCTGCTGGATTGGGATCCCAGACATCTCTACCGGAAGCTGTTCCCCGACGAGGCCGCCATGGAAGGCTTCCTCGCCACCGTGTGCACGCCGGAGTGGCACGAGCCCCACGACCGTGGCGTGCCCACGGCGCCGTCCTGCGCCGAGCTGGCCCGCCGCCACCCCGACTCCTCGGACCTGATCCGGGCGTGGGCGGAACGCAGCGAGGAGATGGTCGGCGGCGTCATTGCCGGATCGGTCGACATCCTCGCCGAGGTCAAATGCTCCGGGGTGCCGTGTTTCGCGCTCACCAACATGGAGGCCGAGACGTACCCGCTCCGGCTGGCCCGGTTTCCCTTTCTGGGGTGGTTCGACGGCACGGTCGTCTCCGGCGTGGAGGGTGTGGCCAAGCCCGATCCCGAGATCTTCGACCGGCTGCTCGGCCGGTTCGGCCTGAGCCCTTCGTCGACGCTGATGATCGACGACCGGAGCGACAACCTGGCGACCGCCGCCGGGCTCGGGATGCAGACGGTCCTCTTCCGGTCGGTCGCGCAGTTGCGGGACCGTCTGGCCGCGCTCGGGCTCGTGGCCCGGCCGACGACGGCGGCGTTGGCACCAAGCTGACGGGTCGCAGCGGCCTGGTTCGGCCCCGTCCGGCCGGGGCGGCCGGCAGAGCCATCCGGACCCATGGAACCGGAAGTGCTGGTGGTGGGCGGCGCAGGCTCGGGTCAGTCAGCCTTCGGCCCAGGGCCGGGGTGGGCGCGCAACGGTGAACGGTCGCCCACCAGCCACAGGTGTCCGAACGGATCGATGAACCCACCTTGCCGATGGACTCCCCCACGGCACCTGGTGGTCGCGGATCTCGTCGATGCTGCCGTCTGCTCCTGCCGCCACTGCCCGCTCGATGAACCGATCGGGGTCGTCGGCGAAGACCTCGATCCGCACCGGCCTGCTGCCGAGTGATGTCGGCGTGTCCCAGCCGTTGCCTTCGGGCTCACCGAGGAAGAACGGTGCGCCTCCGACGGTGGGCTCCTGAGCGGTACCTCAGCGAGAGACGGTCGCGGTCCTCGATACGGGCGGGAGATCGGGCCCCTGCACCGTGGTCCGCCGAGCCGAGAAGCTGAGACATGCCCCGATGAGGAGGATGCCGACGAGGAACATGTAACGGGGCAGCGTCACGAGGCCGAAGATGCCGACTGCCAGTGCGGCCGTGGAAACGGCCCAGGCATACCGTCCGGCCTCGGGCCGGTCGTTCTTCCCTCGTCGAGAGAGGAGGAAGGCGACCAGGGCGGTGGCGACCAGGCCGATACCGGCCAACAACAGCTCGGCCGCCCCGTATGCCTGGAAGTACGTTCGTGGGCGGAGCCTCGCATTGACCGGTATATGCACGAAGAACACCAGGACACCATTGGCGGCACTCAGGAGGAGGGCGAGTGCGAGGAACGAGCTCGTGACCCCGTTCAGACGCTTCACCGCCACCTCCTGTCCCGACCATCTTCGCGCATCGCCGACCCACCGTCACGTCTGTCCCCGACGCCTCGGACGTGAACCGTCGGAGGAACCCCCCGGGCCATGCATCAGGCGTCGCGGGTGACCATCCTCCAGGCGCCGAGCGCCGTCCAGACGAGGACCCATCCGGCCAGGACGCAGACGGCGACAACGGTGGACTCGGTTACGGCCAGCCCACCGATGCCACCGTTGTGCGCGCCACCGAAGACGGACGGGAGGCCGCCGGGTTCGAAGTGGGTGGCGGCCAGCCCGAGGAGGCCACGTTGCAGGTTGACGAGGTGGGCGATAGGGGACTGCGACAGCAGCGGGGTCAGCACGATCTCGAGCACGATCAGCAGGATCACCGGGACGGTGCGCTGCCCCATCAGCGACGCCAGGCCCAGGCCGACCAGGAACCCGATGGCCGCGTACAGCTCGATCCATAGTCCGGATCTCACCATCAACGAGATCGACGGCGAGAGGAAGTGTCCCGAGTAGTCCGCGAAGTCCTGGTCGGCGATGGCAGCGGCCTGGGCCCGGTTGACGCCCGGTGACGTCTGCTGCGGGGTGGCCCCACCGGGGCCGACCTTGACGCCCGGACCGCCTCCCGGACCGTTGCCGCACGGGACGTTGGCGACGATCTGCCCACGGTAGTTGAAGTTGCAGATCACTTCGTCGGCATGGTCGCCGGCCCAGGTCTCGAAGGCGGCGTGCGACAGCCCGGCCGGGACGTTCACGCCCTGATAGCTCAGCTGGGTCGGTGCTGCGAAGACGCAGACGGCACACACGATGGTGAAACCGACGGCGACCAGCGGGACGATGATGGCCAGCCCGGCCGGGATACGGGCCAGGTACAGGGCCAGGCGGGAGCGGCCGGTCACCACCAGGTGACGGAACATGCCCTCGGTGAGATCGACCGACCCGGCGGTGCAGCCGAGGGTGGCGGCCACGATGAAGCCGAAGATGAACATGACCCCTGCCACCATGCTGGTGAAGATGTCGTAGCCGCCGGCCGGCCCGTAGGAGTGGGGGGCGAAGGCATGGGCCACGACCCGGACGGCGAGGAACACGGCGGGGACACCGATATTCACCAGGATCAGGACGACCATGAGGCCGCGGCGCCTGCGGAGCTCCATGAACCGCGTGGCGATCATGGCGCCGCTGGGCAGCCACGACCCTCGGTGGTCAACGGTGCGACCGCCAGGGTCCGTGGCGATCGGCTCGGGAGGTGGGGCGTCGATGAGCGTTGTGGTGCTCATGGCTGCTGCGCCCCCAGCCGTGAGGTGACCTCGAGGAACCAGGACTCGAGGGAGGCGTGGACCTCCTGGAGGCGGTACACCGGGACGCCGCCCTCCACCAGCACCCGGTTGACCTCGGCCACGACCTCGCGGTCGGTGCCGGCCGCCAGGGCGACCCGCAGGCCGTCGGGCCCCACCTCGACGCCAGCCCCCCACTGTGTGCCGGCCAGGAGGGCACCCGCCCGGCCGGGCGTCGCGCAGTCGATCTGAAGCTCGAACGCGGAGCCAGCCAGTAGCTCGGTGATGGACCCCTGACGGATGACCTTGCCGCGGTCGACGATGGCCACGGCGTCGCACGTGCGCTCGACCTCGTCGAGCAGGTGGGAAGACAGCACGACCGTCCGTCCTTCGGCCACCAGGGACAGGATCATCTCTCGCATCTCGAGCATGCCGCCGGGGTCGAGTCCGTTCATCGGCTCGTCGAGGATGAGCAGCTGGGGATCCCCGAGCAGGCAGGCGGCAACGCCCAGGCGCTGGCGCATGCCCATGGAGTACTTGGCCACCTTGTCGTTGGCGCGCTGGGCCATCCCGACCCGCTCGAGGGCGGCGTCGACGCGTGTGCGGGCGGCCGGCTCCCGGGCTGCAGCCAGGATCTGCAGGTTCTGGCGGCCGGTGAGGTGCCCGTGGAAGCGGGGCTCGTCGACGATGGCCCCGATCCTCGCCAGCGCCCGATCGCGATGCTGCGGGACCGGATAGCCGAGGAGGGACATCGACCCGGCGTCGGCGTGCGTCAGTCCCAGCAGCACCCGGATGAGCGTCGTCTTTCCGGCGCCGTTGGGCCCGAGGTAGCCGAAGGCGCACCCCATCGGCACCCGGAGCTCGACCCCGTCGACGGCGACGTTGTCCTTGAACCGCTTGGTCAGCCCGTGCGTCTCGACGGCCCACCGGCCCTCGGCGGCGGTGGATCCGACTCGGTCGACGGTGTTCGTGCTCACGCCATCCCTTGCTGTTGGGTTGTATCGACTCGGGACCAGCGGCGGGCACATCGGCCCGATCCGTTGGGTTACTCGGTGCGTCCCGCCGACGCCAGGGCGGCCCGGGAACGGCCCATGCTGCCTGCGATCCGAACCGTGCCGAACCCGGCCACGGCCAGGCCGGCCAGCATGGTCGACGCCAGGACGACCATGGCCGGAGGGGCGGGTGAACTCGGCGCCCTCGGAACGAAGCTCCCGAAGAACCACGGTGCGTGGATGGCGGTCGTGATCCACCAGGTGACGGCCCCGGCGAAGATCAGAACGAGTACGCCGGCCATGGCCATGGCGAGCACGCCGAGCATCCGTGTGACCTGATCGGACAGGCGGAGGCGGTAGACGATGGCCACGACGGTTCCGGAACTGACCGCCAGAGCGGCCACCACCAGCAGGCCCCCGACGGCGCCCGCCACCCGCAGCGACCACGGCGTGGTGAGACTCTGCGACGGGCTCAGGTGCGCATTCCAAGAGACGATCAAGATGGATGCGGCTCCGGTGACCGCCACCGAGACGACCATCGGTCGAACGGTTGCCCACATGGGCCTCCACCCGTCCGTTCTGACGAGAGAGACGAGTGCCGGCAGGGTGATCGCGCCAGCAACCAGGACGATGATGACGCCGGCGACGGCTGCCGTCCGCACCGTTCCCATGGCCATGTCCGGCACCCGGCGGTCGGCCTGAGGCGTGGCGAGGGGCCAGTGCTCGGTGTACTTGGCGAACGCCGCACCGGCGAGGACGAACAGCCCCCACGCACACAGCACGAGGAGCGACGCTCCCCGAATCCGTCGGCTCGAGTCGACCGACGACCCGATGACGCCTCCGGCTCGAAGGCGTTCGACCGTGCCGCACCGGATCATCGAGAGACGGGCCGACATGGGCACCCGGGCGTCCCCGTAGCGATCCTGGAGGAACATCACCAGCTCTTCGCCGTAGTGGTCCCGCCAGGAACGGGGATACCACTTGAGGACATCTGAGTGATCGGCGCTCGGTCCCACTACGCCAGCCGGCCGTTCAACAGCCCGAGCCGATGGGTGCCGACGTCGACGACGCGGCGCATCTCACGCATCGCTTCGGCGAGCTCGGCGGAACCCGAGGCGGTCACCTGGTAGGGACGGCGCCGGTCGACCTCGGGAAGGGCCTCGATCAGACCGCGCTCCTCCAGCCTGGAGATGGCACCGTACAGGGCGCCGGGGCTGAGCTGGACCCCGGCGAAGTCGGCGATGTCCTGCGCCAGCGCATAACCGTGCTTCGGACCCTCGGCCAGACTCGTCAGGATGAGCAGTGGGGGGTCATTGGCTCGACGAAGGCCCGATGCCTTCTTGGTTTTGCCCATGGCCCGATAGTAGTACGTTCTGAGTAGTAACGCAATACGTAGTAGCCCGTTCGTGCCGCACATGGCGCAACCGCCGAGCTCACAACGGTATTCAACCGATTGGTTGACAAATTGACCAGTGCGACTATTATTCAACGTGATGGTTGAACAGAAGAGGTCCGGGGTCGAGGTGGAGGGACCGGCAGAGGATCGCAGACTCAACGCGGTGTTCTCGGCCCTCGCCGACCCGACCCGACGGGCCATCGTCAACCGGCTGGCGTCCGGAGAGGCCAGTGTGGGCGAGCTGGCCCGGCCGTTCACCATGAGCTTTCAGGCGGTCTCGAAGCACCTCCAGGTGCTGGAGCAGGCCGGGCTGGTCGACAGGAGTCGAAGGGCGCAGCAGCGACCGTGCCGCTTGCGACCAGAGGCACTGGCCTATGCCAGTGGCTGGCTGGGCGACTACCGCCAACTCTGGGAAGCCTCGTTCGACCGCCTCGAAGAGCACCTCACGAACCAGGAAGGATCACCACGATGACAGACCGAGCGCCTTACATCTCCATCACCCGCACGTTCGACGCCTCACCCCAGACTGTCTTCGAGGCCTGGACCAGCCCCGAGCAGTTCGGCCGCTGGTTCGGCACGGAGTCAACCGCGGTCGAGGATGTCAGCATGGATCTCCGGGTGGGCGGTGACTGGAGCGCCCGGATGACCCTCGGGGAGGGGATGGAGATCGGTTGGCACGGCTCCTATCTCGAAGTGGAGCCTCCGCATCGACTCGTCCTGAGCCTGAGTGATCGCCCGGGCGACGAGTACGAGCAGGTGACCGTCATCCTCAGAGAGGTCGAGGGCGGAACGGAGATGACGTTCACCCAGACGGGTGGCAACATGCCGCCCGAGAACTACGCGCAGGCCGAGGAAGGATGGCGAACCTTCTTCGACGACCTGGCGAAGGGGCTCTCCGGCTGACGGAGTAGACCACGGCCACGGCCAAGCCGGACACCCCCGAGGCCGGCATTCACTGAGGAGTACCGATCAGGACCCGGCCCTGATCGACGTAGTCCTCGACGCGTCCGATCGACTCCGTGGAGCGCGCCGGTGACTGTCGTACGCTCACCTACTGTCCTCCCTCAGTCGGTGGGATTGCGGTGCTTGGCGATCCGCCGAAGTTGGATGATGCGCGCCACTCCGACGATGGCGACCAGCGCGGCGCCGGCAATCGCCGAGATGAGCAGCACCACAGCCGTAGGAGCGTGGCCGTGGAATCCCACAAAGTTGACCGTCGATCGCTGCGGATTTTCGGCAATGAAGATGACGAGGAGGGTCAGAACGCAGACAGCGGCGACCAGCGCCGTCCAACTGGCGCTGATTCGAGTGGGCGATACATGCTCAGCCACGGGCGTAGGAGCAGTGCCTTCGAGTGGAGGACTACCACCCGTGGTGACTTCTGCACCCGGGCTCGTCGCGATTGAATCCTGCGGCAATGGCACGACTTCCGATGCTCCCTCGACGGTCATCAGTTCTTCGACTTCCGACCGACCCCGAGGACGAGCCCGACCAACCAGGCCACGAAGAAGACGACCGCCACGATCCACAGCACGTGCACTGCGAACCCCACACCGGCCAGAATCAGTGCTATCACCAGCAATACGAGTATGAGTCCCACGACTGGACCGTACCCCTCGCTGAACTGGGCAAACGCCATTCGGTGCAGCCCATGCGATTTCCCCATGGGAGAGGGCGGGTCCGATGGACGACGGATGGCATCCATCCAGCGTGATCGGCTCGTGGTCGTCACCGCTTGTGAGACCTCCGATCGGGGAACAGACCACCTGCAATGGTGCCGCCCTCCGCGTGGCGGGCAGCCACCGTGCACAGACGAGGTTCCCGAACGAGCGTCCATCAGAATGAGCATCCCCGGGCGCAGCTCGGGAGCGTGGCAGACGGTGGCGGGCCCGGATCGGCCACACCACGTAGCGGCCGTCCGCCGCGGAGCGGACGGTATCGCCGGCCGCACGAGTTTGCCGTCTTCGGTCAGCGGGTATGCCCGGGTTGGTCTCATCGGATAGCCGCAACCTCTTGCTGACGGTGCCGGCCTCCGCTCTCATCGGAAAGGTCTTTGATGGTCCACGCCCATAGCCGGACACCGTCGATCTCGAGTCATCGCCTGATCGACGCAGGTGCCTCCTCCGTGACGCCGGTCGATGCCATCGGCCGGCGCAGGTGGAGGCCGTCATGGACATGATGCTCCCCCCGGGCGGCACGGCCCGATCGGCGATCAGCGGCTCGGCCCGGGCGGCGATCAGCGGCTCGGCGGGATCGGTCCGGTTCGGGGTGGTGGTGCCCGTTCACAACGAAGAGGAACTGGCACCGGCCGCTCTGGCCTCGATCGACCGGGCGATGGCGGCTGTGTCGGACCGCTGCGTCACGATTGGCGTCGCCATCGTGCTCGATGCATGTAGTGATCGGAGTCGGCAGCGGGTGGCGGAATGGCGCAGTCGGCGGATCCGACGGGAGCCCGAGCAGCCCACGCAGACCGTGACCACGGATGTCGGCAGTGCGGGTCACGCCCGAAAGGCAGGATGTGAAGCACTCCTCCGGCAGTGGGCCGACCAACCGGCGGAATCCATCTGGTTGGCCACTACCGATGCCGATTCCGAAGTTCCTGAGGACTGGATCACCGCACAGTTGAGGATGCGTCACGAAGGCGGGCAGGTCTGGGTGGGCCCGGTGAGCGTCCGTGACTGGTCGGATCGGTCCGCCGGGACAGCGGAGTCGTGGCGCCTCCACTATGAGTCCGAGTGCCTCCCCATCCACGGTGCGAACTTCGGCATCGACGCCGCCACCTACCTCGATGCGGGGGGATTCGCAGAGATGCCCACCGGAGAGGATCGGGACCTCTTCGAGCGTGCCGTCGGCGTGGGGGCAGTGGTCCGGCACGATCCCCAGGTTCGAGTCGTCACCAGCAGCCGCCGTGAGGCTCGGGCACCCAAGGGCTTCGCGCACGCACTGAGCTCGATCGAAGCGACGATCGCGACGCCGACAATGACCGATCCGGACCGAGCTGACGGGATCACGGGCCAGACCTCGATCGTCTCACCCATCCGGCTGGTCGGGACATGACGCCACCCCGTCGAGGCGCCCACGACCCTGATGGAAAGTCCGCCCCTCCTCCCGGGCACCCCGTCGATCCTGAGGCCGGCAGCGGCGAACCCATCTCAGAAGAAGAAGCGGAGAGGAACAAGGAGCGAGATCCGCCGGCCTGACCAGGAGCACGCACGTTTGCTCTGCACCCCACCAGCTGACCCCGAAAGGAATGATCATGGATCAAGAGAAGTTCACTGCGCTCCTCAACGAGGACCTCAGTACCGAATACCAGTCGATCGTCCAGTACAACCTGCACATCTCGACGGTCACCGGGCCGGAGTTCGTCAGTACCATCGAGGAACTGACCAAACATCTCTCCCAAGAGCTCAACCATGCCCGGGTTCTGGCTGCCCAGGTGTCATTCCTCGGCGGCGAGCCGACCACGATGGTCCGCGATGTCCCACAGACGACTGGCTCCCGCGGCGCGCTCGAGGCCGACCTCCACCTCGAGCAAGAGCAACTCGAACGCTATCGGGAGCGGTTCGCCCAGGCCGGCGAGCTGGGCCTGGCCGATGTCGGTGAGGCACTCCGGCCGCTTCTCGAACAGACCCAGGAGCATGTCCAGGATCTCCTCACCGCCCTCGGCAGATAGTTCACCGGCCGGGCACCTCCCGGCACCACCACGCACGGAGAGGCTCACCATGACGGACCGACTGTGCCCCGGACCACCCACAGTCCCCGAGCGATTCCTCGAGGTCGCACCGGCCTTTGCCCGCCTCCCGATCCCCGGTCGGGGCGATACGTGGGAGCGCTTCTCCATCCTTGCGACGCTCGCCGAGGAAAGCCTCTCCTTGGCGCGCCTCGGGGAGGGCCATGCGGATGCACTGGCCATCCTCGCAGAGTCAGGTCATCAACCCCATCATCCGGAGTCCAGCTATGGGGTGTGGGCAGCTCGCACCGGGCCCGGTGGTGTGACGGCCCGCCCGGTAGGAGGCGGTTGGCAGCTCGCCGGCCGAAAGCCGTTCTGCTCAGGCAGTGGGATCGTGGGCCGGGCACTGGTCACGGCCGAGGCGCCCGACGGCTACCGGCTGTTCGATGTCGCCACGTCCGACGTGGTGGTCGACACCGAACCGGACTCGTGGCCGGCGGTCGGCATGGCCGACTCGGTCAGCGAGACACTGACCTTCGGTGGGTCGGTGGTCTCCGAGGATGACGCCATCGGGCCGCCCGGGTTCTACACCGATCGGCCCGGCTTCTGGTTCGGGGCCTGCGGGGTGGCAGCCTGTTGGTTCGGCGGTGCCCGTGGTCTGGTGGCCGGCATCGTCAGTAGCCTCGGCGACGATCCGAGCGACATCGTATTGATGGAGATCGGCCGCTCGGTGAGCGGCCTGCAGGCGATGCACGATTCCCTCCAGGCCGTGGCAGCAGCCATCGATGCCGATCCTGAGGACAAACAGGACCAGGCGCGGCCACGAGCGATGGCGGTTCGCCATATCGTCCACGACTGCTGCGATGCCATCTTGCGAGAGACGGCCGCCGCTGGTGGTGCCCGGCCGCTCTGTCACGATCCCGCCCAGGCCCAGCGAGCTGCCGATCTCTACGTGTATCTGGCCCAGCACCATGGAGGAGCGGATGCCGTCACACTGGGCCGCCTGGCGGTGGGCGGCGACCGATGGAATTGACCGTCGGTCCCATGCACCTGGGGACGCCCGAGTGGAGGTGGCAGCAGTCGCGACGACTGCACTCCGTCCCACCGCTCGAACTCGAGATCCCTCGCAAGGTGCTGCTGGTGGCGCCCCACCCCGATGACGAGGTCCTGGGGACGGGCGGATTGCTCCAGTGGCTCATCGCCCGTGGCACGGAGATCGAACTGCTCGCCGTGACCGACGGGGAAGCGTCTCACCCCGGTAGCTCGGCGGCCCAGCGTCGCGCCCTCTGCAGGATCCGACCACGTGAATCCGTCACCGCACTGCGCCGCCTCGGTTGTCGGGCACCGCTGGTCACACGCCTCGGGATTCCCGATGGACGAGTCGCCGAGTACGAGGAACGGCTCTCTGACGAGTTGGCGGCCCGTGCCCACCAGGGCGACCTCTGGTTGGCGCCGTGGTGGTCCGATGGCCACCCTGACCACGATGCCTGCGGCCGCGCCGCATCGGCGCTGGCCGGGCAGTTGGGGGTGCGGTCGCTCAGCTATCTGGTCTGGGCCTGGCACTGGGCGGACCCCGGCGGTGAGGCCCTCCCGTGGGAGCACTGTCGTCGCCATGAGCTCGACGAAGGGTCCACCGCACGAAAGCGCTGGAGCATCGAGGCGTTCAGCTCCCAGATCCGGCCGCTGGGCCCCCTCCCGGGCGATGCCCCCGTGTTGCCACCCGAGGTCCTCGAGCGGTTCCGGCGGGGCTTCGAGGTGTTCGTGGAAGGAGGGCCGAGGTAGATGGGATCGATGGACCGGGCGTACTTCGACGAGATGTACAGATCGGATCCGGACCCTTGGCAGTTCGAGTCGAGTTGGTACGAGCAGAGGAAGTACGCCCTGACCATGGCCGCTCTTCCCGACCCTCGGTATGAATCGGGATTCGAACCGGGGTGCTCCATCGGGGTTCTGAGCTCGCTCCTCGCCGAGCGTTGTGATCAGCTCCTGGCATCCGACATCGTTCCTGATGTTGTTGCGAGTGCTCGGGAGCGCTGCCGGACTTCTGTCGACGCCCGTTTCGAGGTCCGGGCCATTCCTGAGGAGTGGCCGGTGGGGCCGTTCGACCTCGTCGTGTTGAGCGAGATTGCCTACTACTTCGACCGACCCGACCTCCGCCGGATCATCGCCGGTATGGTGGCCACGACCACACCGGGTGCGACGATCATCGCCGTCCACTGGCGCGGTGCGACCAACTACCCGCTGACCGGTGATGAAGCCCACTCCATCATCGACTCGGATCTGCAACTCGTGCACACGATCCATCACGCTGAGCCCGCGTTCGTTCTCGACGTATGGAATCGTCGGCCGTAACCAACTGGGGTGCGACCGTCACCGGAGTACGGCTCCTTCCGTTCAAGTTTGCCGTCAGGCCTGTCGATATCCAATGGAACTGAGGTGGAAGGTGGATGGTGGACGGAACGGTCGAGTTCTCCGAGTTGCTGGACCGGCGGAACCTTCGACCCGTGTACCAGTCAGTCATCGATCTGGAGACCGGCGAGCGGGTCGGCGCCGAAGCCCTGGCCAGGTGGCCCGATCTCGGGATCTCCCCTCATCAGGCGTTCGAGCGGGCGATCAAGGAGGGAACCCTGAACCTCCTGGACGAAGCGTGTCGGGACGCCGCCGTCGAAACAGCGCTCACACACGGGATCCCTTCGGGCTTTCGCCTCTTCGTGAACCTGGAACCGTCCACGTTGGCGAGGGATACGGCCGATCGATTGGTGGACAAGGTCAAGGGCAGGCTGGACCTCGTCGTCGAGATCACCGAACGTGAACTGCTCGAACGTCCCGCCGAACTACTCCGAGCCGTCCAGGGTCTCCGGACCGCCGGATGTGCGATCGCCCTCGACGATGTGGGAGCCGTCCCTGATTCTCTTTCCCTGCTGGCGCTGGTGGCTCCCGACGTCGTGAAACTCGACCTGTCGTTGATCCAACGATGGCCTGACATCCGACAGGCGGCGATCATCGCCGGGGTGTCCGCCTACTCGGAGAGGACCGGAGCGACCATTCTGGCCGAGGGCATCGAAAATGAGACGCACCTGGCTCAGGCGACGGCACTCGGAGCCACCTTGGGACAGGGCTGGTTCTTCAGTCACCCCGGGCCACTTTCCGAATTGCACTCTCCGAGCACCACATTCAAACTCTGTGCTCCCCTGCCGCCGACGTTGGCGACGCCGTTCAGCGGTCTGGATCCATCAACGGTGCGGACCGGTCCGAAGGGCCTTCTCCTCGGGGTCTCCCATCACCTGGAGTCTCAAGGACTCACCCTGAAGATGCCTCCTGTCATCCTGTCGGCATTTCAGAAGGCGGACCAGTTCACACCCCACACGGCCCGGCGCTACGCCCGACTCGCCGCCCGCTGCCCGTTGGTCGGCGCCGTCGGCGTCGGGCTCCCCGCCGAGCCCATTCCCGGAGTGCGGGGAGTGTCACTGCCCGAGGACGATCCTTTGGGCGGCGAGTGGGTCGTGGCCGTCATCGGAACGCACTTCACCGGCGCGCTGATCGCCAAAGACCTGGGCGACAGCGGCCCGGACCGCGACCGACGGTTTGCATTCACACTCACCCATGACCCTGAGACCGTCCTGGCTGCCGCGCGATCGATCCTCCGACGCGTGGACCCAACGTACCGAGGTGCACCGAGGTACCGGATGACCCATCCCGTCCACGCGCCCTCGCGTTCGGTCGCCGCCGTCAGTCACTGATCCGAACGCAGGTCGAAGGCACACCGGGCCGATCCAGGTCCATGCGGCGCCGGCCATCCAGGAACGACACGCGCGCGCGGAGAATGCCACCTCCGTGGGGGTCCCCATCATCCACACCCTGGGTGCGCTGGGACGTGCGCTGGGGTCTCGAAACCTTTGCCGCAGGCATCGAGACCGACGACCAGCGTCTATTGCTGTCGGCGGAGAACGTGGATCATGCCCCGGGGTTTCTCTTCGGCCACCCGATGGAGGTGGAGGCACTGACCCCGGCTGCTGGAGGCACCCGGCACCGGGCGCGGCATTGCCCCATCGCTCAACTGACCAGAACGCCGATTCTGCGTGGCCCGGGTCCGGCGCCCCCGGCCCCGATCGCCCAATCGGCAGCCCCCTCCTCCCTGCCGACCAAGAACCCGTCCGTCCTGGCCCTTCATGGCGCGGCCGTCACGGCACGATCGTCCGACAAATTTCTCTCATCGGACACCGGCAGGTCACCGAACGGTAACGGTCTGTTTGACCACGGTCGATACGTTCGAGTGGATCGGGGGGATCGGGGGGCCACGCGCAACGAAGGGAAGAGACCATGAAATCGAGAACGAAACTGGCGGCAGTTGGAGTGGCTGCTCTCACACTAGCGACCGCCGGGCCATTGGCGGCATCCTCCAGCGCCTTCGCTGCCGACCACGATCAGACCAAACACGTCCTCCTGATTTCGGTTGACGGCATGCACCAGTCAGATCTGGCCTGGTATGTCGCCAACCATCCCAACTCGGAGCTCGCACGGCTGGCCACCGGCGGCGCTGAATACTCCGATGCACAGACCCCCGACCCGTCGGACTCCGATCCGGCAGGCACCGGCCTGATGACGGGCGCCGACCCGAAGGTTCTCGGCATCTACTACGACGACGAGTACAGCCATGGCGTCTTCCCGCCGGGCACGAAGAACTGCTCCGGGCCGGTCCCCGGCGGCGACGTGATCTACGACTCGCCGGACGACAAGCTTCCCGCCGTGCCGGACCTCTTGAACAATGGGAGCGGCAACACCTTTCCCTCCTTCGACGAGGGCGGCTCGATCTACCCGGGGGGTCTGGATGCCGACCCCGGCCTGATCATGAAGCTGAGTCCGCACCCGCAGTCGGGCCTGAACCCGGCGACGTACCCGGTCGACCCGAAGACCTGCAAGCCGATCCAGCCGTGGGACTTCCTGGGGGTCAACACGATCTTCCAGGTGATCCACGATGCCGGGATGCGCACGGCTTGGTCCGACAAGCACGCGGTCTACGCCTCCTACAACGGACCGGGATCGAGCGGCTCCAGCATCAACGACTTCTTCGGGCCCGAGATCGACTCGCAGGCGGTCGAGCCGAACGGTGTGCCGTACCCGGTTGACGGCGCGTGGACGGACGACAACGCCGCCACCAAGCAGTACGACTCCTACAAGGTCCAGGCGGTCATCAATTGGATCAACGGCTACAACCACTCCGGCACCGGACCGAAGGTCGGCACGCCGGCCATCTATGGGATGAACTTCCAAACCGTCTCGACCGCCGAGAAGCTGAAGAGCTCCCCGGCGGTGCTCATCGGCCCAAACGCGCACGGCAACTACACCGAGGGCCCGTCGCTACCCGGTGGGTACGTGACGGTCCACGGCCAACAGGTGCCGGGCCCCCTGCTCCGGAGCGCGCTCGACTACGTCAATGACGCTCTGGAGCGGATGGCCGACACCATCCAGGCCGACGGCATGGCCGACTCGACGGCGATCATCCTGACAGCCAAGCACGGCCAGTCGCCGTTGAACAACAACCAGCTGCAGCGGATCGACGATGGTCCGATCATTGCCGGGGTCAACGCCGCCTGGTCCGCTCAGCATCCGAGCGACCCGACACTGGTTGTCCAGGAGGCTGACGACGACGGACTCCTTTGGTGGCTTTCGGACCGGTCGCAGGCGGCGGCTGACTTCGTCAAGAACTACCTGTGGACCCATGCCGTTCCGGCGGTCGACTACGCCGGCCAGACGATCACCGTCCAGCACTCCGGCCTGCAGGAGATCTTCGCCGGCGACCAGTCGGCGCAATTCTTCGGCGTCTCGAGCGCCGACCCGCACCACCCGGACGTGTTCGGGGTCGCGCAGGTCGGCACGATCTATACGACCGGCACGAAGATCGCCGAACACGGCGGCGCCAACCCGGGCGATCGGGACGTTCCACTCGTCGTCTATGCGCCAGGTGCCGTCCGGCCCGGCCACTCGAGCAGCGGGGTGGAGACGACCCAGGTCGCTCCCACGATCCTGAAGTTGCTGGGGCTGTCTCCGAACTCGCTTCAGGCCGTCCAACGGGAGGGCACGCAGGTCCTGCCTGGCCTCGGCGACGGCGACGGCGACTGACCGCTCCATCCATTCGGGCTGCGGGGTGGCTTCCGGCTACCCCGCAGCTCAACCCCCCGGAGGCTCGGGTTCACGGGCCGGCAGTTGGCCTCTTGGCAGTCGGGCGTCGCCGTGGGCGTCGGGACCGTCATCGGAGTCCCTCTGGGCATCATCGTCGGTCGATTGCCCGCACCTCGAGGTCGGGTGACCCAGCTTCAGCGCGCACGACCTGTCATTCCCCACTGTCATCCGTCAACGCGACTCCTCTTCCGGCTGACAAGGGTTGTCATCACGCGCCCACGTCGTCGACTCCGTTGCCTGACAGGTCGCCCAGGGTTAAGGAGCGTTTGCATTGGATACACGGGTTCTTCACTCACAGCAGCTCTCAAGCCGTCGCTGATCTGTTCACGGCGAAGAGGATGTCCCGAGCTGCGACTTTGTTCACGACCAAGGTGTGCTTGGTGCCTTGGTCGGTCACAACAACCAGGCGGGCCGTCATCCATCTGTAGCCAATTGTGGCGGGAGGGGCGATCTCCTTCCGCGCCACGTCGACGAGGATGCCGTGCCTCACAGTCCCGATGGTGTCGTCGATGACACCCAGCCGGGCTTTCTTGTCGTCAGGCATCAGGCTCTCCTTTCAGCAAGGCGTGTCGGACGGTGCAGTGGACCTGCAGTCCTGTTCCGATCCGTTGGCGAGGCGCTTGCGGCGTGCGCAGCGGCGCAGGCGCGCACCGCGACGATGTCGCCGGCATCGCCGATGAGTACCAGCTCGTCCCCAGGGATCAGCACTGTGTCTCCGTTGGGCACCACCAAATCTCGGTTCCTCTGAATAGTGGTGATGATCACACTGAGCGGGAGGCCGGCATCACGAAGTAGTTGATTAGCCAGCAATGAGCCAGAGGCGACGCTCACCCGGTCCGAGCCCCCCTCGTCAGGGGTCGGATTCATTCGCTCGAGACTGGCGAGGAGTCCGAGTCGGTAGCCTCGCACGACGTCTGAAGTGGCCACCGTCCCGACCACCTTCCGCTCACTGTCGAGCACTGGGACCCAGTGCTGGGCTGCAGAAGAGACGGCCTCGACGGCGACATCGAGGTGGGCAGAATCGGAGACGGTGGGAGCCGATGAATCAACGACGGACTCAACTCGGGCCTTGCTTCCAGGGTCGCCTTTCTTGAGGTGGTCAAGCGAAAGTGTGCCTTCGAAGCGGCCCTCTCCGTCCACCACAGGCGCACCGGTCAGTCCCTGTTCCTCCAGCCGACGCCGGGCCTGGACCGCCGACGTCCCGCCACCCAGCACCAGGCGGGGCTGCGCCATGGCCTGTCGTACCGGGACGCTGCTCAAGACGGGCATACCGATCAGCAGCCGCTGAGCGGGGGCATCGGCCCTGGACTTGAGCTGGCTGCGGTAGATGGTGTCGTCACTGCGACGGACGATGAACCACGCCAACCCGACGGCGATCATGGCCGGACCGAGGATCGACAGACTGCCGGTCATCTCCGCCACCATCAGCATCACGGCCAGGGGAGCACGAGAGATGCCGCCGAAACAGCACATCATCCCGATAATCACATAGGGGGCCGGACTGTGGCCCATGGACGGGATCACCGGTTCGAACAGCCTCCAGATCGACGCTCCGATGAATGCTCCGATGATCATGCCGGGGCCGAAGATGCCGCCCGAGCCGCCCGAACCGATGGACAGACTGGTGGCCAGAATCCGGGCGAAGGGGAGGATCAGGACGATCCACAACGGGAGCGTCAGGAGCTGTCGGCCGAGTCCCTGTTGAATCCATCCATAGCCGGTGCCGAGCACCTCGGGGATGGCCAGGGCGATGAGTCCCACGATGACCCCACCGATGGCCGGCTTGACCCAGCGGGGACACGGGATCCTGGCGAACAGATCGGCGATGCCGTAGAAGCTCTTGGCGTAGAGGAGGCCGATCAGCCCTCCCAGGACGCCGATCAAGGCGAACCACGGTAGATGGGCAGGATCGGTGAAGTGGTAGCTCCCGGCGAAGCCGAACAGGGGCGTGAATCCGATGAAGGCCCCGAAGATCACATAGCCGACCAGTGAGGCGACGAAGCTGGGCAACAGCGCCTCGGCATCGAAGTCATCACGGTAGAGGATCTCGGTGGCGAGCACGGCACCCCCGAGTGGCGCTCCGAAGATGGCGCCGATCCCCGATCCGATGCCGGTGACCACGGCGATCCTGGCGTCGGCTGGGCTGAGGTCCAGTTCTCGGGCCAGGAGGGAGGCGAATCCGGCACTGATCTGACCGGTGGGACCCTCCCGGCCTCCCGATCCACCCGATCCGATGGTGAGGGCGGAGGCCACGATCTTGACCACCACCGCCCGGAAGCGGATACCCCGGGGGTTGTGATGGACGGCGGAGATGGCGGCGTCGGTGCCGTGGCCCTCCGCCTCGGGGGCGAACCGGAACACCAGGATGGCTCCGAGCAGAGCGCCGAGTCCGACCACCAGGGGGATGGCCCAAGGGCGGGCGAAGGTGGCCGAAGCCCGGTGGCCGCCCTCGCCGGCCGGCGTGGGCACGTGGTAGCCAGCAAGCGTGCCGAGGAAGAAGTGCGTACAGGCCAGGAGGGCCTCGTAGAAGACGATGGCACCGATTCCGGCCATCGTCCCGATGAGCACACCGAGGATCAGCCACTTCTGAAGATACGAGGCTTTGGCCAGCCAACCGGATGCGCGAGTCATGGCCGCGCGCCAGGAGGTCCTTGCGAAGAGCGTCATGGCGACAGGGTCCCCATCGAGAGGTCCCACCCGGTCGACCAGTCCTGCTCGGGCACCTCGCCGGCCGCCGTGGTGAGGAAGCCGAGGGCATCCACCAGCACTCCTTGTTGCTCGGCAGGTATGGCCTCGAGTAGCTCAGCGATCTCCATCCGCCTGCGTCCGGTCACGGCGGCCACCAGGTCATGGCCTCTCCGAGCCAACGAGAGCCGGATCAGTCGTCGATCGCCCCGGTCGTGACGACGGACGACCAGGCCCTTGCGGACGAGGCGGTCGCACATTCGGGTGGCAGTGGGTGGCGTGACATCGGCGGCCTCGGCCAGATCGGCGAGGCTTTTGGGACCCCGTGACGCCAACACCACCAAGGTCCGGAACTGGGTCATCGTGACTTCGTCGGCTACGTCGCCTAGCGATCGTGCGGCAATGGCCACGAGCACCCTGCTGGCAGTGAGCGCGGCGTCCACGACGGTGTCACCGGGCACGATCCGGGCCGTCCTCTGATTGACCATAGAAATGATTGTAGTAGACAACTGATGCAATATGCATGTAGTTGTGCCGGGCGCCGCTCACCCCAAGAGGGATTTCAAGGTCTGCACCCCCAGTGCTACGCCGAATCTCCGGGCGGAAGAGGGGGGCAGACTCGATCGGAACCCGAGGATGGCAAATCCAGATCTAGGGCGTGTGTAAAGCTGCGATTGTGTCGTCCGAGGTAGACCACGAAGTGAGCGCTGAGGCCGATACCGAGCTCGTCGATGCCTTCGTGGTAGCCAGCAGGGCCCTGGTAGGAATCGTCGCCCGGAGCCTGGCCGGCGCCGGCCGGGACGTGACACTCCCCCAGTACCGGACTCTGGTGATCCTCTCTACGGAGGGACCTCAGCGCATCATCGACCTGGCCAGCCACCTCGGAGTCACCGCCTCGACGGCCAGCCGGATGATCGACCGGCTCGTGCGCAAGCGCCTGGTGCGACGTCGGCAGGCGAAGGAGGACCGGCGATCCCTGCGGATAGACCTCACCGAGGCCGGCCGGGACGTCGTGGAGGAGACCTCGAGGCGCCGCAGATTGGAGATCGAGCGGATTATGAAGGAGATGCCACTCGGTAGCCGGGGGCCATTGACCGACGCGGTGGTGGCCTTCGCCCTGGCCGCAGGTGAGTCGCCGGACCTTCCTTCAGCAACGAGCTCGCGCCACTGACAGCGGCGGGCTCACCTCAGGCGACAGTCGTCGAACACTAAGGAATCTTCAGGCCGGTCAGCCTCAGCTAGGGAAGGTCGATTGAGCGATCTGGAACTTGGACCCGGTGCCGGTGAGCTTAGGGTTCGATGCACTGCAATCGGCCGTGACGGTAGCAAAAGTAGGACAGAGTAGGACAAGAGGCCGAATTCGGCCGATTTAAGAACTCGGGCCGGCTGCCTCCAGAGCGTTGGGGACAAAAGCCCAGTTCATCTACTTGATATGTACTCCGGAGATGGCCCTGGCGATGATGAGTCTTTGGATCTCCGACGTACCCTCGAAGATGGTGTAGATCTTCGAGTCGCGGTGCCAGCGCTCCACCGGGTGCTCGCGGATGTAGCCGTAGCCGCCCATGATCTGGATGGCCTCCTCGGTGACGTACACGGCGGTCTCGCCGGCGTACAGCTTCGACATCGAACCCTCTCCCGAGGTGAACTCCTTGCCGTTGCGGCCCATCCACGAGGCCCGCCAGATCAGCAGGCGGGAGGCGTCGATGCGGGTCTTCATGTCGGCCAGCTTGAAGGCGATGGCCTGGTTTTCGATGATGGCCCGCCCGAACGCCCGGCGCTCCTTGGCGTAGTCGAGCGAGTACTCGTAGGCGGCGCGGGCGATACCGAGTGCCTGGGCCCCCACGGTGGGCCGTGAGGCCTCGAAGGTCTTCATGGCCGCCTGGCTGGTCGACCGCTTCCCCTCCCGGGCCCGGGCCAGCTTCTCGTCCAGCTTGTCCTTGCCGCCCAGCAGGCAGTGCCCGGGCACCCGGCAGTTGTCGAGCACGACCTCCGCGGTGTGCGACGCACGGATGCCCATCTTCTGGAACTTCTGCCCCTGGGACAGCCCGGGCGTGTTGGGCGGCACGATGAAGCTGGCCTGACCGCGGGATCCGAGCTCGGGATCGACCGAGGCCACCACCACATGGATGTCGGCGATGCCGCCGTTGGTGATCCAGGTCTTGGTCCCGTTGAGCACCCACTCGTCCTTGGCCTCGTCGTAGACCGCCCGGGTGCGGAGGGAGGAGACGTCCGAGCCGGCGTCGGGCTCGGAGACGGCGAACGCGGCCAGCTGGATCTTCTCCGGGGTGCCGAAGCACTGGGGGCCCCACTCCATGAGCTGCTCAGGGGTTCCGTTGCTGGCGATGCCGGCCAGGCCGAGGGTGCTCCCGAAGATGGAGAGGGCGATACCGGCGTCTCCCCACGAGAGCTCCTCGTTGGCGATCGGCATCAGCAGCCCGCTCTCGTCGAAGAACGCCTGGGAGATGAAGTCGAACGAGTACAGCCCGATGCGGGCGGCCTCCTCGATGATCGGCCAGGGAGTCTCCTCCCGCTCATCCCATTCGTGACCGGCCGGCCGGATGACGTTCTCGGCGAAGTCGTGCACCCACTTCTGGATCTGCAGTTGATCCTCGTTGAGATCCAAGGAGAAATCAGCCATGTCTGCCCTACTCCGTTCCGGCCCACTGGAGGCCTGCCCGATGATCGGCACCGTGGGACGCCCGGTTGTTCCGTGGCGGGCCCACGAGGCCCGGTCCGCTGATCCGTCGGATCGGCGTCCCTGTTAGTTACTCAATAGTAACCAGGATTGGCGCGGATCCGCCAGCATGGTTCCAGCGGGTGGGGGGACGGAGCCGCCGACAGGGGGAGCCAATGGGCGTCTGTCGGCCGGGGGTCGTCGGGATACACGGTCATGACCAGCACAAATGTCTGGCCCAGCCCGACCCTGGGCGCACGACCGACCGAGTGGCCGCGCCGCATGTGGGATCGGGGCCCGGCCGGAGAGGGGAGCCGGCTAGGCGGGCTGGGCCAAGCGAACGTCCACCGCCTGGAGGCCCTTTGGACCCTCCTGGAGGTCGAACTCGACCGCCTGACCCTCTTCGAGCGAACGGAATCCACTCATCTGGATGGCGGAGTGGTGCACGAACACGTCGGCGCCGCCGTCCGGCTGGGAGATGAAGCCGAAGCCCTTCTCAGCGTTGAACCACTTGACAGTTCCGGAAGCCACGGTGGCTTTCCCCTTTCCCTCCACGCACGTAGTGCACAGGAGAGCCCACCACGGCAGGCCGGACATCTGCCGCCTGTGAGCGGATGTTCGACCACCAACCGAGGGGGACTCTCTGCCGGGAAACGCTAGCAGTCTCCCCCGCAGAATCAACCGTGGAGAGGCCTGTGGAGGGCCTGTTCACACGGCGTTCATCGACGGCGGACCCGGGTCCCGTCGGGCCCGTCCTCGACGAGCCAACCCGCCTCTTCGAGCTCGGCCCGCAGGGCGTCCGCCGCCGCCCAGTCCCGGTCGACCCGCGCCTGGTCCCGACGGCGGACGACCTCCGCCGTGGCCGGATCGATCAGCTCCTCGGACCCGCGCCGGAGGGGAAGGCCCAGGGCGGCGCACAGGAAGGCCACCGTGTCGGCCGAACGCTGTGCACCGCCCCGGTCGCCGGCATCGCCGGCGGCATTGGCCTGGCGCACCAGCTCGAAGATGGCACCGAGCGCACCGGGGGTGTCCAGATCGTCGTCCATGGACCGCCGGAACTCGGTCACCGCCGTCGGGTCGATCCCGTCGGGTCCACCGCGGCCGTCACCCTGGTCGATCACCGGACCGTCGGCCAGCAGGTCAGGGAGCCCGAACCGCCGGGCCAGCTCGTCCAGCCGGCCCAGCGCCACCTCGGCGGCGCCGATGGTCTCCGGTGTGACCTCGATCGGCGAGCGGTAGTGGGAGCGGAGCACCAGCAACCGGTAGGCCCGGGCGTCGCTGCGGGCCAACAGGTCCTCCAACGAGGTGAAGTTGCCCAGCGACTTGGACATCTTCTCCCCGTCCATCGTGACCCAGCCGTTGTGCATCCAGTGCCGGGCGAACTCGCGGCCCTCGGCGACGGCCTGGGCCCGTTCGTTCTCGTGATGGGGAAAGATCAGGTCCTGGCCCCCGCCGTGCAGCTCGAAACCGTCCCCCAGCAGGTCGAGCGACATGACGACGCACTCGGTGTGCCAGCCGGGTCGCCCGGCTCCCCAGGGAGCGTCCCACGAGGGCTCGCCCGGCTTGGCCTTCTTCCACAGCACGAAGTCGAGGGGGGAGCGCTTGTCCTCGTCGGCCTCGATCCGGGCCCCGGACCGCAGCGAGTCGAGGGGCTGACGGGCCAGGAGCCCGTACCCGGGCACGTCGAGCACCGACAGGTAGACGCCGGTGGCCGTCTCGTAGGCCGCCCCCCGGGACACCAGGTCCTCGACCAGGGCGATCATCCGGTCGACGTAGGCGGTGGCATGGGGGATCTCGTCGGGACGGAGCACCCCGAGGGCATCCACGAACTCCCACCAGCGCGCCTCGTTGGTGGCGGTGAACTCGTCGATGGTCACGCCGGCAGCGGCGGCGCCGTTGATGATCTTGTCGTCGATGTCGGTGATGTTGGACACGTAGGTCACGTCGAGGCCGGTGAACAAGAGGTACCGGCGGAGCACGTCGAACACCAGGGCCATCCGGCCGTGTCCGAGGTGGGGTGCCCCGTCCACCGTGAGACCGCAGACATAGACCGACACCGTGCCCGGCTGGCGCAGCCTGAGCGGACCCACCTGGCCGGTGGCGGTGTCGTGGAGCTGAAGCACGCAGGGTACGGTAACCCGATCATGAGTACTGACGCGACCGGTCCGGGCGAGCCCACGGACGGCCCGAGGGGAATCCCCGACAAGCCGGGCCTCGAAGGGCTCGAGGCAGTCTGGTCGGCGAGGTGGGACGAGCAGGCCACCTACGCGTTCGACCGTTCCGCCCCCCGTGGACAGGTGTTCTCCATCGACACCCCGCCCCCGACCGTGTCGGGCTCCCTGCACATCGGTCATGTCTTCTCCTACACGCACACCGACGCCGTGGCCCGCTTCCAGCGGATGCGGGGGAAGTCCGTCTTCTACCCCATGGGATGGGATGACAACGGGCTGCCCACCGAGCGGCGCGTCCAGAACTACTTCGGCGTCCGCTGCGACCCGAGCCTCCCCTATGACGCCGATTTCGTGCCGCCGGTCGATCCGCCCAAGCAGCCGGTGTCGATCTCCCGACCCAATTTCGTCGCCCTGTGCCGTCAGCTCACCGTCGAGGACGAGCAGGTGTTCGAGCACCTGTGGCGCCGGCTCGGGCTGTCGGTGGACTGGTCCCACACGTACGCGACCATCTCCGAACGGGCGCAACGGGTATCGCAACGGGGATTCCTGCGCATGGCCGGGCGGGGCCAGGTAGCCCAGCGGACCGCACCCACCCTGTGGGACGTCGACTTCCAGACGGCGGTGAGCCAGGCCGAGCTGGAGGACCGGGAGCGTCCCGGCGCCTACCACCGGCTGCGGTTCGCCGGCGCGTCCGGGGACGGAGCGGTCGACATCGAGACGACCCGTCCCGAGCTGCTGCCCGCCTGCGTGGCGCTGGTGGCCCACCCCGACGACGACCGGTACCGGTCCCTCTTCGGCACCGAGGTGGTCACCCCCCTGTTCGGCGTGCGGGTGCCGGTCCTCCCCCACGAGCTGGCCGACCCCGAGAAGGGATCGGGCATCGCCATGATCTGCACGTTCGGTGACACCACCGACGTGGTGTGGTGGCGCGAGCTGGCCCTGGCCACGCGGACGGTGGTCGGGCGGGACGGACGGCTCCTCCCCGTCGAGTGGGGAGCGCCGGGCTGGGAGTCGGACGATCCGGTGACCGCCGACGCCTCCTACACGGAGCTGGTCGGCCGGACGGTGCGGCAGGCCCAGACCAGGATCGTCGAGCTCCTGGCCGAGTCGGGCGCCCTCATCGGGGAGCCCACCCCCATCACCCATCCGGTGAAGTTCTACGAGAAGGGCGAGCGACCGCTCGAGATCGTGTCGTCCCGGCAGTGGTTCGTCGAGACCCTGCCCATGCGGGACCGGTTGCTGGCCCGGGGCGAGGAGCTCCGGTGGCACCCCGCCTACATGGCCCACCGCTACCGGACCTGGGTCGAGGGACTCAACACGGACTGGAACATCAGCCGGCAGCGGTTCTTCGGGGTCCCGTTCCCCGTCTGGTACCCGGTCGACCCCTCCGGGGAGACCGTCTTCGACGGTCCCCTGTTGGCGGACGAGGGCCGGCTCCCGGTGGACCCGTCCACCGACGTCCCCGACGGGTACACCGAGGACCAGCGGGGTCGTCCGGGTGGGTTCGTCGGGGATCCCGACGTCATGGACACCTGGGCCACCTCGTCGCTCACGCCCCAGATCGCCGGCGGATGGGAGGACGATCCGGACCTGTTCGCCCGGGTCTTCCCGATGGACGTGCGGCCCCAGGCCCACGAGATCATCCGCACCTGGCTGTTCTCGACGGTGGTCCGCTCCGAGCTCGAGCACGGGTCGCTCCCCTGGTCGGACGTGGCCATCTCCGGGTGGGTGCTCGACCCGGACCGCAAGAAGATGTCGAAGTCGAAAGGGGTCGTGGTCACTCCGCTCCCGCTGGTGGAGCAGTACGGGGCGGACGCCGTCCGCTACTGGGCGGCGGGTGGGCGGCCGGGCACCGACACCGCCTTCGACGAGGGGCAGATGAAGGTGGGCCGGCGCCTCGCCATCAAGGTGCTGAACGCCTCCCGGTTCGTCCTCGGGCGCGTCGCCACCGAGGACGGGACCGTGCACACCACCGGACCCGCCGAGGTGACCGCTCCCATCGACCGGGCCATGCTGGCCCGGTTGGCCGACGTGGTCGCCGAGGCCACCCAGGCGTTCGAGGAGTTCGACTACGCCCGCTCGCTCGAGCGCACCGAGGCGTTCTTCTGGTCCTTCTGCGACGACTATCTCGAACTGGTCAAGACACGTGCCGTACGGCGACCCCGGCGACACGGGGCCGGCGTCGGCACGGGCCGCCCTGACCCTGGCCCTGTCGGTGCTCCTGCGGCTGCTGGCGCCGATCCTGCCGTTCGTGACCGAAGAGGTCTGGTCGTGGTGGCAGGCCGGGTCGATCCACAACGCCCCGTGGCCCGGGGCGGCCGAGTTCGGGGCCGTGGCCCCCGAGGGGCCGGTGGGCGGTCCATCGCCGACCGGTGCATCGGTGCTCGATGTGGCCGCCGACGTCCTCGGCCAGGTGCGCAGGGCCAAGACCACCGCCAAACGCTCCATGCGGTCACCGGTGGCCCGTCTCACCGTGACCGACACCGCCCCACGGATCGATGCGCTGCGTTCGGCCGAGGACGATGTCCGCGATGCCGGCGGGGTCATCGACTTCGACACCGCGGTGGGCGACGAGTTCGCCGTGGACGTGGAGCTCGGCGAGGAGGACTGCACCGGTCAGGTCAGGTAGACCCGGCGGGCGGAGTCCGCCATCTCCGCCGGGGAGCCCTCGTGCTGGATCCGGCCGTGGACCATGATGGCGGCCCGGGTGGCCACCGACAGGGCGGTGGTCACGAACTGCTCGACCAGCAGGACGGTGATACCCCGGGCGGCCAGCACCGCCACCAGCTCGTACAGCTCGGCCACGATCAGCGGCGCCAGGCCCATCGACAGCTCGTCGAGCAGGAGGACGTCGGGCTCGGTCACCAGGGCCCGCGAGATGGCCAGCATCTGCTGCTCGCCCCCGGACAGCGTCCCGGCCATCTGGCGCTGCCGCTCCTTCAGCCTGGGGAACGTGGCGTAGGTCTTCTCCGCCACGTCCTTGGCGCTCAGCCCGCCCCGGTAGGTCCAGATGGCGAGGTTCTCCCGCACGGACAGGTTGGGGAACACGCCGCGGCCCTCGGGTATGGCACACAGTCCCGACTTGGCCAGCTTTTCCGGAGGCCTCTTCCCGACCGGCCGGTCCCCGATCAGCACCTCTCCGGCAGTCGGCCGCATCCGCCCGCTGATCACCTTGAGCAACGTCGACTTGCCGGCACCGTTGGGCCCGAGCAGGGCGAAGACGCTCGCCGGGGGAACGACCAGGTCGACGCCGTGGAGCACCTCGATGCGCCCGTAGGCGGCGCGCACATCCGTGACGGTGACGCTCGGTGGAAGCGGGCGGACCCCGTCCGGATCGCCCGCCGGTGCCTCGGCCAGATCGGTCATCGCAGACCGTCCCCGTCGGTGGCCTCACCCGCGGCCGGGGCCGGGGCCGCGGTCGCCTCGCCCAGGTAGGCCGCCTGGACCATCGGGTCGTTCCGGATCTCCTCGGGGGTGCCCGAGGCGATGATGTCACCGAAATCGAGGACGTAGATGTGATCGCAGATGCGCATGACGAGCTCCATGTCGTGCTCGACCAGCAACACCGCCATGCCGCCGGCGGCCAGCTTGGCCAGCAGGTCTCCCAGCGCCGACGACTCGCTCTCGTCGAGGCCGGAGCCCGGCTCGTCCAGCAGGAGGAGCTTGGGCCCGATGGCCAACGCCCGGGCCAGCTCGACCATCCGGGCCATGCCCGTCGACATGGCCGAGGCCTGCTGGAGGCCCATCCCGTCCAGGCCCACACCGGCCAGCAGACGGTCGCACGTGGCGTCCTCGTCCGACGCCCCTGCCGACGGGGCGGCGCCATCTCCCGCAGCGTCGACCGCCCGCCGCTTCCCGCCCGGCACCAACCGGCGGAGCCGCCGACCGTCCCACCACCGCCTGTCGGACTCCAGGCCCACCCGGACGTTCTCGCCGGCGGACAGGGTCCCGAAGAGCTCGAGTCGCTGAAAGGTCCGGGCCAGGCCGAGCCGGGCCCGGTGGTGGGGCTTCATCGAGGTGACGTCGGTCTCGAACAGGTGCACGCTGCCCCGGTTGGGGGCCTGGAGCCCGCTGATGACGTTGAACAGGGTCGTCTTGCCGGCGCCGTTGGGCCCGATCAGGCCGGTGACCGTGCCCGGCTGCACCTCGAGGCTGACGTCGCTGAGTGCGGCCACCCCGCCGAACCGGACCGCCACCTCCGACACGGTGAGGACGGCCGTGCGCGTCGCCGCGGCGTCAACTGGCGGCACGGGTGCCACCCCCCATCGTGGCCGCCTGCGGCACCACGCGGGCTACCGGCACCCGGATCCACCCCGGCCCTGGCCTGCCTGGCCCACGGCAGCGGGAACTGGAGGGCCTCGATGCCGAGGATCCCGCCGGCGGCCCGACCGATCAGGATGATCCCCGCTCCGGCGAACAGGCCGACGCCGTTCGGCCAGAACTGGTTGAGGACCACATAGGTCACGGCGGCCAGGAACGCCCCCGACACCGTCCGGATGCCCCAGATGGTCACGAACAGGACGAAGATGATGCCGGGGAATACGTCGAAGTCCGAGGTGCCCACGACGCTCTGGACGGTCCCGTAGAGGGCCCCGGCCAGGCCGGCCATGGCGGCGGCGATGGTGAACACCGCCACCTTGGTGACACCGATGTTGAGCCCCACCGTGGCGTAGGCCGCCGGTGAGTCGTTGAGGGCCACCAACCGGCGACCGAACATGCTCCTGCGGATGGCCAGCACCAACCAGGCGGCCAGGACGAAGACCACGGTGACCATCAAGAACTCGGCCCGGTCCCCACCGAAGGACAGCCCGGGCAGCACGATGCGTCCGATGTTCACACCGCCGACGCCGTAGACGTGCCCGTCGTTGAAGAACCCGTTGGCCACGGCGTCGGCGAAGGCGAAGGTGGCCAGGGCCAGGTACAGGTCCCGCAACCGGACGGTGGGCAGGGCGATCAGCGCCCCGAGCGCCGCGCAGATCACCGTGGCGGCCACCAGGCCGAGCACCGAGCCGCCACCGGCGATCTTGCCCATGATGAAGGCGCCGATGCCCATGAACGAGAACTGGCACAGCGAGACCTGGCCCGAGTACCCGGTCACCAGCACCAGGGACAGCCCGACGATTCCCAGGGTCATCACCAGGCCACCCAGGTCCAAGAGGGTGGTCCCTTTGACCTCGGTGGTCGAGAACACCAGCGCCACCACCACCGCCACCAGCAGGAACACCACCCCGGCGACGAGCGACTCCCACCCGCCGGCCACGCGGGGGGCCCGGATGGTGGTGAGCCGGCCCACCGCCCGCAGCCGGACCGACGGCAGTGTGACCAGGGCGACGAAGAGGAACACCATGGGCAGGGCGTAGGTGATGTCGGGCTGCAGGTTCTGGGGAAGGTGGGGCAGCACGTAGTTGACGACGTAGTTCTCGGCCAGCCCGATCCCGATGGCGGCGGCGAAGGTGACGGGGATGTTCTTCAGCCGGCCCACGATGGCGGCGGCGTAGCCGTTGACCACCAGCAGGGTGAACGACTCGATGCTGATCCCGGTGGTCTGGGTCGGGGCCAGCAGCACGCCGGCCAGGGCGGCCATCATGAAGCCGATGATCCAGCCGTACTGGCTCATCCGGTTGGGCGACGCCCCGGACATGGCCAGCAGCTCGGGGTCGTCCACCACCGCCCGCAGGGCGTACCCGGTGCGGGTCGAGTAGAAGAGGGCCCGCAGCGCCACGGCCACGGCCAGGGCGATGCCGATGATCAGCACCTCTTGATACTGGATGTTGATCCCCACCAGGCGGAACTGGCCGCCCACCATGTTGTTGACCAGCCGCTCGGTGGTCGGGGACCAGATGAGGGTGGCCGCGCCGGTCAGGATGACCAGGAGCCCGAGGGTGACCATCACCGGCCGCTCGGCGGTGGCCCCGTGGAGCCTGCGCATGAGCACCCGCTCCACCAGGGCCCCGGAGATGGCGGCGCCGACCACCAGGACGATCACCAGGGCCAGCCACACCGGCAGGTTGTGCCCGACCACCAGCTCCCAGTAGCAGTAGGCGGCGACCATGCCCACCGCACCCTGGGCGAAGTTGAACACGCCCGAGGTGGTGTAGGTGACCACGAGACCGGTGGCGGCGATGGCGTACCCGGCCCCGAGCATCACCCCGAAGATGGTGTACTGCAAGAAGTTGCTCACCGAATCACCCTCGTCCCCCGATGAATCACGTCATACCCTCCCCACGGAGCGCTGAGACGGGTCAGGACCCCGGCTGCGTCAGGTACTCACCGTTGCAACGGTACCCGTTCGTGCTGCTGGTGACAGACGGGTCGTCGACGCGTTGGAACTGCCCGTCGGCCACCTGTCCGATGAGGTAGCAGTTGCTGGTCGTCTTGGCCACCGGGTTGCTGGGCGTCACGATGTTGTCCCCGCTGAACGTGGTGATCTTCGACAGTGCCTGGAGCAGCGATCCCCGGCTCGGACTCGAACCGGCGTTCTTGAGCGCCTGGGAGAACAGCTGCGCCGACAGCCAGCCGTACAGGGTGAACAGGTCGGGCTTGAACCCGGGCGATGCGACCTGCACCCACTTGTTGAACAGGGAGACCGCAGGGATCACCGAGGCGTCCTCACCGAGGTACAGCGACGTGTTCTGGTCGAGGTAGGCGCCGTTGACCGCCGCCGCACCTCCGGAGTTGGGGATGAGGGCGTGGCTGTAGCTGGCCGCCCCCAGGATCACCTGGGGGTGGAAGTTCTGCTGCTGCAGGTTCTTCAGCAGGGCCGAGGCGTAGTTCTGTGGCAGCTGGTCGATGAAGATGATCTTGACCCCGGCCTGCTTCATCGCCACCACGTTGGCGGTGAAGTCCGTCTGGGTGACGGGGATGCTCGGGTCGTAGATGATCTTGTACCCCTGCTGCTCCATGACGTACTTCTCACCGGCCCAGTCCGCCTGGGCCGATCCCACGTTCGACACGATGGTGCCCACCGCATCGATGTCATTGGGGAACTTCTGCTTGAAGTACTGCAGCGGACCGGTCTCCCACCCGCCGTCGAGCGGGACGGCGCTGAACACGTTGGGGAGCGTGTGGGTGGCCTTGTCGAGGACCATGGTGACGTCGGGCACGCCCGGATTCTTGGCGACCAGGGCACCCCCGAAATTGTCCTGGAGTGAGAACCCGCCCACCAGGGCGAAGTCGTGGGAGATGGCGTTCTGGGTGGCCTGCAGGTTGCCGGCACCGCTGAAGCCGTCGTCGCCGGAGTCGACGGTGATCGTGCGTCCGTTGACCCCGCCGGTGGAGTTCACGTAGTCCGAGTAGGCCTCGGTGCCGACGAGGGCGCCCTTGAAGAGCCCGCCGACCGCCAGGGTCGACACGTTGCCGACGCTCACCGACGTCGTGGTGATGCCGGTGTGGTCGCTGAAGGCGCTGGCCGGGATGGCCGAGCTGCCCGAGCCGCCGGAGCCGCCGCTGCCCGACCCTCCGGAGCCGGACGAGGAGTTGGTCGAGCTACAGGCCACCGCCGTCGTGGCGACCAGCAGGAGCACCCCCACCGTGGCCATGCGCGCCTTCCATGATGAACCCAAAACTCCCCCTTGATCTCGGTGGCGACCCCGGCGTCAGGAGCCACCAGAGGGCCCCAGCCGAAACGAATATGTGACTCTACGTCAGAAACGCGCCTGCGTGTCCAGCACCGGGGGCCGATTCCACCGCAATTGCCTGGCTGGCGCCCCGGACCTCACCCCGTCCGGGAGGTGTTCGGACCGACGACGGTGGGCCGGTCCAGGGGACCCGCGGCCGATCACGTCGGCCCGGATGCCGTCGAGGAATCGCACCACCCCCATGGTGGTGTGCCGGCACCGGGTGGAGGCCAGCACGTCGAAGGCGTGCTGGGCCCCGGGCAGCTCCACCGAGGCCACCGGCGCCCGGGAGGTGGCACGGAGCCGGGCCACGAAGGTCCGGGCCACGACCAGGGGGACCACGGTGTCGTTGACCCCGTGGAGGACGAACATGGGTGGGGCCACCGCCGTCACGCGGTGGTCGGGGGACGCCTGCTCGAACAGCTCGGGGCGGTCCTCGTACGTGACCTTCATCACCCGCCGTTCGAGCAGGTCCAACAGGCCGGGGCCGTAGGCGCCCGACCCCTCCGGGGCCCCCGTCATGTCGTAGACGCCGTAGAACGGCACGCAGGCGTCGACCCGGGTGTCGAGGTCCTCGAAGCCGGGCTGCCACTCCGGCTGGTTCGGGGTCAGCGCCAGCAGCGAGGAGAGGTGGCCACCGGCCGATCCACCCGACACGGCGATGAAGGCCGGGTCTCCCCCGTACTCGGCGATGTGCTCCCGCACCCAGGCCACCGCCCGCTTGCAGTCGACGATGTGGGCCGGCCAGGTGGCCCTGGGGCTCAGCCGGTAGTTGATGGCGACGCACACCCAGCCCCGCTGGACCAGCTCGTGCATCATGGGGATGCCCTGCTGCCTCTTGTCGCCGATCATCCAGGCCCCACCGTGGATGTACACCAGCACGGGCGCCCGCTCCGGCTTCACCGACCGTCGCGACAGGATGTCCAGCTTGTGCCGGTAGTTCCCGTCTCCCCAGTAGTCGATGTTCCGCACCCGCCTGATCCCCCGCAGCCGGAACGGGACGGCCACGACCAACCGCCACCACCGGTTCCACGCCGGCACCGGGTCGAACCCGTCGACCCGGATCGGCCCACCGGCGGCGTCGTCCAGCGCCTCGTCGACCAGGGCGCCGGCGCCGTGGGCGATGACGGCCAGCCGGACCATCCCTCCCACCGAGGCGGCGGCGACGGCCAGCCCGAGCCACCCTGGCCAGGACCGGAATGCCCCGGCGACGGCGAAGGCGACGGTGCCGGCCACCTCGAGGGCGGCCACATGGAGGGGGAGTTCGCCGGGTATCCACCCCAACGCGAAGCTGGCCACCGTGAGCGGCTCGCGCCGCACCGGGGTGAAGGCGTTGACCACGAGCAGCGCGAAGACCAAGCTGACTGCGAGGTAGACCCAGGCCACACCTCAATACAACACGGTCCGGGCGGCGAAGTGAAGCCAGAGGAGGAACGAGCATGGAGCGATTGAGCGGCCTCGACGCCAGCTTCCTCTACCTGGAGACACCCACCCACCACATGCACGTGGCCCTCACCCTCGTGTTCGACCCCTCCACCGTGCCGGGCGGCTACGCCTTCGAGAAGATGAAGGACTCGATCGCCGCCCGCATCCCGCTGGCACCGGTCTTCCGGCGCCGCCTGGTCGAGGTCCCGTTCCGGTTGGGGCACCCGGTGTGGATCGACGACCCGGAGTTCGACATCGACCAGCACGTGCTGTTGACGGCGGTGCCCCCTCCGGGCGGGCGGCACGAACTGGCCGATCTGGCCGGCGACATCGCCGGTCACCAGCTCGACCGCAACAAGCCCCTGTGGGAGATGTGGATCGTCGAGGGCTTGGCGGACGGGCGCATCGGGCTGGTCGCCAAGATGCACCACTCCACGGTCGACGGGATATCGGGGGCGGAGCTGTTGTCGGTGCTCTTCGACCTCGAGCCCCAGCCCGGGCCGCCGGCGGTGTCGCCGGAGCCGGAGCGCGAGGTCGACCCGCGCATCCCCTCCGGGCTCGAGCTGCTCACCCAGGCGGTGGTGGCGAGGTCGATGCGGCCGTGGGAGATGGCCCGGGACATCGTCCGGACCGGCCAACGGGTGCTCGGGGTGCGCCGGATCCGGGTCGGCCCCGGTCACCGGCCCGGCCCGGGCAAGGCCGCGCTCCCGCTGTCGGCGCCCAGGACGTCGTTCAACGCCGCCCTGACCCGGCGCAGGAACGTGGCGTTGGCCACACTCGGCCTCGACGACGTCAAGGCCCTGAAGAAGGCCACCGGCACCACGGTCAACGACGTGGTGCTCACCGTCTGCACCGGTGCCCTCCGCTCCTACCTGCTGGACGGTGACGAGCTTCCGGACAAGCCCCTGGTGGCGGTGGTGCCGATCTCGGTGCGGCCGGACATCGACTGCCCCCGTGGATCGAACCAGGTCTCCGCCATGTTCGTGCAGCTCCCGGTACACCTGGATGATCCCGTCGAGCGGTTGATGGCCGTCCACGAGGGGACCCAGGGGGCAAAGGAGGAGCACAACGCCCTGGGCGGGGACATGCTGATCAGCTGGGCCGAGCACGCCACGCCCAACGTGTTCGCCGGCGCGGCCCGCTTCTACTCGAGGCTGCGGCTGGCCAACGTCCACCGGCCCATCGCCAACCTGGTCGTCTCCAACGTCCCGGGACCCGACTTCCCCCTCTACCTCGCCGGGGCCGAGCTGGAAGCGGGATTTCCGCTCGGACCGGTGATGGACGGGATGGGGGTCAACATCACCGTGATGAGCTACCGGGGCGTCCTCTACTGGGGGATCATCACGTGCCCCGACACGGTGTCGATGGTGTGGGATCTGGCCGCCGGCATCCCGGCCGCCCTCGACGAGCTGCTCGCGGCGGTCGGGCTGGACCCGTCAACCGACCCGTCCGGCGGTGACGCCCCTCACGGGGACGGCGCGACGGCCATCGAGGAGGCCCCTCCGCACACCGGGATCGGCTCCCCGAAGGTCTGGGGACCGGGGGCATAGGGGATCACGGCGTCGAAGCCGTCGACCAGGAAGGCGCCGGTGGCTCCCGGGCCGAGCACGATGTCGGTCGGGTGTTGCGTGCCGGTCGTGGTGGAGGCCGGGCTCCGTTGCGGCAGCCGGACCGGATCGGGAGGGTCGGCGAAGCCGGCCACGGGGACGGGATTCACCCAGTTGTTGGCGGCGTCGGCCACCAGCAGCTCGGCATCGTCCGGGGTCACGGCCAGGGCCGCCGGATCGGCGATGCCGAATCGGTCGAAGCCGGTGGCGGGCCGGGTGGCGCCGGTGGCGGCCACGATGGGGAGCACCCGGCCGCCGAAGTCGGTGCCACCCTGCCCCACCACGTAGACGGTGGCGCCGTTCGACGTGACGGCGATCCCGTGGGGCGAGTAGACCGACGACACCGAGAGCCCGGTCGGGATCAGGGCGCCGACGGTGGCGTGGGCGGTGTCGACGGGGATGACGGCGCCGGCCACGAGGGCGAACAGCTCGGTGCCCACCGGGTCGAGCGCCATGCCGAAGATGGTGCGCCCCGCTCCCAGGTCGATCGGTGTCCCCACGGTTCGGGTGGCGGCATCGACGGGGACGATGGAGCTCCCGCTGGCCGCCAGGACGGTCCGGCCGTTCCCCAGGGCCACGATGGCGTGCGTGCCCCCGGTGCCCGGGATCTGGATGGGCGGCTGCGCCTGCTGGGTGGTCAGGTCGATGGGGATGACCACGTTCCGGACGGCACCCGAGTCCGGGGTGGTGGTGGTGGTGGTGGCCGAGCCCGAGGTGGCCGGGGGCACCGTGGTCGATGACGCCGAAGGGGACGAGATGACCCCCTCGCTGGTCACCACATAGGCCCACTGTCCGTCGGGCGACGTGGCGATGGCGAAGTCGCCGAGCACCGGCGTGCCCGAGATGGGGAGCGTGATGGCCGCCTCGGCGGTGTCGGTGGACAGCTCCACCGGGGTGACGGCGTTGGGGCACACCACGTATCCCACCGGTCCGGCGGGAGCCAGCGCCGGGTCGCCGACGGCGGTCGGCCGGGGGGTGGCGAACAGGCCGCAGCCGGACAGGACGGTGGCGACGGCGCCGAGGCCGACGGCGAGGGAGGCCCGATAGGTCCTGGTGGGGCGGCCGCCCCCGGTTCGATGCGTCGACATAGATTGTGCTGACCATAGCGAGGGGGCCACTGGTCGACCGCACCGCGGCCCACCACCTGGCGTCATGGGCCGGTGCGCTTCAGGGGTGCGCGAAGCTCGGGACGCCCTCGACCTCGAAGGCGAATTCGTCCACGTAGCACCACCACCATTCCTCCCCCGGCTCGTAGGACTGCATCAGGGGGTGCCCGGTCTCGTCGAAATGGCCGGTGGCGTGCTGCCCGGGGGAGTTGTCGCAACAGCCGACGTGCCCGCAGATCATGCACAGGCGCAGATGCACCCACCGGCCCCCGTCGCGCAGGCACTCCTCACACCCGTCGGCGCCCGGGGTGACCTCCTGTACCTGATCGAGGTGGTGGCAGTACTCCTCTGCTTCGGTCATGGAGCCAATCCCGCCCGTGCGTCCGGGTCGATCTGCGTCTGGGTCGATGTGCGTCGAGGCCGATGGTACCGGGTGCGGGCGGGCCCGGGCCCGTGCGTCACGGCGTCGTCACGGTGGATCCGCTGTCGGCATCCCGCTGACGGCGGCCCGCTGACGGCGGCCCGCTGACGGCGGCCCGCTGACGGCATCCCGACTTCAGACGGCCCGGTGGAACACCGATCTCGTGCGTTGGCACGACGCCAGCGCCGAGGCGGCGTGATCGGCCAGCATCTCGAGGGAGCGGACTTCCTCACCGTCGAGCTGCAGCGGCCTCGAGTGGGCCAGCACGACACTCCCCAGTCGGACACGCTGGGCCCAGAGGGGCAGGACCACCACGACCCGGGCACCGCCGTCGCGGAGTGAGGCGCTCCCCACGAATCCGTGGCCCACCGCATCACCGCCCGTGTAGCACGACCGGATGTCGTCCACGAGCGAGGACAGCGAGATGAGCTCGTCCCCGCTGAGCGCATTGAAGCCGCGCTCGAGAGGTCCCACGGCGGCGTCGACGACCGGGCCGCCCTCGGAACGGACGATGAGTGCGGCGGAGTCCATCCGCGAGGCGTCGCGCAGGCATCGGATCAAGAGGTCGGGGGCCCGGGCACTGTCGGCCACCCCGGAGATGGCGATGGAGGCCCGCACGATCCGGTCCCACGACGACTCCTCGAGGTGGTCCCCGATGGCCTGGAGCCGGTCGGCGAGCAGGGCGGCACAGACCTGGAGCTGTTCGAGCATCCCGGCAGGCAGCGGGATCAGCGACTCCACGTTGAGCGCGCCGATCGTCCGGCCTTCGATCGAGATGGGCACACAGATCTCCGAGGCCACCCCGGGGATGGCCTCGAGATAGTCCGGGTCCTTCGATACGTCTGGCACCACGATGGCGCGACCGGTCTTCCATGTCCTCCCGGTGATGCCCGCGCTCCCCGACATCCCGTCGAGGATCTGCCACAGCCCACGCTGCGCGGTGCAGCGCAGCTCGCCGTGGCGCTCGAGGTAGGCGCTGGGCATGATCTGCCCCTGGCGGAACAGGTGCTCGACGACCACCGAACAGGCCTGTACGGAGTCACCCGCCCGCCGGAGGGCCTCGATGAGGCGGGACTCGGGTGACGACGCTCCCTGCACCCCGGCTCCGATCACCGTCATCTTGTACGAGGACCGGTCGACGGCGACGGCCGGGGACACCGCCGGCCACGGCGGTCCGGGTCGGGCCAACAGGTAGCCCTGGACGAGATCGACCTCGGCGTCACGGAGCACCTCGAGCTCGGCGACGGTCTCCACTCCCTCGGCGATGACGCTGGTCCCCACCTCACTGGCGAACGCCGCCACTGCGCTGACCAGTGCCCGACGGTTGCGGTCCTTGTCGAGCTCGCGGACCAGCTCGCGGTCGAGTTTCAAGAAGTCGGGTGTGAGCTCGATCACATGCCGGAGGCTCGAGTACCCGGCACCGGTGTCATCGATGGCGATACGGACGCCACGGGACAGCCAGGGGGCCAGATCACGTCGCAGACCGCCGTAGTCGTCCACCGCCTCCTGCTCGGTCAGCTCGATCACCAGTCGGTCCGGGAGATCATCGAGCAGGGCCAGCGCCGTCGGGTCGGCCAGCAGGGACGGGCTGAGATTGACGAACAGGAGTTGACCGTCCGGGGTCGGCCCGATGGTCGCCGCCGCCCGCAGACAGGCGATCTCCAACTGACTCCGCAGACCGACGTCCATGGCCCGAGCCAGCCACCAGTCCGGCGGCCTGGCCGGGTGGGTGGCCATGCGGGCCAGGGCCTCGTACCCCACCACCAGCTGATCGGCCGTCCGGACGATGGGCTGCACGAAGGCCTCGACCGAGCCCGCGCCGCACAGATGGTCGACGGCGTCCCGGAGCGCCAGCAGGTTGCCGGGCTCCGCATCCAAGAGCTCGGTTCGAAGAGTCATGGCTCAGCATCGGACCGCGCGACGTTCACCTTGAGCGTCATCGGGGGAAAAGTCCCGGTAGGCGGCACAAGCGCGGGGACACGGATGATTGGCTACCATCCGAATCACCCCCAGTTCACAGGCGACTTTGGCTCGAATCCGATCCAGAACGCCCGCCGGTCCGAAGACCAGACGTGACCGGTTCTCCCCATCGGTGTTTAGGAACCGGGACACAGGGCAGGCCACCAGGCGGCGATTGGCCCGCCGGGGGCGCGCAACCTGCGGGCCCAATCCAGTGAAAGGTGCACTCCATTGACTCCACACTCTGATCCACCAGTTCGGCGTGGTCGAACAGCGATCGTCGTCCTGGCATCGCTGTTGACCGTGCTCTTCGGCCTGTCGATCCAGGCTGCGACGGCCTCGGCCGCACCCACGGCCGGCACCCACGCCGTCCAGGACCCCGCGCCCAACGGGAACAACGGAACTACCATCGACCCGCTCCAGTACAACTGCGGGAACAACGCTCCGTCCTGCGGACAGGTCGGCGAGTCCAACGGCTACTACAACGGGACCAACGTCGATCTCCTGTACAGCGAGAACTACTACTGCGACGCCAACGTGACATCGGCCGCGGCCACCGGCTGTGAGGTCGGGGCACCGCCCTCGGCGACGCCGAGCGCCACGTCAGCCGGCTCGTCGGGCACATCGTTGGGGAACACCACCCACGGTGACACGCTCTACATCCCGGTCCCGCTGTTCGCCAACCCGCCGGCCACCCAGTGCACGGCCACGGCGACCTGCATCGACCACCCTCCCGACCATCGACCTGTCGCGGATCGCCGCGGCTCTTCCGGGGAGCCCGGCGCCGAGCACGCTCGACAACGTCCCGATCCCGGCGCACGACCACGTGGTCGGCACACGGAACAGCTCGCTACCGGAATGGTGGAACGTCGAGGTGGTGGCCACCACCAGCCCGGCCGTGTTCGCCACGCTCACCAGCACGGGCGCCATCGCCACGGCCGTCGGCAACTCGACCGCCATCGAAGCCCCGACCAACGCCTTCCTGTTCTTCCAGGTGCTGCCCGGAACGCTGTCGGCTGCCATGGCCGCGAACCTGACGGCCACTGCGCCTCCGGGCCCGGGTGTGGCCACCGCTCCGAGCCCCGATCCGACGGTCAACCAGACCGAGACCGGCACCACGTTCAACAACCTGATGAACGACTGCGGGGCCACCGCCCCCAACTGCCAGAGTGTCGGCATCAGCCGGGACTGGATCGACGGCCAGGACGTGGAGGCGCTCTACACCGAGCCCTTCTACTGCGGAACGACGGCCAGCGCGGTCCATTCGTCGACCGGCTGTGAGGCAGGTGCGGCGCCCACCTCGGTGCCGTCCGGCGTCGCCGACCGCACGCCGCCCAACCAGACGGCGACGCCACCGGTGACCAACGGCCAGATAGACCCGCTGTACATTCCGGTGCCGCTGTACAAGAGTCCGGCGGTCCCGTACACCCAGTGCAACACGGCCATCGTGTGCATCGACCACCCGGCCACCATCGACCTGTCGGCGCTGGCGCCGTACTTGGGCGCGACGAACCCCGCCACGCTCGACAACGTGCCACTGCCGTCACACGACCACCTGCTGACCACCCGCAACAGTGACCAGCCCGAATGGTGGAACGTCATCGTGATCCCGGTGACCAGCGCCAAGGGCCTGGCTTCGGTGGAGGCGGCCAAGAGCTACCAGGCCGTCAAGGCCCTGGAGGACGTGGCCGGCAGTGGCATCGGCATCCCCGCCGGTGGTGGTCTGCCGGCGGCACCCGAGGTCCCGACCAATGCCTTCCTCTGGTTCCAGACGCTGCCCGGGGCCAGCTCACCGACCCCGGGACCGGTCCAGACCAACTGCATGTCGACCCTGCCCTCCGGCTCGGTCGTCGGCGGTGCGGCTCTGGATGACGGCACCGGCTACTACGAGGTCGACAGCGCCGGCGACGTCGCTGCCTACGGGTCGGCCGCCTGCTACGGCTCCATGACCGGCAAGGCCCTCAACAAGCCGATCGTCGGCATGGCCGTCGATCGGAAGACCGGTGGGTACTGGCTCGTGGCGTCGGACGGTGGGGTCTTCTCCTTCAACGCTCCGTTCCTCGGATCGACCGGCGCCATCACGTTGAACAAGCCGGTGGTGGGCATGACGGCCACGCTCAACGGCACGGGCTACTACCTCGTGGCGTCGGACGGCGGCGTGTTCTCCTACGGTGCCCACTTCCAGGGATCGACCGGGAGCATCAAGCTCAACAAGCCGGTCGTCGGCATGGGCCTCGACCGGGCGACCGGTGGGTACTGGCTCGTGGCGTCGGACGGTGGGGTCTTCTCCTTCAACGCCAAGTTCCACGGGTCGACCGGCAACATCACCTTGAACAAGCCGGTGGTGGCCATGGCACCCGTCTCGGACGGAAGCGGCTACCGGTTGATCGCCGCCGACGGCGGGGTGTTCGACTTCGGTGCGCCGTTCTACGGCTCGACCGGGGGCATCACCTTGAACAAGCCGGTGATCGGGGGCTTCAACAACAACTCGTACGACGGGTACTGGTTGGTCGCCAGCGACGGTGGCGTGTTCACCTTCAGCCCGCCGAGCGAGCACATGCCGTTCTTCGGATCGGCTGCATAACGCCCGGACGGAATGTCAGTACGTACCGCACAGAGGGCGGGGCTCCGGCCCCGCCCTCTGTGCGCGTCGTGGCGAGCTATGGGCGGCCGTCAGCGCCCAGTGGTGGCCGGCCGTCAGCGCCCGGTGGTGCCCGACGGCGGTTCCGGGTAGATGGGGAACCGGACCGAGACGGTCTCGAACTCCGTGGTGGTGGTGACGGGAAACCCCGAGCCGTGGAAGACGGCCAACATGGGGAGGTTCTCGGCCAGGGTCTGGGCGGTGAACGTGGTGATCCCACGATCGAGGGCGGCGGTCACCAACTCGGCGAGGAGGGTGGTGCCGATCCCCTGGTGCTGGTAGTCGTCGGTGACGACGAAGGCCACTTCTGCCTCGGCGGTCCCCGGAGCCCGCTCGTACCGGCCGACGGCGACGATCCGATCTCCGTCCACGGCCACCAGCGCCAGCCTGTCGGCGTAGTCGACGTTGGTGAACCGGTGCACCTCGATCGGCGACAAGGCGGGATGGACGAAGAAGAACCGGCGGTACACCGACCGGTCCGACAGGCCCCGGTGGAAGCGGTCCAGCCCGACATCGTCGGTGGGACGGATGGGCCGCACGTGGATCGGCAGCCCCCGAAGGGTCACCGCATCGTGCTCCAGGGCGGACGGGTACTCCGGTCCCCCGTCGGCCGGTCCCGGCTGTTCGGCCTCGCCGAGTGGTCCGTCCATCTCGTCCTCCAGCGTCGCATACCCGCCGCCGTCGCGCCCACGGGGCAGTCAGTAGGGTGGGATCACCGTGGGCATCGGGACGGGGTGAACAGGAGCGACACGTGACCGGACGGCAACCAGGTGCCCCTTCTTCGCCGATGGTGGCGGGCGCGGACGGCTCCGACTGTCCGGTGCCCCGCTCCCCCGTGTTCCCGGGTGGCCCCTGTGGCTGAGGGCACCGCACCGTCGATGCGCGCCTGGGTGGTCGATCGCCCCGGGCCCATCGACGCCAGCCCGCTGTCGGCGGTCGAGCGTCCCGTCCCCGTCCCCGGCCCGGGGCAGGTCCGACTGCACGTCCGGACCTGCGGCGTCTGCCGGACCGACCTGCACCTCGCCGAGGGCGATCTCGTCCCCAAGCGCTTCCAGGTCGTCCCGGGACACGAGGTGGTGGGGATCGTCGACCGGATCGGCGACGGCAGCACCCGGTTCGAGGAGGGCGCCCGCGTGGGTGTGCCGTGGCTGGCCCACACGTGCGGCATCTGCCGCTTCTGTGTGGCCGGGCGGGAGAACCTGTGTCTGTCCCCGCTCTTCACCGGGTGGGACCTCGACGGCGGATACGCAGAGTACGTGGTGGTGAACGAGGAGTATGCCTACGAGATCCCCGACCGGTTCAGCGACGAGGAGGCGGCCCCCCTCCTGTGCGCCGGCATCATCGGCTACCGCGCCCTCCGGCGTTCACGCCTCCCTGCAGGGGGCCGTCTGGGCATCTACGGATTCGGTGGGTCCGCCCACCTCACCGCCCAGATCGCCCTGGCGGAAGGGGCGCGCGTCCACGTCCTGACACGGGCGGCCGATGCCCGCGAGCTCGCCTTGCGCCTCGGGGCCACCAGCGCGGGCGACGCTTCCGACCCCCCACCCGAGCCACTCGACTCGGCCATCCTCTTCGCCCCGGTGGGGACGCTGGTCCTGCCGGCGCTCGAGGCCCTGGACCGGGGCGGCACCCTGGCCATCGCCGGCATCCACCTCACGGACATCCCCTCCCTCGACTACCAGCGCCACCTCTTCGAAGAGCGGTCCCTCTGCAGCGTGACGGCCAACACCCGCCTCGACGGTGAGGAATTCCTCGATGCCGCTGCCAGGATCCCCGTCCGGGCGTCGACGGTGCCCTACGAGATGGGCCAGGCCAACCAGGCGCTGCTCGACCTGGCCCATGACCGGGTCGACGGTGCCGCCGTACTGGTGAACGCCTGGTGATGCCCGTCGACCGGATCGGGGATTGGGACTTTCGGCCCTACTGGTCGGCGGACCTCAACGGCCAGAGTGGTACCGGTGAGGAAGGCGAGCGGGGTGGACATGACGATTCTCACCCGCGGGGAGTGCCTGGACCTTCTGGCCCAGGTGACGGTGGGCAGGGTGGGGGTAAGCATCGACGCGCTCCCGGCCATCATGCCCGTGCAGTTCGCCTTGTTCGAGGAGTCGGTGATCTTCCGAACCCGGCCCGGCAGCAAACTCGATGCCGCCATCAACGGAGCGGTGGTGGCGTTCGAGGCCGACGCCAGCGAGGCGGGACACGACAGCTGGAGCGTCCTGCTGCAGGGAATCGCGTCGGAGGTCTCTGACCCCGACGAGCTTGCCGGCGTCCGCTCGGTACCGATGGTCCGCTGGCCCAGCGAGTCCGGTGCCGAGCGGTGGGTGCGAATCCGCAACGGCACGCTGAGCGGCCGCACGTTCGGGTGAGCGGGCCGGGACTTTCGGCCCTATCGGTCGGGCCGGCGGTGGCCGACAATGCGTAGCGGGCCATCAGTCGGCCCCACGACCAGGAGGAGACGCTCCCATGCCGGCAACGTTCGACAACGCGCTGAAGGGCCTGGGGATGACCGGGGCCAGTGTCGACACCCGTGACCTGGTCGACCTCCTGATCCGTCACGGGAGTGAGGAGGGCCGCCTCCTGTCGGCCTATGAGGAAGTCGCCAATGACAGCGCCGACGAGGCCACCCGGTATCTGGTCGGCCTGATCCTCGAGGACGAGCACCGGCACCACCGCCTCCTGGCCGAGCTGGCCAACGCCATGGCGTGGGACGCCTCTTCGGGCTCGCCCGAGGAGGCCACCCCCTGGCTGGCCGAACCCATCACCGGTGAGCTGCTGGCCCAGACCCGGAAGCTCCTCGAGGCAGAGCAGACCGACTACCGGGAGCTGAAGAAGATCCGCCGGCGTCTGCGGCCCTACGCCCGGTCGACGCTGTGGTCACTGATCGTCGATCTGATGATGCTGGACACGAAGAAGCACGCCACCATCCTCAAGTTCCTCGTGAAGCAGCGGCACTGACGCCGAGGGGGCACCCCAACCGTCACTCCGACGATGAGGTGAACGGCCGGTGCTCGTGCACGACGTTGCCCACGTCCCGGGCACGCCGTCTGGCGCGCCACCCCAACGAGGGGCGGCCCTCGGTGTCGACGGCGGCCAGGACGAGGCCGCCCAACAAACCGACGTTCTTCAGGAAGTGGGTGACCTGCTGGGTGCGGGCGGAATCGTCGGTCTCCTCCCAGAAACGGTGGCCGGCATAGGTGGTGGGCACGATCGAGCCGATGAGCGCCAGCGCGGCCAGGCGCCGGAAGGTGCCCGTGGCCAGCATCACCCCGGCGCCGACCTGCACGGCGCCGTTGAGCCTCACCAGCGTCCGCGGGTCCCCGGCCAGGGCCGGCACCCGCTCGGCCAGCGGCCCGGTCACCGCCTCGGCCGCCTTCACCTTTCCGTCGGGGTTCCTGAGGGCGTCGAGTCCTCCGGCGATGAAGATGGCGCTGAGCATGGGGCGGGCGACAACACGGGTGAGGGCCATGACAGGGCTGTACCCGCCCGGGTGCCGGAGTATGCGCGCCGCGCATCGCCCACCGTGGGATATCTTGCGATTGGCACTGGGTGCCAATATCATTCCTGGGTCGCTGAGTCTCCCTTCCCCGGGCGGCCCGTCGGCATCGAGCCGAGAGTGAGCAGAGCCGTGAGCGGACGTGTCGAGGGAAAGGTCGCCTTCATCACGGGTGCGGCCCGGGGGCAGGGCCGCAGCCACGCCGTCCGCCTGGCCGAGGAGGGTGCCGACATCATCGCCGTCGATGTCCTCGAGGACTACCCCTCAGTGGTCTACCCGATGGGATCACCGGGTGACCTGGACGAGACCGTGGCACTGGTCGAGGCGCTCGACCGCCGCATCGTCGCCACCAAAGCGGACGTCCGGGACCAGGGGTCGATCACGGCCGCCGTGGACGGGGGGGTGTCAGCGCTGGGCCACCTCGACATCGTGTGCGCCAACGCCGGGATCTGCTCCGTCCAGACGTGGGACGAAGTTGGTCCCGAGGTCTGGAAGGACACCGTGGACACCAACCTCACCGGCGTCTGGAACACCATGGTCGCATCCATCCCCCATCTGATCGCCAACGGCGGAGGGTCGATCATCGCCACCAGCTCCACCGCCGGCCTGAAGGGGCTCCCGTTCGTGACCCCGTACGTGGCCGCCAAACATGGCGTGGTGGGGATGGCCCGCTCCCTCGCCAACGAACTGGCGGGCCACCTCATCCGGGTGAACACGGTGCACCCGAGCGGCGTCAACACCCCGATGCTCGCCGGCCTGGGTGGGCTCGACCCGCTCATCCGTCGTCACCCCGAGCTCGGGGCACTGTTCCAGAACGCACTCCCGGTCCAGCTCGTGGAGGCCCGTGATGTGAGCGAGGCCGTGCTCTTCCTGGCCTCGGACGAGTCCCGCTACGTGACCGGACTCGAGTTCACCATCGACGCCGGATCCGCCAACCGGTGATCGGACCGGGACTTCGCGCCGTGGCGTGCGACCACCCGGGAGCGACCGGCAACCCCCCGAGAACGAAAGGCACACAATGAAGAACCCGTGGTTCGAAACGGTGGCGGAAGCCCAGCGCCGAGCGAAGAGGCGGCTACCCAAGTCGGTCTACGCCGCGCTGGTAGCCGGCTCCGAAAAGGGCCTGACCGTCAGCGACAACACCGAGGCGTTCGGCGAGCTCGGACTCGCTCCCCATGTGGCCGGCCTGTCGGAGAAACGCGACCTGTCGACCACGGTCATGGGACAGCCGATCTCGTTTCCGGTGCTGATCTCCCCCACCGGGGTCCAAGCCGTCCACCCCGACGGTGAGGTCGCCGTCGCCCGGGCGGCGGCGGCACGGGGCACGGTGATGGGGCTGAGCTGCTTCGCCAGCAAGCCGGTCGAAGAGGTGGCGGCGGCGAACCCCCAGACGTTCTTCCAGACGTACTGGATCGGGGACAAAGACGAGATGACCGAGCGGTTGGAACGGGTGCGGGCAGCGGGCGCGGTGGGTCTGATCGCCACCTTCGACTGGTCGTTCTCCAACGGGCGCGACTGGGGCAGCCCGGCCATCCCGGACCGGATCGGCCTGAAGGCGGCCCTCCAGTTCGGACCCGAGGTGCTCCTGCGGCCGGCGTGGCTCCGCGAGTTCGCCCGGACGCGTTCGGTGCCCGATCTCACGGTTCCCAACCTGGCCCGGCCCGGCGGGCCGCTGCCCACCTTCTTCGAGGCCTACGGCCGGTGGATGGCGACACCCCCGCCATCATGGGACGACGTGGCCTGGCTCAAGAACCAGTGGGACGGGCCGTTCATGCTCAAGGGGGTCACCCGGGTCGACGACGCCAAACGGGCGGTGGACATCGGCGTGGATGCCATCTCGGTCTCCAACCATGGCGGCAACAACCTGGACGGAACCCCGGGGACCATCCGGGCCCTGCCGGTCATCGTCGACGCCGTGGGCGGTGACGTGGAGGTCCTCCTCGACGGCGGGGTGCGACGGGGAAGCGATGTGGCCAAGGCCCTGGCCCTGGGTGCCCGGGCCGTCCTGATCGGACGGGCGTACCTGTGGGGCCTGGCCGCCAACGGACAGCCCGGCGTGGAGAACGTGCTCGACCTCCTGCGGGCCGGCCTGGACTCTGCCGTCCTCGGCCTCGGGCATTCGTCGATCGACGGCCTCTCCCGCGCCGACTTGGTCATCCCGCCGGGGTTCACCCGCACGATGGGAGCCGTCGAACCCACCTGAATCCCACCTCTCCGGCCACTTTTGGGAGGTCTCCTCTCCGGCCACTTTTGGGAGGTCTCCTCTCCGTCTACTTTTGGGAGGTCTCCTCTCCGCCAATTGTTTTGAAAATAACATCCGATCAGTACGGGCGTGCCGTGGCCCGGATCCTCACACAGACCCTGCGGCCAGGGAGACCCCGGGGTCGAGCCGGAGGGTCACATCCCTGAGCACCGAGGTGAGGTCGGCGACGCACTTCGGGTTGTACACCGGACCCGTCCCATCGCTCAGCAGCCAGCTGGCCATGGCGACGCCGCGGGCGGGAACCGGGGCGTCGGCCGTGAGGACGTGGACCATCCACCGCACCGCCCCTCGGGCGGCGATGACCCGGTCCCGGCAGAGTGGGGCCCTCGGGTCGAGCGGTTGCACCGGCGCCAGAGCCTGGTCCACCAGGTCCTGCCAGTTCCGGGCCAGCGCCTGGCGCGCCTCCCCCGAGACGAGCCACTCGGCCCGGGCGGCGAACAACGGCCTCGATTCGGGAGGGGCCCCCGCCGCCAGCCGGCGGTCCAGTGCCGGCGCCAAGAGACGCGACCACATGCGGAGCCACGGGGTCCTCGCCCGGAGGTCGAGCGGCATCTGCTCGACCACGTCCCTCGTCACCATGATGGTGGAACCGGGGCCTCGGGGCCGACTGGCCGCCCGGTCCTCATCGGTGGGGCTGCGGTCGAGCTTCACAAACGCCTTCAAGATGTCCATGGGTTCAGCCTGCGCCTCCCGCCGACCAAGCGAAAGTGGCATGATTGACGCAGTGCGCGACAAAGCTGCCACAGTTGCGGGACGCGGCCGCGTCCCTCGGGACACCGTCCGAATCGCCGGCGCACAGAGGCGCACGCCACCGACCGTGGCACTGGTCGTCTACGACGGGGTGGCCCTCTTCGAGTTGGGTGTGGCCTGCGATGTCTTCGGCGGCCAGGACCTGATCGACCTCACCGTTCCGTGGTACACCCTCTCCGTCTGCGGCGCCGGACCGACCGTGATCGGCGCCGAGGGGGGACTCCGGATCGAGGTGCCCCACGGGCTGGACAGGATCCGCCCTGTGGGCACCGTGGTCGTCCCGCCGACCGATCGCCTCGACCGGGTGCCCTCCGCCGTCTTCGATTCGCTCCGCCTGGCCCACGCCCGGGGGTGCCGGATCATCTCGCTGTGCACGGGCGCCTTCGTCCTCGCCGAGGCAGGGCTGCTCGACGGCCGTCGTGCCACCACCCACTGGTCGGAGTGCGACGAGCTGGCCTCCCGCTACCCGGCGGTCTCGGTGGACCCCGGGGTGCTGTTCGTCGACGAGGGAGACGTCATGACGTCGGCCGGCAGCGCCGCCAGCATCGACCTCTGCCTGCACGTCGTCCGCCAGGACTACGGCACCGACATCGCCACGCAGCTGGCGCGCCAACTGGTGGTGGCCCCCCAGCGCGACGGAGGCCAGGCCCAGTTCATCGACGCCCCGCTGCCGACTCTGGAACGCTCAAACCTCTTTGCCGACACGGTCGCCTGGGCACAGGCGCACCTGGACGAGGCGCTCACCGTCGGTGACCTGGCCGCCCGGTCGGCCATGAGCCCACGGACCTTTGCCCGCCGGTTCCTCGCCGCCACCGGAACGACCCCCCATCAATGGCTGCAGCGCCAACGCGTCCACCTCGCCCAACGGCTCCTCGAGGTCACCGACCTACCGGTGGGGACGGTCGCCCAGCGCAGCGGGTTCTGCACGGCCGGCAACCTCCGCAAACATTTCAGCCGGACGGTCCACACCAGTCCCCAGGCCTATCGGCGGGCCTTCCGGGACCGACCCGACCCATGAGCCCGGCCTGCGTCGACAGTGTCCTGGGCCACCTGGAGAAGGGCAATGCACTGGTGTCGTGGTGTCGACCATCTCGGTGAGATCGACGAGGCCGACGCCACGATGGTTCCGCGGTCCAGGGATCGGTCGGTCCGGCAACTCGGCGGTGACCACGCGGCCACTGCATCCCACGTGGCCGGGGACCGAGCGCCGGCCCGACCACCCCGGCGGGCACCGCCGACCGTCCGGTACATTCGTGCTGTGCCCGGTGAACAGGAGCGGTTGGTCGAGGCCGGGGGCCGCGAGGTGCGCATCTCCAGCCCCGACAAGATCTACTTCCCCCAGCTCGGTGCCACGAAGTTCGAGCTCGTCTCGTACTACCTCGACGTCGCCGATGCCTTGCTCGTCACGGCCGGTGGGCGGCCCGCCATGCTCCAGCGGTTCCCCAACGGCGCCACCGGCAAGTCGTTCTTCCAGAAGCGGGTTCCGGCCGGCGCACCACCGTGGTTGGAGACCACCACCGTCAGCACCCCGAACGGGACGGCCTCCAACGCGCTGGTGGTGGCGGACATCGCCCATGTCGTCTGGGCCGTCAACCTCGGGTGCCTCGGGTTGCATCTCTGGCCCTACCTCGCCGCCAACCCCGAATTCGCCGACGAGCTGCGGATCGATCTCGATCCCCAACCGGGCGTCGGGTTCGACGAGGTTCGCATGGCGGCCTTCTACTGCCGCGACCTACTGACCGAGCTCGGCCTGCGCTGCCACCCCAAGACCACAGGGAACCGGGGCCTCCACATCTACGTGCGTCTGGAGCCGCGCTGGGATGCCACCGAGGTCCGCACCGCCGCCGTGGCCCTGGCCCGGGAGATGGAGCGCCGACACCCTTCCCTCATCACCGCCAACTGGTGGAAGGAGGAGCGCGGAACGCGGGTCTTCGTGGACTTCAACCAGAACGCACCGCACAAGACCGTCTTCGCCGCGTGGTGCGCCCGGCCCCGGACCGGCGGTCAGGTCTCGACGCCACTCTCGTGGGACCAGGTGGCCGACGTCGTCCCCGACGACCTGACCATCCGGACCGTCCCGGACCTGTTGAGGCGGAACGGGGATCCGTGGTCGGACATCGCCGTCCTGCCGCAGACCCTCCAGCCCCTCCTCGATATGGCCGCGGGCGACAAGGCGGCCGGGCTCCACGACGCGCCGTGGCCGCCCGAGTACCCCAAAGGCGCCGACGAGCCGACCCGCGTGGCCCCGAGCCGGGCGAAGAAGCCGTAGCCGTGGATCCGCGCGTCGGCCCTCCGGCGCATCTCCTACCTCCTCGAGCGGAACGGTGCCGACAGCTACCGGGTCCGCGCCTTCCGGCACGCAGCCGCCGCGCTCGAAACGGTCCCCGAGCCCGGAGCTCTCCCGCCTGGCCGCCGCCGGGCGTCTCCAGAGCATCCCCGGCGTGGGCAAGTCGACCGCGCTCGCCATCACCGAGGCGCTCACGGGGGATGTCCCCGACTACCTGAAGAAGCTGGAGGCCGAGCCTCCACCCGTCGCACTCGACGCGGCGGCGGCGTTGCTCCTCGACGAGCTCCAAGGGGACTGCCACTCCCACTCCGACTGGTCGGACGGAGGGAGCCCCATCCGGGAGATGGCCGAGGCGGCCAGGGACCTCGGTCACCACTATCTGGTCCTGACGGACCACAGCGCCCGGTTGACGGTGGCCCACGGCCTGGACGCCGAACGCCTGCGCGACCAGCTCGACGTGGTCGCCGCGCTGAACGACGAGATGGGCCCGTTCCGAATCCTGACGGGGATCGAGGTGGACATCCTCGAGGACGGCTCCCTCGACCAGGACGAAGACCTGCTGGCCCGCCTCGACGTCGTCGTGGCCAGCGTGCACTCCAAGCTGCGCATGGACCGGCCCTCCATGACCAGGCGGATGCTGGCGGCGATCGAGAACCCGCACACCGACATCCTCGGCCATTGCACCGGCCGCCTCATCACCGGAAAGGGCCGTCCGCCGTCGACCTTCGATGCGGAGGCCGTGTTCGCCGCCTGCGCCCGCACCGGCACGGCGGTGGAGATCAACTCGCGTCCGGAACGCCAGGATCCGCCCGAGGACCTCCTGCGTCTGGCCATCGACCTGGGATGCCTGGTCTCCATCGACACCGACGCCCACGCCCCCGGGCAGCTCGAGTGGCTCGGTCGGGGATGTGCCAACGCCGTCCGAGCCGAGGTTCCGCCCGACCGGGTCGTCAACCGCCGCTCGACCGAGGAGCTGTTGGCCTGGACGGCCGCCCACGCGGCATGAGGCTGGTGCCGGCGTCCGTGGGTACGATCGCCCGGTGACCCTTCCCGTCCGACCGCCGGTCGCCCCGATGCTGGCCAAGCTCACCCGGGAGCTCCCCCGGGCCGAGGGCATGTTCTACGAGCCCAAGTGGGACGGGTTCCGGTGCATCGTCTTCCGCGACGGTGACGAGCTCGAGCTGGGGAGCCGCAACGAGAAGCCCCTCACCCGCTACTTCCCCGAGCTGATCGACCCGCTCAAGCGCGACCTCCCCGACCAGTGTGTACTCGACGGGGAGATCGTGGTGGTCGGCCCGAACGGCCTCGACTTCGATGCCCTGTCCCAACGGATCCACCCGGCCCAGTCGCGGATCACCCTGCTCGGCTCGACGACGCCGGCGTCCTTCGTCGCCTTCGACATCCTCGCCCTCGGCGACCGTGACCTGTGCGGGGCGCCCTATTCCGAACGACGGATCCAGCTCGAGCAGGCTCTGGCGTCCTCGTCCCCTCCGGTGCATGTGACTCCGGTGACGGACGATCCCGATGTGGCCGCTGACTGGTTCTCACGGTTCGAGGGGGCGGGACTCGACGGCGTGGTGGCCAAGCCCGGCGACCTGCACTACCTCCCCGACAAGCGGGCGATGCTCAAGGTGAAGCACGAGCGCACCGCCGACTGCGTGGTGGCGGGCTTCCGGTGGCACAAGGACGGAGGCATCGTCGGGTCGCTCCTCCTCGGCCTCTACGACGGAGAGGGCATCCTGCACCACGTCGGCGTGGCCTCGGGGTTCACCGCGGTCCGACGCCAGGAGCTCGTCGAGGAACTGGAGCCGTTCCGCCCGGACAGCGTCGAGGGCCACCCGTGGCTGGCCGGTGCGACCCCGTCCAGCCGGGTCCCCGGTGGCACCAGTCGTTGGACGGGGGGCAAGGACATGAGCTGGGAGCCCCTGCGGCCCGAGCTCGTCTGTGAGGTGTCCTACGACCACCTCCAGGACCAGCGGTTCCGCCACGGCACGTCGTTTCGGCGGTGGCGGCCGGACCGGCAGCCCGTCTCGTGCACCTACGACCAGTTGGAGGCGCCCGTCCCCATCGAGCTCTCGCAGGTGTTCGACGCGCTCAGCTAGGGACGAGCCGGGCCACCCGCTCGGCCAGGCCCGGGGCCCGCAGGTGCCGGCACACGTCCTCGAACGCCGGGGTGGGCCCATGCCATTCGAGGTCGGCCACCCGGGGCAGGAGGTCTCGGTCGATCCGGAGTGTGGCGAGGGTGCGAAACAGTCCGACCAGCTCACGCTGGTCGGCCAAGGTGGCCGCCAGCCGTTCCGCTCCCCGGACCGCTTTGCGCACGGAGGGATCCCAGCGTCTGACGTCGTCGGGGATCTCGTCGAGGAACCCGTAGTGGGCCAGTGCCACCGCCGCCGAGCGCTTCCCCCATCCGGGCAGGCCGGGGAACCCGTCCGCGCTATCGCCCACCAACGCCAGCCAGTCCGGGATCGACGCCGGCGACACGCCGAACTTGGCCCGCACCCCGTCCTCGTCGGTGATCACGTTCTTGCGGCGGTCGAGCTGGACGACACGGCGGCCCACCACGCACTGGGCCAGATCCTTGTCGGGGGTGCAGATCACGACCTGGTCGACGCCGGCATCGTCGGCGGCCACCGACGCCGCCGACGCCAGGGCGTCATCGGCCTCGATCTCGACGGTGGGCCACACGACGACCCCGAGGGCGCCGAGTACATCTTCCAACGGATCGAACTGGGACCTGAGGTCGTCGGGCACCTCGTCGCCGTTCTTGTAGCCCGCCCACAGCTCGATTCCGGAACGAGGTGATGACGTGGTCGGTCGCAACCCCGAGATGGGTGACGCCCCCTTCCAGCATGGCCACCGCCGAGGTGACGACGCCGTAGACGGCGCCGACCTCCCGGTCGTCGTCAGCGGTCCGGGGGGGCTGCCCGAAGTAGTGGCGGAACAGCTCGTAGGTCCCGTCGAGAAGGTGCACACGCATGGGGTTCCGTCCTCCGGTCCCAGACAGGCTAGGCCAGATGACGGGACACGACGCTCTGTATCCTCGCGGGCATGACGCCGAACCGCCAGGACCCGGGCTTCGGTGAGCCCTGGCACACCAGATGACGGCGCCGGGCCCGGTCACCTCGTGGACCGGTTGGGACGTGCGAGGCGGGGCCTCCGCCGACCCCCGGTCAGCCGAGGCCTTCGCCCAGTCGAGGCCCGACTCCCCGACCGAGGCCCGCTACGAGCTCTTGGCGGTGGCGGCCCGGGGATTCAGGCCTCCCCGCTTCCTGACCTCGGTCCTGCTCCCCGACGATGGCGACGAGGACCGGTACGGGGCCGGGGCCGATCATGAGGGGCTCAGGCAGACATGGTCGTTGTCGTACCGGCGCGTCCACGAGACGGCACCGGCGACGGTCACGCCCTACGCCATCTACCTCCTCGGTGTGGACCCGCCGCCCAGGCTGACGCCCGGGGAGCTGGACGCCTTCAACGACTTCTACACCGACGTCCACCTGCCCGAGGTCGCCGAGCGCCGTCACGCACTCCGTGCCGCCCGCTATGAGCTGGTGGAAGCGCTACGGCCGCCGTACACGGGTGCCCCCCGGTTCCTCGCCGTGTACGAGGTCGACGAGGAGTCGGCCTCGGTCCGCCGGCACGTGGGCCCCCCGTACACCAAAGGGCCGGACGTCTGGCAGCGGCACAAGACACCGTGGCGCCTCTGGTACCGCCGATTGGTCGCCGCCGACTGACCGGCCACTCGGCACGGGCGCGGGTCGGCCGGGCGCGGCCCGAGGCCCCCGTACCCCGCCTCAACCGGCAGTGAACGACTCCCCGCCCCACTCCTCGGGGGCGACGTCGGCCAGCGTCTCGGAGAACGTCCACTGATGCCCGGCCAGGTCCTCGGCGGTGTACTGCCGCTCGCCGTACTCGAAGTCGTTCGGCTCCATCACGATGCGTGCGCCCTGGCGCCGTGCCCGCTCACAGTGGGCCCGCGCATCCTCCACGCGTACCATCACGGAGTGGGTGACCTCTCCGGCGCGGGGGCGACGGCGGTCTCCCCGGGAGTCCCCGACGATCACGGCGCCGTCGCCGAACGAGAGCTGTGACCGGTGGTTCTCTCCGATCCTCACCCGCTCGGTGAATCCGAACACGGTGGTGAGCCAGGCCACCGCCTGTCGGACATCGGGATAGATCAGGACCGGGACGACGGTCGAGGACGGGACCGAGCGGTTGGGCCTCAGCGCCTTGCTCACCGATTCGTCGTCTCCGCCGCGACCGGGTCGGCCGGCCACTCGACCAGTGGCTTCCCGATCTCCCAGTGGTGACCGAAGGGGTCCACGATCCGCCCCAGAAGCCAGCCGTGCTCTTCGGTGACGCGGTCGATCACCGTCGCCCCTTCGCCCTCGGCCTTCTCCAATGCACCATGAGGGTCGTCCACGATCAACAGCATGCGCCCGGTGGACCCGCCGAGCGACTCCGGGCTGAAGTGGTGGTCGGGCGCCTCGTCCTCGACCCAGAAGGAACCGTTTCCCACCGCCAGTTGGGCGACGACCCCTTCGTCGGTGTCGTCGCCGCCGAAGCGAAACTGTTCGGCGGCGCCGAAAGCCGTCTTGTAGAAGTCCACCGCGACTCGTCCCCGCCTGACCGACAGCTGGGCTTGGATATCCGCACTCCGATGATCCGGCGCCATCACCGGTTCGGCCATCAGCAGGCGGCGGACGGCGCCGGCGAACCAGCCGGCATAGCGGTCGGGGGTCCACCGGCGTTGACGGGTGAGCCGATCGAACACCGCCGGATCCATCAGCAGCCACACGGTGTCGACGGCCTCGCCCTCGACGGGCACCTCTCGGAGCCGGGCCAGCCGACCCAACCCTTCCACGACCCATGCGGCGGTGATCGCCCGCTGGGCGACCATCTCCTGGGCCACCTGGTCGAGCTGCGGGTCCGTGGCCGACGCTTCGAAGGCCGCCAGGACCAGTCCGGCCGATCGCGACTGGGCTGCGGCCAGGACGCCTGACACCACCGACAAGAACTCGTCCGCGGTCGTTGCCGCTCTCGCCTCGGCCGCCCAACCCCGGTCGAGGACCGGCACCGCTTCGTCGTCACCGGCGATCGCAACATCGATGGCCGCCTTGAGCAGACGGGCCTTGGTGCCGAAGGCCGCCTCCACCGTCGGGACGGACACTCCCGCCTCGGCCGCGATGGCCCGGACGGTTGCGGCTCCGTATCCGCGATCGAGGAACACCTTGGTGGCGGCATCGAGGACGCGCCGGCGCGTCCGACGCGCCTGGGAGTCCCTCAGACTCGACCGGTACCGCCTGGGCACCCGCGCCTCTTTGGTTTCCACGGCTCCACTATTCACTATGGGCTATCCATGGTCAATAGGGCGCCACCGGACAGGGGGCCTCGGACTCGGGCCGGATCCTCGCCTTCGGCATCGGGCCCGGTGCCGGCGCGCTCGGCGTCGACGGGCAAGTCATCGGTCCGCACCGATCGCCGTCATCTGTAATGCAGATGATAAACCCATTGCTCATGTTTTCTACAGATGACTAGACTGTGATCGGCGTCGGGGGTTGGCCAGCCCGCACAAGACCACGAGGAGACCTCTGTGACCACAGCATCGTGCCCGATCGAAGAGTTGGAGTTGTTCGCCGACTGCACCAGGTCGGAGTTGAGATTGATCGGCTCACTCACAACCTCCCTGCAGCTGCCGAAGGGCCAGGTACTCATGCGTCAAGGAGAGCCCGGAAGGGAATTCGTGATCGTCGGAAGCGGCATGGTACGGATCTCACGGCAGACCGACGGTGGGGTCGCCAGGGTCGCCGACGTCGGCAGCGGCGACTTCCTGGGAGAGATCGCCCTGCTTTCCGGCGTGCGCCGCACGGCCACGGCAACCGCATCGACCGACCTGTCCGTGCTGGTCAGCTCGGTCAGCGAGTTCCGATCGATGTTGCACGTCGCACCGTCGGTGGAGGACAAGGTTCGCCGGGCATCGATCGCCCGGGCCACCACCGGCGTGGGCATCGCCGCCTGACCCATCGGTTGACGGTCAGGATCGTCGTCGCCGACACCGGCCCCTCGACGACCGGCCCCTCGAGACCTCTCCGGCCCACGGGTGTCCGAGACCCACGGCGACGACAATCAGTGCTCGATCAACCGCATCTGCTCTTCGCTGTGGTGATCGCCGGCCGCCGGGGTGATGCCGGCGAGGCGGTCGAGCTGGTCGGCACTGAGCACGACTGCGTCGGCAGCGACGTTCTCCTCGACCCGGGACACCCGTTTGGTTCCGGGGATCGGGGCGATGTCGCTGCCTTGGGCCAGCAGCCAGGCCAACGAGACCTGGGCTGGCGTGCATCCGACCTCTCCGGCGATGGCCTGCACCTCGTCGGCGCTCGTGAGGTTGTGCTGGAAGTTCGCACCGGTGAAGCGCGGGTTCGTCTTGCGGAAGTCCGAATCCGCCAGGTCGTCGACTGAGCGCACCGTTCCCGTGAGCATCCCCCGCCCCAGCGGGGAGTAGGCCACCAGTCCGATGCCCAGTTCCCGTAGAACGGGCAGTGTCCTGGCCTCGGGGTCCCGGGTCCACAGGGAGTACTCGGACTGCAAGGCGGTGATCGGGTGGACGGCGTGGGCCCGACGGATGGTGCCCGGGCCGGCCTCGGACAGGCCGATGTGGCGGACCTTGCCCTCGGTGACCAACTCGGCGAGTGCACCGACCGTGTCCTCGATGGGTACCTTCGGGTCGACCCGGTGCTGGTAGTAGAGGTCGATGTGGTCGACGCCCAGCCTCTGGAGAGAACCCTCGAGTGCGGTGCGGATGTTCGCCGGCGAACTGTCGAGGGAGCCGGGACCGTCGCCGGCGTGGGAGACCATGCCGAACTTGGTGGCCAGCACCACCTGGTCGCGGCGGCCGCTGATGGCACGGCCGACGAGCTCCTCGTTCTGATACGGCCCGTAGATCTCGGCCGTGTCGATCAGGGTCACCCCGAGCTCGAGTGCCCGGTGGATGGTGCGGATGGACTCCGCATCGTCCGAGCCCGCACCGGTGTAGGCGGTGGACATCCCCATGGTGCCCAGACCGATGCGGGCCACTTCGAGGGTTCCCAGATTGATGTGCCTCATGGTTTCAACGCTCCTCCGGGATGATCCGCTCGACACGCCTCCGGCTCCGATGCTCGGCTCCACCACTTCCACAGTACGGGTTGCAGCGGCGAGGGTGGGAGGCCCGGTCAGCGCCGAGGCCGGAGCAACTTCCCCCTGAACGAACCTGTTTGCTACGAACATGTATGTAACGAACATGTTCGTATAGGGTAGGGGCATGAGCCCCAGCACAACCACGGAGCCGGTCAGCCGTCGGAGCCGTCCCGCCAAGCCCCCGCTCAGCCGCCGGGCCATCGTGGACGCAGCGGTCACGCTGCTCCGGACCGAGGGCCTGGAACGGCTCACCATGCGACGCCTGGCCGCGTCCCTGGACACCGGGGCCGGCTCGCTCTACGTCTACTTCCGCAACGTCGAGCACCTCTACGCCGCGCTGCTGGACGAGCTCCTCGGAGACGTCGACCTGTCGCCGGGTAGGGGAGCCGCCGAGTGGAGGGAGCGCCTGGCCGAGGTACTCGGTTCGTACACCGCGGTGCTGTTCGAGAACCCGAGCATCGCCCGGATGAGCATCTTCACCCGGCCGAGCGGACCGAACGGTCTGCGTCTGGTCGAGACGCTCCTGGCCCTGCTCGACGAGGGAGGGGTCGCGCCGGGCGCGGCGGCGTGGGGCACCGACCTCCTCCTGCAGTACGCCACCGCCACCGCTGCCGAACACGGAACGAGGGACCAGCAGCTCGACACGGCCGACGCGGAGAGCGACATGGCGGTGGCGCTCGACGAGGTGACGGCCGACGACTATCCGAGGCTGCACGGGCTAAAGGGGGTGCTCGTCGCCGGCCAGCCCGCCGAGCGCTTCGGTTGGGGCATCGACGTGCTGCTCGCCGGGCTCAGCGATGTTCGGATCGCCGCGGTACCCGGTGCCTACGACCCGGACCGGGACCCATGACGACCACGACCGAAGTCCCCGCCTCCCCTGACGAGGGAATCGACCCATCCCGCTTGACACGCCGGCTGAGGATCATCCTCGGCATCGTCCTCATCGCCGACGTGCTCGACCTGATGGACAGCACCATCACCAACATCGCCGCACCCACCATCGTGCGTGACATCGGCGGGGGCGAGTCGCTCATCAAGTGGCTGGGGGCCAGCTACGCCCTCGCCATGGGGGTTCTCCTCGTCGTGGGAGGCCGGTTGGGCGACCGCTACGGCAAGCGGCGGACCTTCCTGATCGGCATCGTCGGCTTCGTGGCGTCGTCGCTGCTGTGTGGGCTGTCGGTCTCCCCGGCCATGCTCATCGGCTCCCGCCTCGTGCAGGGCGCGTTCGGGGCACTGCTGATCCCCCAGGGCATCAGCATCCTGACCGCCGCCTTCTCCCGTGCCCAGTTCCCCCGGGCGGTGAGTCTGTTCGGACCGGTCATGGGGATCTCGGCCGTGCTCGGGCCGATCGTTGCCGGGTTCCTCATCGACGCCGACCTCGGCGGCCTCACCTGGCGCCCCATCTTCTTGATCAACATCGGACTCGGCACCGTGGGCTTCGCCACCGCCCTCAAATACCTGCCCCACGACGTCGCCGACACCGACGTGGCCATCGACGGTCTCGGCGCAGGACTGCTGGGTGCCAGCATGCTCGGGCTGATGTACGGCCTCATCGAGGGCTCGACGTCGGGATGGGCCACGGCGCCGATCCTCTCTCTGGCCTTCGGGGCCGTGATGTTCGCCGGATTCTGTGTCCGCCAGCGCACCGGGCCGAACCCGCTGATCATCCCCTCTCTCTTGAAGAACCGGGGGTTCACGGCCGGACTCCTGCTCGGCTTCGCCTACTTCGCCGCCGTCAACGGCTTCGCCTACGTCGTCTCGCTGTTCTTCCAGACCGCACTCGGGCTCTCCCCCTCGCGGGCGGCGCTGGGCCTCGCTCCGGTGATGATCGGGATCATCGGCGCCAGCCTCGTCTTCCGACCGCTCATCGCCACCCTCGGCCGCCGTCTGGTCGTCCTCGGTCTGGCCATCACCTTGGCCGGCGCCGCTGGCCTCGGGGCCACCGTCGTCCTCCAGGGCATCACCGTGGGTGTGTGGGCGCTGGCACCGTCACTCCTGGTGCTCGGCATCGGCATGGCAGCGTGCTTCTCCAGCATCTACGACGTGGCGCTCGGGAACATCGCCACCTCTGAAGGCGGGAGCGCCAGCGGGTCCCTCAGCGCGGTCCAGCAGTTGGCGGCGGCAGTGGGCTCGGCCGTCGTGACGACGGTGTACTTCAGTCAGCGGGCCGCTCACGGACCCGCGCCGGCCATGACGGTGAGCATCGCCGTCGTCGGCGGCATCGCAGCCCTGTGCCTCGGTCTGGTGTGGCTGCTCCCACGGAACGCACCGGCGGACGACCACCACGGCGGCTGAACCGAAGTGCAGGATACGTCGAGCGCGCCATGAGGGCCTCGACGGCCAGGGTGCGGCCCGTGCCCCGCCGTCGGTGGCGCCGGGCTCAACGGCAGGGAGCGCGCCCACCCGACAAGTTCACGTTGAACCTGATGCCCTTGATGTCGGCGGCGTTGTCCTTGGCACAGAACTGGGATGGAGACGTGGAGTACTCGGCATTTCCGATCCACTTCCCCTCGCTCACATAGGGAGAGAGCAGGGCGCAGGTACCGTACTGGTTGCACTGCTCGGAGATGATGCCTTGGCTCATCGGTGCCATGGCACTCACGAACGAGGGGACTCCGGTGTCGTCGAGGTTCTTGGCGATCCATCCCAGATCGACGCTGTGCATGTAGTTGGACAAGGTGGTCAGGAACGCCTCTTCGTCGGCCTGGGTGAACCGGCCTGAGTTTTCCGGAGACTCAGTTGTTTGGTTCTCTCATGCCGCATCGGGCTGAGACTTGTGACGGTACTCGGCTTCGAACTCCTCTGGCGTCCGGTCCCCGAGTTCCGAGTGCAGCCGTTCCTCGTTGAACCACGACTCCCATGCACAGGTGGCAACCTCGAGGTCGTCGAGACCCTTCCAGGGTCCGCCGTTGGCGGCGAGTGAAGCGGGATTCCGGTGGAGCTCCGTCTTGAAAATACCCATGACCGATTCGGCCATGGCGTTGTCGAACGAATCACCGACTGTCCCGATGGAAGGAGCAGCACCCACCTCGTCGATCCCGTCGGTGTAGAGCACGGACGTATATTGCGATCCCGCGTCCGTATGACAAATGAGTCCTTCCAAGCCGGTGTGGCGTCGGGTCCAGGCGGCCATGTTCAGGGCATCGAGGACGAGGGCGGTGGTCATGGACCGGGCCGCCTTCCAGCCCACCAGCCGTCGGGAGTACACGTCGATGATGAAGGCGACGTAGACAATGCCCGACCAGGTCGAGCAGTAGGTGAAGTCGGCCACCCAGAGGGCATCGGGACGAGGGGCGGTGAAGTCCCGGTTCACGAGGTCCGGGGCCCGGACGTGGGCGGAGTCCGACTTGGTGGTGAACCGCTTCTTTGCCCGGGTGGCGCCACAGATGCCCTGTTGTCGCATGAGCCGGGCGACCTGGTCCCGCCCGACGTCGATGTCCCGACGTTTGGCCGCCTTCCAGAGTTTCCGGCGGCCGTAGACGGAGTAGTTCTTCTCTCCTCCGTCGATCGCCAATTGGAGCAAAGCGCCCAACAAAGTAAAAAAAATGACCTCGATTCCTAAAGCCCTTTTCATAGAAGGCTCTAGGTTAAATGTCACTAAGCTCATTCAAATACGCTTGCAGTACGTTCCGTTGCAAGTGGAGGGTGCCGCACCTTCCTTCGCGAACGATATCGATGAGGCCGGACAGCCCCAGTTCGTGAACATGGTGCGACAACGTCTGGCTGGTGACGTTGTGCAACGCCACCAGTTCGCTGAACGCGATTTGGTCTCCATTCGCGGCGACTTGTTTCAGAATCTGCACACGACGCGGCTCCGCAAGCACCTTGGCCACGTGGCTGAACTGCTTTTCGGGCAGCCGCTTCTCTGAATCTTTCCTCTGCGGTGACCTGACTGGACCCATAATCAAGTTCTCGTTTCATTTGACACGCACCGGGGCATTCCGAGGACGGGAGGCAGCCCATCCCTGGCCCATGAGCCGCGGTGCCCCGATGCTTACCCCTGCACCTCGTCTGTCCAGTTCAGAATAGTCGATGGTTCCAGGCGGTAGCTGTGGCGCAGGTTGCAGAACCACCTTTCTGGAATGAAGGTCATTACCCGCCCTCCTGCGCACTCGCGTAGGAGGGCGGGCAATTGGTTAACAGAGGACTCCGATACGTGCCGCGTACGGGCTGTGGATACATATCGAACTGCAGGGGACCGGAAAGGAGCTAGAAGTGCATCCCGCCCGCCACCTGAATACGTTCGCCCGTGATGTAGGAGGAACTGTCAGAAGCGAAGAAAAGGACGGCTTGACCGATATCGTCGGGTTGACCAACGCGCCCCAGCGGATTCCCTGCACCGACGTGCTCCAACACTTCTCCGCTAAAGCCCACGGCAGCGATACCTTCGGTCTCAGTTGCGCCTGGTGCGACGGTGTTCACACGGATCTTCTTTGGAGCGAGTTCTGCAGCCAACACCCGTGTAACGGAATCCAGTGCGGCCTTGGTGCCACCATAGACGACCATGTTCGGAGCGCGACCAGAGCCTGCGATCGCACTGATATTGATGATGGTTCCTCCGTCTGGTCCGAAGAGGTTGAGCGACTCCTTGATTGTCAGTAGCGGACCAAGAACGTTCGTGTCGAACTGGCGATGGAATTCGTCCTCTTGAAGATTCTCAATCGGAAAGAACGAGTAGACCCCAGCATTATTGACGAGGATGTCGAGCGTTCCGAACTCCTTCTTCGTTGCCGCAAACAGATGCTCGACCTCAGCGGCCTTGGCGACGCTGCCTTGTACAGCGATGGCCTTACCTCCCTTCGTCACGATGTCCGATACGACTGCATCTGCGCCCTTCTGATCGGTTGAAAAGTTGACAACGACGCTCGCTCCAGCTTCGGCGAGTGTCTTTGCGATGCCAGCGCCGATTCCCTTGGAAGCACCGGTTACCACTGCAACTTTGTCTTTCAAACTCAAACTCATGTTGGCTCCTCTAATTCATCGATATGTATATACCTATCGTACCATGAGCCGGGTGATCTGCCCAGGGTCGGCGAGGTCCGCGGGCACCACGACCGCTGTTCCCCCCAAGCGCCGCACCAGTTGCGCTGGTCACCGGTCGACGGCCGTTGACCTCCCCGTAGGGGACGGGTTCGAGGCGCGCTTTGAGTCGAGCGAGCGCGTGTCGAAGGTCACCGGCGATCTACTTGGACATCAGTGGCGCCAGGAGTCGAAGCAGGCCCCCGGGGGTCGGCGACATCACCAGCTTCACGCGGGGGGCCTCAGCTCCCATCTCCCACCGCGGGGCAATCGTCCCCGGCCCGACCTTGGCTGGAGGGCCTTGCCATGCCACCCGCCGAAGACGGTTCAAGGGTCGTCTGGCAAAAACTCGCGCACGGCAATCTCGCCGCGATTCGCCATCAGGACCTTCTTCAACACGTTCTGCTCCGCGGCTGTGCCGGGGAGTAACTGGATTGGCTTGCTGACGTCGTCTCTAGCGTCATCCGGCTACTTCTTGGGAGCGACCGCGCGGTTTACGGTTCTCGTCAGTTTCGGGCACTCTCGAGCTTTGCACGGGTTTGCGTCCAGACCTGGTGGGCGAGCGTCGCGTCTCGGGAGCTCTTCGAGGAGTCTGTCAACATTCCAGCGGCGACATATCCGGCGGTGTTGGTGCCCAGTTCCGGATCTGTTGCGATAGCAACGCTGCTAAGCGCGCCCTTCGCCGGGCTGGCCAACATGGGACCCGCGACCTTCATGATTAGGCCCATGAAGCCGCCTGCCTTTTTCCCGAATCCGGTTTTGACTTGCCCCGGGTCTGCCGCGTTGACAGTCACGGTGGTCTTGTCGAGCTGTGCTGCGAGGGCGTAGGTGTAGATCAGATTGAGAAGCTTGGCGTCGGAGTAGGCACCCATCTGCTTGAACTTCTCGGGGTACGTCCAGTCCGTGACCGCGTTGCCTTTCTTGTGGATAAATGAGGACAGGTTGACCACGCGAGAGGGCTGCCCGGAACGCTTGGCGCCTTCGGTGAGCAGGTCCAGGAGGTCGTCGGTGAGCGCGGCGACCGCGAGGTGGTTGATCGCGATGGTCCGCTCGACCCCGTCGGGTGAGAGCTTCCGCTCGCTGAAGGCGGCACCCGCATTGTTGATCAGGACGTGCAGCCCGTTCGGCGCGCCTTCTCGGACCTGGTTGGCGAGTTCGTGTACGCCGGCGAGGGACCCTAGGTCGGCGTGCACAGGGGTGAAGGTGCCTCTCGGGCTCTCTTCCCGCAACGCCCGGGTGGCCTCCGCTGCTGCCTGCGCGGAGCGGGCATGAACGAGGACCGTCGCCCCCGCGTCGCCGAGCGCGACGGCGGTGGCGGTGCCGATTCCGGCGGCGGCACCGGTGACGAGGGCGGTGCGTCCCCCGAGTGACCCGAAAGTGCGGGTGTGTTTGGTCATGATGGGACGGCCTCCTGGATGGCAACTCTGTTGGAATGATTTGGAAGGGGCGGTGCGGATCCCCGGGATTGATCGATACGTATCCACATATCATACCATCGAGGACTTGGCCGTGGCTTACCTGGACTTCAACCGGGTCCAGGCCGAGCCGCGCACCACCGACTGACCAAGGGGGTACGAACTACGAACGGCCGGGGATCATGTCGTCAACCGGGTTCTCGCTGATTCCCTAGCTGCACTCACGCCGGCACAGCTATCGACCTTCGACAAGCTTCTGATTCGACTTCTCGGCCCACCGAATCTGAGCTAGCTAGGAAGGTGCGGGCTGACGTTCGGGTTCATGCTCGAGATTCTCTGCTGGCTCTAAGAGACCGAGCCCCAGTCGGTCCGAGCCCTGGTCGGCGCACTGGTCAGCGTGAGCCCCGCCAGAGCATCACGGTTGGTCCAGGAACTCATCGACGCCGGGCACCTCCAGCGCGGCGCCGACCAGGGCGACGTGCGGGTGTCGCTCACCAGCTTCACTGAGAGCGGACGACAATTCGCCGAGACGGCCAAGCGGAGCTTCGAAGAGTCAGTCAAGAAGCACTTCGTCGACCCTCTCGACGACGACGACATCGCTGCCCTCACCCGCATATAGGCCAAGCTCGAACACGCAGGAGGCCAGGACTGAGGTGATAGCCGCGCGGCATTTACGCCGGACTCGCGTGGCGCTCGTAGAAGAGCTACCGGCGTGGACTGGACTCGCTCAAAGACCCTCGCCGAAGACGGATCCCCCGCCGGACGCTTGCGAGGTGACACCCCAAGAGGCACAGCGCTCCGCCCGTCTCGCCACCTTCAAAGCGACGCTCCGCGACCTCGACCGCGTCGACGACTGGCTCACGGTCAACGGCTACGTCAACGCCGAACGCGGCTACCCACAGACCGCCGCCGTGATGTACCTGTTCTAAGGGCTCATCATCGACCCATACGGAACGGACACCGGAAGCCACGCCCGTACCGCCACTGGGATCGCCCCGTCCCACTCAACCTGCCGGTCGTCATCTCGGCCGAAATCGAGATTTACCCCGACCAAACTTTGAAGCACTTTGAGTAGGGCAAGTACATAGGCATGCACAGGGCATGCTTATGTACCGAGCCGCGGAACCCGCGCAATCGTCGCAAAACCGCAGCGTACGGGCCGCTCGCGTCCGCGCCACCCTGCCAATGCTGCATACGCAAGGGCTGAGTAGGTCCCCACAAACTGTCCCCATAAACACAGAAGCCGCCGACCAAACATGCTGGTCAGCGGCCTGTGCATACGCAAGAGGGCGCGAAAAACGCCCGTACTTGGTGGCGGGGGTGGGATTTGAACCCACGACCTTCGGGTTATGAGCCCGACGAGCTACCAGACTGCTCCACCCCGCGTCGTGACAGGAGAACTTACCACCTCTCCGAGCCGACCCGTTCGTCGGCCCGGTCGTCTGGAGTGGACCCGGCCGATGGGTGCCATGCGGCACCGGGTCCGGGGGCAGGGCCGGCCCACGCCGTCAGTTTCCCGCCGAGCTCGCCAGCCCCGTGGTCGTGGTGGTCGTCGTCGTCGACGTGGTCGCCGGCACCTTGATGCCGGTCAGCTGCTGGATCTCTTGCAGGTCGCTCTCCAGAGTGGTGATGTCGGACTGGTATGCGGCCAGGTTGGCTGCCTTGAGGTCGGCCTGGGACTGCTGGTAGGCCTGCTGGGCCTCGACCAGAAGGCTCTGCACCTGCGGGGACAGCTCGCCGGACGTGCCGGTACCGCCCGGCGTGGTGGACACCGGGGCGTTGAACACCGCCGTCAGGGCCGCTTGGAGCGTCCCGGCGATCTGGACCTGTTTGCCGTACACGGCGATCACCCGTTGGAGCTCGGGGATCTGGTTGCGCGCCGATTCCACGTACAGCGGTTGGATGTACAGCAACGAGTCGGCCACGGGGATCATCAACACGTTGCCCAGCAACACCGAGGACCCCTCCTGGTTCAGCAGGGAGATCGATGAGGACACGCCGGGGGTGGCGTCGATCTGGGACGCCACGATGGAGGGACCGTTCACCGGCTGGTCACGGGGCGTGACGAACATCTGGAGCTGGCCGTAGTGGCCAGGGTCCGACCCGGCGATCATGAACCCCGAGAGGGTCTGGATCTGGCTCTGCTGGGACACCGGCACGAAGGCGTCGAGCAGGCTGAACGACTGTTGGCTCTGCCCCGGGACCCGCATCTCCTGGTAGATGGGCGCCATCCGCACCAGCTGCCCGGTGGAGACCTCCTGGCCCTGGGCGTTGGTCGTCAGCGTGGTCTGGAGCGCCTGTTGTGGCGACCCTGAGCCGGGCGACGGCGACAGCGTCCACGCGTCGGATGCGCTGTAGAAGCTCTGGGCATTGGTGATGTGGTAGCGGCCGTACATGGTGGCCTGCACGGTGAAGATGTCCTCGGGGTAGCGGATGTGGGCCTTCAGGGCCGCACTCATATGGGACGCCGACGTGAACATCCCGGGGAAGGCGTTCTCGTAGGTCCGGATGATCGGGTCGCTCGGGTCCATGACGTAGAAGGTCATCTTGCCGGTGTAGGCGTCGATCAGCACCTTGACCGAGTTGCGGACATAGTTGAAGTTCTCGTTCAGGCCGCTGCCCGAGGGGAGGGCACCGGTGTCGGCGTTCTCGGAGTAGGGGTAGTTGTCCGACGTCGTGTAGGCGTCCTGCACCCAGTCGATGTGACCGTTCAACAGCACCGGGTAGGGGTCGGCGTCGAGGCTCAGGAACGGGGCCGCCTTGGCCACCCTGGCCTGCACCCCACGGTCGAACATCAGCCTCGAGTTGCTGGTGATCTGATTGGAGATGATCAGGTTGATGTCGCTGAACCGGATGGCGAACATGGCCTGGTCGAAGAAGTTGGACAGCTTCACGCCCCCGTCGCCGGCGTAGTGGGTCTCGACGTTGGTCCCGTTGGGAAGGCTGTAGTTGATCTCCGGTTGTTCGGTGTCGGCGACCACGTAGCCGGCGTTGTTGAGCCCGAAATAGATGGAGGGCTGCGTCACCGTCGGCAGGCCGCTGTTGGAGGTCGGGGGCACGTACCCGACGGCGAACACAGGGTCGCCGCCGGGGCTGGTGGCGGTGTTGGCCGGTGAGACGATCATGCCGTACCCGTGGGTGTACTGCAGCGTGGTGTTCACCCACGAGGTCGACGGGAGGTCGGCGTCGTTGATCTCCCGCACCCCGACGATCGTCGGCGTCTCCATCCCGTTGACCTTGTACCGGTCGATCGCCAGCGTGTTGAACTGGTAGTACGACCGGAGGTCCTGGAGCCGGTCGTAGGTCGGCTGGGTCTGGGTCGGGTCCCACAGCCGGACGTTGTTCAACGTGTCGCTGTTGGCCGTCAGCTGTGACGCGGTGAGGGTGTTCGACGCCGGGTACGGGATGTTCTTCACCGTGGAGATGCCCATGGCGGCACGGGTGGCGTTGATGTTGCGTTGGATGTACGGGCGTTCCAGCGTGTTCTGGGCCGGGTTCACCTTGAGGGCCTGGACGGCGGCCGGGTAGATGGTGCCGGCGGTCAGGGCCACGAGGAACCACAGGCCCACGCCCAGGATGGGCAACGCCCATCCCTGCCTGCGGATGTTGTAGATGAGGAGTGCAGCGGCGGCCAACGACACCAGGATGAGCAGCTCGAGCGCCGGCAGCCGGGCGTGCACGTCCGTATATCCGGCGCCCTGGGCGTACCCGTTGGTGGAGTTGTCCAGACTGAACCGGGCCAGGTAGTAGCCCACCGCCTTGACCAGGGCAAGCAGGCCGAGGATGACCGACAGGTGGGCCTTCACCGCCGGCCGGACACGGGGTCGCGACCCCTGCATGCGGATCCCGCCGTTCAGGTAGTGGCTGAGCACCGTCACGAGCAGGACCACCACCAGGGCGACCAGCGCCCAGTGCACGAGGAACTGCTCGAACGGCAGGGTGAACACGTAGTAGCCCACGTTCCGGTGGAACTGCGGATCGGTGGCATTGAACGGCGTGGCGTTCCGGAAGAGGATCCAGTTGTTCCACTGACCGACCGCCTGCGAGCCGACGATCAGCGAGAGCACCGTGACCACGGCGACCCGGAGCCAGCGGGAGTAGGGACCGATGACCTCCTGGTACCGCTTGACGAATTCGTCCTCGGCGTCGAGCGACGGGCCCCGGGGCGCCAGGCGCTCGGCCACCAGGAGGCTGGCCAGCAGGGCCACCGCGAAGATGGCGGCGAACACCACCAGCAGACCCACCTTGATCTCGACCAGTTTGAGCCAGACCGAGTGCAGATTGACCGACGAGAACCACAGTGCGTCGGTGTAGAAGGTGGCGAAGGTCTTCAGCGACGCGAACAGGATGACCAGGATGACCGCCACCACGATGATCCAACGCCGGCGTCGGCGCGAAGCGGGGCGCGGGGTCTGAGGCATGTCACCGGGGGAACGCACGAGAGAGCAGCCTAGGTGGCCGAGATCACCAGCACGCATCGGCACCCTGGGTGGGCCGGCGGGTGCAGGTGGCCGGTCGGGAATTCGTCCCCGGGCCGGAGGGCTCCGTTCAATCCGTTGTCCTCGCAGTCGGGGCACGGGGCATCCCCCGACGTGGGCACGGCGACCCATTCGAGCTGCGTGGACGGGTCCTCGGCGGCGGCTGCGATCGTCCCCGCCGAGAACGCCGCCAGGACGTGGTCACCGGCCAGTCGTTCGATCCGTTCGCCCTTCCACTCCCGGAATGCCGATCCCACGTGGTCGGCCACCACCGACTCCTCGGCGCCCTCCAGGCCCTCACCACCGGAGAGCCGGCGGCGGATCGGCCCGACCACGGATTCGGCGAGGTCGTGCCCCATCCCACCAGGATGTCCACGTTCGGCCCACTCGAGCGCGGCGTTCCCGGCGAAAGAGGCGCCGGCCGCGGCGGCCTGCTCCAGCGACGGGAGCGCCGCCGTGGCGAACGAGTCCACGTGCTCCGTCTCGCCGGGGAGGAGGTCCGTCGACCACTGGAAGCCCTTGGACCGCAGTGCGTCGAGCAGTTCGTTCTGGTTGTCCTGGAGCGTCCGCTTGACCCGACGGCCGAGTGCCTTGACGATGGGGGCGATCAGGTCGTCACGACGGATGGCACGGGGATCGCGCTCGTCGGGGGGACCGTCGTCATCGTCCTCTTCGCCCCGGCGCGGACTCGCCCACGTCCTTCCCGTCCGGGCGGTCCGCCTCTCCGGCGCCGGCTGTTCCTCCCCCTTCAGGCTCCGCTGTCGGCCCGGATTCCTCGACAGGATCCGGCGCCCCCGGGACACGCCCTTCTGGTTCGACGGAGGTCACACTGGCCGCCCGCAACTTGGCGAAGAGCTCGTCCACCGACTCCCCCGCCACCTCGGCCGGGCCTCCGTCCGCTCCCTCGGCGTCCGCTCCCTCGGCATCCAGCTCCACGATGCCCGACCCGACAACGTCGATGTCTATCTCGACCACATCGAGGTCGCCTCCCGACGGCCCGTCGTCGCCCTTCGGTGCCGCCGGCTCCCCCGTTTCCAGCCCAGCCTCGGCCACCACGGCTTCCCCGGCGAGCAGTTCGGAGGCGAGCTCCTCCGGAGATGACTCGTCCGTCCGTGCCGCGGCCTCGCGGCCTGCGGCCTCGGCTGCCAAGCGGGCGTTGTCCTCGGCGGCGAAGAGATCGTCGGCGATCACGTCGATCGATCGGCGAACGTCGTGGATGGTCTCCGCCAGGCGCTCACGACCGGCCCGGAGCTGCTCGATCTGGGCGTGGAGCACCTTCCGTCTCTTGGCCAGGTCGGAGAGCACCCGCGCCCGGAGCCCCTGGGCCTCGTCCACCATGGCCCGGCACTGGTCCCGTGCCTGGGACAGCAACACCTCGGCCTCCAGCCGGGCCTTCTCCATTCCGGCTGTCGCCTGCTGCTCCGTCCGCTCACGGAGGTCGGCCGCCGCCGCCTCGACCGCCGAGGTGCGTTGCTCCAGCGCCGCCTCGGTCGTGGTCCTGGTCTGTTCGATCTCCTCGCGGGCATCGGTCAGGAGGCGGGTGGCCTCGGCCTCGGCCTTGGCCACCATCTCGGCCGCCACCTCATGGGCGCTGTGCAGCACCCGGGCCGTCTCGGTGCCGAGCGCGGCGGTCAGGGTGGGCTCGTCGAGAATCGGGTTGGCCGCCCGGTGTTCGGCGTCGGAGAGCACCTTGAGCAGCTCGTGCTCACGTTCCACCACGGTGCGGAGTCCGGCTGCGACCGACTCGAGATAGGCGCGCACCTCGTCGGGGTCGAAGCCGCGGCGAGCCGTTCCGAAGGTGTGTCGAGCGATGTCGTCGGGCGTCAGGTGGAGGGATGACGTGATGGACACCAGTCGTTCCTCGGGCATGCCCGAGAGCCTACGACGGCGGGTGCTCGAATCCTGTCATCCCGCCGTGGTCGCCGGGGTCGGGGGCGGTGTCGTCGCCGGTCGGGGCGGCACCGTCCCCCCGTGGGCCGCCAGCACGGCCAGCGCCTGGTCGAGGGTGGACACGGCGTACACCTTCAGCCCGGGCCGGTCCTTGGACTTGGCGGCCCCGTACTCCTGGGGCGGTACCAGGAAGATGGTCGCGCCGGCGTTCTCCACCGCCACCGTCTTCTGCGCCACACCGCCGACATCGCCCACGTCGCCCTGGGCGTCGATGGTCCCGGTCGCCGCCACCGTGTGGCCGCCGGTGAGCGCCCCACCATCGAGGGCGTCGATGACCCCGAGGGTCATGGCCAGGCCGGCCGAGGGTCCCCCGATGTTGGTGACGTCGATGGAGACGGGAAACGGGAACGTGTAGTCGAACTGGTCCTCGGTGTCCACGATCCCGAGGTCGACCGTGACGTAGGGGCCCTTGCCGTTGGCGTTGGTGGCGAGGTTGATCACGGTGGTCTTCAAGGTGACCGGAACCGGCCCCGGCGGCGCCGTCCCCCCCTTGCGCACCGTGAGGGTGACGGTCTGCCCGGAGTGGTAGCGGTGCAACGCGGCGACCAGGGCATCAGCCGAGAGGGTGGGCGTGCCGTCGACGGCGGAGACCACGTCGCCCACCGCCAACGCGGGATAGGCCGGTGTCCCCGGCAGCGTCCCGGTGATCACCGCTCCCGCCGGCGTGGCCGGCACCGGATAGCCGAGCCGTCTCAGGGCCGCGACCTTGGCGGCATCCTCGGCCTGGGACATCTCCAGGGCCCCCTGGGCGCCGAGCTCGGACGCCGGCGTCACCCCGGTGATCTCATCGGCCTGGACGAGCGTGGTGTCGCTCGACAGCCGGAAGTACAGGTAGGTGAGGGCGCTCACCCGCGCCTCCTCCACATCGGTGAGCAGCACCGGGTGGTGCACCGGATGCGATCTGTCGGCGGGCACCGTGATGAACTGCTGGACGGACTGCGCCATGCCCGGCTGCAGGGCGTAGTAGTTGAGATCGACCCGCGAGGCCACACCGATGGCCACCACGAACACGATGAAGACGACCCACGGCCACCAGCGACGCCGGCGGGCGCGGCCCGGAGCCGGGCCGGAGGGGATGGTCGCCATGGGTGCGGGCGGATCCTGGGCCGACGGGCCAGCGGCGGGGGGAGCCGCCGACCCTCCTGGGCCGGCCAGCACCACTGCGTCACCCGAAGGGCCCGGCGGTGGGGTGGGGTCGTGTGGCTCGGTCATAGTGGTGGGTGATGGCTCCTGCATCCGATTCGACAATTCCGCCGGGGGCGCCGGAGCTGGCCGGTGGCGCCAAGGAGAAGCCTGCCACGGAACCTGTGCCGGACCAGGTCACCGAGCGGAGGCGTCAGGTGGCCCTGGCGGGCCACACCGGCGATCGGGCGGTGGCCCGGGCGGGGCTGACCGACCCTGACGCCCCGGTCAGGTCCACTGCACTCGGCGCGCTCGAACGGCTCGGTGGGCTGCGCCAGGACGACCTGGCGAAGGCGCTGGCCGATCCGTCCGCCACGGTCCGGCGCCGGGCGTGCGAGCTGGCCGCCGGGCATCCCACCGTTCCGGTCCTCCCACTCCTGGCCGACCCCGACCCCTCGGTGGTGGAGATGGCGGCCTGGGCACTGGGCGAGCGCCACGAACGGGACGCGGTGCCGGCACTGACCGCACTGGTACCGGCTGGCTCCGGCCACTCCGACCCCCTGTGTCGCGAGGCGGCGGTGGCCGCACTCGGCGCCATCGGGGACCGTGCAGGACTGGCCGCCGTCCTCCGCTCCCTCGACGACAAACCGGCCGTGCGGCGTCGTGCCGCAGCGGCGCTGGCGGCATTCGACGGTGAAGCAGCCGAGGCCGGACTGCGCCGGTGTCTCGAGGACCGGGACTGGCAGGTCCGTCAGGTGGCCGAGGACCTGCTGTCCCCGGGCTGAGGCCGGTGGCCGGGGCTCAGCTCTCGGCAGCGGCGAAGATCGGTCGGAGGCTGTCGAAGGAGTCGAGGCACAGGCCCGCACCCTGCACCACGCATTCGAGCGGGGTGGCCACCAGATGGACGGGGACCTCGGTCTCGTCGGCCAGCCGGTTGGCGAGGCCGCGGAGCATGGCCCCCCCGCCGACGAGGTGGATGCCCTCGTAGATGATGTCCTGGGCCAGCTCGGGGGGTGACTCCCCCAGGCAGGCCACCACGGTGGCCACGATCAGGTCCACGAGGTCGCGCAGCGCGTAGCGCACCTCCTCGGGGGAGATCACCACGGTCTTGGGCAGGCCGGTGGTGATCTCGCGGCCCCGCACCTCCGCTTTGACCTCGTCCGCGTACGGAAGGGCCGAACCGATGGCCAGCTTGAGCTCCTCACCCGTGCGCTCGCCGATGGCGATGCCGTGCTCCTGGCGGATGTACTGCTGGATGGCGGCATCCATGTCGAATCCGCCGCACCGGATGGCGCGGGAGGCGACGACCCCTCCGAGCGAGATCACCGCCGTCTCCGTGGTGCCGCCCCCGACGTCGACCACCATGTTGCCGACCGGCTCGTGGATGTCCAGGCCGGCGCCGATCGCTGCCGCCATCGGCTGTTCGATGAGATGGGCGGCCGACGCTCCGGCACGTCGTGCCGCCTCCTTGACCGCCCGCCGCTCCACCGAGGTGATGGCCGACGGGACGCAGATCAGGACGCGTGGCCGGTTGAACTTCGTGACGCCGGCCCGACGCAGCAACAGCCGGATCATGCGCTCGGTGATGTCGAAGTCGGTGATCGCCCCCTCGCGCAGGGGCCGCACGGCCACGATGTAACCCGGCGTCCGGCCGATCATCTTCCACGCCTCGTTGCCGACCGCCAACACCTCGTGGGTCCTCGTGTTGAGCGCGATGACCGTCGGCTGGTTCAAGACGATCCCCTTGCCACGGGCAAATACGAGGGTATTGGCCGTGCCGAGGTCGATCGCGAGGTCCCGGGCCACCTGTTCATCGTAGGGCGGGCGTGTCGCCCCGGCGGGCTGCCGGTGACGATCCGGCCCCACGGGTGCGTCGGGAACCACGAGGCGACCCATCATCGGCGCCCTCGCTCGGTAACCTCATTGGGTGGACCGTGAGGATCAGGGGGCATCTGGGCCCGACCCTGATGACGATTGGGCGGCCAGCGCCGATGGTGACGGGCTCCGCGGCTGGATCTCCCCCGACGACCGCCTGTGGCGGCATCCTTCGGAGTTGGCCGGTGCCGGCCCCGGGGCGCCGACGGGCGACCCGCCGGTCGGGACCGTCCCGCGCGGGAGGGCCGGGATCTGGGTCATCGGGGGCGCCACCGCCTGTTTCGTGCTGGTCCTGGTCGCCGCGGGCCTGATGATCTCCACCACCGGTGGGAACCCCGAGGACGGAGCGGCCATCGGCGCCATCCACGCCAAGATCTCGTCGGCACCGACCACCGAGCTCGGGGCAGGGCCGGTGGCCGGCTCGAGCGCCATCGACGGCCTCGTGGACGCCCTCCAGCCTTCGCTGGTGACGCTCAGCGTGACCGGGGTCCATGGCACGTCGCTCGCCGCCGGCCTGGTGGCCGAATCCGGGGGCATGATCGTGACCGCGGCGGGCGTGGTGGTTGGGGCACGGTCCATCACGGCGATCGAAGCCGACGGCACCCGGAGCCGGGCCCAGCTGATCGGGGCGGACCCGGGGTCAGGGCTGGCGGTGGTGCGGGTGGGCGACGATCTGCCGGCGGTCGACTTCGGAAGCGCCTCCCCGGCCGTCGGCAAGATGGCCATGGCCATGTCCCTCGGGCCGGCCCACCGGAAGGGCGGCATGCCCTCCACCCACGTCTACGCCGGGACGGTCACGTCGACCGGCCCCACCACCGGCGACCTCTCGGGCATCACCGTGGCGGCGCCCCTGACCGCCGAGGAGATCGGCTGCCCGCTGGTGGCCGCCGACGGCCAGGTATCGGGCCTGCTCGAGGCCGTCCGGACGGCCGGCGGCACGGTCCAGTCGGTGTTCGTCCCGTCCCAGCTGGTCCAGGGCGTGGTCAGCCAGCTGGTCGTCGGCCGGCCGGGTCGAGCACGGCTGGCTCGGCGTCGAGGTCAGCGTGGCTCGTCCTGTCGCCATCACGACCACGACCGCCACCCAGCCGATCCCCGCATCGGGCTCCACCTCGAACTCGGGCGGCGCCGTGCTCGATGCCGTCGTGCCGGGCAGTCCCGCCGCGCAGGCGGGCCTGGTCGCCGGGGACGTCATCGTCGCCGTCGAGGGCGACAAGGTCCATTCGTCCGCCGACCTCGAGACCTCCCTCTACGGCGACGCTCCCGGCAGGACGGTGGAGATCGACTACCTCGGCCGGGCGACCGGCGTGCTGAGCACCTGGGTGACGCTGGCCTCGGGAGCCGATGCTCCGGTGCTGTCGTCGTCGCCGTAGCATGAAGTGATGGCACCGCCCGAACCAGGGGACCAGTCGAACCCGTTCCAGTCCCTGCTCGGCGACCTCATGAACATGCTCGGGACCAACGGACCGAACCAGTGGGAGATGATCCGCTCGTTCGCCCTGAACGTGGCGACCGGCGGTGCCGCCGAGTCCAACGTGGAGCCCATCCAGAGGATCCAGCTCGAGCAGCTGGCCCGGGTGGCCGAGCTCAACGTGACCGAGGCCACCGGCATGCCGGTGTCGTCGGACGGCCGGCGACTGACCTGCGTACCCGTGGGCCGGGGCGACTGGACCCAGCGGGCGCTCGAGTCCTGGCGACCACTGCTCACGGCCATGACCCCGGCGCCCGGACCTCCGCCGGCCGCTGGTGACCTCCCGGGCGACGACCTGCTCCGGCGATGACCCGATGGGCGGCCTCGGCAGCCTCATCGGACAGTGGGCGAACGCCATCGGCCCGATGTTCTTCGGCTTGCAGGTCGGCTCGGTGGTGGGACACCTCTCCCAACGTGCGCTCGGGCAGTACCCGTTGGCCGTCCCGTGGGCACCCTCCGACGAGCTGGTGATCGTCACCGCCAACATCGCGACCTTCGCCGAGGACTGGAGCCTTCCCGAGGAGGAGGCGCTGCTGTGGGTGTGCGCCCGCGAGCTGGCCTCCCACACGGTGCTGGCGCGTCCGGCCATCCGGAGCCGGCTCGAGGAGCTGCTCACCGCCCTGGCCGAGTCGTCGGCCACCGCTCAGCAGGATCTGGCCGGCAAGCTGGGCGGCCTGGGCGGGCCCGAGGGCATCGAGGGCGCAGCCGGCATGGATCTCGAGTCGTTGCAGGGGATGTTCGGCGATCCCGAGGCGCTCCTGGGTGAGCTGCTGACCCCCGAGTCACGTCGAAGCTCGGACCAGCTGACCTCGCTGGCCGTCGTCATCGACGCCTACGCCGACCACATCGCCGACGTCGTCGGGAAGAAGCTGGTGGGCTCCCACTCCCAGTTGGCCGAAGCCTGGTACCGACGTCGCGCCGAGCGGGGCAAGGGGGAAGAGGCGGCCGGGGCCCTGTTCGGGTTGGACCTGGAGCAGGCCCAGGTCGATCGGGGGCGGTCCTTCATCGCCGGCGTCATCGAACGGGCCGGCGAGGACGGGTTGTCCAAACTGTGGGTGTCGGACCGCAACCTTCCGACGCCATCCGAGGTGGACGCGCCCGGCCTGTGGCTCGAGCGGATCAGCCTGCCGGAACTCGACGACCCTTCAGCGACCTGATCGGGACGACGCCGGTTCCGAACCGGGGGTGATCAGCCTTCGGCGACGGGCACTGCCGGATCCGCCGGTTCGTCCGCCACCGCCGGGGCCACGACGGGCTCCTCCTCGGGGACACCCAGGTCCCAGTCGAGCAGGATGTTCTCGCGTTCGGCATCACGGATCACCCGCTCACGATTGCGCCGATACTGCGGATCGTGGGGGGGCAGGAGCACCAGCCTGGCCATCGTCCGGCGCCGGAACTCCTCGATCAGTGCAGGGTCGCCGAAGTCCGACCTCACCTCCCAGTGCGGTGCGACCGGGCCCAGGTACACCACCCGGACGTGACCGACGGGGGGAGGCGGCTCCTCCCCCTCTTCGGGAAGACTCTGTTCGTCGTTGACCGAGGTCATAGTGCGTCCTTCCAAGGGATCGGGCCAACGGGCATCCTACCCCCCGGTCGGTCGGGCCCCGAGCGTCACCTCGACCTGCATCCGGGATCCCCCGCGGTACAGGCCCGAGCGTGACGCGGTCACCGGGCTTCAGCGGGTGGATGGCCGACGTCAGCCCGTCCGGGCTCTGGACGGCGGTCTGGTCGAGCTCCACGATCACGTCGTTCACCTGGAGGGCGGCCGTCTGCGCCGGGCTACCGGACTCGACCGAGGTGATGAGGGCCCCAGACGAAGAGGGGAGGTGCTCCTGCTGCTTCACCTGGGGGGTCACCATCCCGACGGTCACCCCGATGTAGGCGGAGTTGGCTGCCGCGCCGTCACCCGGAGCGGCCGGCCCGGCGCCTCCCGAGCCGCCCGATCGCAGGCCGGCGAGCCGCGGCTTGACCGAGTCGACGGTGATGGCGAACCCGATGTTCTGGGTCGGGGCGTTGCCCGTGCTGCTGGAGGCCACCGCGGTGTTCATGCCCACCACCTGGGCCTGGGCGTTGACCAGTGGGCCCCCCGAGTTGCCCGGGTTGATGGCGGCATCGGTCTGGATCAGGCCCGTCAGGTTCTCGGTCTGCCCACTGTCGTTCTCCGCGGTGAGCGAGCGGTTCTCCGCCGAGATGATCCCCTCGGTCACCGACGGGCCGCCTGCCAGGGCCAGGGCGTTGCCGATGGCCAGCACCGTGTCCCCGACCTGGCTCTGCCCCGAGTTGCCGAACGTGACCGTCGGCAGTCCCGAGGCGCGGTCGATCTGCACCAGGGCCAGGTCCTCGCTGGGATCGGTGCCGACCACATGGGCGGCCAGGGCCTGGGTCTGGCCGAACAGGGTGACCGTCACCGATGTGGCCCCGGCGACCACGTGGTTGTTGGTCAGGATCTCACCGGTGGGAGTCAGGATCATCCCGCTGCCGGCGGCTTGGACGAAGTCGCCGCCGGCCGAGCCTCCATCCGATCCGGACTGGCTGTCGATGGACACCACGGCCGGCTCCACCTTGGCCAGGACCTCCTGGATGTCCTGGGGCTTGGCCAGCACGCTCCGGTTGGGGAAGAACTGCTCCACCTCGGTCTGTTGGCTCCGCGACCCGACCACCGCACCCACCACACCCCCGACCAGCGCGGCCACGAGGGCGGTGATGCCGACCACCCACATCCAGGTCCGGCGCTCCAGGGTATGGCGGACGGTCCGCCGTGAGGGAAGCCCGTAGTAGGGGAACGGGTAGGGAGCGGTGGGGCCGGGAGGTCCGAGGCCCCCGCCGTAGCCGGGGTAGACGCCGCCGTAGCCCGGGTAGCCGGGGTAGCCGGGCGGGGGTGCGTAGGCCGGGTAGGCCCCGGCCGGGAGGACGAGTTCGCCCAGCAGTCCGTCGTCCGCGGTGAGCGGGGCCAATGTCTCCACGGCCGGCTGCGGCGGGGCCGGGGGTGGAGCCGGGGGTGGCGGCGGTGGAGGCGGTGGAGCCGGAGCCGGCGGCGGTGGAGGCGGTGGAGACGCCTCCGGCGTCGCCGAGGGCACGGCCAGGGGTTCGGGGGCATCGGTCCGGGACGTCGTGACAGGCTCTCCGGGCAGCCCCTCGAGCGGCCCAACATAAGAAGGCCCAGGTGCCTCATAAGAATCTGGTGAGGAATCCGTCAATACCGGCTCATTTCCCACTGCCGAACGGTGTCGGAGTGCGAGACTACCTGGGTAACGGACGGCGGCGGCACCGGGGTTGGCCTCCACAGCATCAGCCCACCGCAGCGTCCTCGAGTCCTATGGAGGGACCATGGATACGGAATGGATGAGCGTGGGCAAGTGCAAGGACCTCTCCCCCACGATTTTCTTTCCGAGCGACGGCGTCGGGGTGCAGGCCGCCCAGCGGATCTGCGCCGACTGCCCGGTCGCCGAGCAGTGCCTCGAGTACGCGCTGATCGAGCGGGTGGATCACGGCGTTTGGGGCGGCAAGTCCGAGCGTGAGCGTCGACGCATGCTGCGGCGTCGCCGGGTCGGCCGAGTCGTCTCGGTCTGAGCGAGTCGCCGCCACCACAGGCAGGTGCACCGACGGATGTCCCTCATGGACCGGGGACGGCCGAATGCGTCATCAACATCAGTGAGGGGCGCAACCGCCCCGTCATAGAGTCCGTGGCCCTCGCCGGTGGAGTGGCGGTGCTGGACGTCCACTCCGATCCCGACCACCATCGGTCCGTCCTCACCCTGGGCGGTCCGCTCGCCGACGTCGAGGCTGCCGCCCGCAGCGTGGCCGCAGCCACCGTCGCCACCCTCGACCTCCGGGGGCACCGCGGCGTGCACCCCCGGTTGGGGGTCTTGGACGTCGTGCCGTTCGTGGCCCTCCCCGGGACGGGGCCGTGGTCCGCATCCGAAACCATGGCGAGCGTCGCTCGGGGCCCGTGACCGCTTCGCCCACTGGGCGGCCACCGAGCTGGCGCTTCCGTGCTTCCTCTACGGCCCGGAGCGCCCACTCCCCGACGTCCGCCGGCACGCCTTCGGCTCGCTCGAGCCGGACACCGGTCCCCCGGTCCCCCACCCCACTGCCGGAGCCACTGCGGTGGGCGCTCGTCCGGTGCTGGTCGCCTACAACATCTGGATCGACGGCCCCCCCGGGCCGCGGTCCGGGTCACGGAGTCGCGCCCTGTCCGCCGCCCGATCGGTGGCCGCACAGGTACGGGGGCCCGGCATCCGGAGCCTCGGGCTGGCCGTCGGGCCCGGAGCCCAGGTGAGCCTCAACCTGTCGGCGGGGGCCCTGGTCGCGCTGGCCTCGGTCTTCGACGCGGTGGCCGCCGGCGTGGAAGCCTCCGGATGCGCCGTGTCCCGGGCGGAACTGGTGGGCCTGTGCCCGGCCGCCGTGCTCGATGCCGCACCGCGGCACCGGTGGACGGAGCTCGACCTCAGCCAGGACACGACCATCGAGGCGCGCCTGGCCCAAGCCGGCTGAACCGATCCGAACCGCAGGCACGGCACACCCGCCCGACTGGACGGGCCGGGGGGCTACGAGGCGCTGATGATGGCGCGGCGCTGCATGGCCCGCTGGCGCCGCAACCGGCGGCGCTCCCGTTCGGAGAGGCCACCCCAGATACCGAACTTCTCCCCATTGGCCAAGGCGTACTCGAGGCAGTCCTCGCGCACGACACACCCCCGGCACACTTCCTTCGCCTCACGGGTCGACGCACCCCGTTCCGGGAAAAACAGGTCGGGGTCCACCCCCATGCAGTTGGCCTTGGTCTGCCAGCTTCGTTCTTGGGGTCCGTACATCAATGACACCATGTCCATTGAACGGTCTCCCTCCCACTCATCCACACGGCTCGGGACAGAGTCGCATAGCACGGATGTAACTACAGATATGTCATCTTTCACCATCTGAGCGGGAAACGCAAGATTTTTTCCCGGCCGAGGACCGGAGCGCGGCCGGATCCAGGGCGCGGCAAGGGGGTTCGTGGGAAGGGCCCCCGGCCGGAACGACGGTGCCGGCACGGTGCGTCGACACCAGGCCGGCCCATCGGCCACCCAGGACGCCCTGGAGGTACTCCCTGGCCAGGGGGGTCGCCGGCCGGTGCCGGGTCCAGCCCTCGACGGTTGCCGTCGGCGGTCAGCCGGCCCGGCGGCCGCGGCTCCGGAGTGTGGTCTTGTGGGCCAGGAAGTCGACCAGCACGTAGTCACCCAATTCGTCAGGCGAGGTGGCGAACGTGCGCCCCCGGTTGATCCGGGACAGCTGTTCGACGAATCCCTGCAGCCCTCGGTCCGGGTCCAGCAGGAAGGTGTTGATGGTGATGCCGGCCTTGGTGCATCGCATGACCTCCGCCAGGGTGACCTCGAGCGTTTCGGGGACCGGCGGGTAGTTGAAGTAGACGTCGTAACCGACGCCGCCCTCATAGGGGACCACGTGGGCGGTGGGTTCACCATCGGTCACCAGGATGATCTGCTTGGTCCCCTGCTGATGGGCGAGCATCTTGCGGGCCAGGATCAGACCGTGCTGCAGGTTGGTCCCGTAGACGTAGTCCCAACTGACGGTGGGGAGGTCGGCGGGCTCGATCTCCCGGGCCACCTCCGAGAACCCCACCAGGCCCAGGTAGTCGCGCGGGAACCGGGTCGAGATGAGGGTGTGGAGCGCCATGGCCATCTTCTTGGCGGGAACGAAGTTGTCGCGCATCGGCATCGACAGGGACAGGTCCAACAACAGCACCGTCGCCGACCGGGTCAGTGCCTCGGTCTCGATAACCTCGAAGTCGTCCGGCGAGAGCCGCACCGGCACGCCGCTTCCCGCCCGCCGCACCGCGTTGTGCACGGTGCGGGACAGGTCGAGGTTGAACGGGTCGCCGAACTCGTAGGGCTTGGTGGTCTCCTCGCGGTCGTGCCCGGTGCCGGTCCACGTGGTGCGGTGGTTTCCCACCCGGTCCTTGTTCAACTGGTCGAACAGGTCGGACAGGGCCTGCTGGCCGATCCGGCGGATCCCCTTGGGGGTGAGCTCGAAGCGCCCCTCCCGTTGGTCGATCAGCCCCTCGTCGGCGAGCTGTTTGGCCAGTTTGGAGAGACGGTCGAGCGAGTCGGCGGCGTCGTCGCCGAGGTGGCGGCGCACCTTGTCGAGGTCGACCTCGGACAGCGAGGCCGGCGAGCTGGCGGAACGGAGGAAGTCCTCGAGCTCGTCCAGGTCGCGGAGGCGCCCGGCCGCATCGGTCCCCTCGCCCATCCCCATGGGCTGGTCGCCACTGAACCGGAAGCGCTGCTCCCATCCCGCGCCCGGGAAGGCCCGTTGCAGGTTGCCGGCCAACCGGTCCACCTGCCAGCGCAGGTCCATGTCCTCGAGCAGCGACTCGGCGAGCCCTTGGAGCTGGGAACGCTGTTCGGGCGACATCGAGTTCCACATGGCCTGGGCGGCGGCCATGCGGGCAGCCAGCTGCTCGAGCAGCTCGTCGAGGTCGGCGGGGTTGCCGGGGAACACGTCGCCGTAGGACTCCATGAAGGATTCGAACGAGGGATCGATCGGCTCACCGGCCTCCCGTTGCTCCATCATCCGGTTCAACGCGTCGAACGCCTCGCGCATGTGGGCCAGCTGCGCCGGGTCGGGGTTGGCGAGCGCCTCGGACATCTGGTCGAAGTAGGTCCGCGCCACCTCCTCGCGGAGCCGCTCCATCAGGTCCTCGAAGTGCTGGCGGGCCTCGGAGGAGATGAACTCGTAGTTCTGCAGGCCGCGCACCTGGCCGGCCAGATCGTTCGGGAGCAGGTCGAGCTGCATCCGACGCTCGGCCGCCACCTCGTCGGTGACCTCCTGGCGGCGCTGGTCGTCGGAGGCGTCGGCGTCGGCCTGCAACTGTTCGATGCCGGTGCGCTCCTCGGCCAGGACCTGCTGGAGCTCCTCGGCCACCTCGCGGTAGGCCCCGCCCAGGTCGCCCCGGTCGAGTTGGTCCTCCCGCTCGAGCCGCAGCTGGTCCAGGAGGTCGCGCAGGCCCTGCACCTCATGGCCGTCCGGCGTGCGCCAGCCGCGGTTGAGCATCCGCTGCAGCGCTTCGTGGAGGTCGCCGTTGGCCAGCAGGTCGTCGGTCAGCTGGGCCAGCACCGAGTCGGTGTCGTCGATGAGCGACTCCTGGGTGCCGTCCCACCGCCGGTAGTCGAACCGCCAGGTCATCCCCGACCCCGATAGGTGGCCCGGGCCCCGGCGGCCTCCTTGTTGAGGCGTTTGGTCAGATGGAGCCCTTCGAGGAGGAACTCCACCGCGGAGGCGACGACCCCTGGGTCCTCGGATCCCCCCGTGAGCGCCAGCACCGGCGCCGACAGGGCCGGGATCTGGCCGAGGGTGGCGGCGTACGCGGTGGCCGGCAGGTCGTCGCCGGCGTGCACCACGGTATCGCTGGTGAACGCCCCGATCACGGCCTGGGGGTCCTCCAGCACCACCCGGCGGCGGAAGACCAACAGCACCGCCGCCGACACCAGCTGGCCCAAGAGGACCTGTTCGCGCCCTTCCTCGAGCGATTCGATCTCGACCTTGCCCTGGGTCGAGGAGACCAGGGCCTGGAGGTCGGAGACGCGGGGCACCGCCTCGTCCTCCCCGTTGCGGAGGGCGCGGCGGGTGGCGTTGGCCACCAGCGTCTCGTAGTTGGCGATGGTGAGCCGGACCGACACCCCTGAACGCTGATTGAGATGGGGACTCTCCCGGGCCAGTTGGCTGAGCTCGGCGACCACCTCGGCCATGAAGTCGGGCACCTCCACCCGGGGGGCTCCCCCGGCCCCGTCGCGGGCGTGATCGGAGGCACCGCCGGACCCGGGGAGGTCCGCCTCCAGCTGGGCGATCCGCAGCTCGGTGGCGGCGTCGGGCGGGTAGTGGGTGCGGATCTGCGCCCCGAAGCGGTCCTTCAGGGGGGTGATGATCCGGCCACGGTTGGTGTAGTCCTCGGGGTTGGCCGTCGCCACCAGCACGATGTCGAGTGGGAGGCGGACGCGGTGGCCCCTGATCTGGACATCCCGCTCCTCGAGCACATTGAGCAGCCCCACCTGGATGCGCTCGGCCAGGTCGGGCAGCTCGTTGACTGCGAAGATCCCCCGGTTCAGCCTGGGCACCAGTCCGTAGTGGATGGTGAGCTCGTCGGACAGGTAGCGGCCTTCGGCCACCCGGATCGGGTCCACCTCACCGATCAGGTCGGCGATCGAGGTGTCCGGGGTGGCGAGCTTCTCGCCGTAGCGCTCGCTCCGGTGCACCCAGGCCACCGGGAGGTCGTCGCCCGCCTCGGCCAGGAGGTCCTTGGCGAAACGGGAGATGGGGTGGAACGGATCGTCGTTGATCTCGGAGTGGGCCACGATCGGCAGCCATTCGTCGAGGAGGCCGACCATCGACCGGATGATCCTGGTCTTGGCCTGGCCCCGCTCGCCCAGGAGGATGACGTCGTGACCCGCCAGCACGGCATTCTCCAGTTGGGGCAGCACCGTGTCCTCGAAGCCGAGCACCCCGGTGACCAGGGGGTCGCCGGCGGCGATGCGCACCGACGCGTTGCGGCGGATCTCCTCGGCGACGGGGATCGACCGCCAGCCCGCCTCGCGGAGGCGGCCGAGGGAGGTGATGTCCGGAGGTGGGGTCGACCGCACCGACAGGTCGAGTGCGGGTCGGTCGGCGGTTGGGTCTGCGGGGACCGGCGGAGTCATGGGCCGAGCCTACGCGGGAGCGCCGGCCTGTGGTGCGCCGGCGACGCTCACCGGAGGAGCCGCATGCCCTGGGGCATCGCCCCCGGCCAATTGGCCACGGTGATCTCCTCGGTGAAGGCGGTGGCCAGTGCCTCGGCGGCCTTCGAGGGAACCCGGTCGTCCACGCGGACCAGGGCGATGGTGCGGGTGGGCGGCGGCGCGTGGAACCGGGTGGCCCGCAGCCGCGTCTCGCCGGTGGTGACGATGCCCGGCACGACGGCGGCACCGAGTCCGGCCGCCACCAGGGCGAGCACGCTCCCCATCTCGCCCCCCTCGACGGCCACGGTCGGCTCGACCCCGTGTTCGGCGAAGATGGCCAGGGTCGACGTACGCAGCTCGTAGCCGGGCCGGAACATCACCATGGGATGCTCGGCCAGTTCGGGGACCGTCACCGAGCGGCGGCGAACCAGTGGGTGGTCGGGGGTGGTCACCACCACCAGCTCCTCTTCGGCCAGGGCGATGCTGGCCAGTCCCCGCGACTGGACCGGGGCGATGGCCAGGGCCAGGTCGAGCGTCCCGGCCAGCAGCTCGTCGACCAGCTGGGGAGACCCCTGTTCGGACACCCGGATGGCCACGCCCGGGTGGAGGCGGTGGAACCGTCCGAGGACGGTGGGCAGCAGGGTGGTGCTCAGGCTCGGCGTGGCGCCGACGGCCACGTGCCCGCTGAGCAGCTTGGCCAGGCCGGAGATCTCGTCTTCGATCGACGCCAGGTCGGCCAGCACCCGCCGGGCGATCGGCAACAGGGTGTCGCCGGCGTCGGTGAGCGTCACCGGGCCGGGACCACGGTGGAAGAGGGGCGTGCCGAGCAGCGTCTCGAGCCGGCGGATCTGGGCGCTCACCGAGGGCTGGGCCACCTCCAGGTGCTCGGCGGCCCGGGTGAACTGGCCATCTTCGGCCACGGCGACGAAGTACCGGAGTTGGTGGACGGCCGGGAACATAGTCAGATCCTATGGCGACAAGACGGAATATGTCTTCGACTTCTGCAGCGAGACTGGCTACCCTGTCGTGGTACTTGCGCCGCGTCCGCCGTGGGGGCACACGGTCGGCCCCAGGAGTCTGCAGCGGCCCGACCGATCGACGAGAGAACGAGGGAGACGGCGTGACCACGTTGGAGGACTCACCAGTGAATCCGGCCGCGGCTCGGGCAGTGACCCCGGTCGTCCTCGGTGGTGCACGCGGGGGACCGTCGGTGCCGACGCTGCGCAAGGACCGCTGGTGGATCCAACCCGTGGTCACGGTCACCGTGCTCACCGCCTTCGTCGGCTACGCCAGCTGGGCGGCGTTCGTCAACAAGGACTACTTCGCCGGACCGGACCTGCACCGGACCCTGATCTCGCCGTTCTACTCGCCCTGCCTCACCGAGAGCTGCGTGCCCGGCAGCCACCCGGGATCGGTCATCTCGTGGTGGACCATCTCGCCGGCTCTGTTGATCCTGATCTTCCCTCTCGGCTTCCGGCTGACCTGTTACTACTACCGCAAGGCCTACTACCGGTCGTTCTGGCTGGCACCGGCGGCCTGTGCCGTCTCCGACGCCCACCGCTCCTACAGCGGGGAGACCCGCTTCCCGCTGCTGTTCCAGAACGTCCACCGCTACTTCTTCTACTTCGGCCTGGTCTTCAACGTGATCCTCACCGCCGATGCCATCGAGGCCTTCCGCCAGCCCGGCCTGGGCATCGGGTTCAGCGTGGGGACGGCGGTGCTGCTGATCAACGCACTGCTGCTGTGGCTGTACTCGCTCAGCTGCCATGCCTGCCGCCACCTGTGCGGGGGCGGTGTCAAGCAGTTCTCCGCATCCCCGTTCCGCCACCGGATCTGGAAGGCCCTCACCCCGCTCAACGCCCGCCACATGCTCTTCGCCTGGATGAGCCTGGTGTTCGTGGCCTTCACCGACTTCTACGTCCGCCTGGTGGCCAGCGGCACCATCCATGACTACGGGTTCCACTTCTAAGGGGTGTCGGATCGATGACTGAGTACGAGACCCACGACTTCGACGTCATCATCGTCGGCGCGGGAGGCGCCGGCCTGCGGGCGGCCATCGAGGCCCGGGCGAAGGGGCTCCGCACCGCGCTGGTGTGCAAGTCCCTGCTCGGCAAGGCCCACACCGTGATGGCCGAGGGTGGGGTGGCGGCCGCACTCGGGAACGTCTACGAAGAGGACAACTGGAAGGTCCACTTCCGCGACACCATGCGGGGCGGGAAGATGCTCAACAACTGGCGGATGGCCCAGCTCCACGCCCAGGAGTCGCCCGACCGTGTGCGCGAGCTCGAGGACTGGGGAGCGCTCTTCGACCGGACCGCGGACGGGCTCGATCCTCCAGCGCGACTTCGGAGGACACCGCTACGCCCGGCTGGCCCACGTCGGCGACCGCACCGGCCTGGAGCTGATCCGCACCCTGCAGCAAAAGGCGGTGGCCGAGGGCATCGAGGTGTTCATGGAGGTCAAGGTGCTCCGACTCCTCCGCGACGCCGACGGGGTGGTGTCGGGCGTGGTCGGATACTGGCGTCCGACCGGCGAGTTCGTGGTCTTCACGGCCAAGGCGGTGGTCATCGCCACCGGCGGTGTCGGCAAGAGCTGGATGTACACCTCGAACTCGTGGGAGTCCACAGGCGACGGGCACGCCATGTCCCTGTGGGCCGGGGCCGACGTGATCGACATGGAGTGCATCCAGTTCCATCCCACCGGGATGGTGTGGCCGCTGTCGGTCCGCGGGATCCTGGTCACCGAGGGCGTCCGGGGCGACGGTGGCGTGCTCAGGAACTCCGAGGGCACGCGGTTCATGTTCGACTACATCCCACCCATGTTCGCGGCGGAGACCGCCGACTCGGAAGAGGAGGGCGACAAGTGGTACGACGACCACACCGCCGGCCGGCGGCCCCCCGAGCTGCTGCCGCGCGACGAGGTGGCCCGGTCCATCAACAGTGAGGTGAAGGCGGGACGCGGCAGTCCTCACGGCGGGGTGTTCTTGGATATCGCCACCCGGCGCACCGCCGAGGACATCCGGCGTCGCCTCCCCTCCATGTACCACCAGTTCAAGGAGCTGGCCGGCGTGGACATCACCGCCGAAGCCATGGAGGTCGGCCCGACCTGCCACTACATCATGGGCGGGGTGCGGGTGGACGCCGACTCGGCCGCGACCACCGTGGCCGGACTGTTCGCGGCGGGCGAGGTGGCCGGCGGGATGCACGGTGCCAACCGGCTCGGTGGCAACTCCCTGTCCGACCTGTTGGTGTTCGGGCGCCGGGCGGGCATCGGGGCGTCGGAGTTCGCGTCGGGTCGGACCGGCACCGTGTCCGTGGACGAGGGCGAGGTGGTGGCGGCCATCGATGCCGCCGTCGCCCCCTTCGCCCTCGAGGGCGGGGAGAACCCCTACGACATCCAGCACGACCTTCAAGCGACCATGCAGAGCCTGGTCGGGATCATCCGCACCGGGTCCGAGCTCGAGGAGGCGCTCGGGAAGTTGGAGAAGCTCGAGGAGCGGGCGACTCGGATCTCGGTGAGCGGAGGTGCCCGCTACAACCCGGGTTGGAACCTCACCACCGACCTGCCGGCGATGCTCACCATCTCACGGCTCACCGCCCAGGGTGCCCTCAACCGCAAGGAGAGCCGGGGCGGGCACACCAGGGACGACTACCCCAAGCCGGTGGCGGAGATGGGCGAGGTCAATTTCGTCCAGCGGATCCCTGACGGGGCCGGGGCCGGCGGGGTCGGCGGCACACCGTCGATTCGTTCCATCACCGTCACACCCGAGCCCATTCTGGTGATGCCGGACGATCTCAAGGAACTGTTCGAGGAGGCGACGTGATGCCCGAGGATCCCAACGGGAACGGCACAGGAGAGCACGTCACCATGCGCCTGTGGCGCGGCGACGAAGCCGGGGGCGAGTTCGCCGAGTACGTGATGCCCGCCCAGGAGGGCGAGGTGGTCCTCGACGTGATCCACCGGGTGCAGGCCACCCACGCACCCGACCTGGCCTGCCGGTGGAACTGCAAGGCGGGCAAGTGCGGCTCGTGCTCGGCGGAGATCAACGGCCGTCCGGCGCTCATGTGCATGACCCGGATGGACACCCTGCCGGCCGGCGAGACGGTCACGGTGGCCCCCATGCGGACGTTCCCCATCCTGCGGGACCTGGTCACCGACGTGTCCTACAACTACGAGGTGGCCAAGCGGATCCCCCCGTTCCAACCCCGGGCCAAGACCGAGGACGAGGTGGAGGCGGGCGGCTATCGGATGCAGCAGATCGATGTGGAGCGGAGCCAGGAGTTCCGCAAGTGCATCGAGTGCTTCCTGTGCCAGGACGTGTGCCACGTCATCCGCGACCACGAGGAGAACAAGACGGCCTTTGCCGGACCCCGGTTCTTCGCCCGCTCGGCCGAGTTGGAGATGCACCCCCTCGACGTGAACGACCGGCGCCAGCTGCTCCAGCAGGAGCAGGGACTCGGAAAGTGCAACATCACCAAGTGCTGCACCGAGGTGTGCCCGGAGCACATCAAGATCACCGACAACGCCATCATCCCCCTGAAGGAGCGCGCCGTCGACGCCAAGTACGACCCGGTGGCGTGGCTGGGCCGCAAGATCCTCAACCGCACCAAGCGCACACCGGCCGAGGCCGCCGCCGCCTCACCGGCGACCGGGCCCGCCGCCGTGCAGCCGACCGGCGGGGTCCACGGCATCCCGGTGGCGGTGGGGACGACCCCGGAGTCCGGCCTACGGATCGGGGCCCCACCCTGACGACGGGACGCCCCCCGAAGCCGACGACCCCATCCGTCGAGGACGCCCCCGCCACGTGACCGCGTCCCGCCGACCTGGCGGCGGTGCCTCCGCGGGCCGGAGGGCACGCTGCCCGGATGAAGGACCGGGCATGGCCCGGTTCCTGAGCGCGGCGTGGGTCGACGAGTGCAACGTGGCCCTGGACGGGACCGAGTGCTGCCGCCGCCGGGCCCCGAGGCCGGCCTGGCGGCCGCCGACGGGGCGGTTCGTCGTCGCCCAGGAGGTCCACGGCACCCCTGACGGCGACGTCCGGCTGGTCATGGCGGTGGCCGACGGCCGGGTCCGGTTCGACGTCGGGCCCCTCGGGGACCGGAACCCCCCGGCGAGGACCCCGCGGCCGGGCCGGACCCCGACGTCACCATCGTCCTGTCGTACGCCGACGCCGCAGCCATGTCGACCGGGGCGCTGACACCGGCGGAGGCACTCAACGGCGGGCGGATCAAGGTCCGCGGCGACCTGTCGGTGCTGGTGGCCGGCCAGGAGACTGGTGGACGCCGCCCGGCAGCGCCTGCGAGGGCCCCGATGCCGGCGACCACCTACTGACCCCGCCGACGCCTGTCCTCCGGTCCGCCGGTGCCGGTCGGCCCTGCCGGCCACGTCGGTGGCGGCCGGCGCCCCCGACATGGCACCGTGGTGGCTCCAGCGGCAGTCGGAGGACGGGGACATGGACGTACTTTCGAGCAGGACCATCATCCGGCCCTCGGATCTCGATCGCTCGATCGCCTTCTACCGGGACGGACTGGACCTGCCGGTGGCGCGCGAGTTCGGGGCCGGCGCCGGACGGGGCATCGTGTTCTTCGCCGGGGGCGGGCTGATCGAGGTGGTGGGAGGCGACGGGACGACTCCGACCCCGGCCGGCGTGGTGCTGTGGCTCCAGGTCCGCGACATCGCGTCCAGCCTGGACGAACTGACCCGCCGTGGCGTCGAGACGGTGCGGCCGGCGCGGCCTCGAGCCGTGGGGGCTGATCGAGGCGTGGATCGACGACCCCGACGGGTTGCGCATCCACGTCGTGGAGGTTCCGCCCGACCACCCCCTGCGGCGGGACCAGCGCGACGCATCGACGGTGTGCAGCCGATGAGCGACCACCGGGTCGTCGGCATCGATCACGTCCAGCTGGCCATGCCGCCGGGCCCCGAGGCCGAGCAGCGGGCCCAGGCGTTCTACGAGGGACTGCTCGGACTGCCCCGGGTGGCCAAACCTCCCGAGTTGGCGGCCCGGGGCGGCTGCTGGTTCGAGCGCGGGGTCGGCCCGGGTCCACCTCGGCGTGGAGGAGGACTTCCGGTCGGCCCGCAAGGCCCACCCGGCACTGTCGGTGGTCGGCGTGGAGGAGCTGTGCCGGCTGCTGGACCGGTCCGGGCCATCCCACCCGCCGGACCGAGGACGTCCCCGGCACGGTCCAGTGGTACGTCGACGACCCCTTCGGCAACCGGATCGAACTGGTGCCCGGCACCGGCATCGCCTGCCCGTCACCGGGTCGTCGACGACACGAGCGTCGGCGCCGGGTCACCGCCGCCCTGACCGGCGGGACCGGCCCCGCCGAGCAGGGATGGCACGACCCGGCGGGCCACGTAGACAGCGACCCCGCCGACCAGCAGGGCCCAGCCCACCACGGCCAGCACCGGGGTCGCCGCCCCCGAGGTACCTGGCCGGCGGGATGTCGGCGAAGCATGCCACCGCCGAGAGAGCCACCAGCAGCCAGAGCGTCCAGCCCTCGGCGACCACCGCCAGGAAGACGAACCCCCAGGTCTCGTACCAGGGCCACACGACGGGCCCCAGCACCACGAACACGAGCAGGCTCCACCCGAGCGCCTGGAGATCACCGACCCGGTCCGACCGCAGGATCAATCCGACCGAGACCACGGCGGCCAGACCGAAGCCGGCGATCCGGGCGCCGTCGACGAACACGGCGGAGTGACCCGGGGCACCGACGGCGGCGGCGGCATGGCCGAGGGTCAGCCCCACCGCCGTCACCGGGTCGAGCCAGGACACCACCACCCCGGGATTGGACAGGCCGGACACCCACCGCCACCCCAGTCCGGAGACGGCGCCGATGACAGCCATCAGCCCGAGGGCCACCGCCATGGCCGCCGCCACCCGGGCCAGGCGCCGGGTCCACTGCGGTACCGGTGCCCCCCACCACCATCCGATGCATGCGGCCCCGATGAGCGCCGGGACCTTCACCTCGGCGGCCAGCGCACAGAGGACCAGGCCGGGGAGCACGTGGTGCCGCCGGGCCAGCGCGCAACCGGCAACCAGAAGGCCCAGCATGAGGGCATCGTTGTGCGCGCCGCCCAGGAGCACCAGGAGCACCGCCGGATTGAGTACGGCCAGGGCGAAGCGCGAGGGCTCCGTCCCGCCCCACCGAGTCGGCCAGCACCGGGACCCCCCAGGCGATCAGCACCACTCCGACGAGGGCGGCGCCGCGGAACCCGACGACGGTGGCCACCAGCGTGGTGGCCCGTGCCCTCCACGATCCATCCCGAAAGGCGCTCCCATGCCGGGCCGTAGGGGGCAGGGGCGTGACGCCACAGCGGATCGACCAGTCGGAGGTAGGAGCCACCACCGAGGGCGCTCGGCGTGTGGGTGTAGGGGTTGATGCCGCGGCTCACCATCTCGCCCTGGGCCGCGTAGCTGTACACGTCCCTGCTGAACAGCGGAGGCGCCACGACCACCGGCAGCCCCCACCCGGCACCGATCGCCATCAGCCCCTTGAGGCCGGTTCCCGGGGTCCGTCGGAGCGTGCGGACCACCTCCAGCCATGCACCCAGCAGCACGATGATGCCGGCGTAGACGAGCATGATCCCGAGGAGTCGGCTGTCTCCGTTCGTTGGACCGGGTGGGCCCGTCGACCCGAGGAACCATGCCCCGGGCAGCGCCACCCGGAAGGGCGACCCCGGCTGCACCGCCCCGATCAGCACGCCCACCGAACCGGCCGACCCGATGACGCCGGCCGTCGCCAGTGATACCGGGCGCAAGGCCCGGTCCTTCATCCGCCCACGCCCGCGAGCACCCGCCGGCGCGCCCGCAGTGACCCGCACGTGACGACCAGGAGGACCCCGGTGGGCACCACATAGGCACCCACGAGGAACGTCACCGTCCCCACCAGGGCGGCAGTCAGCAGCGCCACCGACAGGGCCCAGGCCAACCCACCGGCGACGGGCCACCCCAGATCCATGCGCGCCGCCAGCAGTGCGGTGACCACCATGCACACGGCCAACGGAGCGACCACCACGTACATGACCCGGGGACCGCTGGCGTGCACCAGGGACTCCATGGCGTTGCCGGTGCCCATGGTGTTGCCGGCGCCCATGGCGGCAGCCGGAGGCGACTCGGTGGCCGGAGCCGACTCGACCGGGAGGAGGTAGGCCAGTGGCACCAGGAGCGCCGACCACGCCATGGCCCCGGCGAGCAGGCCCCACTGGCGGATCCCCAGCAGGGAGCGGTCCCCGGTCATCGGGCGAAGTGGCGACCGAGTTCGTTGGCGTAGGAGCGGCCCAGTCCGTCGGCGTGACCCTCCAGCCACTCCGAGAACACGGTCGTGCCCGTGGCCGGGCCCTCGGTATCGGCCAGCCCGGTCGCCATGGCCCGGTACTCGTCAGCGGTGAGGAGGACGTCGTGGAGGACCAGTCCCAACAGTCCTGACAGCACGGGGACCACCATGCCGGGCACCGGGACGATCCGTGCACGACTGCCGACGGCGTCCCGAACGGAGGTCACGAGCTCGCGGAACGTCGGACGCTCCGGCCCGACCGCGTCGGTGACACTGTCATGGGTATCGTGTCCCTTGGCCACGCACAGCCGGGCCAGGTCGTCCACGTGGATCCCCCGGATCCGGTAATCGCCCCGCCCGCCCACGGCGAAGACGGGCAGTCGCCGCAGCAGCCAGGCGATGTTGTTCACCAGGACCCCGTCGCCGCCGAACAGGATGGCGGGGCGCAGGACCGCGAACGACAGTCCGGATTCGGCCAGCGCCCGTTCCACCAGTGCCTTGCCGCGGAAGTACGGAAGCGGCGACTCGATACTCGGGTGCGTGATGGAAACGTGGACAATGCGCCTCACCCCGGCCCGGGCGGCCGCCTGGAACAACGTCCGCGAGTTCTCGACCGCCACGGAGTGGTCGGTCCCGCCGTGTCGGAACCGGACCCAGTAGGTGTTGTACAGGGTGGTCGCCCCGCGCAGGGACTCGACGAGGCCGAGGGTGTCCCCGAAGTCGAGTGGTCTCACCTCGATGGACGTCGGCCCGGACGCCCGGTCGGCGTGTCCCGTGACGGTGCGGACCCTTCGCCCGCTGGCCGCCAGGCGTTCGGCGATGGCCTTCCCCGAGTAGCTGAAGGCACCGGTCACCACGTCCAGACCGGTGTCTCCATCGGCGACGACCTCCGGCCGGGAGAACTCCAGCGACCGGGTCACGATGCCCGGCCCGATGGAGCGCCGGCCGTCATCGCCTCGACGAGGAGCGACAACTGCTTGGCATGGCCGAACAACGCCAGGGACGGCCCGCGGTCACCGTCGAGATGGCTGAGCATCTCGAGACCCAGGTACAACGCGACGATCCCGTAGGCGACATCGGCGACCGGAAGGGCCGCACCCAGCGGGGAATCGCCGAGGGCGCGCTCGATGGCGTCCTGGGCGAACGAGCGCCACGGCCCGATCCGGGCCGCCACCTCGGGCCCCAGTCCTGGCGATGATGACGCGCCGGCGATCATCTCGACGAGCACGGTGATGTAGCCGGCGTCGAGATCCCGCTCGAAGATGCCGGTTGCCGCGTCCACCAGGTCGCCGGTGGACCCGACCTGTTCGAGCGCCGCCGTGTAGTGCGTGAGACGGTCGGCACTCACCGAGTCGAGGGCGGCCAGCAGCAGATTGGTCACCGACCCGAAGTGGTAGAAGATCAGCCCCTGGTTCACCCCGGCCGCCTCGGCGATGGCTCGGGCGCTCGCCCCGCTGTAGCCCTTCTTCGTGAGGGTCTCGATGGCGGCGTCCACGAGAATCCGCCCGGTTCCCGACGTCGGGACCTCCCCGGGGTGGCGAACGGCGCTCGGACTGCCGGACTTGGCCAATGCCCACCCTCCTGACTGATGTTTGAGCGATTGCTCAAAGCATATGCTCAATTCAGGACGGAGGCAAGCGCGTGGGGCCTCACGATCGCAGGTCGACCCGCCGGGTCCGGGTGAGGGAGCAGTCGAACGAGCTGGTCTGGCCGGCCGCCTCGACGGAGAGGACGGCGGGACACGAACCGGTCCGCGGCAGGACGTACCAGCCCTCGGAGTCCGTGCGCACCTCGTTCACCGCCCGCCCGTGCGCCGACTCGATGACCCGGGTGTGGGCCAACGGCGTCCCCGTGGCGCCGACCACCCTCCCCCATGCGGCGTCGGCGAAGGTGCGCAGGACGTCGAGGTCGGTGTTCCCCTCGCCGCCGTAGGTGTACCCCTGGGTATAGGCCCGTCCGGTGGGCGAATCGTCCCGCGACGTCGCCACTCCGCCCACGGGCTGGATGGCGGTGTCCTCATTCCACTCGTTCCAGCTGGTCACGAACACCATGGGCAGTGACGGCTCGAGCACAGGGCCGGCGATCTGGGCCAGGTAGTTCCCGAGGGTGCTCCCCGAGGAGTACCCCGGCAGCCACTGCCTGGGCTGGGCGGGCTCGTTGACCTGGAGCCGCACTCCGCGGGTGTTGATGCCCGGCATGACGTCGGGGACGACCGGAACCCGGCCCCCTGAGGCCAGCTGGTACTTCCGGTACAGCCCGACCTCGTCCGACACCAGGTTCGTCCTGCCCGGGTAGTTCTCGAAATCAGCCTGTGGGCTCAGCGGGTCGGGTGCACCTCCCGAGTACAGGGTGTAGGCGGTGACGGCGTCGAAGAGATCGATGCGGGACACCTGGGGGGTCTGGGTGAGACCCAGGGTGTTCGGGGGCGTGTCGACTGCATCGACCCGCCATGCGATCTCGTCGCCGATGAAGAAGGGGTTGAAGCCGTGGGCCCGCATGAGGGCCCGCGCCCCGGTCATCATGGCGCTGACGTCGCCGGTCAGGGTCCGGCTCAGGTACAGGACGACCACCGGGCGTCCGTCGATGCGGAGGTAGCTGGGATTGGAGAAGTACTTCTTGGCGAAGAGCAGGAGGTCCGCGTCGAATCCGAACTCCATCGAGGTGTGACCGGCGTGGACTCGTTGCCGGCGTGGAATCCGAGGTCCCAGGTCTCGTAGAGGAAGCAGAACTTGATGTCCGCCAGATTCTTGGCCTTCAAGAAGGCGTCGACGTTCCGGTTCTGCGCCGCCCTCGACGGCCACCAGTCGAGGGCGAAGAAGTCGATCCCGCTCCTGGACGCCTGGGCGATGGCCCGCTCGGCCACCCGTGGATCGGCACGAGTCGACCAGCGTCGGGTCGGCACCCTGCGGCGGGGACCAGGTGTTGGCGCAAGGTGCCCTGGGCCGAGTTGCTGGGGAACCAGTCCGAGTAGTAGGCCCCGATCTCCGGCGACCACACCGAAGGCGGAAGGGTCCTGACGCCGGCGGATGGCGGGTCGCTCGACCGATGCCGACATCGCCGATCCGCCGACGGCGACGCTCCCAACGATGACCGCCAGCCACAACACCGCCGACCGTGATTTAGTCAGTGGACGTCCCCGTGGCCTCGGCCGGGGTGGCAACGGTTGCCTCCATGGACGGCAGGGGCTTCAACGCACCCCGGAGTGGTGGGCCCCGAGCAGTGTGACGGCGATGACCGCCGGTACGTCCCCGGTGTTCGACCACCGGTGCCGGGTACCGTTCTGGATATAGGTGTCGCCGGGCCCGAGGGTGCGCTTGGCCCCGTTGTCGAGTTCGAGCACGGCCTGGCCCGACACGCACGACGCCGTAGTCGATCGTCGCGGTGGTGTGCATTCCTGGGTCGTCAGGCTCGAGGTACTCGGCCATCCCCGGCAGCCGCTGGTCGAACTCGGCCAGAGCCGCCACGATGTCGAGGCCTTCGGGAGCGCCCGCCCCACCGTCCGGAGGGATGGTGAAGATCCCGAACCGGAAGCCACCCATGGGAGGGAAGTAACGGACCGCCTCCGGTCGTGACCCGTCGTCGGGGAACGTCGGCGCCTCGTCAGCTCCCCACAGCCGGTGGAACTCCGGTGCCGGGGAGTAACGACAGGGTGATGGGTGCCACGTCCTCGTCGGTCACGAACACCGCCGCACCCTCGGCATCGTGACCGGTCACCACCCGTCGTACGTCCATGCTCGACCCTCCGGTCCCCGCGGTAGCCCGCAGTCCTCGCGACATGAATCATTTGGCGCCCCGGACGATACACCTGGGTCCGCGAGTAGGAACTGCACCCGTGCCCGGCCGGGGGCGGAGTCCGGGGCCCGGGGTTCGGGGGTCGGGGGTCGGGGGGTCGGGGGTCGGGGGGTCGGGGGGTCGGGGGGTCAGTCCCTTCGCCGATCACTTTCGCGAATAGCAAACCGAAGGTATCCCACCGTCGAAACCTGGCCGGCCGAGGTTCCCTCGTCCCGGACCCCTCGGTGGGCTTCAGGCTCCCGAGGGCCGACAGCCTCCAGCCGGCCAACCCCATATGGCGAGGACGGTCGACGGGACGGTGATCGAGCACGGAGTATCCGGACCGCTCGCCCCTGTGGCATGGGCGGTCCAAATCCCACCCCGGGGCTGGCTGAACACGTAGTACGAGCCATCGTCCTGAGAGGCGACCTGGGCCCGAGACGGCGCCGACGGATCGCTCGTCGGCGCCGGGACGAGTCGGGCGCCGGCCCAGTAGGTACCGGTCGCCTGGTCCAACGCCAGATACGTGAGGCCCGGCGCCAACCCGCTGTACTCGCCCACGGGAATGCCGTTCACCGCCGCGCCGGCGGCCACCAACTGGGCCCGCACCTCATCGGTGATCGGAACGTTCACCGCCGCCGACCCCGAGGACGGGATGGCCACGCTGGTGCTGGACGAGCTCGGGTGCGTCGTCGTGGTGGCCGTGGATCCCGAGGTGGGAGTGCCGCCCGTCCCGCCCGTCGACGAGCCGCACGCCGCCAGTCCCAGCGACGCCGACACCGACAACGCGCCCAGAACCCAACGTAGCTTTCTCACCCGATGCTCCTCCTCCAGCGTGTCCGGGACACGGCCGAGTCCCGCCCCGAGCAGTGGCCACTGGTTCGGTCTCAGCCGGTCATCGCCACGATCGGCGCCACGATCCTCAGCGCACCGGTCGAGCCGTGGAACGTAGCACTTCCGAAGCTGAATACGCCGCCGTCAGCCGCAACCTCCCAGTAGCCGGACCCGTCAGCCGTCGCCTTCATCCCGACGATCGGCTCGTTGAGCGGCCGCCCCCCCATGGATCCGTGGAAGGCGGCATCCCCGAACGTGAAGAGACCTCCGTCCGAGGCCACCAGCCAGTACCCGTGACCGTCGTTGGTGGCGGCGATGCCGACGACAGGGCGGTTGAGCGGGTGCCCACCGGTCGAGCCCATGAACCGGGCGTCCCCGAAAGCGAAGACCCCTCCGTCCGAGGCCACCAGCCAGTACCCGCCGCCGTCGGGGGTGGCGGTGATGCCGACCACCGGTCTGGTGAGACGGATCGAGCCGGTCGAGCCGTGGAACCGGGCGTCCCCGAAGGCGAAGACACCCCCGTCCGAGGCCACCAGCCAGTACCCGCGCCCGTCGGCGGTCGCAGTCATGCCCACGATGGGTCGGTTCAGCGGGTGACCGCCGATCGACCCGAAGAACCGGGCGTCCCCGAAGGCGAAGACACCCCCGTCCGAGGCCACCAGCCAGTACCCTGCACGATCGGGCGACTCCACCGCACCGACGATGGGCGCATCCAGCGGGCGGCCACCCATCGATCCGTAGAACGGCTCGCAGAACGAGAAGATGCCTCCGTCGCCCGCCACCATGCGGTAGCCGGTACCGGTCGAGCACTGCAACGAGGCGCCCGGCAACCGGGCCTGGCCCGAGTCGGGGTTGACCATCAACGAGGACTCGTCGACCGCCTCGAAGGCGCTCGCCGGTATCTGCTTCAGCTCGTCGACCAGGGAGATGGGCCAGCTGTTGTCGGCGTCCCCACCGAAGTACCAGTTCGATCCGTTGTCGGCCAGGATGAGCCCGTAGTGCTGCATGGCGCGGAGCACGGTCTGCGCCTGCGGCGAGAAGGACGAGATGTCGAAGTCGGCCTTCAGCCTGAATCGTGCTCCCATGGGTGGGAGGTTGGGATTGCTGGACGTCCCGGCCTCATGACGGGCGGGCCACAGGTACGAGGTGTCCGTCGACGCCGCCGTCATGCGGATGGCGTGGGTGATCGAACCGGACGCCACCTCGTCGTAGCGGAGCAGCCCGGGGAGTATGGGTAGGCCGGCGGCGTCCGCCGACGTCCACCCGGCTGGTCGCAGTGCATCCGACTCGAGGTTCCAGATGGCGCCGGAGCCTGCGGTCGATCCCGACGGGTCGTAGCGGGCGTCGTACAGTTCGTAGAGCCTGCAGGTGGACGGGTCGACCATGATGGCGTGACGGTCACCGGTCGACTGCGCGCCCCCCTCGATGGGGGTCGTGGGCCCGAACGGATACGGCCCGGGATCGCTCTCGGAGCCGTAGGTGAATGTGACGTTGACGAATGGCTGGGAGGGCGGGACCACCGTGTAGGGGATCCCATAGGGCGCAGAGGGGTCCCCCGAAGGGCCGAAGTCGGGATGCAGGTCGGTGGTGGCGCTGTCCATGCTGGCCAGCCAGGCCGCGCTGTGGGGGTCCACCGGCAGTGCGGAGATGTCGGTATTCCAAACGTTGTCGGACGGGAACAACGGGCAACCGGGGGCGCCCGGTACCGGCGACGAGGCCCCTGCCGTCGGGCCCGGCGCCATCACCACGGCGACACCCTGGCCCACGAGCGAGCCGACCAGCACCGCCGCCGTCACGACTCTCCTGGACCATCGCACCGTGGGCCACACCCGTATCACCTCGACCGACCGTACTCCAGACCGTGCCTCGGGCCCCGCCCCATGGGCCCGGTCCAACGGGCCCTAGTCGTCGGTGGCGGCGACGGCGGCGGTCCGGAGTCCGGAGCGGGCTCGGGGGCCACCGGGGGCGGTTCCTTTGGCGATGGCGATCGCCGCCAGCGCCAGGGCCGGCAGGTGGCGGGCCAGGGGTCGGTTCGGGAACCGGCGTCCCAACACGAACGACAACAGCAGCGCCACCCCCGTCACCACCCAACCCTCGACGGAGACCGGGCTCAGGCCCCATCCGAACCGTCGGGGACCGAACCACACTTTTTCGCCCAGCAGGGGAACGGAGCGCATCTGTCCAGTATGGCCTGCACCGGTCCTCCGATCGACCGTTGCACCCGGTCGGAGGGCGTGCTCTCATGGCATCCGTGACTCCGGAGGAACGGTTCGACGCCCTCGTCGACGACTATGCGGGACGGACGGCCGTCACCCTCCCGGGCGAGTCGGGGACCAGGGGATTCGGATCATCGGCGTTGAAGGTGAACGGGTCGATCTTCGCCATGCTCACCCGGGGGAGGCTCGTGGTCAAACTGCCGGCGGGGCGCGTGAGCACCCTGATCGAGGAGGGCACGGGGCAGCACTTCGATGCCGGCAAGGGGCGCCCGATGAAGGAGTGGCTGACCGTGACGAACGAGGACGGCCGCGTCTGGCGCCACCTCACTGCCGAGGCCTTCGAGTTCGTGGCCTCCCTCCGGCGCTGACCGGCCCGGTCACGCTCTCGGCGTTCAGCCGGGCGGAGTCGTGGTCGCCACCGACGAGGTGGGGAGCACGGTGATGTTGATGGCGAACTCGCCCGCCTTCAGCTTCCCGACCGTGGGTGACGTCGTGCTCCCCAATTCGACCTCGACCGTCCACTGGGCGTCGGTGGCGGTGAAGACCGACCCCTGCAAGGTGATGGTGGTGGAGGTGGAGGTGGCCCCGCCTGACGAACCGGCGGGCTGGCCTTCGGGGGTCGCCGTCGAGCCCGTCTCCACGTTGGTCACCGTGTACCCGTCCGATCGGAACTGGGCCTGGTACGAGGTCGCTCCGGCCGAGACGTTACCCGTGGCGGCGAAGGCCACGTCCCAGCGGCTGTCCGATCCGCCTCCTCCGAGGACCCGCGAGCCGGTTGGCACAGGAACGGCGCTCGGGAACCCGGACGGGAGAGCGCCGGACGCAGCGGAAAAGGAGTGGCCGCCGAAGTTCCCGCTGATCCCGTTCTTGCTGATGTGCACCCCACATGCCGCCAACATCATGGCCACGACGGCCAGGACGATCGTCCCGGCACTGATCCGTCGCATCGAAATGTCCTCCTCGCACTGGCCCCACCGGGTGGATTCCCGCCATACGGTAATCTCCCGCGGCTCGGCGGACCCAGATGGTCCGCGACGTCACCGGAGGGCTGCCGTTCGTGCGAGACAGCGGGCTCAGCCCACCGGGTAGCGACGGGCGAGGTCCCCGAGGACGGCCTCGCACTCGGAGGCGCAGTCGCCGATGATGTCGGCCACCGGTCGGCTCGACGTGATCCGTCCTGCCACCTGGCCGCCCAGGGCGATGCCCGACGAGAGGTCCCCGCCGAAGTAGACGTCTCCGACCCGGCCGAAGGCGCTCATGGCGTCGGTCTCGTGGTCGAACTCCAGGGACTGGGTGTGGGGTGTCCGCAGGGCCCGGAGGGCCGGCGACGTGTGGCTGTTCAAGAACACGGTATCCGTCTCCTTGGCGTCGATGATGGTCTGCTTCCAGTTGTCGTGGACCGGTGACTCGACCGAGGAGACCATCACCGTCCCCAGCTGCACGCCCTCGGCCCCCAGGGCCAACGCGGCTGCCATGGTCCGGCCATCGAGGAAGCCGCCGGCGGCGATCACCGGGAGATCGAAGGCCTTGGTGACCGACGGCAGCAACACCATCGACGACACCGGCCGTGGGTTCTTGAAACCACCACCCTCACCCCCTTCGACGATCAAGCCGTCCACGCCGGCACTGACCGCCTTGTCGGCGGCCCGGAGGGTGGGCACGACATGGAACACCGTGAGTCCGGCGTCCTGCAACTGTGCGGTGTAGCGGGTCGGGCTGCCGGCCGAGGTGGTCACGAAACGGACACCCTGGGCGATCACGAAGTCCACGATGGACGTCGGATCCCTCACGAACGCCTGGGCGATGTTGACCCCGAAGGGCTTGTCCGTCAGGTCCTTCATCTTGGCGATCTCGTCCCGGACCACGTCGAGCTCCCCCGAGGACGTCTCGATGATCCCCATGGCACCGGCGTTGGAGACCGCAGAGGCCAGTGTGGCGCGGGCGATCCAGCCCATCGGGGCCTGGACGATCGGGATCTCGACCCCGAGGAGCTCGGTGACGCGGTTGCTCAACACCCGGGAGATCTTGGCATGCCGGTGACGCAACCGTGCGGCCCGGGTGCGCCCGGTGCCGCACCCCACGCGGGAGGGCAGGGCGACCTCGCGTCGGCCCCTCGCACCCGGTAGTGTCGGAGGTCGATCAGCGCACTGAGACAGTCGGTCCGGTTGGTCCGGAGGTCCCATGAACGCGCTCACCGACCGAAGCGGCCCGATGGCCGCGCTCGACCCCTGTACTGCGGCCGTCCAGCCGCCACCGGTCGTCCACGCCGCCCAGAAGGTGGTCACCCTGGCCATCGTGGCCGGTCCGGCTGTCGCACTGGCCGTCGTGGTGCCCTGGCTCTGGGGCCACGCTGTCGACCTCAGCGACCTGATCATGGCGCTGGCCTTCTACCTGATCACCGGGTTCGGCATCACCATCGGCTTCCATCGGCTGTTCACCCACCGGGGGTTCCGGCCCAACCGGGCGCTCAAGATCGCCCTGGCCGTGATGGGTTCGATGGCGGTGGAGGGCTCGGCCACGAGCTGGGTGGCCACCCACCGCCGACACCACATCTTCAGCGATCAGCCCGGGGACCCGCACTCGCCCCATCGCTACGGGGACCACGGCGGCGCCCTGCTCCGGGGCCTCGCCTTCTCCCACGTCGGATGGCTGTTCGTGTCGGACTCGTCGAGTGCCGACCGCTACGCCCCCGACATGCTGCGCGATCGTGACCTGCAACGGATCGACCGGCTCTTCCCGGTCCTGGCGGTGGCCTCGGTCGGCATCCCCTTCGGCCTCGGTTACCTGGTGTCGGGGACCCTGGCCGGTGCGGTGGCCGCCATGGTGTGGGCCGGCCTGGTCCGCATGGCACTCCTGCACCACGTCACCTGGTCGGTGAACTCGCTCTGCCACACCTTCGGCCGCCGAACCGACGGGACGACCGACCGGAGTACCAACCTGTGGTCGCTGGCCGTGATCTCGCTGGGCGACAATTGGCACAACGTCCACCACGCCCACCCCTCGTGGGCCCGCCACGGCGCCCGGGCCGGCATGATCGATCCCTCGGCGTGGCTGATCCGGCGATTCGAGCAGCTGGGCTGGGCCACCAAGGTCCGGTGGCCGACGCCCCAGCTCGCCCCGCTGAGTGGAGCCGGGGGCGTTCCGGTCAGCCGGGGCGGCCGGTAGCCAGGGGACGACGCCTGAGCGGCGGAACGGTCGGCGGGGGGCGGCGTCTGGGAGGAAGCCCGGCCAGGAGCTCGGCCGTCGCCTGCGTCACCTTGGCCACGGCCTCTTCGAACGCCGCGGCGGTCTCGGCCGACGTGGACTGCACGCCGCTGACCTTTCGCACATACTGACGGGCGGCCGCCTCGACCTCCTGGTCGGTGGCTCGGGGCTCCAGCCCCCGGAGGGTGGTGATGTTTCGGCACATGCCAGGAAGGCTAGGTGCTGACCGGCCGCCCCGGCCAGCGCCAACCGGCCACCACGATGGCACCCATCGGGGGAATGGGCTACTACTGGGTGATGGTCAGCATCGACGTCCAGCACATACCCGTCGCCGGCGGGGCCCTCGAGGCCTCCCAGCGTGACCAGCGTGCCCCCGGGCCGCGGCGAGGTCCGGGTCCAGGTGGAGGCATGCGGCGTCTGCCACAGCGACGTGCTGTCCACCCTGATCGCCTCGACCTACCCGATCGTCCCGGGACACGAGATCGCCGGCGTCATCGAATCGGTCGGCGAGGGCGTCGGGTCCTGGACGACCGGGGCCAGGGTCGGTGTCGGCTGGTACGGAGGGGTCGACCACGTCTGCCCCGCATGCCGGTCGGGAGACTCCATCGACTGTGCCAACCTCCGTACCCCCGGTCTGGCGTATGACGGCGGCTATGCCGATTCGGTGGTCGTGCCGGTCGAAGCGCTGGCCTCGATACCCGACGGCCTCACCGCCGCCGAGGCCGCACCGCTGATGTGCGCAGGGGTGACCACGTTCAACGGCCTCCGCAACAGCCCGGCACGGGCCGGAGACCTGGTGGCGGTGCTGGGAATCGGTGGGCTCGGCCACCTCGGCGTCCAGTTCGCCGCCAAGATGGGGTTCGAGACGGTGGCTGTCGCCCGCGGACCGGACAAGGCCTCGTTCGCCCGTGAGCTCGGCGCCCACCACTACATCGACAGCACCACGTCGGACGTGTCGGGCGAGCTCCAGGCGCTGGGCGGTGCCACAGTGGTGCTGTCCACGGTCACCAACTCCGCCGCCATGGGCGCGGCGCTGGGCGGACTGGGCCCGAGGGGCCAGCTGGTGGTGGTGGGGGTGGCGATGGAGCCGATCGAGGTCCCGCCGGTCGTCCTGGTCGGCCAGACCCGGTCGGTGGCCGGACACCCGTCGGGGACCTCGAAAGACTCCGAGGACACGCTGCGGTTCGCCGTCGCTCACCGGGGTCCGCCCCATGATCGAGCTCATGCCCATGGCCGATGCCCCACGGGCTTGGGAGCGGATGCTCTCGGGACAGGCACGCTTCCGGGTCGTCCTCACCAACCCCCCGGTGCAGTGACCCGGTAGCCGCTCGGTCCCCGGACGGGGCGGTGGATCCGCCCGGTCAGGGCAGCAGATCGGCGACGTCGGCGCGCTCGGCCTCGAGCTCCTCGGTGGTGATCCTGATCCGGTCGGTGGCGAACTCGTCGTGGGAGAGCCCTTCGACGACCGTCCAGTCGCCTGAACCGCTCGTCCTCACCGGAAAGCCGAATTGGAGGCCCTCGGGAACCCCGTACTCGCCGTTGGAGACCACGGCCAGTGAGGTGAACTCGTCGTCGGGCGTGCCGGTATTGATGCTCACGACCGAATCGATGGCGGCGTTGGCTGCCGAGGCGGCCGAGGAGAGGCCACGGGCGTCGATGACGGCGGCACCGCGCTTTTGGACGGTGGTGAGGAAGTCGCCCTGCAACCAGGCCGTGTCGTCGATGATCTCGGCGGCCGGCTTCCCGTCGATCGACGCATTGGAGTAGTCGGGGAACTGGGTGGCGGAGTGGTTCCCCCAGATGGCCACGTTGGTCACCGAGGCAACCGGGACGCCGGCCTTCTTGGCCAACTGGCTCTTGGCCCGGTTCTCGTCCAGCCGGGTCATGGCGAACCACCGGTCGGCAGGGCACCTCGGGAGCGTTGGACCGGGCGATGAGGCAGTTGGTGTTGCACGGGTTGCCCACCACCAGCACCCGGACGTCGGAGGCGGCGTTGGCGGCGATGGCCCGTCCCTGCGGCCCGAAGATGCCGCCGTTGACGGTGAGGAGGTCACCGCGCTCCATCCCAGCCTTCCTCGGGATCGACCCGACCAGCAGGGCCCAGGAGGTCCCGTCGAAGGCGGTGGCCAGATCGGTGGTGGTGACGATATCGCTGACCAGGGGGAACGAACAGTCGTCGATCTCCATCACCACACCCTCGAGTGCCTTCATCCCCGGCTCGATCTCGAGGAGGCGGAGCACCACCGGCTGATCGGGACCCAGGAGTTGGCCCGAGGCGATCCGGAACAGGAGCGAGTAGCCGATCTGTCCGGCAGCGCCGGTGACGGTGACATGGACGGGAGGGTTGGCTGCCATGGGGCCGAGGCTAATCGGCACCCTGCGACCGGGTCTACCTCGGGGTCACACCCGGACCCCCACCCGGACGGAATACCCCGCGCTAGAGCCGATCGACGATGGCTGAGGCGAACTCCGAGCACTTGACCTCGGTAGCACCGTCCATGAGGCGGGCGAAGTCGTAGGTGACCACCTTGTCGGCGATGGTCGCCTCGAGCGCTGCCACGATGTCGGCGGCGGCCTCGGTCCAACCCAGGTGCTCATACATCATGACTCCCGACAACAGGACCGAACCCGGGTTCACCTTGTCCATTCCGGCGTACTTGGGTGCCGTCCCGTGGGTGGCCTCGAAGATGCCGTGGCCGGTCACGTAGTTGATGTTTCCCCCCGGGGCGATGCCGATGCCACCGACCTGGGCGGCCAGCGCATCCGAGAGGTAGTCGCCGTTGAGGTTGGTGGTGGCGATGACGTCGAACTCTTCGGGACGGGTCAGGACCTGCTGCAGCGTGATGTCGGCGATGCTGTCCTTCACCAACAGCTTGTCCCCGGGCTTGCCGTCACAGTCGTCCCAGCCCACCGCCACGTCAGCGAACTCCTCCCGCACCAGCTCGTAGCCCCAGTTCCGGAAGGCCCCCTCGGTGAACTTCTGGATGTTCCCCTTGTGCACCATGTTGACGCTGGAGCGACCGTGGGAGAGGGCGTACTCGATCGATGCCCGGATGAGGCGCTTCGAGGCCAACTCGGAGATCGGCTTGATGCCGATGCCCGACCCATCGCGGATGTTCCAGCCCATCTCGTCTCGCAGGAACGCCGAAAGCTTGGCCGCCTCGGGGGTGAAGGCCTCGGCCTCGAGGCCGGCGTAGATGTCCTCGGTGTTCTCGCGGAAGATCACCATGTCGACCTTTTCGGGATGGAGGACCGGCGAGGGGACGCCGGTGAACCACCGCACCGGACGCAGGCAGACGTAGAGGTCGAGGATCTGGCGGAGTGCGACGTTGAGCGACCGGATCCCCCCACCGATCGGCGTGGTGAGCGGCCCCTTGATCCCGATCAGGTGGGTCCTGAAGGTCTCGACCGTCTCGTCGGGGAGCCAGTCACCCGTCTCGTCGAACGCCTTCTGGCCGGCCAGCACCTCCTTCCACGCCACCGACTTGCCGTGCTTGGCGGCGGCGGCATCGAGCACCAGCTTGGCGGCGGGCCAGATGTCCACCCCGGTGCCGTCGCCCTCGATGAAGGGGATGATCGGCTCGTCGGTGACATGGAGGGCGCCGTCGGCGCCCTGGGTGATGAGATCGGGCATGTCCGGCAGCCTATCGGCACCCCTCCCCCCGTTGGCCAACCCGGCCGCATCCCGCGGACCGGCCCGGAGCGGTCAGGGAGCGACGAGGCCGAGGGCGGAGTAGATCTCGCGGGTGGCGCTCGACCGGTTCAGTGTGTAGAAGTGGAGCCCGGGCACCCCGGCGGCCAACAGCTGCTCGCACAGCTCGGTGGCGATGGCTACGCCTTCGTGCCGGACGGCTTCGTTGCCACCCCGGTCGTCGGCGGCCTGGAGTCGCCCGACCATCCAGTCCGGCACCGCTGCGCCCATCGTCGCCATCCGGGGAACGGAGCTCAGGCTGGTGACGGGCATGATGCCCGGGAGGACCGGCTTGTCCACGCCCCGGGCTCTCAGGTCGTCGACCAGGCCGAGAAACTCCGAGGCCTCGAAGAAGAACTGCGAGATGCCGAAGTCGGCCGACTCCAGCTTGGCCGCCAGATGGTCTCGATCGGTCACCGGGTCGGGGGAGAGTGGGTGGCACCCGGGCTGGGCCGCCACGCCGACCGAGAACCCACCGACGGCATGGGCCAGCTCCACCAGCTCGGAGGCGTAGGCCAGTTCGCCCGGGACCCTCGCCGTCGGCCGGCGGGTCGCCGCCCAGGGCCATCAGGTTCTCCACGCCGGCCATCCGGTAGGCGACGAGGATCTCGGCCAGCTCCAAGCGGGTGTGGGCCACACAGATGAGGTGGGCCATGGGCACCAGCGTGGTGGTGCGGAGCATGCCGGTCACCAGGTCGAAGGTCCGCTGGCGCGATTCGGCTCCACCCCGGTACGTCACCGAGACGAACGAGGGTCCCAGCGGCTCCAGATCGCGCAAGGTCCTCACCAGGGTGGCCTGTTCGGCGTCGTTCTTGGGCGGAAAGAACTCGAACGAGTACGTGCGCCCCTTGTCCAGCAGATCCGAGATCCTGGTCATGACCGCACAATCCTACTGCCGGGGGTCCGGCGGTGGCCATGGGTCACACCCCGGGCGTGGCGGTGCGGCTCCGGCTCAGCGCCCCCGACCGGCGCCGGGGCCGACCCGCGTCGACAGCCGGGACAAGGCCGCGTTCAGCTCTTCGGTTCGGGCCCGCCGGGCCTCGTCGGCCTCGGCCAGCTGGACCCCCGAGGGTGCCGAGGTGCCGTGCCGGAGCAGCCGGTCCGCCTCGATGGCAAAGGCCAGGCCCCGCAGTCCGCTCGCCACCGCCGCCGCCGCCGCGCCGGCCTGCGCATCAGGGGCACCGGACGCCGCTCGCTCCAGGGCCGTCGCAGCCCTGTCCACCTGGACCTGCACCGCCGACCGCACCTCGGGGTCGTCGGACCCGGCATTGCCGGACAGCAGGGAGGCCCGCGCCAGTTGTGCGTCGCTGAGGGCCGGGCGTGCCGACCGGTTCCAGTCGGACTCGGCTCCCCGGCGCTTTCGCGACCGGAGGAGGAGCACGACCAGCCCGATGGCCACGACGAGAACCACGACGAGAGCGATCAGGCCCCACGGGGTGCCTGACGACGCCGGCGTGGTGGTGGGGACCGTGGTCGTGGTGGTGGTCCGGGGCGCAGTCGTCGTCGTGCGACTCGGACGTGTCGTCGTGGTCGTCGGCGACGATGTCGTGGTCGTGGTGGTGGTCGGGATCGACGAGGTCGTGGTGGTGGACGCCGAAGTGGTGGTGGTGGTCGGGATCGTGGTGGTGCTGGTCACGTCGACCACGATCCCCGACGCGGGACCCACCGCCATCAGGCCGCTGGACCCGGCCGGGCCGACCGCCCCGGCTCGACCGCGCTCCGCCCCGACCGCGGGCGCTCACGATGCCCGCTCGGCGGCACGGACGGCGTTCCTCAACAGCATGGCGCGGGTCATCGGACCCACCCCGCCCAGACGAGGGGTGATCCAACCGGCCACCTCGGCAACGGACTCGTCCACGTCCGAGAGCAGCTTCCTGCCCGCCCAGGAGGTGCCGGCACCCACGACGGCGGCTCCTGGCTTCACCATCTCGGCGGTCACGAGTCCGGCCCGGCCGGCGGCGGCCACCACCACGTCACCCTGGCGCACCAGGCCGGCCATGTCCTCCACGCCGGTGTGGACCACGGTGACGGCGGCGTTGCACCCCGTCCGCTTCATCGCCAGCAGCAGCGAGAGCGGGCGTCCGATGGTCAGCCCGCGTCCGATGATCACCACGTGCTTGCCCTCCACCGGCACGTCGTTGGCGTGCAACAGCTCGACGATGCCCGCCGGCGTGCAGGGCAGCGGACCGTCGGCCCCCATCACCAGCCGACCCAGATTGACCGGATGGAGGCCGTCGACGTCCTTGTCCGGGTCGACGGCCAACAACACCCGCTCCTCGTCGATGCCATCGGGCAGCGGCAACTGGACCAGGTAGGCGTGGATCCGAGGGTCGGCGTTGAACCGGGCCACCACGGCCTCGAGATCAGACTGGGACACGTCGTCCGGAAGGTGCTCGTGGGCGGAGTAGATGCCGACCTCGGCACAGTCCTCGTGCTTCATGGCCACGTAGCGGGCGCTGGGTCCGTCGTCGCCCACCAAAATGGTCCCCAAGCCGACCTCGACGCCGGCACTTCGGAGTCGGGCCACCCGATCGGTCACCTCGGCTCTGATCCTGCTGGCCAGCAGTTCGCCGTCGAGCAGCGTCGCCGTCATGACCTCCCCCGATCCTGTTCCGCGCCAGAGACGATGGCGTCATTGTCGCCCACGGAGTCGTCCATGGGGCGGATCAGTGACGGAAGTGGCGCTCGCCGCCGGCCATGACGACGGCGATCCCCGCCTCGTCGGCCGCCGCCACCACTTCGTCGTCCCGAATGGACCCTCCCGGTTGGACCACCGCAGCCACGCCGGCTGCCGCCAACACCAAGAGTCCGTCGGGGAAAGGGAAGAATGCGTCGCTGGCGGCAGCACCTCCGCTGGCCCGGATCCCTGCCTTGGAGACGGCGATCTCCGCCGCCACCACTCGCGACTGCTGGCCGGCGCCGACGCCGACCGCCTGACCGTCCTTCACCACTGCGATGGCGTTCGAGGTCGTGCGGGCACATACCTTCCAGGCCAGGGCCAGGTCCCCCCACTGGGCGTCGGTGGGGTGGAGCTTGGTGGCCACCCTCCAGTCGGAGGGGTCGACCTCGAAGGTGTCGGGACCCTGCACCAGGACACTGGCCCCGAGTCCGCGTATCTGTCGGACCAGGGGCTCGGGGCCCGGGGCCGAGAGCAGTCGGGTGGCCTTCCGCTTCGACGCCAGTTGGGCCAACGCCTCGTCGTCGTACGACGGGGCGATGATCACATCGGCCTGGGGACCCCCGGCGATGGCCTCGGCGACGGCGGGAGTCACCCGACCGCCGATGGCCACGATCCCACCGAATGCGGACTGCGGATCGCATTCCAGGGCGCGTCGATAGGCGGTGACCAGGTCGGCATCCAGGGCCGCTCCGCACGGGTTGGCGTGCTTGATGATGGCCACCGCCACCTGCGGCCTTCTTGGGGTCGGGCAGCTCGTGCACCAGTCGCCAGGCGGCGTCGGCATCGAAGATGTTCAGGTACGAGAGCTCCTTGCCGCCGTGCTGGACGACGTCGTCCCACCAGGAGTGCTGGCCGGCGATGCGGTACCGGGCACCCTGTTGGTGGGGATTCTCCCCGTAGCGGAGCGAGCCGGCCCGCTCGAGGGTCAGATGGATGGTCGGCGGCAGCAGCGCGGCCGACTCGAACGTCTCGGGATCGAGCTCACCGGCCGGGGGCTCCTGCTCGTCGAGCCAGGCCACGATGGCCGCGTCGTATCCCGCCGTGTGGGCGAAGGCTTCCCGCGCCAGCCGCTGGCGGGTGTCGAGGGACAGGGAGCCGTTGGCCCTCAGCTCGCCGAGCACCGCTCCGTACTCGGCCGGCTCGACCACGATTCCCACGTGGTCGTGGTTCTTCGCCGCTGCCCGGACCATCGTCGGTCCCCCGACATCGATCAGCTCGACGGACGGGTCCGACGAGAACGGGTACAGATTGCAAACGACGAGGTCGATCAGACCGATCCCCTGACGCTCGATGTCCTCCAGATGCTCGGGCTTGGACCGGTCGGCGAGGATCCCGCCGTGGATGGTCGGGTGGAGCGTCTTGACCCTGCCGCCCAGCATCTCCGGGGCGCCGGTCAGATCGGCGACCTCGATGTGGTCGATGCCGGCCTCGGCCAGGGCCGCCGACGTCCCCCCGCTCGACACGAGCTCCCAACCGAGCTCGGACAGCCCCCGAGCCAGGTCGGCGATCCCGGTCTTGTCGTATACGGACAACAGTGCCCTCATGGCGCAACCTCCGATGTTGATCCTGACCCATCGCCCACGGTCGCCGCCAGCCCGTCGATGAACTTGCGGATGGTGTCCGGATACAGCGTCCGCTCGACCGCCTTGATCCGTTCGTGCAGTGACTCCTCCGAGTCGCCGGGGACGACTTCGACAGGTGCCTGGGCCAACACCGGGCCGGCATCCATCTCGAGGGTGGCGATGTGGACCGTGGTCCCCGTCCTCGTGACGCCCGCCGCCAGGGCGTCGGCCACCGCGTGCCACCCCGGGAACGCCGGGAGCAGGGCCGGGTGGGTATTCAGGATGCGGCCCGGGAAGGCGTCGTGCACCGGCTGGCCGAGCACGGTGCCGAATCCCGCCATCGCCACCACGTCGATCCGGTGAGCGATCAGGGCCGCTGTCACCGCCTCCGTATAGCGGTCGCGCCGGAACGAGGACCCGAATCCGCCGTAGTCCGATCGGTCGATCAGCTCGGTCGGGATGCCGGCCGCGGTCGCCACCTCGAGGGCAAGGCAGTGCCGGTCGGCGATCGCCAGGCGTACCGGCAGGCCGGCGGCGATGATGGCGTCGAGAATCGACCCCGTACCCGAGGCCAGCACGCCGAGACGCAGGTCGGCCCGACCGCTGTCTGGAGTTGAACCGGCGACCACGGGCGCACGCTACCAGCGCCGATCGCCGCCCAATCTCCCGGCCGGTCCGGATCGGCGCTTCGACCGGGACCGGGGCGACGTGGCACCGACCGGCCTGCCTCCGGTTCGGCGCCCACGTCGCTCGGTCCCCCCTGCCCAGGGATGCCCCTCGTGATGGATGTATCGGCACCGTGCCTGGAGTTCCGAAGCAAAAGTTTGGCGCCCTTCGGGCTGTCCGGTGCGCCGACCTGCGGGGTTGTCCGGTGCGCCGACCTGCGGGCTGGCCGGTGCCCGACCCCGGGCCTTCGGGGGAACTGGCCGGGTTTACTTTTCCAGATTGCATACCCTGAGTAGGTAATTTCTGAAAGTAGACCCACGAGGTTCCCGCCGACCCGGGTTCCGCCGACCTGGTTCCGCCGACCCGGGTTCCGCCGACCTGGTTCCGCCGACCCGGGTTCCGCCGACCGGGTTCCGCCGACCGGGTTCCGCCGACATGGTTCCGCCGACCGGAGGGAAACGGACTACCGCTCGAGCGAGCGGAGAAAGGACTCGTCGAAGTCGACCATCGAGGCCAGGCGGCCATCGCAGAACCCCCACCTCGGCGAGTCGAACGCGGCCGGCTCGGGAACTGCCACCACCCGCATGCGCGCCGCCTTGCCCGAGATGGCGCCGTTGAAGGAGTCTTCGAGCGCCAGGCACGACGTCGGGTCGATGCCGAGCTTGGCGGCGGTGGAGAGATAGGCCCCGGGGTGCGGTTTGCCCAACGGCTCCCATTCGGCGGAGTGCCACGCGGCCACCGCCCCGACGATCCCGAGCCGATCCAATGCCGCTTCGATGACGGTGGCGTACGAGCCAGAGCAGACGGCTACGGGCAAGGAGCAGCCGCCGACACAGTTCGATCGCCTCCATGGATCCGGGCATGGGACGACCGGACTCCGTGATGAGCTCGGCCACCCGGTCGGTGATGGTGCGCTCGACCTGTGCCCGAGACGGCCCGTCCCAGGGGAAGTGACTCCACCAGTGGGAAACGGCGTCATCGATGCGCAGGCCCATGGTCTGTCGCACGTCCAGCTCGGTCAGGTGGAGGCCGACGGTGGCGAAGACCTCGATCTCGGCCAGGCGCCAGAAGGGTTCCGAATCGATGAGCAGCCCGTCGAGGTCGAAGATCACCGCCTCGATGGGCCGCCCGGCCAGCGCGTCCGCGGAAGGGAGTGCGACGGTCAGCCGAGCTTCCGCACGACGTCGACCATTGCCTCACCGGCCTCGGTGGGGTTGACGGCGACGATGACGCCCGCTGACGACAGCGCGTCCATCTTCGCCTGGGCAGTGCCTTTCGATCCCGAGATGATGGCTCCAGCATGGCCCATCTTCCGACCCGCAGGGGCGGTGACGCCGGCGACGTAGGAGACGACCGGCTTGCTCACGGACGAGGCGATGAACTCGGCCGCCTCCTCTTCGGCGGAGCCGCCGATCTCTCCGATCATCATGATGGCGCGGGTGTCCGGATCGGCCTCGAACGCCGCCAGGCAGTCGATGAAGCTGGTCCCGGGGACCGGGTCACCGCCGATGCCCACGCACGTCGTCTGGCCCACGCCCTGCTGGGAGAGTTCATGGAGGGCCTGATAGGTCAGGGTGCCCGAACGGCTCACGATCCCCACCGGTCCGCCGGCCAGGGCGATGTCCCCCGAGGTGATTCCGATGTTGCACTTCCCCGGCGAGATGATGCCGGGGCAGTTGGGTCCGAGCAGCCGTGTACCGCCGAAGTCGCGCACCAGCCGGTTGTAGGCCAGCGCCTCGTCGGAGGCAGGAATGCCTTCGGTGATGCACACCACGAAAGGCACGCCGGCTGCAGCGGCCTCGACGATGGCGTCGGCGGCGAATTTCGGCGGGACCGAAATGAATGACGCGTTGGCTCCGGTGGCCTCGACCGCTTCCGCCACCGTGGCGAAGACCGGGATGCCCTCGATCTCCTCCCCACCCCGGTTGGGGTTGGTGCCGGCCACGACCTTGGTCCCGTAGGCCCGGTTGCGCAGGCCGTGGTAGAGGCCCTGGCTGGTCGGGCTGATGCCCTGGACGACCACCTTGGTGTTCTCGTCGACGAAGATGCTCACGACTGACCTCCTGCAAGGGCAACGGCACGGCGGGCGGCGTCGAGCATGGTCGGCTCGGCGACGAGGCGATCGGAAAGGTGGTCGGCAAGTATCTGACGGCCGGCCACGGCATTGGTGCCGTCGAGTCGCAGCACGATCGGGGAGCTGATCTCCACACGGTCGAGCGCCTCCAGCACCCCCTTGGCCACCTCGTCGACTCGGGTGATCCCACCGAAGATGTTGACGAAGATGGAACGGACGGCAGGGTCCGAGTTGATCACCTCGAGTGCTGCCGCCATGACGTCGGCGTTCGCACCGCCCCCGATGTCGAGGAAGTTGGCGGCCGAGCCACCGCACTGGTTGACCACGTCGAGAGTGCTCATCGCCAGACCTGCGCCGTTGGCGATGATGCCGACCGAGCCCTCGAGCCCGATGTAGTTGAGCCCCCGCTCCTTGGCCCTCGTCTCCCGTTCGTCCTCGACGTCGCTTCCAGCGAAGTCCTCCCATTCGGGGTGCCGGAAGGCGGCATTGTCGTCAAGGGTGACCTTGGCATCGAGGGCATGGACCTTGCCGGCCGGCGTCAGGATCAAGGGATTGATCTCCGCCAGATCGCAGTCTCCCTCGGTGTAGCAGGCGTACAGCTTGACCAGGAGCTCGGCTGCTTGGTCCCGGGCCACCTCGTCGAGCTCGGCCCGGTCGACCCACTCGCGGGCATCCTCGAGACTGAGCCCGTCCACCGGGTCGACATGGATCAGTGCGATCGCATCGGGATTGGTCACGGCCACCTCCTCGATCTCCACGCCTCCCTCCGCCGACAGCATTCCCAGGTGCTTCTTGGCACTGCGATCGAGTGTGAAGCTGGCGTAGTACTCACGCTCGATGTCCGAGGCGTGCTCGACCCACAGCCGCTTGACCACGTGGCCCTTGATGTCCAGTCCGAGGATGTTGCCGGCATGCAACCGGACCTCGTCGACGTCGGCGGCCAATTTGACGCCGCCGGCTTTCCCGCGACCACCCACCTTTACCTGGGCCTTGACCACCACCGGATAGCCAGAGGCCTCCGCCTGCTCCACCGCTTGTTCCACCGTGTCGGCCACCCCTCCTTTGGAGATGGGGATGCCGAACCGGGCGAAGTACTGCTTGCCCTGGTACTCGAAGAGATCCACCGGATCCGTTCCTCTCTGTTGCGGTCAGTTGCGGTCAGTTTCGGTCAGTTGCGGTCAGTTGCGGCCCGGTCCGTCGGGTCATCCCCGGCGATTGGTCGGCCGGCAGCCCGTGAAGATGTCCCGTCGGGCAGCCCGGACCCCATCGAAGGGTGGGAATTTCTGGTCCTGCCCGGTGCGACGCTACCGACTCCGCGGCCGGCAGGCGAAATCGGGCGATTCGGGGTCACGTGGGAGCAGCGCCGATCCGGTGCCGAGCAGACCCTCAGCTCTCTGGTTCGCTCTCTCCGTCCGCTTGTCCTTCTCTCTTGTCGAGCGCCTGGCCCAGCCATTCGCCGATGGCGGGGAGCGGTGCCCCGGGAGTGAACACCTCGGCCACGCCCAGGTCCTTCAGCACCGGGATGTCGGCGGCGGGGATGATCCCCCCGACCAGCACCAGGACATCGCCCCGGCCCTGCTCCCCCAACCCTTGGATCACCCGCGGGACGAGCGTCAGGTGCGCCCCGGACAGCAGCGAGAGCCCGACGGCATCGGCATCTTCTTGGACCACCGCCTGGACCACCTGCTCGGCCGTCTGGTGGAGTCCGGTGTAGATGACTTCGAACCCCGCATCGCGCAGGGCACGGGCGATCACCTTGGCCCCTCGATCGTGGCCGTCCAGGCCCGGCTTGGCCACTACCACTCGATACGGGCGTTTCACGGAGGCCGATACTAAGCGCAGCCGGACCACAGGGATCAAGTGCACCCCTCCCCACCAGTTCGATCGGTACCCTGCCGAACCGAGGCGATGGACGTCCCACGGAGGCCCGGATCGCTTTTCCATGCCGCTCTGACGTGGTACTTTGCCTGTGGCGCCCACGGCACCCGACCACCTCGAGAGGACGCCTTGAGCACTTCGGCCGAAGCTGTGGACACACCTGATCTCCCATACGGAAACCGGACCCCGCGTTCGGGCAACTCGTTGGCGGTCGGCCTGTTCCGGCTCTCCCGACCTCGCCAGTGGATCAAGAACTTGCTGGTCTTCGTGGCGCCCGCCGCTGCCGGGGTCCTGTTCCACCCGAAGGTCCTGTGGCACACCGTGGCGGCCTTCGGCATCTTCTGCGTGGCGGCCTCGGGGACCTACTTCCTCAACGACGCCATCGATGCGCCGGCGGATCGTGCCCACCCCACCAAACGGCTGCGTCCGGTGGCGTCCGGCGTGGTTCCGGTGGGGTTGGCCCTCGCCATCGGGACGGCGCTGTTGATCGCCGCCACCTTGTTGGGAACGTGGCTGGCGGGGTGGCACATGGCCCTGGTGATGGGTCTCTACGGCGTCATCAACGTCGCCTACTCGCTCGGGCTCAAGAACGAGCCCATCCTCGACCTGGCCGCCGTCAGTGCCGGCTTCGTCCTTCGGGCGGTGGCGGGGGGCGTGGCCGCCGGGGTGGTGCTGTCCAACTGGTTCCTGATCGTCACCTCGTTCGGATCACTGCTCATCGTGACCGGAAAGCGCTCCGGTGAGAAGCAGCTCCTGGACGAGCACCAAAGCGACCAGGACGCGGTCCGCCAGACACTCGGGTTGTACACCCCGACCTTTCTCCGCACCGTCCGCACGCTCACGGCGGCGGTGTCGGTGACGGCGTACTGCCTGTGGGCGTTCGAGCGGGCGGCCCAGCTCCACCCGGGCCATGACCCGATCTGGTTCCAGCTCACCATCATCCCCTTCACCATCGCCCTGCTCCATATCCTGCGCCTCCTCGATTCCGGTGCCGGTGCGGCGCCCGAGGAGCTGGCGCTGCACGACCACCGCCTGCAGATCTACGGGCTGGTGTGGGTCGGGCTGTTCGCCGTCGGGATCTACAGCTGATGGAGTCGACCAGGGGACTGCTCACCGGGTGGGGCCGCACCGCTCCCTCGTCATCGGACATCGTCCACGCCGTGCACCCCGACGTGGTCACCGCGGCCATGGCCGGCGCCACCGCGGCATCGACTCCGGCGACCCGTGGGCTCATCGCCCGGGGGCTGGGGCGAAGCTACGGCGACGCCGCCCAGAACGCCGGGGGCACCGTCCTCGATGCCACCTGGCTGGACGCCGTACACGCCGCCGACCTGGACACGGGCCTGATCACGGTCGGAGCGGGGATCAGCCTCCAGACCCTGATGGAGCGGTTCGTGCCGCTGGGGTGGTTCGTGCCCGTGACCCCGGGGACCAGGCTGGTCACCGTGGGGGGTGCCATCGCCGCCGACATCCACGGGAAGAACCACCATGTGGACGGGAGCTTCTGCTCCCATGTCACGTCCTTCACGCTGGTCACACCCACCGGCACGACCAGCGTTTCGGCCGCATCGGATCCCGATCTCTTCTGGGCCACGGCCGGGGGCATGGGGCTCACCGGGATCATCATCGATGCAACCGTCCAGATGATCCCCGTCGAGACCAGTTACATGCTGGTCGACACCGAGCGTGCCCCCGACCTCGACAGCGTGATGGACAAGATGCTGACCGGCGACGCCGAGTACCGGTACTCCGTGGCGTGGATCGACTGCCAGTCGACCGGCAGCCGGCTGGGGCGTTCGGTGCTGACGCGTGGCGACCATGCCCGGCTCGAAGACCTCCCCGAACGCCTGCGCCGCGATCGGGGCCGGGCACGTGCGTTCACCCCCCGGACCCTGGCGCGGGTGCCGCTGACGCCGCCCAGCGGACTGCTCAATCCGCTGACGGTGGGCGCCTTCAACGAGTTCTGGTTCCAGAAGGCCCCCCGTCGCCAGATGGGTAAGCCCCACCACATGAGCGGCTTCTTCCATCCCCTGGACGGGGTGGCGTCGTGGAACCGCCTGTACGGCAAGCGTGGATTCCTCCAGTACCAGTTCGTCGTCCCCGACCGGCACGGGGAGACGGTCCGCCGGGTGATCGAACGGCTGACCGAGGTCAAGCTGGCATCGTTCCTGGCCGTGCTGAAGCGGTTCGGTCCCGGCGACCCCGGGCCCCTCTCCTTCCCCATGCCCGGCTGGACGCTGGCCCTCGACCTCCCGGTCGGGTACCCGACGTTGGACGGCCTGCTCGATGATCTCGACGGTGCCGTGATCGACGCCGGGGGCCGGGTCTACCTGGCCAAGGACTCACGTGTCTCCCCGACCGCCTTCCGGGCGATGTACCCGGGACTCGACCAGTGGCTGTCGGTCCGAAACCGGGTCGATCCCGACGGCGTGCTCCGGTCCGACCTCGGACGGCGCCTCGGACTGTGTGGGGACGCCGTGGGCACCGGGGTCCCCCCGTTCCCACCGGCTGGATCGGCGTCCGGGCCGAAGAAGGCACGGCGGGGACGGGCGGGGACCGGGCCCGCATCCAAACGACCAGCAGAACGGACACCAACATGATCGATGCCATCGGACGGCCCCAGTCGGTGCTGGTCCTCGGCGGCTCCTCTGAGATCGCCCAGGCCATCGTGGACAAACTCGTGCCCTCGCGGTGCCGCACCGTGGTGCTGGCCGGGCGGGAGGGCCCACGGCTCACCGAGGCGGTGGAGCGCGCCAAGGCCGCCGGCGCCGACGTGGCCGAGGCCGTTCCGTTCGACGTCACCGACACCAGCAACCACGCCGGGTTCGCCGACCGTGTCTTCGACCGCTTCGGCGACATCGACGTGGTGGTCGTGGCCGCCGGCGTCCTCGGCGACCAGGCTGCCGACGAGCGCGATCCCGAGGCGGCGGCATCCGTACTCACCACCAACTTCGCCGGATTGGCCTCGGCCATGCTGGCCGTGACGGGCCGGCTGCGGCGCCAGGGCCACGGACGGCTGGTGGTGCTCTCCTCGGTGGCCGGGGTGCGGGCCCGCAAGGCCAACTTCATCTATGGCTCCTCGAAGGCCGGCCTCGACGCCTTCTCCCAAGGGCTCGGAGACTCGCTGGAGGGATCCGGCGTCGGGATCACCATCGTCCGGCCCGGGTTCGTCGTCGGCCGGATGACCGAGGGCATGACCGCGGCGCCCTTCTCGACCACACCCGAGGCCGTTGCCGAGGCGGTCGTGGGCGCCATCAGCAGCGGCGCCGCCGTCGTCTACGTGCCCGCCGTGTTGCGGTGGGTGTTCGCCGTCATGCGGCAGCTGCCTCAGGCCGTCTGGCGCAGGATGCCCGGCTGATCAGGGCGCCATCGGCCCGGCGGCCGCGCGCCGAGCCGGGTCCGGCCGGCCCGGCTACCGCGCGCCCGAGCCGACGGCGGACTGGGCCGGCCGCGTCGACATCGTGATGAAGTCGCGGGCGGACGGGTAGAAGTAGCGCCCCGGCGAGTTGACCTCGTCGGCGGTGAGCCTCGTGCCGTCGGACGGTGCGGCCGGCTGGCCGGGGGAGGGTCGTAGCTGAAGAAGTTGACCCACGAAGTGTTGATGTCCATCTCCATGGCCCGCACGGCGCCGGCCCGGGCCAGCACGTTGGCCAGATCGACGATGGACAGGCCCGAGCCACCGGCATAGACCAGTGCCCCGTCGGCGGTGATCCCGAGGCCCGACCGCCACACGTGGACGGCGCCACCGAGGGTCGCCCCCCAGCGGCGTGTTGTCGTTGGCATCGAGGCCGGGCACCGGGCTGCCGTGGTCGACGATGAGGTCGAGGTTCTGGCGCACCGCCACCACGGACGGGGACATCGTCACGTCGCTGCCCCACGAGCCGATCTGGGGGGTGCCGTCGCTGTTGATGACCAGGGACGCCGCCCCCGGCAACCAGTGGGATGGCGGTGACCCCGTCGGCGTAGTAGCCCCCTTGGGCGTCCTGCATGCGGAATCCCGAGTTGAAGGCGGCGGTCAGCGTGTCGAGGGCGGAGCCGGCCAACGGTGCCTCGTTGGCCCACTGCTGGCCCGTGCCGGGGATCGAAGAACCCTCGTAGAGCGTGGCCTTCAGCAGCTTGGTGTCCATCCATGCCACCCCGGTCACCAGGCTGGTGTAGACGGCGTTGGGGCGGAGGAACGCCGCATACATGGTCGGGATCCCGTCCACGGTCCTCCCGATCGGGTGCCACTGGCCCTCACCGGGCTGGGGCGTGGCCACGAACGGGACGATGGCGGCCGGCGCCGCCAGATGGGCCGGTCCCGCCGGCGTCGTCGGAACGGTGGCTGTGGACCGGCGCGGGGATCGCCCCCTTGGCCGGCTTCCCGCCCTTGGGCGGCGGGTTCAGCGTGTACCAGGTGTTCTCCGCCCATGTCACCACCCCACCCCCGCCGTGGTCCCGCACCCACTCGGTGAGCCGCGCCCCGACGGTGTTGCCGTTGGCCGGATTGGTGGCCGCTGACCCGGCCGACACCCACACGGGCGTCAGGAGCACCACGATGACGAGGAGCACCACGGTCTTCGGGTGCCTGCCGACCCACGTCCGACGCGACCTGATCCGGTCCTTGCGCCGGGCCTTGCGCTCGCGCCGACCGGGACGGGGCAGGGCGCGGCTGCTGTCAGGGCTCCGTTCGAACGGCTCGGTGGGAGTCGTGGCGATCAGCGGCAGTCCGGTGCTGGAGCGGAGGGGTCGGACCGGGGTCTCCGGATCGCCGCCACGTCCGGCGTCGACCGCGGCGTGGCCCCGTCGCTCCCGTACCGCGTCGTCCTGATCGAAGATGATCTCGCCCTCCAAGGCACTCCAAGCGATGGACCGGGTAGCTCCCGCGCCACGACGCCGACACCGCTGCCACTCCGGCCGACTCACCGACGACGTCGGGCCGATCGCATATACCGCCCGGCCGGGTACCGGGCACGAGCCACGGTCCATTGAGTCACAGACAGCTGACATCTGGATGAACAGCCGGCAGCGGGGCCCGGCCGTTCGGGCGATCAACAGTTTTCCACAGCTGGGGCCCGAACGCAGACCAGGTGGCCGGGATGGCCGGGCGGCTCAGGCCCGCTTCAGCGGCGCCATTCTCAACAGCAGCTTTTTGCGCCCCACCGTGGCGAATTGGACCACCGCCTCCAAGTCCTCGCCCGCCCCCCCTGCCTCGAGCACGGTTCCCTCTCCCCATTTGCCATGGACCACCCGGTCGCCTGCGACCAGCCCGAGGAGCTCGGCACCGGACGAGGCCGGCGCCCGCCGACGACGCCCATCGGGGTCGAAGCCACCGTCCGCGGATCCGGGGGAACCGCGCCCGAACACGGTCCTGCCGGGAGTACCGGCCCCGTCGTCGACGGAGAACCGGTCGGACCCCTCGCCGTAGCGGCCACGACCCGCCGACCCACCCGATCGACCCGTGGACTCCCCGCCGACGTCTCGGACCAGCTCGGAGGGGATCTCATTGAGGAATCGGCTCGGGATGTTGCTGCTGGTACTGCCGAACAGCATCCGGCTCCAGCGCGTGGGACACGTACAGGTGGCGCTCGGCCCGGGTGATTCCGACGTAGCAGAGGCGGCGTTCCTCCTCGAGCTCGACGGGGTCACCGAGGGAACGGAGGTGCGGGAAGATCCCGTCCTCCATGCCGACCAGAAAGACGGCGGGGAACTCGAGGCCCTTGGCGATGTGCATGGTCATGAGGGAGACCTTCGTCCCGTCGCCGTCGAGCTGGTCCGAATCGGCCACCAGCGAGGCTGCCTCCAGGAACTCCGACAGCGTGCGGTACTCGTCCGCCACCCCGACCAGTTCATCGACGTTCTCCACCCGTCCGAGCGCCTCGATGGTCCCTTCGGAGAGCAGTTCGCTGCGATATCCGGATCGCTCGACGACGGCGGTGACCAGCGCGCCGGGACCGAGGGTGCCCGCGAGCCCCTCCGGCCCTTCGCCCTGTCGCCCGTCGCCCGGCTCCGGCTGTTGCTCGGGTGCGATGGCCTCCCCGTTCTCGTCGACGAGTGGGGGGAGGGCCATCTGGTGGCGGAGTTGGTCGAGCATCGCCGACAGGTGGACCAGGGCTCCGGCGGCCTTACCGGCGAGTCCGGCCTCCTCGGCACGGGCCACCGCCTCACCGAACGAGACCCCGTGGATTCCGGCCCAACCGGACAGCTTGGCCACCGAGGTCTCACCCACGCCACGCTTGGGCACGTTGACGATGCGTCGCCAACTGACCTCGTCGTCCGGATTCACCAGGACCCGGAGGTAGGCCATCACGTCTTTGACCTCGCGGCGGTCGTAGAACTTCGTGCCCCCCACCACCTTGTAGGGCACCTCGCCCCGCACCATGGCCTCCTCGAGTGCCCGGCTCTGGGCGTTGGTCCGGTAGAAGACGGCCACGTCACCCCACCGGAGACCCTGCTCACGCTGGAGACGGGTCACCTCGTGGGCCACCCAGGCCGCCTCGTCGTACTCGTCCTCGGCCCGGTACCGGACCACCTTCTCCCCGTCTCCGCTGTCGGTCCACAGCGTCTTCGGCTTGCGGGACACGTTGTTGGTGATGACCGCATTGGCAGCGTCGAGGATGGTCTGGGTCGACCGGAAGTTCTGGTCCAACGTGATCACCGTGGCATCCGGAAAGGCCTGCTCGAAATCGAGGATGTTGGAGATGTCGGCGCCACGGAACCGGTAGACGGACTGGTCGCTGTCGCCCACCACGACGATGTTCCGGTGCTCGCCCGCCAGCAGCACGGCCAGTGCGTTCTGCACCGCGTTGGTGTCCTGGTACTCGTCGATGAGGAGGTTGGTGAAGCGGGTCCGGTAGTGCTCGAGCACGTCGTGGTGCTGTCGGAACAGCACCACGGTGTTGAGCAGTAGGTCGTCGAAGTCCATGGCGTTGGCCGCCACCATGCGCTGCTGGTACTGGTCGAAGACATCGGCGATGCGCCGGTCGAAGATGGTCACCGCAGCCGCCCGGTACTCCTCGGGGCCCTGCTGGCGGGACTTGGCCTGGCTGATCTGACCCAGGATCGACCGTGGCGACATCTTCTTCGTGTCGATGTCGAGCTCGCGGCAGACGATCTCGACCAACCGACGTGAGTCGGCATCGTCGTAGATGGTGAAGGACCCCTTGTAGCCGAGTCGGTCCCCGTGGGCCCGCAGGATGCGGACACAGGCGGAGTGGAATGTGGAGACCCACATGCGCCCGGCGCGGGGTCCGACCAGCTCCGCCACCCGTCGGCGCATCTCGTCAGCCGCCTTGTTGGTGAAGGTGATGGCCAGGATCTGCCAGGGCGCGGCGTCGCCGGTGGCGATCAGGTGGGCGATCCGGCGTGTCAGCACCCGGGTCTTCCCCGAGCCGGCCCCGGCCACGATCAGGAGCGGTCCACCGCGGTGGACGACCGCCTGGCGTTGGGGCTCGGTCAGCCCGTCCAACAGGTCGTCGATCGGGATGGCGAGGCTGCCCCGACCCCCCCGGTGCGGCCGTCCTTCGCCATCGGGCGACCGTCCGTCGTCGGAGAGCGAGCTGGCGCTCCCGCCCGCCGAGGTCATTCCCACTCGATGGTGCCGGGCGGTTTGGACGTGATGTCCAGAGCCACCCGGTTGACGCCCTCGACCTCGTTGATGATCCGGGAGGAGAGGCGCTCCAACAAGTCGTAGGGCAGGCGTGCCCAATCCGCCGTCATGGCGTCGTCACTGGTCACGGCCCGGATGACGATCGGATACGCGTAGGTGCGGCCGTCGCCCATGACGCCCACGGTGCGGACGGCGGGCAGCACGGCGAAGCTCTGCCACAGCTCCCGGTAGAGCCCGGCCCGGCGGACCTCCTCCACGACGATGGCGTCGGCCGCCCTCAGGATCTCGGCCCGCTCCGGCGTGACCTCTCCCACGATCCGTACGGCCAGACCCGGCCCGGGGAACGGTTGGCGCCAGACGATGTCGTGGGGCAGCCCGAGCTCTTCCCCCACGGCCCGGACCTCGTCCTTGAACAGAAGGCGCAGGGGCTCGACGAGGTCGAACGCCAAGTCGTCCGGCAGGCCTCCGACGTTGTGGTGGGACTTGATGGTGGCGGCCGAGTCCGAGCCCGACTCGATCACGTCGGGGTAGAGGGTGCCCTGGACCAGGTAGCCGGCCGCCTCGCCGCTGGACGCTCCCTCTTCGTCGGCGCCGAGCGTCTCGATGACCAGGTCACGGGCCACCTCTTCGAAGATGCGGATGAACAGCTCCCCGATGATCTTCCGCTTGGACTCCGGATCGGTGATTCCGGCCAGGGCCTCGAAGAACCGGTCGGCCGCCTTCACGTGGACGAGGTCGATGTGGAACTGCCGGCGGAAGGTGTCCTCGACCTGCTCGCTCTCATTGGCCCGCATCAGACCGGTGTCCACGTACACACAGGTCAGCTGGTCGCCGACCGCCTTGTGGACGAGAGCGGCCGCCACCGCCGAGTCCACGCCACCGGAGAGCGCACACAGCACCGGCGAGGAGCCGACCTGGGCCCGGACCGCTTCGACCTGGGCCTCGATGATCGAGGTGTGGGTCCACGACGGGGGGCAGTGGCACACGTCGGCGAGGAACCGTTCGATCAGGTCCTTGCCGCGTTCGGTGTGCACCACCTCCGGGTGGAACTGCACCCCGTAGATGGCCCGCTCCCGGTCGTGGAGCGCCGCCACCGGTGCGTCGGGGCTCGAGGCGGTGGCGACGAACCCGTCGGGCACCGAGGTGATGGCATCACCGTGGCTCATCCACACCTCGACCTCGGCCGGCCAGTCCACGAACAGCGGGGAGCTCCCCTGCACCGACAACGGGGTCCGGCCGTACTCCCCGCGACCGGTGCGCGACACCTCGCCGCCCAGTTCCTGGGTGAGCAGCTGGGCGCCGTAGCAGATGCCGAGGATGGGGATGCCACTCCCGTAGATGGCCGGGTCGATCGTCGGCGCCGGGGTCTCGTTCACCGATTTCGGGCCACCGGACAGGATGATCCCCGATGGATTCCGTGCCACCAGTTCTGCCGCGGTGGCGGTGTGGGGCACGATCTCCGAGTAGACGTGGGCCTCACGCACCCGCCGGGCGATCAGCTGCGCGTACTGGGCTCCGAAGTCGACGACCAGGACGGGGCCGTCGTCGGCTCCACCCCTCCGGCCGCCGGTCGGGCTCAATGGCCCATGCCGACACCCTGCGAACGCTGCAGGTCCTTGCCCTCGGTCTGGAGGGCGGGGGCCACCATGACCTCGGCCTTCTGGAACTCCTTGACCGTCTGGTAGCCGCAGGTGGCCATGGCGGTCCGCAGGGCGCCGAACAGGTTCATCCGTCCGTCGTTCTCGTGGGCCGGCCCGAGGAGGATCTCTTGGAGGGTGCCCCGCGTGGTGGTCTTGACCCTGGCCCCGCGGGGGAGGGTGGGATGGAAGGTGGCCATGCCCCAGTGGAACCCACGGGCGGGTGCCTCCACGGCGGACGACAGGGGCGACCCGAGCATGACGGCGTCGGCCCCGCAGGCGACCGCCTTGGCGATGTCGCCGCCCTTGGACATCCCGCCGTCGGCGATCACGTGGCAGTAGACACCGGTCTCGTCGAGGTGGCGCATGCGGGCCCCCGCCACGTCGGCGATGGCAGTGGCCTGGGGCACGCCGATACCCAGCACCCCACGGGTGGTGCAGGCATTGCCGGGACCGACGCCGACCAGCACGCCCACCGCGCCCGTCCGCATCAGATGGAGGCCGGCCTGGTAGGAGGCACACCCGCCGACGATCACCGGGATCTCGAACTCGCGGATGAACCGCTTGAGGTTGAGCGGCTCGGCGGTCTTCGACACATGCTCGGCGGAGACGACCGTCCCCTGGATGACCAGGAGGTCCAGCTCGGCCGCGAGCAGGGCCGGGGCGAAGCGTGCCGTCTTCTGCGGGGTGACCGAGGCGGCCGTGGTGATGCCCGCCGCCTTCATCTCCTTGATCCGCTGGGTGACCAGATCGAGCTGCACCGGCTCCGAGTACATCTGCTGCATCCGGGCGGTGGCCTTCTCGGCGGGAAGCTCGCGGATCTCGTCGAACAGTGCGGTGGGGTCCTCGTACCGGGTCCACAGTCCCTCGAGGTTGAGGACTCCGAGGCCCCCGAGCCGCCCGATCTCGATGGCGGTGGACGGGCTCACGACGCCGTCCATGGCCGATGCCATCAACGGGAGCTCGAACCGGTAGGCGTCGATCTCCCAACTGATGTCGACATCCTCGGGATCCCGTGTCCGCCGGCTGGGGACGATGGCGATGTCGTCGAACCCGTAGGCCTTCCGACCCGATTTGAAGATGCCAATCTCTATCTCAGCCACGTGACTGTCCTCTCGACCCTGGTCGCAGTTGTCCACACCTCCGATCGATGGCAACCCCGACAGTGTGCGCACCGACTGCCCCCACGATACCGCCTGGACAGCCGGGGCCGGTTCCCTTCCCGAGTGCCGGTCACCCGGCCGCGGAGGGGTCAGTGCCCCCAGCGGGAGGACGGGACCGCCACGCCGAGGACCAGGCACAACAGCTCGACCAGCACCCTGGCGGTGGCGCCCCAGATGATCTCCCCGCCCGCCGTCATGAACCACACGGGGAACTCGCCGCCGGGACTCCCGTCGGCGCCCGGCCGTCCGGAGATCGCCCACCACTCCTCGTGGAAGACGCCATCCCCGAGCAGATCGGCCAGGGCGACATCGAACACGCGCGCCACCTCGTCCGGGGCGGCCTCGGTGGCGGGGCGCCCGGCCAGTGTGGCCACCACCGGCGTCATCAGGGTGTTGGACGACACGGTGGGGAGGGGCGAGAGATACCCGACGATGGTGACCAGCGACGGGTCCAGCCCCACCTCTTCGTGTGCCTCCCGCCTGGCTCCCTCGTCGACGGACTCGCCAGGATCGAGGCGACCCCCCGGGAAGGCCACCTCGCCGCGGTGGGAGCGGAGCCGGCCGGATCGGACGGTCAACAGGACCCGGGCCTCGCCATCCTCTTCGAACAGGGCCACCAGCACCGCAGCCGGGTTGGAGACGACGTCCACGCCCTCGACGGACCGGATGAACTCCATGAGCGGCTGGGTGCTCTCGGGCGGGATCGACCGATCGGCCACAGCCATGGTGGATCGCACGCGATCGAGGGAAACCGAGGCCCGCTCCTCGGGTGCGAGGCCGGCCCAGGGCGCCGGGCCCCCCGGACGGTTGGACGGCGGCCGCGGGATGACCTGGAGCCCTCTTCGGGGGCTGGGGGGTTCGGGCCGCATCGGCAACCGACACTATGCCTGGCGGGTGGGCATCGGATCACCAGAGACGGGTGATGCCAGCGCTCCCGGCCCCGAACGCGGTGTTGGCCGGGCCAAGAGGCCCGGCCAACACATGAAACTCTGCACTTCTCCGTGCCGGGCAGGAGCACTGCACACGGACTCGGTGGTCGGCGCCCGAAGGGCGCCATCCCAACCCACCGGAGTGGGTCGGGCGTCGGTTACATCATGCCGCCCATGCCACCCATGCCACCCATACCGCCACCCATGGCGGCAGCGGCAGCGGCAGCGGCGGCGGGATCGGCCTTCTCCGGCTTGTCGGCCACCAGCGCTTCGGTGGTCAACAGGAGCCCGGCGATGGATGCCGCGTTCTGCAGCGCCGACCGGGTGACCTTGGCCGGATCGATGACCCCGGCCTTCACCAGGTCGACCAGCTCGCCCGTGGCCGCGTTGAGACCGATGGAACCGGTCTCGGACTCCACCAGCCGGACGTAGACCGAGCCCTCGAGTCCGGCGTTGGCGGCGATGGCGTGCAGCGGTGCGGCCAGAGCCTTGGCCACGATGGAAGCGCCCGTTGCCTCGTCCCCGGTCAGGGAGTCGACCACCGTCTGGACGGCGGCCCGCGAGCGGACCAGTGCGGTCCCGCCGCCAGCCACGATGCCCTCTTCGACGGCGGCCCGCGTGGCGGACAGCGCATCTTCGATGCGGTGCTTCTTCTCCTTCAGCTCCACCTCGGTGGCGGCGCCGACCTTGACGACGGCGACGCCTCCGGCCAGCTTGGCCAGACGCTCCTGGAGCTTCTCGCGATCCCAGTCGGAGTCGGTGTCGTCGATCTCCCGCTTGATCTGCGCGATGCGGCCCTTGACGTCCTCTTCGGCCCCGCCACCGTCGACGATGGTCGTCTCGTCCTTGGTCACGATGATCCGACGGGCCTTGCCGAGCAGGTCGACGGTGGTGGTGTCGAGCTTCAGGCCGATCTCCTCGGAGATCACCTGGGCCCCGGTCAGGACGGACATGTCCTGGAGCATGGCCTTGCGGCGCTCACCGAAGCCGGGGGCCTTGACGGCAACCGAGGTGAACGTCCCACGGATCTTGTTGACCACCAAGGTGGCCAGGGCCTCACCCTCCACATCCTCGGCCACGATGAGCAGCGGCTTGCCGGTCTGCATGACCTTTTCGAGGACGGGCACCAGATCGTGCACGGCGGTGATCTTCTGATTGACGAACAGGATCAGCGGGTCGTCGAGGACGGCCTCTTGACGCTCGGCGTCGGTCACGAAGTACGGGGACAGGTAGCCCTTGTCGAACTGCATGCCCTCGGTGAACTCGAGGTCGATGCCGAAGGTGTTTGACTCCTCGACGGTCACCGTGCCGTCCTTGCCCACCCGGTCGATGGCATCGGCCAGCACCTCGCCGATGGCGGCGTCGGCAGCCGAGATGGAGGCCACCTGAGCGATCTCGGTCTTCGAGTCGATCTCTTTGGACTGCTCCTTGATCGAGGCCACGGCGGCCTCGACGGCCTTGTCGATCCCCTTGCGCAGGCCGAGGGGGTTCGCCCCGGCGGCCACGTTGCGGAGGCCTTCCTTGATGAGGGCCTGGGCCAGGACGGTCGCAGTGGTGGTGCCGTCGCCGGCGACGTCGTTGGTCTTGGTGGCGACTTCCTTGACCAGCTGGGCGCCCATGTTCTCGAACACGTCGTCGAGCTCGACCTCACGGGCGATGGACACGCCGTCATTGGTGATGGTGGGGGCACCGAACTTCTTCTCGATCACCACGTTGCGGCCCTTGGGCCCGAGGGTGACCTTGACCACGTCGGCGAGCTTGTTCACACCCGCCTCCAGGCCGCGGCGTGCGGCCTCGTCGAACTTCAGGATCTTCGGCATTACTTGCTCACCTTCGCCAGGACGTCACGGCTGGACAGGATCAGGAGATCCTCGCCGTCGGCGCTGATCTCGGTGCCGCCGTACTTGGAGTAGACGACCGTGTCGCCGACGGCGATGTCGAGGGGGATCAGCTCGCCGCTGGACTCGGCACGGCGGCCCGGGCCCACGGCCAGGACTTCGCCCTGCTGGGGCTTCTCTTTGGCGGTATCGGGAATGACCAGGCCGGAAGCGGTGGTCTCCTCGGACTCGCCGGGGCGGACGACGATGCGGTCGTCAAGGGGATGCAGACTCATTGGTTCGGGCCTCCTGTGGCACGCGTTAGCAGTCGAGCGTTGAGAGTGCTAATGGTAGCGACCTCGGCGGCGTTTGGCAACCGGCATCTTCGAGTGCCAGTGCGACCTGCGGATCGGCCACCGCATCCGCGGGACCGCCCGGCGCACCGCCGGGGCGGGATCAGGAAGCCGGAACCAGCCGGAGGTTGGGATCGGCGCCCAGCGTCAAAGGACTGGCGCCGCCGTGCTGCAACCGCCACCACCCCGCCGCTGCCACCATGGCGGCGTTGTCCGTGCACAGGGCACGACTGGGGAGGAACGCTCCGATGCCGGCCTCCGCACACGCCTGCTCGACGGTCGACCGGAGCAGGGAGTTGGCGGCCACACCGCCGGCCAGGCACAGGGCCCTGGCGCCGACATCGGATGCCGCCGCCATCGCGCGGCGCACCAGGACGTCGACCACGGCCTGGCGGAACGACGCGGCCACGTCTGCGGTGTCGGCATCGGGATGCTTGCGGACCATGTTGACCACGGAGGTCTTGAGCCCGCTGAACGAGAAGTCGTAGCCGTCCCCCGGCGTCGATCGCGGAAAGGCGAACGCCCGGGGGTCCCCCTGGTCGGCGATCCGGTCGATGGCCGGTCCACCCGGATAGCCCAGCCCGAGGTACCGGGCCACCTTGTCGAAGGCCTCGCCGGCGGCGTCGTCGATGGTCCCGCCCAGCAGCCGGTACCGGCCGGGGCTCGACACCTCGACCAGCAGGGTGTGACCCCCCGACACCAGGAGGACCACCAGCGGCCATCCGAGGTCGGGCTGCTCCAGCAGGGAGGCGAAGAGGTGGGCCTCGAGATGGTTCACCCCGACCAGGGGAACGCCCCATACCAGCGACAGTGCTTTGGCTTCGGCCACCCCGACCAGGAGGGATCCGATGAGGCCGGGGCCGAAGGTGACCGCCACGGCATCGATCCCGGCCCCCGAGGAGTCCGAGCCGGCCTGGTCGAGGGCCTCGGCCAGGACGGGCGTGAGCAGTTCGACGTGGGCCCGTCCGGCAAGCTCGGGAACCACGCCGCCGTAGCGGGCGTGGAGGTCGATCTGACTGCTCACGACCGAGGACACGATGACCGAACCGCCGTCGACCACCGAGGCCGCCGTCTCGTCGCACGAGGTCTCGATGCCGAGTACCCGGTGGATCCGGGCTCCGGAGTGGTCATCGAGCTGGCCACGGGGGGGAGACTACCGGGGACGGTGGGCGGTGCGGGTGCTGCGCGGGCGCCTGGCGGGGCTCCGGCGGGTGCCTGGCGGTTGCTGGCGGCGGTTGCCTCCCTGGTCGTCCTCCGGATTGATTTCCAAATAACCGGCCGTCCGTATGTCCGACCGTTCGTACCTGGACGGGAAGGTCAATCGGCGACGGAGGCCGCGATCGAAGGATCCCAGCTGACTCCCCAGGAACGGCACACGATCGGATGTCACCAGGTCCCGGGCGGGCGATCGACGCCACCGGACAGCGCGGTCACTGGCGGGAGACAAGCCGGGCGTGGGCGGAGAGCGCCGATCCGATGGCGGCCAGCCGCTCGGCATAGTCGGCCGAGTCGATGTCCCTGGCCCACATCACCAGTGCGTCCTCCCCCGTGCCCGGGTAGTAGTTGGGCCGGACGCCCACGGGTGCCAGCCCGAACCGCTTGTAGAGCGCGAGTGCCGGCTCATTGCCCACCCGGACCTCGAGGGTCAGATGGCGGGCACCCCGGGCCAGTGCCATGTGCACCAGGTCGAGCAGCACGGCCGCCCCGAGCCGGCGCCCCTGCCACTCCGGGTCGACGGCGATGTTGTTCACGTGGGACTCGTCGTCGATGAACATCTGGCCGGCGAAGGCCACGATCCGGTGTCCCACCCATGCGGCCCGGTACGCCCGGGACGTGCGCTGGGCAAGCTCTTCGACGAACAGTCGGCGGGACCACGGTTGGGGGAACACCGCCTCTTCGATCCGCAGGACGCCTTTCAAGTCCTTCGTGCGCATGGGGGCGACGACCAGCTCGACGGGTCCGTCCGCCGGACCGGATCGCCCCGTCACCGTCGGCCTCCGTCGTTGCGAGCACCGACCCGAGGAGCCCGCTGTTCCCAGTTGATGCGGGCATCCGCCGGCCGGCGGTAGTCGGGCACGAGCTCGGCGCCGCCAGGGGAGCGACCCCCCGGGCCAGTCGTCGCAGTGCCAGCCGGGCCAGGACCAACGGAGGGGGAGCCGACAGCTCGCCGGCCAGGTCGAGATCGAGCGGGCCCTGGACCGAGAGCAGATCCCGGTATCGCAGGGCGCCATCCCCCACCGCCGTCACCCGACCCGAAACCTCGGCCACGCCGACCAGCCATTCCACCAGGTCCTCAGGGCGCAGGGGCTCCGACCGGTCGTCCCGCACCCACTCGGGATCGACCGGCCCGACCGCTCCGTCGGCCTCGTAATCGGTACACGGCGGCGAACACCTCGCCCCGGCGGGCATCGACGATCGACGCCACCGTGCCCGCACCGACCCCGTCGCTCCGTCACCCTCGTCGTGCCCGCCGACGCCCGGCCTCCGGGACCGCGGCCCCGCCTCGACCCCGCCGCCAGCGGCCGCCGCCGCCGCCGCCGCCGCCGCCGCCAGAATGTCGAGACTGGTCACCCCGACGACACCGACGCCGAGGCTCTGGGCGAGCGCCTTGGCCGTCGCCACGCCCACCCGCAGGCCGGTGAACAGGCCCGGTCCGACGTCGACGGCCAGGTGGTCTACGTCAGCGATGGAGCAACCTGACACCGCGCAGACCTCCTCGATGGCGGGGACCAGCAGCTCGGCATGGGCCCGACCACCCACATGGACGCGCTCGGCGGCGGCTCCGTCGTCCCGGATCAGGGCCACGCCGACCATGTCGGTTGCCGACTCGATGGCCAGGATGGTCATTCCTCTGCCCGCCACGGCGCCAGTGCCTCAGCCAGCGGGCCCCACCGGTCCGCCCACCCCGGCCCGCGGTGGCTGACGGTGACGGTGCGCTCGTCCTCCTCGGGGCCGGCCACCAGCTCGACCGAGAGGGCTCCGTCCCCGAGCACCGGCTCGGCCGCGTCACCCCACTCGACCAGCGCCACGGCCCCGTCCTCGACGAGCTCGCCCAGGCCGAGGTCGACGATCTCGTGGAGGTGGTCGAGCCGGTAGACGTCGGCATGGAGCAGGGCCCGGATCGGCTCGCCGGACGTGTTCCGCTCCGGCCCTTCCGGCACCGCATACTGGCGGACCAGTGTGAACGTCGGGCTGGTGATCGGCTCGGAGACGCCGAGGCCGGCGCCGAACCCCTGGGCGAATGTCGTCTTTCCCGCTCCGAGGTCGCCGATCAGCAGGACCACGTCCCCCCGCACGCACAGCACGAGCCAGGTGCCCTGCCAGGTCCCTGGTCCCGTCGGCATCGGCGGACCGCAGCACCAGTGGGCCCCGCACCGCGGACGCCGCCACCCCGGTGCCGGTCACGCCCCACCCAAGAGGAGCTTGGCCCGGATGAGATCGGCCCGCATCTCGGCCACGACCACTCCCCCGGATCGCAGCGCGGCGGCCGGGTGGTAGGTCGGCACCAACTGCCACCCGTCCATGGGGTATGCCTTGCCCCGGACCTTCGTGATGCCCAGGTCGGTGTCGAGCAGCAGCTTGGTGGCGAAATTCCCGAGCGTCACCACGACGGCCGGCTCGATGGCTCTGAGCTGGGCCTCCAGATAGGGGCGGCACGAGGCGATCTCCTCCGGTTTGGGATCCCGGTTGTCCGGTGGGCGGCACTTGACCACGTTGGCGATGTAGAAGCTGCGACCGGTCCAACCCCGAGCTCCTCGAGCACGAGCCGGTCGAGCAGTTTCCCGGACCGGCCGACGAACGGCTCCCCCTGCAGATCCTCGTCCCGCCCCGGCGCCTCGCCCACGAACATCAGGTCCGCATGGGGATCACCGACGCCGAACACCACCTGGGTCCTCGACACCGAGAGCGGGCACCGTGTGCACCCGGAGGCCTCCCGGGCGAGCTGGTCCAGATCGGTCCCCGGTGCCACCGCCGCATGGTACCCCCGTGTGGACCGGCGCCGTCAGTCGGGCGCCCGCCTCGCTGCGCCACCGGTCAGGCGGTGCCGCCCGTCAGCAGCCGCGGGACCCTCGGCCCGATGTCGCACAGGACCTCGTACTGATCGTGCCGAGGAGGTCGGCCCACTCGGTGGCGGAGATCTCCTCGCTGCCCTGGCGGCCGAGCAGCACCACCTCGTCCCCGACCTCCACCGGCGCGCTCCCGACCGGGCCGCAGTCCACCACGATCTGGTCCATGGTGACCACTCCGGCCAGCGGGTCCGGCGCACCCCCGACCAGAACCTCACCCCCCTGGTCGAAGAGGCGCCTCGGGACGCCGTCCGCATACCCGATCGGGATGGTGGCCACCGTCGACCGGGAGCCAGCGGCCGGCGCCGGCCGTACGAGGGGCGCTCCCCGGCGTCGAGGTCCCGCACGAAGGTGACCCGGCTGCGGAGCGACAGGACCGGCTGCAGCCGGCCCCCGCCGGTGGCGTCGGCCAGCGCGGCCGCCAGCGCCGGGGTGGGGGACACGCCGTAGACGGCGATCCCGCAGCGCACCATGTCGTGACGGGACGCGGCCACGCCGATGGCACCGGCCGAATTGGCCACATGGGTCATGGGGGGACGGTGGCCCGAGCCGCCAGATCCTTGACGACAGCGTCGAAGCTCCCCAGCTGGGCCCCGGTGAACTCCCGGTCGAGCGCAGTGTCGCCGTCGGCGACGGCGAGGTGGGTCCACAGGGCCCCCAGCTCCAGTCGGGGTCGCTCGCGATGTGATCGGCCAGGGACCGAACCTCGTCGGGATCGGCACCCACCCGGTGCATCCCCGTGTCCACCTTGAGGTGGACCGCGACGGGGGGACCCCGGCCTCGGCGACCGTCCGGCTGAGCGCCTCGAGCCCTCCCGGGTGTAGACGGTCGGGACCAGGCTCCGGGCCACCGCCTCGGCCATGCCGTCCACCGGCGGCTCGGAGAGGAGGAGGATCGGAGCCTCGATCCCCGCCTCGCGGAGCGTCACGCCCTCTTCGACCAGCGCCACGGCCAGCCAGGACGCACCGCCCTCCAGGGCCGCCCGGGCGACAGGGACGTCGCCGTGCCCGTAGCCGTCCGCCTTCACCACCGCGCACAGGGCAGCCGGGCGGGTCAGGCCGGACAGGAGGGCGGCGTTGTGCCGGACGGCGTCGAGATCGATGTCCGCCCAGGCCGGGCGCCACCGGTCAGCCACGGGCACCCCCGCGGTGCCCGGCTCCCGGGCCCAGCTCGGCCAGGACCAGGGCCACCAACTCGGGAAGGTCGCCGGCCACCAACCCGTCTCCGAGGCCACGGGCGCCGGCCCGGCCGTGCACGTGGGCGCCCACCGCGGCGGCGTCCAGCGGGTCGAGGCCGCGGGCCATCAGGGCGGCGATGACCCCGGACAGCACGTCGCCGGTGCCGGCGGTGGCGAGCCCCGGTGTCCCGGCCGTGGCCAGGCGCACCCGCCCGTCGGGGTGGGCCACGGCCGTGGTGGGCCCCTTGAGCAGTGCCACCGCGCCCGACGCCCCGGCCAGCCGGCGGGCGGCGTCGATGCGGTCGGGTCCCGGTGCCCCGTCCATGAGCCGTTCGTACTCCCCGTCGTGGGGGGTGAGCACCACCGCCGACCGCGACGCCGACAGGCACCCGCCCTCGAGCCTCCCGAGGGCGTTCAACCCGTCGGCGTCCACCACGACCGGTGCCGGCGCCTCGGCCACCAACCGCTTGACCTCCGCCACGGTGGCCGGTTCCCGTCCGAGGCCCGGGCCGACGATCACCGCCGAGCACCGGGACGCCACGGCCAGCGCCTCTGTCGCCCAGCCCTGGCCCGGGAGCGCCACACCGACGGCCTCGGAGGCAGGCGACTCGGACAGCGCGGCCCCCGGCACACCGAGCCGGACCATGCCGGCGCCGGAGCGGTAGGCGGCACGGGCACACATGGCCGCGGCGCCGGTCATGCCGGGGGACCCCGCCACCACCAGGACGGCGGCGGACCACTTGTTCCCCTGTCGACCGCGTGCCGGCACCAGGCACGCCGACATCCTCATCGCCGACGACCCCGACGGCCGGGGTCCCGGCGGGGAGACCGATGTCGACCACCGACACCCTGCCGGCCAGGACGGCCCCGTCGCCCTGGATCAGCCCGGCCTTCAGGGCGACGAAGGTCACCGTGCGGTCGGCGGCCACCGGGGTGCCGGACGCCCCGCCCGGTGTCCCCGTGCACCCCCGAGGGGATGTCCACGGCCAGGACCGGCGTCCCGGGGGCCAGCGTCGGGAACCGGTACTCGCCCCGGAACCCGGTACCGAAGGCGGCGTCGATGACCAGGTCGGCCGGTCCCGACCGGCGGGCGCCGAACGGGCATCGACCACGGTGACCCGGGCGCCGCGGACAGCCAGGAGGTCGCCGGCGACCCGGCCGTCGGCCCCGTTGTTGCCCGGGCCGGCCACCACCACCACACGCCGGCCGTAGGCACCCCCCATCATCTCCAGGGCGGCCAGCGCCACCGCATGACCGGCCCGCCCCACCAGGATGTCGAGCGGGGTCGTCTCGGCGGCTGCGGCGTCGACGGCGTTCATCTCGGCGACGGTGAGTACCGGTTGCATCCGTCCCGACGCTACGGCTTCGGCTCAGGGGAGGCCACACCGGCGAGTCCGGCGGCACCGGCGAGTCCGGCGGCACCGGCGGGTCCGGCGGCGTGGTCGGCCACCACGACGGCCAGGGCCGTCCGGTCGGTGTGGGTGAGGGAGAGGTGCCATCGGGACACCCCGGCCTGCCGGGCCAGCTCCTCGGCGGGGCCGTGGAGGACCAGCCAGGGAGCGTCGAGCCCGATGCGTACCACCTCGACGTCATGGAACGAGAAGGCCCCCAGTCCGACCCCGAGCGCCTTCATCGTGGCCTCCTTGGCCGCGAACCGGGTGGACAGCCGGGGCGCAGGGTCGGCGGCGGCACGGGCGTAGGCGAGCTCGCCGGCGGTGAACAGCCGGTCGGCCATCTTCGTCCGGCGGGCCAGCGCCCGGGCGAACCGGTCGATCTCGACGGCGTCGATGCCCACTCCGACCACGAGACCGGATCGGCCGAGGGCTTCGGCCAGTCCACTCCCCAGCGTCGTCGACGGCGTGGCACGGGAACCGCCGGTCACTCGACGGTGACCACCTTGGCCAGATTGCGGGGACGATCGACATCGTGGCCGTGCAGGCGGGCCAGCGAGTAGGCGAACATCTGGAGCGGCACCACGTCGACGACCGGGGAGAACAGGTACTCGGTCTCGGGCACCCACAGCACGGCATCGGCCTGGCTGGCCGTCTTGTCGTCCCCGTCGTTGACCACCAGGACCACGGTGGCGCCGCGGCTCTTGACCTCGGTCACGTTGCTCATCATCTTCGCCAGGATCGGCGTGCGGGTGGCGACACCGATGACCACCGTCCCCTCCTCGACCAGGGCGATGGGCCCGTGCTTCAACTCGCCGGCCGGGAATCCCTCGGCCCGCAGGTAGGAGAGCTCCTTCAGCTTCAGGGCGCCCTCGAGGGCCACCGGGTAACCGACCTGGCGGCCGAGGAACATGAACGAGGGGGAGTCCTTGTACCGGGCCGCCACCGCCTCGACGTCGGCGGACCGCTCGAGGGCCAGTGCCACCTTGTCGGGCAGGAACCCCATGTGCTCGAACAGGGCACGGGCGTCGTGGGGGGAGAGGGTCCGGCGGGTCTGGGCCAGGTAGAGGGCGAAGATCTCGAGGGCGGTGATCTGGGCCAGGTGGGTCTTGGTGGCGGCCACCCCGACCTCGGGACCGGCCCGGGTGTAGAGGACGGCGTCGCTGCCCCGGGCCATCGACGAGTCGACCACGTTCGAGATGACCAGCACCTTGGCCCCCTGGCGCCGGGCCTCTTCCATGGCGATGCGGGTATCGGCCGTCTCGCCGGACTGGCTGACACCGATGACCAGGGTGGTCGGGTCGAGGACCGGGTCGCGGTAGATGAACTCGCTGGCGATGTCGATCTCCACCGGGACCCGAGCCCAGTGCTCGATGGCGTACTTCGCCATCATGCCGGCGTGGTAGCTGCTGCCGCAGGCGACGATGAACACCTTGTTGACGGCACGGAACTCCTCGGCCGAGATGTGGACCTCGTCGAGCGAGAGGGTGCCGTCGGGGAGGAGCCGGTCGAGCAGGGTGTCGGCCACCGCCTTGGGCTGCTCGTGCATCTCCTTGCTCATGAAGTCGTCGTAGCCGTCCTTCCGGGCGGCCTCGAGGTCCCAGGCGACCGAGATGCGTTCGGGCACCACGGTCGTGCCGTCGATGTCGGTGACCCGGATGGACCCCGGGGTCAGCTCGGCCACCTGGTCGTCCTCGAGGATGAAGAACTCCCGGGTCAGATCGAGGATGGCGGGGATGTCCGAGGCCAGGAAGGCCGAATCCTCACCCACCCCCATCAGGAGCGGGGAGACCCGGCGGGCCGCCACCACCAGGTCGGGCCGGTCCGCCCACACCACGGCGATGGCGAAGGCCCCCCGTACCCGTCCGAGGGCGGCACGCACGGCCCCGGCGAGGTCACCGTCGCCGGCGGCGGCCAGGCCGGCCTCGATGAGGTGGGCCAGGACCTCGGTGTCGGTGTCGGACTTGAGCTCGTGGCCGGCGGCGACCAGCTCGTCGGCCAGCTCGACGTGGTTCTCGATGATGCCGTTGTGGATGAGGGCCAGCCGTCCGGTGCAGTCGACGTGGGGATGGGCGTTCTCCTCGGTGGGCCGGCCGTGGGTGGCCCACCGGGTGTGGCCGATACCGGCGGTGGCACCGACGGGTGCCCGTTCGGTCTGCTTGGTCAGATCGCCGAGGGACCGGGTGCCGTTGGCCGCCCGCCCCACCCACGCCGTGGTGAATCCGTCGCCCACCAGGGCCACGCCGGCCGAGTCGTAGCCCGCGGTACTCGAGGCGGCTGAGTCCCTCGAGCAGGACCGCGAGCACGTCGCCGGTGGGCCGCTCACCGGCATCGCCCCGGCCGTCGCCGTCTCCGTCCGGGGCCATCCTGGTGATGCCGATGATGCCGCACATGGACACCGAGGCTAGTGGCCAGGCCGGCCGCGGAGGCTCCTCCCCGGCCTTCCGCCCGAACCACCGGGGACGGGGCCCGGCCTCCCCCGCCCGACTCAGCCGTGGGTGGCGGCGGCGGCCTGCAGCTCGAACCCGACCAGCTTGCCCAGGCGCTCGGCGATGGCCGCGGCCACCCCGTCACCTTGTGCCTCCACCATCACCCGGACCAGCGGCTCGGTCCCGCTGGGCCGCAGCAGCACCCGGCCCGTCTCCCCCAACCTGGCCTCTTCCTCGGCCACCGCCGACCACACCGCCTCGGCGCCCTCCAGGAGCTCGGTGTTGGGGACCGGCACGTTGACCAGGACCTGGGGCACCCGCACGACCAGCCCGTCCAGCTGCTCGGTGAGCGATCGGCCCGTCCGACGGACCAGATCGGCCAGGATCAGGCCGGTCAGCAGCCCGTCCCCGGTGGTGGCCAGGCGACGGAAGATGATGTGGCCGGACTGCTCGCCACCGAGCGAGAAGCCCTCCTTGTCGAGGGCCGCCAGCACGTGGCGGTCCCCGACCGGCGTCTCCTTCACGATCACGTTCCGGGCGTCCATGGCCAGGCGGAAGCCGAGGTTGGTCATGACGGTGACCACCACCGTGTTCCCGGCCAGCTGCCCCCGGGCGGCCAGATCCAAGGCGAAAAGGGCGATCAGCTCGTCCCCGTTGGCCAGCGCGCCGTCGGGGCCGATGGCCAGCAGCCGGTCGGCGTCGCCGTCGAGGGCCAGGCCCAGATCGGCGTGGTGCTCCACCACGGCCGAGGCCAGCGTGCCCGTGGAGGTCGAGCCGCACCCGGCGTTGATGTTGGTGCCGTCCGGATGGCAGCCGATGGCCACCACGTCGGCGCCGAGCTTCTCGTAGACCGATGCGGCCACCGCCGACGCCGAGCCGTTGGCGCTGTCCACCACGATGCGGAGCCCGTCGAGCCGGCGCCCCTCGAGGAGCGACGTCAGGTGCTCCACGTACCCATCGCCGAGGCCGGGTTCGACGGTGACGGTGCCCACCCCGTGCCCCTCGAGGCTCTGGGGCCCCCGCACGGTCGGGTCGAGGATCCGCTCGAGCTCCTCTTCGATGTCCGTCTCGAGCTGGACGCCGAGCTTGGTCCCGCCGGCCCCGAACAGCTTGACGCCGTTGTCACCGAACGGGTTGTGCGACGCCGAGATGACCACGGCGGGCAGGCCCCGGGCCGCCGACAGCCAGGCCAGTGCCGGTGTGGGCAGCACGCCGACGTCGACCACGTCGGCCCCCTCGCTGGCCAGTCCGGCCGACAGCGCCGCCTGGAGCATGGGACCCGACCGGCGGGTGTCCCGCCCGACCAGGAAGGTGGGTGCGGCGATGTGCCGGGCGGTCGCCCGACCCAGGGCCAGGACCAGCTCCGGGGTCAGCTCGACGTTGGCGACGCCCCGGACCCCGTCGGTCCCGAACCGGGTTCTGCCCATCGGCTCAGCGCTTGGAGTACTGGGGCGCCTTGCGGGCCTTCTTCAGGCCGTACTTCTTCGACTCCTTCTCGCGGGAGTCACGCGTGAGGAATCCTGCCTTCTTGAGGACCGCCCGCAACTCGGGGTCGAGCTCGCACAGGGCCCGGGCGATGCCCAGTCGGAACGCACCGGCCTGGCCGGACACGCCCCCGCCGTCGATGGTCACGTCGATGTTCCAGGACTCGGTGGTCTCGGTCAGGCGCAACGGCTCGGTGACGATCATGCGGTGGGTGGCCGAGGTGAAGTACTCCTCGAACGTGTGCCCGTTGACGGAGATGGCGCCGTCGCCGGGACGGATCCGGACCCGGGCGACCGCTCGCTTGCGTCGTCCGGTGGTCTGGCAGATGGGGGCGGCAGTGGCCACAGTTGGGTTCCTCGCGTTCGTTTTCTCTTCGGTCGCCTGGTCGGGCCGGGACGCTTACGCGCCGCTCCGGGCCGAGGCGGTGCGGCGGGCGGCCGGCAGGTCCAGGACCTCCGGGGACTGTGCGGCGTGGGGATGCTCTGCGCCGCGGTAGACCTTGAGCTTCGTGGCCATCTGTCGACCCAGCCGGTTCTTCGGCAGCATACCGGTGACCGCATTGCGCACCACCTGGTCGGCGCGGTCGATCATCAGATCGCTGTAGGTGGTGGCGGTGAGCCCGCCCGGGTAGCCACTGTGGCGGTAGGCGATCTTCGACTCGGCCTTGCCCGAGGTGAGCACCACCTTGTCGGCGTTGACCACGATCACGTGATCTCCGCCGTCCACGTGGGGGGCGAAGGTCGGCTTGTGCTTGCCCCGGAGGATGGCCGCCACCTCGGTGGCCAACCGGCCCAGCACCAGGCCGTCGGCGTCGACGATGTGCCAGGAGCGGGTGATGTCGGCGGGCTTGGGAGAGAACGTGCGCACGGGGAGATCCTTGTTCGGTGATGCCGGGTGGTCACACACCCCATGGTGCGGACCGGTCGTCGGTGGCCCCCGGCTACGTGTCGGACAGCACCACTGAGCGCCACTACGGCACCGCTGCTCCACACGCGACCAATCGGAGGCCCTACCGGGCGACTGCCTAGGTTACGACGAAACGGGCCGCCGGGCAAGCCGGTCAGCTCGGATAGCGGACCGCCACCAGGGTCAGGCCCTGGGGAGGAGCGGGCTGGGCGGCCTGCTGACGGTCTGCGGACCGCAGGATCCACAGGATGTCGGATGCCCGCTTGCGGCCCCGTCCCACCTCCACCAGGGTGCCGACCAGCGAGCGGACCATCTGGTGGCAGAAGGCATTGGCCTCGATCTCGAAGGCGTAGAGATCTCCCGAGATCGGGGCCAGCGCCGGCGTGGAGGCGGCTCCGGCGCGGCTCAGCCGGGTCCAGCGGGCATCGGCCACCCGTCGGTTGATCGGCTCGTCCGGCGAGGTCCCCGGCACCCGGCGACAGAAGGCCCGGAAGTCGTGCTCCCCCAACAGCGCATCGGCGGCGGCGGCCATCGAGCGCAGGTCGAGCGGATCGGAGACGTGCCAGGCCAGCCCGGCCAGGAGCGGGTCGGGCACCGGGGCGTTCACCACCAGGTACCGGTAACGACGGGCCACCGCGGAGTGGCGGGCGTCGAATCCGTCGGGCGCCGGCTCGGCCTGGCGCACGACGATGCCCGGACCGACCTGGCTGTTGCACGATTTGACCAGGGCGGCCGGATCGAGCGCCTCGGACACGGCGGCCGGCACCTCGAAGTGGACCACCTGGTCGAGGGCGTGGACCCCGGTATCGGTCCGGCCGGCGCAGGTCAGGGTGACCGGGGACCGGACCACCCGGCCGAGCGCCTCGACGAGCGACCCGGCCACGGTGGGGACACCCTCCTGGGCGGCGAACCCGTGGAAGCCCGATCCGTCGTAGGCGACCCGCATCCGCCACCGGACAGGGGGGGCGACCCCCTCATCCACCCCCCCGGCACGGGGGGGTCCGCTCACACCAATTCGATGCGGGCCATCGGGGCGTTGTCGCCCAGACGGTTGCCCAGCTTGAGGATCCGGGTGTACCCGCCCGGCCGCTCGGCGTAGCGGGGCCCGATCTCCTCGAAGAGCTTGTGGGCCATGTCCTTGTCGCGGATGAACGCCACCACGTTGCGGTGGCGCGCCACCCCGCCCTTGGCGGCGGCGGTGATCACCTTCTCGGCCACGGGACGGAGGGCCTTGGCCTTGGCCTCGGTCGTGACCAGGTATTCGGCGGCGATCAACGAGGCGACCAGGTTCCCCATCATCGCCTTTTGGTGGGCGGCACTGCCGCCGAAGCGGCGGCCCTTCTTCGGGGTACCGAGCATGGTGGCCTCAGTCCTTGACCCGCAGGGACAGGCCCCGCTCGTCGAGCTTCTGGAGCACCTCGTCGAGCGACTTCTGCCCGAAGTTGGTGATGTTCAACAGGTCGTCCAGCGTCCGGTCGACCAGCTCGCCGATGGTGTTGATCTGGGCCCGCTTGAGGCAGTTGCGGGGGCGCTCGGTGAGGTCGAGGTCCTCGATGCGCAGGTCGAGGTCGGGCGATCCGGTGCCGATGGTGCCGACTTCGCCCAGCTCCAGGCCCAACGGCTCGTCCTCGAGGTCGGCGACCAGGCCCACCAGGGTCCTGAGGGTGTCACCGGCCGAGGCCAGGGCCTCGCGGGGGGTGAGGGAACCGTCGGTCTCGATGTCGAGCACCAGACGGTCGAAGTCGGTGGACTGCTCCACCCGGACCGGCTCGACGGTGAAGGCCACCCTGCGCACCGGCGAGAAGATGGCGTCCACCGGGATCACCCCGATGGTTGCCGACCGCTTGTTCTTGTCGGCGGACAGGTAGCCGCGCCCCCGCTCCACGGTGAGGTCCACCGCCAGATGGCCCTTCCCGTTCAGGGAGGCGATGTGCTGGGAGGGGCTGAGGACCTCGACGTCGGCGGTGACCTGGAGGTCGCCGGCGGTGGCGTCGCCCGGGCCGCGCTTGTCGAGGCGGATGGTCACCGGCTCGTCGGCGTGCACCCGGAACAGGACGTCCTTCAGGTTCAAGATGAGGTCGGTGACGTCCTCTTTCACCCCCGGGAGGGTCGTGAACTCGTGGAGGGCGTCATCGAATCGGACCTGGGTGATCGATGCACCCGGGATCGACGAGAGCAGGGTGCGACGGAGGGAGTTGCCCAGGGTGTGTCCGAAGCCGGGGTCGAGCGGGCCGACGGCGAACCGCTGGCGGTTGTCTTCCTCTTCGCCGATGGCTTCGACGGTCGGTCGTTGGATGATGAGCATGCTGATCAGGGCTCCTCGGCAGTGGGCTGCGCTGTGTTGTCGGTGGTGGTCGTGCGGATTCGGTCGGTGGTGCTGAAGGCGGGAGGGCGGTTACTTGGAGTAGAGCTCGACGATGAGCTGTTCCTGCACCGGCTCGTCGATGTGCTCACGCAGGGGCAGCGAGAACACCCGGACCTCGAACTTGTCGCCCACGGTCTCCAGCCAGGGCGGGAGCTGGCGGTCGAGCGTGTCCATGTTGCGCCGGACGTGGAACAGCTCACGTGACGAGGGCTTGAGCGCCACCACGTCGCCCTGGCGCACCCGGTAGCTGGGGATCGTGACCCGCTTGCCGTTGACCAGCACGTGGCCGTGGCGGACGAACTGACGGGCCTGGGACCGGCTGGCGCCCCACCCGGCCCGGAAGGCCACGTTGTCCAGACGCTGCTCGAGCATGCGTAGGAGGTTCTCGCCGGTGATGCCCGGGGCCCGGCTGGCCTCCACGTAGAGATTGTGGAACTGGCGCTCGAGCAGTCCGTAGATGCGCCTGGCCTTCTGCTTCTCACGCAGCTGGCCCAGGTACTCGGACCCCTGGCGCATACGGTCACGCCCGTGCTCGCCCGGAGGGTAGGCACGGCTGTGCCGATCGGTCACCGCTTCGGAGACCGGGCACTTCATCGAATAGCAACGCTCGCCCTTCAAGAAGAGCTTCGTGCGTTCCCGCCGGCACAGCCGGCAGACAGGTCCTGTGTATCGAGCCATGAGTTCCTTAGCTTCCCTTTGTTCCCCGGGCCCCTAGACCCGACGCCGCTTCTTCGGGCGGCAGCCGTTGTGCGGGATGGGGGTGACGTCTTTGATGCCGGCGACTTCGATGCCGGCCGCGGCCAGTGAGCGGATCGCGGTCTCCCGGCCCGAGCCCGGCCCACGGACGAGCACGTCGACCCGGCGGACACCGTGCTCCATGGCCCGCTTGGCACACTGCTCGGCGGCCAGCTGGGCGGCGAACGGGGTGGACTTGCGGGATCCCTTGAACCCGACGTTGCCGGCCGAGGCCCAGGCCAGCACATTTCCTTCGGGATCGGCGATGGAGACGATGGTGTTGTTGAACGAGCTCTTGATGTGGGCGACGCCGAAGGTGATGTTCTTCCGCTCGCGCTTGCGGGGGCGCCTGGCGCCGGCAGCCGGCTTGGTGGTCTTGGCCATTTACTTGCGAACCTTCTTCTTTCCGGCGACCGTCTTCTTCGGTCCCTTCCGAGTGCGGGCGTTGGTGTGGGTGCGCTGTCCGTGGACCGGGAGGCCCTTGCGGTGCCGGATGCCCTGGTAGCAGCCGATCTCCATCTTGCGCTTGATGTCCTGGGACACGTCACGGCGAAGGTCCCCCTCGACCTGGAGGTTGGCGTCGATGTAGTTGCGGAGGCGGGTCACCTCCTCGTCGGTCAGGTCACGGACGCGGGTGTCGGGGCTGGTCTCGGTGGCCGAGCAGATCTGCTGCGCGGTGGTCCGGCCGATGCCGAAGATGTAGGTCAGGGAGATCTCCAACCGCTTTTCGCGGGGGATGTCCACGCCGGAGATACGGGCCACGTGTTCTCTCTTCTCTCTTAAGCCATGTCCGCGTGCATCAGCCCTGGCGCTGCTTGTGGCGCGGGTTCTCGCAGATCACGATGACCCGCCGGTGGCGGCGGATCACTTTGCACTTCTCACACATCGGCTTGACGCTTGGTCGAACCTTCACGTTCTCTTCCTTACCTCGTACTGCTTCATGTCTCGTTCATTCTCGAACTGCTGCTCCGGCCCGGGGCTGCCCGCCCGCTGCTGCCTTCGGTACTGCTCGGTTGCCCGCCCGGCCGGTGGCACCCGCCCCCCGGCGGGGCCCACTACCAGCAGGAGGGATCGGGGCGCTCTACTTGTAGCGGTAGGTGATCCGCCCACGGGCCAGGTCGTAGGGGGTGATCTCCACCTGCACCTTGTCGCCGGGGAGGATGCGGATCCGGTGCATCCGCATCTTTCCGGAGCTGTGGGCCAGGACTTTGTGGCCGTTTTCGAGCTCCACCCGGAACATGGCGTTCGGAAGTGGCTCCACGACCGTCCCCTCCAGCACGATGGCATCTTCTTTGGGCTTGGGCAGGTGAATCTCCTCGAATAGTCTCTACGTCTTGTCCGCTCGGCCCAGGGGCCGGCATGCGCCGCGAACCACGGTGTCGTCGTTCGCCCGCACCAGATCCGGCGCACACCTGAAGAGGTAGAACCGTCAACGGGATCGGCACGCCACAACAGAGCCGTGGCCAGCCGAACGACCAGTTTAGCCCTTCGGCACGAAATTGCCAGTCCGACCCCGGATTTGGGGCCGGGGCCTGCTCAAAGGACGGTGAACACCTCCGGCCCGTCCTCGGTCACGGCGATGGTGTGCTCGAAATGGGCCGACAATCTGCCGTCGGCGGTCACCACGCTCCAGCCGTCCTCGAGCTGGAGCGTGCCCGCCCCTCCGGCGTTGACCATGGGCTCCACGGCGAAGACCATGCCCGATTTGAGGGTGGGACCGCCGGTGCCGGGCCAGTAGTTGGGGACCTGGGGCTCCTCGTGCATGGCGGTGCCGATGGCGTGACCCACGTACTCCCGCACCACCGAGAAGCCGGCAGCCTCGGCCACCTCCTGGACGGCCCGGCCCACCTCGTGCAGACGGTTGCCCGGGCGGAGCTGGTCGATGCCGGCGTACAGGCTCTGCTCGGTGACCTCCATCAGGCGCATGGCCTCCTTGGTCACCTCACCCACACCCATGGTGTAGGCGGCGTCACCGTGGTACCCCTCGATGATCGCCCCGCAGTCCACCGAGATGATGTCCCCTTCGTCGAGGATCACCTCGTCCGAGGGGATACCGTGCACGATCATCGAATTGGGCGAGGTGCAGACCACGGCGGGAAAGCCGTGGTAGTTGAGGAAGTTCGATCCCGCCCCCCGCTTGTCGAGGACCGCCCGGGCCGTGCGGTCGATATCGGCGGTCGATACGCCGGGCCGGATCATGGCCCTGGTGGCCTCGTGGATCTCGGCCACCACCCGACCGGCTTTCCGCATCTTGTCCAACTCTTCAGAATTACGTCTCACGTGTCGTCGGGTCCTTGGCTCGCTCCGCCACATCGGCTGGCTGGCTGTCGTCGGGGTGGTCCGGGCGTCGGCGGTGGAAGTGGGCCACGTCCATCAGGACCCGAAGTCCATCAGAACCCGATGCCTCGATTGCGCCGTTGCTCGATGACCTTCACCATTCTACGGGTGACGGCGTCCGGCGTACCCGTGCCGGCCACCGTCTCCAACTGGTTCCGGGTCCGATACCAGTTGACGAGCGGCGCCGTCTGCACCTCGTAGAGCTCGAGGCGGCGAGAGATCGCCTCTTCGGTGTCGTCCTCGCGTTGGATCACCTCACCGCCACAGACGTCGCACGTCCAGTTGATCAGCGGTGGGGCCGAGGTCGAGTAGTTGGCCCCGCAGTCGACGCACACCCGGCGGGCGGCCAGGCGGCGCAGCACCTGGCTGGTGTGGACCTCGAGGTCGATGACCAGGTCGAGGTCGTAGGGCGTGAGGATGGCGGCCAGCCGCTCAGCCTGGGTGACGGTGCGGGGGCAGCCGTCCAGCACGAACCCGCGGGCCCGGACGTCGCTCTCCCCCAGGCGCTCCTCGACCATCTCCATGATCAGCTCGTCGCCCAGGAGCTCGCCCCGGTCCATGACCTCTTTGGCCTTCTTGCCGAGGGGTGTGCCCTGCTTGACCGCGGCGCGCAGCATGTCGCCCGTGGAGACGTGGGGCACCACGTAGTGGTGGGAGAGGCGCACACACTGCGTTCCCTTGCCTGCCCCCTGTTTGCCGAGGACAACGAGCCTGGCTCCGGGTACCACCTACTTGAGGAAGCCCTCGTAGTTTCGCATCATGAGCTGGCTGTCGATCTGCTTCATCGTCTCGAGTGCCACGCCCACAGCGATCAGAAGAGTGGTGCCATAGAAGGGATAGCTGGTGATGTTCCACGCCGCCATGAGCAGGGACGGCGTCACCGCCACGGCGCCGAGGAAGAGGGCGCCGGGCCAGGTGATCCGGTTGAGGATGTGGGCCAGGTACCGCTCGGTGGGATGCCCCGGCCTGATGCCCGGGATGTACCCGCCCTGCTTCCGGATGATGTCTGCCTGCTGGTGCGGGTCGAAGGCCACGTAGACGTAGAAGAACGTGAACAACAAGATGAAGACGAAGTAGGTGAGGATGTAGAAGACGCTGGTGGGGGTGACATTGCTGTTGACCCAGCTCCGGAAGGCGGCTGAGGGGATGATGTTCGACAACAGCACCGGGATGTAGAGGACCGAGCTGGCGAAGATGATCGGGATCACGCCGGCCTGGTTCACCTTCAGGGGTATGTACGTGTTCGACCCCCCGTACATCTTGCGCCCCACCACCCGTTTGGCGAAGGTGACCGGAATCCGGCGCTGGCCCTGGTCGACGAAGACGATCAGCACCAGCAGGGCCAGCGACACCAGGAGGATCACCGAGAACTTCACCCGGCCACCCTCTTGGAGGACGGTGTTCAGGCCCGACGGGATGCCGGCCACCACGTTGGCGAAGATCAGGATGGACATGCCCTGGCCGATGCCCCGCTGGGTGATCAGCTCGGCCAGCCACATGACGAAGGCGGTACCGGCCGTCAGCGTCATCACGATGAACGCCGCCCGCCAGATCGAGTAGTTGAGGATGAGGTCCACGTTCTGGCTGGACCCGAACAGGCCTCCCCCGCCCTTGTGGAACAGGTAGACGAGGCCGGTCGACTGCATGAGGGCCAGCGCCACCGTCAGGTAGCGGGTGGTCTGGGTCAGCTTCTTCTGCCCGACGGCTCCCTGGTCACGCCACTGTTCGAGCTTGGGGATCACCGTGGCCAGCAGCTGGATGATGATGCTGGAGGTGATGTAGGGCATGATGCCCAGCCCGAACACGGCCATCCGGGTGAGGGCCCCCCCGGAGAAGAGATTGAGGAATCCGAGGACACCCGAGGACTTGGAGGCCGCCTCGAGCTGTTGCACCTTCGAGAAGTTCACGAAGGGGACAGGCACGTTGGCCCCGAACTGGTACAGGGCGATGATGGTCAACGTGAACAGGACCTTCTTTCGAAGGTCGGGGATCCGGAAGATGTTGGCCAAACTGGAGAGCATTGGGCTCCTCGACGCCGCTTCGGGCCGATGCTACCGGTTGGTGAGGGCGTTGCCCTGAGCGGGCGGGCGATGATGGCCGAACGGGAGCGGGACGACGGTCGTCGAGCCTCCGGCGCCGGTGATCGCCGCTTGCGCCGACTTGGAGAACGCGTGTGCCTCCACGGAGACCGAGCGGGTCAGCGTCCCGTCACCGAGGATCTTGACCAGGTCCCCCTTGCGGACCAGGCCATGGGCCACCAACCCGGGGATGTCGATGGAGTCGCCCTCGAGCCCCTCGAGGGCGCTCAGGTTCACCGGGGTGTAGTCGATGCGGAACGGGTTCTTGAAGCCACGCAGTTTGGGGATGCGCTGCATCAGGGGCAGCTGGCCACCCTCGAATCCCATCGGGATGGTGTCACGGGCGCCCTGGCCCTTGGTGCCCCGGCCCGCGGTCTTGCCGCCCTTGCCGGCGATGCCGCGACCGACCCGGCGGCGGGCACGGGTGGACCCTGCAGGTGGGCGAAGCTCATGGACCTTCATGGTCGACCTTTCTCGTCGGGCTCGGCGGGCACCACGTCCACCAGGTGGGGAACGCGGGCCAGCATCCCACGGATTTCCGGACGGTCGGGCAGCACATTGGTGCGCCCGATGCCCCTCAGGCCGAGGGCCCGGAGGGTGCCACGGTGCTTGGGCTTGGTGCCGATCGACGACCGGACCTGGGTCACCCGCACCCAACCGGTGGTGGCATCAGCCGACGTGCGGGCTGCTCCGTCTGCCATCTCAACTCACCTCCGTGAACAGGTCGGCCTCACGCCGACGCTCGCGGTAGGCACGCAGGAGGGCGGCGGGGACGACCTCCTCGGCCGGCTTGCCCCGCAGGATGGCGATCTCGTCGGGGCGCTTCAGGCCCTTCAGCCCGGCGATGGTGGCGTGGGCCACGTTGATGCCGTTGGAGGAGCCGAGTGACTTGGCCAGGATGTCGCGGATCCCGGCCATCTCGAGGATGGCCCGGGCGGCGCCACCGGCGATGACACCGGTACCCGGGGCGGCCGGCTTCAACATGACCCGGCCGGCGCCGCTCTCCCCGATGATGGGGTGGGTGATGGTGCTCCCGGCCAGCGGGACGTCGAACATGTTCTTGCGGGCCTCTTCGATGCCCTTCTGCACGGCCAGGCCCGCCTCTTTGGCCTTGCCGTAGCCCAGGCCGACCTTCCCGTTGCCGTCCCCGACCACCATCAGGGCGGCGAAGGAGAACCGACGGCCGCCCTTGACGACCTTGGACACCCGGTTGACCCGGATGGTGCGCTCTTCGAATTGCAACTCGTTGGCAGCCATGGTCCTAGAACTCCAGTCCTTCGGCACGGGCGGCGTCGGCCAGCGCAGCCACCCGTCCGTGATAGGCGAATCCACCACGGTCGAAGACCACGGTGGTGATGCCGGCGGCCTTGGCCCGGGTTGCGACCAGCGAGCCGACGTTGGTGGCGGCGTCGATGTTCCCACCCGACGTGCCCCGCAGGCCGCCCTCGATGGACGAGGCGGCGGCCAGGGTGCGACCGGCGTCGTCGTCGATCAGTTGGGCGGAGATGTGCTTGTTGGAGCGGAAGACCGCCAGACGGGGCCGCTCGGCGGACCCGTGGACCCGCCGGCGGACGCGGGCGTGCCGGCGGCGGCGCAGCTCCAGCTTGTGGTTCGTACGTGCCATTACTTGGCTGCCTTCCCGGCCTTGCGCACGACCCGCTCGCCGACGTAACGGATTCCCTTGCCCTTGTAGGGCTCAGGCTTACGCAGCTTGCGGATGTCGGCGGCCACTTGGCCGACTTTCTCCTTGTCGATCCCCTTGATGATGATCCTCGTCGCCGACGGCACCTCGAAGGTGACGCCCTCGGGAGCCGTCACGTTGACCGGATGGGAGAATCCCAGTGCCAGCTCGAGCGCCGAGGGGCCCTTCGGGATGGCCCGGTATCCGACTCCGACGATCTCCAGCTCCTTGGAGAAGCCCTGGGTCACGCCCGACACCATGTTGGCCACCAGCGACCTGGTCAGGCCGTGGAGGGCCCGGTTCTGGCGCTGGTCGTCGGGTCGCTCGACCACCAGCACTTCGCCGTCCTGGCGGATGGTGATGGCGGCGGGCACGGTGCGGGCGAGCTCGCCCTGGGGTCCCTTGACCGTCACCATGTTGTCCGTCCCCACCGCCACCGACACCCCGGAGGGCACGGCGATCGGCGAACGTCCGATGCGGGACATCAGCGGGTACCTCCGGTGGTCGTGGACGACGCTGTGCAGGCACAGGGCAGTGCGGCACCGTCACGGGGCGGCGCAGTGCGGCTACCAGACATAGCAGAGCACCTCCCCGCCCATGCGGCGCTTGCGCGCCTCGCGGTCGGTCATGAGCCCCTTGGAGGTGGACACCACGGCCACGCCCAGGCCCCCGAGCACGCGGGGCATCTTGTCGGCCCGGGCGTAGATGCGCAGACCGGGCTTGGACACCCGCTTGATGCCCGAGATGGTGCGGGCGCGATCGGGCGCGTACTTCATCTGGATCTCCAGGGTCTTGCCGGGCTTGCCCGGGTCGTCACTGACCTGGTAGCTCACGATGTACCCCTCGTCCACCAGGATGGCGGCCAGGGACTCTTTGAGCTTGGATCCGGGCATCTTGACGGTGTCGAAGTGGGCGGTGTTGGCGTTCCGGATGCGGGTCAGCATGTCGGCAATCGGGTCGGTCATCGTCATCGTTCGTCGCCTCCTCTCACCAACTGGCCTTCGTCACGCCGGGAATCTCACCGGCATGGACCATCACCCGCAGGCAGATCCGGCACAGGCCGAACTTCCGGTACACCGACTTGGGTCGGCCGCACCGGCGGCACCGCGTGTACCCGCGCACCTTGAACTTTGGGGTGCGCTGCTGCTTTTCGATCAAAGCCTTCTTCGCCATGGGGTTACTGGTTCTCCTGTCGGAAGGGAAAGCCGAAGGCGGCCAGGAGTGCCCGGCCCTCTTCGTCGGAACGTGCGGTGGTGGCGATGGTGATGTCCATGCCCCGGGTGGTGTCGATGCGGTCGTAGTCGATCTCGGGAAAGATCAGCTGCTCGGTCACGCCGAAGGTGTAGTTGCCGTGACCGTCGAACGACCGGGGCGAGAGGCCCCGGAAGTCCCGGATGCGGGGAATGGCCATGGCCAGCAGCCGGTCGAGGAACTCCCAGGCCCGGTCCCCGCGCAGGGTCACCTTGGCGCCGATCTCCTGCCCCTCGCGGAGCTTGAACGAGGCGATGGACTTCCTCGCCCTGGTGACGACCGGCTTCTGCCCCGAGATGATCTCGAGGTCGCGCATGGCCCCCTCGATCAGCGACTTCTGCTGGGTGGCCCGGCCCACGCCCATGTTGATGACGATCTTGGAGAGCCGGGGGACCTCCATGATGTTGGCGAGGCCCAGGGTCTCTTTGAGCTCGGCTCGTACCTGGGCGTCGTAGCGCGCCTTCAGACGGGGTCGGGTAGCCGTGGCCGTAGCCGGTGCCATCACAGATCACCCCCGCACTTCTTGCACACCCGGAGCTTGCGGCCCTGCTCGTCGATGCGCATCCCGATGCGGGTTGGCCCGCAGTTGTTGCAGACGATGGCCACCGACGACACCGACACCGGCATGAACTTGTCGATCACGCCGCCCTGCATGGTGGCGCGGGTGGGCTTGGCGTGGCGCTTGGCCACGTGCACGCCCTCGACGATGACCCTTCCCTCTGCGGGGATGGCCCTCACCACGTTGGCCTGTTTGCCACGGTCCTTGCCGCTGAGGACCTGGACCTTGTCACCTTTGCGAATACGCATCTACAACACCTCCGGTGCCAGCGAGACGATCCGCATGAAGCGCTTGTCGCGCAACTCCCGGCCTACCGGTCCGAAGATGCGGGTCCCGCGTGGTTGCTGCTGGTCGTTGATGAGCACGGCGGCGTTCTCGTCGAAGCGGATGTAGCTACCGTCTGGACGGCGCTTCTCCTTCTTCGTCCGGACGACGACGCACTTGACGACGTCGCCCTTCTTCACCGCCGCGCCGGGGATGGCGTCTTTCACCGTGGCCACGAAGATGTCCCCGATCGAGGCGTACCGGCGGCGTGAGCCGCCGAGGACCTTGATGCAGAGCACCTCTTTGGCCCCGGAGTTGTCGGCCACCCGGAGTCGGGATTCCTGCTGGATCATCGGGCACGCTCCAGGACTTCCGACAGCCGCCACCGCTTGAGCTTCGACAGCGGCCGGGTCTCGACCACGCGCACCCGGTCGCCCACCTTGGCGGCGTTGTCGCCGTCGTGGACGTAGAGGCGCTTGGTCCGCTGGACCGTCTTGCCGTACCGGGGGTGGCGGACACGCTCCACCACCGCCACCACCACGGTGGCGTCCATGGAGTCGGACACGACCAGGCCCTCGCGCACCTTGCGGCGGTTGACCCGGTCCTCGGTCTTGTCGGCAGTCTGCTCGTCGGCCATCAGCTCTTCTCCTCTGGATCGCCCGAGTCCTCGATGCCGTCGACGGACTCATCGTCGGGAAGGGCCATCCCGTCGTCGTCGGCTACTTCTTCGGCGATCTCGTCCTCATCGGCGATCTCGTCCTCATCGGCCGAGTCGTCGACCAGGTCCACGTCGACCAGGTCGTCGTCGTCAAGGTCGTCGTGGTCGTGGGTGTCCTCGTCGGCCTCGGCCTCGGCCTCGGCCTTGGCTGCGGCGCGGCGCTCCGAGGCGGTGGTCTCACTGCGGCCGAGGGCCTGGTCGGCGGAGCGCCGGCGGGCGGCGGCCTGGTGGGCGGGAAGGTCCTCGAACGCCATCCCCTCGGCTTCGGCGATCTCGCGGTTGCGCAGCTCGGTCATCATCCGGGCCACGTCCTTGCGCACGTGGTTGATGCGCGAGAAGTTGTCCAGCTGCCCGGTGGCCAGCTGGAACCGGAGGTTGAAGAGCTCGCGGCGCGTCTCGCTGAGCTGGCGCTCCAGCTCGTCGGTGTCGTACATGGAGATATCGGCGGCGGTGGCCATCACACCTGCACCTCCGGCGTCCCGTGGGTACCGGGACGGATCACGAAGCGAGCCTTGAAGGGCAGTTTCTGGATGGCCCGCTCCATGGCCTCGCGGGCCAGGTCGGGCTCCACGCCGGCCAATTCGAACAGGATGCGGCCGGGCTTGACCACGGCCACCCAGTGCTCGGGGTTCCCCTTGCCCGAGCCCATGCGGGTCTCGGCCGGCTTCTGGGTCACGGGACGGTCCGGGAACACCCGGATCCACACCTTGCCGCCACGCTTGACGTGCCGGGTCATGGCGATCCGGGCCGCCTCGATCTGACGCGCCGTCAACCAGGCCGGCTCCAGCGCCTGGATGCCGAAGTCGCCGAACGTGACATCGCTGCCACCCTTGGCCTTGCCGCTCATGCGCCCGCGCTGCTGCTTGCGGTGCTTCACCTTGCGGGGCATCAACACCTCAGTCCACCTCCTTGCGGAAGTGGGGCGTCTCGTGGTGCTCGCGGGTCCGGCGCTCGATCTCCTCGTCCTCGGTGAGGATGCGCTCGAGCTCGTCGGGAACGGCCGGAGGGGCGGCGATGTCCGCCGTCGACCGGTCCACCAGGCCTTCGGGGATGTCGGTCGCCCCGTCGGTGTCGGAGTCGACGGTCACCACACTGCCGGGTGCACCCTGTTCTGCACGCCGCCGGCCGCCACCGGCGGTGATCAGGCGGCGGGGGGCGTCCCCGCCCTGGCCGGACGTCTCGCCCACGGCCATGGCCGCCTCGCGGGTGATCTTGTCCTCCGTCGAGATCTTGTAGGGGAGGATGTCGCCCTTGTAGATCCACACCTTCACGCCGATCCGGCCGAAGGTGGTCTTGGCCTCGCGGAAGCCGTAGTCGATGTCCGCCCGCAGGGTGTGCAGCGGGACGCGGCCCTCGCGGTAGGACTCCTTGCGGGACATCTCCGAGCCACCCAGGCGGCCCGAGCACTGCACCCGCACCCCCAGGGCGCCGGCCTTCTGGACCGTCTGGATCGAGCGTTTCATGGCCCGGCGGAACGCCACCCGTCGTGCCAGCTGGTCGCAGATCCCCTGGGCGATGAGGGCGGCGTCGAGCTCGGGCTGCTTGATCTCTTGGATGTTCAGCTGGATCCGGTTGTTCAGGCCGGTGATCTCCTCGATCTTCTTCTTCAGGCGGTCGGCCTCGGCGCCGCGGCGTCCGATGACGATGCCGGGCCGGGCGGTGTGGATGTCCACCCGCAACCGGTCGCGGGTCCGCTCGATCTCGATGCGGCTGACCGCGGCGGACTCGAGCTGCGACATCAGGTAGTCGCGGATCTCCCAGTCCTCGATGACGCAGTTCTGGTAGTTGCGCTCCTCGAACCAACGCGACTTCCAGTCGGTGGTGACACCGAGCCGAAACCCGTACGGGTTTACCTTCTGGCCCATCTACTTGCCCTTCTCTTCGGCTGAATCGCCGTCGGTGTCGTCGCTGTCTTCCAACTCGTCGTCGACCTCGTCTGCCTCGTCGAACGTGCCGGCCTCGGTCTCGGTGACCTCGTCATCGGCTTCCGTGACGGCGTCGTCCCCGCCGTCGATGTCGGACTCCTCGAGCGGCCCGGCCTCCGTCTCGGTGATCACATCGTCGGCCTGGACGGCGTCCTCGGGCCACGCTTCGGCCCCGGTGTCGGCATCCGACCTCTTCTGCGCCGACTGGGTGTCGGTGCCCTCGGACCGCTGCCGGCGACGGGACCCCGCCACGCGGCGGGAGCGCTGCGAGGTGTTGGCGGCCTGCTTGGCGCGGCGCCTGGCGATCCGATCGTCGGGCAGCCTGCTCACGATGATCGTAATGTGCGAGGTCCGTTTGCGGATCCGGGTGGCCCGGCCGCGGGCCCGGGGCCGCCACCGCTTGAGCGTGCTGCCCTCGTCGGCGAAGCATGCCGACACATAGAGCTCCTCGGCATCGAGTCCGTCGTTGTGGACGGCGTTGGCCACGGCGGAGGCCAGCACCTTGCCGACCGTGGTGGCGGCTTCGCGGTCGCCCAGAGCCAGGATCTCCGCGGCCCGGTCCACGTCCTGGCCGCGGATGAGATCGAGCACCTGGCGGACCTTGGAGGCGGACATGCGGCTGTGCCGCAGCACCGCCCGGGTCCCCTCGCGCTCGTTGGTCTTCACACCAGGCATCTCAGCGCCTCCCCGCCCGCTCTTGGCCGGCGTGGAACTTGAAGGTCCGGGTGGGGGCGAACTCGCCCAGCTTGTGGCCGACCATCGATTCGGTCACGTAGACCGGGATGTGCTTCCGGCCGTCGTGCACGGCGATGGTGTGTCCCACCATGTCGGGGATGATCGTGGATCGGCGGGACCAGGTCTTGATGACCTTCTTGTCGCCGGCCGCGTTGAGGACGTCCACCTTCTTGAGCAGGTGGTCGTCGACGAACGGACCCTTCTTGAGGCTGCGGGGCATGTGGCGTTTCCCTCTGTCTTCCTACCGCCGGGCACCGCGTGTGCGGCGCCTGCGGACGATCATCTTGTCGGAGTCCTTGTTGCGGGCCCGGGTACGGCCCTCGGGCTGGCCCCACGGCGAGACCGGATGGCGGCCACCCGAGGTCTTGCCCTCGCCGCCACCCAATGGGTGGTCGACCGGGTTCATGGCCACACCACGTGTCTGGGGACGCTTCCCCTTCCACCGGTTCCGCCCGGCCTTGCCGATCTTGATCAGCTCGGCCTCCGAGTTGCCCACGGTTCCCAGGGTGGCCCGGCAGTCGATGGAGACCCGGCGCATCTCCGTGGAGGGCAGCCGGAGGGTGGCGAACGCCCCCTCCTTGGCCACCAGCTGGACGCTCATGCCGGCCCCGCGGGCCAGCTTGCCGCCGCCACCCGGGCGCAGCTCGACGTTGTGGATCACCGAACCGACCGGGATGAAGCGAAGCGGAAGGGCGTTGCCGGTCCGGATCTCGGCGCCCTGGCCCGACTGGAGGCGGTCTCCCACCTGCACCTGGGCCGGGGCCAGGATGTAGCGCTTCTCACCGTCGAGGTAGTGGAGCAGGGCGATGCGGGCGTTGCGGTTGGGGTCGTACTCGATGGCGGCCACCTTGGCCGGCACGCCGTCCTTGTCCCGCTTGAAGTCGATGATCCGGTACTGCTGCTTGTGGCCGCCACCGCGGTGGCGGGACGTCTTCCGCCCGTAGCTGTTGCGGCCGCCGGTCGAAGGCTTGGGGGCCAACAGGGACTTCTCCGGGCGGTCCCGGGTGATCTCGGCGAAGTCGGAGACGGTCTGGAAGCGCCGGCCGGCGCTGGTCGGCTTACGTGAGCGGAGTGGCATGGTCTGGTACCGGTCTCTCAGTTCTCGAAGAGGTCGATCGAGTCACCCTCGTGGAGGGTGACGATGGCCCGCTTGGTGTCGGGGCGGTGACCAAGGGAGTTGTTCTTCCGGTTGCGCTTGGTCTTGCCCTTCCGGTTGAGGGTGTTGACGTTGTCCACCCGCACGTTGAACGCCTGCTCCACCGCGTGGCGCACGTCGATCTTCGTGGCCGAGGGGTCCACGACGAACACATAGACGTTGTTGTCCATCAAGGAGTACGACTTCTCCGACACCACCGGCCGGATCAGCACGTTGTGGGGATCCCTCATGAGCCCTCTCCTTCTGCCGCACCGGACTCGCCGGCGTCCTCGGTCGCATCCACTGCATCCCCGGGTTCCACAGCGTCCCCGGCCTCGACGTCGGGGCCCGAACCGCCCGGCAGGGTCTCGTCGGTGAACACCAGCCAGTCGTTGACCAGGATGTCGTAGGCGTTGAGCTCGCCGGCCACGATGGTCTGGACCTCGGGCAGGTTGCCGAAGGAACGGTCGGCGTAGCCGTCCTCGCCGCCCAGCACCACCAGGACCCGGCCGGACACCCCGAGGGCGTCGAGTACTGCAATGGCCGCCTTGGTGCTCGGGATCTCGAAGTCCCAGGCGTCGATCACCACCACCCGGCCCTGGGCGGCGCGGTCGGACAGCGCCGAGCGCAGGGCGAGCTGGATCATCTTCTTGGGCGTCTTCTGGGCGTAGGAGCGCGGCTTGGGCCCGAGCGCCACCCCGCCACCGATCCACTGCGGCGAGCGGGTCGACCCCTGACGGGCCCGGCCGGTGCCCTTCTGCCGGAACGGCTTGGCGCCGCCGCCGCGGACCTCGGCCCTCGTCTTGGTCGACTGGGTGCCCGAACGCGCCGCCGCCAGCTGGGCGGTGACCACCTGGTGCAGGACGGCCAGGTTGGGCTCGATCCCGAAGATGGACGGCTCGAGCGCCACCTCGCCCAGCTCGTTGCCGTCCACGGACCGTCGGACGGTGGTGCGCACCTGGGGGGCGGGACGGAGGAATCTCCGGATCTCCGACGGGCTGGCCGTCTCGAGGTCGATGGTCTCGGTGGTGCTCATCAGGCCTTGCCCCCCTTCACCAGCGGAGCCTTGACGGCGTCACGGAGGATCACGATGCCGCCCCGCGGGCCGGGCACCGCCCCCTTGACCAGGATGAGCTCCCGCTCCGAGTCGGCCTGGACGATCTCCAGGTTGAGGGTCGTCACCTGCTGTCCACCCATCCGGCCGGCCATGCGGGTGCCCTTGAACACCCGGGACGGGGTGGCACAGGCACCGATCGAGCCGGGCGAGCGGTGCTTCTTGTGGTTCCCGTGCGAGGCACCCTGGCCCTTGAAGTTGTGGCGCTTCATCCCGCCGGCGAAGCCCTTGCCCTTGGAGACGGCGATGGCGTCGACGAGCTCGCCCGCCTGCAGCAGGTCGGCGGTCAGCTGCTGGCCCACCTCGTACTCGGAGGTGTCGTCGAGCCGCAGCTCCACCAGCCGCCGCCCGGGGTCGACACCCGCCTTGTCGTAGTGCCCGCGCTCGGGCTTGGTCAGGGCCGAGGAGCGCCGATGGCCCCAGGTCACCTGCAACGCCGAGTAGCCCTCGCCCTCAGGGGTCTTGACCTGCACGACACGGACCGGCGCCACGCGCACCATCGTCACCGGGATGGCCCGGTTCTGATCGTCCCATATCTGGGTCATTCCGACCTTTTCGCCCACGATCGCCTTGGTGGCCACTGGAGCTTCTCCGTCTCGACTCTTCGCTCTGTCCCATGCCGGCCGGCACAGGACGGTTCCTACGGCACTGCTTGCCATGCACCCTGCACTGGTGGTTACGCCGGTGCCTCGTATCGCATCGGCTCGCACGCAGACGCTCCGCTCGGAAGAACCCGAGCGGAGCGCTCGCCTGGTTTGGTCCGAGGTCCCCGCCGTCCTTCCGCGGGCGCTCGAACACGTCCTACTCACATGTTTGGGGCCCGAAACCGGGCCGACCAGACACCCTATACCATCCCGAGAGGTCGATTCAACGGGGCAGGACCCCGAAGATCGCCGCCGGAGCGGTCAGACCGTCTGGATCTTGATCTCGATGTCCACCCCGGCCGGAAGGTCGAGGCGCTGCAGCGAGTCCACCGTCTTCGGGGTGTGCTCGACGATGTCCACCAACCGCTTGTGCACCCGCATCTCGAAGTGCTCGCGGCTGTCCTTGTACTTGTGGGGGGACCGGATCACCGTGTAGCGGTGCTTCTCGGTCGGCAGCGGCACCGGTCCGAGCACCTTGGCCTGGGTCCGGAGCACCGTCTGCACGATCTTTTCGGTCGACTGGTCGAGGATCTCGTGGTCGTACGCCTTCAGGCGGATCCTGATCTTCTGGCGGGGGCCTTCAGCGGCCATGGGTACGGGGTCCTCTCGTGGGGGTGATCGTCACAGCAGGACTATTCGAGGATCTTCGTGACCCGGCCGGAGGCGACCGTGCGGCCACCCTCGCGGATGGCGAACCGG